>NZ_CP150179.1:2440000-2935824 GCF_037965005.1 Anoxybacillus sp. FSL W8-1294 | reverse complement strand
GCCGCTCTCCCTCCTTCTCCGCGCGGGTGTTTAACTTTTGTATAACTTTGTCTATAAAAAAAATTTTTTTCGACAGTTTTCACCGATTGTGGACAAATATTTACACATCATGTGGACGAAACTGTCCACACATTATCCACATTTTGTGGATAATGAGAAAAAATTATTAAATTATCCAGAGTAAAAACAACAATATAATAGCAGATAGATACATATGTTGCAATGGTTTTAAAAATATTATCCACAAATCAAAAAAGGTGTGAAAAAATTTTATCCACAAGGTTATAAGATGTGAAAAACTTGTCGATAAATGTTGTGGATACAAAAAAACGACAAAAAAAATATCCACAGTAATAATCACAATATATTCAAAAAAAGATACTCCCGGAGTAGTTGACATTTCTCTTAATTTCTCACTATAATTAGAAAGACTGTCTTTTAACAGTTATTCCTCAGGGAGGTGTCATATATGAAAAGAACGTATCAACCAAACAAACGGAAGCGTAGCAAAGTACACGGTTTCCGTGCGCGTATGAGCACAAAGAACGGAAGAAAAGTTCTTGCTCGCCGTCGTCGTAAAGGAAGAAAAGTATTATCTGCATAGGCCACTGAACGATCAGTGGTCTTTTTTCTAACGGGAGTGACAATTGAGGTGTGATGAAAGCACATGAAAAAAAAATATCGCATAAAAAAGAATGAAGAATTTCAAGAAGTATTTAAAAAAGGAACATCGGTGGCGAATCGGCAGTTTGTTTTGTATGTTCTCGATAAACCAGAGCAACCGTATTTTCGCATCGGGTTGTCCGTTAGCAAGAAAATAGGGAAAGCGGTCGTTCGGAATCGTGTGAAACGATATATTCGCCAAGTGTTTCACGAAGAGCGCGATCGAATTGAGATAGGCAAAGACTATGTTATTATTGCGCGAATGCCGGTAGCTACGATGGAGTATGAAGAGACGAAAAAAAGCTTATTGCACGTTTTAAGACGAGCAAACGTTTTTCATTAAATGTTTGCTCGACCGATATGCTAAAATATTTCATGGAATGTATAAAGTAAGGGGGAAAAAACGAGTGAAAAAAAGGCAGGTCGCATGGCTGTTTTTACTTCTTGCTGTTGTATTAGCAGGATGTTCGGAAATTAACCAACCTATTACGGCGGAGAGTAAGGGATTTTGGAACGAATATATCGTTTACCCGCTATCTTGGTTAATTACATATACGTCTGAGTTATTTGGTTCGAATTACGGCTTAGGTATTATCGTCGTAACTATTTTGATTCGTTTAGCTATTTTGCCGTTAATGATTCAACAAACGAGAAATTCTAAGGCGATGCAAGCGTTGCAACCGGAATTACAAAAACTTCGCGAAAAATACAGTTCAAAAGACGCGCAAACGCAGCAAAAGCTCCAACAAGAAACGATGTTACTTTTCCAAAAACACGGTGTCAATCCGTTAGCTGGTTGTTTGCCGCTATTTATTCAAATGCCGATTTTAATTGGATTTTACCATGCTATTATGCGCACAGAAGAAATTGCACGCCATAATTTTTTATGGTTTGACTTAGGTGAAAAAGATCCGTTTTTCATCTTGCCACTTGTCGCAGGGGTCACAACATTTATTCAGCAAAAGATGATGATGGCTGGCACCGAGCAGCAAAATCCACAAATGGCGATGATGCTTTGGTTAATGCCAATTATGGTCGTTGTTTTTGCGATCAACTTCCCAGCAGCACTTTCGCTTTATTGGGTAGTTGGAAACTTGTTTATGATTGCACAGACGTATTTCATTAAAGGACCAGACTTAAAAGCAACGAAACAAGCTGGGGGAACAGGAAAGTGAAACGAATCACGATGAGGGGCCAAACGGTAGAAGAGGCAGTGGACAAAGCGTTAGCGCAATTACATTTGTCGAAAGAAGCGGTCGATATTGTTGTTGTGCAACAAGAAAAAAAGCCGTTTCTTGGTTTGTTCGGTGGACAAGAAGCAATCGTGGAGATTGTGATCCGTCATCCGTTTGATTGTGTCAAATCGTTTTTAAAACATGTTATCGAGCAGATGGGTGTGCGTGTCCATCTCGCTTTCGAACAGAAAGATGAACATCTCGTCGTCTTGCTTTCAGGTCCAGAGGTTGCACGGGTGATTGGAAAGCATGGCCAAACGTTGAATGCGTTACAATTATTGGCGCAAGGAGTGTTAAATCGCTATACGGATCGTCCGCTTCGCGTTGTTATTGATGCGGAAGGATATCGAAAACGAAGAGAAGAAACACTTGTTCGTTTAGCAAAAAATATGGCGAAAAAAGCGATACAAACGGGGAAAGATATTTCGTTAGAACCGATGAGTGCATGGGAGCGAAAAGTCATTCATACGGCGCTAAGTGATGACGATAGAATACAGACGTTTTCAGCTGGGACGGAACCGCATCGTCATGTCGTTATTTCACTAAAAAGATAAACATTCTCTAGGGGAAGTCGTTCCTAGAGAATTTTTTTTGTAAATTCAAACGCAGTATGTATGTTGTTATTCACATGTGGATAAGTTAAAATTTACTTGATTACCATTGTGAATAAAACATGAATGATATAGATGTGGATAATTTTGTTTTAAGAAAGAAGGTCAACAACCCAATGACTAAAGTCATGGGCTTGTAAGCCCCATGTTGACCAGACCAAGGCTTGAAACAGAGCCTACGTTATAGATGTCATGACACGTTCGGGTGCTTCTCCAGCCCGTTCCTCTGTCGTGCAAGGTTAAACAAGCGTGGTGGGTAGCGCTAGTGTCTTGCACATAACAAGCATCTATAACATGGTCGAGGAGAATATGACCTGCGTAAGCAGAGGAAAGGGGAGGACCCTATGGTTTTTGTGTTAGACACAAACAAACGTCCGCTTGCTCCTTGTCACGAAGCAGTTGCAAGAAAGCTGTTGAAACAAGGGAAGGCGGCGATTTACAGGCGATTTCCATTTACCATCATCTTGAAAAAATCAGTAGACGAATCAGAAATTAAAGCAACATATCGGCTAAAAATCGACTATGGAAGCAGGCATACAGGATTAGCGATTTTGCGAGGACAAGAAGTGGTATGGTTAGGGCAACTTGACCATCGCACAGACATCAAGGAAAGAATAGATAAAAGGCGTGCTTTTCGTCGAGCAAGACGAAATCGAAAAACAAGATACAGAAAACCACGCTTTCTGAACCGCAAGCGAAAGGAGGGGTGGTTGCCGTCATCACTAGAGAGTCGTGTGCAAAATATCCAAACATGGGTTAACCGCCTAAAGAAGTTATGCCCCATTGGGTATATATCATACGAAAATGCCAAATTCGACACGCAACTCATGCGAAATCCTGAAATCAATGGTGTAGAGTATCAACAAGGCACGCTACAAGGATATGAAGTACGGGAGTATTTGCTTGAAAAGTTTGGGCGGAAGTGTTGTTATTGCGGAAAAGAAAATGTTCCACTTGAAGTGGAGCATATCATTCCAAAATCGAGAGGTGGAACAGACCGAGTGGATAACCTATGTCTTGCCTGTCATGACTGTAATCAGCGCAAAGGAAGTAAGACAGCAGAAGAATTCGGGTATCCGCACATTCAAAAGCAAGTCAAAGAATCATTAAAGGATGCAAGTGCTATCAACTCGACAAGATGGAAAGCGTATGAAGTGTTAAAGCAGACAGGATTAGATGTCGAGTGTGGAACAGGTGCACGAACGAAAATGAATCGTATTCGTTTAGACTTGCCGAAAACACACTATTTTGACGCTTGTTGCGTGGGAGAAAGCACACCAAATCACTTATATTTCAAAACAAAAGAAGTGTTATTTATCAAGGCAAAAGGGCGTGGTAGTCGTTCACGCACAAACCTAGATAGATATGGCTTCCCAAGAGGTTATCTTGCAAGACAAAAATTCTTCTTTGGTTTTCAAACAGGGGACATGGTTAAGGCTGTTGTCCCAAGAGGGAAATATCAAGGCGTTTGGTTTGGCGAAGTCGCATGTAGAAAGACTGGAAGTTTCGATATTAAAGGCAAGGACGGTAAACGTATCGCACAAGGAATAAATTATAGATATGTCCAAGTCATTCAGCGATTTGACGGATATGCTTATGGAAAGGGGGTGGCGGAACTTGCGTAAGGTGCAATTCCTCCCCGTGCCTAAAGGCAGGGGCTTCCTTGCGTAAGTTTCGTGAATAGCGTGGAATTCGATACAATTGCAGCGATCTCGACCCCGATGGGTGAAGGGGCGATTGCTATCGTCCGTTTAAGCGGGGATGAAGCGATAAAAATTGTTGATCAACTGTTTGTTGGTGTAGGAGGAAAGAAGCTAAAAGACGTCCCATCTCATACAATTCATTATGGACACATAGTACATCCGGAGACGAAAGAAACGATTGAAGAAGTGATGGTTACGGTGATGAAGGCTCCGAAGACATTTACGCGTGAAGATGTTGTCGAAATTAACTGCCACGGGGGGCTCGTTTCCGTCAACCGCGTTCTTCAACTCGTGTTAGCGTATGGAGCTCGTCTAGCGCAACCTGGAGAATTTACAAAAAGAGCTTTTTTAAATGGGCGTATTGATTTATCCCAAGCAGAAGCGGTCATTGATCTTATTCGCGCCAAAACAGATCGTGCCATGGCTGTTGCATTGAATCAAATGGAAGGTCGTTTATCGAAACTGATTCGTCGCTTGCGCCAAACGATTTTAGAAACGTTGGCACATGTCGAAGTAAATATCGACTATCCAGAATATGACGACGTCGAAGAAATGACGCATCGGTTGCTGCTTGAGAAGGCGACAGAAGTGAAAAATGAAATTGAACGGCTACTACAAACGGCACAACAAGGAAAAGTGTTAAGAGACGGACTAGCGACAGTGATTATCGGTCGTCCAAATGTTGGGAAATCATCGTTGTTAAACAGTTTAGCTCATGAAAATCGTGCGATCGTGACGGATATTCCAGGCACAACTCGTGATGTTATTGAGGAATATGTAAATGTTCGTGGTGTACCGCTTCGTTTGCTAGATACAGCGGGCATTCGTGAGACAGAAGACATTGTCGAACGTATTGGGGTCGAGCGGTCACGGAAAGTGTTAAAAGAAGCTGATTTAATTTTGCTTGTACTTAACTACAATGAGCCGCTAACAGTAGAAGATGAGCAGTTGTTTGAAGCGGTCAAAGGAATGGACGCCATTGTTGTTGTTAATAAAACAGACTTACCGAAGCGAATTGATATGGACCGAGTGAAGCAATTAGCGCAAGGATTACCAATTATTACGACATCTCTTTTGGAGGAAAGAGGGATCGAGCAACTTGAAGAGGCGATTGCCTCATTGTTTTTCAGTGGAGATGTAGAGGCGCGCGATTTAACATATGTATCAAACTCGCGTCATATTGCATTGTTGACGCAAGCAAAAAAAGCGATAGAAGAAGCGATTCACGGCATCGAAGCGGGGATGCCGATCGACATCGTGCAAATTGATTTAACGAGAGCGTGGGAATTGTTAGGTGAAATTGTTGGAGATACGGTGCACGAAAGTTTGATTGATCAATTGTTTGCACAATTTTGTTTAGGAAAATAAGGAGGGTGTTTATGCATTACGAGGCAGGATCTTATGATGTTATCGTTGTCGGTGCCGGTCATGCGGGATGTGAAGCGGCGCTTGCTGCTGCACGCATGGGAGCAAGTACGCTAGTGATTACGCTCAATCTCGATATGATTGCTTTTATGCCATGTAACCCATCAATCGGCGGACCTGCAAAAGGGATTGTCGTTCGGGAAATTGACGCATTGGGCGGAGAAATGGGAAAAAACATCGACAAAACGCATATTCAAATGCGAATGTTGAACACAGGAAAAGGACCTGCGGTGCGAGCGTTGCGTGCACAAGCAGATAAATTTTTATATCAACAAGAAATGAAAAAGACGTTAGAAAACCAAGAGAATTTAACGTTATTACAAGGAAAAGTAGAAAAATTAATCGTAGAAGACGGTGTATGTAGAGGTGTCATTACGCATACAGGTGCTCGCTATTATGCTAAGGCTGTCGTTATTACGACAGGAACGTTTTTACGCGGTGAAATTATTATTGGTGACATTAAATATTCAAGCGGTCCGAACAATCAACAGCCATCGATTAAACTTTCAGAGCATTTAGAGGAACTTGGTTTTGAATTAGTTCGCTTTAAAACAGGAACACCACCGCGTGTAAATAGCCATACGATTGATTACAGCAAAACAGAAATTCAGCCGGGAGATGACGTGCCACGAGCGTTCTCCTATGAGACGAAACAATACATTACCGACCAACTTCCTTGTTGGCTCACTTATACGACAGAAGAAACGCACCGAATCATCGATGAAAATTTACATTTGTCACCGATGTATTCAGGAATGATTAAAGGGACAGGTCCGCGTTATTGTCCATCAATTGAAGATAAAATCGTCCGTTTCCATGATAAACCACGTCATCAAATTTTCCTTGAACCAGAAGGAAGACATACGCAGGAAGTATATGTACAAGGTTTATCGACAAGTTTGCCGGAGCATATTCAACGTCAAATGTTAGCGACAATACCGGGGCTAGAGAAGGCACAGCTCATGCGTGCTGGTTATGCGATTGAGTATGATGCTATCGTTCCAACACAGCTATGGCCAACGTTAGAAACAAAAGTTGTTCAACGACTATATACAGCAGGCCAAATTAACGGGACATCTGGATATGAAGAAGCAGCTGGTCAAGGGCTTATTGCCGGCATTAATGCCGCTTGTAAAGCGCTTGGAAAAGAGGAGTTAATTTTAAGCCGCTCAGAAGCATATATTGGTGTTTTAATTGATGACCTTGTGACAAAAGGAACGAACGAGCCATATCGCTTGCTAACATCCCGTGCAGAATATCGTCTTTTATTACGTCACGACAATGCCGATTTACGTTTAACGGAAATTGGCTATAAAATCGGTTTAATTTCACAAGAGCGATATGAGAAGTTTGTCGCAAAGAAAGAAGCGATCGAAGCGGAAAAGAAACGCTTAAAATCTTACATCATTAAGCCAACCCCACAAGTACAACAACTTATTCGGGATGCCGGGGGAAGCGAGTTAAAAGACGGCATTCGTGCAGCTGACTTGTTAAAGCGTCCAGAAATGACGTACGAGCACATTCAAATGATTGCACCAGCGGAACAACCGATTGATCCTGAAGTAGCAGAGCAAGTAGAAATTCAAATTAAATACGAAGGATATATTGAAAAATCGCTACAACAAGTTGAAAAATTAAAGAAAATGGAAAATAAAAAAATTCCAGAAGACATTGATTACGATGCGATTACAGGATTGGCGACAGAGGCGCGTCAAAAACTAAAACAAGTTCGTCCGCTTTCCATTGCACAAGCGTCACGCATTTCGGGAGTCAATCCGGCAGACATTTCGATTTTATTAGTGTATTTAGAGCAGGGAAAAATCGCACGTGTGTCAAATGAATAAAGAGGGATGAATGATGGATGTAAAGGTATTTCAACAAATGTTAGAGGAGAAAGGAATTTCGCTTTCTCCTCAACAACTTACTCAATTCGAAACATATTATCAATTGCTCGTTGAATGGAACGAGAAAATGAATTTAACGGCGATCACAGACGAAGAAGGCGTGTACTTGAAGCATTTTTTTGATTCCATCACACCTGCTTTTTATTATGATTTTTCGCAATCATTATCTATTTGCGATGTTGGAGCAGGGGCTGGTTTTCCGAGTATACCGCTAAAAATTTGCTTTCCTCATCTACATGTATCAATTGTTGATTCATTACAAAAACGAATCACATTTCTGAATCATTTAGCGGCACAACTTGGGCTTGAAGGAGTAGCCTTTTATCATGATCGCGCCGAGACGTTTGGACAAAAAAGTGTACGTGAGTCATTTGATGTCGTCATGGCTCGTGCTGTTGCTCGTTTATCTGTCTTAAGTGAGCTCTGTTTGCCACTTGTGAAAGTGGGAGGAACGTTTATTGCAATGAAAGGTGCATCAGCACAAGAAGAGCTTGAACAAGGAAAAACGGCTATTCGTGTTTTAGGTGGCGAAGTGGCGAAAGTCGAACAATTTTTATTGCCAATTGAAGAAAGTGAACGAGCAATCGTTTTTGTCGAGAAAAAAAGAAAAACACCGAAGAAATATCCACGCAAACCAGGGGTACCAAACAAGCTTCCGATTGAATGAATGTTTTGAGTTCTCAAAGGTGGTGTCAGGGGGAAATGAAGTATCCTTTTTCGCGATTTTTCAGCTTTGGTGAAAAAGAGCAAGAAGAAATTGTCATACCGAATGAAGAAATAAAACGAATCGCCATTTCACAAATTGTTCCAAACCGTTTTCAGCCGCGAACCATTTTTGTTGAAGATAAAATTGACGAACTTGCTCAAACGATTCGCACGCATGGGATGATTCAACCGATTGTTGTTCGAGAATGCGAAGATGGAAAGTTCGAAATTATTGCCGGAGAACGAAGATGGCGGGCGGCACAAAAACTCGGTTGGACAGATATACCTGCCATTATTAAAAATTTAAATGATACGGAAACAGCCTCTGTTGCTTTAATTGAAAACTTACAGCGAGAAGAACTAACTCCGATTGAAGAAGCGGTTGCTTATGCGCGTTTGCTAGAATTGCATAATTTAACGCAAGAAGCGTTAGCACAACGGCTTGGAAAAGGACAATCGACGATCGCTAACAAACTTCGCTTATTAAAACTCCCTCAAGAAGTACAAGAAGCGTTATTGCAACGTCAAATTACCGAAAGGCATGCTCGTGCGTTAATTGTGCTGAAAGATTACAATAAACAGTTAAAATTGCTTGAAGAGATTATTCAAAAGCAACTCAACGTGAAACAGACAGAAGATCGAGTCGCGAAAATGCTAGAAGAAAGCGACGATGAAAAGCGCCCGAAGCCGAAACGAAAATCGTTAAGCAAAGACATGCGCATCGCTGTCAATACGATTCGTCAGTCGTTGACGATGGTTGCTGATAGCGGTGTTGCGATCGATTCAGAAGAAGAAGAGTTTGAAGACTATTATCAAATTACCATCCGCATCCCGAAGAAACAAAAATAACACCTCATCCAAAATGACGATGAGGTTTTCTTTTTGTATATGAAAATATTGAAAAATTCGTGATACAATAAAAGTATTATAAGCAAAGGATGGGGAGCATTGTGGGGAAAATTATTGCGATTGCCAATCAAAAAGGCGGTGTTGGCAAAACGACGACAGCGGTAAATTTATCTGCTTGTTTAGCTCATATGGGGAAGAAAACATTGCTTGTCGATATCGATCCGCAAGGAAATGCGACAAGCGGTATTGGTGTGGAAAAACATGACATCGAACAATGTGCTTACGATCTGCTAGTTGACGAAGTAGACGTACGTCAAGTTATTCGTCCAACAAATATCGATCGTTTACATATTATTCCTGCCACCATTCAACTAGCTGGTGCCGAAATCGAACTCGTTCCGATCGTTTCGCGGGAAGTGCGCTTACAAAAAGCGTTAAGCCCGATTAAAGATGCATATGATTTTATTATTATCGACTGTCCACCTTCACTCGGATTGTTAACGATTAATGCTTTAACTTCAGCAGATACAGTATTGATCCCCGTTCAATGTGAATATTACGCATTGGAAGGACTGAGCCAATTATTAAATACAATTCGCCTCGTACAAAAACATTTAAATTCCAATTTACGCATTGAAGGTGTGTTGCTGACAATGTTTGATGCGCGTACAAATCTTGGTATTCAAGTCATTCAAGAAGTGAAGAAGTATTTTCGCGAAAAAGTGTATGAAACGATCATTCCGCGCAACGTTCGGCTAAGTGAAGCACCAAGCCACGGAAAGCCGATTATTTTGTACGATGCGAAATCGCGGGGGGCGGAAGTATACGCAGATTTTGCGAAAGAGGTGATCGCAAATGGCTAAAGGGCTTGGAAAAGGCATTCATGCTCTTTTTACTAATTTAGAAGCAGAAAAAGGGGAAACGGTTCAAGACATTGAAATTCAACAACTTCGTCCAAATCCATATCAACCGCGTAAAACGTTTCATGAACAAGCGCTAGAAGAATTAAAGCAATCCATTATGGAACATGGGATCATCCAGCCGCTTATCGTTCGCCAAACAATTAAGGGATATGAAATTGTCGTAGGTGAACGTCGCTTTCGAGCGGCACAACTAGCAGGATTAAAAACTGTCCCGGCCGTTGTACGTGAACTTTCGGATGAAAAAATGATGGAAATTGCATTGCTTGAAAATTTACAGCGTGAAGACTTAAATCCGATTGAGGAAGCGACAGCATATCAATTATTGCTTACAAAATGCAAATTGACGCAGGAAGAGTTGGCGAAACGATTAGGGAAGAGCCGTCCACATATTGCCAACCATCTACGCCTTCTTTCACTTCCAAGTGATGTGCAACAAATGATTGAAGAAGGTACATTATCGATGGGGCACGGTCGAGCATTACTTGCATTAAAAAACAAACAAAAACTTTCAGCGGTTATTGAACGAGTTATTCAACAATCGCTCAATGTTCGCCAACTTGAGGCGCTTATTCAACAATTGAATGAAAATGTTCCACGTGAAACATTGAAAAAGAAAGAAGAGAAAAATATATTTTTAACGCAAAGCGAAGCGCTGTTACGCGAACGGTTAGGAACGTCAGTATCCATTAAAAAACATCGAAAAAAAGGGAAAATTGAAATCGAATTTTTCTCTGAGGAAGATTTAACACGTATTTTACAATTGTTGAACGCATATGACGAATATATGGATGAATGAGGGATGTGAAACATTTTGGCTTTACTCGGTACGGTTGTGAACGGCATATGTATTCTTATTGGAGCACTGTTAGGGGCCATATTTCGGAATATTCCTGAACGCATAAAATCAACGGTAATGAGTGGGATTGGGCTTTCTGTCGTCGTTCTTGGTGTCAAAATGGGATTAGAAAGCAATCAGTTTTTAATTGTAATTATTAGTTTAGTTGTCGGTGGGGTATTAGGAGAAATATGGGACATTGAAGAAAAACTCGAAAGGCTAGGGAAATGGGTGGAGAAACGAGCAGGATATGGAGCAGAAGGAGCGATTTCTAAAGGATTTGTGAGCGCTACGCTCCTGTTTGTCGTCGGTTCGATGGCCATTGTCGGTGCGTTACATAGCGGGTTAAGAGGTGATCATCTCGTATTGTATACAAAGTCGATTTTGGACGGCTTTGCGAGCATCATCTTAACCGCTACGTTTGGCATCGGTGTTATTTTTTCCGCTATTCCTGTTGTCGTTTATCAAGGCTCCATCGCCTTAATGGCTACGCAAATCGATCGGTTCATTCCGCCAAGCGCCCTTGAGGCATTTATCGCTGAATCGACCGCGACAGGCGGAATTTTAATTGTTGCGATCGGATTGAACATGTTGAATCTTACATCTGTTCGTGTAGCGAACTTATTGCCAAGCATTTTAGTCAATGCCTTGATCGTTGCGTTTATGCATGTGTTATTCGAATAACTTATATTTCAGTTCATTTGTCTGCAATGATGCAAGCCGCTGATGTTTCTTTAGTTGCATACCTGCTTCATAAATACCTGTGGCGATCGTTTCTGCCATACTCATGACTAAATGAAGTCTCGTGTTTTGTAATACGAAAAATTCCATAAATCCACTCACATTGACGATCCCAGTAATGTGAGCATCGCCGACAGACGGGAGATTTTTATTGACAGCCGCCCCTGGTTTTAATGACCCTTTTTCAACTGTGACCATCCCAACGTTTTTCACACGACCAAGGCAAGCATCGACAGCGATGATAAATGAATGTTTATGTTGTTGTTGAATATCTTTTAGTCGATCTTCTAAATTAACAGCATGAATCGGATCTTTTAACGTTCCGTACACATAAAACGGCAACGCTCCTTTTTGTTCAAGCATCATGCCGACAAGTGGTCCGAGCGAATCGCCAGTTGAACGATCTGTACCGATACACATGATGATAATTGGTGTATGTATAGAAGCTGGTAGTAAGCGTAAAATGGATGATGAAAGTTGAACTGCCGCGTTTGGCCCATCGTAAAAAAATTTATTTTGCATATGTCCGTTCCCTCCTCCGGTTAAATAACGTGGTAACAGTATACGGAAAAATGTGAATATATATACATTGGGCGATGTAGAAAGTTCGTGCGCTACAAATGTAAGCAAAATACTGTTAAAATAACTTATGCGCAAACAAAGAAGCTTGTATAGGTTATTTTGCTACAGCGGAGGTGGCTTGAATGGAGCAAACGAAAAAAATATATGACCGTATTGTTGAACAAATATTAGAAGGTGACTGGCTCGTCACAGTTGGTGTTAGCTTGTTTAAAATCATAGCGATTATTTTATTGGCTTCGATTTTATTAAAGGTTGTCAAATTAACAATTACGAAGTTTTTTGCTGTTCGGCAAAAAGCACCGATTCGCTTATCTGAACGAAGAGAAGCGACGTTGATGCGCTTATTAAACAATATTGCTACGTATACCATTTACTTTATTACGTTTGTGATGATTTTAGACGCTGTAGGCGTCGATATTCGTGCGATTTTAGCGGGAGCTGGAATCGTTGGATTGGCGGTTGGATTTGGGGCGCAAAACCTTGTTCGTGATATTATTACAGGATTTTTTATTATCCTTGAAGATCAGTTTGCCGTCGGAGATTATGTGCGCATCGGAACATTTGAAGGGCATGTTGAGGAAATCGGATTGCGCACAACGAAGTTAAAAAGTTTTACAGGTGAAGTGCATATTTTGCCGAATGGAACGATTACACAAGTGACGAACTTTTCTTTGAATAATAGTGTGGCAGTTGTCGATGTAAGTATTGCGTATGAAGGTGATTTAGAGCAGGCAGAGGCTGTTATTCGCGAAGTGTTAGAGGAAATGCCAAGTAAATATGAAGACATCGTCAGTCCACCAGAGTTGTTAGGAGTACAAAATTTAGGACCGTCTGAAGTGGTCATGCGCATTACATGCGAGACGAAGCCGATGCGTCATTGGCACATCGCACGTGCGTTGCGAAAAGAGATTAAGCTTCGCTTGGACGAGCGTGGAATTGAAATCCCGTTTCCTCGTTTAGTTCTCTATAGTCGCGAACAACAAGCGGAACGTGCTTAAACAACGGAAAGGAGTGTGCTATATTGAATAAGGAGTATGGCATGCATGATATCGTTGAAATGAAAAAGGAACATCCTTGCGGTACAAATCGCTGGAAAATTATTCGGATGGGTATGGATATTCGAATTAAGTGTGAAGGATGTGGCCATAGCGTATTGCTGCCGCGAAAAGAGTTTGAGAAAAAAATGAAAAAAGTGCTCATAAAGCACGAGGAATAGACGAAGAGAGGAGTTTCATTATGGGTTTAACAGCAGGAATTGTTGGTCTTCCGAACGTCGGAAAATCAACGTTATTTAATGCAATCACAAAAGCGGGCGCTGAGTCTGCAAACTATCCGTTTTGTACGATCGAACCAAACGTTGGCATTGTTGAAGTGCCAGATGAGCGTCTAAAAACATTGACGGAATTATTTAATCCAAAACGTACGGTTCCAACTGTATTTGAGTTTACGGATATCGCAGGAATCGTGAAAGGCGCAAGTAAAGGTGAAGGATTAGGAAATAAGTTTTTATCGCACATCCGCCAAGTTGATGCCATTTGTCAAGTTGTGCGATGCTTTGCTGACGAAAATATTACGCATGTGGCGGGGAAAGTAGACCCGATTGCTGACATTGAAACAATTAACTTAGAACTTATTTTTGCTGATTTAGAGACGGTAGATAAGCGGATAGATCGCGTTGGGAAAATGGCAAAACAAAAAGATAAAGAAGCAGTATTTGAATATGACATTTTAAGTCGCTTGAAAGAAACATTCGAAGCAGGAAAACCAGCTAGAACGCTTTCATTTACGGAGGAAGAAATGAAAGTCGTGAAGCAATTGCATTTATTAACGATCAAACCGATGTTATATGTCGCTAACGTCGGAGAAGAAGATTTAGCGGATCCGAACAGCAATGAGTACGTGCAACAAGTAAAAGCATTTGCGAAAGAAGATAATGCAGAAGTCATCGTTGTATGTGCTAAAGTTGAGGCGGAGATGGCGGAGTTAGATGATGAAGAAAAAGAGTTATTTTTACAAGAACTTGGCATTGAACAATCAGGATTAGACCAACTTATTCGTGCATCATACAGCTTGCTCGGGCTTGCTACGTACTTCACAGCGGGCGAACAAGAAGTGCGGGCATGGACGTTCCGGAAAGGAATGAAAGCACCGCAATGTGCGGGAATTATTCACTCTGATTTTGAACGAGGATTTATTCGTGCAGAAACGGTATCATATGACGATTTAGTTGCGGCAGGATCGATGGCGGCTGCGCGTGAAGCAGGAAAAGTACGACTAGAAGGAAAAGATTATGAAGTGCAAGATGGCGATATTATTCATTTCCGTTTTAACGTCTAATCTTGCATATGGACGACGTTCATGATATAATCATCAAATGTGAGTAATGATATATTGCTCCTTGCTCTGTAGAGAGCCGTGTAGACCAAAAGGAGGTGACTGTGATGAGAAAGTACGAAATTATGTACATTATCCGTCCAAACATGGAAGAAGAAGCGAGAAAAGCAGTTGTTGAGCGTTTTAATAACGTGTTAACTGAAAATGGCGCAGAAATTACAAACGTAAAAGAATGGGGCAAGCGTCGTCTCGCTTATGAAATTGAAAAATTCCGTGACGGTTACTACATGATCTTAAATGTTGTTGCGAAGCCAGCAGCGGTTCAAGAGTTTGACCGTTTAGCGCGCATCAGCGAAGATATTATTCGTCATATCGTCGTGAAGGAAGAAGAATAATTTCCTCATGAATAGGAGTGGTTCTGATGATTAATCGCGTAATTCTCGTCGGAAGACTGACGAAAGATCCGGAATTACGCTATACTCCAAATGGAGTTGCTGTTGCCACGTTTACGCTAGCGGTGAATCGAACGTATACGAACCAACAAGGTGAACGTGAAACAGATTTTATTAACTGTATCGTTTGGCGCCGACAAGCTGAAAATGTGGCGAACTATTTGAAAAAAGGTAGTTTAGCTGGAATAGAAGGTCGAATTCAAACGAGATCATATGAAAACCAAGAAGGAAAACGAGTGTACGTGACAGAGGTTGTCGCCGATAGCGTGCAGTTTTTAGAGCCGCGAGGTGGCGGTGAGCAACGTGGCATGGCATCAGGCAGCTATGGCGAGCCGTTTCCATTTGGATCAAATCAGAACCCGAACCAAGGACGTAACAGCGGATTTAGTCGAATTGATGATGATCCATTTGCGAACGATGGACAACCAATCGACATATCGGATGATGATTTGCCGTTTTAATATAATACTTGATCAATGAAAGGAGGATATACGATGGCAGGACGTAAAGGTGGACGCACAAAACGTCGTAAAGTTTGCTACTTTACAGCAAACGGAATTACGCACATCGACTACAAAGATGTGGACACATTAAAGAAATTCATTTCTGAGCGCGGTAAAATTTTACCTCGTCGCGTAACAGGTACGAGCGCGAAATATCAACGCAAATTAACAGTTGCGATCAAACGTGCTCGTCAAATGGCTTTATTACCATACGTTGCGGGCGAATAAAAAGAGAAAGCAGTAAGGGGGACGAAGCCTTACTGCTTTTTGTTTTCAAGGAGGGAAAAAAGTGAAAAACACACGCGTATTAACAGAAGGAGCGGTGCAACTTGCCATTTTTACAGTGCTCCTTTTACTTAGTTTATATATGCCGGTTTTTGGAATGGTCACTACGTTTTTTTTGGCGATCCCCTTTCTTTTATTTACGATGCGCCATACATATAAAAATGGCTTGCTTTTACTTGCTGCATCATTTGTCCCATCCATTTGGTTCGGTTCGTTTTTGTCTATTCCGATGACGTTTATGTTTGCAAGCAGCGGAGTTGCGATGGGGCATGTTTGGCGCAAAAAGGGTGAAAAATATGCTGTTTTACTTGTTGGCACACTTTCTTTTTTACTTAGTATGATTATAATTTATGCGGGCTCTGTTTTGTTTTTCGATATTCACATTGGCAAACAAATTGAAGAAATAATGCAACAATCATTTCAAAGTGCAAAAGCGGTGTTAGAGCAACTAGGACAGCCGGTAAATGAGCAGTTTGAAAAAACGATGAAACAAACGATGGACGTTGTCATCGATTTATTGCCGACTGCGTTCGTTTTCGCCGCTGCATGTTTTGCTTGGATTACTCAACAAGCTGCCTTACCTATTTTAAAACGCTTAAACATGCCGATCGGTAATTGGCAGCCGTTTCGCGAGCTCGTTTTACCGAAAAGTTTGTTATGGTACTATTTAGCGGTTATGCTTTTGTTATTTGTCCCAATCGAGCACGGTTCATTTCCTTATGTTGCGTTGCTTAATTTGTTTCAAGTTTTACAGCTACTTATGACCATTCAAGGATTTTCGTTCGTTTTTTATTGGATGCACCATAAAAAAATGGGGCGTAAAGGCGCTATTGCCATTGTCGTTCTATCGCTATTTTTCCCTTTTTTACTTCACCTCGTGCGAATATTAGGTATAATTGATTTAGGATTTGATTTGCGAAAGAGGTTAAAAGATTGATGACGCAAGGAGCTGACGTTCATGTCCAGTTTGTATGAAAAGCAGAGGCATCGCTATCCCTTGTATGTTTTAATCGGTATTACGTTTGTACTGCTTATCATTGTTACGTATTTTGAATGGATGATTGGGATAGTCGCTGCTGTGCTCCTTGGCCCTACGTTATTTCACGTATTTCGATCGTATAAAGTTGCTCAAGAGGAAATTGAAGATTACATTTCTACTCTCTCTTACCGGATAAAAAAAGTTGGGGAAGAAGCGTTAATGGGGATGCCAATTGGTATTATGCTCATTAACGATGAGTTAGAAATTGAATGGACGAACTCTTTTTTATCTTCTTGTTTCGGAGTGGATACGCTCGTTGGACAATCATTATATGATGTTGCTGAACAACTTGTTCCGCTTATAAAAACAGAGGCAACAGAAGAAGTCATTACATTTCGTGATCGAACGTTTAAAGTAATCATTCGTCGAGAAGAACGATTACTTTACTTTTTTGATATTACCGAGCAAGCACAATTAGAGCAAAAATATGAGCAGGAAAAAATCGTATTAGGTGTCATTTTCCTTGATAATTACGATGATGTGACGCAAGGGATGGATGATCAAACGAAAAGCCAACTCAATAGTCAAGTGACATCCATCTTAAATAGGTGGGCGAGCGAATATGGTCTATTTTTGAAACGGACATCGTCGGATCGATTTGTTGCTGTGTTAAACGAACATATTTTACAGCAACTCGAAAAAAATAAATTTTCTATTCTAGATGAAGTACGTGAACAGACGGCGAAAAACCATGTGCCGTTAACGCTAAGTATCGGAATAGGGACAAACTCCCCGTCTTTGCCAGAACTCGGTACGTTAGCACAGTCTAGTTTAGATTTAGCGCTTGGACGCGGTGGTGATCAAGTCGCGATTAAACAACCGAATGGAAAAGTAAAATTTTATGGTGGCAAAACGAATCCGATGGAGAAACGGACAAGGGTTCGAGCTCGCGTTATATCACATGCATTGAAGGAGCTCATTTTAGAAAGTGAACAAGTGTTTATTATGGGGCATAAATATCCTGATATGGATGCGATCGGTTCGGCGATCGGTATTTTAAAAGTGGCTCAAATGAATCAAAAAGAAGCGTTCATTGTGATTGATACAAACCGTATTGACTCTGGGGTCCAACGTTTGCTAGAAGAAGTGAAAAAGCAGACAGAACTCTGGTCGCGTTTTATTTCTCCCGAGCAAGCATTAGAGTTGGCGACAGAAGATACGTTGCTTGTTGTCGTAGATACGCATAAACCTTCGCTCGTTATAGAAGAACGGTTGTTGTTACGATTAGATCGGGTTGTTGTGATTGACCATCATCGTCGTGGCGAAGAGTTCATTGAAGATCCGATTCTCGTATATATGGAGCCATATGCTTCGTCTACATCAGAGCTCGTAACAGAATTGTTACAATATCAACCAAAGCGTTCAAAATTATCTATGCTCGAGGCAACAGCTTTGCTAGCAGGCATCGTTGTCGATACGAAAAGTTTCACATTACGCACAGGATCAAGAACGTTTGATGCAGCTTCATATTTACGCGCACAAGGGGCGGATACGACACTTGTCCAAAAACTGTTAAAAGAAAATATTGAGCATTACATTAAGCGTGCTAAAATAATTGAGAACGCTATCATTGATGAGCACGGGTTTGCGATTGCAAAGGGAAGCGCCAATGAAACATATGATCCCGTTTTAATTGCTCAAGCAGCGGATACGCTATTATCTCTAAATGGTGTTGTCGCTTCGTTTGTTATTTCGAAGCGAAACGATCAAATGATCGGAATTAGTGCCCGTTCGTTAGGAGATGTGAATGTGCAGTTAATTATGGAAAAACTTGATGGTGGTGGTCATCTCACGAATGCGGCCACTCAGCTTGCCAATATTACAATCGATGAAGCAGAAAAGCGATTGAAGGAAGCCATTCGAGAATATATTGCAGGAGGTAAGGACACATGAAAGTGATCTTTTTAAAAGATGTGAAAGGAAAAGGAAAAAAAGGGGAAGTAAAAAACGTTGCTGATGGTTATGCGCAAAACTTTTTATTTAAACAAGGATTAGCGGTCGAGGCAACCCCAGCCAACTTAAAAGCATTAGAAGCGCAAAAAAATAAACAAAAGAAAGAAGCGGAAGAAGAGTTAGCGCGAGCGAAGCAACTGAAAGAAAAAATTGATACGTTAACCGTCGCATTGTTTGCGAAAGCTGGTGAAGGTGGTCGTCTATTCGGTTCAATTACGAGCAAGCAAATTGCGGAGGCGCTTCAGCAACAACATGATATTAAAATTGATAAACGAAAAATTGAATTAGATGACGCCATTCGAGCGCTTGGCTATACAAATGTACCAATTAAACTTCATCCAGAAGTAACTGCTACATTAAAAGTACATGTACAAGAGCAAAAGTAATGAAATGTGATTTTATGCCGGATTTTTTCCGTGCATATAATCACATTTTTCTTATGAGAAAGGACGGTGAGCGTACATGACCGACATATTTGCTGATCGACTCCCCCCACAAAATATCGAAGCTGAACAAGCTGTGCTCGGAGCGATTTTACTAGAGCCATCCGCGCTCACAACCGCTTCAGAAATATTAATTCCCGAAGATTTTTATCGAGCGGCACATCAAAAAATTTTCCGAACGATGTTACAACTATCTGATCGTGGCGAGCCCGTTGATTTAGTGACGGTTACATCGGAACTAGCAGATGCAAATGCGCTTGAAGAAGTAGGAGGTGTGTCATATTTAACAGAACTTGCCAATTCCGTTCCAACAGCGGCGAATGTGCACTATTATGCAAAAATTGTAGAAGAAAAATCCATTTTGCGCCGTTTAATTCGCACGGCTACATCGATTGCTCAAGACGGTTATACGCGTGAAGATGAAGTCGAAGATGTGTTAAATGAAGCTGAACGTAAAATTTTAGAAGTATCGCAACGAAAAAATACGACGGGATTTCAAAATATAAAAGATGTGCTTGTTCAAGCGTATGACAACATCGAAATGCTTCATAACCGAAAAGGTGAGATCACGGGAATTCCAACAGGTTTTATTGAACTTGATCGAATGACAGCAGGATTTCAACGAAGCGATTTTATTATTGTTGCTGCTCGTCCGTCTGTCGGGAAAACAGCGTTTGCATTAAATATTGCCCAAAATGTGGCGACACGTACAGGTGAGAACGTGGCCATTTTCAGCTTAGAAATGGGAGCACAACAGCTTGTGATGCGTATGCTTTGTGCAGAAGGAAACATTAATGCGCAAAACTTGCGGACCGGCAAACTTACGCCAGAAGATTGGGGAAAGTTGACGATGGCGATGGGAAGTCTTTCGAATGCTGGTATTTTTATTGACGATACGCCGAACATTCGTGTTAGTGAAATTCGTGCCAAATGCCGTCGCTTAAAACAAGAACAAGGACTTGGTATGATATTGATCGACTACTTGCAGCTCATTCAAGGAAGTGGACGCAATCGTGAAAATCGTCAACAAGAAGTATCGGAAATTTCCCGCTCGCTAAAAGCGCTAGCTCGTGAATTAGATGTTCCTGTTATCGCTTTATCTCAGCTTTCGCGTAGCGTGGAGCAACGTCAAGATAAGCGACCGATGATGTCTGACTTGCGCGAATCGGGAAGTATTGAACAAGACGCGGATATTGTTGCTTTTTTATATCGTGATGATTATTACGACAAAGAATCAGAAAACAAAAACATTATCGAAATTATTATTGCGAAACAACGGAACGGTCCTGTTGGTACTGTACAACTTGCTTTTGTAAAAGAGTACAACAAGTTTGTCAACTTAGAGCGCCGCTTCGATGATGCAAACGTTCCACCGGGAGCGTAATGTATACGAATAAAAATAACATATAACTATATAAATGTTCGGTTTTTTTGTTGATTTTTCATAGTTGATTTGGTACACTTACTATGTTTGGAATTGATGAAGCGGAGGTGCTCGCTATGTCTTCAGTTGTTGTTGTTGGAACACAATGGGGCGATGAGGGAAAAGGAAAGATTACAGACTTTTTATCACAGTATGCAGAAGTGATTGCGCGATATCAAGGTGGAAATAACGCCGGACATACGATTGTATTTAACGGCGAAAAGTATAAATTACATTTAATCCCTTCTGGTATTTTTTATAAAGATAAAATTTGTGTGATTGGAAATGGAATGGTTGTCGATCCGAAAGCGCTCGTGCAAGAATTAGCGTATTTGCATGAGCGTGGTGTAAGCACAGACAATTTACGCATTAGCAACCGTGCGCACGTCATTTTGCCTTATCATTTAAAGCTAGATGAAGTAGAAGAAGAGAGAAAAGGGGCTAATAAAATTGGGACGACGAAAAAAGGCATTGGCCCTGCTTATATGGACAAAGCTGCGCGTGTCGGCATTCGCATTGCGGATTTGCTTGATCGCGAAGTGTTTGAAGAAAAGTTAGCTCGTAACTTAGCTGAGAAAAATGTGCTTTTTGAAAAAGTGTACGGTGTAGAAGGGTTTCAGTTAGAACACATTCTTGATGAATATTACGAATACGGACAGCAAATTGCCAAATATGTTTGTGACACATCTGTCGTATTAAACGATGCACTTGATGAAGGACGCCGTGTTTTATTTGAAGGTGCTCAAGGCGTTATGTTAGATATCGACCAAGGTACGTACCCATTTGTTACGTCGTCAAATCCTGTTGCTGGTGGGGTTACCATTGGGGCTGGTGTTGGCCCGACAAAAATTAAACATGTTGTAGGAGTAGCGAAAGCATATACAACACGTGTTGGTGACGGTCCGTTTCCAACAGAGTTAAACAACGAAATTGGTGATCGTATTCGTGAAGTAGGTCGTGAATACGGAACGACAACCGGGCGTCCACGCCGTGTCGGTTGGTTTGATAGCGTCGTTGTTCGTCATGCGCGTCGTGTTAGTGGAATTACAGATTTATCATTAAACTCGATCGACGTGTTAACAGGTATTGAAACGTTGAAAATTTGTGTTGCTTATCGTTACAAAGGACAAATCATAGAGGAGTTTCCGGCGAGTTTGAAAGTATTAGCGGAATGTGAGCCGGTATATGAAGAATTGCCGGGATGGACGGAAGATATTACGGGTGTAAAAAGTTTAGACGAGCTTCCAGCTAATGCACGTCGTTATGTTGAGCGCATTTCGCAATTAACGGGTATTCCGCTTTCGATTTTCTCGGTCGGACCAGACCGCTCTCAAACGAATGTTGTCCGCAACGTATATGCATAAGAAAAACGTCGATGACTCGTTCGTCGGCGTTTTTTTAAAAAAACTATTGTCTTATTACTAATTATATAATAGAATAATAGATGTCTGTTGAAATACGGTTCCGTGGTGTAGGGGTTAACATGCCTGCCTGTCACGCAGGAGATCGCGGGTTCGAATCCCGTCGGAACCGCCATTTTTATTGAAATAGCAATGCGATAAAAATTGGGATGTTAGTTATACATATGGCTCGGTAGCTCAGTCGGTAGAGCAAAGGACTGAAAATCCTTGTGTCGGCGGTTCGATTCCGTCCCGAGCCACTTGCAAGCATAGATACGTATATGTGTCTATGCTTTTTTGTTTTATAATGGTGACATGGTACACTATATGTAAATATGCCTTTGGGGGAGTGAACGTACATGGAAAAAAAAATTTTAGTTGTCGACGATGAAAAGCCAATTGCTGATATTTTGCAATTTAATTTAAGAAAAGAAGGGTACGGCGTACATTGTGCATATGACGGTGTAGAAGCGCTGCAAAAAGTAGAAGACATTCAACCGGATTTAATTTTATTAGATATTATGCTACCTCAAAAAGATGGCATGGAAGTATGTCGTGAAATTCGTAAAAAATACGATATGCCTATTATTATGCTAACAGCAAAGGACTCTGAAATAGATAAAGTGCTTGGGCTAGAACTTGGCGCAGACGATTACGTGACGAAACCATTTAGCACACGCGAGCTGTTAGCGCGCGTCAAAGCGAATTTACGTCGCCACCAACAAAGACAAGAACAAGATGTAAAAGAAATGAGCGAAATAAAAATTGGTCCGCTCACGATTCACCCAGATGCTTACACGGTATCGAAACGAGGAGAACAAATTGAGTTAACCCATCGAGAATTTGAACTACTTCACTATTTAGCAAAGCATATCGGACAAGTGATGACGCGCGAACATTTACTGCAAACGGTATGGGGATATGACTATTTTGGCGATGTGCGTACCGTGGATGTCACCGTTCGACGTTTGCGTGAAAAAATCGAAGATAACCCTTCACACCCGACATGGATTGTAACAAGACGAGGGGTCGGGTATTACTTACGAAATCCGGAACAGGAGTAACCGCATGAGAAAAGTGAGCATATTTCAATCGATTCGTGTGAAATTTGCCTTGATTTACATTTTACTTATTTTAATTGCGATGCAAATTATTGGGGCTTATTTTGTACGTCAGTTGGAAGCGCAGCTTGTTGAAAACTTTAAAAATTCATTAAACGAGCGCGTTATTTTACTTGCTTATAACATTGAACAAGAAATGAACAAAGAGCGCGATAAAAAAAGTCCAACGATCGAAGAAGAAATTCGTTCTATTTTACAAGACTTCGTTTCACAAGATATTTCCGAAGTGCGCGTCATTGATCATAAAAGTAAAGTGTTAGGGACATCAAACCCATATAATCAAAATATTGTCGGAAAGCGCACGACGGACTTATTAATTAAACGAACGTTAGTGGCCGGTGAAATGACAGAAAAAATGCTCGTTGACCCGAAAACAGGACATCGGATGTACATTTCCTCTACACCTATTAAAGTGAAAAACGAAATTAAAGGCGCAATTTATGTCATCGCCTCGATGGAAAATGTTTTCGCACAAATGAGGCAAATTAATAACATTTTAGCGACAGGAACGAGCATTGCTTTAGTCATTACGGCGTTATTAGGCATTTTATTAGCACAGACAATTACACGACCAATTTCAGATATGCGTAAACAAGCATTGGCAATGGCAAAAGGTAATTTTTCTCGAAAAGTAAAAGTGTATGGATACGATGAAATTGGACAACTCGCGCTTAGCTTTAACAACTTAACGAAAAAATTGCAAGAAGCGCAAGCGACGACAGAAGGAGAGCGACGTAAATTAGAATCGGTATTAACGCATATGACAGATGGGGTTATTGCAACAGACCGAAAAGGACGAATCATTTTAATTAACGATGCCGCCCTCAACATTTTAAATGTTTCACGTGAAACAGTGCTTTCAGCACCGATTGTGACGGTATTAGGATTAGATGAACAATATACGTTCGAAACGTTAATTGAAGAACGTGAAACGTTAATTTTAGACTTTAGTACGGACGACGAAATGTATATTTTGCGTGCTTCTTTATCTGTCATTCAAAAAGAAAAAGGGCTTGTGAATGGCTTAATTGTCGTACTGCATGACATTACAGAGCATGAAAAAATTGACCGTGATCGTCGCGAGTTTGTAGCCAATGTGTCCCATGAATTGCGAACGCCGTTAACAACGATGCGCAGTTATTTAGAGGCACTGGCGGACGGAGCGTGGCGAGATGAAGAAATTGCTCCGAGATTTATTGAAGTGACACAAAACGAAACAGAACGAATGATTCGTCTCGTTAATGATTTGTTACAGCTTTCTAAGCTCGACAGTAAAGACTATAAATTGAAAAAAACACGTGTACATTTTATTCCATATTTCCATAAAGTCATTGATCGATTTGAATTAACAAAAAAAGAAAATGTTTCGTTTGTTCGTGACTTTCCAGATGAAAAAATTATTGTTCATATGGATGAAGATAAAATTACCCAAGTGCTTGATAATATTATTTCGAACGCGCTTAAATACTCGCCACAAGGCGGAACAATTACGTTTCGTGTTGAAAAAGTAGAAGATTACATTCAAGTAAGTGTGAAAGATGAAGGAGTCGGTATTCCGAAATCCGATTTATCGAAAATTTTTGAGCGTTTTTATCGTGTCGACAAGGCACGTTCGCGTAAGCTCGGCGGAACAGGATTAGGTCTTGCGATTGCAAAAGAGGTTGTCGTTGCACATGGTGGGCGTATTTGGGCAGAAAGTCAAGAAAGAAAAGGGACAACCATTTACTTTACTTTGCCGATTGAACAACAGAAAAAAGGATGAAAACGATGAAATACGAAACGATCAAGTCAATTGTATTGACGATTCTTGTATGTACGAGCGTTTTTTTAACGTGGAGTTTATGGACGTATCAACCGAAATATGATTTCATCGAAAACGCAAAATACATTCAAAATGTTCCTGTCAGTAATGTCGCCGTTGATTATGGCACAGTCATTCAGCCTCGTTATATTTTCATTCATAAAAATGAACAACATTATGGGATAACACATCATTCGGACATTTATAAATTTATGAAAGAGATGAAAAATTGGACATTCGATCATTTCGAAAACATATCAAGCACGATAAAGAAAGAACAATTTCTTTCCTTTATCCGTGGAAAAGGAAAAATTGAAATTATTTATCCCGATGACATACCGATTGAAATGTATCGAACGATGTTTCAGTTTGAAGATCAAGATGTCGAAAAAGTTCAGTTCGATCGCATCATCATTCCGATGAATGAAAACGAAGGAGAGGTGACTGTCTATTTCGTATCTGTCAATGAAAAGCGTATATATAAAGCGGTTGTTCAAGATGCAGCAATCGAAAATTTGAAACAAACATATTATGCGCGGGCAGAACGTTATACCCCGTTTTTATCTTATGACATTAGCGAAACAAAATCGTTGTTTTTACCAGCGCGTCCGCTCGTATTAAACCGATTGCAATATTATATGGATGAGTTAAGTACAGATCGTTTTAAAGATGCATTATTTACAGACCCAAGTTTTGTGAAAAAAGATGTACTCGATTTTGGCGAGGAATACACAGATGGATCACGCTTAATGGACGTTGATTTATCTAAAAAATTACTGTTGTACGTCAATCCAGCAGCTCGTGGTGAAACACAAACGTTTGACCCAACTATTTTGCAAAAAAGTATTGATTTTGTGAACGATCATGGCGGTTGGACAGACACGTATTATTTTGATCGCTTAGACGAAAACGGGAGAAAAGTAACTTTTCGTTTGTTCGCCAATGGCTACCCTGTATTTAATCGTTACGGAATGGCGGAAATTGTGCAAGTATGGGGGGAAAACGAGATTATAAATTACCAACGTCCGTTATTCACATTAGCGATTCCCGACCGCGTGAGTTTGCCAATTACACTTTCGTCTGGATATGAAGTCATCGATCAGTTGAAAAAACAAAAAAATATTCAACATGAATTTATTGACGACATTTCAATTGGCTACGAACTTGTTCGCGATTCAGAGCGAGAAAATATCGTCGTTTTAGAACCATCTTGGTACTGTTTGTATAACGGAACGTGGCGGAAAATTGTGATGACGACAGATGAACGAAGAGGGGATATCATTGGATTGGAGTAAAACGAAAACCATTTTTATTATTACATTCCTCATTCTTGATATATTTTTAGGTTATCAATTTATCCAGAAAAAAAATAGTAGCCAGCTTGATGTCATTTTAGAAGCGACAATCGAAGAACAGCTCGAAGCGGATGGCATTACATATGTCGATTTACCAAAAGAGATCACAAAATCGACATATGTGAGTGGGAAAAGTAAAACATTCACAGAAGATGAAGTGAAAAAATTAACGAACCAACAAGTCGAAGCTGCAAATGAAACGGTGTTACAAGCCCACTTTATTCAGCCTGTTCCGCTACAAGATCCAAAGGATGGTTATCGCTTAACAGAGTTTTTAAAACAAAATATCATTGCAGGTGATCAATATACGTTTTGGAAATATGATGAGCATTTACAAGCGCTCATTTATTTTCAGCAATATGACGGAAAAACAATTTATAAAAATGTGAGCAGTATGTTACTTATTTATGTGAACGACAAAAATGAGATGGTCGGTTATGAACAAACATTGCTCATCGACTTAGAAAAGGATGAGAAAAAGCAAGAAATTTTACCAGCGATTAAAGCGTTAGAAACGTTGTATAAACGAAATTACTTAAAGCCGGGTGATCGCGTAACGAAAATTGATCTTGGCTATTATGCACTTGTCCAATTTACTGCTTCGCAAGTATTAACACCGACGTGGCACGTTGTTGTGAACGGAAAAACGGACTATTATGTCAACGCCTTTGAAGGACAAGTCATTAGCGATGAAAATAAAGTGTTGGAGTGAATTAGATGAAGTTTAGTGTTTTAGCAAGCGGCAGCACAGGCAATGCTTTTTACGTAGAAACGAAACAAGAACGATTGCTTGTTGATGCTGGATTAAGCGGGAAACAATTAGAAAAACTATTTGCCGACATTGATCGTCATATTGAAGAGATAACCGGTGTTTTAGTAACGCATGAACATAGTGACCATATTAAAGGACTAGGTGTGATCGCCCGTAAGTATTGCCTTCCGATTTATGCGAATGAAAAAACGTGGAGAGCGATGGAAGGTCTTATTGGTGATATCCCATCTGAACAAAAATTTATTTTTCCGACAGGTTCTGTTCGTACGTTTGGAGATTTGGATGTGGAATCGTTCGGTGTGTCTCACGATGCTGCAGAGCCGATGTTTTATGTGTTTCATTATGAAGGAAAAAAGTTAGCTCTCATTACAGATACAGGATATGTGAGTGAACGCGTGAAAGGTGTCATTCGGCATGCCGATGTATTTGTATTTGAAAGTAACCATGATGTAGAAATGTTACGTATGGGAAAATATCCTTGGAACATTAAACGGCGTATTTTAAGCGATGTTGGGCATGTATCGAATGAAGACGCAGGTCTCGCTCTAGCAGATGTCATTGGTGACAAAACAAAGCGCATTTATTTAGCGCATTTAAGCCAAGATAACAATATGAAAGAATTAGCACGCATGACGGTCGCTCAGACGCTTGAAAGAAAAGGGATCATTGTAGGGGAATCTTTTCAACTGTACGATACAGATCCGGCTCGTCCAACGGAGCTTATTTCTGTATAAATTTCATCGTTTTTTCACCAATATATTGTATGTATATCATTAGATTAGGTAGTTAGGAAAAAAGAGTATTATAATGAAAAAGGGAGCAACATGTTATAAAGAAAGGACGGGTGAAAGATGGGTTATTATGATGATCATTATGAACATATTCGTCAAAAACAAAAAGGCAATCGTGGAGGCGCTTTTTTAGCAGGGATAGTCGGGGCCATTTTAGGCGGTATGCTTGTCGTTGTCGCTATCCCTTCACTAGTGAAATGGGATGTCTTGCCTTATGAGCTCGAACAAACGGAAGAAAAACAAGTGACTGTAACAGAGCAACCAAAAGTAGATAAAAGTGTAGCTGTCGATGTTGTGACTCAAGTAACAAAAGCGGTGAATAGAGTATCGGATGCTGTTGTTGGCATTGTCAATATTCAAGAGGCGAGCTTTTGGTCGGAAGGTGGAGAAGCGGGAACTGGTTCGGGAGTCATTTATAAAAAAGAAGGAAACAAAGCATATATTGTTACCAACCATCACGTCGTTGAAGGAGCAAGTCGTTTGGAAGTGAGCTTAAGCGACGGAACAAAGGTGCCAGCGCGATTGCTTGGGAGCGATGTGTGGACGGATTTAGCTGTATTAGAAATCGATGCGAAACATGTCACAAACGTAGCTGAATTTGGCAACTCCGACGTCGTAAAAGTAGGAGAACCGGTCATTGCGGTCGGAAACCCACTTGGCTTGCAATTTGCAGGTTCTGTGACACAAGGAATTATTTCTGGCGTAAATCGTACAATCCCAATTGATATTGATCAAGACGGTATTCCGGATTGGCATGCAGAAGTACTACAAACAGACGCTGCCATTAACCCAGGAAACAGTGGGGGCGCACTCGTAAATATCGAAGGTCAAGTCATTGGAATCAACTCGATGAAAATTGCCCAAGAAGCTGTGGAAGGAATCGGATTATCGATACCGATTAACTATGCCAAACCAATTATTGCGGATTTAGAGAAGTTTGGACAAGTTCGTCGTCCGTATATGGGCGTAGAATTGCGCTCGTTAAGTGATATTCCAGCCTATCATTGGCAACAGACACTTCATTTGCCTCCTAACGTCACGGAAGGAGTAGCTATTTTACAAGTCGTACCGGGATCACCAGCTGCCCAAGCTGGTTTGCGTGAATTTGATGTCATTGTGGCATTAGATGACGAAAAAATTGCCGATGTGATCGAGTTAAGAAAACATTTATATAATCGCAAACAAATTGGTGATACGATGAAAGTGACATTTTATCGCGATGGTAAAAAGAAAACAGTCACATTGAAATTAGCAAAACAGTCGTTATAATGAAACGACAGGGAATTCCCTGTCGTTTCATTCATGAATAAGGAGTGATGCATTGTGTGGAAATGTTGTGAACAACATGTTGAACTCGCTATTGATATGTATGTGGATGAAAAACAACAAGCACCAGAAATATCAACAACACCTGTGGATAAAAAAGAAGAATTATGCGATTTTTGTAAACAACGAGCTACATATATAGTAGGGAACTAATGTTTTTACACAATATGTGGATTTGTGTTGTGGATATGTGGATAAATATTGTGGATATCATGTTTGTAAAGTGGGGATCACTTGTGAATATATACATTATTGCTGTGGGTAAACTGAAAGAAAAATATTTAAAACAAGGGATTGAAGAATATACGAAACGATTATCAGCCTATGCGAAAATAGACATCATTGAAGTAGCGGATGAAAAAGCGCCAGAACAGTTAAGTGAACAACAAATGGAGCTCGTCAAAAAGAAAGAAGGCGAGCGTATTTTAGCAAAAGTGACGGATGACATGCATGTGATCGCCTTAGCGATTGAAGGAAAAATGATGTCTTCGGAACAATTTGCCCAAACGCTCGATCGATTGGCGACATACGGAAACAGTAAAATTGCCTTTGTCATCGGCGGTTCGCTCGGCTTAAGTGATGACGTCACGAAACGAGCAAACGAATCGCTTTCGTTTTCAAAAATGACGTTCCCACATCAGCTTATGCGCCTCATTTTAACGGAGCAAATTTATCGCGCCTTCCGCATTAATCGCGGTGAACCGTATCATAAGTAAAGAGGATAGCTTTTCTGCTATCCCCTCACTTGCGATGCATTTTAAACTGTAAAAACAATTCATTGTAATACGCAAGCATGCTTTTACCGAGGTTTTCATATACTTCAAGCTTATCAGCAAGTTGTTCGCTCGGATAAAAACGTTCGTCTTCAACGATCTCTTTCGGCAAGTATTCAAGCGCTTTTTTATTTGGTGTCGAGTAGCCGACGTATTCGGCATTTTGGGCAGCGTTTTTCGGATCAAGCATAAAGTTGATAAATTGATGAGCACCTTCAATGTTTTTCGCTGTCTTTGGAATGACCATATTATCAAACCATAAATTTGTTCCTTCTTTTGGGATGACATAATCAAGCCGTTCGTTTTCCCACATGATTTCTGCCGCATCCCCTGACCAAACGATACCGATCGCTGCTTCTTCATTTGCAAGAAGCATTTTAATTTCGTCGCCGACAATCGCTTTTACGTTTGGCGTTAGCTTATCGAGTTTTTGTTTTGCTTGTTGTAAATGAGCCTTGTTCGTATCATTCAGGGAATAATGCAAACTATTTAGCGCCATGCCCATAATTTCGCGTGCGCCATCGACAAGCAAAATTTGATTTTTAAACGCCGGATCCCATAAATCGTTCCAACTTGTAATTTCTTTTCCACCAAGTAGTGCGCGGTTATAGACGATGCCGACTGTTCCCCAAAAGTAAGGAATGGAATATTCATTGCCCGGATCGAATGACAAGTTCAAAAAACGCTCATCAATATAGCGTAAGTTTGGGATTTTCGAATGATCGATCGGCAACAATAACCCTTCCTCTTTCATTTTGCTGATGGCGTATTCTGACGGCACAGCGACATCAAATGTCGCACCACCTTGGGAAATTTTTGTCATCATTGCTTCGTTTGAATCAAACGTTTGGTAAATGACTTTTAATCCGGTTTCTTTTTCAAATTTTTTAATGAGCGCAGGATCAATATAATCGCCCCAGTTATAAATCGTTAACGTGTTGTTTCCTCCATACCCTTCGGATGATTCGATCGTTTTTGTCACATAAAGCAAACTAAAAGCAATGAGCCAAACAAGCAAAAAAAGCGACAGTACTTTTTTCATTTTTTTCCCCCCTTTACGCTAGCACGTTGTGTCATTATGTAATACACAACGACGAGGAAAAGCGTAAATAAGAAAAGAAGGGTAGATAAAGCGTTAACGGATAAAGAAATCCCTTGGCGTGCACGTGAATAAATTTCGACAGATAATGTTGAGAAACCATTTCCTGTTACGAAAAACGTAACCGCAAAATCATCGAGTGAATATGTGAGCGCCATGAAAAAGCCAGCGAAAATGCCTGGTGTAATGTATGGGAGAACGACTCTCGTCAATACGTTCCATTCGTTTGCCCCTAAGTCGCGTGCTGCGTCAATTAATGTTGGGCTCATTTCTTGTAGCTTCGGTAATACCATTAACACGACAATCGGAATGCTGAAAGCAATATGTGACAATAAGACGGACGTAAATCCGAGTTGAATGCCAGCAATCGTAAACAAGATGAGAAACGATGCCCCGATAATGACGTCAGGGCTGACAATTAAGATGTTATTTAACGTAAGCAACGTTTGTTTCCAACGATGCTTCGCATAGTAAATGGCGATCGCTCCGAAAACGCCAATGATTGTCGCAAGCGATGACGATAATAAGGCGATAATAATCGTATGCAAAACGATAATAAGCAAGCGTGTATCAGCAAATACTTCCTTATACCAGTCAAGCGTAAATGATTCAAAATGATGCATCGTTCCGCCGCTGTTGAACGAGTAGTAAATTAAATAAAAAATGGGCATGTATAACACGAAAAACACAAACGCTAAATAGAGGCGAGAAACTTTCATTGTCTCACCCCCCATTTTTTATTTCCTGTTAAAGCCATGATGCCGGCCATGGCAATCATTAAAAAGACAGCGATTGTCGCACCCATTCCCCAGTTTTGCGTCACGAGAAAATGCTGCTCGACAGCGGTGCCGAGCGTAATGACGCGGTTTCCAGCGATTAATCGCGTCAACATAAAGAGCGAGAGCGACGGAATGAACACTGCTTGACAGCCTGCTTTCACGCCATCAAGCGTAAGCGGAAAAATGACGCGACGAAATGTCGTCCATTCGCTTGCTCCTAAGTCGCGCGCTGCATCGATCAAAGAAGGGTTTAATTTTTCAAGCGCATTAAAAATCGGCAAAATCATAAATGGGATAAAAATATAAACAGATACAAAAACAAAACTAAAGTCCGTAAACAATAGTTGTTTCGTTCCAATTCCAATCGCTTCAAATAGTGCATTGACTGCCCCATACGTGCCAAACAAACCGAGAAAGGCGTATGCCTTCAACAATAAATTGACCCATGTCGGTAAAATAATAAGCAATAACCATAGCTGCTTATGCTTCGTTTTCGTTAACAAATAGGCAGTCGGATAAGCGATAAGAAGTGAGCATGCTGTAATTAAAAATGCATACCAAAACGAATTTAATGTCATTCGTAAATAAACTGGCGTAAAAAAAGTTTGATAATTGACGAGCGAGAAATGTCCTTCGATATCGAAGAACGAATAGTACACAATAAGAATAATCGGCGCAATGACGAACAAACCGATCCATAACCAATACGGGATGGCATAAGCGTAGCGGCGCATGTTATTCCCCCCCGCTTCTTTTCATAACATGGATAGCTTCCGGCTCAAAATGAAGGCCGATTTCTTCCCCGATTTCCGCCTTTTTCGTCGAGTGAACGAGCCACTCGTTACCATATGCATCATAACAACAAAGCTCATAATGGACACCGCGAAATAAAACAGAATCAACACGCACGCGCAACTTGCCGCGTTCAGCGGTTGTTAATTCTAAATCTTCCGGGCGAATGACAATATCGACTCGTTCATTTTTCGCAAACCCGCGATCGACGCACGTAAATTGTTGATTCGCAAATTCTACAACGAAGTCATCAATCATCGTTCCGACAATGATGTTTGATTCTCCGATAAAATCAGCAACGAAACGATTGACAGGCTCATCATAAATATCTTTCGGCGTGCCGCGTTGTTCAATTTTTCCTTTGTTTAACACGAAAATTTCATCAGACATCGCAAGCGCTTCTTCTTGATCGTGAGTAACGAAAATAAACGTAATACCGAGCCTCCGCTGCAATTCACGCAACTCATATTGCATCTCTGTTCGAAGCTTTAAATCGAGCGCAGAAAGCGGTTCATCTAGCAACAGTACGTCTGGTTCGTTGACGATGGCGCGAGCGATGGCGACGCGCTGCCGTTGTCCCCCTGACATTTCATGAATCGCGCGCTGCTCGTATCCTTCTAAGTTGACGAAACGAAGCGCTTCTTTTACTTTTCGTTCAATGTCTGCCTCCGGTATTTTTTTAATACGTAAGCCAAAAGCGACGTTTTCAAATACGTTTAAGTGAGGAAAAAGTGCGTAATCTTGAAACACCGTATTCACTCGTCGTTTATTTGAAGGCACGTGGTTTATCCGTTGGCCATGAAAATAAATATCGCCTTTTGTCGGCTCGATAAACCCAGCAATTAACCGGAGAATGGTCGTTTTTCCGCAGCCGGACGGACCGAGAAGCGTATAAAATTTCCCGCGCTCGATGTCAAAACTAACATCATCAAGCACAGGGAGATCATCATCGTATTGTTTTGTGACATGGTTAAAGCGAATGATGACGCGATCGTCCATTTTGTTTTTCCCACCTCATTTATCCATTTTTTAAGTCCATTATGAACGATCATTTTATATTCAGCAACATTTTATTGAAGCGCGTGCGTATAAGACAAAACCGATCGGATCCACCTCATATGTTTGTAATTTTTTACGACCGATTCGAGCTGTTTTTGTATTTCCTTTGCGAGCAATTTTTCAACTTTCTCCTTAATCTTTTTTTCATTCGCTTCGTAATATTTCCGAGCGTTCTCTTCCCCGACATGTGAAATAAGTTCGTGGTAAATAAGATCGTGCTGGGCAGTAATTTTTGCCGTCGTATGCCCTGTTGTGCCGTGACATAGTCGATTTGCTTCGATGACGGCGACACGCACGCCTTGTTTAGCGAGCAAATAAGCGGTTGTAATACCTGTTATTCCTCCACCAATAATCGCTACATCCGTTTTAATCGGCTTTGTCAAAGGCGGAAAGGATGGTATTGTTGTTGTTTGTAGCCAATACGATTGAGATAACTTTGGTAAAGACATGTTTTTGTTCCTCCATACCCATGTTTTTCTTAATTTTCCCCAAACCGAAAAGTTTATGATGAACATTTGCAAAGATGATAAAATGGAAATAGACGAGTATCGAAACGTTTTAATAACATAACGTAAGAGGGAGAGTTAAAGTGAATAAAGATGCAAATATTCGTTTACAAGATAACGTCGTGTTAGAACATTATGGGCTTAATGAGCTGCATTTAGAATCTGTTCGCCATTATCGCGAACAATTTGCAAAAGTGAAACCAAACCACCCGTGGAACGGATTAGAAACAAAAGATTTTTTATATAAAATCGGCGCATGGGGAAAAATACGAGACACAAACAAAGAGGGACTCACACTCGCAGGACTTCTTATGTTTAGCGAAGAGCGAATGATTACAGAAGTTTTACCACAATACTTTTTAGAGTATCGTGAATATGGAGATGATGAGCTGCATTGGTCAAACCGTTTTACTTCACAGGACGGAACATGGTCGGGAAATATTTATGATTTTTATTTTAAAGTGATGCACGAGGTCAACGACGTATCACAAGTTGAAAAAGACGCTGTCCATGAAGCGTTAATGAATGCAATCGTCCATGCTGATTATAGCGGTGATGGAGGGATTATTGTTGAACGGCAGCGATCATGTATTCAAATGTCTAACCCTGGTTTGTTTGGTATTCCTTTAGAACAAGCAAATAGTGGTGGAGTCAGCTATTTGCGCAATCCAAATATGTTTAAAATGTTTATTTACATTCAGTTTTGTAAACGTGCTGGAGTCGGTTTAAAAACGATGGAGACAATTTACTCACAACAATTTGCTGTTGAGCAATATGATTTTCAAAAACGAACGGTTGTTACATTGCCTATTGTGTCCTTCCCAGAAAGACACGACTATATAAATGAGATCGAGGCATTGAGTGATTGGATGGGCGATGCACCATTATCAGACTCCATAAATAAAGAAAACAACTCCTATAATAACGATCAAAACTCCGTAAATAATGAGTTTGAGTCCGTAAATAAAGACCCAAACTCCTTAAATATCGAAATAAACCCCGTAAATAAAGTGCTTGACTCCATAAATAAAAAGGATAGCTCCGTAAATAAAGATGATAACTCCGTAAACATCTCATTCAACTCCGTAAATAAATTGGATGAGGAAGAAGAAAGAAATATCGATCAGGAGCTATGGAGCATTGCTGAAATTGCGCGTAAGAAAAAAAGACTTGCACCGGCAAAGATGGAAGAAGTCATTTTGCAACTATGTGCCCATCGGCCATTAATGTTAAAAGAATTAGCTTATTTATTAGATCGAACGCCAGACGGGCTGCGCAACAATTATTTAGGAAAGTTATTAGCGGAAGGGAAAATGCGTTTGAAGTATCCAGAACAACTGAATCACCCGAGACAGGCATATATAACGAATAAGTAATATTCATGATTTGTTCAATGTTTCACAATCTAAAAATAAAAAATCATGTTACAATGATGGTAACAACAGAAAAGTTGAGGTGACGGCTGATGCTTATATGTGAATGGAGAGACTTTTCGACAGATGCAGAAACATATACATTGGGATTATTCGAAAAGATGATTGGCGATGAATTTGAAGCGATGATGTTTGAAGATGATCAAGATATTCCTTCTTATATATGGACGGTTAACTACGTCGTGATCGTTAAACGGAATACGCGTATGTACAACGATATTTCTTTTACAAAAATTCCACGCAATCCAGTATGTGAGTAACCGTCTTCTTCATGAGAAGCGGTTCTCTTATACAATATATTTGTTCAATATTTCACAAAGTTGACACACACAAACAAAACCTAATTCATTAAAATAAAAATGTGAAAACAATCACATTTTTATTTTCAACTAATTTGTGAATCTTTTCACAAAAATGATTATGGGAGGGGCTTATATGGCTGTGGAGGAAAAAGTATTAGACCAAAAGAAAGAAGTTACAAAAATGATTGATACGCTCGTTGCTAATGCTCAAAAAGCGCTTAAAGCGTTTCGTGATTACGATCAAGAAACGATTGATCATATTGTTAAACAAATGGCGTTAGCTGGGCTTGATAAACATATGTATTTAGCGAAACTAGCCATTGAAGAAACAAAGCGCGGCGTGTATGAAGATAAAATTATTAAAAACATTTTTGCGACAGAATACATTTATCATAACATCAAATATGATAAAACCGTCGGCGTTATTCGCGAAAATGAACAGGAAGGCGTCATTGAAATTGCAGAGCCAGTAGGCGTCATCGCCGGGGTAACCCCAGTCACGAACCCGACTTCAACAACAATGTTTAAAGCGCTCATTTCTATTAAAACGCGCAATCCAATCATTTTTGCGTTCCACCCATCTGCGCAAAAATGTAGCAGTGAAGCAGCACGTATTTTGCGCGATGCAGCCATTGCTGCGGGTGCGCCAGAACATTGTATTCAATGGATTGAAACTCCTTCTGTCGAAGCAACGCAACAATTGATGCATCACCCTGGTGTTTCGCTTATTCTTGCGACAGGTGGAGCAGGCATGGTGAAAGCGGCATATAGCTCAGGAAAGCCAGCATTAGGGGTTGGACCTGGTAACGTGCCTTGCTATATTGAGAAAACAGCAAATATTAAACGCGCGGTGAACGACCTTATTCTTTCAAAAACGTTTGATAACGGAATGATTTGTGCATCTGAACAAGCGGTCATTATTGATAAAGAGATTTATGATGCGGTGAAAAACGAAATGATCGCAAATAAGTGCTATTTCTTAAACGAAGAAGAAAAGAAAAAAGTTGAAAAGCTTGTTATCAATGAAAATACGTGTGCAGTCAATCCGAATATTGTCGGTAAACCAGCGTATGAAATTGCAAAAATGGCAGGCGTTGATGTACCTGTTGATACGAAAATTCTTGTAGCCGAATTAAAAAGCGTCGGTCCACAAGAACCACTTTCTCGTGAAAAACTAAGTCCAGTGTTGGCGTGCTATAAAGTAAACAGCACAGAAGAAGGATTAAAGCGGGCAGAAGAAGTGCTTGAATTTGGTGGACTTGGCCACTCCGCTGTCATTCATTCAGAAAATCAAGAAGTCATTCTTGAATTCGGTAAGCGAATGAAAGCAGGACGAATTATTTCGAACGCACCATCTTCACAAGGGGCGATCGGTGATATTTACAACGCATACATTCCGTCATTGACGCTCGGTTGTGGTACATTCGGTGGCAACTCTGTTTCAACAAACGTCGGTGCGACACATTTAATTAATATTAAAAAATTAGCGAGAAGGAATGTAAACATGCAGTGGTTTAAAGTTCCACCAAAAATTTATTTTGAAAAACATGCGACACAATATTTAGCGAAAATGCCAAACATCTCACGTGCCTTTATCGTTACAGACCCGGGTATGGTGAAGCTCGGCTATGTCGATAAAGTGTTATACTATTTGCGTAAACGTCCAGATTATGTGCATTGCGAAATTTTCTCAGAAGTTGAACCAGATCCATCGATTGAAACAGTGATGAAAGGTGCCGACATGATGCATGCGTTCCAGCCAGACGTCATCATCGCGCTCGGCGGTGGTTCGGCGATGGACGCGGCGAAAGCGATGTGGTTGTTCTATGAACATCCAAATACCGACTTTAATGGCTTAAAACAAAAGTTTTTAGATATTCGTAAACGCGTATTTAAATATCCAAAACTCGGTCAAAAAGCGCAATTTGTCGCGATTCCAACAACGTCTGGTACAGGTTCAGAAGTCACATCATTTGCGGTCATTACAGATAAGAAAAATAACGTCAAATATCCGCTTGCTGACTACGAGTTAACACCAGATGTCGCCATCGTTGACCCACAATTCGTCATGACGATGCCAAAACATATTACAGCGGATACAGGTATGGACGTATTAACACATGCGATTGAAGCGTACGTATCGAACATGGCGAACGACTATACAGACGGATTAGCATTAAAAGCCATTCAACTCGTCTTTGAATATTTGCCACGCGCATATAAAAACGGCAACGATGAAGTCGCGCGCGAAAAAATGCATAACGCATCAACGATTGCCGGTATGGCATTTGCTAACGCATTTTTAGGCATTAACCATAGTTTAGCGCATAAACTTGGCGCAGAATTCCATATTCCGCACGGACGTGCGAACACGATTTTAATGCCGCATGTCATTCGTTACAATGCGCAAAAACCGAAGAAGTTTACAGCGTTTCCGAAGTATGAACATTTCGTAGCTGATCAACGTTATGCTCAAATTGCTCGCCTGCTCGGCTTGCCAGCGAAAACGACAGAAGAAGGAGTAGAAAGTCTCGTTCAAGCGATCATTAAGCTCGCAAAAGAACTCGACATGCCATTAAGCATCGCGGAAACAGGCGTCAGCAAAGAAGAGTTTGAAAGCAAAGTCGAACAACTCGCTGAATTAGCTTTCGAAGATCAATGTACAACAGCCAACCCAAAATTACCATTAGTCAGCGACCTTGCCGACATTTATCGCCAAGCGTATAAAGGGGTTTAAGATGATAAGGGACGTCCGATGAAGGATGTCCCTTCTTTTTGTTTATGGTACACTAATAGGGGAAAGCGAGGGACGGATGGTGAAACAAACGAAGACGAATGCTGTGCGCATGCTCGATCGCGCACGTGTGCCATATGAATTGCTCACTTATGACTATGACGATGGGCAAATTGATGGGAGATCGGTTGCGAAAAAAATTGGACAACGTGAAGAGATTGTATATAAAACGCTTGTGACAAAAGGGACGAGCGGACAACTTTATGTGTTCGTCATCCCTGTCGTAGCGGAGTTGGATTTGAAGAAAGCGGCGAATGTTGTCGGTGAAAAAAGCGTGCATATGTTGCCTGTGGCGGACATTGAAAAAATGACAGGGTATGTGCGTGGCGGTTGCTCGCCAATTGGGATGAAAAAGATGTACGACACGTATGTTGACGAATCAGCTCTTGCGCACGAGCAAATCATTGTGAGCGCAGGAAAAATTGGCATGCAAATGAAGCTTTCTGTTCAAGATTTATTAAAGTTAACAAATGGGAAAACCGCACATATCATCAAAGCGTAGGAGGGTTGTCGCATGCGAATGACAAAAGAGGAAGAACGTCAATGGCTAAAGCAACGCATGGAAGAAGGACTGTTGACAGACGACAATCGCTTGCTTTGGGAAATGATTTTGCCGAGTCGCTTAAAGCGCATGTACGATGTGTTAAGCGAACGAACAAGATATATTACGATTTTGACTGAAGCGGTCGATGATCCGCACAATCAAGCAGCGGTGTTACGTTCAGCCGAGGCGTTCGGTATTCAAGACGTTCATGTCGTCACCGGAGCGGCTCCATTTGAACCGAATAAATGGGTGACGCGACATGCGGACAAATGGTTAACCGTGCATAAACATTCATCGATTGAACAGGCCATTCGCCACCTCCAACAAAACGGATATCAAGTATATGCAAGCTATTTAGGAGAAGGAACGATTCCGCTTGAACAAATCAACGTATCGAAGCCAACGGTGCTTTTGTTCGGGAATGAGCATCGCGGAGTATCCGAAGAGGCGCTTGCTTTGGCGGACGGGAAGTTTATCATTCCGATGAACGGCTTTGTGCAAAGCTTTAATATTTCCGTTGCTGCAGCTATTTCTCTTTACGATGTCACGAAGCGAGCAAAACAAGTGGCAGGGGAGCGTTATCATTTGTCGCCGGCGGAAAAGAAGGAAATATATGAGCATTGGATGAAGCTTTCGCTTAGTCCGCGGTTAAGAAAAATGGTAGAAAGTCAAATGGGAGGACGCAATGATTGAAGCAGTTATTTTTGATTTAGATGGCGTCATTGCTGATACAGTCGAGTTATATTATATTGCGACAAAACGTGTCGCCGATGAAATAGGAGTGCCGTTTGATCGACAGCTCAATCAAAAGCTACAAGGCATGAGCAGACAGGCGATGGTTGAGGCGCTTCTTGGTGAAACGGCGCATGAATGGACGGAAGAAGAAAAGCGCGCTCTTGGCGACCGCCGTGGCCAATATTATCGTGAGCTGATCGAACAACTGTCGCCGAGCGACGTGTTGCCGGGAATGTGGGATCTTCTTTGCGGCATTCAGCGCGACGGTGTCCCGATGGCGCTTGCATCGTCAAGTTCAAACGCACGTATCGTTGTTGAACGGCTTGGCGTACGCTCTTTTTTTGACGTCATTGTCGATGTAAAAACGATTGCGCGCATGAAGCCGGATCCAGAAATTTTTTTAACAGCTGCGAAAGAGCTCCATGTCGATCCATCTCATTGTATCGCCATTGAAGACGGAGAGGCAGGAATGAAAGCGATTAAGCAAACAAATATGTTTTCCGTCGGCATCGGAGCTCATTTAGCCCCGTTGTCTCCCGATTGGCTCGTTCAACAGACAACACAATTGACGTGGGGCGAGTTAAAAAAACGGTTTATGCAAAAAGCTGGTCAATGACGACCAGCTTATTTTGCGCCTAATATTTGTTTTGCTTTTTCAACACTTTCTTCTGATGGTGTCGGGATGCCTTCAAGCGGATATGTCAGTCCGAGCGCTTTCCATTTGTACACGCCGAGTTGATGATAAGGAAGCACCTCAATTTTTTCGACGTTGCGCAACGTACGAATGAATGCAGCTAAGCGTTGCAAATCGTTTTCATTGTCTGTGATGGTTGGAACGAGCACATGGCGAATCCAGACGGGTACGTTTCGTTCAGATAAAAGACGAGCAAAAGCTAAAATATGTTCATTTGTTTTTCCAGTCAGTTTACGATGTTTTTTTTCGTCGATATGTTTCAAATCAAGCAAAATTAAATCTGTATATTGAAGCAATTCATTCAGCTTTTTCTGGAACGATGCCTCTGTCGTATAACATCCGCCAGACGAATCAATCGTTGTATGGATGCCAAGTTGCTTACAGCGACGAAATAACTCAATTAAAAAGTCGATTTGTAAAAGAGGCTCTCCGCCACTTACTGTAATCCCGCCGCCAGATGCTTGCATAAACGGCAAGTATGTTTGGGCATCAGCGATGATTTCATCGACGGACATTTGATTTCCTTTGCCAATTTCCCACGTATCTGCGTTGTGGCAATATTGACAACGCAATAAACAGCCTTGGGTGAAAATGACATAACGAATGCCAGGACCATCAACTGTTCCGCACGATTCAATCGAATGAATAAATCCGTTCATGATGTTTTCCTCCTAGGTAGAAAGCTCCCACGCATCGTGGGAGCTTCCGCGTCACATTGTTTCATGGAACGTCCGATTAATGACGTCAATTTGTTGTTCACGTGTTAATTTAATAAAGTTGACCGCATAACCTGATACGCGAATGGTCAGTTGCGGATATTTTTCAGGATGTTCCATCGCATCAAGTAATGTTTCGCGGTTAAAGACGTTGATGTTTAAATGATGACCGCGTTTTTGTGCATAACCATCTAAAATGGCGACAAGGTTTTGAATGCGTGTCGCGTCATCTTTACCGAGCGCTTTTGGCACGATTGAGAACGTATTTGAAATGCCGTCTAATGCATATTCATACGGTAATTTTGCGACAGAGCTTAATGACGCAAGCGCCCCTTTTGTGTCGCGACCGTGCAACGGGTTAGCGCCAGGTGCAAACGGTTCGCCTGCGCGGCGGCCGTCAGGTGTATTTCCTGTCTTTTTACCGTATACGACGTTTGATGTGATTGTTAAGATCGATGTTGTATGTTTTGAATCGCGGTACGTTTTATGTTTGCGCAATTTTTTCATAAAGCGCTCGACAATATCGACAGCAATCGAATCGACGCGATCATCGTTGTTTCCATATTTCGGGAAGTCGCCTTCAATTTCAAAGTCGACCGCTAAGCCATTTTCGTCGCGAATCGTTTTTACTTTTGCATATTTCATTGCGCTAAGTGAGTCAGCGACGACAGAAAGACCAGCAATTCCCGTTGCCATCGTGCGCATGACGTTTGTATCATGAAGCGCCATTTCAATGCGCTCATAACAATATTTATCGTGCATGTAATGGATGACATTTAATGTATTAATATACAATTCAGCAAGCCATTCCATGACGTTGTCAAATTTGCGCATCACTTCATCGTAATCTAAGTATTCAGATGTGATTGGCGCAAACTCTGGACCGATTTGCACTTTTAATTTTTCGTCAACGCCGCCGTTAATTGCGTATAATAATGCTTTCGCAAGGTTTGCGCGCGCGCCGAAAAACTGCATTTGTTTACCGATGCGCATGGCGGATACGCAGCATGCGATGCCGTAGTCGTCACCAAACTCAGGACGCATTAAATCATCATTTTCATATTGAATGGAGCTTGTTTGAATCGACATTTTTGCACAATATTTTTTAAACGCTTCTGGTAATTTTGTCGACCAAAGAACCGTTAAGTTTGGTTCTGGCGCTGGACCTAAGTTGTCAAGCGTATGCAGGAAACGGAACGAGTTTTTCGTCACAAGTGGACGGCCATCAATGGCGACACCGCCGATCGACTCTGTTACCCACGTTGGGTCACCGCTAAATAACTCATTATATTCTGGTGTTCTTGCGAATTTCACGAGGCGCAATTTCATGACGAAATGGTCAACAAGCTCTTGCGCTTCGCGTTCAGTTAATGTGCCTTCTTGTAAGTCGCGTTCAATATAAATATCTAAAAACGTGGAGACGCGACCTAAGCTCATTGCCGCACCGTTTTGTTCTTTAATCGCAGCAAGATAAGCGAAATATAACCATTGGAACGCTTCGTGTGCGTTGCGAGCTGGTTTGGAAATATCGTAGCCGTAGCTTGCCGCCATTTCTTTTAGTTCTTGGAGGGCGCGAATTTGTTCGGCTAACTCTTCACGGAGACGAATGATGTCTTCGCTCATTGTGCGCGCACCTGTGTTGCGTAAATCTTTTTTCTTCTCTTCAATGAGGCGATCTACACCATATAGTGCCACGCGACGATAGTCACCGATAATGCGACCGCGTCCATAGGCGTCAGGAAGCCCTGTAATGATTCCGGCTTTGCGTGCGGCTTTCATTTCGTCTGTATATGCGTCAAATACGCCTTGGTTATGTGTTTTACGATATTGAGTAAAAATTTTCTTTACTTCGTCGCTAACTTGATATCCATAAGCTTCGCATGCTTGTTCAGCCATGCGAATACCACCAAATGGCATAAGTGCTCGTTTAAACGGCTCATCTGTTTGAAAACCGACAACTTTTTCAAGTTCTTTATTTAAATAGCCAGGTCCGTGCGATGTAATGGTCGATACGATTTCCGTATCCATATTGAGAACGCCGCCTTTTTCGCGTTCAAGTTTTGAAAGTTTCATCACTTGTTCCCAAAGTGTTTTTGTCGCTTCAGTTGGACCTTGTAAAAACGATTCATCCCCTGTGTAAACGGTTACGTTATTTAAAATAAAATCACGAACGTCAATTTCTCTTTTCCATTTATCACCTTTAAACGTTCTCCAAGCGTCCATTAACGCTTCATTTACAGCAAGTAGCGTCATTATATCTCCTCCCAATCTTTAAAGAATAATTAAAAATATCCCCTACATAAAGAATACTACTTCTTTACAAAGATGGAGGGATGAAATGATGACAAATTTGTGAAATGTTGATCAAAAACATTTTCTAAAATAAAGATTTTTCCAAAAATTATTTTTATAAAATTTGTTGCATAAAATTAAAAAAGCTGATAATATGTGAAACATGAAGAACATAGCATGTTTATACATGAGTATTTATTATTTTACAGTAAATAGTAAGGGGGAGTAACTATGATAAAAAGAAGTATAATTGTAGCATTTGTATGTATGCTTATTTTTGCGCTTGTCGGATGCGGTAGTTCGACAGAAAAGACGACATCAAAGGAACAGAAAAAGAAAATTACCGTTGTGACAAATCCATCATTTGCACCGTTTGAATATATGGATAAAGGAGAAATTGTCGGTTTTGATATTGATTTATTAAAAGCGGTAATGGACGAGGCTGGACTAGAATATGAATTAAAAGGCATCGGTTGGGATCCGTTATTTGCAGCCATTCAAGGAAAAACAGCGGATATGGCCGTTTCCGGTATTACGATCAACGATGATCGAAAACAAACGTATGATTTCTCGATTCCTTACTTTGAATCGACACATATGATTCTTGTCAAAGAAGGAAGTTCGATTAAAAGCGCGAAAGATTTACAAGGAAAAGTTGTCGGTGTGCAAAACGGGACAACAGGACAAGAAGCGGTTGAAAAAATTTTAGGAAAAGAGAATAAAAATATTAAAAAGTTCGAGGATACAGTCGTCGCAATTATGGACTTATTAAACGGCGGTGTGGAAGCTGTTGTGACGGACAATGCTGTCGCAAACGAATATATAAAAAATAATCCAGATGCAAAAATCGTGGCATTTGAAGATCCAGAACATTTTGAAACGGAGTTTTACGGCTTTATGTTCCCGAAAGGTAGCGAGTTAAAACAAAAAGTAGATGAAGCATTGAAAAAAGTCATTGAAAATGGTACGTATGCAGAAATTTATAAAAAATGGTTCGGGATAGAACCGAATATCGAATCATTACAACAACAGCAATAACATGGACGTAAAAGTTGCGTAACTGTTCCCGGTTACGCAACTTTTTCAAAGGGAAAGGTGAGACATATGGATTTTCGTTTTGATATTGTAGTTGAATATGCGCCGTTTTTTTTCAAAGGCGTGTTATGGACGATCGGCTTATCGTTGATCGGCATCTTTTTCGGGACGATTCTCGGCTTAGCCATTGGGCTTGGAAAAATGGTTCAAAATCGTTTCGCCCGTCTTCCGTTTGATTGGTATGTTCATTTTTTCCGCGGTACGCCATTATTCGTACAAATTTTACTTATTCATTTTGGAGTCATGCCGATTTTTACCTCTCAACCGAATCCGATCGTATCCGGCGCGATTTCGTTATCTTTAAACGCAGCTGCATACATTGCTGAAATTTTCCGTGCTGGTATTCAATCGATCGATCGTGGTCAAATGGAAGCAGCTCGCTCGCTCGGTATGACACATGTACAAGCGATGCGTTACATCATTTTACCGCAAGCGATTAAGCGAATGATTCCGCCGCTTGGCAATGAATTTATCGTGTTAATTAAAGATTCGTCGCTTGCAGCAATTATTGCGGCACCTGAACTGATGTATTGGGGACGAGCGATGCAGGGTCAATATTATCGCGTTTGGGAGCCTTACTTAACTGTTGCCCTTATTTATTTAATTCTCACTCTTTCGCTAAGCAAGTTGCTACACTGGTTAGAAAGAAGGTATGATGCATGATTCAAGTGACCAACTTAAAAAAATCGTACGGATCGCTACATGTGTTAAAAGGAATTGACGTGCATATTCGTGAAAAAGAAGTTGTCGTTGTCATTGGTCCTTCCGGTTCAGGAAAATCGACATTTTTACGTTGTTTAAACATGCTTGAAGATTTCGATGAAGGCGATATTATCATCGATGGATTTCGTTTAAAAGATCCGAAAACGGATTTAAATAAAGTGCGCGAAGAAGTAGGAATGGTATTTCAACGATTCAATTTATTTCCGCATATGACGGTGCTGGATAACATCACACTCGCCCCGATGAAAGTGCGCAAATGGCCAAAGGAAAAAGCGGAAGAAAAAGCGCTACAATTGCTTGCGAAAGTCGGTTTACAAGATAAGGCGAACGTATATCCAGATTCATTATCAGGTGGACAGGCACAGCGTGTCGCGATCGCTCGTGCGCTTGCGATGGAGCCGAAGGTGATGTTATTTGACGAGCCGACGTCTGCGCTCGATCCCGAAATGGTCGGGGAAGTGCTTGCCGTCATGAAACAACTAGCAAAAGAAGGAATGACGATGGTCGTCGTGACGCATGAAATGGGATTTGCTCGTGAAGTTGGGGATCGCGTTCTCTTCATGGACGGTGGAGTGATCGTAGAAGAAGGAACGCCACAACAAATTTTTGATGCGCCACAACATGAGCGAACGAAGTCGTTTTTATCCAAAGTGTTATAGGAAAAAGGTGTCCAGTTTGTCAAGACACCTTTTGTTTTTTTATGCTAATAGTTGCTTTTCCAAAGCTACTTCGACCGGAACGTAATCGTAACCGAGGTCGCGTGCGACTGCTTCGTATGTGATTTCTCCGTTTGCGACGTTTACACCGAGGCGTAATGCCGGGTTGTCCGCAACAGCTTTTTGCACGCCCTTGTTTGCAATTTGTAGTGCGTACGGCATTGTGACGTTTGTCAATGCGAGTGTAGAGGTGCGTGGAACCGCCCCTGGCATGTTCGCGACTGCATAGTGAACGACGCCGTGCTTCACGTATGTTGGGTTGTCGTGTGTTGTCACATGGTCGCTCGTTTCCACAATGCCACCTTGGTCGATTGCTACGTCAACGATGACAGAGCCTGGTTGCATCGCTTTTACCATTTCTTCTGTCACAAGTTTTGGCGCTTTCGCCCCAGGAATTAATACGGCACCGATGACAAGGTCCGATTCAGCGACTGCTTGAGCGATGTTCATTGGATTAGACATGAGCGTATTAATTTGGCTTCCGAAAATGTCATCAAGCTCACGTAAACGTTCTGCACTTAAATCAATAATTGTGACGTTTGCACCTAAGCCAATCGCGACTTTTGCGGCGTTTGTTCCAACGACACCGCCACCGATAATTGTTACTTTGCCACGGCTAACACCTGGAACGCCTGAAAGAAGAATTCCTTTTCCACCTTTTGTTTTTTCGAGGAATTGAGCACCGATTTGTGCTGCCATGCGTCCTGCGACTTCGCTCATCGGTGTTAAAAGCGGTAATGTACGACCAACTTGTACTGTTTCATAAGCGATCGCAATGACGCCTTTTTCTTTCAATGCACGCGCTAACTCAGGTTCAGCAGCAAGATGTAAGTATGTGAATAGCACTAATCCTGGACGGAAATACTCGTATTCGCTCGGTAGCGGCTCTTTTACTTTCATCACCATATCGGCTTGTGCCCAAACGTCTGCAGCGCGCTCAATGATTTGTGCCCCTGCCTGAACGTAATCTTCATTTGTAAAACCGCTTCCAAATCCTGCATCTTTCTCAATGATAACAGTATGTCCATTGCTGACAAATGACATAACGCCAGCAGGTGTAATGGCAACACGATTTTCGTTATTTTTAATTTCCTTTGGAACACCAATAATCATAAGCTGTTTCCCCTTTCATGTTGTCTTTTTGTATTATCTACAGTATAAACGGTTTTTATCATTTGTTGTTTGTTAAGAAGGGAGAAAGAAAAAACGAGCTTTTGTGGATTTCCACAAAAGCTATGTTGTCCGATATTTGTCTAATTTCATATCGATATATAGTTTCACTTTTTCGCTCATGTTCCCTAGGTCGATGTTTCCGATTTCATTGATTCGCTTCAGACGGTAAGCAAGCGTATTCGGGTGAATATTGAGCGTTTTCGCCGTTTCGTTGACGTTGCTGTCATAATCGAGATATGTTTCGATCGTCTCGACTAAATTTGTATGATGTTGGGCATCGTATTGTTTTAACTTTTCAAGCGAAGCATTGTGAAAATCCCCATGTCGTTTTTTCTCAAAAAGTAAATCAAAAAATTGATACATGCCAAGGTGTTGATAACTTTGAATATTTGCAAGTTGATGAGGGAATGCTCGCTTCATTTTTAATACCGTTTGTGCTTCTTCGTAACTTTTTGCGATTTTTGTATAACATTCATATACATTGCCAAACGCGCCCGTCATAATGTCAACGCGAAATCGCTCTTTCATTTGCGTCATAAACGAGCGAAAAAACCGTTCGATATGCGCTTCGCCGTAGACGTTTGAACTTGGCGCAACGAGCACGATCAACCGCTGATGATCGATCGTATAAAGCGGGACAGCGAGTTGTTGTGTCGTTTTTAATAAATAATCAATTTGCCGCTCGACTTGCGTTTGAATGTGCTGTTGAAATTGAAAAATGCCAACAGAAAAAAACGGATACACATGTACATTTAATTGATGGCATTGTTCAACGATGTCATGGGGAGATGAAAAATGTCCGGTGAGTAGTTTCCAAAAAAACTCTTGAATGCGCTCTTCTTTTTTATGTTTGCGAATTTGTAATTGCAACAATAAATTTTTTGCTGCTTTCGCTGCTTGTTTTAACAAATCAAACTGATGTTCTGTCCACGGCTCATTCATTTCAATCGCCCAAATAAATCCGAGCACCTCTTTATTTTTCCAAATCGAAATGGCGATACGATTGCCTAGCCCTACTTCTGAAATTTCGGCGACACGAACAGGCTCCTCACTTTGTAAAAGTTTTGGAATCACCCCTTCGCGCCATAAGCTATTAATGACGCGTTCCGGCACGCGACGATGGATAATGGTTGCTGTACGGGCAGGATCGGTGTAATGCTCATGTCCACTGTAAGCAATTAAGCGATGGTTTGCATCTTCAATCGTAATCGGACATTGCAATAACTCGCTCACACGATCGGCAAACTCCTCTAAACTTTCAAAATGAGTGGCAAAAGGATTCATGACATCCACTCCGTTTCTTACGTTGTTTTACGATCATTGTAGCATATTGACAAATGAAAGAGCTCACTTTACTCTATAAATTGAGGAGTTGCATATTGTGGGATTGTGACTGCGTTGCAGGCAAGACCTAAAACGGACGAAGGAAGGTTTCTTTCTTGCGTTTTAGGTCTTTTATTTTTTATCCAAATAATTCCTAAGGAAGGAGATATTTCAAATGTTTCGTTGGTTTCGTAAGCGTGAAGAGGTCATTGTTTCTCCATTAACAGGAAATGTACGATCGCTTGAAAATGTTCCAGACCCTGTGTTTGCCCAGAAAATGATGGGCGATGGTTTTGCGATTGAACCAACAGATGGCGTTGTTGTTTCACCGATCCATGGAGAAGTAGTGCAAGTGTTCCCAACAAAACATGCTGTTGGTTTACGTTCGGATCAAGGATTAGAAATTCTTATTCACGTTGGCATTGATACAGTTCATATGCAGGGAGAAGGATTTGAAGCGTACGTGAAAGCAGGGGATCGTGTGAAGGCTGGGGATTTACTTTTGTCGTTTGACTTGACGCTTGTGCAACAAAAGGCGAAAAGTTCCCTTACCCCAATGGTAATTACAAACGGGGACGTGGTAAGCGAGTGTCATCGAGAGCATACAGAAAAAGCGGAAAGAGGCAGCACAGTTTTAATGAGAGTGAAATTGAAATAATATATATGTGATAAAACAAAGAGTGTTAAGGGGACGAAGATGACGTTGCGAATCCATAAAATTTTAAATAATAACGCTGTCGTTGTATTGGATGAAGGGCAAGAGAAAATTGTAATGGGTCCAGGTATTGCTTTTCAGAAAAAGAAAAATGACATCATCCCTCGCGCGAAAATCGAAAAAATTTTTGTGATGGAAGAAGAAAATGAAAAATTCCAAGAGTTGTTACGTACCCTTCCAGAAGAGCATATTGACATCGCTGAAGAAATTATTAGCTATGCCGAAAGAGAATTGCAAGCACCGTTAAACAATCATATTCATATTGCATTGACAGACCATTTATCATTTGCGATTGAACGTATTCAGCAAGGGTATCAAATTCAAAATAAATTGTTAAATGAAATTAAAGTGCTGTATAAAAAAGAATATCAAATAGGTCTTTGGGCAAAACAACTGATTCGAGAACGTCTCGGTATCGACATTCCGGATGACGAAGTTGCCCATATTGCTCTTCATATTCATACAGCGAAAATGGACGCAGCTAGCATGAACAGAACGTTAAAACAAACGACTTTAATTCGAGAAATGATCGATTTGATGAAACAAACATTACATGTTCATATTGATGAAGAAGGAATATCTTACCAAAGACTTGTGACACATTTGCGCTTCGCACTGAACCGAATTGAAAATGGTGAGTTGTTTCATTCGATGGATGATGATATGTTAGCGCTCATTCAAACGAAGTACGAAAAAGAGTTTGCATGTGCTGTTGCGATGGCTGAATATGCGAAAAAGGAATACGGAATTGAATTCCCTGTCACCGAATTAGCTTATATTACGTTGCACATCCAACGTCTAACCATAAAATAATATTTTTGGTATGAGTAAAATGTTTGTGGGAGAAAAGGAGAAAAAAAGACAGGTTCCCTATTTGTTTGTTATTGACTTAATTTCAACAATAACATAAAATGAAAGCGGATAAAAAATTAGATAAAGCGGGATTGTGACTGCATAAGCAGGCAAGACCTAAAATGTGCGACAGTTCCTACAGCATCTGTACGTACGTTTTAGGTCTTTTTGTTTTTCACAACATAATATTTTTGTTTTTCACAATAATAATATTAAGAGGGAGGAATCCACATGAATTACGAACACGTTGCTAAGCAACTCGTTTCGTTGCTTGGTGGAAAAGAAAATGTCATTAGTGCGGTTCATTGTGCAACTCGTCTTCGTCTTGTGCTAAAGGACGAAAAGAAAGTGGATCAACAAGCAATTGAACAACTTGATGGGGTAAAAGGTGCATTTTCTAGTTCCGGTCAGTATCAAATTATTTTTGGTACAGGTGTTGTCAACAAAGTATACGAACAGTTTGTCAAAGAAGCAGGTTTACAAAACGTAAGTGCTGATGTGCACCAAGAAGCAGTCAAGCAAAAAATGAATCCGCTGGCTCGTCTTGCGAAAACGTTGTCAAATATTTTTGTCCCGATTATCCCTGCCATTGTAGCTAGCGGATTGCTTATGGGATTGCTTGGGATGATGAAGGCATTTAAATGGGTAGCGCCAGATAGCGCCTGGATTGTATTGTTGGACATGTTTTCAAGCGCTGCTTTCATCATTTTGCCAATTTTAATTGGTTATAGTGCTGCGAAAGAATTTGGGGGAAACCCGTTTCTAGGAGCAGTGATCGGGGGAATTATGACCCATCCTGCTTTGTTGAATCCTTGGGGGTTAGGAAGTGCTGAACCTGAGTATTTGCATTTTCTCGGTTTTGATATCGCAATGATTGGATATCAAGGAACGGTCATTCCAATTTTGTTTGCAACATATGTCATGAGTAAAATCGAAAAAAGCTTGCGCAAAGTCGTTCCACACGCAGTCGACTTACTTGTTACACCATTTATTACGGTTATTTTAACAGGCTTCACTGCGATTTTAGTCATTGGTCCACTTGGAAATATAGTTGGGAAAGGAATTACAACAACGTTAAACTTCGTATATGACACAGGTGGTGCGCTTGCAGGCCTCATTTTCGGTGGTCTGTATTCGATGATTGTAATTACAGGTGTTCATCATAGTTTCCATGCGATCGAAGCCGGATTGCTTGCGGATATTGGTAAAAACTATTTATTGCCTATTTGGTCAATGGCAAACGTTGCCCAAGGTGGAGCGGGTTTAGCAGTATTTTTAAAATCAAAACGGACGAAAACGAAGGAAATCGCTTTGCCAGCTGCATTTTCCGCTTTTCTCGGCATTACTGAGCCTGTTATTTTTGGGATTAACTTAAAATATCGAAAGCCGTTTATCGCTGCTGCCATTGGTGGGGCGGCTGGTGGAGCGTATGTTGTATTTACAAACGTTGTCGCAAATGCATATGGATTAACGGGCATCCCAATGATTGCGATCGTCGCACCAATGGGGATGGCGAACTTAATAAACTATTTAATCGGCTTTGCAATTGCAGTTGGTACAGCGTTTGTGGCAACATGGATATTAGGATTTAAAGAAGAATAAGGCGAGTGAATGGCTCGCCTTTTTTTGTAGGAGGGAATAACGATGAAACGAGGAGTCATTAGTCTTGGTGAAGCGTTAATTGATTTTATTCCGCTCGATGCAACAAATCGGGTTTACCAAAAAAGTCCTGGTGGGGCGCCAGCGAATGTCGCGGTCGGTGTCGCACGGCTTGGCATACCATCGACATTTGTTGGAAAAGTCGGACGTGACGTACTCGGTGTCTTTTTGAAAGAAACACTCGATGAATACGGTGTCAACACAACTTCGCTTCAATTTAGTGACGATGTTCGCACAGGTGTCGTTTTTGTAACGTTAGCTGAAAACGGAGAACGAAGCTTTGATTTTCACATTAATCCGAGTGCCGATCGCTTTTTAAGCGAAAAGGAAGTGGATGAGTCGTTATTTTTGACGCATCGCATTTTCCATTTTGGTTCTATTTCACTTATTAGCGAACCAGCACGAAGCGCGACAAAGCGGGCTGTTATGTTAGCTAAAGAAAATGGAATGATCGTCTCGTATGACCCGAATTTACGTCTCGGTCTGTGGGAAAACGAACAACAAGCTCGCGAAATGATTATATCTATGTTAACTGAAGCGGACGTATTGAAAATTTCCGAAGAGGAATTGACATTTATTACAGGGGAAGAAGATATTCAAAAAGGTGTAGATGCCCTTGCTTCCTACAACATTCCACTTATTGTCGTCACGCTAGGAGAAAACGGAAGTTATGCGTTCACGAGGGAAGGATCGGTATTTACCCCAGCGCTTAAAGTAGAGGCGGTGGATACGACAGGGGCAGGAGATGCGTTTGTTTCCGGTATGCTTTATTGCTTGCATGAGCAAGAAGGGGCGATCGACGACTTGTCGCTTACGGAAGTTGAACAAATGGCGCGTTTTGCGAGTGTTTCAGGGGCGCTAGCTGCATCAACAAAAGGGGCGATGACAGCTTTACCGACGCGTGATGAAGTCGAACGAATTTTACGAGAAGGTTGGTCGAGATGAAATCGCTCATACAATTAGCTGAGGAAGAAATAAAAAAGTATGCCTCGATTGTTGAAAGTGATCCGAATCGCTTGCGCTATCATTTAATGCCTCCTGTCGGACTAATGAACGATCCAAATGGACTGATTTATTGGAAAGGGACATACCATGTGTTTTATCAGTGGATGCCGTTTCAAACGACACATGGAGCAAAATTTTGGGGGCATTATACATCGCATGACTTTGTTCATTGGGAAAGACAAGCGCCTGCATTAGCTCCGGACGAATGGTTTGACCGAAACGGTTGCTACTCTGGAAGCGCCGTGGACAATGATGGTGTACTTACACTTTTTTATACAGGAAATGTAAAAGATGATCAAGGAATGCGACATACGTATCAATGCATGGCGATATCAAATGACGGCCTTCACTTTGAAAAAAAGGGGGTTGTTGTTCATCTCCCAGACGGTTACACGGCTCATTTTCGTGACCCAAAAGTGTGGAAGCATGAAAACAAGTGGTATATGGTGATTGGCGCACAGAGCGAGCAATTAGATGGAAAGGCAGTATTATTTCGCTCTGATGATCTCATGCATTGGGAGCATATCGGTGCTATAGCAGGAGGAGAGGACGGGAACTTTGGGTACATGTGGGAGTGCCCAGATGTATTCCGTTTGGGTGGAAAAGATGTTCTCATCGTCTGTCCACAAGGATTACAACCAGAAGGTATGCATTACCAAAACGTATATCAAGCAGGATATTTTGTTGGACAGTTAAATTATGAAACAGGACAATATGTACACGGTACATTTACTGAATTGGATCGAGGGTTTGAATTTTACGCACCTCAAACGATGGTCGATGAGCATGGGCGTCGTGTGATGATTGCTTGGATGGGGGTACCGGATCAAGATGAAGATAAACATCCAACAATTCATTATCGATGGGTACATGCACTAACATTACCTCGTGAACTCATTTTAATTGGCGATAAATTATATCAGCGTCCGATTGAGCAGTTGCAGTTGCTTCGGAGTGACGAAGTTCATCATCCAAATGTATTCTTGCAGAAGGAAGTTAGGCAATTTGATGGTGTAAAAGGAAAAACGGTTGAACTGCTACTTAAGCATATCGATGGTAAAGGCGTTTTATCCATTCATATACAAAACAATGTTTCATTCTCATATGATTTTGAACAAAAAGTTGCGACGTTAGAGAGAGAAAGTTTTGCTCGAAATGGCATGAAAGAGAAACGACAATGTTTATTATCACAATTACACACGATTCACATGTTTATCGATACGTCGTCTATTGAAATTTTCTTAAATGATGGAGAGGAAGTTTTTACGGCGCGGTTTTTTTCGAATAAGGATAACGAAGATATTTCATTTCAGACAGATGAACAAGTTACATTTCACTTATACAAATGGAAATTATGTTAAAACTTTTGCTTGTCAAATGTTCAGTGATTTTCGTATGATGAAAGAAAAGGGAGTATTCCTTCAAATATGGAAGGTTGCTCCTTTTTTCAGTCAATAATAAAAGGTGATGAAGCGATGGAGCAAGAAAAGTTAAAAAAAGTGGTTGAAGCAGCGAAGTTGTATTATTTGCTTGATTATAATCAAAACGACATTGCCAAAAAGCTTGGCGTGTCGAGGCCAACAGTATCACGCTTACTGCAGCAAGCAAAGGAAGAAGGAATTGTGGAAATTAAAATTAACGATCCTGCCGAAGATATTCAACAGTTGGCAACACAACTTGAACAAAAGTTCAATTTAAAAAAAGCAATTGTTGTATCCGTTCCTGAACATCAAGATGGCATTATTAAAAAATATTTAGGGAAAGAGGCGGCTGAATATTTACGTTCGATTGTAAAAGACGGAGATGTCATCGGCGTCACATGGGGGACGACGCTGTATCATGTTGCGTTACAGCTTAAACATAAGCATGTGAAAGACGTCAAAGTCGTTCAATTAAAAGGTGGCGTCAGCTTGTCGGAAACGAATACGTTCGCTTCTGATATTTTACATTTGTTTGGAAGCGCATTCAATGCAACGGTACATCACTTGCCTCTCCCGGCCATCGTCGATCATGTCGTTGTTAAGCAGGCAATGGAGGCAGATCGCCATATTCGCAAAATTCTCGATCTCGGTCGACAAGCGAATATTGCTGTATTTACGATTGGATCAATTAAATCGGAGTCGCTATTGTTCCAGCTTGGTTATTTTACAGAAGAAGATTTGCAAACGATTTATTCAAAAGCAGTCGGTGACATTTGTTCACGCTTTTTTGATCAAAACGGAAAGCTATGCAGCGAGGAGTTAAATGCCCGCACGCTTGGCATTGAGTTAGAAGAGTTGAAAAATAAGGAATACTCGATTGTGATTGCGGGAGGTATTCATAAAGTGGCAGGCATATACGGAGCATTGAAAGGAAAATATGCAAACGTATTAGTAACAGATCAATTTACTGCCGAATGTTTGTTAGAAAAAGAATAAAAAACGACAAACGGGGGAAAAGAAGAAAGCCCCCTTTATTTATGCAAAGAAGGAAGAAAGATGGAGCAAAAACGTGAATTTTATTTTACGTTTGTTCATGCTAACGTTTACATATGTTCGTTTTCCTGTTATATTGATGATGTAATCAAAAATTCAACTTAGTAAGATGATTGTAGCTATATTTATTTAAAAATAGGGAGGAACGAATGGTCAACTACCCCCACTTAGCTAACGCTTGAAGTGAGGGCTTGCAACTCCCCAGAAGTGCAAACGGATTTCGTCCTCCTTCCTTGACTTGGGGTTGCATCAGGGGCAGGTTGACGACTACCCAACGACGCAGGTCATGCCTGCATCGTTACCGATTCTCTCGGTGTGTCTGTTGGCAGTACTTGGCTTCCACACACAACAGACGGACCTACGCTCGATGTTTTACGGTTACAACGTTTCCTGTAACCAACTCCATACATCGAGTAGCAGTTATTGGAGTGCCTTTATTGAACGGTTTTCTCCACGCCTTTATTATATCATACACAAAAGAAAGGGGGAACGCGCATTCCTCTCCCACTTACTCCCTTTGGTCGTTGAAGTGGGAGTCTCCTGCGCGAAATAGGATGAACATTGCCCGTATGATTGATCATACGTTATTAAAGCCAGAAGCGACGAAAGTGCAAATTGAAAAGTTAGTAGAAGAAGCGAAAAAGTACGAATTCGCATCAGTATGCGTTAACCCAACGTGGGTAAAGCTTGCTGCTGAACGTTTGCAAGGAACAAAAGTAAAAGTATGTACCGTCATTGGCTTCCCGTTAGGAGCGACAACGCCAGAAGTGAAAGCTTTTGAAACAAAACAAGCGATTGAAAACGGTGCGCAAGAAGTCGATATGGTCATCAATATTGGTGCGTTAAAGGATGGTGACGATGATCTGGTAGAGCGCGACATTCGTGCGGTCGTCGAGGCTGCAAAAGGAAAAGCGTTAACAAAAGTTATTATCGAAACAGCGTTGTTAACAGATGAAGAAAAAGTGCGCGCATGCGAAATTGCTGTTCGCGCAGGCGCTGATTTTGTGAAAACATCAACGGGATTTGCCAGCGGTGGGGCAACAGTGGAAGACGTTGCATTAATGCGCAAAACAGTTGGTCCAAACGTTGGAGTGAAAGCGTCTGGTGGTGTGCGTAGTGCGGCAGATGCAAAAGCGATGATTGATGCAGGTGCAAACCGGATCGGTACAAGTTCTGGACCAGCGATTATGGAAGGAACAACTTCAAACGAAGCATACTAATGGAGGCATTCACATTATGAAAGAAGTAGTACTTAGCTTACTTGCTGGGCTTGTCGTTGGAATCTTGTTTAAATTTTTACGTTTGCCGTTGCCAGCCCCGCCTGTGTTGGCAGGAGTGATAGGGATTTTTGGCGTATATTTAGGTGGCGTCGTTGCGGATTGGTTAATGAAGACGTTTTTTAACTAAACAGCCCAAGGAGGGGTGATCAACAATGGATAAACAACTATTAATTGAAGCGGCAAAACAAGCGAGAGAGCGGGCGTACGTTCCGTATTCAATGTTTAAAGTTGGGGCAGCGCTATTAACGAAAGATGGGAAGGTGTATGGAGGTTGCAACATCGAAAACGCATCATACGGTTTATGTAACTGTGCTGAACGTACAGCTTTATTTAAAGCGTACTCAGAAGGAGACCATGAGTATGCGATGTTAGCTGTTGTTGCGGATACAGAGCGTCCTGTTCCGCCATGTGGCGCATGCCGTCAAGTCATTGTTGAATTGTGTGACCCGAATATGCCTGTCATTTTAGCCAATATGAAAGGCGATGTACAGGAAACGACGGTGAAAGAACTTCTCCCTGGAGCTTTTTTAAAAGAAGATTTGCGATAAGCGTCGGTTTTTCCGACGCTTTTTGCATTGATACATAACAAAAAAGGAAATATAATCGTGTAGAGGATAATTTGACAGCTGACAATGGAGGGATGACATGAGTCAAGATGTATCAAGAAACAAGTTGCTTTGGATCGCGGGGCTTGGATGGTTGTTTGATGCGATGGATGTCGGGATGCTTTCATTCATTCTTGCGGCTTTGCAAAAGGAATGGGGATTAACAGCTGAGCAAATGGGTTGGATTGGGAGCGTGAACTCGATCGGTATGGCCGTCGGTGCTCTTGTGTTTGGATTGTTAGCTGATCGTATCGGTCGAAAGCAAGTATTTATTATTACGCTTTTATTATTTTCGATCGGAAGCGGCTTATCTGCTTTTGCGACAACGTTAACGGTATTTTTAATTTTACGCTTTTTTATCGGTATGGGACTTGGCGGTGAACTTCCGGTTGCTTCCACGCTCGTATCGGAAAGCGTACCCGCTCATGAGCGCGGGAAAGTTGTCGTTTTATTAGAAAGCTTTTGGGCAGGTGGCTGGCTATTAGCTGCGCTCATTTCATTTTTCATTATTCCGACGTACGGTTGGCAAATGGCACTCATTTTAGGGGCTTTACCTGCGTTATACGCCATTTATTTGCGTATTAACTTGCCCGATTCACAAAAGTTTATTGCGGTAAAAACGGCAGAACGTCGTTCTGTTTGGCGCAATATCGCAGACGTATGGGCAAAACCTTATGCGAAGCAAACGACGATGCTTTGGATTTTATGGTTTGCGGTCGTCTTTTCGTACTACGGCATGTTTTTATGGCTGCCGAGCGTGATGGTGATGAAAGGATTTAGTTTAATTAAAAGCTTTGAATATGTGCTAATTATGACGTTAGCGCAATTGCCAGGTTATTTTAGCGTCGCGTGGTTAATCGAACGCATCGGAAGAAAAGCGGTGCTCATTATTTATTTAGTTGGGACAGCGTTAAGCGCTTATTTCTTCGGAAATGCCGAGTCGGTTGCGATGTTAGTGACGTTTGGAGCGCTGTTATCATTCTTTAATCTCGGCGCATGGGGAGCGCTTTATGCCTACACGCCAGAACAATACCCAACGGTTATTCGCGCGACAGGGGCAGGCATGGCCGCTTCATTTGGACGTATTGGTGGCATTTTAGGACCGCTTCTCGTCGGTTATTTCGTTGCACAAAAAGTGTCTATCACGACGATTTTTGCGATGTTTTGCATCGCCATTTTTATCGGAGCGCTTGCTGTTCTTTTCCTCGGAAAAGAGACAAAGCAGCAAGAACTCGCATAATCATACGATAAGAAGCTATAATGGTATCATTGTAGCTTCTTTTTTTGAAAGGAGATATTTCATTTGGGCGTTTCTGTAGTTATTGCGACATATAATCGGTTACTTCCGCTGGCAGAATTGCTAGAGTCGTTAAGCAAACAAACGTATAAACCAACGCAAGTCATTATTGTCAACGATGGGGGGGAATCGGTGCAAGCCGCGGTTGATGCATATCCTGAGCTCCCGATCGAACTCATTGAATTGCAAGAAAACGTCGGGCATGTTGAAGCGCGGAATATCGGTGTGCGTGTAGCAACAGAAGATTTTATCATGCTTTGTGATGACGACGACTTATTATTGCCGTGCCATATGGAACGAATGATCGCGAATATGAATGATGCGGATTTTGTATATTCGGACGTAGAAATTTTTCATTATCGCACGGAAAATGGTATGCGTATACCGACCGATCGCTTTTTATTTGCATATGAATATGATTTACAAGCAATGCGTACATTTTCGACGTATGTTCCTTCAGGGAGCATGTATCGGCGCACGATTCATGATGCGATTGGCTATTTTGATCCGTACGTTCATAATTATTGGGATTGGGATTTCTTTTTACGTGTAGCGAAAGAGTTTTGTGTCAAACGCGTACCGACAGCGAGTGTTCTTTATGCTTTTTCCAATGAAGGAGATCATTTATCGAAACAAATGAATGAAACGAGACAAATGTATTTAAACCGATTAAGTGAAAAACATGAACTTGGCAACCTACCAACAAAAAACTTTTGGCTCCTTTTATCAGAGCCGGATGTGCAAAAACGGCAAGCAAAAAGTGAAATCATATGGGATGGTGAACCGTTTCGTTCGCGGCTCGCTCATCTCGTTCGTCGCTAGGGGATATGTACAGGGTCTTTGCGAAGGCTCTGTTTTTTGTTTACCTGAATCCGTGATGGATTGACATCGACTTTGACTTTTTTGCTGGTTTTATGGATACGTGATCCACCATTCCCTTTTTATGTTTAAAACAGATGTCATCTTCACTCTCAGAAATGAAATAAATATCTTTTTTAGGTATATAAACCAAAGAAAAAACAAAAAAGGACAGAGGGTTAGGATGAGTACAGAATTGCGAACAATCGTTCGTTATGCTCCTTCTCTCCATTTTATGTAAATGTTCAGAAGGGGCTCGCTATAGCCACTCCTTCGCGTCAGTTTCATCCAGATCTGTCGTGATCGGCGGACGAGTCGACCTGCCATCGTGATCACCGTCTGAATGATCGTCTTGATGCGGCGGCGTTTCACTTTATGATGTAATGGATGTCTCGGATCGCTTAATAGATCTTGTCCAATCAGACGAAGAAGGTTGTACACGAATGCTCCCATGACTAACACGAGCGCATTCGTTTTCATCTTCCCTGATGGAAGTCGCTCTAAATCTAAGTCGCTTTTCAGTTCGCTATGAAACTGTTCGCATGTCGCATGATCGTGATACAATGCGAGCACATCACTCATTCGAACATGCTCGTATCCTTCGAGGCGCACCCAGTAGCTTTCGACTTCGTAATCAGGAACGAGCATCAGCTGTCCATTTCGTTCCATCGTTCGTTCCGTCACTTGGGTGACTTGAACGTACGTATACGTGTGTCCATCAATTGCTGCTGTCTGTGGAAGGCATAACTCATACGTTTGTACTCCTTCGGTTTGTCCATCATCGATGCGTCTGCCCTTTTGCGAAGCGATCTGGAACCAAAGCGCTTTCGATTCTCGGCGTAAGTTTCGCTTGATGACAAAGTCCACGTCTTCCTTTAGACATACGTGCACATTCGCTTCCGCATCGTTTCCTGCATCCATGCGGACAAGCAGACGAGACGAGGTCAGCGGACGAGCTCGACGGATGGCGGTAGTTAAAAACGAAGGCATGTTGTCTTGTACATGTTGTTTCCCTGGACGCAGCTCGGCATGAACGATATACCCTTCCTTCCCTGCGTACGCAAACAACGGCGTAAAACCGTCAAATCCTTTATACGTTCGACTCACTCCTTCTTTCTTCGTATCGGAGTTGTCAAATGGGGAAGCATCTATATCAAGGGGAAGCCATGTCGTTTTCCCTTTCGCCCAACAAGGGGACAAGGTAGCGTGTTGTCGAACCAACAGACGCATCGATTCCTCCCAAATGATGGTTTCGGTCATCGGAAGACAAGCGAGCTGATCGAGACGCTGTCGCAACGTTGGGGAGGAAGGCACGTGCTGAATACCCATTGATGTCGAAAAGATATCGTCCTGACGATACGCTTCGATATGATCAAAATCCGTTTTTCCTGTGGCAAGCAAGCCGATCATCGAGCGAATGACGTCGCTATGGGAAATGTGCACATCTCGACGAACCGTTGGGAGCCGAAGGGCGTTTACTCGTTTATCCAGCTTCGTTTGGTGCAGTAAGTAGCCCACGAGAGCAAGCCCAGCACTTGGAGTAATCGCTTCATCTGTCAATACAAACCGAATCGGGAAATCTTTCATCACATTCACCTACTTGATGAAGAATCGTCAACGTCGTTTTCCCTTATCGTATCAACGGTTTGCGACCATTGTAAAGATGTTTTGTCACGGATTCAGGTGTTTATAGAAAAAGGAATAAAGAAGAAATGTGTCGAAAAACTAACAAGGTTAAGTAGTTTCTGCTTGACAAATAAACATTCCTATATGATAATTTATATTGCATTGTAATTGTTATAATTTTATTATTGTTTCAGTCATAAATTTCGAATGACTGGGACAAGCTATGCATATGCAAAAAAATACAACGAGGAGGATGATTTACAATGCCATTAGTAGGAAAACAAGTACAACCATTTAAAGCGATGGCGTATCATAACGGTGAATTTATCGAGGTAACAGAAGAAAACTTAAAAGGAAAATGGAGCGTCGTTTGCTTCTATCCAGCAGACTTTACGTTCGTTTGCCCAACAGAATTAGAAGATTTACAAAACGAATATCCGAAATTAAAAGAGCTTGGTGTTGAAGTATACTCTGTTTCAACAGATACACACTTCACGCATAAAGCATGGCACGATCATTCGCCAGCTATTAGCAAAATTGAATACGTAATGATCGGCGACCCTTCACAAAAATTATCACGCATGTTCGAAGTGCTTGATGAAGAAACAGGTCTTGCGCAACGCGGTACGTTCATTATCGATCCAGACGGCGTTATCCAAGCAGTTGAAATTAACGCTGACGGCATCGGTCGTGACGCAAGCACAATTGTAAACAAAATTAAAGCTGCACAATACGTGCGCAACAACCCTGGCGAAGTATGCCCAGCAAAATGGCAAGAAGGTGGGCAAACATTGAAGCCAAGTCTTGACCTTGTAGGTAAAATTTAAGGAGGCTTACGTCAATGGTATTGGATGCTGAAATTAAAGCACAGCTCGCCCAATATCTACAATTGATGGAAAATGACATTGTGTTAAAAGTGAGCGCGGGAGACGATTCAGTTTCCCGCGATATGCTTGCTTTAGTCGATGAGCTTGCAACAATGTCATCGAAAATCAAAGTAGAAAAAACAACGTTAGAGAGAACGCCAAGCTTTAGCGTCAATCGCGTTGGCGAAGAAACGGGCGTTGTGTTCGCAGGAGTGCCTTTAGGACATGAATTTACTTCCCTCGTGCTTGCGTTGCTTCAAGTGAGTGGACGTCCGCCAAAGGTCGATCAAGCGGTCATTGATCAAATTAAAGGTTTACAAGGAACGTACCGTTTTGAAACATACGTCAGCTTAACGTGCCATAACTGTCCGGACGTCGTTCAAGCATTAAACGTCATGAGCGTACTAAATCCGAATGTTTCACATACGATGATTGATGGAGCAGCATTTAAAGAAGAAGTCGAACAAAAAGACGTGATGGCGGTGCCAACTGTCTTTTTAAACGGTGAACCGTTCGCAAGCGGACGCATGTCGCTTGAGGAAATTCTTGCGAAGTTAGGAAGCACACCGGATGCCTCTACTTTTGCAGAAAAAGACCCATTTGATGTGCTTGTCATCGGTGGTGGACCTGCTGGTGCAACAGCAGCGATTTATGCTGCGCGTAAAGGCATTCGCACGGGAATTGTCGCTGAACGTTTTGGCGGTCAAATTTTAGATACGCTAGGCATTGAAAACTTTATTAGCGTCAAATATACAGAAGGTCCAAAGCTCGCGGCAAGCCTTGAAGAACATGTGAAACATTACAATGTTGACATTATGAACTTGCAGCGTGCGAAACGGTTGGAAAAGAAAGACCTCATTGAAGTTGAACTTGAAAACGGCGCCGTTTTAAAAAGTAAAGCGGTCATTATCGCGACAGGTGCGCGTTGGCGCAATCTCGGCGTCCCTGGCGAAGCGGAGTTCAAAAATAAAGGGGTTGCTTACTGCCCGCATTGCGACGGTCCGTTGTTCGAAGGAAAGCATGTCGCGGTCATTGGCGGTGGTAACTCTGGGGTCGAAGCGGCAATTGACCTGGCGGGAATTGCTAAGCATGTGACCGTTCTTGAGTTTGCGCCAGAATTAAAAGCGGATGCTGTGTTGCAAGATCGTTTGTACAGCTTACCGAACGTAACAGTCATTAAAAATGCGCAAACGAAAGAAATTACAGGTACAGACAAAGTAAACGGTCTCACATATATTGATCGCGCAACAGGCGAAGAGCACCATATTGAACTTCAAGGTGTATTCGTGCAAATCGGGCTTGTACCGAATACAGAATGGTTAGAAGGAACGGTAGAGCGCAATCGCTTCGGTGAAATTATCGTCGATAAACGCGGTGCAACAAACGTTCCTGGTGTCTTCGCTGCTGGCGATTGTACAGATAGCGCATATAAACAGATTATCATTTCCATGGGCTCAGGCGCAACAGCTTCTTTAGGTGCGTTTGACTACTTAATTCGGAATTAACCGGTTTCCCTCCCCTTGACGCTCGTATTGTCGTTTGATACAATATTAGCCAAACGAAATACAGGTGCAACGATGAAAGATGGATAGTAGCTAAGATCGTTCTTTTATAGCGAGCTAGGGAGGGTGGAAGCCTAGCAAAGACGCTTAGCGAAACGGCAGTCTGGAGTTGCTTCACGCAAAAAGTGGATGCGTTACGCATCAACTAGGGTGGAACCGCGGGAGTTACGCTCTCGTCCCTAGGCGAAAGGCCTAAGGACGAGAGCGTTTTTTGTTTACACTTCGTAAGAGGAGGATGAAATATGTCGGTAACGATGGATCAAATTGTGGCACATGCGAAACATCGCGGTTTTGTTTTTCCTGGCTCAGAAATTTACGGCGGGTTAGCGAATACGTGGGATTACGGTCCGCTAGGGACAGAATTAAAAAACAATATTAAGCGCGCATGGTGGAAAAAGTTTGTCCAACAATCGCCGTACAATGTCGGATTAGATGCAGCGATTTTAATGAACCCGCGCACGTGGGAAGCGTCAGGTCATTTAGGGAACTTCAACGATCCGATGATTGACTGTAAACAATGTAAAGCGCGTCACCGGGCAGACAAACTTATCGAAAGCGCCCTTGAAGCGAAAGGCATTGAAATGGTTGTCGATGGGCTCCCATTTGAAAAAATGGAGCAGCTTATCCAAGAGCACGACATCGCTTGTCCGGATTGCGGCAGTCGCGACTTTACGAACATTCGCCAATTTAACTTAATGTTTAAAACGTTCCAAGGTGTAACGGAATCGAGCGCGAACGAAATTTATCTTCGTCCTGAAACGGCACAAGGCATTTTTGTAAACTTTAAAAACGTGCAGCGGACAATGCGCAAAAAATTGCCGTTTGGTATTGCGCAAATCGGAAAAAGTTTTCGGAACGAAATTACACCTGGAAACTTCACATTCCGTACGCGCGAATTTGAGCAAATGGAGCTTGAATTTTTCTGCAAGCCGGGCGAGGAATTGCAATGGTTTGATTATTGGAAACAATATTGCGAACAGTGGCTTTTATCGCTTGGCATGAAGCGTGAAAACATTCGTTTGCGCGATCATTCTGCAGATGAACTATCTCACTACAGCAACGCGACAACAGATATTGAATATAAGTTCCCGTTCGGTTGGGGCGAGCTATGGGGCATTGCATCGCGCACCGATTACGATTTGCGCCGTCATATGGAATATTCAGGAGAAGATTTCCATTACCTCGATCAAGAGACGAATGAGCGTTTCATTCCGTACTGCATTGAACCTTCACTCGGTGCAGACCGCGTGACGCTTGCCTTTATGATTGATGCATATGAAGAAGAACAACTTGCAGACGGCACAACGCGTACCGTCATGCATCTTCATCCGGCATTAGCCCCATATAAAGCAGCTGTATTACCGTTATCGAAAAAGTTATCAGAAGGTGCACGTGAGATCTTTGAACAATTGTCACAACACTTTATGGTTGATTACGACGAGTCAGGATCAATCGGTAAACGTTATCGCCGCCAAGATGAAATTGGTACACCGTTCTGTATTACGTATGATTTCGACTCAGAACAAGATCAAATGGTAACTGTGCGCGATCGCGACACGATGGAACAAACACGCATTCCAATCGCACAATTAAAAGACTTTTTAGAAGAAAAAATTCAATTTTAACGAAAAACAGGCTATCCTATCGTTAGGGTAGCCTTTATGTTAGGAAGGAGTGAAACGATGAGCATATTGAAAAATGATTGGGCGCCTCTATTAGAAGAGGAATTTCAAAAGCCGTATTATTTGAAGTTGCGTCAGTTTTTAAAAGAAGAATATCGCACGAAAACGATTTATCCCGATATGCACGATATTTTCAACGCCCTTCATTACACGCCATATGCCAATGTGAAAGTCGTTATTTTAGGACAAGATCCGTATCATGGACCGAATCAAGCGCACGGATTAAGTTTTTCTGTCAAACCGGGCGTCGCTTTACCTCCGTCGTTATTAAACATCTTTAAAGAATTACACGATGATCTCGGCTGTTACATACCGAACAATGGCTATTTGTTAAAATGGGCGAAGCAAGGGGTATTATTGTTAAATACGGTATTAACGGTACGGCAAGGGGAAGCAAACTCGCACAAAGGAAAAGGATGGGAACATTTTACGGATCGCATCATTGAACTTGTGAATGAAAAGACGGAGCCGGTCGTCTTTATTTTATGGGGGCGTCATGCCCAAGCGAAAAAAGCGCTCATTACAAATGAACATCATTATCTTATTGAAGCCCCGCATCCGAGCCCACTTTCAGCCGCGCGAGGCTTTTTCGGCAGCCGCCCGTTTTCGAAAACGAACGCGTTTTTACAACGAACAGGGAGAGAGACGATTGACTGGCAAATCGAAAACATTTGATACTCGAATAAACTGTTATGCATGCAAACATTTTTACGTCACGTGGGACCCGCAGCTGCCGCGCGGTTGTCGTGCGTTCGGTTTTAAAAGCGTCGCGTTGCCGTCTATTGTCGTTAAGCAATCATCTGGCGCGCCTTGCATGAAGTTTGTAAAAAAAGGACATAAGGGGAGAAACGGATGAGTTCGTCGCGCTCTATCGTCGTTTCCGTTGTGGCGATGCTCTTCGCCATTGCTGCAGGAACGATAGGGTTTATGTTTTCTGAGCAATTAACGTTTTTTGATGCTCTTTGGTTGACTGTTGTTACGATTTTAACGGTTGGCTATGGCGATACAGTTCCACAAACGTTTTATGGGAAAATGTTTGCACTGATCATTATTCCCGTCGGTATTAGCATCGTGACATACGCGACAGGGGCGGTTGCTTCGATGATGATGGAAGGGGAATTTTCGAAAACAGTGCGGAGGCGAAAAATGAAAAAGAAAGTTGAAACGATGAGAAATCATATTATCGTATGTGGGTATGGACGAGTGGGAGAACAAGTCGTGCGCGAGCTTGTCAAAAACGGGACACCTGTCGTTGTTATTGAGCGAAACACGGATTGGCTCGAAGAAATGGACGACCCTCTTCCGTACGTCGAAGGGGATGCGACAGAAGATGACGTATTGATCGCGGCAGGCATTGAACGGGCGGCTGGCTTAATTGCCGCGTTGCCATCTGATGCTGATAACGTCTTTATTGCCTTAACAGCAAAAGGAATAAACCGCGACATTCAAGTTGTCGCGCGTGCCGAGCGGCCAGAATCAGAAGAAAAATTGCGGCGCGCCGGTGCGGACAAGGTGATTAACCCTTCGTTTTTGGGCGGCCGGCGCATGGCGATGACGATATTAAAGCCAGTTACTGTCGATTATGTTGATACGATTTTTCACGACCGTACCGGACAATACGCCATTGAGGAAGTAAAGATTGAGCCTCATTCTTCATTTGTTCATACGTCTGTCGGCGATCAAGCGGTAAGGACGCGCTTTCGAGTGACGATTATTGCTATTCAGCGGCAGGACGCCATCATTGGGAACCCGACCCCAGATGAGCGGTTTTGCGCGGGCGACATCGTCATCGTCTTTGGGGAAAAACGAGCGTTGGAAGCGTTTGAACAGGCAGTAAATAAAAAGTAAGCAGCCATATCGGCTGCTTACTGTAATGCATAAATTCTCGCTTCGTGTGGGCGCATATGAAGCGTCGTTCCTTCTTCTTTGACGTCTGTATAGTTGCCGAGCAAGAGGCGGCGACTTGCAGAGCTGATCTCTTCTGGCAATGTATATACGTTGTCGCTGTCGCAATGATTTAAAACGATGAGCCAGCGAACGCCATCGAGCTCGCGTGTATAGGCATAAATGTACGGCTCATTTTCTGAAAGATCGCGGAACGTGCCGTACACCATTACCGGATTTTGTTTGCGTAATTGAATAAGCTTTTTATAGTAATAATATACTGAGTTTGGATCAGCTAACGCTTGTTTCACGTTAATTTCTTTATAATTCGGATTCACTTTTAACCAAGGCGTTCCCGTCGTAAATCCTGCATGTTCGCTATCGTCCCACTGCATTGGTGTCCGAGAATTATCGCGGCTTAATAGCTGCAAGCTTTCTAGCACTTCTTTCGGATCGCGACCTTTCGCGACTTCTTCCGCATATTTGTTTTTCATCGCAATGTCGTTATAGTCATCAATTGAGTCAAATTTGACGCCCGTCATGCCGATTTCTTCTCCTTGATAAATGTAAGGCGTTCCAGGCAACGTATGCACGAGCGTAGCGAGCAATTTCGCTGATTCAACTCGAAATTCTTTGTCGTTTCCGTAGCGCGTCACTTGTCGCGTATGGTCGTGGTTGTTTAAAAATTGTGAGTTCCATCCTTTCCCCCACAACCCTTCATACCAACGTTTTTGAATTTGTTTAAAGCGAATCGGATCCCATGTCGGCATTTCGTCACATACTTCAAAATGGAACAGCGTATGTAGCTCGTTTCGGTCTTCCCCGACATATTTCAACCCTTCTTCTGGCGACACGAAAGCGACTTCACCGACTGTGAAAATATCATAATGCTTTAACACTTTTTCATGCATTTCTTGCAAGTAATCGTGCACGCCTGGGTTGTTTGTTAAATAGCGAATGTCATATGGATTTTCGGCATCAGGAAATCCTTCAGGTTTGGCAAGCAAAGCAATCGCATCTAAACGGAACCCGTCAATGCCTTTATCTAACCAAAAGCGCATCATTTTATAAATTTCTTCACGAACTTCTTTATTTTCCCAATTCAAATCTGGTTGTTCAACTGCAAAGGAATGGAAGTAGTATTGCCCTGTTTTTTCATCGTATTCCCATGCGGACGGTGTAAAGTACGAACGCCAGTTATTTGGCTTGTCACGCCATATGTACCAATCGCGTTTCGGATTGTCTTTTGACGAACGCGACTCAATAAACCAAGGATGTTGGTCAGATGTATGGTTTACGACAAGGTCCATAATTAATTTCATTCCACGTTTATGTACCTCGTGAAGCAGGCGATCAAACGTCTCCATATCCCCTGCTTTATCCATAATGCGATAGTAATCAGAAATGTCGTAGCCGTTATCTTTATCTGGGGACTCATAGCACGGATTGAGCCAAATGATATCGACCCCTAAATCGTGAATGTAATCGAGCTTTTGAATGAGCCCTTCCAAATCGCCATACCCGTCGCCATTTGAGTCAAAAAAGCTGCGCCAATACACTTGATAGACGACAGCTTCTTTCCACCATGTCCGTTTCATTTGCTGTCACTCCTTTTTTAAAGCGTTTTCAATTTGAAAAGTTGCTATGTATAAGATACCATTGTTGTAAAGGAAAAAGAAGTGGGGGAGTGAAAACGTTTTGGACATATCGGTGACAAATGTATTAACAAAGATAGAGGAAGAAATCGCACAGGCGAAGCAGTCGTCCTCACCGCATACGATGCGTGAGCATATATATGCGGTTCGCGCATTGTGCGATGTCATTTTACAACAACGATCACAAAATGTGACGGCGATTACGATACGGCAGCCGGCAACAACTGAACGATTAGACATCGATGCTGAAGCGAACGGACCATCATTACTTGATTTTTAGGGGGAATGAACATGAAAATATTTACAATTATCGCTTCCATTAGCGCAGCATTATGTGTCGCGCTCGGTGCGTTCGGGGCACATGCGTTGGAAGGAAAAATTCCAGAACGGTATATGGACATATGGCAAAAAGCCGTTCAATACCAAATGTTCCATACGGTCGGTTTATTTCTCGTTGCGTTGTTTGCGACAAAATGGCCGAACGTGACGCCAGCTGGTTGGTTTATGGTTGCGGGCATCATTTTATTTTCAGGAAGTTTGTATATCCTTAGTTTGACACAAATCAAAATACTTGGGGTGATTACCCCGTTTGGAGGCGTATCGTTTATTATCGCTTGGTTACTTTTAGCGTATACTGCGATCAAACATATGTAAAACGAGGCGCGTTGGACGCCTCGTTTTTAACGTGGGGCATATGTGCTTAATCCGACACCTGATGCAAATGGATATTCATAATTAATTTCTTCATCAAATGTCACATAGTCGAGATAAATCATCGGCAATAAATAGCGCATGCCTGTTTGTGGATCACTTAAAATAAGATGGTCGCGTCCAGCTGCTTCAACGACGCCGCGGAAAATTTTCGCATTCCATTCACGATTGTTTTCAAACGTCGCATAAACTGTGGCGATTTTACCTTTGTTTAGGCGCAAAATGTTTTCAATGTACGACTCTTCAATCGGGAGCATCCCCGATAGCGGTGCGGCTGTTGGTGTTTGCATCGCTCCCGTTTGGGGCGTAAACGTTGGTGTAGGCAACCCAAATGGATATGTTGGCATTTGGTACGGATAGTAGTAAGGATATGCATAATAAGGAACTTGTTGTCTTTCTTCACTCATACTAATCCCTCCCTTAAATTAATATACGCGTGGACAATCCGAGCGAGTTGGCGCGTAAAAACAATGAGATTTGAAGCGACCGGTATTCCATTGATTAAACCATTGTGCTGGACAAGGACCATCTGGTCTGAAAAACCAAAGCGCATTCGTTGCTGGATGAAATCGCTCACCGCGAATGACGCGCCGGGCAAGGCGCATGTCTTCTTCGCGGGCACGTTGATAAAAATACCCCTTTTGTACAGCTTCAAATCCCCCAGGACTTTGGAATACCATTTGTCGAATGGTACGCAGTCCAATAAAATCTAGACAGTCTGCGATGACTCGATTAATTCCTACGTTCCCTACCATAAGCATGCCGAGCTGTCCATCTCCTTCTGCTTCCGCTCGCATTAAACGGGCCAGTAATTTCACATCTTCTTCTGTATGTGCAACAACAGCCATCCCTTCACCTCCCTTTATGGAAATCGCTATTAGCCTATGATGAAACATGCGAAAATGTGAGGAAAGTCGTCATTGTTATATGTATGAAGCACATCATAAAAAAAGACCTCCAAATCGGAGGCCTATACATGTAAAAACGATTGTATTTTTTCCTTTGGCAAGATGTTCCCAACAAAAAACGAGCCAAACTCACCAAATCGTGCGCTTACTTCATCGAAACGCATTTCGTACACAAGCTTTTTAAACTGAAGGACATCGTTTGAAAAGAGAGTGACGCCCCATTCGTAGTCATCAAAACCGACAGAGCCCGTAATAATTTGTACGACTTTTCCTGCATATTTTCGTCCTGTCATGCCATGTGCGCGCATTAAATTGCGGCGTTCTTCCATCGGAAGCATGTACCAATTATCATTTCCTTGACGACGCTTGTCCATTGGATAGAAGCATACGTGATTTGTTTTCGGTAAAATCGGATATAAACGGCGGCGCACTTCTGGGTTTTCATACGGATCGCCAGCTTCTGCCGGCAAATAGTTGCTTAGCTCAACGACAGAAACGTATGAATACGCAGGGATGAGATATTCAGCTAACTTTGTTTTGTTGATTGCTGTTTCAATTTCATGAAGTTCTTCCATCGTCGGACGTAAAAGCATAAACATGACGTCCGCTTTTTGCCCCATAATCGTGTAAATGGCGTGACTTCCCTCTTTAGCCGCTTCCGTTGTTTCCCATTTTTCCACTAGCGTTAAAAACTCATGAATTGCTTCTTGACGCTCATCATTCGAGAGCGTTTTCCAAGCTACCCAATCAATTGTGCGAAAATCATGCAGGCAATACCAACCGTCTAACGTTTGTGCTGCTTCGCTCATATGTCACACTCCTTTTGTATGTACTGTTAAAAATTTTATCATATGTGTTTCGTTTATGACAAACCGCACTATTTCAATCGTTTGTAAATGAGGAAAGCGATGACCATGACTATTCCGCCGACGATCGTAATCGTTGTGAAATGTTGTTCGATAAATGATTTCGCTTGAGCGCCTAAGATGAAAATAATGAGCCCTTCGGTGAAAAAGCGCGCTCCGCGGCCGATGAACGACCAAAAAAGCAACGTGCGAATGCTGACGTTTGAAATGCCTGAGAAAATGGTAAATACTTTATACGGAATAGGTGTAAATCCTGCGATGACAATCGCCATCGCTCCGTATTGTTGAAAGTATTGATCGACTTTGTCCATTTTTTCATCAGAAATAAAATAACGCAAAGCCGGTCTGCCAAATTTTTTCCCGATATACCATCCAAGCAAGGCGCCAAGTACGGAAGCGACGGTCGTTAAAAACGAAAACCATAATGCCTTCTCCGGCTGCGCGAGGCTTAACGGAATTAATAACACATCAGGCGGGATAGGGAAAAAAGAAGATTCCGTAAATGAAACGATAACTAAACCAATGACGCCAAACTCAAGCAACCATTGTTCAATGTGATGAATCCATTGTGACATACGTAACGCTCCTTTGTATTGTACATGTTTTTTAACAAATATATCACTTTTTAAGTGATATATCACTCGAAATAAAAAAACAGAATTATTATAAAAAAAAGACTATTTTCGTTTGCGGCGTAATTCATTGCTTTTCGTCTCAATAAGAGTATTCTAATAGATAGACGAATTTTTTTAAACTAAGGAGGAACATTTCGTGAGTGATTTATTTGCAGCCTTAAAACAAAAGGTGGCAGGAAAAAATGTAACGATCGTGTTTCCAGAAGGATTAGATGAGCGTATTTTAACAGCTGTCGGACGTCTAGCGGAAGAAAATGTATTACAGCCGATTGTCATCGGCGATCAAGAAGCTGTCGTTCAAAAGGCGAAAGAGCTCGGCTTGACATTGGAAAAAGTAGAAATCGTTGATCCGCGCTCATATGAAGGAATGAATGAAATGGTGGCGGCTTTTATTGAACGCCGAAAAGGGAAAGTCACAGAAGAAGATGCTCGCAACATTTTACTTGATGAAAACTATTTTGGCACAATGCTCGTCTATATGGGAAAAGCGCACGGTCTTGTTAGCGGCGCCGCGCATTCGACGGCAGATACTGTACGTCCCGCGCTACAAATTATTAAGACGAAACCGGGCATTCGTAAAACGTCTGGCGTATTCATCATGGTGCGTGGCGATGAAAAGTACGTGTTTGCAGATTGTGCCATTAACATCGCTCCAGATAGCCAAGATTTAGCAGAAATCGCTGTAGAGAGTGCACAAACAGCGAAAATGTTTGATATTGAGCCGCGTGTAGCGATGCTTAGCTTCTCAACAAAAGGATCAGCGAAATCGCCAGAAACAGAAAAGGTCATTGAAGCGGTGCGCCTTGCAAAAGAAATGGCGCCAGATTTAACGCTCGATGGCGAGTTTCAATTTGATGCGGCGTTCGTACCTTCAGTTGCGAAAAAGAAAGCGCCTGATTCTGTCATTCAAGGCGATGCCAACGTTTTTATTTTCCCGAGTTTAGAGGCGGGAAATATCGGCTACAAAATTGCCCAACGTCTCGGCAACTTTGAAGCGGTCGGTCCAATTTTACAAGGATTAAATCAACCGGTAAACGACTTATCGCGCGGATGTAATGCCGAAGATGTGTACAAATTATCGCTTATCACAGCAGCGCAGGCGCTAGCGGCGATGGAATAATGAGCGAATTGTTGCGACAACAAACGTGGCGCATTATCGATCATTCGAGTCTCGGCTCATTGTTTGATGCTAAGCAGTCATTTGCATTCGATGATGCGCTTTGCGAATCGGTCGGTAACGGTCATTCACAACCGATTGTTCGCTTATGGGTGCATCATCATACCGTTGTACTCGGTATTCAAGATACGAAATTACCGCATATTGAGAGAGGACTCGCCTACTTACATGAACAAGGGTGGCATACGATCGTTCGCAACTCCGGTGGGTTGGCGGTCGTACTAGATGAAGGGGTTTTAAACGTTTCACTTATTTTTCCTGATACAAAAAAAGGAATTGATATTGATCGTGGATATGAAGCGATGGCGGCACTTATTGCACGCATGTTGTCAGAAGTGCATGTACAAGCGGGGGAAGTTGTCGGTTCGTACTGCCCGGGAAGCTTTGATTTAAGCATTGATGGAAAAAAGTTTGCAGGTATTTCACAGCGGCGCATTCGAGGTGGTGTCGCGGTGCAAGCGTATATATGTGTAAGTGGAAGCGGCGCCGCAAGAGCGGAGTGGATTCGCCAATTTTATGAGCGCTCGCTAGCAGGAAAACAAACGAAGTTCACGTATCCGACGATCGTTCCGCATACGATGGCGTCGCTTAGTGAATTACTCGGCAAAGAAATGACCGTTTCATCACTCATTATGCGCTTGTACGAAGCGCTCCAATCGTTCGGGAGTAGGCTCGAGCCGTCATCGCTTACCTCGGAAGAATGGGAGCGATATTACATGTATTTTCAGCGCATGATTGACCGTAATGAGATGATGTTGCCGAAATAAAAAAGCTGTCCGATGCGACAGCTTTTTTACTCGGCAATCTTTTCGATTTTTTCTAAATTTCCGTTGCGGTCCATTTTGAAAATAGGGGGCTTAAACTCATCTTCTGAAATTTCCATTTGTCTTGCGCGATTAATAATGCGTGCCATCGTTCCGTAATCTTCGCGTAATTCTTCATTTTCTTTTTGTAGTTTTGTAAATTGTTGTTCTAGTTGTTTATATTGTTGTTGTAGTTGTTCGAGCTCAAGTTTTAGCTGCTTATTTTCTACTAGCGCTGTTTCTTGACCGATATACGATTGTTTTAAAGAGTGCAAAAAAGCAATGACATGGTCAAGCGTTAAATGATTCGTCTCAACATGTTCATATGCATTCGTCTCGACTTGTAACGGTTCCATTCCTAACTCCTCAAGTGAAGGAACAGGTGGTGTATAGAGCGGTCGCTTTCGCAAGGCATGCTTATTTCCGAGTGCTCGCTGCCGTTGTTTACGGAACTTCTTTGCCATTTGTAGCGATTCTTCGTACTGTTGACGCACGACTGCATTCCAGCGAAACCCGCATGCCGCTGACGTGCGGTTTAATTTATCGCCCACTTCTTCAAACGCATTTAACTGCGTGCTCCCTTCGCGCACATGGCGAAGCACTGTTTCAGCTAACAATAAATCCTCTTCTTCAGTCCAAGCATCTTGCCGCTTTTTTGACATATGAAAAACTCCTTTCACATTCTTTTACTTTTATAATCACCAAAAAAGGAAAAAGATATACTATTTTTCAAAGGAAATAGATGCAACTTGCATTGTTTGTATATAAGCGTTAGAATACTCGTTAGCGAAAAGGAGTGAGGACGGTATGCAAAATGAATTTCGCGTCTGTGATGACTGTCAAGCAACAAATTTAAAAACGTTGTTGCCAAGGTTAAAAAAATTAGACCCGAACGCGACTATTGAAATTGGCTGTCAATCGTATTGCGGTCCTGGTCGAAAAAAAGTGTTTGCGTTCGTCAACAATCGCCCTGTATCAGCGATGACGGAAGATGAATTAATTGAAAAAATTGCTGCGAAGTTGAAAAAATAAAAAAATCGCCTTTGTTTAAAAAGGTGATTTTTTCTTTATTTCATGAAAAAGGAACGCTTTGTTTTTTACGAAGAACGCTCTATAATAAAGCTATGTTATGGACGGAAGAGAGGGAGAGAGATTGTATCCCAACGAAAAGTTAAGCGAAGAGAAAGTGTTTAAAGATCCGGTGCATCGGTATGTGCACGTGCGTGATAAAGTCATTTGGGATTTAATTGGCACAAAAGAATTTCAACGGCTGCGTCGCATTAAACAGCTCGGCACGACGTATTTGACGTTCCACGGCGCGGAGCATAGCCGCTTTAATCATTCGCTTGGCGTATATGAAATTGTGCGCCGCATCGTTGACGATGTGTTTGCTGGTCGACCGGATTGGGATGAAAATGAGCGTTTGCTTTGTTTATGCGCTGCGCTTTTACACGATTTAGGGCACGGGCCGTTTTCGCATTCGTTTGAAAAAGTGTTTCATCTTAATCACGAACAATTTACGCGCGCAATTATTTTAGGTGATACGGAAGTGAATGCGGTGCTCCGTCGCGTATCGTTTGATTTTCCGAAAAAAGTGTCGGAAGTCATTGCGAAGACGTACGAAAATAAGCTCGTCGTTAGCCTTATTTCAAGTCAAATTGACGCCGATCGTATGGACTATTTATTGCGCGATGCATACTATACAGGCGTCAGCTACGGGCATTTTGATATGGAGCGCATTTTGCGTGTCATGCGTCCCCGCGAAGAGCAAGTCGTCATTAAACGAAGCGGCATGCATGCGGTAGAAGATTATATTATGAGCCGATATCAAATGTATTGGCAAGTATATTTCCATCCCGTCACGCGTAGCGCCGAAGTCATTTTGACGAAAATTTTGCACCGTGCGAAACATTTATATTTAGCCGGTTATACATTTCAAACACCTCCTGTTCATTTCCAATCTCTTTTTCATGGAAATATGCAACTAGAAGACTACTTGAAACTAGATGAAGCGGTAACATTATATTATTTTCAACAATGGCAAGATGAACGAGATACGATTTTAAGCGATTTATGCCGTCGTTTTATGAATCGCAATTTATTTAAATACGTCGAATTTCAACCGACGAATGAGGAAATGAAAAAGCTAGTGGAATTGACGACGTTGTTTAAGAAGGCAGGCATCGATCCGGATTATTATTTAGTCGTTGACTCTTCATCCGATCTTCCGTACGACTTTTATCGTCCTGGTGAAGAAGAGGAGAGGCTCCCGATTTATTTGTTAATGCCGAATGGGGAGTTGCGTGAATTATCGCGGGAATCAACGATTGTTGATGCGATTTCCGGGAAGCGTCGCACCGATCATAAATTATATTTTCCGCAAGATTTTCTCGATGATTTATCGACGAAACGAAACGTGAAGAAAAAAATTAAACAACTTTTATATGAATAGGAGATGAGGGCGTTGCTTTTCGAGCATGCGAAAATGTTGAAAGCGTTAGCAGCAGTAGGGGAAATTGTCGGTCGAAAAAAACTACAAAAAATGATTTACATTGCGAAAAAGATGAAGTTTCCTTTTTATGAAAAGTTCGATTTTCATTTTTACGGTCCGTATTCGGAAGAATTGACGTTGCGTATGGAAGAGTTATGTAACGTTGGCTTTGTGCAAGAAATGAAAGAAAAAAAAGGAGGTTACTATCAATATCGTTACGTGTTGACGGAAGCGGGCGAGCAGTTTTTGACGCACTATCATTTGGACATGCCTGATTTAGACGTTTGTTTACGCAGTTTAAATGAACAAAGTGCAAGATTTTTAGAGCTAGTTTCGACGATTTTATATTTTGAAGATTTAAGTAAAGATGAAGTGAAAGAAAAAGTATTTACATTAAAAAGCAAGCAGCGATATACGGAGGAAGAAGTGGAAGAAGCGTATCGTTACATCGAGCAGTTGCGTGCACAAGCGTACATAAAAAGCTGACCCCCACAGGTCAGCTTTCGTCGCTTAATCGCTTTCCGCCAATCGCATAATGATTTTTCGACATTTCTTCAATAAAGACGACAATTTTTTCTTTCGGTGCACCTGTCGTTTCCGCAACGGCTTCTGTTACTTTCTCAACGAGCGCTCGTTTCTGTTCTTCTGTGCGTCCTTCAAGCATTTTTACTGTTACATATGGCATCTCCACCGCCCCTTTCCTCTTCATTCGACAATCGTTATTATATCATGAATCGACCGTTCTCAGTAGTGCTTCCCCTTGTTTTTCGTGTATAATAATCAAAAAATGAAAAAAGTTTGAAAAGGAGAAGGATCGTGGACCAATTTTTAGCATATCCGCTTCGAGAAATACCGTATGTTGTTTTGGCGCTTGCGCTTGCATTTTCAGTCCATGAATTTGCCCATGCCTACGTCGCGTATAAATTTGGCGACCCGACGGCAAAGGAGCAAGGGAGGCTGACGCTGTCGCCGCGCGCCCATTTAGACATTCTCGGAACGTTGCTTATTTTTATCGCTGGATTTGGCTGGGCGCGTCCAGTGCCTGTCAATCGTGGCTATTTCCGTCATCCACGCGTGGCGGGTATTCTCGTTTCTGTCGCTGGCCCGCTCAGCAATTTGTTGCTTGCGGCTATCGGTTTTGCTTTATGGTATGGAATGATTCGCATCGGCATATTTGACTTTATTCCAATATGGTTTCGAGACGGGTTGTATCAGTTTTTTGAAATTTATATCGGATTGAATATTTTACTGTTCGTTTTTAACTTATTGCCGTTTCCTCCGCTTGACGGGTATCGCATCATCGAAGATTTAGCGCCGATGCATATACGTGCCAAAATGACACAATTTGAAAATTATGGAGCGCTCATTTTTTTAATTCTTATTTTTACGCCATTAGACCAATATACGATTCAACCGATTTTTCATGTCGCTATTCCAGCGGTTGCCCAATGGTTGCAAGGCATATTCTCAACGCTTATTTTGTAAGGAAAGGATGATCGATCGTGGAAGAGAAAAAAAAGCCGATGTTTAACATTATTAAAAAAGAGCCGAAAGTGCACGGAACGTTTGGTACAGGGGTGCTTAGTTTGGCGAACGTTTCTCCTGTCATTATCGATGTTGAAGCAGGCGAAGCGTTTATTGATATGGGAGCGATGCATGCGCGCAGCGTCGTAGAGAAAGGCATTAAGTTCACACCAAATCGTGATGAAGTGCCAAACGGCAAGCCTTATTGGCTCGTCTGGGTAACGATTGATCAGGCGGAAGAAGGGGCGTATTATGCCGGGGTGACGGCATGCGAAATGACGGTCGATCGCGAGGCGCGTCGCGGATATAAATCGCTTCCCGAACATGTGAACCGCATGGACAAATCGTTAAAGCGTCATATTATTGTCGATCATATGGATGCGCGGTCAAAAGAGGTGTTAGCTTCGTTTTTACAACAACATAACCGCGACATGTGGGAACGCTCAAGCGAGGAGTTAAAACGTCAGCTTCAAAATCATGGATAAAATGTGACGGTTTTGTGAACGGAAACCTATGTATACTTGTCGTTGAGTGGGAAAAGGAGTAAACTAAAAGTACAAATGTAACACATGATAAAACTAGGACGCATAAACGCCCAAGCACACGCGCTTGGGCGTTTATGTTTAAAACCAGTCGAACAGTCGCTTAAACCATGAATCTTTTTCTTTTTTCTTTTTCTTCTTTTTCTTTTCTGCCGGATGGTCTTTGCAGTAGTCTGTCGGTTCTGTACCGACGACATAGTAGCTTAACCGTTTGATCGGACAAGCGGTTGTCGCAAGTTTCCCACTATGAGGATCGACATATACGCCAACGACGCCTTCTGGCGGTTCGAATGTCGCGACTTTTCTTCCGCGTAAACTATCTTCCATAAAATTGACCCAAATATGTTTGGCGTATTGTTTTTCGTCTGTGCGATCAATCGTTTCATCTCGGTCATATCCCGTCCAGACGGTTGTGACAAGTTGTGGTGTGAAACCGATCATCCAACTATCTGTTTTCGTCGTCCCAGATTTTCCAGCATACGGACGGGTCATGCGCGAAATAATCGATTGTCCCGTCACAGACGCATAATCGTTAAGCGTTGGATCAAACATGCCTGTCATTAAATGTGTCGTGACGAAAGCGAGCGCTGGATCAAGTATTTGTTCATCGTTTGATTGTTGTTCATATAGCACTTTTCCTTCGAAGTTTGTCACTTTTTTAATAAATACAGGTTCGACCTTTTTTCCACCGTTGGCGATAATGCTGTAGGCGCGTGCCATATCCATCACCTTAACGGGCGACGTCCCGAGGGCGAGCGATGGCACTTGTTTCAGTTTGCTTGTAATGCCAAGTTGTTTCGCGATGGCGACAAGCTTGTCTTGTCCGAGCAACAAATGCGTTTTTACGGCATAGACGTTGTCAGATAAGGCAATCGCTTGAGCGAGTGTAATTGTATCGTTCGCGTAATAGTTGTTAAAGTTGCGCGGTGCATATGTCGAACCGTCTTCAAGTGTAAACGTCGTTGGTTCGCTACGTAACAACGTTGATGGGGTAAACCCATGTTGCAGTGCAACGTAATATAAAAACGGTTTGAATGTTGAACCGGGTTGTCGCTCTGCTTGTGTGGCCCGATTAAATGGACTTTTCTCATAGTCACGCCCTCCGACAAGTGCTTTCACTTCACCTGTTTTCGGCTCCATCGCGACAAGCGCCACTTGAATGTTAGACTGCGAATGAATCGTTTCTTTTATTTTTGCTTCTGCGATTGCTTGCATGTCGATATCGAGCGTTGTATATACGCGCAATCCGCCCATTTCAATCGTTTCTTCATCGAATCCGAGCGTCGTTTTTAACATTTGTTTGACCGCATCTTGAAAATACGGGGCGATCGTTTTTGTTTTCATATGCTCGCCGTTTGAAAAATGAAGCGGTTCATTTGCTGCTTTTTCGGCTTCTTTCTCGGATAAAAATTTTGCCTCGACCATCGAATGTAAGACAATGCGTTGCCGCTTTTTTGCTCGTTCCATATCGACAAGCGGCGAATAGTAGCTCGGGCCTTTCGGAATGCCTGCGAGCATCGCTGCTTCCGCTACGGTTAAATCGCGGGCCGATTTTCCGAAATAAAAGTTTGCGGCTGCCTCAATGCCGTATACACCATGTCCGTAATAAATGGTGTTTAAATATCCTTCTAAAATGTCGTTTTTTTCGTAGTTTGCTTCCAGTTGAATCGTATATAGTGCTTCTTGTATTTTTCGCCACCACGTCTTTTCGTAGCTTAAAAATAAGTTGCGTGCATATTGTTGTGTAATGGTGCTTGCTCCTTGCACTTTCGCCATTGCTTTAATATCTGCGATGATTGCCCCAGCGATGCGCTTCAAGTCGAAACCGTAGTGGTCAAAAAATTTTCGATCTTCCACCGCAATCGTCGCTTCAATGGCGTGTTGAGACATATCGGATAGTTTTATCCAATATCTTTTTCCTCCGTAATGATTTTCACCAATTTTCGTTCCGTCTTCTGCATAAAAAATTGTGGATTGCGGAACGGCTAAAGGGGGAGGGCCTTTCCATTTCGCAAATATAATAAGCCCGGCGATCGTGAGTGTGCATAACAAGCTAGCAACAAAGGCGAACAAAAGAAAGAGTCGCATATATTTAAACGTTCGTTTCCATCGTTCGATGGCAATCGTCTCCATAGCCATCACCTCATTTTTTACGTTTACAATTTAGTATAAAAACATTTTTATTTTTTTAAACGTTTTCTAGCAATTTTTACTTGAAATTTTGCTAGATTGCTCTATACTTTTTCATGTTTAGCATTTTATTTTTCGGGCATGATGAGCGGTGCATTATTGACGAAAGGGTGTTCAATATGGAACTTTGGTTTACTGAAAAACAGACGGACAACTTTGGGATTACAGCACGAATTAAACGCACTTTACATACAGAGCAAACAGAATTCCAAAAGCTCGATATGGTCGAAACAGAAGAATTCGGGAACATGCTTATTTTAGACGGAATGGTGATGACAACGCAAAAAGATGAGTTCGTCTATCATGAAATGGTGGCGCACGTTCCGTTATTTACGCATCCGAATCCAGAAAACGTTCTTGTTGTTGGTGGCGGAGACGGCGGTGTCATTCGTGAAGTGTTAAAACATCCGAGCGTGAAAAAAGCGACGCTTGTTGAAATTGACGGCAAAGTGATCGAGTATTCGAAAAAATATTTGCCGGAAATCGCCGGTCAATTGGACGACCCACGCGTTGAAGTGAAAGTAGATGACGGCTTTATGCATATTGCGCAAAGTGAAAACAAATATGACGTCATTATGGTTGACTCGACAGAACCTGTTGGCCCAGCGGTGAATTTATTTACAAAAGGGTTTTATGCAGGCATTGCGAAAGCGTTAAAAGAAGACGGTATTTTTGTTGCGCAAACAGACAACCCTTGGTTTAAAGCAGATTTAATTCGCACCGTTCAACGTGATGTGCGCGAAATTTTTCCGATTACGCGTTTATATATCGCAAACATTCCGACGTACCCAAGCGGTATGTGGACGTTCACCCTCGGTTCGAAAAAGTATGATCCGCTTGAAGTAAGCGATGACCGTTTCCATGACATTGAAACGAAATATTACACAAAACAGCTTCATAAAGCGTGCTTCGTATTGCCGAAATTCGTTGAAGACTTAGTGAAGTAAGGGGGGAAGACGATGCGGTTTGATGAAGCTTATTCTGGCAACGTATTTATTAAAAGTCATCCGAACTTTGAAGAAAGCCAAGCGGTCATTTACGGGATGCCGATGGACTGGACAGTTAGCTACCGCCCAGGCTCTCGTTTCGGTCCAGCACGCATTCGCGAAGTGTCAATCGGGCTTGAGGAATATAGCCCATATTTAGATCGCGAGCTCGATGAAGTGAAATATTTTGATGCAGGGGATATTCCGTTGCCGTTTGGCAACGCGCAACGCAGTTTAGATATGATTGAACAGTTTGTTGATCGCGTGTTAGAAGCTGGGAAATTTCCGCTCGGTCTTGGCGGCGAGCATTTAGTGTCTTGGCCGGTCATGAAAGCTGTATATAAAAAGTATCCAGACTTAGCGATTATTCATATGGATGCTCATACGGATTTGCGTGAGCATTACGAAGGCGAGCCGTTGTCGCATTCCACGCCAATTCGCAAAATTGCTGAGCTCATTGGGCCGAAAAATGTATATTCTTTCGGTATTCGTTCTGGAATGAAAGAAGAATTTGAATGGGCGAAACAAAACGGCATGTACATTGCGAAATTCGATGTGCTTGAACCGTTAAAAGAGGTGCTCCCAACGCTTGCAGGCCGCCCGGTATATGTAACAATCGACATTGACGTATTAGATCCAGCGCATGCGCCAGGGACGGGCACAGTCGATGCGGGCGGCATTACGTCAAAAGAGCTATTAGCTGCCATTCACGCCATCGCTCGTTCAGATGTGCGCGTTGTCGGAGCAGATTTAGTTGAAGTTGCACCTGTGTATGACCATTCTGAACAAACAGCCAACACAGCAAGCAAACTCGTGCGCGAAATGCTTCTCGGTTGGGTGAAATAAAGATCAATCCCTGTCGGTGAGACAGGGATTTTTCAATGGGGAAGGAAAGTATAAAATTTTACGATAAGGAGGCTCACTGTCTAGCTCCAATTCCCACCAGTGTCGTGTGTTTTGTCCTCTTTTTTGGTTGTAACATATTCACTGTAGGAAACAAGGGCAATACTTTTTTATCTTTAGGTAGTTTTGTTTATCGTTTATTATGATGAATAATAAAGTTGACGAGTGAACTCCTTTTTATGTCTTTATTAATCTTAGAGTAATTTTCTACAAACAAAACAAGTACACGATATAAATAGTAACCGATCCAAATACCGAATGTATTCATTAAAATGTCATTAATATCTACAATTCGTTCGGAATATGATGTTAGAATAAATTGAATTAGCTGTAACCCTTCAATGACAAGAGGAACAAGTAAACTCCAAAGGATCTTTTCTTTGGAGTTTACTTTTTTTATAAAAGGAAATATGATCCCAAAAGGAACGGTCATAAAAATATTCAGTATATAATTGATAGGTGAGCGATGTAGGTTAATAAAAGGTACCACATTTATTATTTCATCTATGTTTTGCTTAAAGGAATTGCCAAGAAACAAGGTGATAGGGAATTGTGTATATTTAATTAATAAACATATATAAAGAAAGAAAGATGATAAAAAAAAGAATCGTATACGTTCTTTTCTGAACTTTATCCATATAAACATAACACCCATGGCAAAAAAAATAACAAAAAGCGGTCCTTCGAAATATATTCTCATAAAATACCACCTTAAAAGAAATGGTTTTAATAAAAGGTTTAGAGAGTTTCTATGGTGTAGATAATTTGCCGCTACCGACTATTTTCCACCCATTATTGCTTTTTACTATAACTAAATAGTATTTTGAAGAATCAGAATCTAATTTTGATGGAAAAGATTCTTTTATTTTTGACACATTACTTTTATCATTGTTTTTTGATACATAATGATTCACACACCCGTAGCTAGTATCAAACCCTGTTTTTTCTCTGTAAAGACAATAAGTTACTGTTTCTCCTGGCGGGGTGATGCCATCAGCCCAGTTTTCTTTGCTGCCGTTGTAAAAAGCGTGACCATCTATTGTAGCTGTTCCTTTGTTTAAAGTGTGATATATTCCGTTAGCCTTTCCATCAACTATATAAACAGCATTATAAGAGTACGAAGAGGATATTGCCGATACAATGATGGGAGTTAGCATCACAATCGATATGAGTAACATCATAGATATTGTAAAAATTCTTGGTTTCATCATTCGCCCTCCTAAAATTTCTTTCATTTTCCTGCTTCATTATTATAAACTTTTTTTCTATACATGTATATCCGTATATTCCACAATTTTTTCATTTTAAATATTTGTATATGTTTTATCGAAAATGGGCAATTGTAATTTTCTTACATTTGGTAAAAATAAAGGCTCTTTACCGAAAGTTGTACTTGACTATTTCAGGACACCTCTTCCCTATACTTATAAGGAAAAATAAGTAAAAATATTTTTGGACACGAAGGCTCAAAAAATCCCTCTCTTTTCAAGTGTATGTTGTGGTGATGAAACAAAATAAAGTGAAACTTGTCAGTTTTGCACATAGAAAAGTACAGATAAAATGTTTGGGAAAGAGAAAATGCGCAACGAACTTTGGATCATTGGCGAGCTATTGCATGTATGCGCCTCTTTTTCTATACTTAACTACAGTCACAACAACTGCAAGGATGTGGGGAAGGTGAATGGAATACCGATACAACTGAAGCAAGTGACAGAAATTCGCGATGGCGCACGAAAAGAAATTGTTGTCATTGAGGCAAATGGTTTATACTACTTAAAAGGAGACGCAACGTATGTAACGTTTGAAGAGACGTATGAAGGAGAAACGATCAAAAACGTCGTGAAAATTGCCAATGATGAAGTCGTCGTTCTCCGTTCCGGTGCGATCTCGATGCGCCATACGTTTCGCAAGCAGTCGGAAACGATCGGTACGTACGAAAGTCCGGTGGCGCGCTGGGAAATGAAAACAAAAACAGAACAAGTATTGTATCAGTATAACGAGAAAACGAAAAAAGGGCAGTTATTTTTTTCTTACATACTTCACTTATCTGGGAAACATGTCGGTCGTCATGCGGTGACGATTTCGTTTAAGGAGGCAAAGAAATGAACATTGTTGAACAAATGAAACAAAAATTGAAGGAAGAAATAAAAGAAGCAGTCATTCGCTCAGGGGTTGCGACAGAGGCAGACGTTCCAAACGTCATTTTAGAGACGCCAAAAGATAAAGCGCACGGCGACTATTCAACAAACGTTGCGATGCAACTCGCGCGCGTTGCAAAAAAGGCACCACGTATGATTGCGGAAGACATTGTACGCCATTTTAACGGTGAAGCTGTGTTCGTGAAAAAAGTGGACATTGCTGGACCAGGGTTTATTAATTTTTACATGGACAATCGCTATTTAACAGAACTCGTTCCAACCATTTTACAAGCAGGGGACGCATACGGCGAAACAAACGTCGGCAATGGGCAAAAAGTGCAGGTCGAGTTTGTTTCAGCGAACCCGACAGGTAGTTTACATTTAGGTCATGCACGTGGAGCAGCTGTTGGCGATTCGTTATGCAACATTTTGAAAAAAGCAGGTTTTGACGTCACGCGAGAATATTACATTAACGATGCCGGCAACCAAATTGCTAACTTAGCCAAGTCGGTCGAAGCGCGTTATTTTCAAGCGCTTGGCATTGATAAAGATATGCCAGAAGACGGCTACTTCGGTGAAGATATTATTGAACTAGGGAAAAAATTAGCAGAAGAACATGGTGACAAGTTTGTCGCGCTAGATGAACAAGAGCGACTTCAACAGTTTCGCGAGTACGGATTAGCTTTTGAAATGGATAAAATTAAAAAAGATTTAGCGGACTTCCGCGTCACATTTGACGTATGGTATTCGGAAACGTCTCTTTACCATAATGGAAAAATTGAGAAGGCGCTTGAGACATTGCGCGAAAAAGGACATATTTACGAACAAGACGGCGCGACATGGTTCCGTTCGACGACATTCGGTGACGACAAAGACCGCGTGCTCATCAAACAAGATGGCACGTACACATATTTATTGCCAGATATTGCGTATCATCAAGATAAACTTGAGCGCGGGTTTGAAAAAATTATTAACATTTGGGGAGCCGATCATCACGGTTACATTCCGCGCATGAAGGCGGCGATCGCTGCGCTCGGATACGACCCTGATGTATTAGAAGTTGAAATTATTCAGCTTGTCAGCTTGTATCAAAACGGTGAAAAAGTGCGCATGAGTAAGCGGACAGGAAAGGCGGTTACGTTGCGCGACTTAATGGAGGAAGTCGGACTAGACGCCACGCGCTATTTCTTTGCGATGCGCTCGTCGGATACGCATTTAGATTTTGATATGGACTTAGCGGTGTCGCAATCGAATGAAAACCCTGTGTACTATGCGCAATATGCTCATGCGCGCGTATGCAGCATGCTTCGCCAAGGAGAAGAGCAAGGGTTATCATATGACGGCGACTTATCGTTCACGTATGAATTGGCAGAAAAAGAAATTGACTTGTTGAAAAAGGTAGGAGAGTTTCCGTCCGCGGTTGCGGAGGCGGCGGTGAAACGTTCACCACATCGCATGACGAACTACATTTTCGAGCTCGCTTCTGCGCTGCATAGCTTTTACAATGCGGAAAAAGTGCTTGATGCAACGAATGTTGAAAAAAGCCGCGCTCGCCTAGCGCTTATGAAAGCTGTACAAATTACATTGAAAAATGCTTTAGCGCTTGTTGGTGTACATGCTCCTGAAAAAATGTAACACAAAAGCCCTCATTGCAAAGAGGGCTTTTTATAATAATGGGGCGATCATTGTCGCGGTGGCTTCTTTTAGGCGCTGAAACCATGTTTGTTTGCGGAAATATTCCGCTGTTAACAACGTCGATGTGTCGATATCGCGAGCGATTGTTTGTTTCACATGTTGAATAAACGGTTTGTCATATATATAACAATTCATTTCGTAGTTAATAAACAAACTGCGGCGATCGAAATTCGCTGTGCCGATATCACATATATCGTCATCGATGACAATCACTTTTGTATGGTAAAATCCGTTATAAAACTGATAAATGCGTGCCCCTGCGCGCAAAAGTTGACGAAAATACGGGTATGATGCTTCTTTAACAAACGAATGATCTGCTTGCATCGGTACAATAATCGTCAGTTGAACTCCTCGTTTTATCGCTTCAAGCAGGGCATTCATAATTTTTTTACTCGGAATAAAATATGGTGTCCCGATGATGATTTCTTGTTTTGCTCGTTTAATGAGCTGAATAAATTCTTCCTCTAGATATTTTCCATCTGTCGAAAGAAAGCGATGTTTCATCGCCCCTTTTTGAAGAGGTGGAAAATATCGCTCACTATTTCCAAACGATTGTCCTGTTGCTTTTGTCCAATCTTCTTGAAACTGTCGTTGCAAATCATGAACCCCTTCTCCCATAATTTTTAAATGATAGTCGCGCCAATGGCCAAACTTCGGATCTTGTCCGATATATTCTTTTCCGATATTAAACCCGCCCAAATAGCCGATTTTCCCATCAATGACAGTAATTTTGCGATGGTTTCGCTCATTTAGTTTATAGAAAAAAAACGGTAATGCCGGGCGGTTTGCAAAGGCAAATTGTCCGCTTTTTTGTCGGAGGGAAGCCGGTAACCCGAAGCTTCCAACCCAATCGACAAGGAGGCGCACTTCCACCCCTTCGTTTACTTTTTGTTCAAGTAAAGAAAAAAATCGCTGCCCGATTTCATCATTGCGCACGATGTAAAATAAAATGTGAATATGATGTTTTGCTTGTTCTAATTGTGCGAAATAGTCGTCAAACAACGTTTCTCCTGTCGTAAATAGCGTGATGTCACTTTGGCGCGCAACACCCGCCTTCTTTTGTACCGCTGCTTTTGAAACTTTTTTGCCCCATTTATAATCGAGCAAAAGAAGAAACAATAAAATAATGGCAACTATGAGCCAGCCCATGCCCTCACTCCTTTCATTGTTGTAGTTTTCCCAAAAAGAAAATAAAAAATGAGAAAAAATATTGACTGAATGCTCATTCATTATATAATGAAAGTAAGTTTGTTCAGAAAATTTATTTTATTTTTACAACAAAGGGGGAAGGGTATTGTGCTTTGGTTGAACTGGATTGCTTTTTTACTTGTGACAGCGTACGCCGTTCATTTGTTTGTGTATCTCGTGAAAACGCGTATTGCGTATATTAAGTTAGGGAAAAAAGTTGAGTTTGATGGAAAAGTGAAAGAACGACTACAAAACATATGGGTGAACGTTTTCGGACAGAAAAAGCTGTTAAAAGATAAAAAAAGTGGGATTATTCACGTCATGTTTTTTTACGGCTTTATTCTCGTTCAGTTTGGTGCCATTGACTTTATTATAAAAGGTCTTATACCGGGGGCGCACTTGCCGCTTGGGCCGCTTTATCCAGCGTTTACGTTTTTCCAAGAAATCGTCACATTGCTTATTTTAGTGGCAGTGTTATGGGCGTTTTATCGTCGTTACATCGAAAAGCTCGTCCGTTTAAAGCGCGATTTGAAATCAGGGCTTGTGCTCATTTTTATCGGTGGACTTATGCTTTCGGTGTTGTTCGGTAACGGCATGAGCCGCATTTGGCATAACGAAGGGACGTCGTGGAGCGAGCCTGTCGCTTCGGCCATTGCGCTTGCGTTTAGTTGGGTAGGGGAAACAGGTGCAGCGGTATTGTTTTTTGTCGCTTGGTGGGTGCATTTGCTTATTTTATTAACGTTTTTAGTGTACGTGCCACAATCAAAACACGCCCATTTAATCGCCGGACCAGTTAACGTCTTTTTCAGCCGATTAACGAGACCGAAACTTGAAAAAATCAACTTTGAAGATGAGACACAAGAATCGTTTGGCGTCGGGAAAATTGAAGACTTTAAGCAAACCCAACTGATCGATTTATATGCCTGTGTCGAGTGCGGGCGCTGTACGAACATGTGCCCAGCAACGGGGACAGGGAAAATGTTATCACCGATGGATCTTATTTTAAAGTTGCGCGACCATTTAACAGAAAAAGGTGCAGCCATTACATCGAAAGCTCCTTGGGTGCCGACGTTTGCGTTTGCGAACACAAAAGGAAACCAGCTCGCTTTTATGGCACAAGGAATGCAAGAACAAGCGGCAACGATTGAAATGCCGAACTTAATTGGCGATGTCATTACGGAAGAAGAAATTTGGGCATGTACGACGTGTCGCAACTGTGAAGACCAATGCCCAGTTATGAATGAACATGTCGATAAAATTATTGATTTGCGTCGTTACCTCGTATTAACAGAAGGAAAGTTAAACCCAGATGCACAACGGGCGATGACAAATATCGAACGTCAAGGAAACCCATGGGGACTCAATCGCAAAGAAAAAGAAAATTGGCGCGAGTTGCGTGAAGATGTCCGCATTCCGACAGTAAAAGAAATGCAAAAAGCAGGGGAAGAATTCGAATATTTATTCTGGGTTGGTTCGATGGGTTCGTTCGATAATCGAAGCCAAAAAATTGCGTTAGCCTTTGCGCGTCTATTAAATGAAGCAGGCGTGAAATTTGCGATTTTAGGAAACAAGGAGAAAAACTCGGGCGATACGCCGCGCCGTTTAGGAAACGAATTTTTATTCCAAGAATTAGCGACAGCCAATATTGCCGAATTTGAAAAAGCGGGCGTGAAAAAAATTGTGACGATCGACCCGCATGCGTATAACACATTCAAAAACGAATATCCAGATTTCGGCTTTGAAGCGGAAGTATATCACCATACGGAGTTACTAGCAAAGCTTGTTGAAGAAGGTCGTCTTGTCCCGAAATATGAAGTAAACGAAGTCGTGACATTCCATGATTCATGTTATTTAGGTCGATATAACGACGTATACGATGCACCGCGTCAAATTTTGAAAGCGATTCCGGGCGTGAAACTTGTTGAAATGGCACGCCATCGCGAAACAGGCATGTGTTGTGGCGCTGGTGGCGGATTAATGTGGATGGAAGAAACAACAGGCACCCGCATTAACGTCGCGCGCACAGAACAGGCGCTAGAAGTGAATCCGACAGTTATTAGCTCTGGCTGTCCGTACTGCTTAACAATGCTATCAGATGGTACGAAAGCAAAAGAAGTAGAAGAAAAAGTTGGCACGTATGATGTAGCTGAACTGTTAGAAAAAGCTGTATTTGGTCCGGTTCATTAAAAATTCTAAAAAAAATAAATAGTTTTATTTTTTAAGATATTTTAAGTATAATGAAAGCAATAGGAAGGTGTGCGGCTTGTCGTGCGCCTTCTTTGCCCGTCCATCATTGAACGAGCGTTCGCTCAATATTTTTGAAAGGGCTTTCTTATAACGAAAAGGGGGAGAAACATGGGGAAAACGGTCATTGTTAGTGGGGTACGTACACCTTTTGGAAAGTTTGGTGGCAGTTTAAGCGCATTGAGCGCAGCGCAGCTTGGAGGTATTGCGATCAAAGAGGCGCTCGTGCGCGCAAATGTTCGTGCAGAAGATGTTGATGAAGTCGTATTTGGCACCGTATTGCAGGGTGGACAAGGACAGCTTCCATCGCGGCAAGCAGCGAGAGAAGCGGGGATTCCGTGGGAGACAAAAACCGAAACGATTAATAAAGTGTGCGCCTCAGGGATGCGTAGCGTCACGCTCGGTGATCAAATCATTCGTGCTGGAGATGCGGACGTCATCGTTGCAGGTGGAATGGAATCGATGAGCAATGCGCCGTATATATTACCGAAAGCACGTTGGGGATTGCGTATGGGCGACTCGACGGTGAAAGATTTAATGGTCTATGATGGATTGACATGCAGTTTTACAGGTGTGCATATGGGTATTTACGGAAGTGAAACAGCAAAAGAGTTAGGCATTACGCGCGAAGAACAAGACCGCTGGGCGTATCGCAGCCATCAATTAGCGATTGCGGCGATCGAAAGCGGCAAATTTGCTGAAGAAATCGTCCCTGTTTCTATTCCACAACGAAAAGGGGAACCGATCACCGTAGCGGTGGATGAATCACCGCGTAAGGATACATCGCTTGAAAAATTAGCGAAACTGGCGCCCGTATTTGATCCAACAGGCACGATTACAGCAGGCAATGCGCCGGGGGTAAACGATGGAGCAGCTGCGCTCGTATTAATGAGCGAAGAGCGCGCGCAAAAAGAAGGGCTCACGCCACTTGCGACAATTGTAGCCCATACGGCGATTGCCATTGAAGCGAAAGATTTTCCGAAAACACCAGGCATCGTCATCAACGAATTGTTGCGTAAAACAGGCAAAACCGTAAACGACATTGACTTATTTGAAATTAACGAAGCGTTTGCTGCTGTCGCTTTAGCAAGCATGAAAATTGCCGACTTGCCAGAAGAAAAAGTAAATGTGAACGGCGGTGCGATTGCGCTCGGACATCCGATCGGAGCAAGTGGGGCGCGCATTATCATTACGCTCATTCACGAATTAAAACGTCGCGGAGGCGGCACTGGCATCGCAGCTATTTGTAGCGGTGGCGGTCAAGGCGATGCAATAATGATTGAAGTTCATTAACGGGGGATAGGGACATGAAAGTGACCGTCGAAGCGGTACAAATTTTCGGAGGCAACGGCTATACCGAAGACTATCCGGTTGAGCGGTTATTCCGCGATGCGAAAGTATGTGAAATTTACGAAGGAACGAGCGAAATTCAGCGGCTCGTCATTAGTAAACATTTGTTAAGGGGGATGGGGAAATGAACTTTCAATTAAGCGAAGAACATGAAATGATTCGAAAAATGGTGCGCGATTTTGCGAAAAATGAAGTCGCGCCGACAGCGGCCGAACGCGACGAAGAAGAGCGATTTGATCGCAGCATTTTTAATAAAATGGCGGATCTCGGCTTAACAGGCATCCCGTGGCCAGAGGAATACGGCGGCATCGGTAGCGACTATTTAGCATACGTGATTGCTGTTGAGGAACTGTCAAAAGTGTGCGCATCAACAGGAGTAACGCTTTCTGCTCACATTTCATTAGCGAGTTGGCCAATTTATAAATTTGGGACAGAACAACAAAAACAAACGTATTTACGGGCGTTAGCGACAGGGGAAAAGCTTGGGGCGTACGGTTTGTCTGAACCAGGAGCAGGTTCTGACGTGTCAGCGATGAAAACGCGTGCGGTGCGTGATGGTGATCATTACGTATTAAACGGTTCAAAAGTATGGATTACAAACGGTGGAGAAGCGGACATTTATGTCGTTTTTGCGGTGACAGATCCAGAGAAAAAGCACCGCGGCATTAGCGCATTTATTGTTGAGAAAGGAACGCCTGGTTTTTCGATCGGGAAAAAAGAGAAAAAGCTCGGCATTCGTTCATCGCCAACAACGGAGCTCATTTTTGAAGATTGTCGCATTCCGAAAGAAAATTTGCTCGGTGAAGAAGGAGAAGGATTTAAAATTGCGATGATGACGCTTGATGGCGGTCGAAATGGTATCGCAGCGCAGGCGGTTGGCATCGCGCAAGGGGCGTTAGATGCAGCGGTAGAATATGCGAAAGGACGTATTCAATTCGGCAAGCCAATTGCAGAACAACAAGGCATTGCCTTTAAACTAGCTGATATGGCAACTGCTATTGAAGCTGCTCGTTTACTAACGTATCAAGCGGCGTGGCTTGAATCAAACGGTTTACCGTACGGAAAAGAATCTGCGATGGCGAAATTGTTTGCAGGGGATACAGCAATGAAAGTCACTGTGGAGGCGGTACAAATTTTCGGTGGCTACGGTTATACGAAAGACTATCCAGTCGAACGGTTTATGCGCGATGCAAAAATTACGCAAATTTATGAAGGCACGCAAGAAATTCAACGCATCGTCATTTCAAGAATGTTGACGAAATAGGAGTGATGTGATGAAAAAACGTGAAGTGCCTGCGTCTGTGAAAGACGAACGGCTTGTGAAAAAAAGGCGTAATCAAATGATAAAAGGGGCGATTTCGCTATTTAAGCAAAAGGGGTTTCATCAAACGACGACGCGCGAAATTGCCCGCGCTTCTGGCTTTAGCATCGGAACGTTATACGAATACATTCGCAAAAAAGAAGATGTCCTTTATTTAGTGTGCGATCGGATTTACGATGAAGTGCGCGATCGTATGGAGCAAGCCATCGACACAACAAAAGAGGATTTAGACGGTTTAAAATTAGCGATTGATTACTATTTCCGTGTCGTTGACGAGCTGCAAGACGAAGTGCTCGTCATGTATCAAGAGGCAAAGTCGCTCGGCAAAGAATCGCTTCCGTATGTGCTTAATAAAGAATTGCAAATGGTTGCGATGTTCGAACATATTTTACGACGTTGCGTAGACAATGGGGTATTTTCATTAACGGAACGAGAAATTCAATTGTTTGCACATAACATTTTCGTTCTCGGTCAAATGTGGGGGTTCCGTCGTTGGGCGTTGAAAAAAATGTATACGCTCGATGAATATATTGAATTGCAAACAAAGCTATTGCTTGAAGGGATTATAAAGCGGTAGCGAAAGGGGATGGGAGAAACGTGGCTCACATTTATCGCCCAAAACATCACGTTCGCTTTGTGACGGCGTCTAGTTTATTTGATGGGCACGATGCAGCCATTAACATTATGCGTCGCATTTTACAAGCAAGTGGAGCGGAGGTCATTCATGAAAGCGTTGTATGAAGTCGGTGGACAATATCGCCGCAATATGTAATGTCGGGGGGATGTCCCGACATTTTTTTTGGCAACCGTCTAGCATAAAGTAAATGAATTTGTTTATAATGAATGGTATGGATTTTTGTTGTTTTCATACGTTGGAGAAAGGGAGTGCGGAAAGTGAGTTTGGAGCAATACTCTCAAGAACAATTGCGAGAGATGTCTTTCGTCGAACTTGCGTATTTGCTATTGTGTGAGAAAAAACAGACGGTGTCATTTCAAGAGATGATCGAGCAACTCGTCGCGATAAAAGGGTTATCCGAAAGTGAAGTAAGTGCACGACTAGCGCAGTTTTATACAGATTTAAACGTCGACGGCCGGTTTATTTGTGTTGGGGAAACGGCTTGGGGCTTACGCTCGTGGTATCCGTATGATCAAACAGAAGACGAAGCGGTGCCTGTAGAACGCGTGAAGAAGAAGAAAAAAGTGGCGGATGACTTTGATGACTTTGATGACATGGTCGATGAGGACGAATTAGTATATGACGATTTAGATGAGGAATTATTGGGCGATGAAGAACTGTTAGACGACGATTTTGCATTAGATGAAGATGAAGAAGTGATTGACGACTTATTAGACGAAGAACTAGATTTAGACGATGAACCGATTGATGAAGAGCTAGATGTCGTCGATGAAGAATTAGAGGATGAAGAATTAGAGTTAGAAGAAGATGAGGAATTATAACCTTGACTTTTTACATCGATATATGTAGAATTCTGTTTGGGCTCTTTTCATAGAGATACGTTCGCTCCCTTACTAATTTGTAAGTGGAGCGTTTTTATTTTTCCCCGAATTCGCACACACTGTAACTATTCCAAATGAGTTGAGGGGGAAGGTTTCATGACCAAATATATTTTCGTAACAGGTGGCGTTGTATCATCGCTTGGGAAAGGAATTACGGCTGCTTCACTTGGTCGCTTACTAAAAAATCGCGGCTTAAAAGTGACCATTCAAAAATTTGATCCGTACATTAACGTTGACCCAGGAACGATGAGTCCGTATCAACATGGAGAAGTGTTTGTCACAGATGACGGGGCGGAAACGGACTTAGATTTAGGTCATTACGAGCGCTTTATTGACATTAATTTAAACAAATACAGCAACGTCACAACAGGAAAAATTTATTCCACCGTATTGAAGAAAGAACGTCGCGGCGATTATTTAGGAGGAACGGTACAAGTCATTCCGCACATTACAAATGAAATTAAAGAGCGCGTCTTTCGCGCAGGTCGCGAAACGAATGCGGACGTCGTTATTACAGAAATCGGAGGGACAGTTGGCGACATTGAATCTCTTCCGTTTTTAGAAGCGATTCGTCAAATAAAAAGCGACGTTGGCCGTGAAAACGTGATGTACATTCATTGTACGCTTGTCCCATATATTAAGGCAGCAGGTGAGATGAAGACAAAACCGACGCAACATAGCGTCAAAGAATTGCGCAGCCTAGGCATTCAACCGAACGTGATCGTCGTGCGCACAGAAATGCCGATGTCCCAAGATATGAAAGATAAAATCGCCCTATTTTGCGACATCGATCCGAAAGCGGTCATTGAAGCGCGTGACGCTGACACGTTATACGCTGTTCCGCTTATGCTTCAAGAACAAAAGTTAGACCAAATCGTTTGCGAACATTTAAAACTAAACTGCAACGAAGCGGATATGACAGAATGGATCGCGCTCGTTGAAAAAGTGCGCAACTTATCCAACAAAACGACGATTGCGCTTGTTGGAAAATATGTTGAACTACAAGATGCGTACATTTCTGTCGTCGAAGCGTTACGTCATGCGGGATATGCGTTTGATACGGATGTCGATATTCGTTGGATTAACTCCGAACATGTTGATCGGGACAACGTAGCGCAATTGCTGCAAGGAGTAAACGGTATTCTCGTTCCAGGCGGATTTGGCGATCGCGGCATCGAAGGAAAAATTGAAGCGATTCGCTACGCTCGCGAACAGCGCATTCCGTTCCTTGGCATTTGTTTAGGTATGCAGCTAGCATCCGTTGAGTTTGCCCGCCATGTCGTCGGCTTAAAAGGTGCACATTCAGCGGAAATCGATCCAAGCACACCGCATCCAATTATCGATTTATTGCCGGAACAAAAAGACATTGAAGATTTAGGTGGAACGCTTCGCCTCGGCTTATATCCGTGCAAGCTTGTAGAAGGAACGAAAGCGTATGATGCGTATCAAGATGAAGTCATTTATGAGCGCCATCGTCATCGTTATGAATTTAATAACGAATATCGTACGATGATGGAAGAGAACGGCTTTATGTTTTCAGGTACAAGCCCAGATGGCCGTCTTGTAGAAATTATTGAGTTAAAAGATCATCCGTGGTTTGTTGCGGCGCAGTTCCATCCAGAATTTACATCTCGTCCGACGCGTCCACAGCCGCTTTTCCGCGAATTTATTCGCGCATCGTTAGAAAAATAAAGGAGGATGTCCGATATGGGCATCCTCTTACTCGTATTCTGCGACAATTTCTTGCGTCATGAGCGCTAAACTATGATAAGCGAATAAAGCGGCAATCGCAGAAGGAAAGCCAACGCGTGTACCATCTTCTGTTGGAACGAGCGGCTGTTTTAAACATAAATCAATATGCACATCGACGTAATCAACAAGTGTTTGTGTCGTTTCTTCTATGATGGATGACATACCGATTGTCCATATGTTTTGTTCTTGAAGTTGTTTAGCGATGCGAATGGCTTCTTCATTTGTACAAAAGCGCGAAACGATAAGCACGCGATCAGCGGTTGTTACTTCGTTTATATCTAGCCGTTTTACGTTTGGTAGCTTTTCAGCTCCATAAAGCGCCTCCGCAACAACTGCTTCCATTTCATCGATGCCGTAAATAAAAATCGTTCCGCTACTAATGATTGCCTGTGCAAGTAAGCGGGCAGCATCTTCAAACTGCTCTTCTTCTTGCGCGCTTATTCGTTGAAACACCCCAGCAAGCTGTGTCGATAATATTTTTAACATGGTGAATCCCCTTCCCATGCGACGTTGTCTATGGTGTTCATTATATTAAAAAATAAAAAAATGATCAAAATCTGAACATGAAGCAGGATAAATGGTAAAAATTTCGAAGTAATGATACGATAATAAAGATAGGAGCTCTACATATGAAAAAGAGAAAATAGAGGTGTTTATGATGGCGGGGAAGATTTTAATTGTGGACGACCAATTTGGCATTCGTATTTTATTAAACGAAGTATTTCAAAAAGAAGGGTACGAAACGTATCAGGCAGCTAATGGTGTTCAGGCGCTTGATTTGTTTGCGAAACATTCCCCCGACTTAGTGTTGTTAGATATGAAAATCCCGGGCATGGATGGGGTTGAAATTTTAAAGAAGATGAAAGAGATGAATGAAAACGTCAAAGTCATCGTGATGACAGCCTACGGCGAACTAGATATGATTCATGAAACGAAAAAGCTCGGTGCGCTGACACATTTTGCGAAACCTTTTGACATAGATGATATGCGTGATGCAGTGAAAAAATATATTCGTTAACCATTGACAGCTTTTTGAACTTTTTTCACAAAGTTTCGTTCGTTTCGGTGAATAATGTTGATGTGTGGAAACAAAGTTTGTTATTCTTATAATGTACATACTATTCGAGGTCGTCTTGTATAAAATTGTCGTATTTTGGTCATTGTACATGTGAAAGGCGCTTTCGGATAGTGAACAATGGCTAATTTAAGGAGGATTTAACGATGCCTTTAGTTTCAATGACGGAAATGCTTAAACAAGCATTGGCAGGCAAGTATGCGGTCGGTCAATTCAACATTAACAACTTAGAATGGACACAAGCGATTTTAGCGGCAGCCGAGGAAGAGAAGTCTCCTGTCATTCTTGGTGTGTCTGAAGGAGCAGCTCGCTATATGGGCGGCTTTAAAACGGTTGTAAACATGGTCAAAGGATTAATGGAAGACATGAACATTACTGTTCCTGTTGCGATTCACCTTGACCACGGTTCTAGCTTTGAAAAATGTAAAGCGGCGATTGATGCTGGATTTACATCTGTTATGATCGACGCATCGCATCATCCGTTTGAAGAAAACGTTGAAATTACATCAAAAGTGGTGGAGTACGCTCATGCGCGCGGCGTCTCTGTTGAAGCTGAGCTCGGAACAGTCGGCGGACAAGAAGATGACGTCGTTGCAGAAGGAATCATTTATGCAAATCCAGATGAGTGCGAGGAGCTTGTGAAGCGTACAGGCATCGACTGTCTAGCACCAGCGCTCGGTTCTGTACATGGTCCATATAAAGGAGAGCCAAAACTAGGATTTAAAGAGATGGAAGAAATTCGTGATCGTACAGGTGTACCGCTCGTATTACATGGTGGAACAGGTATCCCGACAGAACAAATTCAACGCGCTATCTCGCTCGGTACATCAAAAATTAACGTCAATACAGAAAACCAAATGGCGTTTACAAAAGTGGTGCGCGAAGTGTTAGCGAAAGACGAAAAAGTGTACGATCCGCGCAAAATTCTTGGCCCTGGCCGCGATGCGATTAAAGAAACAGTCATTGGCAAAATGCGCGAATTCGGTTCTTCCGGCAAAGCATTGTAATACAAGCCGCACCGTTTCAGCGTTTGCTGAAGCGGGCGGTTTTGTTTCATTCCATTTTGAAAGCGTTTAGGAGGTTGAAAATCATGAAATTTTTTATTGACACAGCGAACATTGATGAAATTCGCCATGCTCACGAACTTGGCATTTTAGCGGGGGTAACGACAAACCCGAGCCTCGTTGCCAAAGAAAACGTATCATTCCACGATCGTCTTCGTGAAATTACTTCTCTCGTTTCAGGCTCCGTTAGCGCTGAGGTGATTGCAACAGATGCAGAAGGAATGATTGCTGAAGGAGAAGAGTTAGCGAAAATTGCTCCAAACATTACAATTAAAGTGCCGATGACGCCAGAAGGATTAAAGGCGGTCAAAGTATTTAGCGAAAAAGGAATTAAAACAAACGTGACGCTTATTTTTAGCGCCAACCAAGCGTTGTTAGCGGCGCGTGCTGGTGCAACGTACGTCTCTCCATTTTTAGGACGCCTCGATGATATCGGGCATAACGGCTTGGATTTAATTGAAACGATCGCGAACATTTTTGCCATTCACGACATTGAAACAGAAATTATCGCCGCATCCATTCGTCATCCACAACATGTGACAGAAGCAGCATTAAAAGGAGCGCACATTGCGACCGTTCCTTACAACGTGCTTATGCAGCTATTTAAACATCCGTTAACAGACCAAGGCATCGAAAAGTTTTTAGCAGACTGGAATAAAGCGAACCAAAAATGATGATCGAACCGTTTTCCGTCGCGTTTTAGTATTTGCTTTGCGAGAAGGGAGACACATATGGAAAAGTTAAAAATCGTTGGCGGTGACCTCCTTCAAGGTTCCGTGCGCATTAGTGGAGCGAAAAATAGCGCCGTCGCGCTCATTCCAGCCGCTATTTTAGCAAACTCACCTGTAGTCATTGAAGGATTGCCGAACATTTCAGACGTTCATGTACTAGGACAGTTAATTGAAGAAATTGGCGGTGCTTTTCATTTCGATGAAAACGAAGTCGTCATCGATCCGTCACATATCGTTTCTATGCCTTTGCCGAACGGAAAAATAAAAAAATTACGCGCTTCCTATTACTTGATGGGTGCGATGCTTGGACGGTTTAAAAAAGCGGTCATCGGTCTTCCTGGTGGTTGCCATTTAGGGCCGCGCCCAATTGACCAACACATCAAGGGCTTTGAAGCGCTTGGGGCGAAAGTGACAAACGAACAAGGTGCCATTTATTTACGAGCGGAAGAGCTTCGCGGGGCACGCATTTATTTGGACGTCGTTAGCGTGGGGGCGACAATTAACATTATGTTAGCTGCCGTCTTGGCGAAAGGGAGAACGATTATTGAAAATGCGGCAAAAGAGCCAGAAATTATTGACGTTGCGACGCTATTGACAAACATGGGTGCGCGCATTAAAGGGGCAGGAACAGACGTCATTCGTATTGACGGCGTGGAACAGTTGCACGGTTGCCGCCATTCCATTATTCCGGATCGCATTGAAGCGGGAACGTATATGATTATCGGTGCGGCTATGGGGAAAGAAATGATTATTGACAACGTCATTCCGCAACATTTAGAGGCTGTCATTGCAAAAATGCGTGAAATGGGCGTTGTTGTCGAAACGAGCGATGACCAAATTTTTGTTGCGACGAAAGAACGTCTTCGTGCTGTCGATATTAAAACGCTCGTTTATCCGGGCTTCCCGACCGATTTACAACAGCCATTCACTTCACTATTAACGAAAGCGTCTGGGACGAGCATTGTGACAGATACAATTTATAGCGCCCGATTTAAACATATCGATGAGTTGCGGCGCATGAATGCGAACGTAAAAGTCGAAGGGCGTTCAGCGATCATTACAGGTCCATCCCGACTGCAAGGAGCGAAAGTGCGTGCGACCGATTTGCGTGCAGGAGCTGCACTTGTGGTCGCGGGATTAATGGCCGAAGGGGTTACAGAAATTACAGGGTTGGAACATATTGACCGTGGCTATAGCAACTTAGTTGACAAACTTGCTAATCTTGGCGCAACGATTTGGCGCGAACAAATGACCGAGCAAGAAATCGAACAACTAAAGAACACATAATGCAACAAAGGGGAGAGGGAGAAACGATGGAAAGAAGTTTATCGATGGAGCTTGTCCGTGTAACAGAAGCCGCAGCACTAGCTGCAGCGCGCTGGATGGGGCGCGGTAAAAAAGATGAAGCGGATGAGGCGGCCACGTCTGCGATGCGCGATGTATTCGATACGATTCCGATGAAAGGAACGGTTGTCATCGGTGAAGGGGAAATGGATGAAGCACCGATGTTGTATATTGGTGAAAAGCTTGGCAACGGTTACGGCCCGCGCGTCGATGTCGCAGTCGATCCGCTTGAAGGAACGAACATTGTCGCCTCTGGTGGCTGGAATGCGTTAGCGGTCGTCGCTGTGGCGGATCATGGTAACTTGCTTCATGCGCCAGATATGTACATGGATAAAATTGCTGTTGGTCCGGAAGCGGTCGGCATGATTGACATTAACGCTCCGATCATTGATAATTTAAAGGCAGTTGCCAAAGCGAAAAATAAAGACATTGAAGACGTTGTGGCGATCGTTTTAAACCGTCCGCGCCATGAGCACATCATTGCCGAGTTGCGCGAAGCGGGGGCGCGCATTAAGCTTATTAATGACGGCGACGTTGCGGCGGCGATCAATACAGCGTTCGATCATACAGGGGTAGACATTTTGTTCGGTTCAGGCGGTGCACCAGAAGGGGTATTAGCCGCTGTTGCGCTCAAATGTCTCGGTGGAGAAATACAAGGAAAACTATTGCCGCAAAACGATGCGGAGTTGGAACGATGCAAAAAAATGGGGCTAGATGTGAACCGTGTGTTGCGCATGGAGGACCTCGTCAAAGGAGATGACGCTATTTTTGCCGCAACGGGTGTAACGGACGGAGAATTGCTGCGGGGGGTACAATTTAAAGGGGCATATGGCGAAACACACTCCGTTGTTATGCGGGCGAAGTCAGGAACCGTTCGTTTCATTGAAGGACGCCATAGCTTAAAGAAAAAGCCGAACCTTGTTATGAAGTGATCGCGAGATGTGCGAACTTTTTGCGCTCTCGCTCTTTTTCTATTGATTGACAATATGAAAAAAGGGTAAAATAGTCGTGTTACGTCCCTTCTCATCATCTTTTCATCTTCGCTTTTTCCATCCAAAGAGAAATTCATCAAAATAAATAAAAGAGTGGTGTAAGTATGGAGCTAGGAGATTTAACGATTGCAACACTAGAAAATATGACAATTAAAGAGCTATATGAGTTAGCTCGCCAATACAAAATTTCATATTACAGCAAACTAACAAAAAAAGAATTAATTTTTGCGATTTTAAAAGCGCGCGCAGAACAAGACGGTCTTTTCTTCATGGAAGGCGTGCTTGAAATCATCCAATCAGAAGGGTTTGGTTTTTTACGTCCAATTAACTATTCCCCGAGTTCGGAAGATATTTATATTTCCGCATCGCAAATTCGTCGTTTTGATTTGCGCAACGGTGATAAAGTTTCAGGAAAAGTGCGGCCGCCAAAAGAAAACGAACGATATTTCGGCTTATTGCACGTCGAGGCTGTAAACGGTGAAGACCCAGAAATCGCAAAAGAGCGCGTCCATTTCCCAGCGCTCACACCGCTTTACCCAAGCCGTCAAATGAAGCTGGAAACGACGCCAGACAAGCTATCTACCCGCCTCATCGACTTGATTGCTCCGATTGGATTCGGTCAGCGCGGCTTAATTGTCGCACCGCCAAAAGCAGGAAAAACGATGTTATTAAAAGAAATCGCTAACAGCATCACAACGAATCACCCTGATGTTGAACTGATTGTCTTGCTCATTGATGAACGCCCAGAGGAAGTGACGGATATTGAACGTTCTGTATCAGCCGATGTCGTCAGTTCCACGTTTGATGAAGTGCCAGAAAACCATATTAAAGTGGCGGAGCTTGTGCTCGAACGGGCGATGCGTCTTGTCGAACATAAGCGTGACGTCGTCATTTTAATGGATAGTATTACGCGTTTAGCGCGCGCATACAACTTAGTCATTCCGCCGAGCGGGCGTACGCTTTCGGGAGGAATTGACCCAGCGGCATTCCATCGTCCGAAGCGGTTTTTCGGGGCGGCGCGCAACATTGAAGAAGGGGGCAGTTTAACGATTTTAGCGACCGCTCTTGTCGACACAGGTTCGCGCATGGATGACGTCATTTACGAGGAATTTAAAGGAACAGGAAATATGGAGCTTCATCTTGATCGCTCATTAGCGGAAAAACGGATTTTCCCTGCCATTGACATTCGTCGTTCAGGTACACGAAAAGAAGAATTATTAATTCCAAAAGAACATTTAGAAAAATTATGGGCGATTCGTAAGACAATGTCAGATACGCCAGACTTTATTGAGCGATTTATTCACCGACTAAAGCAAACGAAAACGAATGAAGAGTTTTTTGCGATGTTAGACGAAGAGTGGAAAGCAGCCGGAAATTTAAAGCGGTTATAAATGGATAGTTGCAAAACAACGGAACGGTTGTTATAATTTTATCATGTGTGTTTTTCATTGCATATAAACTCTGTTTCGAAAAGATTCAGGGCGGAAGGAGATGAAATGAGATGAAAGCAGGAATCCATCCAAACTATAAAAAAGTGATGGTTAAATGTGCGTGTGGAAACGAGTTTGAGAGCGGTTCTGTTAAAGACGAAGTGCGCGTAGAAATTTGCTCAGCGTGCCATCCATTCTACACAGGACGTCAAAAATTCGCTTCTGCTGCAGGACGTGTTGATAAATTTAACAAAAAATACGGCCTTAAGTAATCCGTATGTCATGAAAACAGGCAAGCGAACATTTTTCACTTGCCTGTTTTTTTCGTGAAAGCTTGAAAGAAAGGGGACGCCCTCATGTATGTTATGAAGCAATCCGGCTGGCTTGAAGTCATTTGCGGCAGCATGTTTTCGGGAAAATCAGAGGAGCTCATTCGTCGTGTACGCCGCGCGCAGTTTGCGAAGCAAGAAGTGAAAGTGTTTAAGCCAGCGATTGATAATCGATATAGTGAAGAAGCAGTCGTTTCCCATAACGGGACGTCTGTTATTGCCATTCCGGTGTCATGTGCATTAGACATTCGAAAACATATCTCCGCACATACGGACGTTGTGGCAATTGATGAAGTGCAATTTTTTGATGAGCATGTCGTTGACGTCGTGCAACAGCTTGCTGATGAAGGATATCGCGTCATTGTAGCTGGATTGGATCAAGACTTTCGTGGTGAGCCGTTCGGTCCTGTTCCAACGTTAATGTCCATCGCCGAATCGGTAACAAAACTACAAGCTGTTTGTACTGTCTGCGGTTCCCCAGCATCGCGCACGCAGCGGCTCATTGACGGACGTCCTGCATCTTATTATGATCCTGTCATTTTAATCGGTGCGAGCGAATCGTACGAACCACGTTGCCGCCATCATCATGAAGTGCCTGATCATCCGATAAAAACCCAACAATTCCAGATGAACAGCAAGATGAAATAATAGTTCATTGCATGGGAATATAGAAAGATATCCAATTACGATAAAAGGTGCTCTCGTAAAAAATGAGGGCACTTTTTAAAACGATACAATAGACAAAAAATTTAAAAAAGTTATACAATTAATTTAAATTTATTGTTAAGGAGCGAATGTGTCAACTACCCCCACTTAGCTAACGCTCGAAGTGAGGGCTTGCAACTCCCCAGAAGTGCAAACGGACTTCTTCCTCCTTCCTTGACTTGGGGTTGCATCAGGGGCAGGTTGACGACTACCCAACGACGCAGGTCATGCCTGCATCGTTACCGATTCTCTCGGTGTGTCTGTTGGCAGTACTTGGCTTCCACACACAACAGACGGACCTACGCTCGATGTTTTACGGTTACAACGTTTCCTGTAACCAACTCCATACATCGAGTAGCAGTTATTGGAGTGCCTTTATTGAACGGTTTTCTCCACGCCTTTATTATATCATACACAAAAGAAAGGGGGAACGCGCATTCCTCTCCCACTTACTCCCTTTGGTCGTTGAAGTGGGAGTCTCCTGCGCGAAGTAGGATGAATATCCATAAATTCGTCATGCCTGAAGTTATTTTTGGTAACGCTTCCATTCAACAGGTAGGGGAAAGTTGTGTGCGACTTGGGGCAACGAACGTATTTATCGTTAGTGACCCAGGAGTTATGGAGGCTGGTTGGCTAGATGTAGTTGTAAGAAGTTGTCGGCAAGCAGGGTTAAGCTATACAACATTTCACGACATAACCATTAATCCAAAAGATAAAGAGGTGGAGAAGGGGTGTCGTATATACCTCGAAAACGAATGTGATGCGGTTATCGGGGTTGGCGGTGGAAGTTCCATTGATGTAGCAAAAGCAATCGCCATTCTTGTTACTAACGGTGGGCGGATTCATGATTATGAAGGGGTTGACAAAATTCGTTATCCTCTCCCGCCGCAGGTAATGGTGCCTACAACAGCAGGATCAGGCTCTGAGGTTTCTCAATTTTCTGTAATTGTTGACACAGAGACAGAGAAAAAGATGACGATCATTTCCCGTTCACTTATTCCTGATATTGCGATCATTGATCCTGAAACATTGTCGACTAAAAGTCCGCATTTAACTGCCTCAACAGGTCTAGATGTGTTAACCCATGGTATTGAAGCTTATGTTAGTCTGGCAGCAACACCTTTGACGGATGTACATGCTAAAAATGCTATTTCACTTGTTGCTGAATATTTGCGGCCTTCGGTAGCTTCAAAAATGAACCTAGAGGCTAAAATAAACATGGCAATGGCATGCTTACAGGCTGGTCTAGCTTTTTCTAATGCAATTTTAGGAGCGGTTCATGCAATGTCGCACGCGGTAGGAGGAAAATATAATCTCCTTCACGGAGCAGTGAATTCGATTTTGTTACCACATGTGATGGAATACAACTTGTTAGCAAATCCAAAGAAATTTGCAGATATTGCTCTTTTCCTAGGTGTTGATATTCGGGGAATGTCGAATATGGAGGCTGGAAACAAAGCAATTGAGCACGTGAAACAGCTGACTATGGATATTGGTACGCCACAAAGGCTAGCGGATATAGGTGTTGAGAAAGATCAGTTAAAAAGGATGAGTGTTTCCGCTTTTCACGATACGTGCATGATTACAAATCCACGAGATGTAACTATAGAAGACATTGAGGAACTATTTAGAAAGGCATGGTAAAGGCGATGAGAGATAGGCAACAAATCATCAACTTATTAACAGGGGTACAATCTTCAAAGAAGAGCTACTATACCGAATTAAAAAAAATGGTAAATGAGTTAAAAAAGAAGAATATGCAGTTAGAAATCATCAATGATATTACAAAGAGTTTTAATATCGACATGTCGATCGATGATATGCTGAAAAATACGTTTGACAAACTAAAAGAGATTTTCCCTATAGGGCGAATTAGCTTGTTGCTATATGAACAAGAGCAACTTATATTAACGAACGTATATCCAGAACAAGATTTATATTTTCCAGTTGGATTTGTGGTGCCAAAAGAGCATTCTCTTTACTGGAAAGTAATGCAATCACTTGAGAAAATGTTCTATCAAGTACAAGAAGAGAAAGCATTTTTTGAAAATAAGATATACCAAGCACTAGGAATTCGTAGCATACTACTTATCCCGCTTATGAGAAAGGCGCAAGTTATTGGTTTGCTAAGTATTGGTAGTGAGGAGGTGATTATGTACGATGAATCTGATCTCTCTTTTTTTCAACAGTTTGGTGACCAATTGGCAGTCTGTATTGAAAATGTTCGCCTTTACAATGAAGTGCTGACAAGTAAAAAAGAATGGGAGGAAACGTTTCGGGCAGTCTCCGAAATGATATTCGTTGTTGATTTAGAAGGAAATATTTTGAAATATAATGATGCAGCTAAAGCTTTTTTTTCGATGAATCTATATAACATAAATATTTGTGAGTTACTATCGATAAATTTTAAGGAAAGTCCGATTGTTGAAACGATAGAAACCAAAAAACCTGTCCATCGTCAATTTTATATCCAGCAACGTGTTTGTGAGTTTCATTCTTATCCTGTATGGAACGAACAACAAAAAATGTATGCGATTATTATTTACATCAATGATATTACTGAAAAATTACAAATTGAAGCGCAACTTATTCAGTCTGGGAAACTTGCTGCTATTGGAGAGATGGCAGCTGGCATTGCACATGAACTAAACAATCCACTAACTGCAATTCTTGGTAATGCACAATTGTTGTTACGATCAATTAAGAAAGATGACCGTTCGTATAAATTATTGTATGATATCCATTTATGTGGGAAACGGTGCAAAAGCATTATTCAAAACTTATTGACGTTTTCCAGACAGGATGAATATGTATTTGAATTGTGTTCTATAAATGAAGCTGTTGAGCAAGTTTTAGGGTTAATTGGAGATCAAATTCAAAAACAGAATATTAGGATTCAAAAAAAACTAGATAGTTCGCTGGGTTTGATCGAAGCAAACATTCAGCAAATTGGACAAGTTATTTTAAACTTTTTAATCAATGCAAAAGATGCATTGGAAGAAGTGGAAAGTGATCGAAAGGTAATTGTGATTGAAACGAAACAATTTATCGAGAACGAGAAACAATGGGTCGTTCTATGTGTTAGGGACAATGGAAAAGGAATTGCAGAGCAACATTTACAAGAAATTTTTAATCCATTTTTTACAACTAAGAGACCGGGGAAGGGGACAGGTCTTGGTCTCTCGGTCAGCTTAGGTATTGCAGAAGCACACGGTGGGACCATTGAGGTAGTTAGTAAGCTAGGTAGAGGAAGTGAATTTTGCTTAAAGATTCCTTGCGCAGTGAAGGAGGAAAATGAATGAAAAGTATTTTAGTCATTGATGATGAGCGTGAGGTAGGTACATTTTTTAGTCATTTTTTGGAGGGAAAAGGCTATAGTGTAAAGATTGGATTTAGTGGAAAAGACTTTTCCGAACTTATTAGACAGCATCACTTTGATTTGGCATTAATTGATGTGAAGTTGCCGGATACAAATGGGCTAGATTTGTTAAAGCAACTGAAGGTTTCACTTCCTTTTTGCAAAGTTGTGGTGATGACGGGCTATAGTACTGTAAAAACAGCGGTGGAAGCAATCAAATACGGGGCAAGTGACTATGTGGAAAAACCATTTGACGATATTGATCAACTGGAACAACTAATTGATGGTTTGTTGTATAGCGGTGTTCCTTCGACACAAAATGATATGTATAAGTTAGCTGAAACGCTTGGGTTTATCGTTGGAACGAATAAAGAGATGAATGATTTATTAAAGTTTGCATATAAAATCGCAAAGAAAAATGTAAATGTACTTATCGAAGGAGAAACAGGTACAGGAAAAGAAGTTCTTGCTCATTTTATCCATAGTGCTAGTATGCGATATGATCATCCTTTTGTTGGGGTTAATTGTGGTGCGGTTTCAGAAACATTATTGGAAAGTGAACTGTTTGGCTACGAAAAGGGAGCATTTACGGGAGCAGTAAAAGAAAAAAAGGGAATTTTCGAAATTGCTAACCGTGGTACGTTGTTCTTAGATGAAATCGGTGAAGCTTCGCTTGCTACACAAGTAAAGTTGTTGAGGGTATTAGAGACGGGGGAATATATGCGAGTCGGTGGTGAAACAGTTCGGAAAACAAATGCACGTATTATTGCCGCAACTCATGTAAATCTTGCTAAGGCGGTGGAGGAAAGAAACTTTCGGGAAGATTTGCTCTATCGCCTTGATGTTGTGAAGTTGACTATCCCACCACTTCGTGAACGTCTGGAAGATTTGCCGCTTCTCGTTGAGTACTTTTTGAAAAAGTTAAATATTTCTATGACATTTTCTGAGGATAGTATTGCTTGTATGAGACAATATTATTGGCCCGGAAATGTAAGAGAGTTATTTAATGTCGTCAAACGAGCAGTAACATTAGCAGAAGGAGAAACAGCTGTTATTACTCCTTCATATTTACCTGAAAAATTAAAGGTTTCACTACCTTTGAAGCGAGCGGATGATGAGCAAGACAAGAAAAAGGAATTAGACTTCGAGGTATATTTGCAACAATGGGTAACCCACGTTTTGTCCATGTGGAGAAGCAATGAAAAAGTGGATCTTGAATATGTGCTTTCTTTAGTCAGAGAGATGGAGGTAGAGATGAGTCGTTCGTTTATTATGAAGACGCTAAAAGAAACTATTGGGAACAGAAAAGAAGCAGCGGAGCGCTTAAATATTACAGTCCGAAAGTTAAGGTACTTACTAAAAGAAAAGGGATCAGATTCAAAGTTGTAGATCACTTTTGATCTGATCCCCTCTGTACAATAAGCATAACAACGTCACAAAAGAGTGTGTTCCTAATTAAGTCTCCTCGACCTTGTTAAAAAACGTACTCCTTCGCGCCCTTCAAGTGAAAACATGCCACCGCGGCCAGGTACAACATCAATAATTAGTTGCGTATGTTTCCAATATTCGTATTGAGCAGCATGCATATAAAATGGGCATCCTCCGATTTCGCCAAGCAATACGTCTGAGTCCCCGATCATAAACTCCCCTTGTGGATAACACATCGGTGAGCTTCCATCACAACAACCACCAGATTGATGAAACATAAGCGGACCGTATGTTTCTTTTAATTTTTCGATAAGTTGTAGCGCAGCTTCGGTCGCTACTACTTTCGGTTGCATGCACAATCAGCTCCTTTCAAAAAAGGCAGCGCTTTTGAGACGCTGCCTGAACGATTAGAAAAATCCAAGTTTTTTCGGCGAATAGCTAACAAGTAAGTTTTTCGTTTGTTGATAATGTTCGAGCATCATTTTGTGCGTTTCACGACCGATTCCTGACATTTTATATCCACCAAACGCTGCATGAGCCGGATAAGTGTGATAACAATTCGTCCAAACGCGTCCAGCTTGAATGCCGCGACCAAATCGGTATGCGGTATTTATATCGCGCGTCCATATTCCGGCACCAAGTCCGTATAATGTATCATTGGCAATCGATAACGCTTCATCTTGATCCTTAAATGTTGTGACGGAAACAACGGGACCGAAAATTTCTTCTTGGAAAATACGCATCCGATTATGTCCCTTAAAGACGGTTGGCTTCATATAATAACCACCTTGTAAATCCCCTTCTAACATGTTGCGTTCGCCACCGATGAGAAGTTCAGCTCCTTCTTGTTTACCGATATCAATGTATGACAAAATTTTTTCTAGCTGTTCGGACGAGGCTTGAGCACCGATCATTGTGCTCGTATCGAGCGGGTTGCCTTGTTTAATTTGTTTGACTCGCTCTAATGCTCGTTCCATAAATACATCGTAAATGGATTCTTCGATTAATGCACGCGAAGGGCATGTACAAACTTCCCCTTGGTTTAGAGCGAACATTGTAAATCCTTCAAGCGCTTTATCAAAAAATTCGTCATCTTTCGCAGCGACATCGGCAAAGAAAATGTTTGGTGATTTTCCCCCAAGTTCAAGTGTGACCGGAATTAAGTTTTGAGATGCATACTGCATAATGAGACGTCCCGTCGTCGTTTCGCCGGTAAAGGCAACTTTTGCGATACGTGGGTTAGAAGCGAGCGGTTTGCCAGCTTCAAGACCAAATCCATTGACGACATTCACAATGCCTTTTGGTAGTAAATCTTGAATGAGTTCGATCAGCACGAGAATCGATGTCGGTGTTTGTTCAGCTGGCTTTAGTACAACGCAGTTGCCAGCAGCTAAAGCAGGTGCGAGTTTCCAAGCCGCCATTAAAATTGGGAAATTCCATGGAATAATTTGTCCGACAACGCCGAGCGGCTCTTTAAAATGATAAGCGACGGTATCCGCGTCAATCTCTGCCAACGTGCCTTCCTCAGCGCGAATGCAGCCGGCAAAATAGCGGAAATGATCAATAGCTAGAGGAATGTCAGCCGCACGTGTTTCACGAATCGGTTTTCCATTTTCCCACGTTTCCGCCACGGCAAGCATGTCTAAGTTTTCTTCCATTCGGTCTGCGATTTTATTGAGCAGACGTGCCCGTTCAGCAACAGATGTACGTCCCCATGCTTCTTTCGCTGCATGAGCTGCGTCGAGTGCTAGTTCAATATCAGCAGCTTTTGAACGAGGGACCTCGCAATATACTTGTCCAGTAACAGGTGAAATGTTTTCAAAATATTCCCCATCTATTGGCGGGACCCATTCCCCACCGATGAAATTTTCATATCTCTTTTTGAATGTAATGAGTGAACCAGGTTGTCCCGGTTGGGCGTAAATCATGTAAATTCCTCCCCTTTTAAACTTTTAGATTGGGGGATGGTGCCCCCGTTTCCTTATGATTTTTACAAAGTTAAAACAACACGTCCGTTGATCTGTCCCTTCTCCATTCTCTCGAATACTTCATTGACCTTATCTAACGGAACCGCTTCCACGATTGGACGAACTTTCCCTCGAGCCGCAAAATCTAATGCTTCCTGCATGTCTTTTCTTGTTCCGACGATCGATCCTTTTACTGTAATACCATTTAAGACCGTATCAAAAATCGGTATTGGTAATTCATCGTTAGGTAAGCCCACAACAACAAGGCATCCCCCACGCTTAACAGACTGATAAGCTTGTTCAAAGGCTTTTTTTGTCACAGCAACACTAATAGCAGCCTGAACCCCGCCCACTTTTTCACGGATTGCCGTTACCGGATCCTCTTTCAGTCCGTTAACAGCAATATCTGCTCCTAATTTTGTTGCGAGTTCTATTTTTTCATCGCTAATGTCTACAGCCACAACATTGAACCCCATGGCTTTAGCATATTGTAAAGCGATATGGCCTAACCCACCAATCCCGTAAATGGCAACCCAGTCACCTGGTTTGGCATTCGATACTTTTAAAGCTTTATATGTGGTCACCCCAGCGCAAAGAATAGGTGCGACTTCTACTGGATCTAGATTTTCAGGTATTCTTGCTACATAGTTTGCTGGAGCCTTGCAATATTCCGCATATCCACCGTCTACTGAGTAGCCGCCATTTAATTGGTGTGGACAAAGTGTTTCTTGTCCACTTAGGCAATATTCACACTCCCCACACGCTGAATATAGCCATGGAACACCAACCCGATCACCAATTTTTATCGTTTTGACTCCCTCTCCTATTTCGACAACGACTCCAACTCCTTCATGACCAGGGATGAGAGGGAGTTTAGGTTTAATTGGCCAGTCCCCATGAGCTGCATGTAAATCGGTGTGGCATACTCCACAAGCCTCGATTTTGACAAGTACCTCACCGTACCCTAACTTCGGTTTTTCTACCTCTTCGATGCTTAGCTTTTGTTTGAACCCGTGAACGACTGCAGCTTTCATTTTCTTGATCCCCTTTCCAAAAATTTTTTGTTCGCATATTATTCAAGCAAAAATCATGCCAACTTTAATTAACTATGAAAATAGGCATAAATTAATATATATTGCCGAATTTTTGTCCGTTTTTCCCAAATAAACGATATTTTGTTCACAAAATTGTAACAATTTTAAATGGACTTTCTTATTTCATTAAAATGTAGTACAATTATAAATTAGACTGTGTATGGAACATGGATAGGGGTGAATATTGTGTTTGACCGTTTACAAGCGGTAGAAGCCCGTTATGAAAAATTAAATGAACTATTAATGGATCCAGATGTGTTAAATGATCCGAAAAAGTTGCGTGATTACTCAAAAGAGCAATCCGATTTAGCTGAGACTGTCCAAACGTATCGTGAATATAAAACGGTGCGTGAGCAGCTTGCGGATGCGAAAGCGATGCTTGAAGAAAAGCTCGATCCAGATATGCGCGAAATGGTGAAAGAAGAAATTAGCGAACTAGAAGAGCGTGAAGAGCAGCTTGTTGAAAAGCTAAAAGTATTGTTGCTTCCGAAAGATCCGAACGACGATAAAAACGTTATTATGGAAATTCGCGGAGCGGCAGGTGGCGAGGAAGCAGCGCTTTTTGCAGGCGATTTATACCGCATGTACACGCGTTATGCCGAGTCGCAAGGATGGAAAACAGAAGTGATTGAAGCACATCCGACAGGGCTTGGTGGCTATAAAGAAATTATTTTTATGATTCAAGGAAAAGGGGCATATTCGAAGCTGAAATTCGAAAACGGTGCTCATCGCGTTCAGCGCGTACCTGAGACAGAATCTGGTGGACGCATTCATACATCCACAGCAACGGTTGCGTGTTTGCCAGAGATGGAAGAAATTGAAATCGAAATTAACGAAAAAGACATTCGTGTTGATACGTTCGCATCGAGCGGTCCGGGGGGACAAAGCGTCAATACGACGATGTCGGCTGTTCGTTTAACGCACATTCCAACAGGAATCGTCGTATCGTGCCAAGACGAAAAATCGCAAATTAAAAATAAAGAAAAAGCGATGAAAGTATTGCGCGCACGCATTTACGATAAATACCAACAGGAAGCGCGTGCAGAATACGATCAAACGCGCAAACAGGCGGTTGGCACAGGCGATCGCTCTGAACGCATTCGCACATACAACTTCCCACAAAACCGTGTGACAGACCATCGCATCGGCTTGACGATTCAAAAACTTGATCAAGTGTTAGAAGGAAAGTTAGATGAAATTATTGATGCGCTCATTTTAGACGATCAATCGAAAAAATTGGAGCAAGCGAACAATGAGCAGTAAAATATACGAAGTCCTTCAATGGGCTTCTTCTTTTTTCCGAGAGCACGGCAAAGAAGAAACGGCTGCAGAATGGTTGTTGCGCCACCACTTACAAATGACGCGCGCGCAACTATTTGCTTCGTTGCGTGAACCAATCGATGAAACGAGCAAGCGAACATTTATCGCCGATGTAAAAAAACATGCACTTGAACATATACCGATTCAATATTTAATCGGGTATGAACAGTTTTACGGTCGAACGTTTATCGTGAATGAACACGTACTCATTCCGCGTCCAGAAACGGAAGAGCTCGTCGCCCACGTACTTGCACGTACGACCGAGCAGCCCCTTCGCCTAGTTGACGTCGGAACAGGAAGCGGAGCGATTGCCATTACATTGTCGTTAGAACGACCAGCGTGGCATGTGTATGGCATTGATATTGCCGCTTCATCGCTTGAAGTCGCGAAAAAAAATGCCGCTCAGCTTGGCGCTTGCGTGCATTGGTTCGAAGGGGACTTATTGCAACCGATTATCGACTGTGGCATACAAGTCGATGTCGTTGTGTCTAATCCGCCATACATCCCAGCGCGTGACATTCCGACGCTATCGCCTGTCGTGCAAAAAGAGCCGCTTCGTGCGCTTGTCGGTGGCGAAGATGGCTTGTTATTTTATCGTCGCTTGACGGAGCAGCTGCCACATGTAGTTACCCCACAAGCACTTATTGCATTTGAAATCGGTCACGGACAAGGGCAAGCTGTCAAAACGATGTTGCACCAAACATTTCCTTCCGCGCATGTCGATGTCCTTTTTGATATCAACGGTAAAGAGCGCATCGTCGTCGCTGATCTCGCTTCCGAGTAACATCGGAAGCTTTTTTATATTTTTTCATTTTCATAGTTTATCAACATCCTTTTCTGGTTATACTGCATAACAAGAAAGGGGAGGTAAACGATGAACAAATACGTTATGATGGTATATATAACAATGGTGATGATTGGTGCGCTTGTGACGATATATGGACAACAAACGGAAGCGCAAAGAGATGTTGTCATTCCAAACGAAGCGGTACGGTTGCGCATTTTAGCAAATAGCGATTCGCCAGATGACCAAGCGTTAAAGCGCGCGGTTCGCGATGCAGTCAATGAGCAAATTACGGCATGGGTAAGCGACTTAACATCATTTGAAGAAGCAAAACAAGTTATTGCCCAACATGTGCCCGAAATTGAACAAACGGTTGCCCGCGTTCTTCAAGAAAAAAAGAGCGATCAGTCGTACAAAGTGACGTTTGGGCGTGTATCGTTCCCGACGAAAATATACGGTTCATACGTATATCCAGCAGGTGAGTACGATGCGGTCTTAATTACGCTCGGCAAAGGTGAAGGAGCAAACTGGTGGTGCGTTTTATTCCCGCCGCTTTGTTTTCTCGATTTTTCAACAGGTGAAGCCGTTCGTCCTGTGGAAAAACAAGTGGAACGAGAGACACCGATCGAACAAATGACTGAACAACCGCTCGTTGTGGAAGATGAACAGCAAGTAGAAGTGAAATTTTTCGTTGCAGAAGTATGGAAAAAGCTTATGCAATAACATATCCACAAAATTATCAACAAAAAGCAATAACATATTCACAATTTGTGGACAATTGTTGAGTATTTTGTATGAATCTTTTATACTCATGAAAGAAGTGGCTGTGGAATGCTTGTAAAATGTCAATCAACAAACAAGCAACTTGAATATGTATGAGGTGAAAGCATTGAAAACACATGTGTTTTTTGTGGATAAAAATGTGGATGAGTTAAACAGTTGTCCACAAGTGAAACAGGCCGCAGCGTATTTACAACGAGGCGAGCTTGTTGCTTTTCCGACAGAAACGGTGTATGGTCTTGGAGCGAACGCCATGTCCACAGCAGCTGTGGAAAACATTTTTGTAGCGAAAGGGAGACCGAGCGATAATCCACTTATTGTTCACATTGCGACAACGGAGCAGTTGCATGATATTGCTTGCGACATTCCGTCTGTCGCATATACGTTAATGGATCATTTTTGGCCGGGTCCGCTCACGCTCGTTTTGCCGACAAAAGATGCTGTTTCTCCGCGCGTTACTGCTGGTTTGAACACGGTAGCCGTGCGCATGCCGAACCATCCGATTGCCCTTGCGCTTATCAAAGCAAGCGGGCTACCGATTGCTGCACCGAGTGCGAATCGTTCAGGAAGACCGAGTCCGACGACGGCGAAACATGTGCTCGACGACTTAGATGGACGGATTGCAGCTGTTGTCGATGGGGGAGCGACAGGTGTTGGAGTTGAGTCAACGGTTATAGACTGCACGTCAGCCATCCCGACCATTTTAAGGCCGGGCGGTGTGACAAAAGAAGAAATTGAACGGGTGATCGGAGCTGTGGATATCGACCGCGCACTTGTGGAAAAAGAGGCTGTGCCGAAATCTCCAGGGATGAAATATACACATTACGCCCCGAAAGCTCCGCTCGTCGTTGTGTATGGCTCACCGTCATTTTTACAACAAGTTGTGAATGAAAAACGAGCGAGTGGATTTACTGTAGGAGTGTTGACGACGGAAGAGCGGCGCGATACGTATGAAGCTGATGTCGTTATTGCGTGCGGACGACGAAGTGATTTACGAACGGTGGCAAAACAGCTTTATGACGCGTTACGAGCGTTTGATGAAACACATGTACATTTCATTTATAGCGAGGCGTTTCCGAACGAAGGCATCGGGGTCGCTATTATGAATCGATTGTTAAAGGCAGCTGGCTATCAACAAATGATGGAAAAATGATGTCTAAACTCCTTAGCGCGTGCATATGTTAACGTGAGGGCACGTCCTAAGGAGGCATTTGTATGATTGGGGAAATGATCACATTAGCGATGATGGCATTTGCGTTGGGGATGGATGCATTTTCAGTCAGCCTCGGCATGGGATTGCTTCAGCTTCGTTTAAAGCAAATTGCCTATATTGGAGCAACGGTAGGCTTTTTTCATGTTGTCATGCCTTTAGCTGGGATGACGATCGGTCGGTTGTTATCTATTCAATTAGGGCATGCAGCGACATATATCGGAGGAGCATTGTTGTTTATTCTCGGTGTGCAAATGGTCATCGCTTCCTTCCATCATGAACAAGAACGTTGGCTGAGGCCTGTTGGCATCGGTTTGTTTTTATTTGCGTTTAGCGTTAGCCTTGACAGTTTTTCCGTCGGGTTAAGTTTAGGGATTTATGGGGTGGAAATGGTGCTCGCTGTGACCGCATTCGGCTTGACGAGCATGGTGTTAACGTGGATAGGGTTGCTTCTTGGGCGTCGCTTTCAACGTTGGTTAGGGACATATAGCGAGGCGTTAGGTGGTGCCATTTTACTTTTATTTGCATGTAAACTATTATTTCCTTTATGAGCTGGGGCGTTTCCAGTTCTTTTTTCTTTTTTACTCTATATTTTGTCTTACGGTTTGCTTTATAATAATAGTAAACATGTGGGAAATGATGCGAGGTGTGAATGGTGAGTCAAACGAACGTTTTGTTTGTATGTACAGGAAATACGTGCCGCAGTCCGATGGCGGAGGCGCTACTTAGACATAAACAACTGCCGCACGTACAAGTGAGGTCAGCGGGCGTTTTTGCGTTTGAGGGGAGCGATGCGTCACAACATGCGAAAGCGGTGCTTGCTGAAAAGGGGATTCATATTCAGCACCAATCGTCGTTATTGACGAAAGAGCATGTTGACTGGGCGACGTACATATTAACGATGACCGAAAGTCACAAGCAACATGTGTTGTCTCGTTTTCCGGAAGCAGAAGGAAAAACGTTTACGTTGTACGAATTTCTTGGTGACAGCAAAGACGTTATCGATCCATTTGGGGGCTCGATTGACGTGTATCGTCAAACGCGCGATGAGCTCGAACAAGCGATCGAAAAGCTACATAAAAAGCTATAACGCAAGGGGGATGTATGATGGGGGGAAAATACACATTTAGCTTACAAAAAAAGCTAGCCATTTTCACAACGGTATTAGCGATCATTACGTATTCAACAAGCGCCTTTTATATTTATGTGCTCTATGACTACGTCAAACAATGGCTTCCGTTTGGGGAAAATACGTTTACCATTTTAACGCTATTGCTCGGTATTTTTTGGTCTGGTGTATTGGCATATTATGCGGCGCGGTTCATTACGAAACCGCTTTCTCAACTTGAACAAGCGGCGTTAAAAGCAGCAGAAGGGGAAATTGGACAAGATGTACCTGTGCCAAAGTCGGATGATGAAATTCGTTCGCTTGCGCTTGCATTTAACGATATGTTGCGCAGTTTACGCGAAATCGTGCAAAACATTCAACAAAATTTTGCCCATACGAATGAAAAAGTTGTCGAGATGACAAACGTGTCTCGAGTTGCGGCGGAACAAGCGGAAAACATCGCGCGCACGATTGATGAAATTTCAAAAGGAGCGGATAATTCCGCGGTGGCGATGCAAACGACAGCGGAAGCAGTAGAAGATGTATTAGCGATCGCAGGAAACGTCCAGCAAAAAGCGATGCAATCGGAAAAACTGTCGACGGAGATGGTTGCAAAGCTTGAAGAAAGCCGTCGCGTCATCGGTTCGCTCATCGCTGGCATTCAACAATTAGCGAAAAACAACGAAGCTTCGCTACATGTCGTGCGACGTTTAGAAGATCATGCGAAAGAAGTAGGACAAATTATTTCGCTTGTTGGGGATATTGCAGGACAGACGAATTTACTAGCATTAAACGCTTCGATTGAAGCCGCGCGGGCAGGGGAGCACGGGAAAGGATTTGCGGTCGTTGCGGAAGAAGTAAGAAAGTTAGCGGATGAAAGTGCTAAGGCGGTACAAGGCATTTCTGAGCTCGTTCAAAACATTCAACATGAAGTAGCCAACGTCGTTAGCCAAATTACGGAGCAAGTAAAAAAAGCAAATGATGAAGCGAAAAAAGGAAACGAGACAAATGAAGCGATTTCGCACATGAGTGCATCCATTCATGAAGTAGCAGATGCGGTCAAACAAATTGCCCAACTTGTTGATGAACAAACGAAATACATTCAACAAACATCTGTTCAATCGCAAGAAGTGGCTGCGATTGCCGAACAAACATCCGCTGGGGCGGAAGAAGTGACAGCGGCAACACAAGAGCAAACCGCGGTCATCGAAAGCATGCGTGAACTAGCAACAGAACTTGGTGAGCAAGCAGAAAAATTAAAACAAACGATTGCCCGTTTTCGTTTATAAGCATAATAAATGATGAAAAGACCGTCTCGACCCGTTAAAATGAAGAGAGACGGTTTTTTCTTTATAACGATAAGGAGGGGTTCAAACGTGAAAGTAGCAATCGCATCAGACCATGGTGGCATTCGCATTCGCGAGGAAATTAAAAAACTCATGGATGAAATGGGAATTGAATATACAGATTTTGGATGTGAATGTGAAACGTCGGTCGATTATCCAGACTATGCGTTGCCGGTCGCACAAAAAGTAGCGAACGGTGAATTTGACCGCGGAATATTAATTTGCGGAACAGGTATTGGCATGAGCATTGCTGCAAATAAAGTGAAAGGCATTCGTTGTGCGCTCGTTCATGACGTATTTAGTGCAAAAGCAACGCGCGAACATAACGACAGCAATATATTAGCGATGGGCGAACGCGTCATCGGACCGGGATTGGCGCGCGAAATTGCCAAAGTATGGCTGACAACCCCATTTGAAGGAGGTCGTCACGAAAAACGCATTCAAAAAATTTCCGCTTATGAAAACGAGCAATAAAGGTGGGAGTATCGTGACGGACATGGAACAATGGCGTAGTCAATGGCAAAAGGCGCTTGCTGAGTTTCGTGCGCAAGTGCCGCTAACGAATCATGACGTTGTCGTCATTGGTTGCAGTACAAGTGAAGTCATTGGAGAAAAAATCGGAACAGCGGGAACGATGGATGTGGCGGCGATGTTGTTTCAAGAATTAAAACGATGGCATGAGGAAACGGGGGTTCAGCTTGCATTTCAATGTTGTGAACATTTAAACCGGGCATTAGTAGTGGAACGACAAACCGCTGTGACAAAGCAGCTGGAAATTGTGAGCGTCATTCCTGTTCGCAACGCGGGTGGCGCAATGGCGGCATACGCATATACGCAACTTCATGATCCTGTTGTCGTTGAACATATTCGAGCAGATGCTGGCATTGATATCGGTGCTACATTAATTGGTATGCATTTAAAACATGTGGCGGTTCCTGTCCGCACATCGATTAAGCAAATCGGACATGCGATCGTTACATTTGCGAAAACGAGACCGAAGCTCATCGGAGGCGAACGCGCCGTCTATTCAGAAGAAAAGGCGAACAAATCATGTTCGATCGGTTAAATTTGTTCACTTTTTCATTTGAAAATGTGTTAAGATAAAAAAGAATATTCACACTTTAGGGGAGGATTGTCAATGAGTCGCTTGTCACAGCAAGATCCGAAAGTATTTCAAGCCATTCAAGATGAATTAAAACGACAACAAACAAAAATTGAATTGATTGCATCGGAAAACTTCGTTAGTGAAGCGGTGATGGAAGCGCAAGGATCAGTATTAACGAACAAGTATGCTGAAGGATATCCAGGCCGTCGCTATTACGGCGGTTGTGAACATGTTGACGTCGTGGAAGAGCTTGCGCGCGAACGTGCAAAACAATTGTTCGGAGCGGAGCATGCAAATGTTCAACCACACTCTGGAGCGCAAGCGAACATGGCGGTATATTTTACAATTTTACAACATGGGGATACTGTGCTTGGCATGAACTTATCGCACGGCGGGCATTTAACGCACGGAAGCCCGGTGAATTTTAGCGGTATCCAATACAATTTCATTGAATACGGCGTTGATCCAGAAACGCACCGTATTAATTACGATGACGTTCGTGAAAAAGCGTTAAAGCATAAACCGAAATTAATCGTTGCTGGGGCAAGCGCATATCCGCGCACGATTGACTTTGCGAAGTTCCGTGAAATCGCTGATGAAGTAGGCGCCTATTTCATGGTCGATATGGCCCACATCGCCGGACTTGTCGCGGCAGGGTTGCATCCAAATCCTGTGCCGTATGCCCATTTTGTCACGACAACAACGCATAAAACGTTACGCGGTCCGCGCGGAGGCATGATTTTATGTCAAGAACAGTTTGCTAAACAAATTGATAAAGCGATTTTCCCGGGCATTCAAGGCGGTCCGCTTATGCATGTGATCGCTGCAAAAGCTGTGGCGCTCGGTGAGGCGTTACAAGACGATTTCAAAACGTATGCACAAAACATTGTAAACAATGCGAAACGTTTAGCGGAAGCGCTCGTAGCAGAAGGATTTACACTCGTTTCTGGCGGAACGGACAACCATTTATTGCTCATTGACCTCCGTTCCATCGGATTAACAGGAAAAGTGGCTGAAAAAGTGCTCGATGAGATCGGTATTACAGTCAATAAAAACACGATTCCGTACGATCCAGAAAGCCCGTTTGTTACTAGCGGCATTCGCATCGGTACAGCAGCGGTGACAAGCCGCGGATTTGGGCTTGAGGAAATGGATGAAATTGCGCGCATCATCTCGCTTGCGCTCAAACATAAAGACGATGAGCAAAAATTAGAAGAGGCGCGCCAACGTGTTGCCGCATTAACTGAAAAATTTCCACTGTACGTATAAGGTGTCCATCGGGGCACCTTTTTCTTTAAATCGTAAGTTGAATCCTCGTTTGTTTTTATGTAAAATTTACAAGAATGCATATGAAAAAAAGGGGCGACTGACATGAGTAAAGTGTACGTATTTGATCATCCGTTAATTCAACATAAGCTTACATACATTCGCGACAAACATACAGGAACAAAAGAGTTTCGCGAGCTTGTCGAAGAAGTGGCGACGCTTATGGCGTTTGAAATTACGCGCGATTTGCCGCTTCAAGAAGTTGATATTGAGACGCCTGTTAGCAAAGCGAGAGCGAAAGTGATCGCAGGGAAAAAATTAGGTATCATCCCGATTTTACGTGCAGGAATCGGAATGGTAGACGGTATTTTAAAGCTTATTCCAGCGGCGAAAGTTGGACATATCGGCTTATATCGCGACCCAGAGACGTTAAAGCCGGTTGAATATTACGTGAAGCTTCCGACAGATGTCGAAGAGCGCGACTTTATTGTTGTCGACCCGATGCTTGCGACAGGGGGATCAGCTGTTGAGGCGATTCATGCGCTCAAAAAACGCGGGGCGAAAAACATTAAATTTATGTGTTTAATCGCCGCACCAGAAGGAGTCGAAGCGGTGCAACAAGCGCATCCAGACGTCGACATTTATATCGCTGCATTAGACGAAAAATTAAACGATCATGGCTACATTGTCCCAGGTCTTGGCGATGCTGGCGACCGTCTATTCGGGACGAAGTAAGGTGAGCATAATGGGAAAACGAAAAGTCATGACCATTTTCGGAACGAGACCGGAAGCCATTAAAATGGCTCCGCTCGTGTTAGAATTGCAAAAATACGAAGATATTGAGTCGATTGTAACTGTGACAGCACAACATCGTCAAATGCTTGATCAAGTGCTTGATATTTTTGGCATTCAGCCGCATTACGATTTAAACATTATGAAAGAGCGTCAAACGCTTGTCGATATTACGACAAGAGCGCTTGCTGGTTTAGACGACGTCATGAAAAAAGTAAAGCCCGACATCGTGCTCGTCCACGGCGACACGACAACGACATTTGTCGCTAGCCTTGCGGCGTTTTACAACCAAATTGCTGTTGGGCACGTGGAAGCGGGGTTAAGAACGTGGAATAAATACTCGCCGTTTCCAGAAGAAATGAATCGCCAATTAACGGGGGTATTAGCTGATTTGCATTTTGCTCCGACAGCGAAAGCGGCTGAAAACTTGCGCGCAGAAAATAAGCCAGAACAATCCATTTTCATTACAGGGAATACAGCGATTGATGCATTAAAAACAACGGTGCGTGAAGCGTATACGCATTCGATTTTACAAAAGGTTGCAGGAGGTCGGATGATTTTATTGACAGCGCATCGTCGTGAAAACCTTGGTGAACCGATGCGCAATATGTTCCGTGCGGTAAAAAGGCTTGTCGAAGATTATGATGATGTGCAAGTTGTGTATCCTGTTCATTTAAATCCTGTCGTGCGCGAGTTAGCGAACGACATATTAGGAAACGATGAACGCATTCATTTAATCGAGCCGTTAGATGTGATCGACTTCCACAACTTTGCGGCAAGAGCACATATCATTTTAACGGACTCAGGTGGCGTGCAAGAAGAAGCCCCTTCGCTTGGTGTGCCTGTCCTTGTGCTACGCGATACAACGGAACGCCCAGAAGGCATTGAGGCAGGAACGCTCAAGCTAGCTGGAACGGATGAACAAACGATTTATGCGCTAGCAAGTGAATTATTAACAGACGAAAGAGCATACGAGCAAATGGCGAAAGCGTCAAACCCGTACGGTGATGGGTGGGCATCAAAGCGGATTGTTGAAGCGATTCGTTATTATTTCGGGCAAAGCGATGTTCCACCGACGCCGTTTCAACATGAAAAAGGGATGTAGGAGCACATCCCTTTTTCTTTGTCAAAAATTTTCCTTACTTTTGTGACCGAACACATTGACATCGAGTTTTCGCTATTGTATGCTTACAAAGGGATAAGGATAAACTTTTTTAAAATACAGTAAATTCTGAAAATGAAAAGTGAGGCTTTCTTATGCGGCAACATGAGCGCCATCCGTTTCGAGCGATCGGTTTGATGACGGCCATCTCTTCCCAGCTTGTCGGTTCCGTTTTAGTTGGGATTTTTGGCGGGCGTTTTGCCGACGAACACTTTGATACTGAACCGCTCTTTTTAATTGTCGGCTTGTTGCTCGGCTTAGCGGCTGGTGTTTACGCAATGATTCGCCTCATTCGCTCATTTTTTTCAGGAGAGGAAAAATGAACGAACTGCAGCAGCATTGGCGACGTCACAAATCATACATACTATATTTGTTGGCTGTTTATGTATTAGGATGGGGTTTTTCGTCATACGAAAAAATATTTTTAAGTTTAATTATTGGAACGATTATCGGCTTATTTAATACGTGGACGCTCATTAGAAGGGTTGAGCGACTAGGACGAGCTGTTATTCTAGGGGAGCGAGTAGTTTCACTCGGCATGCTCTCACGTATGGCGGCCGCTACATTGGGTGCCATTTTTGCGTTGCGTTATCCAGAACACTTGTCGATCGTTTGGATAGTGGTAGGATTAATGACATCTTATATTGTCATTATGATAGATTTCTTTTTCCAAAAAAACAAAGGGGAAGAGAGGTGAGTAAAGGTGCATCATGAGGCTCCTCTGTATGAATTGTTTGGATTAACCTTTAATTTGTCAAACGTAATGATGATTACGGTTACATCCGTCATCGTTTTTGTGATCGCTTTATTGGCTACCCGCAACTTGTCGATGAAACCAACTGGCATGCAAAATTTTCTTGAGTGGGTTATGGATTTTGTTAAAGGAATTATTAAAAGTAACATGGATTGGCAAACAGGCGGGAGATTCCAAGTATTGGGTGTTACGCTGATTATGTATATTTTTGTAGCCAATATGCTTGGTCTACCTTTTGCGGTCGTCATTAACGACGAACTATGGTGGAAGTCCCCGACCGCTGATCCTGTGATCACACTTACACTCGCTACAATGGTAGTTGGATTGTCTCACTATTACGGCATTAAAATGAAAGGGTTAAAAGGATATGCCGAAGGTTTTGTTAGCCCGATGCCGTTTTTGTTCCCGTTGAAGATTATTGAGGAGTTTGCGAATACTCTAACACTCGGTCTCCGTTTATACGGAAACATTTTCGCGGGTGAAATTTTGCTAGGATTGTTGGCTGGTGGTCTAGCGACTGGATTTGCTGGCACTGTTTTAGCGATCATTCCTACAATTGTATGGCAAGCATTTAGTATTTTCGTTGGTGCGATTCAAGCATTTATTTTCACTATGTTAACGATGGTTTATATGTCTCACAAAGTGAGCCATGACCATTAGAATATATTAACAACTTTGTTCTCAAAAAACAGCTTTTAAGGAGGAGTTAAATATGGGAGCTTTAGCAGCTGCAATTGCAATCGGTTTAGCAGCACTTGGTGCAGGATTTGGTAACGGTATGATTGTCAGTCGTACAGTAGAGGGAATTGCTCGTCAACCTGAGGCTCGTGGAGCACTTCAAACGACGATGTTCATCGGGGTAGCACTAGTCGAAGCGATTCCGATTATCGCGGTTGTTGTAGCGTTCATGGTTATGGGCAAGTAATTGTCAAAGTGAACTTATACGAAACGGTTCAATAATGGCGAAGTCCGTCTCATACGAGAACCTTCGCCATTCCTTTATGTTCGTACGCACACGCTCCGAGTGATATTCGGGCGATTTTTGAAGGGAGTGAAACGCGCGGTGGTAAACATGTTTGTATTAGGCGCTGGTGGACATGGGTTCAACGGCGGTGATATCGCATTCCAATTAATTATGTTCCTATTGCTCATGTTCTTGCTTCGTAAATATGCATTTGGGCCGTTAATGGGCGTCATGAAACAACGCGAAGAGCATATTGCGAACGAGATCGAGCAGGCGGAAAAACATCATCAAGAAGCGAAAAAGCTTGCAGAAGAGCAACGTGAACTAATGAAAAAATCGCGCCAAGAAGCGCAAGCACTTATCGAGGAAGCACGCAAACTTGGTGAAGAGCAAAAAGAACAAATCATTCAAGCAGCGCGTGCTGAAGCAGAGCGCTTAAAAGAAGCAGCGAAAAAAGAAATCGCACAAGAAAAAGAGCAAGCGATGGCGGCATTGCGTCAACAAGTTGCTTCCTTATCCGTACTTATTGCATCAAAAGTAATTGAAAAAGAATTGAGCGAACAAGATCAAGCGAAGCTGATTAGCGAGTACATTCAAGAGGTAGGAGAAAGCCGATGAACAAACAAGTCGTAGCGAAACGATATGCGTCGGCACTTTTTGAAATTGCGAAAGAACAGCAGCTTCTTGATCAGCTCGAACAAGAACTTCGCGTCGTCAAACAAGTGTTTGCACAACATGAAGCGCTTCTTTCTGTGCTCAATCATCCAAAAATTGCGCTAGCAAAAAAGAAAGCGCTCATTGAAGAAGCGTTTGCGAACATTTCGACGGTATTAAAACATACATTAATGTTGCTTTTAGATCGCCATCGCATCGACATCGTCAGCGATTTGGCAGATGCGTTTATTGCACTAGCAAATGAAGCGCGCGGTGTAGCTGAGGCGATCGTCTATTCCGCTCGTCCGTTAACAGAAGATGAAACGAATGCGCTAGCAGAAGTGTTTGCGAAAAAAGTCGGCGTCGACACGCTTCGCATCACAAACATCATCGATAAAGATGTGATCGGTGGCGTAAAAGTGCGCATTGGCAACCGTATTTTCGACGGAAGCGTCAGCGGAAAATTAGCAAGATTACAGCGACAGTTAACTCGCTAACATTTATAGATAGGGGTGAAATGCATGAGCATCAAAGCGGAAGAAATTAGCGCGCTGATAAAAAAGCAAATCGAAAACTATCAGTCTGAAATCGAAGTGAGCGATGTCGGCACAGTCATTCAAGTCGGTGACGGAATCGCTCGTGCTCATGGCCTCGACAACGTCATGTCAGGAGAGCTTGTTGAGTTTGCCAACGGCGTCATGGGATTGGCGCTAAACTTAGAAGAAAACAACGTCGGTATCGTTATTTTAGGACCGTACACAGGCATTAAAGAAGGCGACGAAGTACGTCGGACAGGTCGCATTATGGAAGTGCCAGTCGGTGAAGCGTTAATCGGTCGCGTCGTAAACCCATTAGGACAACCGGTAGACGGTCTTGGTCCAATCGAAACGACAGCAACTCGCCCAATTGAAAGCCCAGCACCTGGCGTCATGGATCGTAAATCTGTTCATGAGCCATTACAAACGGGAATTAAAGCGATTGACGCGCTTGTGCCAATCGGTCGCGGTCAGCGTGAGTTAATTATCGGAGACCGTCAAACAGGTAAAACGTCCGTTGCGGTAGATACAATCATCAACCAAAAAGGTAAAAACATGATTTGTATTTATGTGGCGATCGGACAAAAAGAATCAACCGTTCGTAACGTCGTTGAAACGTTGCGCAAATACGGGGCATTAGATTACACAATCGTCGTTACAGCGTCTGCGTCACAACCAGCTCCGCTTTTATTCTTAGCGCCATATGCGGGCGTAACGATGGGCGAATACTTCATGTACAAAGGACAACACGTTCTCGTTGTATATGATGATTTATCAAAACAAGCGGCAGCTTACCGTGAGCTTTCGTTATTATTACGCCGTCCGCCAGGTCGTGAAGCGTATCCGGGTGACGTATTCTACTTGCATTCTCGCTTGCTTGAGCGCGCAGCGAAATTAAGCGATGCAAAAGGTGCAGGTTCATTAACAGCGTTACCTTTTGTTGAAACGCAAGCGGGCGACATTTCAGCATACATTCCAACGAACGTTATTTCTATTACAGACGGACAAATTTTCTTGCAGTCTGATTTGTTCTTCTCTGGTGTGCGTCCAGCGATCAACGCCGGTCTTTCCGTATCGCGCGTCGGTGGGGCAGCACAAATTAAAGCGATGAAAAAAGTATCAGGTACGTTGCGTCTGGACTTAGCGGCATATCGTGAGCTAGAGGCGTTCGCGCAGTTCGGTTCCGACCTTGATAAAGCGACACAAGCAAAACTTGCTCGCGGTGCGCGCACAGTTGAAGTGTTAAAACAAGGTTTACATGAGCCGCTGCCAGTGGAAAAGCAAGTAGCGATCATTTATGCATTAACGCGCGGTTTCTTAGATGATATTCCAGTCGAAGATATTCGCCGCTTTGAAAAAGAGTTCCATGCATGGTTAGATAAGGACGAGAACGGTCAAAAGCTAATGGAGCATATTCGCACAACAGGCGATCTTCCAAACGAAGAAGACTTCAATAAAGCAATTGAAGCGTTCAAAAAGACGTTTGTTGTATCCGAGTAACAAAAGTAGAGTGGAGAGCGGAACAGCATGGCTGTTCCGTCCCTTTCAACAATTGAGCGAAAAAGGTGGTGAAACCTTTGGGAGCATCGTTACGCGATATTAAAGCGCGCATTAATACGACAAAAAAGACGAGCCAAATTACGAAAGCGATGGAAATGGTCTCGGCCTCAAAGTTAAACCGTGCTGAACATAATGCGAGATCGTTCACGCCGTACATGGAAAAAATTCAAGAAGTCGTCGCGAGCGTTGCACTTGGCAGCAATGACGCTTCTCATCCGATGCTTGTAAAGCGCCCAGTCAAAAAGACGGGATATTTAGTCATTACGTCTGACCGCGGTTTAGCAGGTGCTTACAACAGCAACGTGCTTCGTGCCGTTTTTCAAACGATTCAAGAGCGTCACCGTTCAACAGAGGAATATGCGATCATCGCAATCGGCCGCGTCGGTTTAAATTTCTTTAAACGCCGCAACATCCCGGTAGCTTTACATATTACCGGTTTGCCAGACCAACCGGTGTTTGCGGATATTAAAGAAATTGCAAACAAAACAGTAAACATGTTTGCAGATGGTACGTTTGATGAGTTGTATATGTTTTACAACCATTTCGTCAGTGCCATCCAACAAGATGTCACAGAGAAAAAGCTATTGCCATTAACGGATTTAGCTTCCGATAAAAAGTTAACGACATACGAATTTGAGCCGTCACAAGAAGAAATTTTAGAAGTGTTGTTGCCACAATACGCAGAAAGCTTAATTTACGGTGCATTGCTCGATGCGAAAGCGAGCGAACATGCAGCGCGGATGACAGCGATGAAAAACGCAACAGACAACGCAAAAGAATTGATTCGGACGCTTACACTTTCTTACAACCGTGCCCGTCAAGCAGCGATTACGCAAGAAATTACAGAGATTGTGGCCGGAGCGAACGCATTGCAATAACGTTGATTAGCAGTTAGGAGGGAAAACGATGGCAAAAGGACGCGTTATTCAAGTTATGGGTCCTGTTGTAGACGTCAAGTTCGAAGACGGACACTTACCTGCGATTTACAACGCCCTAAAAATTAAACATAAAGCGCGTAACGAAAAAGAAGTCGATATCGACTTAACGTTAGAAGTAGCCCTTCACCTTGGGGACGATACAGTACGCACAATTGCGATGTCAACGACAGACGGATTAGTGCGTGGCATGGAAGTTATCGATACAGGAGCACCAATTTCTGTTCCTGTCGGTGAAGTGACGCTCGGACGTGTATTTAACGTACTAGGGGAGCCGATTGACTTAGGAGAAGAAATCCCAGCAGACGCTCGCCGCGATTCAATTCACCGTCCGGCACCAAAATTCGAACAGCTTTCAACACAAGTTGAAATTCTTGAAACAGGAATTAAAGTCGTTGACTTGCTTGCACCTTATATTAAAGGTGGAAAAATCGGTTTGTTCGGCGGTGCAGGGGTAGGAAAAACGGTTTTAATTCAAGAGTTAATTAACAACATCGCGCAAGAGCACGGTGGTATTTCCGTATTCGCCGGCGTTGGTGAGCGTACGCGCGAAGGAAACGACTTGTACCATGAAATGAAAGACTCTGGCGTTATTAACAAAACAGCGATGGTATTCGGTCAAATGAACGAGCCACCTGGAGCACGTATGCGCGTCGCATTAACAGGATTGACGATGGCGGAATATTTCCGTGATGAGCAAGGACAAGACGTATTGTTCTTCATCGATAACATTTTCCGCTTCACGCAAGCAGGTTCAGAAGTTTCCGCCCTATTAGGACGCATGCCTTCAGCGGTAGGTTACCAACCAACGCTTGCGACAGAAATGGGTCAATTACAAGAACGTATTACATCAACAGCAGTCGGTTCGGTTACATCGATCCAAGCGATTTACGTACCAGCAGACGACTACACAGACCCAGCGCCAGCGACAACGTTCGCACACTTAGATGCAACGACAAACTTAGAGCGTAAATTATCTGAGATGGGTATTTACCCAGCGGTAGACCCGCTTGCATCAACATCTCGTGCGCTTTCTCCTGAGATTGTTGGAGAAGAGCACTATCAAGTTGCTCGTAAAGTACAACAAACGTTGCAACGCTATAAAGAATTGCAAGACATTATTGCGATTCTCGGTATGGATGAGCTTTCAGAAGAAGATAAACTTGTCGTTCATCGCGCTCGTCGCATTCAGTTCTTCTTGTCGCAAAACTTTCACGTTGCTGAACAGTTTACAGGACAACCAGGTTCATACGTTCCTGTAAAAGAGACAGTTCGTGGCTTTAAAGAAATTTTGGAAGGAAAATATGACCATCTTCCAGAAGATGCGTTCCGCTTAGTCGGCCGTATTGAAGAAGTAATTGAAAAAGCGAGAAAAATGGGCGTAGAAGTTTAATAAGGGACCGAGGAGGATTTTCCATGAAGACGATTAAAGTCAGTGTCGTAACTCCGGACGGCCCAGTATATGAAGCGGATGTGGAAATGGTGAGCGCTAAAGCGCAAAGCGGCGAACTCGGCGTGTTGCCAGGGCACATTCCGATGGTCGCACCGCTAGAGATTGGCGCGGTTCGTTTGAAAAAAGGAAACGCGACAGAGCTTGTCGCGGTGAGCGGCGGCTTTTTAGAAGTTCGCCCTGATCGCGTCACGATTTTGGCGCAAGCAGCGGAACGAGCAGAAGATATTGATGTGGCGCGTGCAAAAGCGGCGAAAGAGCGGGCTGAACGCCGTCTGCAAGCAAAACAAGAAGATATTGATCATAAGCGGGCTGAGCTAGCTTTACGTCGCGCGCTCAACCGTTTAAATGTCGCGAATCGCAACTTTTAACCCTAAGAGCATCGTCTCTTAGGGGTTTTTTGTTATTAGAAAGAGGGGGTGTTTTTCTTGTTTTTGGAACAAGTTTTATCGACACATATGTGAAGAAGTGATATAATGTTATCGGTTACAGTCGTAATAGTATGACGTTTTCGAAAAATGTGTATAAAGTCACAAAGGGGTGGGGCATCGTTGAACGTTTATGTAAACAGTTATGTAGTCGTCTTTGTGTTTCTTTGTTTAGGTATTTTACTTCCGATCGTTGCGCTCACAGCGGGACGTTTTCTTCGTCCACATGCGCCAAATGCAGCGAAGCAAACAACGTACGAGAGCGGATTGGATCCATTCCACGATTCGCGCGTGCAATTTAACGTGAGATATTACATCTTTGCGTTGCTGTTCGTCATTTTTGATGTAGAAACTGTATTTTTATATCCGTGGGCGGTGGCATTTGAAAAGCTCGGTGCATTTGCCATCATCGAAATGCTTATTTTCGTCGTCATGTTGTTGATTGGACTTGTGTATGCTTGGAAGAAGAAGGTGTTAAAATGGATGTAAAGTTATTGAACGTATCAGATCAGGAAATGGAAGAAATGCGTCGCAACGTCTTTTTAACGACATTAGAACAGCTAAAAGCGTGGGCGCGCAGCAACTCGCTATGGCCGCTTACGTTCGGACTTGCCTGTTGCGCCATTGAAATGATGGGGGTCGGTTCTTCACATTACGATTTAGATCGCTTTGGATCTTTTTTCCGTACGTCACCTCGTCAATCTGATGTCATGATCGTTTCAGGTACAGTCACGAAAAAAATGGCGCCAATTGTTCGCCGCTTGTACGATCAAATGCCTGAGCCGAAATGGGTCATTGCGATGGGATCATGTGCAACCGCAGGCGGGCCATATGTAAAATCGTATTGCGTTGTCAAAGGCGTCGATCAAATTGTACCGGTTGATGTATATATTCCGGGCTGTCCGCCAAACCCAGCTGCCCTTATTTATGGCATTAATAAGTTAAAAGAGAAGATTCGCTATGAAGCAAAAACAGGAAAGAGGGTGCTGTAAATGAGCGATGAAAAAGATTTACAGCAACTAAAAAAAGAAGCAGCGGAACGGGCGAAACAATTAGCAAAAGAGCGATTGGCAGCAAAACAAGCAGCCGAACAAACTGAGCCATCGCTCGAAAGCGAAGATGACCTTGCGCTTGCGAAGAAAAAAGCAGCGGCGAAAGCGAAAGCGGCAGCATTGGCGAAACAAAAAGCTGCGGAGACAGGGGGCTTGAGCGAAGAAGAGTTAGCGAAGAAAAAAGCTGCAGCAGCAGCGAAAGCAAAAGCAGCAGCATTGGCGAAACAAAAAGCTGCGGAGACAGGGGGCTTGAGCGAAGAAGAGTTAGCGAAGAAAAAAGCGGCAGCAGCAGCGAAAGCAAAAGCAGCAGCATTGGCGAAACAAAAAGCTGCGGAGACAGGCGAATTAAGTGAAGAAGAATTAGCGAAGAAAAAAGCGGCAGCAGCGGCGAAAGCAAAAGCTGCAGCAGCAGCAAAAGCAAAAAATGCAGATGTCGCTGAACAAAAAGAGGAAAAACCTTCACCAAATCAGCCATATCTCGACAAATACGTCAAAGTGATTGAACAACATCTCGGAAAAGATGTTTTAGAAAACGCTTACATCAATCGTTTGTCGAAAGACGTACCGACACTCGTTGTGAAAAAAGATACATATTATAAAGTAGCTGAGTTTTTAAAATATAACGAGCAACTAAGTTTTGATTATTTATCCGAATTGCACGGAACGGATTTTCAAACACATATGGAAGTGTACGTCCACTTGTATTCTTATAAAAATCGCCAGTCCGTTGCGTTGAAAGTAAAAATAGATCGCGACAATCCGGTCATTGACTCGCTTGTTCCGCTTTGGCCAGGGGCAAATTGGCCGGAGTGCGAGGCGTACGACTTGCTTGGTATTCGTTTTGAAGGCCATCCAAACCTCATTCGCATTTTCTTAGGGGAAAATTGGGTCGGCTACCCGCTCCGGAAAGATTACGAACCGTACGATATGGAGGGTTAGAGCGTGCTGAGAACAGAGGAGATGCTTTTAAACGTCGGACCGCAACATCCGAGCACGCATGGCGTGTTTCGCCTCGTGCTGAAAATTGATGGGGAAATAATTAAAGAAGCGACTCCCGTCATCGGTTATCTTCATCGCGGGACAGAAAAAATTGCGGAAAATTTGCAGTATACACAAATCATTCCGTACACAGATCGCATGGACTATTTATCGGCGATGACGAACAATTACGTTATTTGTCACGCAGTAGAAACGATGATGGGTATTGAAGTGCCAGAGCGCGCAGAATATTTACGTGTTTTAGCGATGGAGCTTGGCCGTATTGCGAGCCATCTCGTTTGGTGGGGTACGTATTTGCTTGATATTGGTGCAGTCAGCCCGTTTTTATATGCGTTTCGTGAGCGGGAAATGATTATTAATTTATTAAACGAATTATCAGGCGCGCGCCTAACGTTTAACTACATGCGTGTCGGCGGCGTGAAATGGGATGCGCCAGATGGATGGATCGACAAAGTGAAACAGTTCGTTCCATATATGCGCAAGCAACTAGAAGGTTATCATGAACTTGTGACAGGAAATGAAATTTTCCGCAATCGCGTCATCGGAGTCGGAAAGTATACGAAAGAAGAAGCGTTAGCATATTCATTAAGTGGGGTCAATTTGCGTTGTACAGGTGTAAAATGGGATTTACGAAAAGATGAGCCGTATTCTATTTACGACCGATTTGATTTTGACGTGCCTGTTCGTACGGAAGGTGATTGCTTCGCCCGTTATGAATGCCGTCTTGCTGAAATTGAGCAATCGCTCCGCATTATTGAACAGGCGTGTGAACAGTTTCCGGATGGCGGTGAAATTATGGCGAAAGTGCCGAAAATTATTAAAGCGCCACCGGGCGAGGCGTATGTGCGCATCGAGTCGCCGCGCGGAGAAATTGGGTGCTACATTGCGAGCGACGGGAAAAAAGAGCCGTACCGCTTAAAATTCCGTCGACCGTCATTTTATAATTTACAAATCCTTCCGAAACTATTAAAAGGGGAAAATATCGCAAATTTAATTGCGATACTTGGCGCGATTGATATCGTGCTTGGGGAGGTCGATGGATAATGATGGAACAACTTTTACAGTCGACGCCGAGCTGGACAAATGTTGCGATATTTTTCGCGATTGGTGTTGGCTTGTTGCTCGTTGTATTAGGGTTTGTTACGTACGGCATTTTAGCGGAACGAAAAGTGATGGGATTTATGCAAGGGCGCATCGGTCCAAACCAAGTCGGGGGCCGCTGGGGGCTACTACAAACAGTTGCGGACGTATTAAAACTACTATTGAAAGAAGATACAATTCCAAAAGCAGCCGATCGGCCATTGTTCATTTTAGCACCGGTCATTGCGTTTGCCCCTGCGTTTATGGTGTTGGCAGCGTTGCCGTTTACGGATGCGTTACAATTTGCCGATATTGGTGTCGGGCTGTTGTATTACATCGCGGTATCAGGATTAACGACGATTGGCGTTGTGACAGGCGCATGGGCGTCAAACAATAAATATGCGCTACTTGGAGGCATGCGCGCAGCCGCGCAAATGATTTCATACGAAGTGCCTCTCGTCATGTCGGTCATCGGTGTCATTTTGTTGTCGGGAAGCTTAAACTTAAACGACATTGTCGACGCGCAAAAAGAAGTTTGGTTTATCGTTGTGCAGCCGATTGGATTTCTCGTCTTTTTGATCGCTGCTGTGGCGGAGTTAAACCGGACGCCGTTTGACTTGCCAGAAGCGGAATCAGAGCTTGTAGCAGGTTTCCACGTTGAGTATTCTGGCTTCCGTTGGGCGTTTTTCATGCTTGCAGAGTACGTGTACTTTTTTGCGATGGCGGCATTAACGACGGTACTCTTTTTAGGAGGATGGCATCCGCTTCCGTTTCTCGATTTTATTCCAGGAGCGGTTTGGTTTGCATTGAAGTTTAGTCTCATCGTCTTTTTATTCATTTGGTTTCGCATTACGTTTCCGCGTGTGCGGGCTGATCAATTGATGGAGTTTGGTTGGAAAGTGTTATTGCCTGTTGCACTCGTCAACATTTTTGTAACAGCGCTTGTGAAACAACTATTTTTTTAAATAAAAAGGTGGGTGGGCAGAAATGCTCGGTTTAATGAAAGGATTAGCGTATACGCTGAAAAACTTAACAAAAGAAAAAGTGACGTACGATTATCCGAATGAACCGCTTCCGCTTCCGGATCGCTTTCGCGGCATTCAAAAGTTTTATCCGGAAAAATGTATCGTTTGCAATCAGTGCGCAAACATTTGCCCGACCGACTGTATTCAATTGACGGGCAAAAAGCATCCGGACCCGACGAAAAAAGGAAAAATTATTGATACGTACGACATTAATTTTGAAATTTGCATTTTATGCGACTTATGTACCGAAGTGTGTCCAACAGAGGCGATTGTCATGACGAACAACTTTGAATTAGCGGAATATAGCCGCGATGAGTTATTTAAAGATTTAACGTGGCTTGATGAAAACGATACGAACGTGCGGAAGGTGAATAAGCCATGAGTGGACAATATATTGCGTTTTTCGTTCTTGCGCTCATTGCGCTTGGCGGCGGCATTTTTATGTTAAATTTAAACAAAGTCGTCCATATGGTCGTCGCCCTTGTATTTACGTTCGTCAGCATCGCCGGCATTTACGTACTTTTATCAGCTGAATTTGTCGCAGCTGTTCAAGTGCTTATTTACTCTGGGGCAATTACGATCATTATGTTGTTTGGCATTATGCTGACGCGCCACCAAGATGACGGACAATCGACAGGAAGCCCGCTTCGTAAAGCGCTCGCGTTGCTCGGTACGGTTGCCTTCGGTGCCGTGATGTATATCGGCATTCGCACGCTCGACTTTGGCAGCGAAGCGGTTGGGCTTCATGATAAAAATACGGAACAAATCGGAATCGCGATGTATTCGAAGTACGTCATTCCGTTTGAACTAACATCTGTATTATTGCTCGTTGCTCTCGTTGGCGCCGTCATTTTAGCAAAAAAAGATGATAAGGAGGAGGGAGAATGAGCGTACCGTTATCCGCCTATCTCGTATTTGCGCTTATGTTATTTTGCATCGGGCTGTACGGAGCGTTAACAAAACGCAATACAGTAATCGTGCTCATTTGCATTGAACTTATGTTAAATGCTGTAAACGTCAATTTAGTCGCATTTAGCAAGTACGGCGTAAACCCAGGCATTACAGGGCAAGTGTTTTCGCTCTTTACGATTACTGTTGCAGCGGCAGAAGCAGCGGTTGGATTAGCCATTTTAATTGCGCTATACCGCAATCGCAAAACGATTCATATTGATGAAGTCGATTCGATGAAACGATAAAGGATGGGAAACAAAGGGGTTATATATAAATGCACCTGAAAAAGGGGATGATTGAACGATGATGGAAAACGCATGGCTCATACCGCTTTTTCCGTTCGTATCGTTTGTTGTGCTGCTTGTCGTTGGCAAGCAGTTAAAAGAACGAAGCGCGTATGTCGGGATGTTGTTGACGTTTCTTTCGCTCGTTTTGGCTCTCGGAACGTTGTATGAGCGATGGACGGCATCAACATATAAACAAGCATACACATGGCTAACAATCGGGGATGTGGATATAACGGTCGGCTTTGAAGTGAACGCATTAAATGCATTAATGCTCGTTGTTGTGTCGCTTGTTAGTTTTCTCGTACATACGTATGCGAAAGGATATATGCACGGTGATGAGCGCTTTCCGGTATTTTACGCATATTTAGGCTTGTTTACATTTGCGATGCTCGGGCTCGTCGTATCACCAAACTTACTGCAAACGTATATCTTTTGGGAGCTTGTCGGTCTCGGCTCGTTCTTATTGATCGGATTTTATTTTTACAAAGAAGAAGCAAAAGCTGCAGCGAAAAAAGCGTTTATTATGACGCGCATCGGGGATGTCGGCTTGCTGATCGGCATGATTTTATTATTCCTTGAAGTAGGCAGCTTTGAATATGAAGCCATTTTTGCCGCGTTACAAAACGGAAATATATCGACTACAATCATCACGTTAAGCGCCATTCTTATTTTTATTGGCGCTGTCGGAAAATCAGGTCAATTTCCGCTTCATACGTGGCTTCCGGATGCGATGGAAGGTCCAACGCCTGTATCAGCGTTAATTCACGCTGCAACGATGGTCGCGGCTGGGGTATATTTAGTGGCGACATTGTTCCCGCTTTATGAAGCGAGTGAAACAGCGATGACGACCGTCGCTTACGTTGGAGGATTTACCGCTATTTTTGCGGCATCGATCGGTCTTGTGCAAACGGACATTAAACGCGTGCTTGCATATTCCACCGTCAGCCAGCTTGGCTATATGATGTTAGCGCTCGGTTCCGCAGGTTATGTTGCAGGTGTCTTTCATTTAATGACGCACGCCTTTTTTAAAGCGCTCCTCTTTTTAGCTGCAGGTAGCGTCATTCATGCGGTGCATACGCAAAACATTGAACAAATGGGCGGATTATGGAAAAAAATGAAATGGACCGCTCCACTCTTTTTAATCGGAACGTTAGCGATTAGCGGGTTTCCGTTGTTCTCAGGCTTTTTCAGCAAAGATGAAATTTTAATTGCCGCGTGGACGCACGGGCATGTCGGTCTATTTGTTGTTGCTGTTATTGCGGCCTTTTTCACAGCGTTTTATATGTTCCGCTTATTTTTCCTTGTATTTGCAGGGGAAGCGCGAACGAACGTCCACGACGTTCACGAATCACCAATGGTTATGGTGCTTCCGATGATTGTGCTCGGCGTGCTTGCTGTCGTTTCTGGCTACGTCCAAACACCGTGGGGAGCGTTTTTAGGCGAATGGTTGACGGAAGGAACGAACTGGCATGCACATGCGGAAGGACCGAGCTGGATTATGATTGTTGCGACTGTTGTTTCTTTATGTGGCATGGCTTTTGCGTGGCTCATATATGGCAAACGTGCGATTGCGCGCGACTGGCTATCGTCACGTTTCCCAATGACGTACAACGTGCTTATGAATAAATATTACGTCGACGAGTTTTACGGACTGACTGTCACGCGCGCGACCGCATTCATCAGCTTGTTGTTTGAATACATCGATCGTTTCCTCGTCGAAGGAATAGCTCGGTCGCTTGCAGCAGCTACGCGCGGTATCGGACGAATCGGTTCGCGTCTACAAAACGGTCAAGTACAAATGTACGGCACAGTAACGATTGTCGCTTTAGCGATTCTCGTCGTCATTTTTGCGGTGACAGGGGGGTATTTATAATGCAGCCATACTTTTTATCGCTCTTAATTTTCTCCCCGCTTTTAGGCATACTCGTTCTTTCGCTCTTTCCGAAAGAACAAGAAAAAGCGATCAAATGGCTCGGCGTGTTAGCGACGCTGCCATCGTTATGTTTATCGCTGTTTGCGTTTTGGCAATATCGAAACGGCTATGATATAAGCCAGCTGACAGAAAAGCGTTCATGGATTCGATTTGGCGATTTTCCGTTTTTAAGGGAAACGGATTTTACTGTTGCATATGAACTTCATGTTGACGGTTTTGCGCTTGTGATGATCGTTTTGACGACGATTTTAGCGACGCTTGCGGCGATTGCTTCTACGTCTATTCAAAAAGAATGGAAAGGATATTTTCAACTATTTTTACTGCTTGAAATCGGCATGCTCGGCGTATTTGCGGCAAGCAACCTCGTTCTCTTTTTCATCTTTTTCGAATTGACGCTCATTCCGATGTTTTTCTTAATCGGAAAATGGGGATATTTCGAAAAAGAAAAAGCAGCGTACAGCTATTTAATCTATAACGGTCTTGGTTCAGCCGTCTTATTGATCGTCATTGCGGTATTGTTTGCACGTACCGGTACATCGAATATAGCAGAGTTGCGTTACATATTAACTAACTCATCGGTACAAACGATTTCGCCAATTTCCGACGATCTTCGTTACGGATTGTTTATCGCCTTGCTTGTTGCATTTGGGGTAAAATTGCCGATCGTGCCGCTCCATCGTTGGATGTTGCGCGTGCACGTACAAGCGCCGCCGTCTGTCGTCATGCTGCACGCAGGGGTTTTGTTGAAAATTGGTGCTTTTGGTCTCGTTCGTATCGCCCTCGGATTATTTCCTGGGCAATTCCAGCAATTTTCGACATGGCTCATCGTTTTAGGAGTTGTAAATTTATTGTATGGTGCGTTTTTAGCACTTAGACAAACCGATTTTAAAATGGTACTTGCTTACTCGAGTGTGTCACATATGGGGATTGTATTGATCGGTCTTGGTTCGCTAAACGAGGCAGGAATACAAGGAGCTATTTTCCAAGCGGTGTCACACGGATTTATCGCGGCGTTCTTATTCTTCTTCGTCGGGGTCATGTACGAAAGAACGCGTACAACAACGCTTGCTCGTTTAGGAGGGTTAGCGAAGACGATGCCGTATGCATCAGGATTTATTCTTGCTGGAGCGATGGCTTCGCTTGGGTTGCCGGGGACGTCAGGATTTATTAGCGAGTTTATGGCGTTCGTTGGTGCATTTCAAGCAGCGCCTTGGCTCGCTGCGATCGGTACGCTCGGTATTATTATGACCGCGGTATATTTGTTGCGAGCTGTACTTGACATGACGTTTGGGCAAACAGCGGTGACGAGCGTTCGCGATTTACGTGGTATCGAATGGGTGCCAGCCATTAGTTTACTGTTACTCATTATCATCATCGGGGTATATCCGAACGTGTTGGCGATGCCGCTGCAGACGACGATTGAAACGATGATGAACGGGTTAGGGGGTTGATGAGATGGATTTTGAAACATTACTTAGTTATCAATGGGGCGTTATGATGCCGGAATTTATTATTCTCGGCGTAGCCGTCGCGCTCTCGCTCATCGACCTATTTATTCCAGAAAATCGCAATCGGCAGCTGCTTGGCTTATTTGCTTTCGTTGGCGTCGCCGTTTCGTTCGTATCGTTGCTTGGGTTATGGACGAGTGATGTTACATCCATTTTAGATGATACGTTTCGCCTCGATTCGTTTGCGAAATCGTTTAAAGCGTTATTGCTCATCGGTAGTGCGCTCGTGTTACTTCTTGCGATTCATTACGAACCGAATGAGCGCATCGCCTACCGCGGCGAATTTTACTACTTATTTTTAACGGCTCTCCTCGGCGCGATGATGATGGCATCAAGCGGCGATCTCATTACATTGTTTGTCGGTCTTGAACTATTGTCGATTTCCTCTTATATTCTCGTCGCCATTCGGAAAAAACATACGTTAGCGAATGAAGCGGCGTTGAAATACGTCATTACGGGAAGTATCGCAACAGCCATTACGTTGTTCGGAATGAGCTACATATTTGGCTTTACCGGGTCGACAAATATAAAAGAAATTGCCGTACAACTTGCGAGTACGTCCGATGAAAATCATCAATACGTTTTATCGCTCGCCTTTTTGCTCACGTTTGTTGGATTATCGTTTAAATTAGCATCCGCTCCGTTTCATATGTGGGCGCCTGATGTATATCAAGGTGCAACGACGCCTGTTGTTTCGTTTTTAAGCGTTGTTTCTAAAACAGCTGGATTTGTCATTGTATTGCGTGTTATCGTTTCCGTCTTTGCGCAAACGCCAGCCGGAAGTTCCGCTTCCATGTTGATGACGCTTGCGCCATATATCGCTTTTTTAGCAGGAGCAACGATGATTATCGGCAATACGATTGCCCTTCGACAACGAAACGTGAAGCGTATGCTCGCATATTCAAGCGTGGCGCATGCTGGATATGTATTAGTTGCTTTTGCGAGCTTGTCGATGTTTATGTTTGAAGCGATTTGGTTTTACTTATTAGCATATGTATTTATGACGATTGGAGCATTTGCGATTTTGCAAGTCGTTTCTCAACATCATGATGATGAAGATATAAGCATATTTGCCGGTTTGTACCGCCGCTCGCCGCTTATGGCGATTGCGATGACAATCTTTTTACTATCGCTTGCAGGTATCCCAGGGACAGCTGGATTTATCGGGAAAATGAATATTTTCCTCGGAGCGTTTATCGTCGAGCCTGCTCATTATGTGCTCGCGTCGATTATGGTGATCACAACGGTCATCTCTTACGTATATTACTTTGGAATTTTCGTCCAAATGTTTTTCCGACCAGTCGAACATACGCACCGATTAGAGTGGCCACCTGGGGTCATTGCGGTTGTCGTTATTTGTATCATCGGCACCGTTTTATTAGGGGTGTTTCCAAACATCGCTTACGATTTCCTTGCACCGTTTGAACATTTTAGCGATTTTCTTCAATAAGACGTATAATGGAAGGGGTTTACCCTTCCATTTTCTTTTGTGAAAGGAGGAATAAACGTGGAAGTATTTGGACAAGAGGCGTTAATTAGTTTACTTTCTCATTTATTTTTTATTACGGTGACGTGGTGGACGTTACAAGCGGTTCGACTTGAAGTCATTTTCAAACCAAATCGTATCATTCAAGCGCGCGTCTTTTACATTTTAATTACGATTGCTATTGGCTCATTAGTGAGCAACTTCTTTTTAGATTATTTACGCTGGTCGCGTCAGTTGCCATTTTTACTTTAAACGCGAGCGTTGTCGATTTTTTTCACGTATGTTCCCTTCCGATCTGGCAACAATAAAGCTAAGGAGGGGAAGGGAAAAAAGATGAGAAAAAGATGGTTGGCACTCGTTATTTTTTGTTTGTTATTAAGTGGTTATCGGATGTATGATGGTGAACGTGTCGAAAGAGAAATAACGAAAATAAACGACATGCTCGGCGTATTTGACGCTCATCATATTTACCTCGAACGATGGAACGTCTACGCCAAAGAGCAAGTGCTCACGACAGACCCTCACAACTGGATCCAACAATACGTGAGAACATGGTCCTCTTTTCGTTGGACGGTTGAACCGCACAAGATGATTGGCAAACGTGAAACCTCCGCTTACGTTGAAACGATTCAACTTATCACGAACGCTCATCATCCAGCTGTCCTTGTTTTATACGAAGCAACCGGTTCAACGTGGAATAAACAACTCGAACGCACGCTCGTCCGACAAACGACAAAATTATTCGAAAAACCTACATTTTTTACTTGTATTACAGGGGAATTCGATGGTAAGATGAAAGGTGTTTTGTTTGACAAGGCGGTTCGCTTGCTTGCTTCATTTCAAGCGCAACCGATCGAATCATTGCGTGAAGAGACATTTGTCTCCCTCTCAGCATATACTGAGCAGTGGAAGACATCACTTTCTGTCGGACAACAACAAATGAATCTTCAACTGGCGTTACGACAAAACGGATTGGGCGCGCGAACGACCGTTGTCATTGGCACCCCAATCATTACATCTGAATATTAATATAGAGACTTTGGACGCGGAGGGGAATGCCTTGGAAAAAATCATCGTCCGCGGCGGGAAGCGGTTGAGTGGCACAGTGAAAGTGGAAGGTGCGAAAAACGCTGTGTTGCCTGTCATCGCCGCAACATTATTAGCGAGTGAAGGAAAGAGCGTCATTTACGATGTACCTGAACTCTCCGATGTATATACGATTAGTGAAGTGTTGCGTCATTTACAAGCGGACGTAACGGTTGGCAACAACAAAATTGTCGTTGATGCATCTGGAGAGCTAACGATTGAAGCACCTTTTGAATATGTACGAAAAATGCGCGCATCTGTATTAGTGATGGGACCGTTGCTTGCGCGTAAAGGCCGCGCGCGCGTGGCGCTACCGGGCGGCTGTGCGATCGGCTCACGACCGATTGACCAACATTTAAAGGGATTTGAAGCGATGGGTGCAACGGTGAAAATCGGCAACGGTTTTATCGACGCAGAAGTGAATGGAAAATTGCGCGGTGCAAAAATTTATTTAGACTTCCCGAGCGTTGGTGCGACGGAAAACATTATGATGGCGGCCGTGTTAGCTGAAGGCACAACGATCATCGAAAACTGTGCGAAAGAACCAGAAATCGTTGACTTGGCAAACTTTTTAAACGCCATGGGTGCGAAAGTGCGCGGGGCTGGAACAGGCACGATTCGCATTGACGGTGTCACTGCATTATATGGTGCAGAGCATGCGGTTATTCCTGATCGCATTGAAGCAGGAACGTTTATGATTGCCGCTGCGATCACAGGTGGAAACGTTCTCGTGCAAGGGGCAGTGCCTGAACATTTAACGTCGTTAATCGCAAAGCTCGAGGAAATGGGTGTCACGATCGTTGAAGAAGATAACGGTTTGCGCGTCATTGCGCCAGACAAATTAAAAGCGGTAGACGTCAAAACGATGCCGCATCCCGGCTTTCCAACAGATATGCAATCACAAATGATGGCGCTATTGATGAAAGCAGAAGGCACAAGCATGGTAACCGAAACGGTATTTGAAAACCGTTTTATGCATGTCGAAGAATTTCGTCGCATGAATGCAGATATGAAAATTGAAGGACGTTCCGTTATTATTAACGGCCCATGCAACTTGCAAGGGGCGGAAGTAGCCGCAACCGACTTGCGCGCTGCTGCCGCGCTCATTTTAGCTGGACTTGCGGCGGAAGGATATACGCGCGTAACGGAGCTGAAACATTTAGATCGCGGTTACGTTCGTTTTCATGAAAAGTTAGCCGCTCTAGGTGCTGACATCGAGCGTGTCCGCGAGGATGTCGATACGGCACAAACACAAATGACAGACGTTGGATGAACATAAAAGCGACCGTTTGCGGAGGCGAATGGTCGTTTTTTGCATATATGCTTGTCCCCTCGCATACAGTTTAGTAATGACAAAGGGGGGATCGGATTGCGACAATGGATCATCGCAACAATAACACTATTTACACTTATTTTACTTATTCCTGCGTTAGTCGTTTTAGCGTTTGGGGAAAAGCAGAGCATACCCCTTTCGGCCGAACCGAAGCACGTTCAAGCGCGCGATGAACCGATCGTGGAAGTGGCGGTATACCGAAGTAAAGAAAAGAAAGTCGAACGGCTTCCGCTTGAACAATATGTCATCGGCGTCGTAGCGGCAGAAATGCCAGCGGAATTTGAAATGGAAGCGTTGAAAGCACAAGCGCTTACCGCAAGGACGTACATTGTTAAACAGCTTATGCATAAACAGACGATTGAACTGCCAGAAGGGGCGAACGTCACCGATACGGTCATGCATCAAGTGTATTATAACGAAGAACAGTTAAAACAACTGTGGGGCATGAGTTACGAATGGAAAATAAAAAAAATTAAAGAAGCGGTCGAGGCGACAAGAGGGCAAATTTTAACGTACAACAACGAGCCGATTGAAGCGGCGTTTTTCTCGACAAGCAACGGCTATACGGAAAACTCAGAAGCGTATTGGCAAAACGCGTTTCCGTATTTAACGAGCGTCGAAAGCCCGTGGGATGAACAGTCGCCAAAGTTTTACGAACAAGTGACGTTATCGGTTCGCGAATTTGAACAACGGCTCGGTGTGAAATTACCGAAAGACGGATCATCTATCGGCAAAGTGCTTGCACGCACGCCGGGAAAACGCGTCGCTCTTGTTGATATTAACGGGAAACAGCTCACTGGTCGTGACGTGCGCGAAAAGTTGCAGTTAAAATCAACTGATTTTACGTGGGAGAGGAAAGGAAATAACATCGTCATTACGACGAAAGGATACGGCCACGGTGTCGGCATGAGTCAATACGGAGCGAACTTTTTAGCGAAACAAGGGAAAACGTATAAAGAAATTGTCACATATTATTATCAAGGGGTACAAATTCACGATCTTTCACTTGTCGCTTCAAAATTTTGAAGCGGCAATTTTTTTTGTATTCATGTGTATAAATGTTCTTCTTTCTGTTCACAATGGTTGCTGAGGTGATGAACATGAAAGAAGAAAACAAAAAAGTTTCAAAGTTGTTCCGTAAACGTTGGGTTGTTCCTTCGATTTATTTGTTAAGTGCAGCGCTCATTTTAACAGGTGTGCTTTGGTTCCAAAGCAAAACAAACGACATCGTCCAACCGCCTGTTGATGAAGCACAACAAGGCACAGCTGTGAACGAACCAGACTCTGTTCCTGTACAACAAGCCGTTGAACAAATTGTCATGCCTGTCCTTGATCCGAATGCTGTAGAAATCGCAAAACCATTTTACGATTTTCATGCATCAGCCGAAGAACAAGAAGCCGCTCTCGTCTCTTATAATGATGAATATTATCCGAACAAAGGTGTCGACATCGCGATGAAAAACGGCGAAAGCTTTGATGTAACTGCATCGTTAAGCGGAACAGTCATTAAAGCAGAAAAAGATCCGATCTTCGGTTACGTCGTTCATCTTCAACACGATCGTGGCGTTGTGACGGTATATCAATCATTAACAGACGTGCAAGTGAAAACAGGCGACACAGTAAAACAAGGGCAAGTGATCGCAAAAGCGGGCACAAACGAGTTCAATAAAGAAGCAGGCGTTCACGTTCACTTTGAAATTCGCAAAGATGGGCAAGCGGTTAACCCAGTCGCTTACTTCGATCAACCGCTAAGCGCATTAGAAAACAATGAACAACAAACAACGGAACAACAAGCGGAACAACAAGAAACAAATCAAAGCGAAACAAATGAACAAGAAGCCGATCCGTCAAGCACTGTGCCAGATGCTTCGATCGGAATGGCAAGAACATGAACAGATGGGCAAAATGCTCATCTGTTCGCTTTTTTATGGCATATATTTTCTTCCTTCCTAATACACTATTACAAACTTGAACAACGAGGGTGTTTGAGGTGAGATGAACGATTAATAGATGAGCTTGACGACTTTGTTATGAGCGAGTAAACGCCACTGCGACAACCGCCTTATGCGTCTCATTTCACACTTCTCACATCCAACTTAGGGAGGGCGAGCAGTGTGCACGATTACATCAAAGAGCGTACAATCAAGATTGGCAAGTATATCGTGGAGACGAGAAAAACCGTTCGCGTCATCGCGAAAGAGTTCGGTGTGTCTAAAAGCACCGTCCATAAAGACTTAACGGAGAGGCTCCCGGAAATTAACCCCGAATTAGCGAATGAAGTAAAAGAAATTTTAGATTACCATAAATCCATTCGCCATTTGCGTGGAGGAGAAGCAACGAAGAAAAAGTATAAAAAAGAAACCGAGCAAGCGACGTAAATTTCTCGTTCCCCTTGCGAAAAATGTACTCTTTTTCGTTATCGTTGTGGTAGAATATTTTATTAGGAGAAATGGCAAGGAGGAACATATATGTTTTTCGCAAGGGATATCGGCATCGATCTCGGCACGGCGAACGTGTTGATTTATGTAAAAGGGAAAGGCATCGTATTGAACGAACCTTCCGTCGTTGCGATTGATCAACATACAAAGCGGGTGTTAGCGGTAGGGGAAGAAGCGTGGCGCATGGTTGGGCGCACGCCTGGGCATATTGTTGCCATTCGTCCATTGAAAGATGGCGTCATTGCGGACTTCGACATTACGGAAGCGATGCTAAAACATTTTTTAAGCAAACTCAATTTAAAAGGATGGTTTGCTAAACCGCGCATTTTAATTTGCTGTCCAACAAACATTACGTCCGTCGAACGAAAAGCGATTAAAGAAGCAGCGGAAAAAAGCGGAGGCAAAAAGGTATATTTAGAAGAAGAGCCGAAAGTGGCAGCGATCGGTGCGGGAATGGACATTTTCCAGCCTTCAGGAAACATGGTGATCGACATCGGTGGGGGCACAACGGACGTTGCCGTATTATCGATGGGTGATATCGTCACATCCGCATCCATTAAAGTAGCGGGCGATAAATTTGACCAAGAAATTTTAAGTTATATTAAACGAGAATATAAACTACTAATCGGTGAGCGAACAGCGGAAGAAATTAAAATCAATATCGCGACTGTTTTCCCGAATGCGCGCGATGAAGCGATGGACATTCGCGGCCGCGATTTAGTAACAGGCTTACCAAGAACGATTACTGTTCGTTCCGGTGAAATTGAAAAAGCGCTGCGCGAAACGGTATATACGATCGTCCAAACAGCAAAAAGCGTGCTTGAGCGCACACCGCCAGAACTATCAGCCGACATTATTGACCGCGGCGTTTTCTTAACAGGAGGTGGGGCATTGCTTCACGGCATCGACCAACTGCTTGCGCAAGAATTAAAAGTACCGGTCTTTATTGCGGAAAATCCGATGGACTGTGTAGCGATCGGCACAGGATTAATGCTTGATAACATCGACAAAGCTCCATATCGTCAACCCGTATAGGTACCATTGGGAAATGGTACCTATTCGCTTTTTCCCCACATTTCTTTTATAATGAAAGTAGTGTAAAAACGGTGAGGGGGAGTTTTATGTTTCGCGGACTATATACAGCAGTCTCAGGCATGCTTTCACAACAACGCCGCATCGAGATGATGACGAACAATATCGCAAATGCGAATACGCCGGGCTACAAAGCTGATCAAGCATCGTTGCGAGCTTTTCCAGAGATGCTAATGCACCGCATTCAACAAACAACGATTCCGACAGAAAGGAAACTCACATGGCGCGATCGGACGTACATTGGCCCGCTATCGACAGGTGTGTACGTGCAAGAACTTGTGCCGAACTTTGCGCAAGGAGATATACGCGAAACAGGAAACAACACTGATGTAGCGATTGTCGATGGGACAGGCACATCGTTTTTTACAGTACAAAATGAAGCCGGCGACGTGCGCTACACACGAAACGGTCATTTTACGATCGATGCCGACGGTTTTTTAACGACGACAGACGGCTTGTACGTGCTCGATGAAACAGGCAACCGTATTCAAGTGGGCGATGAACAGTTTACCGTCTTATCTGACGGAACGATCACAAAAGACGGCGAACAAATTGCTCGCCTTCGCATCGCTTATGCCGAAAATGTGCAAACGCTTACGAAAGAAGGGAACGGTTTATTTCGAGCCGAACAAGAACTTCCGCCTGCACAAACGTATACAATTCGCCAACAATATATTGAACGTTCAAACGTCGATCTTTCTCGTGCGATGACAGATATGCTTTCAGCTTACCGAGCGTTTGAAGCGAACCAAAAAATTTTACAAGCGTACGATAAAAGTATGGACAAAGCGGCAAACGAAATCGGCCGCTTAAGGTAGGGGGATGACGATGCTTCGGTCAATGATTACTGCCGCCAACACGATGAACCAACTACAACAACAACTAGACGTCATTAGCCATAATATCGCCAACGTCAATACGACCGGGTTTAAAAAACGCGATGCCGTATTTGGTGAATTGCTTGCCCAACAGTTTACGAATTTGCCAAAAACGGACGAAGCGCCTCGTCTGACGCCAGCAGGTGTCCGCCTCGGTGTCGGCGCAAAAGTCGCGTCCACCTATATGCAAATGAAACAAGGTTCGATCGTAAAAACAGATCGTCCATTAGACCTTGCTTTAACGAAAGAAGGGCAATTTTTCCGCATCGCCGTCGATGGCGACATTCAATATACGCGCGATGGTGCGTTTTACCTTAGCCCGTCGGTGAACAATCCAGACGAACTTATGGTTGTAACAGCTGATGGTTACGCGGTGCTAAATGAAAACGACGAGCCGATTACTGTCCGCGACGGTTTTAAAGACATTCAAGTCACCCAAAACGGCACGATGCAATTCATTGCGCCAAACGGAGACATCATGCAGACGGTAAACATCGGGGTATCATATATCACCCGTCCGCAACTTATGCAAGCGCTTGGCGATAACCGTTTTGCTTTTCCAAATGGGCTCAATGTGGAAGACGCAACAATCAACTTAGCTGGCAATAATCGCAACGACATTTCATTACAACAATACGCCCTAGAACAATCAAACGTGGAGCTAGCGACAGAAATGAGTGAACTGATGATTACGCAACGGTCATATCAGCTTAACGCCCGCGCCATTACATTATCCGATCAAATGATGGGGATTATTAACGGCATTCGTTCGTAGAGAGGGAAATCATTATGGAAGAAAAACAACAAAAACGCTCGCTTCGCCGTCCGCGCCGTCGCCTTATTCCGATTTGGCTTCGTTTAGTGATCGTGTTCGTTCTCGTTCTGTTAAGTGGGATGATCGGAGCGATGGTCGGCTACGGTGTAATTGGCGAAGGAAACGCATGGGATGCGTTAAAACCAGCGACGTGGCAACATATTGTCGATTTAATCGAAAAACAGTAGTGGACAGACCACTAAAAAACATGATACATTGAAAAAAAGGCGGAAGGGAGATCCTTCCGTTTTTTTATAAAGGAGGAATTCGTATGCTTGATATTCAACAAATTCAACAAATTATTCCACACCGCTATCCGTTTTTACTCGTTGATCGCATTGTTGAAGTGGAAGAAGGAAAACGCGCCGTCGGCATGAAAAACGTGAGCGCCAACGAACAATTTTTTGTCGGTCATTTTCCGGACTATCCCGTCATGCCTGGCGTGCTGATCGTCGAAGCGCTAGCGCAAGTTGGGGCGGTCGCGATGTTAATGAAAGAAGAAAACCGTGGCCGTCTCGCATTTTTTACCGGCATTGACAATTGCCGCTTTAAAAAGCAAGTAAAGCCGGGCGATCAATTACGATTAGAAGTCGAAATGATTCGCTTCAAAGGGGCAATCGGGAAAGGAAGAGGAGTCGCTACCGTTGACGGCGAGCTCGTATGCGAAACAGAAATCATGTTTGCCCTCGGTGAAAAATAATGCATAATCGTCTCCTTTCTGGGCATGTTATAAGTGATTACATATGCCTAAGAAAGGAGATATGCAATGAAAAAACTATGGTTACTCAAACTACTTAGCGCGCTCATCGCCATTATGGTCGTAACGGGCTGCAATGACGATGATACAGACAACGAGGTAAATGACCAAGAAGAAGTGCAGCCAGGTGAAGACACAAATGAAGACGCTGGCGACGATGAAAACGACGCTGTCCCAGATGAAGAAGACGCCGTTGAAGATCCAGAAGACGTGAACGATGCAGACAATGTAGACGAATAAAACGTAAGAGGTTTCCTCTTGCGTTTTTTTATTCCCCTCCTTCCTATAACCGTTAGTATAGTTATGAAAAAACTTTGTCAATACACGCTTTTTTATGATACATTAACGGTTGACGATAATCATATGGAGGGTTTTATACATGTTAAAACAGCTTCCTCATCGCATGAAGATGAACATGACGCTATCGATTAAAAAAGTGTTTGAACAATATATGGCAAGCATCGGCTGGGATGAAACAAAATACAATGCCGCAACATTGATGGAACAATGGCGTCATTATTTATACAATGAAGCGACATGGTTTGCGGAATTAGACGATACGATTAAAACAAACCCACACTTTCATGAACAACTTGCTGAACGTATTAACGAAATTATCGACCAGCTCGTCAATGAACCTCCAACGGACGAACAAATTGCCGAAATTAACCGTCTCGTTGAACGGCTCGGCATTGACGATTTCCCTTACGGCTGTCGATTAGAAGCAAAATACCACATCGAACGTCTACAACAAGAGCTAAAAAAAAAGAAAAGTTAACGAAACGGGCGAGCATCAAACAACGAAAACTAGCAGAAATTTTATATTATCAAGCGTATGACGAACCGTTGCCAAATCGTGAGTATACGGTACAAGAAATGTACGACATGATCAATGAAGCGAAGCGAGTATTAGGACAAGAAAGTGAAGATGGCGAAATGATTCATTAGACCGGCAGAAAAAGAAACTGCTGGTTTTTATTTATAATTTTTTTACAAAAAAGGGTAGAGAATTATAGATTGTCCATTTATAATGGAATTAGTCGAATGCTTGTCGAAAAATGAGTGTTTAGGAGGAAATTATGGAAGAGACGATTAGCTTACGAGAATTATTTCAGACGTTGCGCAAACGCATATGGCTTATTGTTGCGATTACGGTGATCGCCACGATGACGAGCGGCATCGTCAGCTATTTTGTGTTAACACCGATTTATCAAGCATCAACACAACTGCTCGTCAACCAAGCGAAAAACGAACAGCCGATTTACAATATTAGCGAAATTCAAACGAACTTGCAGCTTATTAATACATATAACGTCATTATGAAAAGCCCAGCCATTTTAGATATCGTCAAAGAAGAACTCGATTTAAATATGCCGATTGAAGAGCTCAATGCAAAAATTAACGTCACAAGTGAAAAAGACTCGCAAGTCGTGAACGTAACAGTCGAAGATCCCGATCCGTATATGGCGGCCGATATCGCCAACACGGTAGCTAGCGTGTTTCAACGTGAGATTGTGAAAATTATGAACGTTGATAACGTCAACATTTTAGCGAGGGCAGAAGTGAAAGAACAACCTGTTCCAGTCAAACCAAAGCCGCTATTAAACATGGCGATCGCTTTCGTCGTTGGCATGATGACAAGTGTTGGTTTAGCATTTTTACTTGAATATTTAGATAATACGATTAAAAACGAACAGGACGTCGAGAAGTTGCTTGAGCTACCTGTGCTAGGAGCTGTCACAACAATTGATGAAGAAGGAAAAGAAGCAAAAGCGTTACAAGCGAAAAAGCAAGTAAGAGGTGAGACGGTTGGTTCTTAAAAAGAAAAAGCAAGTATTTGAGCGGACGATGCGTTCGTTAATTACAAAAACAAATCCGAAGTCACCAATTTCTGAACAATATCGGACGATTCGTACAAACATTTTATTTTCTGTCGTCGATCGTCCTCTTCGTTCGCTGATGGTTACTTCCTCTGCTCCGGCAGAAGGAAAAACGACGACGGTTTCGAATTTAGCTGTCGTGTTTGCCCAACAAGGGAAGAAAGTGTTGTTAGTCGATTCAGATTTACGGAAACCGACCGTGCACTATACGTTTCGCAAAGACAATTATGTTGGCTTAACGAACGTATTAACGAAACAAGCACCTTTTCAAGCGGCTGTGAAAGAAACAGATGTGGACAATTTATTTGTTTTAACGAGCGGCCCTATTCCGCCAAACCCAGCCGAATTGCTTGGTTCTTCTGCGATGGAAGAACTATTAGCGGAAGCGTATAAGCAATTTGACTTTGTTTTATTCGACACTCCACCAGTACTTGCGGTGACCGATGCGCAAATTTTAGCGAACCAATGCGATGGAACGATTCTTGTCGTCCATAGCGGAAAGACAGAAATTGAAGCTGCACAAAAGGCGAAAGAACTACTCATTAACGCAAAAGGAAAGCTGCTCGGTGTCGTGCTGAATCAAAAGAAGCAAAAAGAAAGTAGCTATTACTATTACTATGGCAACAAATAGACAACATTCGACAAAAAATGTCTATTGTCTCCTTCTATTTTCCTATGTTAGTATGAATTACATACGAGGAAATTGTCGAAAAATATGAGAAAAATTTCTTTCATGTCGATAGATCAAAGGGGGGATTGTGATGATTGACGTTCATAGTCACATTTTACCATCTGTCGATGACGGAGCGAAGACGTTCGATGACGCCATTGAGATGGCGAAAGCAGCGGTTGCTGAGGGAATTACGACAATCATCGCAACCCCTCATCACCGCAATGGGACGTTTGAAAATGATAAACGATCGATTATTGAACACGTTTATGCGTTAAATGAGGCGTTGCAAATGCATCACATTCCCCTCTCTATCTTACCAGGACAGGAAGTGCGCATTCATGGGGAACTGATGGATCATTATCGCGATGGGGATATTTTGTCGCTTGCGGAGACGAAGTATGTGCTTGTGGAGCTTCCAAGCGACCACGTTCCACGCTATACGGAGCAGCTTCTTTTCGATATGCAACTGCAAGGGCTTGTTCCGATCATTGCCCATCCTGAACGAAATAGCGAGCTGATCGAGCACCCAACGAAGCTATATGACCTTGTGAAAAAAGGAGCATTGACACAGCTGACTGCGGGAAGTATCGCTGGTAAGTTCGGCAAAAAAATTAAGAATTTTTCCTTGCAAATCATCGAAGCGAACTTAGCTCATTTAATCGCATCGGATGCGCACAATACGACGTCACGGGCATTCCATATGCGCGAAGCGTACGACGTCATTCAAAAACAGTTCGGCTCGCAAGCTGTATATGTGTTTCAAGAGAACGCACAGCTGCTTGTTGCTGGCGACACTTTGTATAAAGATGCACCAGAGCGAATGAAAAAGAAAAAGTTTTTAGGTATTTTCTAAGTTTCATCGTTTCCTATACATACTATGGAATAATTGTGCATTGCCGATCTCGAACGTTTGTCGATATCGGCTCTCCTTTTCGGTGATGTCTCCTTACCGTTATCAACGGAGGCACTCGGCCGTGCTGTGGGTGGGGACGATGACGGTCCTGCCACCTTAGACGCCTGTCGTCAATGGTGCGGTGTGAGGGTGGGTTAGATGCCCAATGCTAACCTTGTTTTTTATTTATGTCTCTTTTTTGCCATGTTATAATGAGAGAAATGGTAAAGGAGGGATACAATTGAGCCAAGAATTAAAAGCTTTGCTTCGCTCTGTATTAAAGGAAGAACTACAGCCTGTTCATGAGCGATTAGAACGCGTTGAACAAACGCAACAAGAGTTACAACGCGGTCAAAAAGCATTAGAAAAGAGTGTTGCTCAAATCCAGCAAGATGTAACAGAGCTACAAGTAGGCCAGCGAGCACTAGAAAACACAGTTGCTCAAATTCAACAAGACGTCGCACAGTTACAAGCAGGTCAACAAGCGTTACAACAAGACGTCGCACAACTGCAAGCAGGCCAACAAGCATTACAACAAGACGTCGCACAACTGCAAGCAGGTCAACAAGCATTACAACAAGACGTCGCACAGTTACAAGCAGGCCAACAAGCGTTACAACAGGACGTCGCACAACTGCAAGCAGGCCAACAAGCGTTACAACAGGACGTCGCACAGTTACAAGCAGGCCAACGAGCATTACAACAAGACGTCGCACAATTACAAGCAGGTCAACAAGCGTTACAACAAGACGTCGCACAATTACAAGCAGGTCAACAAGCGTTACAACAAGACGTTGCACAGTTACAAGCAGGCCAACGAGCATTACAACAAGACGTCGCACAGTTACAAGCAGGCCAACGAGCATTACAACAAGACGTCGCACAGTTACAAGCAGGCCAACAAGCGTTACAACAAGATGTTGCACAATTACAAGCAGGTCAACACAAGCTAGAAAATGATATGGTTCTGTTTTTTCATCCAATCGTAAAAATACATTAAAAATTTTGATAAAATATATTTGAGATCCCACTTCTTTCGTGATTATCTTTACATCTTATTGCATGGTTCTCTTATGAACATGTATAGTAAAAGAGAAAGCGAGGTGAACAACGATCATGATGGCGAATCGAGTGGAAAGGCATATGATTTTCGCCACTCATCCGTATTATCCGATGATCGATGAGTATTGTTTTCGGTCAAAAAATTTGTACAACTTCGCCAACTATCAAGTGAGGCAAACGTTTTTCCAACACGGCACGTATCTTTCTTACAACAAGCTAGACAAGCTGCTGAAAACAGAAGGGATGGATACAGACTATCGAGCGATGCCAATGGCTCAATGTGCTCAACAAACGTTAAGAATGTTGCATCAAAATTGGCAATCATTTTTTAAGTCGATGAAAGATTGGGCAAAAAACAAAGACAAATATACAGGCAGACCGAAACCGCCCAAATATCTCAAAAAAGACGGACGATATGTACTTGTGCTAACGAATCAATCATGCAAAGTCGTCGATGAACAAATCACGTTTCCTGCCTGTTTTCAAGGGTTTCGGTTAAAGACAAACATGAAAGGGAAGCTACAACAAGTCCGATTCGTTCCGAAACACCGCCATATCATCGTCGAAGTCGTTTACAAAATCCCTATTCCAACACAAAAACAAGATAACAACAGATATATCAGTATTGATTTGGGATTAGATAACTTCGCAACCATTGTGAACAATGTGGGCAAACAACCGATCGTCATCAATGGTAAAGGTCTAAAATCTGCCAATCAATACTATAACAAACAAATGAGCCACTACCGCAAAGTAGCGAAACAGATGAATGGACTCGATTGGACAAAACGAATGAGCAAAATGACAGAAAAACGAAACCGCATCGTGGAAAACTTTATGCACCAAGCGAGTGCCTTTGTCATCAAACATGCGCTGTCTTTAGACTGCGATACGATTGTGGTGGGGATGAATAAAGATTGGAAGCGTGAAGTCCATCTCGGAAAGCGCACAAATCAAGCGTTCGTTCACATCCCGTATCAAACGTTTCTTCATCAGTTGCAGTACAAAGCAGCACAGCATGGGATTCGTGTCATCGTGACAGAAGAAAGCTATACATCGAAATGCAGTTTTTTAGACATGGAAGAAATCAAAAAGCAAAAGCAATACAAAGGAACGCGCATCAAGCGAGGACTGTTTCAATCTGAAAATGGAATACTGATTAACGCAGATGTCAACGGGGCATACAACATCATGAGAAAAGTATTCCCAAAGGCGTTCGCCAATGGGATAGCGGGTGTGGGGTTACACCCAATCCGAGTACATGTCGCTTAAACGACGTGGACGGATAAACAATTTTATTAAAATCTTTATCATTATTCTATGATTTTAATAAAATTGATAACCTGGTCGATATGAAACAATCACTCGGAAATATGGAACAGACACAGGAGAAGATTCTCGAAGAGCTACGCATATCAAAAAACAACCAGGTACTAGTCATAAATGATTTGACAAGCATAAAAAAATCAATGGATGTGACGGTTGCTTATTTGCAGCGTAGATCTGATGTCATATTTGATAAAATGATTGAACATGAAAAAGAAATTTTAAATTTAAAAGCACGTCTACCAAACTAACTCCCCATGGGAGCTATTTTTTTTGTACATCGACGTATAGGTTATGCATATATAGCGTATACGTGGGTGTACAGTTTAGGAAGCGAGGGATCTATGTGAAAAAAGTACGAAAGGCAATCATCCCAGCCGCCGGACTCGGCACACGATTTTTACCTGCGACAAAAGCGATGCCGAAAGAAATGCTTCCGATCGTCGATAAACCGACGATTCAATACATCGTCGAAGAAGCGATCGAATCGGGCATTGAAGATATTATTATCGTCACAGGAAAAGGAAAGCGCGCCATTGAAGACCATTTCGATCATGCATTTGAACTGGAACAAACGTTGTTAAAAAACAATAAACACGACCTACTAGAAAAAGTAAAAGAACCGTCCAAAGTCGACATTCATTACATTCGTCAAAAAGAACCGAAAGGACTTGGCCACGCCGTTTGGTGCGCCCGCAAATTTATCGGCGATGAACCGTTTGCGGTGCTGTTAGGCGACGACATCGTTCAAGCTGAAACACCGTGTTTAAAACAACTGATGAACGAATTTGAACAAACGAGAAGCTCTGTCATCGGCGTCAAACAAGTCGCAGACGACGAAACGCATCGCTACGGCATCATCGACCCGATCGATAAAAAAGGACGGCGCTACCAAGTCCGTCAATTCGTCGAAAAACCAGCACCAGGCACCGCCCCATCGAACTTAGCGATTATGGGTCGATACATATTAACGCCAGAAATTTTCATGTTTCTTGAAAAACAAGAAACCGGCGCCGGCGGCGAAATTCAACTGACCGACGCGATCCAAAAACTAAACGAAATTCAACGCGTCTTTGCTTATGAGTTCGAAGGCAAACGGTACGATGTCGGGGAGAAGCTTGGGTTTATCCAGACGACGATTGAGTTTGGGATGCAAGATGAAGAGTTGAAACAACATCTCATTCCGTTTATGGAGAAGATATTGCAAGAAGCGAAAGTGAAGGAATAAAAGTTTAAAGGGGGATGAAGGGAGTTGGCGCAATCAGGCAATGTTGCTAGTATACAAGCCCAACAAAGATATACTCAACAAGTGATTGTTAACGATAAAAAAAGTTATTTAATTGCTAAACGAACAATGGACATTATCGGAGCCATGATCGGATTAATTTCGTTATCTTGGCTCTTTCTTATTGTCGCTGTTCTCATAAAGCTAGAAGACCCAAAAGGTCCAGTGTTTTTTAAACAAATACGAGTTGGAAAAGACGGAAAACAGTTTTATATGTACAAATTTCGCTCGATGGTGACCGATGCGGAAAAGAGATTGAAAGAATTACTGAAGTATAACGAAGTGTCAGGTGCCATGTTTAAAATGAAAAACGACCCTCGGGTGACGAAGGTAGGAAGATTCATTCGTAAAACGAGCATTGACGAGCTCCCGCAATTATGGAATGTATTAAAAGGAGACATGAGCTTAGTTGGCCCACGTCCACCTCTACCGAGGGAAGTAGCGCAGTATACGGAATACGATAAGCAAAGACTGCTTGTCACACCAGGGTGTACGGGGTTGTGGCAGGTGAGTGCCCGCAACAGTGTCGGGTTTAAAGAAATGGTCGAGTTAGATTTACACTATATTCGCCATCAATCAATTTTATTTGATTTGAAGATTATCATAAAAACTGTTTTTGTATTGTTTGGGTCGAAACATGCATTTTAAGAAATGAGGGAAAGACGGAATGGACAAAAATGCAAAAATTTATGTCGCCGGGCATCGTGGGTTGGTCGGTTCGGCGATTTTACGGAAATTGCAAGCCGACGGCTATACTAATCTTGTGTATAAAACAAGTCAAGAGTTGGATTTAAGAGATAAAAATGAAGTGGACAAGTTTTTCGAAGAAGAAAAGCCGGAATACGTTTTTCTTGCGGCAGCAAAAGTTGGAGGTATTGTCGCAAACAATGAATATCCAGCGGACTTTATTCGTGACAATTTAATGATTCAAACGAATGTTATCGATGCAGCATATCGAAACGGCGTCAAAAAGCTGTTGTTCTTAGGAAGCACATGTATTTATCCGAAATTTGCTCCACAGCCGTTAAAAGAAGAATATTTGTTAACAGGCGAATTGGAGCCAACGAACGAACCATATGCAATTGCGAAAATTGCCGGCATTAAGATGTGTCAGTCATATAACCGTCAATACGGTACGAAATATATTTCAGTGATGCCGACTAATTTATATGGTCCAAATGATAATTTTGACTTACACACTTCACACGTATTACCAGCGTTAATTCGCAAGTTCCATGAAGCAAAAGAAAACAATGCTCCATATGTCGAAGTATGGGGAACAGGAGCACCAAGACGTGAATTTTTATATTCTGACGATTTAGCCGATGCTTGCGTCTTTTTAATGAACAACTACGAGGGCAACGAAATCGTCAATGTCGGTGTCGGCGAAGATATTTCTATTAAAGAACTAGCGGAAAAAATTAAAAGTATCGTTGGCTATCAAGGTGAAATTAAATTTGATACAACAAAACCAGATGGTACGCCACGTAAACTAGTTGATGTATCAAAAATCAATGCATTAGGTTGGAAAGCAAGCATTTCATTAGAGGAAGGATTACAAAAAGCGTATCAATGGTTTTTAGATAATGTAGCAGTGAAAACGAATTAAAAAATTGGAGGATACAATGAAACGAGCGTTAATTACAGGTGTAACAGGACAAGATGGATCGTTTTTAGCTGAGTTTTTATTAGAAAAAGGTTATGAGGTACATGGCATTATTCGCCGCAGCTCTTCCTATAACCAAGAGCGTTTAGAAGATATTTTATCACCGGAAGAAGCGGAAGCGCTCATGAATAATCAGAACTTCCATTTACATTATGGGGATATAACAGATACATCCAATATCATTCGGTTGATTAACGAAATTCGCCCGGATGAAATTTATAACCTTGCGGCGCAATCACATGTCCGTGTATCATTTGATATGCCAGAGTACACAGCGGATGTGGATGCAATCGGGACATTGCGTATTTTAGAAGCTGTACGTATTTTAGGATTGACAGAGAAGACACGTATTTATCAAGCATCAACATCTGAATTATATGGAAAAGTACAAGAAGTTCCACAAAAGGAAACAACACCGTTTTATCCACGTTCTCCGTATGGTGTGGCAAAATTATATGCATATTGGATTACGAAAAACTACCGTGAATCGTATGGAATGTTTGCAGTGAATGGTATTTTATTTAATCATGAATCAGAACGACGCGGTGAAACATTTGTGACACGTAAGATTACATTAGCTGCAGCACGAATTGCTCAAGGTAAACAAGATAAATTATACTTAGGTAACCTCGATGCACTTCGTGACTGGGGTTATGCAAAAGATTATGTAGAATGTATGTGGTTAATGTTGCAACATGATACTCCTGAGGATTTCGTAATAGCTACAGGAGAGATGCACTCTGTACGGGAATTTGCAACATTAGCATTTAAATATGCAGGTATTGAAATTGAGTGGCAAGGTGAAGGATTAAACGAAAAAGGTATTGATAAAGCCACTGGTCGTGTATTAATTGAAGTTGATCCGAAATATTTCCGCCCAGCTGAGGTTGATCAATTATTGGGAGATCCAACAAAAGCGAAGACATTACTAGGATGGAATCCGACAAAAACTCCGTTTGAAGAGCTAGTTCGGATTATGGTTGAAGCAGATATGAAGAAGGTTGAAAAGGAAGATAAGTTGAAGAAGATGTTTGATTAAGAATACATGAATAGATTCATGAAGACCTAATAAACTTTGTATATAAATTTCACAAATTAAATATATAAACTTAGCAACTTCTTGTGGCAGTTTCCTAGTCACTCAGATGCAAACATAACTGGGAGCTTTGCCGGTGACTATGTAAAAGCCATGTGGTTAATGTTACAACAAGATGAGTCTCAGATGACTATGTCATCGCAAAGGGTGAAATGCACAGTACGTGAATTAGTAGAAATTGCGTTCTCTTATGTAGGATTAGACTGGAAAGACTATGTGGTACAAGATGAAAGATTTGTGCGTCTAGCGGAAGAAGATCTTCGGGATTGTACGAAGGCGAATGAGAAATTAGGTTGGAATCAGGAAGTGTTTTGAAGAGTTAGTAAAGATGATGGTGAATGTGGATTTGTGTAGATTTACAAAAAAATACAATAAGTAACAAAGATTTGCTATTGTTACTTGTTGCTATACTTTAGGGGGAAGTAGTATTGTCAAATATAAATTTACTTGTCATACCCTCTTTCTATCCTACTGCTGAGGATCCTTTGACTGGGAATTTTTTTCATGAACAAATTATAGAAATGTCAAAGAAAGTAAAAATTGGGGTTATTTATCCTGAAAGAAGGAGTATAAAGAAAATTAATATTAAAGGGATAATACTAAATCACTTTCAAACTTCTTTTGGGGAAGAACACGGGATTCCAGTTTATCGGTCACATCGTTGGAATGTTATCCCAGATAGGTTTAAATTAGGGGCGCTTTTATGGGTCAGAAGTGCTATAAAGCTAGCAGACCAATATATTAAACAGAATGGGACCCCTGATTTAGTGCATGCGCACTGTGCCTTATGGGGAGGTTATGCTGCTAAATTAATTGCAGAAAAATATAAAATCCCTTATATTATTTCGGAGCATTCCAGTTCATATGGGCTTGGAAAAATTAAAAGTTGGGAGGAAAAATATATTAGGAGTGCAATGGAAAATGCCTCCCTTATTACCACAGTAAGTCGAGGATTTTCCAATACTATTCAAGAATACACTAATGTACAAAATATAGAAGTTATTCCCAATTTTATAGATATGGATTTCTTCACTTTACCACCTAATAGGATAGAAGGGGAAAAGTTTATTTTTACCTCTATTGGTTGGCTTAATAAAAATAAAGGCTTTGACTTACTAATTAGAGCATTTCATAGAGCGTTCAAAGATCAAGAAAATGTTTATTTGAATATTGTGGGTAGAGGTTCTGAAAGAAACAACTTATTGAAAATAATCAAGGAACTTAGATTGGAAAACAGAGTTAACCTTTTAGGTGAACTAAATAGACAGCAAATACGTGATATTTTATGGAAGAGTCACTGTCTAGTTTTGGCTAGTTATGTTGAGACTTTTGGAATTGTTCTGATCGAAGCACTTGCTACAGGTATCCCGGTTATTGCTAGTGATACAGATGGACCAAGTGACATTATTACAAAAGAGACCGGATTAATATTTCGAAGGGGGGACATCTTTTCTTTAGAAAAAAAACTTCAAAAGTTATATAATGATTATTCATTCTATAATTCATACAAAATTCGAAAATATGCTGAGGATAGGTATAGTGCGTCAGTGGTGACTACAAAAATAAAAGAATTATATGAGAAAGTTATTGGTAGAAATTAGGAGGAATTAATGAAAAACGTTTCTCTAGTAAGAAATATTCGAGATAATTATATTCGTATGATTATAAATGGTGTAATTACCTTTGGAACTTCAATTATCTTTACAAGAACATTAGATGTTGAAACTTATGGGGTTTATTCTTATTTTATTTGGTTTATTTTAACAGCATCTTATCTATTAAACTTTGGTTATGAGGGTACAATTACAAAATTTGTGCCGGAGTATTATTTCAACAGAAATCTAGAAGGAACTAGTTCTTTTTTATTATATGTATTAAGAAGACAGACACTTGTAATTACTGTTTTGATAATACTTTTAATTTTAACTTTAGATATTTGGAAAGATATTTTAAATATTAAAGAAAAATATGGTAAATTAATAATTATTCTTGCGCTAATAAATATTCTTCCAAATATTTTATTAAATATATTGGTTAGCACGGTTCAATCAGTACAAAGATTTGATGTGTTTGCTCGTGTAAGTATTCAATCAAATATTATAACATTTATACTAAATGCATTATTGCTGATTACGACAAAGAGGATTGAATATGTTTTTGTTGTTATCTTATTATGTAATGTCTACCAAATAGTTTTATATCTTTTATGGCTCCAAAAAGATTTATCTATCCATATTCACCATTTCTTCCAGAAAAATCGTATTCTTAAGGATTCTAAACGAATAAAAAAATATGCTGGCTATATGTACATTAATATTGTATGGCAACAAATTGTATGGAATCGTTCAGAATTTTTTTTTCTTTCTTTGTATAGCGCAGCTGATCAGGTTGCTTTTTATGGTTTAGCATTCAGTTTGGTTAATATGGTAAATATGGGGGTGTCTCCATTTTTATCTATCGTAAATAACTATTTAGCAAAATTAGTAGCTATTAAAGAACATGAAGAAATAAAACTACTAATTTATAATTTGACAAATATTTTTACTGTAATTTTATTATTTGGATTGACTATAGCATTTTATTTTTCATCAAACTTAATAAACTTAATATATACAAGTAAATTTTCTGAAGCAACCTCTGTTTTTTTAATTTTGTTATTCGGTTTTATTATTGGTAAAATCCTAAATATTGCGAGTTCACTACCATTTTACTACGAACAGCAAAAATTTATTGTTTTTTTGGGAATAGTAACTGGTTGTGTGAACATTATTCTTGATGTAATCTTTATTCCAAATCATGGAGCTATAGGGGCTGCCGTGGCTAATACCATAGCTCAAATCTTTTTTTCAGTAATACAATTTGTTTATACAATAATCAAATTTTCTTTGAGAGTTCCTTATAAAAATATATTGTCATTATTCATTTTAAATTCTGTTTTCATCATAATAGTTTTGTTACTTGAGATACCGTTATTGATTAAATTTTTAATCATGTTAATATTCCTACTTATATATATGATTGTTTGCATTAAAATGAAGATTTTCGATAGAAATTATATTCGAAAATTGCGAGAAAATGTTTAGACTAGAGGGGAAAACATTGGTGAGAAAAATCAATTTTGAACTTTTAAAATTACAGCTTTTGTATTTAACAGTTCTGCTACTAGTTGCGATGAAGACATTTGTAATAAATAATATAGAAATACAAGTTTTCTCTTCAACAGCTATAAGTATTTTATTTCTATTATTTTATAATTATAAAATTTTAAATAAATCGTCGGTTATTAAAGTAACGTCCGATAGCAAAATAATCATAGCGCTCATTATTATATATATAGCATTTATCAATATAAATGCCTTAATTGTAGAACCCCAAAAAGCTATTTTTCCTTTAGTAAAGTCAATACCTATTATTACTTTTATTTTTTTGATTATATTATTCAATATAAAACCAAATTTGCGAGATAAAATTGAGGTATTTTCTTTCTGGTTACTATCTATTTCTATGATCCTAGCTTTTATACTCTTTCACTTAGGTTATAGTAATCTTTACATTTCAATAAATAAAATAGTATCTCTAGTTCCGAATGATGAATATGTAAAACAATTTGGGGAAACAAGACTACAATGGATGAGCACCCATAAATCTCGTTTTGCAGCCTTTTGTATATTTTCAATTCTATTTACCGTACGCGCGTATATAAAAAATATATATAAGGTTATCATTATTCTAATTTGTTTAATCAATATATTTTATTCATCATCAAAAATCTCACTGTATTTGGTATTGTTTTCGATTCTGTTACTTTTGTTTTTTAAAATAATCTTAGGGAAAATTAATACTTATTTAAAAGGATTTTTTTTGGTAATGATTTTAATGTTAGGATTTTTAGGCATGGTTTTAGCTTTTCATGAAATAGAGCAATACATGAATTCAACAGAATATATCACTTTAGGGGATAGAACTTATATTTGGAAATATAGTATTGATCAGATTAAAACGCATCCTGAGGGAATTATCACCTATGGAATAGATGAGTTTTTTAAAGTGTATGAACGAAACATTGTTTTAAAAAGTGCTCATAATATTTTTTTAGATGAATTTCTAAAAAACGGTATTATTGGTGGGATAATATTTTTAATGATATTATTAACAATATTATGGAAATGTAGAACTGATTTAACAATTTTTGTTTTTTTATGTTGCCTGTATATAATCGGTTGTTTTGATATCATTCTTGAAGAAAATATGAATTATATTTTTTGGTATCTAGTTGCACTTTTATACACTTATGTTATTAATGAAAAGTTAAATAATCGGAGGAGGCTATGATGAAAGTTTTACTTGCAGCTTTAAAATTTGATTACAATGATTCCTCAAGAGGTTACAGTTTTGAGTATGAAAATTTTTATAAATCAATGATAAATATGAGAGATGTTGAAGTAATTTTTTTTGACATATCAGATTTTAATGATCTGAAAAGATTTGAAGAAAACAATAAGAATCTTCTTAAAACAATATATCAAGAGAAACCAGATGTTTTTTTCTATATTCCATATAAAGAAAATATTCGACGAGAAGTTTTACAAGAAATTAAAAATATAAAAGAAATAACTTCCGTTTGTTGGTTTTCGGATGATCATTGGAGGTTTGAAACTTTTTCTAAGGAATTATGTTTTTATTTTGATTATTGTATAACGACTGATAGGGAATCTATTGAAAAATATCACCAAATTGGTTATAAGAATGTAATCCTTTCTCAATGGGCATGCAATGTCCATACTTACAGAAAGTTAAATTTACCAAAAAAATATGATGTTAGTTTTGTCGGACAACCACATGGGACGAGAAGAGAAATTATTAATATACTAAGAAAAAACGGTATTTCTGTAGCGTGCTTTGGTTATGGCTGGGATAATTCTCTTTTAAAACGTGCATGGAATGCTTTTGCAAAAAGAATTGGATTAGAATTCCTTACATTTAAGATGGGAAGAGTTACTCAGGAGGAAATGATTAGGATTTTTAACCAGTCTAAAATTAATTTAAATTTGAGTAATTCTTCAGATAAAGGTTTTCCTAGACAAATTAAAGGTCGTAATTTTGAAGTGCCTGGATGTGGGAGTTTTTTATTAACTGAAAAGGTAAGTCACTTGGAAGACTACTATGAGCTAGATAAAGAAGTTGTAACTTATTCTAACATCGATGAAATGATTAAAAAGATTCGTTACTATTTAACTCATGATCAGGAGCGCGAGGCTATAGCTCAAAAAGGGTATGAGAAAACAATCCGATTTCATAAATATGAAGATCGTTTTCGTGACATATTTCAAAAGATTGGGAAATAGGGGGTATTTATGGATCCAAAAGTTTCTGTCATTATTACAAGCTATAACTCAAATGAGTCATTTTTAAAAATTGCTATAGAGAGCGTCCTTCATCAAACTTATCCTAATATAGAATTAATCTTGGTAGATGATGGTTCTAATAATAATTCAGCTAAAAAACTTTGTGAATTTCACAAAGAAATTAAGTATATTAGACAAAGTAATAAGGGGTTACCTGCTGCACGGAATACGGGGATTAGAAATTCATCAGGAGAATATATTTGCTTTTTAGATGATGATGATTATTGGCACGAGGAAAAGGTTGAAAAGCAGGTAATACAAATGGAAAAAATTTCGAAAGAGGACCCAAATGTGGGGATGACCTTCACATATACGAACGTTATAAATATGAATGGAGATGTGATTGGAAAGTATGGATATAAGGTAAAGGGGAATATATTCAATAAGTTGTTACTAGGAAATATAGTAGGTGCTCCTTCTTCGGTTATGATTAAAAGAGGAGTCTTAGAACATGTGGGCCTTTTTAATGAAGAATTTCGCTATGCAGAAGATATTGAATTATGGTACCGTGTTGCTTATTTCTATACAATTTATTCGACGGATGAATATTTGCTGTACTATCGTTGGCGGGACAACAGTCACTCAAAAAATGCAAAATTTATGAATACGTATCTAGAGAAAGCACTTAAGAACATATTAGAAATGTACCATGACCATCCATATATAAAAGAAAATAAATGTGCTATTTTATCTAATCTTTATAAATCGATGGCTAATCGCTATTTTTGGTCAAACGATATTAATAACTTTAAAGATTCATATTTTAAGTTCATAAAAGTAAACAAAAGGAATATTTTAAATATTAAAATGCTAACAAAATACTTAATGTCTACGTTTTTACCAAATCTAGTTTTATATAAAAATAATCTGCGTAGTAAAAAAGAATGGCCAGGAATTAATGGGATAATTGATTATACATAGAATATAAGTTTGGTGATAATATGAAAACCTGTTCTATACTAGGGGTTAATATTAATGTCATTAGTATGAAAGAAGCTATTAATCTTATTGATCAAAATCTAGAAGAGTTAAAAGGACATTATATATGTGTATCCAATGTTCATACTACGGTTTTAAGTTATGAAGATCCTGCTTACAAAAATGTTCAAAATTCTGCGTATATACGATTACCTGATGGAAAGCCTTTATCTTTTTTGAGTTCATTAAAGGGATTTAGAGAAGCAGAAAGAGTTACTGGTCCAGATTTAATGGAGGAGCTTTTCAAACTTTCTGAGAAGAAAGGATATACTCATTTCTTCTATGGAAGTACAGAGCAAACTTTACAGCTTTTGAAAAAGAATTTACAAAAGAGATATCCGCAAATGAAAATTGTTGGAATGTATTCCCCCCCATTTCGTCCATTAACTGTGCAAGAGGATGAAAAAATCATTAATTTAATTAATAATTTAAAACCTGATTTTATATGGGTTGGGCTTGGTGCACCAAAACAGGAATATTGGATGTATGAGCATAAAGGACGAGTTCCTTCTCTAATGATTGGAGTAGGTGCGGGTTTTGATTATCATGCTGGAAAATTAAAAAGAGCTCCACTTTGGATGCAAAAAGCTGGACTTGAGTGGCTATACCGCTTAGTTCAAGAACCAAGGCGTTTGTGGAAGCGCTATATGCTGTATAACACTAAATTTCTGTATTATTTATTATTAAGAGATAAAGGTTAGTGAGTAAAGATGGAAACTATAACAATTGTTGTTGTTGCTTTTAACAGACCAGATTCATTAAAGCGTAATTTAAAAGCTCTATTAAAAGCGGATTATCCAGGTAAAGTAAGATTAGTTATTAGTATTGATAAAGGTAACAATAAACACGTTTTGGATATTGCTAATTCATTTGATTGGAAATATGGAGAAAAAATAGTAATCTACCAAAAGGAAAATATTGGTTTGCGCCGTCATATTTTAAAATGCGGAGACCTAACCAATCAATATGGAAATATAATATTATTAGAAGATGATATTTATGTTTCACCCAACTTTTATAATTTTGCACTTCAGGCATTAGAATTTTATCAAGATCATAAGGAAATAGCTGGGATATCACTATACTCGCCGCGTTTTAACGAGACAGCTTCTCTGCCGTTTGAACCTTTACAAAGTAACTATGATGTTTTTTTTAGTCAATTACCGAGTTCTTGGGGTCAGTTATGGACGGCTTCGCAATGGAATGATTTTCGTAACTGGTATAATAATGAATCCAATTTAAAGATTAAACCAGATGATTATAATTTGCCAGATAATGTTAAAAAATGGCCGGAAAGCTCATGGAAAAAATATTTTATTAAATATATGGTCGATAATCAAAAGTTTTTTGTTTATCCTTATATATCGTTAACAACAAACTTTGGTGATATAGGCACTCATTTTTGGAGAAAAAATAATGCATTTCAGGTCCCCCTAAGCTACAATATTAAAAAAGAGTTTAAATTTTGTCGGCTTGATGAAACTAATGTTCGTTATGATGTGTTTAATGAAAATATTGGTATAATTGAAATTTTTGATAAGGAAATAAGAAATAATATAACAGTTGATTTATATGGAAAAAAAAGTGAGAAAGCTTATAAAAAATATCTTCTAACTACAAAGAAATTGAACTATCATATCATAAAGCAATATGACTTAACAATGAAACCAATTGAAGATAATATTTTACAGAATATTCCTGGTAATAGTATTTTCCTTTATGATACAACTAAAATAGTCAAGAATAGGTATACTAGTACAACGATTAACATAGAGGAATATTTTTATGGTCATTTGAATCCTACATTATTAGCAAAACTATTGTTTAATAAACAACTATTTTTGTCTATTTTAAAAAGAATATTAAAAAGGGGTTTAAAATGAAGAAGATAGCTGTAGTAGGGACAGGTTACGTCGGTTTAGTTACTGGTGTTGCTTTATCTCATATTGGCCATCATGTCACATGTATTGATATCGATGAAACAAAGGTAGAAAAAATGCGTCAAGGCATTTCGCCGATTTATGAGCCTGGTCTTGAAGAGTTAATGAAGGAAAATATTCAAGCCGGGCGTTTGTTTTTTACAACAAGTCATCAAGAAGGATTTAAAGATGTAGATGTCATTTATATTGCGGTTGGTACGCCTGAAAAAGAAGATGGATCTGCTAATTTAGAGTATATTGAACAAGCGGTTCGAGATATTGCGGCGAATATCACGAAGGACGTCATTGTTGTTACGAAAAGTACAGTACCGGTTGGAACGAACCATTATATAAAAGAGTTGTTAATTTCTTTAGTTCCTAAGCATATCAATGTCGAAGTAGTGTCAAATCCAGAGTTTTTGCGTGAAGGTTCCTCGGTTTATGATACGTTTCATGGCGATCGTATCGTCATTGGAGCGGATAATGAAGAAGCGACAAAGGTCATTGAAGAAATTAACAAACCTTTTGGTATTCCGATTTTTAAAACGGACATTAAAAGTGCCGAAATGATTAAATATGCTTCGAATGCTTTTTTGGCGACGAAGATTAGTTTTATTAACGAAATTGCCAATATATGTGAAAAAGTGGAAGCCGATGTCGAAAGTGTTGCGTTAGGCATGGGAATGGATAAACGCATCGGTTCTATGTTTTTAAGAGCAGGAATTGGCTATGGAGGGTCTTGTTTCCCAAAAGACACAAAAGCTTTGGCAAAAATTGCAGCGAACATTGATCATGATTTTGAATTGTTAAAAGCAGTGATAAAAGTAAACAATCAGCAGCAACGCATTTTAATTGATAAAGCAAGAGAACGTTTTGGAAGCCTAACTGGTAAAAAAGTCGCTTTATTAGGCTTATCCTTTAAGCCGAATACGGATGATATGCGTGAAGCAGCTTCGATCGTTATTTCCAAAGAGCTAATTGCTGAAGGAGCGGAAGTCGTTGCTTACGACCCAGTTGCGGTTGAAAATGCAAAGAAGGTTCTGCCACAAGAGGTAGTATACACAGAATCCATTGAGGCTGCGCTTGAAAATGCAGATATGGCGTTTATTCTTACGGAATGGGCACAAATTAAGGATTTAGATTTAAATATATATGTTCAGAAGATGAAACAACCAATCGTTTTTGACGGACGGAATTGTTATAGCTTAAATGAAGTGCAAAAATATCCTATTGAATACCATTCGATTGGTCGCAAACCAATTTATAATTATCAATTCCAAACAGTCTAATAATGAATGCATAGATCAGATCGTTTAAGATCTGATTTTTTTATTATGGAGGGTTATAAATGAAACTAGTCCTTTTATCCGGCGGATCTGGCAAACGACTTTGGCCTTTGTCGAATGATACGCGTTCGAAGCAGTTTTTAAAAGTGTTGGAAGGAAAGAATGGCGAGAAACAGTCGATGGTGCAGCGGGTTTGGGGGCAGTTAGAAGCCGTTGGGCTGGCTGGGTCTGCGGTCATTGCGACATCGAAAATGCAGCGCGATATGATTCATCGCCAATTAGGGACAGATGTACCGCTAATTATTGAGCCGGAGCGCCGCGATACGTTTCCGGCGATTGCGCTGGCAGCTTCGTATTTATATACGGTCGAGAATATATCAGAAGAGGAAACGGTCGTTGTCTTGCCGGTGGATCCGTATGTGGAAGATTCTTTCTTTCAAAGAATGAAAGAATTAGAAAGTGTTCTTGAGCATTCGAATGCAGAGTTGGCGTTAATTGGTGTAAAACCGACGTATCCTTCTTCTAAATATGGATACATTGTTCCTAAGGAAAAGGCGGAAGGTGCAGAATATTTTGTTGTAAATCACTTTACAGAGAAGCCAAGTGAAGAAAAGGCGCAAACGTTAATTGCGATGAACGCTTTTTGGAACTGCGGTGTATTTGCGTTTAAATTAAAATATTTAGTCAATCTTCTAATTGAGAAAGGCATTCCGCTTCATTTTGATCAGCTTTCCAATCAATACGATACGTTGCCGAAAATTAGTTTTGACTACGAGGTAGTCGAAAAAGCAAATCATATTGTTGTGCTTCCGTATGATGGTTATTGGAAAGACCTTGGTACATGGAATACGCTGACAGAGGAAATGGCAACGAAGCAAATTGGGAAAGGCGTACTAGCGGAAGATGTGGTGAATACCCATTTAGTTAATGAGCTTGATATTCCTGTGACAGTGATTGGTACAAAAGATCTTGTTGTGGCCGCAAGCCCAGACGGAATCTTAGTTGCCGATAAAGCTTCCAGCCCGAAAATTAAAGATTTAATTAACGGTTTTCATCAGCCGCCAATGTATGAAGAGAGGATTTGGGGCTGGTCGCGCGTTCTTGACTATGCCAAATATGAAGATGGACAAGAAATGGTAACAAAACGAATTTGTATTCATGAAGGGAAAAACTCAAGCTACCACTATCACAATTTACGAGACGAAGTATGGACGATTGTTCGCGGTGAAGGGGAACTAGCGTTAGATGAATATATTACCCGCGTAAAAGCAGGGGATATCATTCATCTTCCAGCAGGACGAAAACATGGAATTCGTGCGATTACGGAATTAGAGTTTATTGAAGTGCAAACAGGTTCTGGTATTAGTGATGAAGATTTTGTGAGACTTTATTTTGATTGGGCCGATGTGATTCGTCACTTCCAAAAATCAAAAGCAAAAGTGATTTCTTAATGGTTAACTGGGATTTTCTCCCCGTTCTTTTTTTATGCAAAGAAATAGAGAGGCCTGGGTAAACCGATGAAGACGATTGCTTACTATATTTCTGATTACGGTTTTGGGCATGCGGCAAGAAGTGTTGCGCTCATTCGTCATTTGTTAGCGATGGAGGAAGACTTGAGAGTTATTATTTGTCACTCGTTTGCCCTTCACTTTTTGCGAGAGTCTTTGAAGGACGAGAATCGCGTAGCATTCTGCACGATTGAAACGGATATTGGTTATATGTTGCAAAAAGACTCGATTGAGCCGGATGTCGAAAAATTAAATGTTGAATATGAAAAGTATCTCAAAAAGTGGAATTTCCTAATCGAACAAGAACGTGATTTTTTACAGACAAATAAGGTAGATTTCGTCATTTCCGATATTTCCGCTTTTCCGTTTGAAGCAGCGTATACACTAGGAATCCCTTCCCTTGGTATATCCAACTTTACTTGGCACACGGCATATCAAGGATTAATTGCTGATTCGTTGCGTGAACCTTTAAAAGAGGCCTATGAAAAAATGACTTATTTCTTCTCTTTAGCTGGAAGTAAAGAGCCGAATTGGGGGATGAAAGGAACAAAGCAGTTTGGCTTTTTTGCCAGAAACGTAGACAGCAATGAAGTTAATAGAATAAGGCAGCTTATGAATCCAAATGGCGAGCAATTCGTTGTGTTCTTCGGACTTGGGATGAAAATCGATGTCGGACAACTAGAACGTCTACCGATATGGGATAGTCCTAATTGTATGTTTATCGTTTCATCGAATGTTCAAGTGAAACGGCCAAACGTTTTCGCAATTCCCAAAGACTATCTCGAATCGCAACATTATATTGCCGCAGCGGATTTAGTCATTTCAAAACCAGGTTGGGGAATCGTCAGCGAAGCAGTATGTAATCGTAAACCATTATTGATTTTAGACCGCCAGACAATGAAAGAAGATCAAAATACGATTTCATTTTTAAAGGCCAATCATTTGTGTAAGACGATTACATGGGATGAATTATGTCAGTTTGTCATTAACGAAGAATTTATCGATGAGCTGCAGAGTCAGCATACACATGATGGTGGTTTTTTTGGAAATCAAACAGATATCATCTCAAAAGAAATTTTGCGCGTGTTAAGAACGAAAAACGAAAGGATTTAACTAGATATGACATTCCTTCCAAGCGAACAGGGGAGTGTTGGTCAATTTCTGCACATTCAAACGATCAGAGTGTAAGTCGCTTCGGAGAATTTACAGGAACGATTGTTACGGAAGAAGGGGAACCTGCTTGCCTCTTCCTTATCAACTTGGAACGTTTCAAGTGAAAGGAAATGTGCAAGTGATCGTGTCGCATCCATAGACAAGGAGGGAAAGCAACATGAGTTGGAAAGAAAAAAATGAAAAATGGCTTTCATATCCACATTTAGATGAACAGCTAAAACAGCAATTACTTTCGATGCAAGCGGATAAAAAACTGCTTGAAGATAGTTTCTATAGAAACTTAGAATTTGGCACAGGCGGAATGCGCGGGGAGATTGGACCTGGGACGAATCGGATGAATATATACACGATTCGAAAAGCAGCGGAAGGATTGGCACGTTACATTGTCGAGAAAGGGGAAGAGGCAAAAGCGCGTGGGGTAGTCATTGCTTATGATTCCCGGCATAAATCGCCTGAGTTTGCGTTAGAAGTGGCGAAGACGGTAGGAAAACACGGCATTCGAGCATATTTGTTTAAAGAGCTTCGTCCGACGCCAGAGTTGTCTTTTGCGGTTCGGCATTTAGGTGCGTTCGCTGGAGTTGTGATTACGGCAAGTCATAATCCACCCGAATATAATGGGTTTAAAGTATATGGCAAAGATGGGGGACAAATCCCTCCAACGGTCGCAGATGTACTCATTGAATATGTGAATGCGGTAGAGGATGAATTAGCGGTGGCTGTGGCGAGTGAGCAAGAGCTGCTTGAAGCAGGACTGTTAACGTATATCGGGGAAGAAATTGATGCGGCGTATATTGCGCAGTTAAAAACAATTCAATTAAACCCGGAACTTGTGGCGAGTGTCGCGAAAGATTTAAACATTGTTTTTTCTCCGCTCCATGGAACAGCGAACATGCTCGTGCGGAAAGGATTAGAAGCGTTCGGGTTTAAAAATGTGACCGTTGTGAAAGAACAAGAACAACCAGATCCGAATTTTTCAACCGTTGCCTCACCAAATCCAGAAGAGCACGCGGCGTTTGCTTTGGCGATGGAATACGGTGAAAAAATAAACGCCGATCTTTTAATGGCAACGGATCCGGACGCCGATCGACTTGGAGTAGCGGTAAAGAACGACAAAGTCCTGCGGTAATATGTCAAGGTGAAAAATCATCGAAATTGGAAATTCGATTGTCCGATGACCCGAAAAAAGGCAATACTTAAGAAGCCCAGTCTTGTCTTATGTCATTAACTGGGTTTTAATGCAAAATCAGTTAGATCGATACCCCTATCGATCTTCCCCCTTTCTTGGCGTGTAGATTTGACCGTTGCGTAGCAGCGCATCGATCACACGCACGAGTTTTCGAGCGGTGAGGACGAGGGCTCGTTTGTGTTGGTGCTTTGGTACTTCCTCATACTTCTTCCGGTAATAGGTGCGAAACGACGCATCATGCCGTTGTACCGAGTTGGCAGCCTCCACTAGGTAGTAACGGAGATAGCGATTGCCGGAACGAATGAGGGAAGTCTCCTCGGCTTGGAACCGACCGGACTGGTGCTTAGACCAAGTCAAACCTGCATACTTTGCTAAGGCGGCTTGGTTGTCAAAGCGCTCGATTTGTCCAATTTCGGCTAAGATGCCAGCGGCGTAGACCGGACCAATGCCGGGAATCGTTTGTAACGTATTTGGGATGCCTTCCAAATGGCGAGTAATCGCTTTATCTAGCTCTTTAATTTGCGCTTGAAGGCTACGGATGGATTGAATTGATAGCCCTAAAAGCAAGTCGATGGAATCCTCGACACATTTGGAAAGCCGATACGACGAACGAGCCGCCTTTTGAATGGACTTGGCGATGCATTCCGGATCGGCAAAGCGATTGCGTCCTTTTTGGCGCAAGAAGTCAGCGAGCTGTTGCACGTCCATCTGACTGATTTCGTCTAAGCTAAACGACTCGAGAAGAAGCTCTAAGATGGCATGTCCGAACACGGAGCTGTCCACCTCTTGGGTAAAGGAACTGCACTTGTAAAACAAGTGTTGGAGGAAGTACTGCTTTTCCCGAGTCAGCTGATGGACGAGATGATAGCGCATGCGCGTGAGCCGTTGAAGGGCGATAAACTGTTCTTGCATGACAGCTGTCACTTTCAAACGGCCAAAGCGAAGCCGATCGGCGATGATCCACGCATCGATGCCGTCCGTTTTATCCAAGTCAGTGTACGCTTCTTTAAATTTGCGAATGAGCTTTGGATTGATGGTAAACACCTTGACATTCCAAGACTTCAGCTCCTCCTGTTGGTGGAAAAACATCGCTGGATGCCAGCTGTAGACCGAAGTGGCTTCCATCCCGATGAGAATTTCGGATGGTTGGCGCTTGTTGGCCCACAGGAGGATTTGATCGCGAAGGAAGGTCGCGCCAAGGAGATGATTGTCCACCTTGAATTGGGCGCACGTGTTTCCTTCTTGATCCATGATACACGTGTATAAGTCCGTTGAGCTCACGTCAATCCCGACGTAGAGTTTCATGAGATCACCTCCAATCGTAGTAGGATCGTGGGGTTGGGACTCTTCGGGATGCCCCCGGACCGCGCCTGTTGACCAGTCACCCTCGCATATGAGAACTCACGTTGGGCCATGGGCTGCCTGGAAGCTGCTCCTTCCAGCATGGGAAACCAACGGGAACAGCCTGCGGGTTAGAAGTCCGAACAGGAGCCGGGGAGACAGACTTTCTAAGTAGTCAAAGCTACAGGAGAGAGAAGAGTGTCCCCGATGATCCTAAGACCATTATCCAAGAACATCGCGAAAAGTCCAACCCCGATGTAGTGCCATCCACGGGGGAGGGGCGCGCCCCTCCCCCGTGGGCAAATCACTTACACATATGCGATTGTCAAGGAGCATATCCAACTGGAAATTCGATTTAAAAATCTTTCTAAACATACTATACGAGGAGAGTATGTCGTTTTAACTGGTAATCAAATGGGCGCGTTAATGTTAGAGTATTTGTTATCACAAAAACAAGCAAAAGGCATCTTGCCGAAGAATGGTGTCGTATTGAAAACGATCGTGACATCAGAAATCGGTCGGGCGATTGCCGCGCATTATGGACTCGAAACGATCGATACGTTAACTGGCTTTAAGTTCATCGGTGAAAAAATCGACGAATTTGAGCGAACGAAAGAATACACGTTCCAATTTGGATATGAAGAAAGTTACGGTTATTTAATCGGTGACTTTGTTCGCGATAAAGATGCGGTGCAGTCAGCTATTTTTGCGGCAGAAGTAGCAGCGTATTATAAAGCGCAAGGCAAAACGTTATATGAAGGACTAATGGACATTTTTGAAAAGTATGGCTACTATAAAGAGTCATTGCGTTCGTTAACGTTAAAAGGAAAAGAAGGGGCAGAGCGAATTGCTCACATCATGTCTTCGTTCCGCAAACAACCATTACGTGAAGTCGCTGGTGTAGAGGTTGTTGCAGTGGAAGATTACGCTGTGGGCAAACGATGGGAAAACGGTATAGAGCAATCGCTTTGTTTGCCACGATCGAATGTGTTGAAATATGAACTAGCCAACGGTTCATGGTTTTGTGTTCGCCCGTCAGGCACAGAGCCGAAAGCGAAATTTTATTTTGGCGTAAAAGGCAAGTCACAAAAAGAAAGTGATGCGCTGTTAGCCGAACTTGAACAAGCCGTTATGTCGCTTGTGGAAGATGCTTTATATCAAATGAAGTGATGGGGAGTTTTCCCCATCTATCCCCTTTCATACAACTCAAGTGGTAATTGATCTGGATCTTGAAAGAATGTGAACTTTTTCCCCGTTATCGGATCGATGCGAATCGGTTCGACTTCAATGTGATGCGCTTGTAAATAAGCGATCGTTTCCTCAATACAATCTACTGCAAATGCTAGATGGCGTAAGCCACATGCTTCAGGATAGCTTTGTCTTTTTGGTGGATGTTCGAAAGAAAAAAGCTCTAGTTGTAAATCCCCGATTTGCAAATCTAACTTATATGATCGTTTATCAGCGCGATAATGTTCGTGAATGATTGGTAGTTGTAAAACACGTGTGTAAAAATGTTTGGATCGTTCATAATTCGAACAGATAATTGCTATGTGATGTAGTTGTGTGAACATTTGTCTTCTCCCCCTTGCACGGTAATGATTTGTATTTTACCACAATTTACGGTAAAAATTTGTGATAATGTTGGTCGGATTGTCCGTTATAATAACAGTGTAACAAATAAAGCGCTTACAGAAGGGGAGAGATGGATGAAATTTGTAGCGATTACATCTTGTCCAAATGGAATTGCCCATACGTACATGGCGGCAGAAAAGTTAGCGAAGGCAGCTGAACGGATGGGACATGAAATGAAGGTGGAAACTCAAGGTTCCATTGGTGTGGAAAATGAGTTGACACGAGAAGATATTGAACAAGCCGATGGGGTGATTATTGCGGCGGATAAGCAAGTGGATAAAAGTCGCTTTCGAGGGAAACGGGTGTTGGAAGTGTCGGTTACGGATGGCATTCGTCGTCCGGAGGAGTTGATTGCACGCTTTGAGCGAAACGAAGTGCCGGTATATGAAGTGGTAGAGAAGCTGAAGAGTGTAGCGGAAGCGAAAAAAGAGCGAAATGAGAAGCAAAATCCTATATATCGAAATTTGATGAATGGTGTTTCATATATGATTCCGTTTGTTGTGATCGGCGGATTGCTTATTGCGCTTTCGCTTGCGATCGGAGGAGAGCCAACGGCAAAAGGGCTAGTCATTCCCGAAGGTTCGATCTGGAATCGTATTTTAGACGTCGGTGTAGCGAGTTTCACATTTATGGTACCAATTTTGTCAGGTTTCATTGCGGTTAGTATTGCTGATCGCCCAGGGTTGGCACCGGGGATGGTCGGTGGTTACATTGCGGCAAACGGTAGTTTTTATGGCAGTGACGCAGGAGCTGGTTTTATTGGTGGTATCATTGCAGGGTTTTTAGCAGGATACATTGTAAAAGCAATTAAGCAAATTCGGGTTCCTCAAATGATTCAACCAATTATGCCGATTTTGATTATCCCGATTGTATCGTCTTTATTTGTTGCGGCCGCATTCATTTTCGTTATTGGTCAACCTATTGCGGGAATGATGGAAGGATTAACATCATGGTTAAATAGTATGCAGGGAACAAGCAAAGTAGTATTAGCGATGATTTTAGGCGCAATGATTGCCTTCGATATGGGGGGGCCGGTAAACAAGGTTGCTTTCCTATTCGGTTCCGCAATGATTGCGGAAGGGCATGCGAATATTATGGGGGCGATTGCTGTAGCCATTTGTGTTCCTCCACTCGGTTTAGGGTTAGCTACATTGTTAAGTAAAACAAAATATACGAATGAGGAGCGCGAGGCAGGGAAAGCTGCTCTTGCGATGGGGCTTGTTGGGATTACAGAGGGGGCGATCCCATTTGCGGCGCGAGATCCGTTGCGGGTAATTCCTAGCATTATGATTGGCTCTATGGCCGGAGCGGTCATTGCGATGTTGAGTAATGTTGCCGATCATGTTCCACATGGTGGCCCGATCGTCGCAGTATTTCGTGCGGTGGACAATGTACCGATGTTCTTCGTTTCCATTGTTGTCGGTATGATTGTCACAGCTTTGCTTGTCAATGCGGTGAAAAAACCGGTATAGGTGGAGAAGTGATAAAGGGGAAGGAGGATGTCGAACACGATTCCCCCTTCTCATTTTACAAATGGAGTGAAGGTGGTGACAGTGGTGATTTCTCGACATAAAAAAATTATAAAAGCGTTATTAGACGCGAATCATTATTTATCTGTCACTTCACTTGCTGATGATTTACGTTGTTCAGAGAAAACTATTCGTAATGATTTAAAGGTGATAGACCAATGGTTACAACGGTATCCGACATTAAAAATTGAGCGAAAACCGAGCGTCGGGGTGCGATTGGAAGGGGACAATGAAGAGAAAGAGACTTTGTTTCGCGATCTTTTACGTATGAACGACAATGAGGAACGTCAGCTTCAGTTGTTAAAATGCTTATTGATGGCGGACAAGCCAATGACGATGCAACAGCTGGCCGACCGATTTTATATGAGCAAGACTTCTATCCATGATGATTTGGAAGAGATTGATTATTGGCTACGTTCGTTCCATTTAAAGTTGATCCGTAAACCTAATTTAGGATTAAAGGTCGAAGGGGAAGAGAAAAATTGGCGTGCTGCTTTATCCAAGTTAGTCGAGTTGTTCGTTGATCACGCCTACTATATGTTGAATGAGCAGCAGCTGAAAATGGTTGCCGATGTAATACAGCCATATGAAGTTGCATTCATCGAAAAGGCGGTTCAAGAACTTGAGGCAACGTTGTCATTTCCGTTAACCGATGAGGCGATAATAAGTCTTACAATTCATATCGCTATTGCCGTCAAGAGAATGAAACAAGGTTATCGTATTCAAATGAATCCCATCCAATTAGAAGAATTACAACAAAAAAGGGAGTACAAGTTAGCCGAACAATTAGCAAGAAAAATTGAAATGTGGTTCGCTATCAAAATTCCAGCAGCTGAAGTAGGTTACATGACTTTACATTTGTTAGGTGCAAGAATTCGTTATGACCGTGTCCGTCTTGCCAAAGGGGTAGAACAGTTTTTCAGTCAAGTAGATGAGGAAGCACTACAAGTGACACGTTTGCTTATTGAGCATATCGCGGATCATATCGATGCGAGGTGCATGAATGACAAAGAGTTATTACTAGGTTTGACGATCCATCTCCATTCCACATTCAATCGCCTACGCAACGGGCTGTCAATTACAAATCCGATGTTGCGCGAAATTAAGCGAACATATCGTTATTCATTTGAAATTGTGCTTTCGTTTATGAAACAGATGGAAAAAATAATAAAGTTGAATATCCCTGAGGATGAGATCGCATATATTGTTTTGCATATTCAAGCGGCGTTTGAGCGGGTGAAGCATAAGCAACATGGACGGCAGAAAGTGCTTGTCGTTTGTGCAACAGGTGCTGGAACTTCTCGTTTTGTCGAGGCGAAATTGGAGTCAGTTTTTCCTGAAATTGATGTTGTTGGGATCGCTTCGGTTTCTAAATTGAGTGAATCAATAGGAGAGAAGAAACCGGATCTTTTAATTAGCACCGTTCCTTTACCTATGGACATACCTGTTCCGGTCATTACGGTTAGTCCGTTGCTTCAAGATCGGGAGTTAGAAACAATTAAGGATCAGCTGTTCCGTTTACGAGTGCAAGAGCCAGGAGGGAAATCTTATGAAGTGCTCAAATCTTTACTAGATGAGCGGCTTATTTTTCTTGATCTTCCTTTTGAAAGCCGAGAGTGTGTGATGAATTATTTAGCAGAACAACTTTATCAATATGGGTATGTATATGAGGAGTATAAACAAAGTGTGAATGAGCGGGAACGTTTATCTTCCACTTACATTGGGAACGACATGGCAATTCCACACGGAGAAGTACAGTTCATCCGAAAATCAGTCATTGCGGTTGGGAGATTGCAGGCTCCGATTGTTTGGGGGGAGGATCGAGTTCAGCTCGTTTTCATGATCGCTAATCGTATGCAGGAAAAAGAGCGTATTAAACAGCTGTTTCAAGAGTTAGTTGCTCTATCAGAGGATGAGGGAACGCTAAAACAGCTGAAGCAAGCAAAAACGGTAAATCAGTTTTATCAATGTTTATAAAAGGAGTCGAGGACGATGACATTAACACAGTTGCTGACGGAACAATTAGTCAAATTGCACTTGGAAGGAACGACAAAAGATGAAATTATGGAAGAGATGATCGAATTGATTGATCAGGCTGGGGGATTACTTGATCGAAAGGGGTATAAACAGGCGTTATATGACAGGGAACGTGAGGGGAGTACAGGAATTGGGTTTGGTATTGCAATTCCACATGGGAAAAGTGATGCGGTTAAGCATCCTTGTCTAGCGTTTGGGGTGAAGCAGGAGGGAGTAGACTGGGATAGCTTGGATGGAGAAAAGGTGAAGCTTATTTTTATGATCGCGGTACCTGAACAGTATGCAGGAAATGAGCATTTGAAAATTTTGCAGCTGTTATCGAGAAAGTTGATGGATGATGCGTTTAGGGAACAGTTATTAACTATACGAAAAGTAGAGGATGTTTTACAATTGTTTGATACGTTTCAAGCTTAGTGTGTGAGGGGGGGAATGATCATGAACAACATACCGCTCTTTTTATCACCAGTGTTTCAAGAACGTATTTGGGGCGGAAATCGTCTTCGCGAGCAGTTTGGTTATGACATTCCTTCGGAGCGAACGGGGGAATGCTGGGCCATTTCTGCCCATCCAAACGGACAGACGATCGTGACTAACGAACCGTTCCGGGGGAAAACGTTAGGCGTGCTGTGGGAACAGCATCCAGAACTGTTTGGTCATTTTCCAGCTGACCGTTTTCCTCTATTGACAAAAATTTTAGATGCAAATGCTGATTTATCGGTACAAGTACATCCAAACGATGAATACGCGCGTACATATGAACATGGAGAATTAGGAAAAACAGAATGTTGGTATATTATCGACTGTAAAGATGGGGCAGAGCTAATATACGGGCATTATGCAAAAACAAAAGAAGAATTACGACAAATGATGGAAGAAGGACGTTGGCATGATTTACTTCGGAAAGTACCCATCCGTCCCGGGGACTTTTTTTATGTACCAAGTGGTACAGTACATGCGCTCTGTGAAGGAACGCTTGTCCTTGAAACACAACAAAACTCAGATACGACGTATCGTATATATGACTACGATCGTATAGATGAGAAAGGGAATAAACGAGAATTACACTTAGCTAAGGCAATCGATGTCGTTGTTGTTCCTCATGTTGATGTGCATTACGAGCCATATGTGATTCAAACAACTGGTGCGAGGATTACAACATTTGTTGAAAATGAGTATTTTACCGTACAAAAATGGGATATTGAACGAGAGTGGCATGTTAAGCAAGTAGATCACTTTTTATTAGTTAGCGTCCTTGAGGGGGAAGGAGATCTCCATACCTCCCAACGGACGTATCGAGTTCGGAAGGGAGACCATTTTATTCTGCCTCATTCACTTGATAGTTTTACAGTAAGCGGAAATTTACGATGCATTGTCTCTTCACCGTCATGGCCAAAATAACTTTGGATATGTGCAGCGTGCCTGTCACGCCCCGATAAATTGGAACGTTTCAAATCAAAGGAATTGTATCACATCCGTAAACAACAAAGGGGGACAGAAAGATGACATATAAAGCGGCAGTAGAAAAATGGCTTTCATATCCAAAGCTATATAAGTTGCAATTTTGTTTTACATGGCATTGTTCGCTCTTCTTGTCACCGTGCCAGCTTGTCAGGTGATAAAGACGGAACATGGAGATCGGAAATTCTTTATTACAACCTATATAGATGCAGAATTGAAGCAACAATTAATTTTGATGCAGCATAATCAAAAAGCTCTTGAAGATAGCTTTTACAAACACTTAGAATTCGGTACAGGCGGGATGCGCGGGGAAATTGGTCCTGGTACGAATCGAATGAATATCTATACCATTCGCAAAGCATCGGAAGGATTAGCGCGTTATATTGTTGAACAAGGCGAAGAAGCGAAAGAGCGCGGTGTCGTGATTGCCTATGATTCCCGCCATAAGTCACCGGAGTTTGCGTTGGAAGTGGCAAAGACGGTTGGGAAGCATGGGATTAAAGCTTACTTATTTAAAGAGCTTCGTCCAACGCCAGAGCTGTCGTTTGCCGTTCGTTATCTCGGAGCGTTTGCCGGTGTTGTCATTACCGCAAGCCATAATCCGCCTGAGTATAACGGATTTAAAGTGTATGGGCAAGACGGCGGACAAATCCCGCCAGCTGTGGCAGATGCGATTATTCAATACGTCAATGCCGTCGAAAATGAATTGACGGTTGCAGTAGCAAGCGAGCAAGAACTTCTGGAAAACGGACTGCTTACATATATCGGCGAAGAAATCGATGAAGCCTACCTTCAGCAATTAAAAACGATTCAACTAAATCCAGAAATGGTTGCGGAAGTGGCGAAAGATTTAAAAATTGTTTTTTCTCCTTTGCATGGCACAGCCAATAAGTTAGTCCGCGCTGGTTTAAAAGCATTTGGTTTCGAAAACGTGACGGTTGTAAAAGAACAAGAACTTCCAGACCCGAACTTTTCCACTGTTGCCTCGCCAAATCCGGAAGAACACGCAGCGTTTGAACTTGCGATAAAATATGGCGAAGAAATTGATGCCGACATTTTAATGGCGACAGACCCGGATGCGGATCGTCTTGGTGTCGCGGTGAAAAACCTTGAAGGACAATATGTTGTCTTAACGGGCAACCAAATGGGTGCGTTGATGCTAGAATATTTATTATCACAAAAGCAGGCGAAAGGAATATTGCCGGGAAATGGTGTCGTTGTGAAAACGATCGTGACGTCCGAAATCGGCCGCGCGATTGCCGAGCATTATGGTTTGCCAACGATCGATACGTTGACTGGGTTTAAATTTATTGGCGAGAAGATTAACGAGTTTGAACGGACGAAAGAATACACGTTCCAATTTGGTTATGAAGAAAGCTATGGCTATTTAATCGGTGACTTTGTCCGCGACAAAGATGCGGTGCAATCGGCGATTTTTGCCGCAGAAGTAGCGGCTTATTATAAAGCGCAGGGAAAAACATTGTATGAAGGATTATTAGAGATTTTTGAAAAATACGGTTACTATCGGGAATCATTGCATTCGCTAACGTTAAAAGGAAAAGACGGCGCCGAGCAAATTGCCAATATTCTAGCTACCTTCCGTAAAGAACCGCCGAAAGAAATCGCCGGTGTCGAAGTTGTCGCGATCGAAGACTATTTGATAAGCAAGCGCACCATTGTCGCGACAGGGGAAGAACAGACGATTGACTTGCCTCGTTCGAACGTGTTGAAATATCATCTTGCGAATGGCGCATGGTTCTGTTTGCGCCCATCAGGCACAGAGCCGAAAGCGAAGTTTTACTTTGGCGTGAGAGGAACATCGTTACAAGAGAGCGAAGAACTTGTTGCCGCATTAGAAAACGCGGTAATGGCTATAGTCCATCAAATAGTTAATGTATAATTGGGGGATTGTATATGATTCTCGTTGTCGGCGGAGCCGGTTATATCGGCAGTCATTTAGTGAAAGAATTAGTGAAAAAAGAGCAAGTGATCGTTCTTGATAACTTATCGACTGGCCATCGCTATTTAGTGGATGACCGCGCGGTGTTTGTGCAAGGGGATTTAGGGAACAAAGCGGATCTTGAGCCGATTTTTGAAAAATACCCGATTCAAGCCGTCATGCATTTTGCGGCGAACAGCTTAGTCGGCGAATCGGTGGTGAATCCGCTGAAATATTATCAAAACAACGTTGCCGCTACCTTAACGTTACTAGAGACGATGCTAAAGTATAATGTGAAAAACTTTATCTTCTCGTCAACCGCGGCGACGTATGGAATTCCGAATGTCGAATTGATTACGGAAGATTGCCCAACAAATCCAATTAATCCGTATGGACGTTCAAAGTTGATGATCGAACAAATTTTAGCGGATTTTGCTTCTGCGTATGGTTTGAACTATGTCGTCCTTCGCTACTTTAACGCGGCTGGGGCGCACGAGTCAGGAGAAATTGGCGAAGACCATAACCCAGAAACCCATTTGATTCCGATTGTCTTGCAGCACTTGTTAGGCCAGCGCGACAAAATTTCCGTCTTCGGTACGGACTATGATACACCAGACGGGACATGCATTCGCGACTATATCCATGTCACCGACTTAGCGAAGGCGCATATTTTAGCGCTGGAAGCTTTATTGTCAGGCAAAAAGAAAACCGCCGTTTATAACCTTGGCAACGGCTTAGGCTATTCCGTCAAAGAAGTGATTGAAACATGTGAAAAAGTAACTGGACGTAAAGCCGTCATTGAATATACGGACCGTCGTCCGGGCGACCCGGCGCGCCTTGTCGCTTCCTCGCAAAAAATTTATGAAGAACTTGGCTGGAAAGCGGAATATTCATTAGAACAAATCATCGAAAGCGCGTGGAAGTGGCATCAGCGGAAAGGGTGAGAAGGGCAGGCCGCCCTTGTTGCAAGGGTGGCTAGTATAAATAACTGAATATTGTGTGTTTTTTGTTGATAGTGCTTGCGTGGCGGCAACGGTTTGACTCTTGCTTGACGGTTGGTGGTAAGAGAGTTAGTAGTACATACATCGTGGGTATATTTTCATAAAAATGTTATGGAAGGAAAAGGATTGGGGTGAATGGGTGTAGAAATAAAAGGATTGATGTCAATATGGCAAATATGGAGGATAGAAAAGTGAATCAGCAGCTATTTGCGGAACAAATGTGGGCAACACTGTTGGAGTAGCTCTAGAAGGGAAAGGCGTTTCTGCGCCTAAAGGGGGGAAATATGGTTCATTGCCAGAGAAAATGACTACTATATGTAACTATTTTTGTTGTATTCTAGCAAATTAGCCAGTAATGGGCTGGTTACTATTTATGAGGGGAGAAAAAATGAATTCGATTACTACTTTTGATAGCACGGTAGAGAGTTTATTAGATTTACTAGAAAGTATCAAAGATTGCAGAACACAACTGCCTGATTTTCAAAGAGAGTGGGTTTGGGATGATGAACGGATTAGAAATCTTTTAATTAGTATTTCTCTTTCCTATCCTATCGGCGCAGTGATGATGCTTCAAACAGGCAACCCAAACGTTCGTTTTGCTCCTAGACCTATTGAAGGGGTAACTAACAATAATCAAGTTGAGCCGGAAAGATTAATTCTTGACGGGCAACAACGACTCACTTCCTTATTCCAATCATTGAAGCTGAAAACGCCTGTTCTTACAAGAGATGCGAGGGGGAGAGAAATCAAAAGATTTTATTACATTGATATCGATAAAATTTTGGATCCGAATGTTGATCGAGAAGAAACGATCGTTAGCGTTCCTGAAGATAGAATAGTTAAAGGACCGGGCAATAAAATTATTGCTGATTATTCCGACTTGGACAAAGAGTGCGAAGCAGGGATGTTGCCAATCAATTTGTTGTTTGATCCAGCTGAGTTGTTAAAATGGCAAACCCGTTACTTTTCAGATTCAAATAAAATCGCGGAGAGATCATTGAAATGGCAAAGATTAATGACTGAAGTGTTTCCTCGTTTTCAACAATATCAAGTTCCTGTCATTATGCTTAGAAAGCAAACTCCGAAGGAAGCGGTTTGTCAAGTTTTTGAAAATGTAAACACTGGTGGCGTATCGTTAACAGTATTCGAGCTGCTTACAGCCACTTTTGCAGCGGATAACTTTCGGTTGAGAGATGATTGGCAAAGCAAAGAAGCGAAGCTGAAAAAATCAGGGGAAATTTACAACAAGATTTTGGCTGATATTAGCAGTACCGATTTGCTTCAAACGGTTTCTCTATTGACGACATACAATCGGAGAAAAACGAGAGCTGGTGCTGCGGTAAGCTGTAAGCGTAAAGACATTTTAAAACTAACTTTAGCCGATTATCTGGATTGGGCAGATAAAGCAACGGATGGTTTTATTGAGGCGGCGAAATTTTTGCAGGAACAGAAGGTTTTTTCCGCAAGAGACTTGCCGTACGGAACGCAGTTAATACCATTAGCGGCCATTTTTGTGGAATTGGGGAGCAAAGCGCATAACATTCATGTCCGCAATAAAATCGCTCGGTGGTATTGGTGCGGTGTGTTGGGCGAGCTCTATGGCGGTGCTTCAGAGACTCGAATAGCACGCGATTTATCGGAAGTCATCGACTGGATTAACGGGGGCTCAGAACCAAGTACCATTGTTGAAGCTAATTTCTCCGCAGATCGGCTCCTTACTTTACGAACTCGAAATAGTGCAGCTTACAAAGGTTTGCATGTTTTGCTAATGAGGGAAGGGGGACAAGACTTTCTTTCTGGTGTACCAATAGATATTCAGACGTACTACGGGGAATCCATTGATATTCATCATATTTTCCCACGTGCATATTGCGAACGCAACGGTATTGATAAAAACCTTTACGATTCTATCGTGAATAAAACTCCTTTATCTTATAAGACGAACCGCATCATTGGTGGTGATGCTCCAAGCGTGTATTTGCATAAACTAGAGCAAAAATACAATATTTCGTCAAGTCAATTAGATCAAATTTTGCAGACGCATTTGATCGACGTTCCATCCTTACGCTCTAATAACTTTCATCAATTTTTTGAAAAGCGAAGACTTTCCCTATTAAAAATTATAGAACGGGTGATGGGGAAGAAAGTGATGTGAACTTCCGCTGAGAAAAGTGGATTTGATTTATTGCGATACCACCCCTCGATGCTCGAATTACTATCGCTTGAGAGACCGCATCGATACCTATGTACTGCTCAGTTGGCTGGTCCTTCTATTGGTCGGGATTGTCGAAATCCGCACCCGGGAGGGCGTGGCGAAAGGTGCGGGCTGAACTACAACGACTAACTTTACGACATTTTTCTTCAAAATATGGATATCTATACCAATGTACCGAGTTCACTGCCAAACAGCGTTAACTCTTTGCGGCTGTAGGGGTGAGCCTTCTCCAAGAATCCTAGACAGTCAGCCTCACTCCTAGATACAGGCGTGAAGTATGCCCAATCGTTCAACAACCCTTGTGGCAAGGGATGGTGAACGATTTGTTTGCCTAGTAAGTGTCGAACTCGGGTTAGAGATTTTTGTAAAATACGGTTATTAAAGAAATTGATCCCAATAACTCTAAAAGCAAAAGAAGGTATCAGGCAAATCGCGAACATCTTAACGACCTTTCACAAGGAGGATGTTTATACTGGATGAGAAGATTTATTTCCATTTTAATTTCTTTAGTAATAATCTACGGAATGTTTTTCACAGATTTTCATATTTCCGAAGCCACTGACAAAAGCTATACAATATTATGGAAAACATATTATTTTAAAGACTCTGAGCATGTTATAATTAAAGACAACCTTAATTTTACTGATGGATTAAACAATGGATTAGCCTTGTTAGGTAAGGTGTTTAAAATGTTGTTTGTGGGTGGCTGGGATCTGTATACCTCATTAGATGACTTTATTTCACTTCTCAAAGTGAATATTTTTATAAATATCATATTGAGGATTTTGTTAATCCCAGTAAGTATCGTAATAGCAATGTTAGCAATGTTAATAGCACTTCCTGTATACTTATATAAACTTTTATTTTTTAAAGCAGCAGTAAGTTATTATCTTGGCTTTTGTGTGTCTTTCTTTGGTCTGTTATTTATTTCGAAATATATTGACGATTCCGATTCCAAGAGCAAACAATCTCAAACAGTAGAATCCTGATTACTTTGTATGGTTGCCTGTTACTTGTCGAAAAAAGCCATTTATAACCTATGCAACAGCTTAGGCTATTCTGTCAACGAAGTGATTGAAACATGTGAAAAAAGTCATCGGCCGCAAAGCCATTATTGAGTACACCGACCGCCGCCTTGGCGCCCTTTGTCGCCTCATCACAAAAAATTTATGATGCACTCAGCTGGAAAATGGAATATTCGTTGAAATCATCGAAAGCGAGTGGAAATGGTACAGCTAAAAAGTCAAAAGCCTCCTGTTGCTAAATGAGTGTTAACGGGAGGCTTTTTATTATTGTATCAATAATCCTATGTTAATTATATGTGAAATCTAAGGTTCCTCGATAGTTTGGCGAAACACAGGTTATTGAGAATGGGAAGGGATCCGATATTCATCTGGAATGAATTAGTCACTTACATAAAAACATTCTTAATTATTAATGAGTCTATAGCATTCCGTTTATGAATTAGGGGATTGAAGATACAATCCATCCTCATCAAAAATCATCCATTTTGGTTTTATGAAATCACCTTTTACGTCACTGTAAATGGATTGATATTTTGAGAAAGTGTTTTCTAAGAATGACAACATTTCCTTTTCCTTTTTAGGTAAAAATTTGGATATAAAGGTACAAAGTACAGGAGTATCTGCATGATCGAACATTAACCAATCTGCATAGAATTTATCTTCTCCCACCCTATAGTGAATGTGACGTCTTATGTTCCAGCCACGCTCTAAATATGCTTTTGAATGCTTGATAATGAAAAGTTCACGATAAATGTTATAATACTGACCACCTAGCAATTGTAATGATTTTAAATATGTTTCTAACTTTTTAGAGAAATCATTATCCATATAATAAGGATTAACGAGGTATTCAAATAATTCAACACTAAATTCCCCGATCCAGTCCCTCATGGAATAAAGAAGAATTCCTTTCTCTTTAGCTATTTCAAATGCTTCTCTTTCAATGGTTCGATAAAATAAGATCGGAATGATTCGTGTTCCTGTTTTGTAGTTTTTCATTCTGGCACTTTGCATTTCAATACGGGCTACAAATCCTTCTACATCTTCTAAATAAGTTTGCCTATGGAAGAGCATTTCCATAAATACAAAAGACGGTGTTTTTTTCTTTTCTTCGTTTTCATAATACGATTCATAAAAGCCATATAGATAGGTAAATCCAACGGCATCCCATAAATGTCCATTGAAATCTACCCGATTTTGCTCAGAATCAAATATATGAGTTTGATTCCACGCTGTTATGTTACAACGTTCTAACCATGTAGCAGCCTCTAATGCAAAAAGGCGATTGACCATATGTCTTCTGTACCATGGGTAAAGTTCAGCTTCGGATGAGATATTTTGCATTTTGGCAATGATATAAGAAATCTCATTATAATTTGATATATCTTTTATAATCCCAATTTGTAATAGATTATCTAACACTTTCTCTTTTGGCTCATTTGCTGGAAAAAAGTTGCGGTTGGTAACCGCTGCTGATATTTTGATGGCTTCCGAAGTTAAAATCCTTCCTTTATTATGAACCAGGCTTTGAAAAATTCGATGTAATCCTTTTCGCTGTTTTTGTAATGCTGTCTGCAATGCATCTGAAATATTATGGTGCTGTAAATAATACAAATACTGTCCTCTTCCGAACGATACTGGTTTAGTGGAAAAAATCACTTCGTTATCTGTTGCCCTTTGAATTATTTTTCGAGCATATGCGGACGAAATATCCATAGTTTCTCGAAGTTTTTGATTTAATTCACTTCCTAATAGAGGTCCGTATTTTTCAAGGATCTTTTTTATAACTTCAAAACCAATCCTAGAATTGTTCATCGAATCACCTTCGTCACAGTAATGTTAGTATAAATTATAATATAGTACACACGGATTATTAAAGTTTAAATGCTGAAAAAATAATATTCTATTTAAATAAATATTGTCACGGTTAAAAATACAGATTATAATAAAAATTGTAAATAGGTAAATATTTCTTTTTTGATGAAAGGAGGGACGAGCTTATGGCTAAAACGAAAGATGGCAAGAAAATTGTTCCTGTTAAGCCATACGTTAAAAAAGTAAGAGGCAAAAGTGTAAAAGTACGTGGCCATCGGCGTTCTACTCCAAATTAAAAAGCCCGTTGTTTGACAGAACAACGGACTTTTCACGAATTGGGGACTTCTATAAATTTTCCCTAAAAAATTACCTTCAAATATTTATGTTGATTATAAAGTATTAGATAGTCAAGTCCCCAATTCCTTCTTTTTTGAAGAAATCTATAAATTTTAGCAAAGAAAGAAGGGATCAAATTGGCTGAAAAAATATTTAATGTTGATTTTAAAGGCTATTGGAGGGAGCCGAATATCAGAGGGATTCCGGAAGAATCAGGAGTTTATTGTGTCTATGAATGTAAACACAATGTTTCAAATAAAACAGTCACCATCCATCGCTTAATTTATATTGGGGAATCAGATAATGTGAATGAACGAATCAAAAACCATGAGAAATGGGATGAGTGGAAACAATACGTAGGTTTAGGTAGAGAGCTATGTTTTTCTTTTGGCTATGTCGAATCAACTTATCGGGAAAGAGTAGAAGCGGCGCTTATCTATGAACATAAACCCCCTGTGAATGTTGAATATAAGTCATGTTTTCCTTTTGACAAAACAACGGTGAAAACAAGTGGAGCTAACTCAAAATTAAAAACGGAATTTACGGTTTTACGTACTTTGTAAGAGGGTCTATTATTTTTGGCCTTCTTCTTTTAGTAATCTAATACTTTCTTAGACTAGAGGTGATGAGCTTTGAAAACTCGTCCTATAAAAATATCAATGACTTCTTTTTTAGATTTTACCTTAATGCCAGATAGTCAAAAGATACGTAAAGTAAAAGAAATAAAATATAACGAATATAGTCCTGGAAAAGATTATTGGAAGAAACTACGCGACAAAATTGTAAACATTCACGCAATGAATAACGACTTTTCACAATTGGATAACTTACTTCATGATATTCCAGTTAATCGTATAAACAATTATTAAAGAAGCTATTAAAGGGTATCGGAGATTTTTGAAACGGTATAAAGATTTTAAGTGGTTTGATGTACAAAGTAAATTATGGGTGTATGATAACTTGGCTATTAGTGTTAACCCGGAACTTGGTTTATTTATAGACGGGGAGCCTTATCTTATTAAACTATACTTTAAAGAGACGACTACTCCGGCGGAGATAAATTTGACGAAAAGCCGGTCAGCAAATATTGCATTTTTGATGTTCGATTGTTTACGTCAACAACCCAATGACTAAAGTCATGGGCTTGTAAGCCCCATGTTGACCAGACCAAGGCTTGAAACAGAGCCTACGTTATAGATGTCATGACACGTTCGGGTGCTTCTCCAGCCCGTTCCTCTGTCGTGCAAGGTTAAACAAGCGTGGTGGGTAGCGCTAGTGTCTTGCACATAACAAGCATCTATAACATGGTCGAGGAGAATATGACCTGCTTTATGCAGAGGAAAGGGGAGAACCCTATGGTTTTTGTGTTAGACACAAATAAGTGTCCGCTTGCTCCTTGTCACGAAGCAGTTGCAAGAAAGCTGTTGAAACAAGGGAAGGCGGCGATTTACAGGCGATTTCCATTTACCATCATCTTGAAAAAATCAGTAGACGAATCAGAAATTAAAGCAACATATCGGCTAAAAATCGACTATGGAAGCAGGCATACAGGATTAGCGATTTTGCGAGGACAAGAAGTGGTATGGTTAGGGCAACTTGACCATCGCACAGACATCAAGGAAAGAATAGATAAAAGGCGTGCTTTTCGTCGAGCAAGACGAAATCGAAAAACAAGATACAGAAAACCACGCTTTCTGAACCGCAAGCGAAAGGAGGGGTGGTTGCCGTCATCACTAGAGAGTCGTGTGCAAAATATCCAAACATGGGTTAACCGCCTAAAGAAGTTATGCCCCATTGGGTATATATCATACGAAAATGCCAAATTCGACACGCAACTCATGCGAAATCCTGAAATCAATGGTGTAGAGTATCAACAAGGCACGCTACAAGGATATGAAGTACGGGAGTATTTGCTTGAAAAGTTTGGGCGGAAGTGTTGTTATTGCGGAAAAGAAAATGTTCCACTTGAAGTGGAGCATATCATTCCAAAATCGAGAGGTGGAACAGACCGAGTGGATAACCTATGTCTTGCCTGTCATGACTGTAATCAGCGCAAAGGAAGTAAGACAGCAGAAGAATTCGGGTATCCGCACATTCAAAAGCAAGTCAAAGAATCATTAAAGGATGCAAGTGCTATCAACTCGACAAGATGGAAAGCGTATGAAGTGTTAAAGCAGACAGGATTAGATGTCGAGTGTGGAACAGGTGCACGAACAAAAATGAATCGTATTCGTTTAGACTTGCCGAAAACACATTATTTTGACGCTTGTTGTGTAGGCGAAAGCACAACAAATCACTTATATTTCAAAACAAAAGAAGTGTTATTTATCAAGGCAAAAGGGCGTGGTAGTCGCTCTCGTACAAACCTAGATAGATATGGCTTCCCAAGAGGTTATCTTGCAAGACAAAAATTCTTCTTTGGTTTTCAAACAGGGGACATGGTTAAGGCTGTTGTCCCAAGAGGGAAATATCAAGGCGTTTGGTTTGGCGAAGTCGCATGTAGAAAGACTGGAAGTTTCGATATTAAAGGCAAGGACGGAAAGCGTATCGCACAAGGAATAAATTATAGATATGTCCAAGTCATTCAGCGATTTGACGGATATGCTTATGGAAAGGGGGTGGCGGAACTTGCGTAAGGTGCAATTCCTCCCCGTGCCTAAAGGCAGGGGCTTCCTTGCGTAAGTTTCGTGATGATTGTCCAGAAGGTACGAAAATGGCAGTATTGAATGTTAAAAAAGGAAATTTAATTGTACCAGATTTTAATGTAAATGACCAAAAAATATCTATACAAGGTTCATCCGTGCATTTTTTAGCAATTTGGGAACAAGTTTAAATTAAACAGAAAATTAGAGGGGGCTAAATTATGCAAACTCACCAAACGTTTATTGACAGAATCGGGACGGAATATAATCTTGCTCGAAAGTGGTTGAAAGCCTTAAATATGAATCCCCGAGATGGAAACGAACATAGCGAAGAAGAGGATGGAACTTTTTTAGTTCGAATGTATGCTTACTCTTCTTTTGTAGACGATCGCTTGAACGAAAAAATGTATGAGTAAAATGTTTGTGGGAGGAAGTTAAATCCTCTTTCATGTGGTTCAAGGGGGAATTTCCTTGATAAAAGAAGGAGGATGAGCAAAATAGATGCAAAAAGGACTCTCTTCCTGTATGTTGATAAGTGCAATCAAACCACAACAGGAGGTCAGAGAGTCCTATGCAACAGTTTATCACAGATGGGCAAACATTAAAAGAGATAGAAATGGAATTGTTTTCGATGTTGCAAAAAACCTATGGAGCAATGCTTCAACAGGTACTAGAACGGCTGGATGAAGAGCTAGCCAACCAACGAGATAAAAAACGCTATTACCTAAAAGATAAACGAACGGTACGCATCCAGACGCTCTTTGGGGAGGTGGAGGTTCGGCGCAATTACTATTTGGATCGAGAAAAAGGCGTGTATACGTGCTTATTAGATCCCTTCCTCGGGTTCGATGGCGCAAAGGGAGTGAGTCCATTATTGGAGGAAACCGCCATGGAATTAGCCGTTACCGGCCCTTCGTATCGCCAAGCCGCCGAAGCGTTAGAGAAGATGGTAGGTTATGCGGTGATGAGCCATGAAACGATTCGGCAGCTCGTGTTACAAGCAACGGTGGATAGACATCGTCCGATGGAAATGGAGCGACAGGTGTTGTTCGTGGAGGCGGACGGATTATACGTGAAACGGCAGCGAAGTCGGCGAAGAGGGAAAGAAGAAAAGATTTTGGCAGTGCACCAAGGATGGAAAGCCAACGGGAAACGGGTATCCTTGGTTGGGAAACGGCACTATGTACACGAAACAAACGAGCCGATGTGGGAAGGATTAGAACGATTTTTGATCGAGGAATACGGCTATGACCCCACGAGGGATTGGGTGGTGATCAATGGCGATGGAGCTGCGTGGATTACGGTTTGTCGGGAATATTTCGGGAAGCGAGCGTTTTTCCAGCTAGATCGGTTCCACGTAGCGCGAGAGATTCGTGAATGCTTAAAAGATCACCCACGGTACCGGACGATTCGGAAAAAGCTGGCCTTGTTCGATGAAAATGGGTTATTAACCGAACTGCATAGTGCGGTAGGCACCCTAGGGGATGAGAAGAAAGAAAAGCAATTGGAAGGATTGATTCAACGGATCGAATCGATGCCAGGATGCTTGAGTGATTACCGTCAATGGTTGCGGGAGAAAGGCATAGATACGACCGGAATGCGCCCGATGGGAAGTGCAGAGGGAACGATGCACGTCTTTGCGAAGCGAGTAAAAAATGGACGGGGTTGGTGTGAAGAAGGGATTCGAGCGTTTTTACACGTGATGGTAGCCGTGAAAGACGGGTTAACGATTCAGACATGGAAAGGAGAGGTGTTTGCGCAGGAGGAGAAAAGAGAAACGGAACGAGAAACGATCGTGAAAAAGGCGATGAAGCACGTAGGAACAAAGGTAGCAGAGTTGGTGCGAGGGAATATCCGTTATTTCGATCATTCGTCAGGAACGCCTATTTATCAAGCGTTAAAAGCATTGAAAGGGTTTTAAAAAAGCGAAAAAAGGGCACGAAAACAGGATGAGAGGATTAGAAAACGCTTACAAAAACTAGGTTATTTAAACCAAATATATCCAGAGAATCGAAATATCAAAAAAATCTCCCACAAACTCTTGACTCAATCAGAACTACTGATGAACAGTTTGTATCAAATTTATGTTAAAATGAATATAAGATTTATACAAAAAGGAACGATTAGCATTGTTGAGAGATGTTAGTGATTGGGAACGGATCGGATATGGTAGAAAAAGTACATTGGAGAAAGAGGAATTGATATCTCCAGAGAAAATACATTATCTTATAAAATATCCTCGACAATTTAAAGAAGGAGTTTCTTGGGAGGATATTACAGAATTAATTGCCGCTGAAATTGGAGCTATATTTGGTTTGGAAATGATGGATGTGGAAATTGTAACAAGGAATGGTAGAAGAGGATGTCTTCTGCGAAATTTTGTAAAAGAATATGATGCAAAAATGGCTGAAGAAGGCGGAGTTTTATTATCAGCACTAGTAGATGATTATACGAAGCTCCAAGAATCCTCATTGAAGGGCATGGAACTTATTGATGCTGGATTCAAAATAATGAGGGAGTTTGCATATTGGAAGGCCATAAAATCAGAATTTATAGATATGCAATTGTTTGATATTCTTATTGGCAATCAAGATAGGCACCCATTTAATTGGAAATTACTATTTCTCGAAACAGGAGCAAAGTTCTCCCCCATTTATGATAACGGTGTTTCCTTAGGTTTTCGATTTGATGATGAAAAGCTCATGCAAATGGTTTCGAATCCCCAAGAAATGAACAAATATACCGAGAAAACAAAGGTTAAGGCGGGTATATTTGAAAAGAAAAAAGTCAAAGCTAAAGACTTGTTAACATATATTAGTAAAAACTTTACAGATGAGTTTCATCAAAGTATCCAAAAGTTAGTTGAATTTGATTTAATAAGGTATTCTGATTTTATTCAATCATTAGATATTTTAAGCGAGGCACAAAAAGACTGGTTATTGAGTATAGTGCCTTTTCGAAGAAAGAAAATATTGGAGTGGATTGGAAGGGGTGATCAATAACATGAAAAAAGTTCATACACTTTTAGTGGTTTGGCAAAATCCCAAAACCCGTTCTTTTTATCATATAGGAACTCTTTCTCATTATGATGGCTATTATGAGTTCACTTACACCTATAATGCCTCTGGTCACGGAAAACTGAAAGATGCATTGAATAACGGGTATATGTTGCATCCAGCTTTCCCAGACCCAACTAAAATATATCGATCAAAGGAGCTGTTTCCGGCGTTTGAACGCCGATTGCCGTCACCAGATCGTGCGGATTTTAAAGCCATTTTGTCCGATTTAGGTCTGGATGAGAATTCCACTAAGATGGACTTGCTTCAACAAACACGTGGGCGGTTAGCCAGCGACACTTATTCTTTTGAGCAGCCGCTGCGTCTTGAAAACGATGGCAAGCTGCGCGTCAGCTTTTTTGTTCATGGCATGCGCCATCAAAATCTTCCTCAAAATTGGGCAACATGGCTAGCCATTAACGAAACGTTGAAATTAGTACAAGAACCAACAAACGCTTATGACCCTCATGCTGTTGCTATTTATACTCATGGGGGGAAGAAGCTTGGATATGTTCCGGCTTTTTATAGTAAGGCCATCTTTTCCTTGTTAGAAAATGGAGTGAACCCTTCTGTTCGTGTTGTGTATATGAATGAAAAATCAACACCTCATTGGTGGCTGAAAGTAGCCTTTGAGTGCGAGATTCCTTCTTTCCAAGGTGCAACATTGGATGAATTAGCCCCTGTTATGGGATAATACCTGCCGTGCTTCGAAGTTTGTCAAAGATTTAACATTAGGGGGATGGCTTGGTCATTGCCATGGATATTGATAACCTTGTGCAGCGTGCCTGTCACGCCCCGATAAGTACACCGACCGCCGCCCGGGCGACCCGGCGCGCCTTGTCGCGTCATCGCAAAAAATTTACGAAGAACTTGGCTGGAAAGCGGAATATTCATTAGAACAAATCATCGAAAGCGCGTGGAAATGGCATAGCCGCAACGGGAAGTAAATAGAAAACCTCCTGCTGAATGAGTGTCAGCGGGAGGCTGTTTTTGTATTTATTATGACATGTATAAACAATCTTCTTGCATAAAATTATGAAAAATGTCAATACTTTTTTGTGGATTTACTTGTTAAATATGATATAGTAAGCTTAGGAGTTGTACGCATTCCCTTATGTTAGGAGGGATTTATATGTCTTATGAGGTAAAGTATCGGGTGGCTGAACAACGTCCTTATATAAACATTAACTTTCAGCGTTGGAATCCAGCACATTTCCCGTCCGTATATAAAGACCATCGAGCTGAGTTATCAAATGTTTTTAATCAGTTTTTTGACTGGATATTTAAACAGGTAAGAGATGTGCGTGATAAACTAACTTCATCCAATCAGAGTGAATATTTGCGTTCAAAAGCAAATCAAGTATATACATGGTTCGAAACAGATGGATATAAGATGTTTCAAGAATTTGAAAAGAATTTAAATCCGTTTTCCATTCATCGCTCTCAATTAGAACGTGTCGAAAAAAGCATTTCTTTGTTTAAAAAACGATACGATTATCAATTGAACTCTGAAGACTATGATCATCTTCTTGACTGGTTGATGGAACTTCCTTATCTATTTAAGCAGCGTCTTACAATGTTTCAAATATTATCTGATTATCGACAGTTTACTCGCAATAAAGAGTTTGATGCTTATTTTCAAATTGAATCCAATTATTTCACAAAGACAGGTTCGTCTAGAGCTTGTCTTTTTTATCAAGTTAATATCCGTATATTTGGAAGTGAGGAGTAAAAAACATGGAAAAGATATATGAACGTCTAATTCAAGCGGTGGATTTAGATAATCTTTACCTGCATTCCATTAATAGTAAACGTTACTATCCAGATCCATTTCAAGGGAATGTCGATGTTGATATTCAGACAGGTCAGCGTTTAGAGTACTACAAGGACGATTTTTTTGCTGCATTAGCTATGTTTTATATTAACGCACATGAAGAAAACAATCCTGATAATAAAGTTTTCGATATCGAGTTTTCTTATATTTTAGAGTACAGGTTACAAAAATCAAATGATAATCATTTGGAGGGAGAGAACTTAGAAGAAGCGATTAAACTATTTGTGCAACGAAATGTTCCAATCAATATTTGGCCTTATGCAAGGGAGTTAATTTCTCAGTTGACAACGCGTATGGGGTTTCCACAATTGTTGATCGGTACATATAAGTATATTCCGCAATCTTCGACATCAAGCGAGTGAATGAGAATGACTATTGAATTTTGTGGACGAACACCAAGTACTTATTCGAAAGAGCATATTATTTACAAAGTCGCAACTTATGTTTTTCAACATTATTTATATTTCGTAACTATTCAGCCACATCATAAAGTGAGCTGAATATTTTTTGCTTTTCCTGTCTATGATGTGAATATTGATAGACAAGGAGGTGAATCACATGTTGACGGTACAACAAGCTGTATTTACAGTTGAAAGCTTAATCAGCAAAGTCCAACAACAAAAGCAGCTCATTACTCACCAACAACAAGTCATTGAGCAACTGTTGAAAGAAAACAAACAGCTACGCAAAGAAAATGAACAACTCAAGTATCGCGTTCAAGAGCTGGAAGCACGCACGAAAAAAAACAGCTCCAATAGCCATTTGCCCCCATCTTCTGACCGTTTTGCCAACACACGTTCTTCTCGTCAACCATCTGGCAAAAAGCCTGGTGGACAAGAGGGACATGAGGGGACGACGCTCCGTCAAGTGGAACATCCACATCATCGTGTCGTCCACCGTGTACATACGTGTCAAGGATGTGGGGCTTCTTTACGTGATGTCAAACCGTTCAAAGTCGATGTCCGTCAAGTGTTTGATCTGCCTCCCGTGTCGATTGAAGTGACACAACATGAACGTGAAGTGAAATCATGTCCGCATTGTCGATGCGTGCAACAAGCCGAATTCCCATCCCATGTCACGAATCATGTGCAATACGGTCCACGGCTCACGGCGCTCGCTGTTTATTTACATCATATCCAATTGATCCCGTACAAGCGTTTAAGTGATACAATCGAAGCGTTATATCAACACTCGATTAGTACGGGAACTCTTGCCAATATGGTGAAACGAGGACGCGAAGCGTTGGAATCAAATATGGACATCATCGAAGACGCCTTACTTGAATCCAACATCCTGCATGTCGATGAAACGAGTTTGCGCATCAAGGGGAAACTCGCATGGGTGCATGTCGCCTGTACATCGAAATATACGTACTTGGCTCCTCACGTTTCTCGTGGAAAGAAAGCGACTGATGACATCGGGATTCTTCCGCGGTATCAAGGGACGATGATGCACGATGGGTTCGGTACGTATCCGAAATGCACACAAGCCACCCATGCCCTTTGTCACGCCCATCATTTGCGTGAATTGAAGGGTTTCATCGAACAAGGGCATACGTGGGCGATGCGCTTGACCACGTTTCTGTTAGCCGCCAAACAAGCCGTCGAAGCCCATCACGGTGCACTTTCCGAAGAAGAAGCGAAACGGTGGGAACGAGTGTATGATCGCATCCTAGAAAGAGCACAACACCGATTGGAAACGATGACGCCTCTTCCAAAAAAAGCACTTGCTTTTGTTCGACGGCTTCAGAAACGAAAGGAAGAAGCGCTGCGTTTCTTACGTGAAGTGCATGTTCCCTTTGACAACAACCAAGCCGAACGCGATCTTCGCATGGTCAAAGTGAAAGAGAACATTTCGGGTACGTTTCGCGAAGAAACATTCGCCCAGTCGTTTTGCATCACAAGAAGCATCGTTTCCACACTCGCGAAACACGAAAAAAACGTGTGGGATTCGTTATGTCTTCTGTTGACAGGCGACACGCTCGATCGTGTTCTTTCTACCACTTAGGGCATTTTCTATTACGGGGATGCCCTATTTGTGTTGCGCTTCTTTACATACTACTATCGAGGTGAATAGTTACGTTCACGAACGTTCCAAACAGGAAATAAAACATCGATTTCATTGTGCGATTTTGACATACAAAATTTAAAAATAATAGTCAGTATTTATGGTAGAATGTAAGAAGATAGAAATTATCTAATCATACAACAGGGGGAGAGAATGATGAAAAAACTAATTAACGACCCAAATCAAGTTGTCAATGATATGTTGGAAGGAATGGTTGCCGCTTATCGTGATCGGTTGAGAAGGCTGCCGGGTACGAATGTGATTGTGAGAAACGATGCTCCAGTAAAAGGAAAAGTCGGAATCGTGAGCGGCGGCGGCAGCGGACATGAGCCGGCGCATGCGGGCTATGTCGGCAAAGGAATGTTAGATGCGGCGGTATGCGGGGAAGTGTTTACCTCACCGACACCTGACCAGGTGCTTGAGGCGATCAAAGCGGTCGATAGCGGGAAAGGTGTATTCCTTATTATCAAAAATTATACGGGAGATGTCATGAATTTTGAAATGGCCGCGGAGTTGGCCGAAGCAGAGGGGATTCGTGTCGCGAAAGTCATTGTGAATGACGATGTTGCGGTGGAAGACAGCACGTTTACGACAGGGCGGCGCGGCATCGCGGGAACGGTGTTCGTTCATAAAATCGCAGGGGCGCTGGCGGAGCGCGGCGCATCGCTTGAAGAAGTAGAAGCGGTAGCGAAGAAGGTGGTGCAAAACGTCCGTTCCATGGGAATGGCACTTACTCCGTGCACCGTGCCGGCAGCGGGGAAACCAGGCTTTGAACTTGGCGAAAATGAAATCGAAGTTGGCATCGGCATTCACGGCGAACCGGGAATTGAAAAAACAACGCTTAAAACAGCGGACGAAATCACGGAAACGTTGTTGAACAAAATTTTCGCTGACATGAAATTAGAAAAAGGCGATCGCGTCGCAGTGATGATTAACGGGCTTGGCGCGACACCGTTAATGGAGCTGTATATTGTGAATAAAAAAGTGTTGGAAATCTTAAAGGAAAAGCAAATTCATGTTCATGAAACGTTTGTCGGAGAATATATGACCTCTCTGGAAATGGCGGGATGCTCGATATCGCTATTGAAATTGGATGATTCCTTAATCGAATTGTTAGATGCGCCTGCCGATACAATTGCGTTGAAAAAATAAAGGGAGAGGAGAAATCATCATGGCGTTTGGCGTGGAACAGGCAAAACGATGGATGAACATCGCAAACGATAAAATTCAGCAACAAAAACAATATTTAACGGAGCTCGATCAAGCAATCGGCGATGGCGACCATGGGCTAAATACGGCGCGGGGATTTCAAGAAGTAGTCGAAAAAATTGCTTCTGTCAATTACGAAGATCTCGGTTCGCTTTTCAAAGACGTAAGCATGACGTTAATCGCGAAAGTAGGCGGAGCTTCAGGGCCGCTATACGGCACTGCATTTTTGAAAATGTCATTGGCGCTAAACGGGAAAAAGGAAGCGGATGATAAAGAGCTGGTCGCAGCGTTAGAAGCGGCGTTAAGCGGAATTAAAGCGCGCGGAAAAGCAAGCGTTGGCGAAAAAACGATGGTTGATGTGTGGGAGCCGGTCATAGAGTTGTTGCGGGAAAAGGGAAGCATGCAAGCGAAAGAAGCGGCGCTTCTCGCAAAAGAAAAAATGGAACACACAAAAGAACTTGAGGCGAAAAAAGGGCGCGCCGCTTACTTAGGAAAGCGATCGGTTGGCCACATCGATCCAGGTTCGGCTTCTTCGTATTTTTTGTTTGCCGCTTTAGCGGAAGCGCTGGAAGGATAAAGGGGAGATCAATTCATGAAGTATGTCAGCCTTGTATTAATTTCGCACAGTGAGGAAATTGTAAGCGGTTTAAAAAAACTATTGAATCAAGTTCAGCCTGATGTTCCGATCGCAATTGCCGGGGGAAATGATGGAGAGATTGGAACAAACGCTTTCCGCATCAAGGAAGCGATTGAGTCCGTTTATTCGGAAAAAGGGGTTGTTATTCTGTTTGACCTTGGAAGTGCTTTGATGAATGCGGAATTGGCAATCGAAATGCTGGAGAAAACGGGTCATATCGCCATCGCCGATGCCCCATTGGTGGAAGGAGCGTATATCGCCGCTGTGGAAGCAGGGTTGGGCAAATCGCTCGATGAAGTCGTCCGAGCGTGTGAACAAGCGAAGCAAATGGCGAAGGTGGAACATTAAGAATTTACGGTGTAGATTTATCATAAATTATGGATATAGGTCAACAACCCAATGACTAAAGTCATGGGCTTGTAAGCCCCATGTTGACCAGACCAAGGCTTGAAACAGAGCCTACGTTATAGATGTCATGACACGTTCGGGTGCTTCTCCAGCCCGTTCCTCTGTCGTGCAAGGTTAAACAAGCGTGGTGGGTAGCGCTAGTGTCTTGCACATAACAAGCATCTATAACATGGTCGAGGAGAATATGACCTGCTTTATGCAGAGGAAAGGGGAGAACCCTATGGTTTTTGTGTTAGACACAAACAAACGTCCGCTTGCTCCTTGTCACGAAGCAGTTGCAAGAAAGCTGTTGAAACAAGGGAAGGCGGCGATTTACAGGCGATTTCCATTTACCATCATCTTGAAAAAATCAGTAGACGAATCAGAAATTAAAGCAACATATCGGCTAAAAATCGACTATGGAAGCAGGCATACAGGATTAGCGATTTTGCGAGGACAAGAAGTGGTATGGTTAGGGCAACTTGACCATCGCACAGACATCAAGGAAAGAATAGATAAAAGGCGTGCTTTTCGTCGAGCAAGACGAAATCGAAAAACAAGATACAGAAAACCACGCTTTCTGAACCGCAAGCGAAAGGAGGGATGGTTGCCTCCATCACTAGAGAGTCGTGTGCAAAATATCCAAACATGGGTTAGCCGTCTAAAAAAGTTATGCCCCATTGGACATATATCATACGAAAATGCCAAATTCGACACGCAACTCATGCGAAATCCTGAAATCAATGGTGTAGAGTATCAACAAGGCACGCTACAAGGATATGAAGTACGGGAGTATTTGCTTGAAAAGTTTGGGCGGAAGTGTTGTTATTGCGGAAAAGAAAATGTTCCACTTGAAGTGGAGCATATCATTCCAAAATCGAGAGGTGGAACAGACCGAGTGGATAACCTATGTCTTGCCTGTCATGACTGTAATCAGCGCAAAGGAAGTAAGACAGCAGAAGAATTCGGGTATCCGCACATTCAAAAGCAAGTCAAAGAATCATTAAAGGATGCAAGTGCTATCAACTCGACAAGATGGAAAGCGTATGAAGTGTTAAAGCAGACAGGATTAGATGTCGAGTGTGGAACAGGTGCACGAACAAAAATGAATCGTATTCGTTTAGACTTGCCGAAAACACATTATTTTGACGCTTGTTGTGTAGGCGAAAGCACAACAAATCACTTATATTTCAAAACAAAAGAAGTGTTATTTATCAAGGCAAAAGGGCGTGGTAGTCGCTCTCGTACAAACCTAGATAGATATGGCTTCCCAAGAGGTTATCTTGCAAGACAAAAATTCTTCTTTGGTTTTCAAACAGGGGACATGGTTAAGGCTGTTGTCCCAAGAGGGAAATATCAAGGCGTTTGGTTTGGCGAAGTCGCATGTAGAAAGACTGGAAGTTTCGATATTAAAGGCAAGGACGGAAAGCGTATCGCACAAGGAATAAATTATAGATATGTCCAAGTCATTCAGCGATTTGACGGATATGCTTATGGAAAGGGGGTGGCGGAACTTGCGTAAGGTGCAATTCCTCCCCGTGCCTAAAGGCAGGGGCTTCCTTGCGTAAGTTTCGTGAATACATTGTCATTACAGATTGAAAAGCGGTCGATTTTTGAAGAATTCGAGATGATCGAATACAAACATCAAAACAACTGATGTCAAAGCGGGGATTTGACCAAGCATTGGTACTCAGAAATCATTATGATTTCTGGGTTCATTTTTTTACAAAAAATTGTTTTTTGAAACAAAATTCGACAACATTCTTCATCGGATTCATATATGGTTTAGATAGAATCATTAAAGGGGGAGTTTTTGAGTGTTTTGTCATCAATGCGGTGAAAAAGTATCTGATCAAGCTCGGTTTTGCCCACAATGCGGTGTGCCGTTGCGGGAGGGGGAACAGGAGACAGATCATCATTTAGATAGTGTTGTGAGCGCAGCGGATGAGGAATCGAATTCGCTTTCTAAAAGCGAACAAGCAGCTAAATACAGCAAAGTCCGACGGTTATTGCCAATTGCCATTCCTGTTGCGAGTTTGATTATTGTAGCTTCTAGCATTGCTGGTTTTTACGGTTATGAGCAAAAGGTAAACGCGCAAGTGGTAGCGTTGCAAAAAAAGGCGGAGGAGCTTGCTTTGAAAGGAGAATATGAAAGGGCGGAAAAAGAATTAAATAAAGCGTTAAATCTTCGTCCGAATTATACGGTGTTATCTAAAGATATACATGTTATTCGACAAGCGGAAGCGCTTGCGAAAGGGCTGCAAGAAGTAGATCAAAAGATAAAACAAAAACAATATGATGAAGCTGCCGAACAATTAGAAAATGTGAAAAAGGAATATGAAAAGAGAAAAGGCCCTTTGTTTAACCCATTTCAGAAAGAAATTACGAGAAGAGATATTACGATAACGGTGGGGAAAATCAAACAGGAGTTAGACGAATTAACTACAATTGAGCAATTGGCAGACAAGCTTAATATTGTTTCCACGTTATCATCAGAAGAAGCGAAACAAGTGAAAGAACAAATCACTAATAAAATCGTGCAGATTGCAAGCACCGAAGCGGAAAAAGAAGCAAAAAATAAACAATTTTCAAAAGCGATCTCTATTTTAGATAAGGGGCTACAATATGCGGTGAATGATGAAAAACTTTTATCTGTCAAAGAAAAAGTAAAAAATGAACAGGCAGCGTTTGAAAAAGCAGAACAAGAACGAATAGAACAAGCAATGAAAGCCGCTGCCCAAGAAGATTTAAAGAATCGTACTGCCGCTGTGGAAGTGACGGCATTGAATGCCAATGTAGATGAGTACGGAGATCTTTATATTAATGGGGAAATCAAAAATGTTGCGACAAAAGGAATTTATTCGATTACGATTTATTACACAATTACTGATGCAGAAGGAAATTATTTAGATGATGGATTTACAACTGTGTATCCATATTATGTAAAACCAGGCGATACAGGAACATTTGAAGATATTTATTACGGAGTTAATGAAAATGCGAAAGTGGCTATTGACAATATTACATGGTATCTCGATTAAAGAGGTGACATAATGAACAAAAAATGGATTATCAGCGTTTTATGTACACTGGCCATATGGGGAGCGGGAATTTTTGCGTTTATACATATAAAAGAGTCCGTGCCGAAAAAATTATCTCAGCCATCCATCATTGCAGTAGCAGAAAATAAATATGAAAAGAAAGAAGAAACTTCACCAGAACTAAAAGAAATCATCCATAAATCACAAAAACTAGTCGTACAAATAGAAACGGAGGATGGGACTCTAGGTTCTGGATTTCTTTATAACAATAAAGGAGATATCGTTACGAACGCGCATGTTGTTGCGAATGCCAAGGAAGTGAAAGTAAAAACGGCAGATTCGAAAGAATTTACCGGGACTGTGATTGGCGTTAGTAATAATATAGATGTGGCGTTAGTGCGCGTGCCAGAACTTTCATCTTTACAACCGCTAAAAGTGGCAAAAAATCGAAAAGCGGAAGTAGGCGATGAAGTGCTGGCGCTAGGCAGTCCATTAGGATTACAAAACACGGTGACAACAGGAATTATTAGCGGGGTAGGGAGAACTTTTGATTTACAACCGTTTCGTTATGAAAATGTATATCAAATTTCTGCGCCAATTGCCCCGGGAAATAGCGGTGGTCCACTTGTCGATAGTAAAACGGGAGAAGTATTGGGAATTAATTCGGCGGGGTATGATCAAGGTTCCATTGGCTTTAGCATCCCGATTCCAAACGTTATTTCGCTTATTGAAGAATGGTCCGAACATCCAATGACCAAGCTGCCGGAAATTGTTTTTGTGGATAATGCCTATGCTCATGAAGAAGGTGATTCTTTCGAAGAAATGGCGGAGCGTCTTGTTTCGTATTTCTATGAAAATATTAATTATGGGGATTATGTAACTGCTTATTCACTATTAGGGAGTTCTTGGAAGTCGAAAATATCATATGAAAAGTTTAGAAACGGTTATTTAGATACATTGTCTGTTACTGTTGATGATATGAATGCAAGGCAACAAGGTGACACAGTGTCTGTCACTGCTGTGATTACGGCAGAGGAAAGGAAAAACGACGGAATTTCTTATGCAAAATATAAACTGAATTATGAGATTGGTTATGAAAATGATGAATTAAAAATATTAACTGGAAAAGGAGAAGAAATAAAATGACGACGGTGAATGACGACGGTGCCCCTTTCCGACACAGTGCACTGCGATCCGAAAAGTAGACAGTATAAATTCAGTTAACGTGAAGGAATCAGAGCGAAACAGTTCTGATTCCTTTCCTTTTCTCGTCTTTTTTCAGTGTCTCAGAACCCCGTAAAACTGTCAAGGAGAGCACTTGACAGCCCCACGGAGTTCTGATGTTAGACTAAAAAGTAGACACAGATTATTATAGTAATAATAGACTAAAAAATGAGGTGTCTACATGACAAAAAAACAAAGGCGATACGAGGAAGACTTTAAGCGTCAAACTGTTCGTTATATTTTGGAGGAAGCGAAATCCGTTGCACAAGTGGCTCGGGAGCTCAAAATTAATGAAAATACGCTTCACGGTTGGGTGAAAAAGTATAAGCAAGAACCAGAAATATCAGAAACCCAAACTTTTCGAACTGAAGACCACGAAGTTCGTGAACTGAAGAAACGTATTCGGGATCTAGAGGAGGAAAACTCCATCTTAAAAAAGGCGATGCACTTCTTCGCGAAAGACCATCGGTAAAATATTCATTTATCCATGAACATCGCTTCGATTACCGATTGGAGAAGATGTGCGAAGTTTTGAAAGTTTCTCGAAGCGGTTATTATAAGTAGCGTGATCGTCCCAAAAGTGCTAGACAAGAGCGCCGAGAAGAATTGACGCAGGAAGTGTGTCGTGTGTATATCGAATCCCGCCAATTGTATGGGAGTCCAAAGGTTACCAAAAAGCTCAATCATGAAGGAATTAAGGTTTCACAGAAGACGGTCTCCCGCATAATGAAAGAAAAGGGAATGAAGTCTCGTACCGTGAAAAAGCATAAAGCAACCACTAACTCGAAACATAACCATCCGGTTCATGAAAATGTCTTAAACCAAAATTTTACTGTTACAAAACCAAATGAGGTGTGGGTAGCTGATATCACATACGTTCCAACGGATGAGGGTTGGCTTTATCTAGCTAGTGTTATGGATTTGTATTCAAGGAAAATAGTCGGCTGGCATATAGATTGTTCAATGAAAAAGGAGCTAGTGTTGAGCGCTTTAAAGCAAGCATATCAGCGTCAACAACCACAAGGATCTATCCTCCATCACTCTGATCGAGGGAGTCAATATGCTTCAAATGACTATCAAGCTAAGCTAATTGAATACGGTATGAAATGTAGCATGAGCCGCAAAGGAAACTGTTATGACAACGCTTGTATCGAATCATTTCATGGGATCATAAAAAAAGAACTAATTTATCAGACTCGTTATAAAACAAGGGAAGAAGCAAAAAAGAGCATATTCGAGTATATAGAAATATTTTACAATAATAAACGTATTCACTCCGCAACAGAGTATTTTTCACCTTCTGAATAAGAACGTATGTACTATAAAAAGGGAGCTTAATGAGCATATTAATAGAAAAATGAGACCCGAAAATTTACCTTTTAAAAATAATTAGGACAGCGTCGTAATTGTTTTTAAAAGGCCATCAAGCGAGAGCGCGGTAGCTGCTAAAAATTTATAAATTTTTGTGTCTACTTTATTGACCTAATATCACTTTATGATGTGGCTGAATAGTTACACAAAAATGATGACGGCCATTTTTTAACAAAAAAGATTTGCCCGGCACTCGCCGAAACAAATCTTTTCATTCTTGAGAATTTATTTTTCGGAATACATTTCAAAAAAACGTAATGACAGGTCGACAATTTTTTGTTGATCATAATCAAGCGTCGCAACGTGATAGCTATTTTTCAACGAAACAAGCTCTTTTTCGCTGGAACTAATTTTCTCATAAATATGCTGAGAGTTGGAAGGTGGGACGACATGATCTTCTTCGGAAACGAAGATTAATGCAGGACATGTGATTTTATGAAGGTCGGCCCTCACCTTTTCCATGAGCATGACAATTTGTCGAATGGAGGCGACAGGGGTTTTCTCGTATGCTAATTCTTTCACGTCTGGATTTTTGATATCTGAGCCGATCGCATCCAGATACCTAGGCAAGTCTTCTAAATTTGTTGCGCTGGCCATCGTTGGAATGTCAATCGCCGCATTAATCGGGACAATTCCTTTTATTTCCGGATATGTTTCCGCCATATATAGGGTCAAGGTCCCGCCCATCGACAAACCTGTCACAAAAATGGTGTCGCAACGTTCTTTTAACCACTCATATCCGCTCTCGACCGATCGAATCCAATCTTCATATGTCGTTTGTTCCATGTCCTCATAATGCGTTCCGTGCCCTTTCAACCGTGGGCCGCAAACGGTATACCCCGCCTTTGCGTACGCCTCGCCTAACGGGCGCATGCTTTGCGTTGTACCAGTAAAACCATGGGAAACTAATATTCCTATATTGTTCCCTTCAAAATAAAACGGTTCTGCCCCTTTTAATACAGGATACTTTTCTTTCATCTTCTCTCCCCCCAAATGCGCAAAATGTATCCATTTCATCAATTCGCTGCTGACGTGTTTTTTCCTCTTTTTATGAACAATTTTTTTGCAGCGTGCCTGTCACGCCCCGATATATGTCGAGATTTGTAGAAACAGAGGGTCATAGATTGGCTCTCTGCTTTTGTTTAAAAAATTCATTCCCAAGCAGGAATTTGGTTCGTTTTGTCGAAAAAGCATGTAAAATTTTTGGAGGTGAGGTAAATGTATGGCCGTCGATCACGACCGCTTGTTTAAAGAGCTCATCACAACGTTTTTTGAAGAGTTTATTCTTCTCTTTTTCCCGCAAGTGCACGAGCATATTGATTTTCACCATTTATCGTTTTTATCTGAAGAACTGTTCACGGACGTCAACAACCCAATGACTAAAGTCATGGGCTTGTAAGCCCCATGTTGACCAGACCAAGGCTTGAAACAGAGCCTACGTTATAGATGTCATGACACGTTCGGGTGCTTCTCCAGCCCGTTCCTCTGTCGTGCAAGGTTAAACAAGCGTGGTGGGTAGCGCTAGTGTCTTGCACATAACAAGCATCTATAACATGGTCGAGGAGAATATGACCTGCTTTATGCAGAGGAAAGGGGAGAACCCTATGGTTTTTGTGTTAGACACAAATAAGTGTCCGCTTGCTCCTTGTCACGAAGCAGTTGCAAGAAAGCTGTTGAAACAAGGGAAGGCGGCGATTTACAGGCGATTTCCATTTACCATCATCTTGAAAAAATCAGTAGACGAATCAGAAATTAAAGCAACATATCGGCTAAAAATCGACTATGGAAGCAGGCATACAGGATTAGCGATTTTGCGAGGACAAGAAGTGGTATGGTTAGGGCAACTTGACCATCGCACAGACATCAAGGAAAGAATAGATAAAAGGCGTGCTTTTCGTCGAGCAAGACGAAATCGAAAAACTCGATACAGAAAACCACGTTTTCTTAATCGTAGGAGAAAAGACGGGTGGTTGCCTCCATCACTAGAGAGTCGTGTGCAAAATATCCAAACATGGGTTAGCCGTCTAAAAAAGTTATGCCCCATTGGACATATATCATACGAAAATGCCAAATTCGACACGCAACTCATGCGAAATCCTGAAATCAATGGTGTAGAGTATCAACAAGGCACGCTACAAGGATATGAAGTACGGGAGTATTTGCTTGAAAAGTTTGGGCGGAAGTGTTGTTATTGCGGAAAAGAAAATGTTCCACTTGAAGTGGAGCATATCATTCCAAAATCGAGAGGTGGAACAGACCGAGTGGATAACCTATGTCTTGCCTGTCATGACTGTAATCAGCGCAAAGGAAGTAAGACAGCAGAAGAATTCGGGTATCCGCACATTCAAAAGCAAGTCAAAGAATCATTAAAGGATGCAAGTGCTATCAACTCGACAAGATGGAAAGCGTATGAAGTGTTAAAGCAGACAGGATTAGATGTCGAGTGTGGAACAGGTGCACGAACAAAAATGAATCGTATTCGTTTAGACTTGCCGAAAACACATTATTTTGACGCTTGTTGTGTAGGCGAAAGCACAACAAATCACTTATATTTCAAAACAAAAGAAGTGTTATTTATCAAGGCAAAAGGGCGTGGTAGTCGCTCTCGTACAAACCTAGATAGATATGGCTTCCCAAGAGGTTATCTTGCAAGACAAAAATTCTTCTTTGGTTTTCAAACAGGGGACATGGTTAAGGCTGTTGTCCCAAGAGGGAAATATCAAGGCGTTTGGTTTGGCGAAGTCGCATGTAGAAAGACTGGAAGTTTCGATATTAAAGGCAAGGACGGAAAGCGTATCGCACAAGGAATAAATTATAGATATGTCCAAGTCATTCAGCGATTTGACGGATATGCTTATGGAAAGGGGGTGGCGGAACTTGCGTAAGGTGCAATTCCTCCCCGTGCCTAAAGGCAGGGGCTTCCTTGCGTAAGTTTCGTGAGTGAAAAAATGAAAGCGAAAATTTGCACAATTGGGTTTGCGAAGAAACCGTTGCGAACGTTTGTGGAACTTTTAAAACAAGCAAATGTTCAAGTAGTTATTGACACACGTTTGCATAATACGTCGCAATTATCGGGATACGCTAAAAAAGACGATTTAGCATTTATTTTAGAAATATTAGGTATTGGTTATATTCATGATCCCCTTCTTGCCCCCACGGAGGAAATTCTCAAAGCGTATAAAAACAAGGAGATGGCTTGGGGAGATTATGAGGAGAGATATGTAGAGTTATTAAAAATGAGAAAAGTAGAGCAGTCCCATCAAGATCTCATCGCAAAGAAAACGGTTTGTCTACTATGTAGTGAACACGCCCCACATTACTGTCATCGTCGTTTATTAGCAGAGTACTTGCGAAAATTTTATTCGGATATAGAAATTGTTCATTTAATGTAGAGAATGAAATTAGTTATAAAAGGATGTACAAACTTTCTCTTCCCCTTCGTCGAGCTATATGATATCCTTCACATGAAAATAACTTCATGATAAGAGGAAGATGTAGATGAAATCGGAACGAAAAAGGGTAAAACGTATATGGATCGGAGCAATTGTTTTATTTCTTGCGTTGGTAGGGGCGTATGCATTTTCTGTTTACTATAAACTACAACAAACGATCAGCGAAATACACGAACCTATTCAACGTGAACATTCAGAGAAACGCCCAGAGGAGCTATCATTTACAGAAAAACAACCGATCTCGATTTTGCTTATTGGGGTAGATGAACGAAAAAATGATCGCGGTCGGGCAGATTCGTTAATTGTGATGACAGTAAACCCGAAAAAGCAGTCGATAGAAATGGTAAGCATTCCGCGCGATACACGTACGATGATTGTTGGTAAAGGGAAAGAGGATAAAATTAACCACTCTTACGCTTTTGGCGGGGTGGAAATGACGCTTGCGACGGTCGAACATTTTTTAGACATTCCCATTGATTATTACATTAAAGTGAACATGGAAAGCTTTAAGGATATCGTAGATGCCGTTGGCGGTGTAACAGTAAATAATGCTTTTGCATTTGAATATGAGGGAGAGTCGTTCCCTAAAGGAGAAATTACTCTAAATGGAGAAAAGGCATTAAAATACGCTCGTATGCGCTATGATGATCCACGTGGCGATTTTGGCAGACAAGATCGCCAAAAACAAGTCATTGAAGCCATTATTAAAAAAGGAGCTAGCTTCTCTTCGCTTACAAACTATGGTGACATACTTGAAGCGATAGGAAAAAATATAAAAACAAATTTGACATTTGACGACATGAAACAAATTCAAGCGAACTATAAAGAAGCACGACGTCATATCGAGCAGCTACACATACAAGGAAAAGGTCAAAAAATAAACGGGATCTACTATTTGATTGTACCAGAGGAAGAACGTATAGCCATTTCGCAACGGTTAAAGGAGCATTTGGAGATACAGAAAAGGGGCTGACCGAAAAGACCGCTAAAAGGTGGACTTTTGAGTCAGCCCTAAAAAATGCATTTATTTGAATTTGATTGTTGCTAGTCTTCCGTTTACTTCCTCTATGTCAAAATACTCTGGATCAAAGTCGTCTCCGTACCATTCATCATACCACTCGAGAAACTCTTCCCGTTCTTGTTTTCTTGTATCGTCTTGCATCATATCGATCACATCTTGGTAGCCCCAAACGCCACCGACATCTTCTGGTGGGCATGCTCGTTTTCCTTTAATGCAAATAGGATGTGTCAACGGTTCCATTCGTTTTTCAATTTTTTCTAATGTAACGATATGCTCCCAATTGTCGCCAAAGTCATACGTATATAAAACTTTGTCTTTTTCTTGACTTAAATATGTTTTTATCCGTATTTTTCGAGAATCGAGCATATCTTTCCGAGGGTGTGAAAAATCGTCTAGAGGGTGTGGCACATCGATGATCGCATCGCTTGTTTCGAATTGATATAAGTGATAGTTTTTCCAACCCATTGCTTCTTGAATGATCAGATGAAGTTGATCGAATGTAATATTGCTTGGAACAAGTACACGTCGCCAAATGGGAGGACGAATACCACGCAAGGCGATTTTTAATTGGTAAACGGTTTGTTTTTTCTGCAACACTTTCTCCTCCTTTCTTTTACTATAATGATAGACGAGTTTCTATGTTTTTATAAGAGAAATCTTTCATTTTTTTCGATAGCCGTATCGTGCAAAAATGCTCACGTTTGTGTAAACTGAAAAAAAACGTGCACGGAGGTTGGCTATGAACATTGTCGTTGTCGGAACAGGATATGTGGGCTTAGTGACAGGTGTGGCGCTTGCGCATATTGGTCATCAGGTGACATGCGTGGATGTCGATGAAGAAAAAGTTGAGCGGATGCGACAAGGTATCTCACCGATTTATGAGCCGGGCATTGAGCCGTTAATGAAAGAAAATATGGAAGCGAATCGGTTGTTTTTTACGACAGATGGTGCGCGTGCATATCAGGAAGCGGATGTGATTTATATCGCGGTCGGCACGCCTGAAAATGAAGATGGCTTTGCGGATTTAACATATTTAAAGCAAGCGGTGAGAGACATTGCTTCGGCGGTGACGAAAGACGTGATCGTCGTCATGAAAAGTACGGTGCCAGTTGGGACAAATCATGAAATACAACGTATGTTTAAGCAGCTCGCTCCACATGTGCATATCGATGTCGTATCAAATCCAGAATTTTTGCGTGAAGGGTCTGCGATTCATGATACGTTTCATGGCGACCGCATTGTGATCGGTGCGGATGATGAACGGGCAGCAGCGGTCGTTGCCGATATTCATCGGCCATTTGGCATTCCGATTTTTCACACGGATATTCGCAGCGCAGAAATGATTAAATATGCGTCAAACGCCTTTTTAGCAACGAAAATTAGTTTTATTAATGAAATTGCGAACATATGTGAAAAAGTTGGCGCGGACATTGAACAAGTGGCGGCTGGAATGGGGATGGATGCGCGCATCGGCTCCTCGTTTTTGCGCGCTGGCATCGGTTATGGAGGCTCTTGTTTTCCGAAAGATACGAAAGCGTTAGCGAAAATTGCGGCAAATATTGATCACGATTTCGAATTGCTGAAGGCAGTGATTGAAGTAAACAATAAACAACAACGCAAGCTCATTGAGAAAGCGAAAGAGCGGTTTGGTCGTCTCGCCGGAAAACGAGTGGCTCTTCTCGGTTTATCGTTTAAGCCAAATACAGACGATATGCGGGAAGCTGCATCGCTTGTCGTTGCGCGCGAGCTGCTTGCGGAACAGGCAACTGTTGTTGCTTATGATCCGATCGCGATGAATAAAGCGAAAAGTGTGTTGCCGAAGGAAGTCATATATGCAAGCAGTGTGGAGGAGGCGCTAAAAGATGCTGATGCGGCAATGATTTTAACGGAATGGGATGAATTTCGCCAGTTGGACTTATCTGTATACGTTAAGCAAATGAAAACGCCGATTATTTTTGATGGGCGCAATTGTTATGCGCTTCACGATGTAGCGCGCTACCCAATTGAATATTACTCGATTGGACGAAAACCGATAACGAATATAAAATGACTCCGTCTTTCCTATATATGTGTGATAAAATTGAAGTGCATGACAAGGAAAGGAGATATTGTATGATTTTAGTCGTTGGTGGTGCAGGATATATCGGCAGCCATGTGGTAAAGAAATTAGTTGAAACGAAGCCGATCGTCGTGCTCGATAATTTATCGACAGGGCATCGTCATCTCGTGGACAAACGAGCGGTATTCGTTCATGGCGATTTAGGCGATCGGACGACGCTTGTACGCATTTTTGAAAAATATCCGATCGATGCGGTCATGCATTTTGCGGCAAATAGTTTAGTAGGCGAGTCGGTTGCCGAACCGATGAAATATTATAAAAACAATGTCGCTGCGACGTTAACGTTATTAGAAACGATGATAGAATATGGTGTCAAACGTTTTATTTTTTCATCGACAGCGGCTGTATACGGCATTCCAAACGTTGATCTTATTACGGAAGATTGCCCGACAAACCCAATTAATCCGTACGGTCGCTCGAAATTAATGATCGAGCATATGCTTTCAGACTTTGCCTCGGCGTACGATTTACGTTACGTCGTGTTGCGCTATTTCAACGCGGCAGGTGCGCATGAAAGCGGTGAAATAGGGGAAGATCATCATCCGGAAACGCATTTAATTCTGCTCATTTTGCAACATTTGCTCGGATTGCGTGATAAAATTTCGGTGTTTGGTACAGACTACGATACACCAGATGGCACATGCATTCGTGATTACATTCATGTCACCGATTTAGCGGAGGCGCACATTCTCGCGCTGCACGCCCTTCTTTCGGACGAGAAAAAGACAGCGACATACAATCTTGGCAACGGGCTCGGTTATTCGGTCAAAGAAGTGATCGATATGTGCGAGCATGTGACGGGGAAAAAAGCAACGATCGAATATACAGAGCGCCGTCCAGGAGATCCGGCTCGACTCGTCGCTTCGTCTGAAAAAATTGCTCGTGAACTTGGCTGGAAAGCGACACGCTCGCTTGAAGAGATTATTGCAAGCGCATGGCGTTGGCATAGAAAACAAAAATAAACAGCCGGTCGCGTCGGCTGTTTATTTTTTTCGTTCTTCTAGTTTTTTGGCCATTTGTTCAAGCAGTTTTTCCCATAATGTTTGTTGCTTCGTTCCTTTTTTCTTTGCCATATTTCACCTCATGAAAGGGTAAATAGTTCACGTAATTGTTCGTTGGACAGTTCGGTAATCCACGTTTCACTTTGGATGAGCTGTTCATTGAGCGACTGCTTTTTCTCAAGCATATCGTCAATTTTTTCTTCAATCGTCCCGGTTGTAATGAATTTATGCACATGAACAAATTTCGTTTGCCCGATGCGATATGCTCGGTCTGTCGCTTGGTTTTCAACGGCCGGATTCCACCAGCGGTCAAAATGAATGACGTGGTTGGCGGCTGTTAAGTTTAGCCCTGTTCCGCCCGCTTTGAGCGATAAAATGAATATATGAAACTGTCCGTTTTGAAATTGTTCGATCATTTCATCGCGCGTTTGTTTTGGCGTGCTGCCGTTTAAAAAGACGACCGTTTCTTTTAGATGAGAAGCAAGAATATGTTGAATCATCTCGCCCATTTGAATGTACTGGGTAAAGATTAAGCAACTTTCCCCGTTTTCGCGAATTTGCCCGACAAGTTCAAGCAGCTTTTCTACTTTATGCGATCGCTCGACGATTTGCTTCGGATGTTTTTCTTTTAAGTATAGTGCTGGATGGTTGCATAGTTGTTTTAAGCTGTTTAACATTTGTAAAATGATGCCGCGTCGCGCAAACCCATCGACTTGTTCGAGTTTTTCAAGCGACTGTTGCACAATTTGTTCATATAAGGATGCTTGCTCGACGGTGAGCGGGCAATATTCTTTTTGTTCGAGTTTATCAGGCAAGTCGAGCGCAATACGTTCGTCTGTTTTTGTTCGCCGCAATAAAAATGGACGAATAAGCTTTTGTAAACGTTCGGTCGCTTGTTTATCCCCATTTTTCTCAATTGGCGTCGCAAATTGGCGCTGAAACTCGGTTTGCGATCCTAAATAGCCCGGATTTAAGAAATGGAAAATGCTCCAAAGTTCGTTTAGTCGATTTTCAATCGGTGTGCCGGTGAGCGCAATTTTATGACGCCCTTTTAGTTTACGAATGGCACGCGCTTGTTTCGTTTGGGCATTTTTAATGTTTTGTGCTTCATCTAAACAAATGACATCCCAATCGATGCTTGCGAGGTCGTCGAAATCTAAATGAGCCAAACTGTATGATGTAATGACAAGATCACAGCTTTTTGCTTTTTCGATAAACGTATCTCCATGTCCACGAGTGGATCCGTGATGAACGTAGACGGTTAAAGACGGAACGAATTGCTGACATTCTTTTTGCCAATTGCCGATGACGCTCGTTGGACAAATAAGTAAAGCAGGGCCGTTTCGTTTCTCGTTTTCTTTCACATAGGCGAGATAGGCTAGCATTTGTATCGTTTTCCCAAGACCCATATCGTCTGCTAAACAGCCACCAAAACCGAGCTGGCGTAAAAAGATGAGCCAGTCGACGCCTCGCTGTTGGTATGGACGTAACGTGCCATGGAACGTGCTCGGAATGGTGACGTTTGGGATATGGTCAATGTTTTTCATTTTTCGTACGAGTGTGGCAAACGAGCGATTTAGTTCAATGTCAATCGCTTCATCGTCTTCATGTTGTTCGTTTGTTTTTTCCGCGAGCGTTTGCATCAGCACGTCACGAAGCGATAAACCTTCTTGTTTCGCTCGTTTCATCAGCTTTTGTACGTGTTGAATGACGGCAGGGTCAAGTTGCACCCATTGATCGCGAATGCGCACGAGCCGGCGCTTTTGTTCGACGAGTTCCGCGAATTGCTGCTCCGTCAGTTCGATGCCGTTTGTAGCGATGCGCCAGTCGAAATCGACGAGTGCATCGAGTCCGAATACAGATGTCGCCGATGATTTCACTCGTGCTTTTACACGAAGGCGCGCTTGTTTGACGACTTCCCACCATTCCGGCACGATAACGCGAACGCCTGCTTCGGTGAGTTCGATTGTCGCTTCCACTAAAAAGCGCAACGCTTCTTCTTCGTTTAGTTGCGTGCGCAACGCTCCGTTTTCGCTCAGCCATGGAACGATCGTTTGCCAGCGTTGTTGAGCTCGTTCAATATGGCTAGCGTATGCCTCCCAAGCTTTTGGCATGTGCGGATACACGGTGATGTCATTCGTTTCCATGTCGATAAGCACCGTTTCGAGCGGCCACGCCCCTCCGTCTTCCTCTGGTTCGTTTAAACGAATGGCGACGATAAATGGCGGGCGGTTTTTGTCCCATCCAATTTCTGTTAACCATTCGTACTCGTCTATAAATGGTGTAGCGTCGCCTGAAATAAGCGGATATGTTTCAATGATTTGTTGCCACGTTTGTTTTAGCTCCACGTCCGATTGAATCCAGTCATTGATTGCTTCGGAACGCCAAACGGATACGAACGGATGATCGTCCGCTTCTGTTCCTTTCCATCCGAAGCGCCCGTTTTTCCATGCTTCAAAGTCGGGCATGAGCTGTTTTTGTTCGATATGTCCCATGATTTGTTTTGCCCATGTTTGAAATTGTTTGCTTTGTTCGTCCCATATCATATGAATAAATCGATTGGACGATGGATAAGCAAAAAACGTAAGCGCCTCCCATGGAGAAAGAAGGACGCCAATATGTGTCCCAATCGTCTCGATAGGGGCGAATGTGCCATAAAACGTTTCTTCATGCCATAAAAAAACGATGCCTCTCCAATTACTTGGGTGTGTATCGTCGCTATAAATGAAAAATTGTTTTTGTTCCTCAAGCCAGCGGCTTTGTAATTCCAGTTGCATCATATGAATTTCCCTTTCCGTAATAAATCTTGAAAGGCACGTAATCGTTTTGTTTGTTCAGCTAATGTTGCGATATACGCTTCCCAGCGCGACATTTGTTTTAAAGCACGGTAATGAGCCCGTAGTTTTCGTAAATGTTTGATTGCTTGTTCGTATGCGCTCCGATTTTTTTGTTCGATGTAATACATAATCGTTTGATGGTAAAGCGGAAGAACGAGCGAAGGATCCGCTTGTTCGACTGCTTTTAAATGGAGCGGGTGAATCATATCGACGGTTGTTTTTTCAAGCATATATAATTCAATAAGCTCTTTCCATTTTTGTTCATCAAATAAGTAATCGATGTACGTATAAAAGCTGTACGGAAGCAGCTTTTGAAGAAGCTGTTCGTACCGTTCGGTTTGTTCATTTTTTGTAGCGATACGATATTGGACATAGGCAGATAGTACATGTTGAACAAACCACTCACGGTCAGTTATATGAAGCGAATATAAGTACGTTTCCACATTTTGTTCGAGCCGATGAAACCAATCAGCTCCACGTTGAATTTGCTTTTTCGCAAATGACATATGCATAAAACGGACGATATGTTCTGTTGCTAAGTATGGAAACGGTTCAATGAGCTGATAAGCTTGCTGATCGTTTTTAAGCAAAAATGATACGTATGAAGCGGCAGCGATAAATGGTATTTTTTCTTCTACGGTTTGCTTTTTGTTTAACTGTTCAATCGCCCATGTACATTCCTCTTGGCGATATGTTTCGTCGGTCAATACGGTTGTCCATATGATTTCGTATACATCTAATATTTGTCTAAAGTACGTTAATTCGCCTGACAATACGTTTCTTACGTATGGGATAGTAGCGTATAAAAGTTGTTCATGACTTTTTGTACGCGGTTTTTTTGCTAAATTTGTGAGCGCCTGTTGTACGGTTGAAGAAAATTGTTCCACATGTCGCTCTTGCATGATCGCGAAGTAGCCCCATGATTTTTGCGGAATATGAACAAGTTTAATAAATGTAAATAAGGCGGCATGGACATAATATAAATGGTCTAAAAACGATGCTTTAGATGTCGGACGTTTAAATGTTGGGAAAAACGATTGAACGAGCCTGCGCATATGTTCTTCTTCCGTTATATTGTATAGCGGGATGCGGCGATATTTTTCTTCAAACGATTGCCACCACGCGTCAACGATATTTGCGTTGTTTGACGTATTGCTTCTATTTTTCTCGTTTAGCTTCTGTTGCTGAACGGTTTGTTGTTTCACTTGTACGTCTTTTTGTTTTTCATTGCTTTCGGCTTTTTTTCGTTTTGTCGCTGGTTCTTTCCATGTTCTAATTAAATTCCCGACTGCATCAATTTGATTGTATGCATATAAAAATAACGCAACATTGTGCGGACATAGACCGACGGCTGTGCAAGTACACGATGAGCCCGCCACCTGCTTTAACCGAAAAGACGGCTCATATGTATGTCCTCGGTCTGTCACCTTCCCTTTTAGTACATCATTTTCTACCGTCACATTATATACATGTCCTGTTCGATACAGTTGCCATGCTCGCTTGATGACGTCGCTATGCTTTTTGTACGGTAAAAGCTTCATGAGACGTTGAGCCGCTTTTGTCATCACTTCTTGCGATAACATCGTCTGTAACATACGAAAGCTCCTTTTTTATCAATTTGCCCTTATTTTAGCATGTGTGTTTGTTGTTTACAAACGTGGGGAATGAAAGAACGTTTTTAACGTTTGTTTATTTTGTAATAAGTCAGCAAGTGTATAGGCATCGAGCGTTTGTAAAAATGCTTGCAATGCTTCATGAAGCACATGTTTCAGTTGGCAAACGGGTGTAATAATGCAGTCATTTCCGTGAGCGGCAAAGCATTCAACGAGCGATAAATTATCTTCCGTTTGCCTAACGACAGCGCCAATGCGGATGTCTTCTGGTTTTTTAGCGAGGCGAATGCCACCGTTTCTTCCACGAATCGTTTCAATCAGACCGAGCTTCCCGAGATCGTATACGATTTTACTGAGGTGGTTTTCCGAAATGGAAAACGTACGAGAAATTTCTTTTATATTTGTTTTTCCTCCTTCTTCTAGCGCACCTAAAAAAAGAAGAACTCGTAGCGCATATTCTGTATAGTTCGTCAACTGCATAATTTTTTCACCTTTTCATTTTTATTTTACCTATATAGTAGCACATTCTTCAGTTTTTCCGTCATGTAATGAACTAGTAATAAAAAACATGTATTTTATATATTGCTTTTTTGTTCGATGTATGGTTCAATAAACATGTATATTAAATACATGTTTTGGGGGATATGTGTAATGAGTGCAACAAAATCTTTATTAAACGAACGTACGATACAAATCATTCAATCTACTGTACCTGTATTAGAACAATATGGGGAGCAAATTACACGTCGCTTTTATGAACTGATGTTTGCTAATCATCCGGAGTTATTGAACATTTTTAATCATGCTCATCAAAAACAAGGAAGACAACAAAAGGCGTTAGCAGCATCGGTATATGCCGCAGCGAAGCACATTGATCGTTTAGAAGACATTTTACCTGTTGTGAAGCAAATTGGTCATAAACATCGTAGTTTAGGTGTCAAAAAGGAGCATTATCCGATTGTCGGCAAACATTTATTGCTTGCGATTAAAGATGTGCTTGGTGACGCTGCGACAGATGAAGTGATTGAAGCGTGGGGCGAAGCTTATGGAGTCATTGCTGATGTGTTTATTCAAGTAGAACAACAAATGTACGATGAGGCAGCGAAAAAACAAGGTGGATGGGTTGATTTTCGTCCTTTTGTTGTGCAGAAAAAAGTGAAAGAAAGCGATGTTATTACATCATTTTATCTCGTTCCGCAAGATGGAGGGGAAATAAGCGATTTTCTTCCCGGTCAATATGTGAGTGTGAAAGTGCAAATTCCGAGCGAAAAATATACGCACATTCGTCAATATAGTTTGTCGGATATGCCAGGGCAACCATATTATCGCATCAGTGTGAAACGGGAAGTTGAAACAAATCAAAAACCTGCTGGTATTGTATCGAATTATTTGCATGACCATGTGAAAGAAGGGGACGTGCTTGAATTAAGCGCGCCAGCTGGTGATTTTACGATTGATATGAGCAAAGAAACACCGGTTGTATTTGTGAGTGGTGGTGTAGGTATTACACCGTTATTAAGTATGGCAAAGGCAGTCGCAAAACAACAGCCAAATCGTTCAATCACTTTTATTTGTGCGGCAATCAATCGTCGCGTTCATGCATTTGATCAAGAGTTGCGCATGCTCGCAGAACAAACGAACGTATCTTATTATGTTTGTTATGAACAACCGTCAGAAGCTGACCGAACTCATCCGTATTTTAAGAAGGAAGGATTTATTGACGCTTCATTTATGCGGTCTGTTATCGAGCAAACGAATGTCGATGTATATATGTGCGGCCCAATTCCGTTTATGAAAGCTGTGAAAGATGCTCTTCGTGAAAACGGAATAAGCGAACAACACATTCATTATGAATTTTTTGGTCCTGCTAGTCAGCTGTAACATGTTGTCCTTCCCAATTTGGGAGGGGCTTTTTTGTTGTGAAAAAGAGGAAAAAGAGATAGAATGGTGGGAAGATTTCCGTATATAGAAAGGGTCTGGATGATGACTAAAACAAATCGTATGATATGGTGGGGTCTTGTCGTTGCATGGTGTGCGCTTATTTACTATTTTACAGAGTCTCCGCTATTTACCGGAGAGCAAACGGCGCAATGGATTCGCCATTGGTTGAATTATTTCGAAATTGAAACGAATCGTCCTGTGAGCGACGGATTGTTTTCATGGAATTTTATCGTTCGAAAATGTGCGCATATGACGGTATTTGGAACGTTTGCGTTTTTTGCATGGAAAGCAACGGCTTCATACCGTGTCGCTTGGTTGTTGACGCTTTTTTGTGCCATATTTGACGAATGGCATCAATTGTTTCAGCCGAAACGAACGGCCTTATTCTCTGACGTTATCATCGATATGATCGGGGCAACGATTGTTTTATGGATCGTTTGGAAAGCGAATAAGCGAGCATAGTCGCTCGCTTATTCGCTCATTTTTTTCCACTTCGCACCTCTCCCTTTACCGATTGGTGTAATTTTCTTCGCTTCCTTTAATTCATTTAAGACGCGATTAATCGTTGCTTCGCTAATATCAGGACAAGCGTGGCGAATCTCTTCCTTTGTAAAATACCCAACTTTTCCTTCAATGAAATCTTTAATGCGCTTTCGTTTATTTCCGCGACTTGTTTCTACATAGCCCACACGCTCTTCAAGTTTTTTATATGCGGCAACAATGATCGATAAGAAATAATGCAGCCAAGGGAAAATATCGTTTTTCCCTTCATGCCAATGGATTGATGAGCGCTTTAGCACGTCGTAATATGTTTCTTTACTTTCCTCAATGAGTGTTTCTATACTAATATAACGACCGACTTCATATCCGAATTTGTATAGTAAAAGAAGAGTTAATAAACGTGACATCCGTCCATTGCCGTCGTGAAATGGATGAATGCAAAGGAAATCTAAAATGAAGATGGCAATTGCGATCAATGGATGTACGTCACCTTTTTGAACGGTATGTTGAAAAGTCATGCAAAGAAGGCGCATATGTTCATCGGTTTGGAAAGCTGGTACGGGAATAAAACGGATAAACTTTTCACCATTCGGGAGCGTTTCACTTATATAGTTATCTTGATTTTTCCACTCTCCACCTTGCGAAGGGACATACTCGTATAAATCACGGTGCAGTTGTTTGATGATAGAAGGGGATATCGGAATGGCGTCGTATGATGCGTGGATCAATTTTAACACATTTCGGTATCCGGCAATCTCCCCTTCCGATCGATCCATCGGTAACGTTTGTTCAGCCATAATGCTTTTAAGTCGTTTATCTGTAATGACGATTCCTTCAATCGCATTTGATGATTTTGTGGATTGAATGATCGCTACATTTTTCAGCGTTTCGAGTATTTGAGGAGATTGCTTTTTGTATAAGTCTTGTTTCCCTTTGTATTCATCAATTTTTGTAAGTAGTTGAATCGTTTCCATGGAGTATGGGAGATGTTTCAATAGCTCGTAATTGTATATGCGCATCATATCACCTCGTTTATAAATGATTACATTTAATTATAACATAATGAACTCATTCTTATAAAAATATACTCATTACATAAAAAAAGAGAACGTTTCGTTTTAAACGAAACGTTCGTCCGCAGGAAAGACGATGCCTGTTTGTTTTCTTGCTTCGTCCATCACTTTCATTGTCGCAAGCGAATGGGCGTGTGAATTAATTGTAGATTCCTTCTCTCCCCGTTCGATGAGTGACATAAATTCAAGCGCCTCATAGTACATCGGCTCGTACGGTTGCGGAACGGTGACGTCTTCAATGCGCCCGTCACGGTAATGAATATGAACGCGTGCTGGCGTATGGATCGCATCGATGACGATCGTCCCTTCTTCTCCTTGAATTTCGGCAGGAGCATACGAGTTTGCGATTTTGGAATACATAACGATCGCATCCATGTCGCCGTAATCGAGCGTGATGCTGCCTTCGCCATCTACGCCCGACGATAGGCGAACGCTATGGGCTTGAATGGCTTTCGGTTCGCCAAACAAAACAACGAGCGGATATAAACAATATACGCCAAGATCCATCAATGCGCCGCTTGAAAAGGCAGGGTTAAAGGCGTTTGCGACTGTTCCTTGCTTAAATGCATCGTAGCGCGAAGAATATTGGCAATAGCTTGCGACGTAGCGACGGACGCGCCCGATTTTCGGCAAATGGTGTTGAATCGCTTGAAAGTTTGGTAAACACGTCGCCTTCATCGCCTCCATCAACACGACACCATTTTTTTGTGCCGCCTCAATCATCGCTTCCACTTCTTTGGCGTTAGAAGCGAGCGGTTTTTCACAAATGACATGTTTGCCGTGATTCATAAGCGTGATTGCTTGTTCGGCATGAAACGCATTTGGACTTGCGATATATACCGCATCGACGTTTTTGCTTACTGCAAGTTCATGTAAGTTTGTAAACGTTTCGGTTGCCCCTGTTTTTTCAGCAAAGGCGTTTGCGGTTTCTTTTTGTCGAGAATAAACAGCTTGTAAATGAAACGAAGGCACTTGTTTGGCCGCGCGAATAAACGCTTCTGTAATCCAATTTGTTCCGATTGTTGCAAAGCGAATCATTCATTTTCTCTCCCTTTGATATATGTCCAACCATCTTGTTGGTACACTTTTTCTTCTTTCATTAATCGTCCGAGCGCGCGTTTAAATGCCGCTTTGCTCATATGAAAGCGGGTTTGAATGTCTTCCGGGTCGCTTTTATCGCTATATGGCATCGCACCGCCACGGCTTTCAAGGTAGTTGTAGATCGTTTCTGCATCTGTTTGTAAACTTTCTTGTTTGCGCGGAAGTAACGAAACGTTAATCGTCCCATCTTCTTTCACAGCGATGATGCGCCCTTCGACAAGTTCACCGAGGCGTGGTTCTTGTCTTCGTTGTGATTCGTGAATAAATCCGATATATCCGACATCTGTAATGAGAAACGATCCTGCTTTAATAAGGCGATAAATGCGTCCGCGCACGTTCGTGTTGAACGCAGAAGCGGGAGCGGGAACGCTTATTTGTTTCATCGTTTCTTCATCCGCGAGTTTGGCAAGTAATCGTCCCCGTTTATCTACTTGAAGTGAACAGTATAACTGATCTCCTTTTTCCGGCCAAAGTGTCGGAATGGACGGTAAGTCGTCGAGCGACAATAAGATGTCTTTTTCGATGCCAATATGAACGAAAACGCCGAGCTGTGGTACGACGTCGACGACTTCAACCCAACCGTATGATGACGTCGTAATGAGCGGGCGCTTCATCGTTGCACGCATCCGTCCATCATGATCGTGATATAAAAATACGGTCACATCATCCCCAACTTGTAACTCGCCTTCACATTGACTTTCATGAAGCAAGGCGCTTTCTTTTCCGTTCGTGACGATGTAGCCGAACGGTTTTTGTTCTTTTACTTGCCATGTAACGATTTGTCCAATCATTGCTCTCTTCCTTTTTTATAGCGTTTAATGCTTATTCTACACGATTGCAAGGAAAGACACAAAGGGATGTATCTTCTTTCCTTTTGACGTGTTACAATAAAGAAAAAGTGTTGAGGTGGGGAAAATGAGTAAAGTAGCACGAAATGCGTTATGTCCGTGCGGAAGTGGAAAAAAGTATAAACATTGTTGTGGGAATAATGTTGTGTCGATGCATGAGCTTATCGATCAAGACGTTATTCACTATATGCACGATCTCATTCACTATGCTACATTTGAACACGAATCGTTTTTGTATCGAACGGTTCAAAAACATATGATCGTAGAACAAACGGACGAAGATACAACACCTGTGTTTCGCTTTTTCATTAGTATGTGGGCGATGTTTTTCAAAAAGGATGCACATGGTATGACGATTTTCGATTACTATTTGCGCACGCTTCGTAAGCAGGCAATTCGGCCGACTGTATATAGCATCATTCAATCGTGGCGGCAGGCGTTTCCGACGTTTGTTTGCATAGATGAATTGCGCGATTCGTATGTTGTCGTAACAGATTTATTAACTGGGGAAACGAAACATATGAAACTACTTGATATGCCGGATGAGTTCGAGTTGGAAGAAGGACAAGCGTTGGCAGGAATTTTTGTACCACATGGTCAATATATCGCTTGCTTCGGGACATTTTTTCCTCTCCCGGTCGTTTTAACCCGTCCGTTATACGTATACATACAAGATGTTTGGAAAGCATGCGACGAACAGTATGAACGATGGATTGAGACGTATCCAGAAACGTTTCAAAAATCATTACGTTTAACGATGTTTGACGTCGAAAGTTTATCGCCAAAACAAGAACAAGTGTTTATATTATTTGAACAAAACTTTCCGAAAAAAGATTTGTCCATTCTTGATACCGCTCGTCTCATTTGGGTGGAATATTGTCGTCTGTACAATCCGACGATTCGAAAGCCAGAAGTGTACGCAGCAGCGCTTCATTACATTATGGCTGATGCGATTTTGCATGAATGGATTCCACAAAAACAACTAGCCGAGCAATACGGCATTTCTGCGAGTACGTTATCGAAACGGATCGATACGTTTTACGATGCGTTTGAAGACATTGCCGAACAAATTCACGACCAACTTGATGACTTATTTACTGACTGGGATGATGACGACTGGGACGATGAGGACATCTTTGAAGTATGTGAAGATTGTGATGAAGAGTAAAAGGGAGCGAGTCGGCTCCCTTTTACAGTTTGCTCAACGCTTTTTTTAATAGCGCGTTGCGTTGCGTTGATTTTTGTTGTTCGTATGTTTCACGAAATTCTTTCGCATGATTTGGGCTAAAGCCATTCTTTTTTAATTCGTTTTCTAGTGCGTTGTAAATGACGTTGAATGCTGCATCTGTTTTTGCCTCAAGCTCTTGGGCAGCTGTGTTGTATTTGGAGAAGAAGTAATTAAATGATACCGATTGTCCATTTGCTTTTCTTTCTTTGTACTCTCCAATTGCGTGATCGACAAGCGCGTCAATTTTAGCATTCGCTTGCTGTTGGAGGAGTTCAAACGACGGACGATACTTTTCTTTAATGCTTGCGACCGTTACTTGTTGGACGGGTTCGTTTGTTTTGTTTTCTTCATTTGTATCATTTTGTTTGTTTGATTCGCTTTCGTTATTTGTTCCTTTTTCATCGGATGGCGACGATGACTTGTTTTCCTCCTCATGTTCTGTTTCATTGTTGTTTGCTTGACTATTTGTGTCGTCTTGCTTCTTTGTTGTGGATGTTTGCTCGTTTCCTGACGCAGATGACCCGCTGTCATCAGGCAACACAATTTCATATTCTTCTTCTACAATTTTAGCTACTTCTTTGTCTTCTTTTTTCAAATCTACTTTTTTATTTGTAAGAAAATAATAGTATCCTCCTGCACCACCAAGAAGCAAAACGATGATGCTAAGTGAAATGACGATCCACTTTTTCACTTGACTGATCTCCTTTCTCTTTGTTCCGCTATGTTTATCATACACGATTTTATAGGACAATGGACATAAAAAATGTAACCAAGCTGGAAATATGTCTTGATATCGTCATACAATTGAGTTACTATAAACTTATGGAAAAAAAGATAGATTACGGTTGTTAGTACTTTCATATTTACATATATTTAAATGAGGTGATGAAATGAAAAAATATCTATGGAGTCAAAAAGCGTTGCGGGCGATGATTGCTACGGCGGTTGCTTTTACCCCAGCGGTTGCGATTGGTGGACAAGCTACACATGTTGAGGCGGCGCAAACAGTCGATCAAAAAATTAATCAGCTAGCTAGTCGGTTTTATATTTTTTACAAAAATGCTGATGCGACGACTTTGGAAAACGCAAAAAATAATATCAACAATATTCAATACTCTCATATTTCAAACGCTGTTAATGGGCTATCGTTACATGGATCGAATAAACAAAATGCACTTGTTGAACTTATTAAAGGTGTAGCCGATCTCATCTATACGAAACATGCGGATTCGGCTGATCTTGCGCAGGCGGTAAAAAACTTCCGTACAAATTATGCAGATGAGTTTAATACGTTATTTGATGAAACAAACAACGTCACAGCGGATCAACTCGTTGATTTCGTATTAGCCATGGAGTCTAACTTAGAAACAGCTATTATGCAAAATGCAACACGATCGAATGTATCGTACTCGGCGATCATTCAAACAGCTGTTCAAAATACGTTAAACACAGGAAATTTTGCTACTTTACAAGGTAAGCTCAATTCTATTGGTTTGTCTGTTGAGAAGTTATTCGAATTGCAATCGAATTTGAATGATCAAGTTATTGATACAAATAAACAAGCACGTTCCACAATGCTTCAAAGTGCATTTACGGAGAAGGGTGCGATAATCGCTAATGTAGGAAATGCATATGAACTTCGTGTTCCAATTGTTCAAGGAAGTACCATAACAGTTAGCTTAACAACATCCATTCAATGGGATACATCGAACCCAACGATTGCAACCTTCAGTGGCAACGTCTTGACTGTCCATCAAACAGGGACGATTGATGTTTTTGCTAAAATTGATGGAATAACAATCGCTAAAAGGACAGTCTCAGTTACGGCTGGTAGCACAGGTGGTGGTAGCACAGGCGGCGGTAGCACAGGTGGTGGTGGCGGTAGCACAGGCGGTGGTTCAGTTGTAACTCCTCCAAGTACAGGCGTAGACAATGGAAAAGTAAATGTTGGCCAAGATGCAGTAACGACAAAAGAGCAAACAAACAGCAAAGGACAAAAAGAAAAAGTAACCGAAGTGAAAGTAGATAAAATTGCAGACATCGTTAATCTTGTTTCAGCTCAAAATAAAGAAATCGTGTTAGGCGTTGGTGCGCTTGGAGCGAATGAAGTGGCAAAGGCGGAAGTACCAGCAAAGCTATTTGCGGATGTAGCGGCAAAAGAGGCAAAAGCGATAGTGAATGTTCAAACAGATAAAGCATCATATAAGTTACCTGTGGCGGAAATTCAAGCGAAGCTTACCGAAATCGCGCAAAAGCTAGGTTCAAGCATAGATAATATAAAAATCGTTATTGAAATGACGAAAGTCAATCCGCCTCAAGGAGTAACTGCGGTATCGGATGCGGTGGAGTTTAACGTTGTTGCTACAGCAAACGGAAAAAGCGAAACGATTACACGGTTTACGCAATATGTGGAACGTGAATTAAAGGGATCGAAAGTATTTGTTCCACAACGTTCGGTAGCTGTGCGTGTTGATGCAAACGGCAACCTCGTCTCTGTGCCAACGGTGTTTAACGGTGACAAAGCTACCGTGAAATCGTTAACTAACTCAACATATGTTGTTGTTGAAAATCATAAGACGTTTCTGGATGTAGACGGTGGAAAAACATGGGCTGAAGCGTATGTTGAGGCGCTTGCATCTAAGTACATTATTAAAGGAAAAACAGATCAAACGTTTGCACCAAAAGAAAATATGACACGTGCGCAATTTGCTGTTTTACTTGTTCGTGCGCTTGGATTGCCAAGTGAGACATATGATAAACGGTTCAAAGATGTGAAAGGAACAGAATGGTTCAACGAAAATGGCGAGCTTGCTGCGGCGGTGAAACATGGAATTATTCAAGGGAAAGAAAACGGCTTGTTCGCACCAAACGCTCCAATTACTCGTGCGGAAGCTGCGGTCATGCTAAAACGAGCGTTAGAACTTTCTTTCTTGGACTATGACATGACGCAATTAAATACGTCGAAAAAAGTGACGGATTTCAAAGATGCTGCGCATATTAAGTCGTGGGCAAAAGACGGTGTAGAAAAAATGTATCAAGCTAACATTTTTACAGGTCGGGAGAACGAACGTTTTGTACCGAATGGTTATATGACACGCGCGGAAATTGCCAAAGCGTTAGTAAAGTTTTTAGCATCTGCGAAATTAATGAACGATGTACAATAAAAAAGGGAGCGAATCGGCTCCCTTTTTTTAAATGAGTTCAATATCTTCTAAAATCATGCTTGCGAAAAAGCCGCTGATGTGATGAAGTGCTTCAAGCACCGCTTTTGGATCGGCATGGAAAAAGTCTTTCATCATCGACTGATTTTGTTCATGAATAAATGCGAAAATGAAATCTGTCTTGATTCGATTGCTTAGTAAGACAGGGCAATAGCTCAGTTCAAGCTTACGTTTTATATTTCCTTCGTCGCCGAAATGTTTGCGATACACTTCACGCAACGTTGGCAATTGTTCTTGAATTTTTTCATGCGCATCTGTTAACCATGCTTGCACGGCTTCAGCAGGTGGAAATTGTTTATGAAGCAAAATGAGCTCAAAGATTTTGTTTAATGCAAAGCTTGACTCTGTCGCAAAAGCGACGTTCGTCAACAATAACGAAACGTATTCTTCTTCTGTTTTTGTTTCCATGCGCATTTTCATAAAAATTTCTAATATTTCCGAGTGTACTTTCGTCTTCGTCCAATCTTTTGTTAATTGTTGAACGAGAGCCATGACAGCCCGATTAACCGTATCGTTTGTCCATTGTTCCATGGCGTATGCAACCCTTTCTTTTGCACGTATGTATACCATTAGTTTACCAATGTTATGACAAAGAAGAAATAGTCAATTGTTATATTCATGTGATATGATTAATAATGTTGTCGAACAATCGAATTAAAGGAGCGTTTTATATGTCGTTTCAAACGGTTCACATACTTGGAGTTCCGTTTGTTCGTGCGACAATGGATGAAATGATGTCCGTCATTCATGAGCACGTCAAACAACAAAAGCCGTGCTTTATCGTAACGGCGAATCCTGAAATTGTGATGAAAGCAAATGAAGAACCTACATATATGGCAACGATTCAGCAAGCGGATTACGTCGTCGCGGATGGCATCGGGGTCGTGAAAGCGGCTGAACTGCTCGGAACGCCGCTTCCAGAGCGAGTGGCTGGCTACGACTTGCTTTGCCGCTGTTTGCAGCTTGCTGATGAGCATGAATATCGCGTATATATGATCGGCGCAAAAGAAGAAGTTGTACAAGCGGCAGCGAAACATGTGCGTGACCGCTATCCGAACGCTCGTTTAGTCGGAGTACGCAACGGCTACTTCGATTGGAACGATGAAACGATCATCGAAGAAGTGAAGCGAGCCGAACCGGATTTTGTTTTTGTCGCGTTAGGCATGGGGAAACAAGAACAGTGGATTTCCCAACATATACAGACAGTCGGACGCGGTGTATGGATGGGCGTTGGCGGAAGCTTCGACGTGCTTGCCGGCGTGGTGAAGCGCGCACCTGAACTATGGATTCGTCTCCATTTAGAATGGTTGTATCGACTGTTAAAACAGCCGACGCGGGCGAAACGAATGCTTGCATTGCCGCGCTTTGCGTGGACGATTTTAAAGCAAAAGGTTGTTAGAAAATGAGCCAGTCATTTGTGAAAGGGACGATCATTTTAACACTCGGCACGATCATCTCGAAAGTGCTCGGCAGCATTTTTCGTATTCCACTGCAAAATATTGCAGGGGATAAAGTGCTCGGTATTTTCAGTCTCGTTTACCCGCTTTATATGGTTGCCTTAATTTTATCTGTCGCAGGCATTCCTATCGCGGTATCAAAATTAATTTCGGAAGCGCGCGCCCAGCAAAAAGAAGATGAAGTCGCGCGTCTCGTGCAGACGGCGAGCGTGTTGGCATTTAGTTTCGGCGTGCTCAGCTTTTCGCTCCTTGCAGGAGGCTCCTCATGGATCGCCCAAGCACTAGGTGGCGAGGAAGCGCAATGGGCGATTATCGTCGTCAGTACGACGTTACTTATCTCGCCGTATATGGCGGTATATCGCGGCTTTTTCCAAGGGCTCGAAGATATGAAACCGACGGCGGTATCACAAGTACTTGAACAATTTGTGCGCGTTGCTTTTATTTTACTTGTTGCTTTTTATATGGTGAAAGCTGCATATCCTGACGATATAATCGCCGGAGCAATTATGATTGGCTCGCCGCTTGGGGCGCTCGCGAGTCTCGTATACTTACGGACGTTGTATGCCCGCTCTCCTTACCGTCCGAAGCGCGTGAAACTAACGCGTACGCAGTGGATGGAGACGAGCAAGACGATTTTAACGTTATCCATTCCTATTGCGCTCGGTGCGCTTGCGATGCCATTTTTAAATTTAGTCGACTCACTATCCGTTCCGCTCGCGCTTCGTTCGTATGGCGTAGGAACAGACGAAACGAGCTATTTATTTGGGCTATATAGCCGTGGAACAGCGCTCGTGCAAATTGCGACCGTATTTTCATCTTCCCTTGTGCTCCCACTCATTCCGCTGTTAAGTAAACAGCTAGCAAAAGGGGAAATAAACCGAGCACAGCAAACGATCGAACAGTCGTTTCGTCTATCCCACTTTTTATCATGGCCCATGGCGGCCGGACTCGCCGCTTTAACCGTTCCGCTCAATGTCGCTTTATTTACAAATGACGAAGGAAGCGCAACGATGGCGGTCGTGTTGGCAAGTTCTCTATTTACATCATTCGCGTTGCTTGGGACAGGCATTTTACAAGGTATTGGCGAGTCGAAACGAGCTGCTTTCATTATTTTAATAGGCTGTCTCGTGAAATGGGGGACAAACATATTGTTCATTTCTTGGTACGGCTTAATTGGTGCCGGCATTTCGACGTTTGTCACATATGCGTTTATTACGTGGGCAAATCATTATGCGATTCGTCGGCGCATTCCGCTCGCATTTTGGAATCGCCAAGCGATCATTTACGCACTCGCCTCACTCATGATGGGCGCATGTTTATTTTTCATTTCCCCAACGACTAGTAGAATAGCTTCTCTCGCTTATGTAGCAGCGGCAACGATCGGAGGGGGCTTGCTTTATGTTGGAGTGGTTTTTGCGCTCGGTGGTGTTACGCTCCAGCAAATGCGCCAATGGTTGAATCAAACGAAGAAGGGATGAAACACGTGAAAAAATGGTTGTTGATTATCATCGCGCTTTCGCTCGTGCTCATCGCCCCAGCGATCAGCAAGCGTCATCAAGCAGAATGGGACAATCGAACGTATGAAATGATAATGCCATACGATGAAATCGAAGCATGGTTGCAAGAAGAAAAAGAAGAAGACGTATGGAAGCAATTGAAAGAAGCTGGGTTAACGACGGTGAGCGTTGAAGCAGAAACGCTCGAGTCACTTGAAAAATCCGGGCGTGTTCTATTGATAAAGATGAGCGAGTTTAAACGTATGCTTATTTTTGCAAACGAAAATGTCGCTCATCTTCCTTCGCGTGGGCTTGTCGTTTATCCGCTCGATGAAACGTTCCCGCTTGTTTCATCGCTCGAAGCGACGTTTGGCGATGACGTTCAAGCGACGCAAGCAAATGGAAAAACGTATTATATAATCGAAGGAAATGCGAAAAAAATCAAGCGTGTTCCATTAGGATATGATGAAATGAAAATCGCTCATCTCATTGAACAAGGCTTAATGGTTGTGCTCCGTATTCCAGATGCACGTGATATGAACAAAGCGAGTGTACATGTACTTCAACAAATTGAAGCGTTAAAAAATGAACATACATCTAAGTTGTTGCCGACAGGGGAAGAAGTGGCCGGCTATCCGACAGATGTCGCAAAATGGGGCGAAAGATGGAAAGAAACGGGATACGTCCTATTGTCAACGGAGTTTTATGAAGCGAAAGGGTTGACGACATTAGCGAAAGCGATGGATGTGCACGTTGTTCGATTGCATAGTTTAAATTTAGAGCAGCGAAAGCCAAATGAAGCGGTCGATGTCGCTATTCGTGCGATTAAAGAGCGAAACATACGTGCCTTGTTTATTCGTCCGTATGCATCGGCAGATACAGAACAAAATATGGAAAAAACAATAACGGTGATGAAACAAATTGTTCAACATATGCCGAGTCATTATACGCTTGGAAAAAGCGAACCGTTCGCACCAATTGAACGTTCGTCTATTGCCACAATTGGATTTGTGATTGGGGCGACTGCTTTCGTTTTTCTTGCGGTTCGTTCGCTCGTGTCGCCAATGATGGCATCACTTGCCGCTGGCGGAGCTCTCATTTTAGGCATGGCAGGTACGGTGTTAGCAATCGATTTGGCATTGAAAGCACTAGCCTTGCTCGTTGCTATCATTACCCCAATATATGCCTCTAAACCTTCTTCCGTCCAAGAAGGATGGCGTGGTACATTTATGGCGTATGGTCGTGCGATTGCCATTTCGTTTGTCGGAATTAGTTGGATTGTGACGATGCTGTATGGAAATGAGTATATGGCTTATGTCGGTGAAGGGTTTCGTGGGGTGAAACTTGTTTACGTCGTTCCGCTTGTTGCCATGGTCGTACTCGTTTTACCTTGGATCATTCGAGAGCCGCTTCTTCCTTTTATGAAGCGACTATGGAAGCATCCGATTACTGTCGGACATGTCGTGCTTAGCTTGATCATTTTCGCTCTGTTGGCGTATTACGTCTTGCGCTCTGGCAATACAGGAACGGCAAGTGCTCTTGAACTAGCAGCGAGACAAAAGTTAGAAGAATGGTTGTACGTACGCCCACGCACGAAAGAGTTTTTGCTCGGTTTTCCAGCTTATTTGCTTGCGTTATTTGTCATCAATAAGCAAAAGCAGCTAGGGGCGATCCTCCTTGTCGTTGGGACAATCGGATGGTTGTCGATGATCAATACATTTACACATTTGCATATCCCACTTTTTATTTCATTTGTTCGCACAATGTATAGTCTTGGACTTGGGCTATTTATTGGTATTGCCCTCATTTATGTATATAAGTGGGTATGGAAAAAGGTGATACGATGAACATTGTACTATCTGGATATTACGGTTTTCATAACGTCGGCGACGAAGCCATTTTATATGCGATCATTCAAGCGCTTCGGGCGCATGATCCACATGTGCAAGTGACCGTGCTTTCAAACGATCCTGAATTTACAAAACAAACATATGGGGTTCATGCGGTAAATCGTTGGCGAATCGGTGACATCGTTCAGGCGCTCCGTCAAAGCGATGGGTTAATTAGCGGCGGCGGAAGTTTGCTTCAAGATCAAACAGGATGGCGCAGCATTCCGTACTATACAGGGATCATGCAAATTGCCAAATGGCTCGGCAAACCGGTCATGGTGTACGCACAAGGGATGGGGCCTGTCAACAAAAAGCAAAATCAATGGCTAGTGAAATGGACGTTAAATCAAGTTGATCGTCTTACGGTGCGCGATGAACCGTCTGCACAACTATTAAAAACGCTAGGTGTAACGAAACCGATTACTGTCGTACCTGATCCGGTAATGGGACTAGAGCCGCCGACAACGCCAACAGTTTGGTGGCAACAACAGTCGTTTACACGTCCTGTTGTTGCTGTTTCCGTGCGTGATTGGACGCGCGGTCGCGATTTTGAAAGAAAAATTGCCGTTGCGCTTGACCGTTCGATTGAAGCAGGTTTTGATGTTGTATTCATCCCGATGCATGGGCATCATGATGATCAAACGTCCCGTCGTGTGTTAGCGATGATGAAAGAGCGCGCCGTCGTTGCTCCTTATGATGCAAGCATTGAAGAAAAAATGGCGATGATCGCAAGTGCTGACTTGCTTGTCGGGATGCGTTTACATGCGTTAATTTTTGCGGCGGTCGTTCATACACCGTTTATCGCTTTGTCGTACGATCCGAAAATTGATGCATTTGCCGAGCAAGCAAACCAACCGGTGTTTGCGCATGTCGAACGAGACGACTGGGACGGTGAAGCACTATTTTCATATATTCAGCAATGTATGAACGAACGAGAAGAGCGAAAAGAAGCGATGATTCAAGCTGTCGCACCGCTCCAACAAACAGCCCAACAAACAGCCAAAGAAGCGCTCGCTTTGTTAAAGCGCAACATTTAGCGAAAAAAGGAAAACAATTTACTGTTTAGTCCCGGACATTTTCCGGGATTTTTATTGTTAAAATTATGAAAATTCATTATAATAATGGCGAACATATATTTGTGAGGGGGAGTTTGGATGGAACGGATGGAAGAGTACATGATTATGGAGGAGACAGCTGCACTTGTGCCACAATATGATTCATACGGCCGGCTTGGGACGATCGTTTACGAATTGTACAACACGTACAAGGTAGAGCAATCGCCGAAAGAGATTATACAACAAAGCTGCCGTTACTACGGAAGTACATATGAAGGAAAAGTTCACGCGGCAAAACATATTCTCGGCATTCGGCAAATGGTTCCGATCTCCGTTTGTGAAGCGCTTCGGCTCTACTTCTTTCCAACATGTTCTCCTGACAGCGATCGATGCATATGGATTGCACCATCCCACATCAAGATGATACAACCGTATGAGAAAAAGAAAACGAAAGTCATTTTAAAAAATAAACAAGAACTCATTGTCGACATCCAAAAAGGAACGTTGGAAGGAAAAATGTATAAAACAGCGATGCTTATGGTTACTTTACAACAAAGAATGATGAATAACTATGAAAAGTAGTGTATAATATTTCGAGGATAAAAAAGAAAAGAGGACCATTATGCGAACGTTGCGAGGACATCATTTATTATGCGTACACGGCTTCCAAGGCATGGGATATAGTGAATCGTTCGTCGAAAAGATGACCGAAATCGTTGCGTTTATGCGCGATGACCGTACGGATGGTCCGATTCGCGTCATCGCCGCCCTTGATGAAGCGTGTTATGCGTGTCCCCACCATGGAGTAGACCGTTGCGAAGCAGATGAACAATCGAACGATCATGTGCTGACGATGGATCGGCGCGTGCTCAACCATTTACAGCTCAAAGAAAACAAAGTATATATGAAATCTGAGCTCATTGAACGAACGAAGCAAGCGGTTGAACCAGATGATCTAGATGTGCTTTGTGCTGGCTGTTCATGGCTATCGTATGGTGTGTGCAAAGAAGGAATACGAAAATTGAAAAATTTTTCTGACAAAAGAGATTGAAGATATGCTATGATAAGGAAATAAAAATAGAAAGAAAGGGTTATGGCATATGAAAGTAGCAAAATTCGGGGGAAGTTCTGTTGCCAATGCACAGCAATTTCAAAAAGTAGCCAACATCGTCACAGCGGATGATGCGCGCAAATTTGTTGTTGTTTCTGCGCCGGGCAAGCGATGCAAAGATGATACGAAGATGACAGATTTATTAATTACGCTTGCAAAAAAAGTAATTGAACATGACATATACGAAGGGGTGCTTGCGCAAGTTGTCGCACGTTATGATGAAATCGTCACCGATTTACATTTATCACGTGACATTTTAGACGTCATTTCGGCAAGCTTACAACAAATGATTGATACGTATCGCGATCAACCAGAGCGCTTGCTTGATGCATTAAAGGCGAGCGGAGAAGATAACAATGCGAAGCTGATGGCACACTACCTTCGTCAGCTCGGTTATGAAGCGCACTATGTCAATCCGAAAGATGCCGGCATTTTCGTCACAGATGAGCCGGGCAATGCACAAATTTTACCTGAGTCATATGAGCAACTGGCAAAATTAAAGGAAAGAAGTGGCATTTTAGTTATCCCAGGCTTTTTCGGCTATTCGCGTTCAGGGCATATCGTCACATTCCCACGCGGCGGTTCGGATATTACCGGTTCGATCGTTGCGGCAGGAGTTGGCGCTGAACTATACGAAAACTTTACCGATGTCGATTCCATTTATTGCGTCAATCCGTCGATCGTGGAACATCCGTGCCAGCTGAGAGAATTAACATATCGTGAAATGCGTGAATTGTCGTATGCCGGTTTCTCGGTGTTTCACGATGAAGCGCTTGAACCTGTGTATCGCCGTGGCATTCCGGTATGCGTGAAAAATACGAACAACCCGGAAGCGCCGGGGACGATGATCGTCGCAACGAGAGATCATCGCGAGCGCCCTGTTGCAGGCATCGCAAGTGATACAGGCTTTTGCAGCATTAACGTCAGCAAATATTTAATGAACCGCGAAATCGGATTTGGGCGCCGTCTACTACAAATTTTAGAAGACGAAGGTATTTCATATGAACATACGCCATCAGGCATTGACAATATGTCGGTCATTTTACGTGAAGAACAATTGGCTGGAGACGTAGAACGCCGCGTTTTAGAGCGCATCGTGAAAGAATTGCGTGTCGATGAAGTATCGATTGAACGCGATTTAGCGCTTATTATGGTCGTTGGGGAAGGGATGGAGCGGAGCGTCGGTATTGCGGCGAAGGCTACAGCTGCATTTGCCCGCGCCAACGTCAATATTGAAATGATTAACCAAGGTTCCTCAGAAGTAAGCATGATGTTTGGCGTCAAAGCGGATGCGGTTGAAAAAGCGGTGCGCGCCTTATATGAAGTATATTTCTAATCGTATAAAAATGGAATAATCGAACAAAATAACCATAGCACACATAAGGGAGGAAAATACATGCGCGTGCTATGGTTATTTGTTTTTTTAGTTGCCACACCTGTGCAAGCAGCCATTTCCGAAGAGGCGCTACAACAATACGTACAAGACATCGGTTGGACGATGGACGATTTAACGCGCTATTTAGCGAAATGGAATATGACGATCGAAGATTTTTCTTCATTGGAGGCGTTAAAAGAGCAATTAGGCACACCCATCACGCCTGATCGGCTTGATGCCCTATTACAGCGTTATGAAATGACGCAAGAAGAAGCGGAAGCGCTTCTCGGACAATTTGGTGAACAACTGCAACAATATACGTTTATTGAAGATTTATCGTATGCGCTATCGTTTTATCGCGACCGTTACGATGCGATGCAAGCGATGACCGATATTTTAGCGACGATTGGACTAACGGAAAACGAAATTCGAGGATTAATTGAACGTACTCCGCCGACTGCGAAACAAACGCTTGAACGCCTTGACGACCAAATACAAACGCTTGTGCTGCGTGACTTATCCAGACCGCTAACGAAAAAAGAGCGGGAAGCCATGCTCACCTTTTGGAACGAATGGCTGTCGCTGTATCGCCTGCAAGCGAAAGTGTTTGAAGTAAACGAACATGGGCGAAAACCGATTTCGTTTGAACAAATAGAAACAGCTACAGCCCCTGTCGTTATGGAATGGTATGATGAAAGAGGAAATTTCGTAGCCGATTTATATATTCCGTCTGAACGGATGAATTCGAGCGTGTTGATTGATGCAAGCGAACAACTTGCACACATTGGGAAGATGGCGCTTGATTTAGAAAGCGGCTTGCTTGTTGCGCGCATGCCGAAAACCGCTTCTTCGTACGGGATGAACATATTGATTGGCATCGGGTTGCTTTTTGTTAGTTTGCTGTTATGGAAGAAGGGAAAACGATGCGAGCCGTTGCGATAGCGTTATTCCTTTTCGGCGCCTCTTTCATTTGGGCAAATGTGTTCGGTTGGTATAAAACGTATGAAGCGGTAAAACGAAACGACCAACCTACTGTACAACAGGGTGATGTGATCGGCACGCTTTTTATGCCGAAACTAAACATATCCATGCCGATTTATGAAGGATTGCAACAGTTAAATAAAGGGGTGGCGCTCGATGAACGAAGTGCGCTTCCGGGGAAAGGTAATCATACGATTTTAGCAGGGCATCGCGATACGGTATTTCGTCAGCTTGGCGACATTCAACGAGGAGACGAGCTAGTCATTCGCACGAACGATCAAACATGGACGTACGTCGTTCAACATATTCGCATCGTCAAGCCAGATGATAAAACGGTGCTCGTCCCAAAAGCGCATCCGACGCTTACGTTAATTACATGTTATCCGTTTCGCTGGATCGGGGATGCGCCGAATCGATACGTTGTCATTGCCAAACAAAAAGGGGCTGGATAATCAGCCTCTTTTTGTATGCATGTGTTCTTTAAATTGTTGTAGGAGCGTTTCACCGTGTAGTCCGCGCTGAACTAAATCTTCGAGCACAACTTCAGCCAGATTCGACCGTTTGACGAGCGTCGCATCCATTAGTACACTCATTCGTTCACTCATTATCGTTATCGAGCGAACGGTCGCACGTACATGGGCAGGATCGTTCGTTTTGCGTGAAATGGTCACAAGCGCATCAAACGTTGCTCCGCTTTCTTTTAACGATGTAAATAGCTCGCGGTATGTTTGCTCGACGTACGCTTCGATCAGCCACTGCTTGTTTTCATCTTCTTTATTGATTATTAACCCATCAACAAGTGGAATATCTTGCTTTTGTTCATGCAATAGTGTGAGGGCAACCAGCTTAAATGTTTTCACCGCATCCACCTCGCAACAGTAGTTGCCTTTATTATATCATATGAAGAATGTGTAACAAAAAAAGAAAAGAAAAAGTAAAAATTGAATTTTCGGCTACTTTTTTTGCGAGAAACGGCTGAAAAACGGCGAAAAAATAAAAAAATCGGCTTGAAAATTAAAAAATCGAAATTTTACATCATTTTTGTATTTTTGTATCATATAGACCGAGGAGGTGATAAAAAGCAATTCCTCTCAACTTCCTTCCAAAATGTGTCCTCTTACTGCTCCCTCACAGTTTGGCTAGCATCCTCTCCGCTAGCCTCTTTTTTTCAATTGACCGGCTATGGTCGGAGTGGTATGCTAGGGGTGAAAATGAAAGGGGTGAATGAAACGTGGAAAGCCAAGTGTTACAAGCAGTGAAAGAATTGCTTTATGAAGTACGTGAAATGCGTGGGGAAATAGAAAACTTGAAACAAGAGATGCAAAGCTTCAAACAAGAGATGCGTGCAGAAATGGAAAGTTTCAAACAAGAGATGCGTGCAGAAATGGAAAGTTTCAAACAAGAGATGCGTGCAGAAATGGAAAGCTTCAAGCAAGAAATGCGCGCAGAGATGCAAAGCTTTAAACAAGAGATGCGTGCAGAAATGGAAAGTTTCAAACAAGAAATACGTGAAGAAGTAAAAGAACTGCATGTGCGCATCGGAAAGTTAGAAACAAAAGTGGACAAGCTGCATGACAAATTTGAACTGCACGCACAAAAGCAATGGCAAACGGAAGCAGATGTATATCGTTTAAAAAAATTAATCGGCATTGAATAAAGGGCAGAAAACGCCCCTTTTTTATTTCAATGCTTCAATCATTTCATCGATCATCTTTATGACGATCTCTTCCAAACGTTTGCGTTTATGCGTCGGTAATGACCGCAACGCATATAGTCGTTTCGCAAGCTTCGGCTGTTCATTGATGTAGCGAATAACGGATAACTGCTCATCGCTCATGTCATTTGTCCCGTATGCCAATCGTACTTCTTGCAATAGTTGTTCATCTGTCGGGTGTTTACCGAGCAAAAAATCGGTGCTGACGCGAAATAAATCACTCATGTCGATAATCGACTGCAAATCAGGGAGCACTTCACCGTTTTCCCATTTACTCACTTTCGAACGAGACACGTTTAATCGCTGTGCCAATTGTTCTTGCGTCCAATCGTGTGCGTTGCGCAAACGCCTAATTTGTTCTCCGATATGTTGTAACATCATCTTCCACCAAATTCCCTTTTTCTTTTTACGATAGAAGAAGAAAGGGGGATTTTTTGTTCTTTTTAAGAACAAACAAACAAAATGTTCGTTTTCAGAACGAAAATAAACAGTCTTTTTGTCGAAAAAAGTTGAATGAATATTCGAAAAATGTAAAAATATACATTGGAAAAACTTGAGGGGGATGATGAATAATGAATATTTATTTTTCCAATTTCATTGTTCATGAAGCGAAAAAAAGAGGAAAAACGTGCGAGGTGCTTATTAAAGAAAAGCCGAATCCTCCATTTTATGAATCTCGCACAATCGAACCCATTCACTTTTCTGACTCACTTCAGTTTATTTCACCAGTGAACAAGCTGCCTCTTGAACCGATGCGCTACCGCATGATTACATGCACAACAAAAGACGATTTATTTTTATTTTTTAAAACGGTAGACGATCAATTAATGATTGTCATTCACGGCTGTTGATTATCCAAAATTAGGCATACTCCTCCCATATATTCGGGCATACTCAAATAAGACAGCTGCCATCTCGGATTTCCATTCGAGAGGAAGTTGCCCAGAGAAAAAACGACGGACAAACGAAAGAAAGGTAAGGGACGAGGTTGTCCGTTTTTCCGTTCGATGATATAGCCATCTCAGTAACACATAAGCGATAAATGCCGCAAAAAGTTGGTTGTATACCGCATGCTCGTTGTTGCCAAATAAGGTCGGAACGTTTAGATATTGCTTGATCCATCGGAAAAACACTTCCACTGTCCAACGTTCTTGATACATCTCGGCAATCTTTTCCGCCGATGCCTCTAAGACGTTCGTGACCACACGGATTTCATGCCCGTTCGCATCCTGAAAGATCACGACGCGATGGCGCTTTTTGGAACGACATTGTTTCGTTCCTAACTGGCAAGTAAAATCCGCCACAATAGAAGAAGAGGAGGAAGAAAGGCGCTTTAGGCTCTTTTTTTGATGGATCTCGACATTGTCTTTCATCCGAATCACAAACGGTTGCTTCTGTTCGACAAACCGATCGAGGCGTTCAATTTTAAAGTACGCTCGATCTTCGACAAGAACCGTTTGTACGTCTGTGAGCCGCTCTCCCACCGGTCCATCGTGGCGCAACCCTACGGTTTCTACGATGTCGCTCGGCATTTGTTGCTCAGGGGAATACGCGACGTGCATTTTCACTCCGGATCGTTCCCCATGATAGGGTGCCCATGTCAGGCGGTTTTTCCCCACGGTGACGGTCGTGGAGTCTACTATACGCAATGCTTTTGGAAAGCGAAGCGAACGGCGGGTTTGGCGATTGCACTTAGAAACAACCAAAGCAAATAAGCGCTTCATCACCTCGTACGGAACTTCTTTCGCTTTCTTAGAAACCGTCGAGTAATGAAACGTCGGCAATCCGTACATTTTCGCCACATCGGCACCATGACGGAAACTTTTCCATTCGTGAAGTGCCGCCAGCAGAAAAAAATCAACCAACGTGCGCACCGTAAACGTCCGCGAAGTGTCATGGTAGCCAACGGCTTCGGTAATCGACTGGAGATCTTCATCAGAAACAATTTTTTGCATCAAATTTGGGAGTGTGGTATGCTTGTGCATAGAGAGCACCTCCTAGGTTTGTTTGTGTTGTTACTTACATTCTACAGGAAAGGTGCTCTTTTTTCTATGTTTTTTATGGATATTATTGGTTAATCAACACGCCTGATTGTCATTACGTTTTTCTTTGGTAAAGGACAAGCGCAAATATGTGTGAAACGTTGGAATGACCTCGAGAAGCGTTACATCCCCGCACCGATGAACGACCTCACAGCTGCTGAAGAACGAGCCATCCTATGTACTTTCCGCTCAGTTTCTATTCGTTCTGGGCAGAAAATTCAATATTGTTTATTTTGAACGTGTGAGAGAAGGGAATATATGCTTGTCAACAAAAAATTTATACCAAAAAGACTAAAAATATGTTTGTTAAACATAAAAAATCATGCTAAAATATAACTGTAGTACTATTTCCTTCTGTTTACAATAGAGAGCGGTTGGTGGCCAGAGGCAAAGAAAAAGGGCTGATGTGAATCATCAGCCCTTTTTCTTATTGTGGAATATAGGCACGCCATGTAGAAAAATCAAATTCATCTTTTTGTAAAAGTGATTTTGGAAAGATAAACGTCCACGGTTTGCTTGTATTTGCTTTCACTTCCAAATTCAACGTGAATGCTCCGCGTGCGACAACATCCCCCGATGCATCTTCGACAACTAATGGCATTTGCTCGAATGTAATGTTTTTGTCGCTACCGTTGCGAATCAGTAACGTGACGACTAAATCTCCCTCTTCGTTCATGCGGGCTTGCAATCCCATCACGTTCACTTCGCCTTGTTTCGGTGGGGTAAGCGAACGAACGAGTTGCTCGAGTTTTTGTTTATCTTCTTCTTTTAAATGTTGCTCCCAACTTTCTTCTAAATCTAGTCGATGTGGCTTTTTTAATTCAAACGCTAACTTCCATCCTGTTTCTGGAATATGTTCTGTATATAAGTCACTTGTTGTAAATACAAATCGCCACGGACGGCTGCTTTTTGGCGGAATGTCGCCAAGTTCATTCATCGGGAATATTTTTCTTCCGATGACTTTTCCATCTGGTCCGATGAACAGTAGTGGCATATGGTCAAAACGAATCGACTGATCTAAGCTGTTTCGGACAAACGCTGTAACAACGTAATGATCGCCTTCCTTTTTCCATTCTATCCCCGATAGTGATACTTGATTTTTTTTCAACGGTGGTAATTCGTTATTGACATATTGAAAATAATATTTTTGTTCGGTTGTTAGTGACATCAGTGGATGAATCGATAATGTCGTATGCACGTCTTCATCTTGTTGTTCACTTGCGCCGTCAAATAATTGCTCTGCTTGAACGGTGCTATCTTCCCCTTGTTTTTTCTTTTTGAAAAATGGAAACATTGTTCCATCTCCTTCCTTATTGTGATATGAGCTGGGCAAGTTGTTGGGAAGCATCCTTTTCTAATCGATGGTACATGAGTGTAAAGAGCTCCAACCCTTCTTTTGCATATTGGCGCATCGGATCTTCTTGTCCGTAATAGCGCAACCCAATCCCTTCTTTCAATAACTCCATCGCTTCTAAATGTTTTGTCCAATGGAAGTCGATGAGCGAGAGTAATGCACGTTTCAATGCCCATTGATGTTCTTCGGTATATTCAAATGCATGAACGCGCTCTTTCCATGCTGAGATCGCTTGGTGGACGATCGCTACTACTTCTTTTTGCTCGACGACATCAGCTACATCAATGTGTTCGTTTGTTACCGCTTGAACAGTCGCTACTAAACGTGTGATGTCCCATTCTTCTGGAATGACATCTTCTGGACATGTATAAGCCACTTCTCGTTCAAGAAACGATGGCACCATATGAACAACAATTGGAATGACATCATCAGCTTCAAGCACGCGGTTGCGGAGCGTATAAATGGTACGACGCTGTTCGTTCAATACGTCATCGAGCTTTAAGTTATACTCCCGTACCGAGAAATTGCTTCCTTCACAAATACGCTGGACGCGGTTGACAAACTCATGGATGTCTTTGTTTAATACTTCCCCTTCCTCGTTCACTTGTAGTGATTTTTTTATTTTTTCTAATTCGTCTTTGGCGAAGCGACGAAACATATCGTCTTCAAGCGAAATGAAAAATTGCGAACGTCCCGGATCTCCTTGACGACCAGCACGTCCTTTTAATTGGTTGTCAATGCGGCGGCTTTCATGACGTTCTGTACCGAGAACGTATAAACCACCAAGCTCTGCCACGCCTTCTCCAAGCATAATGTCTGTTCCGCGCCCAGCCATATTTGTCGCAATTGTAATTTGCCCCTTTTGACCAGCACGTGAAATCAGCTCGACTTCTTGCTCAACGCTTTTCGCATTCAGCAATTGGAACGGCAATCCTTCTTCCGCTAAATATTTCGCCACTTTTTCCGATTGTAAAATGGACGTTGTCCCAATGAGCATTGGCTGTCCAGTCGCGTGTACGCGCTTCGCTTCTTTGGCGACTGCTTTATATTTTGCATCGATGGTCGCAAAGACGCGGTCAGGCAAGTCTTGACGGATAACAGGGCGGTTTGTCGGAATTTGAACGACATCCATGCCGTACAACGTTTGAAACTCTTTTTCTTCCGTTTTTGCTGTACCTGTCATGCCGGATAAAATCGGATAAAGACGGAAATAGTTTTGAATCGTAATCGACGCTTGAATTTTGTTTTCTTCGGTTAGTTCGAGTCCTTCTTTTGCCTCGATCGCTTGATGAAGCCCGTTGCTTAAACTGCGTCCTTCCATCGGGCGGCCGGTAAACATGTCAATAAGCAATACCTTTCCGTCTTTGACGATATAATCAACATCGCGCGTAAACATGACGTATGCGCGCAACGCTTGAATGACGTAATGATATAACACTTGATGTTCAAGGTCATATAAGTTGTCGATTCCGAATCCTTTTTCAATCTTTTCAATGCCTTGCTCGGTTAAGTTAACGGTTTTTGTTTCTTCATCGTATTCGTAATCTTCATCACGAACGAAATGTTTCACGATACGGGCGCATAAGTAGCTTAGTTCCGAGCTTACGCCTGTTTTACCCGCGATAATGAGTGGGGTTTTCGCCTCGTCAATTAATACGCTATCGACTTCATCGATAATCGCATAATGAAATGGGCGTTGGACACGATCAGCGACGCTATACACCATATGATCGCGCAAATAGTCAAAGCCAAACTCGTTGCCGACACCGTACGTAATATCGGCGTTGTATGCTGCTTTTTTTTCCTCAATGGACATGTGTGGCAAGTTCAGACCGACGGATAAGCCTAAAAACTCATGAATTTGTCCAATTAACTCTCGGTCGCGACGAGCTAAGTAGTCGTTGACGGTAATGACGTGTACGCCCTTTCCTTCAAGGGCACGCAAATAACTTGGGGCGGAAGCGACGAGCGTTTTTCCTTCCCCTGTCGCCATCTCGGCAATATTTCCTTCCGCTAGTACTAATCCTCCAATCAATTGAACGTCAAAATGACGCATGCCAAGCACGCGTTTGGATGCTTCGCGAACGGTTGCAAACGCTTCTGCTTGTATATCAAATACCGTTTCGCCACGCTCGAGCCGTTGTTTAAACCCGCTTGTTTTTGCGCGCAATTCGTCATCTGTCAACGCTTCAAATGTCGGTTCAAGCTCGTTGATACGCGCAACGATTTTATAGTAGTTTTTTAATTTTCTTTCATCGCTGTTTACTAGTTTTTTTATGTAAGACAACATGGGGAACCTTCTCCTTCGCTGTAAATCAAATCGTTTCAACGTACAGTATACCATTGTTCCCAGAATGTTTCACGACCCGGAAAATATTTCTTTACTTTTTGTTTATTGGGTGATATTGTAAGATTGTTAGAAAAATTTATCAAAATATGAAACCTTTTTTGTTTTTTATCGTTATAGTAGGTGTATTTGTCTTCGGTGGCGAATACATATGTTACATTCTTTTGAAGGAGGCTTTTTTATGAAAAAATGGAAGAAAACCGCATTATCGATTAGTTTAGCTTCGTCGCTTATCGTGCCGGCAGTTGCGCAAGCGTCGACGGAAGCGCCAATCGCACAGTGGAAAAAACAAACGACGACAGCATCGGCTTCACTTGCGTACAAAAAGTTTGAAGATGCACAAAACCAAGTGAGCACCGATACGCTTATCGTAAAGTACAATGAAAAAATTCCAACGGCGGTACATCGTAGTTTAGGAGCGACGTTGAAACAATCATTCCCACAATTAGGATATGATGTCGTCACCGTACAAAAAGGAAAAGACATGCAGCAAGTGATGAAAAATTACGCAAAATTAAAAGCCGTCAAAAGCGTGACACCAAGTTTTACATACAAACGGCTCGGTTCTCTTGATCCGAAAGCAGACCATATGTATTTACTGTCGCTATTAAACGTGGACAAAGCGATCAAGCTAGCGGGAAAACATAGCGTGACTGTCGCGGTCATTGATACAGGTATGGATACGAAACATCCAGAGTTAAAAGGACGCCTCCTTCCTGCTTACAATGCGATGAACCCAGCAGGTGCGCCAATCAAAGACGTGCACGGGACACATGTGGCAGGCATTATCGGTGCCAATGCGAATAACGGTATTGGCGCGCATGGTGTGAATCCGAACGTAAAAATTTTACCGATTGACGTGTTTGGTGGGGGACTTGGAGCGAACGATTATACGATCGCCCAAGGTATTTTATATGCGATTGAAAAAGGGGCAAAAGTCATTAATATGAGCCTTGGCGGCTATTTTAGCTCACCGATTTTAGAAGAAGCTGTTCAAAAAGCGATTGATGCAGGCATTACCGTCGTTGCTGCAGCAGGAAATGAAGCGACGGACATGTACTCCGTTCCGGCTGCATATGAAGGGGTCATTAGCGTGGGGGCAACGGATAGTAAAAATCAGCTCGCTGAGTTTTCAAACTACGGTCCGTCTGTTGACCTTGTTGCACCGGGGGCGGACGTATATAGCCCGATTTACGACTATGCGAAAGGCTCGTCTTTTGCAGAACTAAGTGGAACATCGATGGCATCGCCAGTTGTCGCAGGCGTAGCATCGCTTCTTTTATCGAAATATCCGAATTTAAAGCCATATCAAGTGGAATGGATTTTAGAGCGCACCGCAACAGATTTAGGTGAAAAAGGATATGACTTGACGTACGGCAACGGTTTAGTCAATCCAGTTGCCGCGCTGCAATATAACATTAAAAACGTACCGCAAAAAGAAAAATGGAACGATGAAACGATTTTAGCGAAAGCTCCTGTTATTGACGCGAAAGAATCGTACGTCAAGAAAGGATCGCTTACGAAATCGGAAGAAGTGCATTGGGTGAAAGTAAACGTCCAACAAGGTGAAAGCGTGCAAGCCCTATTAGAAGGGGCGGAGTCGTACGACTATAAGCTCGTTTTCCGCTTCTATCCTGAAGGAAAAACGACGTCTGAAAAGCCGATTCAAGTGAATGACGGCCGCGCAGGTGAAATGGAAGCGAAACTATTTACAGCAAAACAACCAGGTGTGCTCGCGATCGGGGTCACAGATGCGAACGGCAACTACAATTTACAAGGAAAATCAACATATACATTAACTGTCCAGTCGTTTACAGAACTTGCGGACGATGGCTTGACGAAAGAAAACCCAGCGACGATTGAACAATTACCGTTTTCTTTAGAAAACTTAACATTCGTTCCAGAAAACAATGAAAGCGACCGCGACTATTTCCGTTTTACTGTCGCAGAGCCGACGACGGTGAAATTTCAGCTATCTGCTGTGCCGGGCATCGATTCGTCATTAAACGTTTATTTCGCTGAAGAACTATATCGCCCAGTCGACCCAGACGCAAAATATAAAGAAATTCCGTTCCCGATCGCGTCAGGAAACAATAACGGCGTCAGCAAAGGGGAGACGGTGACGTTTGAAGCGCAACCGGACGTCGAATATGTGCTCGAAGCGTCAAGTGAACCGATGGACGGATTTTATCCAATGGTGCTTGATATGACGATGTCAAGCAACAAAGTAAAAGAAGCAACCGGTTCAGCGATCCCGTATCAAATAAGCGCCGAGGCGATTACGCTCCCACAAGATGAAGACAACTTCCCAGCACGTGAACCGATGTCGTCGGAAGAAGGGGCTGTGGAACAAGCCGAAAAAGCGACCGTCAATATGCGCAAACCAAACGACATCATTACCATTGGCGATGACGGAAGCTGGAGCTACTTTGAAAACGAACAAGTCGCACAAATTAAAGAAAATGCTCTACCTTACAACATCGGCGATCGCGCCGAGGCGTTTATTCAATTTAGCTACGACCAAGATTTTTACAAGTTAACGGTACCGAAAACAGCGATATATCAATTTTCATTCGCAACACCTGACGATATGATGCCGTCAGCGATGTTGTTTGAATACGATGAGAAAAAAGACGATCTTGTGCCAGTCAACTCGTTCTACTCATTCGATTGGATGACAAGGAAAAAACAATCCGACTGGACGCTCGTTCTCGAAGAAGGAAAAACGTATTACATGTCAGTACAAAATGACTACTATCAACCAGTTGCCGATCCGTATGCCATCACATCGAAAAAATTGCTCGACGCACCGACAGATAAAAACGAAAAAAATAACGAACCAATTCAAGCAACCGTTATAAACGTTAACGATGTGAAAACAGGAAACTTTGCCCTTCCAAACGACAGCGATTACTATTACTACAAACATCGGAAAGCGACCGAACTGTTGACGTTTTATGCAAAACCAAGCAAACAAAACGCATCGTTTCCGAAAGCGTTGCGCGGCACATTAATTCCAATCGTATCGGTTGTTGAAGATACGAACGGAAATATGACGATTGACGAGGACGAATACAATAAAGCTGTCACGTTTTATCCAAACGGTTCGAGCCCGTTATACGACGTAAACGGTTCGTTCCAAGCGAAGAAAAATGTCGGCTACTTCTTTATCGCGAACGGGTTGATGTGGGATGGATTGTCGCTTCAGTCGTATAACTTTGGTATTCAGTCGCTCACTCAAAAAGATGAAGATGCGTCATCTGTCATGAAAAACAACGTGCCATCCAAACCGCTTTCGCTAAATAAAAAAGGAAATACGTACGAAGCGAAAGGGTATATGAACGTTGTTGATTACGGAGACAAAGACGCATACAAATTCGTCGTTGCAAAAGACGGCACATTTACATTCAAACTCGACGTACCAGGCACGATGGATGGGGTCATGTCGATTTTTGATGCGAAAGGACGGATCGTTCAAACGTACGACCATTACGGTGATGGCGACGCCGAAATCGGCACGCTTTCCTTGAAAAAAGGAACGTACTATGTCGTCGTTGAAGAATCGCTTGCTCGGCCAAACTCCAACCCATACACGCTCTCGATTATAAAAAAATAGATGACATAAAGGCTGTCTGTAATTAGGCAGCCTTTATCATTTTCCAGCTACGTGATGTACGAAACCGTGTTAAGATAAATGTAGATTGATAGAATGAGGTGGTCGATATGCGTCGTATGCCGTTCGTCTTGTTTATGTTCGTTTTTTTGTTCTTTTTTCAAACGCCAGCGCATGCCGATGTCGTTGATTTAACAAATAAAGCGAAAGCGCAAGCGTACGAAGATTATTATCCGCTGATCGCTCGCTATAAAGGAACGAGTGGGGTGACGTTTGAAAGCTATAGCGTCTATTGGAATGCAACGAAACTTGCTCAGCTTGAACAAGAGCTATTAAAAAATAAACACGGTGCCGAACTTTCCTTGTTAGGAAGTGTAAAAATTTTTCCTGATTACCCTGCAGGACAAAACGTACTTGGACAATATTTTGCGCAATATCAAGTCAGTCCGAAACTTGCGCTGCTTCCGAATCGTTACATTCATTTATACGGTGGGAATGAATGGACGACCGTTGAGGAAATGGCAACGACGCTCGCACATGAATATGGGCATCATTTTACGTATTATGATTTGTTGAATAAAGAACAACGCGTATGAGTAAAATGTTTGTGGGAGAAAAAAAGACAGGTTCCTGATTTGGTATAATAAGGAACCTGTCAGATATGTAAGCAAAATAGATGAAAAACGGGCTCTCCTCCTGGTAAGGTAGTAAGTGAGAAAAAAATACAACCAAAGAAAGGAGTGGAGCCCATGCAGGATTATATCACAAACGGCTTGACATTAAAAGAGATCGAACAGTCTTTATTTAGACATATGCAAAAACAATATGGTCATCTCCTTCAACAGGTGTTGGAGGAGATCGACCGCACATTGGCAGAACAGCGGGACAAGAAACGATATGCGCTCAAAGATAAGCGGACGATCCGACTCCAAACGCTATTTGGAGAGGTGGAAGTGAAGCGAAACTACTACTTTGACCGTGAAAAAAAGGTGTATACGTCTTTACTCGATGTCTTTCTTCAGTTCGATGGGGCGCATGGAGTGAGTCCGCTATTAGAGGAGACAGCGATTCATCTCGCCGTGACGGGTTCTTCGTATCGACAGGCTGCGCAGTCGCTTGAAAAGCTGGTGGGGTATGCATGTATGAGTCACGAAACGATTCGCCAGTCCATCATCGAGGCAGAGGTGGAAGGGCACCGTGCGATGGAGAAAAAAGGGCGCGTGTTTTTTATCGAAGCAGACGGGTTGTACGTGAAACGTCAACGAAGCCGCATCAAAGGAAAAGAAGAAAAGATCATCACGATTCACCAAGGATGGGAGAAAAACGGGAAACGCGTATCCTTAGTGAATCGACGGTATATGGTTCATCAAACGAATGAACCGATTTGGGAAGCTGTAGAGAATTTTCTGATGAAGGAATACAGCTATGATCCGTTTGAGGATTGGGTGGTCATCAATGGAGATGGAGCCCCATGGATTACAGCGTGTCGAGAATATTTCGGGGACAGGGGGTACTTTCAGCTTGATCGGTTCCATGTGGCAAGAGAGATTCGTCAATTGTTCCGAGGTCATGCGAGATATCGGGTGATTCGAAAGAAGTTAGCATCATGGGATGAAGAAGGTGTGTTACGAGAACTCACAAGTGCCATCGGTACGTTAGAACATGAGGAGAAGGAAAAGCAACTCGAGGCGCTTGTTCGTCGAATCGAGGAGATACCAGGATGTTTACGTGACTATCGCGTATGGTTGAAGGAAAAAGGGATTGACACGACAAACATGAGGGCGATGGGGAGTGCGGAAGGAACGATGCATGTGTTTGCGAAACGAAGTAAAAACGGTCGAAGTTGGAGGGATGCAGGGATTGAAGCGATGTTGCGAGCGATCGTCGCGATAAAAGATACGTTACTCATTCGGACACGCGATGGAGTGATGTATGGCGTGGAAGAACGAGAAGAAACGAAACGAGAAACGATCGTGAAAAAGGCACTGAAGCGCGTGCAAACGCAAATGACAGAAGTGGTACGAGATAACATCCCATACCTTCGCCAATCTTCAGGGACACCGATTTACGAGGCATTGCAAGCATTGAAAGGTTTTTAAAACGAGAGAAAACGCACATACCTACAGGATGAGAGTGAGTAAAAGCGCTTACATATAACGATTTTATAAAACCATATATAACCAAAAAAATCGGTCGAGAAAAAAATCTCCCACAAAGTCTTGACTCAAACGAACAACGCCATCCGAACGAATGGCTCATGTCGCGATATGCTGCCGCGCGTGAATTGTTTCGCTATCCGTCTGTCCACGCTGATGGAAGTGGAGCGTACGAATGGTATATGTCTGAAATATTGGCAGAAGATTACGTTCAACTTTTTGGTTCGCCGAATGCGTTAAAAGGACATATGCAAATGAACGTTCATTTGCCGACACCATTTGATCTTCCAGCTTTACAAACGTATTGGAAAAATCAACTTGGCGTTCCGTACGAACCGATGCCGCCGTTTCCTTTATTGCTGACAAACTATACGGTAAAAAATAATGTATATGCGCTCAAGCTTTACACATATGCTGATGCGACCGCATACGTCAACGCGCAAGATGGAGATGGACGCTACGCTTCTGTTTATATCGGAAGCGTGCCAAAAGGAGTGAACGAGACGGTATACGATGGGGCAAAACTAAATAGTCAAGTTTCTTGGCTATTCCGCTCAACAATGGTCGATACAGCGTTATTTCGCGTCGTCCAGCCGACAACAAAAGGATTTAATCGCGGTTCAGCGACGTTACGTGTCCAATACGGAACAATCGATTCGCTTGTTTCTACACCGCCACTTTTTCCGGACGTCGTTGGGGAGGAATTGCAAGAAGCTGCCCAGCTCCTCAATGAACGAGGTATTGTAGCAGGATATCCAGATGGAACGTATCGTCCAAACGAACGGCTACTCCGCCGCCATGCCGCGCTTATGCTGATTCGTGAGCTGAAGTTAACGCTTCCTGAAGGATATGTCGTGAAAGCAAAAGACGTCAAACCGACCGATCCGTGGTATAAAGAGATGACGATTGCTGAAGCATACGGGTTGCTTACAGGATATAACGGAAAACTATATCCGAACGATTATATTACTCGCGCCCAAATGGCAACGATTTTAACGAGGGTATATGCCGATGTGTACGAACAGCCGACGACGAATCAACCGTTTGTCGATGTTCCTTTTTCTCACTGGGCGTATGAGCCAATTAATACGCTTTTTTATAATCGAATTACGATCAACAATCCGTATCGCCCGGACGACGTTGTCACACGCGGACAGTTTGCCCTCTTTTTAAAACGGACGCTCGATAAAAAATAGCGAGAAAGACTTGTCCTTTCTCGCTATTTTGCGTTAATTGCACGATAGAAAAATACCGCAAATTGTGCACGTGTCACCGTTTCTTTTGGGCGAAACGTTCCGTCTTCATAGCCGCTTGCAATGCCAGCTGCAACAAGCTTTTCAATCGCATCATACGCCGCATCTGTTTCTTTTACATCGGTAAATGGCACATCCGCCCCGCGCTTTAACTTCCACGCTTCCGCAAACCATATCGCTAACTGCTCGCGCGTGATCGGTTCGTCCGGTTGGAACTGTTTACTGTTTTTATCGATTATACTTTCTTTCACAAGGGCGTTCACCGCACCAACTGCCCAATGATCGCTTGGGATGTCCGTAAACGTTTCTTTTCGATCGTTCATATTCAATTTGAAATACGTGGCGAGAAGCCCTGCAGCTTCAGCACGCGTCATCATTTCATCAGGTTTAAAATAACTTTTCGCATACCCGAGCACAATCTCTTTTTTTCCTAACGCTTCAATTTCTTTATTTGCCCAAAAATCATTTCCGATATCTTCGAATTGACCAGCTGCCTGCTCATAAGCGAGCACGCGTCTTGCTCCTATGTATCGCTTTTTATAGTACGAATCATCTAATGAAGAAACAGCAATTCCTTTCGATGAACTGGCATGAATAAACTCGTTGTCTCCGATGTAAATGCCTGCATGCGATGGACCTTTTTTATACGTCTCAAAAAAGACGAGATCACCGACACGTAAGTCTTCTTTTTTTACCGCACTTCCTTGTTTATATTGCTCCGCTGTCGTGCGCGCTAACGTGACGCCAACACCGCTCATCACATGACGCGTAAACCCGGAACAATCGAACCCTTTTTCCGAACTTCCCCCGAACTGATACGGCACCCCGACATATTTTTTCGCCAATGGAACGAGTCGATCGTAGCTATCGCTTGCGTAAGCGAAGGAAGGGAAAAGAAAAAACAAAAGCAATGCTGAAACAAACCGCCTCACCCGTCACACCTCGCTCCGTCATTATTTTTATATTTTCGACATTTTTACACAATTCCAAGTGTATCATAAATAGGAGAGTGGTAACTTTACAGTTATGTAACAAAAGTTTTTGTCAAAAAGTTACGTAGGAAGGTATTGAAAAATGTCGAACATTCGGTAAAATGGTGAATAGGTGGAAGGCTACACAATGAATAGTTTTGTTATTCCAATGAAGAAAAAGCATTCAAAAAATGGTTGACTTTAATCATGGAAAAAATTATAATGTAGTTTGTAGTCGTTCACTCGCTAAGTTTAAGAGTTTTATAGAGAAAGCACACATATCTCTTAAATTTAGCTAAACTTAAATAGAAAGAGAAACAAAAGGAGGAAATATGTCGATGGCTTACCAACCAAAGTCTTATCGCAAATTTTTAGCTGGTACAGTCTCTGCAGCAGTTGTTGCTTCAGCGATCGCACCAGTAGCAAGCGCGTCTTTCACAGACGTAGCAGGAAGCGTGCATGCAAATGACATCGCTACATTAGTAGCAAAAGGTTACATTAAAGGATATGCAGACGGTACATTCAAACCAAACAAACCGTTAACACGCGGTGAAGCTGCAATCATCTTCTCACGCATTTTAAAAGATGCAGGTGTCAAAGCACCTGAGCAAGGTGCAGGCTTCCCAGACGTTCCAGCGAGCAAAGCTGAATTAGCAGAAGCTGTTGCGATCGTGAAAGCTGCTGGAATCATGACTGGAGACGAAAAAGGCAACTTCAACCCGAACGCAAACATCACTCGCGAGCAAATGGCGAAAGTCGTTGTTGAAGCGTTCAAATTAACAAAACCAGCAAACCACACAACGAAAGTAACTGACCTTGACAAAGCTGGCTCATGGGCGCGTGAGTACATTCAAACATTAGAAGCAAACGGTGTAACGAAAAACACAGAATTTGCACCAAAACAAAACGTCACACGCGGTCAATTCGCTTCGTTCGTTGTTCGTGCGATGGATGTGAAAAAAGAAGTTTCTGCAGCTGATATCACGGCTGTGAAGCTTGTTGACGAAAAAACATTAGAAGTTACATTCAACGGCGAATTGAAAGAAGTGAAAAAAGAAGACTTCGCCATCCAAGGCGTTGAAATCGAGTCTGTATCAATCAAAGCTGCAGCTGCTGAAGCAAAAACAACAGTTGTTGTAATCAAAACAAAAACAGCGTTGCAAGAAGGAAAATCTTACAACGTATCTTACAAAGGTCAAACAACAGACAAAGCGAAAGTTGATGTGCCTGTTGTAACGCCTAAGGTTGAGAGTGTAAGTGCGAATAACCTTAACCAAATCCTTGTTAAATTTAACAAAGAACTTGATAAAGATTCAGCTGAGAACTTAGCTAACTATACATTAAACAACGGTACTGTAAATGCTGCGTTAAATAACGCTGCATGGACAGAAGCTCCGAAAGCAACACTTCAAGCAGATGGAAAATCAGTATTAATTACTCTTGATACTGACACTGATAGCACGCGCCAAACTTTAGCTAACCAAATCGAGTCAAAATTAACTATTGATGGCGTGAAAACTAAAGACGGCAAAGCTATCGCTAAATCTGAACACAAATTCTCTTATACTGATGCAACAGTTCCAACTGTAGAATCAGTATCAATGGAAGGTAACAAAGTAATCGTTGTGAAATTCTCTGAAGCAGTTAAAGCTGATCAAGCTGTTAGCGTTGCGAACTATCAAATCGATGGAGTTTCTCTAAGTGCTTATGGAGTAGGTACTCCTCAATGGGATGCTGAGAAAAATGAAGTTCGTATTCCATTAACAACAGCTTTAGCTGATAAAACTTACAAGTTAAAAGTATCTGTAAATAACGGAATTGAGGATATTGCAGGATACAAATTATTGCAAGTTGAGAAAGATTTAACAGTTGTAACTGATAAAACTGTTGGTAAAATGACAGAAGTGTCAGTAGCAGCTGATAAATCATATGTATTGGTTAAATTCGACAAAGCTCTTGCTCCTTCTAGCTTTGTAACTGGTCAGCCGTTATTCATTGATGGAGTAAACGTATTTAACTCATCTACAATTTCTCGTACTATTGAAAACGGTGCGTTGAAATTAACTCCAGCTGGTGCAGGAACAGACTTTAACACTATCATCGCAAATGGTATCCATGCTGTTAACTTGAAGAGCGATGATAACAACTATTTAGTAGATGCATACGGTATTAAAGTTGCTGCCGGAGCTACTTCTTATAATGTAGTAGCTGACACTACTAAGCCGACTGTTGAAAATGTAACAGTAAATGAAGGCGCAACAACCATTGAAGTTAAATTTAGCGAGTCTGTAGATAGCGCAACTGCACAAAATCGTTTCAACTACACATTGAAAAAAGCTGACGGTTCAGTTGTTACTATCTCTAATGCAACATTCAAATCTGGTTCTACTAATACTGTTCAGTTAACTGTAAGTGCATTAGCTGCTGGTAACTATACATTAACTGTACAAAATGTTAAAGACCGTGCTGGCAACACAATGGACTCTTATAGCACATCTTTATCAGTAGCAGACTTAGTTGCTCCGACAGTAACAGCTGTTAAACAAGGTACAGGCTCTAACAGCAACAGCATTTATGTATACTTCAGCGAAGCTGTAAATACAGCAACAGCTACAGATGTAAATAACTATCTATACAATAATAAAGCTTTACCAGCAGGTACTTCTATTACTGCTCTATCTGCTAGTGCAGTTAAAATTACATTACCTTCTAGCACTACAGTAACACAAGGTACACCATTTGCGGTATCTAACAACGTTACTGACGTAGCTGGAAACAAAATTGCTGGTTATGGTTACCAAACAACTGTATCTGGTACAGTTACTAACGACTTAGGTTTAGCATCTGGAACAGCTGTAAAAGTTGTTGATAAGCGTACTGTACAGGTTACTTTAAATAAAGAACTTAAGTCTGTAAATGCTTTAGACTTCCAGTTCAAAGTAAGCAATGGTTCTGGTGGAGCTACATGGACAACTGTACCACAGCAAAATGTTTCTTATGTGAACAGCGATGGTAAGGCAACTATTACATTCAAATTCAACTCTGATGTGGTTGATGAAGATGGTAAATTTGCAACTGGTGCTACTAGAACAGCTATTGCGGTTCGCACTAACCAAACAAGTGAATATACATTTGGTACAGTAGCTGTTGATGATACAACATTTGTAAACACTGCTCTTAACGGTGCAACAGGTACTGATGCAGCTGATAAGATTGCACCAACACTTGCATCTACAAACGGTATCGTTACTGTAGATTCAAATAACAATGGTAAGATTGATAAAATCAAGCTTACATTTACTGAAGCAATCAATGGAAATTACTTATCAGCAACTACATTTGATGTATCTGGATACACAGTTACAGGTGCTGCATTAGATGGTTCAGATTCTAAGGTAGTATGGATTACAGTAGCTGAAAAATCTACTCCAGATACAGACGCAACACCAAACATTGTTCGTTTAGGTACTGTTAAAGATGCTAATGGTAATGATTTTACAGGATTAACGACAGCTAGTGCTTCGGTGGATCAAGCTGCACCAGTAATCATTTCAGCTAAATATGTTGATGCAAACGGAGATAGTTCTGTATCAGCTGGAGATAAGGTGGAAATCACATTCTCCGAAAATGTTAAGTTAATTAGCGGTGCTGTTCTGGCTGATCTAGCAAATGACTTTGTTCTTTCTAGTGCTGGTTCATTCGGTTCAACTCCAACATTCGCAATTGATGGTAACAAAGTAACCGTTACTCTAGGTACTTCACCTTCGTTGACTGTTGGAACAACCACAGTTGAGTTAACGTCGACTGCTAGCAATGTTAGCTTAGAAGACAACACTGGTGTTGACGCAATAGTTTCTTCTGCACCTAAGACTATTACTAACTAATGGGTTACGTGCAAAAAAAGGGTAGGGTGCCTGTCACCCGTCGAAGTTTGTCGAAGATTAATAGAAACAGAGAGTCATTGGGTGGCTCTCTGTTTCTTTTTTATCCGCATCAACGAGCATTTGAAACATATATGATCCCTTTGAACGTCTTCATTCCATTGTGGAACAGGGGCGATTTTTTTGGAAAAGTGCGCGAATATTGTCGAATTGCCTATCTTATTTACGGAATTTGTCGAAAAATAAAGACGAATTCATGAAAGATTTTCTCGTTATATGTCGAATCATTGATGTGTAGCGAGTTTCGGAAAGGAGAGGAAAGGATGTTTATTCGAGAGATAAAAATTAAGAACTTTAGAGGAATTACGGAGTTTCAAGCTGTTATGACTAATCATATGCTTTCCATTGTTGGGCAAAATGATGTCGGAAAGTCATCTGTATTGAAAGCTATCCGTATTTTTTTCGATGATGACAAAATAACCGCTGAAGATTTTCCGAAGCACGATTCTCAGCTACCTGTTGAGATTGAAATGGTCTTACATATAGATGATGAAGTATTAGAGTCACTTAAAGTAGATAATACTTTGCGTTTGAAGCAAATTTTTCATCTTATGGACGGAAAGATAACTGCAAAAAAGAGCGTTTACATGGAGAACAGAAAACCTTCTATGGAGGAATTGGATAATTATTCGCAGTTAAAAAAAATCGGTATCGGGTTGGGAGTAGAGTTCCCTAAAACCAAACCTAAAGAAAATGAGAAAATTGAAGAACTTAAACAAAAGGTTATGGAAAGAATTAATAATATGGAACAGTATACTTGGAATGACGCGAGTGAATATTGGAAAGAAATAAGTACAAAATTTCCAAACGTTGTTTATATTCCTGCAGCCCAAGATCATGAAAACGAACAAAAAGTTACAAACGATACATCGGCTTTTGGTAAGCTATTTCGAGTAGGTATAAAAAAATGGGTAAAATTAGATGAGGAGAGTAATCATGCCGTGGAAGTATTGACGGATAAATTGAAGGAGTTGAACAAAGGGATTTTATCGATAGTGGAGAAAAATTTAAAACAGCAGGTTGTGTTAGCGGAAGAGTTATTTCCAAAAATAGATCCTTTAGACGTTAGTAAAGGATTTTCTTTCACTCTTTATGTGAAAGATAGTCATGGAGTAGAAACCCCTTTGTACAATAGAGGAAGTGGATTACAAAGAGCTGTGCTTGTGGCTGCCATCCGTTCACAAGCTGAAGTAGAGCAAATGATTGAAAGACAGCGATTGAAAAAAGAGACAAGTGGTGATGAAGAAATAAAGAAAATTGCTATTCCGCCTACATTGTACATATTTGGCACGGTGCCTGTCACCCGTCGAAGATTGTCGAAGATTGATAGAAACAGAGAGTCGTTGTATGGCTCTCTGTTTCTTTTTTTCTGCATCAAACGTCATTTGAAGCATATATTATATCTTTGAACGCCTCAATTCCTTTCGGGGAATTGGGGCTATTTTTGTTTTAGGAGGGAAAAGGATGAGCAAGTATCAAACCATCAACCACCAGCAGCTAGAGTTGCTAGAAAGAGAGGTGCCTGCCAAGCAGCCAGCGAAGCGCGTCAACATTGTAAGCCTGAAGCTCGTTCGTGAGTCTAGCGTGCTGTACAAGGAGCGGCAAATCAAATCCCCAGAGGATGCGTACAAGTTGTTGAAGCCGTTTCTCGTGGAAGCTGACCGCGAGAAGTTTGTCGTTGTCTGCCTTGACACGAAAAACCAGCCGACCGCCATCAACATTTGCCATGTGGGTAGCTTGAACGCTAGTATCGTGCATCCGAGGGAAGTGATGAAGGCTGCCATTCTCTCCAACTCTGCTTCTATCATCGTTGCCCATAATCATCCCAGCGGTCATTGCGAGCCGTCGAGGGAAGACATCGAGGTAACGAAACGGTTAGTAGAGGCTGGAAGAATCGTTGGCATTGATGTGCTAGACCATTTGATTGTTTGCCCTGAACGATATTTGTCGCTGAAAGAAAAAGGATATATTTGAGAGGAGACAAGAAGATGTTGCACATGGATTGGTTTGTAAGGACAATGGAAAGAACGTTCAACGTGGCAGTCAACATTGACGAGGTGGGCTATGAAGCGTACGAATTCTATCACGAAGAGTTGGACAACTATCTTGTACCCGAAGAGCATCTGGAAAAGCTGCCGAATCCGCTGCTTTTTGAGGCACTAATGTACGTGGATGCAGAAGGATACGAATGGATTGCCGGAGTGGTCGTCAATGAGGAGACGAGAAAGAAGCTGTACGAAGTGTGGATAAAGAACGGAGAGCCAATCGCTTACGAAATATATGTCTAAGATTGGCGGATGTTCGTCCGAGAATCTCACGGCTAGACCAAATGAAAGGGGAAGGGAAAATGGCAAAATACCATCGCACCATCATTGACGGAGTGCCGTACTATCGGGAATACAGCTACGGAATGGCAATCTATTTATTAGAAAAAAAGTTGTTCAGTATTCCCTAATTATAAATTATTGTGTTTCAGTAGCATAAATGCTATCATATGTGTAATAATATTATGTAAAGGGTAGAGGATGTTGTTTGAGGTAATATACACAGGAAATGTAAAGGAATTTGAAAATTATCTCTTGAATAAGGCAGAGCAAGAACTTAGACAAAAAGGTCATTCGGGTATATGGTGTCATGTTGCTGATGTATATGCAAGGCAACTTACGATTATTCAACATAATCCATATCCTTCTGATCCAGAGGACAACAGCTTTCTGGACGATATAACCCCTCCATCATTGAAACATCTTAGCATGAATACTCGTTATGATAATTTTTACAGATGGGGTATAAGGGGTGGAAGAACTGGAAATCACAGGATTATATTTGCGATCCACAATTTTTCAAAAGTCATACTGCTCCATTATTTCGACAAGCAGTATAATGGAGCGATAAGACGAGAGGATATTGTGCCTGCCGAATCAGCATATGAAAGTTATTGCGCTTTTGATCCTTACCTTTATTGATCAACTGGGAGGGAAAAAGAATGAGTGATTTTTTTAAGAAATATGCAGCCATTCGAGGCGAGCAGCATGTTCAAAAACTTCAATTAGAGGGAACTATAGCTTCACAGATCAAAACAAGACGGAAGCAGCTGAATATGTCTCAACAGGAACTTGCAGACCGTATTGGAGTTCCAAAATCCACGATTGGGAGAATTGAAGCGGGGCTTACAAGCCCTAGAGTAGAGACACTTTTTAAAATCTCGCAGGCATTGAATACCCCTTTCATCATTGATGGTACAAGTAGACAGGATCATAACTTGCATGTTCAAGTTTAGCGCATCATTCATACGCTTATATTATCGAAGCAGTTCCTTGCTAACATTGACTGTTACCATCGTCGTCTATATAAACAAAAAGAAATAACCGTCCCCCTCGACCAAAGGTGTGAAACGGTTATTTCTTTTTTATCTGTTACACATCTAAAGGTCAGCCGCTCTTCTTGCGGCATGTAGTTGCCCGCTGAGTGTTCACCGCACTCAGCTTTTTTATTTTATGAAATATCTGCTTATATTATACAAATGATATCGCTGGTTTGACAAGTGGCATAAGTGTCACCCGTCGAGAGAGTAGTTTTACGTGCAGAGTATCAAAAAATTTTTCTTTTGATGCAGGATTTTCGCTGTTTTTGTCGAAGGGATATGGCGAGAAAGTTCGTGTGAGGTGAGGTGTGTGGGTCGGGCAAGGCGGATATGGGTGCCGCATTTGTTTTATCACATTGTGTGCCGTGGAAATCGGCGTGATCCGTTGTTTAAAGAAGCAAATGATTTCCGCGCATTTTTGTATATCCTCGAACAGCTCCATGAAAACATTCCGTTTGAAATTGCTTCATATTGTTTTATGACAAATCATTTTCATCTTCAACTTCGCTCGCAACAACAATCCATTTCCAAAGTCATGGCACTGGTTAACAAACGATACGCCAACTATTACAATACGCGTTACGGGTTAACTGGTCATGTGTTTGAAAAGCGTTACTTCAGTAAACTCATTGACGATGATGCAGGGATGTTAGAAGTCAGTCGCTATATTCATCTCAACCCTGTCGAGGCACGTATGGTGCATCTTCCCGAACATTATCGTTGGAGCAGTTTCCACTTTTATCACCAATCTACCTCATTGCCTTCGTTTATGAACATTGATGTACTCCTTCGTTACTTTTCTGGAACAATGAATGAAAAAAAGAAAGCATATGTGCAGTTTGTGAAAGAAGATGTTGTACCGAACTGTGTCAAGGAGGAATAACATGAAAGTTTGTAGTATCGGTTTGCGTGGGATGGAAGGATACCGCGTACAAGTGGAAGTGAAAGAACTGCCGGGAATGCCTTCAGTTGTGATTGTTGGATTGCCGGATACATCGGTGAAAGAAGCAAAGGAACGAGTCATTGCGGCATTGCATGCGTTTGGATGTGATGTCATGAATCAAAAACTTGTCATCCATCTGTCGCCGCCCGAGCGAAAAAAACAAAGCCCGATGTTTGATCTAGCAATGGCGATTGGTATTTTAAAAGTAAAAGGAAAACTCGAGCAACCAATTCCGTCACATATCGCATTTTTAGGCTCATTGTCATTAGATGGAACGATTCAGTCAGTAGATGGCATGTTACCAGCTATTTTAGCTGCCAAAAAACTCGGCTTTCAACAAGTATATGCCCCATATGATCCGACATTTCCCTTTCAATACCTGCAGCATATCGATTGTGTTTTTGTTCAAACATTAGATCAAGTGATGCAATGTTTACAAGGTCAACCAGTGTTATTTTCGACGAATCATCTCCCTTCAGCTGTCGATCCACCTCAAAAAACTCATCGTGATTTTGAACATATCATCGGACATGACTACGCCAAGTATGCACTTGAAGTTTCTGCTGCAGGAGAACATAACGTGTTAATGATCGGACCACCAGGGTGTGGGAAAAGCCTGTTAGCCGAAACGTTTCCAACGATTTTACCGCGCCTTTCCGATGAAGCGCAGTTGGAAGTACTTAGTTTATACCAACTCGCAGGAGAAACGAAAAACGATTCCTCTCCACCGTTTCGTCATCCCCATCATTCAACATCTTCTATAGCATTGATTGGAGGAGGGACGCAGCCGAAACCAGGGGAAGTTTCGCTTGCCCATCGTGGGGTATTATTTCTTGATGAAATGGCAGAGTTTACGAAAAAGACGTTGGACATGCTTCGCCAGCCATTAGAAACAGGAAAAGTGACGATTAGCCGCGTTTCGTCGACGGTGACGTATCCAGCACATTTCATTTTGATCGGGGCGATGAATCCATGCCCATGCGGCTATTTCGGTTCGAAAAAACGCTATTGCATATGTAGCCCAAAACAGATCCACGCCTATCGCCAACGTATCTCCGGACCGATTTACGACCGCATCGATATATTGTTATCGTTAGAAGCAGTAGATTTGACTCAAAAATCAAAGCAAGTAGACTGTTCGGAAACGATTCGTCGCCGTGTGGAAGCTGCGCGTTTCCGGCAATTCGAACGATATGGGGAAGAAATAACAAACGGCCGTGTGCCGATGGACGTGCTGCTTGCGAAAAGTCCGCTAACGAAAGGGCAACAACAACTGCTTCAACATTGGGCGGCTATGAATGACTGGAGCAACCGCGTGCAAACAAAAATCGTTCGCCTTGCTCGCACCATTGCCGATTTAGCAGAAGCGGAAAACATCACCGATGAAGCATTATGGAAGGCGATGGCGTTTCGGAGAATAAAAGAAGGACGTCAAGAAAGGAATATGAAGGAAGGATGTTGAGTGGAGATAGGGAGAGTGATTGGATAGCGTGCCAGTCACTAAAGTATGTTAGGAATGTAAAGAATGAATGTATGAACAAATGAAATATAGATAGTAAATGTGTTGTTTTCTGTGTAGAATTATGTGTATAATATAGATAATAATGCATATACTAAAGAAGGAAGGATGGAAAGTGGGTGTTCATATATTGCCAAAAGAACAATATCCTATTGCCAACACAAACACATTGAATTTTTTGAAAACGAATGTTTTAAGTGTTACGGATCTTTCTAGAACAAAAAAATTATCAGAGATACTGGATCGTTTTTCAAATGGAGTCTCAGATGAGGTATTTGTTATTCAAAATGCAAAAAAGAAAGATGCACTGGCTGTAGTTGTTGATATAGATTATTTTGAGCAGTTGCTCCAAATAAAAGAAGTTGTAGAAGAAGCACTTGACCAAATTGTTATGGAAGAGGCATATGCACGTAAGAATAAACCTGTAAATCAAACTTTATCAGATATTTTTGATGAAGAGGATATTAATGTAAACGAACTAATGAAATTATTAGAGGAAGATTGATGTGAAAACGCTTGAAGATTTGCAGGAGATTATTTTAGAAAAATATAATGTTGAACTGAGGTTTGTTGAGGATGTAAAGCAGGATATTAAAGCGATTAATAAAGGACATAGACAAACCATTTTATTAGAAATTTTAAGAAGGGCAAAGCAAGGTCCCCTATTTAAGCCGGATGGAGTTGCTGAATCGTTACATGGGGACTTGCATGGTTTCGCAAAGATTAAGTCGAAGTCACTAAATATTAGAATTATTTATCGCCCGGTTGAAGGACAGCCGATAAGGATGGAAATAATTGCGATAGGTCCTCGTGATAAAGAAAAGGCATATCGAATGGCTGCGGAACGTTTACAAAAATTCTTCATGGAAATGGGATAGCATGCCTGCCACGCCCCGAAGTTTGTCGAAGATTGATAGAGACAGAGAGTCACATGGCTCTCTGTCTCTTTTTCTGCATTCTTGTTGATGTGCTGTGACATTTTTTGTAGTAGTGGTTGTTGAAATTGCGAGGGTGATAGAAAAATGTTACAATCTCTGTAGCAGCTACATAAGCAGGGTGGGCGGTTGACCACTTCCCCAATGGAGGGAGGTGGGAGTATGACGACGTATGAAGCATTGAGTCTTATTGCGCAATTCAGCTTAGTGTTCATCGGAATGCTAACATTGACTGTCACCATCGTCGTCTATATAAACAAAAAGAAATAACCGCTCTCCCGCGACCAACGGATGAAGACGGTTACTTCTTTTTGGTAATCTCTAATTCGGTTCGGTCAGCCGCTCTTCTTGCGGCATGTAGTTGCCTGCTGAGTGTTCACCGCACTCAGCTTTTTTATTTTACGAAGTATCTGTTTATATTATACAAATGATATCGCTGGTTTGACAAGTGGGATGGGGCAGCGTACCAATCACCTGTCGAGAGAAATTTTTCTTTTGATGCAGGATTTTGTCCGTTTTTGGCGAAAGGGTATGCAAAAAAATTCATGTGAGGTGAGGTGTGTGGGTCGGGCAAGGCGGATATGGGTGCCGCATTTGTTTTATCACATTGTGTGCCGTGGAAATCGGCGTGATCCGTTGTTTAAAGAAGTAAATGATTTCCGCGCGTTTTTGCATATCCTCGAACAGCTTCATGAAAGCATTCCGTTTGAAATTGCTTCGTATTGCCTTATGACGAATCATTTTCATCTTCAACTTCGCTCACCACAACAATCCATTTCCAAAGTCATGGCACTGATTAATAAACGATACGCCAATTATTACAATACACGTTACGGATTAATCGGTCATGTGTTTGAAAAGCGTTACTTCAGTAAACTCATTGACGATGACGCTGGGATGTTAGAAGTCAGTCGCTATATCCACCTCAACCTTGTCGAGGCGCGTAACGAGAGTAGCTTTTCGCGAAATCGGGCGCGATGAACAAGGAAGGAAACAGTCTTGTAAGTTTTCTGTAACGGTGTTAAATATGGTGAGAGTGATCCGAATGGCGGAAGAAAGAGCGAGAATCAATGAAAGTCAGCAGGCAAAAAAAATATTTAAGCGCAAGATTAGGTTTGGAAAGTAAACCGATGCAAAATAAAGTAGATCGTATTACGGATTTGTATTTGTTGCATCATTTGCTAGACGATTTATATCGAACAGAGAAGAAAGGTTTACGATCATGGCGAATGAGAGTATTATAAATACGCAAAAAATTCAAAAATATTTTGTTGAAATTTTTGAATTTTTTATGTACGATACTTAGTAAGTGAGGCTGTTTGCATCCCCCTTACTGTACCCCTTTGTGCAAACGGTTTCACTTGAAAGAAAATTTAAATAAAGGAGGAGCAAATGGTGAAGGGAAGATGGAGAAAGTATGTCGCTTATTTCTCAATCTTTTTGCTTTTTGCACAGTTGTTTTCATTTAGTGCAATCGTTCGCGCAAATGAACCAGTGCAAAGCCCTGTTGTCAACGGAAACGATGTGACGTTTCGCTACGTTGGAACGGGAGAAGAGAAGTCCGTTTTGCTGGTCGGATCGTTTAATGACTGGCAAACAGATGGTGAGAAAAAGATTGAATTGACGAAAGAAAGCGATTATATTTGGTCAGTAACAAAAACGCTTCCAGATGGAACGTACATGTACAAATTTGTTGTAGATGGAAACTGGGTGGCTGATCCGTTAAATGCCAATCAAGCTGATGACGGGTATGGCGGAAAAAATAGCGTCGTCGTTGTCGGTCAACCTGTCGAACAACAACGAATCGTCACGCTTGTTGGGAACTTACAAGATGAATTTGGACATACAAGTGAATGGGATCCGAAAGCGACTGCTACGATCATGACATATGAAGGTAATGGATTGTACACATTCACAGGAACGCTTCCAGCAGGAACGTATGAATACAAAATTGCCATAAACGGTAGTTGGGGTGAAAACTACGGCGCTGGGGGACGTGGTGGTAGCAACATTTTACTTACGTTACAACAAGAAACGAAAGTGACGTTTTATTATAACGATCGTACACATGCGATTGCCGATTCGACATGGTATACGCCAATTCCAAAAGAAAAACAGCCGCGATTAGTCGGAACGATTTTGCCTGCGATCGGCTATGAAAAAGAAGTCAATGGTTGGACGCCTGAGACGTCAACCGCATTTTTTACAGACGATAACTTTGACTCCGTTTATACATTTAGCGCACGTGTGCCAAAAGGAACATATGAATATAAAGTAGTGTTAGGGAATAATTGGAGTGAAGAAAACTATCCACAAGATAACGCAAGGTTGAATGTGTTAGAAGAAACGATCATTACGTTTTTCTTTGATGCGAAAACAAAAGCTGTGTATACAGATTACAGCCCAACAGGTTCAGATGGAGCGGTACAAAAAGATCGATTGAAACATAACACATGGGACTCTTTATATCGTCAGCCGTTTGGAGCAGTGAAAGAAGGAACGGAAGTGACGTTACGTTTAGCTGCGAAAAAAGGAGATGTAACAAAAGCGAGCTTATATGTAAAAAATACAACAACTGGAACAGCGAAGTTATATTCCATGAACAAAGTCGGTGTCATTGGTGACGATGAATATTGGGAAGCAACATTTACACCAGATGACAAAGGATTATATGGCTATAAATTTATCGCGATGGACGGCTCTGCCAAAGCGGAATATGGTGAAGATACACAAGAAGGTCAATGGGGACGAGTGGTCGATAAAAATGCGGAATTGTTCCAATTGACCGTGTATGATCCAAACTATAAAACGCCAGATTGGATGAAACAGGCGGTTGTATATCAAATTTTCCCTGATCGTTTCTTTAATGGGAATCCAAATAACGACAAGGTGAAAAAATATGGGCGTGGAAATGAGCCAATTGAGTATCGGGAGTGGTCGCAACTTCCTGACAATCCACGTATGAAAGGGACAGCTGGATATGATGGTGATGGCATTTGGTCGAACGACTTTTTCGGTGGAGATATTGCAGGAATTGAACAAAAGCTAGATTACTTGCAGTCTTTAGGTGTAAATACAATTTACTTAAACCCGATTGCTAAAGCGCCGTCAAACCATAAATATGATGCGAATGACTACAAAGAGCTTGATCCAATGTTCGGAACGCCTGAAGAGTTTGAATCATTTGTGGAAGCGGTTGCATCACGCGGTATGCATCTTATTTTAGATGGGGTATTTAATCATGTATCCGACGATTCTATTTACTTTGATCGTTACGGAAAATATCCGACTGTTGGGGCATATGAATATTGGTCGGCTGTGTATGATTTGATGAACGATAAAGGGTTGTCGGAAGAGGAAGCGTGTGCTCAAGTTGCACAAAAGTTTAAAGCTGAGGGACAACAGTTCAGTCCGTACGGATTCCATTTATGGTTTAATATCGAGAATGAAAAAGTAAATGGTGTATATAAATATCAATCGTGGTGGGGATTTGATAGTTTACCAGAATTTAAGTCTGTCACTGGAACGAAAGTAAAGTATGCGAGCGAGTTAAATAACGTACAGCTTGCAAATTACATTTTTTATGAAGACGATTCCGTCGCCAAAAGCTGGATTACGCGCGGAGCATCCGGTTGGCGTTTAGATGTAGCTAATGAGGTGGATACGGAGTTTTGGCGTGAGTTTCGTAAAGAGTTATTGCAAGGTGACTATGACCGTGGGCCAACGCTCAAAAACGGACAACAGCCGTTAATTCTCGGTGAAATTTGGGATGATGCATCAAAATACTTCCTTGGTGATCAATACGATTCAGTCATGAACTACCGTTTCCGCGGAGCTGTATTAGACTTTTTACGAAATGGGAAAGCGGAAGATATTGATGCCCGATTAACAGCCATTCGTGAAGATTACCCGAAAGAAGCATTTTATGCGCTCATGAACTTAATTGGTTCACACGATACGGCACGCGCTGTTTTCTTACTTGGGAACGGAACGGATTCATACGAACGTGCAGAACTTGACCCGAATTATGATGAAGAACTCGGTAAAAAGCGGTTAAAACTTGCTGCTATTTTCCAAATGGGTTATCCGGGAGCACCAACGATTTACTACGGCGATGAAGCAGGTGTAACAGGCTCTAAAGATCCAGACAATCGTCGTACGTATCCGTGGGGAAGCGAAGACAAGGAGCTTATTGCACATTATCAAAAAGTAGGTAAGATTCGCGAGAAGTATCAAGATGTATTAGCGAAAGGAACAATTGAGACAGTATATGCGAAAGGTGATGTGTACGTCTTTGCCCGTCAGTACGGAAAAGATGTTGCGCTTATCGCGATGAACCGTGGGAATAGCGCGCAAACGGTACAGTTGGATGTTTCTTCAATCATTCCGAATGGAACAAGCTTTGTTGATGAACTACATGACGAATATGAAGTGACAGTATCGAATGGAGAGGTACAGCTAAACATTCCTGCATTTGATGGACGCATGTTGTTTGGAAAAGTAACCGTTAATATGCCGAATGAAGTGACGAACGTTCAAGCGACAGCAGGCGTTGGACAAGTGACATTAACGTGGGAAGGCGATGCACCAACGTACCGTATTTATCAATCTACATTAAAAGGTGCAGGTTATGAGCTTGTGAAAGAAACGAGTGAAGAGACAGCTGTGATAGACAATTTGAAAAACAGTACAGCATATTACTTTGCGATTACAGCTGTTGATGGAAATGGGAATGAGTCCGTGAAAGTAGAAACAAGTCGCGTTGTACCACATTATCCATTAACAAAAGAGGACGTTTCTTTACTTTCCGAAGTGAACGGTGGCCTGCTCGATTTAGCTACGCCAATAACGGTGGAAGCAAAAGCGCAAATTGCTGATGTAACGAAACATGGGCTAGCTGATGGTCTTCAAGCTGTATTACAAGTGAAAAAACCGAATAGCGACAAATGGGAAGACATACAAGCAACGTACGACCGACAAGATGGCGATGCGAACGTATTCCGTGCATCGTTCACTCCGCTACAAGCAGGAACGTACACGTATCGTTATGGATTTACGACAAATCTTGGCGGTAATTGGGTGTACACAAGCGAAAAAACATTTACGCTTACCGCAAATACAGAAGATACGCAAGCACCTGCCAAGGGGATTCAACTTGTTCAACCAGACGTTGAATCCGGTCAAGTGAATTTAACGTGGTCGTTCGAAGGTCTAGATGACAATGATGCCTATATGCTTATCATTGAGCGTGATGGTCAAATCGTCCATACAACAACGAATATCGGTACATCATTTACTGATTACGATGTTGAAAACGGAAAAACATATACGTATGTTGTGAAGTTGTATGACCGTGCTGGGAACGTTGTCGCATCAAATGACGTGCAAATTACGCCAGACATCGTTATGGTTCAAGTGACGTTTAAAGTGAGAGCGCCTAGTTACACGCCGTTAGATACGCTCATTACTATTCCAAACAGCTTGAACGGTTGGAACACAGGAGCTTGGAAAATGACGCGTGGTGGAGCGGTCACGCCTGATTGGGAGTTTACGACAGAACTTCAAGAAGGCGAAACGATTACTTATAAATACGTAAAAGGTAGCTCATGGGATCAAGAAGGGCTAGCTGATCATACGCGTGACGATCAAAAAGATGATGACGTCAGCTACTACGGTTACGGTTCGATTGGTACAGAATTAAAAGTGACTGTGCACAATCAAGGTAATAATAAAATGGTCATCCAAGACTATATTTTACGTTGGATTGACATGCCTGTCGTTGTTGAAGATGTCACCAAAGACGGTGATCGTGTGACGATTAAAGGAAATGCGATTAAAGATGGGGTATTAACAATTAATAAAGAGCGTGTAACAATTCAAGACGACATGTCATTTACGTATACGTTCACACCAGCAGCAAACCAAAAAGAAGTAGCCATCCACATTGAACCGTCTGAAAGAAGCAAATCTGATAAATTCAAAAAAGACGGTGGTGCGATTGCGAAAAATACGAAGGATTACGTATTAAACCTCGACACAAAACAATTACGTGAAGGGGTGTTAACTGAGCAGCCAGACAGCGGCACAACACCAGGTAGTGGCACAACACCAGGTAGCGGCACAACACCAGGTAGTGGTACAACGCCAGGTAGTGGCACAACACCAGGAAGTGGCACAACACCAGGTAGCGGTACAACGCCAGGTAGTGGCACAACGCCAGGAAAAGTCGAAAACGGTGCAGTTGTTTTACAACCACAAGTAGTGACGAAAGAAAAAGATGGAAAAGTCGTAGAGAAAGTTGCGACCGTTTCGTCAAATGAAGTGGCTTCTATTGTTAGCGCACTTTCAAATGAAAATAAACAAGTTGTCATCTCTCTTGGTTCGCTTGCAAAAGGTGTGACTACAAAAGTAGATGTACCAGCTACATTGTTTACACAGGCGGCAAATAAGCAAGGAGAAGCAACGATTGTGAGTGCAACTGAGCAGGCGACATACAAATTGCCAGCAAAAGAAGTACAAGCGTCTCTGGCAGCGATTGCAAAAACACTCGGTGCGACAGTCGAACAAGTAAACATCTCGATCGAAATGAAAGTAAAAGATGCTCCACAACTACGTGCGAAAGCATTATCTGATGCAGTAGAGTTTCATGTTGTGGCGAAGGCAAACGGAAAAGAACAAGTGATTGATCGTTTTACTCAATATGTTGAACGTGAAATCGTATTGAAGCAGGCGGTGAATGCAAGTCGTTCTATTGTGGTGCGCGTAAACGATGACGGTTCCATTACACCTGTACCGACCACATTTGTTGGCAACAAAGCGGTCATCAAGTCATTGACGAACTCGACATACGTCGTCGTTGAAGGAACACATACATTTGGCGACATCGAGCAACATTGGGCGAAAGGATATATCGAAACATTGGCAGCTAAACAGCTTGTGAAAGGTATGACAGAAACAGCATACCGACCAAATGAGCAGATGACACGTGCCCAGTTTGCTGTGTTGCTTGTACGCGCATTAGCATTGCCACATGAAACATATGACGGTCGATTTGCTGATGTAAAAGGCACAGAATGGTTTAACAAAAACGGTGAATTAGCGGCTGCAGTCAAACTAGGTATCATTCAAGGAAAAACAGCCAATACGTTCGCTCCGAATGAGCCAATCACTCGCGTGGAAGCAGCTGTTATGATCGAGCGAGCATTGAAACTTTCGTTTGTTGGCTATAATGAAGCAACGAAAGACAAAACGAAAAAAGTGACAGATTTCCGCGATACAAAACAGCTGCCAACATGGGCAAAACAGGCGATTGAAGCAGTATACCAAGCAGGAGTCATGCAAGGACGAGATAATGGAAGCTTTGATCCTACGAGCCATATGACGCGTGCCGAAATGGCGAAAGTATTGGTGGAGTTTTTAGGAAAAATAAAATTGATGTAACGAAAGGGAGGCCTCCGATATGGAGGTCTTTCTTGATGTCGGAAAATGTCGAAAATTACATAAGGAAATAGAAAAATAAGAATATTATAATATTTTATGTATTTTATAGTTTTATAACTTTATTTTTCTGTTATAGAAGGGAGAGGAAAAAGTGAAGTGGAAAAAACCTTTTAGTGTCATGACGACAACGGTGTTAATGGCGAGTATGTTTGCCGGAAGTGCATGGGCAAATGATTCTTCAAGCCGTGCGACGTCTGTTGTCTCATATTCTAGTAAGTTGCAAAGAGAGCTTGTGCAAAAAAAGCTAGAGAAGCAACTAAAAAAACTTCCACAAAAAGTAGAGTGGAAAGAAACAGACAACGTACGTGTTGTCGTTGAAGTGGAAGGAAAAACACCGCTTCAATACGCCACAGAGCAAGGCAAGCTGTATAAGGATTTATCAGAACAAACGCGAGAGCAGCTTGAAAAACAAGCGGAACAAAAACAAAAAGAAGCATTGCAACAAATTCAACAATCGGGTGTTGATGTAGACGTTGAACAATCGTTTACAACGGTCGTAAACGGGTTCAGTACAGAAGTGCAATATGGCGATATTGAAAAAATTCAAAGTTTGCCATCGGTTAAAGCTGTTCATCTTGTCAACGCCTATGAACGTCCACAACCGATGCCAAATATGAAAACAAGCCATCAATTTATTCAGTCACGAGCAACATGGGCAGACGCACAGTTGCGTGGTGAAGGTACTGTCATTGCGATTATTGATACAGGCGTTGATCCATCACACCAAGATATGAAATTAAGTGAAACAACGGAAGAAGCATTAACAAAAGATGAAGTTGAACAAATTGCTAGTGAACATCACCTCCCAGGAAAATACTTCACAGAAAAAGTGCCGTACGGATATAACTACTTCGATAAAACAGACGAAATTCGTGATCTTGGTCCAGCAGCTTCTATGCATGGCATGCACGTAGCTGGCACAGCGGCAGCAAACGGTCAAATTTCTGGTGTTGCACCAGAAGCACAAGTGTTAGCCATGAAAGTATTTAGTAATGATCCGATGTATGCATCTACATATGACGATGTGTATGTAGCGGCTATTGACGATGCGATTAAACTCGGTGCAGACGTGATTAACATGAGTTTAGGAAGTGCAGCTGCATTTTATAATGAACAAGATATGGCGAGTGAAGCGATTGCGCGCGCAACAGAAAATGGAATCGTCGTATCCGTCTCAGCAGGTAACTCGGGTCACTTTGCTTACGGATTTGGTAACCCACTCGCTGAGAATCCTGATATCGGGACTGTTGGAGCCCCAGGTCTAGCAGCAAATGCCCTTCAAGTTGCGGCAACAGGCAATGAGAGATATTTATACGAGACGTTCGTGAATGTTGGAGATAATCAATTCGTAGGTTACGGGGCAGATAACTGGGTGAAAGCGTTTGGCGATGATCCAGTTGAGTTAGTTTCTCTTGGCGGTGCATATGGTTTCGCAGAAGATTATGAAGGAATGGATGTAAAAGGAAAAGTTGTTCTTGTTCAGCGTGGTAAAATTTCTTTTTATGAAAAAACAATGAATGCCAAAGAAGCCGGAGCGATTGGTATTATTGTTTACAATAACGGAAACCCGAACTTTTACAAAGATCAAGGTGGATGGGATCTCATTCCATTTATGAAAATCCAAACAGAAGATGGACAAGCATTAGAGGAGCTGATTGCTAATGCTGGTGGTTCGCTTCAAGTCAACTTTGCAGTCAAAGATCAAACCGAAGATCCAGAAATGGGACGAATGACAGACTTTACGTCATGGGGAACAACGCCAAGTTTACAATTAAAACCAGAAATTTCTGCGCCAGGTGGAAACATTTACTCGACGCTACAAAATAATAAATATGGTTATATGAGCGGAACATCGATGGCAGCGCCACATGTAGCAGGTGGTGCAGCGCTTGTTATGCAACATTTAAAAGAACAATTCCCGAATATGGGAACGAAAGAGCGAGCAAAATTAGCAAAAATTTTACTAATGAATACAGCGAATGTAATTACGGATCAAGAAGGTTATCCATTCTCGCCACGTCGCCAAGGTGCTGGAATGATGCAAACGTATGCAGCGGTTACAACGCCAGTATACGTCGTCAATACAACGACTGGTGAGGCGAAAGTCGAACTTGGTGATTTTACTGAAAAGTCGATTAAAATGACGTTTACCGCATACAACATGTCAAATGAAGATGTCACATATGAGGTGAAAGCGAATGCGTTAACCGATCTTGTAGATGGAGATTATAACGCTTTAGCGGCACGTCATATAGAGGGTGCAGTCATTTCAACGGAATCTGACCAAATTGTAGTTCCAGCGAATGGGAAAAAACAGTTTTCTATAAAAATCGATTTATCAAATGCGAAAATCCCAACAACTGATGGGGCGAAAGAACTTCATGAAAATATTTTTGTTGAAGGATTTGTGCAATTGAAAAATGAAACAAAACCAGATTTAACGATCCCATATGTTGGTTTTTACGGCCATTGGGATGAACCGAATATTTTTGATGGCATTGCCGATCTTGGAGAAGCATCGTTTTATGGATGGTCAACGATGATAGATGAAAATACATCGCTTTTAATGCCGAATGAGAAAGGAAAGTATGCATTTTCTCCAAATGGCGACGGCTTTATGGATCAAATTCAGCCACTGCCAACATTTTTACGCAATGCAAAAGAAGTGCAATACAACATTTTAAAAGATGAGAAACAACTTCGCCGTATTAAATCTGAAAACAACGTACAGAAAAATTTCTTTGATGCCGGAAGTGAGCCGCCATTCTCTTACATGGACGGTCGTCTATGGGATGGAACAGCAAAATTCCAAGTTGTTCCGGATGGAGAATATGCGTATGAACTAAAAGCAGTCATCGACTATCCGAATGCACGTTGGCAGTCGAAGAAAATTCCAGTTCTCGTTGATACGGTAGCACCGACTTTATCAGTTAACTATGATGAAGAAACAAATACGATTTCATGGGAAGCTATTGAAAATGGTGCTGGTATTGCTGGTTACGATGTATTCGTAAACGGAGAATCGATTACAGGCGAAACATTGTTATCAAAAGAGGAAACGAGTGTAGAACTTCCACAAGTTTACACAAACGCGGAAGTAACGGTATCTGCGATTGACTATGCTGGAAACGTCAATTTTGCTTCAACGGTCGTAGCGGATGAAGAAGCGCCAATCATTTCACTATTCTCGCCGGAACCACTTAGCGCGTATGGTTCAAGAGATGTACACGTATTTGGATCTATTAGTGATGTGTCAAATGTTGAAGTGACTGTGAATGGAAAGAAAGTGAAAGTAAGTAACGACCCAATGATCGGAAAATATTTCTCTACAGTTGTGTCATTTGAAAGTGACGGTGTGAAAGACATCCAAGTAACAGCAACCGATGAAAAAGGTCAATCGATTACGATTAATCGCACAGTTTTTGTCGATTCCACACCAGGAGAAATTGAATTTGTAGAGCGTGTGCCGAAGTATGTGGCTCATGATGTGGATAAGTTTAACTTACAAGTGGCGTTAAAAGATAATTATCGTCATATGCAATTTTATGTCAATGACGACTTTGCTTATGGGGTAGATTTTGAAAGCCCGTTTGTTATGAAAGATTATGAACATACGTATACACAAGAGTTGCAGCTAGAAGAAGGGCTCAACACATTTGTGCTCACATTAAAAGATCTCGGTGGCCATGTGACACAAAAAGTCGTATCGATTTATCGTCTAGCAGAAGGAGAACAGCCACCAAAAGTAGAGATTACAGACACACATGTACAGCCAAATCAATTTGTTAGCGCAAATCGTCCAGCATGGTTCAGCGCGTACGCAAACGAAGAAGTGACGTGGAAAGTAAAAGTGAAAGATCCACTCGGTGAGGAGCAACAACTTCCAGAACAAATAGGACAGGAGTACTCTTACGCTTATCAAGTGGGACAAGATGCGATGAACGGCACATATACTGTGACGTTTGAGGCATACGATGCAGAAGGGAAGCTCGTTGATTCGAAAGCCAATACATTCGTTGTATACAACTATGAAACGCTAATTGAAGCGGTAAAAGTATTAAATGAAAACGGTGAGGAGCAAACATCGTTCAATCAAACGGGTTCTGCTTACGTGATGGCACGTGTTCAAAACTTAGAATACGCGCCAGTCAAACCGCTTGTTATTTTACAAGTGCTTGATGCGGATCGCCGAGTTGTTGGACGTGCTTTCTTGACAATCGACCAACTTGATCCACAACGAACAAATGGTCTTGGTATGCAATTGCCACTTTCATCCCTTGCAAAAGGAACGTATGCAGTAGAAGCATTCGTTTGGTCGGGATGGGATCAAAAAGCAATGGCTGAAGCAAATAAAGACAAAGTTCAATTCCAAGTAAAATAAAGGAGGGGTCTCTCCCCTCCTCATTAAACTAAGGAGGAATGTCGCGGTGAGGAAAGCGTTATATACGCTATTAGCAGTCTTACTTATTTTTTCATCTTTTGCTCCTTCTATTGTGGTACATGCCCAAGAGGAAGAGAAAACGATTCAAATCGAATTGCCAGATGGGTATGAACCTACAGGGGAAGCAGATGGTTGGTTAGTAGGTTATAGTACAGGGAATGATACTCACCCATCTTTGTGGGAATGGCTGAATGGTGAGAGTGACCAAGCGAATTTAGTTATTCCTGTTGACAAACTAAAACCAGATCTAACGTATGAACTTAGCTTTTCCATTAACGTAAAAAATGAACAAAATGAATATGCTGTATATGCGGATACGAGAAAACTGACATATGAACAACTTAAAGCATTACTTGAAGGAGAAAAATTATCTTTGCCAACGGACCTTGTACCCGTTCAAGTGACAGGAGAAGGTACGCCGGTTACTAAAGAAGCTTCGGCTGAGTATTACTTATCAACAACACATGGGGATTTTACAGTTTATGCATATGATATAAAAAGAAAAATATTTGTTCGTCCACAAAAGATGACTGTGAGTTATCGGGGATTCGACGATGAAAATAACGGTTATGTTGTATACAAACAATTCGAAGTAAATGGAGAACATCGTGTATTGTCATTTGAGGATGCGTTTCATAACATTTCAAAGATTGAAATAGAGGGTGATAAAAAATTAGATTCGTTTGTGTTTATGCGTGAAAAACAATATAGCGCTGCGCACGTTCATTTGAATGAAGGAAATATTTCTAATGTGTATGTTACATCTAATAAGTATAAATATGCTGTTTTCAGTATGGTTGATGATGGAGGATACACATATGACCTATCACCTATCAATCTTGACTTTACAACACCTCGTACGTTATCGGTTGCCGGTCAACCTGCAATAGAAAGCACAGATGTATCTTACTGGAAAGATAGTTCGAACGGTACGTTCATTTTATTAAGAACTGATGTGCGTCAAGGGGACTTTAAGTTAAGGAAAATTCAAAAGAAAACTGATGGCGTGTATAAGAATATTGAGCCATCGATTCGTATTGTCAATGAACAAGGGAAGGAAATAGCGTTTGAGAAGAAGTATGTTACGGTCGAGTACGCTCATCTCCGAGTACCTAACTTACCAAACGGCACATATATCGTATACTATGATTTAACTCTTCCAGACGGAAATGACGTGTATTGGAAAAAGGAACTTAAAGTATCTGACGGAGAAACATCTCAACCAGTTCCAGAAAAAGAAGTTCACATTCAAACAGACCAAGCTATTTACTCGCCAAATAGCGAAGTGAAGCTTAGCGGTTACGTACGTAAAAAAGGTCAAGCAGGCTACGGGATGAAACCGACGTTAAAAGTCACATCTCCAACAAATGACGTTGTATATACGTATCAATGGAACGATGCAGATATTCAACCAGATGGTTCGATCGCTACGTCGTTTACACTAAATCAAGCAGTTACCGGTGTATATCAAGTTGATTTAGTGACGGGAACAGGTGAAAGAGCGTATACTTCGTTTACTGTTTCTGAAAACGCCGCACCAGTCATCGTTTCGCCACAAGACGGCGCATTTGTTCGTGGGGATGACAATAAAATTCACATTTATGGATATGCGAAGGCAAATGTCGATTTAACTGTACAAGCAAAACAAGGCGAAGAAGTAATTGCATCCGCAAAAACGAAATCCGATTCAACAGGTCGTTTCACTGCCGAGTTAGAGCTTGAGGATGGAACGTATTCATTAATCGCATCAGATGGTGAACAGTCATCTAAAGCAGTAACAATTACAGTCGATACCACGCCGCCTGCTAAGCCTGAAGTGACGATTAAAGAGGAGAACAATGAACTTGTTCTTCGTTGGAATGAAGATAGCGATGTTGCTTACTACAATGTTTTACTTCAAATGAACAATGGAGAGTGGCAACAACTCAAATCAGGATTAAATGGCCAAGAGTATCGTTATTCACCGTTGTTGCCAAATACGACATATCGTTTTAAAGTCATTGCAGTTGACCAAATAGGAAACTATAGTGAAGCGATCGCTGAATGGAAAACAGAAGACTTTTCAGCAACGACATTGAAAGTTTATACGGAACAAGGTTATTTAAAATTGGATACAAACATTGGCGTTGAATTATACGGCTCATATAAAGAAGGTTATAAAGCGACAGCGGTCGTATATTATGACGGGAAGCAAAAAGAAATCAACTTACCGTACGATACGGAGCGTAAAGCATACGTTGGGGCGTTCCCGATTGAGCAAGGTATGATGTTTGTTGATCAAGTTGTTGCGTTTATTACAGATGGAAAAGGACAAAAAACGAATGAGCTAACAGAAAACGTTGGAAAGTATGTAGGGGCAACAGTTGAAGGAACAGTACGTACCAATGGTGAGCCATTAACAAAAGGAAAAGTGCAAATTGGTGCATACACAGCGGCTATTCAATCCGACGGTACGTTTACGCTCGAAGGATTGCCAAAAGGGTTTTACAGTATCGATATTTACGACGGAAAAGAATGGAATTACGCTGTTTCGACGATCCAATTGCAGTACGGACAAAAAGAGCAAATAACCGTTCATTTACCACAAGAAGTGCGCATTCATTTTGTTGATCAAAATGGACAGGCAGTCACTGACCGTTTATACGTAGAGATGTACAACGATCGTGCATGGTTTAGTGGATATATTAATCAAAAAGGGCAGTTCGTTTCTTGGGATGATCGTGCATTAAAACGTGTACCGGCTGGAGAATATAAATTGATCGTATACGGAAACGGTTTATATGAAACGTTGAAAACAAAAGTTACGATTGATCCAGAGCACAATTATGTAAAAGAGCCAATTGAATTCACATTAAACAAAAAAGACATCGAGGTCGTTGATGTCAAGCTAACGTTCAAAGATAAAGATGGAAATGTCATTACGGAACCAAATGCATATTTTTATTTATACCAATATGACGTATATCGTACGTCGAATTACGAGCTTGGTTTTTACCATTCAACGTATCCAGTGGAATATAACGAAGATGGTAGCGTAACGATTCGAAATGTAGTTGTGGCGGAGCGCTATTCGTTATATACGAGCGTACCTGGATATATCACAAAAGAAGAGACAGTAGATATTACGAAAGATGAGCATCATGTGACTGTTACACTCGAAAAAGGATTGACGGTCACAGGAAAAATCGCTGATTATGACAAAATGACGGGCGTATACGTATACGCTTATACCGACAATAGTTATGGTTATGTATCGTTTGCAGAAGATGGTACGTTTACAATTAAGGGATTACGCTCAGATGAAAAAATCACATACGTCGTCTCAGCGACAGATTATGTCGAAAAGAAAGTGACTGTTGACGGAGCAAGTGACGGTGAAACACTGGATCTCGGTACAATTACGTTAGAAAAAGCAAAATATATTGACGGACGTGTATATGAAGGAAGTACGCCACTCAAACACGTATATGTAAACGTATACGATGCTAATGAACAATATGCAGGCTGGGCGCGTACAGATAAAGATGGATATTTCAAAGTTCGCGGTTTACAACCAGGTATGTACAAACTTGAAGCATGGTACAACGGAAAAACGCTTGAACAAGAAGTTGATATTCAAAAAGAATCACAAACGGTCGCGCTTACATTTACGAAAGGAACAGGAAGTTTTGTAGGTGAAGGAAATCGCTTCGTTGCGTCTGTTGACACGGTCGTACCAGGAAAAACAATTGACTATAAGTTAACGTATCGAAATAACGGTACTGCAGATGAAGAGAACGTTCCTGTCACATTTACTTTGCCAAATCATGTGGAGCTTGTCAGCAACTCACTCGTTGTAAACGGACAGCAAGCAACGTTAACAGACGGTAAAGTGACCATTCCTAAAGTAAAAGCTGGTGAATCAGGATCTATTACTTTCCAAGTAAAAGTGAAAGATAGTGCGGATGATTTTGTACGTGTTGTTGCGAAGGTTGGAAATGGAGACGAATTATCAGCAACGACAAACGTATTGTTCGTCACTATGCAAGCACCAGCACAAACATCTGAGAAGCAAATAAAAGTATATGGAAAAGCAAAACCGAATGCTGTTGTTGAAGTATATGCAGATGGGAAAAAGTTAACAGAAACGAAAGTAGAAGGTCGTTGGTGGTTTGCGACTGTCAATTTGCCAGTCACAAAAGAAAAAGAAACGTTCGGATTGTACGCTGTTGTAAAAGAGAACGGTCAGCAGCATATGTCAAACGTTTCTACTGTTCAATATGATGCCTCTGTTCCAAAAGTAGAGGAAGCAGAAGTATATGCAGGATGGAACGGAACGGTATCGCTCAATCCTTATACCGGTGTCGCTTCGTTTGCGGTTGTTGAGAAAACACCGTTAGATACAAAAATTGTATTTAGCGATGAAGTCGATGAAGCATGGATTGAGTTTTTAGGTGAACAGTACAAAATGGAAAAAGAAAGTGATGGCAAAACGTTCACATTTGATGGCTCAAAACTCGGACCTTGGAGCTCGTACGGTGAACAAATGTTACAACTTATTTTCAAAGTGAAAGGGAAAGAAATTCGCCTGCCGCTGATGCAAATTATTGTGTTGATTGACCCATCAGGTTACGTATTTGAAGGTAGCATGGACAACCGTTTAGAAGGTGTAACAGCGGAAGTTCAACAACTTCAAGGGGATGAGTGGGTGAAATGGAGTGCCGAATTTTACGGTCAAGTGAACCCGCAAGTGACAGATGAAAATGGACGATACGGTTGGGATGTTATTCAAGGCAAGTGGCGTGTCGTCTTCTCAAAAGAAGGTTATGAGACGTATACGTCGCGCATTGTAGACGTTCCGCCAGCGGAAACACAATTGAACGTGCCGCTTGTTCGTCAAGGTAATCCGCGCGTGGAAACAGCAACACCTGCAACAAATGCGGAAAACGTAGATACGAATACAAGCATACAAGTTACATTCGATCGTCTAATGGACAAAGCGTCTATTGAACAATATGTAAGCGTATATGAAGTAAAAAATGGACAAAAAACAAAAGTATCCGGTACGTTCACATATGATCGCATCTTTAACGGTTATAAATCGGATGAAAGTAAAAAGGATGATAGTTTACTAGACGGCAAGGGTGAAAGCGGTTGGTTTATTGAAGATGGAACGAAAAAACTCGTTCAATCATTTACTTTCAAACCAAATGCACCACTCAAACATAATACGACATATGAAGTAGTAATCGACTCACAAGTAAAAGATTATGCTGGCAAGTCGATGACTGATTACACGTACATCTTTACGACAAAGCAGCAGCCAGCGAATCCGACACCAACTCCAGGAGGAGGCTCAGGAGGGGCGCCAAGTCCAACGCCAACACCAACACCTGCTCCATCGACCAATGTTGGGAAAGAAGTGATCCAAAATGGCGAGAAGACAGTCGAACTATTTACAGAGCGTGTGTTAGAAATGGCGAAAAATGTCGACACAGTAAACATTGCTGTGGAGCATAAACAAGGAGAGCAAAACATTCATACACTTAGTGTACAAGTGGCAAAACAGTTGGCTGAAGCGTTGGTGGCAAGCGGGAAATCTATGTCAATCGAGATGAATGGAGCTACTATCGTTTTAGCTAAAGATGTATTGAAATCATTTACGAAAGCGGATGTAAAACTATCCGTAAGTGTCAAAGATGTGAAGCAGGAGACTGAGGGCAAAGTCATTGCACCTGTATATGAACTGTCAGCTAAAACATTAGATGGCCAACATATACTAGGTGAAGAGCCTATTAAAGTCACATTTAACGTCGCATCTACGCCTGTTGATGCTCGGAAAGCGGCTGTATATCGCCTCAACGGTCAGTCGTATGAATACGTTGGCGGTGTATACGACAAATCGAAAAAACAAATGGCCGTTTCACTCCGCACGTTTGGCACGTTTGCTTTGTTAGAACAAAATAAAACGTTTAATGATGTGACAAGTCGCTTAGCTTGGGCGAAGGACGAAATTGAAGTGCTTGCTTCTCGCTCAATTATTCAAGGTGTGACAAAAGATCACTTTGAGCCGAATGAACCGATTACACGCGCTCAATTTGCGGTATTGCTCGCACGTGCATTGCAGTTACCAACTGGTGTGTACAAAGGTGTGTTTACCGATGTTTCATCACAGATGGCATGGGCCGCACCATACATTGAAGCTGCATATCGTGCAGGCATTGTGCAAGGAAATAAAGGGCTCTTTAAACCGAATGATGTCATTACAAGGGAACAAATGGCAACGATGCTTGTTCGTGCGCTTGCGTACAAAAATCAACATACAAAAGGTAATGAGCCGATTACGTTTGCTGATGAGCCAGCAATTGCACCGTATGCGCGTGAACATGTCCAATTGGCCGCATCTTTACAATTAATTCGCGGTACGGTTGTTAACGGCAAACTTGTATTTAAACCGAAAGCGAACGCAACGCGCGCAGAATCAGCTGTTATGTTGTATCGCTTACTTCAACAAACAGGAGAGTTTTAATGAGTGGGGAATGGCTTCTGTCGAATAAGACAGAAAGCCATTCTTCTATGCTATAATTAAGGGGGATTATGGATGAAAAAAGGAATAGCAACTTTATTATGTTTGTTGCTCATCTTTTCTTCTTTTTCAGCTTGGGCAGCCGGGGTTACTGTGTCAACGGATAAGTCTTCTTATGTGCGGGGAGAAAAGGTAAATATCTCTGGAAACGTACAAGGAAAAGGAACGAAGCCAACGTTAACTGTGCGGGGTCCTAATCAATCGATTGAGTACACATACCAGTGGAACGATAGTGAAATTAGCACAAACGGTGATGTACAGACATTTTTTACATTAGGAGATCATGCGTCATATGGTACATATACCGTCACTTTAAAAGCAAGTAGCGGAGAAGCAACAACAACATTTGTCGTCGAAGAGCCGAAAAAAGAAAAAGTAGTGGAACTTACTGCGGAATTGAATGCTTCTTCTTATGTAGAAGGGGATACAGCGACTGTTTCTGGAACGATAAAGGAAGATGGAAAAGCATTAAGTACGAGTGTACAAGTGACATGGATGAAAAATGGAACAACGTTAAAACAAGAAAGTGTTTTTTCAAATAGTAATGGACAATACGCTCATACATTCCGCGTCATTGAAACAGGTTCTTATATTGTGAAAGTCGAGGCTCTAGGAAAAACAGTCGAAAAAAGCTTTACTGTTTCAGCGGCACCAACACCGGATCCGACGCCATCACCAAGTCCAAGTCCAACTCCAGCGCCTAAACCAATCCCACAACCTACTCCATCAAAAGGAGAGGAAGTAGACGAGGCGGTACGTCAGCAGTTACAGTCATCGGTGTCAACTGTGACGGTTCAAGTGGAAAAACAAGCAACAATTTCTGCGGCAACAGTTAGTGAACTCGTGAAAGCGAATAAGCCGTTAGCTATCCAAGTAAATGGTGCTACGGTAGTCCTTTCGCCAGCTGCTTTACAGTCGTTCGATGTGCGTGCAAATGTGACGGTTACAGCCACACCTGTGCAAAAAAGTGAAGCATATCGTGCATATGATTTTTCTATCCAAGTAGATGGAAAAAAATATGATCGTTCATTTGAGAAACCAATTGACATTCGTATGAATGTAGGTAAACAAATTAAACATGCTGATTATACAGCAGCATATTATTGGAATGAAAATATGAAGCAATGGGAGTATGTTGGTGGGACATTAAAAGGGGAAGAATGGGTTGTATCTGTATCTCATTTTTCCACATATGCGGTCATCGAGCAATTTAAAACGTTTGCTGATGTGAACAAGCATTGGGCGAAAACGTATGTGGAATCATTAGCATCACGGATGATTGTTAAAGGAATGAAAGAAAATGAATTCGTGCCAAACGGAAAGGTGACACGTGCAGAGTTTGCTGTATTGTTAGCAAGAGTATTGCATTTACCGAAGACTACGTATAAAGGGACGTTTACGGACGTGAATGAAAAATTAAATTGGGCAGTTGCTGAAATTGAAGCAGCCAGCTCGGCTGGAATTGTTCGGGGAAGTGAGGGAAGATTTGACCCGTATGCTCCGATTACACGTGAACAAATGGCAACGATGATCGTCCGTGCGATTCAATATAAAAACGAGCAAGTTTTAGAAAAAGTAAAAGAAAGTAATGTATCATTTGCTGATGCTTCGGCGATTGCATCTTATGCTCGTGAAAATGTGCAATTGGCTGCTCAACTACAAATCATTGATGGGAAAATACAAAAAGGTCAGAGAGTTTTCGAACCAAAAGATAAAGCGACACGTGCAGAAGCAGCGAAAATGTTATATAAAATGCTTCGATTGTTACATGAATAAAAGGATGTCCGCCATGGACATCCTTTTATTCATCTCACCGTCGAAACTTCAACCCCAAGCGGCAGAGCGGCTCCGCCTGCATGCATCAGTTCAAGTGAAAGAACGTCTTGGTTTGAGAAAACAGTATAATCGATATAGGCCGATTGGGTAATCGGTTGGAGCGGTGGGATGAGATAAACAACCCCGTTTATTTTCACAGCTCCACAATAAGCCCCGCCGCGACCGCTAAAACGAAGGCGAATCGTTTTTATTTCCCCTGTTTCATTTTGAATCGGAAGCGATAGACGGTATGTTAAGCCGTAATGCCCTGGATTGTGTACCGTTTCGCTCGGATGGCTTAATGCATTGGCTACTGAAAGTAAATGGTCCGTTTTTCCGTTTGATATACTGTAAGCAACAGGTTCACCATCGATTGTATATGTCGGCAATGTTGCTTCTAATGTTGTCCCTTTCCATACGCCGCGCGGATGGGTTGCATAAGAATCAATCGGTGCGAGCGTAGGAGAAATGGTTGAAAAATTAGCTGCTGCACTTGTCACCACCGTGCGAATACGATAATTTGCTATGCCGCTTTCTTGTTGGACGGTAAAGTCATATAAAAATCCGAGCAGTTGGTTGTTTGGGACGTCAAATGCTTGAATGACCGCGCTCGTTCCTGCTTTCACTTCCACTGCTTGAGCAGTTGCGAGCGATTGGCGCAATATCGCTTCGGCAAGTGGCAACCCGACATCGTAATGCCCCCAGCTATTTGGACTTGTGCGGTATGTTCCTTTTATATTCGTTACTATTATGTCGTTTGCTGAACGATTATCAATAATCATTGCGACAGTGCCGCGCGTGCCTAAGTTATTGACGTGCCAGCCAAACACGCGATGGTCCATTGCTTGAAATGAACCTTGTACGTCGTCAAGCGCTAATGTTGCTTGTCCAAGCGGCACAGTAGCAGCAGTTAACACTTCTGGATTGTCGCTTATTAATAGACGCCGTCCATCTGCCATGCTTGGCGTTGTGACGTGTTGTGGAACAGTAATGGGAGCTTCGGTAATCGGTAGCAATGGACTACGAAACGTCGTTCTTGGAATGGAGAAAAATAAATCGTTATTTCCATTGCGAGTCATTTGCGCACCAAAAACAGTCATCACCCATGAAGCCGATACGTACCATTCATCGTTTAGTCGAATGGGAGCAAGTGGTGCGACGATTTCATGATCATCAACGACTAATTGTTTTTTTCCTGCCGTAATTGTCATTTGTCCGCGAGATAAGCGAATGCGCATCGTCTCATCTGTTTCGATCCAGTCGACATTGACATCAATGGCCGTCAGTAGTTTCTTTAAGGGAAGATATGTATATACTCCATCGGTCATGGCGTTGTTTGTTATTTTCGTTTCGTTTACGTACACCGCCCCGGCACTTGTCTGGAGAGTTGACCAAGAGAGGCGCACCTCTTTTCCTGTCCATTGCACATTCGCATCGAGCGCTTCAGCGATAAAACGAACCGGTACAAACGTGCGCCCTTTGTAAATGATCGGCGGGGCATCAAGTGTAACGGTTTGATCGTTGATGGTCGCTGTCGATGATTGAACGGTAAGAAAAATGACCTTTTTGTTTTTTTGAACAGTCACTTGTTTTGTATTTGCATTCCAAAAAACATTCGCTCCTGTTGATTGGGCAATTGCTCGAAATGGCACAAGAATACGATTGTTCACCATGATCGGTGAAGTATCTGTTTGTAGCACTTTCCCGTTTGAGATGATAGGGATACGTACCGTTCGAACATTTGTCGCCTCGGCGGATGTCGCCATAGTGGAAATACTAACAAAGGCAACAAGTACATATATAATCATTTTTTTAAACAAAACTACCACTCCTTTCTAGCACATTATACCATACGATTTCCTTTTGTCACGTATTTTGGGATTTGAAGTAAAAAAGACGCCCGTTTGGACGTCTTTTATTGATTCACGACTGTTATTCTTCCTTCAACAGTTGGGATCGGCTTGTTCGATTGCAAGTAGTTCATAACAACGGTGCTTAGCAGCTCGCCGCTATCGAACTCAATCGTGCTTGATTTGAACATGTCATAGCCGTCGCCACCTTTGGCGATAAAGTCATTTGTTGCGACAGTATATGTTTTCGTTTCATCAAGCGGTTGACCGTTCACTTCAACAGATGTTACGCGAGACCCAGCTGGTTTAGTCGCATCGAATGTAAAGCGAATGCCTGAAACGTGCGGGAAGCCGCCATTTTGTTCAGGGTACAGGCGAACACCATGTTCAAGCGCTTTTTTCAAATCGGCGCCGCTCATCGATACTTTCACAAGTGTGTTTGCAAACGGCAACGTTGTTAAAATGTGATTGCGCGTTACATCGCCTTTCGGAATGGAAGCGCGAATACCTCCGCCGTTCGTTAGAGCGACATCGGTTTGAAGAGCTTGGCGCATCGCATCGGCGATAAGGTTACCAAGGTTTGTTTCTTTTGTGCGCACGTTTGCGCGTTCTCCATCTAAGTTGACATCAATCGTTGCGATCACTTGTTGTAGTGTGGAGTCTGTCGTATTTTTGTACGTGTCTACGATGGAACGGATCGCAGCATCTTCTTGTTTTGTCGCATGATCGCGATATAAGAAACCGTTGACGCCGATCAGTTTACCTTTATAAAACAATAAATTTGTCTGTCCGAGCGCTTTTCCGTATTCGAACGCTTGCGAAACGTATGCGTATTTAAACTTTTTTGGCGCTTCAATCGTATCGTGGCTATGACCGCCGAGAATGACATCGACACCCGATACGTTGTTTGCCAGTTTTTCATCTGTTTGTAAACCAGAGTGTGATAGGACGACAATATGGTTGACTTTTCCTTTTAATTCGCTCACAAGTTGTTTTAACGTCGCTTCTTCATCAGCGAATGTGATGCCGACGATGCCAGCAGGGTTCGTTTTGACTGCTGTGTCTGTCGCGGTTAAACCGACAAGGGCAATTTTTTTATTGCCGATTTGCTTAATTGTATAAGCAGGTAAAAACGGTTTTCCATCTTTGTAAATGTTTCCGCTGACGACTGGGAATTGAACGGCTTGCTTTAGCTCAAGCAAACGATTTTGACCGTAGTTGAAATCGTGGTTGCCTGGAACCATCGCATCATATTTCATCGCATTCATTAAGTCGACGACAGCTTGTCCACTATTTAAGTTGACGTATGTCGTACCGTGGAACGTGTCGCCCAAGTCGACAAGTAACGTTTGTTTATTTTTTTGACGCACATCTTGGGCGATTTTTGCGATTTTAGCAAAGCCCATTTCGCCGTTTTTTTCGTTCGCAATAATGCGGCCATGTGTATCATTTGTATGAATGAATGTAATTTTTTCAATGTTTGTTTCGTATCGTTTTAAAATCGTTTTCGTTTGTTCAGCTGTGAGCCATTGTTGCGGTCGAATTGTTTTGTCGCTATATCCTTGAAGTAAGCCGAGGTGAAGGGCTGCAGAGAGCGATTGTTGCGCCCAAGGTTTTGTTGTTGCTCCGTCTTTGTACAATTTAAAGACGTTCGTTGCGTAATGATGGCGAAGCTGTAACGAACGAATGAGAAAGACATACGCTTGTTCACGCGTTATTTTTTCGTTTGGTGCAAATGTCGTTTCTGTCTTTCCGTTTGCGATGCCAAGACGAATAGCCGCTTCGACGTAAGGTGCAAGTTGTGGATCGACATCTGTAAATGGAAGATCTTTCACTTCACTTTTGACGTCTACGCCAAGTGTTGTGATGAGCTGCTGTACAAACTCTCCGCGCGTGATGTGCTCGCTCGCTTGCGATGGTTGCGGATGGAGCGCGAAAGCTACCGCTAGCATACAGACGAGCATCAGCCATTTTTTTGTTTGCTTCATCATTTTTTCCTCCTCTAGTTCATTATGATTCTATTAAATTATAACAAAACGATATATATGTTTTGCTATGAAAATGTAAAAAAATTATTTTTGTTTAAATTGTATGTCATTCCAATATTGTCACGATTTTTGTCTATTCACGTCGTTTTTCGCGCGATACAATGGAAGTACGCAGGAGGGAATTTCATATGAGTAGATGGTTATGGCTATCATTTATTTTTCTTTTTATCCCACAAGTCGTTTGGGCGAGTGAAAAAGAAGAATGGATTATTCAAGTTCGCAACGAGTCGGATATGAAATATATCAATGCTGATGTGCTAGATGTGATGGGAACGTTTGCGAAAGTGATGATGACAGAAGAAGAGCGTGAACACGTCTCGCACCTGCCGTTTGTTGTTCGAATAGAAAAAAACGATCGCAAGCGTGCCGCGACAAATGATCCGTTATTTGTTGAACAATGGTCGCTTCCTGTCATTCGTTGGACATTCCCTTCGCTCACTTCGACAAATCACTTCATCGGCAAGCTGATGAATGTTGACGGACAGATGGAGACATATCGCGGCGAAGCAGTCAATGGTGAACATATCGTGTTTACAATGGGGGAGGAGCGTGTGACGAGAATATCTGTAACGCTCGATCATGTGGAAGGGCCGTGGCGGTTAGAAGTGAAAGATAGTAACGGAGAGATATTAGGAGAAAACGAAGGAGAACTTCAACGGATAGATGTGCTTATCCCTCGCTTCTCGTCTACGATTCATTTACATGTGATCGCATCCGATTGGCAACAGGCGCCGCGCATCATACAAATGAAGGCGGTGAATCACGTCGTCGTTGCCGTCATTGATTCAGGTATTGTGCTTCATGAAGATTTTGGCGATCACATTTTATATAGTTTAAGTGTTGATTATGCAGAAAAAAAACGTTATGCGGAAGATACGTTTGGTCACGGAACGCATGTAACGGGCATTTTAGCTGCGGTAGGGAATAATGGAAAAGGGATTGCCGGGCTCATTGGAGATGCGCCGATTGATATTTTGCCAATTAAAGTGTTAGATCGTTACGGCGTAGGCGGTGATTTTGAAATTGCGAAAGGGGTAAAATATGCGCTCGATCACGGTGCTTCTGTCATCAATTTAAGTTTAGCTGGGCAAGGTGAGACGGAAGTGCTCCGCTCGATCATTGCAGAAGCGGTGAAACGAGGTGTGCATGTCGTTGCGGCAGCTGGCAATAGCCATATGGCAACAACAAACGTTTACCCTGCTAGCTATCCAGGGGTCATGACGGTAGCGGCGGTTGATCGGGAACAAATGCCGCTTTCTATTTCAAATTATGGTTGGGACGTAGAAATAAGCGCCCCAGGGGACTTTTTAATAAGCACATATTTGTCTGGCTATCGTACGATGCGTGGAACATCGATGGCAGCTCCGCACGTCTCTGCATTACTCGCTATATTGCGCGCGATGTATCCTGAAGAAGATGCGCTTCAGCTTCGCAAACGTGTATGGAAAACAGCAAAAGATGTGCATTGGAGAGGATATGATATATATACAGGATATGGAATGATCCGATGGCAACAAGCGCTTGCGTTATCGGCTCCACTAGGTATCGATTGGCTCAATTTACAACCGGGGCAGCCTATCGCAAAAAATCGCACATATATTTTAGCGTTATCCTCTCCATTTGTCGGGAAACAAGGTCATCTTTTTGTGAACGGAAAGCTCGTTTATTCGTTTAACGTAGATAGGGAAATGATGTCGTTTCGCTTGTTTGATCTGGCGCAACAACAAGGCGATATCGCCGTCGTGATCACGGACGATCAAAAGCGGGTTGTCGCCTCTGACGTTCGCCTCGTCCCGATTCGTATGACATCGTTTTCCGATGTGAACAGAACGCATTGGGCGTATGATGCGATTACACAAGCAAAGCAACGAGGAATGATACGTGGATATCCGGACGGTACGTTTCGTCCACACGTTTCTCTCACTCGTCGGCAAAGTATCATTATGCTTTATCGTCTGCTTAGTTGGGAGGCGCCGTCTGTATTGCGCTCTCCTTTCAGTGACGTGCCGCTCACATCAACAGATGCGCTAGCGGTCGTGACAGCTGCAGAAAAAGGAGTGGTAAAAGGAAGTGGGGGACGCGCACGTTTAGATGAACCGTTGACGCGTGGACAGCTTGCCCTATTGCTTACGCGTGCGTTGCAACTTGACAATGAGCCAATTCGTTCTGTTTATCCATTCCAAGACGTGACGCAACGAGATGTGTGGCTTGCCGTGCAATTGTTAGCGGAACGAGGATTAATTGCAAAACATGCTTTTTTCCGTCCGAATGATCCAGTCACGAGAGCACAAATGTGTGCCATAATGGTGCGAGTGTCGACACTAATTCGACAACATTCGACAAAATGAGCATAAAAAAAGCCCCGCCATTTCCAAATGACGGGGAGGCTGACTCAGCAACCGAAACCTTATCGCATAAGTAAGTATAGCCGTTTTTTTAAAAAAAATCACTAAAAAAATAATAACTTTATTTCATAATTTTGTCGATTAGTGTCGTTATTTGTCGAAAAAGGTTGAGGGATTTGTCGAATAGAAAAATGTGCATTATCGGGTATGGAAAAGGTTAGAATTGTTTGTTATGCTTAATGATAGAAAAATGTCGAAAGGGAGAAGAATATGCTGGGGAAACGTCACGTATATTGTCTGTTGATCGTTTTTCTTGCTTTTTTTTCTGTTGCCTCATCCAGTTGGGCAAATACAGAATTAAAGCAAGAAGGACGATTCGTTGATGTGGAAGATGGCCATTGGGCTAAAAATGAAATTGATTTTTTAGCAAATGAACAAATTATTCATGGGTATGAAGTTGGACGCACTGTACAGTTTCGTCCAGATCAAATGGTGACAAGAGCAGAAGCGGCAAAAATGATCGTCAGCGCTCTCGGACAAACAGAATGGAAAAACGGAACGTTGTCGTTTCAGGACGTTCCTGCTAGCCATTGGGCGCGCGGTTGGATCGCTCGTGCGGTGCAACTCGGTATCATGGGAGGGGACGGTACGACAAAATTTCGTCCAAATGATAGCCTTTCGCGTGCAGAAATGAGTGTCGTTCTTGTGAATGCCTTTTCCCTCCCGAGTAAAGGAGCAGCGGTAGAGGAGGCTGCTGTATTTAAAGATACAGCTGACCATTGGGCGCTCAGGCATATTAATCGCTTATATTATCACGGTATAGCGAATGGCCGAGACGGTCAATTTTTCCCGAAAGATGACATTTCACGTGCCGAATTTGCGACGTTGTTAGCGCGAACGATTAATGATCAATTTCGCTTGCCGCTACCAGATTTAATTGAACAAGGAAAAACAAATATTCAAGGAACGGTGACAACTTCTTCGCTTAACGTTCGACAAACCCCGTCAGCAACAGGGACGCTTGTCGGAACGTTGAAAAGAGGACAAGTTGTTGATGTGTACGATATAAACGGATATTGGGCAAAAATTGCGTATAACGGTCAGTTTGCTTACGTGCATAAAACGTATTTAAAACTAAGGAATATGGCAGGCTCTCCTGTGAAAGGACGCATTATTGTCGTTGATGCAGGACATGGTGGAAAAGACACAGGGGCTATGAGTGGGGGAGCGAATGAAAAAACGGTTGTGCTCGGAGTGGCAAAATGGCTAAAAGAAAAGCTTGAAAAAGCCGGTGCGACGGTTGTAATGACAAGAGAGACGGATGTGTACCCGACGCTACAAGATCGTGTTGATATGGCGAAAGATAACTATGCTGAAATGTTTGTCAGCATTCATACAAATTCGGCAACGAACACAAGCGCCAAAGGTGCTGAAGTATATTACGATTCATCGACAAATCCGAATGCCGAAGAAAGTAAAAAATTAGCGCAATACATTCAAGAGGAGATTGTGCGCATGGCGAATATGGTCGATCGTGGCGTGAAAAATAACAGGCTGTATGTGTTGCGCAACAATAGTGTGACGAGCGTGCTTGTAGAACTTGGATTTATTTCTAACGCTGAAGATCGAGCGAAATTAACGTCAGCCGAATATCAAAATATATATGCCGAAGCGATTTATCAAGGTATTGTGAAATATTATACGTCGCAATAAAGGGGGTGGCGTGGTGAAAAAATGGATTCTCTCCGTTGTTTCGGTTAGCATGCTGTTGTTAGCAGCGTGTGAGCAGGAACATGCGGGGGCAAGTGAAGAACAAGAAATTGCGACAGCACCGTGGACAGAACAGCAGTTGGCGGATACAAATAGCCGTTTGAATGAAATCGATAAAAAAATGCAACAACTTGAACAGCAGCTAGCTAAAATAAAAACAGCTGCCGATTCTCCGCAAGTGTTTAAAGACGTACCGATTAATCATTGGGCGTATGTTCATGTTGTTCGTTTATATCATCAAAATATTGTTGGTGGTGTCGGAAACGGCTTGTTTGCACCTGATCAGGCAATTACGCGTGCGCAAGCGGCTGCGATGCTTGTAAGAGCATTCCAACTGCCGCTATCGAACAAGCCATCGATTTTTGCAGATGTACCAAACTCTCATCCGTTTGCACGTGAAATTATGACAGCATATGAAGCTGGTTTTGTTGGGGGGTATCCAAACAGTCGGTTTGCGCCAAAAGAGTCGATGAAGCGAAAGCATATGGCGATGATTATTCAACGTGCTTTTCGCCTGCAGGCGACATCAGCACCGTATGCAGGGTATAAAGATGTGAACGAAAGAACGCAAGGAGCGTTAGAAATTCGTATCATTTCCCAACATGGTATCGCACAAGGGAGCAACGGATACTTTTTCCCAGAACGACCAACGACTCGTGCCGATTTTGCGACATTTATGGACCGAGCGCTGCAAATCAAATAGGCTGTGCATGTGCACAGCCTATTGAATTTTTTTCACTTCAATGCCTTTATAATAGTACTTTAAAATTTGATCGTACGTAAATCCTTTTTCCGCCATCGAACGCGCTCCCCATTGGCTCATGCCGAGTCGATGTCCCGAGCCATTGCCTGTGAACGTAAATTCCGTTGGAGCGGTCGGATAGTACATCGTTTCGTTTTCTGTCCGAATCGAAGCATTTCCTGTTGCGATCGTCGTTTGTCCGCTGGTTGTTTGAAGCGCATAGCCAGCGATATGATCAACTGTCTGCTCGGATCCGTCTGCTCGTTTAATTTTCACATTTGCATTGCCTTTTACATCAAAGGCAATACTTTTTAAGGAGACGCCGAAAAATGAACGAAACGCATCAGCGGATGAGACGAAAGAAGGGCGAGTTTGCAATATTCGTTTTTGCCCTGTCGTTGGATTGTACACCGTTGCCTCCATTTGTTGCACGCTTCCGGCATTTGTTCTTTGTGTAACGCGAAGGGATACGACTTGTTCGTTTGTTAACTTAAATCTTGATGATACAGTGCTTGTCGCAACTTTTGTATTCCATCCGTAGTGTGGGTTGCTTGGATGGCGATCGTACGGATCGGCAACGGAACGGATGTAAGGAACGTCCCGGCTCCATACGTTCTCGCTATTTTCCGTATTTCCACCAGAGCTTGAGTGAAAATAAGCAGAAATCGGTTCATTTTGGTATGTCGCATATACACCGGCTGTTTCATTTACTGCCGCAGTAGAAGTAGCTTGCTCTTTCGACTTCCCGCCATATACTTGGCTCGCTACTGTCATTTGCAAAAACGACGTATTTTTTAATTGGGCATACGCATAGCTGCGCGCCGCCACCGCTTGTGCTTTTAGCGCCTCTTTATGCCAAGAAGCAGGCATTTCTCCAGGGACGACCCCTTTTAAATAATCTTCCATATCTAACGTATTAAATAAGTTTGGTGCTGTCTTCCCAGGAGTGATCTCGAATGAACCGCGATATGTAACGGGTGCGGACGTGCCTCCTGCTTTTTGAATGCTGCCGATCGTGACGTCATGTTGTTCGCCTCTTGTTACTTCATCTAATAAAAAGCCGCTTGTTGACGTATACGAAACGCCATTAATTGTCGCGACGACTGCTCCGTTCGTTTGTGAAAAGACGATCGGATTTGTAAACGGGATGACTTGTTTTGTTTTTAAATCAATAAGTTGATAGTTCCCATTCACCGTTGCTAAAAACGTTGCAGTCGGCAATAGTTTTACTTTTACAGGTGTCGGATACGATGCAGCATCAACAGACATCGGAATGAATAAAAACGTGATGAGAGCGAATGCGATCCATCGAATATGTTTCATCGTTATTTCGCCGCCTCTAATTGTTGTTTTAGCTTTTCTACTTCTTGCTCGAGTTGTTGAACGCGTTGTTCAAGCTTTGTGATACGCTCATTCAATGGATTGATTTTTGCTAGTACCCATTCTACACTTGCAAGTACAGGTTCGCTGTTCGCTAACGCTTTTGATGCAGATACAGTCAGCATCGCAGTAAGCAACATGATGACGATCGTTCTTTTTCTCACTTTTTTCTCCTCCCTTATTCTATCTATCTCCCATTATAGCAAATGATTTCAACAAAAAGGACGAAAATGTAACAAAATTCTAGTTTTCTATTTTCCGTTTGTCGATTTTAAAATTTATGGTATAATGTCTGATAGGTTTGTGAAAAGAGATGGTAGAAAGTGTTGCTTTTTCAGCAATAATTGATTGAAAAATCGGGAATGCTAACAAATAGGGAGGTTTCCTATGGTTTATTTCACCTTGTTTCTGTGCTTTATCGTAGCTGTGCTTATTACGCCTGCTGTGAAGTGGTTGGCGTTTCGGGTCGGAGCAACAGATAAACCAAATCAGCGAAAAGTTCATCAAAAAATTATGCCACGTTTAGGTGGATTAGCGATTTTTATTAGTTTTATCGTCGGTTATTTCGTATTGAAGCCAGCTAGCCCGTACGCAACAGCAATTGTCATTGGTGCGACGATCATCGTATTAACGGGCGTGCTCGATGATATATATGAGCTACCACCAAAATGGAAGTTGCTCGGTCAAATCATGGCAGCCATTGTCGTTGTATATGGCGGCATTCGAGTCGATTTCATTAACTTGCCGTTCGGTGGTCATTTGGAATTTGGGTTATTAAGCATCCCAATCACGATGCTTTGGATTATTGGGATTACAAATGCGATTAACTTAATTGACGGGTTGGACGGCTTAGCTGCTGGCGTATCGTCGATTGCGCTTGTCACGATTGCCGGGATGGCGGCGACGATGGGCAATACGTACGTATTCGTTTTTGCGATGAGTTTATTATTGCTCGGAAGTACGCTCGGTTTTCTATTATATAATTTCCATCCGGCGAAAATTTTTATGGGTGATACGGGCGCATTGTTTTTAGGCTATATGATCTCTGTACTATCGCTTCTCGGTTTCAAAAACGTTACGGTGTTTTCGTTAATTATCCCGATTCTCATTTTAGGGGTTCCAATTTCGGACACGCTATTTGCGATTGTCAGACGGATCGTCAACAAACAACCGTTATCGGCGCCGGATAAGTCGCACTTGCACCATTGTTTGTTGCGTCTTGGTTATAGTCATCGCCAAACAGTGCTCATCATTTACGGCATGGCGGCGATGTTCGGTTTAGCGGCCGTTTTATTATCGAAAGCGACGATGTTTGGCGCGCTCGTCGTGATCGCATTCGTCTTGCTTGTCGTTGAACTTGTCGTTGAGAAAGTTGGTCTTGTCGGGAAAGACTATCGTCCACTGCTAAAGATGGTTCGAGGCATGAAAAAAATATCATAAAAAAGAGGGTGTCGCGCGGACACCCTCTTTTTTACTGTTCTTGAGCGAACTGTTCTGTTTGTGCTTGATAGGACGATACGTCAAGATGTGTTTTTAACGTTTGCTTAATTTCATTTACGGTCGATTCGTCTAGTCGATAGTAATATACACCGCTAATGCGCGCGTCTTCTCCTTTGAGATGGAGCGTTTCGATGTTCGCTCCTGCATCTTTCGTTGCGTAAGCGAAGAAACCTTTCATTTCTTCAAACGTTAAGTTCGTTGTCATATTTTTGCCGACCGCTTCCATGATATCATCAAACTTAGTTAACGATTTTATGCTCATCGCTTTTTTGAAAATGGCTTTCATGAGCTCTTGTTGGCGTTTGCCGCGCTCGATGTCGTTGTCATATTTGCGCGTTCGAGCAAGCGCCAACGCTTCTTCACCGTTTAATGTTTGTAAGCCGGGCTTTAAGTGAATGGCGTTTTTGCGATCTTTTGAATCCATTTCGCGAAGTTCATATGGAACGTCAAATTCAATGCCGCCAAGTTCATCAACAACATCGACAAACGCTTCAAAGTTCATTTTGACGTAATAGTCCACTGGAATATCAAGCAATTCTTCGACTGTTTCTACCGTTGCTTTTACGCCACCGTAAGCGTGGGCGTGTGTAATTTTATCGTATTTTTTTTCAATTGGAATGTACACATATGAATCGCGCGGAATGCTAAGCAGTTTTACCGTTTTATCTTTGACGTTAAATGTCGCTAGGACAAGCGCATCGGAACGTACTGCGCCCATTCCTTTTTCTTGGCGGATGCTGCTGTCATCGACACCGATAAATAAAACGGAGATGTTATCTGAATTTGGATCGACTTCCTTCATTCGTTTCTCCGATTTTTCGCGACCGTCAATTTGTTCAAACGATTGTTGAATGACAGACTGCGCTTTATTGAAGAGAAATGTCGCATATGCCCCTCCGCCAATGAGGAGAAGAAGCAATGGAAGCAAAACGAACGTCCATATTTTTTTTCGCTTTTTCCTTTTTTTCATGTATACTCGTCTATTTTGCATAGTCGTTCCCCTTTTTCAAAAGTTCAACAAATATCGACATGTAAACAATCATCATTTTACAAAATTTTTATGCAGTCGTAAATGAAAAAATTTTATTGCGCGACATCAAACTCGACATATACGTGTTCTCCTTCAGAAATCGCGCTCTTTCCGTTTGTTAATTCGATCATCCATGCGCGGAATTCGTCTTTTCGTTTTTCTTCAACGTATGTGTCGATCGTAACGTGCTCGGCATAATGAATGTCTTTAATGGAGTAGGTTGAAGCGCGCAGTTCATTTTCGACTTTCCCAAGCCATGTATAATCGATCGTTGTATGCATGATGCGCATAAGCTTACGTTCGACGATGCCTGCCGCTTTCAGTCCTTCCGTCACCGCCTTACCATAGGCGCGCACAAGACCGCCAGCGCCGAGTTTAATGCCTCCGAAATATCGCGTCACGACAACGACTGTATCTTTCAACTTTTTCTTTTTTAACACTTCTAGCATCGGAACACCTGCCGTGCCGCTCGGTTCGCCGTCATCGTTTGCTTTTTGGATATGGTCGTGTTCCCCAATGATATACGCGGAACAGTTATGCGTCGCATCCCAATGTTTTTTCTTGATTTGATGGATAAAGCGCACAGCTTCTTCTTCCGTTGTCGCGCGTTCGACATAACAAATGAAGCGCGATTTTTCAATGATGATTTCCGCTTCACCGTATCCTTTTACCGTATAGTATGCCTCTAACAAAACGAAATCACCTCAATGTTTATTTGGAATGTTGTGTGCATGTTGTCGAAAAATGCTGATGGAAATCGTCAAAACGTGCTATAATAAAAATTATAAGGCGGGGTGCGACATGATGGAAGTACGAATAAACGTCAGCTAAAAGTCAGAAAAGTCATTTCAATTGACTTTTGGTCATATTTTCTTTAGGTGGTGTATATGTCCAATAAAAAACTAGATGCGCGGCAGCTTGACCGTATTGTAAAAAAAATGATTGAAACAGTCGATCAAAGCAAAGCTGAAATTTTTCATATTAGTGAGCAATCGCGAAAAGAACATGACCGTTTAATCGAAGAACTTCAGCAAGTAAAAGAAGAAGTAAAGCGCGTCATCCATCAAACAGATAACTTAGAGATGAAAACAAAGTTAGCTCGACAACGGTTATTTGATGTGAGCAAAAACTTTTCTCATTATTCCGAAGCAGAAATTCGACAAGCATATGAGAAAGCGCATTCGCTACAAATGGAATTAACGATGGCGCAAGAGAAGGAAAAGCAGCTGCGTCAACGTCGCGATGAGTTAGAGCGGCGCTTGACAGCTGTGAAAGAGACGATCGAACGGGCCGATCATTTAATTGGGCAAGTGACCGTTGTGCTGAACTATTTGAATGGGGATTTTCGGGAATTAAGCGACTTTATTAACGGTGCAAATGAAAAGCAAGAGTTTGGTCTGCGCATTATTGAGGCGCAAGAAGAGGAGCGAAAACAGCTGTCGCGAGAAATTCATGATGGACCGGCGCAAATGCTTGCGAACGTCATTATGCGTTCTGACCTGATCGAGCGCATTTATCGCGAACGCGGGGCGGAAGAAGCGATTGGCGAGATGCGCGATTTAAAAAAAATGGTACGTTCTGCTCTATATGAAGTGCGGCGAATTATTTACGACTTACGCCCGATGGCGCTAGATGATCTCGGTTTAATCCCGACGTTAAAAAAATATTTACAAACGATTGAAGAGTACCATAAAACAACGATTACGTTTACATATACGGGAGAGGTAAAGCGGCTATCCAACCGTTTTGAAGTTGCTGTGTTTCGCCTCGTGCAAGAAGCGGTGCAAAACGCATTAAAGCATGCGGAGGCGAAGGAGATTCAAGTGAAAATGGAGCTAAAAAAAGATCATTTGCTGATCGTCGTAAAAGATGATGGCAAAGGATTTAATCCGAATGAAAAAAAAGACAAAGCATTCGGGTTAATGGGCATGCGCGAGCGCATTGAATGGTTGGAAGGAAAATTACATATTTACTCGCAATTTGGACGCGGAACGATTGTCACCATGCACATTCCGCTCCAGAAGACAGAAGGGAAAGGGGAACAACAGCAGTGAAGACGCGCATTGTTTTAATTGATGACCATAAATTATTTCGAGAAGGAATTAAACGTATTTTAGATTTTGAGCAAGATTTTGAAGTCGTCGCGGAAGGAAGCGACGGTGACGAAGCGTTAGCGCTTGTAGAGCGATATAAACCTGATGTTGTCATTATGGACATTAATATGCCTCATGTTAACGGCGTAGAGGCGACACGTCAGCTGATTGAAGCGTATCCGGATACGAAAGTCATTATTTTGTCTATTCATGACGATGAAAGCTATGTGATGCATGCGTTACAAACGGGTGCGATGGGATATTTATTAAAAGAGATGGATGCCGACGCTTTAATTGAAGCCGTTCGTGTTGTAGCGGAGGGAGGCTCATACTTACATCCAAAAGTGACGCACAATCTTGTGAAAGAATATCGTCGTCTCGTTGCGGCAGAAGGGGTAGAACAGGAGAAACAAAAGCAAGATGTGCGCCGCCCATACCATTTATTGACGCGCCGAGAATGTGAAGTGTTGCAACTATTGGCGGATGGAAAAAACAACAAAGGTATTGCTGATGCGCTATATATTAGTGAAAAAACGGTAAAAAACCATGTTAGCAGCATTTTACAAAAATTAAACGTGAATGACCGAACGCAAGCGGTCGTTGTTGCGATTAAAAACGGTTGGGTCGAAGTGAAATAAGGTTGTCGAGATGATTCGACAACCTTTTTTCAATGCAATCGCAGTTGTAATGTAGTACAATGCAAATAGGAAAAATTTTGGACAAGGAAGGTAAATACGATGAAAACGGTGATTTTGACAGATAGTACAGCGTATATCCCGAAGCACATTCGCGAGCAGTTGAACATACATGTCATTCCTTTGAGCGTTGTCTTTGGCACAGAGACGTATCGAGAAGAGATAGATATAAGTGCAGAAGATTTTTTTGACAAAGTAAAAACGAGTGAACAGCTGCCGACAACGTCACAGCCGCCAATTGGACTATTTGTTGAAACGTTTGAGCAACTTGCAAAACAATACGATGCGGTCATTTCGATTCATTTATCAAGCGGCATTAGCGGAACGTATCAAGGGGCGGTTGCCGCTAGTCAAATGGTCGAAGGCATTCGAGTATATGCATATGATTCAGAAATTAGCTGCATGATGCAAGGTTTTTATGCGATCGAGGCAGCAGAAATGGCGCAAGCAGGTGCGCATCCCGAAGCCATTATTGCGCGTTTAGATGAAATGAAACAGTCGGTGCGCGCTTATTTTATGGTTGATGATTTATCGCATTTGCAGCGGGGAGGGAGGTTAAGCGGCGCCCAAGCGTTTATCGGCAGCCTTCTACAAGTAAAGCCGATTTTACATTTTGTCGACAAAGTGATCGTTCCATTTGAAAAAATTCGTACACGGAAAAAAGCGTTAAGCCGAATAGAAGAGCTATTTGCTGAAGATGCGAACCTCGGCGTTCCCATGCGTGCGGTCATTATTCATGCGAACCGTGAAGAAGAAGCACGCGCATGGAAAGAAAAACTTGAGCAACAATATCCGCACGTTGAATTTTTCCTTAGCTATTTCGGACCTGTCATCGGCACGCATTTAGGAGAAGGTGCGATGGGATTTGGCTGGTATAAAAAATAAACAGGAATTTTTTTTGCTAGGCACGAATATATGAGGTGGGCGAATGGTCCACTTCTTTTTTGTTGGAGGTGATTTGTTTGCATTTAGCAGGAAAACAGCTGCTTAAATCGGAACTTTCGTCTTCTTACGATAAGCAACATGTGCAGATCGTGGAGAGCATTGTAAAAACGAAGCAAGGCTATCGTTGCGTCCGTTGCAATAACGATGACCAGCAGCTTTTCGCTTCTTTTCCGTGCGCTCGTTGTGGACGCACATGTATGTACTGTCGAAAATGCATCATGATGGGGCGATGTAGCGAATGCAATCCGCTCGTCATTTGGATTGGACCAACTCCTTCGACCTCTTTTTCTTCACCGCTACAATGGAACGGTCAATTATCTCCAGCACAACAACTTGCTTCTCATGAAGTTTGTCATGCGATTGAACGTAACGATTCGTTGCTTGTTTGGGCGGTATGCGGAGCGGGAAAAACAGAAGTGCTATTTGCAGGCATTAACATGGCGCTGTCGCACGGAAAGCGCGTTTGCATTGCTGCTCCGCGCACCGATGTCGTATTGGAGCTAGCTCCGCGTTTGGCGAGTGTATTTCCGTCGGTCGATATGGCGGCATTATATGGCGGCAGCCAAGACCGTGGCAAACTTGCTTCATTGACGGTGGCGACGACCCATCAATTGCTTCGCTATTATCACGCTTTTGATGTGATGATTGTCGATGAAGTTGATGCGTTTCCGTATAGTGTCGATCCGATGCTTTCATATGCCGTTGAACGCGCCCGAAAACCGACATCTTCCCTCATTTATTTGACCGCAACTCCAAATGAACAATGGCAACGTGAAGTAAAAAGCGGAAAACGAAAAGCGGTGACGATTCCTGCGCGCTATCATCGTCATCCTCTTCCTGTTCCGACATTTGAATGGTGCGGAAATTGGCAAAAAAAGTGGCGTAATCAACGTTTGCCTTCCTGTGTCGTGCAATGGGTACATGAGCATCTCGAAAGAAACAAACAAGCCTTTTTATTTGTCCCTCACATTGACTTTTTACAACAAGTTGTTCCATTCTTACAACAATTTCATCCGCGCATTGAAGGCGTGCACGCCGAAGATCCAAAACGAAAAGAAAAAGTGCTTGCGTTTCGACGTGGGCAAATTCCGATTCTTGTGACAACAACCATTTTAGAGCGTGGGGTGACTGTGCCAAACGTCGATGTAGCTGTATTAGGTGCAGAACAACCGATTTTTACAGAAAGTGCGCTTGTGCAAATTGCAGGGCGCGTCGGGCGAAGTGCTCAGTATCCGACAGGTGATGTGCGCTTTTTTCATTTTGGAAAAACGAAAGCGATGGTGGCCGCTAAGCGTCATATCGAGCTCATGAATAACGAAGCGCGAAAGAGAGGTTTGATCAATGAAATGTCTCATTTGTCATGACGAATGGATGCCGCGTATGTCGTTTTCTATGCTTTTGACGCTCCAGCAACCGGACGTTTGTTGCTTACGTTGTCGATCCCGTTTTATTCGGCTTCAAGGGAATCGTTGTGAACGATGCAGCCGTTTAAGCGATCAAGCGATATGTGAAGATTGTATCGGGTGGGAAAAACGAAAAAGTGTGTTGAAACAAAATGTTTCTGTGTATATGTATAACGATTGGATGAAAGAAGTGATGAATCGTTTTAAATTTCGTGGCGATTATGCGCTTGTTGAAGCGTTTCGTTCCGATGTTCGTCGCGTGTTTGATGAACATTTTTCTTCGGATGTGTGCCTCGTCCCGATTCCTCTTAGTTCCTCTCGATTAGCTGAACGCGGATTTAATCAAGCGGAGGCGATCGCTTCGCTTTTATCGGTACCGATGATTTTTGCCTTACAACGAATCGACGACGAAAAACAGTCGAAAAAAACGAGACGTGAACGCTTTGTCGGACGGAAGTTTTGTTTGACAGGAGAAGATGTAGCTGAAAAGCGCATCGTCATCGTTGATGATATTTACACGACAGGGGCAACAGTTCACGAAGCGGCAAAACTGCTATATGACGCAGGTGCACGAGAGATTTGTTCGTTTACACTCGTCCGTTCATAGTTGGGAACAAACTCCCATTGAAAACCGCCTTCTACTGGTCGATATAAAGAGTAGGAAAATCGGAGAACGGAGATGGGTCGTTATGGAAATTCGCGGATACGGACATTATCGCTCGGCATCTTCACATTCAACGACTGTGACGTTAAAAACAGGAGATGTGTACGAAGCAGTTGTGAAAGAACAAGTGAGTGAACGAGAGGCAATTGTACAATTGCGCGGTGTCGACATTCGTTTTCGCTTTGAAGGCGACGTACCGCCATCTGGACGAGTGAAAGTGCAAGTGACAGGTGGAGATGGGGATATAGTGGAAGGAAAGGTTGTCACGCCTCCTTCACCATCATCATTTGAAACGCTTGAAACGCCTGAGCTTCGCCAAGCGGCGATGATTGTTGCTCAAAAACAACTGCCGCTCACTCGTGAAACGGTAGAGTCGTTACGGACATTTTTAACAGAAGGAAAAGGAACGGTTGAACAAAAGTTAGAAACGATTCAAATCGCAGCAACGAAAAAGCTTGATATGACGATAAAGCAGCTGCAAGCCGTTCATGAAGCGCTCCATGGCAAGTCGTTCAGCGAATCGTTACATGATATCGTTCAGGCGATTGATAAGCATTTTTCATTTACGCCAATCGTCAAACAACAGTCGCAAACGGTTAGTGAGCTACGTGCACAACTGCAGCAAGAACGAAACATCGATCGTGTGCTCGAACTGGCGAAGCAGTTTGCAGAAGAAAGCGGACATGACGAAATCGCGAAAGCTGTGCGTGAGGCGACCATTTTGAGAGAGCGCGGACATGAGACGTTTGCCCGAAGCCGCATCATGCAAGCTGTCGCTATGGCGGAAACGAATGAAAAAATAGATCATGGACAAATGGAACGTGCGACAACACAAGAGAAGCAACTGCAAATGGTACGTCAGCAAATTGAACGGGAGCCAATTGTCGCTAAAGCGCTTGCGATGGCGAAAGGGAGCGATGTCGTTCGTCAAACGCTCGGTCCAGCGTTACAAGAAGCAGAACAGTTGTATCGCTCAGGTCAACCGCTTAGCGCAAAAGAGCGATTGCTTGAAGCGTTTGCTTCAGTAGAGGAAAAAGACAATGTACCGACACAACTTTCCCCAACTACACAAAAACAAATGGTCGATGAAGCGAAACGAATAGTTCGCAACGCGCGCTCGATAGAAGATGCCGTTCGTCAGTTGAAAGAAACGGTGCTTCCACGTATCGAAGTGAATGAATTACATGAAGCGATTGAACGTGTAGAACAACTAGGAGAAAAGGCGAAAGCTGATCTTATCCAAGCATTGCGGGCAGTAGGAGCAATGAGAGAAACGTTGCGTCCGAACGCACCAATAGCGAAAGTAGACGTGCAAGAAGCCCAGCTGAAACAAGTGGCAGAGGTACGGAAACAAGTAGAAAGCACACCGACCGTGAAAGCGATAGAACCACAAGTAAGGGAATTGGCTCGTACGTTACCAGCGGAACAAGCAGAGAAAGTGGTTCGTGCACTTGAGCAGTCGAAACAGCAAGAGACAATGGGACGCAGCGTAGAAGCTCGTCAACAGCTCATGCAGGCATTACGTGCGGTAGAAGAAGATACGATTGCGGAAGTGGTAAACACAGCGAAAGAAGCGGTACGAGCGAACGCACCAATAGCGAAAGTGGACGTCCAAGAAGCTCAGCTGAAACAAGTGGCTGATTTACGGAAACAAGTAGAAAGTGCTCCGATGGTGAAAGCGGTAGAACCGCAAGTGAGGGAATTGGCTCGGACATTACCAGCGGAGCAAGCGGAAAAAGTCATTCGTGCGCTTGAGCAATCGAAACAGCAAGAGGCCATGGGACGAAGCATGGAAGCCCGTCAACAGTTGTCGCAAACATTACGTGCGGTGGAAGAAGAAGTGGTTGCAGACGTCGTACGAACAGCGAAAGAAGCTGTACGAGCGAATACACCATTGATGAAAGTGGGCACCCAAGAAGCTCAGCTAAAACAAGTGGCAGATTTATGGAAACAAGTAGAAAGCACATCGACCGTGAAAGCGATAGAGCCGCAAGTGAGGGAATTGGCTCGCACATTGCCAGCGGAGCAAGCGGAAAAAGTCATTCGTGCGCTTGAGCAGTCGAAACAGCAAGAGACCATGGGACGAAGCATGGGAGCCCGTCAACAGTTGTCGCAAACATTACGTGCGGTGGAAGAAGAAGTGGTTGCAGACGTCGTACGAACAGCGAAAGAAGCTGTACGGGCGAATACACCATTGGTGAAAGTGGACGTCCAAGAAGCTCAGCTGAAACAAGTGGCAGATTTGCGGAAACAAGTAGAAAGCACACCGACCTTGAAAGCGGTAGAACCGCAAGTAAGGGAATTGGCTCGGACATTACCAGCGGAACAAGCAGAGAAAGTGGTTCGTGCATTAAGTCAAGCAAAATTATTTGAAACGGTTGGTCGTGGTGTAGAAGCTCGCCAACCACTCGTGCAAGCGTTGCAATCTATTGAACAACAGCTTGCACCTGAATATATCAATCGTGCAAATATGATTGCTAATCGCCTTGAGCAGCAAACGATGACGTTAACAGAAGCGGTTCGTCAGCTACAAGCAGACGCTATGCTCACGAAACAACCAAATATGCCACAAACGCTTCAGCAGATGGCACAGATGCTAGATAAACAGCGCGAACAGCTTTTCACGGCAATTGCGACAATTGAAAATGAACAACGTGCAACCAATGACGTTCGCGCGCTAATTGCGCAAGCGATAAAAACGATACAAAAAGAGCCAAATGTCAAAGAAGCGTTGCATATGGCGCGCACGCAGCTTGCTCAACATATGGAACCATCGCTGCAAGAAGCGTTTGCCCATGCCGAGCAACTAGCTGAAAGCGGTCGCGAAATAGCCGCAAGACAAACGGTCGTTCAAGCGCTCCAACAAATGGAACAAACATTGCCAGCAGTTGATACTTTGTCGCCTCCTAATGCGGCATACGAGTCGCTCGCCGCACTTAATTTACAATCAAAAGATATGATCGTTCAAACTGTGACGCGGCGCATGGCGGAGGCAGCGAAGCAATTTCAACAAGCGAAGCGTGATATGACGCGCAATTTAGATGCGATCGATCATTTGATTACTCAATACAAACAAACAGCGCGACCGCAAGTGAAACAATTGCTAGAAACGACGATTAAACAGCTTGACCAAACAATTTTAAAAAGCGATGCGATGTTGTTTGCTGATATGATGATGGAGAAAAAATTGCTGCAAGCCAGTTCACAATTGGCGGAGGCGAAAAGGCTGCTAGATAAAGGACAAATGGCAGAAGCACAAAAAATCGTGAAACAAGTAAAAAGTACGCTCGAACAAATGCAATTTAAACCGGCAGATGTAAAAGTAAAACATTTTGTTCAAGCGCAGTCGCTGAAACAACAAGCGCCTGAACGGGCGCTGCTCCAGCAATGGAACGAAATCGTTCAGCCTGAGCCGTCCGCGCGCCACATGCTACAAACGATTCACCGCCTCGGTTTTATGCACGAAGCGGATATAGCAAATTCACTCGTATTTCATAGCGAAAGCGAACAGTCTGAAGAAACGATGAAAGGACTGCTCATGAAATTAGCACAAACGGGTGGCGAAGGATCGAAACAAGCCGAACAAGCGCTCATGAATATGACCGGCCAACAACTTTTAAACAAAAACGACCAAGGAAGCGCGATGCAAACGCTCTTTTTCACGATTCCATTGTTGCTGCAAAAGGAAGTAAAAGACGTAAAAGTGTACGTCAATGCGCGAAACGACGGAAAACGAGTCGATTGGGAAAACTGCAGCTTATACTTTTTACTTGAAACGAAAAAACTCGGCGATGTTGGCGTATTATTAAGCGCGAACGAACGGACGATTTCCGTGACGTTTCGCAACGATCGTGAAGATTTTGCGGAGCGCATGCGCCCACTCGTCGAAACGGCTACGAAGCGCCTTGAAGAAATCGGCTACCGCGTCGGAAATGTACAATTTACAACGTTTGCAAAACATGAAGAAAAGTCAAACGAGCCAAAACGAGCGACATGGACAGAGAAAGGATATGATTTTACAATATGATGTACTTTAACCAAAAACGAAAGCGTGAAGTGAACGGTCCGTCGGCGGCGGTTATTCGCTACGAACAAGGCGATAAAGCACCGACCGTCGTCGCCCATGGGCGCGGCTACGTCGCTGAAAAAATTATTGAACTGGCAAAACAAAACGGAGTGCCGATCGAACAAGATGCCGCGCTCGTCCAACATTTGCTTGACCTCGACCTCGGCGATACGATTCCACCGCAATTGTACGCTGTGATCGCAGAAATTTTAATTTTAATTGAAAAAATGGAACGAAACTATTAAACAATAAAAAATTGTGACGATAAATAAAGTAGGTGAACGAGAAAAGGGGAGTGAGCGCGTGGAGTTTTTAACGGAAGAAGTGGTGTATAAAAAAACGCCACAACAATTAACAGCGCTACTTTATGAAGGGTTAATAGAAAGTGTAGAAGAAGCGATCGCAAGCACAAAAAAGGGCGACTATATTCATGCCAACAAAAGACTCCAAAAAGCAAATGATATTTTACGTCGCCTTGGCGTTGGTTTGAAGTATGACGCGGGCATTATCGCCCACCAATTAGATGCGCTATATAACTATATGGCAGAACGTCTTATTGATGCGAACGTGAAAAAAGATGTAGCGATGATGGAAGAAGTGCTCACGATCGCCAAAGATATTGCGACCGCATGGAATGAAGCGTTGAAAAAACAACCGACAACAAACGTCGCAGCAAAAAAAGCTGCTGCATATGAACAATTTATTATGACAGAGTAAAGGAGCGAAAAAAATGAGAATTAACCATAACATTCAAGCATTAAACGCTTACCGTAACTTAGCAGTAAACCAATCAAACACAGCAAAAAACTTAGAAAAGCTTTCTTCCGGTTTGCGAATTAACCGCGCCGCAGACGACGCTGCAGGTTTGGCGATTTCCGAAAAAATGCGCTCGCAAATTCGCGGACTACAAATGGCGGAACGCAACGCCCTAGACGCAATCTCGCTCATCCAAACGGCGGAAGGGGCGCTGAACGAAGTACACAGCATTTTGCAACGTATGAGAGAATTGGCGGTGCAGGCGGCGAATGATACGAATACGGTAGAGGATCGAGAAGCGATTCAAAAAGAAATTAACCAGTTAACATCTGAAATTAACAGAATCGGTAACTCCACTGAGTACAATACGAAGAAATTACTTAATGAATCTGTATCTAGTAATGCAAGAAGTGTACAAATAGATACGAACAGCTTTTCTAGTGGTAGCACGACTATTAATGGCTCTAGCATTCAATTGAATCCAAAGAGCACATTAGTATCAGGAAACTATAAAGTTAAAATTGAGGATGTTGCGACAAAAACGATTCAAAATTTAGGAGCAGTCGCTGGTGGTGTACAGCAAATTACGCTAGATCCTTCATCCAATCTAGCAACTGGCAATACGTATGGAGTGAAAATCGAGCAAGAAAGCGTTAAGGTGATTACCAATAACCCTGCTGCGTCTCCAATGATTGATGCAGTTTCAATTGCACCAAACGCCCTATTAAGTGATGGAACAGTAACATTATATATTCAACGATATAATACAGTTTCTAAATTCCAAGAAAACGGATCAGGATTAACAGGCGTTCAAATTACATCAGCTAATCCGAATGTGAGTCCGACAGATGAATTTGCTGTAAAAACGATCAATAAAGCATCAGGTGTGACAGCAAAGACAGCAAAGAGATCATACATCAGCAACGTGACAATTGACCCTACTAAATTTACTACAAAAGGTGAAGATTTTAGATTAGCTTATGCAGAAACTTGGCCTGGTTCGGGTCAATTTACTGTCACATTGCAAGATAAAAATGGAAATGCGCTATCCGAAGCAGTTATTTTGGATAACAACCAACAAAATTATGAATTTTATTCAGCTCCAGGTGTTAAGCTTGGTGTATCTTTTACAACGGTGAATAATATTAACGCTCAATTGGCGGCCAATAATGAGAACAATAATTACAACGAATTTGACATTAACATTGAGCTATCTTTACGAAAGAATGGTACGCAAATTGGTACGGCCACATTGTCTCCAGCTGATGCCAATGCAGGAAACCTCACGATCACTGGATCGGATGGAATCACATACAGAATTAGCCATAACGGATATGGGAATACAAATTTGAATCAAACAGCTGCTTTTGGTATTCAAAGTACGTTGTATTATTCGACTGATAATATGAACTATTATACTTCTTTTAACGCTGGTGAAAATCTTACGCTTAATGGTGGAATTTTTGTTGATACAGCAAATAATTTAAGTGATTATCCAACAGGAGTAACGTCTATTACAATTGGTGTTGGCACAACTACAGCGTATACAGCGAAACTTGTCGATTCATCATACAAGCAGTTGGCAGGCACACCAACAATTGTTGTCAATGATAATAGCAGTTATTCATTTGGAGGTAATACAGGCGTTTCCTTTACAACAGGGACGTTATCTGCAGGTACTCGTACGTTTACTGTTGGAGCAAATACAACAACGAAAGCAACTTTAAGCATGAACGGAATCGATATCGAAACATTAAATAATATTGCGCCAAACTCAAAACTACAATTTCACAATGGTGATTTAACGATGGATGTTGGTGCACTTACTAAGGGAGAAGCAACGTTTACAATTACAGGTGGAACGTTCGATCAGTCATTGAAAATTCAAATTGGAGCTAATGAAGGGCAAACATTGAACATCGGAATTGATGATATGCGTGCGCTAGCATTGAAGTTGTCTAGCGATACAGCAAGTGCATCCGCTTCTTTTCAAAATAATTTGGGCGAAACGCTTATTGCTTGTTACACAAGCGTCTCTAATGTAAATAATGGAGATTCAAGTAGCAATACAGAATATGCGCTTGACGTAACAACGCATGAAAAAGCTGCCGCTGCTGTAAAAGTATATGATTATGCCATCTCGAGAATTTCAGAACAGCGCTCGAATTTAGGCGCTATCCAAAACCGTCTCGAACATACGATCAACAACTTAAAAACAGCGCATGAAAACTTAACATCGTCTGAATCACGCATCCGTGATACAGATATGGCGATGGAGATGACAAACTTCACGAAAAACAACATTTTAAACCAAGCGGCACAGGCAATGCTCGCGCAATCGAATCAGCTGCCGCAAGGAATTTTACAATTGTTAAAAAGCTAATGGATAAAAAGGGTAGGTCGATGCGACCTCGCCCTTTTTTTGTACGTGTGGCATAATATAAAGAAAAAGGTGTGAGCGATGATGGAAGTGCAAAAAGTGTCACGGGCATCGTTGAACCGTGTGGCGAAAAAGGATGACGCGCCGATGGAGTCGGTATCGTTTACGGAAGTGATGCATAAGAAAAAAGACGATGTATTATTTGAACGGTTTCAAGCGATGGCGCAACAAATTGAAGCGCAAGGGAAAAAATTAGCCGAGTCGCAAACGGTCGAAGACTTAAAAACGTATAAAAAGCTTGTTAAACAGTTTTTAGATGATGCAGTAAAAAATAGTTTGCAACTTGAAGAGCAACGTGGATTTAGCCGCGGGGGACGGTCGAAAATTTATAAGCTTGTAAAAGAAGTCGATCAAAAGTTAGTGGATCTCACAAACGCCGTACTAGAAAAAGAGAAAAAAGGGCTCGATTTGCTTGGATTAGTCGGTGAAATTCAAGGGCTTATTATTAACATATATACGTAAGGTGGGAGAATGATGTTAGATAACTGCCCGAAATGTGGAAGTTTGTTCGTGCGCACGCAATTTCGTGATGTGTGCGAGGCATGTTATAAAGAGGAAGAGAAATTGTTTGAAAAAGTGTATGCGTTTATTCGAAAGCGAGAAAATCGCACGGCAACAATGTCTCAAGTTGTTGATGCGACGGGGGTAGAAGAAGCGCTAATCATTAAATGGATTAAAAAAGGATGGTTGCAGCTCGTACATTTTCCAAACCTCGGCTATCCGTGCGAAAAGTGTGGGGCAACGATTCGCGAAGGACGCCTCTGTTCCTCATGTATTAGTAGCATCCAAAAAGAGATGACCAAAATTCAACAAGAGGAAGAACGACAAAAACAAGCGAAACATCAGACGACATATTTTACCGTGCGACGCAAAGACGACTAAACATTTTTTTCTTTTTGCCGATAATAAACGTAGACGAAAAAGAACGGAAAGGTAGCGTCAAAAAATCTATGAAAAGTCATCATGGTCTACCTGTTGAAGGAAAATAAAGAGGATAGTGGAATTGGATTCGCCCTTGACCAACACTCGCCAAAGGAGAAAAACGGTCAGTAAGGGCAAGGGCAGAAAAGAAGGGCATAGGAAAGCAGCCCTTGCCCTATCCTGATTTTACCTTTGGCGAGGTTCGGATGGTCAAGGGTACGCTCCGCCGAATCCGTCCTTAGGATGCAGCTTGTTGGGTCAACATCTCTTGAGCCATGACAATGAGCCTTGCCCAACGTGCCGGCATATGCGGAAGGCTCTCTAATGCTGGGATGACGACCGGTACCCGTTTTTCTAACGCGCTATGCGGACGCAAGAAGTTGAAATACGCCACAAAGAGTGTGACAAAGGAAACCGAGCCTTCTTCTGCGCCAAACCCATGAGTCGGTCGGTAGTTGCCTTTAAACGTTCGGTTGAATCGTTCAATGATCTGTTTAAGTGGTCGATATTCCTCGGACACAGGATCCTCGTTTGTCAGCCCGATGACTTGACGGACATCGAAAGAAATCCCTTGTTGGGCGAAAAAGTGCTGCGCCAACAAGTAGATCGGGTTGCCATCGACGACAAAAGACAAATCTTCAGGAATGGACGGCAGTTTCTTGAGAACATCATCGATCGCACGGATGGCAGAGAGTGTATCCCGATGTGGAGAGACCCGATAAGACAGCACGACCTTTTTCACGGCATCAAACATAAAAAACAAGTAATGCCAGCACCCTTTGACGCGGATATACGTCTCGTCGCCGCAAAAAGAACCAGACAGTTCGTAAGGAAAGTGATCGATGAAAGGTTTGACGATCAGCGCAACACTGTTGGCATAGTTGATGACGGTCTGATGAGAAATCGACAACCCATGAATGTCTTTCATGATCCTCGCTGTTTTCCGCGTGGAGAGTCCATAGTTGACGTGATACGTCAAGATGAGTCCGAGTGTATGCGAAGACACGGAAAGACGCGACAAATCCACCTTCGACTGTATCGGTGACGACGGTGCCAACGGCTGAAAATCAAAGAGAAACTCACGGAAAATGTATCGAACTTTAAAGGCATACGGCGCATGTTGAAACTGTTCTTTTTCCTGAGGTGTCATCTGTCGCAAGTTTGCTTGGTAAAACGAGCAATCATCATTCTTACATTTGTGGATGTAATAATCGTTGCGCTCTTTGATTTTCTCGAGTGCCTTTAAACAATGTGGGCACCGAAAAATCACTTGTTTGGCAAAACGGCTACGATGGTTGAAACGGCAACGACACACTTTGCATTGATACTGCCCTTTACCTCCGTTGTTGGCGTACACATAATTAGATGGCGCTTGGCACTGTGGACACGTCAATGCATCAGGCACCGTGGTTTTCGTGTTCGCGTGCCTCTTGATCGGCTTCAACGGTTTTCCGTGTTGTTGTTCGTATTCGACAAGAAGATGACGATAGTCTAAACGCGGAAGCGTTTCGATGACAGGCAGTTCATCGACTTGGAGTTTCTGATACGATTGATTCACCGGTTCTTCGTCATCCCAGTCTGTGAGGGACTTTCCAAAAAGTACACCTAGTAAATAAATAATGATTTGATATTGGGTCTTGATTATTTGAAGACATTTGATTAATAATTGAGGTAACAAGCTTGTCACTCCTTTGTTTGGATTGGGTGTGTGGTTACCTCAATCGTACCAAAAACAGCAGGGGTGGCAAGCTTTTTTTGTCGAAAACCGCATAAAATCAATAAAAACTTAGGGTATGTCTTTAAAACTTTTGACAATACCAACGGAAAAAGCGAGGTGGGAATATGAAAATTAATCGCATTCAACCGATGAACGTCAATCCGTATGAGCGGACATCACGTGTCGAAAAGCCGACAAAAGCAACGAAAAAGATGGATCAAGTTGAAATTTCTAGCGCGGCGAAAGAACTGCAAGAAGCTGCGAAATTTTCTTCGGAACGGTTAGAAAAAGTGGAACGGCTAAAATCAGAAGTTGAAGCAGGTACGTATACAATCGATGCACGAGCGATTGCAGAAAGCGTATTGCGCTATTATAAACGATAACGGAGCGAACGAACATGATCGATGTGATGCAAAAGTTGCTGACGTTTCATCGTGGGTTATTGCAACTAGCAGAACAAAAAACAGAAGCGATTAAAAAAGGCGATGTCGGTACGTTACAGCAAATGATGATGAAGGAACAAAAATATGTGATGGCCATTCGCCAGCTAGAAAGCGAACGAATGAGCCTTCTGTCGCATTTACCCGAGAAAGAACGAACGGTGAGCCGATATGCTGAACAGGTAGAAGAAAAAGAACGAATGAAGCTTCTTCAACTAGCCAATGAACTAAGCGACACGATTGTACGATTAAAAGAGCAAAACGAACTGAATATGCAACTACTGCAACAATCGCTCCAATTTATTCATTTTACATTAGATTTGATGATACCAAACGAACAAGATGTGACGTATGACCCGAAGCGAACGGATGAATTGCCGCCACGGTCGTCATTTGAAGCGAAAACGTAAGGGGGGATTTTTTTTGCTTTCGACATTTCACGGTTTAGAAACAGTGCGGCGTGGGATGACTGCCCAACAGCAAGCATTATACGTCACCGGGCATAATATCGCAAACGCCAACACGCCAGGCTATTCGCGCCAACGCGTCAACTTTGAACAAACGCCGCCGTATCCGTTTGCGTCTCAAAACCGCCCCGTCATGCCAGGACAAATGGGAACAGGCGTGGAAGGCGGAACGGTACAACGAATGCGCGAAGAATTTTTAGACGTGCAATATCGCGGAGAAAATATGAAATACGGCTATTGGAACACGCGCGCCGAAGCATTGTACAAAATGGAAGAAATTATGAATGAACCGTCAGACGAAGGACTGGCAAAAACGCTTGATCGCTTTTGGCAATCGCTGCAAGATTTAGCGGTAAACCCTTCAAACTCAGGCGCACGTTCGGTCGTTCGTCAGCGCGGCATGGCAGTCGCAGAGACGTTTCATTATTTGTCTAGTTCACTCAAGTCGATTCGCGATGATTTAAAAAATGAGTTAGACGTTACAATAAAAGCGGTAAACTCTTTAGCTCGTCAGCTTAATGATATAAACAAACAAATTAGCGAAGTCGAAGTGCACGGCTATTTACCGAACGATTTATATGATGAGCGAAATCGGCTTTTAGATGAATTGTCGCAATATGTAAATATTAAAGTAACGCCTGTGCCAAGCGGCGGTAGCGCGCTAAAAATTGCCGAAGGACGCTTTACGGTAGAGTTAGTGGACCGTAACGGCACGTCTCTTGGGAAGCTAGTAGACGGAAATACAGGTGCGTTTAACGAGATAACGGTAAAGTATGAAACGACAGGTGACAAGTATGTAAGAGAGATAAAGTTAGGGAACGATTCATTAAATTTTTTAAGCTTTAAGGAAAATGGAAAGATTGGCGCATTGCTTCATTCGTATGGGTATGTCGGCGGAACAGGACTATACCCAGAAATGTTGAACAACTTAAACGCCATGGCAAAAGCATTTGCGGATGAGTTTAATAAAATTCATTCAACAGGTTGGAGTATTACTGAGATTAAATCGGGTAGAAAACTCGCAAGTAACGATTTCTTTAAGTATGATCCGCCGGATGTGGCAGGAACGCTTAAAATTGATGATAAGATTATGGAATCTTTGGATCGTATTGCTGCATCAAAATCAACATCATCGACACCGGGACAAATCGGTGACGGAAGTAACGCTCAAGCGCTCGCTGAAGTGAAAAATGGGATGATGAATATTGCTGGAAACACAACAACGATTCAAAACTTTTACGAAAGCGTAATTGGACAAATGGCAGTCAACGCACAAGAAGCGAAACGATTGTCGGAAAATAGCGAAGTGCTTCGCCAATCGGTTGACGAACGGCGCATGGCGGTCAGCTCCGTATCGCTTGATGAAGAAATGATGAACATGATGAAATTCCAGCATGCGTATAACGCCTCTGCACGTATGATTACAATGATTGACCAAATGCTAGACAAAATCATTAATAACATGGGCATCGTCGGAAGGTAGGTCAACAACCCAATGACTAAAGTCATGGGCTTGTAAGCCCCATGTTGACCAGACCAAGGCTTGAAACAGAGCCTACGTTATAGATGTCATGACACGTTCGGGTGCTTCTCCAGCCCGTTCCTCTGTCGTGCAAGGTTAAACAAGCGTGGTGGGTAGCGCTAGTGTCTTGCACATAACAAGCATCTATAACATGGTCGAGGAGAATATGACCTGCTTTATGCAGAGGAAAGGGGAGAACCCTATGGTTTTTGTGTTAGACACAAACAAACGTCCGCTTGCTCCTTGTCACGAAGCAGTTGCAAGAAAGCTGTTGAAACAAGGGAAGGCGGCGATTTACAGGCGATTTCCATTTACCATCATCTTGAAAAAATCAGTAGACGAATCAGAAATTAAAGCAACATATCGGCTAAAAATCGACTATGGAAGCAGGCATACAGGATTAGCGATTTTGCGAGGACAAGAAGTGGTATGGTTAGGGCAACTTGACCATCGCACAGACATCAAGGAAAGAATAGATAAAAGGCGTGCTTTTCGTCGAGCAAGACGAAATCGAAAAACAAGATACAGAAAACCACGCTTTCTGAACCGAAAGCGAAAGGAGGGGTGGTTGCCTCCATCACTAGAGAGTCGTGTGCAAAATATCCAAACATGGGTTAACCGCCTAAAGAAGTTATGCCCCATTGGGTATATATCATACGAAAATGCCAAATTCGACACGCAACTCATGCGAAATCCTGAAATCAATGGTGTAGAGTATCAACAAGGCACGCTACAAGGATATGAAGTACGGGAGTATTTGCTTGAAAAGTTTGGGCGGAAGTGTTGTTATTGCGGAAAAGAAAATGTTCCACTTGAAGTGGAGCATATCATTCCAAAATCGAGAGGTGGAACAGACCGAGTGGATAACCTATGTCTTGCCTGTCATGACTGTAATCAGCGCAAAGGAAGTAAGACAGCAGAAGAATTCGGGTATCCGCACATTCAAAAGCAAGTCAAAGAATCATTAAAGGATGCAAGTGCTATCAACTCGACAAGATGGAAAGCGTATGAAGTGTTAAAGCAGACAGGATTAGATGTCGAGTGTGGAACAGGTGCACGAACAAAAATGAATCGTATTCGTTTAGACTTGCCGAAAACACATTATTTTGACGCTTGTTGTGTAGGCGAAAGCACAACAAATCACTTATATTTCAAAACAAAAGAAGTGTTATTTATCAAGGCAAAAGGGCGTGGTAGTCGCTCTCGTACAAACCTAGATAGATATGGCTTCCCAAGAGGTTATCTTGCAAGACAAAAATTCTTCTTTGGTTTTCAAACAGGGGACATGGTTAAGGCTGTTGTCCCAAGAGGGAAATATCAAGGCGTTTGGTTTGGCGAAGTCGCATGTAGAAAGACTGGAAGTTTCGATATTAAAGGCAAGGACGGAAAGCGTATCGCACAAGGAATAAATTATAGATATGTCCAAGTCATTCAGCGATTTGACGGATATGCTTATGGAAAGGGGGTGGCGGAACTTGCGTAAGGTGCAATTCCTCCCCGTGCCTAAAGGCAGGGGCTTCCTTGCGTAAGTTTCGTGAGTAACGTATGCGCGTGACACAAATGATGCTTGCAAACAATACGCTTCGCAACGTCAGCAAAAGCTACGATAAGCTTGGCACGTATCAGCAACAGCTCGCGACAGGGAAAAAAATTCATCGTCCATCGGAAGATCCTGTCGTGGCGATGAAAGGCATGCATTATCGTACAAGTTTAACGGAAATTGAACAATTCCAGCGCAATTTATCGGAAGCGTATACGTGGATGGAAAATTCCGAATCGGCGTTAGGTCATACGACGAACGTTTTGCAGCGTGCCCGTGAACTTGTCGTGCAAGCGAAAAACGGAACGCTCGGTCCCGAAGATCGTCAAGCGATTGCGCGAGAAATTGAGCAGTTAAAAAAAGACTTAGTGCAAGTCGCGAACACAAAAGTAGCAGGGAAATATATTTTTAACGGCACAAAAATTGAACAAGCGCCGGTCAAAGACGGCTCGCCTCCGACTGTCGATAACAACAACCACGATTTTATGGTTGAAGTGGCAAAAGGGGTAAAATTAAAAATTAATGTCACCCCAGATAATGTGTTTAACGAAGGTTTGTTTGAAACGTTGCAGGATATTGAAAATGTATTAAATGGCACATCGACATCAGGAAAAACTTTAGATAACTTATTATCCGATTTGGATAATCATTTAAACGACGTACTCGCAGAGCGTGCGGAACTCGGTGCGCGCGTGAACCGTTTAGAGCTCGTGGAGCAACGTCTTGCCGAACAACAGCTGATCGCCAAACGAATGATTTCCGATAATGAAGATGCGGATATTGAAAAAATTATTACGGAATTAAAGTCGCAAGAAAGTGTGCATCGCGCGGCACTCTCCGTCGGGGCGCGCATCATTCAGCCGACGCTCGTTGATTTTTTACGTTAAGGGGATGATGAATGTTGAGAATCCCGCAACTGACGATGCAAGCGACGTTTGCCCAGCTATCTATTATAGTTGAACGCGGGTATATGAATATGCTTCAGCCGCAAGCGGACATGTCACTTGAGCAGCCGCAACCGCAAGTCGAGATGAAAACAACGCCACCGCGCCTGACGATCGACCAGACGGAAGCGTGGGCGGACGTCGATTTAAAGCACATTTTCCGTCGCATTGAAGAAGCTGCGCAAGACGGCTATGCCAGTTGGTTATCATATTTAGAAACGACAGCGATACAAGGCGATGAATTAATGCGCATCGAACAAGGTGGTGATGTACTCGCGATGCAGGCAGAGGCGAATAGCGAACGACCGCCTTTTGATTATAATGTCGGGCTTATTCCACGCCCATTTAGTGTGAAAGTCAGTTTTGAGCCAGGACATATCAATATGAACTGGCAAACATCAAATGCTCGTATTCATATTGAGCCACGCCCTGTGCAAATCGATTACAAACCAAACGTTGTGCATATTGACTTAGCGCGTCACAACAACTTGCGCATTGACGTGACCGTATAAATGAGGGATGAACATGAATATTGAAACGAAATATCATGGAACGGTTCAGCTTTCTCAGCTGGCACTCGTTTCATTTGAAAACGGGCTACCGGGGTTTGAACATGAAAAACAATTCGCCTTGTTGCCGATTCACGATTCGCCATTTACAATTTTACAATCAATACAAAATAAAGACGTTGCTTTCGTCATGATTGAGCCGTTTTCGTACTTCCCAACGTACGAAATCGAATTGGACGATACGACGTGTGAGCAGCTGAAAATACAAAAAGAAAACGATGTGGCGCTATACGTCATTTTAACGGTCGCAGAGCCGTTTACAAATACGACAGCGAACTTACAGGCGCCTGTCGTCATTAACGTTCATGAACGAATCGGCAAACAAGTCATTTTAACAAATACACCGTACAAAACGAAACATCGGCTATTTCCAGAAACGGTTGAGGCGAAATAAGGAGGCGGGAACATGCTTGTATTAACGCGCAAAATAAAAGAAGCGATCCACATCGGCGACGATATCGAAGTCGTCGTTCTCGCCATCGACGGCGACCAAGTCAAGCTCGGCATTCGCGCGCCGAAACATATCGATATACATCGGAAAGAAGTATATCTCGCTATTCAACAAGAAAACAGCGCGGCATCTCTCGCCTCCGCCACTTCGCTTCAACAACTATCCGATCAACTAAGGAAGGGAGGGGAAGAAAATGAGCGTTAGCATCGGCGACGTTCACGTTCCTGGCGTCATCGCGCGCATTGTGCAAGACAATAAGGCCATTGCCGAACAAGCCTTAAACGAAATGATCAACAAACATAAAGACGACCCAGCGCACATCATTAAAGAAATTCAACAACCATCGCCGTTTTCACAATTTCTTGACGTCAAAGTATAAAATTTTTTTCGCAACCTATTAAACTTTGAAAAAACGAGCCGATAATAAACATGAGAGCGAGAAAGAAGGGCGGCCGACTTCATTCTTGCTGAACAAAACCACACGGACGTGGGAAAAACATATTCAAGGAGGAATATAAAATGAGAATTAACCACAACATCGCGGCGTTAAATACGTATCGTCAATTAACTATCGGTAACTCTAACGCTGCAAAAAACATGGAGAAATTGTCTTCAGGTCTTCGTATTAACAAAGCTGGCGATGACGCAGCAGGTTTGGCAATTTCTGAAAAAATGCGCGGGCAAATTCGCGGATTGGAGCAAGCTAGCCGCAACGCACAGGACGGAATCTCGCTTATCCAGACAGCAGAAGGGGCTTTGAATGAAACTCATTCTATTCTTCAGCGTATGCGTGAATTAGCTGTGCAGGCTGCTAACGACACAAACGTAATTCAAGATAGAGATGCTCTTCAAGAAGAAATGAATCAATTAGCTCAAGAAATTGACAGAATTGCTAATACAACCCAATTTAACACACAATATTTACTTAATGGTAATTTTAGCGGAAATTTACAAATTGGAGCTAATGAAGATCAAAATTTATCGATTAGTATTCGAAATATGAAAGCTACTGGTACTGTGCTGAATGTTGGAACAGCAGCTACTACTGCTTCAAGTGTAAGTGAGGTAGCTGTTGTAAATGAAACAAACGAGGTAATTACTGGGAAAGGAAATGTTAATGTATCTAGCTATACACAAAAAGATAACTTAGATATTAAAGTTAAGGTACTTACAGCTCCAGATGGTTCGGGAACTAATGCTGTTTTCGAAGTTACAATAAATGGAAAAAAAGCTACTATTAATACAGGTAGTGATGTGGCAAGCCAAAACTTAACTTTAGATGCGACAAATTTTGATATTTTTGAAACTGGACAGTCAATCACTATAAATGCTCAAGCTGCTTGGAGTGCTGGTGATGAATACAATATTAAAGTAGTTGGGAAAACAACTTCAGTTACTGGTCCAAATATTAGTAGTTATACAAATGCTAAAGCTGCAATCACAACAATCGATAACGCTATAAAAGAAGTTTCAAAAGAGCGTTCTACTCTTGGTGCATGGCAAAACCGTTTAGAGCACACTATCAACAATTTAAGTACATCAGCTGAGAACTTAACAGCAGCTGAATCTCGTATCCGTGACGTAGATTATGCTTTAGCCGCATAAGCGGTGACAAGCACAGTCGTCCTAACTGGAAACGGTTAGGAGTATGACCGGGTGAATTGCTGGAAACCCCTTAGAGCCTTTGGCGCCACAACGAAGCTGGAAACGGCAAGCGTGACGGCTTGAAAAGTCAAAGGATTGGGCAACCGAGCAGCCAAGCTCCTGTGACGAAAGTCTGGAGAAGGTTCAACGACTAGGACATACCACCTAAAGCGAGAGCTATGGTGATGAAGTCCGTAGGGTGAGTAGGATGCTCCATCGTCCTATATCATTCGAAGTGCCCGGCCCCTAACAGGTCAAGCTGAGGGTGAAGATATAGTCTAGTCGTTTGCGAAAGCAAATGTTCGCACGATGGCGAAAGAAATGATGGAGTTTACGAAAAACAACATTCTTTCTCAAGCAGCACAAGCAATGTTGGCTCAATCCAATCAAATGCCACAAGGAGTTTTGCAGTTACTTCGGTAATTTGATTGGAAGGGCGTCTTAGCTGGAAACGGTTAAGAGGATAACTGGGTGAATTGCTGGGAAGCCCTAAAGCTTTCCTTGCCACAACGAAGCTGGAAACGGCAGGCGTGACGGCGTGAAAAAAGGAAAGATGATACAATGGGCAATCAGCAGCCAAGCTCCTGTGAGGAAACTCTGGAGAAGGTTCAACGACTAGGACATACCACCTAAGGCGAGAGCTATGGTGATGAAGTCCGTAGGGAATTTCCCGAAGTGCCCAGCCCCTAACAGGTAAAGCTGAGGGTGAAGATATAGTCTACACAACGATCGAAAGACGTTGAGGCATGGCAAGCCAACCAACAACCACAAGGAGTATTACAATTGCTTCGTTAATCGTACACAAACGGAAAGAGACCTTAGATTATCTAGGGTCTCTTTTTTCATGAACACTTTATTTATCTTTTATCTCTCTCCATTTATGCACAACGGACCAATAGCTTCTTTGCAGTGCGTTGGCGATTTCTTGAATCGTAGCTCCTTCTTGCTTCATTTCTTTCAGTAGCCGTATTTCTTCAGTGGAATACGGTTTCACGCGCTCGGAGCTGCTTACGAAAATATCGAAATTAGGAAACTTGCTCTTCCATTTGCGTTTCTCTACTTTGAATCGCTCGTTCCAGTTTGTTTTGTAATACATAGACGGACAGTCATGAATAACAGGGGAGATCGTTTCAAAGAAGAGGAACGTGTCTTTTACCGATGTCGTTTTTAAAATACTGCCTTGTCCATCGGGGCATTTGCTTAAGTGAAACGTGATGCCGAAATGAGTAAAAGTGTGGTGCTGTAATTGTTGCAGTTCGTGGGGCGGGTAACATTGCAAGTAGAGATAAATATGAGGCGTTAAATAAATACATTTCTTTCGCCGATTTACTTAGGAAGAAATGGAGAGCGAGCCATCGTCCATATACAAAACGGAAAGAAAATGCGGCAGCGTACAATAGGATAGCAAAGAAAGCGGTATGTGCTTAGAGCCGTCATCGTGATAAAAATGAGGATATAATTTTGTAAACAATGGTAGTGATGATGAACGGACGCATTGACTTTTATGCGTGATATATAAAAGGTCGTTAAAAAATGAAACTTTCCATTTTCGATATTCTTCTTGGTCAATGCCAAAATGTTCACGATAACTGTGATTTTTCCTCCTACTATTTTTATAAAGCTTTGTAATTTCTCCGTCGCCAATAATGCTGGCAATTAAGATGTTCTGTTGTATGGGGGTTAACTGTGAGAAATCGTGCATTATTTCACCTCTTTTCTGGAACATACGTTCTATATTTTATTATAATGTATCCCTCATGCTTTGGAAAAGTTTTTAACTAATTTTATGAAGTAGTGTTTTTATCGTTATGAGCTATGTTCAACGGAAATTATAGATTTTTTAAGGAAAATCGAGAATTTTTTAGGAGATTTTCAAAAAGAAAGAGGTGCCTTTAAGAGTAGCTATTATTTATCAATAATTGAAGAATGAGAGTATTTTACAAAGTAACTGATGCTTCTTTACAATATGGATAAATTCAATTATAAAAGGAGGAGTTACTATGGAATTAATTAGCTGTTATCTTTCCATTCAGAAAATTAAAATGATAAATGACTTAATTGAAAGACTTTTACAAAAAGTTAGTGACATTATAGAGTATAATATTTCTAAAGAAGATTCCCCTTGTTATTTTGCTTACTTTGGTTACATTTCAAATGAAGTTATTGAAGACTTACAATGGTTTATTAATTTTTGTGATTCAAGCAACCTTTACAGAATTGTCACAGATTCTGATTCGTTAATAAAAATTGATGAGTTATCGGAAAAATTGCGTTTGTGAGCTATTGCTACGGTACCGTCAAGAATTTTGTGTAATGTAAGATAAATAGGGGGATCTCTGAATAGATAGGGTACTCCTTTCTCTGGAATGTGTTATGGCTAAATCAGAGAATACCCTACCTTTTTTCTTTTGGTCTAGAAAAATGCTTTACACAAACTTTTATACATCATCGGGTTTTGTATACCAAAAAGAAATAGGAGCTGTAATTCAGGTTGAAGATTATGAAATATTTCTAAAATTATGAACTGTATTTTATTGTAAGAAAAAATGTAAACCCACATAAAGACGGTTTGCATACTAGTTTTATAATTTGTCTGTCGGGCAATGCACGCCATCGATCATTTATGAAATATTTTATTTCCACATATAAAACTAAACAGTAGGGTGTTTGACGTGATGATTTATAAAAAATGGCTCTACCATATCACCCACTATAGCAACCTTCCATCGATCCTTTGTCACGGCGGATTAGTGGCAAATAACGTGGCGAAGGTGAAAAGTGTATCGTATGTCAATATTGCGCATACACGTATACAAGCTAGGAGATCAATCATATCCGTTCCGCTTCCTCCTTATGGCACTTTACATGATTATGTTCCTTTTTACTTTGCACCTAGGTCACCGATGTTATATGCTATTAACAAAGGACGTGTAGACGGGTACGCAAAAGGACAAGATGAGATTATTTATCTTGTGTCTAGGACAGATGTGATCCATCATAGAGGATTAGGTTATGTGTTTACGGATGGGCATGCCATTATGAAATTTACTGATTTTTATAACGATTTAAAGGATTTGGACAAAATCGACTGGAACGTTATGCGCTCTCAATTTTGGTTTGAGACGGAAGAGAACCCCGATCGGGAAAGAAGAAGGCAAGCGGAGTTTTTAGTGTATCAATTTGTTCCTATTGATATGATTTTAGGCATCGGGGTTAAAAATGATAAAATGAAGCAAAAAGTTGAAGAGATTATGTACCAATGTCATTGCCATAAACCGATAGCTGTCCGGCCGCATTGGTACTACTGAAGGAGGTGATGCAATGATCATCCTAAAACAAGGCAACCTCTTAGAAGATGAAGCAGAAGCGTTAGTGAACACGGTCAATTGTGTCGGAGTGATGGGGAAGGGAATCGCTCTGCAATTTAAGCAAGCATACCCGGAAATGTTTTCGGAGTATGAAAAGGCTTGCCGCCGCAAGGAAGTACAGCCAGGCAAAATGCATGTCGTTTCCACTAAATCGTTGTTGAACCCAAAATATATTATTAATTTTCCTACAAAACGCCATTGGAAAAATAAATCCCGGATGGAAGATATAGAGTTAGGGTTAGTGGATTTAGTAAAGGTAGTTAAGGAACTCGATATAAAATCAATTGCGATTCCGCCGCTTGGCTGTGGTAATGGCGGGCTGAGATGGGATGAAGTACGTCCTAAAATTGAAGCAGCTTTTAAACATCTACAAGATGTGGAAGTACATTTATACGAGCCTGCAGGAAGCCCTAAACCCGATCAAATAAAGATACGTACAGAACCTCCAAAGATGACAAGATCTAGAGCATTATTTCTTATGCTAATGAATGATTACTCCATTCCAGGTTATCGGCTATCTTTGCTTGAAGTGCAAAAGCTAGCGTATTTTCTCCAAGCAGTAGGGGAACCCCTTAAACTAAGATTTGAAAAAAGCAAATATGGTCCATATGCAGACAATTTAAATCATGTATTATTGCGCTTAGATGGCCATTTTATTCGTGGTTTTGGCGATCGCAGCAGAGATGCAGAAATTTACTTAATACCAGATGCAGTCCAAAAAGCGGAGCAGTATTTGATGGACGATTCCGAAGCCTATAAGCACTTAAAAAGAGTAAGGGATATTATTCAAGGGTTTGAAACTCCATATGGGCTAGAATTGCTTTCAACTGTACATTGGGTTGTTAAGGAAAAGCCAGATATAAAAGATGATATTCAGTCAATCGTTGAAGAAATCCACAATTGGAACAAACGGAAACGGAAGATATTTAAAGAGAAGCACATTACAAAAGCTTGGCAACATTTGAAAGAAGTAGAGATGCTTAATTAACAAAAATGCTTGTATTACGTTTCATTCAAATTTGAAAATGGGGCTTTTGGTCAACAACCCAATGACTAAAGTCATGGGCTTGTAAGCCCCATGTTGACCAGACCAAGGCTTGAAACAGAGCCTACGTTATAGATGTCATGACACGTTCGGGTGCTTCTCCAGCCCGTTCCTCTGTCGTGCAAGGTTAAACAAGCGTGGTGGGTAGCGCTAGTGTCTTGCACATAACAAGCATCTATAACATGGTCGAGGAGAATATGACCTGCTTTATGCAGAGGAAAGGGGAGAACCCTATGGTTTTTGTGTTAGACACAAACAAACGTCCGCTTGCTCCTTGTCACGAAGCAGTTGCAAGAAAGCTGTTGAAACAAGGGAAGGCGGCGATTTACAGGCGATTTCCATTTACCATCATCTTGAAAAAATCAGTAGACGAATCAGAAATTAAAGCAACATATCGGCTAAAAATCGACTATGGAAGCAGGCATACAGGATTAGCGATTTTGCGAGGACAAGAAGTGGTATGGTTAGGGCAACTTGACCATCGCACAGACATCAAGGAAAGAATAGATAAAAGGCGTGCTTTTCGTCGAGCAAGACGAAATCGAAAAACTCGATACAGAAAACCACGCTTTCTGAACCGCAAGCGAAAGGAGGGGTGGTTGCCTCCATCACTAGAGAGTCGTGTGCAAAATATCCAAACATGGGTTAGCCGTCTAAAAAAGTTATGCCCCATTGGACATATATCATACGAAAATGCCAAATTCGACACGCAACTCATGCGAAATCCTGAAATCAATGGTGTAGAGTATCAACAAGGCACGCTACAAGGATATGAAGTAAGAGAATACTTGCTTGAAAAGTTTGGGCGGAAGTGTTGTTATTGCGGAAAAGAAAATGTTCCACTTGAAGTGGAGCATATCATTCCAAAATCGAGAGGTGGAACAGACCGAGTGGATAACCTATGTCTTGCCTGTCATGACTGTAATCAGCGCAAAGGAAGTAAGACAGCAGAAGAATTCGGGTATCCGCACATTCAAAAGCAAGTCAAAGAATCATTAAAGGATACAAGTGCTATCAACTCGACAAGATGGAAAGCGTATGAAGTGTTAAAGCAGACAGGATTAGATGTCGAGTGTGGAACAGGTGCACGAACAAAAATGAATCGTATTCGTTTAGACTTGCCGAAAACACATTATTTTGACGCTTGTTGTGTAGGCGAAAGCACAACAAATCACTTATATTTCAAAACAAAAGAAGTGTTATTTATCAAGGCAAAAGGGCGTGGTAGTCGCTCTCGTACAAACCTAGATAGATATGGCTTCCCAAGAGGTTATCTTGCAAGACAAAAATTCTTCTTTGGTTTTCAAACAGGGGACATGGTTAAGGCTGTTGTCCCAAGAGGGAAATATCAAGGCGTTTGGTTTGGCGAAGTCGCATGTAGAAAGACTGGAAGTTTCGATATTAAAGGCAAGGACGGAAAGCGTATCGCACAAGGAATAAATTATAGATATGTCCAAGTCATTCAGCGATTTGACGGATATGCTTATGGAAAGGGGGTGGCGGAACTTGCGTAAGGTGCAATTCCTCCCCGTGCCTAAAGGCAGGGACTTCCTTGCGTAAGTTTCGTGACAGTATAAACTTTAATTGCCTGTAATATTGTTAATTAACTGCATGCTCAACAACAAGGCATTAGCTTGGCTAGTGCCTCTTTTTATGTCGATTAATAGGATTAATTTTTTATTTCGCTGTTTCATTCATGATCTCGTTTGTTTATGTACGAAATGACTTCATATTTTTCTTTTCTAACCGATATAAACAGTAGAAACGTATATGTCAAAGGGGCGAATGATGATGATTGAACGTATTTCTTCTTCTCTTTCTTCCACATATATGCATGAAAAAACAACGACAGAGCGTCCAGCAGAGCAGCAAAAACAAGAGCAAACGACCGTGCAGCAAGCGACAGTCAAGCAAGAGGAAGAACGTATTCCAAAACAAAAACTTGAAGAAATCGTCAAAGGAATGAATGAATTTTTACAGCCGAGCCATACGTCGTTAAAGTTTACTGTGCATGAAGATTTAAAAGAGTATTATATTCAACTCATTGATGATCGAACAAAAGAAGTTGTGCGCGAAATTCCGCCGAAAAAGCTGTTAGATATGTATGCGGCGATGATGAAGTTTGTCGGGTTGATTGTTGATCGAAAAATTTGAGAGGATGGTGAGAGGGCATGAGTACAATGCGTATCGGTGGCTTAGCGAGCGGCATGGATATTGATAAAATCGTTGGCGATTTAATGAAAGCGGAACGAATGCCGCTTGATAAACTAAAGCAAAAGAAACAAATTTTAGAATGGCAGCGTGATGACTATCGCTCGATGAATACGTTGTTGCAAGACTTAGATAGCTATGTTTTTAATAATTTGACATTGCAAAGCAGTATGTTAAAGAAGAAAGTGGTAAGTTCGGATGAGAGCGTCGTCGCGGCAACAGCAAATTCGAGTGCGGTGAACATTAGCACAAACTTAACTGTCACAGAAGTCGCGACATCAGCAACATGGATTTCTGCAGCTGCTTCTAGTTATACACCAAGCCGTACAGATACGACGCTGAAAATTAACGTAACAAATGGTGACGGCACAAGCCCAACAACAAATCCGGTAACGATTACAATCGCAGCCAACTCGTCGTTAGATGCGGTTATCTCTCAATTAAACAGCAATAGCGACCTTGGCATTACGGTGTTCCGTGATACACAGACAGGGAAAATTTCAATTACAAAAAAAGATACAGGAGCCTCAGCAAGTTTAAAAATGGGGGATGCAACGACTGCCTCGTTTTTCCAAAGCCTCGGATTTACAGGAGTTACAGATGGTGCAGAATTGACAGGAAAAACAGCAGGAAAGAATGCGCAATTTACAATTAACGGTCTTTCGACATCACGCTCGACGAATACATTTATGATTAATAACGTTACTTATACGCTCAAGAAAACAGGAACGGCTTCTGTTACGACGACAAACGATACAGATGCAATGTTCAATGTAATTAAAGGCTTCGTCGACAAATATAACGAAGTGATTGGCAAAATCAATGGTAAACTATCGGAAGAGCGGTATCGCGACTATACGCCGTTAACGGATGAGCAAAAAGAAGCGATGACGGAGAAGCAAGTTGAACTATGGGAACAAAAGGCGAAAAGTGGGCTTCTTCGCCGCGATTCGATTTTATCAAGCGGTTTAGGCCAAATGCGTTTAGATCTCTACAGCAAAGTGAGCAACTCGCCTGTCAATACGAACTATGATACGCTTTCGGAAATTGGGATTACGACGTCTAGCAACTATTTAGAAAATGGAAAGCTCATTATTGATGAAACGAAATTGCGTGCAGCAATTGAAAACGATCCGAATGCTGTTTACCAGCTGTTTAACGCTAGTGGCTCAAACTTTGACACAAAAGGGATTGCGCAACGTTTACGTGATACGATCAAAAATACAATAGGAAAAATTGAGAAAAAAGCTGGTAAAACCGTTTGGACGAACAGCCAGTTTGAAATCGGAAAAAGCTTAAACGATTTAGATAAACGAATTGATGCCTTTGAAGATCGGTTAAAGAAAGTTGAAGACCGATACTGGAAGCAGTTTTCCGCGATGGAAAAAGCGGTACAACGTGCGAACTCGCAAAGCATGTATCTCATGAACGCCTTTGGCGGTGGAGCACAATAATTTAGGAGGTAACAAACATGGCGATGAATAATCCGTATCAATCATATCAAACAAACGCGGTGCAAACGGCGTCACCTGGGGAATTAACGCTTATGCTTTACAATGGTTGCTTAAAGTTTATTGCGCAAGCGAAAAAAGCGATCGAGGACAAAGATATTGAAGCACGCAACACAAACTTATTAAAAGCGCAAAAAATTATTCAAGAGCTTATGGTCACGCTCAATATGGAATATGAAGTGGCAAAGTCGATGATGACGATGTATGACTATATGTATCGTCGACTTGTAGAAGCCAACATTAAAAGCGATGTGACGATTTTAGAGGAAGTAGAAGGGTACGTGAAAGAATTTCGCGATACGTGGAAGCAAGTGATTCAAATCAATCGTCAACGTCAATATGCGCAAGGTGGACAAGCGTGATGAGCGTTGTTTTTACGCTGTTGGAAGCGACGAGGCAGCTTGCGAATGTGTTGCGAGAGCCTGTATCGAAGGAGAAACGCGATGAGGTGATCGCGCGGATTGAGCAGTTGCTTGAGGAGAGGGAGCGGTTGCTTGCGAAGCTCCCTTCTTCTTTGACAGCGGAAGAGCGGAAGATGGGGCAAGAAATATTAGCATTGAATGCCGAGATTGATGAAAAGTTACAGCAATTGAAGCAGCAAATTCAGTTCGACTTAAAGCAAACGAAAAAAACGAAAACGGTTGTCAAACATTATAACCATCCATATGAACCACTGTCTATTGATGGCATGTTTTATGATAAGAAAAGGTAGGTATGAAAATGGTGAAATTATCGCATGAACAATTAGCAGTTATCCAACAGTACGTGGCGCTTTTAGAGACGATTGAAGAAGGATTTGCGTATGTATGTGAAAGTTTTACGAACTATGAGCGAACGCAAGGAGATGTTGTGCTTGCGGATATTTTTATGGCGTTCGGTCAAATTGATGAGACGAATCGGAGTTCGCTCGCACGTTTTTTTGCGGATGATCGCGCGGTGTTAGAGGAAATTGCTCGTTTTTCTGCGGTAGCCGATGAGGCGTGGAAATTAGACGGAAAGCTACATGATCCAAACGCGAAGCAACAAATTGTCGAGAAGCATGTAGCACCAGCATTTGAAGCGTGGAAAGTAAGTGTGATGCAACATCTTCGTCCGTATGTGGAGCAATAATAAAAAGGTGCGAGCGAATCGCACCTTTTGTAGTTTAAAACGCTTCGACAATCGTGACGTTTACTTCTTTTCGTAAGTCAATTTCAAACGGTGATTTGAGCACTTCCCCGTTTGGATTTTGTAAAATGCGAACGACAGGGCGAAGCGGATATTCAGGGAAAATGTTTGAGACGACACCGCGATATCCTGTGTTTAATACGATGTTTGTGCCGAGCGGGTAAATGGCGACATATTTTAAAAACGTTTTAATGAGTTCATAGTCAAACAACGTATTGCCGGCTGCGCATAAATATTCAGCTGCTTCGTGCGGCGAATGTTGTTGGCGATGGTCGCGCGGAGAAGTGAGCGCGTCGAATACGTCTGCGATGGCGATAATGCGCGCGAACTCATGAATGTATTTACCGGCTGCTTGATGTGGATAGCCGCTCCCATCAAAACGCTCGTGATGTTGAAGTGCACAATAAGCGGATGACGGTGAAACGTTGTTTTGTTTTTTTAGTAATTCAAATCCAAATTCAGTATGATGGGAAACGACCCGACGTTCTTCAGGACTAAGCGGCCCTTTTTTTCCCCATAGTGCACTCGGAATTTGTGTCATGCCGATATCGAATAAAAGTGCGCCAACGCCTAAATCAAGCAATTGTTGCGATGAATATCCTTTCGCTAATCCGATAACACCTGCGATTGTTGCCACGTTAACCGAGTGATGAAAGAAATATCCTTTTGAAATGACAAGGTCAGATAAGTTAATGAGCAAGTTTTCTCGACTTAATAAATAGTCTAAAATCTCTTTAAATATTTTTTGATATTCTTGTCCGAGGTCAAGCGAAGACACGCGCTGGACAGCCTTTTGTTCTTCGATTAGTTCCGTCATCGTTTCATACACTTTTTTTACCGCTTGTTGCCGCACAACCGAACTAATCATTGGCTTTTCTTCAATATCAAATGTAAAAATATCGTGAATATAAATATGACGAATGCCATTTTCGCGCAGTCCACGAATGTATGAGTCGGTGAGTTTTACCCCTTTCGCAAGCAAAACAGCTCCGTTTGGTCCATAAATGTCGACAGCGAGCACATCGCCGCTTTTTGCTTCAAATATGTACACTTTACGCATGCGATAACACCTCAGTAAAAAAATACGAACGCTTTTCATCATCTATAAATTATAGCATAATTATCCATTGTTTTGTTCATCATTTTTTCACAAAAAATGTGACGATTGAGAAGGAGTTTTGTAGGGAATTGTAGAAATAAGTAACTAACCTTTCATAAAAGGAGGAGCAGCGTATGAAATACAACATTCGCGGAGAAAACATCGAGGTTACACAAGCGATTCGAGAGTATGTCGAGAAAAAAATCGGGAAATTAGAGCGTTATTTCGAATCAACCGAAGGAATTACTGTTTACGTTAACTTAAAAGTATATAATGATAAGCAGGCGAAAATTGAAGTCACTATTCCAATGCCACAAATCGTGTTGCGTGCCGAAGAGCGCCATGACGATATGTATGCGGCAATCGATTTGGTCGTTGATAAACTTGAACGCCAAATTCGTAAACATAAAACGAAAGTGAATCGAAAAATGCGCGAAAAAGAAGCAAACGGTGTGACTCTCACAACAACAGCTCCTGTGGCAACAGAAGAGCATGAGGAAGAAGAATTTGAAATTGTGCGTACGAAGCGCTTCAGCTTAAAACCGATGGATAGCGAAGAAGCGATTTTGCAAATGAACATGCTTGGCCATAACTTTTACGTCTTTATTAATGCAGAAACAAACCGCACAAACGTCGTTTACAAACGAAAAGACGGCAAATATGGCTTAATTGAAGCGAACTAATCTTACCACCCTCTGTCGAATGAAGACAGGGGGTGGTATAATGTGAAAGGAGGTGAAAAAAGGATGGAAGCGATTTTACGCGAAATTTTAGCAAAATTGACAAATATCGAAAGCAACTTCTTGTCTTTTCAACAAGAAGTGCGCGAAAGGTTTACACAGATTGATAAACGATTCGCTCAAATTGACGAGCGATTTGCGCAGATTGATGAGCGATTTGCGCAGATTGATGAGCGATTTGCGCAGATTGATGAGCGATTTGCGCAGATTGATGAGCGATTTGCGCAGATTGATGAGCGATTTGCCCAGATTGATGAAAGATTCGCTCAAATCGATCAGCGTTTTGAAAACATGGAGGCTCGATTAGTGGCGCTTGAACAAAAAATGGAAGAAACAAATGAGCGGATTAGTCGCCTCGAGGAAGAAATGTGTGATGTCAAGAAGCGCCTTGCACGCGTTGAAACACAATTAGACGAAGTCAAAGAAACGGTGCATCGTCTCGAAGTTCAACTGGCGAATGACGTGCACACATTACTGCAAAACATTTATAAAAAGATCGATGAAAAAGGATTTGAAATTTATGCATTAAATAAACGTTTGCTTAGAGTGGAAGCCTCCATTGAACAACTACAGTCGCAAGTGTAATCCAGCGAAGATGCTGGCTTTTTCTTTTTCCCCATCGCCCTTTTCCGTATGAGTTGTCACCTTTTCCTGTAAATGATATCATGTAGATTAGTGATTCTATAATTAAGGAGCGTTTTCATATGCTTGGAATGTTGAAAAAAGTGTTTGACCCGAATAAACGGCAAATTGCGCGATTAGAAAAAATCGCAAATGAAATTGATGCGCTCGGTCCACAAATGGCGCAGCTTTCTGATGACGAGTTGCGTCAAAAAACAGAAGAGTTTAAGGCGCGTCTTGAAAAAGGCGAAACGCTTGATGATTTACTTGTTGAGGCGTTTGCGGTCGTTCGTGAAGCTGCAAAACGCGTGCTCGGCATGTATCCATATAAAGTGCAATTGATGGGGGGCATCGCCCTTCATGAAGGCAATATTGCTGAAATGAAAACAGGGGAAGGAAAAACGTTAACAGCGACGATGCCGGTATATTTAAACGCGTTAACTGGAAAAGGCGTCCATGTCGTCACGGTCAACGAATATTTAGCAAGCCGCGACGCAAATGAAATGGGCAGACTGTATCAGTTTTTAGGTTTATCTGTTGGACTGAATTTAAACAGTATGTCGCGTGAAGAAAAGCAAGCGGCTTATAACGCCGACATTACATACGGAACGAATAACGAGTTTGGTTTCGACTATTTGCGCGATAACATGGTGCTCTATAAAGAACATATGGTGCAACGCCCGCTTCATTATGCGATCATTGACGAAGTTGACTCCATTTTAATTGACGAGGCGCGGACGCCGCTCATTATTTCAGGTACGGCTCAAAAATCAACAAAATTGTACATTCAAGCGAACGCATTTGTGCGCACACTAAAACGCGATGTCGATTATACGTACGATGAAAAAACGAAAAGCGTGCAGCTGACGGAAGAAGGAATGAACAAAGCAGAGCGCGCGTTTGGAATCGACAACTTATTCGATTTAAAACATGTGACGTTAAACCATCATATTAGTCAAGCGTTGCGTGCCCATGTTGTGATGCAGCGCGACGTCGATTACGTCGTTGAGGACGGAAAAATCGTCATCGTCGACCCATTCACAGGCCGTCTCATGCGCGGACGTCGCTATAGCGATGGGCTTCATCAAGCGATTGAGGCAAAAGAAGGGCTTGAAATTCAAAACGAATCGATGACGCTTGCGACGATTACGTTCCAAAACTATTTCCGCATGTACGAAAAGCTGGCGGGGATGACGGGAACAGCAAAAACAGAAGAAGAAGAGTTTCGTAACATTTACAATATGCAAGTCATCGTTATTCCGACAAATAAACCAGTCATTCGCGATGATCGCCCAGACTTAATTTATCGCACGATGGAAGGAAAGTTTCGTGCGGTTGTTGAAGATATTGCGGAACGTCATGCGAAAGGACAACCCGTTCTCGTCGGTACGGTGTCGATTGAAACGTCTGAATTGTTATCGGGCATGTTAACGAAGCGCGGCATTCGCCATAACGTGTTAAACGCGAAAAACCATGCGAAAGAAGCAGAAATTATTGCGCAAGCTGGTCAAAAAGGGGCAGTAACGATTGCGACAAACATGGCAGGACGCGGAACGGATATTAAACTCGGTGAAGGTGTGCGCGAGCTTGGCGGTTTAGCGGTCATCGGTACGGAGCGTCACGAAAGCCGCCGCATCGACAACCAGTTGCGCGGTCGTTCCGGCCGTCAAGGTGACCCTGGGGTATCGCAATTTTATTTGTCGCTTGAAGATGAACTCATGCGTCGCTTCGGCTCAGAAAATATGATGGCGATGATGGATCGCTTAGGGATGGACGATTCACAGCCAATTCAAAGTAAAATCGTATCTAAAGCGGTCGAGTCGGCACAAAAACGCGTGGAAGGAAACAACTTTGATGCGCGTAAACAACTATTGCAGTACGACGATGTATTGCGCGAACAACGCGAAATTATTTATCGTCAACGTTTCCAAGTGCTTGACTCAGAAAACTTGCGCGACATTGTTGAAAAAATGATTCAATCGGTTATCGAGCGCGTCGTGCGTACGCATACACCAGATGAAGAAATGCCAGAAGAATGGAATGTGCAAGCGATCGTTGATTATGTGCAAGCGAACCTCCTTCCAGAAGGAGATGTGACTGTCAACGACTTGCGCGGCAAAGATCCAGAAGAAATGATTGAATTCATTTGGAATAAAGTACGTGCGCGTTACGATGAAAAAGAAAGCCGCATTCCGTCCGAGCAAATGCGCGAGTTTGAGCGCGTCATCGTGTTGCGTGCGGTCGATATGAAATGGATGGAACATATCGATGCGATGGAACAGCTTCGTCAAGGCATCCATTTACGTGCGTACGGTCAAATTGATCCATTGCGCGAATATCAAATGGAAGGGTATGCGATGTTTGAAGCGATGATTGCTTCTATTGAAGAAGAAGTTGCGCGTTACATTATGAAAGCAGAAATCGAAAGCAACTTAGAGCGACAAGAAGTAGCCAAAGGAGAAGCTGTCCACCCGAAAGAAGGCGAAGAAGTGAAACGTAAGCCGGTGAAAAAAGCGGTGGAAGTCGGCCGAAATGATCCGTGCCCATGCGGAAGCGGAAAAAAATATAAACATTGTTGCGGACGATAAGTGAGGGATGTTCCCTCGCTTTCGTTATGTTGCGTCCGCCGAGATGTTTGCATACAATAATGGTTGAGGTGAAGGACATGATCGATTTAGTAGAAATTAAGCAAGAGCTTGAAAAAATGGCTAAGCGATTAGCGGATATTAGGGGGTCTCTTTGACCTCGAAACGAAAGAAGCCCGCATTGAACAACTAGAAGCGCAAATGGCTGCCCCTGACTTTTGGGACGATCAAAAAGCGGCTCAGGCGGTCATTAGTGAGGCGAATGCGCTCAAAGATTTAGTCGGCGAGTTTCGTTCACTTGAAGAGCGATTTGAAAATTTAGAAGTGACATACGAGCTTGTCAAAGAAGAACCAGATGAAGAACTGCAAAAAGAGCTTGTAGCTGAGGCGAAAAAACTATCGAAAGACTTTAGCGAATTTGAACTGCAGTTACTATTAAATGAACCGTACGACAAAAATAATGCCATTTTAGAACTTCATCCTGGTGCAGGTGGAACGGAGTCACAAGACTGGGCATCGATGTTGTTGCGTATGTACACGCGCTGGGCGGAGAAAAAAGGATACAAAGTGGAAACGCTCGATTATTTGCCTGGTGAGGAAGCGGGAATTAAAAGCGTCACGTTGCTAATTAAAGGGCATAATGCATACGGATATTTAAAAGCGGAAAAAGGCGTGCATCGTCTCGTGCGCATTTCTCCGTTTGACGCTTCCGGTCGCCGTCATACATCGTTCGTTTCGTGCGAAGTTGTACCTGAATTTGATGACAACATTGAAATTGACGTGCGTCCAGATGAAATAAAAGTCGATACGTATCGCTCAAGCGGTGCCGGCGGTCAGCACGTCAATACGACGGATTCAGCTGTACGCATTACACATATTCCAACTGGCATTGTTGTGACGTGTCAATCGGAACGTTCACAAATTAAAAACCGCGAAAAAGCGATGAATATGTTGAAAGCGAAGTTGTACCAAAAGAAACTAGAAGAACAACAAGCGGAGCTTGCGGAAATTCGCGGGGAACAAAAAGAAATTGGTTGGGGAAGCCAAATTCGTTCTTACGTGTTTCATCCGTACTCGCTCGTAAAAGATCATCGAACAAATACCGAAGTCGGAAACGTGCAAGCGGTAATGGACGGCGAAATAGACGTCTTTATTGACGCCTATTTACGTTCGAAGTTAAAACAAGGGTAAGGTGTCCGTTATGGGCACCTTTTGTTGTATATTATTGACATCTAAAAAAAGAGCGTGATAATCTGGACATAACGAAAGTCCTGCGGTAATATGTCAAGGTGAAAAATCATCGAAATTGGAAATTCGATTGTCCGATGACCCGAAAAAAGGCAATACTTAAGAAGCCCAGTCTTGTCTTATGTCATTAACTGGGTTTTAATGCAAAATCAGTTAGATCGATACCCCTATCGATCTTCCCCCTTTCTTGGCGTGTAGATTTGACCGTTGCGTAGCAGCGCATCGATCACACGCACGAGTTTTCGAGCGGTGAGGACGAGGGCTCGTTTGTGTTGGTGCTTTGGTACTTCCTCATACTTCTTCCGGTAATAGGTGCGAAACGACGCATCATGCCGTTGTACCGAGTTGGCAGCCTCCACTAGGTAGTAACGGAGATAGCGATTGCCGGAACGAATGAGGGAAGTCTCCTCGGCTTGGAACCGACCGGACTGGTGCTTAGACCAAGTCAAACCTGCATACTTTGCTAAGGCGGCTTGGTTGTCAAAGCGCTCGATTTGTCCAATTTCGGCTAAGATGCCAGCGGCGTAGACCGGACCAATGCCGGGAATCGTTTGTAACGTATTTGGGATGCCTTCCAAATGGCGAGTAATCGCTTTATCTAGCTCTTTAATTTGCGCTTGAAGGCTACGGATGGATTGAATTGATAGCCCTAAAAGCAAGTCGATGGAATCCTCGACACATTTGGAAAGCCGATACGACGAACGAGCCGCCTTTTGAATGGACTTGGCGATGCATTCCGGATCGGCAAAGCGATTGCGTCCTTTTTGGCGCAAGAAGTCAGCGAGCTGTTGCACGTCCATCTGACTGATTTCGTCTAAGCTAAACGACTCGAGAAGAAGCTCTAAGATGGCATGTCCGAACACGGAGCTGTCCACCTCTTGGGTAAAGGAACTGCACTTGTAAAACAAGTGTTGGAGGAAGTACTGCTTTTCCCGAGTCAGCTGATGGACGAGATGATAGCGCATGCGCGTGAGCCGTTGAAGGGCGATAAACTGTTCTTGCATGACAGCTGTCACTTTCAAACGGCCAAAGCGAAGCCGATCGGCGATGATCCACGCATCGATGCCGTCCGTTTTATCCAAGTCAGTGTACGCTTCTTTAAATTTGCGAATGAGCTTTGGATTGATGGTAAACACCTTGACATTCCAAGACTTCAGCTCCTCCTGTTGGTGGAAAAACATCGCTGGATGCCAGCTGTAGACCGAAGTGGCTTCCATCCCGATGAGAATTTCGGATGGTTGGCGCTTGTTGGCCCACAGGAGGATTTGATCGCGAAGGAAGGTCGCGCCAAGGAGATGATTGTCCACCTTGAATTGGGCGCACGTGTTTCCTTCTTGATCCATGATACACGTGTATAAGTCCGTTGAGCTCACGTCAATCCCGACGTAGAGTTTCATGAGATCACCTCCAATCGTAGTAGGATCGTGGGGTTGGGACTCTTCGGGATGCCCCCGGACCGCGCCTGTTGACCAGTCACCCTCGCATATGAGAACTCACGTTGGGCCATGGGCTGCCTGGAAGCTGCTCCTTCCAGCATGGGAAACCAACGGGAACAGCCTGCGGGTTAGAAGTCCGAACAGGAGCCGGGGAGACAGACTTTCTAAGTAGTCAAAGCTACAGGAGAGAGAAGAGTGTCCCCGATGATCCTAAGACCATTATCCAAGAACATCGCGAAAAGTCCAACCCCGATGTAGTGCCATCCACGGGGGAGGGGCGCGCCCCTCCCCCGTGGGCAAATCACTTACACATATGCGATTGTCAAGGAGCATATCCAACTGGAAATTCGATTTAAAAATCTTTCTAAACATACTATACGAGGAGGGAATAGCATGGCAGTAGACAAAAAAGTGCTTCATGAGATGATTGAACAGTTAAGCGAATCCGATCAAAAATCAGCATATGAATTTTTATTGCATTTACTGCAAAGATCAAAAAAAGATCATAAATGGTGGGATGAAGTAGAGGAAGTAAGTGAAGAAGAAGCGTTGTTAACAGAAGAAGAAAAACGGCAGTTACAAGGAGATGAAGGATATGTGACTGGTGGTGATGCAAAACGTGAATTTGGCTTACAAGTTGATTTACCGTAAGGAAGCAGTAAAATTTCTTGCTAAGCAAGAGAAAGAAGTACAAGAACGAATAGTTATAGCATTACAGGGATTGCTTTACAGCCCTCCTCAAGGAGACATTAAAAAAATGAGAGGACAACAAAGTTTGTACCGTTTACGTGTTGGCACATACCGCATTCTTTTCCGCATTGATCACCACGAGCAAATGATTTACATCGAAGCGATTGGAAATCGGGGAGACCTATATTAACTTCACTATATTAAATCATTATTGCGTTAATTCGATGTCATTTACTTCCTATATCGGGCATGCTATACTCACAAAGGAAGGTGAGAGGCATGCGAAAAAGAAGCAACATAACAAATCCATTCGTTGAAAAAGTGCTAGAATACGTATATATTCTTGTCGGCTCGGCCGTTGTGGCCGTTGCGTTCAATTTATTTTTACTTCCGAATCGTGTCGCATCAGGTGGGGTAAGCGGCATCAGTACGATTTTACATGCGACGCTCGGTTGGCAGCCAGCGTACGTACAATGGGCGCTTAACATTCCATTATTTATCGCAGGTGTGCTATTGCTCGGAAAGCAGTTTGGTGTCAAAACATTAGTTGGTACTGCCTTTTTACCGTTTATCGTTTATTTGACACATGATGTGGCACCAGCAACGCATGATCCGTTGCTTGGGGCATTATTTGGCGGCATTGGCGTCGGCGTAGGATTAGGCATTGTGTTCCGCGGTCGTGCATCAACAGGAGGAACCGACTTAGCTGCTCAAATTATTCATAAATATACAGGTTTATCGTTAGGGACATGCGTCATTTTAATTGATGGCTTAATTGTGTTAACGGCGGCGTTCGTATTTGATTTAGAACGGGCGTTATATGCGTTAATCGCATTATTTGTGACGAGTAAAACAATTGACTTTGTTCAAGTTGGTTTCGGCAATTCAAAAATGGCGATGATTATTACAACGAAAGAAGAACAAGTGCGAGAAGCGATTTTGCATAAAATTGACCGCGGTGTGACAAAACTACATGCATACGGCGGATATACAGAAAAAGAGCGCACGATGCTCATGTGCGTTGTGGCACAAAGTGAGTTCACAAAATTGAAACAATTAGTGAAAACCATTGATCCGTCTGCATTTGTCGTCGTTATGGATGCAGCAGAAGTGCTTGGGGAAGGATTTAAACGTGCCTAACGTAAAAATGATACGATATAATAGAAATGTATGAAAATGTTTACAAGGGGGATATACGTATGAAGAAAAAGCTACTTAGTTTATTCGCTGGTACAGCGATTGTGTTAGCAGCCTGTGGTGGGGGGGATAGCACAAGCGAAAAACCAGCAAACGGCGGAGGGGATACCGCTTCAGCAGCGGAAGCCGTTTACAAAAAAACGTGTGCAAGCTGCCATGGACAAAACTTAGAAGGCGGCGTCGGTCCAGCGCTTGATAAAGTAGGCGGAAAATATTCGCAAGATGAAATTAAAGATATTATCGCAAATGGTCGCGGGGGCATGCCCGGTGGCTTACTCAAAGGCGACGATGTAGATAAAGTAGCGGAATGGTTAGCTGCGAAAAAGTAAGAGGATGCGATTTTGTGCATCCTCTTTTCATTTGTAACACTCTTGAAATATAACTGTAAATAAAATTCGCCCCCCTTTTTGTCGGAAATGATGATATAATGAACAAGGCGAGAATTTTGCAGGAATATGTAGAAAAACATCGAATACTTAGGTGGTTGCTTATGATTGAGATGCAAGATGTATATAAAACATACCCGAACGGAGTGATCGCATTAAACGGCATTTCCGTTCGCATTAAGCAAGGTGAATTTGTATATGTCGTCGGTCCGAGCGGTGCTGGGAAATCGACGTTTATTAAAATGATGTATCGCGAAGAGAATCCGACAAGCGGCAAAATTATGATTAATGGCGTGAACTTAGCGAATATAAAAAATAGCAAAGTCCCTTTGCTTCGCCGAAATATCGGGATCGTCTTCCAAGACTTCAAGCTTCTTCCAAAGTTAACGGTGTATGAAAACGTCGCGTTTGCTTTGGAAGTTATTGAGGAATCGCCAAAAAACATTCGCAAGCGCGTCATGGAAGTGCTTGACTTAGTGCGACTAAAACATAAAGCGCGCTTTTACCCTGATGAATTGTCTGGAGGAGAGCAACAGCGGGTGTCGATCGCTCGTTCAATCGTCAACAATCCAGCAATTGTTATTGCTGATGAACCGACGGGAAATTTAGATCCAGATACATCTTGGGAAATTATGGACATCTTCGAGCGAATTAACGATCGTGGGACGACCATTGTGATGGCAACGCATAACCGCGAAATCGTCAACACGATTCGCAGGCGTGTCATTGCGATTGAGCGCGGCAAAATTGTGCGCGATGAAGTGAAGGGGGAATACGGTTATGAAGCTTAACACCCTTCGCCGCCATTTTCGTGAAAGTTTTAAAAGTCTCGGACGAAACGGTTGGATGACATTTGCATCCATTAGTGCTGTTACGGTAACGCTTTTGCTTGTCGGCGTGTTTCTCGTCATTATGCTCAATATTCAACATATAACGAAGCAAATTGAGCGCGATGTTGAAATTCGCGTGCATGTCGATTTGAGCGCGACAGATGCGGATAAAGATGCGCTTCGAGCCAAGCTTGAAGCTCTTTCTGGCGTGGAAAAAGTGGCGTATTCATCTAAAGATGAAGAGCTACAAAAATTGATTGAAAGCTTTGGAGAAGATGGTCAATCGTTCCGTCTATTTGAACAAGACAACCCGTTAAGTGACGTATTTATTGTGAAAGCAGAAAATCCGCTTGATACAGAAAAAATCGCAAAACAAATTGAAACTTTGCCTTCTGTCAGCAAAGTCAAATACGGGAAAGGACAAATTGAAAAGCTATTTGCGGCAACGACGACGATTCGCAACGTCGGATTGGCGCTCATTGTCGGATTATTATTTACGGCGATGTTTCTCATCTCAAATACGATTAAAATTACAATTTTTGCCCGTCGTCGTGAAATTGAGATTATGAGATTAGTAGGGGCGACTAACGGATTTATTCGCTGGCCGTTTTTCCTTGAAGGGCTATGGCTCGGTGTATTAGGTTCGATTGTGCCAATTGCCATCGTCCTGTCCGCCTATTCGTACATATTTGATTTATTGTACCCGAGATTAAAAGATACATTTTTTCAACTTCTCCCATTTTATCCGTTTGCATGGCAAGTGGCGGCTGTGCTCGTCTTATTAGGTGCATGTATCGGCATATGGGGAAGCATGATGTCCGTCAGACGATTTTTGAAAGTATAGAAAGAGAGAGGGGTTTACGGTGCGAAAAAGATGGGGAACGATTGTTGTCGCTGTGATGTTGCTTGTTTCGAGTGTAGCTGCGCCTGCGCATGCGGTGACGAAGCGCGATATTCAACAGAAAAAAGAAGAAATAAAAAATGTACAACAAAAGCAGTCAACGATTGAAAATAAAATTGAACAGTCGCAACAAGAAATTGAGCGATTGAAAGCAGAACAAGAGCAATTAGATGCAGAAATTAAAAAGCTAGATTTAGCGGTAGAAGAAACAAGCGCCAATATTCGTACAAAACAGCAAAACATTGAAGAAACGAAACAACAAATTGTTGCGCTTCGCAAAGAAATCGAGGAAGTCACAGCGCGCATTGAGCAACGCAATGAGTTGTTGAAAGAGCGGGCGCGTTCGCTGCAAGAAAGCGGAGGAGTTGTCAGCTATTTAGACGTGTTGCTTGGGGCGAAAAGTTTTAGCGATTTTATTGATCGAATGAGCGCTGTTGCGACCATTTTTGAGGCAGACCGTCAAATGATTAGAGAGCAAGAAGCTGATAAAGCGCTAAAGGAAGCGAAAGAGGAAGAACTAAACGATAACTTAGTTCGCCTGCAAGAGCAGCTAAATGAGCTACAAAAGTTAAAACAAACGTTAAGTGAACAAATTGCAGCGAAAGAAAAATTAATGGCACAGTTAAAAGAAGAGCAAAAACATGAGGAAGAAAAACAGCTCGCTTTAGAAGAAGAAAAAGAGTTGCTTGAAAAACAAGAAGCGGCGATGAAAAACCAATTGCAAGAAATGATTCGTCGCCAAAAAGAACAGGAAGAAGCGCGGAAACGAGCATTATCAAGCCGCGGATCGTCATCAGAGAGCGGTGGCAGTTTGCCTCCTGTATCTGACGGGGCGTTTATGCGTCCAGCGAACGGTCCAATTACATCGACATTTGGCCCGCGATGGGGTGAATTCCACTACGGTGTAGACATTGGTAAGCGTGGTGCTAGCGTTCCTGTCGTGGCAGCTGCTGACGGGTATGTGTATAGCTCCTATTACTCCTCAAGCTATGGGAACGTTATTTTTATCATGCATTATATTAATGGACAAGTATATACGACCGTATATGCTCACTTAGAATCGCGTCTTGTCGGTGAAGGACAAAATGTCAGCAAAGGTCAAATGATCGGCTATATGGGCAACACAGGTCGTTCGTTTGGTGCACACTTGCATTTTGAGTTGCATCGTGGGCCTTGGAATGCATCAAAATCGAATGCGGTAAATCCAATGCAATACGTTCCGTTTTAAAGCACAGCTTGCCTGCTGTGCTTTTGCGTATTGGTTGAGAAAACGGTACGCTCGGTGTAAAATAAATACATCTTCATCAGTTATGAACAGTACAAGCTATTCATATAATGAAAACAAACAGGCATCGCACACGGTGTGATGCCTTTCATGTATCGAAGGGTGAGGAGGCAAAACATGAATAAAAAAACAATCGCAGCACTCATGGCTTTATCGATGTTATTCGGATCTGGGGTGACGTATGTCGGGATGCAGTCGCTTTCTTCCGATACGTCAACGATGACGATCAACATCCCAGCAACAACGGAGAAGCCATCGAACGAAGAACTACAAAAAATTGAACAAGCATACAGCATGATTAAACAAAAATACGTTCAAAACGTAGATGAAAAGCAGCTCATTGACGGTGCGATTCAAGGAATGATTGCGACGTTAAAAGACCCATACTCCGTTTATATGGATAAAGAAACAGCGGAGCGGTTTAACGAGTCGCTTGATTCTTCTTTCGAAGGAATTGGAGCGGAAGTGAGCATGGTTGACGGCAAAGTGACGATCGTTGCTCCATTTAAAGGATCGCCAGCGGAAAAAGCAGGGCTTCGTCCGAACGATCAAATTATGAAGGTCAATGGCGAAAGTTTAGAAGGACTTGATTTATATGAAGCGGTACTAAAAATTCGCGGAAAAAAAGGAACGATCGCTCGTTTAGAAGTCATTCGTCCGGGAGTTAGCGGCGTTTTAACGATTGAAGTCGTTCGTGACGAAATTCCGATTGAAACCGTATATGCATCAATGAAAGAAGTAAATGGCAAACAAATTGGCTACATTGAAATTACATCATTTGCAGAAAAAACAGCTGAAGATTTCAAAAAGAAGTTAGCTGATTTCGAGAAAAAAGGAATCGCGGGACTAATCATCGACGTGCGCGGCAATCCGGGAGGGTATTTACAAAGCGTGGAAGATATTTTAAAAGATCTTGTTCCGAAAGATAAACCGTACGTGCAAATTGAAGAACGTGATGGTGATAAACAACGTTTCTTCTCCAATATAACGAAGAAAAAAGATTATCCAATTGTTGTGCTTATTGATAACGGAAGCGCCTCGGCATCAGAAATTTTAGCCGCAGCGTTAAAAGAAGCGGGTGGCTATCCGCTTGTCGGTGAAAAAACGTTCGGAAAAGGGACGGTACAACAAGCGTTGCCGATGGATGACGGTAGCCATATTAAATTAACGTTATATAAATGGCTAACACCGAACGGAAATTGGATTCATCAAAAAGGCATTGAACCAGATGTGAAAGTAAAACAGCCTGACTTTTTCTATGCTCATCCGCTTCAAATCGATAAGCCGTTGGCATATGACATGAACAACGAACAAGTGAAAAGCGCACAACAAATGTTAAAAGGTCTCGGTTTTGACCCGGGTCGCGAAGATGGCTACTTCAGCAAACAAACGGAGCAAGCCGTTCAATCGTTCCAAAAAGCAAACGGCTTACAAGTGACAGGAAAAATTGATAAACAAACAGCGAATATGTTGCAAACAAAAGTGATGGAAGCCGTTCGCGACGAACGATACGACGAGCAATTAAAACGGGCATTGCAACTCATTGCGAAATAAAACATATCCCCCTGCCCATGTTGAAGGCAGGGGGAAACTATTATAAAAAGAAGCTAATAATGCCACGTCGTTTTTGTTTTGTTGGTTGCTCGATAGCTGGTTCGATTTGTTTTTGTTTTTCAAGTTGTGCGATGCGTTGTTCGAGCTGTTGCATATATTGAAGCATTTCTTCCATTTCGCGGCGATGTTGCAGCAATTGAAAGGAGACGACGTCATCTGCTTTTTGTTCGATTTTCCGTTCCAGTTCGTGTAATCGCTGTTCTACTTCTTCCCACTCCACATGTTCTTTTTCTTCTTCATCGATACTGAGAAACTTATATTTTTCTAATTGTTCAATCGCTTCGCTCGTAAATACGTAATGTCCAGCTTCATTTTTTGTGCATGGAATGTTATATTTTTTCACCCACCGTTGCACCGTTTTTGTCGATACCCCAAGCCGCTTTGCCACTCCGCTCGTCTTCAGTTCCATGTTTCCACGCCCCTTCCGATCATGTTAAGAAAAAAGTTAGACATGTTTTATAAAATTCCTTGCTTATTGACAAAACTAGTGTTCATTCGTCAAAGAAAGTGGATTTTCGTCAACCATAACCGTTTGAAATTTGTTACAATACAACATAGAGGATCGGAAAAAACGGAGATGATGGAAATGGAAGTATGGGGACTAGAATGGTTGAAAGCATTCGGAACGTTTTGGCTGCAACCATTACTATATTATGCGTTCATCTTTGCGTTGTTTATTGGTTGGCGTCGCGTGCAACGCGAGCGGCGCGATTTTCATACGCGCGTCTATCGTTCTTCTCGTGAGCTGCGTGCGATCGTTCGTTCACGTAGCTGGTTCGCAATCATTTTTTCAATTGTGACTGTTGGGGCAGGGATTGTGCTTCCAAACGATACGCTCGTCCTTTGGGCAATGGTGACGATCATATGTAGTTTTTTTATGCAACTTCGATTGTTATCACCTGCATATATCGGGAGCATCGTTATATTTACTGTTAGTTTTTTTGCGCAAATGGAGTGGGCACAGCCGTTTTTTGATCGTTTTTTCCCGCATATGACGGAAACAAATGTGACTGCCATCGCGCTTTTAATCGGGTTGCTTTTGTTTGTCGAAATGTGGCTCGTTTACCGTGAAGGAGCAGAGCTTAGCTCGCCGCGGCTTGTAACGAGCAAGCGGGGACTTGTCATCGGTGAACAAATGATGCAACGTCTTTGGCTCGTACCTTTTATTATTCCTGTGCCAGGAGAGGGAGTGACGCCGTTTGCAGCGTGGTGGCCGATGATTTCAGGCGGTGATGCGTATTCATTTGTTCTCGTGCCGTTTTTACTTGGCTTTTCCCACCGCGTGCAAACAAACATGCCTACTCATATGGCGAAATGGATCGCAAAGCGCATCGGTTGGCTCGCTACGGTTGTTAGTTTGCTAGCGATTGCTAGCTACTGGTGGGAGCCGCTAGCGATCGTTGTTGCAGTTGTCGCTATTTTATGGAGGGAATGGATTGCTTTATCAGCGAAATTGTATGAACAAAAGCGGCCTCCGTATTTTACAAAACGAGCGAATGGGCTTGTCATTTTAGGCGTGTTGCCGGATACGCCAGCACATAAAATGGCGCTTTCGGTTGGGGAAGTGATCGTGAAGGTAAACGGTATACCGGTCGTGACGGAAGATGAATTTTACGCAGCATTGCAACAAAATCGTGCGTTTTGTAAGCTAGAAGTATTGAACGAAAGCGGGGAAGTTCGCTTTGCACAAACGGCTTTATTTGAAGGGGAACATCACGAACTCGGGCTGTTATTCGTAAGAGATGAGGGATAATATGTGGTTTTTGTTAGCGTTAATTGTACCAGCGTTGTTAGTTATTTTATTTACGAGAGTCACGTATAACCATTATGTCGGTACATTGCTTACTGTCGCGTTGCTCGTAGCATCGTATGTGAAAGGATATACCGATCAATTGCATGAAATTGTTGCTGATATAGCGTCGCTCATCGTCGGATTTTTGTATGCTAAACGAATGGTAGAAAAGCAAAAGCAATCGTAAACCTGTCCAAATGGGCAGGTTTTTTCATAGAATATTTGTTCGTATTTTTCGCTTTTCGGTTTCGTCATATGGTACAATGAAAATAGAAATGAAGTGGAGGGACGATTGTGGACACATTTCAATTAGTATCCGCTTATAAGCCTCAAGGCGATCAGCCGAAAGCGATCGCGAAGCTTGTCGAAGGGATTCAACAAGGAAAAAAACATCAAACGTTGATTGGAGCAACAGGAACAGGTAAAACGTTTACGATTTCTAATGTCATTCAACAAGTCAATAAACCAACGCTCGTCATCGCTCATAATAAAACGTTAGCGGGGCAGCTATACAGCGAGTTTAAACAATTTTTTCCTAACAATGCTGTTGAATATTTTGTCAGCTACTATGACTATTATCAGCCGGAAGCGTATGTACCACAGACGGATACGTACATTGAAAAAGATGCAAGCATTAACGATGAAATTGATAAATTACGCCATTCCGCAACGTCTGCGTTATTTGAACGACGCGATGTCATTATTATCGCAAGCGTTTCATGTATTTACGGGTTAGGTTCGCCTGAAGAATATCGCGAACTTGTCGTTTCGCTTCGCGTCGGCATGGAAATCGAGCGGGATCATTTGCTTCGTCGCCTTGTCGACATTCAATATGAACGAAACGATATTGATTTTCGCCGCGGAACGTTTCGCGTGCGCGGAGATGTCGTAGAAATTTTCCCAGCTTCTCGTGATGAGCATTGCATTCGCATTGAGTTTTTTGGTGACGAAATTGAGCGCATTCGCGAAGTAGATGCATTGACGGGGCATGTGATGGCAGAGCGAGAACATGTGGCGATTTTCCCAGCATCGCACTTCGTCACGCGTGAAGAGAAAATGAAGCTAGCCATCGAAAATATTGAAAAGGAATTAGAAGAACGGCTTCATGAGTTGCGTGAGCAAGGAAAATTGCTTGAAGCGCAGCGACTAGAACAACGGACGCGCTACGACATTGAAATGATGAAAGAAATGGGTTTTTGTTCAGGCATCGAAAACTATTCACGCCATTTAACGTTGCGTCCACCGGGTTCAACGCCTTATACGTTACTAGATTATTTTCCTGATGATTTTTTAATTGTCATCGACGAATCGCATGTGACATTGCCGCAAATTCGCGGCATGTATAACGGTGATAAAGCGAGAAAAGAAGTGCTTGTTGAACACGGCTTCCGTTTGCCATCGGCGCTCGATAACCGGCCATTGACGTTTGAAGAATTTGAACAAAAAGTGAATCAAGTCATTTACGTATCTGCGACGCCAGGTCCGTATGAGCTTGAACATTGTCCAGAAGTCGTCGAGCAAATTATTCGTCCGACAGGGTTGTTAGATCCGACGATTGATGTGCGACCGATCGCAGGGCAAATAGACGATTTAGTCGATGAAATTCAAAAGCGCATCGCTCGTAAAGAACGAACGCTTGTGACGACATTGACGAAAAAAATGGCGGAAGACTTAACCGATTACTTGAAAGATATTGGTATTCAAGTGGCATATTTGCATTCGGAAATTAAAACGCTTGAGCGAATTGAAATTATTCGTGATTTACGATTAGGAAAATATGATGTGCTTGTCGGCATTAACTTATTGCGTGAGGGGCTTGATATTCCAGAAGTATCGCTTGTTGCTATTTTAGATGCCGATAAAGAAGGATTTTTACGCTCTGAACGTTCACTCATTCAAACGATTGGACGGGCGGCGCGCAATGCGAACGGGCATGTCATTATGTATGCTGATACGATCACGAAATCAATGGAAATTGCGATCAATGAAACGAAGCGGCGCCGCGCCATTCAAGAAGCATATAATCGCGAGCATGGTATCGTGCCAAAAACGATTCAAAAAGACATTCCAGATGTTATTCGTGCGACATTTGCCGCGGAAGAAAAAGAAACGTACGAAACGAAAGATGTTCGTCATTTATCAAAAGAAGAGCGTGTTGCGTTCATCGCCCAACTTGAACAAGAAATGAAAGAAGCTGCAAAAGCGCTTCATTTTGAACGTGCGGCAGAACTGCGCGATTTCATCTTACAATTGAAAGCTGAGGTGTAACGAATGGATCATATCGTCGTCAAAGGTGCACGAGCACACAATTTAAAAAATATTGATGTCGTCATTCCGCGCAACAAGCTCGTTGTGCTTACCGGCTTATCGGGCTCGGGAAAATCATCGCTTGCATTTGACACCATTTACGCGGAAGGGCAACGGCGATATGTCGAATCATTATCGGCATACGCTCGGCAATTTTTAGGGCAAATGGATAAGCCTGATGTCGATTCGATTGAAGGGCTGTCACCCGCCATTTCGATTGATCAAAAAACGACAAGCCGCAACCCACGATCAACAGTTGGAACAGTCACAGAAATTTACGATTACTTGCGCTTATTGTTTGCACGCATCGGTCGCCCTGTTTGTCCAACGCACGGCATCGAAATTACGTCGCAAACAATTGAACAAATGGTTGACCGCTTGATGCAATATCCAGAGCGGACGAAAATGCAAATTTTAGCGCCCATCGTCTCCGGACGAAAAGGAACGCACGTAAAAACGTTAGAGGAGATCAAAAAACAAGGGTACGTGCGTGTGCGAGTTGACGGGGAATTGTGCGATGTATCTGAAGACATCGTACTTGAAAAAAATAAGAAGCATTCGATTGAAGTGGTCATCGACCGCATCATCATGAAAGAAGGTATTCAGTCGCGCCTGGCTGATTCGCTTGAAGCGGCGTTGAAGCTTGCGGACGGTAAAGTGCTCGTCGATGTCATCGGACAAGAAGAGTTGTTATTTAGTGAACATCACGCTTGTCCACACTGCGGTTTTTCAATCGGTGAACTAGAGCCGCGTTTATTTTCGTTTAACAGCCCGTACGGTGCGTGTCCATCGTGCGACGGGTTAGGGGCAAAATTGGAAGTCGATCTTGATTTAGTCATTCCAAATAAAGAACTGACGCTTCGTGAACACGCGCTCGCGCCATGGGAGCCGCAAAGCTCGCAATATTATCCGCAGCTGTTAGAAACGGTATGTCGTCATTACGGCATTGATATGGACGTGCCTGTGAAACAGTTGCCAAAACAACAGCTCGATCTTTTATTGTATGGATCGAACGGTGAGAAGATATATTTTCGCTATGAAAACGACTTCGGCCATGTGCGCGAAACGTATGTGGAGTTTGAAGGTGTCGTGCGCAACGTTGAACGCCGCTATCGTGAAACGACGTCCGATTACGTCCGTGAACAAATGGAAAAATATATGACTGAACAGCCTTGTCCGACGTGTCATGGCAACCGTTTGAAAAAAGAAAGTTTAGCGGTTTTCGTTGGCGGCAAACATATCGGGGAAGTGACGGCGATGTCGGTGAACGAAGCGCTGACGTTTTTTGAAACGCTTCAGCTAACGGAAAAAGAGCAAAAAATTGCCCATCTCATTTTACGTGAAATTGTTGAGCGTCTCGGCTTTTTAAAAAATGTCGGGCTCGATTATTTAACGATAAACCGCGCGGCAGGGACATTGTCAGGTGGAGAAGCGCAACGTATTCGATTAGCGACGCAAATCGGATCGCGGTTAACAGGTGTATTATACGTATTAGACGAACCGTCAATCGGACTTCATCAGCGTGATAACGATCGGTTAATTGCGACATTGCAAAACATGCGTGATTTAGGAAATACGCTCATTGTCGTCGAGCACGATGAAGATACGATGCTTGCGGCAGATTATTTAATTGACATCGGACCGGGAGCAGGGGCGCACGGAGGAGAAGTCGTCGCTGCAGGTACACCTGAACAAGTGATGAATGATCCACATTCATTAACCGGTCAATATTTATCAGGGGAAAAGTTTATTCCGCTCCCGATTGAACGAAGAACGCCAGACGGTCGTTGGCTGGAAGTCATTGGTGCACGAGAAAACAACTTAAAAAACGTCGATGTTCGCATTCCGCTCGGGCTGTTTGTTGCAGTGACGGGGGTATCCGGTTCGGGAAAAAGTACGCTCATTAACGAAATTTTGCATAAAGCGTTAGCGCAAAAGTTACATCATGCAAAAGTAAAACCGGGAGAGCATACGGACATTCGTGGCATTCACTATTTAGATAAAGTCATTGATATCGACCAGTCGCCAATCGGCCGAACACCGCGCTCCAATCCGGCGACATATACGGGCGTTTTTGATGATATTCGTGATTTATTTGCGACGACGAACGAAGCGAAAATGCGTGGATATCAAAAAGGACGGTTTAGTTTTAATGTGAAAGGCGGTCGCTGTGAAGCATGTCGCGGCGATGGGATTATTAAAATCGAAATGCACTTTTTGCCGGACGTATACGTACCATGTGAAGTATGTCACGGTAAACGATATAATCGCGAAACGTTGGAAGTGAAATATAAAGATAAAAATATCGCTGAAGTGCTTGATATGACAGTAGAAGAAGCGCTCGCGTTTTTTGAAAATATCCCGAAAATTAAACGAAAGTTACAAACACTTTACGACGTCGGACTCGGCTATATGCAACTCGGGCAGCCAGCTACAACGCTTTCTGGTGGCGAGGCGCAGCGGGTAAAGCTAGCATCTGAGTTGCATCGTCGTTCAACCGGAAGAACGTTATACATTTTAGATGAGCCGACAACAGGTTTGCATGTGGATGATATTGCCCGTTTATTACATGTTCTGCAACGGCTTGTCGAACAAGGAGATACGGTGCTTGTCATCGAGCATAACTTAGACGTCATTAAAACGGCAGACTATATTATTGATCTTGGACCAGAAGGCGGCGATGGGGGTGGACAAATCGTTGCGGTAGGTACGCCAGAAGAAGTGGCGCAAGTTGAGCGATCGTATACCGGGAAGTATTTGCAGCCAATTTTGTCACGCGATCGCGAACGCATGCGCCAACGTATACCGAGCGTATAATGCGCTCGGCTTTTTTATACGAAACTTTCCTTTCCGACAATCGTATGTATAAGTAAAGAAAAAGGGAGATGATGCGAATGGAAGGAAATAAATTGCTTGCGGCGTTATGTTATTTCAGCGTATTTTTTGCCCCGTTTTTATTTCCGATTATCGTTTATTTTGTCACGAAACATGAACGAGTGAAAGAACATGCGAAAAAATCATTTTTGTCCCATCTCATCCCTATTGCAATTGTGGTTGCTACGGGTGGACTGTTTATGATTTTCGCTATCGCAGGAGTAGACGGATGGATCGGTCTTCCGTTTATCGGCATTGTGATCGGTGGCATTGTACATGTTGTCGTTATTGTTTGGAATATTATTAAAGGAGTTCAAGTGTTACAACAATCGGGAGGGATGTACGAATGAAAAAGCTTGTAAGGCTTCGTCATGATCGCATGATTGCAGGTGTGTTAAGCGGATTAGCCGCTTATATGAATAAGGACGCTACGGTTGTACGTTTATTGTTTGTCGCGCTATTGTTAATTACCGGCATTATGCCGTTTGCGCTTTTATACGCGCTTGCGGTATTTATTATTCCAAGTGAGGAGAACGTCATATGAGATGGCTAGCACATATAGTGATTAACGCTGTTTTATTATTAGCATTAGCTGGATATTTTGACTCCATTTATTTATCAAGCGTTTGGGCAGCGCTCGTTGCAAGCGTTCTTTTGTCTTTTTTCAATACGTTCGTTCGCCCGTTACTTATTTTACTGACGCTTCCTGTCACTGTATTGACGTTTGGGCTGTTTTTGTTCGTCATTAACGCAATCACACTGGCAATGACGGCATGGGTCATGGGCAGTTCGTTTGACATTGGCGGCTTTAGCAACGCGTTATTTGCGTCGCTTGCGATCTCACTTTTTCATTTACTCATTGAGTCAGTACGAAAAGAAAAGTAAAACGTTCCGCTTCGTGCGTGAGCGTTTTTATTTTGACGGGAAAGTGTTACAATGAGAAAAAAGGAGGGGGTTCATGTGCCAAAAGTACGGACAAAAGATTTAATTGATGAGTTTCAATTTGAACTTGTAAGCGGGGCAGAGGGGATTCATCGCCCGATTACAACGAGTGATTTATCCCGTCCGGGCATTGAAATGGCCGGTTATTTTGCATATTATCCTGCTGAACGTGTGCAATTGCTCGGGATGACGGAACTATCTTTTTTCGAACGATTAACGCCCGTAGAAAAACGGTTGCGTATGGAAAAGTTATGTACAGATATTACACCAGCCATTATCGTTTCACGTGGACTAGATGTACCAAAGGAGCTTATCGAAGCATCGGAAAAAAGAGAAGTGCCTGTCATGCGTTCAACGATGAAAACGACGCGGCTAGCTAGCCGACTGACAAACTATTTAGAAAGCAAGCTCGCGCCGACGACAGCTGTGCACGGGGTGCTTGTTGATGTGTACGGCGTCGGCGTATTAATTACAGGAAAAAGCGGGGTCGGAAAAAGTGAAACGGCACTTGAACTTGTAAAGCGCGGACATCGTCTCGTCGCCGATGATTGTGTCGAAATTCGACAAGAAGATGAAAACTTGCTTATTGGCAGCGCACCGGAGCTCATTGAACATTTGCTTGAAATTCGTGGGCTCGGCATTATTAACGTCATGACGTTATTTGGGGCAGGTGCAGTTCGCCCGCATAAACGCATTTCGCTCGTGATCGACTTAGAACTATGGGATCCGAATAAACAATACGATCGTCTCGGGCTTGAAGAGGAAAAAGTAAAAATTATTGATACGGAAGTGACGAAGTTGACGGTTCCAGTTCGTCCAGGGCGAAATTTAGCGGTCATTATCGAAGTGGCGGCGATGAACTTCCGTTTGAAGCGCATGGGGGTCAACGCAGCAGAAGAATTTTCTGCGCGGTTAGCGGATGCAATTGGCGATGCGGAACACGATTATGAATGAGAGGATGAGTGTTGATGTTGTTGCATATTGAACCGCTTGATCGCGTCTTTTTCCAACTCGGACCAATTACAATTTATTGGTACGGTGTCATTATTGCGACAGGCGTCTTGCTTGGTCTTTGGCTCGCGACACGAGAAGGCGAGCGGTTAGGGATACGAAAAGAAACATTTGTTGATCTTGTGTTAATTGCTGTGCCGATTGCGATTGTATGTGCACGGGCGTATTACGTTATTTTTCAATGGGACTACTATTCCAAACATATAGGTGAAATTCCGCAAATTTGGAACGGTGGCTTGGCGATTCATGGCGGTTTAATTGGTGCTATTGTGACAGGTGTCATTTTTTCCAAAAGACGCCAATTGTCGTTTTGGAAACTAGCGGATATTGCGGCACCGAGTATTATTTTAGGGCAGGCGATTGGACGTTGGGGGAATTTTATGAATCAAGAAGCGCACGGGGGACCTGTATCACGAGCATTTTTAGAAAGTTTGCATTTGCCGGATTGGATCATTAACCAAATGTACATACAAGGGCAGTACTATCATCCGACGTTTTTATATGAATCAATATGGAATGTACTTGGTTTCCTCGTTTTGCTTGCATTACGAAGACGAAATATACGACGTGGTGAGCTGTTTTTAACGTATGTGATTTGGTATTCGATCGGACGCTTTTTCATCGAAGGATTGCGCACAGATAGTTTAATGTTAACAGAAACGATTCGTATGGCTCAGTTTATCTCAGCTTTGCTTATTGTGTTTGCGGTCATGATGATCGTTGTGCGTCGCATGCGCGGTTTAGCGAATGAGCGGTACAACGATTAAATGAAAGGGGAAGGGCAGCGTGCTTCAAAGGGGTTTGTTTGTTGGGTTAAAAACGACATGGACGCTCGGAAAAGTTATTTTTCCGATTACGGTTATTGTGACGCTTTTACAATATTCTCCCGTTTTGCCATGGGTGACAAATGTGTTAACGCCGATGATGCGATGGATCGGTTTACCGGGAGATGCTGCGGTCGTTTTAGTGCTCGGCAACTTTCTAAATTTATATGCCGGTATTGGTGCGATGTTGACGATGGACTTGACGGTGAAAGAAGTGTTTATTTTAGCGGTCATGTTGTCGTTTTCACACAATATGCTTGTTGAGTCTGCGGTTGCCGCCCAAGTAGGTGTTCGCGTTTGGTGGACGGTTGCTGTGCGCGTCGGTTTAGCGTTTACGTCCGCTTGGCTTATTCATGTGTTATGGGATGGCGGAGAACAAATGGCGAAATACGGCTTTATGCCGCAATCTTCGACAACGCCGCATACGTGGGGAGAAATCGTTTGGACAGGGATCGAAAAGGCGATATATGGTATTGGGCAGTTAGCGCTCATTATTATTCCGCTTATGATCGCTATTCAAGTGTTAAAAGAATTAAAGTGGCTAGATACGTTTTCTACATGGTTGTCTCCATTTACACGAATGCTTGGCATTCGTGAAAACGCCTCGCTTACGATGGCAGCAGGCTTATTGTTCGGTCTTGCTTACGGGGCTGGTGTTATGATTCAAGCGGTGAAAGAAGACGGGGTGTCTAAAAAAGATTTAACGTTGACGTTTTTATTTTTAGTGGCGTGCCATGCGGTAGTAGAAGATACGTTATTGTTCGTGCCGCTTGGAATTCCTGTATGGCCGCTTTTAGTCATTCGGCTAACAACGGCAATTTTGCTTACAGCTACGTTAAGTTTTATTTGGAATCGAATGGAACAACGAAAAAGAAAGGAAGCGACGTATGAATATTAACACGATTTTATTTGACTTAGACGGAACGCTCATTAATACGAACGATTTAATTATTGAATCATTTTTACATACGCTCAATCATTATTATCCAAATCAATATACGCGCGAGGATGTGCTCGCCTTTATTGGCCCGCCATTGCGTGATACGTTTGAAGCGATTGATCCAGAGCGCGTTGATGAAATGATTGAAACGTATCGGGCGTTTAATCATGCACATCACGATGCGTTAGTGAAAGAATACGAAACGGTATATGATACTGTACAAACGCTACATGAAAAAGGTTTTAAACTCGGCATTGTCACAACAAAAATTCGCCATACGGTCAATATGGGATTGAAGTTAACAAAGTTAGATTCGTTTTTCCAATGCATTATTACGCTCGATGACGTTGAACATGCAAAACCGCATCCGGAGCCGATTGAAAAGGCGCTCGCTTGTTTACAAGCGAAGCCAGAAGAAACGTTAATGGTCGGCGATAACCATCATGACATTTTAGCGGGGAAACACGCGGGAACAAAAACAGCAGGCGTTGCTTGGACGATTAAAGGGCGCGAACATTTAGCGAAATACGAACCTGATTTTATGCTTGAAAAAATGAGCGATTTGTTAAGCATTTTAGGGGTGACGCCGCATTGAGAAAAACCGAACGCTATGTTGTAACCGAAACGAACTCTTTGTGGCAACTATATCGAACCGTTTCGTTTTGGAAAGTATTGAAAAATGTCATCGTCATTTTGATCGGGCGCTATACTCCCTTTTTTCCGTTGAAAAACTGGCTATATCGCACGTTTTTACGGATGGACATTGGTGAGCATACAGCACTTGCGTTTATGGTGATGCCAGATATTTTGTTTCCGGAAAAAATTCACATCGGTAACAACACGATTATTGGCTACAATACGACCATTTTAGCACATGAATATTTAGTGAACGAATATCGGCTTGGGGATGTCATTATTGGAAACGACGTTATGATTGGAGCCAATTCAACGATTTTGCCGGGGGTGACGATCGGGGATCGTGCTGTTGTTTCCGCAGGTACGCTCGTGCATCGTGATGTACCAGCTGGTGCATTTGTCGGCGGCAATCCGATGCAAATCATTCGTCTTAGCGAACGCTAAGGCGTTTTTTTTTATGAATAAAAAGGAATGAAGTCGAAAAAAATCGAATGAGTTTGTAGTTGACGAAATGAAAAATGGGGAGTAAACTACAAATAACAAACTTTACTTTGCTAATATATTAGCGAACTAAAGTAAAAGAAGGACGGGACAAAAATGAGAGTATTTATGTTTGAGAAACCGCTCGGCATGCGAGATACGTTGCCAGATGTATATAAAACAAAACGTGCATTGCGGGAAGCAATGATGGCAGAAATCGAAACGTGGGGATATTCGTTTATTGAAACACCGACGTTAGAATATGACGAAACGGTTGGTGCCGCATCGGCGATTTTAGATCAGCAGCTATTTAAGTTGCTTGATCGGGAAGGACATACGCTCGTGTTGCGCCCAGATATGACCGCGCCCATTGCGCGTTTAGCGGCATCAAAATTATATAAAGAAGGGTGTCCGCTTCGTTTAGCGTATGCAGCAAATGTGTTTCGTGCTCAGCAGCGTGAAGGCGGGAGGCCGGCAGAGTTTGAGCAAGTTGGAGTGGAATATATTGGCGACGGTACGATGTATGCTGATGCAGAAGTGATCAGTCTAATGATTTTTGCTTTAAAGCGAGCAGGATTGCGCGACTTTACGGTGACAATCGGGCATATTGGTTATGTGGATGCGTTGTTTTTTGATATTTTGCGCCACGAACAACGGGTAGAAACGTTGCGTCGCTTTTTATATGAAAAAAATTATGTCGGTTATCGCGAACACGTCAAATCGTTGCCGCTCTCCTCGATTGATCGTGATCGCCTTTTACGTCTTTTAACGTTGCGCGGCGGCGAGGAAGCCGTGGCAGAAGCAAAAGCATTCGCGATGACAGAAGAAGAACATCGCGCCCTCGATGAGCTAAAGCAGTTATGCGAGCATGTGAAACAATATGGCGTTGCCGATATGGTGAAACTCGATATGAGCTTAGTGAGCCATATGAGCTATTACACGGGTGTGCTTTTTGAGGTGTATGCAGAAAACGTCGGGTTTTTACTTGGAAATGGCGGACGATATGATGAATTGTTAGGAAAATTCCATCGTCCATCGCCTGCGACGGGATTTAGCGTCCGTTTAGATCGTTTAATGGAGGCGGTTGGTGAGCAACAACGTAGAGAAAAGACGACGTGCATTATTTTTAGCCAAGAACGATTTGCGGAGGCGTATGTAAAAGCGGAGGAAATGAGACGAAAAGGGGAAAAAGTCGTATTGCAACAAGTGGCAGGTATTCAGGATATGGATCAATTTACTGCATCATTTGACGATGTAGTGTACGTATTAGGGAAACGCGGAAAGGATGAACGATGATGCTGACGGTTGCGATGCCAAAAGGACGTATTTTTGCGGAGGCGCTCGTATTGTTAAAACAAGCGGGTTATGAAATTCCTGATGACTTGGAACATTCTCGAAAACTAATGATTGACGTACCGAGTGAACAGTTGCGTTTTATTTTAGCAAAGCCGATGGATGTTGTCACATATGTCGAACATGGCGTTGCGGATGTCGGCATTGCAGGAAAAGATGTGCTCCTTGAAGAAGAGCGCGATGTGTATGAAATGTTAGATTTGCACATTAGCCCGTGTTATTTGGCGGTGGCGGGACTTCCGAATACGCGTGTTCATCCGATCGCACCGAGGGTGGCGACAAAATATCCAAATATCGCCTCGACGTATTTTCGCGAGCAGGGGGAACAAGTGGAAATTATTAAACTAAATGGGTCTGTTGAATTAGCACCGCTTATCGGCTTAGCGGAACGAATTGTCGACATTGTTTCGACAGGGCGAACGTTAAAAGAAAATGGGCTTGTTGAGCTCGAACGAATTGTTGATGTGACATCGCGCTTTATTGTAAATCCGGTTAGTTATCGCATGCAAGATCGAGCGATTGAACAAATGGTTGATCGTTTAACATACGCGATCGAGAAAGCGGGTGAGTGCAATGAAAATTGAACGTGTACAAGGGACCGTATCGCTTCGGCGGACGATCGAAAGTGGAACGGAAGAGCAAAGACAAGCAGTCAAACGGATTATTGATGATGTGCGAAACAACGGAGATGGCGCATTAAAAAAATATACGGAAATGTTTGATGGCATTTCACTTGATACGTTTGCCGTCACCCAAGAAGAAATTGAAGAAGCATATTGGCTAGTTGATGAGAACATGGTTCATATCATTCGCGAAGCGGCGCAAAACATTCGAGAATATCACGAACGTCAACGAATGACATCGTGGTTTATGACGCGTGACGATGGAACGATTCTCGGGCAAAAAGTAACACCGCTTGATGCAGTCGGTTTATATGTGCCGGGCGGAACAGCCGCTTATCCGTCATCGGTGCTGATGAATGTCATTCCTGCACAAGTGGCTGGAGTGAAACGCATCGTCATCGTTTCTCCGCCAAATGAGCGAGGTACGTTGCCAGCGGCTGTCCTTGTTGCAGCATGTGAGCTTGGCGTGCAAGAAATATATAAAGTGGGCGGGGCTCAGGCGATCGCTGCATTAGCATATGGGACGGAGACGATTGAGCCGGTCGATAAAATTTTTGGACCTGGAAACATTTACGTCGCACTTGCCAAAAGGGAAGTGTTCGGTCAAGTGGATATCGACATGATTGCGGGACCGAGCGAAATTGTTGTGTTAGCTGATGAAACAGCAAAGCCGAATGAAATTGCTGCCGATTTATTATCGCAAGCAGAACATGATGAACGAGCGGTTAGTATATTAGTGACACCGTCTTTACAACTTGCTTTAAAAGTAGAGGAAGAGGTGGAAAAACAGCTTGCTACCCTTCCAAGAAAAGAAATTGCCCAAAAAGCGATCAATGAATATGGCGCCATTTATGTAACGGATACGATGAAACAAGCCATTGATGTCGTGAACGAATTAGCGCCAGAACATTTAGAAATTATGACAGCGGAACCGTTTGAAATGTTAAGCGCCATTCGACATGCCGGTGCGGTTTTTCTAGGATCTTACAGTTCTGAACCAGTGGGGGATTATTTTGCAGGAACGAATCATGTGTTGCCGACAAATGGGACCGCCCGTTTTTCGTCTGGGCTAACAGTTGAAGCATTTATGAAAAAATCAAGCATCATTTTTTATAGCGAGCAAGCTTGGCAACAACATGCGGCAAAAATTGCGGCGTTTGCACGACTAGAAGGGCTTGAAGCACATGCACGAGCAGTAGAGGAACGGTTGAAAAGGGGAGGAAAATAATGCGAACAGCGACCATTCAACGAGCGACAAGTGAAACACAAATTGAGCTTACGTTTGCGGTGGACGGAGAAGGAAAAGCGGAGTTGGAAACGGGTGTGCCGTTTTTAACACATATGCTTGATTTATTCACCAAGCATGGGCATTTTAATTTGTTCGTCCAAGCCAAAGGGGATACACATATTGACGACCATCATACGACAGAAGATATCGGCATTTGTTTAGGACAAGCAATTCGCCAGGCGCTTGGTGATAAAAAAGGAATTAGACGATACGGAAATGCATTCGTTCCGATGGATGATGCGCTTGCGCAAGTCGTCATCGATGTGAGCAATCGCCCGCATCTTGAGTTTCGTGGGGAGTTTCCGAGCCAAAAAGTAGGGACGTTTGATGTCGAGCTCGTACATGAATTTTTATGGAAATTAGCATTAGAAGCGCGAATGAATGTGCATGTCATCGTTCATTATGGGCGCAATACACATCATATGATTGAGGCGGTGTTTAAAGCACTTGCGCGTGCACTTGATGAGGCAACAATGATCGATCCACGCGTCAAATCTGTACCGTCAACGAAGGGAATGTTGTAAATGATCGGCATTATTGATTATGGCATGGGCAATTTATATAGCGTCAGCAAAGCGTTAGAACGGTTAAACGTGCCATATATTGTTGAAAGCGATCAAAACAAGTTGAGTCAAGCAGATGGTTTCATTTTGCCTGGTGTTGGCTCATTTAAAGATGCGATGCACATGTTAACGGAAACGAAGCTGGACTCGTTTATCCACGAACAAGTTGCAGCAGGAAAGCCGCTTCTTGGCATTTGTTTAGGCATGCAGTTGTTGTTTGAAGAAAGCGAAGAAAACGGTTTGACGGTTGGGCTAAAGTTGCTCCCAGGTCGTGTGGTTCGCTTTACGGGCATGACAAAAGAAGGAAAACGATATAAAGTGCCGCATATGGGATGGAACGAGCTTGCTTTCCATCAGTCCTCTCCGCTTTTTGATGGCGTTGAACGAGGGCATGTATATTTTGTTCATTCGTATTATGTACAAACAGATGATCGAACCGTTGTGCTAGCAAGTGCGCAATATGATGTAGAAGTTCCTGCGATCGTTGGACGCGGGAAGATATTCGGGACACAGTTTCATCCGGAGAAGAGTGGGGCACTCGGCATGCGTCTATTGCAAAATTATGCAAGGCTTGTAGAAAGGGAGAGAAACTAATGTTTACGATTTATCCAGCCATCGACATGCGTGACGGAAAATGTGTTCGTCTCGCGCAAGGAGACTATAACAAAGAAACGGTATATGGACATTCGCCAGTCGAAATGGCGCGCTCGTTTGTTTCACAAGGGGCGACATGGATTCATATGGTCGATTTAGACGGGGCGAAAGAAGGAAGACGGGTGAATGATGCATTCGTCGTCGAAGTGGCACAAACGCTTGCGGTGAACGTTCAAATTGGCGGTGGTATTCGTACAGAAGAAGACGTGGCATATTACCTCGAACAAGGTGTATCGCGTGTCATTTTAGGAAGTGCTGCGATTTCGAATCCTTCGTTTGTGAAAGCGATGCTTCGCGCGTATGGTGAACGCATTGTCATCGGTATTGATGCAAAAAACGGATTTGTTGCGACAGAAGGATGGACACATACGTCGACGATCGAAGCGGTTGAACTCGGGAGACAGCTTGCGGACGCTGGAGCAGAAACGTTTATTTTTACCGATATTGCGACAGACGGGATGTTATCCGGTCCAAATATTGAGGCGGTTGTTCGTCTGGCTCAGGCGACGAACAAACGTGTTATTGCTTCTGGCGGCATTCGTTCGCTCGATGATTTACACGCCTTAAAGCAATTCGAAAATGAAGGAGTGGCTGGAGCGATTGTTGGTAAAGCGTTATATACAGGGCAGTTTACTGTTGCTGAAGCGTTAAAGGCGGTGGAACAATGATTACAAAACGCATTATTCCTTGTTTAGACGTGAAAGACGGTCGTGTTGTCAAGGGGGTGCAATTTGTTTCGTTGCGCGATGCGGGTGATCCGGTTGAGCTCGCACGTGCATATGATGAACAAGGGGCTGACGAGCTTGTTTTTTTAGATATTTCAGCGTCACATGAAGGACGAAAAACGATGGTACACGTCGTTCAGCGTGTCGCTGCACAGCTGGCCATTCCGTTTACGGTCGGGGGCGGAATTAGCACATTAGAAGATATGAAAACGATTTTGCGTGCGGGAGCGGACAAAGTGTCAGTTAATACGGCTGCGTTATTACGCCCAGAGTTGATTACAGAAGGAGCGAATTTTTTTGGTTCGCAATGTATCGTCGTGGCGATTGATGCTAAATATGATGAAACGATGCAATCATGGCGCGTGTATACGCATGGCGGTCGCCGTCCAACGAATTGGGAAGTTGTTGCATGGGCGAAAGAGGCTGTCAAACGTGGAGCAGGAGAAATTTTATTAACGAGCATGGATCGTGACGGTGGAAAAGACGGTTTTGATTTGGCGTTGACGAAACGAGTAAGTGGAGCTGTTTCTGTTCCTGTTATTGCATCAGGAGGGGCTGGGTGCGCCCAACATTTTGTTGATGTGTTTCAAACCGCCCAAGCAGATGCCGCATTAGCTGCTTCGATTTTCCATTATAAAGAAACGTCCGTCCAACAAGTGAAACAGTACGTGCGTGAACAGGGGGTAAACGTCCGATGAATGTAAAAGATGTTCGCTTTAATGAACAAGGACTTGTGCCGGCGATCGTCCAAGATGCACACAGTAAAGAAGTGTTGACGTTAGCGTATATGAACGAGCAATCGTTGCAAAAGACGTTAGAAACGAAAGAAACATGGTTTTATAGCCGCTCGCGGCAACAGTTATGGCATAAAGGAGAAACGTCCGGAAACGTACAAAAAGTTGTTGATATTCGTTATGACTGTGATGCGGATGCCCTTCTTATACTCGTTGAGCCGAAAGGACCGGCATGTCACACAGGGGAATACTCTTGTTTTCATCATCGGTTAAACGATGAAAAGCCAGTTGCTACGCCGAATCGTTTCGCGATTTTAAATGTGTTAGAGTCGCTTATTGCGGAACGTGAGGCAAAACGTCCTGAAGGGTCGTATACAACATATTTATTTGAAAAGGGAATTGATAAGATCGCAAAAAAAGTTGGGGAGGAAGCGGCAGAAGTCATTATTGCAGCTAAAAACCGCTCAAAAGAAGAACTACGATGGGAAGCGGCAGATTTATTATATCATTTACTCGTTTTGTTGCGTGAACAGCGTTTGTCGCTCGATGATGTGCTTTCCGTATTAGCGGAGCGTCATCGGTAACGCTTTTTTCTCCATCCATGTTGTTCTGAAGCGAAAATGTGGTATACTTTCTTTCGGTGAAAGAAATCAACATGGAGGGTTCGATGAAAAAACATTTGCAAAAACGTGTCGGGAAAGTCATTCCGTTTATTCAAGACGGTACGTACTTTTTTAATAAAGGTGTCACATATTATCGTCGTCGCGATTTACGTAAAGCGAAAGCGTATTTGCAACGGGCGGTGCAACTGGAGCCAGAACAAAGCACATTTGCGTGCCAATTGGCGATTGTATTGTCAGAATTGGGGGAATATGCGCAATCGAACGAATGGTTATTACGCATCATTGAACAAGACGACGATTTAGCGGAATGTTTTTACTTTTTAGCGAACAACTATGCTCATTTAGGGTTGTTTGGTGAGGCGACGAAATATGCGGAGCAGTATATGGAACGCGAACCGGATGGAGAGTTTGCGGAGTATACGCTCGATTTATTAGATATTTTAACGATTGAACAAGATGACGAGTGGCTGAATTATGATGATATGTTAATGAAGCAAGAACAGGCTCGTACGTTGCTTGAAAAAGGCGAGTTTCAAGAAGCGATTGTTTTGTTTGAAGAAATGATTAAAGAGCATCCAGAACATTGGGCGGCTTACAACAATTTAGCGCTCGCTTATTTTTATCAAGGGAATGTCGGGAAAGCGAAACAAACGATCGAATACATTTTAAAGCAAAATCCAGGTAATTTGCATGCTCTTTGCAATGATGCGGTGTTTTCGTATTATTTGCAAGAACAAGAGCGACTATTTTTACTTATTCAGTCGTTGCAACGCGTACATCCGATTTCATTTGAGCATCGCTATAAGCTTGGGGTGACGTTTGCAATTGTCGGACGCTATGATTTAGCGTTTCAATGGTTGCGACAGTTACAACGCCGCGGTTTTGAAGGGGATGCACCGTTTTATTATTGGTACGCATATGCTGCATATCATATGGGATATCGCATGCTAGCGGAGTCGATGTGGAAAAAGTTCATTGCGCTTCACCCAGATAAAAAAGGAAGCGAGCCGTGGCGTTATCGTGAACAGACGATTGAGCACATTCAGTCATTATTTGCAAAACAAGATATTGCTTCTTCATTGTATGCGTTATATTTAATAGGCAAATCGTTTATAGCAAGCGATTGTCCGTTTCCAAAACAATCATGGTCTCATCCGTTTTTGCAGGAATGGAGCGACTACGTGTACGGATATGAACATGAACCATCCGCGCATGTTGTCGATGCGCATCGCATCGTGACGTTGCTTATTCAACATAACGGGTTTGAATACGAGCCTTTATATATTGCTTGGTTTTCTTTTTTTATCGAGGCAATAAAAGAAATCGATTCGTTTTCTAATCACGAAGGATGGGCAGCGGCGTTTGAATATATGTTTCGTAAACGTCGTGGTGAGCGTGTGACACAGCGAATGCTTGCAGAACGTTATGGGGTGTCAGTAGCAACGATCGGAAAGTATGTGAAAGTTATGAAACAGAAGTGGCACGGATGAGCAAGTTAATAGACCCTTTTGTTTTGTTGTATTACGATAGACATATGGAAAAGATAAAATGAAGATTTGTTTATGCGGAAAGGGTGAAGAAGACGTGTCACAAGAAAAAGTGTATGACGTAATTATTATCGGTGCTGGACCCGCAGGAATGACGGCGGCGGTATATGCATCGCGTGCGAACTTGTCAACGCTCATGTTAGAGCGTGGCGTTCCCGGTGGGCAAATGGTCAATACAGAAGAGGTGGAAAATTATCCGGGATATGATCATATTCTTGGACCGGAATTGGCGTCAAAAATGTTCGAGCATGCGAAAAAATTTGGTGCTGAATATGCGTACGGTGATGTAAAAGAAGTGATTGACGGCGAAGCGTATAAGACGGTTGTCACAAGCAATCAACAATACAAAGCTCGTGCCGTTATTATTGCGACAGGTGCAGAGTATAAAAAGCTTGGCGTTCCTGGTGAAAAAGAATTGGGGGGACGCGGCGTTTCGTATTGTGCGGTATGTGACGGAGCGTTTTTTAAAGGAAAAGAGCTTGTCGTCGTTGGCGGTGGAGATTCGGCTGTTGAAGAAGGTGTATATTTGACGCGCTTTGCAAGTAAAGTGACGATTGTCCACCGTCGCGATCAGCTGCGCGCACAAAAAATTTTACAGCAGCGCGCATTTGCGAATGAAAAAATTGATTTCATTTGGAATCATACAGTTAAGCAAATTAACGAAAAAGATGGTCGTGTCGGCAGTGTGACGCTCGTTCATACACAAACAGGGGAAGAGCGTGAGTTCCCGTGTGATGGCGTGTTTATTTACATCGGTATGGTGCCGCTAACAAAGCCGTTTGCTTCACTTGGCATTACGAACGAAAACGGCTATATTGAAACGAACGAATTAATGGAAACGAAAGTGCCTGGCATTTTTGCAGCAGGGGATGTGCGTGAAAAGTCGCTTCGTCAAATTGTTACCGCAACAGGTGACGGAAGTATTGCGGCACAAAGTGCTCAACATTACGTAGAAGAATTAAAGGAAAAGCTTAACATTCAGTAATGAAAACGTAATGTGGCTTTAATTGAACTGTAACACGCTTGAAACAATAAAAGAGTATGATAAAAGTAAGTAATTGACCCCCTTTTTATATATACTTGTTGGCACGGGCTTTCGTCCCGTGCTTTCTTTTTGTTACGGTTATGAAAACGTTTCAAAAATTATACTTTGTGACCGTTTGTAAGAAATAGTATAATGAAAAAAAACATAGTCAGTATTGAGGTGAACGGACGTTGCAACGAGTGACGAACTGTGTATTAGTGAGAGACGGACACGTTCTTTTGTTAAAGAAACCTCGGCGCGGTTGGTGGGTAGCGCCGGGAGGGAAAATGGAACAAGGAGAATCAGTACGGGAAGCCTGTGTGCGAGAATATCGTGAAGAAACAGGTATTTATTTGAAAAACCCAAAATTAAAAGGGGTATTTACGTTTGTCATGAAGCGAGGAGAAGAAGTCGTTTCTGAATGGATGATGTTTACGTTTTTTGCGGAACATTTTGATGGCCAAAACGTAGTACAATGTGAAGAAGGGGAGCTCGCTTGGCATCCGATTGAACATATTCCGACGTTGCCGATGGCGCCAGGCGATTATCATATTATTGATTATGTCATTAAAGGAACGGGAATGATGTACGGCACGTTTACGTATACAGAGGAATTTGAATTGTTATCGTACCGACTAGATCCGAGTTGAAGAAAGTCCTGCGGTAATATGTCAAGGTGAAAAATCATCGAAATTGGAAATTCGATTGTCCGATGACCCGAAAAAAGGCAATACTTAAGAAGCCCAGTCTTGTCTTATGTCATTAACTGGGTTTTAATGCAAAATCAGTTAGATCGATACCCCTATCGATCTTCCCCCTTTCTTGGCGTGTAGATTTGACCGTTGCGTAGCAGCGCATCGATCACACGCACGAGTTTTCGAGCGGTGAGGACGAGGGCTCGTTTGTGTTGGTGCTTTGGTACTTCCTCATACTTCTTCCGGTAATAGGTGCGAAACGACGCATCATGCCGTTGTACCGAGTTGGCAGCCTCCACTAGGTAGTAACGGAGATAGCGATTGCCGGAACGAATGAGGGAAGTCTCCTCGGCTTGGAACCGACCGGACTGGTGCTTAGACCAAGTCAAACCTGCATACTTTGCTAAGGCGGCTTGGTTGTCAAAGCGCTCGATTTGTCCAATTTCGGCTAAGATGCCAGCGGCGTAGACCGGACCAATGCCGGGAATCGTTTGTAACGTATTTGGGATGCCTTCCAAATGGCGAGTAATCGCTTTATCTAGCTCTTTAATTTGCGCTTGAAGGCTACGGATGGATTGAATTGATAGCCCTAAAAGCAAGTCGATGGAATCCTCGACACATTTGGAAAGCCGATACGACGAACGAGCCGCCTTTTGAATGGACTTGGCGATGCATTCCGGATCGGCAAAGCGATTGCGTCCTTTTTGGCGCAAGAAGTCAGCGAGCTGTTGCACGTCCATCTGACTGATTTCGTCTAAGCTAAACGACTCGAGAAGAAGCTCTAAGATGGCATGTCCGAACACGGAGCTGTCCACCTCTTGGGTAAAGGAACTGCACTTGTAAAACAAGTGTTGGAGGAAGTACTGCTTTTCCCGAGTCAGCTGATGGACGAGATGATAGCGCATGCGCGTGAGCCGTTGAAGGGCGATAAACTGTTCTTGCATGACAGCTGTCACTTTCAAACGGCCAAAGCGAAGCCGATCGGCGATGATCCACGCATCGATGCCGTCCGTTTTATCCAAGTCAGTGTACGCTTCTTTAAATTTGCGAATGAGCTTTGGATTGATGGTAAACACCTTGACATTCCAAGACTTCAGCTCCTCCTGTTGGTGGAAAAACATCGCTGGATGCCAGCTGTAGACCGAAGTGGCTTCCATCCCGATGAGAATTTCGGATGGTTGGCGCTTGTTGGCCCACAGGAGGATTTGATCGCGAAGGAAGGTCGCGCCAAGGAGATGATTGTCCACCTTGAATTGGGCGCACGTGTTTCCTTCTTGATCCATGATACACGTGTATAAGTCCGTTGAGCTCACGTCAATCCCGACGTAGAGTTTCATGAGATCACCTCCAATCGTAGTAGGATCGTGGGGTTGGGACTCTTCGGGATGCCCCCGGACCGCGCCTGTTGACCAGTCACCCTCGCATATGAGAACTCACGTTGGGCCATGGGCTGCCTGGAAGCTGCTCCTTCCAGCATGGGAAACCAACGGGAACAGCCTGCGGGTTAGAAGTCCGAACAGGAGCCGGGGAGACAGACTTTCTAAGTAGTCAAAGCTACAGGAGAGAGAAGAGTGTCCCCGATGATCCTAAGACCATTATCCAAGAACATCGCGAAAAGTCCAACCCCGATGTAGTGCCATCCACGGGGGAGGGGCGCGCCCCTCCCCCGTGGGCAAATCACTTACACATATGCGATTGTCAAGGAGCATATCCAACTGGAAATTCGATTTAAAAATCTTTCTAAACATACTATACGAGGAGAGAGGGCGATGAGCACAGGTTCAGCACATGTCCATATGGTGATTATTACAGGGATGTCGGGAGCAGGAAAAACGGTAGCGATCCAAAGTTTTGAGGATTTAGGCTATTTTTGTGTCGATAATTTGCCGCCGACGTTGTTACCAAAGTTTCTTGAATTAATTCGAGAGTCAGGAAATAAAATGAATAAAATTGCTCTCGTCATGGATTTGCGGAGTCGTGATTTTTTCGATCGTCTTTTTGCAGCGCTCGATGATTTGGCAGAAACATCGTGGGTCACGCCGCAAATTTTATTTTTAGATGCAAACGATACGACACTTGTTAGCCGTTATAAAGAAACGCGGCGTTCGCATCCGCTTGCTCCAAGCGGATTGCCACTTGAAGGAATTAAGTTAGAGCGCCAGTTGCTCGAGGAATTGAAAGGGCGTGCGCAAATGATTATTGATACATCCAACTTAAAACCGCGCGAACTGCGCGAAAAAATTGTTCAAACATTTGCGACACCAGCTACGACAACGTTTTCTGTCAATGTTGTTTCATTTGGCTTTAAATATGGGTTGCCGATTGATGCGGATCTCGTCTTTGATGTTCGTTTTTTACCGAATCCGCATTATATCGAGCATATGCGTCCGAAAACAGGACTAGATGAGGAAGTATCATCTTACGTTTTGAAATGGACGGAGACGCAAAAATTTATTGAAAAAGTAACGGATTTACTTTCATTTATGCTTCCACATTATAAGCGAGAAGGAAAAAGTCAAGTCGTCATTGCCATTGGATGTACAGGTGGACAGCATCGTTCTGTAACGTTAGCGGAGTATATCGCACGTTATTTTGCTGACGAATATACAACGCACGTGTCACATCGAGATATTGCCAAAAGAAAGGATACGCACCGATGAAAAAAATTGTTGTCATTGGCGGGGGCACAGGGCTTCCTGTCTTGCTTCGGGGGCTCAAACAATATGATGTCGATTTGACAGCGATCGTCACCGTTGCAGATGATGGCGGAAGCTCGGGGAGATTACGTGATGAACTGGATATGCCTCCGCCCGGAGATATTCGTAACGTACTTGCAGCTCTTTCTGATGTAGAGCCACTCATTATCGAATTGTTTCAACATCGATTTGAAAACGGGAACGGGTTATCCGGTCATTCGCTTGGCAATTTAATTTTAGCGGCGATGACGGCCATCACTGGCGATTTCGTGCATGCGGTTCGTGAAATGGGAAAAGTGTTAAATGTGCGTGGAAAAGTGTTGCCAGCCGCAAATGAAAGTGTTGTTTTGCATGCAGAAATGGAAGACGGGACAATTGTATCAGGTGAGTCAAAAATCCCGTATTCCGGAAAAAAAATTAAGCGCGTCTTTCTAACTCCAGAACATATTGAGCCGCTCGAAGAAACGATTACAGAATTACAAACGGCAGATTTAATTGTGATTGGACCCGGGAGTTTATATACGAGCATTTTACCGAATTTACTCGTTCCTAAAATTGGCGAAGAGGTATGTCAATCAAAGGCGAAAAAAGTATATATATGCAACGTCATGACTCAAGCAGGAGAAACGTTAAACTATACGGCGAGCGATCATGTAAAAGCGCTGTATGATCATATGGCTTGTGCATTTTTAGATGCTATCATTGTCAATAATGCGCCCATTTTGCCAGAAACGAAAGAGCGATATGCGAAAGAACTGGCTGCACCTGTCAGTTGTGATATGGAAGAATTAGAGAAGCTCGGTTTACAAGTCATTTGTGATGCGATTATTGATGAGCGAGATGGAACGGTGCGTCACGATACGAAAAAAATAGCGGCGTTGCTCGTTTCGCTTCTAGCACCTCCTTCGCACGACGTATATTTATAGGAGGTGGGATCGTTGTCATTTGCATCAGAAACAAAGAAAGAATTAACGGGTATTGACGTGAAACCTTGTTGTTTAAAAGCAGAGTTGTCTGCTTTAATTCGAATGAACGGTTCCATTTCATTTTCTAACCGCCGTTTGTTGCTAAACATTCAAACAGAAAATGCCGCAATCGCACGGCGCATTTATACGTTATTAAAAAAAGGGTATGATGTAGTAGTTGAGTTGCTTGTACGCAAAAAGATGCGTTTAAAGAAAAACAACGTATATATCGTACGGGTGGTAGAAGGAACGCACGAACTATTATCAGATTTAAAAATTATGGAAGAAGGATTTTCGTTTGTTCACGTCATTTCGCCAAAACTCGTGCAAAAAAAATGTTGTAAACGTTCGTATTTGCGTGGTGCATTTTTAGCGGGTGGATCTGTTAATAACCCAGAAACATCGTCTTATCATTTAGAAATTTTTTCGTTATATCGTGAACATAACGAATCGCTTTGTGAACTGATGAACACGAATTTTCATTTACATGCGCGCACGTTAGAAAGAAAAAAAGGGTTTATTACGTATTTAAAAGAAGCAGAGAAAATTGCAGAGTTTTTAAGCATTATCGGAGCACATCAAGCGCTATTGCGTTTTGAAGATGTGCGCATCGTGCGCGATATGCGTAACTCTGTCAATCGTCTTGTTAACTGTGAAACAGCGAACTTAAATAAAACGATTGGCGCAGCGCTACGGCAGGTGGAAAACATTCGTTATATTGACGAGACAATCGGGCTTGATCAGCTCCCCGAAAAGCTTCGCGAGATCGCAAAATTGCGCATTGAATACCAAGATGTGACGCTTAAAGAGCTTGGAGAAATGGTTTCTGGTGGGAAAATTAGCAAATCGGGTATTAATCATCGCCTGCGTAAATTAGATGAAATTGCTGAACGACTTCGTGCAGGTCAGCCGATCGATTTTCATAAATCTTTATGAACTATGGGAGGAATGCAAAATGGTAGAAAAGCAAGTGGAAGTACGGTTGAAAACAGGGTTGCAAGCGCGTCCAGCAGCGTTATTTGTTCAAGAAGCAAACCGTTTTTCAGCCGATATTTACATCGAAAAAGATGGAAAAAAAGTAAATGCAAAAAGCATTATGGGTTTAATGAGTTTAGCAATTCATACAGGGGCAGTTATCACCATTTATGCTGACGGTCCAGATGAGCAGGAAGCGCTAAACAAACTTGTTGAGTATGTACAAAAAGAAGCATAAAAACAAGGCGGTTGCACCGCCTTGTTTTTATTTTTCATCGACGCGTGTTAATACGCGGTCAATTAAACCGTATTCTTTCGCTTTTTCAGCTGTCATAAAGTTGTCGCGATCGGTGTCGCGCTCAATGACTTCGATTGGTTGTCCTGTATTTTCGGATAAGATGCGGTTTAATTTGTCACGCAAGAATAAAATGCGTTTGGCTGCAATTTCGATTTCTGTTGCTTGGCCTTGTACGCCACCGAGCGGTTGATGAATCATGATCTCGCTATTTGGCAATGCAAAACGTTTTCCTTTGGCGCCTGCTGCCAGCAAAAACGCCCCCATAGAAGCTGCCATACCGATACAAATGGTCGATACGTCTGGCTTAATAAATTGCATCGTATCGTAAATCGCCATGCCTGCTGTAATCGACCCACCAGGGCTGTTAATGTAGAGAGAAATATCTTTTTCAGGGTCTTCAGCAGCTAAAAATAAAAGCTGAGAAACGATTGAGTTTGCGACATGATCATCGATTGGGCTTCCTAAAATGATGATGCGATCTTTTAATAAGCGAGAGTAAATGTCATATGCGCGTTCTCCACGGCTCGTTTGTTCAATAACTGTAGGAATTAAGTTCATACTCTTCCTCCTCCGAATAATTCATTTTTTTATGTACTTTTATCATACAGGAAAGGTCAATAAAGGTCAAATGAAATACCTTTCATTCATATGTATTCGCCTTTGTTCTTCTGCATCCCTTCTTTCATCGTTTCCGCTTTTTTAAATTTTAAACGTCACCGCTATTGCATTTTTTTTGCTTATTCACTATAATGGTAAATGCGTTTATGATCATGCCCTCGTAGTGTAGTGGATAGCACGAGAGATTCCGGTTCTCTTAGCGTGGGTTCGAATCCTGCCGAGGGCGTTAATTAACCCCTGCTTGCTATGCAAGCGGGGTTTTTGTATAAAAAAATAAAGTCCGGTGTGCCGCACCGGACGAATAGATGAATTTTGCGAGGCTTGCTCGCTTGTTCTATAAGAATGATAACATGCCTTCGATGCATATGCATAGTAGAAAAAACATCCAATATGTTTTTATCGTCTCTCCCTTATAGAGATGATAAAATGAGGATGAAGGGAGATGGCATGAATGGAGATGCAATTAACGCAAAGGCAAGAGCTAAAAGTTGCGTTGACAAAAGAGCTTGTTCAAGCGATTGAACTGCTGCAATATTCAACGATCGAACTACAATCGCTTTTACACGAACAAGCGCTTGAAAATCCATTTATTGAGTTGCATGAACGAAAACGAACAGCTACAAAGCGACGCGATCAAACGAATCGGATGAATTATATTGAAAATGTAAGCGCTTTTAATCGTTCGCTTGCTTCACATTTACATGGCCAACTCGTTGGTATGCGTGTATCGGACGAGGAAAGAAAAGCACTTGATTATTTAATTGCGTCACTTGATGAATATGGTTATTTGCATACAACAATTGCCGAGGCGGCTTGCCATCTTCAGTTAGAAGAAACGACTATATCGCGAGCACTTCATATGTTACGGTCACTTGATCCTGCTGGGGTAGGAGCGGAAAATTTGTCGCATTGTTTATATTTACAACTCATCCGTCTTCCACAAAGGGATGAGCTAGCAGAGACGATTGTGACGGAGTATTTCGAATCGTTTGTCCATAAAAAATGGAAAGAAATAAAATCGAAACTAGGTGTAGAGTTAGCGGACTTACAGCGGGTGTGGGAACTTATTCGTACGCTCCATCCACGCCCAGGAAGTTTGTATAACGATGAACAAATGACGTATATTGTTCCTGATGTCATCGTGTCATATAGTAATGGGGTGTGGAATGTGACGATGAATGAAGAAATTATTCCAACTGTTGTATGGAATGAATCGTATGAACGGAAAGTACGATCGGATGATCCACACGTTCAAAAATATATCGAGGAAAAACGTCAACAGTTTCAATGGATCCAACGTTGTTTAATGCAGCGAGCAACAACGATTGAGCAAATTGCCTGTGAGTTAATTCATCGACAACGTGATTATTTTGAAAAAGGTTTGCTCCATATGAAGCCACTTACGATGCGCGAAGTGGCAACAGCATTAAACATTCATGAATCGACCGTCAGTCGCGCGGTGAAAAATAAATATATGCAAACGCCTCATGGTTTAATTGACATGCGCCGCTTTTTTACAAGCGGTGTTGATGAACACGCATCGCAAGAAAAAGTAAAAGGTTTAATTGCGGAATTAATTAAGCAAGAAAATGGGCAAAAACCTCTTTCCGACCAAAACATTGCTGATTTACTCGAGCAACGATACAATATTTGTGTAGCGCGACGGACGGTCGCGAAATATCGTGAACAGCTTTGTATTCCACCGGCTTCGAAACGAAAGCAATATGCATAAAGGGGACAAAACATGAAAATCGTGTTATATTCGAAAGAAAACTGCTGTCTTTGTGATGAAGCAAAAGACATTCTTCGCGAGTTACAAGTCGAATGGGAAGAAGTCGATATTTATAAAAACGAGCAGTGGCTCGAACGATACCAACTCATGATACCTGTCATCGAAATCGACGGGGAAATCGTTGCATATGGTCGTATTCACAAAGATGTCATAAGAAAGCGATTACAACAAATACAAAGCAGTTGAATAACGTTTCACTTCCTGTTACAATAAAGTTGTGGCAGGGGTGAATTTTTTACGTAAAGTGGGACATAATACGTCATAGCGGGACTTGAAACGTCCTGAAAAAGAAAAAGAGAGTAAAGAAGGAAGAAAAGAGCATGCGACAATGGATTGATGTTCAACGAAAATTGTTGCCTGATCTTCTCGCGATTATGCAAAAGCGATACGAAATTTTGCAGCACATCCGCTTAATGCAACCGATTGGACGCCGAACATTATCCTTAAACTTAGGCATTAGCGAGCGCGTCTTACGGTCGGAAGTGCAGTTTTTAAAAAAGCAAAATTTGCTTGATATTACAACTGCGGGCATGAGTGTTACATCAGAAGGAAACGATGTGCTCATTCAACTTGAAGATATGATGCGAGAAGTACTCGGGTTAAAAGAGCTGGAAAGAAAAATAAAAAAGAAACTTCCTGTCAAAGATGTCATTGTCGTTGCAGGTGACAGCGATCAATCGCCTTGGGTGAAAAGAGAGATGGGAAGAGCTTGTGTCTCGCGCATAAAACATTCACTCACAGGGGATGCCATTGTTGCAGTTACTGGTGGAACAACCCTTGCTGCAGTTGCTGAAATGATGACGCCAGATATGAAATATCGGGATGTGCTATTTGTTCCAGCGCGTGGTGGACTTGGAGAAGACGTGACAAATCAAGCAAACACGATTTGTGCGCACATGGCGGAAAAAGCAATGGGACATTATCGTTTGTTACATGTCCCTGACCAACTAAGTGCTGAAACGTATCAATCGATTATTGAAGAACCAGCTATTAAAGAAGTGCTTGAATTAATCAAGTCATCAACGATCGTCATTCATGGTATAGGTGACGCAAAAACGATGGCGGAACGGAGAAAAACACCGCCGGAGGACATGAAAAAAATTGAGCAAAACGAAGCGGTGGCGGAGGCGTTTGGTTATTACTTTAATCAACATGGAGAAGTTGTTCATAAAGTGAACACAGTTGGCATTCAGCTCGAAGATGTACGCCACGTTCCTTGCGTCATTGCAGTGGCAGGAGGCGCTTCGAAAGCAAAAGCGATTCAAGCGTATATGAAACAGGCACATCAGTGCATCTTAATTACAGATGAAGGTGCAGCAAAACAGTTAGTACGGGATGATTCATCCCTCTAAAATACATTCCTACAATTTCAAAGGAGGAAAAAAACATGGCAGTAAAAATTGGTATTAACGGTTTTGGTCGTATCGGCCGTAACGTATTCCGCGCAGCATTAAAAAATCCTGAAATTGAAGTCGTTGCAGTAAACGACTTAACAGATGCAAAAACGTTAGCACATCTTTTAAAATATGACTCTGTTCATGGCACATTAGATGCAGAAGTGGCTGTCAACGGCAACAACATCGTTGTAGATGGAAAAGAAATTATCGTCAAAGCAGAGCGCGACCCAGCAAACTTAGGATGGGGCGAACTTGGCGTTGATATCGTTGTTGAGTCAACAGGACGCTTCACAAAACGCGAAGACGCAGCGAAACATTTAGAAGCAGGCGCGAAGAAAGTCATCATTTCTGCACCAGCGACAAATGAAGACATTACAATCGTGATGGGCGTAAACGAAGACAAATACGATCCAGCAAACCATCATGTTATTTCAAACGCATCTTGTACAACAAACTGCTTAGCGCCATTTGCGAAAGTATTACATGAAAAATTCGGCATCATTCGCGGTATGATGACAACAGTACACTCATACACAAACGACCAACAAATTCTTGATTTACCGCATAAAGACTTGCGTCGTGCGCGTGCAGCAGCTGAATCGATCATTCCAACATCAACAGGTGCGGCAAAAGCAGTAGCACTTGTATTGCCTGAATTAAAAGGAAAATTAAATGGTATGGCGATGCGTGTACCAACACCAAACGTATCTGTTGTTGACCTTGTTGCTGAACTTGAAAAAGAAGTGACAGTGGAAGAAGTAAACGCAGCGTTAAAAGCAGCGGCAGAAGGTGAATTAAAAGGCATTCTTGCTTACAGCGAAGAGCCATTGGTTTCTCGTGACTACAACGGTTCGACTGTTTCATCAACAATCGATGCACTGTCCACAATGGTTATTGAAGGAAACATGGTGAAAGTTCTTTCTTGGTACGACAACGAAACAGGATATTCTCACCGCGTTGTTGACCTTGCTGCATACATTGCGTCAAAAGGTTTATAATTTTTTGGATTGTTTGCCCAAAACGGTTTATAATAAATAGTTGGACATACCGAGAAGGGGAGCGGGGTTCATCCCCACTCCCTTTCTATATATCACACGAATAAGGAGGCCTCTCCATGAACAAAAAAACCGTCCGTGACATTGATGTGAAAGGGAAACGTGTATTTTGCCGCGTCGATTTTAACGTGCCAATGCAAAACGGTGTCGTCACTGACGATACACGCATTCGCGCCGCGCTCCCAACGATCCAATATTTAATGGAACAAGGAGCGAAAGTCATTTTAGCGAGCCACCTTGGTCGTCCGAAAGGAAAAGTTGTTGAAGAGATGCGCTTAAATGCCGTGGCAGAACGTTTAAGTGAATTGCTTGGCAAGCGCGTCGTGAAAACAGATGAAGCGTATGGCGATGCAGTGAAAGCTGCGATTGCTGAAATGAATGAAGGCGATGTGTTATTGCTTGAAAACGTACGTTTCTATCCTGGTGAGGAGAAAAACGATCCAGAATTAGCGAAAGCATTCGCAGAACTTGCGGATGTATATGTCAACGATGCGTTTGGTGCAGCACATCGCGCGCATGCATCGACAGAAGGCATTGCTCACCATTTGCCTGCGGTAGCTGGATTCTTAATGGAAAAAGAAATTGAAGTGTTAGGAAAGGCGTTATCTAATCCAGATCGTCCGTTTACGGCAATCATTGGTGGGGCGAAAGTAAAAGATAAAATTGGCGTCATCGAAAACTTATTAGACAAAGTCGATAATTTAATTATCGGTGGCGGATTAGCTTATACATTTGTGAAAGCGCTCGGATATGAAATCGGAAAATCGTTATTAGAAGAAGATAAAATTGAATTAGCGAAATCGTTCATGGAAAAAGCGAAAGAAAAAGGCGTGAACTTCTATATGCCTGTGGATGCAGTTGTAGCTGATGATTTTTCAAACGATGCGAATAAAAAAGTCGTTAACATCGACGAAATCCCAAGCGATTGGGAAGGACTTGACATCGGTCCGAAAACACGCGAATTGTATCGCGACGTCATTTTAAAATCAAAACTTGTTATTTGGAACGGTCCAATGGGCGTATTCGAAATGGATGCGTTTGCTGAAGGAACAAAAGCTGTTGCTCAAGCGCTTGCTGATGCGAAAGATACATACACGGTCATCGGTGGCGGCGACTCGGCAGCAGCGGTTGAAAAGTTCGGACTTGCAGACAAAATGGATCACATTTCTACAGGTGGCGGTGCGTCGCTTGAATTTATGGAAGGTAAACAACTTCCAGGCGTCGTCGCATTAAACGATAAGTAAGAAAGGGGATTAAAGCGATGCGAAAGCCGATTATTGCAGGCAACTGGAAAATGCATAAAACGTTAAAAGAGGCGCTTCAGTTTGTGGAAGAAGTAAAACATGAGGTTCCTTCCAACGAGCAAGTGGATGCCGTTGTATGTGCACCAGCCCTCTTTTTAGCGCATTTAGTTGAGGCGACAAAAGGAACAAATGTAAAAATTGGTGCGCAAAACATGCATTTTGAAGATCAAGGTGCTTTTACAGGCGAAATCAGTCCTGTTGCGTTAAAAGATCTCGGTGTGGAGTATGTCATCATCGGGCATTCCGAACGCCGTGAAATGTTTGCGGAAACAGATGAAACAGTCAATAAAAAAGTGCTTGCGGCATTTAAGCACGGACTTGTGCCAATCGTTTGTTGCGGGGAGACGTTAGAAGAGCGCGAAAGCAATCGCACAAACGAAGTTGTTGGCGCACAAGTGGAAAAAGCGCTTGAAGGCTTAACAGAAGAACAAGTAAAGCAAGTTGTCATCGCCTATGAGCCAATTTGGGCGATCGGAACAGGAAAATCGTCCACAGCAGACGATGCAAACAACGTATGCGGCTACATTCGCCAAGTCATTGCGAACAAATTCTCACAAGAAGCGGCTGATGCGGTACGCATTCAATACGGTGGTAGCGTAAAGCCGGAAAATATCGGTGCATTTTTAGCGCAAGAACATATTGACGGCGCACTAGTCGGTGGCGCCAGCCTAGAACCACAATCGTTTTTACAACTCGTGGAGGCAGGAAAATGAGCAAACAACCAGTAGCACTAATTATTTTAGATGGGTTTGGACTTCGGGAGGAAACGTTCGGAAATGCGGTGGCGCAGGCGAAAAAGCCGAACTTTGACCGCTATTGGAATGAGTTTCCGCATGCGACGTTAACGGCATGCGGCGAAGCGGTTGGACTTCCAGAGGGGCAAATGGGGAACTCGGAAGTCGGTCACCTAAACATCGGTGCTGGTCGCATTGTGTATCAAAGTTTAACGCGTGTCAATATCGCCATTCGCGAAGGTGAGTTTGAGCGCAACGAAACGTTTTTAGCAGCGATGGATCATGTGAAAAAACACGGAACAAATTTGCACATTTTCGGTCTTCTTTCTGACGGTGGTGTGCATAGCCATATTAACCATTTATTCGCTTTACTCAAGCTCGCTGCAAAAGAAGGCGTAAAAAACGTGTATATTCACGGCTTTTTAGATGGACGTGACGTCGGTCCGCAAACGGCGAAAACGTACATTCAACAGCTAAATGAGCAAATCGAACAAATTGGTGTCGGTGAAATCGCGACATTATCCGGTCGTTATTACTCGATGGACCGCGATAAACGTTGGGAGCGTGTCGAAAAAGCGTATCGTGCGATGGTGTATGGAGAAGGTCCAGCATATCGCGATGCGCTTGCGTGCGTCGATGATTCATATGCGAACGGCATTTACGACGAATTCGTATTACCGTCTGTGATCGTACGTGAAGATGGAACGCCAGTCGCAACGATTCAAGATAACGATGCGGTTATTTTCTACAATTTCCGTCCAGATCGTGCGATTCAAATTTCAAACACGTTTACAAACGATGATTTCCGTTCATTCGATCGTGGACCGAAACATCCGAAAAACTTGTTTTTCGTATGCTTAACGCACTTTAGTGAAACAGTAAAAGGGTATGTGGCATTTAAGCCGACGAACCTTGACAATACGCTCGGTGAAGTATTGTCACAAAACGGGTTAAAACAATTGCGCATTGCCGAAACAGAAAAATATCCGCACGTTACATTTTTTATGAGCGGCGGTCGTGAAGAAAAGTTCCCTGGCGAAGAGCGCATTTTAATTGACTCGCCAAAAGTAGCCACATACGATTTAAAACCAGAAATGAGCGCATACGAAGTAACAGAAGCGCTATTAAAAGAAATTGAAGCGGATAAATTCGATGCGATTATTTTAAACTACGCAAATCCTGATATGGTCGGCCATTCCGGAATGCTAGAGCCGACGATTAAAGCAGTCGAAGCAGTCGATGAATGTTTAGGAAAAGTCGTCGATGCGATTCTGGCAAAAGGCGGGATTGCGATTATTACCGCTGACCACGGGAACGCGGACGAGGTGACAAATCCAGACGGCAGTCCGAATACGGCGCATACGACAAACCCGGTTCCGGTCATCGTGACGAAAAAAGGCATTACACTTCGTCAAGATGGCATTTTAGGAGACTTAGCGCCAACGATGCTTGATTTGCTCGGATTACAACAACCAAAAGAAATGACAGGAAAAACGTTAATTGTGAAATAAGAAAAGGAGTGATGAACGATGCCAACAATTATTGACATTTATGCTCGTGAAGTATTAGACTCTCGCGGCAATCCGACAGTAGAAGTAGAAGTATATACAGAATCAGGTGCGTTCGGACGTGCCCTTGTACCGAGTGGAGCGTCAACAGGTGAGTATGAAGCGGTTGAATTGCGTGATGGCGACAAAGGTCGCTACCTTGGTAAAGGTGTATTACAAGCAGTGAAAAACGTAAACGAAGTCATCGCGCCAGCATTAATTGGTAGCTACGATGTGACAGAGCAAGTTGCTATCGACCGTGCATTAATTGCGTTAGACGGTACAGAAAATAAAGGAAAATTAGGTGCAAACGCAATTTTAGGCGTTTCAATGGCTGTTGCGCGCGCAGCTGCTGACTACTTAGGCATTCCTCTATATCAATATTTAGGCGGATTTAACGCAAAAACATTGCCAGTGCCAATGATGAACATTTTAAATGGCGGTGCGCATGCAGATAACAACGTCGATATTCAAGAATTTATGATTATGCCAGTTGGCGCACCGAACTTCCGTGAAGCGCTTCGCATGGGAGCAGAAATTTTCCATAGCTTAAAATCTGTATTAAAAGCGAAAGGCTACAATACAGCTGTTGGTGATGAAGGTGGATTCGCTCCAAACTTAAAATCGAACGAAGAAGCGCTTGAAACAATTATCGAAGCGATTGAAAAAGCAGGCTACAAACCAGGTACAGAAGTGATGCTTGCGATGGACGTGGCTTCTTCTGAGCTTTACAATAAAGAGACGGGCAAATACCATTTAGAAGGCGAAGGCGTTGTGAAAACGTCAGAAGAAATGGTTGCTTGGTATGAAGAACTTGTCAACAAATATCCGATCATTTCGATCGAAGACGGCTTAGACGAAAACGACTGGGCTGGTCATAAATTATTAACAGAGCGTCTAGGCAAAAAAGTACAACTCGTCGGTGACGACTTATTCGTAACAAATACGAAAAAATTAGCACAAGGTATCGAACAAGGTGTCGGCAACTCGATCTTAATTAAAGTAAACCAAATCGGTACATTAACAGAAACATTTGAAGCGATTGAAATGGCGAAACGCGCAGGTTACACAGCGGTTATTTCTCACCGTTCTGGTGAAACAGAAGATAGCACAATCGCCGACATCGCCGTCGCAACAAACGCAGGTCAAATTAAAACAGGTGCACCTTCACGCACAGACCGCGTTGCAAAATACAACCAATTGCTTCGCATTGAAGATCAATTAGGTGAAACAGCGGTATACGATGGAGTAAAAACGTTCTACAACTTGAAGAAGTAAGAAATAAGGATGCCTTCGCATGGGGGCATCCTGTTGTTTTTGTACGTTATGTCGATTTTAGAAGAAGTATGTCGAAGAATACATATAGACAAAGAAAAATGAGTGCCGCTATGATTGAATTGTAAAAAAGGGTTAGGAGAGGAGATTTGAATGATAAATAAATGATAAATAAAATATTTATTGCAATTTTGGCAGGAGTTTTTGGTCTCTCGTCTGTTTTTATGATAGGTGTCAATTTAGCAAGTGCGACTTCAAATAATACACCCATTGTACAAAAAGAAACATCTACCGCTACGTTTTTGACAATTACACCAACTATTCAAAATGCACAAATTACTCAACAACAAGTGCAGCCTTATGGGATAAAAGGATTCCTAGTTAAACAAGCAATTAAAATTATTAAAGCTGCCATTGATAAAGGCGGAGATGTTTTAAACTATATATTGAAATGGTTTGATGAGGATACAGCAAAATATTTTAATAATAATAAAAGCAAAGTTGTAGAAGCATTAGATGATCTAGAAAGTTGGATTGATGATGCGAATGATTTAGCTCAAAGTACAATTAAAACTAAACTAAATTCCTTATTAATCGAAGCGAGAGTACCTGGTACATATTCGTTACTTATCGCTGATGCTATTGCAAGAACGATTACTTGGTTAATCCTTTAATTTTATATTTTATCAAAACTGATATGAGGAGATAATGATGAGAAAAATTTACGAATACTTATCAATCGAAGAGAAAAAAGAAGCAGTTAAAAGACTAAAACGAGATTTAATAAAATTAGAACAGGAGATATCCGAAAATAAAAGCTCTTTTTCAAGTTTTATATGTGAAGTACTGTACAGTACACGTGATAAATGGAGGTTGGAGATTGAGGAACTAGAACACGAAATAAAATGTCAACTAGACAAATGAGTGTTTCTCATGGTCAACAAGTTAAAAAAGCAGCAACATTCGTCACAGTCCTAGCTTCTGAAAGTAGTGAAGCCTTGGGTCGGAGTTCCAAGGCTTCACTTGTTATATAAGGCACCTCTTAGGAAACATGTAGCTGTTTTTTATAACACAGTTGAAGCTCGATTTGCTTTGTAACGAGCTTCAATGGAATCGGGGACATGTCTCCTGTGTTAATAAAATTTTAGATTTTTTAGGGACTCAAAAAATGGTTTCTGTTCATTTGCATCACCCCTCTCTTTATTCGAATTGTAAAACAAAATCAAGGGGGAAAAAGATGTTTTCGACAAATTTTGCAATCTTTCTGTGTTTTTTTAGCATATGATTTGTCTAATGTTTTTGATAAAGTTTTATCCCGTATCTTTTCGTCCGTTGTACAAATGAATAGTGTTATGCTAAAATAAAACTATTGTGATGTGCGTCGTTGGAGGTGTAAAGTATGCATGCGTTTCTTGTTACGTTACTTGTAATTGTTTGTATTGGAATCATTGCGGTTGTTTTATTGCAATCAGGTCGAAGTGCAGGGCTTTCTGGTGCGATTACCGGCGGTGCTGAACAATTGTTTGGTAAACAGAAAGCACGCGGCATTGATGCGGTGTTACACCGTCTGACTGTTGTGCTTGCGGTATTGTTTTTCGTATTAACAGTAGCTGTCACTTATTTTGAACTGTAACAGCGGTCCAGCGATGTGGATCGCTTTTTTCGTGGAGAAAGGAGGAATCATTTGTGAAACTTGTTGCACCACAACCGTTTACGTTTGAAGCTGGTGAACGTGCTGTTTTATTATTGCATGGATTTACTGGAAATTCGGCGGATGTTCGTATGCTTGGTCGTTTTTTACAATCAAAAGGATATACGTGCCACGCTCCAATTTATAAAGGACATGGCGTGCCGCCAGAGGAGCTCGTTCATACCGGCCCGGAAGATTGGTGGCAAGATGTGATGAACGCCTACGAATATTTAAAACAAACCCATGAAAAAATCGCTGTTGTTGGATTATCGCTTGGCGGTGTGTTTTCGTTAAAACTTGGCTATACTGTTCCTGTCGTTGGCATCGTACCAATGTGTGCCCCGATGTATATTAAAAGCGAACAGACGATGTATGAAGGAGTTTTAGCATACGCTCGCGAATATAAAAAGCGAGAAGGAAAAAGCGAGGAGCAAATCGAGCGCGAAATGGCGGAGTTTGCGAAAACGCCGATGAAAACATTAAAAGCATTGCAACAACTCATTGCCGAAGTACGCGATCATTTAGATTTCATTTATGCACCTGTTTTTGTTGTACAAGCGCGTCATGATGACATGATTAACCCAGATAGTGCAAATATTATTTATAACGGCGTCGAGTCTCCCGTAAAACAAATAAAATGGTATGAGGAGTCAGGACACGTCATTACGCTTGATAAAGAAAAAGAACAGCTTCATGAAGACATTTATGCATTTTTAGAATCATTAGATTGGTAATCCTCGAAAGGAGGAAGTAAATGAAGGAAAAATTATTATCGTTTATGCGTGATGAAGCGTATAAACCTCTGACTGTTCAAGAGCTAGAAGAAGCGTTTCATATTACAGACGCAGCCGAATTTAAAGAACTTGTCAAAACACTTGTCGCATTAGAAGAAGAAGGACTAATCGTCCGAACGAGAAGCAATCGGTATGGATTGCCGGAGAAAATGAACTTAATTCGCGGCAAAGTGACCGGCCATGCGAAAGGATTTGCGTTTGTTATTCCAGAAGATCCGACGCTTGATGACATTTTCATTCCACCGTCGGAATTGAAGAATGCGATGCATGGCGACACCGTTCTTGTGCGTGTCAACGGACAAGCAACGGGGGCGCGTCAAGAAGGGACGATCGTCCGCATTATTGAGCGGGGCATTACAGAAGTCGTCGGTACGTATACAGAAAGCAAAAACTTTGGCTTTGTCATTCCAGACGATAAAAAAATCGTCAACGACATTTTTATTCCGAAACATGCCGCAAACGGTGCCGTTGAAGGGCATAAAGTTGTCGTTCGTTTAACGACGTATCCGGAAGGACGTATTAGTGCGGAAGGAGAAGTTATTAAAATTTTAGGGCATAAAAACGATCCGGGGGTCGATATTTTATCGATTATCCATAAACATGGATTGCCGTTGCAATTTCCGGAAGACGTCATTGCCCATGCGAACAGCATTCCGGATACAATTTCGGAAGAAGATTTACAGGGTCGACGGGACTTACGCAACGAAATGATTGTGACGATTGACGGCGAGGACGCAAAAGATTTAGACGATGCGGTGACTGTAACGAAATTAGAAAACGGAAACTATAAACTCGGTGTTCATATTGCCGACGTAAGCCACTATGTGACGGAAGGCTCGCCGATTGACCGCGAAGCATATGAGCGCGGAACGAGCGTTTATTTAGTTGACCGCGTCATCCCGATGATTCCGCATCGCTTGTCAAACGGTATTTGTTCATTAAATCCGAAAGTCGATCGCTTGACGTTGTCGTGCGAGATGGAAATAAACGATCGCGGTGAAGTCGTGAGCCATGAAATTTTCCAAAGCGTCATTCGCACGACCGAACGTATGACGTATTCTGATGTAAACCGTATTCTCGTTGATCGTGACGAAGCGCTGCGAGAAAAATATGCTCCGCTTGTACCAATGTTTGAGTCAATGGCAGAGTTAGCGGATATTTTACGCAACAAACGCATGAAGCGCGGTGCCATTGATTTTGACTTTAAAGAAGCGAAAGTGCTTGTCGATGAAAATGGAAAACCGTATGATATCATCTTGCGTGAGCGTTCTGTTGCTGAACGATTAATCGAAGAATTTATGTTAGCGGCAAACGAGACGATTGCAGAACATTTTCATTGGATGAACGTTCCATTTATTTATCGTGTGCATGAAGATCCGAAGCCTGAGAAGCTGCAGCGTTTTTTAGAGTTTATTACGAATTTCGGCTATATTGTCAAAGGAACAGGAAACCAAATTCATCCGCGCGCCTTGCAAGAAGTGTTGGAAGCGGTACGTGGCGAGCCAGAAGAAATGGTCGTATCAACCGTCATGCTCCGGTCGATGAAGCAAGCGCGTTATGATGCCGAAAGTCTCGGTCACTACGGATTATCGACTGAATTTTATACGCACTTTACGTCACCGATTCGTCGCTACCCAGACTTAATTGTGCATCGCCTTATTCGCACGTATTTAATTAACGGGCAAATCGACGAACAAACGCAGCAAAAATGGGCGGAGAAGCTTCCGGAAATTGCCGAACATACGTCGAATATGGAACGTCGTGCAGTCGAGGCAGAGCGCGAAACAGATGATTTGAAGAAAACAGAGTTTATGGAAGATAAAATTGGCATGGAGTTTGACGGCATTATTAGCTCGGTGACAAACTTTGGATTGTTTGTTGAACTGCCGAATACAATCGAAGGGCTTGTACACGTTAGCTATTTAACGGACGATTATTATCATTACGATGAGCAGCATTATGCGATGATCGGCGAACGAACAGGGAAAGTGTACCGCATCGGTGACGAAATTACTGTGCGCGTCATTAATGTCAATAAAGAGGAGCGCATCGTCGATTTTGAAATTGTCGGTATGAAAGGGCGCAAACGTAAACAAGCGAAAGCTGCTCCAGTCGTCATCGAAGGAAAACAGAAAAAGAAAAAAGAAGAGCAATGGCCAACGAAAAAAACGAAGAAAAAGAAAAAGTTTTATGAAGATATACCAAACATGAAAAAGAAGAAAAAGAAAAAACGATAAGGAAAGCCTCCACTGATGAGGCTTTTCCTTTCTTCTTATTTTTGCTAAAATATTCGTTGTCTGAAGGGAGGGAAACAAATGCCAAAAGGGGAAGGAAAGCTGATCGCTCAAAATAAAAAAGCACATCACGATTATTTCATTGAAGAAACGTACGAAGCAGGACTTGTGTTGCAAGGAACGGAAATTAAGTCGATTCGCGCAGGCAAGGTGAACTTAAAAGATTCATTTGCGAAAGTGGAAAAAGGTGAAGTGTTTTTGCATAATATGCATATTAGTCCGTACGAACAAGGCAACCGTTACAATCATGATCCGTTGCGGACGCGCAAACTACTGCTTCATCGTCGCGAAATTAGCAAGCTCATCGGCTATACAAAAGAACAAGGCTATACGCTCGTGCCGCTCAAGCTATACATTAAAAATGGTTTTGCGAAACTGTTGCTAGGCGTCGGAAAAGGAAAGAAAAAATACGACAAACGGGAAGATATGAAAAAGAAAGAAGCCCAACGCGAAGTCGAACGCGCTTTCCGCGAACGGCAGAAATAAACCCAGTATGTTACAATTGCAAAGCACCTGAAATGTGATATAATAAAAAGTGTCAGCCAGTTATAAAAGCTTAAGCTTCCTTCGTACGTTTCTCTTATACGGGGACGTTACGGATTCGACAGGGGTAGATCGAGCTTAAGCTGCGAGCCGAGGGGATCGTCCTCGTAAAAACGTCACTTAAAGATAACTGGCAAAGAAAACTACGCTTTAGCTGCTTAATTAACGCGGCTAACTCCTACCGCCATCGCCCATGTGGCGGCCTAGGGGTTCATAACAAGTGGGCTACGCCCAAGTCCGCCGTCTGAGGACGAGGGAAGAGAATAATCAGACTAGCTGCTCGGATGCCTGTCGGTAGGCGGAAGAAGCAGCGAAACATAAATATACCGACTACGCTCGTAGACGCTTAAGTGGCGATACCTCTGGACGTGGGTTCGACTCCCACCGTCTCCATTTCTAATATCCGATTGTTTCAGATTGAAAATCTTGAAACCCTTGATACGACTGCGTTTGCGGTCGTTTTTTATTTTTCTGGAATCCGAAAGAATCCCATAGATTTCGAAAAAATTTTGCACGAATTTTGCACGGCTTTTTTTTATTTTGCATTGTAGAGTTCCTTCATTGTAATGTCTACTTGGCGCGATTCTTTCTGCTCCATTTCATCCATGATGTGCGAATACGTTTGGAGGGTAGTCACAATGTCTTTATGACCTAACCGTCTGGAAACATACTTAATGTTCACGCCTTTAAACAGTAGCATCGAGGCGTGAGTATGCCGTAAGCCATGACACGTGATTTCTTTAATTTTGGCTTTCTTACATAATTGACGCAACGTCTTGTTTACTGCTGTATTCGTGACAAGTTTGAATTGGCTGTTCACAAAAACAAGATTGTGCTCGTTTCTCAAACCCGTTTTTAAAGCTAGTTCCGTTTGTTTTAACTTCAAATCTTTCAAAATGCTTAATGTATGTTCGTCAATAGTGATTGTTCGTTTTGAAGCATAGTTTTTTGTGTTATCAAATCCATTTTTATATTTATGATCCCACGTTTTATTGATTGCGACAGCCTTATTTTCAAAGTCAACGCAATCCCAAGTTAAGCCGATGATTTCTGAAAAGCGCGCGCCGGTAGCCAAAGCAAATAAAATGATATATCGCGAAATGTATCGTAACTGCAAGTTCTCAGTCGTTATCCTCAATAGCTTGGCCACTTCTTCATAGTTCAAATATTTGATTTCCTCGTCCTTTGGCGCCACTTTCCCGACTGCTACCACGCTAAATGTCGGATCTTTATGGATAATTCCGTCGGCTAAAGCCTCTTTCAAACACGCTTTCATATAGGTATGATGCTTCTTCACGGAAGCTGTGGAATGTGTTTCCCCATAATCATTTAGAGCCTTTTGGTACATTTCTCTCGTCAATTCCTTCAATTTCACGTCTGGAAAATACTTCTCCACAAATTCCACCGCGCGTCTAATGTCGTTGTCATTGTCCATGCTCTTTTTCCCTTTGCGGAAAATCTCGTACCAATTCCGCATGTATTCAGAAAAGAGTTGATCGCCAGCGTTAATGTCGTATCCCTTATGCAGCTGTTTCTCCAATTCCGCGGCCGCAAGTTCGGCTTCTTTCTTGGTGCGGAAGCCGCCTTTTGTTTTAGTTTTGTACTTCCCATTTTCCTTATACGAGACGCGATAGCGCCAGCCACTTTTGGTTTTTTGAATGCTGGCCATGTTCTCTCCCTCCCTTTGCAAAGCAGAATATATGTTTGGTTCAGAAGTCAAAATTTTTTAGATGCACCACCTCCTTTTGTGTTGGGATTTTTCTGTTCCAACCATGTTCAATTCCTTTCTATCTCTGTATGAGAATCTTTGTTATAATAAAATTGACGCGAAAGGAAAGGTGATGACAATGGATATTCTCGAGCGAATTAACCGCCTGGAATCGGCTCAAATGGAAAATCGGCTGACCACGATATTGATGAAAAACTCTTTGATCAATCCCAAAGTGCCTGAATGGGCAAAGGAAGCATATAATGCCTATAAGGCAGCTGGATATAACTGTGATGATTTTGGACACAGCATGGATTTTTATCGAATTATTACTTTATTGCATGATAAAAAATTATTGTGAAGGAACGACTCGTAATATCATATCCACTATCTCATCGATTGAGTGTTCCTCGGTTTTTACGGCCATTTTATCGACTAGTACGGGGTTGAATTGCGCCACTTCTTCCTTCGTAACACCGTGCCATATAGGGAGGATGACGGTTCTTCCCTCTTCTATTTCTCTGTGGAGGAATCCTTTATATTCGTACTGAGTCCACCCTTTTCGGAAAAAGGCTTTAGATAAAACGACTATGCCGAGCTTTGAGTATTTTATGCCTTCATTGATCTTGTCAGACAGACTATCCCCAAGATTGATGACTTTCACATCTTCAAACACCCTCAGCCCGGCTCTACTAAGCTTTTGAGATAACTCTGTCACTATCGCCTCTTTATCCTCGTGAGCGTGAGAAATGAACACATCGTAAATAATGTTTTCTTTTTTGTTGTCTATTTCCAAACTCTGTGCAGCCTGTTGTTTTAATTGCTCAAGTTGTAATTGGATTTGGTCAAGAGCGTCGGTATGAATCCGATGTTCTAATGATTTTGTTAGCTTATCTGCCTCTTTCTTCTGTTCTCGGATGAGTTGTTCTTCCAGCCTTCTGAGTTTTTTCTCTTCATCGTTAATTTTTTTCATTAGATTGCTTTGTTCTTTTAAAGCCGCGTCTAATTTTTGTTCTTGTCTCTGGATATTTCTTAACTTCGTTGTTATGGATGAACCGGTGCTTCTTGACAATGTCTTTTCAATCCTTTGGATCTCTTTTCTTATTTTTAATTCAGTATCTTTTTGTTTTTGTAGCTTAATTTTTAAATCCGTGAGCTTTTTCTTCGATTGCAGGATTTGGTTTTGTAATGAATACAAGCTCATTTAATTCACCGCCTTTTTTAAGTGAATAAGTTTTGATGGCACTCCGTATGTCGCCGCGGCCTCATAAATGGTTGCATCAGTACCGCGGTATGTATAAAGCACATCATCCGACAGAAGCAATTCAACCGCAAACTCATTCGCTTCCCTTTCCACCTTATCCATGCAGAAAAGCGTGTTTTTTTGCAAAAATGAGGTACTTAGTTCGGGATGTAAAACTGCATGCCCAAGCTCGTGTGCGCAAACAAAACGTTGCATGGATTCATTCAATTCTGAATTAATGTGGATAATGTTTATTCGTTTAAAGCTATGATGGTAGCCATAGATTCCTCCCAATTGTTCAAACAACAGCACAATTCCTTTCTGTGATGCAATCTCAAAGGGGTTATTTGTGCCATGCTTTTTGACTAATTTTTCTACTATCTGTTTTATCTGATTAGCCATTAAGCTCTCCCCCTGAAAAACTTATTCTTTTCTATGTTTTTTTGGAGTAAATTTCTCTTTTGCAATGCGTTTCGCAAGTCGAAGGGAGTTTTCCAGCGAAGCAATCAGCAGTTCCCGATCTTCTTCGTCAAGTTCGTCAATGTCCATTCCACCGAATGCGGCGAAGCCGTTTCCTGTTTTGAGACCTTTAATGATGTTCTCCAATTCTTTCTGGATGTCGCGCTCGTCTTTCTCGGTGAGGGCGGGGAGATCTGTTTTTGTATCGTCATCGATGTAGCCGGCGGCTCGCATGAGATCTTCATAAGTAACCTCGTTGTGTGCATGGTCAGCTAATTTTTTTATCGTCTGTGGAGTGGGAGGGCTGTCTAGTAAACATCTAAGTAATCTTGATATATGAGCAGATGTAACTCCTGATTTTTGGGCGTAGTGGTTTATTGATCTATTTCCTTTTGCTTTTTCTAATAACTCGGCAAACTTTTGTTTATCAAAGGACATATTGACAACCTCCTCTTTTGTATTGTCTGAAATCAATGTTACATATCTTTTGTTGTTTGTAAACAACAAAAGATAAAAAATAATAAAAAAGTATTGACTGTATGTAACGAACGATGTTATATTTTACATGTAAACAACATTGACTGCATACAACAACTAAGGAGGGAGTGGTAAAGTGTACATTGACAAAGATAAGTTGAAAGGATTGATGGAAGAAAAGGCAAATGGAGGGTACCGTAAATTTGCTAGAATGTTAGGGCTAGATGCGGCACATTTATACAGGGTTTTAAATTCGAATAGTATGGCAGGACCAAAGTTCCTAGGGAGATTGAAAAAGTATTGCGATGAAAATGGTTTGAATTTTGAAGAATATATTTTTTTAGATGAACCGTTACATGTAGTCAATGAATCGGGGGGAGGACGGAAATGAATCAGTTACAACAAGTTTTCACTTATGGCGAAACACAAATTAGGACAGTTGTTCAAAGTGGTGAGGTTTTGTTTGTTGGTAAGGATGTTTGCGATGTTCTCGAAATCAAAAACAGTCGCGATGCTTTAGGTCGATTAGACGAAGATGAAAAGGGTGTAGTTTTAATCGACACCCCCGGTGGAAAGCAACAAATGTTATGTATTAACGAAGCTGGTCTTTACAGTTTGATTTTAACAAGTCGAAAACCCGAAGCAAAACAGTTCAAACGCTGGGTTACACATGAAGTCCTCCCAACCATCCGCAAAACGGGCGGATATGTCGCAAATGAGGACATGTTCATCAATACGTATCTTCCGTTTGCCGATGACCAAACCAAACTGATGTTTCGCGGTGTACTGGAAACAGTCCGCAAGCAAAACGAACAGATTGCCGCGATGAAGCCGAAAGTGGAGTATTTCGACGCGCTGGTTGATCGAAACTTGCTGACGAATTTCCGAGACACAGCGAAAGAGTTGCAGGTGAAAGAACGTTTCTTCATCGATTGGTTGTTGAAAAACAAATTCGTCTATCGCGATCAGAAAAACAAACTCAAGCCATACGCGGCATATGTGCCAGAGTTGTTTGAGCTGAAAGAATGGGAGCGAAATGGACGAGCTGACGTGCAGACGCTCATCACGCCAAAAGGGCGGGAGACGTTTCGATTGTTGTTGAAGAAAGAGCGAACGGCGTGAAGGAGGGAGAGGAGTCGATGAAAGTCTGGTGGTCCATGCAAGACCTCAAGGAGCGAACGGGATACAGCGAGGATTGGCTCAAAGAAAATATCCTGCTGCATCCTCGCTACAAGCCGATGCTCGACATTGAAAATGGTGGGTTTGTGTACTACCCGGAACGGAAGGGCGAACGCTGGTGCTTCATTGCTTCACAGATGGAGGAGTTCTTACAAAAGTATTTCAAAGACATTTTTCTGAAAAAGGGGGATTCACATGAAAATCAAAAAACTATCGTTCGATGAGTTGCCGTCGCGTGTTACCGACGAGATCACTGCCCGATACAAGGACATTCAGCCAATCGAGACGACCGTTATGGAGTTTGAAACCGTAGCGGAACCGACATACGCCATCAGCTTTCTCGATGCCGATCGAAACATCATTATTGAACTGACGTTTATGGAAGGCAAAATCGTCCATGAAAACCAGGTGACACTCCGAACGGTTTTCAAGGCGATGGAGAAACACCCGGAACGATTTGGCCTCAATTGGAAGGAGGTGAAATGATGTTTTCGCAAAACAAAAAAACATTTTGCAAAAAGCGATATATGCAGATGCTGAAAGATGAAATTTTTCTATTAGGTTTTGTTGAGGTTCTAGAATCTGCAGGCGATCGCCAGGGCGCGAGCCTGGTTCGGGAAAAGCTCTATGAATTAAGAAATTCGCGCTTGCAGTTGAAGGAGTTGATTTCATGAAGTTCCTGGTTCGTGAATGGCTCCAAATGTCGAAAGAAGAGCGTTTTTGGTTGCTAGAAAACGAGGCCTATCGCCAATGGAAAGAAAGAAAAAATAAAAACGGCTCTCTTGCGCCAGAGAACCGTTAAAAAAGGACCGATGAAAAATGTTCCTATCTCTATTCTATCTCATCGGTCCTTCCGATACAAATATTTTTTTTGGGAGGTATTCGATATGAATCTTGACCGTTTTGCGTATGGTTTACGCGATCCACAATCAATTCCGATGATTGGTGAATGCGCACATTGTCACGCTGGAATCTTCAAAGGCTATGAAGTGATTCGATATGAAGGTGAACTTTTCTGCGATACCCATTGCCTTGGTGAATACTTGTTGGAAGTCGTGGACTACGAGGAGGTGATCCTATGAATCCGATCATCCTGGCAGAGACGGCGAACATGGATCATCTTGAATGGTTGCGGTTACGTCAGAAAGGCATCGGCGGCTCGGATGCGGCCGCCATTGCCGGCCTTAACAAATATAAAAGTCCGGTTCAAGTGTATTACGAAAAGGTCGAGGACATCAAAGTGGAATCAGAACAAAGCGAAGCGGCATATTTCGGTCATGTCCTGGAAGATATCGTTGCAAAAGAATTCGCGAGACGCACCGGGAAGAAAATCCGAAAACGGAACGCGATCCTGCAACATCCGGAGTATCCATTCATGCTCGCGAATGTAGACCGGCTCATTGTTGGAGAAGATGCCGGCCTGGAATGTAAAACGGCGAGCGAATACCTCAAGAATGAATGGGTGGAAGGCGAAAAGATTCCGGATCAATATTTCATCCAATGCCAGCACTACATGGCTGTTACCGGTCGCTCTAAATGGTACATCGCGGTCTTAATCGGCGGCAATAAGTTTCGTTGGGATGTCATCGAACGTGACGAAGAAATCATCAATTACTTGATTGAAATTGAGACGGATTTTTGGCAACGCGTCATCGAAAAACGGCCACCGGAAGTGGACGGATCTGATTCAAGTACAAACTTGTTGAATCTCTTGTATCCGGCTGAATCGGTTATCGATGATGCGGCGGAATTACCGGATGAAGTGGATTCGCTCATTGACAAGCTGGAATCGGTGAATGCGGAAATCAAGAAGTACGAAGCGAAAAAGGCCGAAATTGAAAACAAAATCAAAGCAATGTTAGGTGAATATGAACGCGGCTATACCAATGATTACACGGTGAAATGGTCGGTAGTGAACTCGAACAGGTTTGATTCTAAACGATTCGCGAAAGAACACCCGGATTTGTATCGTCAATACGTCCAAGCGTCGACGTATCGACGTTTCAGCATCTCTAAAAACAAATCGAGAAAGGCGGTATCACAATGACTCAAGCGGAGAAACTAAAAAACCAATTGGCAGCGAAAGCGAACGGAAACGGCCAGGTGGCCAAAAAACAAAACGGCGACAAAGTCACCGTCGCCGATCTCCTTCAAAAAATGAAGCCGGAATTCGAACGGGCGCTACCAAAACATATGGATGCTGACCGACTTATTCGTATTGCTCTTACTGAAATGCGCCAAAATCCAACGCTTCTATCCTGCGAAATTAAAAGTTTGATGGGAGCTATCATGCAAGCAGCTCAACTCGGATTGGAGCCTGGACTTCTTGGACATTGTTATTTGATTCCTTTTGAAAATAAAAAACGCGGAACAAAAGAAGTACAGTTTGTTATCGGCTACAAAGGTTTAATTGACTTGGTCCGTCGTTCCGGGGAAGTTGAAAGCATCAAAGCCGAGGCGGTGTATGAAAACGACGAATTCGAGTTTGAATACGGACTCGATGAAAAATTGCGCCACAAACCATTGCTGTTTGGTGATCGTGGGAAGCTCATCGGGTTTTATGCGTATGCCAAGTTCAAAGATGGCGGCCATGCGTTCCATGTGATGTCGGTGGAGGAGATTAACCGAATTCGCGATAAACACTCCAAGGCAAAAGACAAAGGTCCTTGGAAAGAAGAATACGAAGCGATGGCCAAGAAAACGGTCATTCGTCAGCTTATTAAATATTTGCCGATCTCCATCGAAGTTCAGCGGAACATTTCGTTCGATGAAACGGTGCGTAAAGACATCACCGAAGAACCGGAACGCGTCGATGATTTCATTGATATGGAGTCGGAATACCTGGAAGGGGAAGTAATCGAAGCGGAACCGGTGGAAATGGAGCAACAAAAAGCAAACGGCCAGGGGGATTAATTCTCCCTGGTTAACCTGGAGGTGTTCCTTTTGACGATTTACCGCATCAATAAAAAGGACAACTATGTCGTCTTGGATAAGGGCTTCCTTCAAGACAAAACTCTTTCTTGGCAAGCGAAGGGATTGCTCGCTTATATGCTCTCGTTGCCGAACGATTGGGAGTTCAACATGAAAGACCTTAAAAATCGCAGCAAGAACGGCCGAGATGCGACATACCGGATTATGAAAGAGTTAATCGAAGCTGGCTATGTTACTCGCGTTGAAAACCGGGACGGGGGCAAATTTGAAAAAGTGGAATATATCGTTCATGAGGTGAAGCAATCACCGCGTACTGAAAATCCGGATACGGTTCCACCGTATACTGAAAATCCGTATCCGGAAAATCCGTATCCGGAAAATCCGTATCCGGAAAATCCGACACTACTAAATAATAATAATACTAATTATAAAAATACTAATAATGATGATGATGATAAGGACCGTCCAAAAGAAAACGACCTTAATGCTTTCAGGTTTTATGAAGAAAACTTTCAAGCGACGCTTTCTTCTGTCGATATTGAAATCCTTAATTACTGGTTGGATCGTTTCCCGGAAGAAATTGTTCTCTGCGCCATGAGAAAAGCGCTTGAACAAAATGTCCGGAGAATCAAATACATCGATAGAATCCTTGCTAATTGGGAAATACAAAAGGTTCAAACGTTAGAAGATGTAGCTCGCTTGGACAGGCAGCATGAACTTGAAAAACAAACGAAACAAAAACGCGGGGGTGTTGTCGGTGGCTCGGTTCACCAGCATCGCGGAAGTGATGGCCGATCTTCAAAAGAAGACAAAAGAATTTCGCATTATGAACCAGGAAAATGGGATGACGTCGACCTCTCCCTCGAAGGACTCCTATAAATGCGAAAAGTGTCGAGATTTAGGGATTATCTTTGTCGATAACAGCACTGCACGCGTTTGTGAATGCATTGTGCAGCGGAAAATTGAACGAATCTTTAAAGCGTCCGAGATCACTGAAGCGTTTCGTGGCTTGAACTTCTCAAACTTCTCACTTGACCACCGTCCACAGATCGTTCAGGACGCCTTTAAATGCGCCGTAAAATACGTTAAATCGTTTCCGGGTATCAAACATAGCCGGAGGAACTCTATCGCGCTCCTAGGCGCTCCTGGGGCCGGAAAAACGCATTTACTGACGGCGGTGGCCAATAATTTGATCAGAAATCAAGTCGAGGTTCTCTATTTTCCGTACCGGGAAGGGTTTGATGAAATCAAAGACGATATTGAAAATCTGGAGCAAAAATGCGAACGAATGAAGGCGGTCGAGGTGCTGTTTATCGATGACTTGTTCAAACGTGGCGCGACTGAATTTGAGATCAAAACCATGTATTCTGTCGTGAACTATCGGTATCTCAATCACAAGCCGATTATGGTATCGTCGGAGTGCCTAGAGGATGACCTATTAAACATCGATGAGGCGCTCGGCTCTCGCATTATCGAAATGTGTCGGGATTATCTTGTTGAAATCGTCGGCGATCGGAAACTATTAAACTACCGATTAGCCAGATAAAAAAACGGGAGGTGGAAACCTTGATTGAATTCGTCGGGTTCGACGGTCCTGCGCCGTTCTCCATTATTTTTTGGCAACAGAACGGGGAGTACGTTTCCAAGACGATTTGTTACACGGAAGAGGAGGAATGTGAAGCGGTCAGTCGTTTTTATACGCCGAACGATTTTTACGGTGGTTTTGATGCCGCGATCATTTCTAGAAGAGAAGGGACTGTGAAAACGGTTTGGAGGTGGGAGTGATGCGTTGTCCAATCTGTGGCAGTCGGACAAAGGTATTGGATGTTCGTGAAAAGCGAGATAAGGTGAAGCGCAGACGGGAATGCCCGGATTGTTTAACGCGATTCACTACCGAAGAAAAGCTCGTCATTGATTCGTTGGATGAATACCTTATCCGTCGTCTGAATCGTAATTTTCGGACTCTATAAAAAGGGGGATATTTGAGTGAGAAATGGCTTAAGTCTAGGGGATCTCTTTGACATGCAGGAGGCGCTGGATCATCACATTCGGCGCAAACAAAACATCCCGATGGATATGGATCTCGTTCCGTATTTGGTGGATGCGCTCGATGTGGAAATCGCGGAATTACAGAACGAAGTCCGGTACTTCAAGTTTTGGAGTGCAGACCGAAATATGCGGCGTGAAGCGGCGTTGATGGAATATGTCGACGGATTGCATTTCTTCTTAAGCCTGGGATTGGCATTCGAAATCCCACGCGAATTCGAACCGTTACCGCATCACTACGATGACATCCGGAAACAATTCCGGGCGTTGAAACGCCATGTCTACATCATGGATGGTCCGATGGGGCCGACGCTGTGGTATATCGCATTTGATCTTTTCCTTGGCCTTGGTGAACTCCTGGGATTCAGTTGGTCTGAAATCACGCGCGCATACTCGGAAAAGAACAAGGTCAACCATGAACGTCAAAAGGTGGGGTATTGATGCCGAACGTCAAACGGTTTAAGCGGTTGCGGCGAGTTTACCGAGCGATATCGATGAAGGAAATGAACAAAATCATCGAACGGCAAAAGTCACGCGGCTGGGTTCCGGTGTCTGATGTGGTGGAAATGTTAGAAGCAAGTGTGATCGTGGGCGGTTTTGAACCATACCGGTTTAAAGTGGTGATGGAATTTAGGGGGAATGGCCCATGAATCAAAAGCGACAAGAAATTATCGCTCGGATATGTGAATTGGTCGGTTTGAAACCATCATACTTCAATGATTGGTCCGATGAACATCTCACGTTCTTTTTCAGCGATCTGATGTGGAGGTTACGAAAATGACCAAAAATGAAAAGTGGTATTGTCTGCGGCATCCGAAAAAGCACCGGGAAGTCAGAACGGATTCCTGGAAACAGATGATTCTTTGGAAAGCTCGCGGTTATCATCTGTTATCAGTGGTGGAACCTTGGAAAGTTAACAAAAATGTTAAGGCCTAAATTAATATTAATTTTATCGCTAATTTTAATGTTATCGAGGTGGTATTGTGGCCATCAGTCCAGCAAATCGCGGCATGGCGTTCGAGCATTTAGTCGAATACACGAACCGTTGTTACCGAATGAAAGGAATTGCTCACATCGAAAAAGTACCGACTCCCTGGAAGGTGGTCCGGCGAGGAAATCGCATCATCAGCGCGTTCCCGGAAAAAAAGGGAATGGTGGACTTCATTGGTGTTTCTCATGGCCGCATGATTGCCTTCGATGCGAAATCGACGAGGGAACGCACCCGATTTCCTCTCGATAACATCGAGGAACATCAAATGGCCTTTTTGAAGTCCTGGCGTGACCAGGGAGCGATCACCTTTTTCCTGGTGGAATTCGCAAAGAAGCATGAAGTGTATCTCCTTCGTTTTTCGGATGCAGAGAAATGGTGGGAACAATCAAAACAAGGCGGCCGGAAGTCGATCCCTTATGAATGGTTTGTGGAGCATTGCGACCTGGTGAAATCGAGCCGGGGAATCCCGATCGATTATCTGAAATGCCTGGAGAAATGATATGCATGTGTTTGTATCTATTCACGACGACCGGCCGGAATGGATGAAAGAAGAGGACGCTCTTATGTGTTGTTGGTGGTATTGTCCGTTATTCAAAAAATGCGCGACTCGTTGCGGTCATGACTGCACACGATTTGGTGGCGAAGTAATACCAAAAATAAGGGGATGATGGCATGGATCAGTTGAAATGGCAGTGCGAAATTATCCGGGATGAATATGTAACGGAGGCGGATATCGATGTTCGTGCGCGTGAAATACTTCGAATTTGGCAAAGAAAAGGGCTATACCATGTGGGCCAAAAGCAAGGAGGAAGTCATCGCCAATCTGCGGCGAGTTGGTTGTTCTCCCGACATGATTCAATCGCTTGAAGTCTGCAATCCTGGAGAAAACAAATTCAAACCATACAATCCTAAATTCTTACGGTGAGGTGTTGCTCTATGGCTAAACGGATAAGAATCACACTTGGACAATGCAAACGCGAAATCGACGATGCTCTTGCGCTTTGGGAGCAAATCGCGCTGGAGACGCTCCATAAAGAGTTTGGTTTCGGTCCGAAGCGCCAGGAACGGTTCATGAACCGGTTCCATACGGTGGCGCGTGCCAAACTCATGGAGCAATACGCGCAGATGAACATCAAATATCGTCATATGCTTTAAAAAATCAAAAGGGGAAGGTGACCGGCATGAAAACCAAAGCGAAAAAGAAAACACGCAGCGATCGGCGGTTCTTGGAGGTAGAGCGGATCCTACGGCATTATCGGTATTACAAATCCGGGATCGTCAATCTCAAAAAACAACTCGATTACATTATGCCAGGATGCGTCGCAAACTATGAAATCGTGGAGGGGACAACCGGTACCTTCTCGATTCGATCCACTACGGAAAAGTACGCCATCGATCGGATTGAATCGAAACGCGCTCTCGACATTTATGAAAAAATCCGAGAATATGAATTAATCGTGAATTGCATCGAGCAGTCGCTGGAATCGTTGAACAAGGAAGAGAATAAATTCGTTGAAATTCGCTATTTCGATGGTAAATCGATGAAATATGCAGCTGATGTTCTTGGATATTCGGAACGGTCCATTTTCAACGTGAGAAACGAGGTTTTGCAAAAACTATCGATCAGTCTGAACGGTGTCTTGCAGTTGCTAAAATGAGAGCGATCGGCTCTCTTTTTCTTACCTTTGCAGTTTTCTTGCAGTTTTTTTGCAGTTTTCTTGCATTTTTTTAATTCTATAAAATGTTATTATGCTAATAGGCAACACCTACCCCATCAATGGAGTTACCACCCGGAATTTTTCGGGTGGGTTTTATTTTTTATGTTAATGTTAATGTTATTTTTATCGTTAATAGAGGTGTTAATGTTGTCATGAATCTTCGTGTTGAAAATAAAAAAATTACCGATTTGAAGCCAGCGCCGTACAATCCGCGCTTGGACCTTCAGCCTGGTGATCCGGATTATGAAAAGCTGAAACGGTCCATTCAAGAATTCGGCCTGGTGGAGCCGATTGTGTTTAACGAACGGACCGGATATGTGGTTGGTGGCCATCAGCGATTGAAGGTCCTTCAAGACCTGGGATGGTCCGAAGTGCCGGTTTCGGTGGTTGACCTGGATCCGGAAAAAGAGAAAGCACTAAATGTCGCTCTTAATAAAATTGAGGGCGATTGGGATAATTTTAAACTCAAAGAATTGCTCGAAGAACTTGATTCCGGTGCGTTCGATATAACAATCACCGGTTTCGATGAAGAAGAAATTGAGGACCTCATGACACAGTTCTATGTCGAAGAAGAAACCGAGGTCAAAGAAGACAATTTCGACCCGGATAAAGCGGCCGAAGAAATCCAGGAACCGATCACCAAGCCTGGCGATGTGTGGTTGCTTGGTCGCCATCGGCTAATGTGTGGTGATTCGACCAACATTGATGATGTCCTACGGCTCATGGGCGGCAAACAAGCCGATATGATTTTTACCGATCCACCGTATAACGTCGATTACGAAGGCAGCAATGGAAAGAAAATCAAAAACGACAACATGGAAGATTCGGCTTTTTATCAGTTCCTCTATGATGCCTTTGTTGCCATGTATACGGCGCTGAAAGAGGGCGGTCCGATCTATGTGTGCCATGCGGATTCGGAAGGCCTGAATTTCAGAAAAGCGTTTAAAGATGCCGGGTTCCTCATGAAGCAATGCTTGATATGGGTAAAAAACAGCCTTGTCCTTGGCCGGCAGGACTACCATTGGAAGCATGAACCGATTCTCTATGGCTGGAAGCCTGGCGCGGCTCATGCCTGGTATGGCGGCCGGAAACAGGACACCGTCGTCGAGGAAGATGTGGACTTGGTGGTCCAAAAGGAAGGCGATCATTTCGTTTTGTCCTTCTCTAACGGCATTAAGTCCGTTATGGTGAAAGTGCCAAGCTACGAGATTGTCTTTTCCGGCGATGATTCGGATAGTACGACCTGGCGCATCGAAAAGCCGAAGAAAAACGCGGACCATCCGACCATGAAGCCGATCGCTCTTTGCGCGCGAGCAATTCAAAACTCCAGCAAGCCTGGAGAATTGGTGCTGGATCCGTTTGGCGGTTCCGGATCTACGTTGATCGCGTGCGAACAAACCGGGCGTACTTGCTTCACGATGGAGTTCGATCCAATATATTGCGATGTAATCCTTCGTCGATTTGAGGAATTCACCGGTCAGAAGGCGGTTCGAATTTGAAATATCGTACGGCAGGAACTGTCGGAATCATACGCCTGTGGAGTTAGTAGGTTGCGAGGACGATGAAGCAGGAAATTCTCACTGCGAAGTGAGAAGCCCGCGACTTTAGTCGTGGGAGGTTCACAGCAAACAAAAATACAACCGATCGGCATTCCGGTCGGTTTTTTGTGTGGTGATGAAGATGGCTGGCAGACCTACCAAGCTAACACCGGAACTTCAAAAGAAAATTATTGATGCGATCCGGGCCGGCAACTACATGGAAACGGCGGCGGCCTATGCTGGTATCTCGAAGGATACCTTTTTCCGTTGGCTACGGAAGGGAGCGCGCGCCAAAAGCGGCATTTATAAAGATTTTCACGATGCGGTTGAAAAAGCGCTCGCGGATGCGGAAGTTCGGGACGTGATGCTGATCGCAAATGCAGCGGCTACGGATTGGAAGGCAGCGGCCTGGCGGCTTGAACGTAAATTTCCAGACAGATGGGGAAGAAAGGAGAGATTGTCGGCCGATCTCAATCATTCGGGTCAGGTGGTAAAACGTGAAGAGTACGACATCTCGATCACTCACGAAATCACAAATGAAATCCTCAACGACGAAGAAGCGAAAGAACTTGCAAAACAATTACTCCGACGAAGAAATGCTCTTAAACGGTCTGATGAACAATCTTGATGAGATTGAAAAGGCGCTCGCTCGCGAGGATTATTCGGTTTATCTTGAATACGTCCATCATGGCCGGTATATCCCTTCGCGCCATTCTGATTTGGTATGCCAATATCTCGAAAAAGTCGAACGCGGCGAAATTCGACGGCTCATGATTTTCATGCCACCTCGCCATTCTAAATCTATGACCGTTACGGAAACCTTTCCGTCCTGGTTTATTGGCCGAAATCCGGAGCGCCGGGTGATCGAGGTATCCTACGGTGACTCCCTGGCGCGGAAATTCGGAAAAGCGAACCGGAATAAAATCGCGGAATTCGGCGAGGAATTATTCGGCATTACGCTCGCTCGCGATAATAACTCGGTTACCAATTGGGATATAGAAGGCCATCGTGGTGGTATGATTTCCGTCGGTATCGGCGGTGGTATCACCGGGCAGGGCGCGGACCTCTTAATCATCGACGACCCGATCAAAAACCGGAAAGAGGCCGATTCGGAAACCTATCGCGAGATGCTTTGGTCTGAATGGAAGGACACACTATCGACCCGGTTGCAGCCTGGCGGCCGGGTTATTTTAATTCTCACAAGATGGCATGAAGATGACCTGGCTGGCCGGCTCCTAAAACACGAACCGGACAAATGGACGGTCCTGTCGTTGCCGGCGGTCTGTGAATCAGAAGATGATCCATTGGGCCGTAAGATCGGCGAGGCGTTATGGGCAGAGTACGGATTCGATGAAAAATGGGCCGAAGAAACGAAGCGGTCCGTCGGCTCTCGTACTTGGTCGGCCTTATACCAACAGCGGCCATCGCCTGCCGAGGGTTCTATGTTCAAACGGTCATGGTGGAAATATTACCGCGCGTTGCCGGCTCGGTTTGATGAGGTCATTCAATCCTGGGACTGTGCGTTCAAAGATAATAAAGACAGCGACTATGTTGTTGGCCAAGTGTGGGGAAGAATCGGCGCAAACAAATATTTAATCGACCAGGTTCGGGGGCAAATGGATTTTCCGACGACAATCCAAGCAATCCGTAATCTATCGGCTCGTTATCCTTCTGCCTACGCGAAGTTGATTGAGGATAAGGCGAACGGTACGGCCGTTATTCAAACATTGCGGAATGAAATCCCTGGTATTATCCCGGTGAATCCGGACGGTGGAAAAGTAGCAAGGGCGGCATCGGCATCGGCAGACGCGGAAGCCGGCAACATCTACTTGCCAGCGCCGGAGATTGCTCCTTGGGTGCATGATTTCGTCGAGGAATGCGCTTCGTTCCCTAACGGTGCGAACGACGACCAAGTTGACGCATTCACACAAGCTATAAACCGATTTAATAACAAACCGCGACCGAGCATTCGCTCGCTATAAAGGTGGTGAGAAAATGGGGATTCACTGGCGTAGTTTTATCCCTCGTTTCTTTCAAAGAAAAGCATCAGAGGTAAACCGTTTAATAGCGGCCTGGTTTCTTGGTGAACCAATTTGGACGCCGGTTAACTACGAGAATTTAGCAAAAGAGGGATTTGAAAAAAACATATGGGTGTATCGATGTATTATGGCCATTGCGCATGCCGGCGCGAGTGTTCCTTGGCTCTTGTTTCAAACGCGGCGGAACGGTGACCGGAAGGAAATCACACAACATGCCTTGATCGATCTTTTAAATAATCCGAATCCGTTTATGTCCAGGCAGGATTTGATAGAGCATCTCATTGCCTTTCAGTTATTGTCTGGCAATGCATATTTGCAGCATGCCGGTCCAAAAGCCGGGCCACCGAAGGAATTATGGGCACTGCGGCCCGATCGGGTGAGAATTATCCCTCATCCTGTCGATCTCATTGGTGGTTATGAATACAGGATCGACGATTCCTTAAAACAGCAATTTCCGGCGGATCAAATCACGCACTTTAAGTTTTTTTCTGCGCTCGATGATTTCTACGGTTTATCGCCTATCCAAGTGGCGGCTCGTAGAATTGACAGCGATAACTTTGCGAATAACTGGAACGCATCGTTATTACAAAATGGTGCGCGGCCATCGGGTGCATTGGTAACGGATTCGACGCTCGGCGATGAACAATACAAGCGTTTAAAACAACAAATTCGCGAGCATTACATGAGTCCTAAAAATGCCGGGAAACCGATGCTCCTGGAAGGCGGCCTGGATTGGAAGGAAATGAGTTTATCTCCTAAAGACATGGATTTTATCGAATTGAAAAAGATGAGCCGTTTGGAAATCTGCGCAGCATTCGGTGTTCCACCGGAAATCGTCGGCGACATGGAGCATGCGACGTATTCAAACTACCAGGAAGCTCGGAAAGCGTTCTATCAAGACACCGTTATTCCGATCTTGTATAAAATCCGCGATCGCTTGAACAGTACGCTGGTGAAGAAATTCGGTGATAATCTCGTCCTGGATGTGAACCTGGATGCTATTGATGCGCTTCAAGAGGATCGGGCTGAAATGTGGGATCGCGTATTAAACGCGGTCGATAAGGGATTGCTCTCTATCAACGAGGGCCGTTATGAACTCGGTTTTGAAAACATCGAAGGCGGCGATGTCCGTTATGTACCGATGAATGTCTTACTTGAAGGCCCGGATGCGCCGGATTATGCTTCGTTGCTCGCTCCCGATCAGCCGTCGAATGGCCAAAATAACGACGAAGAGCCACCGGATGAAGCGGAAGATGAGGGCGAAGCGAAAAACCTGGAGCTAAAATCAGGGCTGAATTTGCAAACTCCTATACAAAAAAAGCAATATTGGCGGTCGTTCGACCGGAAGCGAATCGGCTTTTATAACTCGGTCGCTCGACAATTCAAAAAACAATTTGAAAGGGAAAAAAACGGCGTTTTAAAAGCATTCGATGAAGGCGGCGTGCATGAGGTAGAAAGATACCTCGACGAGAACGCTGGAGAATTGGGAAAAGCGCTAACGGCGACATATATCGCGGTGATGGATGCTTTCGGTAAGGAAGTTTATAGCTACCTCAAAGGGGTGAAATCATCCCAAGGAATGGAGAAAAAAGACGATGTAGAGGATGAATTTGATGTCTTTGATAAGGCGGTCCAAGAATTCATTTCGTCTACCGTTGCTAACAAAATTGTTAATATTAACGATAACACTAAAAATATGGTTAAAGAAATTATTAGCAAAGGGTTTGAGGAACAGTTAACGGTTCCGGAAATTCGCGATCAAATTGAAGCGCTCTATCTTGAACAAATCATTCCGAACCGATCGATGGTCATTGCTCGCACCGAGGTCATCAGCGCATCGAACGCCGGAAGCCGGTATGCAGCAAAACAGACCGGGCTTCAATTGGAGAAGGAATGGGTGGCTACGGCGGACAAGCGAACGCGAAAATCGCATAAAAAAGCCGATGGCCAGCGCCGGGGAATCGATGAACCATACGAAGTCGGCGGCCACAAATTGATGTATCCTGGCGATCCAAGCGGTCCGGCTGAAGAAGTCATCCAATGCCGATGCACCGAGGTTTACCATACCGTATAAGGGGATGAAAACATGGAATTATCGATATGTAGTTTTAAAAATCGCGTTGCAAACGGGAGGTGATCCGGATGAACGAACTAGAAGTCAAGTCGTTTAGCTTCGAAGTGAAATCAACAGACGACAATACATTTGAGGGCTATGCATCGGTATTCGGAAACGTGGACTCCTACGGTGATGTCGTGGAAAAAGGGGCCTTCAAGAAAACAATCCAGGAACGCGGCCATAAGGTGAAGGTTTTATGGCAACACGATCCTTGGACGCCGATCGGGAAAGCGATTCATCTCGAAGAAGACAATCATGGTCTGTTTGTAAAAGCGAAAATATCGCAAACCGAAGAAGGAAAACGCGCCATGACGCTTATCAAAGATGGCGTGATTGATGTATTGTCCATCGGTTTCTCTACCGTAAAAGACGAATGGGACAACGAGAAAGGCATCCGTCACATTAAAGAGGTAAAGCTCTATGAATTTTCGCCGGTGACATTCGCCGCCAATGACCAAGCTGTTATCACAGCGGCCAAAAACGACAGCCGGTTGATGTCGATGCTCTATCGTTTCAATCAAGAACTTAAAGCTGGGAAAGTATTAAGCGGGAAAAACCGCGCGTTGGTGGAACAAGCGATTCAGGCTTTGCAGGCGCTCCTGGATGCGGCGGATGAAAGCGAAAATAACCAAAAACAAGGTCAAGGAGCCGAAGAAGAAAAACACGCGCAGGAAGTCTTGAAAATGATTCAAGATATTCAACAAATTAAATTTTAGTAAAAATGGATTGGTGCCACATCAAAAACTAACCAAATAAATTGAGTTTTCAACGCCTATAAGGGCGTTTTTTTCTTGCACTTTTCTGTCCTAAACGGAGCCGGTTTATTGGACCACTCCTGGGGAAGAAAAGCCGCATGATATCAAAACCAAAAAACAGAAAGGGGATCACTATGGATTTAAAACAATTACAAGAGCAATTAGGCAATGTCTTTGAAGAATTCAAAAAAGCGCGTGATGCGTTCCATGAAGAAAAAGAAAAGCTTGGGGATGCAACACAAGAAACAAAGAACTTGGTTACTAAACTTAACGAAAGAATGGACGAGTTGAAATCTCGTATCGACGAACTTGAAACAAAAGCGAATCGTCCGTTTATGCCTGGCGGCGAAAATGGCAAAAGCAAACAAAACCAAATGACACCGGAGCAAAAGGCCGCCTTCTTTAAATTCATTCGTGAAGGCAAATCCGGAATGACTCCGGAAGAAAGAAAGGCGCTTGTTCAAGATTCGGCTGGCGAAATCTTGGTACCGGAAGCGCTCGATAACGAGATCGTTCGTGAATTGCCAAAAATTACGATCGCTCGTCAATTAGCCCAAGTGCGCACTACAACATCCAACCGTCAACGTCGCCGTTCGTTGAACGAAGTTAAGGTTGTGTGGGGTAAATTAGAGACTGGTATCGGCGCTCAATGGGCGGAGGGCGAATCCGATCTTGTTCCGGATGAGGAATACATCTACGTAGAAGATGTATTCGGCTGGACTACGATCGGTGAAGACGAACTCGAAGATTCGGATCAAAACCTAGAAGCATATCTCTCTGATTCGTATGCTCGCGCATTTGCGGAAGCAGAGGATACGGCGATGTTTGTTGGTACCGGTCATGCAAACGGCCAACCGGAGGGAATTCTCAACTCTGCGGTTCCAACATTCAATGCTGGACAAGTTGGCGCTGTTAATGCTGATGATTTCATTAAGTTGCCATACCAAGTCAAAGCGCAATATCGCCGAAATGGGGCATATGTCGTTAACTCGCAGACTGAATTGGCGCTTCGCTTGCTAAAAGACGGAAATCAACAATATTTATGGCAGCCATCGCTCATTGCTGGTAAGCCGGCAACATTTAACGGTTATCCAATTTATACGCAGGATGATATCCCAACACTCCGGGCGACTGGAACGGAGGCCAAAGTAGCTGTATTCGGTGATTTCTATCAAGGTTATCGTATCCTTAACCGGAACGGCGGATCAATCAAACGTCTTGAGGAGAAATTCATCGAGCAAGGTTTGGTCGGCTTCCGTTACAAACGTCGCGTCGGTGGCGGTGTCATCCGTCCAGATGCTTTGGTCATCTTGAAAGTTCCATCAGCATAATGAAATGGGGACGGATTTTTCCGTTTCCTTTTCTTTTTGGGAGGTGATTAACGTTGAAATTCAAAGCGAAATCGGCATTGATTATTGGCAGCGAAGTTCTAACTCCTGGGCAAGAATACGATTCCAAAGAATTAAAAGTCGCGGATAAATATGTGAAATCATGGATTGAATCCGGCCTGGTGGAAGAGGTGGACGAGAATGAGTCTAAAAATAACGATGACGCTGGAGGAGATGAAACTGTTTCTTCGGGTGGAAAACGATCTGGAAGACGCTCTGATTCAAAATCTGAAGAAGACGGCGAGTAATGAAGCGGAGCGTTTTCTAAATACCGATTTTTCTACCACTGATGAAACGGGAAATGTCATCGAAAATGAAGCGCCGGATGAAGTGAAGCAGTGGGTGCTTAACCGAATGGCCCAATTATACGAAAATCGCGGCCAAGTTCCACCACCGGATTTTTCGATGATTCAACATCTGCGTGATTATCCGTTTGATGGCGATTTTGGCCAACCGGAGGAATGCACTGATGAAGATTGGTAAACTGCGGCATCGTGTAACGGTCCAGGAATCCACTAGGGTGAATGATTCGATGGGTGGCGGCCGGGAGGAATGGAGCGATCTTTTTTCTACCTGGGCGAACGTAAAGCCAATAAAAGGGGAAAGACGATACGAAGCCATGAAGGTGAAAGGAGGCATCACCCATGAGATTGAAATGCGCTATCGTCCTGGTATTACGGTCCACCACCGGATTGTTTACGATGGGCGCATTTTTGAAATCGTGAATGTGTACCCGGATGAAATAAAAACGATGTTGACTATCGAATGCTCGGAGGTGGTGTGATGGCCAAGCCTAGACTTAACGTACAAATGAAGGACCTGGATAAAACCATCGAGCGTTTTGAAATCCTGGCCAAAAAGAAGAAAAAAGAAACCGCAGAGCTTGTGAATCAGAAAGCGATCGACATTCAACGCGGCGCAAAAAAACGCGCTCCGGTGGATGATGGGGCGCTTCGTGCTTCGATTGTTATCGAAAAGTTTCAGAATGGAATGGCGGCGCGTGTCGGTTCGCGATTGCCTTATGCGGCCTATCAAGAATGGGGAACGGGTATTTACGCGCAACATCCGGACATTCCTGGTAGAAAGACACCTTGGTCCTTTAAGCATCCGAAAACCGGCGAATGGTGGATCAATTTCCGAGGGGCCAAACCACAGCCATTCCTTTTCCCTGCATTCGAAGCGGAAAGAGAAGATTTCCTCAAAAGAATTGAGGAGTTGTATAAAACGCTATGATGAATAAAAAGCTCGTTTCAACGCTAGGCCTTGTCAAATCGGCGGTGTATAAACGTTTAAGCGAAGATCCAGCGATTCAATCCGTTGTTAGTGGTGTGTATGACTATGTGGATAAACACGCGCGTTTTCCCTATATCGTCCTGGGGGAAATGACCGGCTTTCCCTGGGATTCCAAAACCTCGGCCGGTCAAGAAGTGACAATCACCATTCACACCTGGTCGGATTATCCCGGCGATGAAGAAATTCTGTTGAAAATCCACCCGTTGATTTTTGACGCGATCAGCCGGGAACCGATCGATGTTGGGGAGAACTTCGCGGTAATGCTAGCAAGGCTCGAAATAGAGGAAACCATTGAATCTCCCGATGGAAGAGCAAGACAAGGAATCACTCGATTCCGTTTCAGAATAATGGAGGTGTAGAATGATGGCTCGTTCTAAAGGTATCGATGGTGCGGCGGTGTTGGTGTTGGTGAACCTTGGCGATGATGTCACTCCAAACTGGACACCGGTTGCGGAACAAACCAACCTTTCGACTGAATCAACGCGGAACTTGATCGAAGCAAGCTCCAAAGATTCGGACCACACAAAATGGATTTATGGGAAACAAGATGATACGGTTTCCCTCGAAGCGCTTTATGTTCCAAACGATGCGGCATTTAAAGCGCTTGAAGATGCGATGAAAAATAAAGAGTCTGTCGTTTTACGTCGGACAGAAAATGGAACCGATATCGAAGAAGCGACAGCGCTCGTTTCGACAATCTCAAAAGAATGGCCGGATAATGATGCATCGACGGTTTCGGTCGAATTTCAATTAGATGAACCTTGGACTCCTATAACTCCTTAATGCGATAGGTACCCATTGATGGGTACCTTTTTTATTTCCAAACACTAAAGGGGGATATGAAATGGCAAATAAAGCAAAAGGCATTGTCAAATTAAACGGTGATTATTCATTGCGTTATACAACAAACGCGTTGGTGGAACTTGAAGATGCTCTCGGTCTAACGTTACCGGAGATTCTTGTTCGTTTTGAACGCGGCGGACTTGGTTTTAAAGCGATTCGTACCGTTGTGTGGGCTGGATTGCTCCATCAATTCGATAACGGCGATGGAACATACGACATCACTCAAAAAGAAGTAGGCGATCTCATCGATGAACTTGGCTTTGAAGCGGTAATCGAAAAGGCAGCAACGGCATTAGAATCGGCGTTCCCTCAATCGGAAAACAAACCAAACCGGGAAACGCGTCGGCAAGGGATCGAAAAAAACTAAATAAGAGCGCTCGTATCGATTGGGAAGATCTCTATGCGAGCGCTCTTAAAGTTGGAATCAAGCCCGATGAATTTTGGAACAGCACACTAAAAGAGATTAAGTGGATGGTTGATGGATATTGGTGGCGCAAAGATGAACTCGGCGAATTGTTGGCGCATTTCACAGCGATTCTCGCAAAACCGCATTACAAAAAGCGGAATCTTAAGAGTTCCGATCTGTATCGTCGTCGCGATCGGGAAAAAGACAATGTTTCACTTGAAGAACGGCGCAGACGATTCGAGCGCGCTGTTCGTTTGATGGGGCCGGATGCCATTCCTGTTACAAGGCAGGTGAGAAAGCATACCTAAAGTATCCGAGTTTTTTGTTGAAATCGGCGCGAAAATATCAAACTTTGAAAAAGGAATTAAAGACGTTCAAAACTCCCTGGCTAGCTTGAATGAACGGATGCGAGCATCCGGGGAGCAATTGACACAGAGTTTATCCGTTCCAATGGCCGTTATGGGTGGAATTGCTATCAAGTCAGCGGCCGATTGGCAAGCGGCGCAAGGGAGAATTCAAGCGTCACTTGGTGCTACCGGCGAAAGAGCAAAACAATTAACCTCGATCGCCAAGGAATTATATTTAAAAGCGTTCGGGGAAAGTAGCGCCGACGCAGCCGAGGGCGTTGCGAAGGTGGCTCGTAACCTTCAAAACCTGCCTACAGATCAACTACAAGCAGTATCGGAACAAGCATTTATTATTCGTGATGCCTTTGGTGTTGACATTAACGAATCCACCAAAATGGCAAACGTCTTAATGAAAAACTTTGGCATTTCGGTTCAAGAAGCACTCGATCTCTTAACGGTCGGATTCCAAAAAGGCGGCGATTACGCTGGTGACTTGCTCGATACCATGTGGGAATACGCGCCACAATTCGCGACGATGGGTCATAGCGCTAGGGATATGATGAATATCCTTATTTCCGGCGCGCAAGCCGGGGCTTTCAACCTCGACAAAGTCGGGGATGCGGTAAAAGAGTTTAATATTCGCGCGAAAGATGGAAGTAAAACGACCGCAGAGGCGTTTCGCGCGCTCGGTTTGGATGCTACAAAAATGGCCAATGACATAGCGGCCGGTGGTGAAAGAGGAAAAGCGGCCTTTAATGCTACCATCGCGGCGTTGGCAGCCATGGAAGACCCGGTCAAACGGAATCAAATCGGTGTTGCTCTATTCGGTACACAGTGGGAAGACCTCGAAGCAAAAGTAATTACATCAATGACCACCACAAAGGACCAATTAGGGCAAGTCGAAGGGGCGACTCAACGTGCCGGCGAAGCCATGCGGAACAATTTCGGAACACAATTACAAGAATTGTGGCGGCAGACGTTAGTGGCTTTGGAACCATTAGGCCTGGTGCTTATTGATTTGGCGAATGCGGTATTACCGATTCTTGCGGCGGCCATACAAAAAGTTTCGACCTGGTTCCAAAATTTAAGCCCGACTGTTCAGAAAGTGATCGCGATCATCGGTGTATTGGTGGCAGCCATCGGTCCATTATTAGTAATTTTCGGAATAATGGCCGGGGCCATTGGACAGGCATTGCCGGTAATCTTAAAGCTAACGAGCGTATTTAAAGGGGTTATCACTGTCGTTCGTGCGCTCGGAACGGCATTTACGTTTTTAGCAACAAATCCAATAGGCCTGATAATCACCGCGATTGCGGCGGCAGTAGCCATTGGTATCTACCTATGGAAAAACTGGGATACCATCAAGCCGAAGCTGGTAGCCATTTGGAATACGGTCAAAGATAATATTGCCCAAGCCTGGGATGCGGTCAAGGCGAAAGCGGCGGAGTTGGCCAGCAATTTGATCGCCAAGTGGGAATCTATTAGATCGTCGGTCGTTTCAAAGGTTCAGAGCCTGTGGAGCAGTGTGACCTCAATGTGGGAATCATTGAAATCCTCGGTGGTTTCTAAAGTACAAAGCCTATGGAGTAGTATCACTTCCACCTGGGAAAATATCAGATCGTCGGTGGTTAATAAGATTCAAAGTTTGAAAGATGGCGCGGTTTCAAGATTCCAATCTCTTGTTTCCTCTGCGAAGAGCAATTTTGAATCGGCAAAGAACGCGATTATAAATCCGATCGAAACGGCGAAAGAGAAGATTCGCGGCATCGTAGAAAAAATCGAGGGCTTTTTCAGCGGTCTGAAATTAAAAATTCCGAAGCCATCGCTCCCACCGTTACCGCATTTTAAAATCACCGGTAAATTCTCATTGAATCCACCATCGATTCCGAAGATTTCGGTCGATTGGTACGCATCCGGTGGTATCATCGATGGAGCAAAATTAATCGGCGCTGGGGAAGCCGGACCGGAGGCGATCATTCCTTTACGTGGTCAAGCAATGCAACCATTCGCAGAGGCGATCGCGGAAAAACTCAACGCGATCAGCGGCCAAGGAAGCATGCAACCATTGGAGATTATCGTTCCGGTCGTCCTGGATGGCCGAGAAATCGCGCGTGTAACGGCTCCATATATGGATACGGAATTGGGGCGTAGACGGAACTCGTTAAGTCGCGCCAAAGGAGGGCGGCTAAATGCTAAACTATAACGGTCATGATTTAAGCAATCTATTAATCGTGAACAGCATTGGCAGGCCAATCCTGCCACCTCAAATCTTAAGCACCAAGGAGATCTATGGTCGTCCTGGTGCTTTCTTTTTTGAAAAAAGACACGGTCCGGTCGTGATACCGGTGGGTGTGACACTCAACGCAAAAGGCCACACTCAATATCGCGCGTTGGTCCGGCAGTTGGCGGTTTATTTAGATGTTGAAGAACCAAAGCCGATGATTTTCTCCGATGAACCGGACAAATTCATTAACGGAATCTTGCAGGATGAATCGACTTTAGAAGAAATCGCAACAACTGGCCAGGGCGAACTGCAGTTTTATTGTCCGGATCCATTTTGGTATGCGCTTGAAGATGATGTGATGTCCTGGAAGGGTCCAGGAACCTATGTGCTGGATCGGAAAGGAACGGCTAATTCCGAGCCATTGATTGAAATTAAAGGGACCAACAATGGCGGAAAAATTACGTTACAAACGGACAATACCACCATCAATTTCACCGGAATTCTATCGGCCGGTGAAACGCTTGTATTGGATTCGGCGTTGATTACGGCGTACATCATCAAAAACGACGGCTCTCAAGTATCGGCGATTCACGATATTGATACCATCATTATGCCGATCCTGGTTCCTGGTGCGAATCAATTAACGATTTCCGTCAGCGGCGGTGCATCTGTTACTCAATTCAAAGTAACGGCGCGAAGCCGTTGGAAATAAAGGGGTGAAAGTATGGCCAAAACACCATATAGCGATTTGAAAAGCGAAGACATTTTATCGGCTCATATTAGCGGTTTGCAGCATTCCGTCAATAAAATCGAAGAAGTCCTAAACATGAAAATCCAAAACGTGACCGGCCATACATTGGTTCCGGTTACCGACCAGGACGATCCGTCATTGCGCTATCGCATTTATGAAGGAACAATCCGGGGATGGCTTGATAATCCTTCGCCGGTTATCTATCGAAATGGAGCGCCGGTAGACCTGTCTGAATACACAATTTCTCCTGGACATGGAGTGGTGGTGTTCCATCAGCAGCAATTGTCTACCGATGTGATTACGGCCGATTTCACCTATGTAATCGCTGGATCCTCGGTGTTGGACCAAATTCTCGCGGATATGGCTCAAATGCAACAACAAATCACCGATCTTCAAAATCGGCCAACCGGCGGAGGTAGCGCAATGTTCCATTATCCTGGAACATACCGGTCGCATTCGGTCGCTGGCGTAGGCGATTTAATAGAAGTCAGGGACCAATCGGGCGCAACAAAAATCCAATTTGTAACAGACGTAGATTTTACAGGTCAGAAAACCTCAAAGGCCTACTCGGTTGTCAATCCGTCTTATGCTACAAATGTAGTGGCCGCAACAAACACCGTCGAATTTTTCCCTTTCCCGGTGTCAGAAACAACGATTTACGATCAAATGGCCGTTCAAGTAGACAGCAATCCTACCGGTGGCCTGGTGATGGGTGTTTATGTGAACGAAGGAGGCAAACCAGGGGCATTAATCGCGCAAACCGTAGCGACCACTCTTTCAGCGACCGGGTGGATTGAGTTGCCGTTTCAAAGCGGCGATCTTCAATTAGAACCAGGTTTGTATTGGCTTGCTCGCTCCAATCAAAACGGAGTGTATTTTGGTCGCTGTTTATATGCGCATCAAGCGATCCCTCTTGGTGATTTTGGAACTCCTACTTATAACGGCTCCGGAAATTATCCAGCATGCGCGTTGCGTTCAACCGGTTATACTTATCGGTCGAATTTGCCGGCGGATGCATCAAGCGTTACCGTTCAATTGCTGAAACGGAATTTTTACTGCTCTCCTTGGATCCGGAGAAAGCCGTAGGTGATGTGGAATGAACAAGTATAACCAGCTTGGGCGCGTTCGTTATAATCAGCTTGGTCGAATGAAATATAACAGCCAGGAGACGGAATATAAGCCATTATATAATCGCCTGGCGTTATCCCGTCCGGTTATCCTGGACCAAAACCGGCGGCGGCTCGCGGTGTTAGAAAACGCGGATGACATCATCTTGGAACAAGAAGTCAACGGCATTGACCAACTCACGTTTACATTGCCTTGGAAGGATAAAAAGCGGAAATATATCCAAAATGAAAATCTAGTGCAATTGGTGGATCGGCTGTATATCATCCGTCGTGTTTCTATCAAACGGTCCGGGCTATCCCCTGCGGAAATCGAAGTATACGCGGAGGCATTGTGGTATGATTTGCAATTCGCCGAGCCGGTGACAAAGTCGCGGTGGGAAGAAGCGACACCGGCGGAAATTATGGCAGATTTACTTGCTGGCACCGGATGGTTCGTCGGAAATGTGACCATCACTCGTCGTCGTACCTTGGAAGTGGAAGAAGGGATCACCAACCGGCTAGAAGCTCTCGCTGAACTACCTAGCTTATTCAGCGGTGAATTGAAATTTAACTCGTCGAACATGACCGTCGATTTTACGGAACCGGTCGGAAGAAAATCCGGGGCGGCGATCGTGTACTCGAAAAACCTAGAAGAAATCGAAGCAATCTATGACACCGAGGAATTGGTCACGCGGATCTATCTGTACGGAAAAGACAACATGTCCATCGCCGATGCAAATGATGGCGTTCCGTACCTGGAAGATTTCAGCTATACGAACAAGGTCCGGGTTCGCGTAATCAAAGACGAACGGTTCACGAATCCGTACTATCTCAAAGAAAAGGGACAGGACGCATTAAAAGTCCTGGCGCGTCCTCGCGCTTCGTACATTATGAAAGCATCCGATCTATCGTCGCTTTCGGGGCTATCGCACGAAGAATTTTTCCTGGGCGACGAGGTATTGGTCTTTGATGAAGAGCTAGGAATCAATGTAACTACGCGTATCATGTCCTGGAAGTATAATGTGAAGGAGCCTTGGAATACAGAACTGCAGCTCGAAACTAAACAACCAAGTTTGACCGAACTCTTGACCGGTATCCAAGATAGCGCGTCATTCTTGCAATCCGAGGATACCGTCGATCGGAGCGAAATGCTCAACCTTCACGTTTTTAACTATTTGATGAACTCAAGGGCTGATGATGGGTTTAATTATTGGACAAACGATGGATGGGAAATCGATCCGGTGAATGGTTATAGTGGGAATGCTTCATTTAAGGCTACGGCCCAGCCTGGAGTAAAAAAATCATTGAAACAAACGGTCTATCCTTCTCATCGTGATTCTTATTCCATCAGCATGCGTGTGGCCACCGAAAACTTGCAAGTCGGAACCGGAAAAGTCGGGGTGTATATCCGCATCAAATATACGGATGGAACAGAAGATGAACCGATTTGGATTTCACTAGCCGAGGAGGTGTAATCATGTATTTTAATCTCATAAATCAAGCGATCGAGGTGAAAAATCCCGATCGTGGTGTTGCGGCGATCGAAGTTGAATTTGTCATGGAAAACTGTCAATCCGGACAAATCAATGTTACGGATATCATGTTGCAAGGGGGAACGATCGCGACCATGTGGGCTGGCCATCCTTCGGAGACTCGTTGGTCCTTGGATGGGTGATGAGACATGAACAAGGAATCCTGGACGCGCTATTTAGCGACGTTATCGAAATTCCAAAGAAAAAAGGTATCCAGCATCGAAATAGAATTCGTCATGGAAAACGTCGAAGCAGGAACGGTTCGTATAACGGATCTACAATTGCAAGAAGGGCAGCAAGTGACGGCCACCATTCCAAATACGGCCGAATTTTTTACACCAAAGTATGGAACGCTGGACGAAACCAAGACAGCCGTCGGCGGCGATTTGTACCTGGGCGATCAACCGAGGGTGTTCTCTGGTGTGAAAAATCGCTTTTATAACATCGTCGGCCGAGGGCATGAAGCAATTGTGGCTCCGAATATCTACGAAGATGATTTCTCGCAAAAATTAGTTACGACTGCGGTGGATATCACCTTGTATGCGAAGAATGATTTCGACCTTTTACGAATCTCAACGAACTATGGCGATTTCGTTTCCGGCGAGGAATTGACGTATGAAGATGAACCGGACCACCCATTAAATAAACGGTATAGCCGCGAGTTCTTTTTTGAAGGCGGCCCGGCTGGTAGTGAAATCAAACTATGGGCTTCTCAAAACATCGCCACTATCAATGGGCAGCCGGCAAACCGAGCCAGCCGGTTACTGAATGTCGGGAACGGAACGTTAAAAATTAAACGTCAATTGTTCATGGGATTGCCTTATGGTTCCAATCGAATACGGATTGAATTTTATAAGCTGGTGAATGGGAAAATGCAAGACACCGGCATCGGTTATTGGGGAATCGTCGAATTGATCCAATGGCAAGAAGGGAAGTCGAAACTATGAGTATTAAATTCTTATCCTGGTCTTTAAATGAACCATCGAACGTTCAATTTGAACAATACGCGAGAGAAATCGCGCTAGGACAATGGCAAATCATCGACCCGGACGCTTGGAAAAATTGGGGCGGCGATCAGCGAAATTTTTGGTATGCGTTCCTGGCGCATCACCAAAAGTTTTACGCGTTCGGTCTACATGATTTCGGCGTGTTGGCCGATGGCTCCATTTATCATTACAAGGCCGGAGAGTCATATCCGGTGCTTACATCGGATGAATCGGCTATCCGGTATTGGATGAGAGACTCCCTTCGTTACCTGGTGGATCATTATCCAAATATCAAATGGTCGTTACAAATGGTTTGTTTTGGTGAAAGCCGGGTAGAACCGATGCTCGATAACGTGAATAATTGCCAGGACACCTTCATTCGGCAATTAAAGAAAATCGCGCAGCTATACATGGACCGTTTCCCTGGTCGCATCAAAGGGATTGAGATGGACTTTGAAAAAAGTTCATCTCGAAGCCGTTCATATCAAGAAGCGGAAAAGTATCGGGATCTCCTGGTCCGGGTAAAAAATGAAGTTTGTATCCCTCTCGGCCTGGAGTTGCGCGTTAACCTTCACGCGATGACCGGCGATTTCGAGCCGCATTGGTATCAATGGACCGATTATCGTACTGTTGCCAGCGGCATTGATGCAAACGGAAACCAAGCCATCGATGAGTTTCAGATCATGTCATACGATTTCTCGCATAATAACTCGGCTCCTGGGCCATCGACACCGATATGGTGGCTTATTCAGGTCCTGGAACACGTGAAGAATGTTTTGCCACCGGAGAAAGTGTTCATCGGGAATGCGGCATATGGTCGCCGTTGGCCATTGAATGAGAAGCGATCCGGGAACGCGGTCCGGTATTGGCAGTTGCTCATGTGGCAAAATGGTTTATTTAGGCATAACGCTGGCCAAACAAACGAAAACGGCGAGTTTGTTTGGTACGATCAATCCTTCATCCCTTATGTTGGTTTCCATGATGAGGAATCCGGATATGAAAAAACGTTCCTTCATGTCTACGATCGGTTCGCAGTACAATTCGCGAAATTAATAGAATCGTTCAATGGAACCGATGTCATTTTCCGGTCTACGTATAATGGTCAAGATTACATCACTAGCTATTCCAAGCACCAAAGGGCCGAATTTACCGGAATTCAAAAAATCATCACTGATGTATCGAGCCGATCCGGGAATACGCGCCAAGGGACGACCTGGACACCGAGCGATACGCTCCCTGGCTATACGTTTATCGGTTATTCGGCTCATTCGGCGGTGTATAACTATAACGAGGACTTGAACACTTGCGAACCGGCCGAAGATGAAACCGGCCAAGATGGGAAGCTCATTTATTCATTCACGTTGCCAAGCGCCGGGAATTATCGATTAATTGCAGCGGTTTATTTTCCATACCTCAATCCGCGCATCCCGATCTTGGTAAATGGCCAAAGTTTCACTATTGGTGAAATCGGGAATCAGCCGGAATGGTATCCGTTTTATGTGAATCCGTCTAAACACTTTTATGACTGCGGCGTATTCTCGTTTGGAACTTCTAACACCATTGAGGTGGGTGTTTGCTCGGACGACGCGCAAATTCTAGGATTTATTGTCTGCCAAAATTTCGAGCATGGAATGTCCGGCGGTGAAGTGGAATATACGGTGAATCTCCACCCAGCAATGAAACGGGGAACGGTCCAGGATGGAATCGTTTCTAAAGTAGAAGCAGATTTTCCGGATCAAATGACCATCACCGGCGAATTATTGCGGCGGCCACCTCGTCCGGCCATCATATGGGAGGATATGTTTGGTCCTCATGTCAATAGTGGTATTACTGATTTGGCTCAAACTCGGTATTATCTCCATGTCGATCCTGATTATGTTCCACCTGGTAGTAATCCGGACCCTAATTTGAAGCGTTGCGTTGGTCCGGCGGTGGCTAGAGGTTATTCAAATGGGGTATGGAAGCCGATCGCGGCAACCGAAACCGAAGAAGCGCATGTGTATGCGGATACTCGCTCTCAATCCATGCAGCTAATACTCAACCGTCAGTATCAAATGAACGCGCATATTGAAGCCGATTTAAGAGCCGATTCAAACGATCGATCGGCGGTGTATGGCATTCGTTTTTATGCGGATACGCCTGGAGAAATCGGAAAAGGATATGTTTTCGTTGCCGATCATAGCGCCGGTCAGTTTTATTTGAAATACGAAAGTGGCGGAAGCTCCCAAGTGTTAGCGTCTGCGCCGTTGAACATCACGCTGGGGAACCGGTATACCTTCAAAGTCCGGGTGGTCGGAAATCACATCAAATGCCTAATCGGAAATGACACGGTGGTGATTGACTATCCAAGCAACAAATCGTTCCCAGGTCAATTAACGAAGGGCGCTCATGGCATTTATGCTCGCAATTGCCGCGTGAAATGCTACCGGCTCCAAATTGCTACAAACGATCGGTACGAACCAATGGAGAAAGTATCGGCGATCGTGGATGGTGTGGAGCATATCGCTCTGAAAGAAAGCCGACCATACTCCTATGATGAATTGGGCTACATGGTGTATTCTGGTTTCGATCCCGACGAAGGCCTGGGAATCAAAATCTCCAATGACTACGAAAACCTTCCAATCGCTACGGTTCCGTCCTGGCGCGGCAATAAAACGATCCGGATTCGAATGGTGGACGCTGGCGTATGGTTACGAAACTTCTATATTGGCGATTCGTCCGGTTTCTCGATTGCATGGAACAGCGACCTGGAAGGCTTTATTAGGACGCTCCGATATATCTCTGAATATGGATGCAAAGGCGTAGCCATGTGGACCGTCGGGCAGGAAGATCCGCGCGTGTTCGCATATTTGCCGACTCCTGAATGATAGATGGCAGAAAGGAAGAGTATTCGTGGAACAATGGTATTCGAACAAAGAACTATTCGAACAAATGATGAAGATGAGAGAGGAGATTGTTCATTTGCGATCCGAAATGAAAGAAACCAGAGACATCATTCGGAAGTACAACGGGTTGCGAGAAGAACTGTACAATATTGAAAGCGAAATTGAAAAGCTGAAAGCAGCAGAAAGCGGCAAGACAACCGTTTTAGATGCCATTCGAGAATGGGGCGGTTGGATTGTCGCTATTTTAATGCTTGTGATCAATATTTGGAAGGGATGACCTGAAAGGAGGTGAGAAAGATGAAGGACTGGAGAAAAATCATTGGTTATTTCATACCGATTATTGCGCTCGTTATTGCGAACATCGTCAAAGTCGATGATCCATCGCAAATCGAAGGAGCGTTGGAGATCATCGTCTCTGGGGTCTTTGGTTTGCTGGCAGCTATCGGTGTCTATCAAAATCATGATAAAACATAGTTCTTTCACGAGCAAAACAAACTTTTGGTGAAAATAACTAATCGATGAGCGATCATTTTCATGCTTGGTGTTGTACGAAACTCGCTCATGGATATTTTACTGAATTAAAACAAATCATAGGAGGATGATTTGAAGATGCCTTGTGATTATAACGGTGGAGCCATTTTTAGCTTATGCACTGACGCAAATCGTTATACAAAAAACGCTACTTCAATTGATGTAGTTGCTAGTTATTATGGTGGTGGAATTAGCGGTCCGAACGGTAATCCGGTTGCGCCAACTTGGGATTATGTCATGGCATTAGAAATACAAGAACAGGAGGATTTTTGGAAAGCGGTAGAGTTACAATCGGGGTATTTCAAACATCAAACACCTGTAAAAAAATTTTACTTGAGTGGAAAGAAAGCAGGAAGATACAGAGTGCGCATGTATTATCAAGCAAGAGAAAACGATGAGTATACAGGCTCTGTTATCACATATTCGTTTCCTGTTGAAAGATAATCATTGCGAAATAGAGGGCACCAAAAATGGCGCCTTCTATTCCCAATTGAGATAAAATATGAAATTTGTTATAATGTATGAAAATAACAAATTTCATATTAAAAGAGGGGATTGCAGTTGAGAAAACTTTTTGTGGTTTTTGGATTATTGCTGATCGTGGTCTTAGGAAGTGGATTTTTCGTACTTAGTAAGACTCCTGCTAAAAATACGGAATCTGAACCTAAAAGTCAAATGGAATCTATACAGCCAGAAGTATTACAACGGGGCGTGGATCCCAATACTTATCCTAAATATGAGTCTAATTTCAATCTTTATTTCGCTCATCTTAATTCTGCTATTTTTGTAGACAAATCCAAAGTCAACAACGGCGGAAAGTCTCTTAATGATGAGGATTATAAGTCTATTTTAAACGAAATTAAAAAGAATTTAAGCGAAATTAAATATGATGACAACGGGGAAAAGAAGCCTGAATTAGATAAAGCAATAAAATTAGTGGATCTAGCCATTCAAAATAATGCGAAAAAAGGTGACCAGATTTTTGAGGAAATCCATCAAACGATACATGATCTGGACGTATATTTTAACACGACGCACTTTGTCGATGACAAATAATTTTCTTAAAACGCATTTTTAAAATGCGTTTTTTTATTTTTTGTCAAAGGAGATGATTGGATGAAGTTCATTCAAGAAATTGCGCCACACGCTCAAAAAATTCAAGAAAAATACAATATTCTTGCGTCGCTCGTGATCGCGCAAGCGTGTTTGGAAAGCAACTTTGGCCAAAGCGGACTAGCTCAAAAGGGAAAGAATTTGTTCGGAATAAAGGGCGCATATAACGGAAAGTCGATCACGATGCAAACAACAGAGTATCGTGACGGAAAAGCGTACAAAACGGATGCTGCATTCCGGAAGTACCCTTCTTGGTTAGAGAGTTTAGAGGACTTGGCACACTTGTACGTCAATGGTGTCAGTTGGGATCGGAATAAATATAAATCGATCATCGGCGAGACGGACTATGTGACTGCATGCAAAAAAGTTCAAGAGTGCGGTTACGCAACCGATCCGAATTATGCGGCAAAATTGATCCAGATCATTGAAAAGTACGACTTAACTAGGTACGATAAAGTCGGAAATAAGCGACCTGTACAAACTGCAGCGAAAGAAGAGTATCAAGTATATACAGTAGAAAAAGGGGATACTTTGAGTGGGATTGCGACTAAGTTTGGAACAACTGTCAATGAACTTTCTAAAATAAACAAAATCAAGAACCCTAATTTGATTCTGGAGGGACAAGTATTAAAAGTGCCTGTTAAAACAGAAAAAGTTGAGTATTACATTGTGAAGAAGGGTGATGCCCTAACTAAAATTGCAAAGAAGTATGGAACAACCGTGCAAAATTTAGTGAAACTTAATAATATTAAAAATCCAGACTTGATTCGTGTTGGGCAAAAGTTGCGTGTGAAATAACCCCTGCCACTCGGCAGGGGATTTTACCTATACTTAAAAAATCCCTATACAAGCAATTTTTTTGTTTTATCTATTTACAATTGTAAATAGATAGTGTATAATGAAATCAGAAAGGAGGTGAACAAAGGGAGATGATGAAAATACTCGATATCGTCGAGAAAATCATGAGTATAGCGGCGGCAACGCTAGCATTCAAGATTTACCTCGACGATAGGAGAAAAAATAAAAAGCGACGTCCAAGAAAGAAGCGTCGCAAATAATCGCCAAGGAAGCCCGACCTTCGGGAAGGGCTTCTAAATAAAAAATAACATCTCCCAAAATAAATGTCAAAGGTCATTCTTAATGTATTGATCGCAATTATTGCTATCAGCTTCTTTGTAACTACAGATTTTAGCAATTTAGGTGTTTTGGATATAGCGTTATTAGTGGCTATTGCGTTATGGGGCTGGACACTAGTCGATCGATTGATTAACTATATCCGCAAATGAGGTGCTTAATATGCAATATCACTTTACATCACGAAAAGAACTCGAGGACTTCATTAAAAACGAAGTCCTCACGACTTCTGAGGTAGTTGAAATTCTTGGTGTTACACGTCAGAGAGTTAGTCAGATGATTTCTTCTGGTAAGTTAAATCCGATAAAAAAACTACGTGGCGATAGTTTGTTTTTACGCCAGGATATCGAAGAAAGGAAAAAAGAACTTGAGGCATTGCGCAAGAAATACCGACCGTATGATGCAGAATAATGCAAAAGCCCTTCTCATTCGAGAGGGGCTTTTTTAATTTAAATGTGACTCATTTTCCTTAACTGCACTGATATAACGAACCTCGACTCTTATTGTATTCTGTCATTTTCCCATTTCCTTCAATGCTTTATCCATCTGTCTTTCATTCGATTTTACAGCAGAACTATCCACAGCATCCACACCGCGATATGTATATTTTAAGTTTTGATGATAGTCAAAAGCAAAATCTTTTACAGCACCTTCACTATTTCGTTCAACAATATAAGATTTGAAAATATTGGTTAACATACGTTCATGATTATTTAATTCACTTAAATAATCTCCGGATTTGTAATCATTGATTATGTCACTCTTGAATTGTTCAATCTCATCCTTATTGAATTTTGTTTTATATTCCATCATTAATTTTTCAACTGCATAATATTTATCTGCCGGTTTATCATCATTTTCGGCAATTTCTTTAATTTTTGATTTCCAATCTGCAACTTCTTTATTGGGTTGCTCTTTTACAGATTTCTCTTTTGCCTTAGTCTTTTCTTCAGCTGGTTTAGATGATTCTTTTTGCACTTCCTCTTTAGGTGTTTCTGTAGATTCTGTGTTTTTCTGTTCCTCGGTCGGCGGTGTAGCTATGAATGCGATAATAAAAAGAACTAATGAAACAATTGTAATTACCCCACCGTAATATTTTTTCTTTTTAATTTTACCTATGATAAGCAGTACAACACCAACAATTATCCCGATAAATCCTAGTGTGCCAAGAAATTCCACTGTTTTATCATCCCCTCTGATAACTTTTTTAATAATATTATCAGAGTTAGGGGTTATCTGTCATTACAGATTTTTGAAGAAAAAAGAAGGCGGAGATCACGCTCCGCCTTGTTTTGATGAATTTGCGAATCAAAAATAATTTTGCACGAATTTTGCACAGAAACAAATTAAACATCGTAAAAACGTTGAAATATCAATATTTGATAAAAAATAGTTATACTCCCACCGTCTCCATACGCTAATGAGAAAACGCTAGAGAGTAAATGCCTCTCTAGCGTTTTATATTTAATAATACCATCCGCCACCATATGGATAAAACGGATATGGACGTGGTGGATAATAATATGGGCGTGGCGGATAAAACGGATAAGGCGTCAATGCGCTGCCGAGCAATCCACCTAGAAAGCCCCCGAAAAACGGTGCACCGAAAAAACCGAAAAACGGTCTGCGACCATACATTTGAGCATTCCCTCCTCGCAAATTCATCATTACATTAACACGATATGCAAGGCGTTTGTCCAATGGTTGGGCTCATCATAAGAAAAACCGACTGCATCAGCAGTCGGCTTTTCTTATTGTATCATATTGTTGTACGGGAATTGGCTCGCATATCCTTGAAATTGCTGATACGATTGTTGTAATTTTTGCTGGTCTGCTTGTTCGAGTGCATACCAACCTTTTTTGAACATTAAATTGTACAATTCACGTTGACAGTTTTGTGTTTCGGTAAACATATGCAAAATTTCGTCATACAAATGTTGATGACTCGCTTCATTTAAAAACGTACAATAACTGTCTGTCATATATTTTTCAGTCGATAACATATCATTAATAAAATCGCGATCGTTCATTTGTGGTGTTTTTGGAATTGGTGTTTCTGGATTTTGCACCTTCATGTTATGTCCTCCTTTATTGCACGTGGGCAGATGGTTGCAATTGATGTAAAAGCTGTTGATAGTGGCGCTGGTGCATTTGTCCAACGCGATCAATCGCTTGTTTAATTTCTTCATCTTGGCATTGAGAAGCGAAAAAATGTGCTTTTTTCATCGCAATCAAATTCCATGAGAGCGCATCCGTTAAATAAAGGGCGTCTTTCGTCGAAATCATTTCAGGCGGTTGAGCCATCATCGCTTGTTGTTGCATGTTCATTTGTTGCTGCATCTGGATCCCTCCTAATAAAATCGCATTCGACTGTATATTGCCCACTTGCTGTATAGTTATACGTATGTAGACAAAAAATACGATTATTCGACAAAAGCATATTCAAGCAAGTGAAAACGTGTTACAATACGGGTGGATGCGCTTGCAAAAGGGGGTAAACAACAATGGAGCAGTTGATGCGCGACTTTTTCTTATTTTTGTCAAAAAATAAAACGTTAACAAAATTGGCGAAGCGTTACGGTCTTCGTTTCGGTGCGTCGCGTTTTGTAGCGGGAGAAACAATCGAACAGGCAGTAGAAGTTATTCAACAACTGAATCGTAAAGGACTAGCGGTCACGATCGATTATTTAGGTGAATTTGTTGATAACGAGCAAGAAGCGAATGAAATGGCGAACCATTCGATTGAGGCGATTCGTGCAATTGGTGAAAATAAACTAAATTCACAACTATCATTAAAAATGACGTCGATGGGATTAGACATTTCCGATGAGCTTGTGATGAAAAATATGCGCCGTATTTTAGATGAAGCGAAAGCCCACGGCGTATTCGTTACAATTGATATGGAAGACTATTCACGTTGTCAAAAAACAATCGATATTTTTAAGCAGTTAAAGAAAGAGTATGACAATGTCGGAACGGTACTGCAAGCATATTTGTACCGTACGGAAAAAGACATCGAAGATTTAAATGCGTATCATCCGAATTTACGTCTCGTGAAAGGCGCGTATAAAGAGTCACAGGAAGTCGCTTTTCCAGACAAAAAAGACGTGGATGAAAACTTTAAAAAGATTATTAAGATGCATCTATTAAACGGAAACTATACAGCTGTTGCTACGCACGATGATGAGATAATTGAATACACGAAACAACTCGTGAAGGAATATAACATCCCGAACGATCAATTTGAGTTCCAAATGTTATACGGCATTCGTCCAGAGAGACAAGAACAATTAGTACGTGAAGGATACACAATGCGCGTCTACGTTCCATATGGAACCGATTGGTACGGCTATTTTATGCGCCGTTTAGCAGAACGCCCAGCCAACGTGGCATTTGTGTTAAAAGGTATATTCAAAAAATAAAGGTGGGGTGTCCCACCTTTATTCACTTCCCATATTTTCTTTTCCATATTGTTGATTTTGGCTTGTTTTCTTTCCGCCCCCATCACGTTCCACAGTCGGACCGGCATTTCCTTTTACACTTGCGGCACTCACACCTGCTTTGGACGGGTGTTTTTTCATTTTCATTGCCTCATCACCTCCTTTTGTATCATTTCCTAAATCGTTGACAAAATTCGCTACATTTATTTGTTGCGAAAATTTAAAATATAATTTATATTTAAGATAAAGGAAAAATGAATGACCATTCATTCAATTCGGATAAGGGGGAACGAGCATGCGAATTAAAAAAGCAGCGGTTCTCGGTTCCGGAGTTATGGGATCGGGAATTGCGGCGCATTTAGCGAACGTCGGCATTCCGACATTGTTGTTAGATATTGTACCGAAAGAGTTGACAGCTGAAGAACAAGCAAAAGGATGGACGCTTGAACATAAACAAGTGCGCAATCGCATCGTCAATCAAGCGGTTCAACGTTTATTGAAACAAAAACCAGCGCCACTTATGTCGAAAGACAACTTAGCATTGATCGAAGTCGGTAACTTTGAAGATGACTTTCATCGCTTAGCCGAATGCGATTGGATTATTGAAGTCGTTGTTGAGCGACTTGATGTGAAAAAAAGTGTGTTTGAAAAAGTGGATGAAGTCAGAAAGCAAGGAAGTATCGTCAGCTCAAACACGTCCGGCATTTCCATCGAAGCGATGGCCGAAGGACGCTCGGACGATTTTAAAAAGCACTTTTTAGGCACGCACTTTTTCAATCCACCGCGCTATTTAAAACTATTAGAAGTCATTCCGACAAAGCACACTGATCCAGCTGTTGTTACGTTTATGAAACAATTTGGTGAAAATGTGCTTGGCAAAGGCGTCGTTCTTGCGAAAGATACGCCAAATTTTATCGCCAATCGGATCGGTACGTACGGTTTGCTTGTGACGGTACGTGAAATGATGAAAGGTGGCTATAGCGTCGGCGAAGTCGATTCTGTGACAGGCCCATTAATCGGTCGTCCGAAAAGTGCGACGTTCCGCACGCTCGATGTCGTCGGTTTAGACACGTTTATTCATGTAGCTAACAACGTATTCGAAAAAGTAGAAGGCGAAGAAAAAGAAGCGTTTACTGTTCCGTCTTTTATGAAAACGATGGTTGAAAAAGGATGGCTTGGCAGTAAGTCAGGGCAAGGATTTTTCTATAAAAAAGGAAAAGACATTTTTGAATTAAATTATGAAACGCTCGAGTATGAACCGACGAAAAAACTAAAGGCACCGTCGATCGAGATGAGCAAACAAGCAAAAGGAACAGCGAACAAATTGAAAGCGCTTGTATATGCGAACGATCGCGCTGGTCAACTGCTGTGGAATATTTTAAGCCCGACGTTATTATATTCCGCTCAGTTGCTTGGTGAAATCGCAGATGACATCGTAGCGATTGACCGTGCAATGAAATGGGGCTTTGGCTGGGAGCTCGGTCCTTTTGAAACATGGGATGCGATCGGTGTGAAGCAGTCTGTTGAAAAAATGAAAGCGGAAGGTCGTCAAGTACCATCGTGGGTTGAAGATATGCTTGCGAGCGGATATGAGGCGTTTTATAAATACGAGCACGGTCGCGTATCATACTACGATCGTGGACAATATAAGCCGGTTGAAGAAAATGAAAAAGTCATTCACATTCAGCGCTTAAAAGAACAAAAAGGGGTCATTAAGAAAAATAGTGGTGCAAGTTTAATTGACCTTGGTGACGATGTAGCATTACTCGAATTTCATTCACCGAACAACGCCATTGGATTTGACATCGTCCAAATGATTAACTACGCGTTAGAAGAAGTTGACCGCAACTATAAAGGACTTGTCATCGGAAATCAAGGAAAAAACTTCTGTGTCGGCGCGAACCTTGCGATGATTTTAATGGAAGCGCAAGATGATAACTATTTTGAAATTGAAATGGTCGTTCGTCAATTCCAACAAGCGATGATGAATATTAAATATAGCACTAAACCGGTCGTTGTCGCACCATTTGCGATGACGTTAGGCGGTGGAACGGAAATTTGCTTGCCAGCTTCACGCATTCAGGCAGCTGCAGAAACATACATGGGGCTTGTTGAGGTAGGTGTCGGTCTCATTCCAGGCGGTGGTGGAAATAAAGAGCTATACATTAAACATTTAAGCGGCATGCCAAACGGTGTGGAATTTGATTTGCAAAAGGTTGCAAATAAAGTGTTTGAAACGATTGCGATGGCGAAAGTATCGACATCGGCAGCAGAAGCGCGTGAGTTAAATTTCTTAAATGCACAAGATGGTATTTCGATCAATGGTGATCATCTCATTCATGACGCAAAACAAGCTGTATTAGCGCTATATGAGAGCGGATACAAACCGCCGGTGCGTAAAAAAATTCCGGTTGTCGGGGAAACAGGGTATGCGACGTTACTACTTGGCGCTCAAGGTATGTATTATTCAGGCTATATTTCGGAGCATGATTTAAAAATTGCGAAAAAGCTTGCATACGTCATCGCTGGTGGAAGCGTACCGTACGGAACAGAAGTGGACGAACAATATTTGCTTGATTTAGAGCGCGAAGCATTTTTAAGTCTTGTCGGTGAGCCGAAAACGCAAGCGCGCATGCAACATATGCTTGTTAAAGGAAAACCGTTAAGAAACTAAGGGGGGATTGACGTGAAAGAAGCGGTCATCGTTGCCGGGGCGCGCACGCCTGTCGGCAAAGCGAAAAAAGGGACGTTAGCAAACGTCCGCCCAGATGATTTAGGGGCGATTGTTGTTAAAGAAACGTTGAAACGAGCAGGAAACTATGAAGGAAACATTGACGATCTCATTATCGGCTGCGCTATGCCAGAGGCAGAACAAGGGTTGAATATTGCGCGCAACATTGGTGCGCTTGCTGGTTTGCCGTATACAGTGCCAGCGATTACAATTAACCGTTATTGTTCATCAGGATTACAAGCGATCGCTTATGCGGCAGAAAGAATTATGCTTGGTCATGCAGATACCGTTATTGCTGGCGGTGTGGAGTCGATGAGCATGGTTCCGATGATGGGTCATGTCGTACGTCCGAACGTGAAGCTCGCAGAAAGTGCGCCAGAGTATTACATGTCGATGGGGCATACAGCTGAGCAAGTCGCGATGAAATATGGGGTGACGCGCGAAGAGCAAGATGCGTTTGCTGTTCGCAGCCATCAAAGAGCAGCAAAAGCGATTGCCGAAGGAAAATTTGTCGATGAAATTGTGCCGGTCGAAGTGACAGTCCGTCATATTGAAAACAATAAATTAGTAGAGAAAAAGATGACGTTTAGTCAAGATGAAGGAGTACGCCCAGATACAAATATGGAAACGCTCGCGAAGTTACGCCCTGCGTTTTCGGTAAACGGAACGGTAACAGCAGGAAACGCTTCACAAACGAGCGACGGAGCAGCTGCGGTGATGGTGATGGATCATGAAAAAGCGAAAGCGCTCGGTTTACAACCGCTTGGTAAATTCCGCTCGTTTGCTGTTGCAGGTGTTCCACCTGAAGTGATGGGTATCGGTCCGATTGCAGCCATTCCAAAGGCGCTTGAGCTTGCGGGTCTTGAGCTTTCTGATATCGGTTTAATTGAACTAAACGAGGCGTTCGCATCACAATCAATTCAAGTCATTCGCGAACTCGGACTAGATGAAGAAAAAGTAAACGTAAACGGAGGAGCCATTGCTCTTGGGCATCCGCTCGGTTGTACAGGTGCAAAGCTAACGTTGACGCTTTTACATGAAATGCGTCGTCGCAACGAACAATTTGGTATTGTCACGATGTGCATTGGCGGTGGCATGGGTGCTGCAGGCGTATTTGAATTATTATAAGAGGGGGAAATAATGATGGAAAAAACATTGAAAGTTGCACAAGGTGGTAGCTTTTTAATTGAAGATGTGTCATCAACGCAAGTGTTTACACCAGAAGATTTTACAGACGAACAAAAAATGATTGCGAAAACGACAGAAGAATTTGTCGTGAATGAAGTGTTGCCACAACTTGAACATTTAGAAAATCATGAGTTTGATCGTTCTGTTGCGCTTTTAAAACAAGCAGGTGAACTCGGATTGCTTGGTGCAGATGTGCCTGAAGAATATGGTGGATTAAGTTTAGATAAAATTAGCTCGGCATTAATTGCTGAAAAAATGGCGCGTGCGGGCGGCTTCTCGATTTCACACGGTGCGCACGTCGGGATCGGTTCGCTTCCAATCGTCTTGTTCGGAACAGAGGAGCAAAAACAAAAATATTTACCGGCACTAGCGACAGGTGAGAAAATTGCTGCTTATGCGTTAACAGAGCCAGGCTCTGGCTCAGATGCGCTCGGTGCGAAAACGACAGCAAAACTAAATACGGAAGGTACGCATTACGTTTTAAATGGGGAAAAACAATGGATTACAAACGCTGGTTTTGCCGACGTATTCGTCGTCTATGCCAAAGTAGACGGTGAGCATTTCACGGCATTTATCGTTGAGCGCGATTTCCCCGGCGTATCGACAGGAGCAGAAGAAAAGAAAATGGGCATTAAAAGCTCATCGACGCGCACATTAATTTTACAAGATGCGCTCGTTCCGAAAGAAAACGTCCTTGGCGAAATCGGCAAAGGCCACATCATCGCCTTTAACATTTTAAACATCGGCCGTTATAAGCTTGGCGTCGGTGCCGTTGGCGGAGCAAAACGTGCCCTTGAAGTGACGATTCAATACGCCAATCAACGTCAACAATTTAAAACACCAATTTCGAAATTTACATTAACACAAGAAAAATTAGCGACGATGGCGTCGAAATTGTATGCGGCAGAAAGCTCCGTTTACCGTACAGTCGGTTTATTTGAAGCGCGCATGGGACAGTTGACAGATGAACAAGCAAAAGACGGAAAGGAAACGGCAAAAGCGATTGCAGAATACGCGATTGAATGCTCATTAAATAAAGTATTTGCTACGGAAATGCTTGACTACGTTGTAGATGAAGGTGTACAAATTCACGGCGGTTATGGTTTCATGCAAGAATACGAAATTGAGCGCATGTATCGTGATTCACGTATTAACCGTATTTTTGAAGGAACGAACGAAATTAACCGCCTCCTTGTACCAGGAATGTATTTAAGAAAGGCGATGAAAGGTGAATTGCCGCTTTTACAAAAAGCGCAACAATTACAAGAAGAATTAATGATGCTTATGCCGGAAGAAGTTGGCGATGGCGTGCTTGAACAAGAAAAATATCTTGTTCGTAATGCGAAAAAAATCGCTTTAATGGTCGCGGGACTGGCGGCGCAAAAGTTCGGTCCGAAACTTGAAAAAGAGCAAGAAGTGCTTGTGAATATTGCAGACATCGTTAGCAACGTATATGCGATGGAATCTGCGCTTTTACGCACGGAAAAAGCGATTGCCCAATCTGGCGTTGAGAAAAACAAACAAAAAGTATTGTATACACAAATTTTCTGCCAGGAAGCATTTAACGAAATTGAAGCACATGCAAAAGAAACGATCGTCGCTGTCGAACAAGGTGACATGTTGCGTATGATGCTATCAGCATTGCGTAAATTAACACGTCATACGCCAATCAACATCATTGCGAAAAAACGTGAGGCAGCGCAAGCACTAATTGAAGCTGAACGATATGTTGTGTAATAATGGAAGTACCAGACGCATCGTCTGGTACTTTCTGTTTGTTATATTGTGTATAGATGAGGTCAACAACCCAACGACTAAAATCGTGGGCTTGTAAGCCCCATGTTGACCAGACCAAGGCTTGAAACAGAGCCTACGTTATAGATGTCATGACACGGTGGGGTGCTTCTCCAGCCCTACCCCCTGTCGTGCAAGATTAAACAAGCGTGGTGGGTGGCGCTAGTGTCTTGCACATAACAAGCATCTATAACATGGTCGAGGAGAATATGACCTGCGTAAGCAGAGGAAAGGGGAGGACCCTATGGTTTTTGTGTTAGACACAAATAAGTGTCCGCTTGCTCCTTGTCACGAAGCAGTTGCGAGAAAGCTGTTGAAACAAGGGAAGGCGGTGATTTACAAACGATTCCCATTTACCATTATCTTGAAAAAATCAGTGGACGAATCAGAAAATGAAACAACATATCGGCTAAAAATCGACTATGGAAGTAGACATACAGGATTAGCGATTTTGCGAGGACAAGAAGTGGTATGGTTAGGGCAACTTGACCATCGCACAGACATCAAGGAAAGAATAGATAAAAGGCGTGCTTTTCGTCGAGCAAGACGAAATCGAAAAACAAGATACAGAAAACCACGCTTTCTGAACCGAAAGCGAAAGGAGGGATGGTTGCCTCCATCACTAGAGAGTCGTGTGCAAAATATCCAAACATGGGTTAGCCGTCTAAAAAAGTTATGCCCCATTGGACATATATCATACGAAAATGCCAAATTCGACACGCAACTCATGCGAAATCCTGAAATCAGTGGCATTGAGTATCAGCAAGGCACGCTTCAAGGATACGAAGTAAGAGAATACTTGCTTGAAAAGTTTGGACGAAAGTGTTGTTATTGCGGAAAAGAAAACGTTCCACTTGAAGTGGAGCATATTATTCCAAAATCGAGAGGCGGGACAGATCGAATAGATAACCTTTGCCTTGCATGTCGAGATTGCAACCAAAGAAAAGGAAACCAAACAGCAGAAGAGTTCGGCTGTCCACACATTCAAAAACAAGTCAAAGAATCATTAAAAGACACAAGTATCATTAACGCAACAAGATGGAAAGTGTACGAAGTATTAAAGCAGGCAAGATTAGATGTTGAGTGCGGAACAGGTGCACGAACAAAAATGAATCGTATTCGTTTAGGTTTGCCGAAAACACACTATTTTGATGCCTGTTGCGTTGGAGAAAGCACACCAAACCACTTGTACTTCAAAACAAAAGAAGTGTTATTCATCAATGCAAAAGGGCGTGGCAGTCGTTCACGCACAAACCTAGATAGATATGGCTTCCCAAGGGGTTATCTTGCAAGACAAAAGTTCTTCTTTGGCTTCCAAACAGGAGACATGGTTAAGGCTATTGTTCCAAGAGGAAAATACAAAGGCGTGTGGTTTGGTGAAGTGGCATGCAGGAAGACTGGAAATTTCGACATCAAAGGAAAAGACGGTAAACGTATCGCACAAGGAATCAGCTATAAATATATTCAAGTCATTCAGCGATTTGATGGATATACTTACAGAAAGGAGGAAGCGGAACTTGCACAAGGCGCAATTCCTCCCCGTGCCTAAAGGCAGGGGCTTCCTTGCGTGAGTTTCGTGAGAAGATGGTAACATTTTATTGGTATCCAAAGTGCGGCACATGTCGCAAAGCAAAAAAATGGCTAGATGACAACAACATTTCTGTGCAAGCGATACATATTGTTGAGCAGCCTCCGTCAAAAGAGCAGTTGCGGACGTTATATGAAAAAAGTGGGCTTGATTTAAAGAAATTTTTTAATACGAGCGGCATGAAGTATCGTGAACTTGGATTAAAAGACAAATTAAAAACGATGACAGAAGAAGACATGCTGCAATTGTTGTCATCAGACGGGATGTTAATCAAGCGTCCAATCATCACAAATGGCGAGCAAGTTATTGTCGGATTTGACGAACAAAAATATCACGAAATGTTTAAATTATCGTGAAATCATGTTGAAAATCGTGTATGATGAAAAAGAAGATGATATGTTGGAGGGAAAACGATGAGCATTCCAAAAGAGCTACGTTATTCACAAGAACATGAATGGGTGCGTGTCGAAGGAAATACAGTTCGCATTGGGATTACGGACTTTGCCCAGTCAGAACTCGGCGATATCGTATTCGTTGAATTGCCAGAAGTGGGGGCGCAACTGACAGCAAATGAGCCATTTGGTAGCGTGGAGTCAGTGAAAACTGTGTCTGAATTATATGCCCCAATTAGCGGAAAAGTCGTAGCTGTGAACGAAGAGTTAAACGACAACCCAGAGTATGTAAACGAATCACCATATGATAAAGCGTGGATGATCGTCATTGAGCCAAGCGATTTAAGTGAAGTGGACAACCTATTAACGGCAGAACAATACGAACAAATGATTAATCAAGAGTAAAACACACATCACAGGGCACCCTATGACACTGGGGTGTCTTTTTTGTTAAAACAAAAAACAATCGATATTACAAAAGATGTTGTTGGGAAATTTAATGAAAACGGCAACTTTGAGCTGTTTTATGACAACGAATGTGTTGGAGGATTTGTTCAAGAAACGAATAAGTTAAAGTTAAAGCATGGATACCAACAACAAAACAGGCGTATTTTGAAAAGCGTAACAGTTACTGAACATCCAAATATGAAATATGTCGATTGTGACATAGAAGGTGGTTGGTGTTAAGGACAGCGCCATCGCTGTCCTTTTGTATTGAATAAAAGGAGAAAAAGTGTACGATCACGAATATAATATACATAAATGAATGTACAAGGTGATGACGATGGCGATTGTTGAGGTAGAAAAAGTGATTATTGTCGAAGGGCGCTCAGATAAACGAAAAGTCGAAAGCATCATTAGTGAGCCAGTTGAAATTATATGTACAAACGGAACGCTTGGCACCGCCAAACTTGATGAATTAATCGATGCTTTGTACGATAAAGAAGTGTACATTTTAGTCGATTCCGATGAAGCGGGGGAGAAATTACGTCGTCAACTCCGTCGAGAGTTTCCGCATGCTGAGCACTTATATATTGATAAAATGTATCGTGAAGTCGCAGCAGCTCCGAAGCATCATATTGCGGTCGTGTTATTAAGTGCAAACATTGATGTACATGCCCAATATTTGTAGAAAGTTGTGTGGTTGTTGTGAAAGTCGTTTATATGTACACGCCGTTATGCGGCACATGTCAAGTGGCAAGTCGAATGGTTGATGTACTTGAGCAGTTATTGCCATCTGTTACATTTGAACGTCAAGATTTAAACTACGTGCCGGACAAAGCGGTTGAGTGGTGCATCGAAAGCGTTCCGTGTTTACTTATTTTTCAACATGATAAACTTGTACAAAAAATATATGCTTTTCATTCTGTTCCATATTTATACGAAACGTTGCGAAAGCTGGCTGAATAAAGCCAGCTTTCGACATATTTCTTGGGAAATTGACGAGGAAACGAGACATTTGTCGAGCGTTTATAGCAGGAACTACTCGCATTTATATGGAAACAATGGATATGAGAAATATGGGACGGGGGCGATTGAATGAACATGTTAGCGCCGATTTTGCCGAATGACTGTTTATATATTCAACTACAATGGGAGAGTCGAGAAGTATTATTATGCATATCGAAAGAAGGGATTCGTCGCGTAGAAGAGGTAGATGGCGAGCGAGTCATTACGATTCGTGGTTCGGCACAGGCAATTATGTCGCTATTGCAAGGGTCTTTAAAACTACAGCAACAACTGCGATTAAACGAATTGTCCGTCACAGCATCGTTTCGTCACATTTTATTGTTAGAGTCGATCTTTTTTCTTGCCAAGCCGTATGATGTTGTTCGTTGACGAACGCATTTTGTCATGTTAAAATTCAAAATATTCACAAATTATTGCGTATGGGGGAGAAACGATGAAATTTGAAACGATTGCTGTTCATGGCGGATTGCAAACGGATCCAGTAACGAAAGCACGTGCGGTGCCTATTTATCAGTCGAATGCATACTTGTTTGATAACACAGAACATGCGGCCAATTTATTTGCGCTAAAAGAAGCTGGATACATTTATACACGCATTCATAATCCGACGGTAACGGTGTTTGAAGAGCGTGTCGCTCAACTTGAAGGCGGTATTGGTGCTTTAGCGGCCGCGAGCGGCATGGCTGCTATTACGATGGCGATATTAAACGTCGCTCAAGCCGGGGATGACATCGTTTCTGCTTCGACGTTATATGGAGGAACGTACAATTTGTTTGCGAATACGTTGCCGAAATACGGCATCACGACACATTTTGTCGATCCGACCGATCCAGAAAATTTCCGCGCTGCCATTACGCCGAAAACGAAAGCCATTTTTGCCGAAACAATTGGCAACCCAAGCCTGCATGTGTTAGACATTGAGGCGGTTGCGGAAATTGCGCATGAAGCAGGTATTCCGTTGATTATTGACAACACGTTTGCAACTCCGTACCTTTGTAGGCCAATCGAGCATGGGGCAGATATCGTCGTTCATTCGGCAACGAAATGGTTGCTTGGTAACGGAACGACGTTAGGTGGTATCATTGTCGATGGTGGAAAATTTGATTGGCATTCGCCGAAGTTTCCAGCGTTTACGACGCCAGATCCAAGTTACCATAATCTCGTATACGCAGACATCGGTGCGGCGGCGTATATCGTGAAAGCACGCGTGCAGTTGTTACGTGACTTAGGACCGGCGATTAGCCCGTTCAACGCGTTTCAGTTTAATTTAGGACTGGAAACGTTACACGTCCGCATGAAAGAACATATTGCCAATACGAGAAAAATCGTCGAGTATTTGGACAACCATCCAGCAGTTAATTGGGTGTTGTATCCGGAACACGACGACCATCCAGCAAAAGAGCTAGCGAAAAAATATATGCCAAAAGGGGCAGGAGCAGTCGTTGTCTTCGGCATTCAAGGTGGCCGTGAAGCAGGGGCTACGTTAATTAACAACGTTAAGCTTTGGTCACATGTGGCAAACGTCGGCGATGCAAAAAGTTTAATTATTCATCCTGCAAGTACAACGCATCAACAGTTAAGTGAAGAAGATTTACAAGCATCCGGCGTAACGGAAGATATGATTCGTTTATCTGTTGGTATTGAAAATGTCGATGATTTAATTGAAGACTTAGAACAAGCGATTGAGTCCGCAACAGGTGTGCGCTCGCTGTATTCACGGGTGTAGCATGCCTTGTGCATATACGCAAAAAATGTTATAAAATTTTTATTGACACCGTCCTTCTTTCGATGATATACTCACCTTTGTAATTTAAAATGATCCTCAAACATATTAAAACGTTAACTGAATAAAGCGTTTAAAAGCGCTCTTATCAAGAGAGGTGGAGGGATGTGCCCGATGAAACCCGGCAACCGTCAGCGCTGCTGAAATGGTGCCAATTCACACAAAGCGTTTGCTTTGAGAGATAAGAGACAGAATGGACGATTCGCGCCTTTCTGTTCTCTTGAGCAGAAAGGCTTTTTTCATGGAAGGAAGGTGACAGCAACGTGATCACATTATCGAATGTAACAAAAGTGTATAAAGCAGCAAGTGGGAATGTAACGGCAGTCGATCATGTGAATTTGCATATCGAACAAGGAGAAATTTTTGGTATTATCGGCTATAGCGGCGCAGGGAAAAGCTCGCTCATTCGGTTATTGAACGGATTAGAAAAGCCAACGAGCGGCGAAGTCATCGTCGATGGCAAGGACATCGGAAAAATTAGTGGAAAACAATTGCGACAAGCGCGCCAACAAATCGGTATGATTTTTCAACATTTTAATTTGCTTTGGTCGCGAACCGTGCGCGAAAATATTGCTTTTCCGTTAGAAATTGCTGGCGTGCCGAAAGAAGAACGGATGAAGCGTGTCGATGAACTCATTCAGCTCGTTGGGCTAGAAGGACGAGAAAATGCATATCCGTCACAACTAAGCGGCGGGCAAAAACAACGTGTCGGCATTGCGCGCGCGTTAGCAAACAATCCGAAAGTGTTGTTGTGCGACGAGGCGACGTCAGCGCTCGACCCACAAACGACAGATTCCATCTTAGATTTGCTCGTCGACATTAATAAACGTCTCGGTTTAACGATCGTATTAATCACTCATGAAATGCACGTTATTCGTAAAATTTGTGATCGTGTAGCGGTCATGGAAAACGGAAAAATCGTTGAAATGGGTGAAGTGCTTCACGTGTTTCGTAAGCCGGAGCAGCCGATTACGAAGCGTTTTGTTCAACAAGTAACTGAGCCGGAAGAAACGAAAGAAGCGATGTTGCATCTTCTTGAGCGATATCCAAATGGAAAAGTTGTACAGCTTACATTTGTTGGCGAAGCAGCTGAGCAACCGCTCATCACGCACATCATTCGACAATTTGATTTAAACGTGAACATTTTGCAAGGGAAAATTTCGCAAACGCATCACGGTTCATACGGGGTGTTGTTCGTTCATTTAGACGGTGCCGATGAAGAAATCGAGCGAGCACTCGCTTTTATTCGCCAGCAAGAAGTTGGAGTGGAGGTGTTGGCGAATGTTCAATGAGCTATTTCCGAACGTCGTTTGGGATAAAATATGGGCGGCAACAATGGAAACGTTGTATATGACCGCCGTCTCCGTTGTCGCAACGTTTGTGCTTGGTATTTTACTCGGATTGTTACTCTTTTTAACGTCTAAGGGAAACATATGGGAAAATCGTTTTATTAACGGTGTGATCGCATCGTTCGTCAACATTTTTCGTTCTATACCGTTTATTATTTTAATTATTTTGCTTATTCCATTTACGAAACTTGTCGTTGGTACAATTCTTGGAGCGGATGCTGCGCTACCGGCACTCATTATCGGGGCCGCCCCGTTTTATGCACGCATGGTTGAAATTGCGCTTCGTGAAATTGATAAAGGTGTCATTGAAGCGGCAAAAGCGATGGGGGCAACGACAGCAACAATTATTTGGAAAGTGCTTCTCCCTGAAGCGTTGCCAGCACTTGTATCTGGTATTACAGTTACAACGATCGCGCTCGTTGGTTATACAGCGATGGCAGGAGTTGTCGGTGCTGGGGGGCTTGGAAACTTAGCGTATTTAGAAGGATTTCAACGCAACAATAACGATGTGACGTTTGTTGCGACAGTGCTCATTTTAATCATCGTCTTTATCATTCAGTTTATTGGTGACTTTGTCACTTCTAAAATAGATAAACGATAAAAGGAGGAAAAAACAAATGAAAAAATGGATCTCTTTACTTGTTGCTGCAGTTGTTGTATTAGCGCTCGCTGCTTGCGGAAAAAGCGAAAGTGCCGAAGAAAAAACGAATAAGCTTGTCGTTGGGGCATCAAACGTGCCACATGCCGAAATTTTAGAAAAAGCAAAACCGATTTTAAAAGAAAAAGGAATTGAACTAGAAATTGTGACGTTCCAAGATTACGTGTTACCAAACAAAGCATTAGCGGATAAAGAGTTAGATGCAAACTATTTCCAACACATTCCTTATTTAGAATCTCAAATGAAAGAGCATGGCTATGACTTTGTGAATGCAGGCGGTATTCATATTGAGCCGATTGGCGTATATTCAAAAAAATACAAAAGCCTTGAAGAGCTACCAAACGGTGCGAAAATCATTATGAGTAACTCTGTTGCTGATCACGGTCGTATTTTATCGATGCTTGAAGAAAAAGGGTTAATTAAGTTAAAAGATGGTGTCGATAAGACGAAAGCAACCGTTGATGATATCGTTGAAAATCCGAAAAATTTAGTGTTTGAAGCAGATATCGAAGCGGGATTGCTTCCGCAAGTATATAAAAACAACGAAGGAGACGCGGTATTAATTAACGCAAACTATGCACTAGATGCTGGTTTAGACCCAGCAAAAGATCCGATTGCGGTTGAATCGCCAGAAAACAACCCATACGTGAACATTATTGCGGTTCGTAAAGGTGACGAAAAACGTAAAGAAATTCAAACGCTCGTTGAAGTGTTGCAATCAAAAGAAATTCAAGACTTCATTTTACAAAAGTATAACGGCGCGGTCATTCCAGCGGCAAAATAAGGATGTCCATTCGGGCGTCCTTTTATATTTTCTCGAAAACGACGCATGATAAAAAGGAAGGAGGCGTGCATATGTCGATGGAACAATGTTTACACGAATATAAGCAAGGGTTAGGCACCGTTTACACAACAAATGCCTCATGTTGGACGAGCGTTTAACGCGTTTACTCGCATGCATTAAAAGGATAGGAATTCCCTATCCTTTTTTACATACGTGATAAAGTAAACAAACTTTAGAAACAAAAAAGTATCAAAATGCTTGCAATAAGGTTGCTAATAATTTTCATCTGTTATAAAATTGTAATGAGAATAAAATGAGAATTACGTTTTTTATGAACATAAGCGAAACTGGAGGTATTTTTTTATGGCAACATTAACAATTAAAGATCTTCACGTTGCAATTGACGGAAAAGAAATTTTAAAAGGGGTTAACCTTGAAATTAAAAGCGGCGAGTTCCATGCGATCATGGGACCGAATGGAACGGGAAAATCGACATTATCGGCGGCGATTATGGGCCATCCAAAATATGAAGTAACAAAAGGAAGCATTACATTAGATGGTCAAGATGTATTAGAAATGGAAGTAGATGAGCGCGCTCGTGCCGGTCTCTTTTTAGCGATGCAATATCCGAGCGAAATTAGCGGTGTAACGAATGCTGATTTCCTTCGCTCAGCGATTAACGCACGTCGTGGAGAAGGAAATGAAATTTCATTAATGAAATTCATTCGTCAATTAGACGAAAAAATGGCGTTTTTAGAAATGAATCCAGATATGGCGCATCGTTATTTAAACGAAGGATTTTCAGGCGGAGAGAAAAAGAGAAACGAAATTTTACAATTAATGATGTTACAACCGAAAATTGCAATTTTAGATGAAATTGACTCAGGTCTTGACATTGATGCATTAAAAGTTGTTGCAAAAGGCGTCAATGAAATGCGCAGCAACGACTTCGGCTGTTTAATCATTACGCACTATCAGCGTTTATTAAACTACATTACGCCAGATTACGTGCATGTTATGATGCAAGGACGCATCGTGAAATCTGGTGGTCCAGAGTTAGCACAACGTCTTGAGGCTGAAGGATACGATTGGATTAAAAAAGAGCTAGGCATTGAAGATGAAGTCGTCGAGCAAGAAGCGTAAGCGTTAGGAGGATTTGTGATGATTGAGACGAAACTACCATTCGACCAACAGTATGTGCGCTCTTTTTCTGAAGGGCGTGGAGAACCGGACTGGCTTTTAAACGTTCGCTTACAAGCTCTTGCGCAAGCGGAACAACTTCCTTTACCGAAGCCAGATAAAACGAAAATTGATCGTTGGAACTTTACACAATTTTCTACTCATCTCGTTGAAAGCGCACCGCTTTCGTCGTTAGAAGAGTTGCCAGAAGAAGTGAAAGTGCTTATTGATATCGATGAGGAACAAAAAAATGTATATGTGCAACGCGATCATACATGTGCATACGCATCGCTTGCCGATGAATTAAAAGAAAAAGGTGTCATTTTTACAGACTTAGCGACAGCTGTTCGCGAGCATAGCGAACTTGTACAAAAATATTTTATGAACGGCGTCAAAGTAAATGAGCACCGTCTTACTGCTCTTCATGCGGCGCTTGTCAACGGTGGAGTGTTCGTATATGTGCCAAAGCACGTTCAAATCGACGTTCCTTTGCAGGCGGTATATGTGCATGAAAAAGCGGAAGCGTTATTTAACCATGTCATTATCGTTGCGGATGTCGGTAGCAAAGTGACGTATGTTGAAAACTATATTTCAACATGTGAACGTTCCGAAGCGATCGTGAACATCATTGCTGAGGTGTTTGCATTAGACGATGCGCAAGTATTTTTTGGCGCTGTGGACAGTTTAGCGAAAGGGACGACGACATACGTAAACCGCCGCGGTATCACAGGTCGTCATGCACGCATTGAATGGGCGCTCGGTTTAATGAACGATGGAAATACTATTTCAGAAAACATTACGCGTTTAATCGGCGACGGTTCGTTTGGCGACACAAAAACAGTTGTTGTGAGCCGCGGTGAGCAAGTGCAAAACTTTACAACAAGCGTCATTCATTATGGAAAGCATACGGAAGGCTACATTTTAAAACATGGCGTAGTCAAAGATGAAGCAACATCTATTTTTAACGGTATTGGCAAAATTGAGCATGGGGCATCGAAATCAAATGCAGAGCAAGAGTCGCGTGTGCTTATGTTAAGCCCGAAAGCGCGTGGCGATGCAAACCCAATTTTATTAATTGATGAAGATGACGTCACAGCAGGCCATGCGGCATCGGTCGGCCGTGTCGATCCGACGCAACTATATTATTTAATGAGCCGCGGTATTTCGAAAACGGAAGCAGAGCGATTAATTATTCATGGCTTTTTAGCACCAGTCGTCAATGAAATTCCGATTGAACGTGTGAAAAAACAATTAATCGAAGTGATCGAAAGGAAAGTTAAATGATGAACGTAAAAGAACTTCGTCAACTATTTCCGATTTTAGATCAACAAGTAAACGGCAAACCGCTTGTTTATTTAGACAGTGCAGCAACGTCGCAAAAACCGCTGCCGGTCATTGAGGCGATTGACAATTATTATCGTCAATACAATTCAAACGTTCATCGTGGCGTGCATACGCTTGGGACTAAGGCAACTGACGCATATGAAGGGGCGCGCGAAAAAGTGCGCCGCTTCATCGGTGCCGCCTCAACGGAAGAAATTATTTTTACACGCGGGACGACAACAGCGATTAACTTAGTGGCGGCAAGCTATGGGCGAGCAAACGTACGTGAAGGCGATGAAATCGTTATTACGTACATGGAGCATCATAGTAATATCATCCCGTGGCAACAAGTCGCCAAACAAACAGGGGCAACGTTAAAATACATTCCGCTTCAACCAGACGGCACGATCCGGTTAGAAGATGTGGAACAAACAGTCACGCCAAACACGAAAATTGTTGCGATCATGTACGTATCGAACGTCCTAGGTACGATCAATCCTGTAAAAGAAATTGCGCAAATTGCCCATAAGAACGGTGCCGTCGTTGTTGTTGACGGGGCACAAAGCACGCCGCATATGAAAGTGAACGTACAGGAGCTAGATTGTGATTTTTATGCGTTTTCAGGCCATAAAATGTGCGGTCCGACAGGTATTGGCGTATTATACGGTAAAAAACGATTGCTTGAGCAAATGGAACCTGTTGAGTTTGGTGGGGAAATGATTGATTTTGTCGGCTTGTATGAGTCGACGTGGAAAGAGCTTCCGTGGAAATTTGAAGGCGGCACGCCAATTATCGCAGGAGCGATTGGCTTAGGAGCGGCGATTGATTTTCTTGAGCAAGTCGGGTTAGATCATATTGCTGAGCACGAACATCGTTTAGCGCAATATGCGCTTGAACAGCTTGCAACGATTGACGGATTAACGATTTACGGCCCGAAAGAACGCGCAGGGCTTGTGACATTTAATATTGACGGTGTGCATCCGCACGATGTTGCGACCGTCTTAGATGCGGAAGGTATTGCTGTTCGTGCTGGTCACCATTGTGCGCAACCACTTATGAAGTGGCTAAACGTGACGGCAACTGCACGCGCAAGCTTTTATTTGTACAACACAGAAGAGGAAATTGATGCACTCGTTTCAGCATTAAAGAAAACGAAGGAGTATTTCAGCTATGTCTTTTAATAGCCATTTAGATACGTTGTATCGACAAGTTATTATGGATCATTACAAAAATCCGAGAAATCGTGGTGTGTTAGAAGGGGAGCACGTCGATATAAACATGAACAACCCGACGTGTGGCGACCGTATTCATTTAACGTTAAAAGTAGAAGGCGGAAAAATTGTCGATGCGAAGTTTGAAGGAGAAGGTTGCTCTATTTCGATGTCCTCTGCATCGATGATGACAGAGGCGATCAAGGGAAAAACAATTGAAGAAGCGCTTAAGCTATCAACGATTTTTTCAGACATGATGCAAGGAAAAGATTATGACGACTCAATTGATTTAGGCGATATTGAAGCACTTCAAGGCGTATCAAAATTCCCTGCCCGCATTAAATGCGCTACATTAGCGTGGAAAGCGATGGAAAAAGGATTGCATGAGCAACAAGGCTAGTCATAAAAAAGGAGGCGAAAGAGATGGCGAAAAAAATGCCAGAAATCGGTGAATATAAGTATGGTTTCGCCGATAAAGATGTATCTGTCTTCCGTGCTGAGCGCGGCTTAACGCGCGAAATTGTAGAAGAAATTTCGCGAATGAAAAATGAACCAAAGTGGATGCTCGACTTCCGCTTAAAAGCGTTAGACATTTTTTACAGCATGCCGATGCCACAATGGGGCGGCGATTTATCAAGTTTAGATTTCGATGAAATTACGTATTACGTCAAACCATCGGAAAAATCCGGTCGTTCTTGGGATGAGGTGCCGGAAGAAATTAAAGCAACGTTCGATAAGCTCGGTATTCCAGAAGCAGAACAAAAATATTTAGCTGGGGTATCGGCGCAATACGAGTCGGAAGTTGTATACCATAACATGAAAGAAGATCTAGAGAAATTAGGGGTCATTTTTAAAGATACAGACTCGGCGTTAAAAGAAAATGAAGATTTATTTCGCGAGCATTGGGCGAAAGTTGTCCCACCGACAGATAATAAATTTGCAGCGCTCAACTCTGCTGTTTGGTCTGGTGGTTCATTCATTTACGTGCCAAAAGGTGTAAAAGTTGATACGCCATTGCAAGCATATTTCCGCATTAACTCGGAAAATATGGGACAATTTGAACGGACGTTAATTATCGTCGATGAAGGGGCGCATGTTCATTACGTGGAAGGCTGTACAGCGCCTGTCTATACGACAAACTCACTTCATAGCGCAGTCGTTGAAATTATCGTGAAAAAAGGCGCATATTGCCGTTATACAACGATTCAAAACTGGGCAAACAACGTCTTTAACCTCGTGACAAAGCGCGCTGTTTGCGAAGAAAATGCAACGATGGAATGGATCGATGGAAATATCGGTTCAAAATTAACGATGAAATACCCAGCTGTCATTTTAAAAGGAGAAGGCGCGCGTGGCTTGACGCTTTCGATTGCGATTGCTGGCAAAGGGCAACATCAAGATGCTGGTGCGAAAATGATTCATTTAGCGCCAAATACGTCATCAACGATCGTCTCAAAATCGATTTCGAAACAAGGTGGAAAAGTCACATATCGCGGTATCGTTCATTTCGGACGGAAAGCGGACGGTTCTCGTTCAAATATTGAGTGTGACACGCTCATTATGGATAATCAATCGACATCTGATACGATTCCATATAACGAAATTTTAAACGACAACATTTCGCTTGAGCATGAAGCAAAAGTGTCGAAAGTATCAGAAGAACAACTATTTTATTTAATGAGCCGCGGCATCTCTGAACAAGAAGCGACAGAAATGATCGTTATGGGCTTTATTGAGCCGTTTACGAGAGAATTGCCGATGGAATACGCCGTTGAAATGAACCGACTCATTAAGTTTGAAATGGAAGGTAGTATTGGATAATCCTTATAATATCAATGGTGTAGCGTTTGCTTATAGGCGCTACACCCACAATTCATTTTCTTTCGGTGTACCGCTGATACAACTCCAGTGCCCCATCCTCAATTTTCTTGGTCACATGGAGGTACGTATCAGCGGTCATTTTTATGCTGGCATGCCCTAATCGCTCGGAAACATATTTGATATTTGCCCCAGCCTCTAAAAGATGCACGGCGTGACTATGACGTAACGCATGCGGCGATAAAACAGGAAGTTCTGCCCGTTTACATACTTCTTTGAAATATTCCCTTACGACATTCGTCCGCAACCAACGTCCGTCTTGCTGGTGAAAGACGATGTTCGTTTCTGGCTTCTTGTAGCCGGGATATCTTAAATACATCTCGTTCCGATTGATGCGATGTTTTTTCAATAAACGAATGGTCACTTCATCCAGCTTAATCGTCCGCAGACTCGCCTTTGATTTTGGAGTGGAAAGATAGGGTGTCGAGTTCGTCGGACACACTAGCGTTTTGTTCACCGTGAGCGTTTTATTTTCCAAGTCAATATCATCCCAGGTCAAAGCCAACGCTTCGCCAATTCGTAATCCTGTCCGCGCTAAAAGCGTAAATAACACGTAATATTGAATCGAATGTTGATACTTCGCGTGTTTTTGCGGCTTCTTTACCTCGTTCAAAAACTTCTCCAGTTGCTCACGTGTAAAATACTTCAGCTCGTTATTTTTCTCTGTCTCCTTTGGAATAGTGGTTTTAGCGACGGGATTCTCGCGCAAAATACGAAATTCATGAACAGCATCATTCAGTGCTGAGTTCATGATGCTGTGAATTCGCCGCACTATCCCCTCGCTATATTGTTTCCCCAATTCGTTGATTCATTTTTGTACTCGACCCGATCGATTTCTTTTAGCTTGTAATTTCCCCAGCGTGGCAAAATGTTAAGTCCGACGTTTCGTTCTTGGAGCGTATACGTAATAGGCTTGACGTTTGGCTTTTTATACACCTCAAGCTCAATCGGCGCAAAAAGTCAAGGAACGTTTCGGCATTGGCGGATGATGCACGATGAAACACCACATCGCCTTGTTGAACGTCAACTGCACCAAAAATGGACACATGGTCATGGTGTCCGTAGCTTGGCACTTGTTTCTGATTTCCTACTTCTGCCCATGTCGTATGTAGCGCTTGATAGGCACGAACATGTGTCTCATCCACATTTAAAAAAATTAACTTCAAAAATAGAAGATAAAAAAATAAAAAGTTTTTGTGAAGATAATCTGTTAGGAGCTATTAATAAATGTCGAATTATTGATATGACAAGCTTTTAACACCTAACAGATGTTAAAAAAACAAACTGTTAGGGGTGCACATATCACAGGAGGCATCGATGGATGAGCTCTTGCAAGAATATAAACAAACGTTGAAACAGACAAAGAAATTACTTGAGCATGCGCCAGAACAAGACAAAACCATTATTCGTCAAATGATTGCCGACCTTGAATTTGTGATTGAATGGCTCACGACTGGACGACAACCTGGTCACAAAAGAGGCATCGAGCGTCGCGCTGCCTATCAACGCGAGAAACTTTTTGACCCATTGCTCATGCAAAAATATTTCCATTCCAACGAACCTGTCTATGAATGGGACGACCACGAAAGAGAAAGCGTCATTACAAGCTGGGATCGGGAACGCATTGGGGATGCATTATCGGTGCCCACCGAACGGGAACGAGAAGTGTATCTCATGTCACGAGGATATTGTCTAACATATGGCGAGATTGCGAATTATCTTTGTATCTCTTCGAGTAGTGTCCAAACGATGATTGAACGCGCTGAAAGAAAAATTAAAAAACGAATCAAAGAAAGCCTCTTCTGCCTTTGTGGGTGAAGAGGCTTTTTTATAATTTATTTAATTATTTTTATAATTTATTTAATTTATCGGTCGGTAGCACCAAGATGCTTCTTTAATGCTTCTTGAAGAATTTGGGAGTAGTTCACGTTATGTTCTTTCGCTAGATCATCAAGCCATTTCGGGATAGTCAACGTCTTTTTAACTGCTTTGTTTTCCATTTCATGTCTAAAAGGTGGCATCCATACTTCGACGAACACAACGACTTGGTGTTTTTCTGTTTGAATTTCCGATACTTTTGAAGGCTGAGGGATTTCTTCATTTTCCTGCTCTAATCCATACAGATGCAATGCCATCGCTTCTTTTGCCATTTGAAATGCTTCTTCTTCTGTGTCTCCGCAGGTAAAACAGCCAGGAAGATCAGGGAACTCAACAGATATCCCATCGCTACCATAATCGAAAATAGCTGGATAAATATAACGGTCTTTTTTATGCATATATGTTAACCTCCTTTAGGAGGGGCTTAAAGTAGTCCCGCCTGTTTAAGTATGCTTTTTACTGTTTTAGTGGGTAAGTCTCTCTTAGGATGAGGGATGGTCACTAATCCGGGTTTACTGGGATGTTTAAACTGATGATGACTGCCAGTCGTTCTGACTATGTACCATCCGTCTTGCTGTATCATTTTAATTAATTCTTTTGAAGAGTAACTCTTCATTTCCCTCCCTCCTCGATTTTATTATAACACGTATAATAATACGTATCAACATTTTTTCGTTATTTTGTGCTTTTTTGTCGTGTAAATGCCACTAATATGTAGAACGACGTTTTCCTCCTTTCATGAGTACCTAGCTTTTGACTAGGCACTTATTTTATGCATGAGGTGATGAGGATGTATAAGTTATGTAACCATCTATCGGATGATGAAATAAAAAACTGTAGATGAGCAATTTTCATAACAATAATTACCATGTAAAAAGAAACAAACAGGGTACCCCTTATGCCACATGGAGCTGTTTTTTCACGGTATCAATGGGAATATTTTGTTTCGCTGCACAGTAAATGAACTCCACGAGGCTATGTCCTTTTCTCTTGTGCAAGAGATCGAGCCCATCAGAAAAATCGCTGTTCGACTCGAATAGGCTGTATACGTAAGCAAGCTGCACCAAGATCCAGTAGCGTTTCACCGCCCGAACCTGACGAACACGGTACCCATCGAGCTTCAGCTGGTCTTTCGCTTGTCGAAAAAAGCATTCGATCGACCAGCGTTGGGCATAGTGGCGCAAGATGTCTTCATCGCTTAGCTCTCGGTCGGTGCTCAAGACGCAGTGAAGATGTTCCGATGTCATCGGCTGATTGGCTTTCCAAGCGAGCAGCACCACCGCATGGTCGAGACCGTTGAGCGCTCCTTCGTAACGATAGACGCGATAATGCTCTTCTCCCACCGTGACGAGGTGAGTGTCATTCGGTTCGATGGAGCGGGCCAACTGCTTCGCTTGGACGGCAACGCCGTTCGGATAGAGAATCCGGTTCGTCTTGAGCATCGCGATGACGTGGAATCCTTTTTTCAGACAAGCTTCCACGAGCGCTTTCGATGGATACCACGAATCCATCAGCACATAAACGGGACGGCGTACATCCAACGAAGAAAGCATCTCGATCGCGAGTTCCCCTTTGCTTTTCCCGCCGTCTTGTCATAGAGGCGGAAGGCAAAGGGAAACGCCTGGGTTGCAGTATGAACCATGAACCAAACAAGAGAATGGCCCCAAATCGATTTTTTCTCTGAGTGAGAGTAGTGCATGATTACTGCTGCTGGAGTAGTAATTATAGGTGGTACAGTAATAGCAGCAGGCACTTGGTTATATAACAAAGTTGTTGATTGGTTTGAAGCTAGAGCGGAAGAAAAAATAATTGATAAAGCTTTAAAAGATTTAGATGGACAGCCTAATAAGCAAAGACATATAAAAGATCCAAAACATGATTGGGATAAAATTATTAAGGGAACAATTACATGGGAAAAAGTAAGAGATATAATAGAAAAAGTTATGAAAAAAGGAACAGAAAGCAGATACGGTTCTGCATATAAAAGAGTTTTAAAAGTTGGGAAAGAAACAGTAACAGTAACATTTCAAAAGATAAATGATAGTATATGGAAAATTAGCGATGCATGGGTAAATAAGAAATAAATAGAATATTATTTGAAAGGTTATGATGTACAATGGATTTAGATAAGTTAGAGAGAATTATAAAAAATGAAAAATGGGAAGAACTTATAGGTTTTTTTGATGCTATTAATGAAGATTATTTAAAAACAGTTGAGAAATATGATCTTTTCAGAATTTCTTTTTACACTTGGTATGTTATGGCTGAATGGGGAAGATTATCACCAAAATTAGAAAAATGTTTAAACCAAGCAGAAAATATATTACTAGATGCCTTTAAAATAGCAACTGAGAAATATTCAAATGACGGAGATTATTTGTGGTTTTATGGTTATTTAATTAGTGTTTTTCCGGAACACTTTGTATCAGTATATTCTGATTATTTAAAAGCAGAAAATACAGGAAAACAAATGTTAAATGTGGCTTCACAAATGCAATATACTTTAGCAATTATTTTTAATGAAAAGTTTTCGGAAAAAGATGTTTTGGAAAGTGGGAAAAAAGACTTAGAAAACATATTTGATAAAAGTACAGAAGTATATAATTATTTTATTAAAATGATAGAACTGATAGAGTCTGAGAATAAAAAATAGAATATTTCAAATAGAAAAATATATAATGTTTCTGTTAAAGCAAAGTTATAAGCGTTCATCTTGAATTCATAGGGGGTAAAATTAAAATACTCCCTTATTTTTCTGTGAAAATTTATCACCTTTCTATCAAAACACATGTTGAGTGCGTCACATTGGTGTCAAGGGTTTAGAAATAAAGAACAGAAAAGATCCATGGGCAATGGTTTGCCCTCCACCCAGGGATGAAAATCCCCCTTTTCTTCCCATAATGAAGAATAGGCGCAAACAGTTTAACAGGACGTTATACTTAATGGTGGCTTGGACCCTGTACAGAAAAGTGTTTGAATCCACTGGGTGCACCACCCATTGTCCGCCCTTTCCTGTGACAGAGGAAAGGTGACGACGAACGGAAAACTGCCGCATGTCTCCCGTGGATTCGCCTAATGATAAAACATATGAATAGTAGAAGAAAAAAGATTATTTATAAGAAAATATGGGGAATTCATCCGAATTTAAACAAATTTTATTTTTGCATTTTGTTAAAACACTTTGTCAAGGAAGACAAGGTGTTTTTTACGTGCAAATAATAACGGGTATTCGGGTTTTATAGTGGAATTTCTTTTTGCCATACTTTATAAGTATAAAAAAATGCATAAAAAGAACTTGGTCTTTTTATTTGACTAACGGACAGTTTACTTCAATAAAAAAAGCCCATTCATTAGGGGCTTTTTTATTGAAAACTATACATTTTTGTCAACCTTAAAGGCAATTTTATATTCTTTTTGTTGTGTTTCTTTACCTAAGTGTTCTAAGTCTAAATTCTTATTTATGAATAAATAATAATTACTTCCCATTTTATAACCTTCTTTAGGAGGGAGAATTTTTATCGTTACATTATTCTCACGTTGGATTTTTACAGGGATATAGTTATTTCTATCGTCTAAAACATAGATATTATCACTATTTAGCAACGATTCATTTATTCCTTTATCAAAAACAATAACCCATTCTTTATTACGTTCAACAGTTTGATATGAATCAATATCTGTTTGTTGAATATCCTGATGAATATTTGGTGAATTAAAATAAAGATAAGTTGATAAACACACTGTAAAGATAGAGGAAAATAACAATGTTTTCTTTTTCATTAATTGCACCTCCAGTTTTTTATTATTTTATAATAAAACGAAAATTTTTACAATTCTTGAACTAAAATTTATAGATGGAATGATAAATAAATACTTTATTAACAAAATAAATTCAAACATCATTCCACCATATAATCCGAAGAGCCATAATAACTTAATCGTACTATATAACCAATCTATATACATCCAATTTAAAATTTTAACCTCTGATTCACACAGTACACCCGATGCGGCGCAACACCTCATCCGAGTGTTGTAGAACGTATTGTTCAAAACGAGTAATGGATTGGGCAATGTCGTTTTGATCCTTGTGAAAAACATTGGCAATCACCTCATCTTTCAACCACTTCCATAACCGTTCAATCGGGTTCAACTGTGGGGAATAAGGTGGCAAAAAGATGAAATGAAAAGCAGCACCTTCCTCGCCATCAAGAAAGGCTTGTACCATCTTGGCATGATGAATACGCGCATTGTCCAACACAAGCACGATGAATCGATCGGCATATTTCTCTTTCAATCGGCGCAAAAAGTCGAGGAACGTTTCGGCATTGACGGATGATGCACGATGGAAAACAACATCGCCTTGTTGAACGTCAACTGCATCAAAAATGGACACATGGTCATGGTGTCCGTAGCTTGGCACTTGTTTTTGATTTCCTACTTCTGCCCATGTCGTACGTAGCGCTTGATAAGCAAGAACATGTGTCTCATCCACATAAAACAGCGTGACATTCTTGAAGGCGAACAGTGCCTGGCACTGTTCGCCAAATACGTATCCTTCTTTCTCGCGGCGGCACGGGCACATTCTACTAAACACGCTCTCAGCTTCTTGTTCCCTTTCCTCGTTCGGCTTGATAACCGTTTCCCCGCACTCTCGTAGTTTCCTGGTGCCATGCCTGCCCACGATGCCAGATGGCTCGCTGATGCAAAGCGACTCATATCGGTTCCGATTTCCGCCAAAATTTGTTCCGCACTTTGCCGCCCGACTCCCGGAATCGTATCTAAGAGCTCCAGCGCTTCTTCAAAAGGGCGCGTTCTCTCCTCGATCTCCTGATCTAATCGCGCAATCGCTTCATCTAGGTATTCCACATGCCGCCATTGTTCGGCTAACATCATCCGTTGATGAGGGCCGATTACCCCGTGTAATGCGCGCTGGAGTTCTTCCACTTTTTGTTTCAATTTCCCTTTTGCGAGCTGAGCGATGACCATCGGATCGTTTTTCCCTTCGATCAACGCACGAATCATTTTTCGTGCCGATGCCCCATTGATATCGGAAACAACGGACGACAACTTGATGTTCGCTCCTTCCAATACTTTTTGAATCCGATTCAATTCCCGCGCTCTTTCTTCGATCAAACTGCGACGATATCGAACGAGTTCTCGCAGTTCTCGTTGGGCTCGGTCCGGAATATAACTTCCTTTCAACAATCCATGGCGAAGCAAGTTGGCGATCCACTCGGCATCCTTCATATCCGTCTTCCGTCCAGGAACCGCTTTAATATGCCGGGCATTGACGACAAGCGTTTCGATTTGTTCGAGTTCGAGCAAATTGTACAACGGTTTCCAGTACACGCTTGTCGATTCCATCGCCACGTGCGTCACCCCTTTTTCTTTCAACCAGTTCACAAACTCCAGCAATTCATCGGTCATGGTACCGAATGTTCGTATTTCTTTTCCTTCAGGGGTGATGGTACAAGCGATAATGGATTTTTTATGCACGTCTACTCCACAACAACGTTCATATAATACCTTCATCGCTTTCCCTCCCTGCTTCATTTCATCTTCAGCTGGTGCAGTAGCCTATGACGAAGCATTCTATCCTGCGTGCTTCCCAACTCGGGAGCGACATTCCGTGGTGCACCAGGCTACTGGGGTCCGTCTATCTTTCGGACTCTTGCGTACCATAGATTCATCGACCTCATGACCCCAGCTGCAAGGAGATATTTCGACAATATTCGTTTTCATCCTTCCGATGGTGCCGAATTTTTTCGGCATGGGGGTCTATCCTGAAAACACCATTTAAGACAAAAAAACGGAACCTGCCTAGCCTTCGGAATTTGATTCCAAAGGGGGGTATTTCAGTATATATATGGTTAATAAGTGCTATGCACTCGTTTTTTCCAGTTTCACTTCGTACCCTAACGCCTCTAATCGTTTCACCGTTTGACGCACGATGCGCGCTTCTCGCTGCCGATCCCAGTAGTCGGCTCCCAACTCTTTATACGGTTCCTTTCGAGTAAGATGTAATAGATCATTTCTAAAATCGTTCTCCCGACCGCGACACTCGCTCGATTTGCTCCTCTTCGTTTGGCGATCCGATGATACTTGGCCGATAGGTACGTGTTCTTCGTTCGGGCGGCGGCACGGGCGCATTCCACGAGGCACGACCTTAGCTTCTTGTTCCCTTTCCTCGTTCGACCTGACAACCGTTTCCCTGCACTCTCATGATTCCCGGGAGCCATTCCGGCCCATGAGGCCAAGTGCGCGGCGGTAGGGAACCGGCTCATGTCCGTCCCGATTTCCGCTGCAATTTGTTCCGCGCTTTGCCGCCCCACTCCCGGGATCGTATCGATGAGCTCCAGCGCTTCATGAAAAGGGCTCGTTCGTTCCTCGATTTCTCGATCCAACCGGGCAATCGCTTCATCTAAATACTCCGCATGACGCCATTGCTCGGCCAGCATCATGCGTTGATGCGGCCCTATCACTCCTTTCAACGCGCGCCGGAGCTCTTCCGTTTTTTGTTTCAGCCGCCCTTTGGCGAGCTGGGCGAGGGCCGCCGGATCGTCTTTTCCTTCGATAAGGGCGCGAATGATGAGCCGGGCCGACATCCCGTTGATGTCGGATACGACCGAAGAAAGCTTGATATTGGCTCCTTCCAGCACTGTTTGGATGCGGTTGAGCTCCCGTGCCAGTTCCTCGATCAAACTGCGCCGATAACGGACCAGTTCTCGGAGCTCCCGCTGAGCTCGATGAGGGATGTAACTCCCTTTTAGCAATCCATGGCGAAGCAAGTCCGCGATCCATTCAGCATCTTTGACATCGGTCTTTCGCCCGGGAACCGCTTTGATGTGTTGGGCATTGACGACAAGCACTTCGATCGGCTCTGCTTCGAGGAGATTATACACCGGCTTCCAATATACGCCCGTCGACTCCATGGCAACGTGCGTCACCTTTTTTTCTTTCAGCCAATCCACCAACTCCTCGAGATCGTCGGTCAGCGTACCAAACGTGCGAATCTCTTTTCCTTCAGGGGTAAGGGCGCAAGCCGTAATCGATTGCTTATGCACGTCCAATCCGCAACAGCGTTCATACAAGACGCGCATCGGTCTCCCTCCCTGCTTCGTTCTCAAAAACAGCTGGTGCAGTAGCCTTTGTTCAAGCATTCTATCCTGCGTGCTTCCCTCAAGGGAGCGACATTCCGTAGTGCACCAGACTACTGGGGTCCGTCTATATATCGGACTTTTACGTACCATAGATACAACGACCTCATGACCCCAGCTGCAAGGAGACCATTCGACAGAAGGTTGTTTTCATCCTTCCGATGGTGACGAAATTTTTTTGTCATGGGGGTCTATATAGTAAATTAAAAGAAAGCTATAGCTATTTATTTGAACATTCGAAATTGGTTGATTATGAGAACAAATACGTTGATTTAGAATCCCATTTTATGACCTATATAAAGAATATTTCCTAAGATTTACAATTAGATATTTTATGCGCTATAATACGAAGTAAAGTTAGAAAAATAGATGTTTAGATTAATTAGGATCATCATAAACCACGTACACATCCCAACCTTCGAAAAAATAGGTATTTCAAAGTATGAAAGAATGAGTTGTTTGTTAAATATATTTAAGAATAGATGAGGGGTGGTTTTATGTTAAGAAAAAGCTGGGAGTTTTTTATTTTGTTTAACAAAGAAGTTTTTTATAACAAAATCGCATTACTTTGGACACTTGTTATTCCTTTGTTTTTCATGGTATTTAACCATCTTTCTTGGTTGACTAATCCTCCAAACTTCCAATCATTTAAAAATAATATTTTTTTATATTGGGGTTTTATGATTTTAACTACCGCAATATACGGTGTAGGGATTTCTATTCTAATGCTTCGAGATAATGGTTTTCTGAAGATGTTTAAATTTATTGCTCGTAATAAACTACCAATTATATTAGGAAAGATTGGGTCACAATGGTTTTTTGTCACTATCAATCTTGTTATTTTTACTGCTGCAAGCGCTCTACTGTTTCACCAACCTGTATTTTCTGTATTAAGCATTGCAATCATAGTAGCTATTATAGTACCACTACCTATTTTCTTTCTTTTTCTATGGATAAGTTCTTTGCCGTATCGTCAGGAAACTATTTCGCCGATATTTACTATTTTGATGTCTTCTCTTATATATTTTGCAAATGTTGAGGTGAATCATAAAAGCTTATTAGTATTAAATCCTGCTAGTTTTATACTAAATGTATCTAAACTTATTTCAGATGCAGTTTCTAATCATGTTTGGGATATAACATTATCGTATACATTAGTAGTGATCATGGGTGTTTATATTTTAATAGGAGTCTTTTCTTATAAAATAATAGATATTACACCTAAAGCAGGTCGAATATAAATAAAAAGGAGAGAGAAGAAAATATGAAAATAAATTCTCTAACTCATTACTATAAAGGTCGTTCATCCCCTGTTTTAAACCAATTATGTATTGAATTTGATCCAAATAAATTAAATGTAATTGTAGGATTAAACGGAGCCGGAAAGACGACATTATTAGATATTATAAGTGGTGTTATACCTTCTGCACAGTTTCATAGTCCATTTGCAGAAGAGGATGTTGTATATCAAATGCAAGGTGTTCCTCTTCCATCGATTATGAAAGGTAAGGACATTGTTCGCCTAATTCTTAAGTGCGATACACCTTTTTCTTTTTCGAAAAGTTTAAAGACATTTATTGAATCCTTAACGCCAAGAGAAAAAGAACTATTGAATAGATTATGGGGTGTAAGAATAGGAGATATGTCTGTTGGAGAAAGAAGATGGCTTATTATCAAATCAGTTTGTCAACTTGAACGAAAACTGTATATTTTTGATGAACCTACTGCTGGTATTGATCCTGACACTAGAAATTACGTACTTAGTAGTATTAACCGTTTGGTCAAAAAAGGTAAGTTGGTTATTATGTCTACTCATATTCTCCATGAACTAGAGTTTATTGATTGTAAAATACATTTTTTACATAAAGGTAGGATTCTATATGAAGGAGACTACGTGTCTTTTTTAAGAAAACATAATACCGAGAATCCAGATATTGCTTTTCAAATGTTTATACAGGAGCAAGGGGGAGAATTAAATGAGGAAACTATGTTTGTATAATAGTCTTCGTCTACTAATTGACAAAATCCCCTACGCTAAATCGGTTTCTATTGGAGGAAACATGAAACAAAAGAGACGAATGGAATAGCTCATTTCATTGAACATTTGTTGTTTAAAAACCAACTTAATTTTTCTAATATGTGATGCTAGTATATTTTTATGGACACATCTTAGTTAAGTTTTTGAATATTTGACTAAAATGCTAATGAAAGGATGTGTCCCTATGGGTAACCAAAATATTGGTATAAAATTCAATGAAGACTTCAAAAAAATGGTGGTAGATCTTTACGGTACTGGAAGGAAAGTTAAGGACTTAAGCAGCGAATATGGCGTATCTGAAGTAACGATTTACAAATGGATCAAAAGATATTCTCCAGTAATATTGTGGTTTATGATTTTGTTTGATTAAGAAAAATCGAAAAACCCTGATAAATCAACGTTTGTAAGGTTTTATTTTCTCATGCAACAAGCAAAAATAATCAAGTTTGAAATGGAAGGTAGTATTGGGTAATAAACGAGCTGATGATCTGCGTGATGCAGGTCATCGGCTTTTTTTGTATGTTATGGTAAGATAAAATGTAGGTGATGAAGATGATTTATGTCGGATTAACAGGTTGGGGCGATCATGATAGTTTATATCCGTCTCGACTTGCGTCAAAAGATAAGCTACAAGCGTATGCCGCTTATTTTCCAACGGTTGAGGTTGATGCGTATTTTTATGCGATTCAACCGCGCCAGAACGTTGAAAAATGGATGGCGGAAACGCCTGCGTCATTCCAATTTGTCGTGAAAGCGTATCAAGGAATGACAGGGCATCAACGTGGTGACATTCCATATGCAAACAAAGACGAGATGTTTACTGCATTTTTACAATCGATTGAGCCATTTCAACAAGGAAATAAGCTTGCGATGGTGTTATTTCAATTTCCACCTTGGTTCGATTGTAAAAAAGAACATGTTTACTATTTGCGTTGGTGCCGGGAGCGAATGGGGAATGTTCCTGTGGCACTTGAATTTCGTCATCAATCGTGGTTTTCCCCTCCGTTTTACGAAAAGACGTTGCGTTTTATGGAAGAAGAGCGCTGGATCCATAGCATTTGCGATGAACCGCAAGCGGGGGAAGGATCGGTACCGACTGTTTTGCATCCAACAGATCCAAATAAAACGCTCATTCGTCTACACGGACGCAACGTAGCTGGCTGGAATAAACGGGATGATGAAAATTGGCGCGCTGTTCGTTATTTATATCGATATAACGAGCAAGAGTTACAAGAGTGGGTACAGCATATTCGCATGTTACAAACGAAATGTGAACACATTTACGTCTTATTTAACAATAACTCGGGTGGAGATGCCGCTGATAATGCAAAACAGTTTTTGCAGTTGTTAGGTATTGAGTATACGAACTTAGCGCCACGACAATTAGATTTGTTTTCATAATGGGGGATGAAAATGGAATACATACTTCTTTTAGTGGTCGGTTTTTTAGCAGGAACGATCGGCAGTCTTGTCGGTTTAGGGGGAGGGATCATTATCGTTCCCGCGCTTCTTTTTTTAAGCACCGCACATGTATTGCCAGCCATTTCACCACAAATGGCGGTTGGTACATCGCTTGTCGTCATTATTTTTAATGGATTGTCGTCGACTTTAACATATATGAAGCATAAAATGGTGGACTATAAAAGCGGCTTGTTTTTTTTCATCGGTAGTGGACCAGGGGCAATGCTTGGTGCATGGGTAAATCAACATGTGCATATGCAACATTTTTCGCTTTATTTCGGATTATTTTTAATTGCTGTTTCATTTTTGCTTATGTTTCAATCGCGTTTTTCACCGCGTGCAACACGAACGTTTCCTATTATGCGCACATATGTCACGAACGAAGGAGAGGAAGTGACATATGGCTATAATCCGTTCATCGCTACGCTCATTGCGTTTATTGTTGGCTTTGTCGGCGGGTTTTTTGGCATTGGTGGCGGTTCGCTCATGGTGCCTGCGATGATGTTATTGTTTTTGTTTCCTCCCCACGTAGCCGTTGCTACATCGATGTTTATCGTTTTTTTATCATCCATTGTTAGTTCACTAACTCATGTGTTTATAGGAAATGTTGCATGGGCGTTTGCGCTTTCGCTTATTCCGGGCGTATGGGTCGGTGCAAAATGTGGCGCATGGCTTAATCGGAGACTAAAAGGAAAAACAGTTGTGACGCTATTGCGGATCGTACTCATTTTACTTGGGGTTCGTTTAATCGTGCAAGGACTTGGCTGGTAAAGGGAAAGGTGTGTTGCAAACATTGAAAGAGACGATACATATTTATCATACAAACGATGTGCATAGCCATTTTGAACATTGGCCAAAAGTAGTGCATTATTTACGAAAAAAAAGAAGCGAGCATAAAAAACAAAATGAACATATGGTTTTGCTCGATATTGGTGACTTTATTGATCGATTTCATCCATTGACAGAAGCGTCGGATGGAAAAGCTAATATCACCCTTTTAAACGATGCAGCATACGATGCGGTCACAATTGGAAATAATGAAGGAATTACACTGAGTCATAAACAGCTCGATACGTTATATGCACATGCTAAATTCCCTGTGATTGTTGCGAACGTTTTTTATGAAAACGGAGAGCGCCCACATTGGATGAAGCCGTATGTTATCATGACGTTCGGGTGTGTTCGCGTGGCGTTCATTGGGGTGACCGTTCCGTTTCAGACGTTTTATGAGCTGCTTGGATGGCGTGTTGCGGATCCATTTGAGACGGTCGCTCAGCTTGTGGAAGAGCTTTCGGAAAAAGTGGATGCGATCGTTTTATTATCTCACTTAGGCGTAAATGATGACGAAAAAATGGCAGAAATGTTCCCACAATTGACAGCGATTTTAGGTGGTCATACCCATCATGTATTTGAGCAAGGAAAATGGGTGAATGAAACGTTGCTCTGTGGAGCGGGGAAATTCGGTCATTATGTTGGGCATGTCACGTTGACGATCGATCAAAAAAGTCGAAAAGTAGATATGAAGGCGCATGTACAACATACGGAAGCGTTAGAATATGAATGCGAAGAAACAAAACAAAAATTAAATGATATGATTGCACAATCTGCTCGTGCGTTGGCTCAGCCGATTGTACAATTGCCAGAGACGCTACATATTGATTGGTTTGCCCCGTCTCCATTGGCAACCATTCTTGCGCAAGCGTTAAATGAATGGTGTGAGGGCGATGTAGCGATGGTGAATGCCGGGGTGCTACTGTCTTCTCTCGAAAAAGGTGTTGTGACGAAAGGAGACATTCACCGCATTTGTCCACATCCGATTAATCCATGCAAAGTATATTTGCGAGGGAGCGAGTTAAAAGAAGTCATTTTACAAGCGGAAACTGAACAAATGAAACAGTTACGTCTGAAAGGATTTGGATTTCGTGGAGAAGTAATGGGACAAATGGTGTATGACCGCATTACTGTTGAAAAAGAACAACTGATAGATGGTCAAGCACATGTGCGCCGCATTTTTATTCATGATCAGCCAATCGATGAGCAAAAAACGTATGCGGTGGCGACAATTGATATGTTTACGTTCGGACATTTATATCCAGAAATATATCGGGCGAAAAAACAATATTATATGCCAGAAATGTTGCGTGATGTGCTTGCGTGGAAGCTAAAAAACATGTATCAATCGTAGGCACCCTTCGTTCCTTTATTCATACATTGAATAAAGGAAAGGAGCGTGAACATATGATTGAGGTAAAACCGTTATGGATTAACGGAGAACCGTTTACAGCGATTTCTGTTCAGTTGCCTAAAACAACGTTATTAGCTGTTGCAAATGATAAAGGATACATTATGTGCGGGGCGTTAGATGTAGCGCTGTTAAACGAAAAATTGCGTGATCGCGGTATTGTCGCAGGAAGGGCGGTAGGGGTGCGAACAATTGACCAACTGTTAGAAGCACCGCTTGAGTCTGTCACTTTTGCGGCTGAACAATTAGGAATCTCACGTGGAATGAAAGGAAAAGACGCTTTGCTTCTCATGAAATAAAATAATAATCCCCTGCTTGATCGCATACATATAGCGTGAGAGGGGGGATTTTTGTTGTATCAACAATTGCGCAAAAGAAGAAAACCGCTACCCGTCCGTTATATTTTTTTAATCACGTTCGTTTTTTTTATTGTTTCGACTGTTGCGAGCCTTTGGTTCATTAATAGAGGGATTGAACCGACGCTTATGGCGATCGCCGAGAAAGAAACGCGCCGCCTAGCGAACTTAGTGATAAACAATGCGATTAGTCAACAAATTGCTGAGGACGATTTCAACGTCGAAAACTTTATTAAAATTGAAAAAGATGGGCAAGGAAAAATTTCGGCTATTGACTTTAATGCAACAGTAGTCAATCGTGTATTAGCAAAAACGACAAACCGCGTACAGCGAAATTTAAAAGCAGCATCGGAAGGAAAACTATCCGCGCTTGAGTTTCCAGACGTGCAAGTTGAAACGGAAATGGAAAAAGGGATTATTTATTATATCCCGCTCGGACAAGCAACAAACAACGTCTTATTAGGGAATTTAGGTCCGCGTATACCGGTTCGCTTTTACGTCATTGGGGACGTTCATTCGGATGTCAACAAAAATATTCGTCCATTTGGAATTAACAATGCTTTAATAGAAATAGCAATTCATATCGAAGTGAACGTGCAAATTATTATTCCATTTGCAACAAAAACAGCAACGATTCAAAACGACATTCCTGTCGCTATCCAAATTATTCAAGGCGAAGTTCCGCAATTTTACAATCAGGGAGGGGAAGGAAATACGTCGATTCAAATTCCTGTTAAATAATGAAAGCAATTAAAATGTACATGATGATCGGTATAGCTATGATTTAGAGGGTATCGCTCATGCAGTAAAGAAAAGCCGTCAATCATAAAAAAAGATGGGGCAAAATGCCTCATCTTTTTTTCATTCGTTCTTGTCTTTCCCACTGTTTTAAATAAGGATATGGATCGAACGACCATTCTGTATAGCCATTATCTTTATACATCCCATAATGAAGATGAGGTGGAAACTTACCTGACGTTCCGGGTGGCCCATAACCAGAGCTTCCGACTGAACCGATGAGCATGCCAGGTTCCACAATAGATCCTTCTTCTAAATTGTTGGCGAATCCGTTTAAATGTGCAAAGTAGTGGTACGTATTGTTGATGTCACGAATACCGATGCGCCAACCACCGTATTTGTTCCAACCTTTTAATTCAACGATGCCATAACATGTAGAACGAACCGGCGTGCCATAGTGAGCAAAAATGTCTGTTCCTTCATGAATGCGGCGCCCTCCCCACCCGCGTGCATCTCCCCATGTACTCCGATAGCTATATTCAAAGCGGCGCGGAATTGGGAAGGCATATTGATCGAGTTGTATTGTCCCAAAATGTTTATATAGCTTCACTTTTCCTAAAATGATATCGACGGTTTTGTTTCGCTCATAATAATCCCATAGCGCCATTTTTATATGCGTATGATCCGTGCCATATGATCGTAAAAAGCGAGCGAATGCAAATAATACGTCTTCATCGTTTGTCCGATCAGCGATACCGTCTCCATTTCCATCTATCCCTATGCCACCGAATTGGCTAATGGTAAACGGGTTTTGATCTTCTTGATTTTTGTTGAGTGGACCCGCCCAGCGTTCCGGGGGAATATAAATGCTAATTACTCCTGTTGGTTTCGGTAGATCTCTACGTGCTTGGCGAACACTTCGTTCATATTGATCAACAGCGGCGAAATAGTACCATGGAATGAAAGAAATCGCTTCGGCCTTTTTATAAAGTTCCATTCGCTTGTCATATAAATCATTTGGTGCAGCTGCAAATGCTTGAAACGGCACGAAAAGAAGAAAGATGATGCACCATAATGTTCTCACGCACTCTTGCTCCTTTCTCCGAAGTTCATATCATTAGTTTGGGGTAATCGACTGTTTTCATAAATAAAAAATGTTGGAAAAACAGTATGAGTAAAATGTTTGTGGGAGAAAAAAAGACAGGTTCCTGATTTGGTATAATAAGGAACCTGTCAGATATGTAAGCAAAATAGATGAAAAACGGGCTCTCCTCCTGGTAAGGTAGTAAGTGAGAAAAAAATACAACCAAAGAAAGGAGTGGAGCCCATGCAGGATTATATCACAAACGGCTTGACATTAAAAGAGATCGAACAGTCTTTATTTAGACATATGCAAAAACAATATGGTCATCTCCTTCAACAGGTGTTGGAGGAGATCGACCGCACATTGGCAGAACAGCGGGACAAGAAACGATATGCGCTCAAAGATAAGCGGACGATCCGACTCCAAACGCTATTTGGAGAGGTGGAAGTGAAGCGAAACTACTACTTTGACCGTGAAAAAAAGGTGTATACGTCTTTACTCGATGTCTTTCTTCAGTTCGATGGGGCGCATGGAGTGAGTCCGCTATTAGAGGAGACAGCGATTCATCTCGCCGTGACGGGTTCTTCGTATCGACAGGCTGCGCAGTCGCTTGAAAAGCTGGTGGGGTATGCATGTATGAGTCACGAAACGATTCGCCAGTCCATCATCGAGGCAGAGGTGGAAGGGCACCGTGCGATGGAGAAAAAAGGGCGCGTGTTTTTTATCGAAGCAGACGGGTTGTACGTGAAACGTCAACGAAGCCGCATCAAAGGAAAAGAAGAAAAGATCATCACGATTCACCAAGGATGGGAGAAAAACGGGAAACGCGTATCCTTAGTGAATCGACGGTATATGGTTCATCAAACGAATGAACCGATTTGGGAAGCTGTAGAGAATTTTCTGATGAAGGAATACAGCTATGATCCGTTTGAGGATTGGGTGGTCATCAATGGAGATGGAGCCCCATGGATTACAGCGTGTCGAGAATATTTCGGGGACAGGGGGTACTTTCAGCTTGATCGGTTCCATGTGGCAAGAGAGATTCGTCAATTGTTCCGAGGTCATGCGAGATATCGGGTGATTCGAAAGAAGTTAGCATCATGGGATGAAGAAGGTGTGTTACGAGAACTCACAAGTGCCATCGGTACGTTAGAACATGAGGAGAAGGAAAAGCAACTCGAGGCGCTTGTTCGTCGAATCGAGGAGATACCAGGATGTTTACGTGACTATCGCGTATGGTTGAAGGAAAAAGGGATTGACACGACAAACATGAGGGCGATGGGGAGTGCGGAAGGAACGATGCATGTGTTTGCGAAACGAAGTAAAAACGGTCGAAGTTGGAGGGATGCAGGGATTGAAGCGATGTTGCGAGCGATCGTCGCGATAAAAGATACGTTACTCATTCGGACACGCGATGGAGTGATGTATGGCGTGGAAGAACGAGAAGAAACGAAACGAGAAACGATCGTGAAAAAGGCACTGAAGCGCGTGCAAACGCAAATGACAGAAGTGGTACGAGATAACATCCCATACCTTCGCCAATCTTCAGGGACACCGATTTACGAGGCATTGCAAGCATTGAAAGGTTTTTAAAACGAGAGAAAACGCACATACCTACAGGATGAGAGTGAGTAAAAGCGCTTACATATAACGATTTTATAAAACCATATATAACCAAAAAAATCGGTCGAGAAAAAAATCTCCCACAAAGTCTTGACTCAAACGGAAAAACAAACTGTTTTGTATTGTAAGGCAATAACTCGTATAATGGGTAATGTACATTAACGAGTGGAGCGTGAAAAACATGTCAACAAAAGAACAGCACCTTCGCAAACCAGAATGGTTAAAAATAAAGTTAAATACGAACGAACATTATACAGGCTTAAAAAAAATGATGCGTGAAAAACAGTTGCATACTGTATGCGAAGAAGCACGTTGCCCAAATATTCATGAATGTTGGGCGGTTCGTCGAACAGCAACGTTTATGATTTTAGGGGACGTATGTACGCGTGCTTGCCGCTTTTGTGCCGTCAAAACAGGATTGCCTACTGAGTTAGACTGGCAAGAACCAGAGCGTGTTGCTGAATCCGTTCGTCTAATGAATTTAAAACATGTCGTTGTGACTGCTGTAGCGCGCGATGATTTAAAAGATGGTGGGGCAGCTGTATTTGCGGAGACAGTTCGCGCCATTCGTCGTAAAAATCCATTGACGACGATCGAAGTATTGCCGTCTGACATGGGTGGCGTGTATGAAAACTTAAAAACGTTAATGGACGCGCGGCCAGATATTTTGAACCATAATATTGAGACGGTTCGTCGCCTTACTCCACGTGTGCGTGCGCGTGCCACGTATGAACGTTCGCTCGAATTTTTACGCCGTGCAAAAGAAATGCAGCCGGACATTCCAACGAAATCTAGTTTAATGGTTGGACTTGGTGAAACAAAAGAAGAAATTTTAGAAGCTATGGACGATTTACGAGCCGTAGGAGTCAACATTTTAACGATTGGACAATATTTACAACCAACGAAAAAACATTTGAAAGTGGAGAAATATTATCATCCGCATGAGTTTATGGAATTAAAAGAGATTGCACTAGCGAAAGGATTTAGCCATTGTGAGTCCGGTCCGCTCGTTCGCTCTTCTTATCATGCGGATGAACAAGTACAATCAGCAAAGGCGGCGGAGTGAATGATGAAGGATGTCCCACTTCATTTGAGCGGGACATCCTTTTTTCTTATTGCATCATGTTCATTTCTTCGCGTTGCACGCCATTTTCGTTTTCCCCGCTACTTACTTTTCTTCCTTGTGGTGATTTAAGCATTTCTTTAATTGTCTGTTGTAAAATTTGATCGATATTTCGGCTATTAGCGTCTAAACGTCCGAAGCGCTCAATATCTTGAAACATGCGCGGATTGTCTGAAACATATACGTGATAATAACGTGGAACGACAGAAATCGCTGTTTTTTTCACTTGATCGGCTGTTTCAAAGCGATTTGTACTATCTGTTTTGTAAACGACGAACACTGTATCGTCTGTGACGAGCGTTCCAACGTCATAAACGTTCGGAAGCTGTGTACATAATTTGCTAATTAAGTCCGCAACGTTTTCACGGTTTAATACTGGAATGGTCGCATATTGTGTCGTGTCCCCTGGAATAGGACTTTTTTGATGACGGACGTAACCGAAATTAGTTAACCGTGAATCCATCCCATTTTTTACGCCATGTTCGTTATATAAATCGTTTCGTGAACGGACGTTAATGGTGGTTCCGCTTTTTTCATACAAAGATGTGGATTCATTCATTTGAGCACAGCCAGATAATAAAACGATAGTGCTAATCCCTGTCCATAACCATGTATTACGCAAAGTAACTCCCCCCTTCTTTTTTATTATTCGCTTTATGGAAAGGATCATAACGGTGATTGCCTGGGAGAAAGACATGTTTTATGATAGAAATGGGAAGAAGAGGTGAGAACTATGATTTGCGTTCATAATACATGTTACGAGCTCGTGGAAAATGTGCGTAACGGGTTCAATGAAGAAGCGTTTCGTGCTCGCTACACAGACATTTTAAATAAATATGACTACATTGTCGGTGATTGGGGATATAACCAACTTCGTTTGCGAGGCTTTTTTGATGACCATAATCAAAAGGCGACATATGATACGAAAATAAGTACGTTATCGGAATATTTGTTTGAATATTGTAATTTTGGATGTGCATATTTTGTGTTGCGGAAAGTGAAAAAATAGGTCAGAACACCTGACCTATTTTTTGTCAACTACCCCCACTTAGCTAACGCTTGAAGTGAGGGCTTGCAACTCCCCAGAAGTGCAAACGGACTTCGTCCTCCTTCCTTGACTTGGGGTTGCATCAGGGGCAGGTTGACGACTACCCAACGACGCAGGTCATGCCTGCATCGTTACCGATTCTCTCGGTGTGTCTGTTGGCAGTACTTGGCTTCCACACACAACAGACGGACCTACGCTCGATGTTTTACGGTTACAACGTTTCCTGTAACCAACTCCATACATCGAGTAGCAGTTATTGGAGTGCCTTTATTGAACGGTTTTCTCCACGCCTTTATTATATCATACACAAAAGAAAGGGGGAACGCGCATTCCTCTCCCACTTACTCCCTTTGGTCGTTGAAGTGGGAGTCTCCTGCGCGAAATAGGATGAATATGGTTGTTGTCCGTTCTCGTCTGGATCGTCATGAACGGGATGTGCCCCTGGATCTTGGCGTGGAATATTTTGATGAAGCGATTTGTACTCGTAATTAAATGCACTATAATATCGCTGTCCTTCTTGCCACGGGGTACTTTTATTTTGTACCGGCTCATGTTCACCACGCGGCGCGCCATATGGACCTTCAGGCAATGTCTCTGGAACGAGAAAATTTTTTCTTGCTTCTACCGTTGAAAAATCATGATATGTTTCATCGGTCATATGAACGCTTCCTTTCGTTTTTTACATAGCGTATCCTTTAACCGACGATTTCATGTAAAAAGTTTCGTAATTCGTTTGCTTCCTCTTCATTGATATTGTATGCATGTTCAATATATCCTGGTTCTTGTAAGTCGTCTGAACCGATAATGGCAAACCGGTTACTTTGTAAATCAAGGACAAGCACTTTCCCATAAAAACGGTCTGTTTGGACGATCGCTAAATCAAACCGTTCATTTTTTCCAACGAAGCTAACAAAACGTGTTTTCGTATCGACTGTGTCATCATATAAAAAGAAACGCTCCATATTCAAACCTCCGTATGTTTTTGTTTGCTTCTTCATCTTAACAAATTTCTGATAGATGTGTAAAAGAAAGCGCTATGATACAATAAAATAAAACACTGAGGGGAAGATGGATGATGTATTTTGTTGATCGTCAAAAAATCGAAAAAACATTGCAATATATGGAGCAAATCGTTCGTTATGTGGAACAACCGTTTCATACACCGATCGAGAAACTCGCGCTTGAGCGCATTGCACATGTCATTATTGAATCTATTATTGATGTAGGAAATGCCATGATTGATGGTTTTATTATGCGCGATCCAGGGAGTTATGAGGACATTATTGATATTTTAGTCGATGAACGTGTCCTTTCAGCTGAAGATGGAGAAGCGCTAAAACAAATCATTCATTTCCGTAAAAAGCTCGTTCAACAATACATCGATGTGCCGCATGACGAATTGTTGGAAGTGTTGCAACGTCATAAGCATGTTCTTCATTCTTTTCCGCATGCTATTCGCACATACTTACATGATGAACTAGGCCCAGTGTCTGCCTTTTTAAACGAAAATGTTTAAAAATTGTGCGTATAGGGAAAATCGTTTAAAATGGAAGAGGGTGAAAATTGATGCGAAAAAAAACCTCTTCTACAAAAGAGCAAATTTTAAAAATGTTAAAAGTGCAGAAACGGTTGACTGTCGGTGAAATGGCGGAACAATTGCAAATTACAGAAATGGCTGTCCGCCGTCATTTAAGTGCATTAGAGCGTGAAGAATTGATTGAATCGACGCTTGTTCGTCAGCCGATGGGAAGGCCGACGAACGTATATGAGTTGAGCGCAAAAGGACATCAGCGTTTCCCGCGTCATTATCAACAAACGATGCTTGATTTTTTAGCTGATTTAGAACAGATGGGCGGGAAACAAATTGTAGCAGATTTGTTTCAAAATCGACAAGAGCGAATGAGAAAACTATACGAACAACAATTTGGTGATAAATCGTTTGATGAAAAAATAAAAGAACTTGTGGCGGTACAAAATGAGCACGGATATATGTCAGAGTTGTTACAGTACGATGACGGTTCATTCGAGTTAGTGGAACATAACTGTCCGATTGCAGAGGTTGCCCAAGCGTATCCGATTGCTTGTGAGTGCGAACGAAAGTTGTTTGAGACGCTTATTCACGAGGCGGACATTGTGCCAAAAACATGTTTAGCTGATGGGGATGATGCGTGTCGTTACCATATTAAGCGAAAAAAATGAACAATCGTTGACAGTTGCTGCTCTCTTTTTGACAAAAATAGTTGTTTTGCGTTAAAGTTTGAACGTGCAAGTTGTCAAAAGGAGTGGCAAAAGTGAAAACGTATAAAGGATATTTAATTGATTTAGATGGTACGATGTATCGCGGGACCGAACGAATTGAAGAGGCGTGTGCGTTTGTGCATCGTCTTCATGAAAAGGGTATTCCGTATTTGTTTGTCACGAATAATTCTTCACGCACGCCAGAACAAGTAGCTGAAAAGCTACGGAATTTTGGCATCCCTGCAACGAAAGAGCAAGTATTTACAACAAGTCAAGCAACGGCCAATTACATTTATGAAAAGAAGCCGAATGCTTCTGTGTATGTGATTGGAGAAGATGGCATTCGTCGAGCGCTTGAAGAAAAAGGGTTTACATTTGCGAATGAAGATGCAGAAGTTGTTGTAATGGGCATTGATCGCAGCATTAATTATGAAAAATTAGCGATCGCTTGCTTAGCTGTTCGCAACGGAGCGATGTTTATTTCGACAAATGGAGACATCGCGATTCCGACAGAGCGTGGACTGTTACCAGGAAACGGTTCACTTACATCTGTTGTCGCTGTATCGACACAGACGAAACCGATTTTTATTGGGAAGCCAGAAAAAATTATTATGGAACAGGCGCTTGACGTGCTCGGTGTGCCAAAAGAAGAAACGTTAATGATCGGGGATAACTATGATACAGATATTATGGCGGGAATGAATGCCGGAATAGATACGCTCCTCGTTCATACAGGCGTGACGACGAAAGAAATGTTACAAACGTATGACCGACAACCGACATATGTCGTCGATTCGTTAAAGGAATGGATGGAACGTATATGAAAGAGGCTAACCCTAAAACGCAAATGCGTCTCGGGGTTAGCCTTGCTTTTTTAGTATTACAGTTTATATTGGCTATCGCTGAAGGAAAAACAATCGTTTATTCAACGTGGGCGGCGCGATGTGCTAAACGACTTGAAGCGGCAGCAGCAATCGCTCCAACGATATCATCTAAAAATGTATGACAGTAACCTGAAGATTTATCATTTAATTGTTTTAAAATACCCGGTTTTTGTTTATCGATGTAACCGTAATTCGTAAAACCAATGGAACCATATACGTTAACGATGGACAGAGCTAAAATTTCATCGACGCCATACAGTCCTTCGTCTTTTGCGATAAACGATTGAAGAGGTTCTTCCAACAATCCTTTTTCCGCTAAAATATCGAGCTGAATGCCGGTAAATAGCGCATTTTGCACTTCGCGTTTTGCGATGACTCGATTGACGTTATGAATACATTCGTCCATTTGTAAGTCAGGATGATATTTAGATTGTAAATAATAAACGAGTTCCGCAATATGTTCGATGGTTACCCCGCGATCTGCAAGCCATTGTCGTGCAATTTGCTCCATTTTTCCTATTTTCTTTTCCTCCATCCAACTTCACCTATTTCATTTTTTGTTTTTTACAATGTATGTGTTTTTTTATGAAACGTGCGTTTATTTCCTCTCTCATATGAAGTTTATACGTATTTTTTAAACATATACATGAAAGAAGGAGGGATGTGCATGGATTATTATTTTCGTGTCGATCATATGGAAACAAAAAATGATCGTCTTCTCGTTCGAAGTGGAAACGATATATATGTCGCCGTGCCAACAAATGAGAAAGAAAACGACATACAGCAATTATATTACATGGCGATGTATATGCGAGCACAAGGTGATGAAACGATTGCAACGTTGCTTCCGACGAAGACAGGTCGATTTGTTGGGCAGTTGCAAGGGATGCGAGTGAGTGTATGGAAGATGGGAAAGCGAAATGAAACAGACGATTTAGCACAACAGATGGCATTATTTCATCAGCGCGGGCGCACATATCCGTATGATGTTTCCACAAGAAACAGATTCGGTCAATGGAACGAGCTATGGGGGCAACGCATTGATCAATTAGAACAGTTTTGGCAATGGCAAGTGAGGTCGTCTGAAAAAAATGAAATGGACGAATTGTTTATTGAGACATTTCCGTATTACTTAGGCTTAGCCGAAAATGCGATTCAGTATGTCGTAGATACCCAATTAGATGAAGTTCCAATGCGTAGCGATATGCGAACCATTTGTCATGAACAATTTGCGCCTGAAGCATGGGAGATGGGGAAAATACCGACGGATTGGGTGTGTGATCATGCGGGTCGCGATATAGCAGAATGGATAAGAAAGCAATGGCTTATGAAACAAGTAGACGGAACGATTACGCATTTTTTACGGACGTATGAACGGGTGCAAACACTTAGTCGCTTTTCTTGGCGGATGATTTATGCTCGCTTACTATTCCCGCTTCATTATTTTCAAGCAATTGAAAACTATTACGGAACAGCAGGAGACATAAGACAAGGCTATGAACAGCAATTGAGACAAGTGTTTGAAGAGAGTGATATGTATGAACAAAAACTTCGCCATTTTCATGACATGACTACTGTTTCCATTCCTCGTCTTGACTGGTTATAAATGTGCTACAATAAAACGGAGGACAATGTGCGAAAGGGGTTAAAAAGATGGGAAGACCGTATGTGTTTATTACAAGAAAATTACCGGACGATATTGTTGCTCCGTTATGTGACAAATATGATGTGAACATGTGGCCGCATAAGGACATCGCTGTGCCGCGCGACGTATTGCTTGAGGAAGCGAGCAAGGCAGAAGCGTTAATTACAATGCTATCTGATCGCATTGATGAGGAGCTGTTGAAGCAAAGTCCGAAGCTTCGCGTGGTGGCAAATGTGGCGGTCGGCTACGACAATATCGACGTAGAGGCAGCAAAAACATATGGAGTTATCGTTTGTAACACCCCCGATGTGTTAACAGAAACGACAGCAGATTTAACATTTGCTTTACTGCTAGCAACAGCGAGACGATTAATTGAAGCAACAGAGTTTATAAAAAGAGGAGAATGGAAAAGTTGGAGCCCGCTGTTACTTGCCGGGACAGATGTTCACCATAAAACGATTGGAATTGTCGGTATGGGGAAAATCGGGCAAGCTGTTGCGCATCGAGCGAAAGGGTTTTATATGCGCGTGTTATACTATAATCGTTCACGAAATATTGAAGCGGAACAAACGCTTGGTGCAACGTATTGTTCGTTTGACGAGTTGCTTGAGCAAGCGGATTTTGTTGTCTGTTTAACTCCTTTAACGAACGAAACGTATCAATTGTTTAATCGTGAAGCATTTATGAAAATGAAGCGGTCGGCCATTTTTGTTAACGCAGGTCGTGGAGCGGTTGTTGATGAAAAAGCGCTGTATGATGCATTAATTGACGGACAAATTGCTGGTGCAGGATTAGATGTATTTGTAGAAGAACCGATTCAGTCGGATCACCCACTTTTACAATTGCCTAACGTTGTTGCACTACCACATATCGGAAGTGCAACGAAGGAGACGAGATATGCAATGATGCATGTATGTTGCCGCAATGTGATGGCCGTCTTGGAAGGAAAAGAACCATATACACCTGTGCGTTAGAGCCAAAGGGCTCTTTTTTTATTTTTTTAGAAAATTTTTAAACATAAAACGTTTTCATATGATACGATAGTGAAAATAAGGATTGTAAATGAAGCGGAGATGTCCTATAATGTCTACTATATAAAAACAAATGTTCACTACAGGAAAACAAGAGGTGGGGAAGATGGTAAAAAGCGTGTCAGTCGGATTATTAGGATTAGGAACGGTTGGTAGTGGTGTTGTCAAAATCATTGAAAACCATCAAGATAAATTGATGCATCAAGTCGGTTGCCCTGTAGAAATTAAAAAGGTTGCGGTGCGTGATCGCGATAAAAAAAGAGATGTCGCTTTGCCGGAGGCGGTATTAACGACAAATGTAGAAGAAGTGATTCATGATCCGGACATTGATGTTGTCATTGAAGTGATGGGAGGCGTCGAAGAGACGCGTCAATATATACTAACGGCATTAAAAAATGGGAAGCATGTCATCACAGCGAATAAAGATTTAATGGCATTATACGGTACAGAGTTGCTCTCCGTTGCGTCTGAGTACGGTTGTGACTTATTTTATGAAGCAAGTGTAGCAGGAGGCATTCCAATTTTACGCAGCCTTGTGGACGGATTAGCTTCTGACCGTATTACGAAAATGATGGGGATTGTCAACGGAACGACAAATTACATTTTAACAAAAATGAGCAAATTTAATCGGCCATATGAAGAAGTATTAGCGGAGGCGCAAGCGCTTGGTTATGCGGAAGCAGATCCAACGTCAGATGTGGAAGGATTAGATGCAGCACGGAAAATGGCAATTTTAGCTCGGCTTGGCTTTTCGATGAATATTGATTTACAAGATGTGTACGTAAAAGGGATTACTGGGATTACGGAAGAAGATTTAAACTATAGCAAACGACTCGGTTATACAATGAAATTAATCGGTATTGCCCATCGAGACGGCGATAAAGTTGAAGTGAGTGTACAACCGACGTTGTTGCCAGAGACGCATCCACTTGCGTCTGTAAACGATGAATATAATGCAGTTTACGTTTACGGTGAGGCGGTTGGCGAGACGATGTTTTACGGTCCGGGGGCAGGAAGTTTGCCGACAGCGACATCCGTCGTATCCGATCTCGTTGCTGTCGTGAAAAATATGCGTCTTGGGGTGAATGGAAGAAGTGCAGTTACTCCGCAATACGATAAGCAGTTAAAAGACGATAGCGAAATATACTCGAAATATTTTTTACGCATTCATGTGAAAGATCAAGTCGGGGCGTTTGCAAAAATTACATCGCTCTTTTCGGAAAGAGGAGTGAGCTTTGAAAAAATTTTACAATTGCCATTAAATCAAAAAGATTTAGCTGAAATTGTACTCGTTACACACCAAGCATCGTTAAAAGACTATCGTGATGTATTGCAGCAGTTGAGAGATTTAGAAGTCGTCGAAAAAGTGAAAAGCTCGTATCGCGTAGAAGGGGAAGGTGCATTGTAATGTGGAAAGGGTTGTTACATCATTATCGTGACTATTTGCCAGTGACCGATCAAACGCCGCTGTTATCGTTAAATGAAGGGAATACACCACTTATCCCGCTTGTTCACTTATCAGAAAAACTCGGTGTGGAATTATACGTTAAAACAGAGGGGGCAAACCCAACAGGATCATTTAAAGATCGCGGAATGGTGATGGCTGTCGCTAAGGCAAAGGAAGAAGGAAGCGATACGATCATTTGTGCTTCGACAGGAAATACGTCTGCGGCAGCAGCAGCTTATGCTGCGAGGGCGAATATGCGCTGTATTATTATCATTCCTGATGGGAAAATTGCGCTTGGGAAGTTGGCACAAGCGGTTATGTATGGAGCGGAAATTGTTGCAATTCAAGGAAATTTCGATCATGCATTAAAAATGGTGCGCCGTTTGAGTGAGTTGGCTCCAGTCACGCTTGTTAATTCGGTCAATCCGTATCGCATCGAAGGACAAAAAACAGCCGCTTTTGAAATTTGTGAGCAACTCGGGGAGGCGCCAGATATTCTTGCCATACCAGTTGGAAATGCAGGAAATATTACAGCTTATTGGAAAGGGTTTAAGCAATTTCATGAAAAGCATGGCACAAAATTACCAGAAATGCGCGGATTTGAAGCGGAAGGGGCGGCAGCGATTGTACGTAATAAAGTGATCGAAAATCCTGAAACGATTGCGACAGCGATTCGCATTGGTAATCCAGCTAGTTGGGAATACGCTGTTCAAGCTGCCAACGAATCAGGTGGAAAAATCGATGAGGTAACAGATGAACAAATTTTGGAGGCGTACCGTTTGCTTGCGCGCGAAGAAGGAATTTTTGCAGAGCCTGCTTCGTGTGCATCGATAGCTGGTGTGATGAAGCAAGTGGCAAGTGGTGAAATTAAAAAAGGCAGCCGTATTGTTGCGGTGCTAACTGGAAACGGATTGAAAGATCCGAATGTAGCGATGGAAGCGATGAAAGTTCACCCGATCGTCTTGCCGAATGATGAGGAAGCGGTGTTTGCGCATATTCAAGGAGCTGTTCTTCAATGAATGATGGGGAGATGTTAAAAATTGTCGTTCCAGGAAGCACAGCCAACCTCGGTCCTGGCTTTGACTCGATCGGATTAGCGGTATCGTTACATTTAACATTGGAAGTCGTGCGTGCAGAATCGTGGGGATTTATCCCAAAAACAGATGAAGTAAAAAGCATTCCAACCGATGAAAGTAATCTAATTTATCAAGTAGCAAGTAAATTAGCAAGCGAGTATGGTGTAACGTTGCCGCCTTGTCATGTATTTGTCTCAAGCAATATTCCTTTTACACGCGGTCTCGGAAGTAGTGCTGCGGCGATTGTGGCGGCTATTGAGTTGGCAAATGAAATTGGACGTCTCCGTTTGTCGCAAGAAGAGAAAATGAGGATAGCGAGTGTATACGAAGGGCATCCTGATAATGTTGGCGCCTCTTTGTATGGGGGGTTAGTAATTGGTAGCTATGTAAAAGAACGTACGCATGTTGTGCACGTACCGCACATCCCGATAGATCTCATTGCGGTCATTCCGACGTATGAACTGGAGACGAAAAAATCTCGTACCGTTCTTCCGAGTGAGTTCACACGTGCGCAGGCAGTAGAGGCGAGTGCGGTTGGAAATGTGCTCGTTGCCGCATTGCTTACACAAAACTGGTCACTGGCAGGTGAGATGATGGATGCGGATCTTTTTCACCAGCCATATCGGGAGCGTCTCGTACCTGAATTGAAACGAGTGCGTGTCGTGGCGAAGCGGAGTGGAGCATTCGGTGTCGCATTAAGTGGTGCTGGTCCGACGGTGCTATGTTTTGCGGAACGAGGGCAAGGAGAGAAAGTATATCATGCGTTGAAAGTGGCGTTTCCATATAGCGATGTTCGGATGTTGTCAGTAGAGGAGACAGGTAGCTCTGTATATAAAATGGCGTTAGAGAAATGAAAAGGGTGCCCAATCATTTTTTGGACACCCTTTTTGCTGTTAGAACACTTGTTCAACTTCAACAATGCCAGGAACTTCTTCAAGCAATGCGCGCTCAATTCCCGCTTTTAACGTAATCGTTGAGCTTGGGCAGCTTCCGCAAGCGCCGAGAAGGCGAAGTTTAACAACGCCATCTTCCACATCAACTAATTCGCAATCTCCGCCATCGCGAAGTAAAAATGGACGAAGTTTATCTAATACTTCTTGCACTTGTTGTTTAATATCTTGATCTGTCATTTTCATCGACTCCTTTCACTAATTTTATTATAATCATCATGATGAAAAAAATCTATTCACGTTACTTAACTTTTTTCCGGGGGAGAGAGTCAACTACCCCCACTTAGCTAACGCTTGAAGTGAGGGCTTGCAACTCCCCAGAAGTGCAAACGGACTTCTTCCTCCTTCCTTGACTTGGGGTTGCATCAGGGGCAGGTTGACGACTACCCAACGACGCAGGTCATGCCTGCATCGTTACCGATTCTCTCGGTGTGTCTGTTGGCAGTACTTGGCTTCCACACACAACAGACGGACCTACGCTCGATGTTTTACGGTTACAACGTTTCCTGTAACCAACTCCATACATCGAGTAGCAGTTATTGGAGTGCCTTTATTGAACGGTTTTCTCCACGCCTTTATTATATCATACACAAAAGAAAGGGGGAACGCGCATTCCTCTCCCACTTACTCCCTTTGGTCGTTGAAGTGGGAGTCTCCTGCGCGAAATAGGATGAATATGATTGAAATATGTGTGTACGGAGCAGATACAGTTTGTGCTTCTTGTGTCGGTGCCCCGTCATCAAAAGATACGTATGAATGGATTCAAGCTGCAGTTTCACGAAAATATCCGAATCATGCGTTTCAGTTCGTTTATGTTGATATTTTTTCGCCACCGGAAGATGATGAAAAGCGTCAGTTTGCGCAAAAAGTAATCGACGAAGATTTATTTTATCCGGTTGTCGTTATTGATGGTGAGATTGTTGACGAAGGAAATCCGAAATTAAAAAACATTTATGAAGCGATTGAAAAAAGGGCGGAGTAATTCGCCCTTCATCTCAATATCCGTTATGGTACTTATACATCCATAAAACACCTGATTTTAGAAGGCGTGGGACGCGACCGGTTAGTGGACGATCAGCAACGAGACCAAATCCATGCTTTTTGCCTAATGATCCTAAAACGCCTTTTAATTTAATTGGTGGAAATTCGCTTGGTGGTTCTTCGCCTTTCCACCGCTTTTGCAACACTTGGGCGATTTGTTCTGCCTGACCTTCAGCAAGTTGAGCGCTCGGGGCATGTGGTAAACTTGCACAGTCCCCAACGACGTATACATTTTCTATATTCGGTATGTGATGTCTAGGTGTTAACACAACACGTCCTTGATTGTCTTTTTCAACATTCAGTTCGCGAACGACGCGATTCGGTTGAATGCCGGCAGTCCACACAATCGCATCACAGTGGATAGCTTCATCGTGGTTATACAACGTATGTTCTTCGACTTTTGTAATATTGGATTGGCGAATAAGCTCAACACCATGTGAATGAAACCATTGTTCTACGTAATGACTTAGCCGTTCAGGGAACATAGACAAAATACGTGTGCCGCGATCAAACAGTTTCACGTGTAAATCTGGACGACTCTCTACTAGCTCGCTTGCCAACTCCACACCGCTTAATCCAGCTCCAACGACGCCGACAATGCTATGCGGTGGGAGATTGCTTAGCTTTTGGTACGTTTCTCTTGCTTTATCGATAGTTTGAATGCTATAAGTAAAAATGTCTGCACCGGGGACACCGTGATATTTGTCTTCACAACCTAATCCGATGACTAAGTCATCGTACGAAATACACGTCCCATCTTGAAGGTGAACCACTTCGTGATGAAGATCAATTTTTTGAACCTCACCAAACACATAAGAGAGGCGAGGGTGTTCTGGAAATGGGACGCGAATGTGCTGGTCACTAATCGTTCCAGCAGCTAAAGCATAATACTCTGTTTTTAAACAATGATATGGAACGCGATCAATTAGCGTAACACGAATATGTTCTGGTAAATTTGGAAGGATGCGGAGTAGTATACGCATATTTCCGTATCCGCCGCCAAGTAGCACGAGGTTTCTCATGGAAGCTTTCCCCTTTTGATAAAATTCGACCATTAAAAGTATAACGAAATTGTGACAAAATAACAACATTTTTTCGAGAAACATGAATGATTAAGGTGTTTTTTTGACAGTAATATTACATCATTTTTTATGAAAGTGTTACAATAGTGAGATTGGGGTGAATATAGTGTTAAGACCGATTGTTGAATTTTGTATAAGCAATTTAGCAAATGGGTCACAACGTGCGCTAGAGCAACTTGAAAAAGATCCAAATTTAGATATTATCGAATATGGGTGTTTAGGGTATTGTGGGAAATGTGCCAATACGTTGTTTGCGATGGTAAATGGGGATATTGTCACAGCAGAGAATGCGGATCAACTTGTCGAACGAGTTTATGCATATATTGAGGAAAATCCCATGTTTTAGGGGGCTATTGTGCCCCTTTTTTTCTTCGCGAATTTCTTGCCAACGGTCGTAAGCCATGTTGACGATTCCCTTTTCGATTGTCTCTTTTTTTCGTGCGATCACACGTGAAAAGTAAATAATCGCTTGTTTTTCTTTTCCTAGCCTGCGGTACAATTCGCCGATTAAATACAATAAACGCACTTCTGACATATGTGTATAAATAAAATCATCCGTTTCTGTTGAAAATTCCTCTGTTGCCGCAAATCCACAGTGTGGACAAACATGGACGTAATATAAAAGCGGATTCGCTTCTTCGCTAGCATATATGAACAAAAGTCCGTATCGTGTTGGACCGGGCGGATGAAACGTGAACGAACTTTTTTCGTTGTATACGTTTGTTTACAAACAAGACACGTAACGGTACGATCGTATAAGACATCCATTATGTTCCCTACCTCGTATAGTTGATAGTCATATTATACTATACGCTGTTCGTGTTGCCTGTGACTTTTTATGTATTTGTAAAAAAGTTGTCACGGTTATGATGACGATGTATAGTGTTATTAAAGATGTATGCGGAGGGGAAGTAATGAGAAGTTTTTCATTTACGAAAATGCACGGTCTGGGAAATAGTTACATTTACGTAAATATGTTTAAAGAGTGTTTAGCAGAAGAAGAATTATCATATATCGCAAAACGTGTGTCAAATGTGCACACAGGAATCGGTTCGGATGGACTCATTTTAATTTGTCCGTCCGATGTAGCTCCAGTGAAAATGCGTATTTTTAATAGCGATGGATCGGAAGGGAAAAACTGTGGCAACGGGTTGAGGTGTGTAGCGAAATATGCATATGAACACGGAATTGTTCAGGAGGAACAATTTCTCATTGAAACGTTATCAGGTCTTGTAGAAGCTCGTGTGTTTGTTGAAGATGGGAAGGTCAATAGTGTAGAAGTAAATATGGGAAAACCTCGTTTATCCCGCGCTGAAATACCGATGATAGGAAAAGAGGATGATATTGTCGTTAGTGAACCGATCGAATTTGAAGGGCATACGTATTATATGACAGGTGTATCGATGGGGAATCCTCATGCTGTGTTTTATGTGGATCAAATCGAAGATGCTCCCGTCACTTCTCTTGGACCGATTGTTGAAAAAGATGAGCGTTTTCCAGAAGGAATTAATGTAGAGTTTGTAGAAGTGGTGAACGACCGCGAACTTCATTTTCGTGTGTGGGAGAGAGGTTCCGGTGTGACGCAAGCGTGCGGAACAGGGGCTTGTGCAGCGGTTGTGGCATCCGTATTAAACGGAAAAACGAAGCGAAACGAAGAAACGGTTGTTCATTTAGCTGGTGGAGATTTGTACATTACGTGGAAAGAAAATGGTGATGTGTTGATGCGTGGAGCAGCCGAAACTATTTGTATAGGTGTATACTACTATTAAAAAGGAGTGAGATCGAATGGAACAAATCGTTTTGTTAACCGAAAAAGCAGTGAAGCAAGTGAAACAGATGATGAAAGAAAGCGGAGAAGAACACGCTTATTTTCGTGTCGGTGTGTACGGTGGAGGGTGTAGCGGATTATCTTATGCGATGGGATTTGAACACAATAAACGTGAGGACGATCATGAGTTTGAACAAAACGGTTTGCGCATATTAATCGATAAAGAAAGTGCACTTGTATTAAAAGGAACGACGATTGATTATGAACAAGGAGCGATGGGTGGCGGATTTACGATTCATAATCCGAACGCTATTGCTTCATGTGGTTGCGGTTCATCGTTCCGCACAGCAACTCATGCTGGTACGCCGGAGGAATGTTAAATATGAAAGGGCAGAGGAATATCATCTTCGCTCTTGGGTTTGCACTAATTGTAGCGTTATTTTCTATTGCGAATATCCAAAACGTGAAAGTGAACTATATTGTCGGTTATTTTGAAACACCATTAGTGATTGTTATTTTAGGTTCTGTTACAGTTGGTGCATGCATCGTTTTTCTCGTTGGTGGATGGAAGTTTGTAAAGATGCGAAATTATACAAAAAAGTTAGAAAAAGAAATGGAGCAGTTGCGAGCCTCTCTACCGAATGAGGAAGTAGCTGCCACGATTGAAAATGTGGTGAATGAAAATGATCATTCGAAGCCCCTCTCTTAAGAGAGGGGCTTCGAATTATTCAAACATCGATGTGGAATGAAGTGGTTGTACTTTTGCGTTTGGATCGATGTATGATTTCGCATTGTTGACCGCTGTTGGTGCTTCACCAAATCCGCAAGCAATTAATTTCACTTTTCCTTCGTATGTGCAAATATCGCCTGCTGCATACACACCTGGAATGTTTGTTTCCATTTTGGAATTCACTTTAATAGAGTTTTTCTCGATCTCTAAGCCCCATTCTTTAATTGGTCCGAGCGATGAAATGAACCCGTAGTTGACAATGACTGCGTCAACGTCAATCGTTTCGCGCGTTTTTGTTTTGACTTCTTCTAGAACAACCTGTTTGATACCGTTTTCATCTCCGATCAATTCAACAGGAACGAACGGTGTTTTTACATCAACAGATGAGTTCATTAAATTTTCGACGCTATGTTCATGGGCACGGAATTTATCACGGCGATGCACAATCGTTACTTTTTTAGCGATTGGCTCAAGCATAAGCGCCCAGTCAACTGCAGAGTCACCACCACCGCATACGAGCACATTTTGACCGGCAAATTTATTCAAATCGTCAACGAAGTAATGTAAGTTTTTACCTTCGTATTGTGTCGCGCTTTCGAGCTCTAATCGGCGAGGCTGAAATGCGCCGTTTCCAGCAGTAATGATGACCGCTTTTGAATAATGAATTTCTTTATTTGTCGTTAGTTTAAATGTCCCATCCTCCAGTTTTTCTAACTTCTCGACAGACTGTTCTAAGCAAACGGTTGGGTTAAATTTGCTCATTTGCTCCTTTAAGTTGTCGATTAGTTGTTGGGCGCGAATTTTCGGGAAACCTGCCACATCATATATGTATTTTTCTGGGTAAAGCGCGGAAAGTTGTCCACCGAGTTGCGGAAGACTTTCGATAATTTTGACGCTCGCTTGACGCATGCCGCCGTAAAACGCTGTAAACATGCCGACAGGACCACCACCAATAATGGTAATATCGTATAATTTTTGATCTTCTTTCACGTTCTTTCCTCCTAAAACGCAAATTTTCATGTATTATCATACCATAAAAAATGGGTAAACGCTTTTGTTGTTTTGAAAATTTCGACATGAACTCGATAAAAATTATGACTAAAAATTGAACAAATAACTCTTGAAAAAGAGTGAAAAAAAGAATAAGATGTTAACGTAGAAATGACAACTTTGTTACAAAACGTTGTATTTTTTTGGTCTATTTCGTGAATAAATTCACAAACTTTCTAAGCGATAAAAATCGTTCAAAAAGCGCAAGCTAAAAAAATAAGAAAAGGTGGAAGTGATTCGCTTGAAGAAGCCAAATGTTGTTGTATTAGGTGCAGGTTATGGTGGATTGATGACAGTAACGCGTTTACAAAAAATGATTGGCGTCAACGAAGCAAGCATTACGCTTGTCAACAAACATGATTATCATTACGAGTCAACTTGGTTGCATGAGGCGGCAGCAGGAACGTTACATCATGAGCGCGTTCGCTATGCGATTGCTGACGTCATCGACCAAAGCAAAGTAAAATTCATTCAAGATACGGTTGAAAAAATCAACCTTGAAGAAAAACAAGTGTTGCTTCAAAATCATGAGCCATTAACATATGATTATTTAGTTGTTGCGCTTGGATTTGAATCTGAAACGTTTGGCATTAAAGGACTAAAAGAATATGCTTTTTCAATTGCCAACGTTAACGCAGCTCGTCAAATTCGCGAACATATTGAGTATCAGTTTGCGACATATAGCACAGAAGAAGAAAAACGTGATGAGCGTTTGACGATTGTAGTTGGTGGTGCAGGGTTTACAGGTATCGAATTTTTAGGGGAACTCGTAAACCGCGTGCCAGAACTTTGCCGTGAGTATGATGTGGATCCAAATAAAGTGCGCATCATCTGTGTGGAAGCGGCGCCAACGGTTCTTCCTGGCTTTGATCCAGAGCTTGTTGAATATGCGGTAAATGTGCTTGAGAAAAAAGGTGTGGAGTTTAAAATCGGCACGGCGATTAAAGAGTGCACACCAGAAGGCATTATCGTTAGCAAAGATGACCAAGTTGAAGAAATTAAAGCAGGAACAGTTGTATGGGCGGCTGGAGTACGTGGAAGCCGCGTTATTGATGAATCTGGCTTTGAAGCGATGCGCGGTCGCGTGAAAGTTGATCCGTTCTTGCGTGCGCCAGGCCATGAAGATGTGTTTGTTGTTGGGGACTGTGCGTTAATCATTAACGAAGAAACGAATCGTCCGTATCCTCCAACAGCGCAAATTGCGATGCAACAAGGAGAAGTTTGTGCGAAAAACTTAGCTGTATTAATTCGTGGGCAGGGTGAACTACAGCCGTTTAAACCAGACTTAAAAGGAACAGTATGTTCGCTTGGTCACGATGATGCCATCGGGGTTGTGTTCGGTAAGAAAATTTGGGGCACAAAGGCAAGTGTGATGAAAAAAGTGATTGACAACCGTGCGCTTTACTTAATCGGTGGCCCAACACTCGTTGCGAAAAAGGGAAAATTTAAATTACTATAAAAACGAGCGAAGCAATTTTTCGCTCGTTTTTTCTTTACAAATCATTTGTTTTTATGTATAATTATCTGAAAATTAAGAAAAAGGAGAGGTAGTTATGAATAAAACAACGTGTCAATATTGTGCAGGGAACGGTTATGTTCATGTAGCGGTCGGTGGCTCGGAAACATGCCATTATTGTGAAGGGACAGGAGTAGAAAAAGATGAAATGGTGATCAAGCAATAATTGACTGATGTTTTCGCTTTCAGTACACTTAAAATGGTGTATTGGAGGTGAAAACGTATGGAGATGAGCATTCCGGTTCTACTCATTTCTGTTTTATTATTTTTCGTTTTATTTTTTGGTATTGGTTTTTTATTAAACATGATTTTGCGGACGACGTGGACGATGGCGATATTAAGTCCATTTGTTTTGTTATTGTGGATTGATAAAATTTCTGTAATGGACTACGTGACAAGTCCATCCGCTTCGCTCGCTCATGTGAAAGAGCGAATCGAATCATTAGCAAGCGCCGATTTAATTATTTTAAGTAGCGGTATTGTTGGTGCTATTGTCTCAGGTGTCGTTATCCAGACGCTGAGAAAAAAAGGATATCGAATGTTTTAAGCCTTCACAATCGTGGAGGTTTTTTTTTGTAGCTAATGTATATTTTTTTTGAATGTTGGAAAGAAATACAACCGTGGGAGGAGTGAATAAATGGGTATAAAATGGTTAAGAAGAACGACCATGGTTGTATTGTTTCTATGTGCGTTCATGACGACATTTCAATCGATATCGGGCGTTGAAGCGAAAATGTTATCTGATTGGTTTTCACCTTCACGTTTTTCTTTTTTCTCGTTTAAATCATTATTTTCATCAGATACGTATGAGTACGTAGCTGATCGTTTTCGTAAACACGAAAAACAAGTGACTCAACTTTCGTCACAGCAGACGACAAACGAATCGTTGACGCTAGAAGAAGCGTTTGACTGGTCACAGTATCCATCTGTTACTGTTGTAGCGACAGGATATACAGCGGGAGTGGAGTCAACAGGAAAAACGCCCGATCACCCGAGTTATGGCATTACATATTCGGGTGTACGTGTAAAACGTGATTTGTACTCAACGATCGCAGCAGATTTGAAAGTTTTTCCGATTGGAACGATTTTATTTATCCCAGGATACGGATATGGTGTTGTTGCAGATACAGGATCAGCGATTAAAGGTCATAAAATTGATTTATACTATGAAACAGTAGATGATGTGTATAAACATTGGGGAAAGAAAAAAGTAAACGTATATGTCGTCAAACGCGGAGATGGGACATTATCGGAGCAAGAGATGATCGCACTGAACGAAAACGAATCGATGCAAGTGTTTCGACAACAATATATAAAGAAAAAGGAAGTCGGGCTATAACCGAACTTCCTTTTTCTTTGTTATGCAACGCTTTCGTTATATGTTTGGTGTTCGTTTAGCGCTTTGTAAATGCGTGGTGCGATGACACCAGCAACAACTGATAAAATGATATCTTTTGGAAGTGGAACGAGCATCCAGCTCCAAGCCATTGTGTATGAAAAGCCTTCTGGTGCTTCAGCCCATAACTTATATGCCATGTACATCCAATTCGTTCCTACAACATAGTTAATGATCATACCGACGATTGTTGCGGTGATAAAACGCGCTATCGAACGGTTTGCACTTTTTTCAACCAATAAGCCAGTAACGTAAGCGGCAAGAATAAAAGAAAGAATAAAGCCAAATGTTGGAGCAACGACTATCGAGAACCCTCCGTTAAAACGGGCGAAAACAGGCGCACCGAACAGTCCAATGAGCATATACACTGTCATTGCCATCGCGCCGCGTTTTGCTCCGAGAATGGCGCCGGCTAATACGCAAAAAAACGTTTGTAGCGTAATAGGAACCCCTCCGATGACAAGAAAAGGTGCCCACGATGTAATGTTTGCTCCAATCGCCATAAGCGCGGCAAACATGGCGATAAATGTTAAATCTTTCGCTTTCATTTGTTAACCTCCTTATTTTAATTGTTAACAAAATCGTAGCCGATAAAACAAAAAACGTCAATACATAAGTGACATGTACTTGTACAATATAACGGTATGGAGGGGTGACAATGAAAGAAGAAGAACAATTGCTTCGCGCAAATCGATTAGGGGCGAAAGAAGATATCATTCATGTGAGTGAAACAGATGACGGACATGATTTGCGCGATGCAGCACATATTGGTGAAAAACAAATGGCGGCACCGAATTATCGCCAGTAAAGAAAAAAGGTGAGTTGACAGCACGGCGACTCGCCTTTTTTTGGAGAAAGCGTAATATGGATCGTATTTGGATTAAAAGAGATTTTCATTTCTGATTCCACACCAATGGATTGTAGTTGCTTCTGCACTTCTTCTTGTTTCGATTGTTGTGCTTTTTCCATTAATTGTTTTGCGAAAACTGGATCGTTTCCAATTTTTGCAGAAATAGCAGTTGCCTCTTTTAACAGCTTTTGCACAGCTTTTGCTGATTGTGTAAATTGCGTAATATCAACATTTGGATACATCTTTTTTCCCTCCTTGCAAGCAGTATATGATAAAAAGAAAAAAACGCTCAAAGGCGAGCGTTTTTATAAGTAACGGATGAAAATATAAGCGTGTGAAATAAGTAAAGAAATGAGCGTGAGCGGTGCCCCGATTTTAAGAAAATCAAAGTAGCTAAATCCATGTCCTTCACGTGAAGCCATGCCTGCAACGATGACGTTCGCAGATGCCCCAATTAATGTTCCATTTCCACCTAAGCAAGCGCCAAGCGCTAAAGCCCACCATAGAACGTCAATTTGTGCTGAATCCGGAGACAACCCCATACCGACTGCCATGTCTTGAATGAGTGGAATCATCGTCGCAACAAAAGGGATGTTGTCAATGGTTGCTGATGCGATTCCAGATACCCAAAGAATTAAGTAAGACGCGGCATGAATATCGCCACCGGTAATTTCTAATGCTTTTTCTGCCAAACTTTTAATGAGCCCAATATCGACGAGCCCGCCAACGAGCGTAAACAATCCAACAAAGAAGAAAATAGTTGTCCATTCGATAGAAGCAAATACTTCTTCTAAATCATGTTCTTTTACGCCGATGAGCATTAAAAGAACGGCTCCGATCATCGCAATGACCGCTGCATCCACATGAATCACCGAATGAAGCGTAAATCCTAAAATGGTTAATCCAAGGATAGTAACGGACTTTTTTAATAGCACCGCATCTTTAATATATTGTCTTTCATCAATTTTCATGAGCTGTGCGATGAGCGCTGCGTTTGATTGAAGACGTTTGCGATAAACCACGTACAAAATCGCGACAATGACTAGCTCGATAATTAAAATGACAGGACCTAAATTAAATAAAAAATCGTTAAATGTTAAATGTTTATTTGCAGAGCCGATCATAATGTTCGGTGGATCTCCGATTAACGTCGCTGTTCCTCCGATGTTCGAAAAAAGCACTTGAGAAATTAAAAATGGAACAGGGTCTACTTCTAACATGCGTGTAATGGAAAATGTCACCGGGACAACGAGTAATACCGTTGTGACATTGTCGAGAAAGGCGGAAAGGGTAGCTGTCAGTAATGATAAAATGACTAAAATGTTAATCGGACTCCCTTTCGCCATTTTTGCGGCTTTGACTGCTACATATTGAAAAAAACCTGACTTACTCGTAATATTAACAAGAATCATCATGCCGATTAAAAGCGTAATTGTCCCCCATTCGATATGATGGGTATACGCTGCGTTCAAGTCAACAATGCCAAAAATGATCATAAAAGCAGCACCTAATAAAGCGATCACAGCACGATTAACTTTTTCTGAAATGATTATGGCGTATGTAATCAAAAAGATAGCAATAGCCGCATAATATTGAAAGTTGCTTACTTCATGAGTTATTGTCTCATGCACGTCTGTCATTCCTTTCTTTTTGCAGTTTTTCAGTGGCTGAATTGTTTACGAATCCAATTATATTCCTTTTTACAAAGTGAAACAATTACCTTTATGGTATAATCGATTGATGAGACGATATACGGAAAGGTTGATTGTATGACTAACATCATATTTGGACTGTTTTTGTACTTTCCAGAAGATAAAACCGAATACATTCCTGCTGCCATTTCGTTTATGGCATTTTTCATCGCTGCGGTGTTGACGATGCGGTTGATTATAAAAATTTCAAAGCGTCAAGAAGAAAAAGCAAAGCAATTTGAAGAGCAGCTGAAAAAACAACAAGCGAAAGATTAAATAAATGAAAATAGGGCATAATAAGCCGTAAATATGTAGTTGGAGGGCTTGTTGTGCATCGAGTGATTGTATATTTTTTTCTATTGCTTGTAAGCGGATGCGTGGAAGAGAAAGTGAAAAGCGTCGATGTCAATGTAATTAATGAGGATGGAGACTCGCTTGGAACGATTAAAATGTCTCAACAATCTAAAGGAGTAAAACTGGACATTAATCTCAAAGGGCTGTCGCCAGGGGAGCATGCGATGCATATTCACGACAAAGGAACATGCGAACCGCCTGAATTCAAATCAGCAGGGGAACATTTTAATCCAGAAGGAAAGGAGCACGGGCTTCTTCATCCGGAGGGGGCGCATGCAGGCGATTTACCGAATTTAATCGTGAAAGAAGATGGAACAGTTAAGGCACAATTGGTGGCTCCGAATGTCAATTTATCAGAAGAGAAAAACGGTTTATTTACAAAAAACGGAACGGCGATTGTAATCCATGAAGGAAAAGATGATGGCATGTCCCAGCCAGCGGGAAATGCAGGCAAGCGAATCGCGTGTGGTGTCATAAAAAAGAAGTAGCAGCAAGCGATCAGCAAACGATGTCGTCTTGCTTCTTTTTTTGAAAAAATACGTGCATTTTTTTCTAAATTGTGTGAAAATTTATAATAGGGGGGATTCATGATGAAGTTAACTGAAAAAGAAATCGAAATCGTTGAACTGTTAGAAAAAAACGCGCGATTGCCGATTGAGACAATGGCGAAAATGCTTTCTCTCCCTGTTTCGGAATTGGAGCATATGATAAAAAAGTTAGAGGAAGCAAAAGTCATTGTGCAATACGCAGCTATTGTGGATTGGCGGAAAGTGGATGGGCATGAAGGTGTAACAGCGATGATTGATGTAAAAGTGACACCAAAGCGCGGTGTTGGATTCGATGAGGTAGCAGAACGTATTTATCGTTTTCCAGAGGTCAAATCTGTCTATTTAATGTCGGGTGCATATGATTTATCTGTTGTTATTGAAGGGCGTTCCATGTCTGAGGTCGCTCATTTTGTTTCTGAAAAATTATCAACGCTTGACTCTGTTATTTCAACGACAACTCACTTTATTTTGAAGAAATATAAACATGATGGCACCGTATTTGAACAAGGTGATCAAGATCGAAGAATCGTGGTGGCACCTTGATGCAAAAGACGAAGACGTACGTATCTGATACTGTATCACGTTTAAAACCATCTGGTATTCGACGCTTTTTTGATTTAGCAGCGAGCATGGAAGGGGTCATTTCATTAGGGGTTGGTGAGCCGGATTTTATTACCCCTTGGAGTGTGCGAGAAGCTTGCATTCTATCGTTAGAACAAGGATATACGTCATATACAGCAAATGCTGGTTTATGGGAGTTAAGGAAAGAAATTAGCGATTATTTAGCGCGTCGTTTCGAAGTGCTATACGATCCGGCAAATGAAATTATTGTCACGGTTGGAGCAAGTCAAGCGCTTGATGTTTCTCTTAGAGCGATTTTGAATCCGGGTGATGAAGTCATTGTTGTAGAACCAAGTTTCGTCTCATACGCACCGCTTGTTTCATTAGCTGGTGGCGTGCCGATTCCAATTCAAACGAGTGGAAAACATCAGTTTAAGTTACAGCCTGAACAAATTGAACAAGTTGTGACACCGAAAACGAAAGCATTAATCATTTGTTCGCCGAACAACCCGACAGGAACGGTATTGAATAGGGGAGAACTGGAACAAATCGCATGCATCGTAGCAAAGCATGATTTGCTTGTTATCTCAGATGAAATTTATGCAGAATTATGTTACGAGGAACAATATACAAGTTTTCCTGCCATTGCCCATATGCGAGAGCGAACGGTTTTAATTAACGGATTTTCAAAAGGATTTGCGATGACAGGATGGCGATTAGGTTTTATTGCGGCACCGAAAGATTTGGCGGCGGCGATGTTAAAAATTCATCAATATACGTTGATGTGTGCACCAACGATGGCACAATATGCAGCTATTGAAGCGTTGCAAAACGGAGCGGATGACGTCGAACAAATGAGAAAAAGTTACCGGCAACGGCGCAACTTTTTTGTGCAATCATTAAATGAAATCGGTCTTACTTGCCATATGCCGGGAGGAGCATTTTATGCATTCCCTTCCATTCAATCAACAGGCATGACCTCAGAGCAGTTTGCGGAACGTCTATTATTAGAAGAAAAAGTTGCTGTTGTTCCTGGACATGTGTTTGGAGCAAGCGGTGAAGGATATATTCGTTGTTCATATGCATCATCGCTCGAACAGCTGCAAGAGGCGATTCGGCGCATGAAGCGATTTCTTGAGCGACTATAAAAAAAGCTGACACGATCGTCAGCTTTCTTTATTGTATTTGAGTTCATATAACATTTGCATGACGCGTAAAAAGTCTTCTTCGCTAAATTCTTTTGCTTTCCGTAAAATGAGCTTTGCCCGCTTAATGCCAATTTCTTTAATTAAATATTCGATTTCAGGATCGACCACGGAGGAATTGGACAAGTCGGCACGTTCTAGCAATTCGGATGCAGGCACATCAAGTGCGGTACAAAGTTTTAAAATCGTTGGTGTATCAGGAATTTGTTCTCCTGATTCATATTTTTGAATCGTTGCTACCCCTACACGTACTTTCATCGCTAACTCTTGTTGTGACATATTTCGCTGTTCCCGATACATGCGAATATTTTCACCAATTGTGCTCATTTATTCTCCCACCTCTCGCAATTTCATTTACATGTTTATCATACCATGTTCCTATTTATACTCGTGAACAAAATTAACACTTTTTAAGCGAATTATGTTACAATTTTTCAAAAAACGGGGAGTGTTTCATTTGGAGTGGAAGGAAGGTGCGATCGTTACGGGTATTGTGACGGGAATACAGCCGTACGGCATATTTGTATCGCTTGATGAACGAACACAAGGACTCATCCATATTTCAGAAATCACAGATGGATATGTAAGAAATATTTACGATTATGTGGATGTCGGGCAGTCCGTTCGGGTAAAAATTATTGCGATTGATGAAAAAACGAAGCGAATTAGCTTATCTTTACGAGATGTTGATCATGAAACAATGAATATCGAAACCCCTTTAGGATTTCAACCATTGAAAATGCAACTAGAAAAGTGGATTGCAGAAGCGAAAAAACAATACAACTCACCGAATGATCGGTGAGTTGTTCGTTTATGTCCTTGACATTTTTGGTTCTGTACGTCCGAGCTCTTCCGTTGGTTTAAACAGAAGTACGAGATTAATGAGCCCTGCAATTCCAACAAGAGCATAAACAATGCGAGCAAATGCCGATGCTTGTCCGCCGAAAATGGCTGCCACAAGATCGAAACGAAAAAAGCCAATGAGCCCCCAGTTAAGCGCTCCAATAACAGTAAGCAATAGTGCGATTCGTTGTAACGTACTCATGTTCATCCTCCTTAGCAAAATATCGTATTCACTTATAGAATGGGTAATTATTTTTGAAATATGTATAATGAAAAAGAAAAAATGCAAGTTTCTTTACTTATTTGTTTATTTTAGAAATAATGAAGAAAAAGGAGGGGTTTTAATGGAACAGTTTATTTTTCACAACCCAACAAAATTAATTTTTGGAAAAGGACAAATTGAACAACTAAAGAAAGAGCTTGTTCCGTATGAGCGTATTTTAATGGTGTACGGCGGAGGGAGCATTAAGAAAAACGGTGTATATGATGATGTCGTAGCTGTTTTTCGCTCATTGAATAAGCAGTGGACGGAGTTATCAGGTGTCGAGCCGAATCCACGGTTATCTACTGTTCAAAAAGGGATTGACATATGTCGTGAAGAGAAGGTTGATTTTATTTTAGCTGTTGGCGGTGGAAGCGTCATTGATTGTGCGAAAGCGATTGCAGCTGGCGCCTTATACGATGGAGACGCATGGGATTTTATTTCGCGCAAGATAACGGTTCAACGTGCGCTTCCGCTCGGGACGGTGTTGACGTTAGCAGCGACAGGATCAGAGATGAATGCCAATTCTGTCATTACAAATTGGGAAACGAAAGAAAAGTACGGTTGGAGCAGCCCAGCTGTCTTTCCGAAATTTTCAATTTTAGACCCTGTTTATACAACAACTGTTCCAAAAGATCAAACCGTATACGGCATTGTTGATATTATGTCGCACGTGCTAGAACAATATTTTCATCATGCCCCAAATACGCCACTGCAAGATCGAATGTGTGAAGCGATTTTGAAAACGGTGATCGAAACGGCGCCAAAACTTGTGGATGACCTGCAAAATGTCGACTATCGTGAAACGATTTTATATTGTGGAACGATGGCTTTAAATGGAATTTTGCGTATGGGGCTACGTGGTGATTGGGCGACACATAACATTGAACATGCTGTATCGGCTGTGCACGATATTCCACACGCGGGTGGACTAGCTATTTTATTTCCAAACTGGATGAAATATGTGCTTGATGAACGTGTTGAACGCTTTAAACAGCTAGCTGTTCGCGTGTTTGACGTTTATTCGGAAGGAAAAGGGGATCGGGAAATTGCGCTAGAAGGAATCGAAAAACTTCGGGCATTTTGGAATAGCTTAGGTGCTCCAAATCGATTAGCAGATTATCATATCGGTAAAGAATCATTGCCAATAATAGTGGAAAAAGCGATGGCGTTCGGCCCATTTGGTAATTTTAAAAAGCTACAACACGATGATGTTATGGCGATTTTAAAAGCTTCGTTATAAAGTGCGAAAAATGTCATAATGAATCCGTTTACATGGTTTTTGCTAACTTGATTCTCTTTGTTTGTTTCGCTAAAGTGAAAGAGGATACAATCATTGAGGAGGAAACGTACATGACGCATATTCAGTTTGACTACTCAAAAGCGTTGTCGTTTTTCGGTGAACATGAACTAACGTATTTGCGTGATGCTGTAAAAGTAGCACATCATGCACTTCATGAGAAAACAGGACAAGGTAACGATTTTTTAGGATGGATTGATCTTCCTGTGGCATATGACAGAGAAGAATTCGCTCGCATTCAACAAGCAGCGAAAAAAATTCAACAAGACTCTGATGTGTTATTAGTGATCGGTATTGGTGGTTCTTATCTCGGGGCTCGTGCAGCGATTGAAATGTTGCAACACTCGTTTTACAATGCGCTTCCTGCAGAAAAGCGGAAGACACCACAAATTATTTTCGTCGGTAACAACATTAGTTCTACATATATGCGCGACGTGATGGATTTACTTGAAGGAAAAGATTTTTCGATTAACGTCATTTCAAAATCCGGAACGACAACAGAACCTGCGATTGCCTTCCGCATTTTCCGTAAGCTTCTTGAAGAAAAATACGGAAAAGAAGAAGCGCGCAAACGCATTTATGCAACAACAGACCGCGCGCGCGGAGCGTTAAAAACGTTAGCAACGGAAGAAGGATATGAAACGTTTGTTATTCCAGATGATGTCGGTGGACGCTACTCCGTTTTAACAGCGGTTGGATTATTGCCAATTGCCGTAAGTGGAGCGGACATTGAAGCGATGATGAAAGGTGCGGCACAAGCGCGCGAAGATTTCAGCAAATCGGAGTTAGAAGAAAATATCGCTTATCAATATGCCGCGGTGCGTAACGTGCTATACAACAAAGGAAAAACAATTGAAATGCTCATTAACTACGAGCCAGCATTACAATATTTTGCAGAATGGTGGAAGCAATTATTTGGTGAAAGTGAAGGAAAAGATCAAAAAGGTATTTTCCCAGCTTCAGCAAACTTTTCAACTGATCTTCACTCTTTAGGACAATATGTGCAAGAAGGTCGTCGCGATTTGTTTGAAACAGTGTTAAAAGTGGAAACGCCGCGTCATGAGTTGACGATTGAGGCGGAAGATAACGATTTAGACGGTTTAAATTATTTAGCAGGAAAAACAGTCGACTTTGTCAACACAAAAGCGTTTGAAGGTACATTGTTGGCGCATACCGACGGGGGCGTGCCAAACTTAGTTGTCACACTACCGCGATTAGATGAATATACATTCGGTTATCTCGTTTACTTCTTTGAAAAAGCGTGCGCCATGAGCGGATATTTGCTTGGAGTCAATCCGTTTGACCAACCGGGTGTTGAAGCATACAAAGTAAATATGTTTGCCCTTCTTGGTAAGCCTGGATACGAAGAGAAAAAGGCAGAACTTGAGAAGCGATTGAAATAATTAAATTTAAAAGAGCTTTCCCTGCGCGCAGGGAAAGCTCTTTTTTTGGGTATGATACAATTAAAGGAGGAGTGATGCAAATGATTGAAATTCCGTCTAGACTAGAAGGAAAAACATTTTTGTTAAATGTGTTAGAACAACAATTAAAACCGCTTGGTTACGTAATCGGTGGAAATTGGGATTATGATCACGGTTCGTTTGATTATAAAATGGCAGATGATGTCGGCTATCAATTTTTGCGTCTTCCATTTGTTGCTGTAGATGGACAGCTTGATTCGTATGGGGCAACGGTTGAATTGAAACGCCCATACGTCTTATGTCATAAATATCAGCGCGGATTAGACGACAACGTGCATGTTGGAAACGTAAGCGCTTCGTTTAATCAGTTTTCCGAACCAGAAGACTCCGATGCAACTGTACCAGACAAATATGTATCGATGGCAAAGATGCTTGTCAAAGATGTAGAAGATCTGTTATTACACTAATACAATGAGCTCATCTGTTTTTTGAATGGCTGTATGGCCTTGTGGATTGATCGTTACTTGTTGCTCGTTTGCAATGCCGATGAGCAATAGTCCTTCCTTGTTTAACTCGGTAAGCAATGTATGAAACGACATGCCGATCCATTCATCGTGAACAGTTAAACGCTTGATCGGATGTTTTTTCAATTGTTCCATGTCGTTTAATATATTTGGGGCTGAAAGACAATTTGTCATTAAAAAACTGATCCATTTATTCGTTTCAATAACTGCATCGGCTCCCGCTCGTTTTGCATTATCGACTTGCGGTGTTGTTAATACTTCCACAACAGTATATACATCGGGGTGGAGTGCTTTAATTGTCAAAAGAGTGACAATAGATGCTAAGTCCGCTTCTGTTTCATTTTTATGTTGGTTCGCAGTAATGATGACGGCATGAGCGTCGAAAACGTTCGCTTTTTTCCATACATCATCGTGGGTCGGATTTCCTTTAATAAAATGAATGTGCTTCGGCATATCCCAACGTTGTAATGTTTCGTCGATGACAAGGCACGGCACATGGGGAGGTAGAAGCGTGAGTAATTGGCGAATCCGTTCATTCCAACCAACTAAAATAACATGTTGACCTTTTGTATAAGGGAGCTCCCCAGCTGATAAAGCGTTTTCTTTTGAAATGGCCTTCGCAGATAGTGTAACAAAATAAGCTGAGACGAACGCGGTGCCGAGCGAAATGAGAGCGATGGCGACAACTTTACCAACGACAGTTTTTGGAACGAGGTCTCCATAACCGATAGTTGTAGTTGTGATGAGCGCCCACCATATTCCGTCAAATGTTGTTGAAAATGTTTGTGGCTCCACGATATGAATGACAATCCCAAATAAACAAATGATCGTTGTAATTGTTAGTATGATGCGTGCGAGCGGAGAAAGCCGCCAATATGAAGCGAGAAACTCGTACCATCTCATGTATTTTCCCTCCTTTTTTTATCATTGTAGACGAGAAAATCTCGTTTCTTACATATTTTTTCTACAAAAACAAACGATATAAACGAAAGGAGGGAATGAAATTGGATATAAATCGCATCAAGCAAATCGTTTCTTCCCCAGATGATATTCGTGTATGTTATCACGGTCAGTCTGTTTGGATTGATGGGTACGATGAAGCAAACCGAACAGCCACCGTACATATGCGTGGGAGGGAACATGAACGCCATACCGTTCCAGTGGAAGAATTGACGGAAGAGTAAAAGAAAAAACCCTTGCATGGCAGGGGTTTTTTCTATGGAGCATATCGGGATCCCTTCGCGCTGCCAGCACGACGCTCTTCCAAGCTTGTCAGTTACACTACCCAAAATCCTTGAAAAACAGCTTCGTGTTTTATTCAAGTAAAAGTATAGCAAATAGCATTTATTACGTGAATATGACGGATGGGTGTGCATTGCAGTATTCGAAGTGTGATTTACACGACCAATGCCATTGAACGAACGATCAAGGAGATTCGGAAACGTCTCAAACCGATGAACAGTTTGAGTAGTTTAGAAGCTGCTGAAAAAGTCGTGTATTTGACCATTCAAGATTTTAATGAGAAATGGGCAGGACGAAAGTTACGAGGATTTTCCGAAGCTCATGAAGCCCTTCAACGAATGTTTGAAGAATGTTACAATTAACTTAATGTAAATAAATGAGATAAGGGGATTCTCCCTTCCTACACAAGAGACTGAATATTCAGTCTCTTGTGTGGAGGAAACCAGTCTCCCCTCTATTCTAAATCTATTTCAGAGATACCCTATCTATTTTACATTACACAAAATTCTTGACGGTACCTAGAAACAGATTTGTAATAAAAAAATTAACACTATAACGTTTGACTGTATATTTTTTTTTGCTATATAATTTCATTAAACATACCGAATAATAATAGATGGGGAGTGAGTTCGTTGGGAAGTTGCTTAAAATTGGTGAACTTGCAGAATTAGCTGGTGTTTCCAAACGAACCATTGATTATTATACGCAGTTAGGATTGCTTGAGCCCGTTCGTTCTGAGACCAATTATCGCTATTATCCTGAAGAGAGTATTGAGCATTTACAGTTAATCCATGCATTAAAGAAACAGCATTTAACTCTCGAGGAAATAAGAGAGCGCCTGCAGCTTATGAAAAAACAGCCTGCTCCGATGAATGAAATTATCGATAAAATTGAGCATCTTCAAGAACAAATGCAGCATATTCAAGAAGAAGTGCTGGAATTAAAGCCGTTGCTCAAACAATTAAATGAACAACAGATCAAGATGATGACAAAACCATTGACCCAGCAAGGTTACGCATTGCTACGTTCATTAGGGATATTGCTTGGAGGAAATCCTTTTATATATGATTTTCTTTCAAGGAAATAGTGAAGAAGAATAAGAAAAACATATTATACAATTAGCAGGAGGTGGATTCTCTAGCTGTTTGCATGCAGTTAGAGAGCTTAATTGGAGATAGTTAATTTACTGATGGTTGGCATTTTAATTGCCTTGACGGCGTTTTTTGTTGCATCGGAATTTGCCATTGTCAAAGTGCGCCGTACACGGATTGATCAGCTCGTGGCCGAAGGAAATCGAAGCGCCATGGCTGCAAAAAGAGTCATCAGCAATTTAGATGAATATTTATCAGCTTGCCAGCTTGGTATCACCATCACTGCACTAGGGCTTGGTTGGCTTGGGGAACCAACGGTGGAACATTTGCTTCGTCCTGTATTTGAGCAAATGAATTTGAATGAGTCTGTAGCATCCCTCCTTTCTTTTGTGATTGCGTTTGTGGCGATTACCTATTTGCACGTAGTTGTCGGTGAATTAGCGCCTAAAACATTGGCGATTCAAAAAGCGGAAACCATTACGTTGTTATGTTCAAGACCTTTAATCCTTTTCTACAAAATCATGTATCCGTTTATTTGGGTATTGAACGGATCAGCACGTGTCATCATCGGATTATTTGGACTAAGACCGGCATCCGAACACGAAGTCGCCCATTCTGAGGAAGAGTTGCGGCTTATTTTATCTGAAAGTTATAAGAGCGGAGAAATTAATCCGTCGGAGTATAAATACGTAAACAATATTTTTGAGTTTGACAATCGGATTGCCAAAGAAATTATGGTGCCGCGCACAGAAATTGTCGCATTAGATAAAAACGATTCAATCGCGGACATTTTGGAAATTATGAGGAAAGAAAAATATACACGCTATCCTGTTATAGACGGCGATAAAGACCATATCGTTGGGATGGTGAACATAAAGGAAATATTAACGGATTGTATTCGAAATCCACAAGCGATTGAAAAGAAGTTAGATGATTATATTCGTCCAATCATACAAGTAATTGAATCGATCCCTATTCATGACTTGTTCGTAAAAATGCAGCGAGAACGAGTCCATATGGCGATTTTAGTTGACGAATATGGCGGAACAGCTGGACTTGTGACGGTTGAAGATATATTGGAGGAAATCGTCGGTGAAATTCAAGATGAGTTTGATATTGATGAAGTTCCGATGATTCGCAAAGTGAACGAGCATACTACCATTGTTGATGGAAAAGTGTTGATTGAAGAGGTAAACGATTTACTTGGAACGGATATCGATGATACCGATGTCGATACGATTGGCGGTTGGATTTTAACGGAGAAATTTGATATTCAACAAGGTGAGATTCTCTCCTACGGTGATTATGAATTTAAGGTATTAAAAATGGAAGGTCGCCATGTCCAATTGGTTGAAATCACGAAGCGTGTAAAAACTCCTTTACTTACCGTACAAGAAGAAGCGGAAACAAAATAACAGTTAATATTAAAGAGAGGCTGTCTCATAAGGGTCTGACCTCACGCGAGCTTCACAATATATCGTTCATTTATCCAACGTGATGTCCTATATATTGTGTTGCGGGGTCTGACCCTGTGGTTTTTTGGGCAGCCCCTTCGTTTTTCTAAAAAGACAAGTCATTATTTTATAACACCGTTTCGATTTTTAAAACTATTGGGAGACAAAACAAGACTAACAATCATGGGACTAGTAAATAATCAAGATTGTTGCGTGTGTGAATTATACTAATATAAATGATAATCACTTTCGAGTTAAATATTCTCAATATCGACGCTCCGAATAGAAGGAATTTGATGAATAAATTCGTATACATCTGTCGTTGCCTGCTTTTGATCAACGGATACCTTTAGCTCAACAAAGTGGTTTCCGTTGTCTAAATCTTTAATGCGCACAGTTTTGATGCGAATATTTTTTTGTTTAATAGCGTCGATTACTTCTGAAATTTTTGTTGCATCTAATACAATCAGTTTGACAGAAAGTTCTTTTTCTCTCAGTTGTTTTGGTCCGAAGACGGTTGTTACAAGAGGGATGAGCTCAACGCTAGCGATCAGAAAAGCTACGCACAAAATGGCTTCGATATAAAAATTTGCACCAACAGCAATTCCAACGCCGGCTGCTCCCCAAATAAGCGCGGCAGTTGTTAAACCTGAAATGCTGTCGTTTCCGCGTCGGAGGATAACACCTGCACCAAGAAAACCGATGCCAGATACAATTTGTGCAGCGAGGCGAAGTGGATCCATATTTATATGATCGCTTTTTGGAAACGTATATGCTGATTCAATCGAAACGATCGTTAACAAACAACTTACAATCGAAATGACAAGACATGTTTTAAGGCCGACCGGCTTTCGTTTTAATTCTCGTTCTAGGCCAATGA
>NZ_CP150179.1:527500-2435000 GCF_037965005.1 Anoxybacillus sp. FSL W8-1294 | reverse complement strand
TAGTACCTGTGAAGATGCAGGTTACCCGCGACAGGACGGAAAGACCCCGTGGAGCTTTACTGCAGCCTGATATTGAATGTTGGTGCGACATGTACAGCATAGGTGGGAGACTGAGAAGCCTGGACGCCAGTCTAGGTGGAGTCGCCGTTGGGATACCACCCTTGTCGTACTGAGATTCTAACCCGCACCCCTGATCGGGGTGGGAGACAGTGTCAGGTGGGCAGTTTGACTGGGGCGGTCGCCTCCCAAAGCGTAACGGAGGCGCCCAAAGGTTCCCTCAGAATGGTTGGAAATCATTCGAAGAGTGTAAAGGCAGAAGGGAGCTTGACTGCGAGACCTACAAGTCGAGCAGGGACGAAAGTCGGGCTTAGTGATCCGGTGGTTCCGAATGGAAGGGCCATCGCTCAACGGATAAAAGCTACCCCGGGGATAACAGGCTTATCTCCCCCAAGAGTCCACATCGACGGGGAGGTTTGGCACCTCGATGTCGGCTCATCGCATCCTGGGGCTGTAGTCGGTCCCAAGGGTTGGGCTGTTCGCCCATTAAAGCGGTACGCGAGCTGGGTTCAGAACGTCGTGAGACAGTTCGGTCCCTATCCGTCGCGGGCGTAGGAAATTTGAGAGGAGCTGTCCTTAGTACGAGAGGACCGGGATGGACGCACCGCTGGTGTACCAGTTGTCCCGCCAGGGGCACAGCTGGGTAGCTATGTGCGGAAGGGATAAGCGCTGAAAGCATCTAAGCGTGAAGCCCCCCTCAAGATGAGATTTCCCATCGCGTCAAGCGAGTAAGATCCCTTGAAGATGACAAGGTAGATAGGTCCGAGGTGGAAGCGTGGCGACACGTGCAGCTGACGGATACTAATCGATCGAGGACTTAACTAAACACATACGAAAAGCGGAGGCGACTGTCCAGCCACGAAGAACGCGAAAGGCCTGCGAGGAGGCTGTTGCCGCCACAGCAGGACTGAAGCGATTCGAGGGGCTAGGAGCCGCAGCTAGACAAAAGAAAAGCGGAGAACGGTTCTTGACGTAGTCAAGAAAACATCCGACGGAGCCGAAAGCTTTTGACGAAGACGTGCGTGCACGTCGAACGGAAAAAGCGAAAGGCGTAGGAGGATGTTAGTTCGAAGCTAGACATCACGAAAAGCGAAGGCGACTGTTCTGTTATCTAGTTTTGAAGGAATAAAAAAATGCTTGACAACAAAAAATATTCCGTTATAATAACATTTGTCTAAAGCATTATTGCTCGGTGACGATGGCGGAGAGGTCACACCCGTTCCCATCCCGAACACGGAAGTTAAGCTCTCCAGCGCCGATGGTAGTTGGCGGGACACCGCCTGCGAGAGTAGGACGTTGCCGGGCAAGATGAAATGGAGGATTAGCTCAGCTGGGAGAGCACTTGCCTTACAAGCAAGGGGTCGGCGGTTCGATTCCGTCATCCTCCACCATATATGAACATTGGTTTACTTTTATCATCGCGGGGTGGAGCAGCCAGGTAGCTCGTCGGGCTCATAACCCGAAGGTCGCAGGTTCAAATCCTGCCCCCGCAACCAAAGTTGGTCCCGTAGTGTAGTGGTTAACATGCCTGCCTGTCACGCAGGAGATCGCGGGTTCGAGTCCCGTCGGGACCGCCATGTACGGCTCGGTAGCTCAGTCGGTAGAGCAAAGGACTGAAAATCCTTGTGTCGGCGGTTCGATTCCGTCCCGAGCCACCATTTTGAATCATGTCGGCTTCGTATAAATATGTATAATGTGCCGGCTTAGCTCAATTGGTAGAGCAACTGACTTGTAATCAGTAGGTTGCGGGTTCAAGTCCTGCAGCCGGCACCATCTGCGGAGGGGTAGCGAAGTGGCTAAACGCGGCGGACTGTAAATCCGCTCCCTTTGGGTTCGGCGGTTCGAATCCGTCCCCCTCCACCATCTTAGGGGCATAGTTTAATGGTAGAACAGAGGTCTCCAAAACCTCCGGTGTGGGTTCGATTCCTACTGCCCCTGCCAAAAACATGGCGGCTATGGCGAAGTGGTTAACGCACCAGATTGTGGCTCTGGCATTCGTGGGTTCGATTCCCACTAGTCGCCCCATATCCGTTTTAAAACATTGGGGTATAGCCAAGCGGTAAGGCAACGGACTTTGACTCCGTGATGCGTTGGTTCGAATCCAGCTACCCCAGCCATATATGCGGAAGTAGTTCAGTGGTAGAACACCACCTTGCCAAGGTGGGGGTCGCGGGTTCGAGTCCCGTCTTCCGCTCTTTGTTTCACGGCGGCATAGCCAAGTGGTAAGGCAGAGGTCTGCAAAACCTTTACCACCGGTTCGAATCCGGTTGCCGCCTCCATTTTTTTTATGCGCCGGGGTGGCGGAATTGGCAGACGCACAGGACTTAAAATCCTGCGGTAGGTGACTACCGTGCCGGTTCGAGTCCGGCTCTCGGCACTGAAAAGGCTTGACAAAATAAGATAGCATGATACAATTTAATTGTTTTATGCCGATGTGGCGGAACTGGCAGACGCGCACGACTCAAAATCGTGTGGGGTAGCCCCCGTGTGGGTTCGACTCCCACCATCGGCACTGTTAAATAGGGAAATAACGATGTATAAAGGATTCCTGCGAGATGTAGGAATCCTTTTTTATTTTATCCCCATACGATTCCTCATTAAAAAATCTGATTCATTATTTTCTCATACGACTTGCTGAAAGGGTGATATTTTGGCAAGGCGTAACAATAATTTATCCCCTGATGAAATTTTTGAAATGCACGCAAATTCTATCCAATCTGATGCTATTGATTTTCAAATAGCACTGGAAAAATTTCTTGAAGACTGTGAAATACGGAATTGTCGTCCTCAAACTATTCAATATTACAGAAATGAAATGTCCGTATTTTACAAACTTCTTCGTGAACAAGAAATGGAAGTTAATATTTACAGAATGACACCAGAAATCATTAAACAGAATGTCATTTTGTATATGAAGAATCAAAAAAATTGTAAAACGGTAACAATCAATACTCGGCTGCGTGCATTAAGAGCGTTTTTTAACTTTCTTGAACGGGAAAAAATCATTTCTAAAAAACAAAATCCTTTTTATGAAATCAAATTACTCAAAGACCGAAAGAAAGCAGTGCCGACTTTTACAAAAGAAGAAATTCATACCCTCTTTAAACAGCCGAATTTAAGGACTTTTACTGGCGTAAGAGATTTAACGATAATGATGCTTTTACTTGAAACAGGAATACGAGCAAGTGAATGTGTCGGGATTCGATTATCAGATATAGATTTTCAGCGTTCACGAATCCTTATTCAAAATACAAAAGGTTACAGGCAACGATATGTACCGATTCAAAAACAAATGAAAGAACAATTAAAAAAATATTTATCCATTCGTGGCACATTAGATCATGATTATCTATTTGTTTCTGTTGATGATACTCCTTTAACAAAACGACAAATGCAGGCGCAAATTGAATCGTACGGAAAGAAATGTGGTATTCATGCAACTTGCCATAAATTTCGCCACACCTTCGCACGGCTTTCTGTTGAAGCAGGTGCTGGAATCTTCGAACTTCAAGCGGTTCTAGGGCATTCTTCAATGGAAATGGTTAAACATTACGTCAATCTTTTTTCTGATGATGTGATTGAAAAGCATAAATCATTTTCGCCCATTGAAAATGTGTTTTCAAGTAAAAGAAGGAGGTAATCAAATATGAACATCTTAACTGATCACATGAATCAAACGATTCGAAAAATTGACGCATTTTTGGAACATTACATTCTCGGCACATTAATTATCGAGAATCAAACAGTTTCGCTTCTTCTCGAAAATAACGATGAAATTCAACTTGACGATTTATATATTATCGAAGTCTTTGACGGCTCACAATATCATCGTATCACATATGAGCAAGCGATCAATACATTTTGTTCTGATGCTCCAGAGTGGCATTTATACGCAGAGTTTGAGGCAAGAGTGAAGAAAGGGGCGGTAGCATGATGAAAACTTTAAAACTCACTGAAACCGAACTAGTCACTATTAAAGTTGCGCTATATTCTCACATTCAACAGATGCGAAAAGACATTGAACAAGCAAAGCGTGAAGGAAAAGATACATCATTTCTCAATCAAGCACTTCAAGATGCACAAAACGCTTTTGAAGCACTATCGTTTACGCACTAACAAAAAAAAGCGGGAGTGATGTTGGCGCATCACTCCCAATCCGATAGGATAGACATATTGAAAACAGTTCATGTACTTAAAGCATACAATATTTTTTAAAAACATGCAAGATGTATGCTTATTTCAATATGTTTATCCTATCGAACATACATTCGATAGGAGGATAGATAATGAAAGCAGGTAACATTGAACAATTCAAACATTTAAGTCAATTTCGGGATATTCGAGATTTTAACAATAACATCGAACAGTGGATGATTGATTTGAAATCTAAATTCACAAAATCGGAATTGATCGCTTTAAAACGTTTAATTAGATACTCCGCACGTGTCGCTGGTGTTTGCAATGCGAAAATTCAAACGCTTGTTTCGGCATGTCATGTAGCAGGTCAAGAAATTTCACGTTCTACATTTGAGCGTATGTTGCGGAAAGCAAAGAAATTCGGTCTTTTGATTGTCCGCAATACTACAAAAGAAAATGGAAAACAATCCCATAATGTTTATATATTTCAACGTTACCAGTCACAAATTTCACAAATTGTTTCTGATTCGTCTACAATTGACGTAGCAGAAAGTGCGAAAATTGACGGAGCATATAAAACTAATAATCTTTTAGAAACTAGCAATAATATAAATAAACGTAATGAAACATTAGACGCTTCATTTACAAGCAATAGAGTACCAGCAGAGTTTCGTGATTTTGTGAAATACTTCTTCAACGATGCAAAAACAATCGAGGAATTATGGAAGGTCATTACTATCCAAACGTATTACTATACTTATATGAGTATAGATGATAAAGTTTCGCTTGCTATTGATTCATTTAAACAATTAATCAGAAATATTAAATCCGGGCGTAAAGTACGGAATGTGTTTGGCTACTATTATGCGATTGTGGGTGCTATTCTTGATCGTGAATATGAAAATACATGGATGGAAATGTATGAAGAATATGCAAGTTAAAAAAAGCGTGGACAAACGAAAAATCGTTAAAGTGCTTGATACTGTAAGACTCAAGTCACTTTTAATAAAAATAATTTTTATAAAAAATGCTCTTATCCCTACAGCCATGCGGTCTGAAGTCGATTTTGAGATAATGGTCTACTAAGGAAGGTAAACGGTCAATTTGTATAAAATGCATGGATTTTCGTAAAAAAATCGTGAAAAAAATCTTTAAAAAATGCTATATTATGAGGAGTATATATTTTTATATAATTTGGGCAAAAACTGTCAAAATAAATAAATGTGAAGTGTGTGGAAAGAGAATCGAAGTTTCCTCGAATAGACAGAAATATTGTAATAAATGTTGGAAAGAAAAAGAAAGAGAGTTAAGGAAAGAAATTAATAAAAAAGAAGGTATTTCATAATATGCTTAAAAACTCAGTGTTCCATTAAAACACAAAAAACACAGTAATATCAATACTTTTCGAGGTTTTTACAAAATTAGTTAATAACCTACAAAGGAAGGTAAACAGTCTGTTTGTAGAAAAATATTAAAAAGTGGGAAAAATCGTGAAAAATTTTCGTTTAAATTGCTATATTATGGATACTATAAAATGTATGTGGGTAAAATATATAAAAATACGATATTTATTAAAAAAAGTCTATATTTATGAGGAGGTATTTTTCATTGAGTGCCGATCACTCGACACTGAATGAAGGGTGTCTCCCTTCTTCAACAATACGAGAATCTTTTGTCATATTTAATTAATTCTTGTTTCATTTTTGATCTTCTTCTTTCGCTTTTTCGCCTCCATTTTCTTGAGAGTGGGCTAAATGCTCACTCTTTTTTTATTTCTTTTTTTCTCATATTTTTTACTTTTTTGCGAAAGGAGGCGTTGACAATGGACATTACATCTATTCCGATCGAGCATTTTGTCTCAAACGGTGTATTTGCCGTCCTTTTCGTTTGGTTACTGATTGATACAAGGAAAGAATCAAAACAGCGTGAAGAAAAACTTCTTGCACAAATTGAGAAGCAAAATGAAGCCCAAGAGCGCATCGTTCATGCAATCGAACGAATTGAAAAGAAAATTGAAAAAATGGAGGTGTCGATGAATGGCTGAAATTACAGCAAATGGGTATGTTTCTATTCGTGAGCATATTGTACAAAATTGGAATAAAGTTGTATTGTTAGATGGAAATGCTCAAGTATTCACTACAAATATTGATGGCGTGAAGGCAAGATGGGCACATACCAAAGGAACACAACAAATTAAAACAGGTAAAACGCCTTGGGGCGAGGAGATTTTTAAAACAGTTGAGATTGAGTCTAACCCAGTACTTGAAATTTCATTAACTCTAACTGGTGCTGATGTTTCCCTGCCTTCAACAGTTGCGAAAATTCAAGTGTTAGATGCAAAAAATCGAATTATGACAGAAGAAACATTTCAACCTTTCACATTTGAAACCGCACAAGATGAACTTACATTGAGCGTAAAAATTCAAGTGCCGCAACAATAGACGGTGATTATTTATGTATATTGAGATTGTTTCATATGCTAAAAAAATAATTTCTAATACAAATAGAAGCACACAAGCAAAGAATGAAAGTCGGGAAACTGTATCATACGCAAAACACATCTCATCTTCTGTACAATTAAAAAAAGAAGCGAAAAAAGAAAGTCGAGAAGTTAGTTCATATGCAAAACACATTCAGACGCTTGTATATCGTCATAGACGTGAATATGTGTCGGTGAATAGTTTTATATTGCCTGTTCATTTTGAAACGGTTATAGGGCAAAAACAAACGCTTACAAAAAATGAAGATAGAAATATTTCCATTTTCGCAAAGCCGATTCATACAAATATTTCATATCAGACGAAAAAAGAAATAATAAAAATATATGCTTATGCTCATCATGAAGAAAATCTGTCTAATACATACGCATTAGAGAATCCTTCAAGCGTGGAGGTGATATGATGGCACTTGCAGGCGATACAGTACGTTTAAAATGTCATTTTCGCACGTTTGATGGGCAATCCGTTAATCCTGCTGATGTAAAGTTGACAATTTACGATAGCAATAAACAACAAATTGAACAAATTGCTCTTACAGACAGCAACAAGGAAAATGTTGGTGTTTATTTTTATGATTATGTACTCCCGATGAATCATAGTAAAATTATCTTTGAGTTTTCTGCAGTTTACAATAATAAACCGATTCTCGTTAGGGATTCGGTAAAAATTCAATTTTCTAAATAAAAATGGAGGTAGATAGTATGTCTGATGAAAAAGTTACTCAAACTGAAACAACACAAGAACAACAACAACAAGAGCAACAACAAGACCAACAACAACAACAAGAGCCACAACAAGCCGAAACACAAACGGTAGATATGAAAACATATCTTGAACTAGTTGCCAAAATGGAAAAAATGGAGGAAATGCTTTCAAATGAAACAGAGAAACAAAAAGAGATTGCTGAAAAGGAACAAGAACTATTTCAAAAACAAGTGCATTTAACATTGAAGGAAAATGGACTTGAGAAATTCGCTGATATTGTAAAAGTATCTAATGAAGATGAATTAAAAGATGTTGTGAAGAAACTAACTTCTATTGTAAATGAAATTAAAATCGAAACAGGCTATGTACCTGCGGATCATAAGCAAATGACTATTTATGAACAAGCAAAGAAACAAGGTAATACAAAAAACATGATTAAAGTGTTATTCGGCATGAAGGAATAATCTTTCATGTCGTTTTTATTTATAAAACTAAAAAATTAATGGAGGATGATATTAATGTTTACAAGTAAAGATTTTGCAGTAGGTCAAAATTATGATTTAAAAGATGTTCTTATTGAAGTGAATAAAAAACAAAATCCTTTCGTTACTTTCTTAATGTCTAAAACAGTAAAAGCAACTAGCCCACAAGTGCATTGGATTACGGAAGATATTGCAGATAGCGCAGTAACGCTTGCAGAAGGTGGGGATGCTCCTGCATTTGTAAAAGATACTCTTACTCCACGTGATAACTACCTTGAGATTTTCGCTGCGACTGCTACTGTAACAAATACGGCGCAATATTCAAAAGCAGTTGGTATTAATGACCTTTTAGCCCATGAAGTTGAAAAGAAAACTAAAGCCATTAAACGCAGAATGGAAAATAAATTTATTCATGGTACTAAAGGATATTCTAACGGAGTTTACACAACTGATGGTATCCTTGCACAAATTCACGCAGACCATCGTGTAACTGGCGCATTAACTGCTGATGCTTTTGAAGAAGCAATCGGCAAACTTTACGATGCAGGCGTTTCTGATGAAATCCTTGTATTTGTTCCTGCACGTATCAAAAAGCAATTAAATGAATTAGGAAACGTTGAATTTTACGCTAGAGATAAATTCTTGGGCTTTGACATGGAACAATACATTACTGTATTCGGTACAGTTAATTTCATTCTTTGTGAAGAATTAGGCAACAACAAATTCTTTGCAGTAAATCCTAACTATCTTGAAATGCCTGTACTTATTCCATTCCATGCTCAAGTTGAAGCAGTAAGTGGTTCTAAACAATCTATCTATTTAGAAACTCAAGCAGGCGTAAATCTTTTAAATGATAAAGCAGCAGTTTCTTTTGAAATCACTGCTTAATACATATAATATCAAAAAAGGGGATACTTGCATTTTGCTTGTATCCTCTTTTTTATAAAAAATTTACTCATATTTTTGAAGATCCCTAGAAATTTTAAGGAGGTGAGAAAATGAATATCAAATTGCGTGATGAGTACCTTTTGAGACGCAGAAAAAAAGGAATTTCACAAAAAGAACTTGCAGAATATTTGAATTGCTCGCAGTCGCTTTTATCCCGTTATGAACGTGGAGAATGTGGCATGAAGAAAGAGAAAGTTGAACTATACAGACGCTACATAGACCAAAAATAATTCTAATTAATCAAAAAAAAAGAAAAAGGAGGCGAGAAAGTGAAGAAAGGTATTAAGAACACGTCATGACCGCCTCCTTTTACTTCAAAAAACAAAAATTTTCTTTGGAGTAAAAGGAGGAAACCTATTCATCGTCATGATGGATAGGGGTTATTGACGAAAAAAATCAATATTTATTTTGAGTTTGTTCTAAAAGGACGGCGGGAGTGTTCTCTTTCTTTCACTTGAATTAGATGAAACAGAAATTAAGAGAATTATTCCCTGCTTGGTGTTCGGACTATACACCAAAACAAAATACACTTATTTTAACTGATGATTTAGATTCACTCGTAGGTTGTGCTATTGAAAAGCATGTAAAAGAAAATGAAATTAATTACTTTTACGATTTTGAAGATATATTCGTTGCTGATAAAGAAGATAAACGCAAAGCCATAGGAATTGACTTAGCACTCCATCGGGGCAAATCATGGTGCAATCATGTAGTAAGAATTAATGAAGATGACTATGTGAATCCTCTTACAGCAAACATTAACGCAATATTGAAGGTACACGCAGGAAACTATACAAAGAAATATGCCATGTCTACAACTCTTACAATGTGGTCTTTTTACGGTTTACCTTTACCATCGACAAAAGAAGGTAAAATGATTCTTCTCGCAATTGATTCATCTTTTTTGGGTCATTATTCCGAAAAGTTTAAAAAAATACATAATACATATTTACATTTATTAGGCTTTGATGAATTGATTAATTTACTCAATGAAACAACAAAAGCCGATTATTTACATATTCAACAAAAATACAATCTTAAATCCAAAATTAAATTGAATGATAAAGGTTATCTTGAAACAGACATTGCCCTTGCAGAGTTGCAAGGGTTTTTTGATTTTCCGATAGAGTTACCGAATAAGCAATTTAACTTACTAGCACAATTCAAAACACAAGATGATTATACATATCGTATTCAATCGAAAGATCAAATACCGAATTTAGTTTCATTTGCGCTAACTAGCACAAGAAAAATGAAATATACAACATTTTGTTAATTTGAAATGGAGGTAATCAAAAATGGCTAAAAATTATTTCTTTTGCTATGACAAACGGCTGGCTGATTTTTTGCGTTATAAGAAGAATATTGAATACATTACAAAAGCACGAAGCGTTAAAAATGGCTTCATCTTCTATCTTTTCGAGAAATCAGAAAGTTTACAAGAATCTATTGACGAGTGGTTAAAAAAAGGGTACAATAAAGACCGAAATTTAACTAGTTAAATTTTAGGTATGAATCGTGACCAAAATTTAACTAGGGGTGGTTAAATTTTGGGTATGAAATTTGACCGAAATTTAACTAGGGGTGGTTAAATTTTGGGTATGAAATTTGAGCGAAATTTAACTGTATAACAGATATACTATAATAAACAGATAAACTTACTTACTAACAGATAGGATGGTAAGTGAGTAAGTTTTTGTAGTTTAGTTTTTGTATTTTAAAAATTATAAGAGAATCTAAATAACCAGGAGGAATCTAATATGTATATTAAAATTTATAATGTATTTACTCAATTTAATCATGAGCAAAAGTTAAATGTAAATGAATTATATTTCTATTCACAATTAGCCACATTACAAACATATGAAAATAAAGTTTATATTAATATTGATTTATTAGCACAATTAATTATATTTAATTCAAAGAAATCACAAAACATTAAAAAGATTAAAGAGTTACTTCAATCACTTAAACAAAAACGAATTATTCAATTTAATGATACTAAAAATAATAATGAATTAATGATTATTTCCTTCTGTAAAATTGAAGGTGGCTATGAGCCGATAACGTATGAAAAATTCCGTTCGTTTTCTGATGTATATGATTATTATGTCTATGTCTGCGTCGCAAGAACAAAAGAAAAAATAGTTGAGTTTTCGCTTTCTCAATGGGGAACATTACTGGAACTTTCAAGAACACAAACTATATCAAAACTTAAACGAGTAATCGACAAAGGAATCATTTGCAAACGTGAAGGAAAATATACAGATGAAGATGTTGCTGGCAGAAAACAGAAGAAACAAGAGAAGAATATATACTACCTTCCTATCGTAAAAGAAAAAGTCGAACAAAAAGAAAAAGATGTTGCCAAACAAGTGACAACATCATCTAAAGAAACCGTTCAAACTGTACAAGAAAATAATAACATAAGCACAGACAATGAACAAGAAGAAACAAGAGAACACAACTGGTATGTAAAAGGTTCACAATTAACTACTAATGATTTTTACATTTATCTCACGACAAATGACGAGAAATTAAAGAAGCAGGCAGAAGCAAGAATTAATGCAATTAGTAAAAATGAAAAAGGTAAATATATTGTTGAATCATTAATGAAAGAAGCACAAGAGAAAGTAAAAGATGAAAAACGTAAAGTAGAACAAGAAATGCTTAAACAAATGACAAATGCAGTACGATTGAAAAATGGCGATATTGTTGAAGTTGATGAAAAGAATATTGATACAATTGATGTGAATGATGTTGACTGTATTTTCTATTCGTACTATGGACAACATCTCGATGCAGAAGTAAAAATGCAAGTTTTTCAACCTGCTACACATGAAAATGGCATAATTAGATATGAAAATCGTCCAGATATGATTCAAAGAGGATGGGAACTGTACATTGAGCATGTGAAAACAGGGGAAATGTTGACCAACCAAAAAGGTGAATTAATCAAAAATAAAGTATTTGATGAATTTTTCCCGACACAAAAAAATGAAACGGTGAAAGTTGTTGCGAAAAAAGTTGAAAATGAATATGTGAAAATGGCGGAAAGAGCAAAAAGGGAAGCAGAACAAAAAAGAAAGCGTGAAATCATAGACATTGCGGCTATTGTTGCTGAAGAATTAGAAAAAGAAGAAAAAGAGCAGGAACAATCAGAAAAAGAACGTCAAGAACGACAAAGTAAATTGAATGCATGGCTTGATAAAATTGACAAAAAAGTGAAAGTACATGACGATGATTTAAGTTTTCTTGATGAATTAGATTGATGGACTAGCGTTTTGCTAGTCCATTTTTTATTTAATCAAATATAGAGGAGGATAAATAATGAAAAATCAAGGCATACATAAAGCACTTGAAAAAGTCGATTGGCGCAAGAGAGCATATTTCATGCGGAAGTTTCAAATACGGACACCGAAAAATAAACATATTATTTCTATGTCTGATGAAGAATTTTTAAAATGGGCGGATAGAAAGTCAATGACCGTCTTTCATAATTGGGAGCAGACGGATGAGTATTTTGAATTGTATATGACTTATATGCGTGGCAAAATGCAACGTGACCTTGAAACTGTGTATGATGTTGTTTCAGAAAAAGCAAAACAAGGTGATGAAAAGGCGGTGAAACTCTTTTTGCAAATGCATAAAGATATGACACAATTGCAAAAGTCGATGAATCGGACACAAACAAAACAAGAGAAAGTACAAGAAGAAGATGATGACGATTTAGAGATTTAAAACAGACAAATATGTCGGTTTTAAGCAGGGTATCAAAATTGATACTTTGCTTTTTTTGTAGGAGGTGAAATTGATTGGCTAAACGATTGACAAAAGAAGAAAAGTTAAAGATAATTATGAACGATTTTAAACTGTTCGCAAAAAATTTTATTAAAATTATTGATAACAACGGTGATACTGTACCGTTTATTTTGAATGCCGAACAAGAGCAATTTATAAATGAGATGGGGAAGTACAATATAATCCTAAAAGGGCGTTAATGATGGCGCAGTATGTCAGTGATGGCATACTTAAACCCCTCTAACTCGGTGAAACTCCTACATGGACAATACCGAGCCAAGCCGTAGAAATACGGAAGGTGTAACGACCAGAGCATTTGCTCGTAGGGTGCAAGCGATTGGCACTCGAAACGGGGGGCTACCTAATATTAGGTAGAAGATATGGTCTCATCTCTACAGCAATGTAGAGCAGTCTATAACTGGACGGTGTAAGTGTAGCGAACTTACATGAAGGCAATTGCAAATAGGATTCACTACCCTATCTCTTGCATACATGCTTTATAGTGCATGTACAAAGCCCGACACTAACTATATCATCATGACACATCATGCAAGCGTCAGTAAATCACTCTTTGTGAAATTGAAAAAGATGTATAAAAATCTTCCACATGATAAGTATCCGAATTTGTTTCCTAAAACACTTTTAAATAACAGAGACGAACTATATTTAGAGAATGGAAGCAGGGTCATTATTGCAACTGCTAACGGTGAAGATTCAATTTCGGGGAACACTTTTCAATTCATTCATCTTTCAGAAATGGCGAAGTATCCTGCACAAGTACAAGAGGAAATAATTGCAACGTGTATTCCTGCATTAGCAAAGAATGAATCTAGTGCAATCATTATTGAGTCCACAGCATACGGATATAACACATATCAAGAAATGTTTATGAAAGCATATCGTGACAAAGAGAGCGTTTGGAAGGCGTTCTTTTTCTCATGGCTTGCAAAAGCGTATCAAACACAATTTAAACAAGTATTCGATGGAGCAGAAGCATGGTTTCGGGCTAATAATCAAGGGCGCAGAATGACATATGATGACCTTGAGCATGATGAAAAGATTTTAAGAGATAAATACGGTGCTACATATAGACAGTTAATGTTTCGCAGATATTATATACAAACAAACAGTTTGGAAAAATTTAGACGTGAATTTCCGACAACTCCCGATGAAGCGTTTATGGAAACGAATAAGTCAGTATTCGATACTGCAAAAATTATTGAACGATTGCAATATGTGATACAACCTTTGGAAACAAAAGAGGTCATGGGAGTTTTACCCGATACCTTAAAACCGTATATAAACAAAAATCTTTTCATCTATCATCTTCCAAAGTCAAAAATGCGTATGTATGCAGGCGTGGACGTGTCAAGCGGACAAGGTGGCGACTATTCAACAATGAGTATATTTGATGCAGATGGGCAACAAGTTGCTTCATTCTATGCAAATGACATTCCAGTTTATAAATTCGCTGAAATAGTGGATGCTTTAGGTAGATTTTTTAATTATGCTTTTATTTGCGTTGAGCGTAACTCATACGGTTTACCTTTGCTGGAACGTTTAAGAAAAGAATACGGATATATGAACTTACTGAAGCAAAAGGTGTTTGACCAGCGTGGAAAGCGTAAAATGCAACTTGGTTTCCAAACGACAAATGTAACAAAGCCGATAATCATAAATGATATGAAAGAGATGTTTGAACTTAACATGATTAATATTGAATGTGTACGGACGCTTGAAGAAATGAAGATATATCAAGAACACAAAGGAAAGATGGGCAACAAGAAAGGTCAAAACAATCACGATGACCTTGTAATTTCAGTGGCTATGGCATGTCAAGCCATGAAACAGGCAAAATACTATGTTGATATTTGATGACTCCATAACTTTGCGGAGTCATCTTTTTTATTTTCTTGAAAGGGGATGTATAGAATGAATCTTCAACAATATATTAAGGAATATCATGAAGGGCGTTCGGACTGGTTTATTGAAGAAGTGCAGAGTGTATCGAATCAGCAAAGAGTAATGAATGTGTTAAACCTAAAGGAATATTTGAACGGAAGTCATAAGATATTACAAAAGCAGCCGTACATTTATAATGGTAAAGAATTTCATCCACGAAAAATTATTCTCCAATATGCAAAGACGCTATTGAACTTTCAAGTATCATTTTTGTTGCAAAATCCTGTCACAATGACAGGTAAAGAAAGAATTGTAAAAGAGTATCAAAAAGTAAACAAACAAGGGAAATATGACCGGCTTAATTATCGTATTCTTGACAAAATGCTTAAATATGGGCAAGTGTTTGAGTATGTTTATTTAGATAAGAACACAATAAAAAGTAAACTCATTGATGCGTCAGAAGGCTATCCAATATGGAATCATGAAAATGAAATGATTGCATTTATACAGGCATACATGGTGGATGGTATAGATTATTATGTTGTGTATTCAGAAGATACAGTTGAAACTTATAATAATAAAGGCGGTCAATTGCGTTTAACAGGAAGATATGCGAATCTTTCGGGATTGCCTATTGTGTTTAAAACAGTAAATGAAGTTGATGAAAGTACAGGTAGAAGCGAATTAGAGGATTGGATAAGTATCCTTGACAACATGGAAGATTTAATCAGTAAATACATGGACACATTTTATAAATTCATGGATCCGATTGCAGTTTCAATTGGTCAACAGTTAAAAGGTGAATTACCTAATGATTTTGTAGGTAAAGGTATTAACCTTGATGACGGTGGCGAGTTTCGTTTAGAATCGAATAAAACAGATTATCAAACATTCCAAACATTGTATAAAACATTGTTGCAAGCATTGTTAGATATATCACAGACACCAGCAGTAAGTTTAAATAAGACAGACATAAGCAATTTGTCGGAGGTTTCGATTAAACTTTTATTCCAACTTGCTGAAATTAAAGCGTCAATAAATGAGCAGTACATGAGAGAAGGTATTGAGCAACGTTTTGAGAGAATACGGAAGTTACTTGAATATAAAGGCGTAACGTTTACAGATGAAGAATTTAATTCGTTAGGAATGGTATTCCAGTATGCATTACCTTCAAGTAATAAAGAAATTATCGAGAATATGAAAGCATTGCGTGAAATAGGTGGATTGAGTATACAAACGATGATCGAAAAGAATCCATATGTAAATGATGTGCAACAAGAACTTATGAGATTGAAGGAAGAAAAATAACACTACATATAGTAGTGGAGTTAATAATAAGACGCAAGATATTGTGTTTAATGAAAATGTAGATGTGTAAAGGGAAAATACTTGACATTAAAATATCCGCCTGCGCGCGCCTGTTATGAATAGGGGCGCAGGAAGCCAATTTTTTTTAAAAAAGGTTGCAGGGCATGGGCAGGGCAGGCGGTCAAGTACAAAATGGGCTAGGCGTATAGATGGGCTTAGAAATGTAAAAAATTACATAAAATATGGTAAAAATTAGGTAAAAATATACTCTAGTTAACATAATGCATGTTATCGGCAGAATTGCCCATATAACAAACATTATACAGGCGATTGAAAATACAGTTTCAGATACCCCTTAATTGCCAAAATTTGCCCGTAGCAAGTCATTTTACACACCCACGAAAAATTTTTCAATTTCGGACGACCTCTTGACGCTTGTCGCTGAAAATCGGACGACTTCTTTTAATTTCTCACCTTTCAAAAACGTTGATATTTCAATACTTTTCGCACATTCACTATACATTCAAAAAATGCCTATATATCAACGTTTTTTTAACATAGATGAAATATCGCTCGTTTCTATTATAAATAAATTCGCTTTGCCTATGGTTACCCATTCCACGAAAATAAAATGAAAGGAAATGATGTATATGACGAATCTTCAACGCCTTATGCTTGAAACAAAAGGTATTGATTTAGATCAAAACGAATTAGCGGTTTACCTTGCTGAAAATGGACTTAATCCGCACGATGAATATAATCCAGCAAGCGCAACAAATAAACGTAACATTTATAAAACTGCATTAAGTATTCTCGAATCAATCGCCAACAATCCTTCTTTAATGAAAACATACAAACTTGACGATATGACGATTAGTGATTTTCATGAAAATCTTATGAATCGTATAGATCAATTAGAGAGAAAAATCCGTCAAATGAAAACAGATGAAGAGAATCAACGAGGAAATGTATTTATGTTGTTTAATTCTTAAGAGGGAGCGTTATTCGTTCCCTCTTTACTTGCGTAGTAAAGAGGTCTTTACATAGTCTTTACTTTATGATGTTACTTCCGACTATACATGATATGACTGATGATGTTACTTCAAAAGGAGGTTAAAAAATGAATCCTTTCGCTTTTGACACTTCCGATTTTCAATTTCTTCTTGATACAGTCGGGGAAACGGTTAATATCGACAATGTATCGAAAAAATGTATTGTACAGAATGAAAAAGTCGGAGATTATGAAGATATATATATTTATACTCTTTCTAACATTCAACGTGGAAATTTAATTCTACACAATGGAAAAAACTATCTTATTGTGTCTGATGTGACGGAAGGGAAACAATATAAGAAGGCACTCATGCGAAAATGTACTCATACAATAAGAGTTATGGTTCAAGAAGGGCAACAAATTCTTATCGGTACAACACCATGGGGAGAAGAACAATATAAAACTACTGATCCAGTTTATGAAGATTTTTCTTGTATCGTTGAACAGCAAAAAGTTGTAATTGATGGCGGTCAAATCAGAACGTCTGATAGTGAAATTCTTGTGACGCTTCAAGATAATAAATTTACAAGAAAGATAAAATTGAATGATATTTATGAAGTCGCAGGGGCTAGATATAAGGTTACTCATATAAACTATACGAAAAGCGGATTGATTATTTTGAGATGTGAAACGGCTGTTGTTTAAAAATTAATATTGAAAAAAGGGGATAAATTATGTATGATATATTGTAAGAAAAATTAAAGTCGTATGAGTATTTTTTTGAATCAGAAAAAATGTTGCAGGAAAACTATTGATACATCGGTAGTTTTAAATATATCCCATTAAGTGCCATTTTTAGCACGACTCAAAATCGTGTGGGGTAGCCCCCGTGTGGGTTCGACTCCCACCATCGGCATCGAAAATAGGGGAAAGGCTTTAGGGACAAGGGGTTTCACGTAAGTGAAATCCCTTGTTTTTTATTTACCGAATACATTTGACGCATTTTTATTTTGGAAAGTAGGTGAATAAAATGATCATTGCGAACAACTATAAAGAAATTAAAGATCATTTTGATTTCACGGATAGTATCATAACGGATATGAAATGGAATAATCCATTAGACCTATCTATCACGATAGACTATTATTGGGATACACAGGAGAATAGGGAGGAAAATAGGACATTAGCGTTGCATTTTAAGGATTGCCTAGATGTGGAGTACAAAATAAAAAAAGAGATACTAGAAATGTCAAGGCGTGATATCCATTTTGATAGCTTGTTCACTATTATTCTCTTCGAAAATGTAGAAGCAAATTCAAGCGAATTTTACCATTTTCATATCTATACCTTTGATTATAAAGAGCCGTTGTTAAAAATTATTTGTAAGCAAGTTCAGTTGGAAGAAGTATAGCGCCACTCGTCATGGATTTTAACAAAGAGATGGGAAAGATTAACAACTAAAAGGCGGTTCGCTCCGCCTTGTTTTATTGTTGTTTTTGCGGTATTATCTCGTTAAGAAAAGCGAACGCGTCAAGTTGTTACTAACTCATATTTCGCACCTTGGTAGGGCGGAACAAAAGGATTTTTCATTCAGTTTTTTAGAAACCCGTGGTGCTATATAAAATCGAGTAAGCATAAAAATAGCCCTTGCTTGTGGACCTCCTGTAGAATGAAAGTGCGATCCAACATTCGAAAGGAGAATCCCCATGCAAGAGCCCTTTCATTTTACTACAGATCAAGCAAAGATTCAAAAACAATATGCAGTCATTTTCTTTTTTGTTTCTGCCCAGCTGTCACAAATTCAATTCTATCTTCAACGTCGCAATCGTCATTTGGTGAAACAAGAAGATACGGTGATCATTGCTATTCATCTTTTAGGAAAGCTGCTTGGCTTCTCTTCCGAACGTGCATGGCATCGCTTTGTGACTGGGAACTTGTTTACGGATGGACATTTTCTCGAACGTTCTCGATACAATCGCCGTTGTCGAGCGCTGCGCTTTGCGATCAAATGGATCCGCCATGAGCTAGCCAAACGTGGACAACACCACGCCTATGCGGTCGTAGATAGTATACCACTCGAGTTGTGCCATGCCGCAAGAATGTACCGAGTCAAACGATTTCAAGGAATCGCGGACATCGGTCTCTGTGCATCGAAAAAGCAGTGGTACTATGGATTTAAGCTCCATCTTCAGGTGACCAACCAAGGACTGCCCATGGGATACGTGGTAACGGAGGCGTCCTGTCACGATCGAACTGCAGCTGAAACCGTCATGACCCAAATTCCTCATCCTTTTAATTTGGGTGATAAAGGATTTATCAGTAGCGAATTGCAAAAAAAAGTTGTATGAAGCGTACCAAATCGCTTTTTGGACTCCATCTCGCAAAAATCATCGTTTTTGATTATATGAATTTGATTGTGTATGAAACCAAAAGGTGTTATGTCAAATCTCTTCTTCATTTGTAACCACGATGCCTATTATTGTCCAGGCATATATGCGCGCATTGATTTTATAGGGAAAAATGAGTTATAAAGAGATGAGTGATGCATTTTTGAAAAAGTTGTGAACAACGTATTGACTTGTCCGAGGGGAGTCGATATAATGTAAAACGTAATTACGAAACAGGGATTCCTGTTTTTATTTTTGCATCTGATTCGACAAATTTCTACTTTTTCTGCATGCGGGTGTAGTTTAGTGGTAAAACCTCAGCCACGAGCGACACATCGTCGAATAAGCGACGAGTTGCCTCGACGCACCGATCATCGTTGAGTAAGCGGGAAGAGGAAGAGGCATAGTTGAGCGTGCAGGGCAATTGTGGATATAGTGAATACAATGATGCGGGTGTAGTTTAGTGGTAAAACCTCAGCCTTCCAAGCTGATGTCGTGGGTTCGATTCCCATCACCCGCTCCATACATACGGGGACAACGCAGTGTTTCGTTTCGAAGATGAACGGGGCATTGCGTTTTTTTATTTCGCTTCGCCCCGTATTTGTTATATGATGAGTTGTGTATGAGCTGTACCCCCATGGATTTGAATAAACATCTCTTTCATTGCTTGCAATATTTGTTCACATTGCGTTTCTGTAAATGAGGGCAGAAAATATACGATTTGAATTGCATTTGTTGTTTGCTCTGTAACCATTGTTCGTTTCGAATCAACGATTGGACTGCCGAACGGGCCTTGAGCGTCTTTTGTGACGAGTTTTCGATCAAAATTTGTCGTCCGATCATTGATGCCGATATATTCATCTGCTTGTGTACCGATCGTGACGGCTATATCTCCTGTTAGATGATCTCGATCATAAATGCCGATCGGTAGTTTATAATATAAGGAAAAAAAGTTATTCACATCGGCCGCCGAGTGAATGGATGGAATAAAACTTTGCTTTTGTACGCGACGAAGCAAACTTTCCGATGAAGGACGATATCGGCTCGGATCTGTGCCAATTTGTTTAAATACAGACCGCCATTCTTTTACTTCTGGCCATTCAGCTAACGGAGTTTGTTCCATATCAAAATATAGCAACTCTTGAAATTGTCGAAGTTTCCCTTTCAACATGTTGGGGGACGGACCGACGACGATTTGATCGTATATAAGGACACCGATTTTAAAATGGGATACGCGCTGTTTTATTGTGTCACAAATGGTTAACATATCGTTCACTCCTTTTTCTTTACATTGTAACATAAACAACAAAGAAAGGAGGGATTCGGGGATGGACGTTGAAGCATTAAAGGAAGAAATCATTCAATATAGCCGAACGATCGGCATTGATAAAATCGGTTTTGCTCATGCGGATCCGTTTAGCGAATTAAAAGAACGACTGCGTCACCAGCAACAACTCGGATATGAATCAGGATTTGAGGAGCCTGATATTGAAAAGCGGACAACCCCATCTTTATTGCTTCCAGAAGCACGTTCTATTATTGCAATTGCCCTCGCGTATCCGTCGAAGCTAAAAAACGCACCGCGAAGCACGAAAACAGAACGAAGAGGCATTTTTTGTCGAGCATCTTGGGGACAAGATTATCATGTTGTTTTACGCGATCGCTTACAAAAATTAGAACAATTTATTTTAGAACGTGTACCAGATGCAAAAGTAAAATCGATGGTCGATACAGGGGAATTAGCTGATCGTGCAGTAGCCGAGCGTGCAGGTATCGGATGGAGTGGGAAAAACTGCTCAATTATTACGCCAGAGTTTGGATCGTACGTATATTTAGGAGAAATGATTACAAATATCCCGTTTCCTCCGGATGCGCCAATTGAAGATCAATGCGGGACATGCACGCGCTGCATTGATGCTTGTCCGACAGGCGCACTTGTGCAAGGGGGACAGTTGAATGCGAAGCGATGTATTGCTTTTTTAACGCAAACGAAAACGTTTATTCCTGATGAGTTTCGCGATAAAATTGGTAATCGATTGTACGGATGTGATACGTGTCAACTTGTTTGTCCGAAAAATAAAGGAAAAGACTTTCATTTCCATCCAGAGATGGAGCCGGATCCGGAAGTGGTGAAACCGCTATTAAAACCAATTCTTCATATGACGAATCGCCAATTTAAAGAGACGTTTGGGCATTTATCGGGGGCATGGCGTGGGAAAAAACCGATTCAACGGAATGCCATTATCGCATTAGCTCATTATAAAGATGAAAGTGCCATCGACGATTTATTGATATTGCTTCAAAAAGATTCACGTCCAGTCATTCGTGGAACCGCGGCGTGGGCGCTTGGGAAAATCGGAAACAGGAAAGTTGTGCCGATGCTCCAGCAAGCAAAAGAAAAAGAACAAGATGAGGACGTTATTCGAGAAATTGATAACGCGTTAGCGATGCTTGAAAATGTGTAGTTGTTTTTCTTTCATCCCTGACATAACGTATTAAAAAACGAAAAAGTGGTGAGCGAGATGAGAAAACAGCTACACGCCCTTCTCGATCAGCGTATTCGTTCCTTTTTTGCGGCTAATGTGACGGATGAGGAAATGGAACGAAAAAAGCAACTGCTGGCGAAGCGACAGGCGAAGCTTGTGAAATGCGAAGGAAAAGGAGTCGTAATAGAAAAGAAACATATTGCCTCTCACACGTTCGTCCGCTACATCGTTCATTTCCGTTTTTTTATTTGGCAAGACGGGTGGATGTATGTTGAAGAGGAACAAGAGATGCGTGAAGCAATATTTGAACGACGTGAGCTTGTGAGTGATCGCCCGCTTTTGCCTAACATGGAGACGGAACAAGTTGAAAAAAAACAAGAACGTCATGAAGATGAACGAGTTCGTTATACGTATGATCGACTAGCCGCAGTACGATATGCTGAAATATGGTGGAATGATTATAATCCAGCGTTCCAAAAATTCTCTGTAGATTGTACAAATTTTATTTCACAATGCTTACATGCGGGGGGCATTCCGATGATGGGCTACCCGAACAAAACAAAAGGATGGTGGATGAGGAAAAACGATTGGAGTTATACGTGGACAGTCGCGAACGCGTTTCGCTGGTATTTAAGCGGATCGAGAACAGGCATTCAAGCCGTTGAGAAAAAATCGCCGGAACAGTTGTCTCTTGGTGATGTCATTTGTTATGATTTTCAAGGGGACGGGCGATTTGATCATACGACGATTGTCGTGGCGAAAGATAAACAAGGGATGCCGCTTGTTAATGCCCATACGTCCAATAGCCGCATGCGGTATTGGTCATATGAAGATTCAACGGCGTATACACCAAATATTCAATATAAGTTTTTTCATATTATTGATCGTATATAGGGGTGAAAATTGTGGCTTTACATGTCGTTTTATATCAACCAGAAATTCCAGCAAACACAGGAAATATCGCGCGTACGTGCGCGGCGACAGGAACGTCATTACATTTAATTCGACCGCTCGGATTTTCAACTGATGACAAAATGTTAAAGCGTGCCGGATTAGATTATTGGGAGTATGTTAACGTTCATTATTACGATTCATTACAAGAGCTTTTCGAAAAATATAAGGAAGGTCAATTTTTCTTTATTACGAAGTTTGGAGAAAAATATTACACCTCTTTTGACTATAGCGATCAAACGAAAGACTACTTTTTCGTTTTTGGTCGCGAAACAAGCGGATTGCCGAAAGATTTAATTGAAAATAACATGGAACGTTGTTTGCGTATTCCGATGAATGAATACGTCCGTTCGCTCAATTTATCGAACACAGCTGCTATCCTCGTGTATGAAGCGTTAAGACAACAAAACTTTCCAAACGTATTTTAAGCGACTTTCGAATGAAAGTCGCTTAATTTTTTACTTCTGGCTTATCATTATATCCTGCGGTGAAGATCGCCACCAAAAAGGCAGCGATTACGCCAAGAATGAGAAGCGTCTTCATATACAATCTCCTCCCTTGATGAAGTGACAACAAATGTCCACGTTTTCATTATAGCTTAATTGCATGTCGGGATGAAAGCCATACTTTCACGAATGATTACGGACATCCTTGCATACATATGGTATTAATCACAATGCTAGATCACAACGGTGGAGGAGGTCCGTGTATGGACATTTTAAAAAAAATACAAAAATATAGAGAAGAAGAACAGAAGTTAAAGTGGGAAGGGACATTTGCGGAATATTTAGAAATCGTAAAAGAAAAGCCATGGGTAGCTCAGTCTGCTCATTCTCGCGTTTACAATATGATCAAAGATGCGGGCGTAGAAGAAGTGGATGGGAAGAAAAAATACAACTTTTTTAGCGGCCAGTTGTTTGGACTTGAGGAAGCGCTAGAGCGTCTTGTAGAAGAATATTTTCATCCAGCTGCGAAACGATTAGATGTTCGAAAACGTATTTTGTTGTTAATGGGGCCAGTAAGCGGCGGAAAATCGACGCTTGTGACGATGTTAAAGAGAGGGCTTGAGGCGTACTCATATACCGATCGTGGTGCTGTATATGCCATTAAAGGATGTCCGATGCACGAAGATCCGCTTCATTTAATCCCGCACCATTTACGCGACGAGTTTTATAAAGAGTACGGCATTCGCATTGAAGGAAACTTATCTCCATTAAACATGATGCGGCTTGAAAAAGAATACGGTGGGCGCATTGAAGATGTGATGGTTGAACGCATCTTTTTCTCAGAAGATAAACGTGTCGGAATCGGGACGTTCAGCCCATCCGATCCGAAGTCCCAAGATATTGCTGATTTAACAGGAAGCATTGATTTTTCTACGATTGCTCAATATGGGTCCGAATCGGATCCGCGCGCATATCGCTTTGATGGGGAGTTAAACAAAGCAAATCGCGGCATTATGGAATTTCAAGAAATGTTAAAATGCGATGAAAAGTTTTTATGGCATTTGCTTTCTTTGACGCAAGAAGGAAACTTTAAGGCAGGACGTTTTGCGCTCATTAGCGCAGATGAGCTCATTGTTGCTCATACGAATGAAACAGAGTATCGTTCGTTTATTGCTAATAAGAAAAATGAGGCGCTTCATTCGCGAATTATCGTCATGCCGATTCCATATAACTTAAAAGTGTCAGAAGAAGAGCGTATTTATGAAAAAATGATTCGCGAAAGTGACGTAGAAGATGTGCATATTGCACCGCATACGCTGCGGGTAGCAGCGATGTTTACCATTTTAACGCGATTGAAAGAGCCGAAGCGCGGTGATATCGACCTTGTGAAAAAAATGCGCTTGTATGACGGTGAGTTAGTTGAAGGATTTAATGAAGTGGATGTCGAAGAGCTGAAAAAAGAATATCCAGATGAAGGAATGAGTGGTATTGATCCACGTTATGTTATTAATCGTATTTCGTCTTGTATCATTCGAAAAGAAGTGCCGTCCATTAATGCATTAGATGTATTGCGAGCATTAAAAGAAGGGCTAGAGCATCATCCGTCTATTTCAAAAGAAGATCGGGAACGTTATTTAAATTTCATTTCGATTGCAAGAAAAGAATACGATGAAATTGCAAAACGTGAAGTACAAAAAGCGTTCGTCTATTCGTATGAAGAATCAGCAAAAACGTTAATGGATAACTATTTAGATAATGTAGAAGCGTATTGTAACAAAGCGAAAATTCGGGACCCGCTCACAGGAGAAGAAATGAATCCAGATGAAAAGCTGATGCGTTCGATTGAAGAGCAAATTGGCATTTCGGAGAATGCGAAAAAAGCATTTCGTGAAGAAATTTTAATTCGTATCTCAGCATATGCCCGCAAAGGTCAACGATTCGATTACAATTCGCACGAACGGTTGCGTGAAGCGATCCAGAAAAAGTTGTTTGCAGACTTAAAAGATATTGTCAAAATTACGACGTCTACAAAAACACCTGATGAACAACAACTCAAGAAAATTAATGAAGTTGTTGCGCGGTTAATTGATGAGTATGGTTATAACTCCACTTCAGCAAATGAATTGCTTCGTTACGTCGGAAGCTTGTTAAACCGATAAAGCATGCCGCACTTGGCATGCTTTGTTTTATCATCGTATAAAACAGGCTTGTCCTTCAGAAAGGGATTTGAACAATTTTCGCAATCATTTGTCAATTTTTTTCGGTCGTCGCATAGGATAAAGTAACTAGCCATTCATTTATGATTTTTTATTAGCCAACATAGTGTATGCGAGGAAAAAGAATTTGTGCATGATTATTTCATATGTAGGAGGGGAAAAAATGAGTAGAAACTTCATTGTGTCAAAGGAAGATTGGTCCCTCCATCGAAAAGGCCACGATGATCAAAAACGGCACGAAGAAAAAGTGAAAGAGGCAATTAAAAATAATCTCGGTGACTTAATTACAGAAGAAAGCATCATTATGTCCAACGGTCGCGATGTCATTAAGATTCCGATTCGTTCGTTAGATGAATATAAAATTCGTTACAACTATGACAAAAATAAGCACGTCGGCCAAGGCGATGGGGACAGTCAAGTTGGTGATGTTATTGCGCGCGACGGTTCTGGTGACGGTCAAAAAGGACCCGGAAAAGGGCAAGGGGCAGGTGATTTGGCAGGGCAAGATTATTATGAAGCAGAAGTATCTCTAATGGAACTTGAAGAAGCGTTATTCAGTCAATTAGAACTTCCAGACTTAAGGAAAAAACAACACGCTGATCATGTTGTGCAACATATTGAGTTTAACGATATTCGCCGAACGGGATTGATGGGGAACATCGACAAGAAAAAAACAATGATGGCTGCGTTTAAACGAAATGCATTAAGTGGCAATCCGAGTTTTTATCCAATTTATCCCGAAGATTTAAAATTTAAAACGTGGAATGAAGTCATTAAGCCGGATTCGAAAGCGGTTGTCATCGCAATGATGGACACGAGCGGATCAATGGGCGTATGGGAAAAGTATATGGCTAGAAGCTTCTTCTTTTGGATGACGCGATTTTTACGGACGAAATACGAAACGGTCGATATTGTTTTTATCGCGCATCATACTGAAGCGAAAATTGTAACGGAAGAAGAATTTTTTACAAAAGGGGAAAGTGGCGGGACGATATGTTCATCAGCGTATCGAAAGGCACTTGAAGTCATTGAAACAAAATACTCGCCGACAAAATACAATATTTATCCGTTCCATTTTTCCGATGGCGATAATTTAACGTCCGATAACGCCCGCTGTGTCAAGCTTGTGCAAGAATTAATGAAAGTATCGAATATGTTTGGATATGGAGAAGTGAATCAGTACAATCGTACACCCTCTACACTTATGAGGGCGTATCAAAACATCAAAGACGAGCGCTTTAATTACTATATTTTAAAGCAAAAGAGCGATGTACTCAATGCGTTGAAACATTTCTTCGCATCAGAAAAAAAGGAGGCGGTTGCCTCGCGTTAAATTTTAGGATAAATTTGTATTGTGAATTGATCTTTTTTCGTCCATTCTGGTTTCCGCAAATATGTCGCTTTCTCAAGTACCGACTTGAGAAGGCGATTTTTCTTTTCAATGTCATCGGTCTGTCGGTATGCTTCTAACACTTTTTTGACAGTTGGCACATATTCATTCATGTTTTTCTCTTTAAGCTGTTCTTTTTCAATTTCCTGTTTCAGCTGCTCGATTTCCTCTTGTGTTTGTTTCATGCGCGCTACGATATTTTGTTGCCGTTCCAGGAACACTTCAATTGTGTAAATTCCTCTTTCTAAGAAATCGTGAAGGTTATTTTTCTGCACATTCAGTTCTCTCAGCTCTTTTTCTTTTTTCTCAAGTGCTTTTTGTCTAAGGGGGATAACAGATTGTTTTTCTGTCTTCCCAAGCATTTGTTCTTGTACTTCGAACTGATCAACAAATTCAGTCAGCGATTGCAATATGCGTTCTTCGACAAGAGGGAGCAAAGCGCCTTTCTGAACGCCTTTGCATTTCGGATTAGCACAGCGAATCATACTGTTAGGGCGATCCTTTTTCGGCTGATACCACATCGTGTAGCCACAAACCTCGCATTTAAGCAGTCCAGCGAGAGGATTAGATAATACCTTACTTTCAACCGTAGACGGTCGCCAACGGGCTGTATGGGCTTTATTCGCAGCCTCCCACAATTCTTTTGATACGAGCGGATCATGAGCATTTTCTTTCACATACCAGCGTTCTGGTGGCATCTTTTTGCGTTTATACTTTCCGTTTTGTTTGATGTACTTTACCTTACCCCAAATGATGTGTCCCATGTAGACTTCATTCTTTATGATTGCTGTGATGCTCGAAGGAGACCAAAATTCTCGTTTTTCATCAGGCGGCTTTACACCAAGTTTGTCCAACTCGGCAGCAATCGCTTGGCGTCCATGACCATCTCGCATCATTTCGAATATTTTCACGACTACCCATGCCGTTTCTGGATCGGGGTATAGCTTGAGATTTTCATCACGAAGATAGCCATATGGCGGCTTTTTTGAAATAGATTTTCCTTCAGCTGCGGAATCACGACGACCACGTTGCATGCGTTTCGTGATTGTTTTGAGCTCCTCGCGTGCGACAAGAGATTTAATTCCAAATACAAGCTCCCATGTTTCGCTTTCTGGATCATAAACCTCTGTAGGTGTGATGATTTTTGTTCCGGAGTAACGAAAAGCCCTGTCTAGGATACCTTGATCTAACATATCACCGCGGCCAAGACGGTCAATGTCCATCACAAGCACGGCATCGGCAACGCCCGATTCGACTTCCCGGAGCAACTTTTGAATTTCCGGTCGCTCAGCAATCGACTCCCCAGAAACGACTTCTTCAAAGATGTCGATGATGTTGTGGTTTTCTCTCTTTACAACAGCAAGTAGGGTGTCACGATGGCGTTGTAGCGTGTCATATGATGCGCCTGTTTCGGCTGCCTTTTTTTCTTCCTCAATATCTTTGCGGCTTTTACGAAGATAAATAAAGACATCGAGGTTGGTTGGTCTGTACATAAAAATCACCTCTACACTATTGTAAAACCAACCGTACACATATACAAATACATCATGTATGTTATTGATAAACGAATATGCGATTTTGAATTTGTGTTAAACGTTCTTCGCATAACTTTGGTGTCACCTTAAACATGTTGGCCATTTGCTCGATTATGTATCGCTCATTCCAATCGATGAAATCAAGCATGTGATATGGAATAGCTGCGTATTTCGTAAAAAGCTTCGCATCACGTTCTTGCAGTTCTCGGAACGCCTCTGGCATCATGCTTTGCACACCGACATGGCGCAGAATATGGCATAACTCATGAAAGAAAGCCTCGCGCTTCTCTTCTTCCGACAATCGGGAATCGACAACGATGCAGCGGAATCGCCCGAAAACTTGATGTGTAGACGGAAACGGCTTTTCACGTAAGAAAATATTCATCTGTCGCGCTATGTATTCAATATCAATGTGTGAAGGATGGAAGATGCCGAGACGTTGGTATAAGTTTGTTGCCCAATCTTCAAGCGCTGTTGTGTAGTAATGACATAATTGCATAAAATCCCCTCCCTAGAGGAGATTATAAGAACAAATGTTTGTTTTGACAAGAAAAAGAAAAAGCCCAAATATGGGCTTTTAGTAATAATTTATTTTATGCAATAATTTTATTTGATTGCTTAACGCCAGTTAATTCAAGAATTTCACTCATTATATTAGCCACCAATTGATTACGATCATAAATAACGCTTTCGTGTTCATTTTCATACATTACTGCCCGTTGCAAATAATCGTTTGAGTCAAAAAGGTAAACAGCTTTCACCAATTGTCCTTCATCTGTAAATAATAGCTCAACTTCAAATCCAGTATCCAACGGCTTAAAAGAAATGTTTTGGTATTCAGGATCTTTAGCGTTTTCTAATAATTCATGAGGCCAGACAGGGTTAAGATACATGGCTTCCCACAATTGTTTACGTAATTGATTTAACAATTTAATACACCCCTTTAGTTAAGAATCGATTTAATCATTTTTTTCAAATGAGTCACGAATTCATTTAATTCGCTATTAGCGTTATTGTAGTCATCAATTGTCCATTTTTCCCTTGGACCATATTTAGAAACCAGAACGCAGTTCATATATTTCGCAATGATTGCTGCATTATCTCCGTCCTTTAATACCCAACGCATATCTCTTTTTAAAGGAAGATTTGCTAACTCTCTACCTTCCTTTTTAAGTTTTAATTCCGTAATTAATGTAGCAGGGATATCATACTGTACTTTTTCCCAGAACTCTTTTCTCAAAAGCATACGGTATTTTTTAGGATTTTTCAATAACGGATTTATTACAGTTGGTTTAGTTTGTTGTCTTGCTAGTTGTTTTAAATCCTCTTCATTTTTATCAGGGAAAATTTGTTTTAATTGTTTTGCCTTTTCTTCTATATCTTTTTCGTATGCTTCATAAGCTTTGGCTGCCTCTGTATATTCATAATATTCTTCTTCTGTCTGCAGGTCTCCTTCAACAATAACAGAGCCAATCTCGGAATTTTTAGGGTTTCCGATTTTTTTCAATAATTTTTTCTCGTCGTTTTCTGCTTTTTCAACAGCTCTTAAGACATCACAATATTCCTGTTCTTGCTTATATTCTTTCCAAAGCTCATCAAGTCCTAAATCCCTATGGGCTATAACCACACCTATATTATCCAAATGATTACTGATTTCTTCATCAGGAATCCTTCTAAGAATTCTCCCAATAAATTGAGAATAGGGTGCTAAGCTACGAAACGGTCTGAAAATAGCAGCTACAGATAAGTACGGGTGATCATATCCTTCACCCAACATCGCAACATGTATAACCACATCAACTTGATGACTCTCAATTTTTCTTAGTTCTTCAATTTTTTCTTTTTTTGGCAAGTCACTGTGAACGATTGCCACTCTCAAACTCATTTCTTCATATAGTTTTTTTACATCTTTAGCATGTTTAATACTACAACATACAGCAATAATTTTGTGAGGAACAGAACTCCCCGCACGACGTTTGTTCAGTTCATCTATACTTGCTTCCACAATGTGTTTATTACATTCAGGAGAATATGCTACACTTCTGCTTACAAAATCTTTGTCTTTAAGCTTCATTGCTTCAATTTCTTTTATTGTGTATTTTCTTGATCTATCATTACCTATTGTTAGATACACTTTTTCTGGTTTAAGAATGAAGTTTTTTAATGATTTTACAATCCCATCTTTCATAGCCTTACCAAGCCTGTAATTAATCACGACTTCTCCTTCGATCTTCTTTCGGTCTGTTCTAAACGGAGTTCCTGTTACCTTTAATACTTTTGCATCACTAAAGTATTCTAAGGCGTCTTGCCAGGTTTGTGCTGGTGAATGATGGGCTTCATCTATAATAATCATATCGAAAAAGTCTCTTTCAACTTTTTTAGAAGAGAATTTCGGGATTTTGCGCTTAGTTTATGTATATTTAAAATGATAATATTACTTTTTTCTAATTCTTCAAAAAGTGTATCTTTATCATATTCAACTACCTGCGGTAACTCGTTAAAATCCTTAAAGATATTATGTCTTAACCAAAAGTTTTTTGGATTTGTAGGATCAAGAGAATCGAGTACATGATCTTTGATAACTAGTTGGGGTGTAATAATTAAAACTCGACCATTGGCAATTCCAAAAGGTGCAATTGCCATTACTCCTGTTTTACCGGAACCAGTTGGTAAAATGGCAACAGCATGATTTTTAGACTTTTTCAATAAAAAATGGTTGCAAATTTCAATATATGCATCCTTCTGCACTTTTCTTAATCCTTCATCATTCTCTAAAATGTTAGCATTAGCAGTTAAAAAGTAATCTTTGTTAAAAGTCCCCATGATTAATAATCCCTCCCTGCAGTAAATGACCACCTAAAACATCTGTATGATAATTTTTGTACAATATAAAAACCACCTAAAAACGATGATTACTTTAGGGGATTACTCTTTGTTGTGTTTTTTATTCTTTTCTTTTGTCTTATGAACAACCCACTCAAAGTGCTTGATTCATCGATTTCTTTCCCCGACAAATTTAACTTCATTAAAAAATAATGTTAATTATTGCAATAATCACTATGATGATAAATACCAAACATCCACATCCTAAACAACTGAACGTTTTTTTATCCTTCGCTTTTTTTGTTTTTTTCACATCTTTTTCATTAACAGTATTTTTAACATCTGGTGTCTGTTCTTTAGTGATAGAATAAACCGAATTAATATGTGTGTTCTTTTTTGTGGCTATATTATCTGTTTCTTCAGGATTTAAAACAAGTTTAATATTACACCCATAAGACTTATCGTCTCCACCAGTTACAGCTGTCACAAAACATGCAACACGCATCCCTTTATCCATTTGAGGAGCTAGTTTAGATGCTAAGTCTTTATTTATATAGCCCAGCTGTTCTCCGTATTCATTCCATACTGAAATAGCGTTTGGGTCATGTTCGTTATCAGGTTCTCTTTCCAAAAATAATTCTTCACCCTCATAGCATTCAGCGATTAGTTCTTGTCGTGATGTACCATCTTCGTTTTTTCGTGTAACACCTACAATTTTTGTGTTAATGATTCTTTCTATGGTTATCCCCTCCTGCAAAATAAAAAAGACACCTCGTTTATTTACTTCTAGGTGTCTTTTCTTGACGACTTATTCTTTTGCGTAGCTTTATGTACTACCCATTCAAAATGCTTCACGATCTCTTCAATTTCATCTTCAGAAAGCTGTTTCCACTTCTCAATATCAAAGAATCCCATCTGCTCGATTCCATATTCTTTGATGAGCTGATTAATCTTCGCCAGCGTGCCTAATTCCTCATTGTCGCTGTCGCTCCCTGGCGGATTCGGATCATTCGTGCGACCGAGTAGGTAATCGGTGGTGACGTTGAAAAACTGCGCTAACTTATTGATAGTATCAATGTCCGGTTGACTTTGACCGTTTTCGTACTTCGAATATCCTTGGCGAGTTATCCCTAAAAATTCAGCCATATCTTGGTGTGTTAGTTTCTTTTGCATTCTTAGTGCTTTGAGTCTAACAGGGAACATGCAGAATCCCCTTTCTTATGCATCTGTTTTTTATTATAAGGCAACATAATGTTGCTATAAACAAAAATTGATTAAAGGTAACAAAAAATTGCTATTATGTATTGACAGTAACTTTTAGTTGCGTATAATTAAAGATAACAAAGCAACTTTTGGTTGCTGGGAGGTGAATTTTTATGACTAAAGAGCAACTTAGAAAAATCCTTGTGCAAGCAAGAGAAAGTAAAAATTTAACCCAAGAACAAGTTGTAGAACTATCTGGGTTAAGTATTACGCGACAATACTACGGAATGATTGAAAACGGCGATCGAAGACCTTCCGTAGATGTTGCTAAAAAGATTGCTCCTGTCCTCGGAGTGAGTTGGACAATTTTTTTTGAAGTTGATAGCAACCAAAAGTTACGTAGTATACCATCGGTGTAGCAAGTATTACTTGACAACTCAATCCCATGACATGAAAGGAGGTGAGTGATGTATGAAATATGAAGCACCCCAAAATATCATTGATGAGTTACAACAAATGTTCGAGCGTGTAGCTATATCTAAGTTTGAAGAAGTGAGAAGCAGTTTTGTCACCTATAGAGAAGCGCTCGACTTTGTTCGCCGTCAATCACATGAAGCGAAATGGGCTCGTAACCTTGTGCATGAAGTGGTATGGGATTATGTGTACGACATGTTCATACGAGAAATGAACGAAGCGCCTATGACGCGCTAGAAGCCGAATGAATAAAATTCGACTTCCAGCTAGTCATGTTACCCTAACCTTTTAATTACGTTTTTAAAATCATTGAACGTATAAAATACATGTTTCATCATCAAGAGCAAGTTTTCTTTTTGACTCTCCGTAAAGTCAGAAGTTTCTAGGATAAAGTTGATTTCTTTCGTAAAGCGATCCAACGACTCATCCATTTTTCGCTCAATATCAGTTTTATGCAATGTAATCACCTCCTTCCTGCCGTATTCATTCGACAAGAAGGAGGAAAATCCTACAAGATTCGGGGTGAAAGAAATGTCAACAATTCATTCCCATGACCCGCATACACATGAACAAAGGGGGAATGCGGGCATGAAGGAATTCAAATACGGCAACACCACTGTTATTATTCACTCCCCGTTAGTACTTATGAGTGCTGACGAACGAAAAGAATGGTTTCAGAAAGAATGGGAAAAAGGCAATCCGATTTTGAAGCAAATCGCGAAAGCGGTGATGGACTGCTATGTTCCAAAAGAGCCAAGCTCTTAATCATAACATAACATGAATTTTTAGCGGTAAATGGTAGAAGGGGGAGAACAAACAATGAAACGTGGTAGAGCGGCCGATGCGGTGAAAGCGGCGCGGCAGGCGACAGGGATGACGCAACAACAACTTTCGTTTGAAATCTATGAATCTCGCGAAGCAGTTTCCCAGCAAGAAAACGGACGGTATCGGGTACAGCCGAACATATCGAAATATTTCACCGAAAAACATAACAATCCGTGGGTGGCGTTGGAAGCGGCAGCGGAGTACACCGGCTGGGGTCCAGTCAAGCTGGACGGTGAGGTGGTCGATCTTCATCGTGCGAGTGTCGCAATGAAAACGAAAGAGGAACTAACCGAAGCGTTGCAAGCGATTGAAAGTGTATGTGTAGCGAACCATCCTCGAACGATTAGGGAGTACGATAAACAACACCTCGAAGAAGCGATTTTACAAGCGATTGATGCAATTGTAGCGCTTACGCAATACGTTGCGGTGATATGTGTTGATTATGGCTTTTCTTGGTTAAAGATGTGGCAAAAGCATCGTACAAAGTTGCAAACAAAAGGTTTTATTAAGAGATAAGGGAGGAAGCAAAATGGATCATGCGATTGATAGATTAAAAACGTTTTTGGCAGCCGAATTGGAGTGGTTGCGTGAAGAATGGAGAGACGGAAAAGGAGGATACAAAAAACTTTCTGATTGCCCAAGTTACAAAGCATGCAAAGCGTATGTCGATGCAATCAATGTTCTTGTGAAAGCGTACTATCATCAAGAATACGTCGAGCAATACAAATGTCGATCGGTAAAAGAATTAATTTAAGGGGGAAGGAACAATGAGTTTTTGTTTTACAGCAAGCCGTTTAATGAAAGCAAGCGAAGTAAAAAAGTTATGCGCAGAATTGCGTAATGACCCAGCGTTGCTACTAGCGTTAGAACTTACAGCAAAACAAGAGTGGTACAAACGAAAAATGGCCAGTGCGCCAACACTAGCCATCGCTCAATAAATAATCAACCTTTGATTTAATCATATTCTAGCATAAACGATTCGCGAAAGGAAGGGCAAGCGCATGCTTGCCGATTGGAGTACAAGCAAAAGATATCTCCCATCTTGAAAGTGGGTGTGTCCCCCAGCCCACGAGCTTGTACTTCAATCGGTGCGTATGCACACTAGACCGAGCGAGAGCGGGCGACGATCCTGGAAAGGGGAGCCGCGCCAGAATACATGCATATGGTCATTGCGAAGACGTCTAGAAATTCATTTGGAGGAGGAAAAGATTATGCACGATACGCTCTTTTTGCAAGAAGTGGATTTGTTACAAAAAGCATCGCGGTGCGTCGAGTACATACAAGAATCTCTTCAAAACCGCGACTATGAAACGGCGAAAATTGAAATGTCGGAGCTACGCTTTTTATTAGACGAACTGCAAGCAATCGAACAAAAGAAATTACGTCGCGCACAGCTTTTTGAAGTTGTCGCTGACATGAAAAACCGCGGCATCCAAATCGACTTTGTGTCAAGATTGCTGGGGTGATGGTGTGACAAGGGAAGAGAAAAAGCAAATTCGGCTACAAATTTTGAAATTGCTAGATACACAGTGTGCAGGATGTAAAGAACGGCATAGTAGTACACAAAGCACATGTGTAATCAGTTGCCCGATCGGCAAGCAAATGCAACAGCTATCTGTGTTGTTATCGAAAGAAAGCCCTCGCATAAAAAGAGGGAAATGGACCGAAGAGGAAGAGTTTTACCTATGGCAACATAAAGATATTTTCGATGTTCCAGAGCTTGCTGCACGCTTGGAACGAAGTGAATTATCTGTGTATTCAAAGTTGCGCCAGCTTGAGAAAAAGAATGTTTTACCTTGCTAGGAGGGAGGTTACGAAGCATCAATACATTGTATGCTTCATGCGTGTAAATATGCTATTTGAAGTAGAATTCGCGGCAAAGAAGAACGGCTATTTCGAAACGATCCATACGGCACTCATTCACGCGCTCACTGTGTCCGAGTGCCGTCAAATCGCGTTAGAAATAGCCGAGCAAATAGGAAAAGGTGATATACAGGTTTTTATTTCAGACTTCTAGGATTATTATGCCAAAACGGAGTGCGGAAAGCAAGAGAGGAAGGGGATATACATGGCGACAAGACTTTTAATGGATGAAGAGCCGTTAGTGATTTTACCGTCACTCGCGGCTACGATCGGCTTAAATGAAAGCATCGTGTTACAACAGTTGCACTACTGGCTTGAGCGCAGTAATCACATTCATGAAGGGCATAGGTGGGTATATAACACATACGAGGAATGGCAAGAACAATTTCCATTCTGGTCGGAAAGCACGATTCGTCGCATTATTACAAAACTTGAAAAGCAAGGGCTCATTATTGCAGGCAATTTCAATCGCTCCAAGATCGACAAAACGAAATGGTATCGGATCGACTATGACAAATTGGCGCAATTAGAAAATCCAGTCTATGAAGTGAGTGTTCAAGCTGAACAAACGACTGTTCAAAATGACACATCGACTGCTCAAAATAAACAGACGACTGACGAAATCGACAGTCCATCTGGTCAAAATGAACAGTCCATCTGTTCAAATTGGACAGACGAGGCGCTCAATTTGAACAGACCAATACCAGAGAATACTACAGAGATTACTACAGAGAAAAAAGAAGAAGTAGAAGAAGACGAGCGCGTGCGCGAAGAGAATCCGTTTACCTTTTTTGAACAAAACGGCTTTGGCGCAATCGGAAGCTACATAAGCGAAAAAATCTCAACATGGATCGACGACACATCCGAAGCGCTAGTTTTAGAAGCGATGAAAATTGCAGTAGAAAATGGCGTCAAGACATGGAAGTACGTTGAAACCATTTTGCGCGACTGGGCAGACAAGGGATATCAAACCGTCGAACAAGTGCATGCAGCGCAAAAAGCATTTAAAGAGCAGCAAGCAAAGAAACGAAATGGTGCTGGCACGAATGGAAAAAAAGCCGTTCGAACGGAAGTTATTCCAGACTGGCTTAACACCGATTATTCGCAATATGAACAAAAAGCCGAGACGGATCAAGAAGCGCTCGAACGCAAACGGCGTGAGTTAGAAGAGCGACTGAAAAAATATCGCAATGATGACTAGGTGAACGCCATGCCGTACCCGATTTGGATTCGCTTAGAGTATAGAAACGACGTTGGGAGAATTGTTGGTTTCACTGGAAGCATTCAATCCGAAGCAGCGTTACGTGACGTGTTAGAGCGATACGAGATTACTAGAGAACATCTTGTTTCGCTTGAAATCAACGGCAAACCATACTCGCTGTCAAAACTTGATCACTTTTTTCGGAGGTGAAGCAGTTGCTTTTACTCAAACATGTATTGATTCAGCGTCTACGGCGAAAGGGCGTTTTCGTTGCAGCTGACGGGCGAGCGATATCAAAACTGACGATCGAAGAAATTCAACGGGAATACGAGCGAGTGGAGGGAGAACGTAATGAACTGGTCAAAAGCAACACTTAGACAATTATACGTTATCGTGCGATATGAACATTGTCCGATTCGATATAAACAAATGGCGCTAAAAGAGATACAAAAACGATTGGAGGATTTGCGATGAGTCGTAAGTCGCTACATGGCCCAGTTGTCGTCAGTTACCTAACGCCAGAAGAGCTTGAAGCGTACCGGAATCGTCCGCGCAAAAAATATTACGACGAAGATAACCGCCGAGCAATTGACTGGCGTTGGCCACAAAACAGAAAGAAAAGGGGAGCGAAATAATGGATTTATCCAAGCTTTTTGAGATGCAGCGGGAACTGGATGAGAGGATTGAGAAGCAGCATCCAAGGCAACCTGGTGACAGAAGAATTTATTCCAAGTTGCTGGCTTTACTCGTAGAGATAGGGGAGCTGGCAAACGAAACCCGATGCTTTAAATTTTGGAGCAACAAAGGACCTTCATCACGTGAGAAAATTCTTGAAGAAGGCGCGGATGTATTGCATTTTCTCTTGTCAATTGGCAATGAGATTAACGTCCAAACGTCGATCAAAATTATTCCAATTGCCAAATCATCGCTCGATGCACAATTCCTAGCGTTATACGATCAAGCAAGACTAGCGAACATTAAAGAGCAATGGGAATGGACGTTCAATCTCTACGTCGGATTGATGGAAACGCTCGGCTTCACTTGGAATGAGGTTGAAGAAGCATATATGCGTAAAAATGCAGTCAACCATCACCGCCAAGAAAGTGGGTATTGAGATGGATGCAAAGCATTGGATGGAAGAATTAAACAAAAATCAAATACTTCGCAATGTGCAAAAATTGTTCGAAACACAGACTGAAAAAGGGATTGAAAAATACGGAACAACCGTCAATCCAAGTGACTACACATTGGTCAGCTGGCTGGAACACTTGCAGCAGGAAATGATCGATGCAATCGTATATTGCGAGGTGCTGAAATTTAAATTTGTGCACTTAATTGCGCTTGAGAAGCTAAATTCGGACGTGAATGACGAATGAAACGTCGTAAACGAAAAGCCAGATGGTATTTGCTATATCGCAAGGAAAACCGCGATGCAGTTTATGTGTACGAACCGTTGTGTAAGTATGAGTTGCAAAGTAGGATTCGACGCGGATGGAAAGTGATAAAAACGTGAGGTGAATCATGCTAAAAGCATTGAAGCAAACACTATTCAGCACGCTATTAGTTATGGCAGCGATTTTAGTAGCTACATGGCTTGAACTAGATGTAAACAGAGTGCTATTGACAACGATTTTGGTTTATTTGCTAAGTCAGCGTTAAAAACGATAAAACAAAAAAGCCGGGATCTCTCCCGACAGTCCACCTCAATTATACCACATGGAGGGATTACGGTGAGTAAAAGAGCGCAAGAATTACAGATTGATATAGATAACATGACGGTCTCTCATCCTGTTGTTCCAGGAAAGGTGCTTGTTCTTGTGATTGACGGCGTGCAGGGGAAAGCAAAGGTAGCGGAAGCGGTTGAGCATGGATATACGATCATTGAAACAGCAAAAGGAAAAACCGCACGGATTAAATACGAGGAAAGTGAGTTGTTTTGAGGTGAAAATTCTCGTTCATGTTTACGAATGTAAAGACTGCGATGTTTTATTCGCAGTCTCCCAAAGTTTCGAAGAGCAGCATCTTTTGCAGTGTCCGGTTTGCAAGGCAGACAAAGCGCTTCGAGAATTACCTTCTGGAGAGTTGCTTATACAAGCAAAAGCACAGCAGTTCGTCGTTCCGGAAGGACAAACAGATATTTATGAGTTCTTGGGGTGAGAGGATTGAATATCACTTTGCCAAATCTCTCAGATGATGACGTAATTGAGCTTGATATGTATATCAGTTGTGCCGTCAGTCAGATGGGAGAGCCTGAAAGTGAAAAAATGCGACAGTTCTTTGATTTTATTCGCCAGAAGCGGCGAGAAATTGAGGAAGATCGTTGGCGCAGCAATCCTAAAAATTGGGGAGCATACTGTAAGTGGCCATACGAGGATGATTTTCCGTTTTGATAAAACGTAAGGGGGTATCTAAGTGGAACAAATTGAATTCGATTTAAACGTTCCGATAGATGAAAGCAAACTAGACTCTAATCCTATGGTAAATATGTATGGATATGGCCCGAAAGACAAAAGGTGCAAACATTGTCGGCATCTATTTCACAAGCAGTTTTCAAAGAAGTATTGGAAGTGTGCTCTTCGCCCGAACACGAACGGACCTGCTACAGATCATCGGGTTAACTGGAGAGCGTGCGGACAGTTTTTAGAAACAAAATAAGCATTGTGTTTCTAAACGAAAAGGGGGGAAGAGAAATGACGGAAAAAGTAAAATTGACACCACAGCAAGCGAAGGTTCTTGAAAAGGAAAGAAAGAGTTGGACAGATGATACTATATTACAACAACATGTTGAGCGGTGGTACTTACAGCAACGCAACCATGTTTTAGATTCCTTGCATTTTACAACGTTAGCCAAGGCTCTATATATCGGCTATGAAATCGAAGAACCATATAAGATTGGTGACTGGTTATATGTTTATGTCCATGATTTCGTAGCAAAAGTTGTTGAAGAGGATTCAGAATACACTGGATTTGATAACGGAAGAAAACTCTCAGCCTTTCAATTTAGTAAGGCTACAGCAGAAGAAATCGCAGCCGAAAAAGAACGCCGGAAATGGGCGTTGCTTGGACGTAAGGTTGGAGAATACAAAGGTGGAGACATTGTTGCGATTAAAGATGAATTATGGGTTGTTACATCGGTTGATCAAGAAGCGGGATTCGATGAAATTTGGTGCCAGTCTTTTGGTGGAGAAATTAGCGAGTGTTATTCTGCAAAAGACATACAAGCATTAGTTTGTCCTTTTCACAACCGATTTGACTTAATTAACATTTGACACATTCTGTTAATCAAAAATAGGGAGAGAGTGTTGATAATGAAATTTTATGAAGTACATGAACCATATTACGCATTAGTAAAGGCAAGAGATAAAGATGAAGCTATAAAGCTATATACAGAGTTCGTCGCAGATGATGATGGTTCGTTACACGAAGAAACGAAAGAAGTTAGCCGTGATTACGCACTTGTTAAATTCGGGAGAGCGTTAGGAGAAGATAAAGAACTTATGCCTGTCGAAAAGGTAATCGAGGAATTTAACGATGAACAAAATAGCATTCTTTTGATTGACGGTTCTTTAGTTTGATACGTAGTAGACACATAGGAGGAGAAGAAATGGCGCTTGTTATTTGCTCCTATTGTAATAAATCAGTAAATGTAAAGTGGTTCCCTCACGATTGGAAGATTATAAAGGGCAAGAATGTTTTATGTAATACTGTTGCTTGTGACAAATGCAAAGAAAAAGTTAATGCGCAGTAGACACATACTGTGAAGCAAAGGAGGGAGAATCATTTGAGCAATAACATAAATATTCCTACGCCAATACCTTTACTGATTGCAGTTATCTCAAAGGTGAGTTTGTCGAATGAACAAAAGAAACTCTTTATGGAGGCGATAAGTAATCGTGCTGATATTGATTGTGGAGAAGGTTTATTTTTCAAATGGGATAACGAAAGAAAAACATATATAACGAAGGCACATCCGAAATTTATGAGACATTTAAACTAGATTTATTACACATTCCGAAGATTTTATGAAACAGGAGGAAACCTGAATGGAACATGATTTAAAGGTGCTAAGACAGTATTATGACAAGGTGTTAATCAATGAATATTACTCAACACCAGAAATTGATCCAGACATCACAAACAAAATTGTAGGCGGCTTGATTTTATACATGAACATCGCTGAAAAACAACAAGCAAAGATCGAGAGGTACGAAAATGCGCTAAAAGAAGTGATTCAAGCTGTTTGGGACGCAAAGCGATTCACACAAGAATTCAACGATATGGTTGGTTTCGATTTCTTTGAGGATTGAGTGAGGTGACAAGAAATGAATCAATTAGTTTTCATTGATAATGGTCGTGCTGTCACGGATAGTTTAACGGTAGCGGATTGTTTCGGAAAGCGACATGCAGACGTTTTACGAGATATCGAAGTGCAACTTGAGAAACTTAATCAAGCTGGTGAAAGAAAATGGGGGTTGAGCAACTTTGCGCAGACCCATTACCAGCATCCTCAAAACAAGCAGTTTTATCGTAAATACTTGCTAACAGAAGATGCATTCGCTTTGGTGGCTATGAGCTATGTGACCCCAGAAGCGATGAAGATGAAGGTGAAATTCATTCAAGAATTCAAACGAATGAAAGAACAGTTGCTTGTACTAAATGCGCCGTCATATATGATTGAAGATCCAATCAAGCGAGCAGAGCGATGGATTGAAGAGCAACGAGAAAAGCAGGCGCTGGAACAAAAACTTGCTTTGGCACAACCGAAAATTGAGCAACATGATCGGTTTCTTAGTGGTGAAAATTATCAGAAGGTTGGAGAGGTTGCGAAAATTCTCGGATATGGCCGCAATAACTTTTTCAAGAAGCTACGGCAAATGGGATTACTGATGAATGATAATACACCTTATCAAAAGTACATTGACAGAGGTTACTTTGTTGTTAAGGAAAAGCCGATTCAAATGGGAGACCAAGTTATTAATAAGCCGCAAACGTATATTACGGCAAAAGGAATTGCATACATTGATAAGCTTTTACATCATCAGCCAGCTTGATATAATGGAATTAAAACCGAATATGTCCAAGACCGAGAGCGTGAGGACACCGATTGTACAGAGTAGCAAGGCTATTTCTGTATGATTGGTGTCCTTTTTGTTTGATTAGAAAAATGAAAGGGAGAGGAACAATGCGAACAATCCAGCAAGAATTAAAGAAATGGATGAAAGTCAAAAAAGTTCGGCAACATCAAAACAAACGGAAGAAAGCGCGGAAAAAGAAAAGAGATAAGGAGCGGCTGACGGAGCGAGATATTAAAGAACTAATGGGCGTTGGTCGTCCTGTTTATAGACGCGGCAAGGGTGGGGCATTTCGCCAACGATAATCACTATTTCGGAGGTTGAGAAGATGGACTTTATGCTACCTGAAATCGACAGAAAAGCGACGAAAAAAGCGGTTGAAGCGGCGCTCGAAAAATATCGCATTTTCTTGCTGACATTGAAACTAGACCAGTTGCCAAAGGTGACTCAACATTACTCGCTCGTTCCTGCCAAGACAAATAAACTCCACTCCTCAACCGAAGAAACAGCAATTAAAAACGTAGATTATGAGCGGGAACGGAACGAGTATATTCAGCGTATTGTTGAGGCTGTGAACCGTTTAGATTACTGGGAGCGAGCGGTTATTATTCGGCGATATATGAACGAGGAAGAGGTATTCGATTATGCGGTTTACAACGAGTTAGGAATGAGCCACAGAAACTACTATCGTTTGAAGTCCAGAGCATTTTACAAGCTGGCATTTGCCCTCGAAATAGAAGTGTATCGGAAAAGAAGGAGGGACGAGCAATGAATTTTGTTCAACCGATTCGTGATCCAGAGAAGATTGCGGCAATGAAAAAGTATTTGCTACAAAGAAGCAAGAGGAATTACATCCTGTTTATCATCGGAATTAATACGGGCTTGCGCATATCGGACATATTGCAGTTAAAGAAGGAAGATTTGCTGCAAACGCATTTGAAGTTGCGGGAGAAGAAAACACGGAAGGAAAAACGGATTCGCATTCCGCCAGCGATACGAAAAGAGTTGATTGAGTACGCAAAAACGCTCAAAGACGGTGAATATGCTTTTCGAAGTCGGCAAGGCGGAAATCGTCCTATTGACCGTTCAACAGCGTACCGTATTTTGCGTGAGGCAGCTGAGTACGTGTCGCTGGATGAAGTGGGCACACATACGCTTAGAAAGACGTTCGGCTATCACTTTTACCAACAAACGAAAGACGTTGCTATGCTTCAAGAGCTGTTTAACCATTCGAGCCCACATATCACCTTAAAGTATATCGGCGTTAACCAAGATGCGATGGACAAGGCTATGATGAAATACAAGATATGATTTTTCTTTTTGGCTATTAGTACAACATAAAAAATCATGTTGTGCACTTGTTTTGGAAAATGGTTTGAAGCTAGAAATATCAAGGGGTTCATGAAAAGGGCGAGTGCATCAGTCTGTAAATTGAAGTGAACTCATTGGAGGGAAAGCGAGTGTTAGTCGAAGAAGCGAAAAAGCGAATCGAATATTTGCAAGAATACATTCAGATGATCGAAAGCTACACACCGACGACCATGGAAGAAGAAGCGGTGTATTTGTATGTGCAGCTGGAGAGTGTTACGAAAGTGGTGCAGGAACTAAACAAAAAAGGCTATCGGATCGGTAACCGGAAGCTAACGACGGTGGACGTATCTAATATCATTCGCGCCAAACCAAAAGATGAGATGCACGAGCTGGCCAAGCGGATGTTTACGAAGAACAGGAAGCGGGGGAGTCGGTATTGGTAAGCGAATGATGGCACAATCGCGGCACAATTTTGGCACAAAGATGGCACAACGTTTTCGTTTAAAGGTGTTATGATGATAACGTGAAAGACTTTGGTTGGTAGCCGACTCCCGTATCTGGAGCAGCTTTTTTCTTTTGTCCTTGTAGTGTAATGGATAGCACATCAGGCTTCTATCCTGAGAGTCCGGGTTCGAGTCCTGGCAAGGGCGCTAAAAATAGGGTTGTTGATAATTCATGGGTCCTTCTGGGGATCGGAAAGGGTGCGGGTCGTGCGAGCCCCGAAAAACGGCTAGCGACAGCGCCGAAAAGTACGTTTCCGTTTCCGTTTTTCAAGAAAAAAACTTACTCCATTGAAAGTTATTGAAAGGTGGTGAAACCCTTGTCAGATAAGGATTTGAAGGGAAAAACGGTTGTCGTTTCAACAGCGGAAATTTCGGAAATTCTTGGTTTGAGCGACCGACGAATTCGGCAACTCGAAAAAGAGGATGCTTTGGTTAAAATCAACCGAGGTAAATATGACTTAAAAGCATCCGTTCAGAGATACATAGAGTATATCAAGGCGCAAGCTGAGAAAACCGAAGAGGAGCTCGACCTGACGAAAGAGAAAACCCTTCTAACAAGGGCGAATCGCCAGAAGGTGGAGTTAGAGTTACAGATTATGCGGGGGGAACTACATCGCTCTGAAGATGTTCGTCGTGTAATGAATAATATGTTAGGAGCTTTTCGGGCTCGGGTATTAGCCATCCCCAGTAAAACTGCACCTCAACTACTTGCGCAAACGGATCTGGCGGTTGTGCAAGATATTATCAAGAAAGAGGTGTATGAGGCCCTTCAGGAGCTGTCCGAATATGATCCTCACGTATTTTATGCGCAAAGCAAAGACAAATTAGCAATCGATACGGAGGAAGAAAATAACGAAGAGGCAGATGAGGAGATAGCGGAAAAGGAGCCGCAGTGCAATGGCCGCAAAAAGAAAAATAAATGATACAGAATCCTTATTTAAAGATATTGCGCAAGTTGTTGCTCCTCCGCCGGAATTGACAGTATCTGAATGGGCTGACTTATACAGAAGGTTATCTTCTGAATCATCGGCTGAACCAGGACAATGGCGAACAGATCGAGCTCCTTACCAACGAGAAATTATGGATGCGGTCAATGATCCAGCAGTGGAAACTGTTGTCGTCATGACGAGTGCGCAAGTAGGAAAAACGGAGATTATTCTAAATATCATTGGGTATCACATCGATTATGACCCGGCTCCGATTATGGTTATGCAGCCGACTTTACAAATGGCTCAAGCGTTCTCGAAGGATCGTTTAGCTCCTATGCTTCGTGATTCACCAGCCTTACAGGGAAAGGTTGCTGATGCCCGAAGCAGAGACAGCGGTAATACCATGCTTCACAAGACCTTTCCTGGCGGTCATATTACCATGGTGGGGGCTAACTCTCCTTCTGGATTGGCAAGCAGACCGATTCGAATTCTTCTTGCTGACGAGGTTGACCGTTTTCCTGCAAGTGCTGGTGCTGAAGGTGATCCACTAACACTTGCAGAAAAACGAACGACAACCTTCTGGAATCGCAAAAAAATTTATGTGAGTACACCGACAATCAAAGGGATAAGCCGCATTGAAGCGGCTTTTTTAAATAGCACTCAGGAAGAGTGGTGCTTACCTTGTCCGACTTGCGGAAAACATCAGCCTCTGACCTGGGCACAAATTCGCTTTGAAGATGTCACAATGGAGTGTATTCATTGTGGTGCTCGTCACGGCGAATTTGAGTGGAAATCCGGTCAAGGGAAATGGATGGCTAAAAAACAAAATATAAAAGTTCGAGGATTTCACTTAAACGAGTTAGCAAGCCCTTGGAAACGATGGTCTACAATCATTGAGGAGTTTAAAGAAGCAAAGGCAGGAGGACCAGAAAGGTTAAAGGCGTGGGTCAATACGACTCTTGGAGAAACATGGGAAGAGCAAGGAGATGGAATAGAATCCGATCATCTTTCTAATCGCCGTGAAAGATATAACTGCGAAGTTCCAGATGGTGTATTACTCCTTACAGCTGGCGTCGATGTTCAGGATGATAGACTTGAAATAGAGGTTGTCGGCTGGGGTATTGGCAAGGAATCATGGGGAATCGAATATCGCGCTATTTATGGTGATCCTGGACAACCAGCAGTATGGCAACAATTAGATGAGTATTTGAGTAGAACATGGAAATATGCAGATGGTGTTGGAATCGGAATAGCTTGTACATGCATTGACTCTGGAGGGCATTTCACAACAGAAGTTTATGATTTTTGTAAACCGCGTGAGCATCGAAGAATTTTTGCGATTAAGGGGCAAGGCGGTGAAGGAGTTCCTATTGTCAATCGTGCTAGTAGGACGAATCGAAGACGTGTGCCTCTATTTACTATCGGAGTTGACGCTGGGAAAGAACTGATTTTATCGAGATTAAAAGTGCAATTTCCTGGTGAAGCGGGATATTGCCATTTTCCGATCGAACCAGAAAGGGGATATGATCAAAAATACTTTGATGGATTAACATCAGAAAAAAGGGTTATTCGATATCACAAAGGGCGTCCAAGATTCGAGTGGGTGAAGCGTCCTGGAACACGAAATGAGCCTCTCGACTGTCGTAACTATGCGACAGCTGCTCTTGAAATTCTGAACCCGAGTTTAGAATTGCTTGCTAAATCACAGAGACGGGACTACTTTAAACAAAACGCTCCAATGACTGGTGCGCCACGTAGACGTCGGTTAATCAGCCGCGGAGTCAGTCTTTGATAGGAAGGAGGAAAAATGATGGGAGCATGGACATTAGAAGAGGCGAAACAACACCTAAAAGCCTGGATGGATGCTGAATTAGCTGTCTCAACTGGTCAAAGGTACCGAATCGGATCGAGAGAGCTTACTCGAGCCGATCTTTCGGAGATTGCTAAACGGATTCAATTCTGGAGCAATGAAGTAGCACGACTCGAAAAAGGGAGGGGAAGCGGTGCACGTGTCTTACGAGTCGTACCGCGTGATTTATGATGCAAAAAATTATCGATAAAGTAGTTGAAACTATTTCTCCTGAGCGTGCTGTTCGACGTGAAGCAGCTAGAAGAACATTAAGAGTACTTAATTCCGGATACTCCAATCATGGTGCAAGCCGAACTAAAAAGTCTCTAATTGGATGGAACTATAAAGGTGGAAGTCCAGATGATGACATAACAGACAATCTAGATGTGCTACGACAACGATCTCGAGATTTGTATATGGGAGGTCCTCTAGCTACAGGAGCATTAAAAACCTTTCGAAGTAATGTCGTTGGATCTGGGTTGCGATTGAAAGCACAAATTGACGCTGATTTTTTAGGAATGAGTGATGAAGAAGCAGACGAATGGGAGAGAAACGTAGAAAGAGAGTTCCAACTATGGGCGCAGGATTGCGATGCTGGAAGAATGTTAGATTTTTATGAAATGCAAGCCCTTGTTTTTCTCTCCATGCTTATGTCAGGTGATGTTTTCTGTACTCTACCTATGATTGAGCGAAAAGGTAATCCGTACGCTCTAAAAATCGCTTTAATTGAAGCAGATCGTGTTTGTAACCCACCTGGAGTGAAGAATTCAAATATCAGAGGCGGTATTGAGGTGGATCAATACGGGGCACCTGTAGCCTACTATATTGCTCAAAAACATCCATTAGATCGTGAAAGTATGCAAAATAAGTGGGTTAAAATACCGGCTTTTGGAGAAAAAACAGGGCGACGAAACGTCCTTCATATCATGGAATTCGAGCGACCAGGGCAACGAAGAGGCGTTCCTATTCTAGCGCCTGTTATCGAGTCTCTTAAACAACTAACCAGATATAGCGAAGCAGAGCTTATGGCTGCAGTTGTCAGCGGGATGTTTACGGTTTTTATCACTTCTAAAACACCTGAAACACCAGTTGGCGAAGTCGTTCCAATTCAGCAACAAGTGGACACCGAAGACCAAAATAGTTATGAACTTGGAAATGGGGCTATTATTGCGCTTGGAGAGGGTGAAGATATCAAAGAGGCTAATCCAGCACGTCCAAATACTGCATTCGATAGTTTTGTTATGTCTATGACACGGCAAATCGGTTCAGCGTTAGAAATTCCATACGAGGTGCTTATTAAGCATTTTACTGCTTCGTATTCTGCTAGCAGAGCGGCGCTACTTGAAGCATGGAAGACATTCCGTATGCGTCGTTCGTGGCTTGTGTCGAAATTTTGTCAACCAATCTATAATGAATTTTTATATGAAGCGGTTGCCAGAGGGCGAATTAAAGCTCCCGGCTTTTTTGATGACCCCGTTATTCGCTTGGCATATTCAAATGCTGAATGGTATGGACCATCCCAAGGACAGATTGATCCTCTAAAAGAGGCGAATGCAGCTAAAATACGTGTGCAAGAAGGCTTTTCTACACGAGCACGAGAAGCATCGGAATTAACAGGAGCAGATTTTGAGATGATGGTCCGCCAAAGAGCGAAAGAAGAAAAAATGATGAGAGAAGGAGGAGTGTTGAACAATGGGTCAGAAAAATAAGAAATTCTGGGAATTTCGAGCATCGACATCAAAGAATAGCGCGGAACTTTTGTTATATGGTCCGATTAGCGAAGAAAGCTGGTGGGGAGATGAAGTCACTCCTAAACAATTTGCAGATGAACTTAAAGCTTTAGGGGACATTTCAGAGTTAACTGTTCGAATTAATAGTGGTGGAGGCGATGTATTTGCAGGACAAGCTATTCATAGCTTGTTAAAAAGCCATAAAGCGAAAGTAATAGTATATGTCGATGGTTTAGCAGCAAGTATTGCTTCGGTTATCGCCATGGCGGGAGATACTGTGATTATGCCACGAAATGCCATGATGATGATTCATAATCCATGGACAATTGGATGGGGGAACGCAACAGATTTTCGTAAGCTGGCCGATGACTTAGACAAAATACGAGAGTCGATTATCGCTGCTTATCAAGAAAAATCAGGAATAGAACGCGAACAGCTTATTGAGTTGTTAGATGCAGAAACATGGTTAACAGCAGATGAAGCACTGGAATACGGATTAATCGATGAAGTAGATGAAAGAAAATCAATCGCAGCTTCCGTGAAAGGAGGTTTTTTAGTTATGAATGGTCTCCAATTTGATGTACGAGCATTTAAAAACGTACCGCAAATTCAGTCTACAGCTACAACTACAAAATCACGAAAGGAGGTGAATTCTCCAATGACGTTAACGGTAGAAGTTTTAGCTCAACAATATCCTGATATTTATAATGCAGTCAAAAAAGCAGGGTATGATGAAGGTGTAAAAGCGGAACGTGATCGTTTTAAAGCGTTACAAGAGCTTGAAGCGCCAGGATGTGAAGAAATCTTAAATAAAGCTCGTTATGAAACGGGCGAAACGGCTGAACAAGTCGCTATTCAGATTGTAAATGTTTTAAAATCATTCCGAACAAATCCTTTAACAGCTGTTATTCAAGATGCTGCACCTTTGGGCGAAGTGGATACATCTTCTGTTTTTGACCAAACTGGTACTCAAGATGAAGAAGAAAAACAAAAGGTTATTAATTCGATTGTGAAAGCAGCCAATACGAAGAGAGGTGTTGAATAATGAGTGAAATTTATGTTCCAGACAATCTTTTTTCTGGTCATATCATGCCTAAAGTTGATGACTCTCTGACTGTAGCTTCTGGTCAAGGAGTTTTAGCACGAGGAACACTTTTAGGTTTAGTGACAGCAACAGGGAAAGCGAAAGTCGTTTCTAAAGCAGCTAACGACGGAAGCGAAAAAGTGTATGCGGTTCTTGCTGAAAACATCGACACAACAAACGGTGATGTATTAGCACCTGTTTATTTGACAGGAGAATTTAATGAAAATGCTTTAACAGTAGCCGAGGGTGACACTGTAGCAGAACATAAAGCATCTGCACGCGCCGTCGGTATTTTTATTAAGTCTACTTTGAGTGTGTGAGGAGGTAAGAGATTATGCCTATCGATTTATTCAGTACTCGTACTATGTTAGAAGCGGTTCGTCAGATGAAACCGCCTAAAACATTTTTGAAAGATACATTTTTCAACAACCAAAGAACATTCGATACAGAATATGTAGATGTTGATATCATAAAAGGAAAACGACGTATGGCACCATTTGTGCACCCTCGTCGATCAGGTAAAGTTGTAGAACGTGAAGGATATCGCACAAATACGTATAAAGCGCCATTAATCAATCCAAAAATGCCGACAACAGCAGAACATCTTCAAAAACGCCTTGCCGGCGAGCCACTTTATTCTGGTGTTTCTCCAGATGAGAGAGCAGCCGAGCAATTAGGAAAAGATCTGGCTGAACTTGATGATATGATTACTCGTCGTGAAGAATGGATGTGTGCCCAAGCCTTATTCACGGGGCAAATTCATGTAAAAGGTGATGGCGTAGATGAAGTAATTGACTTTAACTTGACTAATAAAGAAGCTCTTTTATCAGGAGATAAATGGAACGAAAGCACGGCAAATCCACTAGCAGATCTTAAACGTTGGCGTTTACATGTCATTAAAGCATCTGGTATTACTCCAGATATTGCAATATTTTCGAGTGAAGTAGTAGACGCGTTCCTGTGGAATGAACAAGTACAAAAAATGCTTGACCTTCGCTTAGTCGAAACGGGACAAATTGACCCTCAAGCATTGCCGAACGGAGTTACTTATATCGGACGTATTGCTGAACTTGGTTTAAATATTTATTCATACGATGAGTGGTATATTGACGACGATGGCACAGAAAAACCAATGGTGCCTGAAAAAACGGTTACCATCGCAAGTTCACGTGCTCGTTTTGATATGGTGTACGGTGCCTATATCGACATGGAAATGGGAACGATGGATTTACCTCGTATTCCTCGTTCTTGGGTTGAAAAGGACCCTTCAACTCGTTGGGTGCAATTGATTTCACGTCCATTACCTGTTCCGCAGCATGTTGACAGCATCTATGTAGCGACAGTGCTGTAAGGGGGGGTTGTAATGTACCGAGCAATATGGAGAATTAAACGCAATAACAAAATTTTTGAGCCCGGTGATCCTTTAACCGAGCTTTCTGAGTCAGAAACAAAAGAACTTCTCTCTATGAAAGCAATTGAAGTTCAACCTTCCTTTAAAGAGTCAGAAATAAAGTTAGAAGAAGTAACAATTGAAAATGGATTAATTGATGAACTAACAGCATTTTCAAATACATTGCAAGCTATGAAACGACCTTATTTATTAGCTTATGCGAAAAAAGTCAACGTCGGAGTGGACTTAAAAATGACAAACGCAGAAATCTGCGATTTACTCCTCAATGATGCAAAAGAAAAAGGCGTTGATATCGAATCGCTGGATGATCAGTCCCTTAAAGTTTTTGCTGCAGAGTTAGGTTGCGATGTTTCAGGAGAAATGAATCGTGATCAGTTGATTGTAGCTATTGATGCAAAACTCGAGGAAGGTAACAATGAGTAATTTAAAATTCTACATGAATAACGATTTATCGACGTTCTTTAACGATGATGAGTTTGCTGAATACCACGATATTGACGGGCAACAAATTTTGGCTGTCATCGATTCTGATCAATTTAATGAGCGTCCAAAGGATCCAGCGGAGCTTTATCATTTGACTAATGGTATTTATCGATCATCGATTACGATATATGTTAAATCTGCTGACTATGATAAACCAGTAATTGGTCAGCGAATTAGCGTTGATGAAGAAGATTATTATGTTGTCTCTGTTTCCGAAGATACTGGATTGCTCAAGATTATTGCTACAGCAAATGAAGCGTAGGTGAAATAAATGATTGAATTGAGCATTGAACATATGGAACGCTTGGAACAAGCTCTGCAGGAAACACCTGAAAAAATTCCTCGCGCGGCTGCACGAGCAATCAATCGTGCAGCTTACACTGCGCGAACGGAAGCCGGTCGAAAAGTAAGGGAAGAATACGTAATCAAACATGGAGATGTCATTAACACAATTAAAATATATCCAGCAAGTGAGGAGGACTTATCAGCCTCTGTTATTTCAAGAGGATCAGTAATTCCTCTTATCAAGTTCAAAGTATCGCCTAAACAACCGCAGCCAAAGCGAAAAAAACCATTAACAGCTACAGTCAAAAGAGGAGAGGGCGGACCGATCGCACGAGCATTCACTGCTCAGATGAAATCAGGATACATTGGGGTTTTCCAACGTGTCGGCAAACCAAGATTACCAATCCGGCAACTATACGGTCCGTCTGTCCCTCAAATGCTCAGTAGCCGAAGTGTCTCGCAATGGGTAGAAGAAAAGGCACAAGAAACGCTCGACAAACGTTTAGAACACGAGATTAGTCGAGTTCTGGAGGATTAATCATGTCCAATCTTATGACAAGTGTAGGGTTAATCGACGCATTAACTGAGAGAATCGAGCAGTGGGTCGATCAATATAGACTAGAAACGACCCATCAAGGAGTCCGTAAGCCCCCTCAAGTGCGGCAACAGTTTCTTCCTCCTAAAAAAAGAAAGGAAGAACAAGAAATCCCGGATTATCCACATGTCATCATTCGATATATAGAGGAACGAATTAAAAATGGAACAAATCGAGCACTGATCCACATTATTGCAGGGACTGTATGTGATGATCACCAGATTGGTTTCCGTGACGTTTTAAATGTGTTGACTCGCATACGAAACGAAATGTTAAAACAGCCGGTATTTGGAGCATTTCAGTTAGAAGAAGAAGGATTATCTATCGAAATTCCAGAGGAACAGTATGCTCCCGAATGGGTCGGGTACATCGCTGCTAAATATATCATACCTAAAGTACAAAGCGAAGGAGGTTTACCTTATGTCTAAAAGAAGAGACCAGGAAGAAGTTGTGGTTGAGCAAGAAAAACAGGAACAAAAAGAAGGAGTCGTTGTTGAACAAGAAAAATCGGAACAACAAGAGCCTCTTATTTACGTGGGACCATCGCTTCCTGGTGGTCTGCTGACAAAATACACTACCTTTTCAAACGGTATTCCTGATCATCTGAAATTACATTTTGAGAAATGTCCAGCATTTAAAAGGTTATTCGTTCCGGTTAGTCAGCTTTCTGCAGTAGAAAGTCGATTGAATGATGCTACGTCGGCAGAATCGGTATTTTACCAACAAACAGTCCAATATTTTTCGCGAAAGGGGTAATAAATAATGGCATATAGACATGGTATTAGCATTTCAGAAAGATCGACAAGCGTAAAATCACCCGTCCAAGTTCTTTCTGCTTTGACAATAGCAGTGGGTACAGCACCGATTCATTTAGCAACGGAAACTGTGAGCATCAACAAACCGGTCTTGGCAATGTCATTTGATGAGGCGGTTAGAAAGCTAGGATACAGTCCGAATTACTCTAATTTCACATTATGTGAAGTAATGGATACACACTTTAAATTGTATAACGTATTTCCGGTGGTTTTTATTAATGTTCTCGATCCATCTAAACATAAAACAGATGTTACCAATCAATCGATTTCTGTACAAAACAAGAAAGCGATAATTAACCAAGAAGGAGTCTTGTTAAACACACTTGCTGTAAAGTTGACCTCTGGAGGAAACAATCTTGCAAAAGATATCGATTATACAGCTACTTACGATGATACAGGAAAAGTCGTCATTTCAGCTGTCGCTGGAGGGGCTATCTCGGCATCTACAACTTCGTTGGTGGTTTCTTATTCGTATCTGGATCCTTCGAAAGTTACAAATTCGGATATTATCGGTGGATACGACGCATCGACAGGAAAGTCAACGGGATTGGAGTTGTTAAACTCTGTATTCCCGACACTCCAAATGGTTCCTTGTATTTTAATTGCGCCTAAATTCAGCAAAAAAACAGACGTTGCAGCGGTTATGAAAGCAAAAGTAAAAAACATTAACGGCGTGTTTAAAGCAAAGGCATACATCGATATCGATACTTCTATAGCTAACGTTTATACAAAAGCCGTTGAATACAAAAACACTAACTCACTTGTCGATGAATATGCATCTATCTTTTGGGGAGATATCAAACTAGGTGATAAAATATATAACTTCTCTTCTCACGCAGCAGCAGTTACAGCACAAACAGATGAGAAAAACGACGGAATCCCGTTCGTTTCCCCTTCTAACAAAACTCTTGTTATGGACACTTTGTTAGCTAACGGACAAGAGGTTTCTTTAGGGCAAGATCAAGCGGCGTATTTAAATGCAAATGGAATTGTTACGGCACTCAATTTCATCGGTGGTTGGAGATTGTGGGGGAACCGCACGAGTGCGTATCCAGCTAATACTGATGTAAAAGATTCTTTCATTCCGGTGCGCCGCATGTTTAACTGGATAGAAAACACCCTGATCCTTTCGTTCTGGGGAAATGTTGACGACCCGACTAATGGACGATTGATCGATCAATTCATTGACAGCGTAAACGTATGGTTGAATGGCTTGGCAGCCATTGGAGCTATTTTAGGAGGACGTGTTGAGTTCCGGCAGGAAGAAAACCCTGTGACAGATCTGTTGGCCGGAAAAGTCAAATTCCACTTGTTTGTAACACCACCAACACCGGCGGAAGACATTGAATTTATCGTCGAATTCGACGTGTCTTATCTCAACAGCTTATTTGCTGTGTAAAGGAGGATATATAGATGGCCAATTTAGTTCCTGAAAAACTCAACGATTTTCGTGTGTACCGGGAGGGAAATAATCTGCTAGGCATAGCCGACATTCAACTTCCTTCGTTTGAAGCTATGACCGAAACGGTTAGGGGAGCCGGGATCGCAGGAGAATATGAATCTCCTAACATCGGACATTTTCAATCTATGAAACTGACATTAAACTGGCGTGTACTGAATAATGACTTTGCTTCGTTGCTGGAACCACGGGTGATTTCTTTTGATTGTCGCGGTGCAAATCAAGTCCTAGATGCATCGTCTGGGGTATACAGTCAAGTCCCTTGCCGAGTATTTGTTCGCGGAACGCCGACTAAAAATGATCTCGGAAAAATGGAAAAAGGTTCTCCTTACGATGCAAGCAATGACATTGAAATCACTTATATCAAAATCGAAATCGGCGGAAAGACGTTGGTTGAGCTAGACAAATTGAACTACAAATATGTTGTGAACGGTGTTGATTACCTTGCTGATGTACGAAAAGCATTAGGCTTGTAATAGTAATATGAGGAGGAGTAAAGATGATAGAAGTAAAATTGACCAAACCCATTGAAATTGACGGCAAAAAAATAGAGGTAATCAAATTAGACTTAGAAGGATTAACCGGCGCTGACATACTTGCGGTGGAAAGAGAGCTGCGAGCAAATCGAACACAATTCAATATTTTAAGTCAGGAAACACAGTTAGCGATTGCAGCTCGCGCGTCCGGCGTAATCGCTGACGAACTTCAAAAGTTGCACTGGTCCGATTTCCTTGATGTAACGGCACAAGTGCAGCTTTTTTTAATGAATATGGAATCAGAGGAACAAGAGACATCCGAAAAACAGCAATGAAGTTAGCTATGTACACAAAGACATCGATGGAATATTACCTTAATCAAACTTTCTCCGAACTTGAAGAATGGGTAGACGTGGCACTTGAAATTCACAAAGAAGAGAAAGAGGGGTGAGAGCGTTGGGTAGAAAAGTGTTTGAAGTCAGTTTCCATATTGCGGGTCGTCTTGCAAGCAGTTTCACCAGCGCTTTCACTTCTGCTTCGGCGAAAGCAGAAAAACTAAAGCAGGAAACGAAAGAATTAAAGGCTAGTTTACGCGCGCTTGACAGAGAATATAAAAGTGGGAAAATCTCTGCAGAACAATACGCCGCAGCGCATCAAAAATTAGCTTCTCAATTAGAGAAAAGTGTACAAAAGCAAAAACAGCTACAAGAGCAGATAAAGAAACAGCAGCAAATGACGCAAAATCTCAATGATTTTCGAGGGAGAGCGGCCACTACAGCAGCAGCCGTTCTCCCTTTTGCTGCTGCTTCTGCTGCTTCTACAGCTGCTGCATATTCATCGATTCACAAAGCAATGGATTTTGAATCCCAGCTTTCCTCCATTAAGGCCGTTACAGGTCTAACAACGGAGGAAATGCAAAAAATGAGAGCTCTTGCGCTCGAAGTAGGAGCAAAAACAAAATACAGTGCTTTAGAGGCGGCGCAAGGGATTGAAGAATTGTTGAAAGCTGGGATATCACCGGCTATTGTAAAGGCCGGAGGGCTAGAAGCTGCGCTGAACTTGGCAACGGCTGGAGGACTTGAGTTAGCTGAAGCGGCTGAAATTATGTCAGATTCCTTGCACGGTTTCAAAAAAGATTCTTTGACAGCGGCTCAAGTAGCAAACATTCTAGCCGGTGCAGCAAATGCTAGTTCCACTAATATCCAAGAAATGAAATATGCGCTAAGTGCAGTGGGGCCTGTTGCAGATGGAATCGGTGTCTCATTCAAAGAAGTAAATGCTACCCTCGCATTATTCTCCAATAACATGCTGAAGGGTAGCGATGCCGGCACATCGTTAAAAACGTTTTTATCCAACGTTCAACCGAAATCGAAGAAAGCGGCTGAGTTATTTAAAAAGTACGGCTTGATACTTAGGGACGGAACAAATATTTTATTTGATGCAAACGGCCAATTGAAGGATATGGCCGAAGTTGCGGAGATTCTGCGTCAAAAATTTGGCAAGTTAACAGACCAAGAACGTACAGCTGCTTTCTTTGAAATGTTCGGTTCAGATTCCATTCGTGCAGCAACGATACTCGCGAAAGAGGGCGCTGCCGGCATCAAGAAAATGTATGACGATATGTCAAAAGTTACAGCACTAGATGTCGCAAAAGAAAAGATGAACAACGCGGCAGGTGCTGTTGAACAGCTTCGAGGAGCGTTTGAAACACTTCAAATTATTGCTGCCGAAGGAACTTTGCCGGTTGTTAAGAAAGTGGCGTTAGTAGCGGCGGATGCTTTCGAGCGAAGTGCCCCTAGAGTTGAGAAAGCTGGAAAAAGAATAGGTAAAGCGATGGATGATATTCTGGCTCCATTTACCACAACTAAGCCAAAATTTGACGTTATGCAGGCAAAAATGGATCCAGAGTATCTAAATGAATATTATGCAGAGCTCGAAAAATGGAATAAATTCAAAGACATGGATTTTGGCGATAAGGTTGTCTATGCATTGGACGAGGCAACGACAAAAGCAGAAGAGTGGGTAAATGGTTCGGGCGGAAAAAAATTCGAGAAGATATTCGCAAAGCTCGCTGAAATTTCCATAAATGCATATATCGGAACGCTAAAGAGTCTTTTATCTAGTTCCCTAAACCAGCTAGGACAAGGTAACTTTGCTAGTGCAGCAGGGCTTGGGATCGCAGCAAATCTATTGACCGGTGGACTATTGGCTAAGGGGATATGGTCTGGAGGAAAATATGTTGTTGGTAAAGGAAAGTCAGCATTTGAAGCTGCTAAAAAGTTAAAAAACAAACCGCAAGGACCGACGCCGCCATCACCGGTTACTCCGAAACAGGCTAATACCCAACCTAAAAGTGCCCCTAAAAGCACCGGAAAAGTCGTATACCTAAATGATTACAGAAAAACAAAAGTGAGTTCCGCAGCAAACGAAGTAGCTGAACAAGCAGCAAAATCGCCAGGGAAGTTAGCTAAAGCCGGAGAGCTTCTGACCAAGACTAGAAAAACTCTTGGGAAGTTAGCCCTTCCGTTAAGTATCGCGACAGAAGCATACGGGGTATATAAAGCAAAAGATAAGACGAAAGCTACCGTACAAGCTGCAGGCGGATTAGCTGGTGGTTGGGGTGGCGCTAAACTTGGCGCTGCAATTGGAACCGCTATTGCGCCAGGCCTCGGCACAGCAATAGGCGGACTCATAGTTGGTATCGTAGGGTATATTGCAGGGAAATGGATGGCCGGTAAAGCAACCGATGCGGTCAGAGCAGCTAGTTCTTCCGGATCTGCTTCGACTTCCACTGCGTCAGTCAATTCAAACGTCAACTCAAATGCGGTAAATCAAAGGATTAATTCGTTGGCGTCGACAATCGCATTAGCTGAGCAAAATTTCCGTTTATTGACCATGTATGTCGGTCAAGCATCTGGAAAGATTGTTGGGGCTATTTTTCCGTTATCGCAAAATGCACAATTGGCTTCGCATAATATGTCGCTTCTCACTATGTACACAGGTCAGTCTATCGGAAGATTGGTTGGCTCTTTGTTCCCGTTGACACAAAACGCACAGCTTGCATCTCATAATATGTCATTACTCACCATGTATACAGGCCAAGCGTCGGGTCGAATTGTCGGATCTATTTTTCCTTTAGCACAAAATGCGCAACTTGCTGCTCATAACATGTCACTACTTACTATGTACGTTGGCCAAGCTTCCGGAAAAATCGTAGGCGGCATTTTCCCTATTGCTACTCATGGAGCAAGAGCGTCGAACAATCTTTCCCTTTTGGCTATGTATGTGGGGAGAGCTTGTGGGTGGATCGCATCTATCTATGGTATTCAATCCAGTGCGGGCACAGCCAAGTCGAACATGTCTATCCTATCGTCTTATATAGGAAAAGCCAGTGGATGGGTTGCGTCCATTTACGGCATTCAATCGGCCGCAGACTCTGTAAAATCGGCATTGAACCGCCTTGCGAAAAGAATTGATTCTGTTCCTGCTCCTCGAATATCTGTATCTGCAGGCGGCGGAGGCAAAGTCCAAAAGCACGCTAGAGGCGGTATATTCCGCAAACCGCACATTGGCATGGTCGCAGAAGCAGGGAAGCTTGAATCAATCATCCCTATTCGACCTGGTGATCCGCGATCTCTTTCTTTATTCGAAGAAACCGGCCGTTTGTTGGGAGCGGATTCGATATATGAAAAGTCGAAAGAGTTGAAAACATCCTCCTTCCAACAATTCAATTTCACTTACGCACCTGTCATTCAAGGTGTAGAGGCAAGAGAAGTAGAGCCGGTACTAAAACAGGAACGTTCTAACTTCGAAGAACAAATGAATTCGTATTTACGGAAAAAAGCGAGGGTGTCCTACGCATGAAGTATGTAACAAAAAAAGGGGATACATGGAGCAAAATCGCATATGAGCAATATGGCAGCGAGTATCTAATGACGGTATTGCTGGATTATAACCAGCAATACCGAGATATAGTTGTTTTTCCGCACGGAATCACTTTAGAAGTGCCAGACATCGAAGGAATCATTGATGATAAGCCGTTCTGGATGAAGGAAGTTGCGGAAGATGTGGACGAAACGGAGGAAGTTGCAACAGACGATACAGGAGATATAGAGGATGTAATGGAGGGCGGCGCCTATGGCTAATGCTCGGAGGGCATATATAAGCCTGAAATATAACAATCAGAAATTAGATACTTATATCCATCCGTTTCTGAAAGAATGGGCGATTACAGACAATTTATCCGGAGCTGCCGACGATTTAGAAATTTTGCTGGAAGACACCCAAAAACTTTGGCGAGGATCTTGGATGCCATCGGAAGGGGCATTGCTTACAGCCTCGATCATCTCACAAAATTGGTACGGGGACGAAAAAACAGAAACGAAACCGATGGGGTTGTTCGAAATTGATGAAATCGGGCTTAAATACGGTGAAGGGTTTCGGATTGCTGCTATCAGCCTTCCGGAATCCGGGAGTTTACGTGGACAACAGAAGAGCCGATCCTGGGAGAAAACGAAGCTAAAAACGGTTTTTTCAGATATAGCCAAAGCGAACAATATGAAGCTTCAGTACAATTCGGATGAAAACCCAGATATTGATAGGGTGGAGCAGGCAAGTGAACAGGATATAAAGTTCTTAATGCGTTTATGTAATGAGAATGGTTTATCCCTTAAAATTGCAAATAAGACGATTGTCGTGATGGACGAAGCGAAATACGAGAAAGCAGCTGCTCAAGCGACAATACAGCCAAATGATCCATACCTGGTTGATTACTCGTTCACAAAAAGTCTAAACGGCAAGTATAGAGCGGCGAAGGTGGAATATCGCGATCCGTCGAAGAAAAAAACTATCCGATACACTTTCACACCGCCAAACTCCCCGAAAACAGGGAGAATTTTAGTGATCAACGAACAGGTGAAAAGTACTGCCGAAGCGATGAAGCTGGCGAAGAAAAAATTAAGGGAAGCAAACAAAGACGCAAATACAGCGTCTTTTATTTTTTCTGGGATAAAAAACTATTATTCGGGTATGACGGTAAATGTGAAGGGATTCGGAAATTTTGACGGAAAATACATCATCACACGGATAAGGTTTTCGGGTTCCTCTTCTGGAACGGCGACATCTATAGAACTAAGAAAATGCTTGGAGGGATATTAATGGATATCGTCAGGGTCGGTATTGTGTCATCTGTTAATCCAAAAAAATGCAAAGTAAGAGTGGCTTTTGACGATCGCGATAATTTGGTGACAGGAGAATTGCCCGTTTTAGTTAGAGGTGCCATGAAAAATAAAGAGTATTGGCTTCCGGTTGTAGGGGAACAAGTGGTGGTTTTGTTTCTCCCGAATTCCAACCACGAAGGCTTTGTTATTGGCTCTTTGTATAATGATGAAGATATCCCTCCAGTAAAAGAAAAGCATTTACGAGTGTTGCAATTTGAGGATGGTACTACTATCTCTTATGACACGAAAACACATACCCTTTCCGTTCGATGCGCAGGTCCAATTAATATCAAAGCGAATGGAAACGTTACTGTCATCGGTGATGTCATTGCTGATGGCATCAGTTTAAAGAATCATACTCACGAGGGAGTACATGGCGTAACGTCTCCACCGATCGGAGGTAGTTAAGGTTGGCGAAAATCGGGAGCTTTGCAGGGGTTATATTTGAAGTATCGTCTCAAAAGGTTCTGACTTTCGATGAGTTCGAGCGAGAAGGAGAATCAAGATGGCATGAACACGAAATTGTAGGACGGAAACCTGCTCCGGAGTTTTTGGGACCTGGATTAGAAAGGATTAAATTTGTTGTCAAGGTTTCTTCTTTTTTAGGCGTCAATCCAGCAGATGTTATTAGAAAACTAAGAGCGGCAAGGGATAGCGGTGTATATTCCAAATTTATTATTGGTAGCTCTCCTATCAGTACTTCTTCATGGGTATTGACGGAGTTGCGGGAAATTCATAAGACCAGAGGCGCTAACGGCCTTTTACTATCTGCAGATTTGGAACTGATATTAGTAGAGTATCCTGAACCATATAAACCGCCAGCAGCAACATCTAAATCAAAACCTCCTCCTCCTAAAACGAATACATCTAAAAAAGGTCCGATTGGAAAAGTAATAGTAAAAGTAGGGATGCTTAATTTGCGTTCCGGCCCAAGCCTAAAGGCCAAAATAGTCCGCGTGTTACGAAAGGGCCAAGCATACAAGGTTTATGGAATTGTGAAGACTGACATCACTTGGTACAAGCTCGGAGGGGGGACGTATGTGTCAGCTAACCCGAAATATGTTCGATTCGAAAAGATGTGATGCAAATGATTGATTTTAAAAACATCGATTATGGCGCAACCGGCAATGAAGAAATTATCCAAAACGTGAGATTTATTTTATCTACAATCATCGGCTCTTGTGTGCTGGATATCAATTTGGGGATATCTCCAGATATTGTTGATCCGCCTATCCAACTGGCACAGACAAAGATAACGGCTGAAATCATCGAAAAAATCGAAGCGTATGAACCACGAGTCACGGTGGAAAGCGTCACCTTTTCAGCTGATCCTTTGAATGGACGACTGATTCCACAAGTAAAGGTGGTGAACAAGGAAAATGGCGAGGTTTGGACTGCCTGACATAGACTTTGTCAACCGAGACCCTAGCGAAATCGAAGCAGAAATGGTCGTCAAATTTGAAGAAAAAACAGGAATTCGTCTTGCGGACGCAGATCCGCGTCGAAAATTTATTCAGACAGTTGCTTATGCCCTTTCTTTAGCTTACAACCGGATTGATTACACTGCGAAGCAAAATTCTTTAGCTTATGCGGAAGATGATTTTTTAGATCACATCGGAAACAAAAAAGGAGTTCCAAGACTTGAACCGAAGCCTGCAGAGTGTATCGTTCGTTATGAGCTCAACCCAATTCATAATATGGTAATTCCGAAGGGGCATCGGGTATCATACGGTAACGAATTGTTTTTCGAGACAACTCAAGAGACGTTAGTGCCTGAAAATACGGAGTACGTAGATATTAAAGTACAATGTACAGAACCAGGACCGGTAGGCAATGGATTTCTCCCTGGTCAAATCAACAATATCGTTGATCCTATTCCGTTTGTTGTTAAAGCATATAATATTACTACTACCAGCGGAGGTACTGATTGGGAAGGTGACGATCCATATGCCGAACGTATTCGGCAATCGCCTGAAAGATACAGTACAGCCGGACCGGAAGGGGCTTATATCTTTTACGTGAAGACAGCGGATCAAAGAATTGTTGATGTTGCAGTCGAGTCGCCTTCAGACGGTGTGGTAGAAATTATTGTGCTGTTAAAGAACGGAGAACTGCCTGACCAAACTGTCCTGGATAGGATTACGGAAATCTGTAATGACAAAACAGTCCGGCCCCTTACTGATAAAATAATTGTTCGCCCACCAGATGTGGTTTCATACGACATTCAGCTAACCTACTATGTTTCGAGAGAGAAGGCAAATGTACTAACGGATATTCAAACTCAGGTTCAAGCTGCCGTCAGCGAATACGCTGTCTGGCAAAAAAGCAAATTAGGTAGATGGGTAGACCAAAGCGAACTGGTCGCTCGAGTAAAAGCGGCTGGAGCTTCACGCTGTTTTGTGCAGGCTCCAGCTTCTTTTATTGAGGTAAAGAAAACACAAGTAGCAAAAGAAAATACAGTTTCTCTTACCTTCGGAGGGCTGACGGATGATTAAACTAGACGATCTGAACTTAGTCGATATACTGCCTGACAGTCTGAAACAAGATGAGGTCACTTTTGCAATTGTGGGAGTAGTAAACGATGAATTCAAAAGGTTGTTGAAGGAAACTGAAATATTAAATCCCAAAACAGCGCCTCCGGCTTTTGCTCTCGACATGGTAGCGTATGAAGAGCATGTGGATTTTTACGATGTGAATCTCCCTGAAGAGCAGAAAAGAGCATTAATTGAAAAAGCGGAGTTGGTTCACAAAAGAAAAGGAACTCCTTGGGCTATTGAAGAGGTAGCTTCTATTTTTTTTAAGAATGCAAAATTACAGGAATGGTTCGAATACGGAGGAAAACCATATCATTTTAAGATCGAAACGGATGAGGATATTAAGAATGAAAGTGACATCCCAGTCCTTCTTCGTTTGATTTACGCTCATAAGCGTAAAAGTACAAGGTTAGATGCCATTTGGTTTAGAAAAAGTGAAGGTACGTATTTTCAGATCGTTCACGATGACCGAATTCGAATCAAACCGGTAATAAAATTCCGATCAGGCATTGTGATGCCGGGGAGCTCAAAAAATTCTCAAACGCGGATTATACCTTCTACAAGAGATGGTATTTCCGTTTTGAATTTTACTGGTGAGATTTATGCAGGGAAGAAAAGTAACGACGCAAAAACAGGGGTCAGAACCGCGTCTCTCGCGATAGTATTACAAAAGAATTCACATGGTTATAGTCCATACAGAAATATTGAGTTCCTTCTTGGCGACTCAATGGCGGAGACAAGCGAGGATATTTCATTCATATCTTCGGGAATGAAAAACGGAACATCACAGCCTAGATTTTGCGGAAAGTTTCATGTAGGTAAAGGATGGTGATAATATTGCTTTCTCCATTTATTCTTCAAGAGATAGCAAATTTTATTGAACAAAAATGCGTTAAAGCTGACTACACCATTGACGGTAAGGTATATCAAGGAAAGATCAGAAGGTCTATCGTATCTAATTCAACCGTAATAAAACATGTGTATCTAACGACTAGGGATCCGATCGGGAAAGTAACCAAGGTTCGATTGCTGGACGCAGACGGAAATGTCGTCGCTGAATTAAATAGCAATAAAATGCATGAGAAAAATAAAGGACGCTTATTCGAATTTAAATTTACCGTCCAGGAGGGGTAATTAGATGTCTAAAATTCATAGAACACGAACTTATGAGGCGACCGTTTGGGAAGATCGTGTACTCGACGAAGCGACCGGCCAGGTGATTGTTGAAGGGACGCCGGTCGACGAGGAGAACATGAACAATATCGAAGCCGGCATCCTGCTGGCGCACTATGACATCGGCCTTTTAGTAGAGTTTCTGGCACAGCAGGCCCGATTGAACAATTTTGAAATTCAAAAGTATAAAAATCAACGCCTGTTGCAAGGACAGGCAACAATCGCCGGCTCTTCTTCAAACGGATATTTCCGAGATTCAGAGCCTTTCGTCCAGGTTAGTCTGACTGGTTTCGCACAAATCAACGCACCAAACTATGATGTATTAGTTACTCCGATTGGCGGTGATGTTGGACTCGTCGGGAGATTAGAAATTTACGATAAAACTCAAAATGGTTTCAAAATCAAGATGACCGGCAGTGCAAGCTCGGTCACTTTTTTATGGACTTTAATCAATCCTACAGTCTAAGGAGGAGATAAAAATGATTATCACTGAAATCAATCAAGGACCAAAAGCGGAATATTCACTACAGGGAAAAGTGTTGACGATTGGAGGGCAGGTATCTATCGATCTACAGGAAAGACAGTCTGATGTACAAAAGGTTATCGATATTTGCCTAGATAATCAGTTGCAAACCATGCGTGAAGGCATTGGCGCCTGGTATGTAGCTACAATCATTATCCCTCCTAAGCAACGCGAGCTGGTTCCTAGCGGTGAAGTTGACGAAAAAGGAAACGACATCTATATCGAGCGTGATCGTGAACTCGATATTAATAAAGTTGAGCTTCGATTGTGGGCTTTACCTGCTGGTTATGGCCAAAACGAATCTACAGAACAAGGAGTGACTGAATAATGCCATTTGTACTTTCGATCAAGGATACTTATCGTCAAGCTGTTGAATCCGCCACAGGCGGAAAAAACACGGTCATGTATGATGACAAAGGAAATCCGTCTATCATGGTTTGCATTCCTAAATTCAACTTATCAGATGTCATCAACGGTGCGCCTAACGTTCCGCACCCGGCTTTTGTTGTGAACGGTGTAGTAAAAAGTGAAATTTGGATTTCAAAATATCAAAATATCGTGCATGACGGACGCGCATACTCTATTCCTTTCCAAGATCCGAAGACATATGTGACATACGATCAAGCGAAACAATATTGCGCAGCGAAAGGCGCAGGGTGGCACTTGATGACAAACGCCGAATGGGCTGCGATTGCTTTGTGGTGCAAGAAAAACGGATTTATGCCTCGAGGCAATAACAACTTTGGGAAAGACCATTCAGCTCCTCACGAGCGTGGAAAGGTAACATATAAATACACGAGTGGCGGCGCGGAATATGAGGGGCGTGTTGCAACAGGTTCTGGACCTGCCAGCTGGTCACATGATGGAACGAATGAAGGTATTTTCGACCTTAACGGGAACGTATGGGAATGGGTTGATGGCTTGAAGTTGATTGACGGCAAAATCTATGTACACCAGGACAACAACTACAACACACCAGAAGGATATCGCAAAGTCGATCAATGGGTTGACACAGGCGTGTATATTGATAACACGACCCCAGGAAATGCAAGCACTACTTCACCTGATGTTGGTGGCGATCCTGTCCTTGGAGCAGAAAGAACAAATCCGATGTTTACAACTGACCCAAGTTCAGACGCTTATTATGGTTATAGCTATACGACCTTTGAAACGTTGGGGGCTAAATCCGGCTTCGCGGTTCCAGATCTATTGAAGCATCTCGCTATCGCTCCTATCGACGCAAACCATGGTGGAGACGGAATTTGGGTACGTAACTACGGTGAGCGTGTTGCGCTTCGTGGTGGCCACTGGGCCGATGGGTCGCTTGCGGCTGTCTTTGCGTTGCGCCTGAGCAACCCTCGGTCGAGCTCGAATCATGGCATCGGCTTCCGCTCCGCGTATATCGCGTAATCTGGAATCTGAGAAACTGACAATCTGTAAGGACCAGCGATAGCTGGTCCTCGTATTTTGAAAGGTGATTTAAATGGCAAATAAAGAAGATTTAAAAGTGCTTCAAAAATGCTATGACATGATCTTATACGGGTATACTGCGCTACGGCAGTATCCGAAAAGTGAAAAACATACACTTGCAGCAGAAACCAAACGAAGCATGTACGAGTTATTGAGACTTATCATTCGTGCCAATAAGCGATACTACAAGAAAACAACATTACAAGATATTGATGTGGAATTAGATAATTTACGTTATTTAGTCAGATTAGGGAATGGATTAGGATTTCTTCCATTCAAAAAATATGAAAATTGGTCACGGCTGCTCGATGAATTGGGGAGAATGGTTGGTGGTTGGATGAAATCAATTAAACAATAGTACATATTGGGGAACGGGCCATATTTGTGAGCGTGTTGCGATTCGTGGTGGCAACTGGGACAATGGGTCGAATGCAGGTGTCTTTGCGTTGAACCTGAACAACCCTCGGTCGAACTCGAATCATGACATCGGCTTCCGCTCGGCGGTTCTCCTCGCCCGAAACTTCAAGCGCAACGCGCTTGAAGACAGTGCGCAGGAAAACGGGCCCGTTCCCCTGCCCAATCACTTTTTTGTCGGGCAAAAAATTGAATTGCTGACGAATCAGTTAGTAGGTTCTCTGAAAGGTGATACAGTCAGCTAAACAAAACATCTTTGGAGAGGATTACGATACGATGAAACGGTTAGGAAATTTATACGCGCAAATCATCGACTACGAAAACCTATGGAATGCTTACCTGAACGCCAGAAAGAACAAGAGATTTCGTGGTGATGTGCTGGAGTTTACACACAATGTAGAGGAGAATCTCATTCAGATACAAAACGAACTAATCCATAAAACATACAAAGTCGGCAAGTACCGCGAATTCTACGTATATGATCCTAAGAAACGGTTGATTATGGCTCTTCCTTTTAAAGACAGAGTTGTTCAATGGGCCATTTATCGTATCATAGAACCTATTCTCGATAAACAGTTTATTTACGATTCCTATGCTTGTCGCAAAGGTAAGGGCATTCAAAAGGCTGCTGATCGGCTGCAATATTGGCTGAGAAAATTAGATAGAAGCGCTGAAAAGCCCTATTACTTAAAGCTCGATATCAGCAAATATTTTTTATCGAATTGATCATGATATTCTCATGCAAATCCTGGAGAGAAAAATTAAAGACCGTGATGTTTTGTGGCTACTAGAAACGATTATACGGTCTGAGGATACGAAGTTTGGTATCCCTTTAGGCGATCATGGTTTTGAACAAGAACGAATCGACGGGATAGGGATACCGATTGGGAATTTGACTTCTCAATTGTTTGCTAACCTTTATCTTAACGAATTAGACCAATACGCTAAGCATCAGCTTCACCTTCATTATTACATTCGATACATGGATGATATTGTAATTCTGAGTGGAGATAAACACGAATTGCGAAACGTATTGGAGGAAATAGATATTTTTCTGCGCAGTGAACTCCGGCTTCAACTCAACAACAAGACTGCTATCCGTCCGATCTCGACAGGAATCGAATTCGTTGGTTATCGCATATGGCCGACTCATAGGAAATTAAAAAAGAAAACCGCCAAGAAAATGAAAAGGCGCTTGAGATATTTAAAAAAGGCTTATGCCCGAGGGGAGGTGAGTGCCGATGAAGTACGATCTATTCTCATGTCTTATCTGGGTTACATGAAACATGCGAATTGTCATCGATTGAGGCAGAAAGTTTTAAAAAATTTCGTTTTAAAAAGAGGTGTATGAGCAGCTGAAAAGCTGTTTTTATTTTGTTGTAGAAAGGCGTGATTTGATGGAACGATTCGATATTGTATATAAAACCGGTGCGGCTGTGTTTGGGGCTGTCGTCGGATATTTGTTTGGGGGATGGCATACATTGTTAAGCATTTTACTAGCGTTTGTCATACTTGACTATGTGTCAGGCTTCATTGCAGCAGGAATTGAAGGAAAATTGAACAGTAGTGTAGGAATGAAAGGGATCGCTAAAAAAGTAGCGGTCTTTTTTGTTGTAGCAGTCGCTCACATGATGGATGTGGCACTTGGCTATGATGGCCATATTTTGAGAGACGCAACGATCTTTTTCTTTTTGGCCAACGAAGCACTATCCATTCTTGAAAACGTTGGGAGAATCGGGGTTCCTATTCCATCAGCACTGCAAAAAGCTGTTGATATTTTAAGTGATAAAAGTAAAGGAGAGGATAAATAATGGTACGTATTGTCATAGACTTTGGCCATGGTGGTAGCGACCCTGGAGCAGTGGCGAATGGCTTGAGGGAAAAAGACTTAACAATGAAAATCGGAAAAATGATTGGTGATATGTTAGGGGAGTACGAGGGGGTACAAGTCATCTATACTCGCACCGATGACCGTTTTCTTGAACTTTCGGAGCGTGTAGTAATCGCCAACAAAGCAAAAGCGGACTTCTTCCTATCGGTTCATATCAATTCCGGAGGCGGTACAGGATTCGAATCATTCATCTTCAACAATCCGGACGCGAAAACAGTAGCGTATCAAAATGTGATTCATGGCGAGATTATGAAAGCAATTGGCAACGTCAAAGACCGCGGCAAAAAACGAGCCAACTATGCGGTGTTGCGTGAAACGAAGATGCCAGCCATCTTGACTGAAAACCTGTTCATTGACAATGAGAACGATGCGGCCAAACTCAAGTCGGAGCAATTCTTACAACAAATCGCCTACGGTCACGTCATTGGTCTTGAAAAGGCATTTGGATTGAAGAAAAAAGCGAAGCAACAAGTACAATCACAACCAAAAGCGTCAGACAAAAAATTATACCGCGTGCAAGTCGGGGCGTTCGCTGATCGGGAGAACGCGGAACGGCTTGCGGAGGAACTTAAAAAGAAAGGATATCCTGCTATTATTGTATAATCCCTGCCTAAACGGCAGGGAGTTTTTTGTTTCTAATGCAAAAAGCCCTTCTCATTTGAGAGGGCCACACAGACAAGGCATTTTGTTATTGATTCATGAAAGGAACTCCATATTTGCCAGATAAATCTTTAAGATCGTAATATGCTTGCCGTTCTAACTCTCTTGCTTCACTCAAAAGATTGTTTGCGGAAGTGATTTTTGATGCATCGCCAGCATTCACAGCAGCAATAATTTCAGAAAACGCCTGGTTATTTTTAGCCATCATTTGATTTAATTTTTCTTGGACATCACGGAACTCTTTTTCTTCTGGCATGATGCTTTCCATTTCCTCTTGTAATTTATTTCCTTCAGGCAGCAATTCATTAGATATAGCTGCAGCAAATTCTTCGTTAGAGATTTGACCGTTCGCCGACTTGGTTCTTAGATCCTCATATTTTTGTCCCCAAGTACCGATCTCTTGAAGGATAGGCGTGATGGAATTTAGATAGTTTTCAAAAGCCTCTTTACCATCGCTTTTCTGCTGGTCAGTGCCTTGAACTTGGTCTATTTGTTTTGTGTCTTCTTCTGGTGCGCTAGCCTTTTCGTTGTTTCCGCATCCAGAAAACAGCGCAGATAACACAGCAATTAGTGTGATGAGCAGTGTTTTTCTCATTCGATTTCCCCCTTAATTACCTATATAAGTGAGTGAATTTAATTACCTGAATCCGTGACAAAACATCTTTACAATGGTCGCAAACCGTTGATACGATAAGGGAAAACGACGTTGACGATTCTTCATCAAGTAGGTGAATGTGATGAAAGATTTCCCGATTCGGTTTGTATTGACAGATGAAGCGATTACTCCAAGTGCTGGGCTTGCTCTCGTGGGCTACTTACTGCACCAAACGAAGCTGGATAAACGAGTAAACGCCCTTCGGCTCCCAACGGTTCGTCGAGATGTGCACATTTCCCATAGCGACGTCATTCGCTCGATGATTGGCTTGCTTGCCACAGGAAAAACGGATTTTGATCATATCGAAGCGTATCGTCAGGACGATATCTTTTCGACATCAATGGGCATTCGGCACGTACCTTCCTCCCCAACGTTGCGACAGCGACTCGATCAGCTCGCTTGTCTTCCGATGACCGAAACCATCATTTGGGAGGAATCGATGCGTCTGTTGGTTCGACAACACGCTACCTTGTCCCCTTGTTGGGCGAAAGGGAAAACGACATGGCTTCCCCTTGATATAGATGCTTCCCCATTTGACAACTCCGATACGAAGAAAGAAGGAGTGAGTCGAACGTATAAAGGATTTGACGGTTTTACGCCGTTGTTTGCGTATGCAGGGAAGGAAGGGTATATCGTTCATGCCGAGCTGCGTCCAGGGAAACAACATGTACAAGACAACATGCCTTCGTTTTTAACTACCGCCATCCGTCGAGCTCGTCCGCTGACCTCGTCTCGTCTGCTTGTCCGCATGGATGCAGGAAACGATGCGGAAGCGAATGTGCACGTATGTCTAAAGGAAGACGTGGACTTTGTCATCAAGCGAAACTTACGCCGAGAATCGAAAGCGCTTTGGTTCCAGATCGCTTCGCAAAAGGGCAGACGCGTCGATGATGGACAAACAGAAGGAGTACAAACGTATGAGTTATGCCTTCCACAGACAGCAGCAATTGATGGACACACGTATACGTACGTTCAAGTCACCCAAGTGACGGAACGAACGATGGAACGAAATGGACAGCTGATGCTCGTTCCTAATTACGAAGTCGAAAGCTACTGGGTGCGCCTCGAAGGATACGAGCATGTTCGAATGAGTGATGTGCTCGCATTGTATCACGATCATGCGACATGCGAACAGTTTCATAGCGAACTGAAAAGCGACTTAGATTTAGAGCGACTTCCATCAGGGAAGATGAAAACGAATGCGCTCGTGTTAGTCATGGGAGCATTCGTGTACAACCTTCTTCGTCTGATTGGACAAGATCTATTAAGCGATCCGAGACATCCATTACATCATAAAGTGAAACGCCGCCGCATCAAGACGATTATTCAGACGGTGATCACGATGGCAGGTCGACTCGTCCGCCGATCACGACAGATCTGGATGAAACTGACGCGAAGGAGTGGCTATAGCGAGCCCCTTCTGAACATTTACATAAAATGGAGAGAAGGAGCATAACGAATGATTGTTCGCAATTCTGTACTCATCCTAACCCTCTGTCCTTTTTTGTTTTTTCTTTGGTTTATATACCTAAAAAAGATATTTATTTCATTTCTGAGAGTGAAGATGACATCTGTTTTAAACATAAAAAGGGAATGGTGGATCACACATCCATAAAACCAGCAAAAAAGTCAAAGTCGATGTCAATCCATCACGGATTCAGGTAATTAAATTATAGCACAAAAAATTGGTTTATGGTCTATATTTTGTAAAAGGGGAAATGTTTCTCGACTGATCAATGAAACAACGCCTACTCGCTTTGAGTAGGCTATTTTTATACATCGAAAAAATCCTCGCGTTTCACTGAATATCCAAATGATTTCAGCGCCCGTTCCACCTTCACCCAGGTAGAAATGCGTGGTGTGTATTTCGGATCTTTACACATATTAGAAATTGTCGTCCGTCCTACTTTTGCCTTCTGAGCAATTTCCTGCTGTGTTAGTCCCACTTTATCTACCCATCTCCCAAACTTACTTCTTGGTTTCCCTAACCAAAACATCAATATTCCCTCCCGGTCGTTTTTATAACAGTCTTGTCCAAAAATCCCGAATTTAAACCTGGGGCAAAAATGTGGAATAACGGACAAACATATCAAAATACGATGTATCAGACGCGATCAAAAACGATATAAATTACGTATTTGTTGTCGCATTCACTCGTCGCTGTTACAGTCGTTTTTGTTTTTCATGCTTGTTGCCGATTGTAGACACGGAGAACGACATGAAAAAATGCGTTGTATCAATGGATAGTGTTATTTACTATTGTTCTCGGCGCGAGCGACTATCCTATCGGATATTTAAGGATTGACAGTGGGGAGGTGGTATGAATTGCTTTTTGAAATTCTATCGTCGCTGGTGGCTGGTGGGATTGCTGCAACAACTTACTTCAAACAGCATGGAACGGGCGATGATAAAACGAAAATTGAACGTATTGCGGCGAACGCGGGGCTTGTGTCTAAAGACGGAAAGCAAATTAGAATTTATCGACGCATGAAAGGAGAGGGATTTACGGAGTACGTGTTTCAGATTCCTTTTGGTCTGTCGTTTGCTGATTTCCAGCGAAAAAAACATGTATTTGAGGATGGACTTAATATTAAACATAGCACTTTTGATTTCTCCTTTGCTGACCTAAAATCCATCAATCTCCGAAGCAATCCCATTTCACAGATCAAATTCCTTTTGCAGAAAAAAAGAAGGAACGAAAAGAAATCGAAATGTCATTCGATGGTATGCTGAAAATCCGTGTCTATGAGCAACAGATGCCGGAGTTATTACTGTTTGACGAAGCTATGCTTTCCGAATGTCATGGCTGGGAAATCCCCATTGGTGTGTCGCGGTGTGATTTCATGAAACATGATTTTGACGCCATTCCTCATATGGTTGTGGCTGGAGCAACTCGAAAAGGGAAAAGCGCCTTCCTCAAATTGCTTGTTACGTCATTGATCGCACGGCACCCAGACGATGTTCGATTCACCATTCTCGACTTGAAAGGTGGCTTGGCATTTGCAAAGTTTAGGGACGCTCGACAGGTCATGACAGTTGCGAAGAATGTGCAGGAAGCCGTTGAGGCTTTAAGAGCCGTCCGTGATGAGATGAATAGGAGGTTAGAACATTTCCTCGGCGCAGGAATCGAAGACGTGAAATCGGCTGGTGTAAAAGAGCGACATTTCATCATTGTTGACGAAGCAGCGCAGATCGCCAGTGCTGGGGAGACGGATAAGGAAATCAAGCGGATCAAAGTGGAGTGTGAGCATATCCTTTCTGAGATTGCACGTGTGGCCGGAGCGCTAGGGTATCGGCTGATTTTTTGTACGCAATACGCCACGGCTGATACGTTGCCGCGACAAATCAAACAAAACGCCGACGCTAAGCTATGTTTCCGATTACAGACGGAAGTTGCTAGCCAAGTGGTGCTTGGCGAAGGAGAAACGGACGCAGCACATTTACCGTTAATTCCAGGGCGTGCTGTTTACGTGACAGACCGAAAGAACATTGTCCAATGTGCGTATGTTACTGACGATGATATCAATCGACTGATTGGGCCGCATATCAACATTAGACCTAGAAAGGAGAAAAAGGACATTGAAAAAAGCAATAGAGAAGGAACAGCGTCAAGAAGCTATTCTCTCATCATTAGCGAAACTTGACTACCTCACACGCAGTCAATTACAAGTGTTGCACGACTTAGGGAGTCCGCGAAATACGAGTCGCGTCATGAAGTCGCTTGAGCCATTTGTGGCAAAGTTTCTCGATGGGGAAGCTGTTTACTATTTGACAAAGGAAGGGAGAGAAAGAACGGGAGCAAAAAAAGTTAGGAAACGAACGATACAAGCACGCCACTTCATAATGCGAAACGACATTTACATCGCATTCGGATGCCCGAGTACGTGGAAAAACGAGGTCAAACTCGAAATCAAGGGAGTTGTTTCTATCGTAGCCGATGCGCTGTTCACTCGAGATGGTCGGTATTATATTGTTGAAGTGGATCACCAGCAAAAAATGAGTGTAAATAAAGCTAAAATCGCTAAATATCGAAAGATGCTTGAATTAGGTGTTTTCAAAGCACCGCCGGTATTTATTTGGATTACGACTACCGAATACAAGCGGAAGCAGTTACTTGATCTCTGTGATGGTATGGATGTGAAGGTATTTTTGGTGAGTGAATTTCACTAAAAAGTCCTGCGGTAATATGTCAAGGTGAAAAATCATCGAAATTGGAAATTCGATTGTCCGATGACCCGAAAAAAGGCAATACTTAAGAAGCCCAGTCTTGTCTTATGTCATTAACTGGGTTTTAATGCAAAATCAGTTAGATCGATACCCCTATCGATCTTCCCCCTTTCTTGGCGTGTAGATTTGACCGTTGCGTAGCAGCGCATCGATCACACGCACGAGTTTTCGAGCGGTGAGGACGAGGGCTCGTTTGTGTTGGTGCTTTGGTACTTCCTCATACTTCTTCCGGTAATAGGTGCGAAACGACGCATCATGCCGTTGTACCGAGTTGGCAGCCTCCACTAGGTAGTAACGGAGATAGCGATTGCCGGAACGAATGAGGGAAGTCTCCTCGGCTTGGAACCGACCGGACTGGTGCTTAGACCAAGTCAAACCTGCATACTTTGCTAAGGCGGCTTGGTTGTCAAAGCGCTCGATTTGTCCAATTTCGGCTAAGATGCCAGCGGCGTAGACCGGACCAATGCCGGGAATCGTTTGTAACGTATTTGGGATGCCTTCCAAATGGCGAGTAATCGCTTTATCTAGCTCTTTAATTTGCGCTTGAAGGCTACGGATGGATTGAATTGATAGCCCTAAAAGCAAGTCGATGGAATCCTCGACACATTTGGAAAGCCGATACGACGAACGAGCCGCCTTTTGAATGGACTTGGCGATGCATTCCGGATCGGCAAAGCGATTGCGTCCTTTTTGGCGCAAGAAGTCAGCGAGCTGTTGCACGTCCATCTGACTGATTTCGTCTAAGCTAAACGACTCGAGAAGAAGCTCTAAGATGGCATGTCCGAACACGGAGCTGTCCACCTCTTGGGTAAAGGAACTGCACTTGTAAAACAAGTGTTGGAGGAAGTACTGCTTTTCCCGAGTCAGCTGATGGACGAGATGATAGCGCATGCGCGTGAGCCGTTGAAGGGCGATAAACTGTTCTTGCATGACAGCTGTCACTTTCAAACGGCCAAAGCGAAGCCGATCGGCGATGATCCACGCATCGATGCCGTCCGTTTTATCCAAGTCAGTGTACGCTTCTTTAAATTTGCGAATGAGCTTTGGATTGATGGTAAACACCTTGACATTCCAAGACTTCAGCTCCTCCTGTTGGTGGAAAAACATCGCTGGATGCCAGCTGTAGACCGAAGTGGCTTCCATCCCGATGAGAATTTCGGATGGTTGGCGCTTGTTGGCCCACAGGAGGATTTGATCGCGAAGGAAGGTCGCGCCAAGGAGATGATTGTCCACCTTGAATTGGGCGCACGTGTTTCCTTCTTGATCCATGATACACGTGTATAAGTCCGTTGAGCTCACGTCAATCCCGACGTAGAGTTTCATGAGATCACCTCCAATCGTAGTAGGATCGTGGGGTTGGGACTCTTCGGGATGCCCCCGGACCGCGCCTGTTGACCAGTCACCCTCGCATATGAGAACTCACGTTGGGCCATGGGCTGCCTGGAAGCTGCTCCTTCCAGCATGGGAAACCAACGGGAACAGCCTGCGGGTTAGAAGTCCGAACAGGAGCCGGGGAGACAGACTTTCTAAGTAGTCAAAGCTACAGGAGAGAGAAGAGTGTCCCCGATGATCCTAAGACCATTATCCAAGAACATCGCGAAAAGTCCAACCCCGATGTAGTGCCATCCACGGGGGAGGGGCGCGCCCCTCCCCCGTGGGCAAATCACTTACACATATGCGATTGTCAAGGAGCATATCCAACTGGAAATTCGATTTAAAAATCTTTCTAAACATACTATACGAGGAGGGTATCGGATGAATAAAGACATGATTGTTAAGTTATTGCTCCTACAAGTAATCATCGCTGACCAACGTTTACAATATGCTATAATGGAAACGAGCGATATGTATGAGAAAGCTTTTGCAGATGGCGTCATCACAGCATGTGAGTTTTTTGAAGAGGCGCTAGAACATATCATGGAATGATAAAGTGTAAAATGTGTATAGGGTGTACAGTTGTATCAGTATAATCGTCACTCTACCCTTATGTCAGCATATAAACATATTAAGGATGAAAAATTTCGTTACTACATTTTGAAGCAAAAATCGGATGTATTGCAGGCGATGAGAAGCTTCTTCCGAAAAGAAGAAAATAAGGCATTTGTATAATGGCACATCTTAAAATAGACGCGGTTTTCTATTCATGACGAGATCGGTTGAAAACTCAGTTCTATGGGTTAGGAAAATATCATGCAAAAGCCAGCCGTATAACCGGCTGGCTTCAGACTGTTGGCAAAATGGTTGTAAGGCAACTGCCTCACAACCATTTTGTTCTATTTTGATATTTGTTTTCCTCGATGAACCGACGAAAATAACGACATACATAAGTGAAAAAGAGGGGAGATGCCCATTCTCCATAGGCAGTTTGCTAATTTCTTTAAATTCATCGCAGCACAAACAAGCATCGCCTGCATCTGGTTTCTTTCCAATCCACGGTAATTCGTCCAGCGCAGACCATGCTTCCCTTTCAAATCTGCAAAATTTCGTTCGATTGTCTCTTTTCTCCGCTCATACAATTCTCGATGCTCCGGCACATATCGTAAGTGCTCGGCTTCTTCGTAGTAATCTTGCCAAACATGGCGTGTGACCACTTTCGTGTGGCTTTTGCTTTCTGTGCATTTTTCTAGATAAGGACACGTCTTGCACACAGATGGATTGGATTTATATTCCCGATAGCCTTCCCGATTCGTTGTTGAATAAGATAACACTTGGTTATTGGGACAAAGGTAACAGTCAAAATGTTCGTCATATGCAAATTCAGATTTCCGAAAGAACCCCTCTTTCGTCTTTGGACGCGTATATGGCCAAATCGGATCAATCCCTTGTTCTAATAGGTATTTCGCAATGGCTGGCGTCTTGTATCCTGCATCGATGCACAGCTTCACTTCCTTTTTGACTCGTTCAAACAGTTCAAAAAAGGCTTGACTATCATGCACGTTTGCCGCCGTGACATAGGATTGGAGGATCCAGCCATGGCGATCGCAAGCCGTGTGATAAGAGTAAGCAAATACTCGTTCGCGTTCATTTTTCACAAACATCCCACTCTCGGGATCCGTCTTACTGATCTTTACTTCTCGTTTTTTTTATCTGTTTCTGGCGGTAATGGAGATTTTCCGTGTGCGATCCGGTCTCGTTCAATCTCTTTTTCCAATTCCTCTTGATACGCTTTCGCTTCGACTTCTGCCACTTCGGTGTTGAATTTTCTTTTGTTTGCACTCGCCTTTACATGGGTAGAGTCAACAAATACGACACTTGGATCCACCAGCCCGTGTTGAAAGGCTTCTTCGAGAATTCTTGAAAAAATCTTTTGAAAGACGTCTGTACCTGCAAAACGTCGTGCATAATTTTTGCTTGGAGTCGAATGATGTGGGACAGGATCATGAAGACTCAACCCTAAAAACCACCGATATGCCACGTTGGTTCGAATTTGTTCCACCGTTTCACGCATCGAACGAATGCCGAAGATATAACGGATCAAGTACATTTTGAACAACACAACCGGATCAATACTTGGTCGTCCATGATCGGGTGAGTATGGGTCTTTGACAATGTCGTAAATAAAAGAGAAGTCAATCGCTTTTTCTAGCTTACGCACAAGGTGATCCTCAGGAACAAGGTCATCAATCAGTAGCTACACAATACTATACTCATCCTGCTCTACTTAAAGAATAGGCTTACTCCATGGGAACCCTGCCTTTTGGCAGGGGGTTTTTTTGTTTTTTGCGACATGTTTCGACATTTTTCATGATGGTTGTCTGATATGATAATAAACAAAAAATAACTAGGAGGATCAAAAATGTACGTTGTGGATAGTGTTGGTAGAGTCACTTATCCATCTAACTTTGCAAATAATTTATGGAGTGGGCAAACGCTAAAAAGAGGTGATCGAAATGATTATGTGAAAACGCTGCAATCTTGGCTTTACAAAGCCGGATTTAACCCTGGGGGAATTGATGGAGTTTATGGAGCAAATACAGAGAAGGCTGTGAAGGAATTTCAGAAGAAGGTGGGAATTACAGCCGATGGTATTGCAGGAAAGCAAACATATAATGCCTTGATTCAAATTAAAAATAATGATATCACAGGACAGAAAGATAGAGTGGAAATTTCTCAAGAATCTAGGCAACGTTTTGAGAATCAGTATAATATATATAATACATCAAAAACCTTGTTTACTAGTGCAACTAGTTGGACTAAATCAGCAGTTAGCTGGTTACAGAAAGCTGGAGAGTTTTTGCTTGATGCGGCTAAAGAAGGCCTCGATTTTTTAGTACTTGATGATATCCGTACGCTTTTTGATCCGAATTCAAGCAATCCCGAGAAAATTATCTCCCTCATAGGACTTTTTCCTGCAGGAAAAGTAGTGAAAGCGGGAAAGGTTTTTGATTTACTAAAAAAATACGGTAAAGGTGAAATAGTAGATGTTGTAGCTGGAATGGGAAAGGTTTTAAAGTACAATAGCAGGGCTATTTTAATGGAAGGGAACTCGAAAGAAGGTTGGAAGCATATTGTTGATGGTCATGTAATTGGAAAGAAAGGAAAGACGTTATTTCCAAAGCATATGGGTGAAGGGGAAATTAAAAACTTAATAATGGAGAGTGTAGAAAAAGGAGGAATTCGGACAAAACATCCAGATGGGACAATGGAATATGTATATAATCCCAATAAATATGGTATTAGTGAAATGATTACCATTGTAAGTAAGGATGGAATCATTCGAACTTCCTATCCAACAAAAGGAATAAGTGTAGTTACGAAACAGTAAAAAACGAGGAGGATATATTATGGGTATCAAAATCTCATTAGAGGACTGGGAAGGAGATTGGAGAGAAACACTCAAAAGTGAAAATCTCAATAGTTTTTTTAGTTGTGAAATGTATATGACTGTTCATAACGGTATCGAACAAATGACGATCAATATTGCGACCCTCTATGGCACAGCTTTGCTAAGTATGGCTGTTGGTATTATGGAGATGATAGCCAACAAAGAGAATAAGCCGTTCCGCATCTCTGGATTTGGTTCTGTTTATGATTATTTTTTCATAGTGAAAGGACAACAAATCAAAATCGAAGCCGTAAATGTTACAAATGATGAGGTGGAATCCTTTCTTTTTTATGATAAAACAAAATTTGCTCATGATTTTGTGAAAGCGCTGAAAAACCATTTACAGGAGATTGCACAAATTAACATACGAATTAAGGAACAAGAAACATATAAGCTTCTAGAACAAAAAATGTATACTCTCAATTCCGTGCTTGAGAGTCATTAATAAGATTTTTGTAACTATTCAGCCACATCATAAAGTGAGCTGAATATTTTCTTCTTTCCTTGTCTATGATGTGAATACTGATAGACAAGGAGGTGAATCACATGTTGACGGTACAACAAGCTGTATTTACAGTTGAGAGCTTAATCGGCAAAGTTCAACAACAAAAACAGCTCATTCATCAACTCGTTCAAGAAAATGAACATTTGCGTCACGAAAACAAACAACTACGCAAAGAAAATGAACAACTGAGGTACCGTGTTCAAGAGCTGGAAGCACGCACGAAAAAAAACAGCTCCAATAGCCATTTGCCCCCATCTTCTGACCGTTTTCACACCCATTCTTCTCGCAAGCCATCTGGCAACAAGCCAGGCGGACAAGAAGGACATCAAGGAACGACGCTCCGTCAAGTGGAACATCCACATCATCGTGTCGTCCACCGTGTGCATACGTGTCAAGGATGTGGGTCTTCTTTGCGTGAAGTTAAACCGTTCAAAGTCGATATCCGTCAAGTGTTTGATGTCCCTCCTGTGGCGATCGAGGTGACACAACATGAACGTGAAGTGAAATCGTGTCCGCATTGTCGATGTGTTCAACAAGCCGAATTCCCATCCCATGTCACGAATCATGTGCAATACGGTCCACGGCTCACGGCGCTCGTTGTTTATTTACATCATATCCAATTGATCCCGTACAAGCGTTTAAGTGATACAATCGAAGCGTTATATCAACACTCGATTAGTACGGGAACTCTTGCCAATATGGTGAAACGAGGACGCGAAGCGCTGGAATCAAATATGGACGTCATCGAAGACGCCTTACTTGAATCCAACATCCTGCATGTCGATGAAACGAGTTTGCGCATCAATGGAAAACTCGCATGGGTGCATGTCGCGTGTACATCGAAATATACGTACTTGGCTCCTCACGTTTCTCATGGAAAGAAAGCGACCGATGACATCGGGATTCTTCCGCGATATCAAGGGACGATGATGCACGATGGGTTCGTTACGTATACGAAATACACACAAGCCATCCATGCCCTTTGTCACGCCCATCATTTGCGTGAATTGAAGGGTTTCATCGAACAAGGGCATATATGGGCATCGCGCATGACGACGTTTCTGTTAGCCGCCAAACAGGCCGTCGAAGCTCATCACGGTGCGCTTTCCGAAGAAGAAGCGAAACGATGGGAACGAGTGTATGATCGCATCCTAGAAAGAGCACAACACCGATTGGAAACGGCGACGCCTCTTCCGAAAAAAGCACTCGCTTTTGTTCGACGCCTTCAAAAACGAAAGGAAGAAGCGTTGCGTTTCTTACGTGAAGTGCATGTTCCCTTTGACAACAACCAAGCCGAACGCGATCTTCGCATAGTTAAAGTGAAAGAGAACATTTCGGGTACATTTCGCGAAGAAACATTCGCCCAGTCTTTTTGCATCACAAGAAGCATCATTTCCACACTGACGAAACACGAAAAAAACGTGTGGAATTCGTTATGTCTTCTGTTGACAGGCGAAACGCTCGATCGTGTTCTTTCTACCACTTAGGGCATTTTCTATCACGGAGATGCCTTATTTGTGTTGCGCTCCTTTACATACTACTATCGGGGTGAATAGTTACTATAATAGAAGTGGAGGGCACTCATTCTATTAATAGGGAGGTTAAAATCACTTGAAAAATAACTTACTTAAAAAATACCAACAATTAAATATGCCTCATAAGTTTTTAGTAACTGAGGTAGACAATATATTAAAAAAGAAATATAAAGCGGTTGAAGTTCCTGTCAATGAGTTTATAGAGTTTAAAAAAGATCCTTTTGTTGATTATTCAACATTTGTGAAAAGTTACTTTATTCAAAATGAGGAGATTTTGAATAGTTTGTATAGTGAGAAAGAGAAAGCGGACATTGATAGAATGAGAGAGTGTATTCAAGAGATGAGGGCGGCTGGTGAACTTCTTCTTCCGCAACCGAGTGATGAAGATTATGATTTGCAGGTTAGATATACTAATTTTGCAGAGGGAAGACTAATAGCAGTTATTTTAGAAAGTATAGATAGACAATATGTCAGTGGTTTTCAAATGCAAGGTGCAATGTGTGAGAAATTATATCATGAACTAAAGGTATTTAAAGGAATTGATCCAGCAGATTGTGTAGAAGGGAACCCTATTTTGGATGAGTATTTGGAAGCTTTGGTGAAAGCAGGTTATTTACAGGAATAAAAAATGGTAAGAAACTTCGCTCATCTAGAAAAATTACGAAGAGCAGGTTATATTACATGGGAACTCGGTAAACCAAGAACACTAAGAATCTTAAAATTACAAGGCATCAATTAATATGATGCCTTTTTTAAATGCTTCCTAAAGATCAATCTGTATTACAGTAGAGGATACATCTCCCACAGTGTATAATATTTATTAGATATTATAAATTAAACTTTAATACGCAGAAGTGTACAGCGTTTATAGTTGTATCAGTACAATCGGCATTCGACTCTCATGTCCGCATATAAGCATATTAAAGATGAAAAGTTTCGCTACTACATTTTGAAACAAAAGTCGGATGTGTTACAGGCAATGAGGTCGTTTTTCCGGAAAGAAGAATTGAAAACACTCGTTTAAATCCTTGTGTCATGCAAGGTTTTTTTTGGAGAAAAAACAGTTGACAAACGGGTGGGGGTTTTTGTAATATACTCATAGAGGTAATGGTAATAAATTATTTTTTTGAGATTAAAAATACCCTTATGAGTATAGAGAGGTGATAAAAATGAAGCATATATTGCCACAGGAAGTAGATCAACAGTTAAAAGAAGGGCGTGCGCTAAGCATTATTGATGTCCGCGAGGATGAAGAAGTGGCTCAAGGGAAAATTCCTGGTGCTTGTCACATCCCGCTCGGTCAATTACTTGAGCGGATGAACGAAGTGAATAAAGATCAAGAACATATTCTTGTCTGCCGCTCAGGAAATCGAAGCGGTATGGCTTGCCAATTGTTAGAGAGTTACGGATACCGCGTCGTAAATATGACGGGCGGGATGCTCGAATGGACAGGAGAAGTTGAAAAAGGGGAGGGAGTAAAGTGACAATTCACGTAGATTATGTCGTTGATGCGCGTGGACTAGCGTGTCCGATGCCGATTGTTCGTACGAAAAAGGCGATGGAGCAATTACAACCTGGTCAAGTGCTTGAGGTGCAAGCAACGGATAAAGGATCGCTTGCCGATATTCAAGGTTGGGCAAAAAATACAGGCCATCAATACATCGGAACGATCGAAGAAGGGGAGGTATTGAAGCATTACCTTCGTAAGGCGAATCCTACCGAAGTGAAAGTAGAAACAAAATACCCTCATGTCGTCGCTTTAGATGAATTGCAAAGAAAAGTAGAAAACAATGAACAACCGTTTATTTTAGATGTGCGTGAAGAAGCAGAATATGCGTTTGGTCATATACCAGGGGCGTATCATATTCCGCTTGGACAATTAGAAATACGTATGAATGAATTAAACAAAAATGAGACGATTTACGTCATTTGTCGAACAGGCAATCGCAGTGACCTTGCAGCCCAACAATTAGCTGAAAAAGGATTTGCGCATGTATTTAATGTCATTCCAGGTATGACAGAATGGAAAGGAACAATGGTTAAAGGGGGAAATGAATAATGAAAAAACGTGTAGCAATTATTGCAGCAAACGGCGGTTTATTTGATGCATATAAAGTATTTAACATTGCAACAGCAGCTGCGGCAACAGAAGCGGAAGTAGCGATTTTCTTTACGTTTGAAGGACTGAATTTAATTCATAAGGAAGCGTATAAACAACTGCCGTTGCCAGAAGGAAAAGAACAAATTCAACAAGGATTTGCACAAGCGAACGTCCCATCCATTCCAGAACTTGTGGGAATGGCGCAAGAAATGGGCGTGAAGTTTATCGCATGCCAAATGACGATGGATGTTATGGGATTAACAAAAGAACATTTTGTAGACGGCATTGATGTTGGTGGAGCCGTTACATTCCTTGATTTTGCGAAAGACGCTGACATTACGTTAACATTTTAAGGAGGGAAAAACATGAAAGCGGATCTTGTTATTGATGCAAAAGGGTTAGCGTGTCCAATGCCGATTGTTCGGACAAAAAAAGCGATGGATACGTTACAATCAGGTCAAGTGCTAGAAATTCATGTCACGGATAAAGGAGCAAAAAACGATTTATCTGCATGGGCGAAATCAGCTGGTCATGAAATGATCGATATGGTCGAAGAAGGAGACGTACTAAAATTTTGGATTCGGAAAGCGTAATAAGCATCGGGCATATGTCCCGATGCTTCATATAAGGAGTGAATAAGCATGGCCATCGGTTTTATCGTGACGATTTTTCTCATCGGCTTCATCGGTTCGTTCATTTCCGGCATGGTTGGGATTGGTGGTTCAATTATTAAATATCCGATGTTGCTATATATCCCTCCATTGTTAGGCTATGCGGCATTCAGCGCACATGAAGTATCAGGTATTAGCGCCATTCAAGTATTATTTGCGACGATTGGCGGTGTTTGGGCGTACCGTAAAGGTGGGTATTTAAACAAGACGTTAATTATTTACATGGGAACGAGCATTTTGATCGGTAGTTTCATTGGCGGTTACGGCTCGAAATTAATGAGCGAAGGCGGCATCAATATCGTTTATGCGGTGTTAGCTACTATCGCGGCAATGATGATGTTCGTTCCGAAAAAAGGAATTGACAACATTTCACTTGATCAAGTAACATTCAACAAATGGCTTGCTGCGGCATTAGCATTCATTGTCGGTGTGAGCGCTGGAATTGTTGGTGCTGCTGGTGCGTTTATTCTTGTACCAATTATGCTCGTCGTATTAAAAATTCCAACGCGCATGACAATTGCGACTTCACTAGCTATTACGTTTATTTCATCGATTGGGGCAACAGTAGGAAAAATTACGACAGGTCAATTTGATTTTTGGACGGCGTTCATTATGGTTGTTGCAAGTTTAATTGCTTCCCCGATTGGAGCGAACGTTGGTAAAAAGGTAAATACAAAAATATTACAGTTTATTTTATCAGCACTTATCGTAGCAACAGCTATTAAAATTTGGTTGGATATTTTGTAAAAAATGTTGAAAAGTTCATCCTTCATGTTATAATACTAGTAGGGGTATATAGAATACCGTAACATAAAGGAGGAGTAGTGAGATGAAACAAGTAACTGTATATACAACAACAACATGTCCATATTGTACATTATTGAAAAACTTTTTAGCTGAACGCGGCATCCCATTTAAAGAAGTGAATTTGCATCAACATCCTGAGGCTATTGATTATGTTGTTCGTTCGACAGGGCAAATGGGAGTGCCACAAACTGAAATTAATGGACGTTGGGTGATTGGATTTGATCCTCAACGAATTATGCAATTGTTGCAACAATAATTTTTTTATCTATATTAATACCCTATAAGGTATAAAGGAGAGGTGGATGACTATGTCAGTATATGCGTTAACAGCACAGCAAATAAACGAGATGATTGTAAATAAAGAACCGTTTTTCTTATTTGATGTTCGCAATGAGTCAGACTTTGCGGATTGGAAAATTGAAGGGGAACAAATTGAATATTTAAATATCCCTTATTTTGAACTCATTGATGGTGTGGAGCCTGTGTTAGAGCGTTTACCGAAAGATAAAAAAATCGTCGTCGTTTGTGCTAAAGAAGGTTCTTCGATGATGGTCGCTGACATGCTTGCTGAAAAAGGATTAGAAGTGTTTTATTTAAAAGGTGGCATGAAAGCTTGGAGCGAATATTTATATCCAGTTGTTGTTTACCAAGATAACGACATAAAAGTATATCAATTTATTCGTGTCGGTAAAGGTTGTCTTTCTTACATGGTCGTATCAGGAAAAGAAGCGCTAATCGTCGATCCATCTCGCTTTATTGATGTGTATAAAGAAGTGGCGCAAAAAGAAAACGTAACGATTACACATATCGTTGATTCGCATTTACACGCGGACCATATTTCTGGTGGATATGAATTAGCGAAACAAACAGGTGCGACGTATTATTTAATGAAGAGTGAAGGGGCAGTATTTGAATTTGAACCGTTAGAAAACCACGATCGCATCGAATTCGAAAAAGTAAGCTTAGAAGTGTTAGCGATTAAAACACCAGGCCATACACCAGGTAGTGTATCGTTTTTCGTAAATAATAAATTGTTGTTCTCTGGCGATACGATTTTCGTTAGCGGTCTCGGGCGACCAGACTTAGGAGGAAAAGCACGTGAGTGGGCAAAAGACTTATACGACACAGTATATAACAAAGTCGCACAAATTGCAGATGATGTCATTGTCCTGCCAGCACACTATGCAAACTTCGATCAAGAAGTGAATGAGCAAGGATATATTGGCAATACGTTAGGAAACATTCGTCAAATGAATGAAATTATGCAAGGAAAAACAGAAGAGGAATTTGTGGAACATGTGGCACAATCGGCATCTTCTGAAACACCGCCAAACTTTGAAGACATTATTGCTATTAACCGTGGCGTAAAAGATGCTACACAAGAGCAACAACAAGAACTTGAAATTGGTCCAAACCGTTGTGCTGTTCACCATACGCATTAAAAAGGAATTTGATTTAAACTCGCGATTTGCGAGTTTTTTTTTCGATGTTGTGAAACTTTTTGGACACAATAGTCGTATGTAACATATGTAAAGGGTATTCTCTTTCATTTTCGATCATTTTTCACTAAAATAAATGTATGGAGGGATGATGTGATGTTTTTTCATCCAATGGATTTTCTCATTTTAATTGCCTTCGGGGTATCGATTTGGGCGCAATTTAAAGTAAGAGGAAACTTCAGCAAGTGGTCAGACGTACCTGCTTCGTCTGGTTTGACAGGTGCAGAAGTGGCGCGTCTCATTTTAGATCGCAACGGACTATACGATGTGCCAGTTGAGCTTGTTCCAGGCACATTAACGGATCACTACGATCCAATTGCACGTGCGGTTCGTTTATCAGAGCCGGTTTACTACGGACGTTCAATCGCGGCTGTGTCTGTAGCTGCCCATGAAGTTGGCCACGCAGTGCAACATCAACAAGCGTATGGTGCGCTCGTTTTACGGCACCGTATGTTCCCGCTCGTGAATTTTACATCAGGAATTGCTCCATTCCTTCTTCTTGGCGGGTTTTTGATGCAACAATTTTCGTTAATTGGTTTAGGGATCATTTTATTCTCGTTTGCCGTTGCATTCCAAGTTATTACATTGCCAGTTGAGTTTAATGCAAGCTCACGCGCCAAAGACTTTATGATTGCGGAAGGCATTATTCGCAACGAAGAAGAGCGTGGGGTAAATAAAGTATTAAACGCCGCAGCGTTAACATATGTTGCTGCAGCGCTTATTTCGGTGTTAGAATTAATTAAGTATGTGCTTATTTTTGTACAAGGAAACGATGAAGATTAATCAATAGGAGGTGACATCCGCACGCATTCATGCGTGCGGATGTTCGTTGGACATATTTAGTTTATGGATGATTGTTTTTCTTATTGCCTTGACCGGTTTTTTTGTCGCTTCAGAATTTGCGATTGTAAAAGTGCGCCCATCACGTATCGATCAACTCATGGAGGAAGGCAACAAAAAAGCAGTGGCAACCAAACATGTTATTACTCATTTAGATGAGTATTCGACACGATTGGCGGATGGATGTTAACAGAGCGTTATAATATTCGTCATGGAGAACAAATTGAGTTTGGTCATTGCGTATTTACCGTTATAGAATTGGACGGTCATCATGTGAAAAAAATTGAAGTGACACGTCTTCCCCATAACGTAGATGTAGTGACAGATATGAATGAAGAGGCAGCGTTATAATAACGTGCCTCTTTTTATGTGACCGAAAATGGTTTCATCAGGCAAAGCGGAACAAGTGATACGCTCCCCAGTAAACGGATGTAGGAACGATAAAGAGAACGCATGTAACGCTTGTCGATCGATCCACGGTTTTCCTCCATATAACGTATCACCAACTAATGGATGGCCAATATAGCTCATGTGGACACGAATTTGGTGCGTTCGTCCTGTATCAAGCGTGAGACGAACAAGTGATACGTGCTTTTGTTTGTCATATTGGAGACGTTCATAGTGCGTGATAGCTGTATCTCCTGTTTTTGATACGCGGCGTCTTGTTGGATGATGGCGATCACGGCCGATCGGTGCTTCGATCGTTCCCTTTTTTTGTTTGACATATCCGTGAACAAGTGCAATATATGTGCGATGAATCGTTCGTTTCGCTAAATATTGATCCAGAATAGCCCCAGCCAGTGCATGCTTGGCGAATAAAATAACGCCGCTTGTATCGCGATCGAGCCGATGAATATGACGAACTTTACTATAAATGCCTTCACATTGAAAGTGGAAGGCTACAGCGTTTGCTAACGTATTTGTTTGACTCGGTTGCGTCGGATGGACGTCTATATGCGCTCGTTTGTTAACGACGAGCACATGATCGTCTTCAAATACAATATGAAGCGGGAGCGGTGTTGGAGTCGGTTCAATCGTTTCTTCTTTCATATGAATGCGAATGCGATCATGCGGTGAAATGATTGTTCGAAAAGAAACGATTTTGTCATTTATAGCCACTGCCTTTGTCATTCGCCACTCATGCAACATTTTTTTCGGAACGAACCATTTCGTTTGTAATGCTTGTTCAAGTGGTAAGCCAACCCATGATTGTGGCGCTTCAAACATCAGCCAATTTCCTTTCTTTTGTACATTCATTCGTCTCACTCTCTTTATACAATAAATTACCAACACAAAAAAGCGGGTTGGTGTGTTACAATTTCGTTATAGATTAGGAAGTGAAATGGAATAAGGTGAGGCCAATTGAAAACCGTCTATGCTGCTACGGAAGAACAAAAGCAATATATTCATTCGCTTATTGAACAGTTTTATACATGTATTTTTCCAAAATATTTTACAGACGATGAAATTGAAACGTTTCAATCGCTCGGTGTATTACAATTTGAAGCGTCCACATATGACGGAACGTTGAAAGAGGCATTTACGATTATTTCTGCATTGCAATCACTACAAGCCATCATTGAGTTTGTTTCGTTCCATCATCGTTCCGCCCATTATGAACAGCTGTTTCAGCGCAATATCGAACGGCTAGAACAGCATGGGATTAGTTTTCCACTCACTCTTGAACATTTTTTGCATGAAAAAGATGAGTATGTAAGCGTGTATATGAAGCCTGTTCATGCTTGGGTGATGTAAAAAAGCCTTCATCATGAAGGCTTTTTATTTTATTTGTTCAAACCACTTCCGGAACACGTCTTCTTCATAATATCCTTCGATGCGTGCGACTTCTTCCCCGTTTTTAAAGTGAACGATCGTAGGTGTCGCTTCGATATGATACTCGTCCCATCCTTCTTCAAATTCAAGAAGGTTAAATTGTTTTAAATCGATTCCCATTTCTTTCGCTAGCGGAGCAACGACAGGCGTCGTTTTTTTACAAAATTCACACGTTGAACTGTAAAAGTAAATGGTCATTGTTCCCTTATTGTTTAATGCTTCTTTTAGCTCATCAGGTAAAATAACGTTTTGATAATTCGGATCATCAAGCAGGTCGATCGTAGCTGGGTGCAACTCTTCCTTCTTAAACGGGTTTCCTTCGGCTTTTTGCTTTTGGCTATATGATGTTATCCAAGCCATTGCACCAAATAAAATGATAATTATGCCACCGAAAATAAGCAACTTTTTCATATGTATTTCCCTTCTTTCTCCATTCGGATCACTTGATAACTAATAATGCCGATGAAAATAAAGGCAATTAGCGCTAGAAGAGGAATGGTAATAAACCCAAGCCAGTTCAGATAATCCCCTGTACATGGCACAATGCTACATGATGGAGCGGTATTACGGAAAAATGGAACTTTTTGAATGAAATAATGGTATAAAGAAATCGTTCCACCGATGATGGACAACATCAGTGTATAACGTGCGATAATAAATTGTTTTCGTACGAAAGCCATACCGAGCAAAAATACTTGTGGATACATAAAAATACGCTGGTACCAACAAAGTTCACACGGAATAAATTTTAGTACCTCGGAAAAGTAAAGGCTGCCAAGTGTAGCGACCAGCGCGACGCTCCAAGCGGCTAATAAGTAATTTTCTTTATGCATCATCGTCCCACCTTTTTATATTTCGCTCTTCGTTCATTATAGTACATGGAAAGAAATAATGTAAATTGCGACGATATTTTACTTACATAATGAACGGTTGAACGTACACAATAAAAAGCGAAAGGGGAGGATGATATTGAATCATACTGTTGAATCGATTATGACGCGCCAAGTGGCAACGGTCACACCAGATCAGTCCGTTCAAGAGGCAGCACAGTTAATGAACGAACATAATATCGGTGCCATTCCTGTTGTTGAAAACGGAAAAGTAAAAGGAATGATTACTGACCGTGACATCACTCTTCGTACAACAGCACAAGGGTTAACCCCTTCGACACCTGTTTCACAAGTGATGACAAGCGATGTTGTCACAGGTACGCCAAACATGAGCGTGAATGAAGCAGCGAAAGTGATGGCGAAAAATCAAATTCGTCGTTTGCCGATCGTACAAAATAACGAGCTTTGCGGCATTGTTGCGCTTGGAGATATCGCCACAAATCATACGTATGATGAAGCGGCAGAACAAGCGCTATCCGAGATTTCTGAACCTTCATACCATTAAGCAACAAGGGGCTTCTTTTAAAGAAGCTCCTTTTTAACTACGAAAAAGGAATTTGTATAAAGAAGCGAGAATAAGTTACAATAGACAACGGGGGTAGCGTCAAAAAATCTATGAAAAGTCATCATGGTCTACCTGTTGAAGGAAAATAAAGAGTATGGAGGGATAAACATGACGTGGAAAATCATATATGAGCGTTGGAAAGAAGCACAGTTAGATGAAGAATTGCGCTCACACTTGCAACAACTAGAAAAAGACGAAAAGCTGTTAGAAGATTGCTTTTACAAAACGTTAGAATTTGGCACAGGAGGCATGCGGGGAGAAATTGGACCAGGAACGAACCGCATGAACATTTATACCGTACGAAAAGCATCGGCAGGATTAGCGCGATATATTGAGTCGTTTGGAGAGGAAGCGAAAAAGCGAGGAGTTGTAATCGCATATGATTCGCGCCATAAATCGCAACAATTTGCCATGGAGGCAGCAAAAACATTGGCGACCCATGGCATTCAAACGTACGTATTTGACGAGCTTCGTCCGACGCCAGAGCTTTCATTTGCTGTTCGTCATTTACGTGCTTTTTCTGGCATCGTCATTACGGCAAGCCATAATCCGCCGGAGTATAACGGTTATAAAGTATACGGAGAAGATGGCGCGCAATTGCCGCCACATATTGCCGATGTTGTCATTGAATATGTCAATGCGATTGAAAACGAATGGGAACTCGTGGTTGAACGAGAAGAGGTATTAAAAGAAAAAGGACTTATTCAAATGATTGGCACAGAGATTGACGATGCATACATACAAAAATTAAAAACGATTTCGCTACATCCAGAACTCTCTCACGAAGTTGATGTCAAAGTCGTATTTACACCGCTTCATGGCACAGCAAATAAACTCGTTCAACGTGGATTAAAGGAATTCGGCTATGAACACGTGTTTGTTGTAAAGGAACAAGAACAACCGGACCCGAATTTTTCAACGGTAAAATCACCGAACCCAGAAGAACATGCTGCGTTTGAATTAGCGATTCAGCTTGGAAAACAAGTCGATGCAGACGTGTTAATTGCAACAGACCCGGATGCGGATCGTTTAGGCATTGCGGTAAAAAATGAACAAGGAGAATACATCGTTTTAACAGGCAATCAAACAGGTGGATTGTTACTTCATTACATTCTTTCACAAAAGAAGGAAAAAGGGATATTGCCACCAAACGGGATTGTATTTAAAACGATCGTCACATCTGAATTTGGGCGTGCGATTGCCAAGTCGTTTGGAATCGAAACGATGGATACATTGACAGGGTTTAAGTTTATTGGTGAAAAAATTAAACAGTACGAACAAACAGGCGAGTATGTATTCCAATTTGGTTACGAAGAAAGTTATGGCTATTTAATCGGCGACTTCGCCCGAGATAAAGATGCGATTCAAGCGGCTGTTTTAGCTGTTGAAGTATGCGCGTTTTATAAAAAGCAAGGTTTATCTTTATATGAAGCGCTTATGCAATTGTTTGAGCGATACGGATATTATCAAGAAGGACTTCGCTCATTAACGCTCAAAGGAAAAGAGGGAGCGGAGCGCATTGAATCGTTATTAGCTACGTTTCGCTCGGAGCCACCGACTATTGTTGCCAATCAGCGTATAGTCATTCGCGAAGACTATAAGACGAGCGAACGAGTGCATATGGAAACAGGAGAAAGAGAGAACATCGATTTACCGAAGTCGAACGTATTAAAATACGTATTGGAGGACGGCTCGTGGTTTTGCGTGCGTCCGTCTGGAACGGAGCCAAAGATGAAGTTTTATTTTGGGGTGAAAGGGCAAACATTGACGGAGGCGAAAACGAAGCTAGAACAGTTAGAAACGGCAGTCATGGAGCGTATATATGCATTAACAGCTGATAAGGTGTAATACCTTATCGGTTGTTTTTTTGTATAGGGTGAGGGTAACATAAAAGCGACAACATAGAAAGGGTGTGTTCAACATGTTACAAGGGCAGGTTGCGATTGTGACGGGGGCGTCACGCGGCATCGGTTTGGCAATCGCACATGCGTTGGCTAAGCAAGGAATGAAACTTGTATTAATTGGGAGTTCATCCGATATTCACCGTGTTGGCGAACAATTGAAAGGGTCGAAAACATTTCAAGCGGACGTATGTAATGAACAACAAATGAACGAGGTCGTCGCGGAAACTGTTGCCACATTTGGTCGCATTGATTTGCTTGTAAACAATGCAGGCATTGGTGTATTTAAGCCTGTGGAAGAAACGACAGTCGAAGAGTGGAAACGTCTATTTGAAGTAAATGTACAAGGTGTATTTATCGGGACGAGAGCTGTACTTCCACACATGAAAAAGCAACGTTCGGGAACGATTATTACGATTTCATCTGACGTTGGACGATACACCATCGCAAACGGTTCGGCATATACTGCGACGAAATATGCGGTTCAAGGATTTTCAGGAAGTGTGGCTCAAGAAGTGCGCCCATACGGCATTCGTGTCGGTACGATCAATCCAGGGATGGTTGATACATACTTTGCTAACTCGACGCAAGGATTGCCTGAAAAAGCAGAATGGTTAAAAGCAGAAGACGTCGCCGAAGCCGTTGTCTATATGGCAAGCGCACCGAAACATATGTTGATCGATGAAATCGTATTACATCCGCTTATTCAAACGTATCCGGTCGTATAAAAAGCGAAAGGAGATCGTTCCTTTCGCTCTAATAATCATATTGCATCGTAAGTGTTGGCTCTTGTTCGTACATATCCAACGCGTGGTCGATGTAACGCAACAATGCATTTAATCGCTTTTGGACGACGGTATAATCTTTTTCGAAGTTGTATGCATGAAGAAACTGTTCAATTTTTTTTGAAAGTAAATCGTCTTTTGTGCGTACCATAAGAATGAGTAAATGATCCCATTCCGATCGGTACGTATAGTAAAGCGCTTTGTCGTAATCGGCTGTATGCACCGCAAACCCTCCTTGTCGTGAGGAGCTATATGTAGTTTATGAAAAAACGGTCATTTTTCTCGCTGTAAATGTTGTGCGATTTGGCAGAGGAGAGTTGGACATGGAGAAACACGTTGTGTATTATGAATCACCGATCGGTTGGTTACAAATCGTTGGAACGAATGAAGGAATCGAGCGGATTGATGTCGTTGAACGAGGTGAAGATCAGAACGAAAAAGTGGCGGAGCCTCTCATGCAATCGCTAGAAGAACTTGAACAATACTTCCAAAAGAAACGGACGTCGTTTTCGATGCCCTTAAAGCTCGTGGGCACTCCGTTTCAACTGCGTGTATGGGAAGCATTACAAACGATTCCTTATGGACAAACGGTTTCATATGCCGATATTGCCAAACAAATTGGGCAACCGAAAGCGGTACGGGCGGTTGGCAACGCTGTCGGCAACAATCCCATAACGATCGTTGTTCCTTGTCATCGCGTCGTTCGTACGGGTGGGGGACTTGGTGGATATGCGTGGGGAATCGAAAGAAAAAAATGGTTACTTGCGCATGAAACGCGCTGAAAGCTCAGCGCGTTTGTCCTAATAGCCATTTCGCATACGGTGAGTTGGCTGGTAAAATGACAACCGTATCTTCGCCGATCGTTGTCTTATACGATTCGAGCGTACGGTAAAATGAGTAAAATTCAGGATCTTTTGCGAATGTTTCGTTATAAATGCGTGCTGCTTCTTGTTCACCTGCTGCGCGAATGCGCTCCGCATCTGCTTGCGCTTTAGCGAGCATTTCTTTCACTTCGCGATCTGTTTGCGCGATAATACGTTGTTTTTGGGCATCCCCCATTGATAAATATTCTTGTGCTTTCGATTCACGCTCGGAAATCATACGTTTATAAACGGACTGTTCGTTTTCTTCCGGTAAGTCAATACGTTTTAAGCGCACATCTACAACGCGAATGCCGTAGCTGTCTTTTTGTAGTAGGTCGTTTACTTTCGCTGTTACTTCGTCATTTAAACTACCGCGTGATGATTTTTCGTCGTTAATAATTTCATCGTAATTTAACTGTCCAAGCTCGGTGCGGACAATGGAGAAAATAAATTCGTCCATTTTCGATTCTGCATTTTCTAACGTGCGCGCGTTTTGAATCATCTCTTTTGGGTTTGTAATTTCCCAAATGGCGTAATGGTTGACGAGAATGCGTTTTTTATCTTTTGTATTAATTTCTGCTTCGGCGACGTCATAAAAAATTTGGGCTTTTGGCAACGATGTTACGCTTTGAATAAAAGGAATTTTAAAGCGTAATCCTGGCGTTTGATCAATGCGAACAATTTCACCAAATTGACGTACAACTTTATATTCATTTTCATGAACAATGTAGACGTTTGTTAAAGCGATAACGAGTAAAACAAGTCCGATGACTCCCCCGACAAAAAAACGAAACCATTTCGTTGGCAGTTTATCTTTCAAGCTAATGACGTTTTGATCATCTTGGAAGTTTGTCATTCGTTACCACTCCCTTGCTCTTTCTTTTTCTCTGTCGTTTGTTTTTCGATCGGTTGGATTGGTAAATATTTTAACGTATTGCCATCGTCGTTCATAATGTAAATGCGTGTGTACGGTAGGACTTGTTCAAGCGTTTCAATCATTAACCTCTGTTTTGTAATGTCTTTTGCGTTTTTATATTCTTCGTATAAGGCATTAAATTTAGCGACATCTCCATACGCTTTTTCGATGCGTGCCACTTTGTCAGCTTCCGCTTGGGAGATGAGAGCGTCTTTTTCCCCTTCGGCTTCTTTCGTTCGTTTGTTGCGATATTTATTCGCTTCGTTAATTTTTGTGTTCATCGTTTCGCGCGCATCTGTGACATTTGTAAATGCTTTGCGCACTTCGTCGTTCGGTAAGTCAACGTCCTGTAATTTCACAGCTAAAATGGAAATGCCGATATCATATTTTTTCATTAATGCGGTGAGCAATTCGCGCACATCCGCTTCAATTTTTGCTTTACCTGATGTTAACGCATCATCAATTTTTGAACTGCCGATGACGCTACGCAAAGAAGCAGACGTCGCATTATATAAAATTTGTTCCGGTTCGTATGAGCGATAAAGAAATTTTGCAGGATCAGTAATTTTCCATTGAACAACCATATCGGCAAGAACAATATTTTCATCACCTGTAATCATTTTCGTATCGCCTTGGTTTGTAGCGACAACTTTTCCGTTTTCTTCTTTGTAGCCAAACTGTAAACTAAACGTTTCTCGCGACAACGTTTCGACCGTTTGAATCGGCCAAGGAAGTTTAAAATGTAGTCCGGGTGTTGTCACTTCTTCATCAATTTTACCAAATGTTAAAATAATGGCTTGTTCTGACTCATCGACGGTGTACCATGATGTTAGTGCGGCAACAAGAAGAAAAATACCAGCAATCGACCCGATGACGATGCCTGTAATAGAGCGCTTACCCATATAAATCCACCTTTCTTGTTATTTATATGTATGTACGGAAAAAACAGAAAAAAGTTTCAATAAAAAAGCAAGCTACTGATGTGCTCAGTAGCTCATATATATTTTCTTTGTACGTTTCTTCCGTCGTATGTGAATAGCGTCGGTTTGTTTTCAATGATCGTTTCCATATGAACCGCTCGGCCCCAAAGTTGATAAATATACGGAAGCACTTTTTCTAAATATTTGACGTCTAGTTCAATGCCTTCGTACGAATGTTTTAAATACAACTCCCCATTGCGCATGTAATCGCCGTCATTGACTGTAATGTATGGAAAGCCACCGTTGACGCGCATGTTCACAAGTTGATCGCGCACATGTTCCCAATGTTTATCAACAATTTTATAGTCTTTTCCTTGTTTTTGGAATAAATACATATCTTCACGCATAACGAGTTCTTTCGTTAAATAGTTGCGCAAAAAGGAAATATCGGATTCTAATTCACGTACTTCAAATATTTTTGCACGCCCTGAACCTGGTTTGACTCCGAGCTTTTTCATTTCTTCCGTCGGATTGTCCCACCGTTTTTCAATATCTTCAAAAATTTTTAATCCTAAGTAATATGGATTAATGCTGGTGCGAGAAGGTTGGACAACACCTGCGTTTAATTTGGCAAATTCGATCGCTTCATCACTCGTTAAATCCATTTCGCGTAAAATGCGTTGATGCCAATACGTTGCCCAGCCCTCATTCATAATTTTCGTTTCAAGTTGAGGCCAAAAATAAAGCATCTCTTCACGCATCATCGTTAAAATGTCGCGTTGCCATTCATCAAGCTCGCGGCTATATTCCTCAATAAAAAGCAACAAATCTTTTTCAGGTTGAGGAGGAAATTTTCTTCTTTTTTTTCGATTCGATGGTGTTTTCCTTTTTTCATCAAGCGACCATAAATCGTCATATGGGGACGGTTTCTGTGCTTCATCATCTTCTTCGTATACCTCTGTATCTGCTAACGTCCACGCTAGCTTTGGACGAAGAAGTGAAGGATCAATATGCTCTTGAATAGCTAAAACAGCATCTAAAAATTTTTCAACTTCTTGCTTCCCATATTCATGTTCGTAATGTTTAATTCGTTCCGCTGTCGCCGCCATGCTTTCAACCATATCCCGTTTCGTATTGCTGAAGCGAACGTTATTTTTAAAAAAGTCGCTATGGGCAAGGACATGCGCGACAATTAATTTATTTTGAATAAGGGTGTTTGTGTTTAATAAAAAGGCATAGCACGGATCGGAGTTAATGACAAGCTCGTAAATTTTACTTAATCCGAGATCATAATGAAGTTTCATTTTATGAAATTGTTTTCCAAAACTCCAATGGGAAAAGCGTGTCGGCATGCCATATGCTCCGAACGTGTAAATAATGTCAGCAGGACAAATTTCATAGCGCATTTCATAAAAATCAAGCCCAAACCCTTCGGCAATTTCTGTAATTTCCGCAATCGCTCTTTCTAACGCTTTCTGTTCATCTCGTTTCATCGCACTCCCTCCTTATGACAATGTATGAGCGAGTGCATCATTTGATACGTCAGGAATAATTGATTGACTTTATATTTTCTTTCGTTTATATTTAACTATGTTAAATATTTATATCGTTAAAAAGGTGGGGTGTGTATGGAGCGGACGCCGTTTACTGTACTCGTTGAGCGATTAGAGCATGCGTTTTCGTTAGCCCTTCGCAAATTGGCCGCGGATTTAGCAAAGGAGGAAATCGGCTTAACGAAACCGCAGTTTTTTATTTTAAATTTGCTTTCAAAGCGCGGGAAATGTACAGTAAGTGAATTAGCGGACGAAATGTTTGTGAAGCCGAGCGCGATTACAACGATGATTGACCGCTTATATAAAAGCGGATTTGTATTGCGTCATCGCGATGAAGAAGATCGCCGCGTCGTGTATGTCCAGTTGTCTGAAAAAGGAGAAGCAATGCTTCAGCATGCACGCGCAGAGCGAAGAAAAATTATTGAACGTTATTTATGTCAATTACGATTAGATGAGCTTGAACAGTTTGTCCATATTATCGAAAAAATTGTTGCGACAAACGAAAAAGAGGAGAAGTGAGACGTATGAAAGAACAAGCAGCGATACAAACAAGTGTTGCGAATATACAACAAAAACGAGGTATTTTAATTACGGGGCTTCTTGTTGCGATGTTGTTTGGGGCGTTAGATGGCACGATTGTTGGGACAGCGTTGCCACGCATTGTTGGCGAACTTAGTGGGTTGAGCATGATGGCATGGTTGACAACAGCATATATGCTCACATCGACAACGATCGTTCCGATTGCTGGGAAGCTCGCTGACTTATTTGGACGCAAGTCGATCTATATTGCTGGATTAGTGATTTTTATTATCGGTTCAGCGCTATGCGGCATGGCGGAAACAATGAATCAGCTTATTATTTTCCGAGCCATTCAAGGCATTGGTGGAGGTATTATGATGCCGATGGCGATGATCGTCATAGGTGATTTGTTTACAGGAGCAGAGCGGGCAAAATGGCAAGGGGTGTTTGGCGGCGTATTTGGATTAGCATCTATTCTTGGGCCACAAGTGGGTGGATGGATTGTCGATTCGTTAAATTGGCGTTGGGTATTTTACATTAATCTTCCTGTTGGTATATTAGCCATTGTTCTCATTTCGCTCGGTTTGCATAATCATCGCGTCGCTGAGCGAGTAAAGCTTGATTTGGCAGGCATGTTTACGATGGTTGTAGCCGTTGTTTCGTTGTTGCTTGCCTTAACGTTCGGTGGCGATAAATACGATTGGCTATCGTGGCAAATTATTTCTTTACTAGCTGGCTCGGTCGTTTTCTTTAGTTTATTTGTATTTGTAGAGCGAAAAGCAGAAGAGCCGATTATGCCGATTCATTTATTAAAAAATAAAACGTTTGTTGTGCTTAATAGCGTCGGGTTTTTTATGTCTGTCGGCATGTTTGGAGCGATTATGTTTGTACCGCTCTTTATGCAAGGCATCATTGGCATGAGCCCATCAGAATCAGGAACGATGATGTTTCCGATGATGTTTGCGCTTATTATCGCAAGTATGATCGGTGGACGACTTGTACAAAAAATTGGTGTTCGCCCGCAAGTGATTGTTGGGATGGTGCTTGTGGCGCTTGGCTTTTTCTTATTGTCAACGATGGATGTCAATACGAATAAATGGACAGCGATGTCATTTATGGCGACGCTCGGTTTTGGGTTAGGATTCGTCAACCCAGTTATCACACTCGCGTTGCAAGAAGTATTTCCGAAGTCGCAGCTTGGCATTGTAACATCATCAAGCCAGTTTTTCCGACAAATTGGTGGAACGTTTGGAGCGACGTTGTTAGGAGCGATTATGAATCATCGTTCGAAAGATTTATTAGAAGCGAAGTTTCTTCCGTTGTTAGAACAATTGCCAGCGCAAGCGCAAGCGATGACAGATTCATTTAAGCAACTTGTTGAATCGAACCCGCAAAGCGTATATTCCGTCATTTTAAATCCGGATACGTTAAAAAAAATTCCTGAACAAATGCAACAAATGTTTGTGCCTATATTAAAACAAACGCTTGTTGATGCGTTGAGCGATGTATTTTTATATGGATTGATCTTCGTTGGCATCGGCTTTATTTTTGCGATGTTTATCGGTCGCATTACAATTTCAAATCGGACGAATAAAGTGAATGAAATGGAATAAAATTATAAGTATATAACAGGCAACGATGATCAATCGTTGCTTATTTTTGTTCGTATGTAAACCGTTTGCACACATAAAATGAAATTTTTTATGAAAAAGTGCAACTTCCTCTTTTAACGAGAGCGTTTGTGTATTAACATGAAAGAGTAGAGATTATTGAAAGCGATTTAGTTTGAATGGATTGAGGAGGTTTTTACGTGAAAAGAGCTTGGTGGAAAGAAGCGGTTGCATATCAAATATATCCGAGAAGCTTCATGGACTCGAACGGAGACGGGATCGGAGACTTACAAGGAATCATTCAGAAGCTTGATTATTTAAAAGACCTTGGAATCGATGTCATATGGATTTGCCCGATTTATAAATCGCCGAATGCCGACAACGGCTACGATATTAGCGATTATCAAGATATTATGGAGCAGTTTGGCACGATGGAAGATTTCAATCAACTGCTTGAAGAAATTCATAAGCGCGACATGAAAGTCATTTTAGATCTCGTTATTAACCATACGAGCGATGAACATCCTTGGTTTATTGAATCGCGTTCGTCACGCGACAATCCAAAACGCGATTGGTACATTTGGCGCGATGGAAAAAACGGCAAAGAACCGAACAATTGGGAAAGCATTTTTGGTGGCTCGGCATGGGAATATGACGAGGCGACGGATCAATATTATTTGCATGTGTTTGCAACGAAGCAACCGGATTTAAATTGGGAAAATGAAGATGTTCGTCGTGCGTTATATGATATGATTAATTGGTGGCTCGATAAAGGCATTGATGGGTTTCGTGTTGATGCGATTTCACACATTAAGAAAAAAGAAGGTCTCCCTGATTTACCAAATCCCAAAGGGCTTGACTATGTCCCTTCATTTGACGGACATATGAATCAAGAAGGGATTATGGACTATCTTCGTGAGTTGAAAATGCAAACGTTTGCGCGTTATGACATCATGACAGTTGGAGAAGCGAACGGAGTAACGGTCGAGGAGGCAAAAGATTGGGTCGGTGAAGAAAACGGCATTTTTAATATGATTTTTCAGTTTGAGCATCTTGGACTTTGGCAAAAAGGAACAGATGGCGGTGTTGATGTTCGGAAATTAAAACGTGTATTAACGAAATGGCAAAAAGGATTAGAAGGTGTTGGCTGGAACGCACTATTCCTTGAAAACCATGACCAGCCTCGTTCCGTGTCGACGTGGGGAAATGACGAAAAATATCTTGTTGAAAGTGCCAAAGCATTAGGAGCATTATATTTCCTTATGCAAGGAACGCCGTTTATTTATCAAGGGCAAGAAATTGGCATGACGAACGTCCGATTTGAAACGATTGATGAATATGACGATGTCGCCATCAAAAATTATTATCGTATTGAACGTGCTAAAGGGCGTTCACATGAAGAAGTGATGCAATGGATTTGGAAAAACGGCCGCGACAATTCACGCACGCCGATGCAATGGTCGGATGAAGAAAACGCCGGATTTACGACAGGAACACCGTGGATTGGTGTGAATGAAAATTATAAACAAATTAATGTCAAAAAACAGTTGCACGACCCGAACTCTGTGTTAAACTTTTACAAACGCATGATTCAACTAAGAAAACAGCATGACGTATTTGTTTACGGAACATACGATTTAATATTAGAAAACCATAAAGCAATTTATGCGTATACGCGCACGTTAGGTGATGAAAAAGCGATCGTCATCGTGAACTTAACAGACCGAAAAACAATGTATCGTTACGATTCATTGAAATTAAATAGCGAGCAACTTGTGTTAACAAACTACGATGTAAAACCGCATAAACATGCGACACGCTTTACATTGCGTCCGTATGAAGCGCGTGTATATTTGGTGAAATAATGAAAATCCCCTTTTCCGACATGGAAAAGGGGATTTTCACGTTTATTTGCGTGAATGCACTTCGTAAATGGCAAATTTCAAATAATCGCCTTCATCGGCGGCAAGTAGTTTTGGATGGTCATATCCTGCACCGCTCCAATGAATTTGACGTAAAATTTTCTTCGCATCAAACGCTGCTTCCGTAACCATCGCTTGAAACATGTCGGGGTGCACATGATACGAACAACTTGCTGTCACGAAAAAGCCGCCGTCTTTCACTAACTTTAAGCCGTTTAAATTAATATCTTTATAGCCAGCAAGCGCCTTTGGCACCGCATGAGCGGATTTTGCAAACGCTGGTGGGTCAATAATGACGACATCCCATTTTTTCCCCTGTTGTACGCATTCGCGTAAGTAGTCAAACGCGTTCGCAACGACGAAATCCACATTTGTAAATCCGTTTAACTCTGCGTTTCGCTTTGCTGTTTCAATCGCATGTTCAGAAATATCGACAGCGGTCACATGTTTTGCTCCGTATAAGCAGGCGTTTAACATAAATGAACCTGTATGCGTAAAACAATCGAGCACGGTTGATTCGCTTGTAATCAGCGGCTTGATGGCAGCACGATTTTGACGTTGATCGAAGAAAAATCCTGTTTTTTGTCCGTTTTCGATATCGACAATGTATTTCACGCCGTTTTCTTCAATTTGTACGTTCGTATCGCACGTGCCGTACCAAAATCCTTTTTCTTGTTTTAATCCTTCTAATTCGCGCACGTGAACGTCGTTGCGCAAATAAATCGCTTTCGGTTGAAAAACGTCAAGAAGCGCTTGTAAAATCCATTCTTTTCTTTTTTCCATGCCGAGCGATAAAATTTGCACAACGAGCACATCTTCGTACTTATCAACGATGAGCCCAGGTAAAAAATCGGCTTCTCCATAAACGGCGCGACATGAACGAACGCCCGGAATCATCCGTTCGCGATACGCCCATGCTTGACGAATACGGTTCATAAAAAATTGCGCGTTTAATTCGTCGTTTGGATTTTGCGTTAACACGCGCACGATCATTTGTGATTTTGGATTAATGTATCCTTTCGCTAAAAAGTGACGTTGATGGTTATATACGTTGACGAAATCCCCCGGTTCAAAATCTCCTTCAATATAATCGACTTCGCTTTGAAACACCCACGGATGTCCAAGCTCGAGCCGCTTTTTTCTTTTTCGTTTTAAAAATACATTTGCCATACATCCCACTCCTGACTATATATTCGCTACTTTAGCATACAGGAAGAACACGATGCGCGCAAATGATGGATAAAAAATATTTGACAATTGTGTGAAATATGCTAATATTAGTGACAAAGTGAATGATGCAAATGTATTCCACTAGGGGGGCCTTTAGATAGGCTGAGATCAAAGTGTGCCTTTGAGACCCTTAGAACCTGATCTGGATCATACCAGCGTAGGGAAGTGGAAACGGTGCGAAGTGTGTCTTTTATTAATTTCCATCGTTTACAACCACTTTCTTTGCGCAAAGAAAGTGGTTTTTTATTTTTCTTAAGGGGGAGAGGTTATGTTGTTTTCAGAGCAGTTGCGCAAGGCTGTCGATCCGATTTGGGAAGCGAGCTTTCATCATCCGTTCGTGAAGGAGATCGGGGAAGGAACACTTGATTTACGTTGTTTTCGCTATTATGTATTACAAGATTCATATTATTTGACACACTTTGCAAAAGTGCAAGCGCTTGGCGGGGCGATGGCTGATGATTTACAAACGACCGCAAGCATGGCGCATCATGCGCAAAGTACGTATGAAGCTGAGCTTCGTTTACATGAAACGTTTATGAAAGAGCTCGGTATTACAGAAGAAGAAAAGGCGTCGTTTGTTCCTGCTCCAACTGCGTATGCGTACACGTCCCACATGTATCGCGCGTCGTTTGCAGGACGTTTTGGCGATGTATTAGCTGCCATTTTACCGTGCTATTGGTTGTATTACGAAATTGGTGAGCGGTTAAAACATTGTAAGCCGAATCATCCAATTTATGCACAATGGATTGAAGCGTACGGCTCTGACTGGTTCAAACAGCTTGTCGAACAACAAATTGCGCGTTTAAACGACATCGCAAAAACAGCTAGCGAAAAAGAGTTAGAGCGGATGAAGCAACACTTTGTGATCAGCAGTCAATATGAATATTTATTTTGGGACATGGCGTACAAATTAGAACGTTGGCCAATTGAAGAGGAGGATGTTTATGCAAACGAAAGGGCTTAAATTAACAGACGTATTAACGACCGTTGTGGTGGCGATTGTGTTTGGGATTGTGTATAAAGTGTGGGGACCGCTTTACTATGCGGTAAAACCGCTTGGACTTCATCTTGATCAACTCATTTATGGCATGTGGTTTATTGCGGCAACTGTTGCCTATTTATTAATTCGTAAACCAGGAGTGGCGCTACTTGCGGAGGTGGCTGCGGCATCAGGAGAGTTTTTAGCTGGTTCTGAATGGGGGCTTGAGGTGCTATTTTACGGCTTTGTGCAAGGGTTACTCGCCGAGCTTGTTTTCGCTGCTTTCCGCTATAAACGTTTTGATGTGGCGGTTGTGTCGCTTGCAGCGGTTGGTTCAACGATCGCTTCATTAGTGCTTGATTTTTACAAAGGATATATCGACCAATTAGCATGGTGGAATTTAACGTTATTTATCGGTGCGCGTTTCATTGGAGCGATCATCATTGCTGGTGTATTTGCTTATTCGCTTGTGAAAGCGCTCGAAGCGACAGGTGTGACGCAATTGTTGCGTCCGACGACAAAAGAAGATTACGACTCACTTGATAAATAGGATGTGACATCATTGATCCATATCGAACAATTGCGCTTAAAATTTCCGGGGGCAGAAAAGCGGTTATTTACCGATGTATCGCTTTCGATTAAAAAAGGAGAAAAAGTGTTGCTTTTAGGCCCATCGGGATGCGGAAAATCCACGCTTTTGCAAGTGATGGCGGGCATTATTCCGCGCTCGATCGATGTGCCGATGAAAGCGAGTAAACTGCACATTCCAAATCGTGTAGGCTATGTGTTTCAAGATCCCGATGCCCAGTTTTGTATGCCGTATGTTGATGAAGAAATGGCTTTTGTTCTCGAAAATCTCGGTGTGCCACGTGCAGAGATGGAAGAAAAAATCGCGCGCATGCTTCGTCTTGTGCGCCTCCGTCTCCCGCACGTTCATGTACCGATTCAAACATTATCTGGAGGAATGAAACAGCGGTTAGCGATTGCGTCAGTTTTAGCGCTTGAACCTGATGTGTTATGTTTAGACGAACCGACAGCACTTCTTGATGAAGAAGGAACAAAAGCTGTGTGGGAAACGTTAAAAGAAGTGGTGGAGGATCGAACCGTTGTCATTGTTGAACATAAAATTGATCACATTCTCGACTTTGTCGAGCGCATCATTTTATTTAACGAACATGGTGAGATCATCGCTGACGGCGGAACGAATGAAATTTTTTCAACGTATCGTTCGTTTATTACAGAACAAGGGATTTGGCATCCAGACGTGTGGGAAACGTATAAAAAGCCAAAAACAGCGCAACAACCGTATGCACATGGGGATGTTCTTTTACATGTACAGTCGCTTCGCGGCTTTCGACAAAAAGAAGAAAAAATAGCGGTCGACGAGTTAGTGATTCATGCGGGTGAATGGATTGCGGTTACAGGGGAAAACGGTGCAGGGAAAAGTACGTTGTTGCAAAGCTTAATGAAACTTATTCGAACAGAAGGTGATATGTATTGGCAAGGAGAGCTTGTCAAACATGAAGAATTGTTATATGACAACATTGCTTTTGTGTTCCAAAACCCCGAGTTTCAATTTGTTACAAATCGTGTAGATGATGAGTTAGCGTACTCTTTCCGTCTTGAAAAACGTCCAGAACATGAAGTAGCCGAGGAAGTCGAACGATTGCTTAAACGGTTTCATTTGAGCGCGCAGCGTCATTTGCACCCGTATCAATTGTCGATGGGGCAAAAGCGGCGACTAAGTGTTGCTGCGTCGGTGACGGAGCAACATCGCCTATTGCTTCTTGATGAACCGACGTTCGGACAAGATGCAAAAAATACGTTTGCGCTGCTCGAATGGCTTGAAGCATACCGGCAACAAGGAAAGGCAATTGTCATGGTGACGCACGATGAACGTATCGTGTCTGAATTCGCGACAAGACGATGGATCATTGAAAGCGGAAAGTTTGTCGCTGATGAAATGATTGCACCGCGGATGCTTGTACGAGGTGAAATAGGATGAGATGGAGCATTGACCATCGCGAAACATGGTTGCATCAAACGAATCCGACAGCGAAATTGCTTTTCTTTTTGCCGATGTTTGTTGTGATTGTTTTTGTCCATAATCCGAACGTACTCATCAACTGGACAATCGGATTTACCGCCTTATTTATGTTGTTTAGCGGTTATCGGATGAAGCATATGCTTTTATTTTTTGCTCCGTTTTTGTTCATTTTCATTTCTACGTCGTCGTCGATGATTTTGTTTGGAAAAGGGGAGACGACGTGGTTTCGTTGGGGGCTGATTCATATTACCGAAGAAAGTTTTTACCGCGGCGTTCACCTCGGCTTTCGTACGCTTTTGTTTGCGATTTTCGGATTAATGTTTGCGCTCACGACAAAGCCGGTGCTTTTATTTTACTCGCTCATGCAACAAGCGAAAGTGAAACCGAAATATGCGTATAGTTTTTTAGCAGCTATTCGTTTATTGCCGATCATGTTAGAAGAATTTCAAACGGTTCATCAAGCGCTAAAGGTGCGACGGGCTGCCAAAGCGAAAGGATTTCGTGGCAAACTTGAATTGGTGAAACGATATGCGATCCCGCTTTTATCACAAAGTATTCGCCGCGCTCAGCGCATTGCGGTGGCGATGGAAGCAAAAGGATTTACAAATGAACGAACACGGACGTTTTATTATGAAGTGACGATGGGGAAATATGACATTTATTTACTTATCGTCATATGCGTTATCGTTGCAGCTGGATATTACGTCGCGGACGTGTTCCCATACGTGGCGATAAAGGATGTGCGGTAAGTATGAAAGAGTTCCATCTCATCTCAACAGGCAATCAGTCGATGGACACGTTTGTTCATATTTCATCGCTCGTCCATTCATATGTCGATTACATTCATATTCGTGAAAAGCATCGCTCAGCGAAAGAAATTAGCATGATTGTGGAAAAGTTGCTTGAAGCAAATGTGCCAACACAAAAAATTATCGTCAATGATCGAGTGGACGTCGCAGTCGTTTATGGCGTTGGCGGCGTTCAGCTCGCTCATCATAGTTTGGCGCCTAAACGAATAAAAGAGAAGTTTCCATTTTTGCGTGTCGGCCGATCTGTTCATACGTTGGAAGAAGCAAAACAAGCGGAAGACGAAGGAGCGGACTACGTCGTTTTCGGACATATATATGAAACGAATTGTAAAGAAGGCTTGAAGCCGCGCGGGCTTTCATCGTTGCAGCAGTTGGCGAGTTACATATGCATTCCTGTTGTTGCCATTGGAGGCATTAAACCTTATCATGTTCGTGATGTGTTCATGGCGGGGGCAAAAGGGATTGCGGTGATGTCTACTGTATTTGACGCGGATGATCCGCTGTATATGGTTCAACTATATCGGAAACAAATGGGGGAGAATACATGGACGTTTTAATTATTGGGGGAGGCATTATTGGCAGCAGCATCGCTTTTGAGTTAACGAAAAGAGGAGCGTCAGTTGTCGTTATTGAACGTGGTGCGCTCGCACAAGAAGCATCATCGGCCGCAGCCGGAATGCTCGGTGCACACTCTGAGTTTGCGACAGATCATCCCATCATTCCGCTTGCTTTAGCGAGTCAGGCGTTATTTCCGAGCGTCATCGCTGAGTTGCAAGAGTTAACAAATATAACCGTTGGATGGAATGAAGCGGGAATGTTAAAAATGGCAACCACATCGGAAGAGTATAGCGAATTAACGAAACATTATGAATTTTGGAGGCGAATTCAACCGCAACACGTTCGCTGGCTAACCTCCGATGAAGTGACGCAACTCGAACCGCACGTACGAAGTGAATATGGGGCGATGTATACGATCGATCAACAAGTGGATGCTAAACAGCTTTCGCTTGCTTTTGCTCATGCAGCGATGGCAAAAGGGACAAAGTTTTTACCGTATACGGAAGCGTACGATTTTATTGTTGAACAAGAACGTGTTGTAGGGGTAAAAACAACGAGTGGTTCGCTATATGCAAAGCGTATCATTATTGCGTGCGGGGCATGGACGCCAATGTTAGCTGAAAAATTGCGGTTATCGCTACATATGTATCCGGTCAAAGGAGAATGTGTTTCGGTGATGACAGAAACCCCTCTTTTACAAGCTACTGTATTTGCGAAAAACGGCTGCTACATCGTGCCGAAAGCGAATAATCGACTTGTCATCGGAGCTAGTGCGATTGCACATTCATTTACGAAAAACGTGCAAACATGTAGCGTGCATCAATTGTTAACACGCGCAATGCAAATCGTTCCGGCTATTGCCCATTGCACATTCGAGAAAACTTGGGCAGGCATTCGTCCACAGACAAAGGACGGTCTGCCTTACATCGGGGCTCATCCACAATACGCAAACGTGTTTATTGTAACAGGACATTATCGCAATGGCATTTTATTAAGTGCGATTACAGGTCGATGTGTGAGCGATATGCTTGAAGGAAAAGAAGTACCATTTGATATGACACCGTTTTCGCCAACAAGAAAGGGGGAGGGGCATGCGTTGCATCATTAATGGTGAAATGATGGACTTGCCAGCTCACATTCGTACAGTTGCTCAATTGTTGCATCATTTTCATATTCATGAAAAAATCGCAATCGTTGAAATCAATATGGAGATTATTCCGAAAAAGAACTATGAACATAAACAGATTGCTGACGGCGATCGCATTGAAATTGTTCACTTTGTAGGGGGAGGATAATATGTTACAAATCGGTCCGTATACATTTCAATCTCGCTTATTGCTTGGTACAGGGAAATATCCAAATATCGACATTCAAAAAGAAGCGGTTGAAGCGTCGGGGGCAGAAATTTTAACGTTTGCGGTAAGACGGATGAACATTTTCGCACCCGATCAACCGAATTTTTTAGAAAAAATAGATGTAACGAAATATAAACTGCTACCGAATACGGCAGGAGCAAAAACAGCAGAGGAAGCGGTGCGTATCGCCCGTTTAGCGAAAGCTTCTGGGCTTTGTGATATGGTGAAAGTAGAAGTGATTGGGTGCGATCAAACGTTGTTGCCTGATCCTGTCGAGACGTTAAAAGCGACAGAAGTGTTATTAGAAGAAGGATTTATCGTTTTGCCGTACACGTCAGATGATGTTGTGCTAGCGAAGCGACTGCAACAACTCGGTTGCCATGCGATCATGCCCGGCGCCTCACCGATCGGATCAGGACAAGGAATTATCAATCCATTAAACATTCAATTCATTATTGAACAAGCAACCGTCCCTGTGATTATTGACGCAGGCATTGGCGGACCGGCAGATGCGTCATTGGCAATGGAATTAGGGGCGGATGGAGTATTGCTAAATACAGCTGTTGCTTCTGCGAAAGATCCGGTAAAAATGGCGAAGGCGATGAAGCTTGCGATTGAGGCAGGGAGACTTGGATATGAAGCAGGGCGCATTCCAAAAAAGAAATATGCTACAGCGAGTAGCCCGAGCGAAGGGATGAGCATCGTCTAATGGATCGTTATTCACGACAACAACTGTTTGCTCCCATTGGGGAAAAAGGACAACAACACATTCGTGAAAAACATGTGCTCATTATCGGTGCTGGGGCGCTTGGAGCGGCAAACGCGGAGACGCTTGTACGAGCAGGGGTTGGAAAAATAACGATTGTTGATCGCGACTATGTGGAGTGGAGCAATTTACAGCGCCAACAGCTATATACGGAAGAAGATGCAATCAAACGCCTGCCAAAAGCGATGGCGGCCGCTACGCATTTGCGCGCGATAAATAGCGACGTTGTTATCGAGCCGATCGTGGCGGATGCAGATGCGCGGTTGCTTGAGTATCTTGTGGCACACGATCGCCCTCATGTTATCATCGATAGTACCGATAATTTCGATGTGCGGATGATCATTAACGATGTTTCACAAAAGTATGCTGTGCCATGGATTTACGGGGCGTGTGTAGGTAGTTATGGATTAAGTTATGTGATTATCCCAAATGAAACGCCGTGCTTACGATGTCTTCTTGAAGAAGTGCCGCTCGGTGTTGCGACGTGCGATACAGCAGGAATCATTAGCCCTGTCGTCCATATGGTTGTTGCACATCAAACGGCTGAAGCATTAAAAATTTTAGTAGGTGATAAACGTATAAACCGCAAGCTCGTTTCGTTTGATGTATGGCACGGACAATATCGGATGATCGATGTGCACAAGTTAAAAAAAGACGCTTGTTCGTCGTGTGGTGAAAAACGAATATATCCAGCCCTCCAATATGAAAATGAAACGAAATTTGCGGTATTGTGCGGACGTGAGACGGTACAAATTCGCCCTGCGCAACGAGGGGAGCGCGAATGGACAACACTCATTTCTTTTTTACAGCAACAAGGCATTCGCATTGAACAAAATGAATATTTACTTGCGTTTACCATTCATCCTTATCGTTTTGTCGTCTTTTCCGATGGGCGTGTATTCATTCATGGGACAAATGATATTCAGGAAGCGAAGAGACTATATTATCAATATTTGGGGTGAAAGAATGGTATATAAAGCATTGACGATTGCCGGTTCCGATAGTGGAGGCGGAGCGGGCATTCAAGCCGATTTGAAAACATTTCATCAATTACACGTGTTTGGCATGTCAGCCATCACAGCTGTAACGGCGCAAAATACGCTCGGTGTACAAGGAGTGTACCCCCTTCCAATCGAAGCGATCGAAAAACAAATCGACTCGATTGCAGTTGACTTGCCGCCAGATGCGGTGAAGACGGGGATGTTATTTAATGAAGAAATTATTGAGCTAGTTGCTCGTAAAATAAAACAGTATGGCTGGGTTCGTGTCGTTGTCGATCCGGTGATGATTGCAAAAGGTGGTGCCCCATTGTTAAAGCAAGAAGCGATTGAAGCGTTCAAACGTCATATGTTGCCACTTGCTTATGTGTTAACGCCAAACATTCCAGAAGCGGAAGTGTTAACGAATATGCGAATTGAAACGTTAGAGGATCGAAAAGAGGCAGCAAAAAAGCTTCATCATCTGGGCGTTCGGTACGTTGTCATGAAAGGTGGACACGCCGAAGGAAGCGAACTAGTTGACTTGTTGTATGACGGTGAACGATTTTACGAATGGAAAAGCGAACGGATTGAAACGAAACATACGCACGGCACAGGTTGTACGTTTGCTGCCGCCATCACCGCGCAACTGTCGAAAGGAAAAACAATATATGAAGCAGTAGATGTGGCGAAACGATTTATCCACGCAGCTGTTGAACAAACGTTACAAATTGGCAGCGGGCATGGTCCGACGAACCATTGGGCGCTTTATGAGTAAAAATGTTCACATCATTGACAAACATATTCGTTCCTCTCATTGTTAAAATAGAAATGGGGAATATGTTGCTGGAGGGGCGAATAAGATGGAAGAACTTTCAATTACATTAAACATTACGTACGTGCTACTGTTAACTTTTTTTATCGGGACGATGTTAATCGAATCGTGACGAACGACTGCACATATGTGTGGTCGTTTTCTTTTTCATGTAAATTTGGTATGATGAATATATATTTTTATAAAATCATCCGATAGGAGCGTGAATGTTCGTTGGGAGATTTGCCTCTGAGTTTAATTTTTTTACTCATCTTTTTAATTTTTTTATCCGCTTTTTTTTCAGCTTCAGAAACAGCGTTTTCAAGCGTCAATAAAATTCGTTTAAAAAATTATGTCGATGAGAAGCGGCGGGGAAGTAAAAAAGCGCTGTATATTGCCGAAAACTTCGACCGTGCTCTTTCGACCATTTTAGTCGGAAATAATATTGTGAATATTGCTGCGGCATCTATTTCTGCGAAAGTGGCGACAGACTTGTTTGGTGGCAATACAGGCCTCGTCATTAGCACAGTCGGCATGACCATTTTAATTTTAATTTTTGGTGAAGTGTTGCCAAAGTCATTGGCGAAAGAACATGCCGAGTCGTTTTCGCTTCTTATTTCTGACGTGCTGTATATGTTAATCCAACTGTTTACTCCCGTTACAGCGCTACTTGTTATGTTGAAAAAAGTTGTATCGAAACTTGTTGGTCAGCGAACAGATGTACCTTCTGTGACAGAAGAAGAAATTAAAGTGATGGTGAACTTAAGTGAAGAAGAAGGAGTAATCGACAATAAAGAGAAAGAACTTGTTCATCGTTCGCTCGATTTTAACGACATTTTAGTTGGCGAAATTTTCACGCCACGTATCGATATGGTTGCAGTAGAAGTGAATCAACCAGTTGAAGAAATTCGCGATATTTTTTTACGCGAACGATATTCACGCGTTCCTGTATATGAAGGAGACATTGATAACGTCATCGGAATTTTATCGGAAAGCGACTTTTTCAGTCAACTCGTACAAGGAAAAGAAGTAAACGTGCGCCAATTGTTGCGCACGCCGCTATTTGTCGTGGAGTCGATGCGCATTTCCACTTTGTTGCCGGAATTGCAAAAAAGTAAAGTGCATATGGCAATCGTCATCGACGAGTTTGGCGGTACGTCCGGACTCATTACGTTGGAAGACATTTTGGAACAAATTGTCGGCGAAATATGGGATGAACATGATGAGGCAGTAAAAACGTTTCAAAAAATTAATGATTATGAGTACGAATTTAATGCGGAATTGCCGCTTGATGAGTTTTGTGACATTTTAGGTATCGAAGAGCTAGAAAGCTCCTCTCATACGCTCGGTGGCTGGGTGTTTGAAATGTTTGAGCGCATTCCGACCGTTGGCGAATCGTTTGAGCATGAGTCATTAACGGTCACTGTCCGTCAAGTTGAAAATCGGCGCATCCGAAAAGTGCTCGTTCGCATTCGTGAACCGATTATGGAATAAAAATCGGCGCGGAAGGAACGTATCCGCCATTTACATTTCATGATGAAACAGGCGAGTTAACAGGATTTGATGTGGAAATTGCCAAAGAAGTAGCGAAACGTCTCGGTGTAAAACCGGTGTTTGTAGAAACGCAATGGGATGCGATGTTTGCTGGTTTAGATGCGAAACGTTTTGATATGATTGCAAACCAAGTGGGCATTCGTCCAGATCGTCAAGAAAAATACGATTTTTCCGATCCGTATATTACGTCAGCAGCTGTTCTTGTCGTTCATAAAGAAAATCAACAACGGACACGACAGTTTTTGCAACGAATTCAGTAAAACCCCCAAGCGATTGTCGCTTGGGGGTTTTCAGCCATGTTATTTAGTTGTGTAAGATCCACCTAATTGTTGTTGCGCCATTGCAACAAGACGTTTTGTAATTTCGCCACCAACTGAACCGTTTGCGCGTGATGTTGCATCTGGTCCAAGGTTTACACCAAATTCTTGAGCGATTTCGTACTTCATTTGATCAATTGCTTGTTGTGCACCGTATACTAATAATTGGTTTGTGTTTGTGTTTGCCATGTTCAATCATCTCCTCGTTACATTTTTTTATGGTTGGGTTAGCTGGATTTGCACCAGCAACGCGTGATCGTTTTTCACGCTGCCAAGCTTGGCTTAACCCATCGAATGTTGTTTGCTTGCTTGTACTACTATTTTGGGGAAAAAACATGTTATTATTCTTTTTTTTATGTGGTAATTTTTTGTGAAGTGGGAAAGATAATGGAAAATAGCGAAGCGAGGGATGAAAATGAACATTTGTCCGTTATGTAATGCCTTGCGGACAATCGTTTTTTATTGTGATCAATGTGGGGAAAAATTAAAAGACGAAGGGAAATTGACGGATTATTTTGATGACTACAGTCCGTATATGGATATGGATACGATGAAGATGGTTGATGGATATGCCGATACGAGAAAGCGGCACGTCTGCGTTCATTTGTTTCATTGTTCGCATTGTGGTGACGATATCGTTCAATTCATTCAAGAATAAAAGCCCGCTCAAATGAACGGGCTTATCGATTATTTTTCATTGCTCGAACGGATGCGCAACTCTGTGTTGACATCGAAGAAATGTGCTTTATTCATATCTAACGCAAGGTCGATCGTTTGACCTGCTTTTACGTCTGTGCGCGCATCAACGCGTGCAACAAATTCTTGACCGTTAATTTGCGAATATACCATGATCTCTGCACCAAGCAATTCTGCGACTTCGACATGAGCGCTTACTTTTGTGTTTTGTGATGCTTCAAGAAATACAGGCTCATCATGGAAGTCTTCTGGACGAATACCTAAAATAACTTCTTTGCCCACGTAACCTTGTTCGCGAAGCACTTTCATCTTTCCTTCTGGCACGGCAATTTTTACGTCACCGATCACGAATACGCCGTCTTGTAGGACGCCACGCAAGAAGTTCATCGCTGGTGAGCCGATAAATCCGCCGACGAAAATATTTTCCGGCTTTTCATACACTTCTTTTGGTGTACCGACTTGTTGAATGACGCCATCTTTCATAACGACAAGGCGCGTCGCCATCGTCATCGCTTCTGTTTGGTCGTGTGTGACATAAATAGTCGTTGTGCCTAAACGTTGATGAAGTTTTGCGATTTCTGCGCGCATTTGTACACGCAACTTTGCATCTAAGTTAGAGAGAGGTTCGTCCATTAAAAATACTTTCGCATCGCGCACGATGGCGCGTCCTAATGCAACACGTTGACGCTGACCGCCAGATAACGCTTTCGGTTTACGATCTAAATATTGCTCAAGGCCGAGAATGCGCGCGGCTTCACGAACGCGACGATCGATTTCATCTTTTGGAAACTTGCGCAATTTTAATCCGAACGCCATGTTGTCATATACGCTCATATGTGGATAAAGCGCATAGTTTTGGAATACCATCGCAATATCGCGATCTTTTGGCGCAACGTCATTCATTCGCTTACCGTCAATATAAAAATCGCCTTTTGAAATTTCTTCAAGACCTGCGATCATCCGAAGCGTTGTTGATTTTCCACACCCCGATGGACCGACGAATACGATAAATTCTTTATCTTGAATGTGTAAGTTAAAGTCTTTTACAGCTGTGACGTTGTTGTCATAAATTTTATACACATGTTCTAAACGAAGCTCAGCCATATGTATGCCTCCTTATGCAATCGATTTCATTTGATTTAAGCATATAGAAAAACGAACGAAGCGTAAATGGACAACGTGCACAAAAAAAGAAAACGTTTTCGGGCAATGTGCCTAATGGTGTTCGTGAAGCAAAATCGCTAAATATACAGTCAGTGCCCCTTTAAACTGTTTGATATCAATACTTGTTTTTTCGATAAACTTATCGATACGATATTGCAAACTATTGCGGTGCATATGAAGTTTTTTCGCTGCGAGCGAAACGTTTAAATTGCATTCAAAAAACGTCTTTATTGTTTCCAACATGTCGTGCTCTCGTTTTACCGCCTGTAAAAACATCGTCGCATATGTCATCTCCTCACCGCTAATAAGCAGAAGAGGAAAGATGTCTTCAATACAGTAAACACGTTGAGCGGGATTGTGTTTCAGCCCGACGTGAAAATATCGTTTTTCCGCTGCGAATATACGAGCAAGTTCAACGGAATGGAGGCATTTTTGTCCAATATATGCTCGCAATTGAATGTAAAAATCACTGCATAGCGTGTCGAACCATTCGTGAAGGGTAGAGGCAACGCTTTCTTCTTTCTGTTCAATCACGATCCATTGTTGTTCTGTTTCTGAAATAATCGTCACATCGTAAGGGAAAAGCGACTGGATCGCTTCCGTAAAATCACGTGTGTCAACTGTTCCTTTTTGTATGTAAAAGTAAATAAATCGTGTATGTGTCGAGGGAGGTAATTGTTCAAAAGCATGTTCCGCACCATGAATTAAAAAACGATACCATGCTTGTTGTTGTTTGTTCATCTGAGCAGTTACGGCTTCATACGGTGTAAACAATGTGGCTAATAGTGCACGTTCTTTTTGCGTGAGCATTTCTTTTTTGATACCGAAAAGCTCACCATGTTCTGTAGAAAACCACTCGTACGCATGTCGTTCATTCACTTGTCCATATTCAACAAGCGCATCTCGATAATATGCTCGTAATTTTTCTAACATGTATGTCCATTCCTTTCGTCTCTCCTCACGACTATTATACAAAAAGCGGCGAGAAAATGCTCGCCGCCTCATTTTACTTCATGTGGTGGTTGTTCCGTTTGTACATCACGCGCTTCTTCAATATTCGTGGCGCGATGGCATGAATATACATAGCCTCCCGCCATGCCTTCATTGATCATACGATCGATGTCCCATTCATAATTATCGCGTTCTTTCATCATACATGCCCCCTTATTCATTATTTTGTATGAACGGAAAAAAAGTATACATCATTCACGTTGTGCGCACATATATTCATAACGAGAGGTGAAAATGATGATTGTTCAGCTTTTACATGCATTGACGAATTACGATTTAGATGAAGAGGAAGAAGCGCTTATTCGTTATTTATATGTACTGCACATCGGAAAAGAATGGGATAGAGAAAAGAAAGAGAAAAAAGATGATTGGCGACAACAATTTGAGAAAATGAATATATATAAAGAAGCATGGTGTGCATCAGAACATGCGACAGAACGAGAAGTATTCCGGTTGTTGTTATGTAAATGTTTGAAACAGTTGCATAAGCAGTTATCGCACATTTGCGCTCATAGCGGACAAGCCCTATAATGAATGGTTAGAATAGCTTATTGGCAGAAGGGAGATCGTTATGGGGCTTTTTCTTTATTTATTATTTATGATCGTGGTTGGAGCATTTATTGGGGGAATGACAAATTCCCTTGCGATTAAAATGCTTTTTCGACCGTATCGTCCGATATATATTGCAGGAAAAAGACTACCATTCACACCTGGACTTATTCCGAAACGGAGAGAGGAATTAGCGGAACAACTTGGACGTATGGTTGTGGAACATTTATTAACAGCGGAAGGGTTGCGTCGAAAATTAAACGACCCATCGTTCGTTCAAGATATGACGAACTACGTGCAAGAAGAAGTAGAAAAATGGCTACAATCAGATCGAACTGTTGAACAATGGCTGAAGCAATTCGGGATGCCAGATCCGAAACAAACGGCAGAAACATGGATAGAAACGAAATATAAAACGTTCATGTCGCAATATCGTCAACGTTCGCTTCATGAAATCATTCCAATTGAGGTATTACAAAAAATAGATCATGCTATTCCTTCGATTGTCGATCGCTTATTGCTCCGTTTGCGCACGTATGTTGAGAGTGAGCAAGGAGAACGTCAAATTGAGCATATGATCAATGAATTTTTACAAAGCCGAGGCATGTTTGGCAATATGCTTCAAATGTTTCTTGGCAACGTTAGTTTGGCGGAAAAAATTCGCCCGGAAATCGTGAAATTTTTACAAAGTGAAGGAGCAAAACAGCTGCTTGTGCAACTATTCATAAACGAATGGGAAAAAGTGAAGGAGATGCGTATACATGAGGTGGAGCAAATAATCGATCAAGAAAAAATCGTCGTATGGGTGAAACGTCTCACCGCATTCATTGTACAAGAGCCGCTCCAAAAACCGCTTGGTGCACTCGTTGCACCTTATGTGCGGCATTCATTACCGACGCTCGTTCGCTTCCTTTTACAATTTGCTTCCGAACGCATCGAACGATGGATGAAACAGCTTCATTTGCAAGATATCGTTCGTGAAGAAGTCGCATCGTTTTCTGTTGAACGGCTAGAAGAAATGATTTTAACAATTTCGCGCCGTGAATTTAAAATGATTACGTATTTAGGGGCTTTGCTAGGTGGGATCATCGGGCTCATTCAAGGTTGTATCACGTTTTTCGTTCAAATGTAGACATACAGCGGCCGCTTCGATCATAGGGTAAAAAGAAAAGGAAAATGAGAGGAGTGTGCCGCATGGACGTCCTTCAAGCCATTCACGAGCTTTCAATAGCGATTCGTACAAGTGAGCCATTTGCCGAGCTTCGCCGCGCCTACGAGCAAGTGCAGCGCGATCCGACTGCGCACCAATTATTCACGAAATTTCGTGCGCTACAAAAACAGCTCCAACAAAAACAAATGAGCGGATTCCCGGTCAGCGATGCAGATGTCGAATTGTTGCAACAACATTTACATATTATTGAAATGAATGAAAACATTGCGCGGCTCATTCATGCCGAAGAACGTTTAAACGAGTTGTTTGCCAAAGCGATGAATGCGATGATTCAGCCAATTGACGAACTATATGACGGACACTCATAAAAATGGGTGTTCTTTTTTTTCCCCCCTTGTCATACGTATGAATGAAGCCAAGACATCGAGGGGGGACGTTCATGTATAAATTACTTGCGCTAAATATTGACGGAACATTATTAAAATCGAATGGCAAGTTGGAGAAAAAAACGAAAGAAGCGATCGATTTTGTGAAGAAAAAAGATGTGTATGTGACTTTGATGACGTCAAGAAACTTTTTATCAGCGAAAAAAGTAGCGAAGGCGTTGAAGCTAGATTCGTATTTAGTGACGTTTCGAGGGGCGCTTGTTGCAAAGTCGTTAGAAGAAAGGCTACACGCCTCTGTCATTCCAGCGCAAAAAACGTTCGATATTGTACACGTGCTTGAGCATTTCAATTGCAACGTACGCTTGCTTCACGAACGGTATTCGATCGGAAATCGAAAAAAAATAAAAAACAACATGATTGCGAAGACAATTTTAGGAGATCCATTTTTTTATCCGGCACAATTTGTTGACTCGTTAAGTGACGTGTTGCGCGATGATCCAATTGATGTGATGAAAATCGACGTCTTTTATTCGAATGAAGATGAATGTGATGAAATTGTCGAAACGATCGAACAGGCGTTTCCAGACGTTTCCCTCAGCGTGAGCGATGGAAAAATTGAATTGTTGCCAACAAACGTTTCAAAACTAAATGGGTTAATTCGGCTTGGAAACGAGCTCGGCATTTCGTTAAAAGAAATGGTCGTCATCGGTGACCATTTGGACGATATGCCAGCCATTGAAGCGGCCGGTCTTGGCGTTGCGATGGGAAATGCTTCAAAAGAAGTCAAAGCTGTTGCTGACTGGGTGACGCGTTCAAACGACCAACTTGGTGTCGCATATATGATTAAAGAACATTTTCGGAAACAACATCGTCCTCAGTTTTTACGTCAAATTCGTACAATAGAGAAAAAATAAATTCCGTTTCTTGACGAGCTTTTCGCTTCTTCTGTACACTTAAATGAGTTTAATACTTCGAAGCGAAAGGTGATTTCATTGCGTATTCATATTTGCGGACTTGAGCCGGTGGATCGTTTTCAACGTTCTCTTGAGGTCATTACCGGTTTATTTTTTGAAGAGGCAACGCTCTCTTTTATGGCGACAGAAGAAGCGGAAGTACGTGTGACGATGGACATACAACAAGGAGACCGGCTCGTTGTTAGTGGTACGTTGCAACATGAACACGGTCGCACGTATGAGGCTTATCACGCACGATCGTGGAAGACAGAAGAAGAAAAAGGACGCATGAAACAAGTGAAACATGCGGTTTCCTATATATATTTATCCCTTATGCAGCAATATACAGACTTTGTGCAACAATGGGGTATTTTAACAGGTGTTCGTCCAGTGAAATTATTGCATCAAAAATTGCGCTCTGGCTTAACGAGAGAAGAAGCACATCGCGAGTTGCGCGAAGATTATTTAGTGACGGATGAAAAAATTCAGCTTATGCAACAAATTGTTGATCGTCAGTTGACAGTTGTTCCAGATCTTTACGATTTATCGAACGAAGTAAGCATTTATATTGGCATTCCGTTTTGTCCGACGAAATGCGCGTATTGTACATTCCCAGCCTACGCGATTCAAGGAAAACAAGGATCTGTTGATTCCTTTTTATTCGGATTGCATTACGAAATGGAACAAATCGGGAAATTTTTAAAAGAGCGCAACATTCCGATTACGACTATTTATTACGGTGGCGGCACGCCAACAAGCATTACGGCAGAGGAAATGGATGCACTATATGCGCACATGTATCGTGTGTTTCCAAACGTTGAACGCGTACGTGAAATTACAGTTGAAGCTGGAAGACCAGATACAATTACATCGGAGAAGCTTGCGGTGTTAAAAAAATGGAACATCGACCGCATTAGCATTAATCCGCAATCATATATTCAAGAAACGTTGCGAGCAATTGGGCGTCATCATACGGTGGAAGAGACGATTGAGAAATTTCATCTTGCCCGCGAGGCAGGGATGAACAATATTAATATGGATTTAATTATCGGCTTGCCAGGAGAAGGTGTTGAACAGTTTTGTTATACGCTTGAGCAAACGGAAAAGCTTATGCCGGAGTCGTTGACGGTGCATACGTTGTCGTTTAAGCGTGCGTCGGAAATGACGAAAAATAAGGAAAAGTATAAAGTAGCGGATCGTGATGAAATTAGTGAAATGATGAAACGTGCGGAACGATGGACGAAAGAAAAAGGGTATGTGCCGTATTATTTATATCGTCAAAAAAATATTCTCGGCAATTTAGAAAACGTCGGTTACGCTTTACCGGGTCAAGAAAGCATTTATAACATTATGATTATGGAAGAGCAACAGTCGATCATCGGGCTGGGATGTGGCGCGTCAAGCAAATTCGTGCATCCAAAAACAAAAGCGATTACGCATTTTGCCAATCCGAAAGAGCCGAAAGCGTATAATGAAAATTACGAACATTACACAAATGAAAAATTAAAAATGATGGCACAATTATTTTAGCCCCGAGATGATCGGGGCTTTATCGATGAAATAAAATCAATTTGCCGCTCGATGTTGTACAACGATGCGTTTTATGTTCAAATTGTTTTTCTTTTAATTTTTGTTCGCCGATTCGTTTTGCTTCTTCATCATTTGCGGCAGTAAATGTTTCATCAAGCAGTTTTTCTCCCGTTTTTTCAAAAACAGTAAGCGTATATGTCTTCATCTTCCCACCCCTTTCCTTTGCATATATTCGCTCATTCACAACTATTTCCTTCTTTTATGCGTCTATTTTTTCGCTTATTTGCATATGTGTAAAGTAAGACAAGCTTAAAGGAGGATGCACATGCTTATTACATTGCTTCTTGCAGGCATTATCATTAGCGGATATATGGCGATTCGCACAGCAAGAGAAGAAAGGAAAATAGATGAAAAGCTGTTAGAAAAAGAAGGAGAAGTGTATATGGAGCGCATTCGGCAAGCGCGCGAGCAACGTCAGAAGGCCTTGGAATAAACAAGGTCTTTTATTTTTTTAAAAAATTCACAAAAATTTTTCTTCATTTTTTTATGTTTCATGTTAGGATATATATTATTACATATATGAGGGGGAGAAAGTCGTGAAGCGAGCGTACAATTTTAACGCAGGACCATCTGCTTTGCCGCTTGCTGTGTTAGAGCGGGCGCAAAAAGAATTGCTCAACTTTCAACAAACAGGTATGTCTATTATGGAGTTAAGCCATCGAAGCAAAGAATATGATGCGGTGCATGAGCGCGCAGAAACGTTGTTGCGCAAACTGATGAACATTCCTGATACGCATGATGTGCTTTTTTTACAAGGAGGAGCTAGTTTGCAATTTTCGATGGTGCCGATGAACTTGTTAAAAGAAGGGGAAGTCGGTAACTATGTGTTAACAGACTCATGGTCGGATAAAGCGATGAAAGAAGCGAAAAAAGTAGGGGCAACGCACGTGGCAGCTTCGTCGAAAGAAGAACAATATACATATATTCCGACGAATATCGAATTGTCTGAACGCGCTGCGTATTTGCACATTACATCAAACAACACGATTGCAGGGACACAATGGCGTGAATTTCCTAATGTAGCTGTCGATTTAATTGCAGATATGTCGAGCGATATTTTAAGCCGCAATATTGATGTAAGCCGTTTTGCTCTTATTTATGCGGGGGCGCAGAAAAATTTAGGCCCTTCAGGCGTGACGGTTGTCATCATTCGGAAAGATTTGCTCGCAAAAGGAGACGATCATTTGCCGACAATGTTAAACTATCGCACATATAGCGAAAGCCGTTCGTTATATAACACGCCACCAACGTTTGCGATTTATATGTTATCGCTCGTTCTTGAATGGGTAGAGGAACAAGGTGGTGTTCAAGCGATTGAAAAGAAAAATGCGGAAAAAGCTGCGATATTGTACCGTTGTATTGATGAAAGTGAAGGTTTTTACAAAGGGCATGCAAAAAAAGAAAGCCGCTCGCATATGAACGTAACGTTTACGTTGCCGAATGAGGAGCTTACAAAGAAGTTTTTAGCGGAAGCGAAAGAAAAAGGATTGATTGGATTAGCTGGTCATCGATCTGTCGGTGGATGCCGGGCATCTATTTATAACGCAGTAGATATGGAAGCGTGTGAAGTACTTGTACAGTTTATGGAAACGTTCCGAAAAAATATTTTTTGAAAATTTTTATTTTACCTTGGCACTTTAAAGTGCTATAATATTATTAAACTTGTTTACAAGCTGAGAAGAGAAAAGAATGAGATGAGGAGAGATGAGAAATGAACACGAGAACGTTAGTATTGTTGTCGCTTTTTGTAGGCATTGGTGCAGTGTTGCATACGGTTATTCCGGGGTTTTTCTTCGGGATGAAGCCAGATATGATGTTGACGATGATGTTTTTAGGCATTATGCTTTTTCCGAACAAAACAGCCGTTAGTTTATTAGCTATTGCCACAGGCATCATTTCTGGAGTGACAACGAGTTTCCCAGGAGGGTTTATCCCGAACATCGTTGATAAAGTTGTGACGGCTGCGATCTTTTTCGGCTTGTTTACGTTACTAAAGGCGAAAGCGACGCCAATAAAGGCGGCATTGCTTACGGCTGTGGGCACGTTCATTTCCGGTGCGACGTTTTTAGCTGTTGCGCTAATCATTGTTGGGTTGCCGGGAGGAGCAACGTTTGGCGGGCTGTTTATCGCTGTTGTCATTCCGACAGCGTTTGTCAATACGATTGCAATGATCGTCATTTATCCGATCGTACAGTCGCTCATGAGACGAACATATACAGTTCCGCAACAATAATAAAAAGAACCCGATCGTTTATGGTCGGGTTTTCCTTATATCGTTCTTACTGTATACGCATGAGCAAAAGAGTGACAGCGATAAAAAAAATAGCAAGACTTCCGAACACGCTTATGCGTTGCTTTAACACTTTTTTTGGGGGATACATGCGTGCTTTATTCAACATAGAAAACGTGGCAATCGTCAAATATAAAAAAATGAACCCAATCGTCGCCGTCGCGATGATCATGTTTGTTCCTCCTAATTTGAAAAGTTATATATTTCAATTTATTAAAAAATTTTAATATTTAATACTTTATTATTTATTGTTTTACTGGCATAATAAAAGATAAAAAGAAGGAAATACGAAAAAGTGGGTGGAGAGATGAAAAGCACGGGACGACATTATTCTGTTAAAGAGGCGATGTTATTTAGTCAAAGGGTTGCCCAATTAAGTAAAGCGTTATGGAAATCAATCGAAAAAGATTGGCAACAATGGATTAAACCGTTTGATTTAAACATTAACGAGCATCATATTTTGTGGATTGCCTACCATTTGAAAGGGGCTTCCATTTCTGAAATCGCCAAGTTTGGTGTCATGCACGTATCGACGGCATTTAACTTTTCAAAAAAATTAGAGGAACGTGGCTTGTTGTCGTTTTCGAAAAAAGAAGACGATAAACGAAATACGTACATTGAACTGACGGAAAAAGGAGAAGAAGTTTTATTAAAATTAATGGAGTCGTACGATCCAAAACGGACGTCTGTGCTCCAAGGCATTCAACCTTTATATGAATTGTATGGTAAATTTCCAGAAATGTTAGAAGTGATGTGTATGATCCGAAATGTGTACGGGGACGATTTTATGGAAATTTTCGAACGTTCTTTTCAAAACATCGAGCAAGAGTTTGTTGAAGAAAGCGGGAAGTTAAAAAAGAAAGATGAGCAGCAAAAAGAAGTAGCTTCATTCGTTGAGCGTATGTAATAAACGTTGAAACTCTGTCATAAGCGGAACGAATAGCTGTTGTTGTTTTAACGCATCAATCGTCTCAGCAAGGGGAAGGTTCGGATGAAGCGCATTCGCAAACTGTGTAAAAAGCGAGGTGAAGATGACGAAACCTTCCTCTTTTTGTTGTTTATATTGCTCGCTTAGTTGTTCGCACAGGCGCAATATGCTTTCCACTTCTTCTTTTGTTAAGCCATAACGGATGACGAGCGCGTAAAACGGCTTTTTTTCCGGTGCGATCATGTCTAACATGAGCGAACAGTAATACTCCAGCTTTTCAATACGTTGTTCAATGCTCATCTTTCGAAACTCCTTTAGCGTACTTATGTGTATTATTTTACAGGAATTGTTGCATAAATGAAATGTCCATTATTGATTTATCGAAAAAATCGTTGTAAAGTAGGGGAGTAAATACATAAAAACAGGAGGGGACTCGTTTGGCGCTTTATTTTATACCCCTTGCGACAGTTATTCTTTTTATCATTAATCAGCTAACAAATACGCTTTGTATTCAAAAAGAAATTCCAGAAGAGAAACAGCCAAAAGTATTTCGTACCATTAATGTCCTTATTACCATTTTACTTATTTCTTCCTACGTCGAAGTGTTGTTTGCGTAAAGAAGCTGACAGTGTCCCTGTCAGCTTCTTTCATTTAGTATAACCAAGCGGCACCAACGATAATTAATAAAATAAACAACACAACGATTAACGCAAACCCGTTTGCATAACCTGCTCCTGCACCCATAGACGACACCTCCTTTCGTATATGAAGGCGTTGCGACGCTTTGACAATGTATTGTATGTCAAAAGGAGCAAAAAGGTATGGGCGCAGCTTGCTTTATTTTAGCTTTCGGAAAAAATATGGTATAGTATGTTTTGTGTATATTTAAAGATAGGAGTTGTGAGAACATGAAAAAATGGACAGTTGCCATGTCGACGGCAGCGATGCTTGCGCTTTCGGCTTGCAATAACGGATCAGAAGTTGTTGTTGAAACGAAGGAAGGCAACATTACAAAGGAAGAATTGTACAACGAAATGAAAGAACGTTACGGCAAAGACGTGTTACGCGATCTCGTACATGAGAAAGTGTTAAGTAAAAAGTTTAAAGTAACGGATGAAGAGCTAAATAACGAGATCGAAAATTTAAAAGAAATGTACGGTACGCAATATGATTTAGCGGTGCAGCAAAATGGCGAAGAAGCGATTCGCGATATGGTAAAGCTTGATTTGTTGCGCCAGAAAGCAGCGATGGAAGACATGAAAGTAACCGATGAAGAATTGAAAAAATACTACAATGAATATAAGCCGAAAGTGAAAGCAAGCCACATTTTAGTCGACGATGAAAAAACAGCAAAAGACATTAAAGCAAAGTTAGAAAAAGGTGAAGACTTTGCGAAATTAGCAAAAGAATATTCAAAAGATACAGGTTCAGCACAAAATGGCGGCGATTTAGGCTGGTTTGGTCCTGGAAAAATGGTGGAAGAGTTTGAAAAGGCAGCGTATGCGTTAAAAGTCGGTGAAATTAGTGATCCAGTGAAAACACAATTTGGCTACCATATCATTAAAGTAACGGATAAAGAAGAGAAAAAGTCATTTGACGAAATGAAAGAAGAAATTGAATTCGAAGTGAAAAAAAGCAAACTCGATACATCGAAAGTACAATCGAAGCTTGATGAGCTGATGAAAGAAGCAAATGTCGACATTAAAGACAAATCGTTAAAAGACGCATTAAAAAGCGAGTAATAATGACGAAAGAAGGTGTCCGCGCGGGACACCTTCTTTTCATAAAGCTTGTTTGATTTGTGCAGCGATGTGTTGTAACTCATCAAACGTATAGTTGCTTTGATTGGATTTCCACACAGCTCCAAATCCGTCTCCTTTACCGTACCGCGGAATGATATGCATATGATAATGGAAAACGGTTTGGCCTGCAATTTCTCCGTTGTTGTTTAAAATATTGATGCCTTCTGGGGAAAACTGTTCACGAATCGCGTTGGCGATTGTAGGAACAACTTCAAATACACGTTGCGCAAGTTCAGGTGTTAGCTCGTAAATGTTTTCTTTATGTATTTTCGGTACAACGAGCGTATGCCCCTTTGTCACTTGACTAATGTCTAAAAAGGCGATGACATGTTCATTTTCAAATACTTTTGCACAAGGAATGTCGCCGTTTATAATTTTACAAAAAATACAGTCGCTCATGTTGATGCCACCTTTCTTTCCATTTTGTCTTTATTTTACCACACGATCGTCGTTTCGAAAAACGGAAAGAGCAGGATGCGTATCGCATCCTGCCCATTGAAGAGGGATCTTTATGATTACGTGTCTTTTGGGAACACCTCATTTACGAGTAGAATCAGTTACGCGTTTGTGAGTGCGACATTGTTCAAGATGACCATCCCCTTTTCAAGGGAGTGCTTTCGTTGTTACAGGCTAGCTAATGTGCGGCCCGTAGACACCTCATTTCATCATGTTCTTGAACTTGCTTTGTTGCTCACTGCGACTTGCTACTTGTTTGTCCCTCTTCGCTACTTATCATAACCCGTTTTTCTTTTTATTATTCATTTGTTAAAATAAAAAATAATGACGGAAGAAAGGAAAGCGATGATGGCACTATTACAAGTTCAGCATATATTCGGGGGCTATACGAACAAAGATATTTTAGATGACGTATCGTTTACCGTGCAAAAAGGGGAAGTTGTCGCGCTGATCGGGTTAAATGGAGCAGGAAAAAGTACGACAATTAAACATATTATCGGATTGATGCAACCGCGTAAAGGAACAATTACAATAAACGGTATGACGTTTCAAGATGATCCACAAGCATATCGCACACAATTTACATACATTCCGGAAATGCCTGCGCTATACGAAGAATTGACGCTTGAAGAACATTTACGTCTCACCGCCATGGCGTATGGTGTGACGGATCGAGCATACGAACAGCGCGTGCCACAGTTGTTGAAGGCGTTTCGGCTTGAGAAAAAGTTAAGTTCGTTTCCTGCATTTTTTTCAAAAGGAATGAAACAAAAAGTAATGATTATGTGCGCTTTTTTAGTCGATGTACCGCTTTATATTATTGATGAACCATTTGTTGGATTAGATCCGCTCGCCATTCAAGCGCTACTTCAGCTTATTGAGGAAAGAAAAAAGGAGGGAGCGGGTGTGCTGTTGTCGACGCACATTTTAGCGACAGCCGAGCGGTATTGTGATTCGTTTATCATTTTACATGATGGGCAAGTGAAAGCAAGCGGATCATTGCCAATGCTTCAAGAGCAGTTACATATGCCTCATGCTACGCTTGATGATATATATATCGAATTAACGAAGGAAGAGACGAACGATGATTGATGGACAGCAGTTATGGAAAAAGCGGATGATTGCTCATCTCGCCGAGGTGAGACGGTACGGTCGTTATATGTTCAACGATCATTTGTTGCTTGTCTTATTTATCGGAATCGGGGCAAGTGCGGTATTTTATAAGCGAGCAGTTGATGAACTGGTGTCTTTTCCTTATGCTGTTGTTGCTTCGCTTCTGCTCGCTTTTGCGGTGACGCAAGGTGGAGTGCGGACGTTTGTTAAAGAAGCAGATGCGGTATTTTTTCTTCCGATCGAGCGACGGCTTCGTCCGTATTTTTGGCGTGCTGCGGTGTACAGCTTCTTTCTGCATTTGTACGTTTCGTTTATTGTATTTGTCGTCCTTTTGCCTTTGCATTTTCAATTTTCATCGCAGCCGTTGTTTATCGTCTTGTTGACGATTGTGTTTTTAACAGGATGGAATATGTTCGTTCAATGGCAAGAGGAGGCACGAATTGGGCGAGATCATTTTCATACGTTTGTTCGCTTTTTAACGAATGCAGCGTTTTTTTATTTTTTATTTCTCCAACAATATGTGTGGATGTTTGTCCCTTTGCTGTTTATGGTTATCCTTGCGCGATATGTGGGGCGAAAAGGACGCAAAAATGGGCTTCAATGGGAGCAATTGCTTGCTGATGAACGGCGACGAATGCAAGCGTTTTATCGGCTCGCCCACGCGTTTGTTGATGTTCCTCACATGAAACATACGGTGAAAAAACGAACGTCACTTCGTTTCCTTTTCCGTTTGTTCGATCGTTGGCATATGCGACCGTATACGTATTTGTATGTACGTACATTTTTCCGTGCGGGCGATTATTTCGGTTTGTTCGTTCGCTTGACTGTGATCGGTAGCGTCTTTATTTTTACATTGCCTCGCGGTGTGGAGTGGTTTGCTCTTTTATGTTCGTATGCAACAGCGGTACAATTGCTTTCGCTTCGCTTGCACCATCGCGGGCATCCGCTTCTCTCCCTTTATCCGATCTCGTCTGTTGAGGCGCACCGATCGTTTATGAGTGTGTTATTGACTATTGGGGTGAATCAAGCGTTTATTTTTGGTATGGTTGCATATATCGCTCATGGCGTTTTCACTATGTTATCGACGTTTTTCATTGTTTTCATATGCTACGGTGTGGTTATGTTCTATGTCGGAAAAAAAGGAGCGGCTTGAACCGCTTCTTTTACTTTTCCGTATATTGAATGGCTGCAAGACCGAGTGTTTTCGCTGCAATAAGCATCGCACGTTCATCAAAGTCAAATTTCGGATGATGATGCGGATAAGCGATTGTTGTTGTTTCGGCTTTTGCCCCTGTAAAGAAAAACGTTCCTTTTACACGTTGTAAATAATAGGCGAAATCTTCTCCGCCCATATGCGGAGGAATTTCGACGACGTCGGTGACTTCATCTATTTCATGGGCGATAGAGGCGAGAAATTTCGTTTCTTCTTCATGGTTCACAACAGGCGGATAACCGCGGGTGTACGTGTATTCATACGTACAACCGTTGGCGATGCATGTACCTTTAACAATTTGCTCAATTTCTTGTTCAATATCGTCACGTACTTGCTCAGAAAATGTTCGCACTGTTCCGATTAATGTGGCGCGATCGGCGATGACGTTAAATGCGTTGTCGGAAACGAAAGAGCCGATAGAGACGACAGCAGGTTCAAGCGGATTGACGCGACGGCTAACGATTTGCTGCAAATGTAGTACGAGTTGCGAGGCGGTAACGATTGCATCTTTTGTTTTGTGCGGCTCTGCTCCGTGACCGCCAGAACCTCGAATGACGACTTGGAATCGGTCTGCCGCTGCCATAATCGGTCCTGTCCGATATTGAATGACACCTGTTGGCGCTGTCGCCCATATATGTGTGCCGAAAATGGCATCTACTCCTTCTAAACAGCCGTCTTCAATCATCGCCTTTGCCCCGCCTGGTGCGTATTCCTCTGCATGTTGATGGATGCAAACAATCGTACCTCTCCAATGTTCACGTAATTCATATAGCGCTTTGGCAAGAACGAGAAGCGTGGCCGTATGCCCATCGTGCCCACACGCGTGCATGACACCTGGAACGGTTGATTTATATGGTACATCTTTTTCATCTTGAATCGGAAGGGCGTCAAAATCCGCCCGAAGCGCTACTGTTTTTCCGCCTTGTTGGCCATGAATAGTTGCGACGATCCCGTTTCCTCCAATATTTGTTCGCACAGGAATGCCAAGTTGTTTATAGTAATTGGCAATATATGCGGCTGTTTTATACTCTTGAAACGATAGTTCGGGATGTTGATGCAAATAACGGCGAATCGTAACCATTTCGTCGTAATATTCACGAAGCTTAGCAAATAGTAATGTTTTCACGTGAACCGCTCCTTCTGTTTTTTTTCATTATACCATCGTTGACAAATGATCGAAAACGGGTTAATATACCCACATATGTATTTAGGAGAGACATATATGGGTACATGGATTAATGTCGTTCTCATCATTTTGCTTATTTATTTTGTTGCGGCAAAAATGTTGCCAACAAAAGGTGTGGAGCATATTACACCAGATGAGTTAAAAGAAAAATTAAAACAAACGAAAGACCGCCAATTTATTGATGTACGCACACCTGCGGAATATCGCGCGCGCAACATTCGTCAATTTAAAAATATCTCGCTTCATCAGTTGGCTGATCAACTACATGAGTTCGATCGCGAAAAAGAGACGATTGTGATTTGTCAAAGTGGTATGCGTAGCAATCAAGCGACAAAAATATTAGCGAAAAATGGATTTAAGCGCGTCGTGAACGTGCGCGGCGGCATGAACGCTTGGAATGGATAAGGCTGACGGTGTGTCAGCCTTCTTTTACAACTGCATATGTTGTCACATAGGATGGACGCGGAAAAATGGACCGTTGTTGATCGATTCCCTTTTCTGTGCCACGTTTTTGGTGCGCTTTTTCGTAAGCTTTAGACTGTTGCCAATGACGAAAGGCACTTTCATTTTCCCACATCGTCATAATGACGTATGTATCGCTTTTTAACGGACGTAACACGCGAATGGCGACAAAGCCAGGTTCTTTTTCAATTAAACGCGCTCGCTGATTGAAGCGATGTTCAAATAGTGGTCTACCTTCATCTGTGACAGGAATGTTATTACAAACGATAAACGTTCCCCCAAATGATCCGACGGCATCAAGCACTTCGTACGGACGCGGCTCGTGAAAGACGCTTGTTCCTTCTGTTTCATGAATAAGCATACCATTGTCCTCATTACATGCGAGCAACATGCGCTCATTTGGATGCTGATCGCGTAATCGTTTTAAGTAGTCGATTGTGCCATTTGTCATAAATACGTACACCGATATCATCCCCTTCCTTTTCTTGCTCATATTTTACCACTTTCTTTTCTTCTTGGCGATTTCATGAACGTTGCACATTATTACTACCCAGACGGTGAAAAAATCGGTATAGTTGTGTTAGTGGAAACAAATAAACAATTTCGCTACACTACAATATAAGCGATTACATAACATGAAAGGATGGACATGATGATTAAAAACGATACATTTTTACGTGCCTGTCGCGGAGAAGCGACGGAATACGTTCCTGTTTGGTATATGAGACAAGCAGGGCGTTCGCAACCGGAATACCGCGCGTTGAAAGAAAAATATTCGCTTTTTGAAATTACACACCAACCAGAGCTATGCGCCTATGTGACGCGTTTGCCTGTTGAACAATATAACGTCGATGCGGCCATTTTATATAAAGATATTATGTCACCGCTTCCAGCGATCGGTGTCGATGTCGATATTAAAGCGGGTATCGGACCAGTTATCGACAATCCGATTCGTTCGCTTGCCGATGTCGAACGTCTCGGTGAAATTGATCCAGAAAACGACGTGCCATACGTGCTTGAAACGATTCGCCTATTGACGAAAGAGCAACTGACTGTTCCGCTCATCGGTTTTGCTGGTGCGCCGTTTACTTTAGCAAGCTATATGATTGAAGGTGGGCCTTCGAAAAACTATAATAAAACGAAAGCGTTTATGTATGCGGAACCGAAAGCATGGTTTGCGCTTATGGATAAGCTAGCGGATATGACAATTCGTTACGTGAAAGCGCAAATTCGTGCCGGGGCAAGCGCCATTCAAATTTTCGATTCTTGGGTTGGTGCAGTCAATGTTTCTGATTATCGTCAATTTATTAAACCGACGATGGAGCGTATTTTTACCGCGCTTCGTGACGAACATGTTCCGCTTATTATGTTTGGAGTTGGCGCAAGCCATTTAGCGAAAGAATGGCACGATTTGCCGCTTGATGTCGTCGGTTTAGATTGGCGCTTATCGATTCGTGAAGCGCGCGAGATGGGGCTGACAAAAGCACTGCAAGGCAATTTAGATCCAGCCGTATTGCTTGCCCCATGGGAAGTTATTGAAGCGCGCGTCAAACAAATTTTAGATGAAGGCATGGCGCATGAAGGCGGGTATGTATTTAATTTAGGGCACGGCATTTTCCCACAAATCAAGCCAGAAACGTTAAAACGACTTACAGCGTTTATCCACGATTATTCAGCAAAAAGAAAAGGATGAATAAACGATGTCAAAAAAAGTAATGGGATTGCTTGTCATGGCGTACGGCACGCCGTATAAAGAAGAGGATTTAGAGCGATATTACACGCACATTCGTCATGGTCGCAAACCGTCGGAAGAGATGCTAGCCGATCTTCGCGAGCGTTACGAAGCGATCGGGGGCATCTCACCGCTTGCAGCTATTACAAAACAACAGGCGGAAAAACTTGCCGAGCGACTTAATGAAGTACAAGATGAGATTGAATTTCGCATGTATTTAGGATTAAAGCATATTGAGCCGTTCGTTGAAGATGCCGTTCAGCAAATGCATGAAGATGGGATAAAAGAAGCGGTTTCGATCGTATTAGCGCCGCATTTTTCGACATTTAGTGTCAAATCATATAACGGACGAGCAAAAGAAGAGGCGGCCCGTTTAGGTGGACCGAAGTTGACGTGTGTGGAAAGTTGGTATACTGAACCGAAATTTATTCAATATTGGGCAGAACGGGTAAAAGAAACGTATGCTTCGATGTCTGAACGAGAGCGGGAAAAAGCGGTGTTGATCGTTTCCGCCCACAGCTTGCCTGAAAAAATTATCGCAATGGGAGATCCGTATCCAAAACAACTACAAGAAACAGCCGATTTCATTGCGAAAGAAGCAAGTGTTTCGGAATACGTCATTGGTTGGCAAAGTGCAGGCAATACGCCAGAGCCTTGGCTAGGTCCTGATGTGCAAGATTTAACGCGACAACTATATGAAGAAAAAGGGTACGAGGCATTCGTATACGTTCCAGCAGGATTTGTGTCCGATCATTTAGAAGTGTTGTACGATAACGACATTGAATGTAAACAAGTAACAGATGAACTTGGCGTCAGTTACTATCGCCCGCCGATGCCAAACGCCCATCCACAGTTTATTGACGCCCTTGCAACTGTTGTTTTAAATCATTTACGTAAAGAAGGCGAGTCATTATGAAAAAGAAAGTCGTCATTATTGGCGGTGGGATGACGGGACTTGCGGCAGCGTATTACTTGCAAAAAGAAGCGCGCGAAAAACAGCTGCCCATTTCGTGTGAATTAATTGAAGCGAGTCATCGACTTGGCGGAAAAGTACAAACGGTGTATCGCGATGGTTTTGTCATTGAGCGCGGACCGGATTCTTTTTTGGCACGAAAAATGAGCGCCTCACGCCTTATTCACGAAGTCGGGCTTGAGAAAGAGCTCGTGCATAATACGGCAGGTCAATCGTACATTCTCGTTAATCGAACGCTTCACCCAATTCCAGGCGGAGCGGTGATGGGCATTCCGACGAAGCTTGCACCGTTTGTTGTAACGCGGCTGTTTTCGCCATTTGGAAAGTTGCGAGCTGCAGCTGACTTTGTTTTGCCACCGTTAAAAACGAAGGGGGACGTATCGCTCGGGCAATTTTTCCGCCGTCGTCTCGGAAATGAAGTGGTGGATCGCCTCATTGAACCTTTATTATCAGGCATTTATGCAGGCGATATTGACCAGCTTAGCTTAATGGCAACGTTCCCTCAATATTTCCACTTAGAGCAAAAACACGGAAGTCTCGTGCTCGGCATGAAGCGGTCGATGCCGAAACAAAAAACGAAACAAAAAAGCGACAAAGGCATTTTTCAAACGTTAAAAACGGGGTTGGCTTCGCTTGTCGATGCGATTGAGCAAAAGTTAGAAAAAGGAACGGTGCATAAAGGGGTGCGAGTCGAGCATATCGAAAAGGTCGATGACAAATACGTTTTAACGTTAAGCAACGGGGAGAAAAAAGAAGCGGATAGCGTTGTAGTCGCTGTTCCGCATCAATCATTGCCATCGCTTTTTCCGAATGAAACAACGTTTTCTTCTTTTGAAACGATGCCATCGACGTCTGTTGCAACGGTCGCATTAGCGTTTCCGAAAGAAGCGGTCGCGAAGGATATGAATGGAACGGGATTTGTTGTTTCGCGTGATAGCGATTATACGATTACCGCATGTACGTGGACGCATAAAAAATGGCCACATACGACACCAGAAGGTTACGTCTTGTTGCGTTGTTATGTCGGACGTCCTGGGGATGAGGCGATTGTTGATCAAACAGACGAAGATATCGTTCAAGTCGTGATGGACGATTTAAATAAAGTGATGAATATTACGATGAATCCGATGTTTTCGATTGTGACACGTTGGAAACAATCGATGCCGCAATATACGGTCGGTCATCGTGAACGGATGGAACGGGTGAAACAACATATGCAACAACATCTTCCAGGCATCTTTTTGGCAGGAAGTTCGTATGAAGGGCTTGGGCTCCCGGATTGCATCGATCAAGGGGAAGAGGCAGTTAAAAAAGTATTGCATTATTTAGCTTATACGAAAGAAAAGGTGTCGCTATAAAAGGCACCTTTTTTCTTGCAACTACAGATCATATGTGTTACGATATAAAACGAAATGACCAAAATGTTCATTTAGTCAAAATAAAGGATGAACGCCTATGTCAGATAAAAGAAAACAAATTATTGAAGCGGCAGCAAAGTCATTTTCGTTATTCGGTTATAAGGCAACAACGATCGATCAAGTGGCAAAAATGGCGAATGTCGGAAAAGGGACGATTTACACGTTTTTCAAAAGCAAAGAAGAGCTGCTAGAAGACATCGTTTCTTCTATCATTTCTGAAATTAAGCGTGAGGCAGATGCCGCGATTGATCATCGCTTATCGTTTAATGAAAATGTGCAACGTGCTTTGCAACGCATTTTTACGTTTCGCAAAGAACATGAATTGACGATTAAGCTGTTACAAGAAGTGCGCGATATCGGCACACCAGCTGTACGTGATGTGATGAAGCGACTTGATCGCGAAATGATCGCTTACGTTCGTGAAAAAATTGAAGAAGCGATGGCAAAAGGTGAAATTCGTTCGTGCGATGCGGAATTAACGGCATTTTTAATGTTTAAAATGTATATTGCTTTAAACGTCGATTGGGAAAAAGAACACGAACCGTTGCCACAACAAAAAATTGCTGAACTGTTTGATTTGTATTTATTGAAAGGATTATTTCCACGATGATCCTTCTCTTTTTCGCATGAAATGACTAAATGAACAAATTGGTCAATATTTTAAAAAGGGGGTTGAGTATGTGCATACATTTCGATTATTGATGCAAGAAATAAAAGCAGTCACGTCCAATCGGAAAGTGCTCATTCCGATTATCGCTGTTTTATTTATTCCTCTTTTATACAGCGGTATGTTTTTATGGGCGTTTTGGGATCCGTATGATCATTTAGACGATTTGCCTGTCGCTGTTGTCAATAATGACAAAGGTGCGACATTTGAAGGAGAAGAGCTCCATATTGGTGATGATCTCGTTGACAAGCTAAAAGAAAAGAAACAGTTTGATTGGCATTTTGTAAGCCAAAGTGAAGGGGAAAAAGGATTAAAAGAGCAACGGTATTATATGCTGATTGAAATTCCTGAAGATTTTTCTAAAAACGCAACGACGTTACAAGATGATCACCCGAAAAAGCTTCAACTTATTTACAAGCCGAATGAAGGGTTTAACTTTTTATCTGCTCAAATTGGTGGAACAGCAGTAGAAAAAATTAAAACAGAGGTAGCAAAAACATTAACCGAAACGTACGCCGAAAACATGTTTGAAAACGTAAAAACGTTGGCGGACGGACTAACAAAAGCGAGCGATGGGGCTAACAAATTGCATGACGGATTGATAGATGCAAAAGACGGAACGAACAGGCTATATGATGGGATGAACAAAGCGCAAGATGGCTCCAATGAATTGTATCGCCATTTGGCGACGCTTGCTGAAAAATCAATTACATTTACGGACGGTTTGCACCAAGCAGCTGACGGTTCAATGCAAGTTCAAACCGGTGTTCAAACGCTTCATGATGGAATGAAGCGCATGGTAGATGGGCAAGGACAATTGCTTGCAGGAGCACAGCAAGCAAAAGAAGGAACAGTAAAACTGGCTTTAGGTACAAATCGTATACTTGAAGGAATGAAAGCTCTCGATGCTCGCATGCCACAACTTTTACAAGGCTCAGAGCAATTAAGTGGCGGAACAGAAAAGCTAGTTACATCGCTTGCCGAGTGGCAACAAGGAGCTACGCAAGTTCAAACGGGCGCGACGCAAGTGACAAGCGGGTTAGAGCAACTCGCTGCACAGCTTAATACGCTTATTGCGCAAACGTCAGATCCGGCCCAAAAAGCGGTGTATGAGCAATTAAAACAAAACGTTGTGCAACTATCACTTGGAAGCAAGCGAGTACAGGGTGGAGTTGCGCAGTTAAACGATGGAGCAAAAGCGTTACAAGAGGGAGCGGCATCGTTAAGCGCAGGGGCAAAGCAACTACATGAAGGGCATGCGGCTCTCGATAGCGGCGTAAACGAACTGCTTGCTGGACAACAGCAACTCGCCGATGGCGCAAATGCATTAGTGAACGGACAAGAACAGCTTGTTTCGGGCATGCATACGTTACATGAAAAAATGCAAGAAGCGAAACAAGGGACAGAGAAGCTCGCAAGTGGTGGTCAAACACTTGCTTCTGGTTTGCAAGCTCTTGCGAATGGGGGCGACCAACTGCAAGATGGTACGCATCGGTTAGCGGATGGTGCACAACAATTAGCGAACGGAATGAATGAACTAACAAACGGAACCGAAGCATTACAAGCTGGAATGAATCAGCTTGCAGACGGTTCAGGAGAACTAGCAGATAAATTGAAAGAAGGTGCTGAAAAAGCAAGCAACGTTAAAGCAAACGAAGACGTATATAACATGTTTGCCGAACCGGTGAAAGTAAAAGATAAAAAAATCAATGAAGTGCCAAACTACGGAACAGGGTTTACACCATATTTCTTGTCGTTAGGATTGTTTGTCGGTGCGCTTTTACTTTCGATCGTCTTTCCACTTCGCGAACCGGCTGGAGTGCCACGCTCACCATTTCAATGGTTTTTTGCGAAGTTTGGTGTACTCATTGGTGTGGGTGTGTTACAAGCGCTTCTTGCGGACAGCGTATTGCTTTTCGGGCTTGATTTACAGGTGAAAAGCGTTCCGTTATTTATCGTATTTAGCATCGTGACAAGCATTACCTTTTTATCTGTCATTCAATTTCTCGTGACCGTTTTTGGTGATCCGGGACGATTTATCGGGATTGTCGTCTTAATTTTACAATTGACAACGAGTGCCGGAACGTTCCCGCTTGAGTTAATTCCACGTTCGTTGCAACATTTTAACGCATGGCTTCCAATGACATATTCTGTTTTCGGATTAAAAGCTGTCATTTCAAGCGGTGATTTCTCGTTTATGTGGGAAAACGTCGGCAAATTGCTTATGTTTATCGTCGTTATGATGGCAGGAACGATGACGTATTTTACGATTCAACATCGTCGCCAATTCACAACAATTGTGGAACAAGCTTCTGAAGCGTAATACGCTTCAGAAGCTTTTTTTGATGAAAAAATTTTTAAAAAATTAATTTGCATATACAAGGTGATGTGCGTATAATACGAGTATGAGAACGATTTCATTCGTTTCTTTTCGATTCGAATGAGGGGGGAATGGGAGGATGGCGACGATTGAAGATGTCGCCAAGCTAACAGGGCTTTCACGGACGACGGTTTCGCGCGTTATTAACAATCACCCGTACGTGTCAGAAGAGAAACGAAAGCTCGTGCTTGAAGCGATGGAGAAGTTAGGATATGTACCTAATTCATCGGCGAGAAGTTTGCGGAATCAAAAAACGAGCATTTTAGCGCTATTTATTCCGCGCATTACAAATCCGTTTTTTAGCGAGCTTGTGGAAGCGACAGAAATGGCAGCAGCAGAACATGGTTATCAGCTTATTATTTGTCAGACGCGCTATTCGCCAGAAAAAGAATTAAACTACATGAATTTATTAAAAACAAAACAAGTTGACGGGGTTATTTTAGCCTCCATTCAAAACGAGTGGAAAAAGCTGAAACCTTTTTTACAGTATGGACCGATTGTCCTTTGTAATGAGTTTGATGATCGTGCAAACGTTCCAACCGTTCGGCTCGATCAAGTATACGGGGGATACATAGCGACAAAACATTTGCTCGAACAAGGCCATACGAAAATCGCATACTGTTCCGGCGGTTATCGAAGCAATGTGGCAAAGTCGCGTGAAATCGGTTTTAAAAAGGCGCTGGCGGAGTATAAAGTTTCATTTCATGAGCAGTATGCTTTTCGCGATGCGTTTCATATCGCAGACGGGAATCGTGTATTCCAAAAAATGATGGCGCTTTCAGAGCGACCGACGGCTGTATTCACCGGAAGCGATGAAGTGGCCGCTGGCATTATATCGGAAGCGGTGAAATGCGGCTATCGTATCCCTGAAGACTTAGCAGTCGTCGGTTTCGATAATCAAGCTATTACGGAGTTAACAAACCCAACGATTACGACGGTGCATCAGCCAGTCAAACAAATGGCGCAAAAAGCAGTGGATGTGATCGTTGAAAAAATTCAAACAAAAAAATATGAAACAAAGGAAATTTACGAGTTTCCACTTCAGCTTATTGTGCGCGCATCGACAGTTGGTAGCGAGCTTCGTAAAGGCTAACTCTTTATGAAGCGACAGTGATTGTTACGATTCCGCTCGTCATTATGGTATTATTATTCCAACGCCATATCGTATCGGGCTTAACGTCCGGTTCAGTAAAAGAATAATGGAGAGGGGAGAAGAAGATGGAATCGATTCCAAAAACGAAACAATGGTGGAAAGAAGCAGTTGTATACCAAATTTATCCGCGCAGTTTTAAAGATTCAAATGGGGACGGAATTGGCGATTTGCGCGGCATTATTGAAAAATTAGATTATCTGCAAGAGCTTGGTGTCGATGTCGTTTGGCTGTCGCCTGTTTATAAGTCGCCAAACGACGATAACGGCTATGATATTAGCGATTACCAAGACATTATGGACGAGTTTGGTACGCTCGCTGACTGGGACGAACTGCTTCACGAAATGCATGCCCGCGGGATGAAATTAGTGATGGATTTAGTCGTCAACCATACGTCTGATGAACATCATTGGTTTATTGAATCGCGCAAGTCAAAAGACAATCCGTACCGCGACTATTACATTTGGCGTCCGGGGAAAGATGGGAAAGAGCCGAACAACTGGCAATCATTTTTCAGCGGTTCAGCTTGGCAATATGATGAAGCGACAGGGGAATATTATTTGCATTTATTTTCGAAAAAACAACCAGATTTAAACTGGGAAAACGAAAAGGTGCGCGAAGAAATTTTCAACATGATGACATGGTGGCTAGACCGCGGTATTGACGGATTTCGGATGGATGTTATCAACTTATTATCAAAAGTGGAAGGGTTGCCAGATGCTCCGGTGAAAAATCCTGACGATCGTTATCAATGGGGCGGTCAATATTTTGTGAACGGACCGAAGTTAATGGACTATTTGCGTGAAATGAAAGAGAAAGTGTTAAGTAAATATGACATTATGACGGTCGGAGAAACGCCGATGGTCACAACAGACGATGCGATTCGATTTACGAACGAGCAAGATGGCGTTATGAATATGTTGTTTCAATTTGAGCATATGGATGTTGATTCGAAGCCAGGAAGTCCGCTTGGGAAATGGGACATTCAACCGTGGAAATTGACCGACTTGAAAAAAATTATGAGCAAGTGGCAAGTGGAACTTCACGGAAAAGGGTGGAACTCACTCTATTTAGAAAATCACGATCAACCGCGTTCTGTTTCGCGTTTTGGTGACGACAAAACGTATCGGGTAGAAAGTGCAAAAATGTTAGCGACATGGCTACATATGATGCAAGGAACGCCATACATTTATCAAGGACAAGAAATCGGTATGACGAACGTTTCTTTCCCATCCATTGAATATTATCGTGACGTGGAAACGATTAATTTATGGAACGATGTTGTCGTCAATAAAGGGTATGATCCAGACAAAATATTAAAGGCGATTCATTATCGCGGTCGCGACAATGCACGTACGCCAATGCAATGGGATGCGACAGAACACGCAGGCTTTACGACGGGCACTCCGTGGATTAATGTAAATCCGAATTATCGCGACATTAACGTTGAACAAGCGTTGAAAGATGAAAACTCGGTGTTCCATTATTATAAAAAACTCATTCGCCTTCGAAAAGAACATCCGATTATCGTATACGGTTCATACGAGTTACTTCTTGAAGATGATGAACAAATTTATGCGTACGTACGCAAGTTCAACGATGAACAACTGCTCGTTATCACGAATTTTAGTAGCGAGCAGCCAACATTTACATTGCCGTCACACATCACATTTACGGAAAAACAACTGCTCATTAGCAACTATGCGGTCGATGAAAATGAATCGCTTGACACGATTGTGCTAAAACCGTATGAAGCACGCGTTTATAAATTAAAGTAAAAAAGCAGCCACATTGGCTGCCTTTTTACTTTAACAAGAAACGTTTAAACATTGCGCACAAACATTTCCGTAACATTCATGTTGTTCTTCCATTTCTTCGCCGCACTCGCAACATGTTTTCGGTGGTAACTTTTTATAAAATTCAGACATTTTTTCTAACATAACTCTCCATCCCCTTTGCTTTTGTTGATTTCATTGTATTATAACAGATATATATTTGTCAATAGTTGTTTTATAACATTTGTATATGTGAAATTTGTTCAGAAATTTGGTATTGTGTAGTTGTACACATTTTTGTAAGGAAGGTGAATACATATGAAAGTGACGGTTATCGGTTATTGGGGAGCGTTTCCAAAAAAGAATGAGGCGACGTCATGTTACTTATTTGAACACGACGGTTTTCGTTTATTAGTGGACTGTGGAAGCGGAGCGTTAGCGCAACTTCAAAACGTCATCGACATTGAGCAAATTGATGCGGTTATCATATCGCATTATCATCACGACCATGTCGCAGATATCGGACCGCTTCAATACGCGCGACTCATTAAGAAAAATTTAGGCGCACATTTGCCTGAGCTTCCTATTTATGGACATTCGTTTGATCGGGATGGATTCGCACGCCTTGCTCATAAAGGAGTGACGAAAGCGGTGGCGTACGATCCGAACGATGAGCTTCATATCGGTCCATTTACGATTACGTTTATGCCGACAGAACATCCAGCTGTTTGTTATGCGATGCGCATTTGTGCAGGAGAAAAGACGGTCGTATACACAGCAGATTCTAGTTATTTGCCTGAGTTTGTTCCTTTTGCAAAACATGCGGACGTACTGATTTGCGAATGCAACTTTTATGCCGGGCAACATGCGAAACAAGCAGGGCATATGACGAGCGAGGAAGCGGCAACGATCGCGCGCGACGCTGGTGTTAAAACATTGCTACTAACGCACTTACCTCATTTCGGTAACGTTGAACAACTTGCGGACGAAGCAAAAACGATTTTTCATGGCGACGTGCATATAGCAAAAACGAGATGGACATGGGAAGGGTAGCGATCAGCTACCTTGTTTTTATAATTAAAATTCAGAAAATTTTTAATATAAACTTGACGATGAATCGGAAAGGAGGGAAAATGTAAGTGATAACGCTTACAAAATAATCGGAAATTAACCGTCTGAGATAAAACAGCGTCTGTGCAAACAGATGCTGTTTTTATAAGGGAGGGGAATGAATGCATCCGTTATTTAGCGGTGTTTCAAAACAAGAGATGGAAAAACTTCTTGCTGAGTGCGAACAAAAAACGTTTGAAAAAGATGAAATGATTTTAGCACGGCTGTTGATTATCCAAAATTAGGCATACTCCTCCCATATATTCGGGCATACTCAAATAAGACAGCTGCCATCTCGGATTTCCATTCGAGAGGAAGTTGCCCAGAGAAAAAACGACGGACAAACGAAAGAAAGGTAAGGGACGAGGTTGTCCGTTTTTCCGTTCGATGATATAGCCATCTCAGTAACACATAAGCGATAAATGCCGCAAAAAGTTGGTTGTATACCGCATGCTCGTTGTTGCCAAATAAGGTCGGAACGTTTAGATATTGCTTGATCCATCGGAAAAACACTTCCACTGTCCAACGTTCTTGATACATCTCGGCAATCTTTTCCGCCGATGCCTCTAAGACGTTCGTGACCACACGGATTTCATGCCCGTTCGCATCCTGAAAGATCACGACGCGATGGCGCTTTTTGGAACGACATTGTTTCGTTCCTAACTGGCAAGTAAAATCCGCCACAATAGAAGAAGAGGAGGAAGAAAGGCGCTTTAGGCTCTTTTTTTGATGGATCTCGACATTGTCTTTCATCCGAATCACAAACGGTTGCTTCTGTTCGACAAACCGATCGAGGCGTTCAATTTTAAAGTACGCTCGATCTTCGACAAGAACCGTTTGTACGTCTGTGAGCCGCTCTCCCACCGGTCCATCGTGGCGCAACCCTACGGTTTCTACGATGTCGCTCGGCATTTGTTGCTCAGGGGAATACGCGACGTGCATTTTCACTCCGGATCGTTCCCCATGATAGGGTGCCCATGTCAGGCGGTTTTTCCCCACGGTGACGGTCGTGGAGTCTACTATACGCAATGCTTTTGGAAAGCGAAGCGAACGGCGGGTTTGGCGATTGCACTTAGAAACAACCAAAGCAAATAAGCGCTTCATCACCTCGTACGGAACTTCTTTCGCTTTCTTAGAAACCGTCGAGTAATGAAACGTCGGCAATCCGTACATTTTCGCCACATCGGCACCATGACGGAAACTTTTCCATTCGTGAAGTGCCGCCAGCAGAAAAAAATCAACCAACGTGCGCACCGTAAACGTCCGCGAAGTGTCATGGTAGCCAACGGCTTCGGTAATCGACTGGAGATCTTCATCAGAAACAATTTTTTGCATCAAATTTGGGAGTGTGGTATGCTTGTGCATAGAGAGCACCTCCTAGGTTTGTTTGTGTTGTTACTTACATTCTACAGGAAAGGTGCTCTTTTTTCTATGTTTTTTATGGATATTATTGGTTAATCAACACGCCTGTGATTTTAGGAAAAAATGAGCGGCGTAAAGGTCTTGTCTTGTTGCTTGACGGGGTAGCGGAAGTGTACGTCGAGCACGAAGGATATGATGAAGTGCTTGAAGTTGTGCAAAAAGGGGGATTGATCGGTTTTTCAAGCTTAGCTGATTTTTTAGGTGCGTCAAAAGGAGGAAAAGAAGAGCTTGTCGCTGTGCGCGCTGCCGAACGATGTGACGTGCTTGTCATTCCGTTTTCCGTTTTAGCGCGGTTATGGGATGATCCGAATGTACACGATTACTTGCTTACACAGGCGTGCGTCCGTTTAAAAGACGTATACGTTTCGCTTGCAGAACAAATAAAGCAGGCGCGGAAATTCGGTGATTCAACATCATTTGTCGTACCCGTACAAGATTTAATGGTTCGCGATGTCGTCACTCTTCCACCAACGGCGACTGTGCAAGAGGCGGCAAAAAAAATGGCAGCGACCCATATTAGTTCCATTGTCGTGACGAACGAACAAAAATTGTGCGGGATTTTAACAGAAACTGATCTTGTCGAACGAGTGCTCGGACAGTCTCTTCCGTACGATACGGTTGTTGAACAGGTGATGACAAAAGATGTGGCGACGATTTCGCGCTTTGCGTATTATTACGATGCGCTTGCGATGATGATTGAGCGCGGAGTAAAACATTTGCCGGTTGTTGACGATGAAAAAGTACAAGGAATAGTGACGTTTTCTGATTTAATGCGAAAGAAAAACGAAAGCATCATGCGTACCATTCAACAAATTGATTATGCAGATGAACAGACGTTACCAAAAATGAAAACTGCCATTTACGAGTTATTAGCGACGATGCTACGCGATCAAGTACCAATTGCACAATGTTTAAATATGATTACGAAATTATACGATCGGCTCGTATGGCGTTGTATGGCGTTAGCGCTAAACGAAGTAGGGGAGCCGCCGTGTCGCTTTGCTTTTTATTTAATGGGTTCAGGTGGACGGAGAGAGCAATTTTTATTGACCGATCAGGACCATTTTCTCGTCTATGAAAGCGACGAATATGCTTCGTATTTTGCTCAGCTTGGTGAGGCGATGGTGCGCTTTATGGAGAAGGCTGGATATGAGCGATGCAAAGGAAAAATGATGGCGAGTGAAGAAGCGTGGCGCGGTTCTCTTGAAGTGTGGAGAGACAGGCTGCGCGAGTGGATGATTCATGCGACAAATGACAATTTGTTATTGGCGCAAAACTTTTTTTCATATCGGTTTGTATATGGGGAAATAGAGTTGCATCGCGCGTTTGAACAGATGATTCGCGAACAGTTGAACCGTGCGAAAATGTTTTTCTTCCGCCTTGTCGAAGTGGAAAGGCAGCATGAAATTCCAACGCTTGATCGCCCGATTCGCTCGCTCTTTGGGCTCGAACGAAAAACGATTGATATGAAAAAAGAAGTGCTGTTTCCATATCACCATAGCGTGCAAATTTTAGGGCTCATTTACGGGGTTGTGTCTGGCACACCGTTCGAACGGATTGAGAAGCTAAAAGACAAACATGCGTTGTCTCCGTCGTTTGCGAAAGACGTACAAAAAGCTGCCGAAAACGTATTAGCCATTTACGTTCGCCATAAATGGAATCAATATAAAGCAAATCAACAAGCATCATCGGTTTTATCGTTTACGACAATGACAACGCGAGAGAAAGATGAATTGATTTTAAGTTTAAAAACGTTAAAACAACTACAAACGCAGCTATTGTCTCGTTTTTAAGGGGGATGAACATGTTTTTTTTACGAAAGGCGATTGACTGCAAGTTGAACGACAACATCCCGTTATCGACACCGATCGATGATATTATTTTTACCGTATTTGATACAGAAACGACGGGATTTGATGTCGCAACGACCGATCGATTAATTGAAATTGGTGCGGTGCAAGTGAAAGGAACGACGGTGCTTGAAAATGAGACGTTTCATACGTATGTGAATCCAAACCGCGACATTCCGCCTGTCATTGTAGAGTTAACAGGCATTACGGAAGAAAAAGTGCGACATGCCCCCATCGCAATCGAGGTGTTGCAACAATTTTTCCAGTTTGTTGAACAAAAACAAAGCGCCTGTTTTGTCGGCCATTACATTCCATTCGATTTATTGGTCATCAAACATGAATTGCGCCGCAAAAAAATGAAATTTCATAAGCCGACGTTTATTGATACGCTCGATTTAATTGGCTTTATTGCGCCATCATATGATATGCGCGATTTAGAGCGCTATGCACAAGCGTTCGGTACGCGCATGTACGAGCGACATTCCGCCCTTGGCGATGCGCTAACGACCGCGTATTTATTCGTTGAGCTATTAGAACAATTTCGCGTGCGCGGTTATCGAACATGGGGAGAACTGTTGCGCGCCACAGATAGCCAAATGCGGTCGTTGTCGTTTTAACGGGGAGAGCCCCCGTTTTCTTTTTTTACCCACCTAGGAGAGGAAAGACGTGATCGTTTGCACGACAATGTCCTACTTGCTTGTTTTTTTATTTTAAAATATAATACATTTAGAATTTTTTTAATTTTAAAATGAATGACTATTCATTCATTAAGAGGGGTGGGGAGAAAATGAATTTAGTTTCACGGTTAGAACAAATCGCATCACAAAAGCCGGACAAGCGAGCATACGTGTTTGAAACAACTGAGGCGACGTATGGCGAGTTGAACGGAGCAGTTATGAAGTTTGCGAGCGGTCTAGCAAAGCTCGGGGTAAACAAAGGAGACCATGTGGCGTTGTTATTAGGCAATTCACCGTATTTTATCGTCAGTTTGTACGGGGCGATGCGCGCAGGGGCGACAGTCATTCCAATTAATCCAATTTATACAGCTGATGAAATTCATTACATTTTAACGAACGGCGATGTAAAAGTTGTCATTGCGCTTGATCTAGTCATTCCGACGCTGATGAAGCTTGACGGACGCTTACCGAGCGTCGAGCATATCATTATTTGCGAAACGCCGCAAGGAAAAGAACATGGAATCGTTTTGCCCGAAAAAATGAAATCGTTTACAACGGTGTTAGCGACAGGTGAAGTTCCGTTTTTCGGGCCAGAGCTTCACGATGATGATGTGGCGGTCATTTTATATACATCAGGGACGACTGGAAAGCCGAAAGGAGCGATGTTGACGCATAAAAATCTTTACAGCAACGCTCAAGATGTAGCTGATTACCTAAAAATAAACGAAGATGACCGCGTCATTGCGACGTTGCCGATGTTTCATGTGTTTTGTTTAACGGTTGCGCTTAATGCACCGCTTATGAATGGCGGAACGGTGCTGATTCTCCCGAAATTTAGCCCAGCGGAAGTGTTTAAAGTAGCGCGTGAACAAAAAGCGACGGTGTTTGCAGGCGTACCGACGATGTATAACTTTTTATATCAGTATCCAGACGGAAAAGCGGAAGACTTTGCACATATGCGTCTATGCATTTCAGGCGGTGCGTCAATGCCTGTTGCATTATTGAAAAACTTTGAGAAAAAGTTTCAGGTGATCGTTTCCGAAGGGTATGGACTTTCAGAAGCTTCGCCAGTTACATGTTTTAATCCGCTCGATCGTCCGCGCAAACCAGGCTCGATCGGAACGAGCATTATGAATGTCGAAAATAAAATTGTCAATGAATTAGGAGAAGAAGTACCTGTTGGGGAAGTGGGGGAACTCATCGTACGCGGTCCGAATGTGATGAAAGGATATTATAAAATGCCAGAAGAAACAGCGCATACGATTCGGGATGGCTGGCTATATACAGGCGACTTAGCGAAAATGGATGAAGAAGGGTATTTTTATATTGTCGATCGGAAAAAAGATATGATTATCGTCGGTGGGTATAACGTATATCCACGTGAAGTGGAAGAAGTATTGTACAGCCATCCAGATGTTGTTGAAGCGGCTGTCATTGGCGTCCCTGATCCGAATTTTGGTGAAGCGGTGAAATGTTACGTTGTGAGTAAAAATAAACAGTTGACTGAACAACAGCTGATTGCTTATTGTAGCGAGCATTTAGCGAAATATAAAGTACCGAGTTCAATTGAATTTTTAGATGAATTGCCAAAAAATACGACAGGAAAAATTTTAAGACGCGCATTAAAAGAACAAGTCGTCTCCCAAAGCGGTGCACAATAAGCACCGTTTTATTTTTTATGAAAATTTCAAGAATTTACTTGATATTTAGAAAATATATTTGTATAATTTAACGCATAAAAGCGAAACAGCGAAAAAGTAAGGGGGATACAAATGAAGTGGTTGAAAACGTGTGGGGCGTTGTTGCTTGCCGGCAGCGTGCTTGCTGGATGTTCCGAAGAGAAAACGACGAAAGAAACGAGTGGGGAAAAAGAAAAAACGTATAAAGTCGGCGTGACGCAAATTGTTGAACATCCATCGCTTGATGCGGCGTTTAACGGATTTAAAAAGGCGCTTGAAGATAAAGGATTAAAAGTGGAATACGATGTGCAAATTGCGCAAGGAGATATGAACAATAACCAAACGATCGCAAACAACTTTGTGGCAGATGGCGTCGATTTAATCTTCGCGAACTCAACACCGAGTGCGCTTGGTGCATTAAATGCAACGAAAGATATTCCGATCGTCTTTACGTCTGTGACGGATCCGGTTGGCGCGAAGCTTGTACAGTCGATGGAAAAGCCGGGCGGAAACGTGACAGGAACGACAGATACACATCCAGACGCCATTCCGAAAACGGTGCAATTTATTGATCAATTTGTTGATGGCAACCGTGTCGGTATGATTTATAACTCGGGAGAGCAAAACTCCGTCGCGCAAGTGGATGCGGTGAAAAAAGCGATGGAGGGAACCGATTTAACGATCGTACCTGTGTCGGTGTCGACGTCGGCGGAAGTGAAGCAAGCAGCGGAATCGTTAGTCGGCAAAGTGGATTGTTTTTATGTTATTACAGACAATACTGTTGTTTCTGCACTTGAATCCGTCATTCAAGTTGCAAACGATCAAGACATCCCGCTTTTCGTCGGTGAGTTAGACTCGGTAAAACGCGGTGGTTTTGCGGCATACGGCTTTGACTACTACGATATCGGTTATGAAGCAGGAGTGATGGCAGCTGACATTTTAGAAGGAAAGAAAAAACCGTCCGAACTTCCAGTGCAATATCCGCAAAAGTTAAAGCTTGTCATTAATAAAAAAGCAGCGCAAGAGATGGGTGTGGAATGGAGAAGCGAATGGGATAGCATGGCGGAATTCATTGAATAACGTAAAGGATGGATCGTATGATTACAGCATTGTTTAGTTCCGTAGAAGCAGGATTGTTATATGCGCTTATGGCGCTTGGTGTGTATATATCGTTTCGTATTTTAGATTTTCCCGATTTGACGGTCGACGGAAGCTTTGTGACGGGAGCGGCTGTTGCTTCCGTCCTTATCGTCGCTGGTGTCAATCCGTTTATTGCTTCGCTTGCAGCGCTTGGGGCGGGCTTTCTTGCAGGATGTATGACAGGTCTTTTGCATACGAAAGGAAAAATTAATCCGTTGTTGTCCGGCATTTTAATGATGATCGCTTTATATTCAATCAACTTGCGCATTATGGGGAAACCGAACGTTCCGCTTTTGCAGCAAGAAACTGTGATGACGATGGTGACAGCTCAATTTCAACGAGTGGATGCAGCGCTAGCGATGATCGTTCCGTTCGCTCCGAAAACATGGGCGGTTATCGTTTTTGGAACGTTGTTAGTAGTGATCGCTAAAGTCGTTATTGATTTATTTTTAAAAACGGAAGTCGGGTTAGCATTACGAGCAGTCGGCGACAATAAAAAAATGATTGCTAGTTTTTCAGGCAATACAGACCGTTTAACTATCATCGGGCTTGGCTTGTCAAACGCACTTGTCGCATTCTCAGGCGCGTTGATTGCGCAATATAGCGGATTTAGCGACATTGGCATGGGCATTGGAATGATCGTCATCGGTTTAGCGTCAGTTATTATCGGGGAAGCGCTGTTTGGGGCGAAAACGATTGTACGGGCGACGCTTGCTGTCATTTTAGGGGCGATCGTATATCGCATAGTCATTACGCTGGCGTTACGTGTCCAATTTTTAGAAACAGGTGATGTAAAGCTCATTACCGCCTTCATCGTCATTTTAGCGCTCGTTGTTCCGCAAATGGTCGCAGCGCGTGCGGAAAAACAGCGAAAAGCGAGAAAGCGAGGTGCAGCCGTTGCTTCAACTCAAGCAGATTACGAAAGTATTTAACGAAGGAACGCTTGATGAAAAAATCGCGTTAAAACATATCGAGCTGTCGCTTCAGCCGGGTGATTTTGTTACAATTATCGGCAGCAACGGGGCTGGGAAATCGACGTTAATGAACATTATTTCAGGGCGACTGGCGCCAGATACAGGGGAAGTAGTGATTGATGGAAAAGATGTGACAATGATGAGTGAACATGAGCGAGCGCGCTATATTGGGCGTGTCTTCCAAGATCCGATGGCAGGAACTGCGCCAAATATGACGATCGAGGAAAACTTAGCGATCGCTTATAACCGAACAGAAAAGCGGACGCTTCGTTTCGGTGTGACGAAAAAGCGGCGCGAATTTTTTAAAGAAACGCTTGCTACGCTTCAGCTTGGATTAGAAAATCGTCTGCACGCCAAAGTCGGTTTGTTATCTGGTGGGGAAAGACAGGCGTTGTCGCTGTTAATGGCGACGTTTACGAAACCGCATGTGCTACTTCTTGATGAACATACCGCAGCGTTAGACCCAGCGCGCGCCCAGCTCATTACGGACTTGACGAAACAAATTGTTGAACAATATCGCTTAACGACGTTAATGGTGACGCATAATATGGAGCAAGCCGTCCAATTAGGCAACCGACTTATTATGATGGATGGTGGACAAATCATTTTTGAAGCAAGTGGAGAAGAAAAGAAAAAACTGACGGTTGAAAAGCTTTTACAAGAGTTTCAGCGCATTCGCGGCAGTCAGTTCGCGAGCGATCGCGCGGTGCTCGTATAAAAAATCCCCGAGTTACACCGGGGATTTTAATTAACTAAATTGGCTACAATTTTAGTTGCACAACCCATTCGATACTGTGCTGGTAAATAGCCAATGCTTCTTGTATAGGGATATTTAATGTGTTTGTCAAGTCGCTTATTTTCTTTGTATCGTTTGTTTCTAATGCGATAACAAGGTCGTATAAAAGTGAATAAATACAAGGATAGCCATTTAGTCCTTGTTGAATTGCCTCGTCAACGTGTAGTTCTTGTAATATTTCATGTAATGGGCGATGAAGTAATAAATGTAAAGACGAACAAATACCCATAAAAAATAAAACATCTTTTTCATCATGCAAATGAATAAGTCCAGCTAGTTGCTCCAATGTTTTTGCACGTACAAGACAATTAATAATTACTTCATTTTTAAATGGCTCGTTTGGCTCTTGTAACGTTAAAACGGTAAGCCAGCTTTTTAAGTGGTTTGTTCCTAATAAAATCGCTGCATGTCGAATTGATTTGATTTTTGGAGTAGAAGATAAAAAAAACGAATTAACGGTTTTTAATAGCTGATATGTTAAAGAAGGATCACTTTCGATTGCTGCAACGATTTCTTCAAAGTTTAGTTCGTTTTTATTTAATTGAGTAATTAAAGATAAACGAGATGTGTGTGCGATTTTTGGCAACGATTTTTCTTTTACTATAATCGGTTTGCTGAAAAAATAACCTTGAAAATAAGAGAAACCGTTACGAACTGCTTCTTCTAATTGATCACTTGTTTCAATTTTTTCTGCGAGCAAGTGAATATGGTACATATCAACGTATGGTCTGAATCGTTTATAATCATTTTGCTTTGAGAAATCAATTTTTATTATATCAATGTATGGAAAAAGAGGGATATATTGCTCGAAAAAAATAAAATCATCAAGAGCAATCATATATCCTTCGGCTTTTAGTTTCCTGCAAATGTCTAGCAATCCTTCTGAATATGGGATGTTTTCTAAAATTTCGACGACGACTAAATTTTTCGGAAAATGAAAGGGTAATTGCTTTTTTAATAAAGTTTCTGTAAAGTTAATAAAACAACGAGCACCATTCGTTAATTTTTCAATACCGATGTTCATAAAACTGTTGATCAATACATCAATGGTAGCTTTGTCTCCGTCGATCGCATCATAAAAATTTTTGTCTCCACTTCGATATAGCAATTCGTATCCGATGACTTCATAATTTTTATTAAAAATCGGTTGTCTACCTACGTAAATGTCCATATTTTATCCCCCAATTTATAAAAAATGGCTAAATTTTGCGATCAACTGCGAACGACGTCCTACCTCAAGCTTTTGAAAGACGCTATTAATATGATTTTTAATTTAGGAAAAACATTCTATTTTATAGTGCCATACTGTAATAATGTAGGCGTTGATATACGAAGTGAATCTTCTTTTATTGTCGATTCATTTTTGTAAAAAAAATATTTCACAAAGTAGATCAGCCGATGGCTGATCTACAAGGTGAAGCGTTGAATGAGTTGTTGTAGCTTCGTCGAAATATGCGCAAGTTGTTTTGCAGATTCATCTAGTTGTTTTGAAATGTTTGCTTGTTCGTCAATTGAATTTGTCGCTTCTTGAATTTCTTGTTGAACATCTGTTGCTGTTTCTACAATGTTTTCAATAGATGCGGTGACTTGTTCCACTCCAGCTGACATTTGTTCTGTTGCCGCTGATATTTCTTGAATTTCTTCTGAAACAATGTCTGTTTTTTGGACAATTCGTTCAAAGGTTTGAGCGGTGTTTGTAATCACTATGCTTCCTTCTTTAATATCATCAGCTCCTTGCTTCGTTACTTCCTTCACTTCTTGTACTTGGTGCTGGACATGGCTAATCAAGTCGCTCACTTGTTTCGCTGCTTCATCTGCTTGTTCAGCTAGTTTTCGAACTTCCTCTGCAACGACGGCAAATCCTCGCCCAGCTTCTCCAGCACGGGCTGCTTCAATGGCGGCATTTAGAGCAAGTAAATTTGTTTGCGATGAGATGGCGCTAATCGCTGCAACGATATGTCCAATTTGTTCAGAATATGACGTGAGATTATTCACTTGTTTGTTAATAAGAGCGAAAGATTGTTCGATTTGCTTCATTTGTTTTACGGTTTGTTCAAGTTGCTCTTTTCCTTGTTTTGCCTCATCGGACATTTCTTTCGCTGAATCAGCTACTTCCGATGTCGACTCGGCTAGTTTTTGAACCCCAGTCGCCATTTCCTCCATCGCCCTCATACTTTCAAGCAATGCTTCAGTTTGTGACGCCGTTCGTTCTGTAATTTCACTCATTACCTCATGCACATATGTGCTTGCTTCACTATTTTGTTTTGCGTTTGTCGCGATATGGCTGGCTTCGTTTGATAATTGGTTGCTTTCATCAGACAATGTTCTAATTTGCTCGCGAAGTTGATTTACCATTGTTTTCATCGCTTTTGTTAATGTGCCGATTTCATCGTTATTCGGTAATGCTTCGATTTGAATATTTAACCGACCTTGAGCGATTTGTTCCGCCATATGTGCAGCATGACGTACAGGAAGCAAAATACGACGTAGTGTGAAAATGATAAAGAGCGCGAGTAGTAAAATTAAAGCTGAAATTCCAATTGCTCCGTCCACGAATAGTTTTTCAATACGTTGAAATGCAGTGCTAGATGGAACGGATAAAACGAGCGCCCAATCCTTTTCAAACAAAGATAATTCGATAGGTGCAAAAGCGCGCAACATATCGTCTTGAAGAAGTTGTGAGTAAATTTCATCAGTAAAATGCTCCCCACTTGCGATGCGCTTCAGCACAGTTTTTCCTTTATCAAGTGTAATGGTTTTTCCGATGAACTTTTCTCCTGCGCCACTTGCAATAATCGTGCCATCACCAGTGATAAAGTTTAAAAACCCGCCGAGTGGTTTTTCTTTGCTTACGAGTTGTTGTAAAAACGACACTTCAAAGTCGACCCCGACAATACCTAAAAACTGATTTGTTTCAGGGTCAATGAGAGGGAGAATGAGCGATGTGAGCAACACGCTTTTTCCGTTCACTTCATATGTGTACGGTTCAAGCAATAACGGTTTTTTAGTATTTTTTGGCGTTAAATAATAATCCCCTGGCCCCTCTTTATCATAATCACGGCTTGCTTCTACAATGATTGCTCCATCGCTACGGACAACATACGGTACAAAGCGGCCTGTTGCATCATGTCCTTCTTTATTAACGTACATCGCATCTTTTCCATCAAATGCATTTGGCTCCCACAACGTATAAATGCCGAGCAATTGCTTGTTATGATCGAGCAAATTGTGCATATGTTCTAATATTTGTTCGCGGTTGAGACCATGTCTTTTTGCAAAAAGCATATACTCCCCAAACGATTGTACAACTTTTTGCGCTCCATTAAATATTCCTTCAACTTTATGAGCGTATGAAGCCGTTTTTTCTACGGCAACCGCTTTTGTAAGCTCTTTTTCCTCTTTTAAAACTTGGTATAGCATTGTGCCTGTAGCGGTAATAGATATAATTGCAACAATTATTGAAAGTAAAAAAGCTGTTCGAAAAATAAGACTGCGGTCTCTCCATCTTTTCATACGATATACCCCCCCCATATAGATCCAAAGTTCTATTCTTTCACATAGTAATATAGTATTATACAGCAAGTCATCGTACAAGAGTAAAAGAGGCTATTTCGCCTCTTTTACAATTTCTTTATAAACTTTCTCTTTATCAAACCCTTTTTCGCCCATGCCGAATGTGTCGATGACGCGGTTGTTTTCGTCTAAAAAGTATGTGAGTGTTGTATGAATAAGCATGCCGTTTCCAGGATCGCGATATAGGAAGTTAAACGCGTCCGCTACTTTTTTTGTATCTTCTTCACTACCTCGTAAAAAAATCCATCCTTCATTATCACTTTCTACTCCGAACATGTTCGCATACGTTTGCATCACTTGTTGTGTGTCGCGTTTTGGATCGATCGTAATTGTAATAAATTCGACTTTCTTTTTAAATAAACCGTCTTTTTCGAGCTGTTCTTTTAACTGTTTCATTTGAAATGACGTACTTGGACAAATGTCCGGACAGTTTGTGTACACAAACTCGAGTAGACGTACTTTCGGTTCCATGTTATTGAATGAATACGGTTTTCCCCACGCGGTTTCCATTGTCACGTTTTTTGGAAACTCCATTTTTTCTTGCCGATAAAAAGAAAAATAAAATATACCAATGCCAATACAAATCGCAAGTAAACTAAAAAAGCCGATGTATAGTTTTTTCAACGTATATCCCTCCCACTTTCATCATACATAATCAACGTGCCAATGAGGAGAACGGGACGTGACAATTATTTGAATTTTTTTTCGTTGTTCTAAATGGTGAATGAAAAACTAAACTAATAGTAGTAACGATGGACAAGGGGGGAAGGGCAATGAGAAAAATCGCTTTTTGGACGTTATTCCTTTATGCGATGTACGCACTATTTTTTGCATTTTACTTATTTCAATGGACGGACTCATCCATTCCAGCACAATATAAAGGCACAAGTGCAGATCCTGCAACGTTTTTAACGAAAAAAGAACTGATGCTTACCGAACAGTTTTCCGAGGTGAAAAACTTTTTATTCTTTTTATCTGTTCCATATGAGTGGGTTATTTATATTTTTGTGTTGTTGTTTGGTTTGTCAGCGCGTTTTCAACAATGGGCGGAGGCGACGACGAAACGGCGGTTTATGCAAACGGCGATTTACGTCTTTTGGTTATCGCTTCTTGTACAAGTTGTGACGTTTCCGCTTAGCTATGCAAGTTACTACATGGCGAAAATGTACCATATTTCAACCCAAACCTTTTCGAGTTGGATGCGTGATGAACTGATTGATTTTTGGGTGAATTATGCGATCATGGTTGTCATTGTGTATGTATTATATGCGCTTATGCAAAAATTCGAAAAACGATGGTGGATATACGCGTGGCTTTGTTCCATTCCGTTTACGCTTTTTTTAACGTTTATTCAACCTGTGTTTATTGATCCGCTTTATAACGATTTTTATCCGCTGAAAAATAAACAGCTAGAAGCAAAAATTTTAGCGCTAGCGGAGAAAGCAAACATTCCAGCAGAACACGTATTTGAAGTAAATATGTCAGAAAAGACGAACGCGTTAAATGCGTATGTGACAGGTATCGGAGGCAACTCGCGTATTGTGTTATGGGACACGACGCTTGAGCGGTTAAGCGAAGATGAAATTTTATTTATTATGGCGCATGAGATGGCGCATTACGTCATGAAACATATTTATTGGGGGATAGGATTATATATTGCCGTTGTATTGATCGGGCTGTTTTTAACGAATCGATGGATGAAACGAATGATGAAACGATTTGGGGCACTTTGCCGCATTGAAAAATGGAATGACCTCGCATCTTTGCCGATGTTTTTACTATTGATTTCGCTATTAAGTTTTGCGGCCAGCCCTGCGATGAATGCTATTTCCCGTTATGAAGAACATGCGGCGGACAAGTATGCGATTGAGCTGACGAAAAATAAAGAAGCAGCGATCTCGACGTTTCAACAGTTGACTCGCTCTAGTTTAAGCCAAGTGCATCCACCTTATCTTGTCAAACTATTTCGTTACAGTCATCCGACCATTTTAGAGCGCATTATTTTTTTAGAACAACAGTGAGATTTTTTTGAAAAAAAATTCATAAAAATACTTTCTTTTCTGAAAATTGTGTTATATAATAAAAACGTCAAAAGGAAAAAGTGTATTATAACAAGAAGGGTGGGAGATGTATCAAAGCTCGTACATAGAGAAAAGAGCGTCACAACTTTTTTGGGGGTCATATGTACGGAAACAGAGGGGTTACGATAAAAAAATTAAGGGGGAGAGAGCATGTTTGAAGAACGTGTAAAACAATTAGAAGAAAGTTGGCAATTGGATGAACGGTGGAAGGGCATTACGCGCCCGTATAGCGCGGAAGATGTTATTAAGTTGCGCGGTTCGCTCGATATTGAATATACGCTAGCGCGTCGCGGGGCGGAAAAGCTTTGGAACTTATTAAATACGGAAGACTACGTTCATGCGCTCGGGGCTTTAACAGGAAACCAAGCGGTGCAACAAGCGAAAGCGGGTTTAAAAGCGATTTATTTAAGCGGTTGGCAAGTCGCAGCCGATGCGAACTTAGCAGGTCATATGTATCCTGACCAAAGCTTATATCCAGCAAACAGTGTGCCGCACGTTGTGAAACGCATTAATCAAGCGCTTCAACGGGCTGACCAAATTCAATATGTGGAAGGAAAAGAAGATATCGACTATTTCTTGCCGATCGTTGCCGATGCAGAAGCAGGATTTGGGGGTCAATTGAACGTCTTCGAACTGATGAAAGCGATGATTGAAGCAGGAGCAGCAGGCGTCCACTTTGAAGATCAATTGTCTTCAGAGAAAAAGTGCGGTCACTTAGGTGGAAAAGTGTTGCTTCCAACGCAAACAGCGATTCGCAACTTAATTGCGGCGCGACTTGCGGCGGATGTCATGGGCGTCCCAACCGTATTAATTGCTCGTACAGACGCGAATGCAGCTGATTTAATTACAAGCGATATTGATCCACGCGACCGAGAGTTTATTACAGGCGAGCGCACGCCAGAAGGCTTCTTCCGTACGCGTGCGGGCTTAGATCAAGCAATTGCGCGCGGATTAGCATACGCACCGTATGCGGATTTAATTTGGTGTGAAACGAGCGAACCGAACTTAGAAGAAGCGCGCCGTTTTGCGGAAGCGATTCATGAAAAATTCCCAGGTAAATTGCTTGCATACAACTGCTCGCCTTCCTTTAACTGGAAGAAAAAGTTGGATGATGAAACAATTGCAAACTTCCAAGTGGAGCTCGGAAAAATGGGTTATAAGTTCCAGTTCGTTACATTGGCTGGCTTCCACGCCCTCAACTACAGCATGTTTATGTTAGCACACGGCTATCGCGATCGCGGCATGGCGGCTTACTCCGAATTGCAACAAGCGGAATTTGAGGCAGAAAAATATGGCTATACAGCAACACGCCATCAACGTGAAGTCGGAACAGGTTACTTTGACGAAGTATCGCTTGTCATTACGGGCGGTCAAGCTTCAACTGTGGCGCTAAAAGGCTCGACAGAAGAAGAACAATTTACAGGTGCATAAAATAACATCCCCTCGAAAAAAACGAGGGGATTTTTTATGAAAATTCCGTATATTTATGGTATAATATTGTCGAAATATGTATATTAAGGGAGGGAGCGGTATGCTCATCGTCGAGCACCTATATTTGACGCGCTATACGATGGGGCTTTTTCCGTTTTTTCACGATAAGCAAATGTGGACGAAAGCGTTAGAGGAAGATGGAGAAATTATCGTCAAACAAAAGCCGATGGAAATTATCGAACAAAGTTGTTTGTATTATGGCGCAAGTTTAAGAGGAAGAAAAGATGGAGCGAGACATATTATTGGCACTTCGCATAAAGCACCGATTGCAGTTGAACCAACGAACGAAATTTTCTTTTTTCCAACGATCTCCCCAGTGAATCCTCAATGTGTATGGCTATCGCATTTACATATTCGTCATCATGAGCATGTTCAAGGTGGAAAAACGCGCATTACGTTTTCAAACGGAACGATCGTCGAGCTATGTATTTCACATCATTCATTCATCAATCAGCTACATCGCACTGCACAGCTACGGACAAAAATGAACGAGCGCATTGAAGCGCGCGAACGGAAAATGATGTATTTACTATACTTAAGGGAAAAGGAATGGTCGTAACAGTTTTCTCTTTTCCTCTAAACTTGTACAATATAATCATGAGCACGTAGCGAAGGGGTTACTGTATGAGTTTAGAGGAATTAAAACAATGGTTTACGATAAAACATATACTTGACATGTTAGCGGAATATCGTTCATTTGGCGTGATTCCTGGCATCGTCTTGCCAATGGCGGAAGCATTTTTACCGTTTTTGCCGCTTTTCGTGTTTATCATGGCGAATGCGGCAGCGTTTGGTCTTTGGAAAGGATTTCTTATTTCATGGATTGGGACAAGTGTCGGTTCACTCCTCGTGTTCCTCCTTGTTCGAAAAATCGGGAGACAGCGCTTTTTCTCTTTTCTACATCGCCACCCGACGATTCGCCGCATGATGCATTGGGTGGAGCGCCGCGGTTTTGGTCCGCTCTTTTTACTGCTTTGCTTTCCGTTTACACCATCGGCAGCAGTCAATGTTGTGGCGGGGTTATCCGGCATTGCGATGCAACAATATATGTTAGCGGTATTTTTTGGGAAAATGGTGATGGTGTTTATGATTAGCTTTATCGGCTATGACGTGGTGGCGCTCGTCCGTCAGCCGCTGCGCACCGTTTTCGTCGCTGTTGCTATTTTTCTTTTATGGTACATCGGAAAAAAAGTCGAGCAACGTTTTGCATTGCACGACGGAAAATAAGAAAGGATGGACAAATATGTCTGTACGTTTCATCATCGGGCGCTCAGGAAGCGGAAAAACGACAATGTGTTTAAAAGAAATGATCGATCAACTCGCACAAAAACCAGATGGCGATCCGATTATTTATCTCGTTCCTGAACAAATGACGTTTCAATCGGAGTACGCGTTAATAAACGGTAGCCTCAAAGGAATGATTCGAGCACAAGTATTTAGTTTCACGCGCCTTGCTTGGCGTATTTTTCAAGAGACAGGCGGCATGAGCCGCCATCATTTAACGCAAACAGGCGTACATATGTTGCTAAGGAAAATTGTTGAACAGCAAAAAGAGCAGTTAACGTTGTTTCGGAAAGCGGCGGATAAACGCGGCTTTATTGAACAACTTGAACAAATGTTGACAGAATATAAACGGTATTGTGTGACGCCAGCGACGTTAAAACAAACGGAAGAGCAGCTGCGCCGCCATGCGACCGCAAATGAAACCGTGCTTGCCGATAAATTAAAAGATACAGCGATGATTTTTGAGCAATTTGAACAACAGATGGCGCATCATTACGTCGATTCGGAAGATTATTTACGGTTGCTTGCCGAAAAAATTCGCCATTCTTCTTATATGAAACGCGCGCACATTTACATGGACGGTTTTTATGAATTTACGCCGCAAGAATATATGGTCATCGAACAATTATTTATTCATTGCCCGCATGTGACCGTTGCACTCACGTTAGATGCCCCGTATGAGCAACTGCCGGATGATTTGCATGTCTTTCGCAGTACGTGGCGGACGTATGCGCAATTGCGCGATATCGCATTGCAAAATGGGGTACCGATTGAAAAAGTAGAACAACTTCGTCACAACGCCCGCCATAAACATGAAGAACTCTGTCATCTTGAAGCACATTACGATGATCGACCTGTCTGTAAGTGGGAAAAACAAACGGAAACGATCGTCATTGGAGAAGCGACTACACGCCGAGCGGAAATGGAAGGCATTGCACGTGAAATCATTCGACTTGTACGAGATGAAAAGTATCGCTATCGTGACATCGCTTTATTGATTCGTAACGTAGGAGATTATCGCAACGTGTTAAAAACAGTGTTTGCCGACTATCGCATTCCGTATTTTATTGACGAAAAAGAACCGATGCTCGATCATCCGTTTATTGAATGGTTGCGCGCAAGTATGGAAGCGGTGCGGACAAATTTTCGTTATGAAGCGGTGTTTCGTGCTGTGAAAACAGATTTCTTTTTTCACCTCGATCAGTCTGTACATGATATGCGCATGGCGATGGATCAACTTGAAAACTATGTGCTTGCTTCTGGCATCCAAGGGGATAAGTGGACGGAGCATTGGACGTATCGTAAATATAAAGGGCTAGAAGGTGTGCATGCACCTCAAACTGATGAAGAAAAACGATATGAACAACAATTAAACGAATGGCGGAAACTTGTCATTTCGCCATTATTGGTTTTACAACAGCGGTTAAAACAAGCAAAAACGGGGCGTGAGCAATGTGAAGCGCTATATGCATATGCAGAACACCTTCAAATTCCGCAAAAATTAGAACGGTTGCGCGATGAAGCGGAAGAAAGAGGTGATCTGTCCGCAGCTCGCCACCATGAACAAGTGTGGCAAGCGTTTATTGACTTGCTCGATCAATACGTTGAAATATTAGGGGATGAAACGCTTTCGCTTGAAACATTTTTAACGATTATCGAAACGGGATTTGAAAGTTTGCAGTTTTCTCTCGTGCCACCGGCAACGGATCAAGTATTAATTGCGCATTTCGATCGTTCGCGCCTTTCGAATATTCGTTGTACGTTTCTTGTAGGGGTAAATGAAGGCGTCATTCCGATGCGTAAAAATGATGACGGCATGTTGTCGGAAACGGATCGTGAATTGTTGCATCATTATTCTTTACATGTTGCTCCGGCAAGCCGTGAGCGGTTGCTTGATGAGCCGTTTTTGCTTTATTTAGCGCTTGTTAGTCCGTCTGAACGTTTATATGTGACGTATGCGCTTTCTGACGAGCAAGAAAAAACGTTGTTGCCATCGATGTTCATAAAACGGCTGACCGATATGTTCCCGAACGTGACAAAAATGCAATGGGGGACGGATCCGTTTTTACTCCCACTACAACAACAGCTGACGTATGTGACAAACGATGTGGCAACGCTCGGTCCGCTCGTGCAACAACTTGAAGCGTGGAAGCGACAATATGCCATTGAGCCGATATGGTGGGATGTATACAATGCCTATGTACAACATGAACAATGGAAAGAACGAATGGCGGTCGTTGTACGTGCGTTATTTTATGAAAATCGCGCGAAACGTTTAAATAAGCAGCTTGCGAAAGCGTTATATGGAAAAAAAGTGAAAGCGAGCATTTCGCGTATGGAGACGTTTAACCGTTGTCCGTTCGCTCATTTTGCGGCGCACGGCTTAAAGTTAAAAGAACGGACGGTTTTTCAATTGAAGGCGCCAGACATGGGACAGTTGTTTCATCAGGCGTTAAAAGTGATCGCCGATCGTTTGCGTCAAGAGCAACTTCCGTGGAGTCAATTATCAAAACAGCAATGTGAACAGTTGTCGTACGAGGCGGTGGAGCAAATTGCTCCGTACATTCAACAAGAAGTGTTGTTAAGCACACACCGTTACCGATATATGAAGAAAAAGTTACAGACGATTATGACGAAAGCGACGACCGTATTAAGCGAGCACGCCAAGCGAAGCGGCTTTGTGCCGGTTGGTGTAGAATTAGGGTTTGGTGATGGAGAACCGCTCCCACCGCTTACATTTACATTGTCGGACGGAACCGTATTGCAGTTTGTCGGTCGCATTGATCGCGTCGACCAAGCAACGAGCGAACAAGGGGTGCTTCTCCGCATTATTGACTATAAATCAAGGCAAAAGACGCTCGATTTAACGGAAGTGTATTACGGTTTAGCGTTGCAAATGTTGGCTTATTTAGATATTGTGCTTGAGTATGCGGAAAAGCTCGTTGGTACATCGGCGTTTCCAGCTGGAGTGTTATACTTCCCGATTCATAATCCGACGATAAAAGTGAATGAATGGCTTGATGAACATGAGTTAGAGAAAAAGTTTTTAGAACAGTTTAAAATGGGCGGATATGTATTAGCAGATGAAAAAACGGTTCGCTTAATGGATGAGCATGTAGAGCCGGGGACAAGCTCTCTTATCGTTCCTGTCCGTTTAAATAAAAATGGAACGTTTGCGCAACATTCAAAAGTGTTAACAGAGCAACAGTTTACGATGTTACGGCAACATGTACGTCGCTTTATTGTTGATGTTGGCGAACAAATGATCGAAGGTGTGACGCATATTGCACCGTACAAACAAAAAAATAAAACCGCATGTCAATATTGTGAGTTTCGCGACGTATGCCAATTTGACGAAGGGATTGATGCGGAACAATATCGCGTATTAACACCGAAACAGATTGATGAATGGTTAAAGGGGTGATTGTGTGATTCCGCCAAAACCACGAGAAAGTCAATGGACAGATGAACAGTGGCAAGCGATTTACGCCACAGGCCAGCATACGCTCGTTGCCGCGGCAGCAGGATCAGGAAAAACCGCGGTGCTCGTTGAACGCATCATTCAAAAAATATTGCATACGACACAGCCGATCGATGTCGATCGATTGCTTGTCGTCACGTTTACAAATGCAGCGGCGGCGGAAATGCGCCAACGCATCGGGGAAGCGTTAGAGCGAGCGCTTGAAAAAGAACCACATTCGCTTCATTTACGGAGACAACTCAGCCTTTTGCAAAAGGCGTCCATTTCCACGATTCACTCGTTTTGTTTAGATGTCATTCGCAAATATTATTACGTCATTGGAATCGACCCGGTATTTCGCATCGCGGATGAGGGAGAGATGGCGTTAGTAAAAGAAGAAGTGTTAGAAGCGTTATTTGAACAATATTATGCCGAAAACGACGAAGCATTTTTAGCTGTTGTTGATCGCTATACGAGCGATCGCACAGATGCGGATTTACAGACGCTTATTTTGCGGTTATACGAGTTTTCACGTTCGCATCCAAACCCAAGTGGATGGTTGCAACAAATCGTTCATATGTATGACGTGGAAGAAGGTGCGCGCATCGATGACTTACCGTATGCCCATTACCTTTTTCAAGCGGTTGATTTGGCGCTTGAAGCAGCAGAATATCGCTTAGCGCAGGCGTTGCAAAAAACGAAAGAGCCGGGCGGTCCCGCTTATTTATACGATACGCTCGCAAGCGACGAACAAGTCATTGCAAAGCTAAAAGAAGCGCGCCATGAGTCGTGGCAAAAGCTACATGAAGCAATGAAAAACGTGTCGTTTACAACGGCAAAAAGAAAGCCGAAAGACGGCGCATATGATGAACAGCTTGTGGAAGATGTAAAAAAATTGCGCGATCAAGTGAAAAAAGAAATAAGCAGCTTAACAGAGGAATTGTTTTCGTTTCAACCTGCGACATACGTGCGTCATTTGCGTGAAATGAAGCCGATTGTGGCAACGATCGTACAAATGGTGCAACGGTTTGCTGATTTGCTGCAAGCGAAAAAAGATGAAAAAGGCATCGTCGATTTTTCTGACTTAGAACATTACTGTTTACGCATTTTACGCGCTCCGTCTCTCGAGCATGAGCTAAAGCCGTCGGAAGCGGCTCTTTATTATCGAGCACAATTTGCGGAAGTGCTTGTTGACGAATATCAAGATACAAATATGGTGCAAGAATCGATTTTACGGCTCGTATCGAACGATGATGAAGCAACGGGCAACATGTTTATGGTGGGAGACGTAAAACAATCGATTTACGGTTTTCGTCTTGCGGAACCGTCGCTTTTTTTACAAAAATATAATCGGTTTACGAAAGATGGCGACGGTGGACTTCGCATCGATTTAGCGAAAAACTTTCGCAGCCGAAAAGAAATATTGGACGGCACAAATTTTATTTTTCGACAACTGATGACCGAAACGGTCGGCGATATGCGTTATGACGATGATGCCGCGCTTCGCTTTGGTGCGCAGGATTATCCTGACAAACAAGTACCGGTTGAATGCGTATGGATAAATGAAGCAAAAGAAGAAAGCGATGAAGAAGAACAAGAGGACGTGACGGCCATTCAGCTTGAAGCGCGCTGGATCGCTAAAAAAATTAAGCAGTTGCTTGCTGAGCCGTTTTTCGTTTACGATCGTCGCTTAAAAGGAGAGCGGCGTTTAATGTATCGCGACATCGTTATTTTATGCCGTTCGATGTCATCAGCTTCAGCGATGTTAGAAGAATTTCGTAAGCAAAACGTCCCTGTATACGCCGAGTTATCGAGCGGTTACTTTTCTGCGACGGAAGTGTCGGTCATGTTGTCGCTTTTAAAAGTCATTGACAATCCGTATCAAGACATTCCGCTTGCGGCGGTACTTCGCTCTCCGATTGTTGGCTTAGACGAAGAAGCGTTGGCGCGCATTCGTTTGGCGAAAAAAGACGGGGCTTTTTATGAGGCGTTGCGTGCTTTTGTCGAGCATCCTCAAGATGATGAAGCGCTCGGTGAAAAAATGAAACGGTGGTTGACAAAGTTATCCGAATGGCGCACAGCGGCGAGACAAAAACCGCTTGCGGATTTGATTTGGCAATTGTATCGAGAAACGAATTTTTACGATTACGTCGGTGGGATGCCTGGTGGAAAACAGCGGCAGGCGAATTTGCGCGCGTTATACGATCGGGCCAAACAATATGAACAAACGTCGTTTCGCGGCATTTTCCGCTTTTTACGATTTATTGAGCGGCTAAAAGAGCGAGAAGACGATTTCGGTGCTGCACGATCGTTGACAGAACAAGAAGACGTTGTACGCATGATGACGATTCATAAAAGTAAAGGGCTTGAGTTTCCGGTCGTCTTTTTAGCAGGTGCAGCAAAATCGTTTAATATGCAAGATTTGCGCAGCGACTATATATTAGATAAAGATTTCGGACTAGGGATGCGCTTCGTTCATCCGACGTGGCGAGCAAGCTACCCGACGGTTGCACAATTGGCGATAAAGAAAAAAATGAAATGGCAACTGCTAGCGGAAGAAATGCGTATTTTATATGTTGCGTTAACGCGAGCAAAAGAAAAATTGTACATCGTCTGTACCGCAAAAGATATGGAAGCGAAAAAGAAAAAATGGCAAGAAGTTGCTTATATACAAACGTGGGAATTGCCAGCTTATGTGATTGAAAAGGCGAAAAGCTATGCGGATTGGATCGGTTATGCATTAGCCCGTCACCCACAAGGAATATGTTCGTCTTCAACGGTGCTTCATGATCCATCATTGTGGGATATTCACATCGTGCCAGCGCATGCGCTTGAGCAAGAAGATGAGCAAGCGAATGAACATCGAGACATTGTCGAGGCGATTCAACAACTGCAACCTGTACCAATGAAAAGCGAATATGAACAAGAAGTAAAGCGTCGTCTTTTTTGGACGTATACGTATGCCGATGCAACGGTGTTAAGGGCAAAACAAAGCGTATCGGAGTTAAAGCGGCAGCGCGACATATACGGTGGGCATGCAGAACAGCCGTTTCGAAAAGAGCTTGTTGACCGTCCGCGCTTTTTGCAAGCGAAAATGATGACGCCAGCGGAGCGAGGAACGATGATGCACCTTGTGATGCAACATGTTGATGTCACAAAAGAAGTGACGGTTGATACGGTGCGGGAGCAAATCGCGCGCATGGTGAACGGTGAATGGCTAACGGAAGAACAGGCAACGGTTATTGATGTAGAAAGCATCGTTGCTTTTTTCCACACTCCGATTGGTAAACGAATGCAACGGGCGACTCGGCTTGAACGGGAAGTGCCGTTTTATTTGGCGCACGAAATGGAAGGCGAGACAGTTGTCGTTCAAGGGGTTATTGATTGCGTGTTTGAAGATGAACATGGGCTCGTTTTAATTGACTATAAAACCGATCGCGTGTCATGGATGAGCGATCCGAAAGAACAATTAAAGCGACGATATAAAGGGCAATTGGCGTTATATCAGGAAGCGATTGAAGCGATTTGGGGAAAGAAAGTAACAGAAACGTATGTGTACGCTTTTGATGGTGCGCTACTTGTAGCGATGGGGGGAAATTAATTTGCGTATTTTACATACAGCTGATTGGCATTTAGGAAAAACACTTGAAGGACGGAGCCGCTTACTCGAGCAAGAAGCGGTCATCGATGAAATGGTCGAAATCGTACAAAAAGAAAACATTGATGTCGTATTGCTTGCAGGCGATGCGTTCGATACAGTCAATCCGCCTGCTGATGCGGAAAAGCTTTTTTACGAAGCGCTTTCGCGGTTAAGCGATTACGGTAAGCGCCACGTTGTCGTCATTGCAGGAAATCATGATCATCCGGGGCGTTTAAGCGCTGCCGCTCCGATTGCAAATATGCACGCTATTACGTTGCTAGGTTTTCCGACCGATCGTGTGCAACAAATTTACGTTCCATCAAGCGACGAGACGTTAATGGTCGGAGCGCTTCCCTATCCGTCAGAGGCGCGACTGAATGAATTGTTGGCGGAGGAGTGCGACGAGGCGTTGTTGCGCGCACGATATGATGAACGCATTCGAGCCATTTTTGCGAAAATGAACGAATCGTTTCGAGAGGATGCGGTGAATATTGCGATGAGCCATTTATATGTTGCAGGCGGGGCAACGTGCGACTCCGAGCGTCCGATTGAGCTCGGTGGGGCGTATACGGTGTCGCCGGCAAGCTTTCCTGCGCAGGCGCAATATGTCGCGCTCGGTCATTTGCATCGTCCGCAAGATGTAAAACATGCGGTCATGCCGGCGCGCTATTCCGGTTCACCGCTTGCTTACAGTTTTTCTGAAGCAGGATACAGCAAGTCTGTCACGATCATTGATGTACAGCCACGTTGCACACCGATCATTTCAGAATATTTATTGTCAAAAGGACGTCCGCTTGTCAGATGGAAAGCGACAGAAGGGCTTGCGCAAGTGTATCGTTGGATTGAGGAAGGGCGCGATCGCGGCGCGTGGATTGATTTAGAAATTGATGTCGAGCAATCGTTAACGTTAGAAGAAACACATCGACTACGCAAATTGTATGATGGATTTGTTCATATTCGCCCGAACTACTTAAAGAAAGAAGAAGTTACTCGTGAAGTGCATACCGATGTGCCAATTGAAACGTTATTTACGCGTTTTTATGAACGACAAACAGGTGGAGGGAAACCGTCCGAAGAGATCGTTCAACTATTTTTACAGCTCGTTGCCGAGGAGGACGAACAATGAAGCCGATTCGTTTAACGATCGCAGGATTGCATAGTTTTCGTCAAAAAGAAACGATTGATTTTGAAAAACTATGCGAAGGCGGATTATTTGGCATTTTCGGACCGACAGGAAGCGGGAAGTCATCGATTTTAGATGCAATGACGCTCGCTTTATACGGAAATGTAGAGCGTGCGTCCAATCAAACGAACGGAATTATGAATCATGCCGAAAATGAGTTATTCGTTTCGTTTACGTTTGAATTGCAAAATGCAAGTGGGGCTAAACGATATACCGTTGAGCGCTCGTTTAAGCGTGCGGATGCGTTGCGCATTCGTTCCGTCGTCAGCCGCCTAATTGAAGAAGGAGCGGAACGAGTCGTCATTGCAGATAAAACACGGCTTGTCGATGAGCAAGTAAAACAATTGCTCGGTTTAGAAATGAAAGACTTTACACGAGCCGTTGTGTTACCACAAGGAAAATTTGCAGAATTTTTATCGCTTAAAGGGTCAGAGCGCCGCCAAATGTTGCAGCGGTTGTTTCATCTCGAACGGTATGGCGATGAATTAAATAAAAAATTAAAAAATAAATTAGCCGAGGCGTCAGCAAAACTCGAAGCGATTAAAGGGGAACAGGCAGGGCTTGGCGATGCGTCAAAAGAACAAGTCGAGAAACAAAAGCAAGCATTAGCAGAAAAAAAAGAGGAGTTAGAGAGAGCGAAAAGCAAGTTGCGTCACATCCATGAACAATACGAAAAAGAAAAGCAATTATGGCAATGGCAATGTGAAAAAGAAAAAGTTGAACATGAACTAAACAAATGGCGCGAACAAGAAGAACAGATGAAACAGCTTGCGCAAACGTATGAGCGAAGCAAAGAGGCGGAGCGACTTGTGCCGTATATGGAACAAGCGGAACGAAGCGCACAAGAAGTTGTAAGTTGGCAAAAAAAAGCAAGTGAACTAGCTTCGCAATTACAACAAACAAGCGTGATGTATGAACAAGCAAGTAAACAATATGAACAATGTCGTGTGAAAAAGAACGAAGAAGAACCGAAAGCGTTGCAAAAACAAGAGCAGTTGAAACAAGCGTTGCAAACGTTGGCGCTTATGCGATCGCTCGAACAACAACAAGCCAAGCTACGCGCGAGCTTGCGAGAGATCGAGCAAAAAGAACAACAAGCGCTCCAAATGGTTGAAACGTGCACGAAAGAATATACGACATGGAGTGCGAAACAAGCAGAGTTAAAAAAACAATGGGAAGAAAAAAGAGTAGACGTACATGTCAAAGAGCGATTGGAACAAGCGTACGAGATAAAAAAGCGAATTCAATTGCAGCAACAACAGCTTGAAGAGTTAGAAAGGGAAAAAGAAAACAAACAAAAAGTGTACGAAACGTTGAAACAAACGTACGACGAAGTAATGAAACAAATGAAAGAAAACGAAGCGCGATTCGTTGCAACGTTTCGTTATGTCGAATCGTTGTATCATCGTGTATGTGAGCGCGAAAAGCAAGTCGCGGTACTCGTTTATCAAAAGAAAGAAGAAAGAAAGCAAATGGAAGCGGCGCGGTTACATGATTTAGCGGCAACGTTAGCCGAACGTTTGCGTGATGGCGAGGCTTGTCCTGTTTGTGGTTCGACGCATCATCCGAATCGAGCAAAAAGAAAAGAAACGGCGCTCGAGGAAGAAGCGATGAAACGAATGGAGCATTCCATTCAACATGGGGAACAGCTCATGATCGCTATGCAACAAATCAAAGTGCAAGTGGAGCAATTGGCCGAACTGATGGCGCGTCAACCGTTGCCGCAGCATGTTGATGTCGAAAAAGTGAAACGAGAAGTTGAAGAAACACCGCTTTGTTCGTTACAAGAGGCGGAAGTCGAACAAAAGGCGCTGTATCAAGATTACGTGGAATGTCGGGAACGTGTGCGTCACTACATGGAACAATGGAACGAACAAAAACAAAAACAACAGCAATATGCATACCAAATGGAAACGATCGGCCAACAAATTCGTGAATGGGAAGAAAAATGTTTAGAAAAACGTGCGCGAGTTGAAGAAGAAAAAAAGATGTGGCATGACGCGTATCCAGATGTATCGTTCGAACAAGTAGATGCGATGCTTTCTGAGCTTCGCGAACGGGAACGCGAAGCTCAACAGCTACAACAGCGTATTGAAAAAAGCGTCATCGTGCTAGATGATAAACGAGCTGAATTGGAGCGATGGAAAGAAACATATCAAGACATGACGAAACAAAAAGCACAATGTATGACCGAATGGAATATGCACAAGCAGCAATACGAACAATATAAACGAACGCTACCTGAAGAGATAGACGAGGAGCGTGTGCAACAACAGATCGTTTTTATGGAACAAGCGCTACAACGTATGAAAAGAGAAGAAGAAGAAGCGTATGCGCGCTGGATGAACTTACAACAACAATTGCAAACGTTACAAGCCGATAAACAAGCAGCAGATGTCGCTTTACAAGAAGCAGAAAAAAGAAAAAAAGAAGCAGAATATGCTTTGGCTGAACAATTGCAGACTAGCTCTTTTACAGCGGTCGATGACGTACGCGCTTCTCGTTTAGATGAACAAACGAAACAACAAATCGCTCAACGCATTCAACAATATAACGATGTGCTCACGAAGTTGCAAAACGAATGGCAACGATTACATGAAGCGATGAATGGGGCGGTTATGACGAAACAGCAATGGGAAGAGACGATGTACGCATACGAACAAGTGAAGCAACAAGTAGACGAACATATGCGTCAACTCGGTTCGCTCGAAGCAATCGTCGCCGATTTGGAAACGAAACATGTGCGCTTTGTGCAATTGCAACAAGAGCGAATGCAACTAGAGAAGGTCGTTGGTCAGTATGAAGAATTGCAAAAAGTTTTGCGCGGCAACAGTTTTGTTGAATTTATTGCCGAGGAACAGCTCGTTCATGTGACGCGCTATGCTTCCGAACGACTTGGCGAATTAACGAGACAGCGCTATGCGATTGAATTAGACTCCGAAGGCGGTTTTGTTATTCGTGATGACGCAAACGGTGGTGTACGTCGTCCGGTGACGACGCTGTCTGGCGGAGAGACGTTTTTAACATCTTTATCGTTAGCGTTAGCGTTATCGGCGCAAATTCAGTTGCGCGGAGAATACCCTCTTCAATTTTTCTTTTTAGATGAAGGATTCGGTACGCTTGACCAAGAGTTGCTAGATGTCGTGATGAGCGCATTGGAACGATTACGGGCAGACAATATGGCGATTGGCGTTATTAGCCACGTGCAAGAGTTGCACGCACGCATGCCGAAACGGCTCATTGTGAAGCCAGCAGAACCGTCTGGAAAAGGAACGACCGTTTATCTTGAAGTGATGTAAAGGAGATTTGCAATGAAAGGGATGTGCGAACTTTGCGGAAGAGAAGGTGTTGTATTAACTGTTCACCATTTAACCCCAAAAGAGTACGGCGGCACAGAAACAGCAAAGTTATGCATCCCGTGCCATAAACAAATTCACGCCCTATATACAAACGAGGAGCTAGCCAGTCGACTATACACAATGGAACAGATGCAACATGATGAACAAATTGCGTCATTTGTTCGCTGGATTCGCAAACAACCAGCTGGGCGGATACCGAAAATAAAAAAAGCAAAGCGGCAAAAGCGTTAAGCATTGCCGACAATGTTTTGATCGGATGCATCAAGGTCGAGCGTGTTCGTTAAGCTAATGCCATTGTTTGCCATAATAAAGTTTCCTGTGTTAAACGCACCGGCACCAGCGAACGTTCTAGAGGTGATTTTCGGCGATATATACAACGTATCACCGACTTGCATCACCGCTCCGCTTCCAACGAGATTAATTTTAATCGGCCCGACGAGAGCTGGCATATGTTTCTCTCCTTTCTGTCAGTTGGCGAATATGTTTAACGCGTGACTCTGTTTGCACATGTTTTGTTGAACCGATGTGCACGGCAGATGTAGCAGATATTCCGATAATGCGCATAGAATGAACAGCGATGAGCGGACAATCGTGCAACGTATGGCGACAAAGTGGTTCAGCATCGATTGGTGGAGCGGGAATCGTTTTTGCAAAAATCGGAAAAGTAAGTGGAAATTCCCTACTATCCACATATTCGAGCTGTCGCTGAACAGCAAGTACTCGCGCTGACAGATGAATTTCTTGGCTATCCCCAATTTGTACGACGGAGCTAAAGGAAACAGCGTTGGCGCGAAGCAAGTGAACGACGGAAAGGCGGCTCATCGCTTTTCCTCATTTTTTTTATTGTCTTGTTTTTGTGGAAACGGACCGATAATTAACGATTCCGGCGGCGTATCAAATGCGGAAGCTAATTGAATCGTTTCGTTGTCGCCGATTAATACGAGCGATGAACTTGCAACCCCACCAATCGAAATATGACCGACGGAAAGATGATGGTTGACAACCGTCATATTCATTCGTTCATCCCCTCTCGAGGTAAATGTTTTAAAAACGTTTCAATGGAATACTCGATATCTCGCTTTAAATATGCGATAATGTTTTGTTGTCGCTCATCGTTTTCTTGTTCGTTTTCTCCATGTTGGCGTAAATAAAAATGAATGCGGTCATCAATTTGTCGAGCAATATCTTCCAATATAAATTGGCGATACGTTGGATCGAGCGAACGATGATACGTTTGTTCGATGCGAGTGATGATGTTTTCGCCTTCTTTTTGTAAATATTCATGAACAGCCGTTTGAATGCTACGAAAAAGTGGTGTTGGTTGCGGAATGATTGTTTGACTTTGGGGAACGGCGAAATTTTCGATCGTATCTTCCCCAAACGTCGCAGGATTAAGGCCAATATTTAACGTTCCTTCTAACGTCTCGACTTTTAATTGGTCAAAATGATATTCGATTTTTTCAATTGTTGTGCGCGGCTTTTTTTTTAATTCTTCATATTGTTGTTGTAAATAATATACTGCTTTTTCAAGCGATTGGATTTTTTGTTGTTGCCATTTTAAATACGTTTCGAGCTGTTTAAAGTAATCATGCCACATGTATGATGCCTCCTTCTTTGCCGACCTTTTTACTTTCTAATGTATGGCCGAGCAGAAAGAAGTATCACAGTTTTATACAGGAGACTGAAGTGGAACGAACGGTCCTTTTTCTCCTTGAATATTGATTTTCGCTTCTGGTGCTGGTTGTGTAAATTGACCGGTATTGCTTAATGTGGCGAGCGGTTGTACTTTTCCAGTTGTTCCGATTTGAAGAACAGATGAGTTAGTAAGCGAGCCGATTTTTAATTGGTGAATCGAAATCGTTTGTTGAACGTACACATTCATCGTCCCACCTCGCTAGACGTTTCCAACGACATTGCTATCGGCAATATCGTGGTCGTTTGTATTTGTGTTGCTATATTGATTGTAAATATGCAAGCCGTCCCCCGTATTAAATGAACCAGCACCAGCAAACGTTTTAGCAACGCTGTACGGAGAGATGGCAAATACATCGCCGATATGAAACACACCGCCACCTCCGATGCTGTTAATTTGGACCGCTCCAACAATGGCTGGCATCGGCTATCCCTTGCTTTTTACGTTGCTATCGGCGATGTCTGGATCGAGTGTATTTGTAAAGCTAATAAACGTATTTGTTTGTAAAAAATCTCCTGTATTTCCACCACCGGCACCTGCAAGCGACCTCGATGAACTTTTTGGCGCGATTTGCAACGTATCGCCGAAATTGACGGTTGCATCGCTGCTGACGTTCGTAATTTTAATTGGACCTGCAATATAGGAAGGCATACTCATCGTCCTTTCTTTCGTTCTTTCCCCTACACAATCATATGAAAACAATGAAAGAAATGTGCTCTACAAAAGGAAAGATATGTTATAATATTTCTGAAAAATAATAATTTTTAGATATAAAAGTGGGGGATGGGAATCATACCCGTCAAGTTAGCGGTATAAAATTTTTTAGGATGATACGCATGTTCGAAAAATCAATGTTTTTGGTGCTGAAAAAAGATCAAATTCTTAACTTGATGGCTATGGGGTGTCCGGAAGCGAAGCATGTGGTCGATTATTTTCATGTGATTCAATTGTTTACAGAAGCGTTGGATCGATGCCGCCAATCCTTCGGAAAAGGGAACAAGAAACACGGGCATGTTCGGTATGTTTGCCGCTTATTGACCTAGTGTCCCGAGAAGCTCACCGAGGAGGAGCGCCAAACGGTGCGGGAGTGGCAGAAAGAGAGCGATTCCTTGCAGGCTGTCTATCAATCCCTTCAACATTTTCGTTATGTATCCAAAAGCCAAAGCGAGCGACAAGCGAAACGTCGTTTGAATGCCTGGGTTCATCGGTATTTGTTTTGTCCTTGTTCTGCTGTTCGCGCCATCGCAAAATCACTCGTCAAACGAACAGACGAAATCATATCGTGCATTTTATCCCCTTATTCAAATGGGAAAATGGAGGGAACAAATAACAAGGTCAAGCTGATGAAACGTCGGGGATACGGATACAGAAATATCCAGCGTTTTGCATTGTGGGTTCGGCTAGAAACAGCTAACACACTTTCATGACAGGTGCAAGTACAACTTTTGGTGATGAACCTTTCTATAAATATTTGAATTTACGAAAAAAAATAATAGAGAATATTGAATTTACAAAAAGAAATGATAGAATATTATCTAAATATTATATATAGTCTAAAATTTATTAATACTAACAAAAGGGAGAAGGACACATTGGCAAAGCAAACGTTACTGGAAATTGAGGGGCTGCGAGTCTCTTTCCGCATCGGTGATGACTATTATGCGGCGGTCGACGACGTTTCGCTGGCGATCGGAGAGAACGAAGTCGTCGCTCTCGTCGGGGAGTCGGGTTGCGGCAAAAGCGCACTCGCTTTGTCGATCATGGGTCTCCACCCGCCCGAAAAGACAAAAATTGAGGGGCGCCTGCACTTTAAAGGGACAAATTTGCTGTCGCTCTCCGTTGCCGAACTCAATCGCATCCGCGGCAAAGAAATCGGGATGATCTTTCAGGATCCGTTAACGGCGCTCAATCCGCTCATGACGGTCGGCCGGCAGATCGAAGAAAGCATGGATTACCATCTGCGGCTGTCAGCAGCCGAAAAAAAGAAGCGAACGATCGTCTTGCTTCGCAAAGTCGGCATTCCGGAGCCGGAAAAGGTGTACCACCGTTATCCGCACGAGTTGTCCGGGGGGATGCGGCAGCGGGTCGTCATCGCGATCGCCATCGCCTGCGAGCCCGCCCTGCTCATCGCCGATGAACCGACAACGGCGCTTGATGTGACGATTCAGGCGCAGATCATAGGGCTGCTCAAAGAGTTGCAGCGGCAAATGAAAACGAGCATTATTTTAATCACGCATGATTTGGGGGTGGTGGCGGAAATGGCGGACCGTGTGGCGGTCATGTATGCTGGGGAAATCGTTGAGTTAGCGGACGTCGATACCATTTTTCACCGTCCGCTTCATCCATACACTCGCTCATTGTTGCAGTCGATCCCGTCTGCGCAGACGAAAAAAGAACGACTCCACGTCATCCAAGGGATCGTTCCGCCGCTGCATAAACTGCCGCGGCGCGGCTGCCGCTTCCAGCCGCGCATCAGCTGGATTGGGGCGGATAAGCACGAATCGGATCCGAAGTTGCGGGAAGTGGAGCCGGGGCACTGGGTGCGTTGCACATGTTACCAACATTTTTATTTTCCCGATGATCAAAAGGTAGGTGGAATCGGCCATGGCGCTTCTTAACGTCAACCATTTGAAAGTATACTATCCGGTGCGCGGCGGTTTTTTTCGCCGGGTGGTCGACCATGTCCGCGCGGTGGACGATGTCAGTTTCACGCTGAACAAAGGGGAAACGTACGGGCTCGTCGGCGAGTCCGGCTGCGGCAAGACGACGACAGGGCGCACGATTATCGGTTTGATCCGCGCCACGGCCGGGGAAGTGCTGTTTGAAGGGACGGATTTGACAAAGCTTCGCCGCCGCGAGTTTCATCCGTATCGGAAAGACATCCAGATGATTTTCCAAGATCCGTATTCTTCGCTCAATCCGCGCAAACGTGTGCTCGACATTGTCGCCGAGCCGCTCCGCAATTTTGAACGCCTGTCCCCGCAAGAGGAGCGGCAGAAGGTGCAATACGTTTTAGAGCGGGTCGGCTTGAGCGCGGAGTCGATTTACAAATATCCGCATGAATTTTCCGGCGGACAGCGCCAACGCATCGGCATTGCGCGGGCGCTCACGCTCAATCCGAAGCTCATCATCGCCGATGAGCCGGTGTCGGCGCTTGATGTGTCGGTGCAGGCGCAAGTGTTGAATTTCATGAAAGAAATCCAGCAGGAGTACGGGCTGACGTATTTGTTCATCAGCCATGATTTAGGGATCATTCGGCATATGTGCGACCGCATCGGCATTATGTACCGCGGCCGGCTCGTGGAGGAAGGGACGAGCGAGGAGATTTTTACGAATCCTCAACATATTTATACGAAACGTCTGCTCTCCGCCATTCCGAACGCCGATCCGCGCGAACGCGGCCGGCAGGAGGCGCTTCGCCGCGAAGTGGAAAAAGAGTATGAGCAGTCGTATTCTCGCTATTTTGATGCAAACGGCCGGGCTCACCCGCTCAAGCCGATTTCGCCGACGCACTCGGTGGCCATTCCGTGAAGAGGGGAGGACGGGAAGATGCTGAAATTTATTTTACGGCGAATCCTCATTATGATTCCACAATTGTTTTTGCTGAGCGTCCTCATTTTCTTGCTGGCGAAGGCGATGCCGGGCGATGCGCTGACGGGGCAGCTGGCGGCCAACCCGAAAATGGATCCGCAGACGCTTGAGGAAATGCGGGAAAAACTTGGCTTGAATGATCCGGTACATATTCAATACATCCGTTGGGTGAAAAACATGCTGCAAGGGGATCTCGGCCTTTCCTATACCCACCAGCAGCCGGTCACTGATCTGCTGGCCGGACGGATCGGGAATACGGTGTTGCTGTCGGCAGCGATTTTAATTTTGACGTACCTGATTGCCATTCCGCTTGGCATCGTGTCGGGGCGATGGACAGATACATGGGCTGATAAGCTAGTCGTCGGCTACAGCTATCTCGGGTTTGCCACGCCGCTGTTCATTTTTGCTTTGGTCATGCTGTTTATTTTCGGCTTTCACCTTGGCTGGTTTCCAACCGGCGGCAGCGTGGACGTTCAGGTCGAGAAAGGGACGCTCGCTTACTATTTAAGCAAATTGAACCATCTCATGCTTCCGGCGTTGTCGGGAGCGCTCATCAACACGGTCGTTACGATTCAATATTTGCGCAGCGAAATCGTCGATACGAAAGTGAAAGATTTCGTGAAAACGGCGCGGGCGAAAGGCGTGCCGGAGCGGCACATCTATTGGCGCCATATTTTGCGCAATGCGTTTTTGCCGATCGCGGCGTTTTTAGGGTATGAGATCACCGGGCTTGTCGGCGGTTCCGTGTTTTTGGAGTCGATCTACAGCTATCCGGGGGTTGGCCAGCTGTTTTTGCAGTCGATTATGCAGCGGGATTACAGCGTCGTGACGGCGCTCGTCATGATTTCCGGCCTGGCGACGCTGGTGGGCACGCTGTTGTCGGACATCATTTTGAGTGCGGTCGACCCGCGCATCCGGATTGAGTAGGGAAGGAGGAAGGTAGCTGACATGAAAGCGGAAATCAGCGGCCCAACGCCGGCCGGAGCGAACATCGAGAAAAGCCCTTCCGCCTTTTCGATCATGTGGCGGGAGGTGGTTCGGGATCGGCTCGCGCTTGGTTCGCTCATCGTTTTAGGAATCCTTTTGTCGATCGTCTATGGCGTGTCGCTCTTTTTGGATCAAGAGGAAATCGTTAAAGTGGATTTTCTTTCCATCTATTCTCCGCCGTCAGCGGAACACTGGCTTGGCACAGACTACGGAGGGCGCGACGTGTTTGGCCAGCTCATCATCGGCGCCCGCAATTCGTTTACGATCGGGCTGGCCATTACGCTCATCACTGGGGCGATCGGCCTCATTGTCGGATTGGTGGCCGGCTATTTCGGCGGCTGGATTGACAATGTCATTATGCGCATCATCGATTTTATTCTCGTTCTGCCGTTTTTGATGCTCGTTATTGTTTTTGTCGCCATTGTGCCTAAATATAATGTATTGACGTTCATTTTGATCATGAGCGCGTTTTTGTGGACGGGCAAAGCCCGGCTGATCCGCGCCAAAACGCTGGCCGAGCGCGAGCTGGATTATGTCAGCGCGTCAAAAACGCTCGGCACGCCAGATTGGAAAATCATTATTTTTCAAATTTTGCCCAACCTCAGCTCGATCATTATCGTCAATTTGACGTTAAATTTGGCGGGCAACATCGGCATCGAGTCCGGGCTCACGTATCTTGGCTTCGGGCTGCCGGAGAGCACGCCGAGCTTAGGGACGTTGGTCAGCTATGCGACCAACCCGGATGTTTTGCAAAACAAATGGTGGGTTTGGTTGCCTGCGTCATTGCTTATTTTAGTAATGATGCTGTGCATAAATTTCATCGGCCAAGCGCTGAAACGTGCGGCTGATGCAAGACAACGACTAGGATAAGGGGGAAGAAAATGTGAAGAGAAAATGGCTGGCGGCTCTCGCCGCGCTCTTGCTCGTGCTCGCCGGGTGCACGGGCAAATCCGACACAACGAGCGGAAAGGGCAACAATAACGAAAAACCGGCGGCTCAGAAGGAAGACATCAGCAAATTCCCGATGACAGTGAAAAACGACGGGAAAATCATCGATGGCGGCGTGTTGAAATACGGCCTTGTGTCCGATACGCCGTTTGAAGGGACGCTCAGCTATGCATTCTACACCGGAGCGCCCGACGCAGAGATTTTGCAATTTTTTGACGAGTCGCTTTTCCGGACGAACGGTGACTATGAAATTACAAATGATGGGGCTGCCACGTATGAGTTGTCGGATGATAAAAAGACGATGACAATCCATATTAAAGACAATGTGAATTGGCATGACGGCCAGCCGGTGACCGCTGAAGACTTGGAGTATGCGTATTTGGTCATCGGCCATAAAGATTACACCGGCGTCCGCTATGGCGATGCGCTCATCCAAGGGATCGTCGGGATGGAAGAATATCACAGCGGCAAAGCGGATAAAATTTCTGGCATTAAAGTCATCGACAAAAAGACGTTGACGATCACATGGAAACAGGCCAATCCGTCGGTGTTGACCGGCATTTGGGCGTATCCGCTGCCGAAGCATTACTTGAAAGACATTCCGATCAAAGACTTGGCGAAATCGGATAAAATCCGGAAAAACCCGATCGGGTTCGGTCCGTTTAAAGTGAAGAAAATCGTTCCGGGCGAGTCGGTAGAGTTTGTCCGCAATGATGACTACTGGGCTGGCAAACCGAACTTGGAAGGCGTCATTTTGAAAGTCGTCAGCCCGCAAGTCGTCCTGCAAGCGCTGAAAAAAGGCGAAATTGACGTCGCTCAGTTCCCGACTGACCAATATTTGAACGCGAAAGGGACGAAAAACATTCAGTTTATCGGTAAAGTGGATTTGGCGTACAACTATATCGGCTTTAAACTCGGCCATTGGGATGCGAAAAAGCAGGAAAACGTAATGGACAATCCGAAATTCCAAAACAAAAAACTGCGCCAAGCCATGACGTACGCCATCAACAACCAAGAGGTGGCCGACCGCCTGTATCATGGTTTGCGCTTCCCGGCGAACACGCTCATTCCGCCGTCGTTCCCGGGCTATCATGACAGTTCCATCAAAGGATATACGTACAATCCGGAAAAAGCGAAACAATTGCTGGATGAAGCGGGATATAAAGATGTGGATGGCGATGGCCTCCGCGAAGATCCAAACGGTAAAAAATTCAAGATCAACTTCTTGGCGATGAGCGGTGGGGACATCGCTGAACCGCTGGCCAAATTTTATATGCAATGCTGGAAAGATGTGGGCCTCGATGTTCAGCTTGTAGACGGACGCTTGGCGGAGTTCAACTCCTTCTACGATATGGTCGAAAAAGACGATCCGAAAGTGGATGTCTACGCCGCCGCTTGGGGAACTGGAACGGACGTCGACCCGTACGGATTGTACGGCCGCAACGCCATGTTCAACTACTCGCGCTGGGTGAATGAGAAAAACGATGAACTGTTGGAAAAAGGCCATTCCGAACAGGCGTTTGACAAAGAATATCGTCGGAAAATTTACAGTGAATGGCAAAAGTTGATGAACGAAGAAGTGCCGGTCATCCCGACGTTGTATCGTTCGGTCATTTATGCCGTCAACAACCGTGTCGCCAACTTTACGGTTGACCCGAGCTCGAAGCTGACGTGGAAAGATGTCGGCGTCACGTCCGAGCAACCGGAAGTCGAACAATGACGATTGTTGCCTTTGATGATGTATGATAAGATAGAAGATAAATTGCATACGTCTTATCAAGAGTGGGCGAGAGAACGGGCTTGATGACCCCACAGCAACCTGCCGCAGGCAAGGTGCTAACACCCGCAAAGCGGTTTCGCTTTGGATGATAAGAACGGCTCATGGCCCCTTTCGCATCATTCCGAGGCGAAAGGGGTTTTTTTGTCGATGGGAGGTGAAGGAGAAACAGTGGAGGAGGCGGTTTCGCTCCGCGCTTGCATGGCCGCTCATCTCCGTGCCGCAGCGTTCGCCGTTTGTGTCATGCGCTGTGTGCAGGCGGAGCTCATCCGGTTTGACTCTAAGGCGGCGGTGCATGTCGACCGTCCGGATTTGCCGACGGAAGGAAAAGTGCACCATGTGGCGAGCGGTTGTACTTTTCCAGTTGTTCCGATTTACAGTACAGATGAGTTAGTAAGCGAGCCGATTTTTAATTGGTGAATCGAAATCGTTTGTTGAATGTAAAAGTTCATCTTTTCACCTCACTAGGCGTTTCCAGCGATATTGCTGTCGGCAATATCACGGTCGTTTGTATTTGTGCTGCTATATTGATTGTAAATATTCAGGCCGTCCCCCGTATTAAATGAACCAGCACCAGCAAACGTTTTAGCAACGCTGTACGGAGAGATGGCAAATACATCGCCGATATGAAACACACCGCCACCTCCGATACTGTTAATTTGGACCGCTCCAACAATGGCTGGCATCGGCTATCCCTTGCTTTTTATGTTGCTATCGGCGGTGTCTGGATCGAGTGTATTTGTAAAGCTAATAAACGTATTCGTTTGTAAAAAATCTCCTGTATTTCCACCACCGGCACCTGCAAGCGACCTCGATGAACTTTTTGGCGCGATTTGCAACGTATCGCCGAAATTGACGGTTGCATCGCTACTGACGTTCGTAATTTTAATTGGACCTGCAATATAGGAAGGCATGGCCATCGTCCTTTCCTTCATTCTTTCCCTTACCCAATCATATGAAAACAATGAAAGAAATGTGCTCTACAAAAGGAAAGATATGTTATAATATTTCTGAAAAATAATAATTTTTAGATATAAAAGTGGGGGGATGGGGATGAATGTGCCATTAGTATTAACGCATTTTTTAGACCGTGCCGTATCGCTTTATGGCGATAAAGTTGGCGTGATTAGCGAAGGGAAGTCGCTCACATATCTCGAGCTTAGTGAGCGCGTCAATCAGTTATCGCACGGGTTAAGCGATTTAGGAGTAAAAAAGGGGGATCGTGTCGCTTATTTAGCCCCAAATACGTTAGAGATGCTCGAAGGGTTTTATGGGGTATTTCAAACAGGAGCAATTATGGTGCCGCTCAACATTCGTTTAAAGCCAGACGATTACGTATTTATTTTAAATCATAGTGAAAGTAAAGTGTTGTTCGTTGATTATGAACTGTACCACTTAATCGCGCCAGTAAAAGAGCAATTGCAAACGATTGAGCATATCATCGTGCACGGCAAAACGGACGACATTTATGAAATCGCTTACGATACGTGGCTTGCGCAGTACACGAAAGAACCGTTTGAACGTCCGGATATTGACGAAAATGATGTATGTAGTTTGCTATATACGAGTGGAACGACAGGAAATCCAAAAGGGGTCATGCTCACACATCGCAACAACTATTTGCATGCGTTAAGTACAATGCACCATTTGCGCGTGTCAGACCGCGATGTATATTTGCACATTTTGCCGATGTTTCACGTAAACGGATGGGGGGCACCGTTTTATTATACAGCGAATGGGGCGACGCACGTTTGCTTGCGGAAAGCGATTCCTGAAGTCGTTTTTGAGTACGTCAATCAATATAAAGTAACCGTTATGCATATGGCGCCAACTGTACTCAACTCATTATTGCAATATTATGAGCAGCATGTGCCGACGATTGAGCATGATGTGCGTGTCGTTATCGCAGGATCTGCGCCGCCGCCAGCATTTGTGACGCGTGTGGAGAAAGAATTAGGTTGGGAATTTATTCAAGTGTACGGCATGACGGAATCATCGCCATTAAGTACGGTGTCGACGATTCGCGCGCATCTCGACCATTTACCACTTAGCGATCAATATCGAATGAAAGCAAAAGCAGGCTATGCGATGATTGGCTGTGAAGTGAAAGTCGTCAATGAACAGGGGGAAGACGTGCCTCGCGACGGGAAAACGATCGGGGAAGTGATCGTGCGCAGTAACGGTGTGATGGCAGGATATTGGAAAAATCCAGAAGCGACAATGGAGACGATTCGCAACGGTTGGCTGCATACAGGAGATATGGCGACGATGGATGAATACGGAAACATCGACATCGTTGATCGGAAAAAAGATATTATTATTAGCGGCGGGGAAAACATTTCATCGATTGAAGTGGAAGGGGTGTTGTACGAGCACCCAGCTGTGCTTGAAGCAGCTGTCATCGCAGTTCCGCATGAAAAGTGGGGCGAAACGCCGCATGCGTTTGTCGTTGTCCGTCCTGGAAAAGAAGTGACGGAACAAGAGCTGATCGCCTTCTCACGTGAAAAACTTGCTCATTTTAAAGCGATTACCGGTGTGACATTCGTTCAAGAATTGCCAAAAACGGCATCAGGAAAAATACAAAAAGTACATTTGCGCAACGAATATTGGCAATCGCTTGGCAAGACGGGACGATACGTCAATTAATAGGAAAGAGCTGCTGTCAATTGACAGTCGGCTTTTTTTCTTTTAGGCTGAAATGGAAAAGGAGGGAAAAGATGCGTATTTCAACAATAGATGCGGTGCGTGGTTTGGCTTTATTTGGTATTTTGCTTGTAAACGTTCTTGATTTTTCGCTTCCAATGTTATATGTTGATGCGTCGGTATTTGCGAAAGATGGGGTTGATCGTTTTCTGCTCGCATTTGTAGATATATTTGCGCAAGCGAGCTTTTATCCGCTTTTTTCGTTATTGTTCGGCTGGGGAGCATGGGTGATGTTTGAAAAAGGGGGCGGGCGGTTTCGAGTGACTTTTTTGCGCCGCTTGCTTGCGTTGTTGTTATTTGGGATGATTCATGCGTTTTTTATTTGGCATGGCGATATTTTAATCGGCTATGCGATCGTCGGGTTGTTTCTTTTTCCGTTTTTTCAAGCGAGCGCAAAAACGTTACGTAACTGGGCGCTTTCGCTTTGGAGCAGTTGGGCTTTCGGTTCAACGATACTCATGTGGCTGATGTGGAAAGTAAGTGGTGATGTCGATTTTTCGGAGCCAGAGCTGGCAAAGCAGGCGATCGCCAATTATCAACAAGGCACGTGGGAACAAATTTTTATGCAACGGGTAGCTGATTGGCTATACGTCAATTCGTTGACCCAAACATTCATTTTTGTTTTAACGATTTTGCCATTTTTTTTATTTGGAGCATATATCGCAAAAGAAAAATGGTTTCATCATGTGGCACAACATCGCGAAACGATTCAAAAATGGTGCATCGGTTCATTCGTCGTCGGCATGGCGTTTAAATTATTGCCATATATCGAAAAAAATATCGTCACAACGTATGCCCAAGATATGATTGGCGGACCTGCCCTCGCTTTATTTTATTTGACCGCCTTCTCATTTGTATCAGCGAAAGTGATTCATTTTTTTGCCCCTGTCGGCAAAATGGCGTTCACAAACTATTTGATGCAATCAATTATTTGTACGTTTATTTTTTATTCTTACGGCTTCGGATTATATGGGAAAGTAACGCCAAAACAAGCGCTCGCTGTGGCGCTCGGTGTATATGCTATGCAAATATGTTGGAGTCATTGGTGGCTGAAAAAACATCGCATCGGGCCGCTGGAGCGCGTATGGCGATGGATGACGTATGGAAAAAAGAAAACGACATGAATGAATCATGTCGTACATGGCTTGTCCTCTTTTTCTTTATGGAAAAGCACGGCTTCTTTCAAATGCTTATTTAACAATTCATCGAGCTCTTGACTGCATTGGATCGTTTCTTTCGCCGAAAAACCGTACATTTGCGCCAATTCAATTAATTGTCGTCTTTTCTTTTCGATGAGGGAAAGAGACATAAGATTCACCAACATTTTTCATTTTAGTCAACAGCATGTAAACAGCTGTATGTATAAACTATTATACATATTCTGAAGAAAAAGGAAATAGTATAATGTGCTGAAAAATATTTTTTTACAAAGGAGTTGACACATGAAAGAGAGAAAATAATGATGTTCGATCATACGAAAAAGGGGATGAGAACATGAAATTTGTTACAGCGCACGCCGGATCGGACGTGTTTGTCGGGGTTGTTCACGAGCAAAAAGTCGTTCATTTATCGAAAGCAGATGAAACGATACCGAATACGATGATCGAATGTGTAGAACTTGGTGAATCGTTTATTGAAAAAGTGGAACGTGTGCTTCAAAACGTGCATCCGGAGTGGACGTATGCGCTTTGCGACGTACAGCTTCTTGCTCCGATTCCGCGTCCGACGAAAAATATTTTTTGTATCGGGAAAAATTATGCGGATCATGCGCAAGAAATGGGCAGTGAGGCTGATCGGGAAAATATAATCGTATTTTCAAAAGCGCCAACGGCGGTCATCGGGCATGAGGCGGACATTTTACGCCATGCGGATGTGACCGATCAGCTCGATTATGAAGGAGAGCTTGCGATTGTTATTGGGAAAAAAGGGAAAGCGATCCCGAAAGAACAGGCGCTCCATTATGTGTTTGGTTATACAATTATAAACGATGTAACAGCGCGCGATTTACAAGAAAGACATAAACAATATTTGCTCGGCAAAAGTTTAGATACATCATGTCCGATGGGACCTTGGATCGTTCATCGTTCCGCTATTTCGGATGCGCATGCGTTACATATCGAAACGAAAGTCAATGGTGAAGTGAGACAATCGGCAACGACGGCACAATTTATTTTTGACATTCCGACGATAATCGCAACATTGTCGAAAGGGATGACGTTAGAGCCGGGCGACATTATTGCGACAGGAACACCAGCAGGAGTCGGAAAAGGCATGAATCCGCCGCGCTTTTTACAGTCGGGTGATGTGATTGAAATAACGATTGAACAAATTGGAACGTTGCGCAATCGGGTAAAGTAAAAAGCTGGGATACCCCAGCTTTTTACTGTTCAAACACTTTTTTCACTTTTTCGATTGCCCAGTCGAGCTCTTCTTTCGTAATGACGAGCGGTGGTGCGAAACGAATGACTGTATCGTGAGTTTCTTTACATAATAGTCCTTCTTGTTGTAGTTTTTCGCAGTACGAACGGGCAGGTACGTGCAGTTCGACGCCGATGAACAATCCTCGTCCACGCACTTCTTTAATGTCAGGATGATTGATTTCGCGTAGTTTTTCTTGGAAATATTGTCCGAGTTCGAATGAGCGTTCTGGCAATTTTTCTTCTACAATTACATCTAGTGCAGCGATCGATACTGCGCAAGCAAGCGGGTTACCGCCGAATGTTGATCCGTGCGATCCCGGATTAAATACGCCAAGAATGTCTCGGTTTGCCGCAACGCACGAAATTGGGAATACGCCCCCACCGAGCGCTTTGCCGAGAATGTACATATCTGGTTCAACGTCTTCCCAATCGCACGCAAACATTTTACCAGATCGACCAAGCCCTGATTGAATTTCGTCGGCGATATATAATACGTTATGTTGTTTACATACGTCATATGCGGCTTTTAAAAATCCTTCTGGTGGAATGTTAATGCCGGCTTCTCCTTGAATCGGTTCAAAAATAAAAGCGGCAGTATGCGGTGTGATCGCTTGTTTGAGCGCCTCTACATCTCCAAACGGAATGACTTTAATGCCCGGAAGCATTGGACCGAATCCGCGTTTATATTCTGGATTGGATGACATCGATACAGCTGTCATCGTCCGTCCGTGAAAGTTATCTTCACAAACGATAATTTCCGCTTGATCTGCTGGAACGCCTTTTACGTCATACGCCCAGCGGCGCGCCGCTTTCACTGCTGTTTCTACCGCTTCGGCACCTGTGTTCATCGGCAAAACCATTTCTTTTTTCGTTAGCTTTGCGACTTTTTCGTACCACGGACCGAGCTGATCGTTATGGAACGCTCGGGAAGTTAACGTAATTTTATTCGCTTGATCAATAAGCGCCTGCACGATGCGCGGATGGCGATGACCTTGGTTGACCGCAGAGTAAGCGCTCAACATATCCATATAACGATTGCCTTCTGGATCTTCTACCCATACTCCTTCGCCTTTAGATAAGACGACTGGAAGCGGATGATAGTTGTTTGCCCCGTATTTTTCTGTTAGCTCGATAATTTGTGTTGTTTTCAAGTTGATCCCTCCCACTTGGATGCTCATATATATAACATACTTGAAGTGAATATAGAAAGTAAATAGAAAAGGTGAGCGTTTTCTTTTTCAATTGTCCGATCCCGATCGACGTGTTATTATAGATTCATATCACGGCTGTTGATTATCCAAAATTAGGCATACTCCTCCCATATATTCGGGCATACTCAAATAAGACAGCTGCCATCTCGGATTTCCATTCGAGAGGAAGTTGCCCAGAGAAAAAACGACGGACAAACGAAAGAAAGGTAAGGGACGAGGTTGTCCGTTTTTCCGTTCGATGATATAGCCATCTCAGTAACACATAAGCGATAAATGCCGCAAAAAGTTGGTTGTATACCGCATGCTCGTTGTTGCCAAATAAGGTCGGAACGTTTAGATATTGCTTGATCCATCGGAAAAACACTTCCACTGTCCAACGTTCTTGATACATCTCGGCAATCTTTTCCGCCGATGCCTCTAAGACGTTCGTGACCACACGGATTTCATGCCCGTTCGCATCCTGAAAGATCACGACGCGATGGCGCTTTTTGGAACGACATTGTTTCGTTCCTAACTGGCAAGTAAAATCCGCCACAATAGAAGAAGAGGAGGAAGAAAGGCGCTTTAGGCTCTTTTTTTGATGGATCTCGACATTGTCTTTCATCCGAATCACAAACGGTTGCTTCTGTTCGACAAACCGATCGAGGCGTTCAATTTTAAAGTACGCTCGATCTTCGACAAGAACCGTTTGTACGTCTGTGAGCCGCTCTCCCACCGGTCCATCGTGGCGCAACCCTACGGTTTCTACGATGTCGCTCGGCATTTGTTGCTCAGGGGAATACGCGACGTGCATTTTCACTCCGGATCGTTCCCCATGATAGGGTGCCCATGTCAGGCGGTTTTTCCCCACGGTGACGGTCGTGGAGTCTACTATACGCAATGCTTTTGGAAAGCGAAGCGAACGGCGGGTTTGGCGATTGCACTTAGAAACAACCAAAGCAAATAAGCGCTTCATCACCTCGTACGGAACTTCTTTCGCTTTCTTAGAAACCGTCGAGTAATGAAACGTCGGCAATCCGTACATTTTCGCCACATCGGCACCATGACGGAAACTTTTCCATTCGTGAAGTGCCGCCAGCAGAAAAAAATCAACCAACGTGCGCACCGTAAACGTCCGCGAAGTGTCATGGTAGCCAACGGCTTCGGTAATCGACTGGAGATCTTCATCAGAAACAATTTTTTGCATCAAATTTGGGAGTGTGGTATGCTTGTGCATAGAGAGCACCTCCTAGGTTTGTTTGTGTTGTTACTTACATTCTACAGGAAAGGTGCTCTTTTTTCTATGTTTTTTATGGATATTATTGGTTAATCAACACGCCTGGATTCATATATGAAATGGATAGAGAAAGGAGAATGACGATGACACATGCACATATTACAACGTGGGTCGTTGCGCTCATTTTATTTGTCGTGGCGATTGCGTTGCAAGCGAAAGGGAATGAAAAAACAAAAATGGTGCATATGATGTTGCGTTTATTTTACGTATTAATTATTGCAACAGGTGCATGGATCTTATATACCATGTCTTCGTTTCCGGCTCTTTATATCGTCAAAGTTGTTGTCGGTTTATGGGTAATCGGAGCGATGGAAATGATTCTCATTCGGACGGCAAAAGGAAAAAATACGAACGTGCTTTGGCTTCAATTTATTGTTGCGTTTGTCGTTGCGCTATATCTCGGATTTAAGTTGCCGTTTGGTTTCTCTTTCTTTTCATAAAGTTGGCATATTTGCCAACTTTTATCTTTTTCTACTATATAAAAATGTGCTATAATGTAAAATGATTAAAAATTCTAAAAAAAGAAAAAGAGAAAGAAAGAGTGGGAAAAAAGGGGATGAAATTATTTCAAACGGCTTGTAAAACGTTTGCTGATTGGGAACGGTGGGTAAGCGACTATCGTTTATATGAGTATGATCAGCTAACGATTTTCATTTCTTCGCTCTCTCCGTCGTTTCGCATGCAAGTCGAACAATACGTACAACAACATTTGCCCCAAGCACAACTGTTTCCAATGATTGGGGATGCATCGGAACATGCCATCATTTGTGCCCTCGTTTTTGACGATTATCGAGCAAATATGGACGAGATGCGTCAAAAAATGAAAATATCTGAACAGTATTATCGCTCATTATTTGAACATAATCCAGACATTGTATATTCAACGGATTTAGAAGGTAACTTCACAAGCGTCAATCCTGCGTTCGAACGAGTTTTCGGATATAAAGCAGAAGAAATTTTGCATACAAACTCGCTTAGCTATATTAAAAAAGAGGATATTCCGCGCGTGCGCCGCTATTTTTATCGCGCATTAAAAGGGAAAGTACAGCAATACAATTTGGAAATTCCAGCGAAATCGGGGGAAGTATATTTATTTCAAATAAAAAACGTCCCGATTATTGTTGACGGAAAGAAGGTTGGCATTTACGGCATCGGGCGCGACATTACTGAACAAAAGCGCGCGGAAGAACATATTCAATATATTGCCTATCACGATATAGACACGGGGTTGCCGAATCGGCTGCAATTTACAAATATCGTGAAAAATGCCATCGACAAAGCGAAAGAAACAGGCGATACACTTGCGGTTTTATTTATTGATATGGATCGCTTTAAAATGGTGAACGATACGATCGGTCATTACGGTGGGGATGAAATATTAAAACAAATGGCAGAGCGAATAAAAAACGTCTTGCCGAAAGGTGCGCACATCGGTCGTTTCGGTGGAGATAAATTTAGCTTACTGTTCACAAAACAAGTCGATGTACAGACGGTTGTCGATTGGGCAAAAAAGATGCTGCAACATATTTCCATTCCAATTGTGTACGAAGAAAAAGAGTTTTTTTTAAGCGCAAGCATCGGAGTGAGCTTTTATCCAACAGACGGCATCGATGCGCAGTCGCTGTTAAAACATGCGGATACGGCCGTCAATCGCGCGAAACAAAAAGGCGGCAACGGCGTGAAGTTATACGCTACAAAAATGAACGAACAAGTGCTTCATCGCCTAGAACTTGAGCGATATTTGCGGAAAGCGCTCGAAAAACAAGAATGTTTTCTCGTCTATCAGCCGCTTCTTGATTTAATGACGGGAAAAATTATCGGGAGCGAAGCGCTATTGCGCTGGAAACACCCGAAAATCGGATTTGTGTCTCCGCTTGAATTTATTCCGATTGCAGAGGAAATTGGTTTCATTCATGAGCTCGGTCGTTGGGTGTTAACGGAAGCGTGCATGCAAACGAAAAAATGGCACGATCTTGGTTTCCATTCATTAATGGTTTCGGTCAACGTCTCAGCAACCCAATTTCAACATGCGACATTTTTTGAAGATGTGCAGCAAGCGCTGAAGCAGTCGCAGCTTCCCGCTCATTGTTTACATTTAGAACTTACAGAAAGCTCGATGTTACGAAATATGTATTACAGCATTCACGTGATGAAAAAGCTTCAACAGCTTGGTGTGCAAGTGTCTATTGATGATTTTGGCACAGGTTACTCCTCTTTAAGTTATTTAAAAAATTTGCCGATCAATACGTTAAAAATTGATAGGTCGTTCATTTACCAACTTCATCAAGATCGTTCGGACATTGCGATTGTGAAATCAATCATTACGATGGGGCACGGCTTGCGCCTAAAAGTTGTCGCGGAAGGCGTCGAAACGGCTGAGCAAATGAAGTTATTAAAACGATTAAAATGTCATTATGCCCAAGGGTATGCGATTTTTAAACCGCTTTCTGCGGAACAATTTGAACAACAAGTGTTACAAGGGAACGTGGTCATTCAATAATCGAGTTGGACACCGATCACTTTTTTCCCTGTTTGCAACGTCAGTTCAAAGCGATGTTGTTTTTCGTCAAAATAATGTTGGACGTTGCACATGTCAACCGAGTTATCAAATATTAAAAAATTAACCCCTTTTTCAGCAAACAACATATAGTTATAACAATACAAACAGTCATATACGGAAAAATGCCACTCGTTAACTAAGTGAATAAAATGAAAAAACGCGTGATCGGGTAGCTGAGAAAGCCATTGTTCGTATGCGTGCGGCAGCGGCTTTACGTAGCGAAGACGATCACCGTTTTTTAATGTATATCGTTCAGCCACGTACACATCTCCATCTTCGCCAAGCCACCCTTTGATCCATTGACCGAAGCGAAACAGTTCCACTTCTTCTGGCAAATGTGCGAGCTCATGCGCTTCATCTTCTTCGTCAAAAAACACCCATTGTTCATTTATTTGTTCGACGACACCGTATATATAAGCACGTTTTTGTGCGCGTAATGATTTGAGGCGATCCATTGTCATTCAGCTCCTTTTGTGTCAATTCCTTTCGTACGCCATTATAGACAACTCATCATTTATATAAACGATGCATAAAATAAAAGCATGCTTCACACTTGTTCACAACAGAAGGGAATGATTGACGTGTGCGGAATTACCGGATGGGTTCATTTTGAGCGTCAGTTGCGCCAAGAAAGAGATGTTGTTCTCAACATGGCCAATACGCTTTCATTTAGAGGGCCTGATGATACAAATGTTTGGATGGACGATCATGTCGCATTTGGGCATAAGCGGCTTGTTGTCGTCGATCCAGCAGGCGGTGTACAGCCGATGACGCGAATAAAAAACGGCTATCGCTATACGGTTTGTTATAATGGGGAGCTTTACAATACGGAAGATATTCGGAAAGAGCTATTGAAAAAAGGATATACGTTTCAAGGGCATTCCGATACGGAAGTGTTGCTTACAGCATATATGGAATGGCGGGAACAATGTGTCGATCATTTCAACGGCATTTTTGCATTTGCTGTTTGGGACGATGAACGACGCCATTTATTTTTAGCGCGCGACCGATTAGGTGTCAAGCCGCTTTTTTACCGCCATGAACAAGGAGAGTTTTTATTTGCATCGGAAATCAAAGCGATTTTATCACATCCGAACGTCCGAGCAGAAGTTGACCGCGAAAGCTTGTGCGAAATTTTAGCGCTTGGACCGTCGCGTACACCAGGACATGGCGTGTTTCGGACGATTCATGAGCTGCGCCCAGCGCATGCGATGATCGTGAATAAAGAGGGGATACGGCAATGGCGATACTGGAACGTGAAAAGCGCCCCACACGTTCATTCGTTTGACGAAACAGTCGAGCATATTCGCACGTTGCTTATTGATGCCGTTACGCGCCAACTCGTTTCAGACGTCCCTGTGTGTACGTTTTTATCGGGTGGGGTCGATTCAAGCGCCATTACAGCGATTGCGGCGCAGTCGTTTGAACGAGAAGGAAAAGGACCGCTTCATACGTATTCCATTGATTACGAAGAAAATGAACAATATTTTACTGCGAACGCCTTTCAGCCGAATAGCGATGGTCCTTGGATTAAACAAATGTCTGATGCGTTTCAAACCGTTCATCATACGTGCGTCATCTCTCAACAACAGCTAGCCGACTATTTGACGGAAGCGATGATTGCGCGCGACTTACCGGGGATGGCTGATATTGATTCGTCGCTTCTTTGGTTTTGTCGCCAAATTAAGCAACAGTTTGTTGTGAGTCTATCTGGAGAGTGTGCCGACGAAATTTTTGGAGGCTATCCATGGTTCCATAGAAAAGAAGACTTTGAGCGAGACGGATTTCCGTGGATGCGTTCATTGCATGAACGATTCGATCTTCTCAATGAAACGTGGCGTGAAAAACTGCCGCTTCATGAGTATGCCGATATGCGTTATAAAGAAACGCTTCGTGAAGTTCCTCACGCGGACGGAGAAAGCAAGGAAGAAGCGCGCCGACGAGAATTATTTTACTTAAATATGATTTGGTTTATGACGACGCTTTTAGATCGGAAAGACCGAATGAGCATGGCGGCGAGTTTAGAAGTGCGCGTGCCGTTTGCTGATCATCGCCTTGTCGAGTACGTATGGAACATTCCGTGGGAGATGAAAATGCATAACAATCGCGAAAAGGGGATTTTGCGTAAGGCGTTAGAAGGCATGTTGCCTGATGACGTATTGTATCGGAAAAAAAGTCCGTATCCGAAAACGCATCATCCGCGCTATACAGACATCGTAGCGGAACGACTAGAGACCATTTTAGCGAATCGCTCGTCCGTTTTATATGAACTGTTTGATGCAAAGAAGTTAAAGGAATTAGTAGAGACGAAAGGACAGTCGTTTCGCATTCCATGGTTCGGGCAATTGATGTCCGGTCCGCAACTTTTGGCGTATTTTATTCAGTTTCATGAATGGTTTGAGCATTATAACATTCATTTAAAAGAAAACTGAGAAAACCCGAACAACGTCGTCGTTGTTCGGGTTTTTAAGCTGTCGCTTCCTTTTTGATGAACGATTTCGTGCGCCATACGTTTGATTTCCAGCGCCAATAGACGAGCAGTCCGCGCAGCCATTCGTCCGCGGTAAACGCGAGCCAAATACCTACTAAACCGAGATCGAGCTGAATGCCGAGCACGTAAGCGAGCGGGACGCTTATTCCCCACATGGAAGCGACGCCGATATAGACAGGAAATTTCACATCGCCAGCAGCACGAAGGGAGTTAATAATCACAAGGTTAAACGAACGACCAGGTTCAAGAAGCATCGTAAGTAAAATGAGCGTCCCGCCTGTTTCAATCATCCATTTATTGCTTGTGAAAATGGAAAACAGTTGATCGGAAAAAAGAGAAAACAAGGCGGCTGCTGTAAACGAAATGATGACGGCGAGCCGCAAACTTTTTAAACAGCGAGCATACGCTTCGTCAAAACGTTGTGCCCCGACGAGATGCCCGACGATAATTTGCGTCCCTTGCCCGATCGCGACGCTAAATAAAAAAATAAACATCATGATGTTTTGTGTATATACTCTCGTCGTTAACGCCTCTGTGCCAAGCATTGTAATAAAATATGTGATGACAAGCTGTGACGTATTGTAAGCGACATGTTCGCCGGCAGATGGAATGCCAATTTTTAATAATTGTTTAACGTAAGCAAATGAAAACGCCTCTTTCGATAACAGTGGGAGAGGATGTGGGAGACGTTTCATGATGAGCAAAAATCCAATGACAAGCCCGATCATCCGGCTGATCGTTGTTGACCAAGCGACCCCTTCAACACCTAAAACCGGTAAGCCAAACGGTCCGAACAATACGAAATAGTTGCCAATGATGTTTAATATGTTGACTCCAATCGTAATATTCATCATATCGCGTGTAAACCCGTAGCTGCGCAATATCGCCCCGAGCGTCATAATGAGCGCTTGCACAAATGAAAAACCACCAACAATCCATAAATAAGCACGCGCATCAGCCATTAGCTCGTTTGGAACGTTCATTACTTGAAGGAGATGATCGCTTCCTATCCAAAGCGCAACGCTTAATACGACGCCAAATAATAAATTTGCCCAAATGGAAGTAGCTCCAATATAGGAAGCTGTTTTTTCATCGTTTGCCCCAGCATATTGTGCAATTAAAATCGATGTTCCTGTTGCGATAAAGCCAAACATGACAACGACCATAAACAATAACTGATTGGCCACCCCGACAGCCGCAACCGCTTCATCTGTGTAGTGACTAAGCATAAACGTATCGGCATTGCCCGTCAACATATGAAGCGTCAATTCAATAAAAATGGGCCAAGTGAGCGCAAATAAAGAAAGCTTTTTTGCCAAACAAGACAACCCCTTTACGATTTCCGACTTGCAAACTGTTTTTATTTTAATGGATTGTTATAATGAAAAAAAGAGAAAAAGACGATAACTTTTGTACATTTCCGACTTAAAGGAGGGCGCTTATGTATATATCGTTTTCCGTTCCGCCGTTTCCCGTTTTCATTAAAGGTGGTGAGGCGGTTTTTCGAAAAGGAATGAAACATTTTCGACGCACGTTTTCGGTATTTGATTTACTGTATGTGCAAAAAGGAACGTTATATATGACGGAACACGAAGAAACGTTTACCGTTCGGGAAGGAGAATACGTCATTTTATGCCCACAGTTTGAACATTATGGGCATGAACCGTGTGGTGAAGATACGTACTTTATTTGGATTCATTTTTCAGTGCCACAATACGAGCTTGGTGAAAAACAGCCGTATGGATGGAGCGATATTATTGAACGAGAGGCAACGTATGTCGATTATGCGCAATATCGTTTATTTATTCCACAATACGGAAAGTTGAACAAAGTAGGAATGGAGACGATGTTGCAACATATCGTTCGTGAGCAACAAACACCGGATCATTCGTTGGCGCAACAGCTGTTATTTGCACAATGGATCGTTCAATTGCAAAAACAAACGCTTCATATTCCGACAGCTGCCGAGCATGTATGTAGAGAAGCGATGGAATATATTCATCGTCATTATGATCAATCGTTTGAAATGGAGCATCTTGCTTATGCTCTCCGACTTCATCCAGATTACATTTCACGCTGTATGCAAAAAACGATCGGAATGAGTGCGCTGCAATATGTACATGATTATCGGCTGAAAGTAGCAAAGAAAAAATTAGCCGCAACCAACGAGACGGTCGCGGCGATTGCGAAACAAGTCGGGTTTGAAGACGGCGCTTATTTTTCGCGTGTATTTAAAAAATTAGAAGGGATGACGCCAAGCGAGTATCGCCGTTTTATACAGCGGGCGTAGGCTGCACAAGTAACATACGAAAGCCGTACGGCTCAATTGTCATCGTTTGTTCAGTTATTTGTTCGTTCGTCCAAAGGTTGATGACCGTTTTGTCTTGAAGTGAAAATGGAACGGTCCATGTAAGCGATGCGTCTGCATTGTTTAACACGCAAACGATCGTTTCGTCGTCATACGTTTTCGCATAGGCGATATGGTTTGTCTCGTCGTTTGCTTCTAATATGTGAAACTCTCCGCTTCGCAAGGCGCGATATTGTTTGCGCAACGCAATGAGCGTTTGTACGTGCGTAAATAAATCGCGGTCTTGCTTTTCTTTTTCCCATACCATACATTTGCGACAAAGCGGGTCTTGTCCACCAGTTAAGCCGATTTCATCTCCGTAGTAAATGCACGGAGAACCGCTGAAAGAAAGTTGGAACACGAACATGAGCTTTACTTTTTCTTTTCGTTCGTCGCACGTAGTTAATATGCGCGGTGTATCGTGGCTGCCGAGCAAATTAAAGGCGACTTCATTGACGTTTTGCGGATAGCTATGCAACACGTTTGTCATCGTATCGGCAAACTCGTTTGCGCGCACGTTCCCTTTCGCAAAATAATTGAGCGCTCCGTTTGTAAATGGGTAGTTCATGACCGCATCAAATTGATCTCCTCTTAGCCATGGCATCGCATCGTGCCAAATTTCACCGAGAATGTACACGTCCGGTTTGATCGCTTTCACCGCTTGGCGAAACTCGCGCCAAAATTGATGGTCGACTTCGTTTGCTACGTCTAATCGCCAGCCGTCAATGTCAAATTCGCGAATCCAATATGTTGCGACGTCTAGTAAATATTGCTTCACTTTCGGGTTTTCGGTATTTAATTTCGGCATCTCTGGTACAAAAGCAAACGTATCGTAATTTGGAATCGGTTCCGTTTGAAGTGGAAATTCACGAATATGGAACCAATCTTTATACCGTGATTTCTCGCCGTTTTTTAGCACGTCTTGAAACGGGGCGAAATAATAGCCACTATGGTTAAACACCGCATCAAGCATGACGCGAATGCCTTTTTGATGGCATGCTTCAACGAGCCGTTTAAATGTTTGTTTGTCGCCAAATTGTGGATCGATTTCGAAATAGTCAATCGTATCGTATTTATGATTGGATGGCGCTTTAAAAATAGGAGTGAAGTAAATGCCGTTAATCCCAAGTTCAACAAGATAATCTAAATGGTCGATGATGCCTTCAAAATCGCCGCCAAAAAAGCTCTTCGTTGTCGGATCGATACTTCCCCACGGGAGCGTATTTGGCGGATTTAAACGTGGATTGCCGTTGGCGAAACGCTCAGGGAAAATTTGATACCAGACGGTGTCTTTTACCCAGCTCGGTGCGTCAAATACATCGATGCGATTTAAAAACGGGAAACAAAAATAGTATGCGGTATCGTCTGTCGGGGCTTGTTTATAAAAGCCTTTTTCTGTATAGACGAGCATGTCTTCACCGGCGTGCAATTCAAAGCCATAGCGCAAGCGACGATACGGTGGTTGCACAGCGATGAACCAATAATCAAATAAAGCGTCACAACCGCTTTTTTGCATCGGTTGCTTGTCAAATTGCCATGCGCCATCTTCCCATACGTACGGGTCGCCAAATAACAAATAAACGGCATCGACGTCATCTTTTTTTGTCCGCAAACGAATATGTAGCGTTCGTTCGTCGTATGCATAAGCAAACGCATCTTTTGGACGGTGATAAATCGCTTCTTTTAACATGTTTCAATCTCTCCTCTCTATTTATCGCGCAATCGATTGCGCTTTTTCTCACATGCGACTCCTCTTCTTATTGAACGGTGCACGGAAGCGTAAACAATGCTTATGTCAAGCGTAAAATGAAGCGAATAAAAAAGTCAACATTCATTCAAAAAAAGATAAAAAAAAATAGTTGTCAAAACGGAAAATGATTGTATAATAAAGATAAAGATTGTGCAATCGTTTTCACAAAACGACATAGTGAAAGCGTTTGTATATGTTTGAAAACAGGAGGGGTCGAAATGAAAAAAACGGTATCTATTTTTTCATCGCTTGCATTGCTTGCAGGTGTGATGGCAGGTTGTAGTTCACAAGATGAGGCAAAACCAGCGGAAAACGAAAATGAAGGAAAAACTGAAGTGTCAGAAGATGGCATGCCGCCGAAACCGGAAAAGCTTGTCGTTTGGGAAGACGTGGATCGCGGTGTGGCGTTAGAGCCAGCAATTAAAGCATTCGAAGAAAAGTATGGCATTAAAGTAGAGTACAAAGAAGTTGAAATGGCGACAAAACAGCGCGATCAACTTCGTTTGGACGGCCCAGCAGGAACAGGTCCTGACGTTATTACTGTTCCACACGACCAAATTGGTCAGCTCGTCACAGAAGGGCTTATTCGTGAAATTCAAGTCGACCAAGCTGTATTAGATACGTTTACAGAATCTTCTATCGATGCGCAAATGTATGATGGAAAGTTATACGGAATTCCAAAAGCGGTCGAAACACCTGTGTTCATCTACAATAAAAAGTTGATGGACAAAGCGCCAGAGACGATGGATGAGCTATATCAGTTCTCAAAAGAGTTTACAAAAGGCGACCAATACGGTTTCTTAGCGCTTTGGGATAACTTCTATTTTGCGCACGGTATCATTGCTGGTATGGGCGGCTACGTATTTAAAAACAACAACGGTACGTTAGATCGCAATGACATCGGTTTAAATAACGAAGGTGCAGTAAAAGGGGTAGAATACATTCAACAATGGTATAAAGAATTGTTCCCGAAAGGTATTATCGGTGAAAACGGCGGTTCAGCGATGGACGGTTTATTCAACGAAGGAAAAGCGGCATCTGTCATGAACGGTCCGTGGGCGTTCCAAGGTATGCGTGATGCAGGTATCGATATCGGAGTGGCGCCAATGCCAAAATTGCCAAACGGCGAGCCTGTGAAAACATTTATGGGTGTAAAAGGATGGCACGTATCAGCGTTCTCGAAACATCCTGAATGGGCAACAAAATTAATTGAGTTTATTACAAACGAAGAAAATGCGAAAAAACGCTTTGAGTTAACGCGTGAAATTCCGCCAGTAAAATCGCTCATTAACGATCCGTTAATCGCGGAAGACGAAGGAGCGAAAGCAGTCGCAATTCAATCTCAATACGCGATTCCAATGCCAAACATTCCAGAAATGGCAGAAGTATGGGGACCAATGGCGACAGCACTTCAACTTGTCGCGAACCAAAAAGCAGAGCCAAAACAAGCGCTTGATGAAGCTGTAAAAACAATTAAAACGAACATTGAAGCAAACCATCCAAGCAACTAAGAAACGAGCGGTACCTCTCTTGTAGAGGTACTGCTTCAACTTTCTTTTATTTGTTTATTTATTCACATTCAAGTGCGCTCCTCGCCATTGTTTAGAAAGGAGACAAAATCAATGGAAACACCAATGTATCAATCGAATCATCGGAAAATTGCCCTCGGTTTATCCATTATTCCGGGATTTGGACAACTGTATAATCGTCAATACGTGAAAGGCGTCGCATTTTTTGTTTTAGCTGCTTCGTTTCTTATTGTTTTTAAAGATTTATTAAATATGGGATGGTGGGGGTTATTTACGCTCGGTGAAGTCATTGGACGTGACCATTCCATTTTCTTGCTTGTTGAAGGAATTTTAGCAGTTATCATTTCCGTGTTTGGACTTGGGTTTTATGCGTTTAATTTGCGCGACGCCTATAAAAATGGTCAAAAGCGCGATTTAGGGTTGAAAATTAGCTCGTTGCGTGAGCAATATCGTGTGCTCGTTGACAACGGCTTTCCATATTTAATGATTTCACCAGGATTTATTTTACTTGTGTTTGTCGTTATTTTCCCGATTATTTTCGTCGTCTTATTGGCGTTTACAAACTATGATTTATATCATTCACCGCCAGCGAAACTTGTTGACTGGGTCGGGTTTCAAAACTTCATTGACCTAGTGAAGCTCGATCTTTGGCGGAAAACGTTTATTAACGTACTTGCTTGGACGATCGTTTGGACGTTTGGGGCAACAACGTTACAAATTGCGCTCGGTATTTTCTTGGCGATTATTGTCAATCAAAAAGATTTAAAAGGAAAAGCGATCATTCGGACGATTTTCATTTTACCGTGGGCTGTTCCAGCGTTTGTAACGATTCTCGTTTTCTCAGGTATGTTTAATGAATCGTTCGGTGTCATTAATAAAACGATTTTAGCATCGCTTGGCATCGGTCCAGTTGAATGGATGACGGATCCGTTTTGGACAAAAGTCGCGCTCATTCTCATTCAAACGTGGCTCGGCTTCCCGTTCGTTTTTGCGATGACGACAGGAGTATTGCAAGCTATTCCGAACGAATTGTATGAGGCGGCGACAGTAGATGGAGCTTCAAGCTGGCAAAAGTTTACGAAAATTACGCTGCCACTTGTGCTATATGCAACAGCACCGATTTTAATTACGCAATATACGTTTAACTTCAATAACTTTACCATCATTTACTTATTTAACGGCGGCGGTCCTGCGGTGTCGGGGCAAAATGCGGGAGCGACTGACATTTTAATTTCGTGGATTTATCGTTTAACGATGACATCCGCCCAATATTCGAAAGCAGCTGCTATTACGTTACTTCTTTCCCTCGCTGTCGTATCAGTAGCGCTATGGCAATTTAGAAGAACAAAATCATTTAAAGAAGAGGATATGATGTAAGATGGATATGAAAGGACAAAAACTTATTCGGCTTACGTTGTCGTATGCAGTCGTTTTGGTGATGACGATCATTATCGTCTATCCGCTTCTTTGGGTCGTCGGCTCGTCATTTAACCCAGGACAAAGTTTATCAAGCTCGAAAATGATTCCAGATAACGCAACGCTTGCCCATTATAAAAAGCTGTTTGATACGTCGCAAAGCGATTATCTCATTTGGTATTGGAACTCGTTAAAAATTGCGACATTGACGATGATTTTTTCCGTTATTTTAGTTAGCTTAACGGCGTATTCGTTTTCCCGTTACCGCTTCGTCGGGCGTCAAAACGGATTGATGACGTTTTTAATTTTGCAGATGATCCCAAACTTTGCGGCGCTTATTGCGATTTTCATTTTAGCGCTTTTAACGGGATTAGTTGATACGCATTTAGGGTTAATTCTCGTATACGTCGGCGGTGCCATTCCGATGAATACGTGGCTAATGAAAGGATATTTAGATACGATTCCGAAAGAGCTTGATGAATCGGCGAAAATTGACGGAGCAGGGCATTTGCGCATTTTCTTCCAAATCGTTTTGCCGCTTGCGAAGCCAATTATTGCGGTTGTGGCGCTCTTTACGTTTATCGCACCGTTTGGCGATTTCATTTTAGCGAGCGTGTTGCTTCGCAGCAAAGAAAAGTATACGCTTGCGGTCGGATTGTACGATTTAGTTGCAAAGCAGTTTGGTAGTGAATTTACGACGTTTGCGGCAGGTTCTGTATTAATTGCGGTGCCGATCGCCATTCTCTTCCTTTCATTCCAAAAGTATTTCGTTTCTGGCTTAACGGCAGGTGGAACAAAAGGATGAGAAACGAAAGGAAAGAATCGTTTAGGTTCTTTCCTTTCTTACTATTTCGAGATATATTAACAGAAGAAGCTTTGGAGTGAATGGAGAGTGAAATGAAATGAAACGTGTATTTCGCGCGCTACTTATTTTTGTTTTGTTGCTGTCCGTGACGGCGCCAGTAAGTGCGAAAACGGAGCGCACATGGCAAGATGAACGTATTTATTTTATTATGGTCGACCGTTTCAATAACGGCAATCCGAAAAATGATTATGAAGTGAACGTGCATGATCCGAAAGCGTATCATGGCGGTGATTTGCAAGGGGTTATTGACAAGCTTGACTACATAAAAGGAATGGGCTTTACAGCCATTTGGCTCACGCCGATTTTTGCGAACGAAAAAGGCGGGTATCACGGCTATTGGATTGAAGATTTTTACAAAGTGGAAGAACATTTCGGAACGCTCGATGATTTTAAACGGCTTGTGAAAGAAGCGCATAAGCGCGATATGAAAGTTATTTTAGATTTTGTTGTGAATCATACGGGGTACAATCATCCGTGGCTAAATGATCCGACGAAAAAAGATTGGTTTCATGAGAAAAAAGACATTTTCAATTGGGCCGATCAACAGGAAGTTGAAAACGGCTGGCTGTTTGGTCTTCCTGATTTAGCGCAAGAAAATCCGGAAGTGAAAGCGTATTTATTTGATGCGGCGAAGTGGTGGATTCAAGAAACGGATATTGACGGATATCGGTTAGATACGGTGAAACATGTACCAAAATCGTTTTGGGACGAGTTTTCCAAAGAAGTGAAATCGGTGAAAAAAGACTTTTTCCTTCTTGGAGAAGTGTGGCATGACGATCCGCGCTATGTTGCGGAATATGGCAAGCACGGCATCGATGCATTAATTGATTTTCCATTTTATAAAGAAGCATCAGCCATTTTTTCAAACGTCGATCAATCGCTTGAACCACTTTACAACGTATGGAAGCGAAACGAGGCGTTTTATGACCGTCCGTATTTACTTGGCACGTTTTTAGATAATCATGATACGGTTCGTTTTACACGTTTAGCCTTGCAAAATCGCATCAATCCGGTGACGCGTTTAAAACTTGGACTGACGTATTTGTTTAGTGCCCCAGGCATTCCGATTATGTATTACGGAACGGAAATCGCGCTTGATGGCGGAGAAGATCCGGATAATCGACGTTTAATGAATTTCCGCACGGATAAAGAGTTAATTGACTATGTGACAAAGCTCGGTGAATTGCGTGAAAAATTGCCGTCGCTTCGCCGCGGTGATTTTGAATTGTTGTATGAAAAAGACGGCATGGCACTTTTTAAACGAACGTACGAAAACGAAACAACAGTGATTGCGATTAACAATACGTCAAAAACGCAAAAAGTAACGCTCGATGACGAATTGGAACAAGGAAAAGAATTGCGTGGGTTGCTTGCGGGAGATTTAGTGCGCAGCAAGGACGGCAAGTACGATATCATTTTAGATCGTGAAACGGCGGAAATTTACGTGTTGGCGCCAAAAACAGGATTAAACATTCCGTTTATTGCGGCGCTTGTAGCGGTGTATGCTTCTTTTGGACTGTTTTTATATTTAGCGCGAAAACGGAAGCGATCATAACGATGGGAGGCGGCATGTATGCTAGAGGAGACGAGCTTTGCAATTCGGCCGACAAATGGGACGAATGAAATAGATGTGTGGCAATCGGTTGGCGATGTGCAAAAAATTGAAGAAAAAAAGCAAATATTTGCATTCACGTGCGAGAGGGCATCGGGTAAAATTCATTTTTACCGCGACGATATCGTTCGGATCACGATCGATCCATTTGCTCAAAAGTACGCTTCCGTTAGTCCAGCGGTCGTGGCAGCGCCAGAGAAAGTGACGATGCATGTGCAGGAAGTGGAAAATGGTTGGGAGCTGAAGACGAATGCGTTGACGGTCGTGATCGAACGACGCCCGTTTCGTATAACGGTTTATGATCGAGAAGGGAAGGTGCTTGTACACGATGTCGAGCCGGTTCGTTTTCAAGCGAAAGGGCGCATACGTTGTGCGCACGCCCTCGCTCCGACTGATGTCGTATACGGCTTAGGAGAAAAAACAGGAGTGTTAAATAAACGCGGAGCGGTATGGAAGATGTGGAATACAGATGTGTATGCTCCGCACAATTTAGAAACGGACCCGCTGTACCAGTCGCATCCGTATATGATGGTGTTAAAAGACGGACATGCACACGGCGTCTTTTTTGATCATACGTATGAAACGACGTTTGACTTGCGGTATGAATCGTTTTATACGTTCACGTCAGAAGGCGGTGCCCTCGACTATTACGTGTTTGCCGGCCCGCACCCAAAAGATGTGTTAGGGCAGTATACGCATCTCGTTGGTCGCATGCCGCTGCCGCCAAAGTGGGCGCTCGGTTATCACCAGTCGCGCTATAGTTATGAAACGGAGCAAGAAGTGCGTGAATTAATTGACACATTTCGCAAAAAACATATTCCGCTCGATGCGGTATATTTAGATATTCATTATATGGACGAATATCGTGTATTTACGTTCGATCAAAATCGGTTTCCACATCCGAAATCGCTCGTTCAATATGCGAGTGAACAAGGGGTTCGCATCGTTCCGATCGTTGATCCGGGCGTGAAAGTAGATGCAGAGTACGATACGTATCGCGATGGCGTGCAAAAAGATTATTTTTGTAAATATGCAGACGGAACGTTGTTTAAAGGAGACGTTTGGCCGGGGACGAGCGTGTTTCCTGACTTTTTGAAGAAAAAAGTGCGCAAATGGTGGGGCGAACAACATACGTTTTATACGGACATCGGCATCGAAGGCATTTGGAACGATATGAATGAGCCATCGGTATTTAACGAGACAAAAACGATCGATGAACAAGTCGTTCATGACGGATGGAAAACGCATCGTCAAGTGCATAACATATACGGAATGATGATGACGGAAGCGACGTACAACGGATTGAAAAAACAACTGAAAGGGAAGCGTCCGTTTGTGTTAACGCGCGCCGGTTTTTCGGGCATTCACCGATATGCTGCTGTGTGGACAGGAGACAACCGCAGTTTTTGGGAACATCTTGAACTATCTTTGCCGATGTGTTTAAATTTAGGATTATCTGCCGTTGCATTTTGTGGGGCGGATGTGGGCGGCTTCGCTCATGATGCTCATGGGGAATTGCTTGTTCGTTGGACGCAAGTCGGCGCTTTTTTCCCATATTTCCGCAATCATTGTGCGATTGGTTTCGCCCGTCAAGAACCGTGGGCGTTCGGTGAAACATATGAACAGATGGTGAAGCGATATATTGAGTTGCGCTACGAGTGGCTCCCACATTTGTACACGTTATGTTTTGAAGCATATCAAACAGGTGTGCCGATGATGCGTCCGCTCATGTTAGAATATTCGGACGATGCTGAGACGTGGAACATATCAGATCAATTTATGGTCGGCAATGAAGTTATGATCGCGCCGGTTATGCGTCCGCATACGTTCCATCGCCTCGTCTATTTTCCGAAAGGGCGTTGGATCGATTATTGGACGAAAGAAAAATTTGAAGGCGGCAGACGATATATTGTCGAAGCGCCGCTTGATCGGTTGCCGATATTTGTAAAAGAAGGGGCGATGATTGCCCGTGCCGAAGCAAAACAATCGACGTCCATTGCGGACGAACAGTTGACGTTGTATGTGTATACGATGGAAGAAGGAACATCATCATATACGTTATACGATGATGACGGCGCAACGTTTGCATATGAAAAAGGAGAGTATGTGAACATGCATATTCGTGTGGTATTTTCACACGATACCGTTCATTTTCACGTCGAGGCGGAAGGGACGTATCAGCCGCCGTGGCGTATGCGTGTCATGTTTGTTGGACATGTGCCGTCAACGGTCATAGTCAACGGTGAACAAAGATTTGTCGATGAAGCGACAAACTCGTTTGTTTTGTAAGAGATGGGGGATTTTTATGACAGTAACGATTAAAGATGTAGCGAAACGAGCAAACGTGGCACCATCGACTGTTTCACGCGTCATTGCTGACAGTCCGCGCATTAGTGAAAAGACGAAGAAAAAAGTGCGCGAAGCGATGAAAGAGCTCGGCTATCATCCGAATTTTATCGCCCGCAGTTTAGCAAATAAATCGACGCAAGTGATCGGCTTAATTATGCCAAGCTCAGCCGATAAAGCGTTTCAAAACCCGTTTTTCCCAGAAGTCATTCGCGGCATTAGCAAAGCGGTGCATGATCGGCAATATGCGTTGCAGTTGTCGACAGGGGAGACGGAAGCGGAAATTTATGAAGGCGTCGTCCATATGGTGCAAGGAAAACGCGTCGATGGGGTGATTTTGCTGTATTCGCGAGCGAACGATAAAATTATGGCGTATTTACAAAAAGAAGACGTGCCGTTTGTCGTCATCGGTAAACCGCATAAAAAAGCGGAGCAAATTACGCACGTGGATAACGATAACGTTCGCGCTGCGCGCGAGGCGACAGAATATTTAATTGAGCTCGGTCATGAGCGCATCGCGTTTGTTGGAGGAAATGTAAATCTCATCGTGACGATGGATCGTTTGCTCGGATATGAAAAAGCATTGAAATCGGCTAGTCTTCCGTATCGAAAAGATTACATCGTGCATGAAGAATTTTTAAAAGAAGGCGGCCAAGAGGCGATGAAAGGGTTGCTTTCATTGAAAGAACCGCCGACTGCGCTCGTTGTCGCCGACGATTTGATGGCGCTCGGTGTGTTAAATACGCTTGCGGAAATGGGGCTAAGCGTACCAGCCGATTTGTCGATCGTGAGCTTTAACAACGTGCTTTTATCAGAAATTTCCCGTCCGCCATTAACATCGGTAGACATTAACATTTTCCAGCTCGGCTTTGAAGCAGCAAGAAATTTAATTCAACAAATCGAAAACCCGAATGAGCCAATTAAACGCATCATTATTCCGCATACGCTCGTCAAACGGTTTTCGTGCGATTATTACAAAGCATCTTCTGAATAGGAAGGTGCTCTTTTTTTATAAACAGGCTAGGCGAGAAGAAAAAAATGGTGTATTATATTCTTAACATTCACGCTCTTTGAAAAAATATATACGATGAGCAAGTACGGTGCATACGTCCGTATGCTTAAAAGGGAAGAACGGTGCAAAGCCGTCGCGGTACCCGCCACTGTGATGGGGAGTTTCGTTGCAATATGCCACTGATTTTTGGGAAGGCGCAACGAAATGATGAACCTAAGCCAGGAGACCTGCCTGCTTGCGATACGTCGGCTACCTACGGGAATATAGGTGGACGTGCGGGAACGATGGACGTTATATATGCTTAGTGACGTATGCTCTATTTTTTGAATCTTTCGTTTTTTCTGCACCTCTGCCTAGGGGTGCTTTTTTATTTTGAAAAAAGGGGCGACATATATGGCAACATGGAATTTACAAGGAACGACACATCACGTGCTTATTTGCAACGGAGGAAGCTGCATGAGAAAAGGAGGGGAAGAGGTGACGCAAGCGATTCGCGATGAAATTGATCGGTTGCAGTTACATGGGCGCGTTCATACGACGCGTACACGATGCAACGGTCGCTGCGAAGATGCATGTGTCGTCATCGTTTATCCAGAAGGTGTTTGGTATCGTACGATTGATGAACAAATAGGGAGGGACATTGTACGCAATCATGTACGTGACGGGAACATATTGCGCGATTACGTCACGTATACGTATGAACATACAGGATTTGTTATGCCCGAACATAGCGTTGCGACAAGGGGGAAAGAAAAATGAAGCGAAACGCATGGTGGATCGTTTGTACATGCTTGACTGTCTACGTTTTATTTGCGCTTTCACCTTCAGTATATGCGATGCACATTATGGAAGGATTTTTACCTTGGCATTGGGCGCTCGTTTGGTGGTTGTTATTTTTGCCATTTTTCTTCGTCGGTTTACGGACGATGACGCGCATCGTAAAACAACAGCCGGAAATGAAAATGTTGCTTGCGCTAGCGACCGCATTTACATTCGTTCTTTCCGCTTTAAAAATTCCATCTGTCACAGGAAGCAGCTCGCATCCGACAGGGACAGGCCTCGGTGCGCTGTTATTTGGGCCGTTCGTCATGACGGTCATCGGTACGGCTGTGTTAATGTTTCAAGCATTATTGCTTGCGCATGGTGGATTGACAACGCTCGGTGCAAATGCGTTTTCGATGGCGGTTATCGGTCCGTTTGTAGCGTACGTGTCGTTTGTTGCATGCCAAAAGCTTCGCATTTCGATGCGCCTTTCTGTTTTTGTGGCGGCGATGTTTGCCAATTTAGCTACGTATGTGATGACATCGATACAACTTGCGCTAGCATTTCCAGACGCAACAGGCGGGGTATGGGGGGCGTTCTTAAAGTTTGCTTCCATTTTTGCTTTCACTCAAATACCGCTTGCAATTACCGAAGGGCTTCTGACTGTTGTTGTATGGAATTTTTTACATACGTACACGAAACAAGAATTAAATATATTGCAACAGAAAGGGGCGTCTGCTAAATGAACAATCGACTATTGCTTTTCCTTGCCGCACTTTTGAGCGTTTTGCCGCTCGTCGTTGTAAAACATACGGAGTTTGCTGGGGCAGATGCGCTTGCGGAGGAGATGATTCAACAACTTGCGCCCAATTATGAACCGTGGTTCGATGTTTTTTTTGAACCGCCCGGCGGGGAAGTAGAAACGTTGCTATTTTCATTGCAGGCGGCAATTGGAGCGGGAGTGATTGGCTACATTATCGGCTTGTATAGAGGGCGAAAACGAAATGGTTAGCTGGCTTGATGAATGGGCGTATCGCAATCGGCTTGCGAAACTTCGGGCGACATTTAAACTGACATTTTCATTTATTTTGCTTATATGGGCGATGATTGGAACGAATGTCGGTCGGCTGCTTACGATCGGATGGATGCTCACTTGGCTCATTGTTTATGCGCGCTTACCGTGGCGTGCTTGCTTACGTGTTTGTTTACTTTTTTCGCTCGTCATTCTTTGGAGTAGCGCACCGCTTCTTCTTTCATTTGATGGTGATGTTGTGGACGTTTCCTATGTAGGTACGATTTGTTTACGAGCGTTTACATGCTCGCTCGTTCTCTTTTTTCTTGCCGCAACAACGCCATTTTTTCGCTTGGCATGCGCACTACAAACATTGCGCATCCCGCGTGTACTAATAGAGCTTCTATTGTTAACGTATCGTTTCATTTTCATGTTGGAAAAGGCAGCAAGGGAGCTGTTTGTTACGGTGCGCGTGAGACAAGGGGAACGAAATTGGCAGATCGCTTCACTTGCTGTTGCACAATTGTTACGCCACACATTGCATCAGTATGAGGAGATGGTCATTGCGCAACGAGCGCGCCACGTCTCTTTTACAGTTCCGCGGTGCACGGACGAGCAATTGCCAAAAAGGTATGTCATTGAAGCATCGCTTGGCATCGTTGTTTTACTCATCGTGGAGGGATTATATGTTGCAGTTTCATGATGTTCACTATACGTATCGAAACGGTGCGCACGTCTTAAAAGGAGTATCACTTACGATCGAACGCGGAAAAAAATATGCGTTGATCGGAAAAAACGGTTGTGGAAAAACAACATGGTTGCTTCATACAAACGGCATTTATCGCCCAACAAAAGGGGAGGTGTATTGGGAAGGAAAACGTGTAAAGGAACATTTACGTCAACATGTCGGCGTCGTTTTTCAAAATCCAGAACATCAATTTTTAGCACCAACGATTGAGGAAGAGCTTGCGCTTAGTTTGCAAGGGAATAGCGAACGGATCGAACGAGCGATAAAAACATTTTCGCTTGCTGAATGGCGAGACGTGCCCATTCATCATCTCAGTCTCGGACAAAAAAAGTGGTTGTCGCTCGCTGTAGCGATGGCCTCTCAACCGGAGTTGCTTATTGTCGATGAGCCAGCTGCTTATTTAGATGCTGCACAGAGCGAGCGCCTCATCATGAAACTAAATGAGTGGCACGAAGCAGGTACGACGCTCGTTGTCATCACTCATGATTTTGATTTCGTATGGCAATGGGCAGACGAAGTGTTTGTCATGCATGATGGACGCATCGTTTTGCACGGTACACCTGCGTTTATATTTTCACAAGCGGATATTTTTCACCAGCTTCGTTTGCCGCTTCCTCTTCTTTTACGCATATGGATGAAGGAAAATAAGCCGTGTACAGAACAACAACTGTTTGAATGGATCGAACGATGGAAAAAGGGGTGAAAACATAATGGGAAAATTGTTTGTTGTCGGTTTTGGCCCAGGAAGTGTTGGCCATATGACGAAACGGGCGCGTGAAGCGATTGAAGAAAGCGATGTTATCGTTGGTTATAAAACGTATGTCGATTTAATTAAAGACATCATTCGTGGAAAAGAAGTGATTAGCACAGGGATGACGGAAGAGGTGAGTCGAGCACAAGAAGCTGTAAAGCAGGCAGAACGCGGAAAAAACGTCGCTGTCATCTCGAGCGGAGATGCCGGACTGTACGGTATGGCTGGGCTTGTTTACGAGGTGTTAATTGAAAACGGGTGGCATAAGGAAACAGGGATTGAAGTGGAAGTCATTCCAGGCATTTCAGCCATTCATTCTTGTGCCGCTTTGTTAGGGGCGCCGATTATGCATGACGCATGCACGATTAGTTTAAGCGACCATTTAACACCGTGGCATGTGATCGCAAAAAGAATTGAAGCGGCAGCTGCGGCAGATTTTGTCATTGCGCTATACAATCCAAAAAGCGGCCGCCGCACACAACAAATTGTCGAAGCGCAGCGTATTTTATTGACGTATCGTTCGCCACATACACCAGTTGGTCTTGTAAAAAGCGCGTACCGCGAACGACAACATATTGTATTAACAAGTTTAGGAGACATGTTAGAGCACGACATCGGTATGTTAACGACCGTTATTATCGGGAACTCTTCCACATTTGTTTACGATGGACTGATGATTACACCTCGTGGTTATGAACGGAAATATAAGCTAGCGAACGCTGTTCAACCGTTAAAGCCACATGAACGGTTGCGACCAGAGGCGGAACCGTGGTCACTCGCAAACGTGCGCGCGATTGCCGAAGAAGCGTACGAAAAAGTGAGTGCTCCAAAACAGATAGAAAGATTAGAAATAGCCATTAGTCCAGGGGTGACAAATAAAACGTTAACAACGAAACAAATGATAGACATTGCACGCATCGTTGGTGAAAAAGGAACGATTACGTACACACCAGATCATTATCTTAAAGTGACGATGGAAACGGAGCGACCAGACGAAGTTGTTCGTGAGCTTTTAGAAGCTGGTTTAACCGTCGCCCCAACAGGAAATGTATTTGTTATGAAAGCATGTGATTTTTGTGACGGAGAGAAAAAAGATGCTATTCCTTATGCAGAGCAATTATACGAACAATTTGGTGGGATGGAATTGCCAAAAGAATTGCGGCTCGGATTTAACGGGTGTGGCATGGCTTGTTATGGCGCTGTCCATGAAGATATTGGCATCGTCTATCGGAAAGGAGCATTTGATTTATTTTTAGGTGGAAAAACGGTAGGGAGAAATGCTCATCCGGGACAGCTTGTTGCTGAAGGTATTCATCCTGATCAGTTGATTGAAACGATCACTCGTATCATTAGGCAATATAAAGAGGAAGGATATGCGAATGAACGTTTCCATAAATTTTTTGAACGAAAAAAAGAAGTCGGCGGCTTTGTTTACGGTGAAACGTTAAAAACAGAGCCAGCAGCGTGTGGGGAGTGATGAAAATGAAGGCGATTTTATTTGTTGGGCATGGAAGCCGCGATGAAGAAGGAAACGAGCAAGTTCGCCAGTTTGTTCAAATGCTTCGTCCGCAAATCGATAAAACGTTTTATGTGCATACATGTTTTTTAGAATTTGGTGTGCCATCTGTTATAGACGGTATTGTCCATTGTGTAGAAAAAGGGGCAACGGACGTTATTGTTATTCCAATCATTTTACTGCCAGCTGGTCATTCGAAGTTGCATATTCCGGCAGCGATTGATGAGGCAAAAGAACGTTACCCGTACGTCTCATTTACGTACGGACGACCGCTCGGTATTCACGACGCCACGTTTACGATTTTAAACGACCGTCTGCAAGAAGCAGGGATTGTTATGGATGGGCAGACAGCGATCATTTTGCTTGGGCGCGGTGGGAGCGATCCAGATGCCAATAGCGATTTGTATAAAATTGCTCGCTTATTTTGGGAGCGAAATAAACAGACGATTGTAGAACCGGCGTTTATGGGGGTGACGAATCCGTCATTAGATGAGGCCATCGACAGATGTATCAAACTCGGTGCGAAAAGAATTGTGATTTTGCCGTACTTTTTATTTACGGGCGTATTAATCAAACGGTTAGAAAAGCGAGTTTCCGAGTTTCAAAGCACATACTCGGACATTTCGTTTGTGCTTGCGCATTATTTTGGATTTCATCCATCGCTACAGACGATTGTGCTCGATCGGTTGCAAGAAGCAATAAGCAATTCGGTTCGTATGAATTGTGATACGTGTCAATATCGGCTTCATGTCGCTGAACATCATCACCATCATCACCATCACGATCATTGAGGTGAAGCACATGATTATGATGTTATCAGGAACAAGCGATGCGAGACAGTTAGCGCTAGCTATTCGCGATGCGGGATATGACATATTTGCGACCGTCGTTACCGAACATGCGGCAGAGCAGATGGCTCATGTCGGCATTCATGCGCACGTCGGACGATTAACAGCGTCACAAATGATTGCGCTCATGAACGAACATAAAGTTAAGGCGATCGTTGACGCGAGCCATCCGTTCGCAGAAGAAGCATCGCGTCAAGCGATACAAGCAGCAGAAAAAGCAAATGTCCCGTACATTCGCTATGAGCGAAAAGAAAGCGTGATTGCGTATGAGCGCGTTACATTTGTCGATAGCTATGAAGCGGCGGCACAGTATGCAGCAAAAAAAAGAGGAGTCATTATGCTTACGACAGGGAGTAAAACGTTGCATATTTTTGCTGAAAAGCTACTTCCGCTTCCTGGCGTTCGCTTAATCGCCCGCATGTTGCCAACAAAAGACAATATGGAAAAGTGCGAACAATTGGGCTTTCCACAAGAAAACATTATTGCGATGCAAGGCCCGTTTACGAAACAGTTAGATGTTGCACTTATGAAACACTTCGGAGTGACGCTTCTTGTAACGAAAGAAAGCGGACGGGTTGGCTTCGTTGATGAAAAAATTGCTGCGGCGCAAGAACTCGGTATTGAATCAGTCGTCATTCGCCGCCCAAAACTTGCTTATCCAAACGTGTACAATGAGTTTTCCGACATCATTCGCGCACTTGAGCGCGAGATAAAAAAGGAGGAAAAGTAAATGTTTCGTCCAATAACTGTGCAACCAGAACAAATTGAGCAAAAAAGCTTTCAAATCATTGATGAAGAAATAGGGGAGCATACGTTTTCCGAAGAGCAATATGCTGTTGTTCAACGTGTGATTCATGCGAGCGCGGACTTTGAATTAGGGAAAAGTTTGTTGTTTCATCCGCGAGCGGTTGAAGCAGGAGTGGCTGCGATTCGTGCGGGGAAAAAGATTGTGGCTGATGTACAAATGGTGCAAGTTGGAATTAATAAAGCGCGTATTGAAAAATATGGTGGGAGCGTTCATGTATACATTTCTGATGAAGATGTGATGAAGGAAGCGAAACGGTTAAATACGACGCGTGCGATTGTTGCGATGCGCAAAGCGGTGAAAGAAGCCGATGGAGGCATTTTCGCTATTGGAAACGCTCCTACAGCTCTACTAGAACTCATTCGACTAGTGAAAGAAGGGGAAGCACGCCCAAGTCTCATTATCGGGTTACCCGTCGGATTTGTCTCAGCAGCAGAATCAAAAGAAGAATTGGCGAAATTGGATGTTCCGTTTATCACAAATATCGGGAGAAAGGGAGGGAGTACGGTAACTGTCGCCGCATTAAATGCGTTGTCCATTTTAGCGGAGCGAGAATAAGTATGGAAAAAGAAAAGTTGCGTGAAGGATATACGACAGGGGCGTGTGCAACGGCTGCGACGAAAGCAGCGTTATGTGCACTCATTACTGGCGTGAAACAAACAGAAGCGACCATTATGTTGCCGATCGGACGAGAAGTTACCTTTGCGATCGTTTCTTGTGAAATGGAAGAAGAACGAGCGAGCGCAACGGTAATTAAAGATGGGGGAGATGATCCAGATGTGACACACGGTGCCTCTATTGTCGCAACTGTAAGCTGGGCGAAGGAAGGGATTCATATTGACGGGGGAGAAGGCGTCGGAAGAGCAACAAAACCGGGTTTACCTATTCCTGTTGGCGAAGCAGCGATTAATCCCGTGCCGCGGCAAATGATGATGGACGTTGCCAATGAGTTGATGACAAAATACGGTATAAAACGTGGTGTGCGCATTATTATCTCTGTTCCAAATGGAGAAGAAATTGCGAAAAAAACGTTGAATGGTCGCCTTGGTATTGTAGGGGGCATTTCCATTTTAGGTACGCGTGGGATCGTCGTCCCATTTTCGACGTCTGCTTACCGAGCAAGCATTGTACGTGCGCTTGAAGTTGCGGTTGCTTGTGGCTGCGATCACGTTGTTGTCACAACGGGCGGAAGAAGTGAAACATATGCAATGAAACAATATCCCCACTTGAAAGAAGAGGCGTTCGTTGAGATGGGGGATTTCGTTGGTTTTACATTAAAGCAATGTAAGCGGCTTGGCATAAAAATGGTGTCGCTCGTTGGGATGATGGGGAAGTTTTCAAAAGTTGCGCAAGGAGTAATGATGGTTCACTCAAAAAGTGCGCCTGTTGATTTTCAATTTTTAGCAGACGTTGCGAAACAGTCGGGTGCCCCGATCGATCTTGTTGAAGCAATTAAACAAGCAAACACAGCGTCGCAAGTTGGCGATATGATGTATGAAGCAGGATTCTTGTCTTTTTTTGATTTGTTATGCGACTATTGTTGCCAGCATGCGTTGCGGGAAGTGAATGGCGGACTTCTTGTTGAGACGACGCTATATACGCTAAAAGGGCAATTGTTAGGAAAGGCGGTGCGAGGCGATGGAGCGAATGAAGTTAATCGGGATTGGTGCTGACGGAGCAGCATCCCTCCCTACGCTATATAAACAATGGATTGATGAAAGTGAACGGCTTGTTGGTGGGGAACGGCAATTATCTTTTTTTCCTTATTATCGAGGGGAAAAAATCGTTATTCGAAACAACTTAACGTCACTTTTAGCGACGTTAATAAGCGAACCGAAAAAAACAGTCATTTTAGCTTCAGGTGATCCGATGTTTTATGGGATTGGCAGCTATTTAGCCAAAAAAGTGCCGATTGAAGTATATCCTTCTGTTAGTTCGTTACAATGGGCGTTTGCGAAAATGGGAGAAAGTTGGCATGACGCATACATCGTTAGTTTGCACGGGCGTATGATGAAAGGGTTGGCACAGCGAATCGATGGGAAAGAAAAAGTGGCGGTTTTGACGGATGATACGAATGATCCACGAGCGATCGCTTCGTACTTATTGTCATACGGAATGACGGAATATGAGGCGTTTGTTGGCGAAAATCTCGGCGGGGAAAACGAGCGCTGTCGTCTTTTGACGCTAGAAGAAATGAAAGATGCTTCTTTTGCTCCGTTAAATATCGTTATTTTACGACGTACAAACAAAGGTCCAAGCTGGACGTTTGGAATTAATGATGAGGAGTTTTGGCAAAGGAAGCCAGAGAAAGGGCTTATTACGAAAAAAGAAGTGCGTGTACTAAGCTTGCAATCGCTTCGCCTTCATGAAAAAAGCGTTGTATGGGACATTGGGACGTGCACCGGGTCTGTCGCGATTGAAGCGGCAAAAATCGCTCGTGAAGGAGCGGTGTTTGCGATCGAGAAAAATGTCTACGATATTGAAATATGTCAGAAAAATATGAAGAAATTTCGTACCGATTTTACACTCGTTCACGGTCGAGCACCGGAACATTTAGAGCAGTTCCCGGATCCAGATGCAGTTTTTATTGGTGGGACATCAGGAAGTTTACAAGATATCATTGCAGAGTGTTGTACGCGATTAAAAAAAGGTGGGCGCATCGTCATCAATGCGGTCACGGTCGAAACGTTATATGAAGCGGTAGATGCATTACGAAGTCATGGATATGCTGCCGACATTTTGCTCGCTCAAGTTTCACGGAGCAAACCGATTTTACAATTGACGCGTTTTGAGGCGTTAAATCCAATATATATTATTTCAGCATGGAAGAGGGATACAGAATGATTGGTACGTTATACGGCATAGGAGTTGGTCCGGGGGACCCAGAACTACTAACAGTCAAAGCGTTTCGTAGATTGAAAGAGGCGCACGTCATTGCTTATCCAAAAAAGGCGAATGGCAGTAAAAGTTATGCGCAGCAAATTGTCGATGCGTACTTTTCTTCAGAGGAAAAACATATGCTTGGTCTTGTATTTCCGATGACGAAAAATGAAGATGTGTTGCGGGAAAAATGGAATGAAACAGTCGAAACGGTATGGACTTATTTGCGTGAGGGGAAGCATGTTGCGTTTGTGACGGAAGGCGATCCGCTTTTATATAGCACATGGATTCATTTTATGCGCACGATGCAAATGAAATATCCAGACGTTCCAATCGAAATTGTACCTGGCATTTCATCTATGAATGGAGCAGCCGCACGTTTGCAGTTGCCGCTAGCGGATGGGGATGAGACAGTTGCCATCGTCCCAGCACGAGATGATTATGATGCGATGAAAAAAGTGATTGAAACGCACGATTGCGTCATTTTTTTAAAAGTCGCAAAAGTGATGTCGCTGCTTCTTGCCATTTTAAGGGAGATGAATATAACAAACAAAGCAGCAGTTGTGACAAAAGTGACATCTCACGAAGAGGTCATATGGAATATTGAACAGTTGGAGCAAGTGTCATTACCTTATTTAACATTAATGGTGGTGAGAAAGTGAAAATATATATTGTCGGCGCTGGTCCGGGAGCGAGCGATTTAATTACAGTCAGAGGAATGAAGCTGTTGCAGCAAGCGGACGCCATCTTTTACACCGATTCGCTTGTCAATGATGAACTGCTTACATATGCCAAAAAAGACGCGCGTATTTTTTGTACTTCGGGCATGCATTTAAAGCAAATCGTTTCACTTATGTGTGAAGAAGTGAAAAAAGGGAACATGGTCGTCCGTCTTCATACAGGAGACCCATCCGTTTATGGAGCAACGATGGAGCAAATTGTGCTGTTGAAAAAAGAAGGCATTGACGTTGACATCGTGCCGGGGGTTAGTTCTGTATTTGCTGCCGCCGCTGCCGCACAAGTAGAATTGACCGTACCGAATTTAACGCAAACGGTCATTTTAACGCGAGCAGAAGGAAGAACCCCAGTTCCTGAAAAAGAACAGCTCGCTTCGTTGGCGCAACATCATTGTACAATCGCTCTTTTTTTAAGCGCAACGTTAACGAAAAAAGTGACTGCAGCCCTTCTTGAAGCAGGGTGGAGTGAGCATACTCCTGTCGTTGTTGTGTATAAAGCAACGTGGCCGGACGAAAAAATTGTGCGTTCTACTGTTGGTACGCTCCATGAAGATATGCAGCGCCACGGCATTCGAAAACATGCCCTTATTTTAGCAGGCTGGGCGCTTTCTAATGAACTCGATGAATCATGTCGTTCCAAATTGTATGATGAAACGTTTACACACGGCTATCGAAAAGGTGGGGAATAACATGTATGCCGTTGTAGCCATTACGAAGCACGGAGTAGAAATTGCACGAAAACTACATGAAACACTCCCAGATACACACGTGTATTACACAGATAAATTTGCAAAAGGTGATGAAAAGCAAAAAGGTATTTATTTATTTTCTGGAAATGTTCGCTCTCATTTAGGAAAATGGTTCGGCACGTACCGCGGTCTTATTTTAATTATTTCTCTTGGGGCAGTTGTGCGCATGATTGCCCCGTTACTAAAAGATAAAAAAACAGATCCTGCTGTTGTTGTTATTGATGATAAGGCGGAACATGTCATTAGTGTATTATCCGGCCATTTAGGTGGGGCAAACGAATTAACGCGCCAAGTAGCGGCATTGCTGCATGCCCGTCCAGTTATTACAACAGCATCTGATGTGCAACAAACAATTGCTGTTGATTTATTTGGCCGCTCGTTCGGATGGGTGTGGGAGAACGAAGAAAACTTAACACCTGTGAGCGCCGCTGTTGTGAACGAGCAACACGTCGCGATTGTACAAGAATCAGGGGAGCGGCATTGGTGGACATATGATGCACCGCTTCCAGCGAACATTCGTACATATGGGTCGATTGCGGAAGCGCTGAAAGCAAGGCCTGATGCAGCATTAGTTGTGACGCATCGGCTGCTCGAGAAAGAGGAACAAGCCATTTTACAACATGGAGTGTTGTATCGCCCAAAAGTGATTGTTATTGGTATCGGCTGTAATCGTGGGACAAGCGCACAAGAAATTGAACAAGTGATTTGTGATACGTTACAACAGCTACGTTTCTCTATAAAAAGTGTGAAAGCGCTATGTACAATTGATTTGAAAAAAGATGAAGAAGGTTTATTAGCCGTAGCAAACAAATATGGGTGGCCGCTTATTTTTTATACGCCCGAACAATTAAACGCCGTTCCGATTGATGAACCGTCTGAAACAGTATTTCGCTATACTGGGGCATATGGTGTAAGCGAACCTGCAGCAAAGCGGTATAGCGGACAACAAAAGCTTATTTTAACGAAAAAAAAGAGTGGGAATGTGACGATTTCCGTTGCGCTATGGGAGGGAGAGCGGTGAAAAGAATTGTCGTGGCTGGGACTGGGAGCGGTGTTGGAAAAACGACGATAACGCTCGGCTTAATGAGTGCGTTTAAACAAAAAGGCTATGTTGTGCAAGGGTTTAAATGTGGACCTGATTACATTGATCCGACATATCATACGGCGGTGACAGGGAGGCGTTCGCGCAACTTAGATAGTTGGATGGGGAACGAACAAATTGTGCGCCACGTATGTAGCCGTGGGAGCGAAGGAGCACATTTGTCGATCATCGAAGGGGTAATGGGACTATTTGATGGGAAACGAGCGACGACAGATGAAGGTTCCACTGCAGAAATTAGCATCATCACGGAGAGCCCGGTGTTGTTAGTTGTTGATTGTTCAGGAATGGCGCGAAGTGCGGCGGCTGTCGTGCGCGGGTTTCAATCGTTTCATGAGCGCGTTCGCATCGTTGGGGTGATCGCGAATCGTGTCGGGAGTGAAGGGCATTTTCGGCTTGTGAAAGAAGCGATTGAACAACAATGCCGTATTCCTGTCGTTGGCTATTTGTTAAAAGAAAACGATTTGAAGATTCCAGAGCGTCATTTAGGGCTTGTTCCATCTGTGGAGCGTGGAGAGCTTCAACCGTTTTTTAATGAGCTTGGCAAGCGAATAGAGAAAACGGTTGATTTGGATGCGATATGGGACTTAGCCGAGGCGAATGAGCTGACGAGCGCTCCACTTTTTCAGCCGAAGCAAACGTATGATGTACGCATCGCTGTGGCAAAAGATGCCGCATTCCATTTTTATTATGAAGAAAATTTAGAGATGCTTCAGTCGTATGGAGCAGAACTTGTTTATTTTTCACCGCTTGCTGGTGAATGTGTTCCACATGATGTACATGGGCTATATATTGGTGGAGGATTTCCAGAAGAATTTGCAGCGGAGTTGGCGCGTGATGAAGAAGTAAAACGCTCGGTCGCCGCAGCGATTCAGCGCGGCTTGCCGACGCTTGCAGAATGCGGGGGATTTATGTATTTAACTGAAGGAATTGTGACTACAGATGGGCAATATTACGAGATGGTCGGCGTCATCCCAGGATACGTACGTATGCAGCAAAAGCTCGCTGCTCTCGGATATCGCGAAGTGACGGGACGAAAGGGGAACTTTTTGCTTGAATATGACAGAGCAAAAGGGCATGAATTTCATTACTCGACGTTTGTCCCACGCAAAGAAGAAAAATTTGCATATGAAGCGAAAGGTTTGCGCGGGTGTAAAAAAGATGGCTACATGGACAAGCGTCTTGTCGCCGGTTACGTTCATTTTTATTTTCCGTCTAATCCTTTGCTTGTTGAGCGATGGCTCAAGGCGTGTAGCGAGGTGAAAAAAGATGCGTAAGGCGCTTCCGATTATGTTTCAAGGAACGCATTCGGATGCCGGAAAGAGCGTCATCGCGACCGCTTTTTGCCGCATCTTTGCGCGCAACGGTTGGAAAACGGCCCCGTTCAAATCACAAAATATGTCGCTTAATTCATACGTGACGCTCGATGGAAAGGAGATTGGACGCGCGCAAGGGGTGCAGGCGGAGGCAGCGGGTGTTGTCGCGACGACGCATATGAATCCGATTTTAATTAAGCCAAGCCGCGATCAAGAAGCGCAAATTGTTGTACATGGGAAACCGTATGAAAATATGAAGGCGAGCGACTACCGAAGCGAGTTTTTTCATACTGGACTTCAGCTTATTCAACAATCGCTTGATATGTTGATGAAGCAATACGATCGTCTTGTCATTGAAGGAGCGGGAAGCCCTGCAGAAGTAAATTTAAATGATCGCGAACTTGTGAATATGCGTGTAGCACGCATGGCAAATGCTCCGGTCGTTCTCGTTGGCGACATCGAGCGAGGAGGGGTGTTTGCGAGTTTAGTTGGCACGTTGCAATTATTAGAGGAACAAGATCGCAAGCGTGTGATTGGCGTCATCATTAATAAATTTCGTGGCGACCTTTCGCTTCTTCAGCCGGGATTGCGCTGGTTCGAACAATATACAGGTGTGAAGGTGCTTGGCGTTGTTCCGTATACGCACGTGCGCATCGATGCGGAAGATTCGGTTGCACTTTCTCGTTATGCGACGAAAAAAGACGATGGGAAAGCGATCGATGTAGCCGTCATTCAATATCCTCGCATTTCCAACTTTACTGATATCGATCCGTTTTTTGCGGAGCCGGACTGTTCGGTACGGTTTGTGTCGGACGCGTCGTTGTTAGGTGAGCCCGATATACTCATTTTGCCTGGAAGTAAAAATACGATCGAAGACGTTTGTTTTTTAAAAGAAACGGGCTTATTTTCTGCTATCCGACGCTTATATGAACGAACGGATGTGACGATCGTCGGCATTTGTGGCGGCTATCAAATGCTTGGCGAGCGCATTCAAGACCCTTTTCATGTCGAAACACCGCTTGATGAGATCGACGGATTAAGTTTATTGCCGATGGAGACGACGCTCGCTCGCGAAAAAACGACGGTGTTATGCGAAGGAATATTGACGTTCAAAGGCGAAACGTTCCACGTAGAAGGCTATGAAATTCATATGGGACGTTCAAGCGTAAAACGAGGCGAACCGCTCATTTTTATGGAAGGGAAAACAGATGGATGCAAAACGAAAGATGAACGTGTCATCGGAACGTATATGCACGATTTATTTCATAACGATGCGTTTCGTCATTATTTGTTAAATGATGTACGGCGAAAAAAGCACGTTTTATTCCCTATAGAGCGACCGTTTTATCGGCGATTGCGCAACGAAGCGTTTGACGAGCTAGCAGATTGCGTCGAAAAACATGTCGATGTGAGAACGATTGAACGAAAAATGATTGAATTTCAAAGGGGGAGATATGGTGATGCATAAAGGAAAAGTGTACATTGTCGGGGCAGGTCCGGGGGATGAGAAGCTTATTACCGTATATGGGCGCGAATGTATAGAGCGGGCGGATGTCATTATTTACGATCGGCTCGTGAGCAAACAGCTGCTTGTATATGCGAAAGAAAAAGCCGAGCTACTATACTGCGGTAAAGAGCCGAAAAAACATGGAAACATTCAACAACAAATTCATCATTGGCTTGTGGAACATGCCTTGCAAGGAAAAACGGTTGTTCGATTAAAAGGCGGTGATCCATTTATGTTCGGTCGCGGTGGCGAAGAGGCGGAGCATTTGCGGAAACATGGCATCCCGTATGAGATCGTTCCAGGTGTGACTACTGGTGTGGCTGCGCCAGCATACGCCGGCATTCCGGTGACACATCGCAACTATGCGGGCGGGGTGACGTTTATTGCGGGACACCAAAGCGGAGAACGTGATCGTATTCGCTGGTCTGCGCTTAGCCAAGCGACAGATACGCTCGTATTTTATATGGGGATGGCAAATATCGCTTACATTTGTGAACAACTACAACGTCATGGGAAAGATGGGCATACGCCAGTGGCCGTCATTGAATGGGCAACGACAAATAAGCAGCGGACAGTCGTCGGTACGTTGCAAACGATCGTTGACATCGTCAATGAAAAACAACTTTCTTCCCCCGCGATTATTGTTGTCGGGGATGTTGTGAAACTGCACGATCAGTTAAAGTGGGTGGAAGAAACATGGTGATTGTTTATACAGGGGACGGAAAAGGAAAAACGACTGCAGCGGTCGGTCTTGCTGTTCGGGCCACGGGGCATGGGAAAAAAGTGATTGTCATTCAATTTATTAAATCGCCGCACCGTCCATATGGTGAGGCGAAAATATTCCAACAACTTGGCATCGCCGTACACCAAACAGGTGTTGGTTTCACATGGACGAAAACACCGTCTGAGCATCGCGAAGCATTGCAAAAAGGGTGGGCGCTAGCGAAAGAGTGCGTGCAATCAGGTATGTATGATGTCGTTATTTTAGACGAATTAAATGTTGCGTTAGCGATTACATCTTTTCCGATTGATGATGTTTTGCCGCTTCAAGATGTTGTGTACACATTGGTGAATAAGCCAGCACACACACATGTCGTTGTGACAGGAAGAGGGGCAAAAGAGGAAATGATCGAACTTGCCGATTTAGTGACGGAAATGAAAGAAGTGAAACATTATTACCATGAAGGCGTTCATGCGATCAAAGGGATTGATTTGTGAAAAAGCTGACTAAAGTCAGCTTTTTCACAACACATTAAAGTATCTCGCTTCCGGATGGGCGAAGACGATGGCGGAGACAGACGCTTCCGGTTCCATCATATAGCCTTCCGTTAAATGAATGCCGATTTCTTCTGGGCGTAAAAGGCGGAATAGTTTCTCTTGGTCTTCGAGATTTGGACAAGCAGGATAGCCGAAAGAAAAACGTTGTCCTTGGTATTTTGCTGCAAACCGTTCTTCCATCGTAAAATCAGGCGAATCAGGAAAGCCCCAACGGTCGCGCATAATTTGATGCACGCGTTCCGCCAATCCTTCCGCTAGTTCAAGCGCTAACGCTTGAATCGCGTGGCTTTTCAAAAATTGCCCTTCTTCTTTGAACCGTTGTGCTAAATCGCGCACGCCTGCCCCGGCGGTAACGGCAAATAGCCCGACGTAGTCGATTTGTTCGCTAGAAAGATAGTCTGCTAAACATAAATACGGTGCTTTCGTTTGTCTTGGAAACGTAAACGTCTCAATGACCGTTTGTTGATCGCGCGGATCGTAAATGATCACCGTATCGCCGTCGCTTGTTGCTGGGAAAAATTGATATACTGCTTTTGGTGCAAGCGAACTTGTTTGTTTTGCCTCGGCAAGTAATTCATCGATGAGCTCTTTTAACATGATCGCTTTTTCATTTCCTTCCGCCAACAGCTGTTTGACGTTTCCTTTTAAGCCGAGATGGTGTCCGAGCAACATTTGCCAATTGACGTACGGTTCAATGTGTGAAAGCGGAATGTGTTGTAATATATGCCTTTCTGTATCGGTCGGAACGTAAATAGGTGCTTGCTTCACATTGGACTTTGTCATGACAGTGACAGCGTTTTGCTGTTTTGTTACATGTTCCACTTTTTCTTTTTTCTCATAGACGATATCTTGTTGAACGATGCGATTGGCTAGCGTCAGTCCTTCCATCGCATCTTTGGCGTACAAAACGATACCGTCATATTCAGGGGCAATTTTCGTATCGGTAAATTTGCGTGACAGAGCCGCTCCGCCAACTAAAATCGGTAACGAAATGCCAGCTTGTTTTAAGTCTTGTGCGGTAAGCACCATTTGTTGTGCTGATTTCACAAGCAATCCAGATAATCCGATCATATTCGGCTTCTCGCGGCGCACCGCTTCGATGAGTTGTTGTGGTGTCACTTTAATGCCTAAGTCAACGACATGAAACCCGTTATTGCTTAAAATAATGTCGACTAAATTTTTACCGATGTCATGTACATCTCCTTTGACGGTTGCAAGCAGCACTTTTCCTTTCACGCTCGTTTCGTTTTTCTCCATATACGGCTCTAAAAAGGCGACCGCGGCTTTCATCACTTCCGCACTTTGCAACACTTCGGCGACGATGAGTTGGTTGTCGTTAAATAAACGACCGACTTCGTCCATTCCGTTCATCAACGGACCGTTAATAATGTCAAGTGGGCTGTACGTTTGTAATGCGAGCGTTAAATCTTCAATGAGCCCGTCTTTCGTTCCTTCAACGACATATGCGGCGAGCCGTTCTTCTAACGTCATATGGACGTTTGCTTGTTTCGGCTGTTTCGTTTTATCGCGATAAAATTGAATAAACGCGTTTAACGTTTCATCGTTTGTGTCAAATAACAACGCCTCGGCTAAACGTACTTCTTCTTCAGGAATGGAAGCGAATCGCTCTAATTTTTCGGTATTGACGATCGCATAGTCGAGACCAGCTTGTGTGCAATGGTATAAAAAGACGGAGTTTAACACTTCGCGCCCGACAGGTGGCAAACCGAATGAGACGTTGCTAATGCCGAGCATCGTTAAACAGTTCGGCAAATGTTGTTTAATGAGGCGAATGCCTTCAATGGTTTCTTTCGCTGCACCAATGTATTGTTCATCTCCTGTGCCGATCGGAAAAACGAGCGGATCGAAAATGATGTCGTGCGGTGAGACACCGTATTTGTTGACGAGTAAATCGTATGAACGAAGGGCGATATCAAGTTTTCGTTTCGCTTCGATCGCCATGCCTTGTTCGTCAATCGTGCCGACGACGACCGCTGCTCCGTATTGATGAAGAAGCGGAACAATTTTTTCAAATCGTTCTTCGCCGTCTTCTAAGTTAATCGAGTTAATAATTGCTTTTCCTTGTGAATACGATAAAGCGCAGGCAATGACGTCTTCGTCTGTCGAGTCGATGACGAGCGGCACTTTCACTTTTTTCACGACTTGTTGAATAAATTGTTCCATATCTTCTTTTTCATCGCGGTCAGGGTCGGCTAAACAAATGTCGATGACGTGCGCCCCGTTTTTCACTTGAGCGCGAGCAATTTCTGCCGCTTCTTCATATTTTCCTTCCGCAATGAGCCGTTTAAACTTGCGCGAACCGATGACGTTTGTTCGTTCTCCGACAAAAAGCGGGCGCATCGTCTCATCGTAAACGAGCGCATCAATGCCAGAGACGGCATGCATCGGAAACTGTTTCGGAATGACGCGCGGTGGCACGTCGCGAACGGCTTCAGCGATGGCGCGAATATGTTCAGGCGTCGTACCGCAACAGCCGCCGACGATATTTAACCATCCTTTCTCGGCAAATTGGCGAATTTTTTTCGCGAGCATGTCTGGCGTTTCGTGATAATGTCCTTCTTCGTCCGGAAGACCGGCGTTTGGATAACAGCTGACGGCTGTATTGGCGAGGGAGGCGAGCGTGCGCAAATGATCGGTCATAAATTCTGGACCGGTTGCACAGTTTAAGCCGACGGCAAATGGTTTCATATGTTGAATCGAAATAAAAAACGATTCGATCGTCTGTCCGGCAAGCGTCGTTCCCATCGGTTCAATCGTTCCAGAAATCATAAGCGGCACTTGTTTTCCGACCGCTTTAAACGCTTCGGTTATGCCTAGAAAAGCGGCTTTGACGTTTAACGTATCTTGGCACGTTTCTAATAAAAGAAGATCGACGCCGCCAAGTAATAGTCCACGCGCTTGTTGTTCGTATGCGGCGACAAGTTCAGAAAACGTCGTTCCGCCTGTAACAGATAACGTTTTCGTCGTCGGTCCCATCGAACCAGCAACGAAGCGTGGCCAATCGCTCGTTGAATATTGCTCCGCGATTCGCTTAGCGAGCTTTGCCGCTTCGATATTTAACTCAAGGGCGATATGTCCGAGATTGTATTCATCTAATACGATGTTCGTTGCGCCAAACGTATTCGTTTCGACGATGTCCGCGCCCGCTTCAAAATAAGCTTCATGAATGTGGGCAATGACTTCTGGGGCGGTGATCGTCAAATATTCATTGCATCCCTCGTACGCTTCACCGCCAAAGTCATCCGCTGTTAAGTTGGCGGCTTGAATCATCGTTCCCATTGCCCCGTCAATAATTAAAATTTTCTTTTCAAGCTGTTCGAGTAAACTAGCCATGGTAAACCGTCCTTTCTTTTTTGAGCCGCTCTTTTTCGTGCGTGTAGCGAACGAGTTCGACCGTCATATCGTAACGTAAAAACGGTGTAATTAAATAAATACCTTGGAATAAATCGAATGCTGCGTCGATAAGCGATTTGGCGATTGCCAATCCTTCTTTTGTTGCTTGAATCGGGTCATTGGCGCAAGCGGCCATGCGAGCGCGAATGTCATCAGACAATGTAATGCCCGGTACTTCATGGTGTAAAAAGTCGGCGTTTCTAGCGCTTGTAAGCGGCATAATGCCGATGTAAATTGGCGTCGCCAAATGTTTTGTCGCCTCGTATACGTCTTCGATTTGTTTTTCACTATATAGCGGCTGCGTTAAAAAATATTGCGCTCCGCATTCAATTTTTTTCTCTAGTCGTTTCACCGCTTTATCTAAATGGCGTACGTTCGGATTAAAGGCCGCAGCGATGGAAAAGTTCGTTTTTTGTCCGAGCGGTTTTCCAGAATACGAAAGCCCTTCGTTAAATTGACGAATTAACGAAATGAGGTCAAATGACGATAAATCGTAGACGGATGTCGCCCCTGGAAAGTCGCCGACTTTTGATGGATCGCCGGTTAAAGCGAGCACATCGGTCATGCCGAGCGTATGAAGCCCCATTAAGTGCGACTGTAAGCCGATTAAATTGCGGTCGCGGCATGTAATGTGAATAAGCGGGCGCATGTTCAGTTGTTGTTTGACGATCGTTCCGACAGCGACGTTGCTAATGCGTGGTGTTGCTAGCGAATTGTCAGCAAGCGTTAGCGCATCAATATGTGCTTCTTTCAACGCTTTGGCGCCTTCTAAAAATGTTGTTAAGCCGAGCTTTTTTGGTGGATCGAGCTCGACGATGATCGAACGGCGCGTGCGGGCGATGTCGGCTAAGGAAGGTTCTTTCGCCCGTTCCGCTTCTTGCACGACGATTGTATGCCGTTGTTTCACTTTTTTTTCATATACAGGTGTGCGGTCGGACAGGGCGCGAGCGATAGCGGAAATATGTTTCGGCGTCGTTCCACAACATCCGCCGATGAGTCGAACTCCTTGATCGCGAAAGGCGCGCGCTGTTTCTTCAAAATATTGTTCGCTCGTTTCATAAACGAACCGTCCGTCGCGATATTGCGGCAAGCTTGCGTTTGGGTACACCGATAAAAAGGCGCGCGTCGGAATCGGCACTTCTTCAAGCGAGCGCAACATATGATACGGACCGAGATGGCAGTTTAAGCCAACGACATCGGCGCCAAGCTGTTCGAGTTGACACAGCGCATCTGCAAGCGGCATGCCATGTTGTAAGACGCCAATGTCGTGCAAGGTGACGTGGGCGATGATCGGCAACGTCGTTTCTTGGCGAGCGATGGAAAGAACGGTTTGCAGTTCTTCAAAATCGTAATACGTCTCAAGCAGCAGGCCATCGACGCCTTCGTTTAACAAGACGTACAGTTGCTCGCGAAACGTTCGTTTCACTTCTTCGAGCGAAATGGTGCTTTTATTTGTGCTGCGGAGTCCCCCAATTGTGCCGAGCACATAGGCGCGTCCTTTTGCGGCTTGCTTGGCAAGTTGGACAGCCGCTTTATTGATTTCTTTCACATCGTCTTGCAAGCCGTAGCGAGCAAGTTTTACATAGTTGGCGCCATATGTGTTCGTTTGGATCACTTCAGCTCCTGCTTCGATATACGCTTCGTGAATATGAACGATTTCTTCAGGCTTTGTCACATTTAATTCTTCAAAACAGCGATCGATGCCGTGCGCATATAATAACGTCCCCATCGCTCCATCGGCGATGACGATGCGTTCTTTTAAATCATCTAGCAATCCCACGTCCATTCCTCCGTTTCTTTTTCAAATAAAAAAGTCTCCTCCATAAGAAGAAGACGTTGCACGCTCCTTCTTATCTTCCAAGCGAATCGCTTGTCTGGACTTAGCACCTTGACGATCGTCAGGTTGCTGAAGGTTCATCGGGCCAGTCCCTCCCCTTCTCTCGATAAGATGATGTGTATGAAGTTACTCATAAATGTAACTGATTTTTTAGAAATATTCAACTATTTTATTTGAGAAAAGAAAAAAGAAGGCGCATAGCCTTCTTAACGGTAGTTGACGAATTGGACGTCGATCGGTAAATCTGCTTCGCGAATCGCGGCGATGACTTTTTGCAAATCGTCTTTACTTTTGCCGCTGACGCGAATTTGGTCTTCTTGAATTTGACTTTTCACTTTTAAACCTGTATTTTTAATGATTGTGTTAATTTTTTTCGCGTTGTCTTTGTCGATGCCTTGAACGAGTTTCGCACGCTGGCGCACCGTTCCGCCAGACGCAGCTTCCACTTTTCCGTATTGAATGTTTTTTGTAGGGACGCCACGTTTAATAAGTTTGCCGATGAGCACATCTTTCAGTTGTTCTAGTTTGAACTCGTCGTCGGAAATAAGAATAAGCTCGTCTTTTTCAAGCGAAATGTCGCTTTTGCTCCCTTTAAAGTCATAGCGATTTTGAATTTCTTTTAACGCGATGTTGATGGCGTTCGTGACTTCCGACAAATCGACTTTTGACACGATATCAAATGAACTTTCTTTTGACATATGGATCACCTCGGCATAAATTCGTTGTGTTTCCATTATAGTCGATCGTTGGCATATGAACAACTTTACAAAATTTTTATATTAAAAAGTAAACAAACTGTCGAATGTTGTCGATATAATAAATGAAGTGAGATTTAATCGAATAGTAAGGAGATGAGGAAATTTTATGAAAAAAATCATTTCACTCATGATGGCATTTGTTTTGTTGCTTGCCGCTGGGTGTTCGCAAACGAGCTCATTTCAGCCGAAAGAGCGTGTAAAAATTGGCATTATGTTATCAGACGTTGGACTTGGCGATCAATCATTTAGCGATTCGGCGTTTAAAGGATTGATGAAAGCGCGTGATGAACTTGGCGTCTTTTTTGACTATCGCGAATTAAAAGAAACCGGAACGTATGAAAAAGGGCTAACGGAACTTGTTGAAGCTGGGAACGATCTTGTCATCGGACTTGGGTTTATGGTGCAACAAGATTTAGAAAAAGTCGCGAAAAAATATCCGAAACAACAATTTATATTGATTGATGCGGTGTCTGATTTACCAAACATCACTTCGATTACGTTTAAAGAAGATGAAGGAAGCTTTTTAGCGGGCGTCGTCGCTGGCATGTTGACGAAAACGAACAACGTTGGCTTTGTTGGCGGAGCGGATGTACCTTTAATTCGTAAATTTGCAAACGGCTTTATTCAAGGGGTAAAAGCGGTGAAGCCAGAAGCGAAGGTACAAGAAGTGTATGCCGGCAATTTCGGTGATGATAAACTTGGGGCACAAATCGCGAAACAAATGATCGGAAACGGTGCCGACGTGTTGTACGCAGCAGCAGGGTTTACAGGTGTTGGCGTGTTGCGCGAAGCGGAGATGAATAAAAAATATGCGATCGGTGTCGATAGCGACCAATATTTTTATGCGGAAAAAGCGGTTGTGACATCGATGTTAAAAAATGTCGATGTGGCGCTATATACGGTCATTCAACAATATGTCGAAAAGAAAGAAGTGCCTAAAGGGACGGTCGAACTCGGCTTAAAAGAAAACGGTGTTGATTTAGCACCGATTCGCGTTGTGACATTCACTCCAGAACAACAAGCAACGCTTGAAAAATGGAAAGAAAAAGCGACGAACGGCATCGCACAATAAAGGAGGGATACGATGTCCATTAAACAGCGATTGTTATTTCATTCATTAGCCACGCCAATTATTGCAGGCGCCATTATTGTGTTTATTATTATGAATATGCTGTCGATTCAATCGTCCAATCAAGATTTTGTGCCACTCATGATGAAGACGCAACATTTACAAGCAGAATTGAAGGCGACGAAGCAAAGTTTAAGCAACTATGCGTATAGCCCGACAGAAGGAAATAAACAAGAAGTGCTTGTTCATTTAGCGGAATCGGAAAAGCTACTTCAAGCGTTAAATAAAGGATTAACTCAACCGTATTTCCGTTCTGCACTTGAACAGGCGAATAAAAAATTTGCGGCGCTTGATGCGGAATCGAAAGCGGCACTTGATGCGCGAAATGTAGCGGAAATTCGCCGCCAATCGATGCGGGCAGAAGGAGTATTAAACGACATATACGTCGTGAACACGTATGTCGCTGAATATTATACGTATATGCAACAAACGTTACAAAAGCAAATTTCAGGCGTTATTACCATTTCGCTCGTTGCGATTGTCATCGTGTTATTGTTTGCTGGATTTAGCGGATTCCGTCTAACGCAAAAAATTACGACGCCGCTCAAAAAAATTGCTGAAAACGCGAAGCAAATCGCAAGCGGCAATTTGCGCATCGAGCCTGTGAAATATAACGGGAAAGATGAGCTTGCTGATTTAAATGCAGCATTTACAACGATGGCTGATCAACTAAACGGTTTGCTTCAGTCGGTTGATACAGTAAGTAAGCAAGTCGAGACGTTTGCGAAAGATATTGATGATGAAACGAAAATGTTGACGGAAATTAATAGCCAAGTTGCCGTATCAACGAACGAATTGTCGGCAGGGGCACAAAGTATTTCGGAAGACTTGCAAAGCGCGGTGCAACTCATTGAGCGAATGGAACAAATGGTGCAACAAAATGTCACACGCACCGAACAAACAGCTCGATATAGCGATGAGGCGGTGGAAGCGATCACGCATGGTCAAGCTGCGCTAGCCGAACAAAAATCGTTTATTGATGAAAATGCGAAAGCGACCGCTTCGATTGAACAATCAACGAAGCAGTTTGCAGCGTATGCAAGCAAAATTGAAGATATGGCTAAAGCTGTATCGGACATTGCTACGCAGACGAACTTGCTTGCGTTAAATGCCGCGATTGAAGCGGCGCGTGCAGGGGAGGCAGGGAAAGGATTTGCAGTCGTCGCGGAAGAAGTGCGCAAACTGGCAGAAGAATCATCGAAAGCGACGAACCAAATTTTTGAGATGGTTCAGCTTATTCAGTCAGGGCTAACGAACATCACTGAAGCGGTTCGCCGCGGCGTTCATATCGCTGATGCGCAAACAAAAGCGATTGAGATGACAACCGATGCGTTTGCACAAATTGAAAGTAAAGTACAACATATTACAACAGACATGCAAGCGCTTGTGATCGGTATGGACGAATCGAAAGAGCTTGGTAAAAACGTCTTGCAAAACGTCGAAAGCATTAGTGCCGTTGTCGAACAGTCCGCAGCAGGTAGCGAAGAAATTGCTGCGTCAATGGTTGAGCAATTAGAAGCGTTCAAAAAAATGAGCGAAAAAGTGACGACGTTGCGCCAACTAACAGACGACTTACAAAAAATGATGGCGAAGTTTCAAATGAAGTAAAAAAGATGCTCCGCGCGAGCATCTTTTTTGTTTACAAATGATTCGTTTCTTTTGAGTAGGCGCGCTTGCCAGCTTGGCGATTTTTCTCGCGCTCCATATTTTTTTCGTGTCGTTTCGCGTTATTGTCTTTTGCTTTTTTGTCGTTGTCGCTTGTCATCGCTTCGTCACCCCTTTAAAGGGTAGTGTAATCAATGCCCAAGCTGTTTATTCAAGAAAAAGAGGGCGATCGTTCCCGGTCCGGCATGTGCTCCGATGACGCCGCCGATTTCAGAAATGAAAAATTGTTTGCAGCCGAACGTTTCTTCAATCATCGCTTTTAGTTCGAGCGCCGTTTGTTCGTCATCGCCATGGCTAATGCCGATGAGCTGGTTTTGCACGTCTGCTCCGCGCTCTCGCATGATCTCAACCATGCGCTTTAGTACTTTCTTCCGCCCGCGCACTTTTTCAATCGGAATCAACTTTCCATCTTCGACATGAAGAAGTGGTTTAATGTTTAGTACCCCGCCGACAAATGCTGCTGTTTTGCTGACGCGACCGCCGCGCGCTAAATATTGTAGGTCATCAACGGTAAAAATATGTTCCATATGGCGACAATACGTTTCAATGGTCGTCACGACATCTTCATATGCGATACCGCTTTCTGCAAGCTCAACGGCTTTTTTTACGACAAGCCCAAGACCGAGCGATGCGCATTTCGAGTCGATAACCGTTAGCTTTGCATCAGGGTATCGTTCAAGCACATCATTTTTTATCATGACCGCTGTTTGATATGTACCGGATAAAGCAGAGGAAAAGGCGATATAAATGGCAGGAATGTTTTCTTTGGCGAGCGTCGTAAATAGCTCTTCCATTTGCGCTGGTTTTGCTTGCGATGTTTTCGGTACGTCGCCTGCGCGCATGGCATCGTATACTTGCTTTGGCTGGATCGTCAGTTGATCATCGTAGTCTTTGTCATTTATATGAACAGCTAACGGTAAAAAAGCAATTTGTTTTTCTTGTATAAAAGAAAGTGGCAAATCGCACCCGCTATCCGCTATAATTTTAATATTCATTTCAATCACCCCTATGTATGTACTTATTTTAAGTGTAGCGATTATTATGAAAAAAAACAATTTTTATCGCTTTGTAGGAGGATGTTCTGTGGACGTAAAAAAACTGTTTGTCGTCGTCATTGGCGGATTATTAAACGCCATCGGCATGAATTTATTTTTAATTCCAGCGAACGTATATACGAGTGGGTTTGCTGGAGCGGCGCAGCTTATTTCCAAAGTCGTAGGCGACTACACACCTTATGCGCTTTCGACAGGTTTGTTGCTTTTTTTATTCAACATTCCGGTCGCTATTTTAGGATGGAAGAAAGTGGGTAAATCTTTTACGTTTTATAGCTTTTTAAGCGTTGTGTTTATGTCGCTATTTCTTGAAATCATTCCTGTTCGTCCGCTTTCTGAAGACATTTTATTGAACGCCGTTTTCGGCGGAGTGATTGCAGCAGTCGGAACGGGCTGGACGTTAAAATGGGGGGCGTCAACAGGCGGATTAGATATTATTGCGCTCGTATTGTCTCGCGTCAATGATCGTTCGGTCGGCACGTACATTTTTGCGTTAAACTCGATTATTATTTTAACCGCTGGATATGTGTACGGATGGGAAAAAGCGTTATATACGCTCGTGACGTTATATGTGACGACGCGCGTCATCGATGCGATTCATACGCGCCATCAAAAATTAACTGCGCTCATTATTACGACAAAAGGGGAAGAGATGAAGCAAGCGATCAAGTCACAAATGATTCGTGGCATTACCGTCATTCCGGCGAAAGGAGCATTTTTAAACGAAGATAAAGATATGCTTATGATCGTTATTACACGTTATGAGTTGTTTGATTTAAAACGAATTATTAAAGAAGTCGATCCAAAGGCGTTTACAAATATTATGCAAACGACAGAAGTTGTCGGGTTTTTCCGAAAAGATTAAAGCTGCGCGTGACGCGCAGCTTTTTACAATGTATCGAGCTCATCTTGCAAATCGTGCAACTGTCTTCGTTCCGCATCGTTCGCATTCGCAAAAGCGGATGAGAGCGCATTTTTCGCTACAGCGATGGCGCGTTCTGTTTTTTCCTCTTTTGCTTTAGCGGCCGCTTCTTTTGCTTGTTGAAATAACGGATTACCCATATTAAAATCCCCCGAGATTCGTAGGTATTGTCAAAAGTTTTAAAGACATACCCTAAGTTTTTATTGATTTTATGCGGTTTTCGACAAAAAAAGCTTGCCACCCCTGCTGTTTTTGGTACGATTGAGGTAACCACACACCCAATCCAAACAAAGGAGTGACAAGCTTGTTACCTCAATTATTAATCAAATGTCTTCAAATAATCAAGACCCAATATCAAATCATTATTTATTTACTAGGTGTACTTTTTGGAAAGTCCCTCACAGACTGGGATGACGAAGAACCGGTGAATCAATCGTATCAGAAACTCCAAGTCGATGAACTGCCTGTCATCGAAACGCTTCCGCGTTTAGACTATCGTCATCTTCTTGTCGAATACGAACAACAACACGGAAAACCGTTGAAGCCGATCAAGAGGCACGCGAACACGAAAACCACGGTGCCTGATGCATTGACGTGTCCACAGTGCCAAGCGCCATCTAATTATGTGTACGCCAACAACGGAGGTAAAGGGCAGTATCAATGCAAAGTGTGTCGTTGCCGTTTCAACCATCGTAGCCGTTTTGCCAAACAAGTGATTTTTCGGTGCCCACATTGTTTAAAGGCACTCGAGAAAATCAAAGAGCGCAACGATTATTACATCCACAAATGTAAGAATGATGATTGCTCGTTTTACCAAGCAAACTTGCGACAGATGACACCTCAGGAAAAAGAACAGTTTCAACATGCGCCGTATGCCTTTAAAGTTCGATACATTTTCCGTGAGTTTCTCTTTGATTTTCAGCCGTTGGCACCGTCGTCACCGATACAGTCGAAGGTGGATTTGTCGCGTCTTTCCGTGTCTTCGCATACACTCGGACTCATCTTGACGTATCACGTCAACTATGGACTCTCCACGCGGAAAACAGCGAGGATCATGAAAGACATTCATGGGTTGTCGATTTCTCATCAGACCGTCATCAACTATGCCAACAGTGTTGCGCTGATCGTCAAACCTTTCATCGATCACTTTCCTTACGAACTGTCTGGTTCTTTTTGCGGCGACGAGACGTATATCCGCGTCAAAGGGTGCTGGCATTACTTGTTTTTTATGTTTGATGCCGTGAAAAAGGTCGTGCTGTCTTATCGGGTCTCTCCACATCGGGATACACTCTCTGCCATCCGTGCGATCGATGATGTTCTCAAGAAACTGCCGTCCATTCCTGAAGATTTGTCTTTTGTCGTCGATGGCAACCCGATCTACTTGTTGGCGCAGCACTTTTTCGCCCAACAAGGGATTTCTTTCGATGTCCGTCAAGTCATCGGGCTGACAAACGAGGATCCTGTGTCCGAGGAATATCGACCACTTAAACAGATCATTGAACGATTCAACCGAACGTTTAAAGGCAACTACCGACCGACTCATGGGTTTGGCGCAGAAGAAGGCTCGGTTTCCTTTGTCACACTCTTTGTGGCGTATTTCAACTTCTTGCGTCCGCATAGCGCGTTAGAAAAACGGGTACCGGTCGTCATCCCAGCATTAGAGAGCCTTCCGCATATGCCGGCACGTTGGGCAAGGCTCATTGTCATGGCTCAAGAGATGTTGACCCAACAAGCTGCATCCTAAGGACGGATTCGGCGGAGCGTACCCTTGACCATCCGAACCTCGCCAAAGGTAAAATCAGGATAGGGCAAGGGCTGCTTTCCTATGCCCTTCTTTTCTGCCCTTGCCCTTACTGACCGTTTTTCTCCTTTGGCGAGTGTTGGTCAAGGGCGAATCCAATTCCACTATCCTCTTTATTTTCCTTCAACAGGTAGACCATGATGACTTTTCATAGATTTTTTGACGCTACCGATTCGTATGATCCGCTTTTTCTGCTTTGCGTTGTTCCGCTTCTTCATACGTCATATGATACGGAATGCGCTCATCATGTTTATAAACCGCATCAGCACCTTGTTGAACGAAACGTTTTGATTTATTTCGTTTGCCCACACGATATGCCCCCTTGTTTGCCGCTTGTGACGCATATGGCGTCGATGATAGTTTGTTCATGTTTACGTCACAATACGTAAGGAAATTTTTTATAACTTTAATAATGATTGCAAATAAACAGCGATCCCGTCTTCTTCGTTCGTTTTTGTCACATCGTCTGCGACCGCTTTTAGCGGTTCAATCGCATTGCCCATCGCGACACCTAATCCAGCCCATTTTAACATCTCGATATCGTTATCTTCATCGCCAAAAGCGATGACGCGCTCGCGTGGAATACCGTAATAGGAAGCAATTTTTTCAAGACCGACTGCTTTATGAATGCCGCTTCGGACGATTTCGATGACGTGCCACGGGGCTGTCCAACTGCGGTGGTCGATGACGTTGGCATGCACTTCAGATAAATATGTGCGAATGCGCCCGACGTTTTGTTCGTCAGATAAAATTAAAATGCTCGTTGGATCTTTTCGTAAAATGTCACGTAAGTTTCCGATATGCACATTTGGATTTCCTAAATTAAACAAATCAAGCAACTGCTCGTCATGTTCGTGAAAATAAACATCGTCCATCACTTCGGCTAAAATGTTGCGTACGTTATATTTTCGGCTTACTTCAACAATTTCTTTTACTGTTTCTAACTGAAGTGGCGTATGGTACATTCCCCAGCTGTCATCTTTCGGATGATGGACGAATGCACCGTTGAAATTGACGATCGGCGTCGTTAAGTCGAGTTGTTCATAATACATTTTACTTGCGCGATACGGGCGACCTGTTGCGATGACGACGACATGTCCCGCCGCTTTTGCTTTTTGAATAACATCATAAGAACGTGAAGAAATCGTTTTATCATCTTTTAACAACGTCCCATCTAAATCAATTGCAATTAAATGTTGTTCCATAACCGTTCCCCTTTTCGTCAAAATTATTCCTCATTCAGTGTATCGTTTTTCCAAAATATTTGTCTATATGGTAATATAATGTTAAAACATCATATGGGAGATGAGAACATGGTATCCATTATTCGCGAGTCGATCGCAAACATTCCTTGCTTACATGTCGTAAAAGAAGATGGTATCCATCATATGCGTCCACTTGTCATTTTTATTCATGGTTTTACGAGCGCAAAAGAACATAATCTTCATTTCGGCTATTTGCTTGCCGAAGCTGGATATCGTGTCGTGTTGCCGGATGCGCTGTATCATGGGGAACGTCCAAATCCGCTTTCTGACGATGAACTTCATTTGTCGTTTTGGGATATTGTGTTAACGACTATTCGCGAATTAGAACAAATAAAAAATGAGCTTGTGGCGCGAGAACTTGTTGATCCAAAGCGCATTGGCGTCGTTGGGACATCGATGGGGGGCATTGTGACGTTCGGGGCACTTACGCAATACGATTGGATTCGCGTCGCCGGCTCATTGATGGGAAGTCCGTGCTATAAAACGTTTTTTGATTTACAATTGCAATTTGCAGAAAGAAAAGGGATGACGTTGCCGCTCTCTAGGCAGCAACTTGAATCGTTGCGCAACACGTTAATGACATACGATTTATCATTGCAACCTGAAAAATTAAATGGCCGTCCGCTTTTTATTTGGCACGGAAAACAAGATGATGTCGTTCCGTTTGATTATACATACGCCTTTTATAAACAAATTGAGCCGTTTCATCAGCCGCTTACGATGCTAATTGATGAACATGCGGGACATAAAGTGACGCGCGAAGCGTTTTTACAAACGGTTCAATGGTTTGTCACACATTTATAAAAAAATGTGATAGACGTCACAAAGAAAAAAGAAGGAGAGTGGTACAATCGAAGATGAAGGAGGGGATACGATGATTCCAAAACAACACGGCGCTTGGGCGATGTTACTTATTCCGTTTTTATTCGGCATCGATATCGGTCAAGCGACATGGCTTCATCTTCCGTTATTTGTCGCATGGTTTTTCCTATATTTAGCCACATATATATGGACGTTAATGATAAAAAAACAAGCAACTGTTCGTCATAAAAAATGGTTTGCAACATATATGTTGATCGCGCTTATTTTTGTCGCGTTTCCACTTGCTTACAAACCGTCGCTCATTTATTTCGGTTTAGCGATGCTTCCGTTCTTTATTGTAAATATGTATTTTGCGAAAAAGAAAAAAGAGCGTGCGTTTGTAAACGATGTCGCTGCCATTATCAACTTTTCCATTGGTGGACTTGGGAGTTACTACATCGGTACGGGACATATAGATGAAAAAGCGTTGTTTTTATTTATTGCTTCTGTTTTGTTTTTCATCGGAAGTACATTTTACGTGAAAACGATGATTCGCGAAAAAAACAATCCACGCTATAAGTGGGCGTCATGGTTGTTTCATCTATTTGTCGTTGTCGCATGTGTTGCAACAGGAAACGGTTGGCTTGCCTTCGCGTATGTGCCAAGCGCCGTACGGGCGATTTATTTTTATGGAAAAGCGTTGTCGATTAAAAAAGTAGGGATTTACGAAATTGTCAATGCTGTTTATTTTGCGCTTGTCATCGTTATGTTTTATTAGCGGTTGAGAGGAGAAAACTTCTCCTCTTTTTTATTAATAACTTTTTTCGATACTTACAAACAAATATCAAATGGCACATAAGCAAATGCTTACTATGATTTTCAGAGATATATTCCATTACTTTTCTAAACCTTTGCGAATTAGTTCGTAAACTGCAACTGAAAAATTTTTAATATCAGGCAGTAGAAGTATTGAAAGGGAAAAGTAAGGAGGCAGAGAAGAAATGAAAATTGTTTTAGATGCAGGACATGGCGGCCGTGATCCAGGGGCAGTCGGGAACGGACTCCGCGAAAAAGATTTGACGTTAACAATCGTGAGACATATTGGCCGTTTACTATCTGAATATGAAGGAGTAGAAGTACATTACACTCGTACTGACGACCGATTTCTTGAGTTATCCGAACGCGCGGAAATCGCGAACAAGTTGAAAGCAGACTATTTCATTTCCGTACACATCAACGCTGGTGGTGGAACAGGATTCGAGTCATACATTTACAACGGCAACGTCAGCAACGCAACAGTTGCATATCAGAATGTCATTCATGCAGAAATCATGAAAGCAATCGGCAATGTGCGCGATCGCGGAAAAAACGTGCGAACTATGCGGTGCTTCGTCAAACAAATATGCCAGCTTTATTGACGGAAAACTTATTCATCGATAACGCAAGCGATGCCGCAAAGCTCAAATCAGAGCAATTCCTTTTGCAAGTCGCTCACGGTCACGCGCAAGGCATTGTCAAAGCGTTTGGGCTCAAGAAGAAGGCAACGACCCAACCGAAAGACTACGGAAAGTTATACCGCGTGCAAGTCGGGGCGTTTAGCGATAGAAAAAACGCAGAACGAATGGCAGATGAACTGAAGAAAAAAGGATACCCGACGATTATTGTATGATTCCCCTGCTACTCGGCAGGGGATTTTTTTGTTTTTATGACATGTTTCGACATTTTCCATGATGGTTGTCTGATATGATAATAAACAAAAAATAACTAGGAGGATCAAAAATGTACGTTGTGGATAGTGTTGGTAGAGTCACTTATCCATCTAACTTTGCAAATAATCTATGGAGTGGGCAAACGCTAAAAAGAGGTGATCGAAATGATTATGTGAAGACATTGCAATCTTGGCTTTACAGAGCCGGATTTAACCCTGGGGGAATTGATGGAGTTTACGGAGCAAATACAGAGAAGGCTGTGAAGGAATTTCAGAAGAAGGTTGGAATTACAGCGGACGGAATTGCAGGAAAGCAAACGTACCAAGCCCTACAAAAGTATGTTAGAACAGAAACGACAACATCACAATCAAACTCATCGAACAGCAATGACCATTGGACTGGTCAGACACTTAGAGAAGGAAATCGGGGACAAGCGGTAAAAGATTTGCAGACTAAACTTCAACGACTAGGATATAACATTGGAACAATTGATGGTGTTTACGGTAAACAAACAACAGAAGCAGTAAGAAGCTTTCAAAAAGCAAACGGACTAGAAGTTGATGGGATAGCTGGTAAAATCACTTACAACGCTATTGAGCATATGTTGCAACAAAAAAATTACTATGATAAAAAGACAATTATTGAAAATAAGTATAGATCACTAGAAGCCAAGGTTCATTCAAAGAACTCAACTTGGGATGAAGTGTCGGAATCTCTAAAAGAAATTGCAAAATTAGGATTTGATTTTATCATTGGGGATGATATTAAAACTTTATTGGATGGCAATGCTAGTACAATAGATAAATTGATTGCCTCCCTAAGCTTTATTCCAGGTGGTAAAGTTGTAAATGAGGGCGTTAAACTGAGTAAAATGGGGAGTAAAGTATTGCTGAGGCTTGATTTGCAATTTTTTGCTAGAGAAGCAGTACATTCTGTTATTAGATCTTTACCGGAAAATCCTAAAGATTTATTGAAGAGGGGTTGGCAGGATGTAACTGATCCAAGAATGAAAGCAAATACTAAAATGAGGGAATATAAAGACCCTGTAACGGGTCTAAAAGTTAGATTTGACCCAGCAACGCCGGGAGCAAGTGGTTATGAAGGAAAAGATCATTATCATATATATAATCCTAATGCCACAGGAAAAAATGATATGTATTTGGACATAAACGGTAAACCGGTGGCAAAGGGCTCAAAAGCTTCGCATATTGTGATTAATAAGGGGGAGAAATGATGAGAATATCTGATTTTCTTAAAAGATATAATTTACATGGGAGTTTAATTAATAATGTGGAATATGATTCCATTACAAAAAGAGTATCTCTTGAAACTGAGTTATGTAAATGGCAGCAATCTGATTATGATGAAAGCAAAGATCCTGAAATGATTGATGGATTCATTGTTTTTGAAGATGTGACATACTTTGAAACAGATTGTGTTAAGGATTTTGATGCTGATGAAATATTAGAAGTTGTCCTTATTTCCAAAAACCAATCGTCTGAAAGAGCCAAAATAGTAACTGATGGAGTGAACATTATTATTATCGAAGCTGGCAATGTAGACTGGTATCCATTGTAATGGTGTGGCTCTTTTTCAAAGAGCTGCACCTAAAAAAACGTGTACAGCGTTTATAGTTGTATCAGTACAATCGGCATTCGACCTTAATGTCTGCTTACAGGCATATAAAAGATGAAAAATTCCGTTACTACATTTTAAAACAAAAATCAGACGTGTTACAGGCAATGAAAAGTTTCTTCCGAAAAGAAGAAAATAAGGCATTTGTATAATGGCACATCTTAAAATAGACGCGGTTTTCTATTCATGACGAGATCGGTTGAAAACTCAGTTCTATGGGTTAGGAAAATATCATGCAAAAGCCAGCCGTATAACAGTCTGATATTGTTCTTTTTTTTGTACTCTTCGATTCTTGTTACTAAATCGACAGGAAATTTAATTAATTTTGGTAAAGGAGGTGAAAAATCAATGATTGTGAATAAGGCATATAAATTTCGCATCTATCCAAACAAAGAACAAGAAATATTAATTAATAAAACATTTGGTTGCTCCCGATTTGTATTTAATCATTTTTTAGCAAAATGGGAGGATGCTTATAAGCAAACGGGCAAGGGATTAACTTACAACGCTTGTTCTGCTCAGTTAACGCAATTAAAAAAAGAATTAACTTGGCTAAAAGAAATAGATAGTATTGCGATTCAATCGTCATTAAAAAATCTTGCTGACGCTTATTCTCGTTTCTTTAAGAAGCAAAACAATAGACCACGTTTTAAGTCTAAGAAAAATCCTGTTCAGTCTTACACGACAAAGTATACAAATGGCAATATTGCTATTAATGGTAATAAAATCAAATTACCTAAACTTGGTCTTGTTCGTTTTGCGAAAAGTCGTGAAGTAGAAGGGCGTATCTTGTCTGCTACGATTAGACGAAATCCAAGCGGGAAATACTTTGTGTCCATTTTGGTTGAAACTGACGTGCAAGCGTTGCCTCAAACGGGTTCAGCCGTTGGCATCGATGTTGGGTTGAAGGAATTCGCCGTTCTTTCTGATGGAACAAAGTACGCCAACCCGAAATGGCTTCGTAAGCTAGAAGAAAAGCTAGCAAAAGCACAACGTATTCTTTCCAGACGAAAAAAAGGTGGCTCGAATTGGAATAAGCAACGAATAAAAGTTGCTCGTATTCATGAAAAAATCGCAAACGCTAGAAATGATTACTTACACAAAATTTCCACCGAGATTGTCAAAAACCACGACATTATCGGGATGGAAGATTTGTCGGTAGCTAATATGCTAAAAAATCATAACCTTGCAAAAGCGATTCAAGAAGTATCTTGGTCAATGTTTAAAGCCATGATCGAATACAAAGCTAGATGGTATGGAAAACAGATCGTAACCGTAGCAAAAAACTTTCTGTCTAGTCAGCTTTGTTCGTGCTGTGGCTATCAAAACAAAGACGTGAAACATCTTGCTTTGCGTGAATGAGAATGTCCTGTCTGCCATACTCATCACGACCGAGATGTGAACGCAAGTATCAATATTAAAAACGAAGCGATTAGGCTTCTTAACCACAGGAACTGTGGGGATCGCCTACTAAATAACCGAAAAAACTTTCGGTGTTCGTAGGAATCCACTATGGCTTTAGCCTAGTGGTAGTTCAATTCATATTGCATACGTCAATGGGGCAACCTTCGCAACGAATTTCATCTTTTAAAAACTGCAAATCGTGAATCGTTATTTTTCCTTTGTGGACAGAGATGATTTTTAGCTCTTTTAACTCTTTTAATAATCGGCTGACGACTTCGCGTGCACTGCCACAAAAATTGGCGAGTTCTTGCGTCGTCATCGGAAGATCGATAGAAATGCCGTCTTCTGTTTCAACACCGTAGCTATTCGCTAAACGAATGAGTGTGGAATAAAGCGCACCTTTTTTTCCGTGCAAAATTAAATCGCGCACTTTTGCTTGCATCCGTTGCAATTGTAAATGAATCCATTGCATAAACCGCAACGCAAACGCATGGTCTGTCGTCAATTTTTCTTCGAGTTGTTGCTTGTTGATGACAGCTAACGTCCCCGCCTCCATCATTTTTGCGCTAACGGTACAAACGCACATCGGTTGAAACGGAACGATCTCCCCAAACGCGTCCCCTTGCTCACAGATGCGCAGCAATAGTTCGCGTCCTTCATCGGTTGTTTTACTCAATTGTACTTTTCCTGTACATACAACATACAGCTCGCTTGTCGCTTCTCCTTCACGAAAAATATATTCTCCTTTTTGAATGTCGATCGTATGGTGAGAGAGGGAAAGAAGTTCGGATAAGGAGATCGGTTGAATTGTCATATGCTAACCACCTTTTGTTGTTATCTAATTCCATTAAAAAGAAAAACAGGTGTAGCGTCAATAAAGGAGGTGAAAAAATAAAAAAAATATTTAAATATACATTTGATTTTATTTTTATGCAGTATTATAATGATAACTAAATTTATAAAATATACAGAAAGTGGGGAACAGGTTAATGAAAGTCTCCGTTATTGGAGCGACAGGATACGGGGGAATTGAACTCATTCGCTTATTGCAACATCATCCGCATATGCATGTCGCTTCTGTTCATTCATCTTCACAAGCAGGTGTTTCGCTACATGACGTGTATCCGCATATCGAGGAGCGTTTCGTCTTGCGTGATATTCGAAGCGACGATATCGAAGGCGAGCTTGTGTTTTTAGCGACACCGCCTGGCGTATCGAGCGAATGGACGCCAAAATTGCTGGCAGCAGGGCATAAAGTTGTTGATTTATCCGGAGACTTTCGTTTGCGTGACGGGAACGTATATGCGAAATGGTATAAAAAAACGCCACCGAGTGAAGAAATGCTTAAACAGGCTGTATACGGTTTAACGGAATGGAATCGTGAGCATATTGCGAAGGCGAATGTCGTTGCCAATCCCGGCTGTTACCCGACAGCGACGTTGCTCGGATTAGCGCCACTTGTCATTCAAAAATGGGTTGTTTCTGATTCGATTATTGTCGATGCGAAGTCAGGTGTGTCTGGTGCAGGGCGCGGAGTGTCGCTTGGCGTTCATTTTGCAGAAACGAATGAAAACGTAAAAATATACAAAGTGAATACGCATCAACATATTCCTGAAATTGAACAAATGTTAGGCGATTGGAATGACCAAATTGGGCCGATTACGTTCAGCACGCATTTAATTCCGATGACACGCGGCATTATGGCGACGATATATGCGGAAGCGGCATGTATCGTATCGGTTGATAGAATAATAGAGTTATATAAAGAAACGTACAAACATTGCCCGTTCGTGCGCGTGCGGGAAGCTGGATCGTTCCCATGTACGAAAGACGTATATGGCTCAAATTATTGCGATATTGGGATTGCTTATGATGAGCGTACGAATCGCATTACTGTTGTGAGCGTGATCGATAATTTAATGAAAGGGGCGGCAGGGCAAGCCGTTCAAAATGCAAATGTGATGTTTGGATTCGACGAACAAACGGGACTGACGGCGATGCCGATGTATCCGTAAATGGGGGGAGAAAAGTGAAAGTGAAAGAAAAAAAAGTAAAATATATAGCCGATGGAACGATTGTTACACCGAAAGGATTTCAAGCCGCTGGTGTGCATGCGGGACTGCATTATACGAAAAAAGATTTAGGGGTGATTGTTTGCGACGTGCCGGCAACATGTGCGGCAGTGTATACGCAAAATGTGTTTCAAGCAGCCCCTTTGCAAGTGACGAAAGAGAGCATCGCCGTTGAAAATAAGTTGCAAGCCGTTATCGTCAATAGCGCCTATGCTAACGCATGTACGGGCGAACAAGGGCTAAAAGATGCGTACGACATGCGGAAGTTGTGTGCGGAAGCGTTCGGGCTTCATGAGCATCTCGTAGCGGTCGCATCGACAGGAGTCATTGGTGAGTATTTGCCGATGGAAAAAATTCGTGCGAGCATTCCAAAATTGAAACCGAAGGCGGAATGGGATAGTGCAGTTGATTTTCAAACGGCTATTTTAACGACTGACCTTGTTATGAAAAAAACGTGCTACGAAACGATCGTGGACGGTCAAGTGGTGACCGTTGCAGGAGCGGCAAAAGGTTCGGGGATGATTCATCCAAATATGGCAACGATGCTTGCTTTTATTACGACGGATGCGAACATCCCATCAGACGTATTACAAGATGCGCTGCGCTCCATTACAAATGTATCGTTTAATCAAATTACGGTCGACGGAGAAACGTCAACAAACGATATGGTCATCGTCATGGCAAGCGGATTAGCAGGCAATGAGACGCTTTCCCCGCAACATCCGGATTGGGAAAACTTTTATGAAGCGCTTCGCCAAACGTGTGAACATTTAGCGAAACAAATTGCGCGCGACGGTGAAGGGGCAACGAAATTGATTGAAGCGCGCGTCAAGGGAGCGCGAACAGACGAAGAAGCGAAATGGGCGGCGAAACATATCGTCGGATCGAATTTGGTGAAAACAGCAGTATATGGGGCAGATGCAAATTGGGGGCGTATTATCGGTGCGATTGGACATAGCGGAGCATACATCAATCCTGATTGTGTTGACGTATGGATTGGCTCCATTCAAATGTTAAAGCAAAGCCAACCGGTGCCGTTTTCAGAGGAAGAAGCTAAGGCGACTCTGATGGAAGATGTTGTCGTCATTACAGTCGATTTGCATGTCGGCGAAGGAGAAGGGATCGCATGGGGATGCGATTTAACGTACGACTACATTAAAATTAATGCGAGCTATCGCACATAAGGTGGGATCGTTGTGATTGTCATTAAATGCGGCGGCAGTGTGCTTCATGAGTTATCTCCATCGTTTTTTACGAGCGTTAAACAACTAAGAGAAAGTGGACTTGATGTTGTCATCGTTCATGGCGGCGGGCCAGACATTGGGCATTTGTTACAGGCGCTCAACATTCCGTCCGAATTTGTCAACGGCTTGCGAAAAACGACAAAAGACGTGCTAGACGTTGTTGAAATGGTGTTAAACGGAAAAGTGAACAAGACGCTCGTTTCACTTTTGCAAACAAACGGCATTCGTGCGGTTGGTTTGTCCGGTGTCGACGATCGCTTGTTACAAGCGAAACCGATCGACGTACAAACGCTCGGCTATGTCGGTGAAGTTGTGAACGTTCATACGAAGTTATTGCATACGTTGCTGCGTCACGGATACGTCCCTGTCATTGCGCCAATCGGTGTGGATGAACACGGTCAGACGTATAACATTAACGCAGATACAGCCGCAGCGGCTGTGGCACAGGCACTTTCGGCTGATAAACTCGTTTTTGTCACAGACGTCGCTGGCATTTTAAAAAATGGAGAAGTTGTTAAAGAAGCAACTGCTCAAACGGTTGAGGCAATGATGGCTGATGGAACAATTTCAGGTGGGATGATTCCAAAAGTCAAAGCCGCCCTTCATGCGCTCAACTCGGTCAATGAAGTGGCGATTGTAAGCGGAAAAGTTCCATTTTTTAAAGACGGAACATGGCATGGAACGATGATGAAGAAAGAGGTGTACGTATGATTTTTCCAACGTATCAACGATTCCCGATTACGGTGGCAAAAGCTGAGGGGACGAAACTTATCGCAACAGACGGAACATCATATCTCGATTTTGTTGCAGGCATTGCGGTATGCAATCTCGGTCATCGCCATCCTGCAGTGCAACAAGCCCTCGAGGCGCAACTAAATGAAGTATGGCACGTGTCCAATTTATTTCATCTCCCGATTCAAGAAGAAGTCGCTTCTCTTCTCGTTCAACATTCTGTTGGCGATGCGGTGTTTTTTTGCAATAGCGGAGCGGAAGCAAACGAAGCGGCGATCAAGCTTGCACGCAAACATACGGGACGTTCGAAAATCATTACGTGTGAACAATCGTTTCACGGGCGTACATTTGCGACGATGTCAGCAACAGGGCAAGCGAAAATTCATGACGGCTTTGGCCCGTTGTTGCCGACGTTTGTGTATGTACCGTTTAACGATATCGATGCCCTTCAGAGAGAAATGGACGAAACGGTAGCGGCTGTCATGGTGGAAGTCGTGCAAGGTGAAGGCGGTGTTGTCGTCGGAGAAAAATCATTTTTACAGGCAGCACAACAGCTTTGTCAAACGTATGGAGCATTGTTGATTGTCGATGAAGTGCAAACAGGGATCGGGCGAACAGGAACGTTATTCGCTTACGAACAGTTTGACATTTCACCTGATGTTATTACGATTGCGAAAGGGTTAGGAAGCGGATTTCCTGTTGGGGCGATGCTCGGAAAAAAACATGTCGTCGCAACGTTTAGCGCAGGTGTGCACGGCTCCACGTTTGGCGGAAATGCTTTGGCGATGGCAGCAGCGAAAGCAACGCTTGAAATCGTCACTCAGCCTTCGTTTTTACAAGAAGTACAGGAAAAAGGAATATATTTCAAGAAAAAATTAGCCGAGCAGTTAAAAGACGTTCACATCGTTCAAGACGTACGTGGTTTAGGACTGATGGTTGGTATTGTATGCAGCGAACCAGTCGCAAACATATTGCCGCATATTCATGAAAAAGGGCTGCTCGTTTTAGCGGCGGGACCGAACGTTATTCGCTTGTTGCCACCGCTTATTGTCACGAAGCAAGAGATTGATGAAGCGGTAAATATATTACAAGATGCGTTAACATCGTATGAACGCAATTTTTTATACGCATAGATGAATAAAAATTCTATTTGTTTAATAAACATTCGGTTGGGGTGTTGAAATGGAAGCGTATTTACATTTACAAAACGGCAAAACGTTTGTCGGCAATTTAGAAACGGCGTGGACGGGAGATATTGCGGGAGAAGTTGTCTTTTTTACAGGAATGACAGGATATCAAGAAGTGTTAACAGACCCGTCGTATAAAAATCAAATGATTGTTTTTACGTATCCGCTCATTGGAAATTACGGGATTAATGAAGTCGATTTTGAAAGTAAAAAACCGCATGTGAAAGCGGTGATCGTCTATGAAGCGGAGGAAACCGGTTATCATTACGAAGCGGCCTATAGCCTCAAGCAATATTTGCAAAAATGGAACGTCCCCCTTCTTACGCATGTGGATACGCGGGCGGTTGTGAAACAAATTCGTGAACATGGGGCGATGCCTGCCGTCATTTCAACAAGTCGTCAAGCGGTCGTGCAAATGGAGGAACAAGCGCCTGTTCCACTCGTTAGTACATCGGATGTACAAACGTACGGAGACGGTCATATGCATGTTGTTTTATTTGATTTTGGCTATAAAAAATCAATCGTTCATTCGCTAATCGATCATGGGTGTCGGGTGACCGTCGTTCCGTACAACACGACGTTACAAACGGTAGAACAACTTGATCCAGATGGGGTGTTATTATCGAACGGACCGGGGGATCCGAAACAGTTGTCGCATCATTTACGAAACATTCTTTCCGTTATTGAACGGTATCCAACGCTTGCGATTTGTCTCGGACATCAGCTCGTGTCGCTTGCTTACGGCGGGGATACGGAAAAATTGCCGTTTGGGCATCGTGGGGCAAATCAGCCGGTATATGATACGAAGACGAAAAAAGTGTTGATGACGTCACAAAATCACGGCTATGTCGTCAAGGCGGAAAGTTTAGCCGATACGCCGCTCTCCATTCGCTTTATTAACGTTAATGACGGTTCAGTGGAAGGAGTCGTCCATGAAACGAAGCCGATTTTATGCGTGCAATATCATCCTGAAGCGCACCCTGGACCAAACGATACGCAATTTATCTTTGCAGAATTTGTCGACATGATGAAAGCAGCAAGAAAGGAGAAAGTGTATGCCTAAAGATACAACGCTTCGCTCGATTCTTGTCATCGGTTCAGGGCCGATCGTCATCGGGCAGGCAGCGGAGTTTGACTATTCAGGAACGCAAGGTTGTTTAGCATTGAAAGAAGAAGGATACCGCGTCATTTTAGCAAACAACAATCCTGCGACAATTATGACCGATGAAGTGCATGCGGATGCGGTATATTTTGAGCCGCTGACCGTTGAAAGTATGGAAAAAATTATCGCAAAAGAGCGACCCGATGGGCTGTTGGCTACGCTTGGCGGGCAAACCGGACTAAATTTGGCTTTTGCGCTCCATGAACGTGGTATTTTACAAAAATATAACGTTCGTTTGCTCGGTACACCGATTGAATCGATTCAACGTGGTGAAGACCGCGAAGCGTTTCGAGCGTTAATGTATGAATTAAATGAACCGGTGCCAGAAAGCGAAATTGTAACGACAGTTGAAGAAGCGGTGCAATTCGCAAAACAAATCGGGTTTCCGATCATCGTCCGTCCGGCATATACGCTCGGTGGAACAGGCGGTGGCATTGCCGAAACGATGGATGAGCTTGTTGACATTGTCACAAAAGGATTGCAGGAAAGCCCGATTACGCAATGTTTAGTGGAACGAAGCGTCGCGGGTTTTAAAGAAATTGAATATGAAGTGATGCGAGACCATACAAATACGTGCATTACGATTTGTAATATGGAAAATATTGATCCTGTCGGTATTCATACGGGCGATTCGATCGTTGTTGCCCCGTCGCAAACGTTGACGGATGTCGAATATCATATGTTGCGCTCGGCAGCGATTAAAATTATTTCTGCGCTTGGTGTTGTCGGCGGATGCAACATTCAATTTGCGCTTGATCCAACGAGCAAAAAATATTACTTAATTGAAGTCAATCCACGCGTCAGCCGTTCATCTGCGCTCGCATCGAAAGCGACTGGCTATCCGATCGCAAGAATGGCGGCGAAATTGGCGGTCGGCTACACGCTTGCCGAATTAATGAATCCGGTGACAGGCCATACGTATGCGAGCTTTGAGCCTGCACTCGATTACGTCGTCGTCAAATTTCCGCGCTTTCCGTTTGATAAATTTTCGTTTGCCGATCGTCGTCTCGGGACGCAAATGAAAGCGACAGGAGAAGTGATGGCGATCGACCGCAATTTCGAGCGAGCGTTGCAAAAGGCACTTCATTCGCTTGAGTTAGACCATATTGGCTTATATTCACCAACAATGGCGAAACAGCCGACGAAGATGTTAATTGACATCGTAAAAACGGGAGACGATCGGCGCTTTTTTGCGATCTTAGAGCTGCTTCGGCGCGGCATGTCAACAAGTGAAATACATGAGTGGACAAAAATTGACTTATATTTTTTAACGCGTTTTGCTCAGCTCATTGCGCTTGAACAACAGGCGAAAGAAACGACGCTTCATTTGATTGATGAACAAACGTTTCGGGCGTTAAAAGAGAAAGGATTTTCTGATGCGTATTTAGCTCATATATGGAACGTTGCTGAAAAAGATGTACGTGAAAAAAGAAAAGCATACGGCATTGTTCCAGCTTATAAAATGGTCGATACGTGTGCGGCAGAATTTTCAGCAGAAACGTCATATTACTATTCGACATATTTTGGCGAAAGCGAAGTGCAAACGAGCGACAAACCGAAAATGCTTATTCTCGGTTCAGGACCGATTCGTATTGGGCAAGGGATCGAGTTTGATTACAGTTCTGTTCATTGTGTGTACGCTTTACAACAAGCGGGTTATGAAGCGATTTTAATCAACAACAATCCCGAAACGGTAAGTACCGATTTTACGGTAGCGGATCGTTTATATTTTGAACCGCTCACCGTCGAAGACGTATTAAATGTGGTGGAAGCGGAAAACGTCAAAGCGGTCATCGTGCAATTTGGTGGGCAAACGGCCATTAATTTAGCAAGCAAACTTGAAGCGTATGGCGTTTCCATCATTGGAATGAATAGCGATACGATCGATCAGTTGGAAGATCGGGAGCGTTTTTATACGTTGCTTCAATCGCTTGACATCCCACACGTGAAAGGGGCGATGGCAAACGATGAAACGGAATTGTGGAGAAAAGTAGAAGAAATTGGATATCCACTTTTGCTTCGCCCATCGTATGTCATTGGCGGGAGAGGGATGCATATTGTTCACGATAAACAACAGCTTTCTGCCCTTGTAGAGCAAGGCATCGTTTATCCTGTATTAATTGACGAATATGTGCGCGCAAAAGAAGGCGAGCTTGATGCGATTTGTGACGGATATGACGCGTTTGTTCCGACGATCATTGAACATGTCGAAAAAACAGGGGTGCATTCGGGCGATAGTTATGCATTGTTGCCTGCTCAATCGTTTACGAAAGAAGAAAAAGAAAAAATGATCGACTATACGAAACGAATCACAAAAAAGCTTTATTTTAAAGGATTAATGAACGTTCAGTTTATCGTACGAGACGGCGAAGTGTACGTATTAGAAGTGAATCCGCGGGCAAGTCGTACCGTTCCAGTTGTTAGTAAAGTGACAGGGGTACCGATGGTTCAACATGCGACAAACGTATTGCTTGGGAAATATTTGTCGGAAGAAGTCAAACAAACGGTTTTACTCCCGTATGTTGTCTTAAAATATCCGGTGTTTTCGACATATAAATTGCCTGGTGTCGATCCGCTCGTTGGGCCGGAAATGAAATCGACAGGCGAAGGCATTAGCATCGCCAAAACGATCGAAGAAGCGGCATATAAAGCGTTTTATCCATATCTCGTGAAGAAAAAAGAGGCGCATGAAATATACGTCGATGCGCCAGCGGATGCGAAGTCCTTTATTGAACAAGCGCAACAACAAGGAGTAACGATTGTAACAGATGAGCCGTTTGAACAATGGGTCGCGAAAAAAGAGGCGCTTGCGTTTGTTAGCTTTATGCGTGATGAACAAAGTGCGGGGCGAAGAAAACAAGCGCTCGCTCGCCATGTGCTCGTGTTAACGGAAGAAGAAACAGCGAAATTGTTTTTACAAGCGTTGTCCGTGCAACATTTTTCCGTTTGTTCGATTCAAGATTGGTTAAAAACAATAAGTGAAGTGGTGAGAAAATGAACATGACAGCAACCATTCAATTAAAAGGAAAAGATTTTTTAACGTTAGCGGATTATTCAAAAGAAGAAATTGAATATTTGCTTCATTTAGCTGTTGAATTAAAAGAAAAACAACAAAACGGGGAGCGGTATACGCCGTTAAGCGGCAAAACGTTGGCAATGATTTTTGAAAAGCCGTCAACGAGAACGCGCGTCTCGTTCGAAGTAGGTATGGTGCAATTAGGCGGACATGCGCTTCATTTAAGCAGTCGCGATTTGCAAATTGGGCGCGGAGAAACGATTGCCGATACGGCGCGCGTATTGTCCGAATATGTCGACGCCATTATGATTCGCACATTTGAGCATGAAAAAGTCGCGGAACTTGCTCATTATGCGACGATTCCAGTTATTAACGGGTTAACTGACGACGATCACCCGTGTCAAGCGCTTGCTGATTTATTGACGATTTATGAAGTAAAAGGAAAACTACAAGGACTAAAGCTAGCCTACATTGGCGATGGAAACAATATGGCACACGCCTTAATGCTGGCTGCTGCAAAAGTCGGCATGCATTGTGTGGTCGCTTCACCGAAAGGATATGAGCCGAAAGAAGCGATTGTTAAAGAAGCGAAGCAGATCGCAAACGAAAGCGGAGCGACGATCGTTGTCACAAACGATCCGTACGAAGCAATTGCTGATGCGGATGTGGTGTACACAGACGTTTGGGCAAGCATGGGGCAAGAAGCGGAAGCAAATGAGCGCATGCACATTTTTTCCCCATTTCAAGTGAATGAAGCACTCGTCCAACGAGCGAAACAAGATTTTATTTTCTTGCATTGTTTGCCAGCACACCGAGGAGAAGAAGTGACGGAAGGTGTCATCGATGGGAAGCAGTCGTATATTTTCCAACAGGCAGGCAACCGCCTTCATGCACAAAAAGCGCTGCTCGTTTCGTTACTGTAACATTTGGATGCCCATCCGTTATTTCTCATGATGTTTACGAAGCCAAACGGACATATTATAAAATGATGAGACGATGAGGAGGGATACGGATGGGACAAAGTCGACATTTCCGCCCAGGGCAAAAAGCACCTAACAACGGGATATATATTGAAATTGGTGAAACAGGGGATCAAGTGAAAAACCCGAAAAAATTAAAGCTAAAAGCAGGTGACCGTTTCCCCGAGACGTCAAATCATAATCGCATTTGGACGTACTTTCCAAAACCGTAAGCCATCCTTGCATAAGGGTGGCTTTCTCGTTATAATACGTAATAGATAAAAGTCAAATAAAGTCAAAGTCAAAGGGGTGAGCGCGATGAATATGCAACAAATGACGGAAAAAGTGCAAGAAGCACTCATGCGGGCTCAATCGTTGGCGGTGGAAAAACAACATCAAGAAGTCGATGTCGAACATGTATGCATCGCGCTTTTTGAACAAGAAGATGGGCTCGCTCGACGAATATGCGAGAAAATGTCAGTTTCCGTCGCAACGTTGTTAGATGAATGGCATAAACAGCTAAACAAAAAACCGCAAGTTATTTCGAGTTCAGAGGCAGGAAAAATATATGTAACAAATCGTTTACAACAATGGCTTGTGCGGGCAGAACAAGAAGCGAAACAAATGAGAGATGAATATGTATCGGTTGAACATTTGTTGCTTACCCTCGTTGATGATAAAGAAGCGAAACAAATATTGTCGCGCTACGGTATTGACCGAGAAAAGCTACTACAAACGATTATGGGAATAAGGGGGAATCAACGCGTGGTTAGTCCAAATCCGGAAGCTACATACGAAGCGTTGCAAAAATACGGTCGCGATTTAGTCGCAGAAGTAAAAGCGGGAAAAATAGATCCGGTCATCGGCCGCGATAGCGAAATTCGCCGCGTCATTCGCATTTTATCGCGCAAGACGAAAAACAATCCGGTTTTAATTGGGGAGCCGGGCGTCGGTAAAACAGCGATTGTCGAAGGACTCGCGCAGCGCATCGTCCGAAAAGACGTGCCAGAAGGATTGAAAGATAAAACGATTTTTGCACTCGATATGAGCGCGCTCATTGCCGGTGCGAAGTTTCGCGGAGAGTTTGAAGAGCGGTTAAAAGCGGTATTAAATGAAATAAAGAAAAGCGAAGGTCGTATCATTTTATTTATTGACGAACTGCATACGATCGTCGGGGCAGGGCGAGCAGACGGTGCGCTCGATGCTGGTAACATGTTAAAGCCGATGCTTGCGCGCGGGGAATTGCATTGTATCGGAGCGACGACGCTTGATGAATATCGTCAATATATTGAAAAAGATCCAGCGCTCGAACGTCGTTTCCAACAAGTGCTCGTCGAAGAGCCGACGGTCGAAGATACAATTTCAATTTTACGCGGATTAAAAGAGCGATTTGAAATTCATCATGGTGTCAACATTCATGACGGTGCGCTTGTGGCAGCAGCGACATTATCAGACCGTTACATTTCCGATCGGTTTTTACCTGATAAAGCGATTGACTTAGTTGATGAAGCGTGCGCGATGATTCGAACAGAAATTGATTCGATGCCAACGGAACTTGATGAAGTAATGCGAAAAATGATGCAATTGGAAATTGAAGAAGCAGCGCTTAAAAAAGAACAAGACGAAGCGAGCAAACAACGCTTACAGGCGCTATCGCAAGAGCTGGCAAATTTGCGCGAAAAAGCAAACGCGATGAAAGCGCAATGGGAAAAAGAAAAAGAAGCGATTCAACACGTGCGCGCGTTGCGTGAGCAGTTAGAAAAAGCAAAGCGTGAGTTAGAAGAAGCAGAAAACAATTACGATTTAAATAAAGCAGCAGAACTTCGTCACGGACGCATTCCACAGCTTGAAAAACAATTGAAACAATTAGAGCAAAGCGAAAAAGAGCGACGCTTGCTACGTGAAGAAGTAACGGAAGAAGAAATCGCAACGATTGTGTCGAAATGGACGGGCATTCCGGTGACGAAACTCGTGGAAGGCGAGCGAGAAAAGTTATTGCGGCTTTCAAATATTTTACATGAACGCGTTATCGGACAAGATGAGGCTGTTGAGCTAGTGAGTGATGCGGTGTTACGCGCGCGTGCAGGGATGAAAGATCCGAATCGTCCGATCGGTTCATTTCTTTTCCTCGGTCCGACAGGTGTCGGAAAGACCGAACTGGCGAAGGCGTTAGCGGAAGCGTTGTTTGATAGCGAACAACAAATGATTCGTATCGATATGTCGGAATATATGGAAAAACATGCAGTATCTCGTTTAATTGGAGCGCCTCCGGGGTATGTCGGCTACGAAGAAGGGGGACAACTCACCGAAGCGGTACGCAGAAAACCGTATTCGGTCATTTTGCTTGATGAAATTGAAAAAGCGCATCCAGAAGTGTTTAACATTTTACTGCAAATGTTAGATGACGGTCGCATGACGGACTCGCAAGGAAGAACGGTAGACTTTAAAAACACAGTCGTCATTATGACGTCCAATATTGGCTCGCACACGTTGTTAGAAGCGGTCGATGCGCACGGGGAGGTAAACGAAGAAGCGCGCGAACAAGTGTTAAAACAGTTACGTGCGCATTTTAGACCAGAGTTTTTAAACCGCATCGATGATATCGTCTTATTTAAGCCGTTAACGGTACGTGAAGTAAAAGGCATTGTCGAGAAGTTTATCAAACAATTAGAGGAACGGTTAGCGGAGCGTCACATCACAGTCACATTAACGGACGAAGCGAAAACATACATTGCGACACATGGGTTTGACCATGTATATGGTGCGCGCCCGCTCAAACGGTTTATTCAAAAACATATCGAAACGAAGCTTGCGCGTGAAATTGTTGCTGGACATATCAGGGACCATAGCGCGGTTACAATCGATGTCGAAGGCGATGAATTGGTTGTAAAAAAAGGATAAACGGACAAATGCCGTTTATCCTTTTTTAATGATGCACAGGGTCGTCTGGAATAAGTTGCGCGATTAACAAAATGAGAACGGTTGCAATGACTGCCAATGTTGTACCGGTTGCGAAATGGTACGCCACACCGATCATGGAGCTAACGACGTATGTCAACATGTTGACTAATAAAAACGTCCAAAAAAACGTCCAAAAAATGCGCATGTAACTCCCTCCTTTGCACTCTTTTTTTATCTTAACATAAATGATGGATGTGCGAAAACGAAAAATTATAACGCCTAGTACACGAAAAAGAAAATCGCATACGATATATTGTACAATGATGTGCTTAAGGTGGACGGTTATGACAGAGAAGCAACGATTTTTCCAATTCAGCGAGCAATGGTGTGCGATTCATATGAACGCATTTACGAACAATATAATGATGTATAGTCCCCATACCCGTGGGGATTTTTTCTTTACCAACTAGAAACAAAGCAAGTAAAATAAGAGATGAAACGGAAAAAGGAGTGTTGCATGTTGATGTGGCGATATACATATTTGATTTTTGCACTACTTGTTATATTATCTTCTTGCGCTCCTGCTCAATTATCATCGGGACATGTACAAAAGGTTGGTTTGCTCGTTCCGGATACGATCGACGATCAAGTGTGGGGAACGAAAGGATATAAAGGGTTGCTTCGTATTCAAGCGAAGTTTGGCGCTGAAGTGTTTTATCGGGAGGGTGTGAACTCGGAAGCGGCCACAAAACAGGCGGTAAAAGAGTTTCATCAAAAAGGCGTTAAGTTAATTTTCGGGCACGGAAACGAATATGGGGAATATTTTGATGACATCGCGGAAAAATATCCGAACATACATTTTGTATTTTTTAACGGAGAGGCGAAAAAGAAAAACGTCACAAGCTTCAATCTCCAAGGACATGCGATGGGCTTTTTTGGAGGCATGGTCGCAGGACATATGACGAAAACGAATAACATTGGCGTGATTGCCGCATTTGAATGGCAGCCGGAAGTGGACGGTTTTTTCGAAGGAGCGTTATATGAAAACGAAAATGCCCATGTCGACGTCGAATATGTGCAAAATTGGGATGACATAAATACAGCTTTGGAGATTGCTGAGCGGATGATCGCAGATGGCGTAGATGTCATATACCCAGCTGGCGATAAATTTAGCGTACCGATCATTGAAAAAATGAAAGAATATGGGCTTTATGCGATCGGATATGTAACAGACCAATCAGATTTAGGGGAACGAACAGTGCTGACAAGCACCGTCCAACATGTCGATGCACTATATGAACTCGTTGCGCAAAAGTTTATCGATGGGGAGTTAACGTCAGGAACGACATATGTTGATTTTCAAGACGGTGTCGTTGAACTCGGCGCGTTTAGCCCGCTTGTAGATGAATCGTTTCAACAAAAAATGACAAAAGCGATTGAGCGATATAAAAAAACGGGGAAATTGCCGAATGAGTAAATGGGTTGTCGAGTAAGCACCTCATTTTTTTATTGCACGAAACGAAAAAAGAAAGTAAAATTAGTACCAAGTAATAAAGTTTGATAATAAAAGGAGACGATATTTCCGTGAGTGCAGGAATTATTGGAATTGGACGATATTTGCCGGAACGTATTGTGACGAATAAAGAATTAGAACAACAAATGGATACGTCCGATGAATGGATTCGGACGCGTACAGGCATTGAAGAGCGGCGCATTGCGTCAGACGATATCGATACGTCCGATATGGGCTATATCGCAGCGAAGCGTGCGCTTGATGATGCGGGTATTTCTCCCGAACAAATTGATTTGATTTTAGTAGCGACGGTGACACCAGATCGCGCGTTTCCGTCTGTTGCATGTATGCTGCAAGAAAAGCTTGGTGCGGTGCGCGCGGCGGCGCTTGATGTGAGCGCGGCATGCGCAGGATTTATGTATGCCATGGTGACAGCGAAACAATTTATTGAAACGGACACGTACAAATATGTGCTCGTTGTCGGGGTAGAAAAATTATCGAAAATTGTCGATTGGACGGATCGCAACACAGCGGTGTTGTTTGGAGACGGCGCAGGCGCTGTCGTGATGGGAAAAGTGTCTGAAGGTCGTGGCATCGTGTCGTTTGAGTTAGGAGCGGATGGAACAGGTGGAAAATATTTGTATCATGACGATTATGTCGTCATGAACGGACGGGAAGTATTTAAGTTTGCCGTGCGTCAAATGGGCGAGTCGTGCATTCGTGTGTTAGAAAAAGCAGGTTTGACGAAAGCGGACGTCGACTTTTTAATTCCACATCAAGCGAACATTCGCATTATGGAAGCGGCGCGCGAACGGTTAGAGCTCCCAATCGATCGCATGTCGATTACGGTCAATAAATACGGAAATACGTCCGCTGCATCGATTCCGATTTCGCTCGTTGAAGAAGTAGAAGCTGGACGCATTCAAGATGACGATTTAATTATTATGGTTGGCTTTGGCGGTGGTTTGACGTGGGGTGCTATCGCGTTGCGCTGGGGCAAATAACGATGTATGATGAAACAAAGGAGTGATGAGTGGTGGCAAAAAGACGAGTCGTCGTCACGGGATTAGGGGCTGTCACACCGTTAGGACATGATGTGGAAACGACATGGAAAAACATCGTGGCAGGAAAATCGGGCATCGGTCCGCTTACACGGTTAAATGCGGACGATTTCCCTGCGAAAGTGGCGGCAGAAGTGAAAGATTTTCAAGTCGAACAATTTATTGATAAAAAAGAAGCGCGTAAAATGGACCGCTTTACGCAATATGCAGTTGCCGCTTCGATGATGGCAGTAAAAGATGCAAATTTACAAATTACGGAGGATAACGCTACGCGCGTCGGCGTATGGATCGGTTCAGGTATCGGCGGGATGGAAACGTACGAAGAACAATTGAAGACGTTTTTAGAAAAAGGATATCGTCGCGTCAGCCCGTTTTTCGTTCCGATGATGATTCCAGATATGGCGGCCGGACAAGTGTCGATTATGCTTGGGGCGAAAGGAATAAACTCATGTACGGTGACCGCCTGCGCCACAGGAACGAACTCGATTGGCGATGCGTTCAAAGTAATTGAACGTGGCGATGCCGATGTGATGATTACAGGCGGAACAGAGGCGCCGATTACACATATGGCGTTTGCCGGATTTAGCGCCGCAAAAGCGCTCTCGTTTAACCCTGATCCGAACACAGCGTGCCGTCCGTTCGATCAACATCGCGACGGATTTATTATGGGCGAAGGGGCTGGCATTATTATTTTAGAAGAACTTGAACATGCGTTAAAACGTGGTGCACGCATTTATGCAGAAATTGTCGGCTACGGTGCGACAGGCGATGCGTATCATATTACCGCGCCAGCACCGGGCGGAGAAGGCGGCGTCCGCGCGATGCGCCAAGCGCTTCATGATGCGAACATGCGACCAGAAGACATCGATTACATTAACGCACACGGAACGAGCACAGAGTATAACGATAAATACGAAACGATGGCGATTAAAGAAGTATTTGGTGAACATGCGTATAAACTAGCGGTCAGCTCGACGAAATCGATGACAGGGCATTTGCTCGGGGCAGCAGGGGCTGTTGAAGCGATTTTCTCCGTGTTATCCATTTATGATGGTGTTATTCCACCAACGATTAACTATGAAACACCAGATCCAGAATGCGACTTAGATTACGTGCCAAACGTTGCCCGCAAACAAGACGTGCGTGCCGTATTAAGCAACTCGCTCGGTTTTGGTGGCCATAATGCGACGATCATTTTCAAAAAATATGAAGGATGAGGCTTTCCTCATCCTTTTCACATTTTCCTTTCGTTTTTCGTATAATGCGATAACGAAAGTCCTGCGGTAATATGTCAAGGTGAAAAATCATCGAAATTGGAAATTCGATTGTCCGATGACCCGAAAAAAGGCAATACTTAAGAAGCCCAGTCTTGTCTTATGTCATTAACTGGGTTTTAATGCAAAATCAGTTAGATCGATACCCCTATCGATCTTCCCCCTTTCTTGGCGTGTAGATTTGACCGTTGCGTAGCAGCGCATCGATCACACGCACGAGTTTTCGAGCGGTGAGGACGAGGGCTCGTTTGTGTTGGTGCTTTGGTACTTCCTCATACTTCTTCCGGTAATAGGTGCGAAACGACGCATCATGCCGTTGTACCGAGTTGGCAGCCTCCACTAGGTAGTAACGGAGATAGCGATTGCCGGAACGAATGAGGGAAGTCTCCTCGGCTTGGAACCGACCGGACTGGTGCTTAGACCAAGTCAAACCTGCATACTTTGCTAAGGCGGCTTGGTTGTCAAAGCGCTCGATTTGTCCAATTTCGGCTAAGATGCCAGCGGCGTAGACCGGACCAATGCCGGGAATCGTTTGTAACGTATTTGGGATGCCTTCCAAATGGCGAGTAATCGCTTTATCTAGCTCTTTAATTTGCGCTTGAAGGCTACGGATGGATTGAATTGATAGCCCTAAAAGCAAGTCGATGGAATCCTCGACACATTTGGAAAGCCGATACGACGAACGAGCCGCCTTTTGAATGGACTTGGCGATGCATTCCGGATCGGCAAAGCGATTGCGTCCTTTTTGGCGCAAGAAGTCAGCGAGCTGTTGCACGTCCATCTGACTGATTTCGTCTAAGCTAAACGACTCGAGAAGAAGCTCTAAGATGGCATGTCCGAACACGGAGCTGTCCACCTCTTGGGTAAAGGAACTGCACTTGTAAAACAAGTGTTGGAGGAAGTACTGCTTTTCCCGAGTCAGCTGATGGACGAGATGATAGCGCATGCGCGTGAGCCGTTGAAGGGCGATAAACTGTTCTTGCATGACAGCTGTCACTTTCAAACGGCCAAAGCGAAGCCGATCGGCGATGATCCACGCATCGATGCCGTCCGTTTTATCCAAGTCAGTGTACGCTTCTTTAAATTTGCGAATGAGCTTTGGATTGATGGTAAACACCTTGACATTCCAAGACTTCAGCTCCTCCTGTTGGTGGAAAAACATCGCTGGATGCCAGCTGTAGACCGAAGTGGCTTCCATCCCGATGAGAATTTCGGATGGTTGGCGCTTGTTGGCCCACAGGAGGATTTGATCGCGAAGGAAGGTCGCGCCAAGGAGATGATTGTCCACCTTGAATTGGGCGCACGTGTTTCCTTCTTGATCCATGATACACGTGTATAAGTCCGTTGAGCTCACGTCAATCCCGACGTAGAGTTTCATGAGATCACCTCCAATCGTAGTAGGATCGTGGGGTTGGGACTCTTCGGGATGCCCCCGGACCGCGCCTGTTGACCAGTCACCCTCGCATATGAGAACTCACGTTGGGCCATGGGCTGCCTGGAAGCTGCTCCTTCCAGCATGGGAAACCAACGGGAACAGCCTGCGGGTTAGAAGTCCGAACAGGAGCCGGGGAGACAGACTTTCTAAGTAGTCAAAGCTACAGGAGAGAGAAGAGTGTCCCCGATGATCCTAAGACCATTATCCAAGAACATCGCGAAAAGTCCAACCCCGATGTAGTGCCATCCACGGGGGAGGGGCGCGCCCCTCCCCCGTGGGCAAATCACTTACACATATGCGATTGTCAAGGAGCATATCCAACTGGAAATTCGATTTAAAAATCTTTCTAAACATACTATACGAGGAGGGAGTGTTATGGGAATAATTAACACAAAAAACTGGTTTGAACATGACAAATGGCGAGAAAAAATAAAAGAAGACGTACAGCGCCATTTATTTGCGCACGGCATGGCGCGACGCAATCAACAGGAGATCATGAAACAGCTCGCTGAAAAAAATGTATGGGCGTTTGTCGCCAAAAAGTTTGCGGGGCTAAAAAAAGAGTGGAATGGGCCAGATGTGCCGATTTATATTTTTCCTGCAGATGCCACAAATCGTTCGCTCCAACATGAATTTGGCGGAAAGTCAGGCGTCGCTTTTCGCGATCAACTATTTTTGTTTTTGCTTCCTCATGTCTCGGATGAACATATTTACGCCCTCCTCATTCACGAATACAATCACGTTTGTCGTTTACATGTGGATCCGAAAGATGAACGAGAATATACGCTCCTTGACCGCATCGTCATGGAAGGATTAGCCGAACATGCGGTGTATGAGCGACTCGGAAGCGAATATGTCGCCAAATGGACGACATATTACACAGAAGAACAACTGAAGCAGTTTACGAAAAAATGGCTCGTGCTAAACTTGTCTCTTCGTCTGGACGATGCTCGTTATCGTGCCTTGTTGTATGGTTCGATGTTGTATCCACGCATGCTTGGTTACGCAGTTGGATATGAAGTGGTGAGACGAGCGCTAGCGAAAAAGACGATGACGGAGTTACTCACTATGACATCTGAACAAATTTTTTTTATGTAACGCATCGTTATGTCGCTTGTTCATACATATAGTAGTGGACAAGGGGGCTAATGTATGCGTTTCTTTTTTTATTTGCTTGGGTTTGGAATGTCGGTGATCGGTGGAACGACGATGATTGCGTATTTAAACATTATGGCATCGCGCTCAGACTGGAAAGAATATTTGTTATTTATTAGCACAAAAGTGGAGTGTTATTTTTTACCGATTGGCTTATTCATGACGTGGCTAAGCATTTTTTTCCCATTTCGTGATGATGGTTAAATTTAGGGTGAAATGGAATAAAATGAACAACCTCTGACCATACTGTGAACAAATCGTTCGAAGTGAGGGGTTATGTATGTTATATCTTCACGATGTTTGGGTGAATTGGTTTGAAGGAGAAGAAAACGGCTATAACGTTTGCCACTTTTATGAGTGGAGAAAAGATGATGCGATTGAACTGTTAGATCAAGTGCCCGTGTTGAAAGTGAGCGCGCCGTTGTTTCAATACTTAGAAAACAGCTTGGCCGAAATTCCGAAACCGTTGCTTGAAGACGTATATCAAAAAGCGTACGTGCGCAAAAACCACGAACGCATTCAACTTGATTATTGTTTTATCGCCACAGATGGTTACGGCATTATCGCCATTGATACGATTGGTTATCATATTCCGATTCGAAAAAGCCGCCTCATTCCACGTCAAGAACAGCTCGTTTATGAGATGATGAAAGAGCAAGATGTACGCATATATCCGTTTCAACAAAGTGAAAGAGAATATCACATTTTATCGCCTCATCCTGCGCTCATGAGCGGATTGACACGTAAAGAGCGGCAATTGAAACAACTGTTATTTATGGCGCTTGATCAACTATACGGAACGAAAAATGTTGCCGAAGTGCGTTATTGGTATACGGAATGGGCGCCAGAAAAGTATGCGTATATTCAACAAATGTCGTTCGAAGAAGCGTGGAACGGCTTGTATGAAGAAACGAAACATGGATGGTCGGAGCGCCATGCGCATTTGTGCGAACGTCTCGTGAAAGGACAACCGTTTTTTGAAAAACTATGGGAAATGGAACAAGAACCGAAAGTGAATTAAAAACTCAGCCCCACACGGAGCTGAGTTTTTTATCTTCTTTTTCTTCCTAAACCGATGGCATTTTCCATTTTCTTTAACATTTTGCTTGCGACTCGGTTTGCTTTTTCGGCACCTTCGTCTAAAATGTCGTCTAGTTCGGAGCTTTCCATGAGCTCATAATATTTTTCTTGAATTGGCGTTAATGTATCGATAATGACTTGGGCGACGTCCGCTTTAAATTCTCCGTATCCTTTTCCTGCGTAGCGCTCTTCTAATTGCTCAATCGATTCGTTCGCTAAAATGGAGTAAATCGTTAATAAGTTCGATACGCCCGGTTTATTTTCTTTATCGTAACGAATGATGCCTTCGGAGTCCGTCACGGCACTTTTTACTTTCTTCTCGATCGTTTTCGCATCATCAAGCAGCGTAATGTACGATTTTTGGTTTGGATCAGATTTGCTCATTTTTTTCGTCGGATCGGTTAGCGACATAATGCGTGCTCCGATTTTCGGAATGCGCGCTTCTGGGATCGTGAAAATTTCCCCGTATCGTTTATTGAATCGCTCCGCTAAATCGCGTGTCAACTCAATATGTTGTTTTTGATCTTCACCGACAGGAACGATGTCTGTCGAGTAAAGTAAAATGTCCGCTGCCATAAGCGGCGGATACGTTAACAATCCGGCGCTGACCGCTTCTTTTCCTGCTGATTTATCTTTAAATTGCGTCATGCGCTCCAATTCGCCGATGTAGGCGATGCATTGTAAAATCCAACCTGCTTGTGCATGCGCAGGAACTTCTGACTGGATAAATAACGTTGATTTGTTCGGATCGATGCCGACTGCTAAATAAAATGCAGCTAAACTGCGAATGTTTTTACGGAGCGCGAGCCGATCTTGCGGAACGGTAATCGCATGTTGATCGACGATGCAAAAGTAGCAGTTGTAATCGTCTTGCAGTTCAACAAATTGCTTCATCGCCCCGATATAGTTGCCGAGCGTAATGACGCCGCTCGGTTGAATGCCAGAAAAAATCGTCTTCATGAAATCACTCCTTTTTTTATTTTTCCAAATAAAAAAGGCTCTATCATCTGTAGGGACGATAGAACCGTGGTGCCACCCTAGTTATTGTCATGTCGACAATCACTTTGCCCATGCTTTACGCATGGCGCCTTTGTAACGGAAGGCAACCGTCCAAGCTTACTTTCGTTTCAGCTTGAATGCTCGAAAGCCCATTCCATATAACTAGCGGCTTGTTCGCACCATCCACAAGCTCTCTGAACGCCTCGTCATATGTACTATTCTTTGTCATCGCATCGGTTTTTTAAAACATTATATGGTGTTCGTTTTTTTATGTCAATAAACGTATGACAAAATGAGCGTCATGAACGTTACGAATAGCCCAGCGAAAAAAAAAGGAGCACCCCACTGCGTTTTTGTTTCATCATCATGTTTGTCTTGGGCATAATAACGCTCGACAGGTGAGCGAAACAACCGCTTAAAACTCGCGATCGTTACATCGAAAAATCCTCGTTCATAAATGAACCGTAAGCCACCGATGATGATGAGCGGTTGAGCGAGGAGAAACGAAACGTTAATAAAAGTAAGCCATCTATGTGCAGAAAAAAGTGCAACTGTTAGCGCAATAAAAAAGACGAGAACGCTTGTCACAACTAGTTTTTTCACAACTTATCCACCTTTCGTGCTTAATCGCTGTGAAGTATTATACTAAAAAAAGTGTAAATTTTCTATTTACAAATGAGAATAAAACGAATAAAATAGTCATCAAGTTGATTTTATCACATTTGTAAAAAAAACTTACATTCGTTTAAGATGTTAGAAAATTTAAAAAAAGTTTTTAAAAAATCTTTTCAAGTATACTAATTCATTGATATAATATCCTTGTGTTTCAAATCTTCTGATAAATCAGAAGATGGAAATAAATACAATAAAAAGATAAGGGGGAAACTCGCATGAAGAAAAAGCTATCTGTCTTTTTCGCTCTTCTTCTCGTCGCTTCCATGGTACTAGCAGCGTGTGGCGGCAAAAAAGAAGAAGACAAGACTGCCAATGAGGGCGAAAAGCCGGCTCAAGAAGCGCCAGCAAAAGAGCAAGTATTGAACTTGTTAGAAAGTTCGGAAATTCCTTCACTAGACACTACGTTAGCGACTGACAGCGTATCATTCCGCGTCATGAACAACGTATTTGAAGGGTTATATCGTTTAGACCAAAACAACGAGCCAACGCCAGGAATGGCTGAAAGCTATGAAGTAAGCGAAGATGGAAAAGTGTACACATTCAAACTTCGCGATGCGAAATGGTCAAATGGTGAGCCTGTAACGGCAAACGATTTCGTATTTGCATGGAGAAAAGCGCTTGATCCAAACACAGGTGCTGAGTATGCATACATTATGTACGACATTAAAAACGCTGAAGAAGTAAACACAGGAAAAGTGCCTGTTGACCAATTAGGCGTAAAAGCAATTGACGAAAAAACGTTACAAGTTGAATTGAAAAACCCAATTCCATACTTCTTAAGCTTATTAACATTCCCGACGTTCTATCCACAAAACGAGAAATTCGTTAAGGAACAAGGGGACAAGTACGGTCTTGAAGCAAACACAACAATTTACAACGGTCCGTTCGTATTAAGCGAGTGGAAACATGAGCAAAGCTTCCAATTAAAGAAAAACGAGCAATATTGGGATGCACAAACAGTTAAACTTGAAACAATTAACTTCAACATCGTAAAAGATGTAGCGACAGGTGTAAACTTGTATGAAACAAACAAAGCAGACCGCGTCGGTTTAAGTGCAGAGTTTGTTGACAAATATAAAAGCGACAAAAACTTTAAAACAAAATCTGAACCAGTATTATTCTTCATTCGTATGAACCAAAAGAATGAAGTGTTGAAAAACGTAAATGCTCGCAAAGCGATTGCGATGGGCTTCGATAAAGAAGCGATGGTTGCGACGATTTTAAATAACGGTTCTAAAGCAGCGAACTACCTCGTTCCAGAAGGATTCGTTAAAGGTCCGAACGGAAAAGACTTCCGTGAAGAAAATGGCGATTTATTGAAGTTTAACGCAGAAGAAGCGAAAAAATATTGGGAACAAGCGAAAAAAGAGCTTGGCAAAGACAAAATTACGCTTGAATTGTTAAACTACGACAATGATAGCGCGAAGAAAATCGGTGAATTTTTGAAAGAGCAACTTGAAACGAACTTACCAGGTTTAACAATTAACATTAAACAACAACCATTTAAACAAAAACTTGAGCTTGAAAGCAAAATGCAATATGATCTTTCATTTGCAGGTTGGGGTCCAGACTACAAAGACCCAATGACATTCATCGATATGTTTGTCACAAACGGTGCTCATAACCAAACAGGTTGGTCAAATGCGGAGTATGACAAACTTGTAAAAGATGCGAAAACAACGCTTGTTTCTGACTTGCAAGCTCGCTGGGATGCGATGGTAAAAGCTGAGAAAATCTTGTTAGACGAGGCAGTTATCGCGCCAATGTACCAACGTGGTTCAGCGTACTTAGAGCGTGAATACGTGAAAGGTATCGTTGATCATCCATACGGTCCAGACAACAGCTATAAGTGGGCTTATATCGAGTAATCGAAAAAGAAAGGAGAGTATATGTGCGAAAGCATATACTCTCCTTTTGCCTGCTAATCAGTAAAATTTCAAAAAGTTTTTAATTTTTAAGGAGGTGTGCGATATGGCACGATATACGTTGCAACGTCTTATTTATATGATTATTACGCTATTTATTATTGCAACGGCCACGTTCTTTTTAATGAAACTTCTCCCAGGTTCTCCTCTCCAAAATCAAGAGAAGTTATCACCAGAACAACAAAAAATCGTTTTAGAAAAGTATGGATTAAATGATCCAGTTCCTGTGCAATACGTTCGTTATTTAGGCAATTTAGTAAAAGGTGATTTAGGAATTTCCTTCCAATATGATAACCGTCCAGTAACAGAGTTGATCGGTGATCGCATTGGGCCATCGGCACAACTCGGTTTTCAAGCGCTCGTATTCGGGACAATTGTTGGTATTTTGCTCGGTGTGATCGCTGCTGTTCGCCATAATACACCAATCGACTATGGTGCGACAGTACTAGCTGTTCTAGGTATTTCTATCCCATCGTTTGTATTCGGTGGCTTGTTACAATACTACATTGGTGTTAAATTAAAACTACTTCCTGTTGCGTTTTGGGAAGGATTTGAATACACAATTATGCCAACGCTAGCATTATCCGTATCCGTTATCGCGAGCATCGCTCGTTTTATGCGTACAGAAATGTTAGAAGTGCTCGGTTCCGACTATATTTTAACAGCGCGCGCGAAAGGAATTAGCGGCTTTGGCGTCATTTTTAAACACGGATTGCGAAATGCAATGATTCCGATTATTACAATTCTTGGTCCGATGGCTGTTAACTTAATGACAGGAACACTTGTCATTGAGCAAATTTTTGCTGTCCCTGGTTTAGGGGAACAGTTCGTTCGTTCCATTAACTTAAATGACTATCCGGTCATTATGGGAACGACTATTTTCTATAGTGCGTTATTTATTTTTGTTATTTTTATTGTGGACGTGCTTTACGGCTTAATTGATCCGCGAATTCGTTTGGCGGGAGGGAAAAAATAATGACAGAAAAGCAACTATCTCCTGAGTTGTTTGAGTTAGCGACAGAACGTCAAGGTGATATGGAAAAAATTAATCGTCCAAGCTTAACGTTTTTACAAGACGCTTGGCTTCGATTAAGAAAAAATAAAGGTGCTGTTTTCGGACTAATCATGATTATTGCCATTACGTTGATGGCTATTTTTGCACCGATCATGAGCGATCGTACGTACAAACAACAAAATTTAAGTCATGCGAAATTACCACCGCGCATTCCGGTGTTAGAACATATTGATTGGCTTCCATTTAACGGAAAAGATATGAACGGCATTGATGTGTACGAGAAACGTGGCGTAAAAGAGTACTATTGGTTTGGAACCGATGACCTCGGTCGCGATTTATGGACACGTACGTGGTATGGTGCCCGTATTTCGTTATATATCGGGGTGTTAGCTGCAGCCATTGACTTGTTAATTGGAATTATTTACGGTGGTGTGTCCGGTTTTTACGGTGGGCGCGTCGACAATGTGATGCAGCGCATTATTGAAGTATTAGTCGGTATCCCGAACTTAATTGTCGTTATTTTATTTATTCTCGTATTTGAGCCGGGAATTATTTCAATAACGATGGCGATGGTTATTACAGGTTGGGTGACGATGGCGCGTATTGTGCGCGGACAAATTTTAAAGTTAAAAAATATGGAATACGTATTAGCGGCACGTACGCTCGGAGCGTCAGATGCACGCATTATCGGCAAACATTTGCTTCCGAACGTCGTTGGTCCAATTATTATTACGACGATGTTTACGGTTCCAAGCGCCATTTTCACAGAAGCGTTTTTAAGCTTTATTGGACTTGGTATTCGTCCACCAGAAGCATCGCTCGGTTCACTTGTAAATGACGGTTATAAGTCGATCCAAACGTTCCCGCATTTAATGATGATTCCAGCGTTTGTTATTAGCTTGCTCATTTTAAGCTTTAACTTATTAGCAGACGGATTGCGCGATGCGCTTGATCCAAAAATGCGTAAATAGAGGAGGTGGAACAATGGAAAAAGTGCTCGAAGTAAAAGATTTGCACATTTCGTTTGATGTGTACGGTGGAGAAGTACAAGCTGTACGAGGTGTATCGTTTGATTTGTACAAAGGAGAGACGTTGGCGATTGTTGGGGAGTCCGGATCAGGAAAATCGGTGACATCAAAAGCGCTTATGCGTTTACTACCGGTTCCTCCTGCGCGAATTAAACAAGGACAAATTTTATTAGAAGGTCGCGATTTAACGAAGCTGTCAGAGAAAGAAATGCAACGTGTGCGCGGGGCGGAAATTTCGATGATTTTCCAAGATCCGATGACCGCGTTAAACCCGACGATGACGATCGGAAAACAAATTACAGAAGTATTGTTAAAACATCAACAAATGACAAAAGCGGAGGCGAAAGCGCGCGCCGTTGAGTTGCTTGATCTTGTTGGAATTAAAGAGCCAGCGCTTCGCTTTAAACAATATCCACATCAATTGTCAGGCGGGATGCGCCAACGTGTCGTTATTGCAATTGCGCTTGCATGCAATCCGAAAGTGCTCATTGCCGATGAGCCAACGACAGCGCTGGACGTGACGATTCAAGCGCAAATTTTAGAACTCATTAAAGATATTCAAAAAAAGACAGGCACATCGATTATATTCATTACACATGATTTAGGTGTTGTGGCAAACGTAGCTGATCGTGTGGCGGTCATGTATGCAGGAAAAATTGTTGAAAAAGGAACGGTCGATGAAATTTTCTACAATCCGAAACATCCGTATACGTGGGGGCTGCTTGCGTCGATGCCAAGCCTAGAGCACGGAGACGAAGAATTGTACTCCATTCCAGGAACGCCACCAGACTTATTAAATCCGCCAAAAGGCGATGCGTTCGCGCCTCGTAATGCGTACGCGTTAAAAATTGACTATGAAATGGAGCCGCCAATGTTCCAAGTATCAGACACGCACTATGCAGCGACGTGGTTGCTTCACCCGAACGCACCGAAAGTTGAACCTCCGAAAGTCGTTCGTGAACGGATGAAAAAATTCGTTACACTAACGAACAACAAAGGAGGGAATAAGCAATGAGCGAAAAACAAAAACTCGTTGAAGTGAAAAACTTAAAACAATATTTTAAAGTCGGGAAGGGTCAAGTCGTTAAGGCGGTTGACGATGTGACGTTCGATATTTATAAAGGCGAAACGCTCGGTCTTGTTGGGGAGTCAGGATGTGGAAAGTCAACGACAGGCCGTACAATTATCGGGCTATATGAAGCAACAGATGGTGAAGTGTTGTTTAACGGGAAAAGTGTGCATCGGAAAAAGTCAGCGAAAGAAGCGAAAGAATTAAAACGAAAAATGCAAATGATTTTCCAAGATCCGTATGCGTCATTAAATCCACGTATGACGGTTGCGGATATTATTGCGGAAGGCATCGATATTCACGGCTTAGCGTCGTCGCGAGAAGAGCGCATGAATCGCGTATATGAGCTTCTTGAAACAGTCGGGTTAAATCGTGAACATGCGAATCGCTATCCGCATGAGTTTTCGGGTGGTCAGCGTCAGCGGATCGGCATTGCGCGCGCGCTCGCTGTTGAGCCGGAGTTTATTATTGCGGACGAGCCGATTTCGGCGTTAGACGTATCGATTCAAGCGCAAGTCGTCAACTTAATGAAAAAGCTGCAGCGTGAAAAAGGATTGACGTACTTATTTATCGCGCACGACTTATCGATGGTGAAATACATTAGCGATCGCATCGGTGTTATGTATTTCGGAAAAATGGTTGAGCTTGCCGATGCGGAAGAACTGTATCGCAACCCAATTCATCCATACACAAAATCGCTCCTTTCTGCGATTCCGCATCCAGATCCAGAAACAGAGCGGACGCGTAAGCGCATCATTTACGATCCGTCACAACATAACTATAAAGAAGGCGAAGATGTGCGCATGCGCGAAATTACGCCAGGTCATTTCGTTTACTGCTCTGAAGCAGAGTACGAAACATATAAAGCGATGTACAGCTAATCTCTCGGCTTTCGAGAGATTAGTTTTTTTCGTTTGATGAACTAAAGTATTATACAATATTTTGATTCGTTTGACTATTTTGTTTTTAAAAAAAGCTTCGAGACTATTTCGAAGCTTTTTTGCCACCGACCATTTTCCATCCTGTTTGCACATGTTCGCTCATCGCTGTATGTAGCCGCTTTTTTCGTCCGCCAAATATGTTTTCCCCGATGCCGTTTAAAATGACGCCCATAAGCGCCGTAATGCCGATTACTAAAATAGCGACAATCGTAAAGTCAATAAAAAATTGCGCCATACGTTTTCCCCCTTTGTTTGCCATGTCTATTTTTATTGTAGAGAAAATTTAAAATGTAAGCAATAAAAAATGAAACCATTTTGATCGGACAACCGTATAATATGTTGGGTAAAATTGAAAAAAGGTGTATCTTTCTAAACTTTTTTGTTGTATAATATACGTTGTAAAGTTTTTTAAAGTCATTTTAAAATAAGATGTGTTTTAATACAGAAAGCGAACAAAGCAACCCATAAGGGAGTGATTCACATATGGTGATCGTATATTCATCGCCAAGTTGTACGTCTTGCCGAAAAGCAAAAGCATGGTTAGAAGAGCATAACATTCCGTATAAAGAGCGCAATATTTTCGCTGAACCGTTAACGATTGAAGAAATTAAAGGCATTTTGCGCATGACCGAAAACGGGACAGACGAAATTATTTCGACGAGATCAAAAATTTTTCAAAAGCTAAATATTCAAGTCGATTCATTGCCGCTGCAAGATTTATATGAAATTATTCGCCAACATCCAGGCTTGTTGCGCCGTCCGATTATTATGGACGAAAAGCGCCTACAAGTTGGCTACAATGAAGACGAAATTCGTCGCTTTTTACCGAGAAAAGTGCGTACGTATCAATTGCGTCAAGCACAGCAACTCGTCAACAACAAAGGCTTAGCGTAAACGCTAAGCCTTTTATAGTAACGGCGAAAGGAGGCGAGCAGTCGACTCGGCGAGCCGCATCCAAAGCGGACGATGTTGAAATTGTTTTTTATCGATTTGCGTTGAATCGCGAAAGTCGTTTAAAAAGTCATCGACTAACGTTTGCACGCTTGGCGTTTGATATAAAAACGCATTCACCTCAAAATTTAAATGAAAGCTGCGCATATCCATATTCGCTGTGCCGATGGAAGCGAGTTCTCCATCTACAACGATAATTTTGCTGTGCATAAATCCTTTTTCGTATTCGTAAATGGTCGCTCCTGCTTCGAGTAGTTCGGGAAAATAAGAGCGTGACGCGTAAAATACAATTTTCTTATCCGGTCGCTTTGGGACAAGAAGCCGCACGTCAATTCCGCTTAATGCCGCTACTTTTAACGCCGTTAAAATGTCTTCATCTGGAATAAAATACGGCGAGGCGATCCAAATGGAGCGCTGTGCTGATGTAATCATCGCAAAAAATAAATGTTTCAGCACTTCCCATTTCGTATCCGGTCCGCCGGCGACAAGCTGAACCCCTCCAAGTGCTTCAGCCTCAACTGTCGGTGCACTTAAGTAGTTCAGCGTTAATAGCTGTTGACCGGTCATGTAATACCAATCTTGCAAGAAGATGAGCTGCAACGTGCGAACCGCTTCGCCGTAAACGAATAAATGCGTATCGCGCCAAAACCCGAAATATTCGTTTTTTCCTAAATATTCGTCCCCAATATTTAACCCGCCAACAAAACCGACTTTTCCATCAACGACGATAATTTTACGATGGTTGCGGAAGTTAATTGTATTGTTTAAAAACGGCAAGCGCACAGGGGAGAAAGGGATGATATCAACGCCAGCTTCACGCATCTCCTGTATGTACGTTTTCGATAGCTGCCAACTGCCGACCGCATCGTATAAAAAGCGGACGTGCACCCCTTTTTTTGCTTTGCCCATTAATATTTGCTTCAGCCGTTGGCCGATGTCGTCATCGCGGACAATATAATATTCAAGATGAATGTGATGCTCGGCTTTTTCCAATTCGGCAAAAATAGCGGCAAACGTTTCTTCTCCGTTCGTCAACACACGTGTTTTTGTCGCAGTTGAAATCGATTCTTTCGTCATGCGTCTCGCTAGTTGTAGCAACGGCTGTTGATGCGGTTTCATATATAATGTTTGCGCGTCATGCGCCTCGTTGCGCTCTAGTTTGCGAAACGTTTGTTCATCAAGCAACGCCTTTTTTCGAAATAGTCGTTTTTTGCGATAGTTTTGGCCGAGTAAAAAATAAAGAATAAAACCAACGAGCGGAAAGCTGCTGAATAAAACGAGCCATGCGAGCGTTTTTGTTGGATGGCGATTTTCTAAAAAGATGACAAACGAAATAAAAATTACTGACAAGGTGACAAATAAGCTGAACGTTCCGAGCAGCCAGCCTTCCCAATAATCTTCTATCACTACTAAAAAGCCGACGAAAGTAAGTATAAATAGCACAACTTTTAAAGCGTTTCTCATTTGTTGTTCACCTGACCTCGCGAGAAAAAAGCCGATTTCAATCAATTGAAATCGGCGTTATGAGTTTGGAAAGTGTTTGGCGATCATTGTTAATGCTTGTTCTGCGATGACGATTTTTCCGTATTCTTCGAGACGATGAATCGTCATTTGCGAATCTTGCCCGTATTCAAGCAATATGCTTAACATATTGTCAATGTCGCGATCGGTATCTTCTTCTGTAAATTCGACGTACAAGTAGTAGTGATTTTCAAATGCGAATAGTTTGTTGTGTAATGTTGAAAAATCGCGACGGTGCGCAAGGGCAATGACGTCTTCAATCGTTTTGAAACGGATGACGAACTGGAGCGGATTATCAGGTTCTGATGATGATGCTTTTATAATGTTAAAATGTTGGTCTAATATATGTTCAATTTTTTCATCAACCGGTAAGTCTCTGAAGCGTTCATCGACAATTGGCAATTCGAGTTTGCTGCCGTCTTTTGAAATTTGCGCTTTTGTAACGAACACTTCTAACCCTTTTTCAAGAGCATGCACTTGAATCCAAAGCGGTCCTTCTAAATAAATTTCTGCTTCTTGATGGATTTCATCCATCATTTCCCAAAATAATTCTTCACTCCGTTCGCGATTGTACCAAATTTCTTCACGATCGAAGCCGCGTTCTTCAATATCTCCGTAAGATATATATAGTTTCAACGTATATTCATTGATGCGTTCGATTTCCATGTTCCTCAGCTCCCTTCTACGATTATCCAGTCAGGAAGGGAATGTATCCCCGAGCGTTCGCCCATCCTCCTACATCTTGTACTTCTATTGTATGACAAAATGTGAAAGAAGGGAAATAAAAAACGCCTAATTCAATAAATTTAGTTGTTCCCCTATTTTTTGTATTTGTTGCAGGAAAAAAGACGATGGTGGTGAAAAAAATGTGTGGAGAAAGGAGAGGTTATATGTTTGTCGCATTATTGAAAAATGGAGAAACATGTTCGTTGTTAGACGATTGGACGATCGAGCAGCTACATGTATTGCGAGCGACGCAGGCGTTTTTTTGTCCTGTTTGTTTAAAACGAGTTCAGTTGAAAATAGGGACAAAACGTATGCCGCATTTTGCGCACGAAACGAAATGTACGATTGAAACAGAGCGGGAGACATTTGCTCATTTACAAGGAAAACAACAATTGTATGAATGGTTGACAAATGAAAAAATCGAAGTAGAAATCGAGAAGTATTTGCGGCACATTCAGCAACGTCCAGATATATTTGTTCGACATATGCAACACATGTACGCGATCGAATATCAATGTTCCGTCATTCCATTCTCTTTATTCGCGAAACGAACGAATGCATACAAGAACGCACATATTGTCCCGATTTGGTTACTTCATACATCCCATGTCAAACGCCGCAGTTTGTTTTTTCAACTTTCCTCATTTTCATGGCTATTTTTCAATGATCAAGAAGTCATCCCGTTTTATTGTGATGAACGCCGAGAAGTATCGTTTCTTCATCATCTTATTCCGCTCTCTTCTACGCTCGCATACGGAGAATGGGCGACGTTTCCACTTCATGCGATATCGTTTTCTTCTTTTTTTCAGACGCCACAACGACAACATGATGTTTTGTTTCATGCATGGCAAATGAAAAAGAAGCAATGGCGGCTATCTCCCCTATACTATCGCACAAATCGAACGTTTTGCCGCATTGTATATCATGCGCATATGACCCCATCGTTATTTCCTCATGAGGCAGGCATTCCGCTTCGCCATGCGTATTGGTTTGAGACACCTCCGTTTATTTGGCAAACGTATATGTTGCTTGAGATGATGCGTATTCCGCTTCATGTGACGTTTTCGTTTCATCAATTATATGAGCGAATGCGATATTTCATTCGTCAAAATCTTATTCATATTCGCCGCTTGCCGCTTGTGACAAAAAGTCATTACTCATATGCCCTTATGGATTATTTACATGCGCTCGTTTCGCTTCGTTTTTTAAAAAAAGTCGGAAAAAGTTCGTTTCAGCGCATTCGGTCATGGTCGCTTCCGCGCAACGCTGAAGAAGCGATCGTTGGAGATGAGCAACTATTGCGACGAATTGTAAGCAAAAAAGAGGATTTTTTCACAAAACGAGAATAATATATAAGTAAACATTTTGATGTAAGAGGTGATTGATATGGAAAAAACGTTGCCGACACGTAAAGACGTTCCGGTAGAGTACACATGGCGTCTCGAAGATATTTTCGCAACAGATGAACAATGGGAACAAGAATTTCAACAAATTCAAGCACTGCTTCCGAAATTTTCGGAGTATAAAGGCAGATTAGGGGAAAGCGCACAGATGTTATACGAAGCGTTACAATATCGCGACCATGTGTTCATGCGACTAGGAAAATTATATGCGTACGCACATATGCGCCATGACGAAGATACGGCTAATTCGCTTTATCAAGGATTGGAAACGAGAGCGGAAGGGTTGTATGCGGAAGCAGGTCAAGCGACGGCGTTTATCGTGCCAGAAATTTTAGCGATGGATGAAGATGTGTTGCGCACGTTTTTACAACAATACGAGCCGCTTCGTTTGTATGCGCATGAATTAGATGAAATGAACCGCCAACGTCCGCACGTGTTATCGGAAAAAGAAGAAGCGTTGCTTGCACAGGCGGCGGAAGTGATGAACGCATCAAGCAATACGTTCGGGGCGTTAAATAATGCTGATTTGCGTTTTCCGACGATTACAGATGAAAACGGAGAAGAAGTGGAAGTGACGCACGGCCGTTACATTCGTTTTCTCGAAAGCGAAGATCGCCGCGTCCGCCGCGATGCATTTAAAGCGGTATACGATACATATCGCAAATATGAAAATACGTTTGCGAGCACGTTAAGCGGAGCGGTGAAGCGCAATAACTTTTTTGCGCGCGTTCGCAACTATCGCTCAGCGCGCGAGGCGGCATTAAGTAAAAACCAAATTCCTGAAACGGTGTACGATAACTTAATTGAAACGATTCATCGCTATTTGCCACTTTTGCATCGTTACGTTCAATTGCGCAAGCGCGTGCTCGGATTAGATGAATTGCATATGTACGATTTATATACGCCGCTTGTCAAACAAGTCGATATGAAAGTGACGTATGAAGAAGCAAAAGACATATTGTTAAAAGGATTGACGCCACTAGGTGACGAATATATTTCGATCGTGAAAGAAGGGTTTGATAACCGTTGGGTTGACGTGCAAGAAACGCGCGGCAAACGAAGTGGAGCGTACTCGTCTGGTTCATATGGAACGAATCCGTACATTTTAATGAACTGGCAAGATAATGTGAACAACTTATTTACGCTTGCCCATGAGTTTGGCCATTCGGTGCATAGTTACTATACGCGCAAATATCAGCCGTATCCGTACGGAAACTATTCGATTTTCGTTGCGGAAGTCGCATCGACGTGCAACGAAGCGTTGTTGAACGATTATTTATTAAAAACGATCGATGACGAGAAGAAAAAGTTATATTTATTAAACCATTATTTAGAAACGTTCCGAGGGACGGTGTTCCGTCAAACGATGTTTGCGGAGTTTGAACATATGATTCATCAAATGGCACAAAACGGGGAAGCGTTGACTGCCAAAGTATTGACGGAAAAATATTATGAGCTAAACAAAACGTATTTCGGGGATGGCGTCGTCATCGATGAAGAAATCGGTTTAGAATGGGCGCGCATTCCGCATTTTTACTACAACTATTATGTGTATCAATATGCGACAGGCTTTAGCGCTGCGACCGCATTAAGCAAACAAATTTTAGAAGAGGGTACACCTGCGGTTGAACGTTACATTGGATTTTTAAAAGCAGGAAGCTCCGATTATCCGATTGAAGTGTTGAAAAAAGCAGGTGTCGATATGACAGCGCCTGAGCCGATTGAACAAGCGTGTCAAGTGTTCGAACAAAAATTACAAGAACTCGAGCAACTATTGTAAAAGGCGACCGTGCGTCGCCTTTTTTCAATGAAATCCGCGAAAGCGGTGGCGGTTGTTCAAATAATTGAAAAACGAAAGGAAAGAAAGGAATAAAAACGGAGTTGAGATGAGCAGCGGAAATAAACGCATTAATGCAAAAAAGTGAATGATGAGTGCGACGATGATCCAGACGATATGCAACGCGAACATGCTGATCCCCCCTTACTTATTCATAGTAAGCGAGGGAGAAAATAATTATGACAAATGTGTGAACAAGTAAGCAAAGCACTTGTCAAGGCATAAAGGAGTCTGTTAATATATAAACGTGAAGTGAATCACAATCAAACAAACTTATACCCCTTTGTTTGACCGTGAAGAATTTCTCCCATCCCCTTTGTTGTCTTTATGACAAAGAAAAAGGACTCGGCATCCCCCGAGTCCTTTTTCTTTATCCGATCCAGCGCCAAAATGAGCCGATTTTCTCCACTTTTTGCTTTAAACGCAACTTTTTTAATTCGCATTCCGCTTTGCTGCGCGGGATGTTGTATACCATGGCAATATCATCGGTCGTAACAAATAGCGCATGATGTAAAAACTGTTCAATTGGTGGAAGTGAAGATGGTTGAGGATGAAATCCGAGCATTTCATGGATTAAATCGACATATACGTCGTACGGATAACAGCCTGAAATTTTAATGCCTTCCTCTTCAATGTTTTCGTTAAAAAAGACGAGCGTTGGAACTTCGCGAACGTCCATTTCTGCACTAATTTTTAAATCGCATTGTAGCGCTTTAACGGCACTTGGAGAAGATAAATCGTTTATAAACTCTTGCACATCTAAACCAGCATCGATGGCGCATTGAATGAGTGTGTTTGTTTCTGTAATCGTTTTGCCTTGAATAAATACAATTTCTTGTAGTTGACGCAAAAAGCGAATGCTCGCTTGACGCCCTTGCAATTCGGCTGCTTTCACAGCGAGCGAAGCAATGTATGGGATCGGCAACGGCGTTTGAAGAAGCACGCGGTCTTCACAGGCGATGCCGACGCGCGACGCATGCCGATCGATTTGTTTATAACTGACGCCATTCAGCCGATCGAGTTGACCGGTTAAGACGTGACGCAAAGCAAAATATTGTCCGTATTCGATCCATAATTTTTTTAACACAGGTTCAAGCGCCCAACAGTCTGGGCAAAGAGGATCGACAAATAAGTAAATCTCTAATTGCTTTGCCGTTCCTTCTTGCTTACCATTCACCTTCATGCTCCTTTCGCTCGTCATCTGGTGTATTAATCATATGTTGGGCAGTCAAAACAAGGCGTTGATACAATTCATCTCGAACAGGTCCTTTTAGTCCGATCGCATCCATCGCTTCATGCATACACGCAAGCCATGCTTTTGCGCGCGTTGGTGTAATTGGAAACGGCAAATGACGGGCGCGCAACATCGGGTGTCCGTGTTCGGCTGTATATAGCGGAGGGCCGCCTAAATATTGCGTTAAAAATTGTTTTTGTTTTCGCGCGGTTTCCGTTAAATCGTTCGGGAAAATAGGCGCCAAGTCAGGATGCTTTGCGACTCGTTCATAAAAAGCATCAACGAGTTTTGAGACAACTTGTTCGCCTCCAATCGCTTCATAAGGGGATTGAAACATATGAAAAACTCCTTTGCCGAGATATATACATATTGTAACAACGACTTTGTTTCATCTCAAACGATGTGACTTGCGGCATAGTACGTTTGCATGACTTTTTTCACGTAGTTCATCGTTTCGCGAAACGGTGGAATGCCTCCATGTTTATCGACATTCCCTGGTCCTGCGTTATAAGCCGCAAGCGCAAGGGCGATATTGCCGTCGTACCGATCGAGAAGTTGGCGTAAATATTTTGTCCCGCCTTCAATGTTTTGTTGTGGATCAAAGGCGTCTTGTACCCCTAACATGCGCGCCGTGCTCGGCATTAACTGCATCAGTCCCATCGCCCCGACGCGGCTTTTTGCTTGCGGATTGAAATTCGATTCATGGCGAATGACCGCATAAATGAGTTTCGGATCGACATCGTATTTCGCTGCAGCTTCGCCAATCCATTGATGTATTGTATCTTTATGAAGCGGTGCGCTCACTTTATATGTCGGCGCTTTCGTTTCTTCGCTTGTCATAGGCGGAAGCGATAGGCGCATTGCTTCCGTTTTTTCGTTCGTCTCTGGCGTTAACAGCTCGCGAAATAAGTCGTGAAACGATGTCGTTGGCGCTTCTTTTTTTCCTTGTAAATGTTGCAACGCTTGCAGTTCAAGAAGCAATTTCAATTGTTGCACGTTCATGACGATCGCTCCGTTTCGTATTTAGCTTCGTAAAATCGTTCAATTTTATTTTTTGTTTTTCGTTTTGGAATATGAAACGATTCGAGCAGTTGCGTAAACGTTTTTTCCCCTTCTGCTCGTTCGTTCGCTTCGTATTCGACTTCATAGTCAGCTACGTTCATATATTCGCTATAATCGAAAACGAGCGTGCCATTTTTATACGGGCGTTCCGCGCGCCGAGTTGTGAGCGATCCGAAACAAACGATCGCTGTTGGATCGATATGAAGCGCCTGCAATATGTTGGCGATGTCGCCTTGAAGTGATGTCGCACCCGAAATAAGTGCTGTCGCGGTTTCAGACGTTAGCGGCTCATGCGTTTCTAACAGCCCGTCTTCGTATGGTTGTTTTAATGTTAATGTATATGAGCCGTTTTTGAAACGAATGCGTAATGCGCTTTTTTGTTGTTTCAGTTGAAAGTCTGGCGTGTCAAAATAATAATTTTGTTGCACGTCCCATTCCTCATCGCGCACGCAAAATGCGTTCGTTAAGCGGGAAAATTCTTCAGCCGTCAACACGTTTTTAAATTCAATTTCTAATTCATGCTTCATCGTTTTTTCTCCTTACATCATTCTACTTTTATTATCAACATGTACGCGAAAAAGTGCAACTAGTGAACATCGCTAGGTGAAATGTGGTAAAATAAAGGCGGACATCATGGATGACGGAGGAACAAACATGAAAATATATGTACATACAGCAGAAAAAAAAGAAAACGGATGGTACTTTTTATGTGAGGCGTCGCTTCAAGGGTTACAAGCGAAACGCCATATGCTTGTTGATTCGGATGCATGTGCGTTCGCATACATATTAGAAGCGGCGGATGCGTTCGTTTATGTCATTATGCCAAAGGAAGTATGGGGGGCGATGAAAGAAGCGCTTCGTACAAGCGAGCCGGTGTTTCTTGTCGGAAACGATGCAACAATCGAGTTAGAAGGCATTCATGAAGAAGTGGCATACTTAATCGAAAATATTGCAGGAAATGCAAACTACGGTGAAGAAATGGAACAGGCGGTAACGGCATTTTTCGCATAAGTAGGTGGTTGAATGGAAAGACATTGGGAGTTTTTTTTAGCGCCGTATAAACAGGCGGTGGAAGAGCTGAAAGTAAAGTTAAAAGGGATGCGCGCCCAATTTGAAATGCAAGGGGTGCATTCTCCAATTGAATTTGTGACAGGAAGAGTGAAGCCGATTGCGAGCATTTTAGATAAAGCGCAAAAGAAAAATATTCCACTCGATCAACTCGAAGAACAAATGCAAGATATTGCTGGTTTGCGCATGATGTGTCAATTTGTCGATGACATTCAGACGGTCGTTGAACTGTTGCGCAAGCGCAACGATTTTACGATCGTTGAAGAGCGCGATTACATTACGCAAAAAAAAGAGAGCGGGTATCGTTCGTACCATGTCGTCATTCGTTATCCGGTGCAAATGATTTACGGTGAAAAAAACATTTTAGTGGAAATTCAAATTCGCACGCTTGCGATGAATTTTTGGGCGACGATTGAACATTCGTTAAACTACAAATATAGCGGCAAGTTTCCAGAAGATATTCGCCAACGATTGCAGCGCGCCGCAGAAGCCGCATATTTGTTAGACGAGGAAATGTCAAAAATTCGCTTTGAAATTCAAGAAGCGCAAGCGGTGTTTTCGCGCAAACAAGACTTAAAAGAGAGCGAGGAGTGAAGGCGCGTGAAATTTGCGGTCATATCCAAAGGGGATGCGATATCAAACGAATGTATGTATAAAATTCGTACATATTTAACCGATTTTCGTTTAACGTATGATGAAGATGAGCCGGATATTGTCATCTCAGTCGGCGGGGATGGGACGTTGTTGTATGCGTTTCATCGTTATCGAAGCCGGCTCGAACAGACGGCGTTTGTCGGGGTACATACGGGTCATTTAGGCTTTTATGCCGATTGGGTGCCAGATGAAATTGAAAAGCTCGTCATTGCGATTGCGAAAACGCCATATCAAATCGTGGAATACCCGCTTTTAGAAGTGACGATTCGATATGTGCGCGGCGGACGCGAAGCAAAATATTTAGCGCTCAATGAATGTACGGTGAAAAGCGTTGGAGGGACGCTTGTGATGGACGTTGAAATTCGCGGCGATTTGTTTGAAACGTTTCGCGGGGATGGGTTATGCATTTCGACGCCATCGGGAAGCACCGCTTACAATAAAGCGCTTGGCGGGGCGATTTTACATCCATCGTTAGAGGCCATTCAAGTCGCGGAAATGGCGTCGATTAACAATCGCGTCTTCCGCACGATCGGCTCGCCGCTCGTTTTGCCGAAGCATCATACGTGCATGTTAAAGCCGGTCAACAACGTCGATTTTCAAATTACGATCGACCATTTATCGTTATTGCATAAAGATGTGAAGTCGATACAATGCCGCGTCGCTGATGAAAAAATTCGCTTTGCGCGCTTCCGTCCGTTTCCGTTTTGGAAGCGTGTGCGCGAATCATTTATTCAGTAGAAAGGGATTCGTATGTTTCAAATTCGTTGGATCGTCACACAACAACAAGACGGCATGCTCGTTCGTGAATTTTTAAAACAACAACATATTTCAAAAACAGCGCTCACCGATATTAAATTTCAAGGGGGGCGGATCGAAGTGAACGATGTGCCTGTGACCGTCCGTTACGTGCTAAAAGCAGGCGATGAAGTGTGCATTTCGTTTCCACCAGAACAAAAAGGGGTACATATGGTCGCTGAGCCGATTCCGCTTTCGATTGTGTACGAGGACGATTATGTTATCGTCGTCGATAAGCCGCCGCATATGGCAACCATTCCGTCGCGCGAACATCCGCATGTGACGCTTGCGAATGCGTTATTGCATCATTACGAACAACAACAGTTACAAACGACGGTGCATGTCGTCACACGGCTTGACCGCGATACGTCTGGGCTTGTGCTTGTCGCCAAACATCGCCACGTGCATCATTTACTTAGCGAACAACAAAAGCAAGGGCGGGTGAAACGGCGGTACGAAGCGGTTTGCCACGGTTATGTCACCCCGCTCGTTGGAACGATTGATGCGCCGATCGGACGAAAAGGCGACAGCATCATCGAGCGGGAAGTGCGGCCAGACGGTCAGCGAGCGGTGACGCATTATGAAGTATTGCAACAGAAAAATGAGATGACGCACGTGTCGATTCAATTAGAGACGGGGCGAACGCATCAAATTCGCGTTCATTTTTCTCATATCGGTCATCCGCTCGTTGGTGATGATTTGTATGGCGGTTTTCGGGAGCAAATCGACCGCCAAGCGTTACATAGTTGTGAGCTGACGTTTTTTCATCCGTTTTTTGAAAAAACGATGACGTTTCATGCGCCGCTCCCTGACGACATCGCCCGTTTGCTTTAATCAAACGGGCGAAACTTTTCAGCGACATATGGCATCGTTGATGGAACAGAAACGGTCTCCATTTCTGGATAGCGAAGCGCCGTGAGTTGTCCACCGAATACGCAGCCGGTGTCGATGTTGACGGTGTTGTTTAGCCAGCGCGGCTCTTTGACCGGCGTATGTCCATATACGATGAGCGCATCGCCTCGGTAATGTTTTGCCCAATCTCGGCGCACAGGGGAGCCGTCTGGATGTTTTTCTCCTGTAATGTCGCCGTATAGCACAAACGTTTTTACTTTTTGATTCGATTTGCCAATATAGTCCCCTCGAATGCCGGCGTGGGCGATCACAAGTTTTCCATCGTCTAAGACGGCATAAAGCGGGGCGTTTTCGTACAGCTTCATAAATTGCGTACGAATGCGCGTTTTTGTTTTTTCATCGGCTTGTTCCCACTCCGCTACTGTCGTTTCAAGCCCGTGCGTAATTTGTACGTTTCGACCGAGAAAAAAACGATACAATTTGTCGCAATGGTTGCCCGGAACGTACACCGCTTTGTTTTGTTGAACGAGCGCAACGACCGTGTCAATGACTCGCAACGATTGCGGACCACGATCGGCTAAATCGCCGACGAAGGCAAGCTTTCGCCCGTTCGGATGAATCGGGATATCGTGTTCCCAAACGTAGCCAAGCTTTTTTGTTAATAACATGAATTCGTGAAAACAGCCGTGAATATCGCCAATAATGTCGTATATCATCTATTGATCTTCCCTTTTTTACTATTCATTATGTACAACAAATCCCCAGGGCAATACGCGCTGGGGACTACTCATTTTTTTGCCAAAAGATTTTTGGATCATATTCCGTAATTGTCATTTTGTCGTTGTAAAAACTTACTTCGATCAGTCGATTATCTTTACTGAATATATGGCGATATTCGCCTAATTTTTTTATTGCTTCTTCATCTTTCCATCCTTCATTTACAATAGTTTGATAGAAAGGATGGGACGGTGTAAAGTCAGACATAGGCTCTTCTAACTGGAAGAAAGCTTGACTGATAAAAACAGGATGCACCTTGCCTTTATCGTTATCTATTTTTATGACTTTTGCCCCTTCAGGAATTGGAAATCCATTATACATAGGGATTTCTTTTTTATTGCATCCCATCAACAAACCTAACAAGATAAATAACAATATACACTTCTTCAATGCTTTCTCCTCACTTTAAACTTCACTAATTAGAATACCAGTAATCATTTGTTTGAATAAAGTAATGTTTTGCTAATGAATTGACTGATTTCCAAGGGCGGTTATAGTCACTTGGAGTATGTTGAGCAGTCAAAGGTTCTCCGTTGCTATCATAATTCACTACAATAGAAAGGTGATCGAAATAACCATCGTTGTCAAAGTCATATCCAACAAGACTACCTATTTTCAAATCTTTTACGTTACTTATATAATAAGCACCAAGCCCACCTGCATCATTGTTTCTTCTTGCATAATAAACATAATCATGAGCAACAGACCAACTTGTAGTGTTTTGGTTACCTTGATACCACCACCGCAAATCGCCCCACCAATCCATATTTACTCCACCACCGCGGTTAATTGCTTGTGAAATAAAGTTTGTACAATTATTTGAGAAAACTCTAAAGTCAGGGTTGTTTTTGTTATACCAATTGTATGCATATGATCTAGCTCCTGATCGATTGTACAAGTGTTGTGTGGACATTATGCTTATGTCGTTCGTTGCTTCAATAACTTGTTGTCTATTCATTTCTTCAATTGGAGGTAAGTTGCTATTTGATGCCTGTTCACTAGTGTAATCCATTTCATCTTCAAATTTGTAATCAACTAATGCATATAACTTGCTTCTTTTGTTTTCGCTGGACGTGAAAATAAACTCATGTGTTCTTGTCTCTAGCCATGGATGTTCCTCCATCTGTTTTTTATTTTTGTACTGGTAGTATTTAGCTACCTCCACACGTAAGCTCAATTTGATTGTGTCATTCATTTTATCTATTTGTATATCATCTACGTTTAAAATTTCTATTTTCTTGTAGGATGCACCTAGTTCGTTTATATAATTTTTATCTCTCTTTATAATACTTTCCAATCTCAATTGCGACTTAGTATTTTTTAGTTGAGGTACTTCACTTTCTTCTTGTTGTTGTGAAATAAGAGAGTTGTACCTCTTTTCAATAACTTTCAAAGCTTCTTGAACAACTTTATTTTTCTCTTGCTCACTTATATTGTTATGGGCTAAAGTAGTAGAAAGAGGAAGAATGAAAAAGAAAAGCAAAACAGAGAGAGTTGAGATGAAAATATTTCTCATATAGAAACCTCCTTTTTTTCTGAAAAAAAATTTTATAAATCAAGAATAATTTTAACATGTAAGTAAAAATTATTTCAATAGGGATTATTTACCGTAATTATGGTAGTACGTCGTCTTATATGTGAGAGGAGACGAGATGTGAAAAACAATAGGGGAGGTGACAAAGTCTAAACCTCTCCTATTGTTCTGCAGAAAACATAAATTTTTGTGTGCGGGAGCGGACGTTTAAGACGAGCCCGATCGCAAGCATGTATGTGGCAAGCGAGCTTCCTCCGTAGCTGACGAATGGAAGCGGAAGACCGGTAATCGGTAGTAACCCGATCGTCATGCCGACATTTTGGAATACTTGGAACGTAATCATGCCGATGACGCCGGCGCATAAATAACTGCCGAATGGGTCGTGGCATTCTAGCGCAATTTGAATCATGCGGTAAATGAGCAAGAAAAAGAGCGACACGACGATGCTTGCCCCAATAAAGCCGAATTGTTCTCCGATAATGCTAAAAATAAAGTCAGTATGCGACTCTGGTAAATAGACGTCTAAGTTTTTATATCCTTTTCCATATAATTCCCCAGATCCGATCGCCAGTAGCGATTTAATAAGCTGAAACCCTTGATCGCTTGAATATTCGTACGGATTCAACCAGCCGTAAAAACGGTTTAATTGATATTGTTGAATTTTTAATACGTCTGGGAAATATAAAAACGCCACGATAAACGCTGTTGCGCCAAGTACAGCAACACCGACGATAGCGGCGATAATGCGCAAACGAATGCCGGAAACGAGAATGAGCGAGCCGGTGATCGCCATAAATACCATTGACATCCCCATATCAGGCTGACGGGCAAGTAAAAAAAGCGGCGGCAGTAGCGAAAGCCCGATTTTTCCGAGCAGTTTCAAATCGTCTTGCAACGTCGGGTCATGGTATTTTTCACGATGGTTGACGATCATGCGGCTAATGACGATAATCATAAAAATTTTCATTAGCTCAGACGGCTGAAAGTTTCCGCCCGGCAGGCTGTACCAGCTCGTTGCTCCTTTAATCGTTAATGTACCCGGGACGTTTAATTCTAATCCAAGTAAAAGAATCATCCCGAAGCCGTACAAATACCAAGCGATTTTAAACAGTCGATCGTAATCGACAAGCATCGTCACCGCAATGACGACGACTCCGACGCCATACCACATGAGCTGCTTTTGCGCAAAGTTAATATGTTGCAGTTTAGCGGGGAGTGTCTCGCGCGCGCTTTCGATGGCGATGGCGCTGACGATCGCAATTAAAAATAAAATGAACAATAAATGATAATCTATTTTCGATTGAACGGTTTTTTCGTTTTCCATTTTTGTTCCCCCTGTGTTTCATCGTGCATTCTCATTTTACATCGTTGCTTGCAAGTTGGCAAAGATTCGCGCATAATAAGAAAAGCGATTTTTGTCGAGAGGAGGGGTATTATGTTGCAGGCGTTATATGATGGAAAAATCGAAGCGTTTCGAAAACAGTTTTTAAAATTGCATCCGTATGATCGGGCGAAGTTTTACGTTGAACAAAGCCCGGAAGTAAGAAAACGCATGTATGAATATTTATCGCCAGCGGAAATGGCGGAAATTTTTGACCATCTCGACATTGAAGAAGATGAATATAAAATTTATTTGTCGGAAATGGATCCGTTATTTGTGGCGCAAATGCTCGCGCACATGTATGCCGACAATGCGGCGGACGTATTAAATGAACTAGATAAAAAAGAAGTGGCGAATTATTTAACGATTATGGACGATGAAGCGGCGAAAGATATTCAAGGGTTGCTTCATTATAAAGAATATACGGCCGGAAGCATTATGACAACGGAATATATCGCCATTCACGCCAATCAAACGGTGCGTTCGGCGATGCAAATTTTAAAAAGAGAAGCAGCGAATGCGGAAACGATTTATTATTTGTATGTCGTCAATGAACAACGGCAGCTCGTTGGGGTATTGTCGCTACGCGAGCTGTTGACATCGGATGATGATGCGATGATTTGTGATGTCATGAACGATCGGGTCGTTTCTGTATTTGTTGATGAAGATCAAGAAGAAGTGGCGCGCAAAATGCAAAACTACGATTTTTTAGCGCTTCCTGTCGTCGATATGAACAATCATTTGCTTGGGATTATTACCGTCGATGACATTGTCGACGTCATTTCGGAAGAAGCGACAGACGACTATTCGAAACTCGCGGGGGTTCCGGATGTCGATATTCAATACACTCCGTTCGAAGCGGCGAAAAAGCGGTTGCCGTGGCTCATTATTTTACTGTTTTTAGGCATGATGACGGCGAATTTAATTAGCCGTTTTGAAGACACGTTGCAAAAAGTCGCGATTTTAGCGGTGTTTATTCCGCTTATTGCGGGCATGTCTGGAAATACAGGGACGCAGTCGTTGGCGGTCGCGGTGCGTCGTTTAGCGATGGGGGATTTCGAAAAAGAAGGAAAGTGGAGTATGATCGCGCGTGAGGCGTTGACAGGGCTGATTATTGGGTTGTCGTGTGGCGTCATCATTACGATTGTCGTGTATGTATGGAAGCAACAGTTTTTCTTAGGTGTGCTCGTCGGATTAGCGTTATTTGCGACGTTGACGGTCGCGACAGTTGCAGGGGCGCTCATTCCGCTCTTTATGCATAAATTGCGCATCGACCCGGCTGTTGCATCTGGTCCGTTTATTACGACGATTAACGATTTAATTAGCATTCTTATTTATTTCGGTTTAGCGACGATGTTTATGGACTATTTATTATAAATTCCCTATTTCAAAGTAGGGAATTTTTTGTTATAATCATATTAATACTAGGTTCTAATAACAAATCATAATTTAAGGGGATGAACGAATATGCAATTATCATTGCAAGGAAAGACATACGTCATTATGGGTGTGGCAAATAAACGAAGCATCGCTTGGGGCATTGCGCGTGCGCTTCATGCGGCAGGGGCGCGATTAATTTTTACATATGCAGGTGAGCGTTTTGAAAATGAAGTGAAAAAATTAGTGGCGACGTTAGAAGATGACACAGCGCTTGTGTTACCTTGCGATGTGACGAAAGATGAAGAAATTGAAGCATGCTTTGCGCAAATCAAAGAACAAGTAGGCGTCATTCACGGTCTTGCGCATTGTATCGCGTTTGCGAATAAAGAGCATTTAGAAGGCGAATATATGAACGTCGATCGCGAAGGATTTTTGCTGGCGCACAACATTAGCGCATATTCATTAACAGCTGTGGCGAAAGCGGCGAAAGAGCTAATGACGGAAGGCGGAAGCATCGTCACATTAACGTATTTAGGAGGCGAGCGCGTCGTACAAAACTATAACGTTATGGGCGTAGCGAAAGCGTCATTGGAAACGAGCGTCAAATATTTAGCAAACGACTTAGGCAAATACGGCATTCGCGTCAACGCCATTTCCGCAGGTCCGATTCGCACGTTATCTGCGAAAGGCGTCGGCGATTTTAACTCGATTTTAAAAGAAATTGAAGAACGCGCACCGCTGCGCCGTACAACGACACAAGAAGAAGTAGGCGATACTGCTCTATTTTTATTTAGCGACTTATCGCGCGGCGTCACAGGCGAAATTATCCACGTTGACTCTGGCTACCACATTTTAGCGCGCTAATTTGAAAGCTGTTTGGCATCGACCAAACAGCTTTTTATGTATTATGGCATGCCCCTTTCTTTTTGCGCATATAGTAGTCGTAAAAGGTAGCGTCAAAAAATCTATGAAAAGTCATCACAGGCTACCTTTTGAAGGAAAATAAAGAGGATAGTGGAATCGGATTCGCCCTTGACCAACACTCGCCAAAGGAGAAAAACGGTTAGTAAGGGCAAGGGCAGAAAAGAAGGGCATAGGAAAGCAGCCCTTGCCCTATCCTGATTTTACCTTTGGCGAGGTTCGGATGGTCAAGGGTACGCTCCGCCGAATCCGTCCTTAGGATGCTGCTTGTTGGGTCAACATCTCTTGAGCCATGACAATGAGCTTTGCCCAACGTGCCGGCATATGCGGAAGGCTCTCTAATGCTGGGATGACGACCGGCACTCGTTTTTCTAACGCGCTATGTGGCCGTAAGAAGTTGAAGTACGCCACAAAGAGCGTAACGAAAGAAATAGAGCCTTCTTCGGCTCCAAAGCCGTGAGTCGGTCGATAGTTGCCTTTAAACGTCCGATGGAATCGTTCAATGATCTGTTTGAGTGGTCGATATTCCTCGGACACGGGATCCTCGTTTGTCAGCCCAATGACTTGGCGAACATCGAAAGAAATCCCGTGTTGGGCGAAAAAGTGCTGTGCTAACAAGTAGATGGGATTGCCATCGACGACAAGGGACAAATCTTCAGGAATCGACGGCAGCTTGTTGAGGACATCGTCGATCGCACGGATGGCAGCCAATGTATCCCGATTTGGGGAAACCCGATAAGACAGAACCACCTTTTTCACGGCATCAAACATAAAAAACAGGTAATGCCAGCGTCCTTTGACGCGAATATACGTCTCGTCGCCACAAAAAGAACCCGACAGCTCATACGGAAAATGATCAACAAAAGGCTTGACGATCAGCGCGACGCTATTGGCGTAGTTGATGACAGTCTGGTGGGAAATCGACAACCCATGGATGTCTTTCATGATTCTCGCTGTTTTCCGCGCGGAGAGTCCATAGTTGACGTGATACGTCAAGATGAGTCCGAGTGTATGCGAAGACACGGAAAGACGCGACAAATCCACCTTGGTTTGTATCGGCGACGACGGTGCCAACGGCTGAAAATCAAAGAGAAACTCACGGAAAATGTATCGAACTTTAAAGGCATGCGGCGCGTGTTGAAATTGTTCTTTTTCCTGAGGTGTCATCCGCCGCAAGTTTGTTTGGTAAAACGAACAATCATCATTCTTACATTTGTGAATATGATAATCTTTACGCTCTTTAATTTTTTCAAGGGTCTTTAAACAATGCGGACATCGAAAGACCACTGATTTGGCAAAACGACTACGATGGTTGAAACGGCAGCGACATACTTTACATTGATACTGCCCCTTGCCCCCGTTATTGGCGTACACATACGCAGACGGCGCTTCGCACTGTGGACACGTCAATGCATCAGGCACCGTGGTTTTCGTGTTTGCGTGCCTCTTAATTGGTTTCAATGGTTTTCCGTGTTGTTGTTCGTATTCGACAAGAAGCTGACGATAATCCAAACGCGGAAGCGTTTCGATGACAGGAAGCTCATCGACTTGGAGTTTCTGATACGGTTGATTCACCGGTTCTTCGTCATCCCAGTCAGTGAGGGATTTTCCAAGAAGTGCACCTAACAAATAAATAATGATTTGATATTGGGTCTTGATTATTTGAAGACATTTGATTAATAATTGAGGTAACAAGCTTGTCACTCCTTTGTTTTGGTTGGGTGTGTGGTTACCTCAATCGTACCAAAAACAGCAGGGGTGGCAAGCTTTTTTTGTCGAGAACCGCATAAAATCAATAAAAACTTAGGGTATGTATTTAAAACTTTTGACAATACCTCGTAAAAAGGAGGGGTATGGAAATGAAAAAGCATGTGGAAAATGCACCGTTGTTGTATATCGTTCAGCCGAATTTAGGGACGAAAACGTGCTATATGCAACAGACGTTTCGGACAAAAAAAGAAAAGACGTCGTATCCACCGCCATCGTTTGCGAACTTTCGCGACATGGATACGATCGAGCGCATTGAGTTTTTAGCGACGCTGCCAAACGAGCTTCGGCCAGTGACGTGTGAGTTGAAAACGAAAAACAAGACGTATGAAGGGGTTATTCAAACGTGCGATAAGAAAAAAGTCGTTTTTACGCTAAGCGATGAAGAAAAAACGATCACGATCCCGCTAGAACATATCGTATCCGTATCGCTTATTGGCAAATCGTAATATATACACGCTTAAGCTGCTCGGCTGTGTTTGCGAATGAAAACGTCGTTTCTGCCCGTTTTCGTCCTTCGCGAGCAAGTGCGAGCGCTTTTTCTTTATTTGTTTTTTTTTTTGCTAAAAAGTCTTTGCTGAAAAAAATGCGATACATTCGTTCCACTCCTTTCTTCGTCTAGTACGGAAAGGAAAAGGGGAATGGGCGGTTTGCCGACATTTTTTCATCGTATGTCACATACAGTAGAGCGAGGAGGCGAGAAAGATGGATGCGTTTCACTTTTTTCTTTTATGTATTGCTTCGTTTCGCTTGACGCACCTCATTGTATATGACCGCATTACGTCGTTTTTGCGCGCGCCATTTCATGATGAAGTTGAACAAGATGGAGAAACGTATATCGTCATAAAAGGAACAGGAATACGGAAATGGATCGGAGAACTGTTAAGCTGTCATTGGTGTACAGGGGTATGGTGCGCAGCGGCGTTGTACGTTGGCGTGATGTTCGCCACGTACATTGTCATGCCGTTTGTGTGGATATTAGCGATTGCAGGAGGTGCTGCGCTTATCGAAGTCGTTGTCCAACAATGGAGCAAATAAAAAAGCGGGCAAATGCCTGCTTATTTATTGATAACGATATGATTGAAGGAGGGGATTCCTTGTTTGAGCTGGCGGAAATAAACGAACGCTTCTACAACGATCGTATGGAATATGCGCAATTCGAAAGAGGAAAAGCGCAGTTGTTCATTTGGTAAAAGCGTCGTTTCATCGATTGGCTTTAACCAATATTCTCCTTCTTTTATTTTTTGGCGCCAATTGTCGATCGCAAACGTCCATCCTTCTTCTTCTTGCGTATGTCGAAAAGAAAATTTTCCGCTGAATTGAGCGTGATCGGCAGGGCGGAGACGAACGCAAATGATCGGATCGTTAAGTGGTGTATTACCAATATTTTCGACAACGAAATCGCCGATGACCGTCGTTGGCTCTTCTTTCTCCTCTGAAATCATGACCGTATACGTGAAATACGCATGCGCACGTACGATATCTTGTTTCATTTCTTTTTTTCGCTTTTTTTCTTCTTCAAGCGCCACTTCGTAAAACAGAAGCTGTTGTTCGAGCTTTTCGATCGTTTGTTCATATTCATCCATTTGTTCAAGCTGTTTTTGCAAATAATGATTGCGCAGCTGCTCACGTTTTAGTTCGGTTTCAGCAAGCTGCAAAAGTTGTTTATATTTGGCCACTTCCGAGCGATAATGAAGCACTTTTTGTTGAAGTTGAATATGTTGGTCGTTCATCGCCTCCCCCCCTATAAGCATTCTGGGCATCCTTGCCAACCATTTGGAGTCATATGACTTGGTTGAATGATAAACATCGAACAAATGAAAAATACGACCAATATTTTTTTCGTCATTTTATGCCATCCTCTCTTTTTGTTGTTTCAATATTCATTTTATTTTATCATATGTCATATATACCAAAGTAAAGGTGTGATTGAATGGGAACATCGCTTTCTATTTTGACTACAATCGTATTTTTATTTTTTGTTCCATATGCGGCAAGTGAAAAAACAGGCGTGCCATATATGGAATGGACGTTTCTTGTCGGTGTGATTGCCACAAGTTTTCTTTTTTATATACATGGAAGTGGGTATATGTGGAATAGGTATTCAGAAGAAGTGAAAAATACGTGCTATCGTTCTTATTCCTTTTGGATTGCTTGCACATATACGGTAATCAGCTACATGTTAAACATATAAAAGAAGCAGGCTGTATGTGAGCCTGCTTTACTCATTAATGTGCTGGGAATACTTCAGGGCATTGCGGTGGGAATTTGTCTGTTGGGCAAAGCGTCGCTTCTAAAATTTCTTCGCGCGGCTGGCAGTAGCGTGCTTCGACTTCAAGTTTTACCTCGGCTTCCATTTGCACTTCTAAACATAATGTAATCGATACATCGAGCTGTGAGAAGTTGTCGGTGCAAATTAAGCTAGCGTCACATTCGAAAAATGAAATGTGGCAATCAAGCGTCGTTCCTTCTGGGGCGCATAAAATAAATGTTTGCGCTGTCGCGAATGGAATTGGATTTGATTCACAAACAACGTAGCCGTTTGCGTTTACGACTTGCACAACAACGTGGCCTTTTACGAGCACTTTTACTTTTTGTAATGTGACTGTATCGCCTGATGGAAGAGTGACGTGAACAGGTTGGCGTCCGTCTGGTTGCAAAATTTCTTGGCAAATAAGAGCATTGTTATCTACTGTTTGATCGATGCGGTTTCCTTCATCGTCTGTTAAGAAGCAGCGAATCGAGAAATCGCCAGCACTTAAACCGTTTGATGCGAAGAAGTCACAAACCGATTGCCCTCCACGTGGACATTTGCATTCTGGAAAGATCGCTTCCAAATCCCCATTTGAAAAACTACGCAACGGCACATCGACTTGACGAGTAACCCAGTCATACACTTTGCGTGTTTTAATACACACTTTTTCTTTACATTCTTTATGATGCGTCATGCCTCGTTCCTCCTATTTCAGTTTTTCCCGTCGCATGTATCGGGACTACTGTATAGTATGAGAAAGGTAGGTAAGTGTGCAGGGATATGTGCGGAATTTTTTTGTCATAAATGAGCGCAATGTTGAATTGTTATGTAGTAGAGAGGAGGCGGCATATGCAAAACGAGTTAGACGTGTTGCGAGCGGAAAATGTGTTGTTAAAAGAATTAGCAGCGTTAAGTGAACAGCGTTATCAAGAAATGAAACGGTTAAAAAAAGAAAATGAGGAGTTGAAAAAGCAGCTCGAACAAATGACCAAACAGTTATTTGCCCAAGGAACAGATTCATGGTTTATGCACAATATCAAGCGACAACAAACGTTAAAGCATGGCGGACAATTACCGATGGCGACCCCGTTTTCGTTTGCGGAAAAAAAGAAATAGGGAAAACGCATAGTCATTCGCTCCGTCTTTTTCATATGTTATTGTATCTTACATGTGTGGAGGGTTACAAAATGGAAAAGAAAAAGACGATGGCGCTTCACGGAACACAGTCGGCAAAAGTATATACGTCTTCCCCAGCACCTGTCAAAAAAACGGGTGGCTGCGGATGTGGAAAAAAAATAAAAAAACAATAAGCACGGGGTGAGAAGAAGATGGAGCGTTTTAAAAATTACGGGCTATGGCTCGCAATTGGCGCTTTTATACCGCTTTTCTTGCAAACGTTTGGAGTCGATATTGATTTAGGAAAATATGAGCAATTATGGAACGCCTTTTTAAGTATTTTAGTCATGGCTGGAATCATCAATAACCCGTCGCTCGGAAACGGATTTCGCGATAAATGTTAGCTCCTTTTAGGGGCTATTTTTTTGTATAACTTTACGAGATGTGTGCACACTACGGGATGAAAAAGAAAAAGGAGGTTTTTCAATATGACTGTTGCAAGTTCTGTGAAACAAACGTTAGCTGGATTAAAATCGGCGCAAGCAAGTTTTGAAACGTTCGCTCTGCAAACGGAAAATGAAAAGGCGAAACAATTGTATCAACAAGCGGCACAACAGACGCAAGCGATCGTTGATTTGTTGTCCCCGCGCCTGCAAGAAATTGAACAGGAAGAGCCACAATATAAACAGTAAGTAAGTCGGGTGTCCAATCGTGGGCGCCCTCTCGTCACATGAAGTAAGTGAGTCGGGTGTCCAATCGTGGGCGCCCTCTCGTTACATGAAGTAAGTGAGTCGGGTGTCCAATCGTGGGCGCCCTCTCATTACATGAATAGAAAGGTGAATGCGATGAGACAATTGCTCGTAATGATCCTCTTTTTTTCCATCATAGGTTGTGCACATGAGCCAAAAGAACAAAAACAGTCTCTGCAAAACGAAAACATCACGAACGTAAGCCATGACGGAAGCGCGAAACGAAGCGACCAACAACATGCCGAAAAAGCCGTACAGATGTTAAAAGCACGACGCGATGTGAAAGATGCGGTGGCGGTCGAAGCGAACGGACGACTGCTTGTTGCGTATCAAGTGAAGCATATGCAACGATTTCGTATGAAAGCTATTGAAAAAGATGTACGGAATATGTTAAACGATACGTTCGATGAAAAAGTGATCGCCTCGCACGATTTAAAAATTTTTTGGGAAACGAAAGCGTTAAAAGAAAAAATGGAAACGAAAAACATGAGTGAAAAAGAGATCGAAAAAGAAGTAACGATCATCCAAAAATTAAGTGAAGAACAAACGTGAGGTGAGATGATGGCAAACGAAAAGCGAAAAAATTTAACGCCTGTACAACAACAATATCATCAGTTTGAACAAGCGCGCGAAACGAAGCGTCCGGTGTTGAAAAATTGCGTGCGCGCCTTTTTTGTCGGCGGGCTCATTTGCGTCATCGGACAAGCCATTTCTTATTTTTACATGTACTTTTTCGATTTTACGGAAAAAACGGTCGGCAATCCGACGGTGGCGACGATGGTGTTTATCGCGATGTTATTAACGGGGTTTGGCGTATATGACCGATTGGCGCAATTTGCCGGGGCAGGAAGTGCGGTGCCTGTCACCGGATTTGGAAATGCCGTCATTTCGCCTGCGATTGAGCATCGGACGGAAGGGTTTGTGCTCGGTGTCGGTGGAAATATGTTTAAATTAGCGGGCTCTGTCATTTTATTTGGCACGTTTTCTGCCTTTGTCGTTGCGCTCATTAAAACGATTGCGGTGAGATGGGGTGGGCTCGGATGATGAAAGGGCATCGTACGTGGGTGTTTGAAAACCGTCCGGTCATCGTCTCCACCGCAACGGTTGGCGGCCCGTTTGAAGCGAACGGAAAGATTGCCGATGATTTTGATTTGCTTCATGAAGACCTTTGGCTCGGGGAAGATTCGTATGAAAAGGCGCATAAAGTGTTGTTTGAAGAAGCGTTTTTTCAAGCGATGAAAAAGGCGCGCATCGAAAAGGAACAAGTGCAGTTTATTATTTGTGGCGATTTAATTAATCAAATGACCCCTTCAAGCTTTGCGGCGCGCACGCTCAGCACCCCGTATCTCGGTGTATTTGGCGCTTGTTCAACGTCGATGGAGGCGCTCGCACTAAGCGCGTTTATCGTTAATTACGGCGGCGCAAAGTACATATTAACAGGAGCGGCAAGCCATAATACAGCGGTCGAAAAGCAGTTTCGCTATCCGACGGAATACGGGGGACAAAAGCCGCCGACGGCACAATGGACGGTGACCGGGGCAGGCGTGGCGCTCGTCGGGGGCGAAGGAGACGGTCCGCGCATTACGTCCGCAACGATCGGGCGCGTCGTCGATATGGGATTGACCGATCCGTTTAATATGGGGGGAGCGATGGCGCCAGCGGCTGTTGATACAATTGAGGCGCATTTGCGCGATATGCAAGTCGATGCGTCGTATTATGACTTAATTGTCACAGGTGATTTAGGAAAAATTGGCCGCACCGTCTCGCTCGATTTATTGCGGAAAAACGGAATGGAGCTAGAGGAGGAGCGATATCAAGATTGCGGGTTAATCATTTATCGCGAAGGGCAGCCGGTGTTGTCAGGTGGAAGCGGGGCGGGATGTTCTGCGACGGTCGTGTACGGTCATTTGTTGAATCGTATGAAGCGCGGGGAAATTCGGCGCATGCTCGTCGTCGCGACGGGCGCACTTTTGTCGCCGCTCACGTTTCAACAAGGGGAGACGATCCCGTGCATCGCACATGCGGTGGCGATTGAATATGGAGGCGATCATGGATGATGGCAATGTTTTTTTGGGCGTTTGTCGTCGGCGGGCTCATTTGTGTTATCGGGCAGTTGATGTTTGATGTATTCAAGCTTACCCCAGCCCATACGTTAAGCACGCTCGTTGTCGTCGGAGCGATTTTAGACGGCTTCGGCTTATACGAGCCGCTTATTGATTTTGCTGGAGCGGGTGCGACTATTCCAATTACAAGTTTCGGTAACTCGCTCGTGCACGGAGCGATGCAAGAAGCGGAAAAGCATGGCATCGTCGGGGTGTTAACCGGCATGTTTGAAGTGACGAGCGCCGGCATTTCGGCAGCCATTGTATTCGGCTTTATCGGAGCATTATTATTTAAACCGAAAGGATAGAGGAAGATGACCATTGGTTCACAAGTAAAGCAAAGTTTAGCGAACATGAAGGCCATTCATGCGACGCTGCAACAGTTGGCGCTCACTTCGACAAACGAGGAAGCACAACGGGCGTTTCATGAAGCGATGCTTAAAACGGAACAAATGATTGCGGCGCTGAAAGGTCGAATATCGACGCTTGAACGCGAGGAGCCGCAATACAAGGGGATGTAAATATGCCAGCATGGTTAGAAGTTGCGATTCGCTCCATTTGCATTTTAATCGGACTGTTCATCGTTACGAAATTGTTAGGAAAAAAACAGTTGTCAAAGCTGTCGTTTTTCGAATATATCGTCGGCATTACGATCGGGGATATTGCTGGTACGATGTCAATGGATTTAGATATTCGATTAACGGAAGGGGTTACGAGCATTTTAATTTGGGCGCTTTTCCCCGTCGCCATCTCGCAAATTTCGTTACGAAGCAAAAAATTTCGTGATTTTGTCGAAGGAAAGTCAACCGTATTTATTAAAAACGGAAAAATCTTAGAAGATAATTTGAAAAAAGAGAAATATACGGCGGACGAATTGCTTGAACAGCTGCGGAAAAAAGATGTGTTCCGCGTCGCCGATGTGGAATTTGCGACGCTTGAAGCGAACGGTGATTTAAGTATTTTATTAAAACGCGACAAACAGCCGTTGACGCTCGGAGACATCAAACCGTATGCGCCAGAAGAAAAAGAACCCCAAACGGTCATTATGGACGGCAAAATTTTAGACGAACCGCTTGCGACCGCCCGTTTAAGCCGCGGCTGGTTAAAGCAGCAACTCGATCAAATGGGCGTCGCTATCGAAAACGTCTTTTTAGCGCAAGTCGATTCGTACGGCCAGCTGACCGTCGATTTATATGACGACCGCATTCAAGTACCAGCACCGCAACAAAAACAACTATTGCTTGCCTCGATGAAAAAAGCAGAAGCCGATTTCGAGCTGTTCTCTTTACAAACGAACGATGCAGAAGCGAAACAAATGTATGAACAACAAGCAAAACAAATGCAGCAGCTTATTCAAAAATTGAAGCCGTTTCTTATGTGAAAGATAAACACCGCTCTTATGCGAATAGGCATAGGGGCGGTATTTTTGTTTTTCTAAGGGGAAATGGTTCAGCTTACATATAGAAAGCAAAGTGGACGATGGGTCATTGTCGCATGTAGTGGTTAAGCGATTTAACGTTGACACATGCGAACATTTCATTTTGCCAAGTTATTTTCGGATAGTATACGAGTTCTAGGTGGAAAACGTAACGTTTTTATGTAAAATAAACTTTACATTTTGTAAAAAATACTTTACTATGTGTATATAGAAATCTTTGCATAATGGAGGTGTGATAAATGACAAAGAACAACGGCTCTTTATCCAATCGAATCAACGTTTTAAGAGCCGAACGGAAAATGACACAAAAAGATTTAGCTGAAAAAGTAGGGGTTAGTAGACAAACGATTATTTCAATTGAAAAGGGAAACTACACACCCTCGTTAGTATTAGCGTTTGAAATTGCAAATGCTTTTGGAGTGGACATTAATGATGTATTCCAGTTTAAAAAAAATGAGGAGGTTTGATAATAATGGGTACTTTCGTTCATTTTACTAATATTTTAGCAGTATTAGCACTGGCTGCTTTTTTAGTTTTAATTTTTTTGATTAAGCGAGAAGGTAACGATGAAAGAACACAATATATGGTTTATAAATTGTTTAGTTTTCTGTTTACTTTCCTGCTGATCGGACTATCTTTAATTATAATTGTGACAGGGTGGAAAACTATAGATTATACTTTGCTTAGAGTTAGCATCACTACTTTAATGTCATTGAACATTTTTGTTGGACTTGTTTATTGGATATATCTTAGTAAAACAGCTTAGTAAAAATAAAAGTTGTACACCATTTTTTATAACATGTTGTACTGACATTTATACGAAAGAATAAGCAAATGAATGATGTTTTCACATTCTTGTTCAGGAGAGAGCATCATTTGTCAAGTACATGTTGTGATAATGAACCAAAAAATTTTATCAAAAAATGAAGGAACATTTGAAAGAGGCAGCTGAAAAACCGTATGCCGATATTTATTTACAATCTTCTGTTCCGTTTGTTTTTGTTGATTCCCAAAAAGTATATTTAGCGTTTGTGGATGGCAATCTCAGCTATGAGCATGCGCATGATATGAAATCGGGCGATTATCTTGTTGGATTTTACAAAGATACGTATGTTGGTTTTGGGCTATACAACAACATCAAAAATGAAAAAACGATTCAAGACTGTTATTCACGGTTGTTTGCTGTATTAGAAAGAATAAAATATACAGGAAAAGTGGAGATTCGATAAAGAAGGGCTGACATCATTTGTCAGCCTTTAATTGTTTGCAGAAACTCCTCGACTTGTTCGCGTGTTTTTGCATTGGCGCTATGCAAGTGGGCGATTTTTTCGCCGTTTTGGAATACAAGTAAGCTCGGAATGCCCATAACGTTGTACGTTTCGGCGATGTCTGGCACGTCATCGCGATTGATGTCATACCACTTAAATTGTGGATAAGCAGCGATCACTTCGCCGATAAATTGATCCATGCGCACGCAATCTGGGCACCATGTTGTAAAAAATTTCACGACAACAGGTGTAGCCGATGCGATTGCTTGTTCAAATTGTTGTGCGTCTTGTAGCCGTTCCATATGACACGTCCTTTCTTTTGATTTCGTCTTTTATTTTAGCACATTTTTACGTTTGTTACGTATGAAAAAGCAAGGGGGGAGGCGATGAACCGATTGGAAAAAGAACTGCAATCGTATGCGCGCGCAAAACATCAAAAGCACGATGCGTTCATGAAGGCGTTTGACACATGGGAGAAAGAAGTCGAAGCAACGCTAAGCAAACTTGAAAACATAAACGGTAAGCTATTGCAACAATTTGAAGCAAATATGAGCGATGCCGAAGCGTTTTTTGCGAAAAAAGAAAAGCAGTTCGCGCGGATGTTTCGGCAAGGAGGGAAATTTTTATAGGAGCGCCCATACCAAATTCATTTGTATGCATATGATGTAAGCGACAACGTTCAAGGAGGTGGAGTCTCATGGGCTTCGGATATTGCGGATATGGTTACGGTGGCTACGGCTACGGCGGCGGACACGGTTCAACATTTGTGTTAATCGTCGTGTTGTTCATCTTATTGATTATCGTTGGTGCAGCGTTCGTTCACTAAAAAGAGACGTTCCAAAGGGTCACGCCTTTGGAACGTTTTTTTTTGCTTTTTCATATGCTGAAAAAGAAAAGTGAAGGAGGCGGGAGAAAGATGGATCAACATTTTTTTAAAAATATCGAAAAGAAAACGGGCGTCAATATGCAAGACATTTTTGCGCTCGCCAATTCATTGCAAAACGCAAACTTTAAAGACGAAAAAACGGTGCGCGACATCGTCAAACGCGTCGCGCAAATCGCTAATCGCAACGTGCCGAAAGAATTAGAAGATAAAATTGTTCAATCGATTATCAACAACGGAAAACAAATGGACTTCAATACGATCGCGAACATGTTAAATAAAAAGTAACGAAAAAGCGAAAAGTATTAGACGAGGCTTTTCGCTTTTGTTTGAGAAGAAAGCAAGCGCGAGGCGTTTGCTTTTTTTAAACGGCGCATGGACGGAACGGAAATAAAAAGACGTTGTTTCGCGCGCGTGACGGCGACGTAAAGAAGGCGGCGTTCCTCTTCAAGTGGGTCGACATCGCCGTTTCGGTACGCCTCAAGCGCATAATCGTGAGGTAATAGTCCGTCCACCGCCCCGATGATATATACGATTGGAAATTCTAGCCCTTTTGAGCGATGAATCGTCATGAGTTGAACGCCATCGTCGCATGTCGTGTTGGCGTACGCTTTGGTGCGCGCGACGTGGGCAAGAAACGCGGGAATCGTTTTAAATTTGCGCGCGACAACTTTTACATCGCGTACGTCATCGGATCCTTTTTCTATCGTATTTCCTTCGTTGCCGCGCTTTTTTAAAAATTCGCCAAACCCCATTTCTTTTTCAATGAAATCGATCGCCTCAAACGGCTTCATCTCTTTCACTTTCGCAAATAGCGGAACGATTGTGCGTAATTTTTGTTTTTGAAACGGCGGAATGCCGTCAAGTTTAGCAAGCGCTTCAACGAGCGAACAGTCTTGTAAAATGGCGTTCGCCTTTAAGTCGTTCATAATCGTTTGTTTTAAAAACAAAACGGTGGCGACGTCGGTCATTGCTTGTTCGTCATTTGGATCGAGCGCAAGTTGAAAAAAGCTTAACAAATAGCGCACGATGCGACGATTGTAAAACGAATCGCCGTCTGTCGTGACGGGGATGTGCAGTTGTGAAAGCCGTTCAAAGACGGCGCGCGACGCGGCGTTCGTTCGGCATAAAATGGCGATATCGCTCGGTTTCGCACCTTGTTTCATTCGCTCTTGTATGTCGCATACGATCATCGTCGCTTCTTCTTCTTCATCGTACGGAAAAAACAGCGTCGGACAATGCATGCTGTCGGTTTGAGCGTTCATTTGTTTCGGAATGCGCTTGCGACTTTTAGAAATAATGCTGTTGGCAAGCGATACGATCGGATGTGGCGAACGATAGTTTTCCGTCAACTTTACGATTTTTGTATGTGGAAAATCTTGTTGGAATTGATGAATAAACGATGAATCAGAGCCGCGAAACGCATAAATCGCTTGGTCATCATCGCCGACGGCGCATATATGGTGCGTATGTGACGCAAGCAGTTTCATCGTTTCGTATTGCACGCTGTTAATGTCTTGAAATTCGTCGATTAAAAAGTAATGAAACCGTTCGTGATATTGTCGCAATCGTTTTTCGTCCGTCCGTAACATGTCATAGCACGCGTATAACATATCATCAAAATCAAACAATTCGAGCTGTTGTTTTTTCGCTTCATATTGTTTGTACAATTGCACAACGCGCTCGTCCCATTCGTTTTCAATGGTGATGGTGTGAAGGGGCGTCAGCGTATTTTTCCAATATGAAATACGTTGCATCGCTTCATCGTACGGAAAATCGCGCTCATCGATGCCGAGTTCGCGCCCGATTTCTTTTATCATTCGCTCTTTTTGCCAATCGCGAATGAGCCGCTCATGCCGCCAGCGAAACGGATCGGCATGTTGCAACATGCGATAAAACAAGCTATGAAATGTGCCGACGGTCGGTATGTTGTCAAGGTTGTACGACTGCAGTCTGTCGACTAGCTCTTTTGCTGCTTTTGTCGTAAAGGTGACGATCATCATGTTTGTCGCTTTTATATGATGTTCAGTCATCATCGCTGCGGCGCGCGTCGTTAACGTGCGCGTTTTGCCGCTTCCTGCACCGGCGAGGACGAGAAGCGGTCCTTCGACGTGGCGGACAGCTTCATATTGATCCGCATCGAGCGACACTCCGCATACGATCGTCTGTTTTTTTTCTTTCGCTTGAAACGGTTGGTGCGGTCGAATAGCAACCGCGTTTCCTCGTTGTCGTTCTTCTTTTATGCACGGATTCGAAACATGATAAAAGTGCGGGGCATGTTCAATCGCTAAATGAAAGCGAACGACTCCACCGCACATCGGGCACGTCCATTTGTTGCGTAAACTTTGTTCATACACGAGCTCGTATTTTTCCCTTGGTAACGTATGAATGTCAAACAATTTGCCGTTATATTGCGCCTTATTCATCAGTCAAACTCCTTCGTCTAACGTCAACGTCTATGTTAACAAAACATACAATAAGAGAAAAGGAGTTTTTCGTTAGATGGCGAATATATAAACAAAGGAGGCGATTTGTATGCACATCCCACCGATTCGTTCACATCCGTTAACCGTTCCGCGCGTCACAAACATACAACGAGCAACAAACGAGAAAAAACAAGAAACGTCCCAAAAGAAAAAACGACCTCAAGATCGTTCTTTAAAAAAGCGTTAGTATGATTGTACGTGCATGCCTTTGTCGTCTTGCCATTCGGCGTATAAAATGTCGCTATAGCTTTCAAACCCCGCATGGCGTATATGTTTTTTCAGCCATTGTTCGTCCCAGCCGTTTTCACGTAAATTGTCCCAAATGACTTCCCCATCGATAATGACCGTCACAGGCAATACCGCTTCAGGTGCAGATATGTTGTGATCTTTTCGCGTCGGTTGTTCGTACGGCGCTTTTTTCATGACGCTCACCGTTCCGTCTGTTTCTAAAATGGCGTATTCGACTTCGCGAATGGAAAAGACGTTGCGAGAGCGAAGTAAATGTTGCAGTTGGTTTAAATCAAGCTTCGTTTTTTTCAATGCGTCATATAAAATTTTTCCTTTTGAAATGACGATCACCGGTTTTCCTTCTAGCAGTTCCCTCAGCTCTTTTTTCTTTTGCGTAATCATTTCAGTTGCGTAAATTAAAAGTCCCCAAAGAGCGATTGCGAACAATACTTGCGCAAGTCCGACATTTGCATCGTATAGCCCGTTTCCGACAAGCTCTCCGAGAACGAGGGCGGAAATGAAGTCAAATGGTGTAATTTGCGTAATTTGTGTCCGTCCGAGTATTTTCGCCATAATAAACAAGGCGATATAACCGACAATGAGTTCGACCGCAATTTGTCCAAATTCGTTCATAACAATATCCTTTCTTCTGTCGCTTCTTTTGTTAGTATGCCAAGGGAAAAAGAAAACATGCGACCGTTATGATCGCATGTTGATTGCTTTGACCATTGTCACATGTGGAATGCCAGCGTCAAGGAAGACGCCTGATACGGTTTCATAGCCGAGTTGTTTGTAAAACGGTTCAGCATGTGTTTGAGCGTTTAGTTTTACCTTTGTGACATGTTGTTTTGCGTATTGTTCGATTGCTTTCATGATGCGCTTGCCGATGCCGCGTCCGCGATAAGCAGGGAGGACGCAAATGCGTTCAATTTTACCGATGTCGTCAATCGTTCGGAAGCGTCCTGCCGCAATCGGTTTGTCATCGTCGTATAGTACGAAATGAATGGACGTTTGTTCAAATGCGTCAATTTCTTCCTCTTCCGATACCCCTTGTTCGTCAATAAAAACGGCGCGGCGAACGATCAGGGCGTCGCGCCAAAGCGTTTCCTCTTGTCCGTATTTGACGTACATATGATTATTCCTTTCCGAGATGAAATGTTTCGTATGTCGACCAAGATCCGTTGTCAAGCTGATATAACAGATGGAAGCGGTCGACTTGTTCTTCAAAATGGACGGACTGCATGTTAAAGCGTCCGAATACGTCGGAATATTCGTCGTTTGACAAATCGCGTGCGATCGTAATGTGCGGTACGAACGCATAGTCCGTTTGTTCGATAAACGGTGGACGATGTAATTTTTCATGTAGTTTGATGAGCGGCTCTGTTTTTTCCACTTTTAAATAAATGACATTGTTGACTGGATAAAACGAACTAAATTTCGTGACGCGCAACGTGAATGGCTCTGTTTCGCGCGCGACGTTGCGAAGTTGTTGAACGAGCTCATTGAGCTTGTCCTCTTCCACCTCAAACGCATACTTTAACGTGATATGCGGTGGGATTAAGGCGTAGTGAGAGTCGTACCGTTTACGATACGAATTTGCAAAATCTTGAATTTTTTTTGATGGAAAAATCGCGATGCCACATTTCATGCGATTTCCTCCTTTCATCATTATATTTATATATTATAACAAATTTTCGGAAAATACTGTTACATTTCAATAACTTTTTTTAATCCGATCGGTAAATCCGGTTGCCAGTATGTCCATGAATGATCGCCGTCAAACTCGTGGTAATGATAGCGAGCTTGTTTTGCTTGAAGAACGTGAGCAAGCGCACGATTTGGTTCAATGAAATTACGGACAGCGCCATCTGTAGTTTTCACTTCGGTCTCTTTTATGCCGATGGAATGATAAAAAAGCGGTGTAACAGGTTTTGAACAGTACACAGGTAGCGCCAGTTCTTCGTTTAAATGTTGGCTGTGAAGTTTTAACTCTTGCATGTTCTCCCATCCTTTTACGACGTTGTTCTTTTTTATCGTATCACATTTCTGCATTTTTTGTCGTTGCGTGATATAATGATAGAACGAGAGGAGGATGAGGAATGAAGCGTGTGACAAGTAAAGAAGTGTACGAAAGAACGTTGCAGTTATTAACAGAACGTGGGGTAACGATTCCAGCCATTGCTGAGATTGTATATGAAATGCAAAGTCCTTACAACAAAGAGCTAACGATGGCAGAATGTATCGAAAGCGTCGAAAAAGTGCTACAAAAACGCGAGGTGCAACATGCGATTTTAGTTGGCATCGAGCTTGATAAACTCGCAGAGCAAGGCATGCTGTCCGAACCGCTTCAGACGATTGTTGAAACGGACGAAGGATTGTTTGGCGTCGATGAAACGTTGGCGCTCGGCGCAGTGCTCGGATACGGAAGCATTGCGGTGACAACGTTTGGTCATCTCGATAAAAATAAAGTCGGGATCATTAAGCAGCTTGATACGAAACGTGGCAAAGGCGTGCATACGTTTTTAGACGATTTAGTCGCAAGCATTGCCGCAAGCGCCTCCGGTCGCCTTGCGCACAACTTGCGCGACGAGGAAGAAGCTGTGTTGAATGCATAAACGTTTGAAGCTGCCCAAAAAGTCAGTTACGCTGACTTTTTGGGCAAGCCCCTTTTTGAAAACATGTCGAAGCTAATCCCCCAACCGCTCCCGTACTTCCTTCTTCTCGACGTTGTTCTAAGCTTTTTTTCAATCCTTCTTTCAGCCCTTCAACGATTTCTTCCGTTTTACAATAAATTTTTTGGACATAGGGACGTTGTTCAAGCACGGCGCATAACATAGCGATTGATGATATTGAAAGAGGTGGGAATGTGTACTATTATTATCCGAGCTATATGTATGTGCCGATGTATCCATATGCGATGATGAGGTATCCGCTTCCGCGAGCAACCGCGAAAGATTACGGGCCGAATCCATTTGTTGTTCAAATAGAAGAAGCGACGAAACAAAACAATATGTTTCGTACGGCGCTATGGACAGGGCCGCATTTGCAAGTGACGTTAATGAGCCTTCAAGTTGGAGAAGATATCGGTTTAGAAATGCATTCGGGCGTGGATCAATTTTTACGTATCGAACAAGGGGAAGGCGTTGTGCGCATGGGAAAAAGGAAAGATCAGCTCACGTTTGAAAGAAAGGTAGCGGACGGATCGGCTATTTTCGTGCCAGCGGGAACGTGGCATAACTTGATTAACACGGGCAACGTTCCACTTAAACTGTACTCGATTTATGCCCCGCCGCAACACCCAGCTGGAACGGTGCATCCGACAAAAGCAGATGCCCTTGCGGCAGAATGATAAGAGACTTGGGGCGATGCCTCAAGTCTCTTACTTGTAGTGTCCAATAAGCTCTTGATAGGATGACATGCGACTTTTCGGACAGCCATTTACGACATTTCTTTTTGCTGTTTTAACAAATCGCGAATTTCTGTGAGCAGTTGTTGTTCTTTTGTCATCGTTGGTGCGGTTTGTTTCGTTTCTTCTTGTTTTTTCATTCGCTCGTGCAAGTTGTTTAAAAGTTTGACAAATAGAAAAATCGAAAAGGCGATAACTAAAAAGTCAACGACGGTTTGAAGAAACGCCCCGTATTTCACTTCCGCTTCGCCGACTTTCCAAGACAACCCCCTAAAATCAATGCCGCCTAAAATAAGACCAACGAGCGGCATAATGATGTCGTTGACGAGAGAAGAAACGATTTTCCCGAACGCCCCGCCGATAATGACCCCGACAGCTAAGTCGATGACGTTGCCCCGTACTGCGAATTTTTTAAATTCTTGCCACATCCGAACCCCTCCTCTAAAACGATACAGCCATTAAACTTAAGCTTCCGTACTCGTATGCTCGAAATAAGACGCGTGGAGCTTCTTTGCGGTCGCCTGCTCCGTAAGCGATCCAGTACGGTGCTAAATGTTCTGGTGTTGGGACAGCTTGTTTCGCATAAGGGGCTTTTTCTTCATAGTGAAACACATCTTCACTATGGGCAGATGACTGGGCAAGCAACCAATCATCGAAAGCAACAGCCCAAGAATCTGCTTCCGTTTGTTCATCCCAGCGAAGCGCCATTAAATTGTGCACTGTGCCACCACTGCCGATGATCATGACACCTTCGTCACGCAACGGGCGGAGTGCCTCTCCGAGTTGAAACAATTGCTTTGGTGTCCACCACGGAACGACAGATGCTTGGATGATTGGAATGTTTGCCTCTGGAAATAGTCGGCTTAACAATACCCATGAACCGTGGTCAAGTCCACGTGTTTCATCGATATTGACGATAGGTGAGACGTGCTTCAGATGATGTTGGACGCGTTTTGCCCATTCGACTGAACCTTGTGCAGCATAGGTTACTTCATACAATTCACGTGGGAAACCGGAAAAATCATAAATTATTTCATACGTTCCGTCAATCGATGAAACGGTCGGTTGACGCGTCGTCCAATGTGCAGTAAAGACGACGATAGCTTTTGGATGCATGTGTTTTCCGAGCGTTGTTAAAAACGATGTATATGCGCTATCTTCAATCGCTAACATCGGTGATCCATGCGCAAGAAATAAAGCAGGTGCTTTCATTATCTCCCTCCTTTTTTTTAATGTACCATATATATTTCTGATTTGTCGATTTTTGCATGCGAGGCGCATGGTCGGGCAGTTGTGCATAACATGACGATGAATATGAAAAAGAGGTGAGAACATGTATTATTACTATCCGCATTACGTGTATCCAATGTATCCATATCCGGTCATGCCTTATCCGCTTCCGCCAGCAACCGCGAAAGATTACGGGCCGAATCCATTTGTTGTTCAAATAGAAGAAGCGACGAAACAAAACAATATGTTTCGTACGACGTTATGGACAGGTACGCATTTACAAGTGACGTTAATGAGCTTGCGTGTCGGGGAGGATATTGGTTTAGAAATTCATCCGGGCGCGGATCAATTTTTACGTATTGAACAAGGCGAAGGGATTGTACGGATGGGGAAAAAGAAAAACGAGCTAACGTTTGAACGACGAGTGGGCGACGGTTCTGCTATTTTTGTCCCTGCTGGAACATGGCATAATGTAATAAACATTGGAAACGTTCCGCTAAAATTGTATTCCATCTATGCACCGCCACAACATCCAGCGGGTACCGTCCATCCGACAAAAGCCGATGCTCTTGCGGCGGAATGAGAGAAAAAGGGGGACAATCTTTGTCCCCCTTTTTCACTGCCAAACTACAAAAAATGTGATTGAGTACTCAACTTCAAAACAGAAAAGCTATTGACACAGTGTTGTCGGTTCTATTGGATCTGTGTATTTTGTTCATATTATCTCTTTTTATGATTTTGTTCTATTAGTAATTGGATAATGTGTTCGTTTTGTTTAATTTGTATATCGCTATTTTTTTTTAGCTGGTAAGCACATTTCAAAAGAAAAAATAGTGAAAATGCAAAAATAATAATGGCTACAAGTGAAAAGTATCCCATTGCTCTCCGTCCTTAGTAATTAGTTTTCAATTAAATAATAAAAATCATTCTTAGAGCTAGTGAATATTTATTAATCGTCCTACATTCTTGTACTTATAGTAAGAAGATTCCCAGATAAAATTGCCTTAACATAAACATTTGCTCCACCAAGTCCTCCTAACCATGATACATCAGCAGAAAACTTAGCTGTTTTATCCGTATGATTCAAAGTAATGTTATTCAGAGTTCCTCCGATAATCCAATAATCATAGGAATAAGCTTTAATAATTTGGGATTGTTCGATATTGTTAGGAATGTTAACATCAATAAAATAACTAATTCCCATATAAGGGGTTGTTGCTTTTACTTGGTAAGTAGACTTCCCATATGGAAAAAGATGTTGATACGAAAATACACTTACTTTGTCATAATTCATGCTTTCCGATAAAATAAAGGGCTCAACGATAAAGGTTATTTCTTTCCCAAATTCATCGACGATACTTATCTCGTGTTTTTCTTGATTAGACAAATCGAACTGAACGACAATCTCTTTTTCGTTTTCTGTTTCTTCTGTAACAGATAGTTCTGATGCATATGAAAAAGACTCGTAAAACCCGAATACAAAAATATTAGTCAGAAATATTGTAAGAGTAAGAATTTTTTTCAATTGGAATACCTCCTAGTAATTATAATTTAAGATATATTTTACATGATTTATAGTCCAAAATTCTATATAATTCACATTATTGTAAAAAATAAAGTTTGTCATATTCCTATACAAGGAGGTATGCGTTCTGTTATATCAGATAAGACTTATCTGTTGTTTTTTATATAAAAAAGGGGTTCATCATCACAACATGTGCTTGACAAGCGATATGCTCTCCTAGACAAAGATTTGCAAAAATCATTGACTCACTGATTTTTCCTTACAAGCGCGAGGGGGGCATGTTGCGAAAAAATCAAGCACAACTTTTAGTGAAGAAAACAGTTGCAATTTTGTTGTAAATGATGTACATTAATTAAAAATCAGAAAATTCAATACCGTTTTACGTTCTTATCAAGAGAAGGGGAGGGACTGGCCCGATGAACCTTCAGCAACCAGCCGAAAGCGGTCAGGTGCTAAATCCAGCGAATTGGCGTTCAATTCGGAAGATAAGAAGAAGCGATTGTCTATGGACAAAAAAGCCTTCTTCTTTGAAGGCTTTTATTTTTTTAGAAAGGAAGAGAGCGAATGAGTCATGTGGAAACGATATTAGCGCAAATTGGCAATCGAAGCGAGACGGTGACAGGGACGGTCAATCCGCCAGTATATTTTTCAACAGCGTATCGGCATGAAGGAATCGGACAGTCGACAGGGTACGATTACATTCGAACCGGCAACCCAACAAGGCATATTGTCGAAGAAGCGATTGCACAGCTAGAAGAAGGAGATCAAGGTTTCGCTTGTAGCTCAGGTATGGCAGCGATTCAAACGGTGTTTGCTCTGTTTGAAAGCGGCGACCATTTTCTCGTTTCCGCCGACTTATATGGCGGAACGTATCGGCTATTTGAAAAAGGGTGGAAGAAATACGGTTTGTCGTTTACATACGTCGATTTTCGCGATCTCGATGCGGTAAAGGCGCATGTGACGGACAAAACGAAAGCGATTTTTTTAGAAACGCCGACAAATCCACTTATGCAAGAGGCGGATATTGAAGCGGTGGCAACGTTCGCGAAGCAATATGGGCTTCTTCTTATTGTTGATAATACGTTTTATACCCCTGTGTTACAAAAGCCATTAACGAAAGGGGCTGATATCGTCATTCATAGCGCGACAAAATATTTAGGCGGGCATAACGATGTGCTTGCCGGGCTCATTGTCGCCAAAGGAAAAGAGCTGTGCGAGCAACTCGCGATGTATCATAACGCGATCGGGGCGGTGTTATCACCGTTTGATTCATGGCTGTTAATTCGCGGCATGAAGACGCTTGCGCTGCGCATGCGCCAGCACGAACAAAACGCAAAGGCGATATATAAATTTTTAGTCGAACATGAAGATGTGACGGACGTATTGTATCCGGGGAGAGGCGGCATGTTGTCGTTTCGCGTGCGCGATGAAAAATGGGTGAATACCTTTTTACAAAGTTTAAAACTGATTACGTTTGCGGAAAGTTTAGGCGGTGTCGAAAGTTTTATTACGTATCCAGCGACGCAAACGCATATGGATATTCCAGAGGATATTCGCATCGCAAACGGGGTGTGTAATCGCTTATTGCGTTTTTCTGTCGGCATTGAACATGCGGACGATTTAATTGCCGATTTAACTCAAGCGTTTCAACGCATGAAAGAGGTGTAAAAGATGGATTTACAAACACAACTTGTTCATAATAAATGGCGAATTGATGCGCAAACAGGGGCAGTTAGCGTCCCGATTCATCATGCATCGACGTTTCATCAGTTTGATTTTGATACGTTTGGCAAGTACGATTATAGCCGTTCGGGAAATCCGACACGCGAGGCGCTTGAGGAAACGATTGCGGAATTAGAAGGTGGAGTGAGCGGTTTTGCGTTCGCTTCCGGCATGGCTGCCATTTCAACAGCATTTTTATTGTTGTCAAAAGGAGATCACGTATTAATTACCGATGATGTGTATGGTGGAACGTATCGCATCATCACGGACGTATTGAGCCGATTTGGCATCGAACATACGTTTGTTGATATGACCGATTTAGATGCGGTAGCGCGCCACATTCGTCCAAATACGAAAGTCATTTATATGGAAACGCCATCGAATCCGCTTTTGAAAATTACGGATATTCGTGGGGTTGTGAAGCTTGCGAAAGCGCACGGTTGTTTGACGTTTTTAGATAATACGTTTGCGACCCCTCTGTTACAGCGTCCGCTTGATCTCGGCGTCGATGTCGTTTTGCATAGCGCGACGAAATTTTTAGCTGGCCATAGCGACGTTGTAGCTGGGCTGGCGGTTGTAAAAGACGAGCGTCTCGCAAAACAGCTTCGCAAACTGCAATATTCGTTCGGGGCGGTGCTTGGCGTGCAAGATGCGTGGCTCGTGTTGCGCGGGTTAAAAACGCTTCACGTTCGGTTAGATTATGCTTCACGTTCGGCGTTGCAGCTGGCGCAGTTTCTCCATCATCATCCGAAAGTTGCGCACGTATATTATCCTGGGCTTTCTTTTCATGAAGGACACGATATTCATCGCGATCAAGCGCGCGGATTTGGTGCGGTGCTGTCGTTTGAATTGGAGGACGAACAAGCGGTGCGGACGTTTGTGAAACATGCGCGCATCCCTGTGTTTGCGGTCAGTCTCGGGGCGGTCGAGTCGATTTTATCGTATCCGGCGAAAATGTCGCATGCCGCTATGCCGAAAGCGGAGCGCCATCGTCGCGGCATTACGGACGGCTTGTTGCGCTTAAGTGTTGGATTAGAGGCGACCGATGATTTGCTTGCTGATGTGGAACAGGCGTTATCATATGTATAGGCTAGGCACATCGCCTAGCCTTAGCTAATTTGGTCGAGCGCATCACGCTTCATTTGCTGTTCGACCATGCGATCAAGTTGTTGAATTTTTTTCAAAGCGAGTTCGTCATCGATTTGGCGATAATGATGTTTACCGCCCGGTTCCTCATCCGCTTCATCCGCAAGTTTGACGATCGTCTGTAGCGGCTTTCGTTTTAATTCTCCTTCTGGAAGGTACGAATCGGTGTGAAGCAAAATGGCGAGGGCAATTTCTTTCGCATGTTGAGGGTGTTCGCCGAGTCGAATAAGCAACTTATGCGCTCGCTCTGCCCCTTTAATCGCATGAATATCGTTTTGTTTATATGTTTCATAGTCCCACGTTCCGTTTGAGTACCATTCATAATGACCGATATCGTGAAGCAAAGCAGCTTTTGTCGCTAAATCGACGTTCACTCCATAAAGCAAGGCGAGGCGATATGCGTGGTATGCAGTAGCGATGGCGTGTGCGACGCCTGAACGTTTCAAATATTTTTGAGTGATGGGGTGAAGGAAGATGTCAGTTAATGTGACACGTCTCATAGCTCACCATCCCTTTCGAATGTTTTTCTAATTATCATATCATGTCTTTTTTAGAAAAGGCAATATATATTTTTACAGAAAAGAAAAAATAGACGAAAGACGTCATGACGAAAAAATTTTTTAAAAAAAGTGTTTGACAAACTAGGGGACGATACGTATAATAAAAAATGTGTTCGATAACACAACAACATACGATTCCGTAGCTCAGCTGGGAGAGCGCCACCTTGACAGGGTGGAGGTCGCTGGTTCGAGCCCAGTCGGAATCATCGCAAAACCCGAGTTCGATGAAAGAGCTCGGGTTTTTTTGTTTTGGGGGAAATCTGTTAGGTGATGTTTGTGAAAAATTAAATTTTTAACTTGAAAAACACAGCTCTATGTAATACCTCGATTTAACAATTTCATGTACTCGACTTGTCACAATTTATGGTAAAATGGAAGAAATATCGGAGAGAAGTGAAACAGTCACCGGAATGGCCATGGCTAACGATGTTGTCGGCTGTCGATGGACGAACGAAAAAAATGGATGAAGAGATGTTTCGTGAATTGGAGGGAATAGCCATGACAGAACAAGACATTTTAGAAGCGCTAGAAGAATGGCAAAACTTAAGCGTCGACCCCGAAAACCGTTACGCGTACGAAATGCGGCTGAAATGGCTCCTTGATCAACTCTCAAACATTCGCGGCAGTCGGGAAGAAGGAAGACAAGAAGGATTGAAAGAAGGATTAGAACAAGGTCGAGAAGAAGGGAAAAATGAAACGATTCGAAAAATGGTCGAAAAAGGAATGAGTATAACAGACGTTGCTCATATTCTCGACATGACAGAGAAGGAAGTACGGGAACGGTTGGGAGATTAGCAAACGGTGTCGGGTTCTGTTTGCGCTCCCAGTCTGTGAGGGACTTCCCGAGAAGTGCTCCCAACAAATAAATAATGATTTGATATTGGGTCTTAGTTATTTGAAGCAATTTGATTAATAATTGAGGTAACAAGCTTGTCATTCCTTTGTTTAGGTAGTTGAATGTGTGGTACCTCAATCGTACCAAAAACAGCAGGGGTGGCAAGCTTTTTCGTCGAGGACATCTTAAAATCGGAAAAAACTTAGGGTGTGTCTTTAAAAATTTTTACAATAAAAGAAATGATAAGGGGGCAGCTATATGATTACAGGGGAACTAAAGAGCAAAGTCGATAAAATATGGGAAACATTTTGGACAGGCGGTATTACGAACCCGCTGACGGTTATTGAGCAGTTTACATACCTTTTGTTTATTAAAGGTCTTGATGAAGTGGAAACGAAAAATGAACAAGAGGCTGCTCTGTTAGGTATTGATTTTGAACGAATCTTTCCTGAAGATAAGCAGCACTTGCGCTGGAGTAAGTTTAAAAACTTAGAAGCTACTCAAATGTACGAAATCGTTTCTAATGAAGTATTCCCATTTATTAAAAATCTTCATGACAATAAAGATTCTGCCTACGCCAAATATATGAGTGATGCGATTTTTATGATTCCTACGCCGCAAATGCTCACAAAAATTGTGGATGGTATCGATAATATTCCAATGAAAGACCGCGATACAAAAGGGGATTTATATGAGTATCTACTATCAAAAATCGCGACGGCAGGAACAAATGGTCAATTCCGTACACCTCGTCATATCATCGACATGATGGTAGAGTTAGTCAAACCTACACCGGAAGATATTATTGTCGACCCAGCCGCCGGTTCCGCGGGGTTTTTAGTCGCTGCAGGAGAATATTTGCGCAAACATCGCAGCGACTTATTTTTAGTGCAAAGTTTAAAAGAACATTTTAATAACCATATGTTCTACGGTTTTGACATGGACCGCACGATGTTGCGCATCGGTGCGATGAACATGATGCTCCATGGCATTGAAAATCCAAATATCGAATATCGCGATTCGTTGTCTGAGCAAAACAAAGACAAAGATAAATATACCCTTGTCCTTGCCAATCCGCCGTTTAAAGGCTCATTGGATTATGAAGCTGTTTCTAGTGACCTATTAAAAATTACAAAAACAAAGAAAACCGAGCTTTTATTCTTGGCGTTATTCTTGCGGATTTTAAAAACGGGCGGGCGCTGTGCGTGCATCGTGCCAGACGGAGTGTTATTCGGAAGTTCGAAAGCGCATAAAGACATCCGCAAAGAAATCGTTGAAAATCATAAATTAGAAGCGATTATTTCGATGCCAAGCGGTGTGTTTAAACCATACGCCGGCGTTTCGACAGCGATTATGATTTTTACAAAAACAGGCGTCGGCGGCACGGATCAAGTATGGTTTTATGATATGAAAGCGGATGGCTACTCATTGGACGACAAGCGCAACCCGATTGAAGAAAACGACATTCCGGACATCATTGCGCGATTCCATAACCGTGAAGCAGAAAAAGAACGGAAACGGACGGAGCAATCGTTCTTCGTGCCGGTGGAAGAAATTCGTGAAAACGACTATGACCTTTCGATTAACAAGTATAAAGAGATTGAGTATGAAGAAGTGCAGTATGAAGCGCCAAGTGTGATACTTGAAAGAGTGGAAACGTTGGAAAAAGAGATTATGCAAGGATTACAGAAGTTAAAAGATTTAATTAGAGGATAGTGATAGTATGCCAATTAGAGAGGTAAAACTTGGAGATATTTGTACGATTAAAGGGGGATATGCTTTTAAAAGTAGCGAATTTATCAAGAGTGGTATCCCTGTTGTAAAGATTGCTAATATAGTTGGTAGAGAGATAGATTTTAACGAAGATTCAAGTTTTCTTTCTCCCGCTAATTTAGAACAATATAGAGAGTATGTAGTTAATAAAGGGGATATTTTAGTTGCATTGTCTGGTGCAACAACAGGAAAGTTTGGAATTTATAAGTTGGATGAAATCGCTCTTCTAAATCAGCGTGTAGCAAAAATTGTACCAAAGAATGAACAAGTTTGTCCTAAGTATTTATTTTATTATATGGATAAACTACAGAATAAGATACTACAAAAAGCTGGCGGAGCGGCTCAACCAAATATTAGCCCAAAAGAAATAGCCCAGTTTACGATACCTTTACCTTCAATCGAGATACAAAATAGAATTTCGGAAATTCTCGATAAAGCCCAAGAACTTATCGACAAACGAAAAGCTCAAATTGAAGCGTTAGACCAGTTAACGCAAAGTGTGTTTTTAGAGATGTTCGGGGATCCAATGTTAAATAAGAAACAATGGCCTAAAAAGAAATTAGGAAATATTTGTTCCATTGTCCGAGGTGGATCGCCAAGACCAATAGAGAAGTTTCTTGGTGGCCATATACCGTGGATTAAGATAAGTGACGCTACTAAAGGTGACAGTATTTACTTAAAAAATACAAAAGAATTCATAATAGAGGAAGGTGTAAAGAAGAGTCGACTAATCAAGAAAGGAAGCTTAATATTTGCTAACTGTGGAGTGAGTTTAGGATTTGCCAGAATCATAACTTTTGATGGATGTATTCACGACGGATGGTTAGCTTTTGAAGATATTCCTAATTATGTTAATAAGATATTTTTATTAAAATTACTCAACCAATTCACTGATTATTTTAGAAAGACTGCACCTGATGGAACTCAACCTAATTTAAACACCACTATTATGAAGAATTTTGAAGTCATTTTGCCTCCAATTGAATTACAAAATCGTTTTGCAGATATTGTATTAAAAATAGAATCTCAAAAAGACCTTCTTCAAAAGAGCCTAGAAGAACTCGAAAATAACTTCAGTTCCCTCATGCAACAGGCATTTAAGGGAGAACTATTCAACGATTAATAAATGTGAAGGAAATTCATGTTGGTTTGGTCGAGGGAGGGGTGTTTGTTGTTATCCAACTTTCATTTTTTAATAGGAAAACCTCATTATGAGAGCTTTACGAATGCGTGTTTAGAGGCGGAGAAAAGTTTGGTCGTGAGTCCGGCGACGTGCGCGATTTTGACGCGCCGTGCGCTGGAGCTTGCCGTTAAGTGGGTGTACAGTTTTGACAGCGCTTTGAAAGTTCCGTATCAAGATAATCTTTCCAGTTTGATTCATGACAACGTCTTTTTGTCCATTATTGATGAAGACTTGTTGCCGTTGTTGCGTTACATTGTCAAACTGGGGAATGTCGCGGTTCATACGAACTCGATGATTACGAGGGAAGAAGCGATTCTTTCCCTGCATAATCTGCATCAGTTTGTGTCTTGGATTGATTATTGTTATTCCGATGAATATACGGCTACGGATTTTGACGAATCATTGCTGCCAATCGGAGAGGAAAAGCGCGAGCGTCCGGAAGAATTAAAAGATTTATACGAACGGTTAAGCTCCAAAGACAAGCGTCTTGAGGAAATGATGAAAGAAAATGAACAGCTCCGCGCTCTTCTCACCGCCAAACGGGAAGCGAATACAAAAGAGTACCACTTCCAAGTCGATGAACTGAGCGAATGGGAAACAAGAAAGAAATATATTGATTTAGATTTGAAGCTGGCGGGTTGGGAATTTAAAAAGGACGTTATTGTGGAATACCCTGTCGTTGGCATGCCGAATCAGGAAGGAGTCGGCTATGTCGATTACGTCCTTTTTGGCGATAACGGGAAGCCGCTTGCGATCATCGAAGCGAAACGGACAACCGCTGATCCAAGCAAAGGAAAGCAACAAGCCAAGCTATATGCCGACTGTATTGAAAAAATGCACGGCCAACGACCGATTATTTTCTACACAAACGGTTTTGAAACGTATATGTGGGACGACCTTAACTATCCGGCGCGGAGAGTTTCCGGCTTTTACAATAAGGAAGAATTAAGCTTGCTTATTGATCGTCGGACGATGAAGAAGCCGCTAAAAAATGTGCAAATCAATGACAACATAACGAATCGCTATTACCAAAAAGAAGCGGTTTTAGCCGTATGTGACGCGCTCGGGAACAAACGACGCAAAGCGTTGCTTATCATGGCAACGGGGAGCGGCAAAACTCGGACAGCGATTTCGATTGTCGATGTTCTTACTCGCCACAATTGGGTAAAAAATATTTTGTTTTTAGCGGATCGCAAAACGCTTGTAACGCAAGCGAAAAATAGCTTTAGCCATTTGCTTCCGAACTTGACGCTTTGCAATTTGCTCGATAATAAAGACAATCCAGAGGAAAGCCGGATGGTGTTTTCGACGTACCCGACAATGATGAACGCGATTGACGAAGCGAAGCGAAAAGACGGCAAACGTCTCTTTACCGTCGGGCATTTTGATTTAATTATCGTCGATGAATCCCATCGCAGTATTTATAAGAAATATCGGGCTATTTTTGACTATTTTGATGCGATATTGCTTGGGCTTACCGCCACACCAAAAGATGAAATTGACCGCAATACGTATGAAGTGTTTGATCTGGAAAGCGGCGTGCCGACCTATGCCTATGAGTTAGATCAAGCCGTTCAAGACGGCTATTTAGTCGATTATCGGACGATTGAAACAACGCTAAAGTTTCTCGAAGAAGGCATTCGTTACGATGAGTTATCGGATGAAGAAAAAGAACGATATGAAGAAACATTTGATGAGGAAGTAGGCGAGGATATTGACAGTGCTGCGTTAAATGAATGGCTGTTTAATGACGATACGATTGATACGGTACTGAGAGATTTAATGGAAAAAGGAATTCGCGTAGAAGGCGGAGACAAACTCGGCAAAACGATTATTTTTGCGAAAAACCATCGCCATGCGGAACGAATCGTGGAGCGCTTTGATCAATTGTTCCCTGAATACAAGGGCGGCTTTGCACGGGTCATTGATTACAGCGTGAACTACTACCAAACATTAATCGATGATTTTTCCGACCGTAACAAATTGCCGCAGATTGCGGTATCGGTTGATATGCTCGATACAGGAGTAGATATTCCGGAAGTCGTCAACCTTGTGTTCTTTAAAAAAGTACGCTCCAAATCAAAGTTTTGGCAAATGATCGGACGCGGAACCCGTTTATGCAAAGACTTATTCGGAGTTGGACAAGATAAAACGCATTTTCTTATTTTTGACTATTGCGGCAACTTTGAGTTTTTCCGCGAAAATCCGAAGGGAATCGAAGGAAAAGCGGTGGAAAGCTTAACGGAGCGTCTATTTAATGCCAAAATCGAAATCATTAAAGAACTGCAGCATTTACAATACCAAGAAGAAGAGTATATTGCCTATCGCAATGAATTGATTGACGAGGTGCTAGCGGAAATCAATAAGTTAAACGAAGAAAACTTCCGCGTACGCCAACATATTCAATACGTACACAAGTTCAAAAACCGGACTAAATGGGATTCCTTAACGGCGATGGATGTTAATGAAATTAAAGAACATATTTCGCCGCTGATTGTTCCGCTAAACGATGATGAATTTGCGAAACGTTTTGATTTACTCATGTACACGATCGAATTGGCGAAGCTGCAAACGAAAAATGCCACAAAGCCAATTCGGAGTGTGATTCGCACCGCAGAGGCGTTATCTAAGCTCGGTTCCATTCCTCAAGTGATGGAACAAAAGTACATTATTGAAAAAGTACAGACGGAAGAATTTTGGAGCGAAGCCGATATTTTCGAATTGGAAGCCGTTCGCGAAGCGTTGCGTGATTTAGTGAAATTCCTTGAAAAAGAAACGCAAAAAATTTACTATACGAACTTTAAAGACCAAGTTTTAGAAGTCAAAGAAAATGGTCCGATGTTTAATGTCAATGATCTGAAAAATTATCGGAAAAAGGTTGAACATTATCTGCACGAACACCGCGACCAGATGACCATTTACAAGTTGCGAAATAATAAAAAGCTAACAGTCCAAGACTTAAAAACGTTGGAGCATATTCTTTGGAATGAGCTTGGCACACAGGAAGATTATAAAAGAGAATTCGGAGACACACCGATTACAAAACTCGTCCGCCAAATCGTCGGCCTTGACCCACAGGCCGCCAACGAAGCGTTTTCCGAATTTTTATCAAGCGAACGGTTGAACATCCAACAGAGCCGTTTTGTCAAATTGATCGTCGATTACTTTGTGAAAAATGGAGTCATGGACAAGCGGGTGCTGCAGGAAGAACCGTTTAAAACCGTCGGCAGCATTGTTGAACTCTTTAAAGACAACATGGATGACGCGCGGAAGATTATTAGTATTATCGATGAGATTAACAGAAATTCAGAAGATATTGTGGGGGCGTAGCAAAAGCGCTGTTTGTGATATTTAGTTAGCCGTTGGGGTTGTTGCTAACGTTTCAATATATTCTGTTTTTCTTCGGTGTTAAGGCATCTTTGAGAGTGAAGTATCTCAAAGGTGCCTTCTATTTCTTATACATATAGAACTACATATAGAACGAAACGAGTATAAATGTTGTGTATATAGCCCATATTGAGTCGAAATGGTTCGGCAAATATCCATGTATTTGATAATCTAAAATTGAGCCACTTTTTAGCGAACGGTGCCAGGCACTGTTGTCCGCAACTACATCCGCCAAGACAACCCGATCGCCGCTGCACTACTAAGTAAAATGGGGTATACTGAAAGTGAACGGGTAGAATTGAAAAAACAATTTTTACGCATGCTTGTCCGAATGGAATTAGACGAAGCGAAACAACGGTTGTTGTTTGGCTTTTTTGAAACATATGTGAAACTATCAGATGAAGAAGAACGAAGACTGCGAAGCGAGGTGAATGAAATGGAGACGAAAGAAAAAGAACAAGTGATGGAATTGATTATTTCTTATGAACAAAAGGCGTTAGAAAAAGGAAGAGAAGAAGGGGTGAAGCAAGGAATAAAGCAAGGAATGAAGCGTCTTGTACAAACGATGGCGAAAAAAGGGATGAGTGTAAAAGACATTGCGAACGTCACGGACCTTTCGGAAGAAGAAGTGGAGCGGTTGTTGGAGTAGGGGAGACTGTCATCGACCTTTTTGGAGACGGCAGTTTTTTGTTTTACAATGAGTGGGTGCCAATATGATGTTCGTTTGCCGTTTAACACGCTTTCTTCTAACGTTGCAAATTATCACGAATATTTCTTAAGATGTTCTCATTTTGTTGTCATTGTGCGTGTGTCCGTAAGTATGAGTGTCAACAACCCAACGACTAAAGTCGTGGGCTTGTAAGCCCCATGTTGACCAGACCAAGGCTTGAAACAGAGCCTACGTTATAGATGTCATGACACGGTGGGGTGCTTCTCCAGCCCTACCCCCTGTCGTGCAAGATTAAACAAGCGTGATGGGTGGCGCTAGTGTCTTGCACATAACAAGCATCTATAACATGGTCGAGGAGAATATGACCTGCGTAAGCAGAGGAAAGGGGAGGACCCTATGGTTTTTGTGTTAGACACAAATAAGTGTCCGCTTGCTCCTTGTCACGAAGCAGTTGCGAGAAAGCTGTTGAAACAAGGGAAGGCGGCGATTTACAAACGATTCCCATTTACCATTATCTTGAAAAAATCAGTGGACGAATCAGAAAATGAAACAACATATCGGCTAAAAATCGACTATGGAAGTAGACATACAGGATTAGCGATTTTGCGAGGACAAGAAGTGGTATGGTTAGGGCAACTTGACCATCGCACAGACATCAAGGAAAGAATAGATAAAAGGCGTGCTTTTCGTCGAGCAAGACGAAATCGAAAAACAAGATACAGAAAACCACGCTTTCTGAACCGAAAGCGAAAGGAGGGATGGTTGCCTCCATCACTAGAGAGTCGTGTGCAAAATATCCAAACATGGGTTAACCGCCTAAAGAAGTTATGCCCCATTGGGTATATATCATACGAAAATGCCAAATTCGACACGCAACTCATGCGAAATCCTGAAATCAATGGTGTAGAGTATCAACAAGGCACGCTACAAGGATATGAAGTACGGGAGTATTTGCTTGAAAAGTTTGGGCGGAAGTGTTGTTATTGCGGAAAAGAAAATGTTCCACTTGAAGTGGAGCATATCATTCCAAAATCGAGAGGTGGAACAGACCGAGTGGATAACCTATGTCTTGCCTGTCATGACTGTAATCAGCGCAAAGGAAGTAAGACAGCAGAAGAATTCGGGTATCCGCACATTCAAAAGCAAGTCAAAGAAACATTAAAGGATACAAGTGCTATCAACTCGACAAGATGGAAAGCGTATGAAGTGTTAAAGCAGACAGGATTAGATGTCGAGTGTGGAACAGGTGCACGAACGAAAATGAATCGTATTCGTTTAGACTTGCCGAAAACACATTATTTTGACGCTTGTTGTGTAGGCGAAAGCACAACAAATCACTTATATTTCAAAACAAAAGAAGTGTTATTTATCAAGGCAAAAGGGCGTGGTAGTCGCTCTCGTACAAACCTAGATAGATATGGCTTCCCAAGAGGTTATCTTGCAAGACAAAAATTCTTCTTTGGTTTTCAAACAGGGGACATGGTTAAGGCTGTTGTCCCAAGAGGGAAATATCAAGGCGTTTGGTTTGGCGAAGTCGCATGTAGAAAGACTGGAAGTTTCGATATTAAAGGCAAGGACGGAAAGCGTATCGCACAAGGAATAAATTATAGATATGTCCAAGTCATTCAGCGATTTGACGGATATGCTTATGGAAAGGGGGTGGCGGAACTTGCGTAAGGTGCAATTCCTCCCCGTGCCTAAAGGCAGGGACTTCCTTGCGTAAGTTTCGTGAAGAAGGGATTGGATTGAAAATAGCTAAGGTACTGTAGTTGAGTAATTTTAATTACAATAATTACCATTTAAAAAGAGACAAACAGGGTACCCCTTATGCCACGTGGAGCTGTTTTTTCACGGTATCAATGGGAATATTTTGTTTTGCTGCACGATAAATGAACTCCACGAGGCTATGTCCTTTTCTCTTGCGCAGAAGATCGAGCCCATCAGAAAAATCGCTGTTCGACTCGAACATGCTGTACACATACGCAAGTTGCACTAAGATCCAATACCGTTTCACCGCCCGACGCCCGCGAACGCGGTATCCATCGAGTTTCAGCTGGTCTTTCGCTTGACGGAGAAAACATTCGATCGACCAACGCTGGGCATAGTAGCGCAAGATCTCTTCATCGCTTAGATCCCGGTCGGTGCTCAAGACGCAGTGAAGATGTTCCGATGTCATCGGCTGATCGGCTTTCCAAGCGAGCAGCACCACGGCATCCTTGAGACCGTTCAGAGCGCCTTCGTAGCGATAAACCCGATAACGCTCTTTTCCCACCGTGACGAGGTGAGTGTCTTTCGGTTCGATGTAGCGGGCAAACTCCCTCACCTGAACCGCAATGCCTTTTGGATAAAGAAGCCGATTGGCCTTGAGCATTGCGATTACGTGGAATCCCTTCTTCAGGCAAGCTTCCACGAGCGTTTGCGATGGATACCAAGAGTCCATCAGCACATAAACAGGACGGTGTACATCCAAAGAAGAAAGCATCTCGATCGCGAGTTCCCCCTTGCTTTTCCCAGCCGCCTTGTCGTAGAGGCGAAAGGCAAAAGGAAACGCTTGGGTCATCGTATGAACCATGAGCCAAACGAGAGAATGTCCCCAGATCGACTTTTTCTCTACGTGAGAATAGTGCCAATCACACCCTTGAATGGCGTGCGTTGCCTGTGACGAAGGCTTGGTTTTTTTGGCAAATCGTATCATCGATCGAAACAAAAAGGGGTTGATTCTCCTGTTTGGCGATGCGTTCGACACGATGAAGCCCCCACTGTTGGAGTTTGCGAAGCAGCGTCTCTTCATCTCAAGGGCTTTTCGTGAAAAAATGGCTGAGTGTCGTGCGGTGGTTCGGATGAAAGCTCCAATGATGAAGATCGGTCAATGTTCCCGCAAATCCTTTGGTGGTCAGCGCATCGACGATATGAACGAGATGCTTCATGACAGGTTTTGAAAAATAAAGTGCCAACCCCAACATCGTGAAAAACTTGTGGATTCCTTGATGATGTGCTAATCTATTCATGAGACATGAACCTCCTTGTGGATAGTTGTGGCACATCTATTCTAACCAAGGAATCGGGTTCATGTCTCTTTTTTTGTTTGGTTGTAAATTTATGTTAGTAAATTTGCTCATCTACAGTTACTAATGATAATTCGCGACAAAAATTTGTAAATGTTTATGAACACTTTCTCCATACTTTTTCTTTATTCTAAAACCAGAATAAGAATGGAGGTGTTGAAAAAATGAAAAAATTTATTTCAAGTTTGCTCGTACTTGTTTCAGCTTTTGTGTTAGCTACAGCTGTTTTTGCAGCAAATAAAAATGATAATAATGATTGGAAAGAAATGTTGCCAATGATGAAACAAATGCATCCAAACTTCTCAGAGGAACAATTACAAAAAATGTATGAACAGTGTCGAAATACTAAAAATATGGATCAAATGATGGAACATATGATGAATAATGATGAATAATAGCAAAACGAATCAACAAATGATGAAACAAGGACATATGATGTAAAGATCAGTTATTGAAACACTGTAGGCTTAAAACTACAGTGTTTTTTTCGTCCGCCTATTGTTGTATGATATTTGCAAGGCAATATTCGTGTGTATTTTTCACTGTAAAATCCATCGATTCTGCAAATTTATGTCGTAAAATAAAAAGCGCTCTACATAAAAGTAATAATGAGCTCTTATAAGGAAGGGACAAAAGTGCGAAAAATTTCGTTTAAGTTAGGGCTATTATTTTTTGTCTTTGTGTTAGGAATCGAAACGGTTTTATTTGCGTCGTTATATGTGACACTCGTTAACGCTAGAATTAATGAAGAATTTGAGCAGCTGTTAGCGAGAGGGAACAATCACCGTGATGTATTGGAAAAAAGCTATCACCCTTCTACGTTAGAACATGTCACCATGATGGAGTCGGAAGCGGAGACGGATGTTGTCATTACAGATTCAAAAGGGAATATTTTGTATTTTTCCGATCACATTTTGCCGTTTGCCAAAAAAATCATTCCGTATGCCGATGTCCACCACATTCCTCACAGCGGGATGGTTGTGCAAAACAACTGGAAAAAAGAATCGTATATCGCTACCGCCAGCCCGATTCGGATTGACGGCAAGATCAAAGGGTATGTCTATATGTTTCAGAATACGGCTTCCATTCAAAACATGATTTATAAGTTAAAGCATCATTTCCTTATGGTTGGAATTCTTTCCGTATTTTTAACGATTATTACGATTGCTTTCTTGTCAAGAATCATTACGATTCCGCTCATTCGGATGAAACAAGCGACCGAAAAACTGAGCAAGGGGGACTTTTCTGTCCGCCTGCAAGTAAAGGGAGAAGATGAGTTGGCACAGTTAGGAAAAGCGATTCAAACGTTGGCAAAGGATTTAGAATACTTAAAAAAAGAAAGAAACGAATTTCTCGCTAGTATTTCTCATGAACTTCGTACTCCGCTCACGTATGTCAAAGGATATGCGGACATTGCAAGAAGGCCAACGCTCGAGGAGGAAGAAAGAGCAAAATATTTGTCCATTATTTATGAGGAAGCAGAGCATATGCAAAAGTTAGTGAAAGACTTGTTTGAGCTTGCGAAAATGGATCAACATTCGTTTCAAATCGAGAAAGAGCCAACTCCACTGTGCCTTTTTTTAAAAAAAGTATACGTGAAAATGTATCCCGCGTTTCAGGCGAAAAATATGTCGCTTGTCTACCGCTGTGATGAAGACATTACTGTCCATATTGATCGACAGCGTTTTGAGCAAGTGATGATGAATCTTTTGGACAATGCGTTAAAATATTCTCATCAAGGTTCTACCGTTTCCATTGATGTAAGAATGGAGAAAAAGAACGTGATGATCATGATTTCCGACGAAGGAATAGGAATTCCTGAAGCAGATTTGCCGCATATTTTTGAACGATTTTATCGGGTCGACAAGTCAAGATCGAGAACAAGTGGAGGGACGGGATTAGGATTGGCGATTGTGAAAGAAATTGTCGAAGCGCACGGCGGTTCGATTTACGCAACGAGCCAATTCGGAAAAGGGACAAACATGATCATTACATTGCCAGGAGGGGATGAAGGTGTACACGGTTTTATTGGTTGATGACGAAAAACGAATGTTGGATTTATTAGAGCTGTATCTTGCACCGAAAGGGTACCGTTGTGTGAAATGTGAGTCAGGGGTAGCGGCGATCCGCTATTTGGAAAACAATAAAGCGGATCTCGTTTTGCTTGATGTGATGATGCCAGAGATGGACGGATGGGAAATGTGCAAACAAATACGAGAGTTTTCGAATGTCCCAATTATTATGGTAACAGCAAGAGGAGAAACGACAGATGTTGTCCAAGGGTTGAAAATCGGAGCAGATGATTATATTACAAAACCATTTGACGAATCTGAGCTGCTCGCTCGGATCGAAGCGGTATTGCGCCGTTCGGTCGGAAAACAAGCGAAACTGGAGTTTAACGGCTTAGTTTGGGATGAAGCGCAGCATAAAGTCCAATATGCTGGGCACGATATTTTTCTCACGCCAAAAGAGTTTGCCATTTTAGGACTTTTTCTCAAAAATCCAAACAGGGTATTTAGCCGAGAGCAACTCATCGTGGCATTATGGGGGTATAACGCCAATACAGAAGAACGGACAATCGATTCGCATGTCAAAAATATTCGCGAAAAGCTCCGCCAAGCCGGTTTTCCGATCGATCAATTTCTGCAAACCGTTTGGGGTGTAGGATATAAATGGGGGGGGATAAGGTAAAAAGAAATGGAAGAGAAGCTCATTACATTGTTTCATACATATGAAAGCGTTGCTTATCTCATTAGTATTGCGATCAATATTGTGATCAGTATTTTAGGCGTTGTACCGAGCGTATTTCTCACTGCAGCTAACTTGGCGGTATTCGGTTTTTGGAAAGGCACCTTTTTATCGTTTGTAGGGGAAGCTGTTGGGGCGATTGTATCGTTTCTGTTGTATCGAAAAGGTTTTCGGAAACTTTCGGAAACGAAATGGTTTTCCTATCCGAAAGTGAAACGTTTGCTTGAGGCAGAAGGGGTAGAAGCCTTTTCGCTTATTTTGTCTTTGCGTCTTCTTCCTTTTGTTCCGTCGGGACTTGTGACGTTTGTGGCAGCGATCGGACACACCTCCTTACTGATCTTTATCATTGCCAGCTCGCTTGGAAAGCTGCCAGCACTTTTGTTAGAGGCATATTCGGTTTATCAAGTGATGAATTGGACGTGGCAAGGGAAGGTGATATTGACATTTTTGTCTATTTTTTTACTCCTATTTACTTGGAAAAAAATCAATCGAAAAAAGGCTCGAGCTAACAAAATTGAAAGGGATTTATGAAGAGTGACAAAGAAGTTGTTAATATCATATCCAGAGAGAAACAAACTCCATAAATTCTGCAAATTTTTCTGCTATAAAATATACTATGTCTACTTAATACACGAAAAGGAGTATCAGCAATGAAAAAAATGACGAAAGCGATAATGATTACATCATCCATTCTTCTTCTAAGCGCTTGTTCATCATCCAATGAAAAAAAACAAGCCTTTATTACGAGCAAAGAACAAGCAAAATCCAACACATCTGTTACAAATAATCCTTTCTTTAAAGAAAAGAAAGAAGGAAAGTTCGAACATTTACATGGAATTGGTTATGCAGGCAACCAAAATGCGATTTACTTTGCTACACATGAAGGTTTACTTGTTTACCAAAATAATAAGTGGTATGAAACGATTTCTAATAAGCATGATTATATGGGCTTTTCGGCTACAGACGACGGCTTTTATTCATCAGGGCATCCGGAAGAAGGTTCATCTTTAGGAAATCCACTTGGTCTTGTGAAAAGTTTTGATAATGGACAAACATTGATGAATTTAGGATTTTATAAAGAATCTGATTTTCATTATATGACAGTTGGCTATAAAAGCCATACCATTTATGTTGTGAACCAAGAAGAAAATAAAACGCTCGGACAAGGGGTATTTTACAGTAAAGACGACGGCAAAACGTGGTCGCCAAGTCAATTGAACGGCCTGCCGCAAACTGCAGCGGGAACGATTGCTGCCCACCCAACGGATGAAAATATGGTTGGAATTAGTACATCGGAAGGAATTTTTGTTTCGAGAGATAATGGGAATACGTTTGAACGGTTTACTCGAAAAATCAATACGACGACGTTTGCGTTCCAAGAAAAATTCATTGTATTTGCAGCTGTAGAGAACGATAAACCTATCCTAATCAAACAATCATTAGACACAAAACAAGAGGAAGTTCTTTCTGTTCCTGCATTGGATAAAAAAGATTATATTATGTATATCACCTCTAATCCAACAAATGACAACGAAATAGTGATCGCCACCATGAACGGGGATATTTTCATGACAAAAAATAACGGTGCAAGCTGGACAAAACTAGCATCGAAAGGGAAAATATAAAAAGACATGCGGGTGCATGTCTTTTTGCTTACTGAAAAATATACCACTCCACAATTTCTGCAAAATTCATTGCTACAATATAGACATCAGATAGAGAAGAAGGTGAGAAGAAGGGTGTATTCGTTCTTGAGTCAGATCAGTAACTTTCTAAGTCAACCGTTTCTTAATATGGCAAATAGCATGACAGAGATTCCTATTTTGTCAGCCTTTCTTCTTGGCATCGTAGGAGCGATGGCTCCGTGTCAACTCACCAGTAATTTAGGAGTGATCACGTTATACAGTAATCAGTCCTTGCAAAAAGGAATTGCGTGGAAAGAGTTGTTCCTATTTATTTTTGGTAAAATTATTGCTTTTTCCGGTTTAGGTTTCATCGTTTGGCTGATGGGGAAAGAGATTCAAAGTACGCTAATATTGTATTTTCCGTGGTTAAGAAAGCTTATTGGTCCCATTCTCATTCTTGTAGGCTTATATTTGTTAGGGCTTTTTAAAATGTATTGGAACGTTACCTTGTTCAAAGTGCCTGAGAGATGGCGAAAAGGAAAAATCGGTTCGTTTTTCATGGGATTTGGCTTTTCATTAGCTTTTTGTCCAACGATGTTTGTGCTGTTTTTTGTCACTCTCATGCCTCTCGTCTATTCAACGTCTTATGGGGTACTGTTACCGAGCATCTTTGCCGTTGGAACTTCTGTACCTGTTATTTTCTTTATCTTTATCCTTTGGTACTTAGGATTTAGCGGCACTGTAATGAAAAAAGGAAGACAGGTAGGGGGGATTGTTCAGAAAACAGCCGGAATCGTGATGGTTTTACTTGGTATATTAGATACGATCACTTATTGGTTTTAAAGTTAGGAAAAGGAGGGAAACTCAATGGGAATGTTTGAAGGTTCTTTTATGATGGTTGGGATCATGTTATTTTGGGTTGTATTAATCGCCATTGGTTTTTATCTCTTATATCGTTTTATCAATGATCGTAAAGAAGAACTCTCTCCGATAGAAATATTGAAAGTACGATTAGCCAAAGGAGAGATCTCTTTAGAGGAGTTTGAACGGCTGTCGAAAAAATGTGAATAAATGATGAAAAATTGTTGACGATAACGATGTGTCAACGATCTCTTTTGTTGTGTTGTATACCCATTACCGGTATAATGTAATCAAAGAGGTGATATTTCATGAACCATTGCGAAGATCATAATATGGATAAAAAAATGGTTCCGCGTACAGAAGAAGAGATCGAAAGCATTATCAAGCGCTTGAAGCGCATTGAAGGACAAGTGCGCGGTGTGCAAAAAATGGTGGAGGACAATCGTTATTGTATTGATATTTTAGTGCAAATTTCAGCGATCACGGCAGCGTTAAATAAAGTAGGATTGAACTTGCTAGAACGTCATGTTGGCCATTGTGTGTCGAAAGCGATTCGCGAAGGAAGCGGAGAAGAATCCATTCGCGAATTAATGGATGTCATTAAACAGTTCTCAAAGTGAAAGGAGTGGGAAGCATTATGAGTGAACAAAAGCATGTCACACTTAGAGTGACCGGCATGACATGTGCCGCGTGTGCCAATCGGATTGAGAAAGTATTAAATAAGATGGATGGAGTAGAAGCCAATGTCAATTTGGCAATGGAAAAAGCAACGATTCAATATGATCCATCGAAGCAAACGATCGCCGATATCGAAACGAAAATTGAGAATTTGGGGTATGGCGTTGCGACAGAAAAAGTGACGCTTGATATTGAAGGAATGACATGTGCGGCATGTGCGACACGGATTGAAAAAGGGTTAAATCGGATGGAAGGTGTGACAAGCGCTGCTGTAAACTTGGCGACAAACAGTGCTGTTGTCGAATACAAGGAAGGCGTTACATCTGTCGAAGACATTTTAGAAAAAATCAAAAAGCTTGGGTACAAGGGGCAGATTCGAAACGAAGAACAAGACGATGCTAGCCGGAAAGAAGAGCGGCTTAAACAAAAACAACGGCAACTCGCGATTTCTATCATCTTATCGTTGCCGCTGCTTTATACGATGCTTGCCCATATGCCGTTTGATATAGGCTTGCCGATGCCGCATCTGCTGATGAATCCGTGGTTCCAGCTTCTTTTAGCTACACCCGTTCAGTTCTACATCGGCGGTCCCTTCTATGTCGGGGCGTACCGGGCGTTACGAAACAAGAGCGCTAACATGGACGTCCTAGTGGCGCTTGGAACATCGGCTGCGTACTTTTACAGCTTGTATGAAGCTTTTCGGACGCTTGGGAATCCTGAATATATGCCAAGATTATATTTTGAAACGAGTGCCGTCTTGATTACGCTTGTGCTTGTCGGCAAATACTTTGAGGATCTTGCGAAAGGGAGAACAACAGAAGCTATCTCTAAGCTGTTGAGCCTTCAGGCAAAGGAAGCGACTGTCATCCGTAATGGGGAGGAAAGAAAGGTTCCGCTCGAGGAAGTGGTGATCGGCGATACGATTCTTGTCAAGCCAGGAGAAAAAATCCCGGTAGACGGTACGGTCATCGCCGGGGCATCTTCCGTAGATGAATCGATGATTACTGGTGAATCGATTCCAGTTGATAAGAAGGAAGGCGACTATGTGATCGGGGCGACGATGAATACGAATGGCGTACTGACCATTCGTGCCGAAAAAGTCGGAAAAGATACCGCGCTGGCCAATATCATTAAAATCGTTGAAGAGGCGCAAGGGTCGAAAGCCCCGATTCAGCGGATGGCGGATACCATTTCCGGCATTTTCGTACCGATTGTTGTCGGAATTGCTGTCGTTGCATTCATTATATGGTACTTCTTTGTTGCGCCGGGTGATTTGGCAAAAGCGCTTGAAGTGGCCATCGCTGTTCTTGTCATTGCGTGTCCTTGTGCGCTCGGTCTTGCCACGCCGACATCGATTATGGTCGGTACAGGCAAAGGGGCAGAACATGGTATTCTCTTTAAAGGAGGTGAGTACCTAGAGGGAACGCATCAAATCAATGCCGTATTACTGGATAAAACAGGAACAGTGACAAAAGGAAAACCGGAAGTGACAGATGTGTTACAATTCCAAGAAAACATGCTCGACTATGCCGTTTCAGCCGAGAGCGCTTCGGAACATCCGTTGGCTCATGCGATTGTTGAATACGGGAAGAAACAAGCAATTTCTATTAAACCATTGGAGCATTTCTCTGCCATTACCGGCCACGGAATTGAAGCTGTCATTGACGGAAAAAGCATCCTTATTGGAACGCGAAAATTGATGAAGGAGCGCTCTGTAGAGATTTCTGTGCATGAAGATAAAATGGTAGAGCTTGAAAAACAAGGGAAAACAGTCATGCTCGTTGCCATCGATGGACAGCTTGCCGGCATCATTGCTGTCGCGGATACAGTAAAAGAAAGCTCCAAAGAAGCGATTCAAACATTAAAACAAATGGGTATCGAAGTGTACATGGTAACGGGAGACAATAAACGGACAGCGGAAGCGATCGCAAACCAAGTGCACATTGATCATGTCTATGCAGAGGTGCTGCCGGAAGACAAAGCGAAAATCGTCGAGGAATTGCAAAAACAAGGGAAACGAGTCGCGATGGTCGGTGATGGAATTAATGACGCTCCAGCTCTTGCGAAAGCGGATATTGGGATGGCGATTGGCACAGGAGCGGATGTCGCGATCGAAACGGCCGATGTTACCTTGGTCGGTGGGGATTTAGCCCATATTCCGAAAGCGATTGAGTTAAGCCGCAAAACAATGAAAAACATTCGGCAAAATCTGTTCTGGGCTTTGTTCTATAATACAGTTGGCATTCCTGTAGCCGCTCTCGGGCTGTTGGAACCTTGGATCGCTGGGGCAGCGATGGCATTTAGCTCTGTATCGGTTGTGACAAACGCGCTTCGTTTGAAACGCGTGAAAATATAAACATTTAAGGAGGAATGGATGATGACGATTACATTACAAGTACAAGGAATGACATGCGGACATTGCAAAGCGGCGGTGACAAATGCACTTCAAACGTTAGATGGCGTCAGCCGCGTCGAAGTACATTTGCAAGAAGGTACAGTCGATGTAGATTATGATGAAACAAAAGTAAGCGTAGAAAAACTGAAAGAAGCGATTGAAGAGCAAGGATATGATGTGAAGTAAGGGAGAAAAAGGTGTCCACACAATGTTGGACACCTTCTTTCTTATTCCCCTTTATTCGTTGTGTTATTCGGATCTGGGGTATAATCCGATTTGTAATCGGTATATTTGACTTCTGTGACCATTCCGGCTGAAGCATGGTGCAAGTCATGGCAATGGAACATCCAATTTCCCGGATTATCCGCTTTAAACGCGACTACATATTCTTCACCCGGTTTTAAATTCAAGGTATCCTTAATCAATGGGGAGCCTGTAATTGGCTTACCATTTTTACTTAATACTTGGAAGAAATGTCCGTGTAAATGCATAGGATGTAAATCTTTCGGTGAATTGTTCACCAATTTTACTTTTACTAGATCTCCTGTCTTCACATTTACGGGTGCTGTTTCAGGATACGTTTTCCCATTAATCGTGTAGACCATGCCATCTTTGCCCATGGCTGTTCCTAAATCCATTGTGTACTCTACATCATATTTTTGGTCTAATGTAAATTGACCTAATTCATGTTTTCCGTATTTTGTCATATCAACGATAGGGAGGTCTTTTTTTGCATTTTCTTTATCCGTATTGTTTGCTTGTCCTTCGTATTGAATTTTCACTTTCATGCCATCGGTACCTTCCATATCACCATGACATTCTAATAACCATTCACCCGGGTTATTCGCGATAAATTCAATATCATAACGTTCACCCGGAGCAATACTTAAAAGTTCATCTTTGATTGGTTGCGGATCTTTTAACGGCTGCCCGTCAGTTGCGACAATTTTAAACTCATGACCATGCAGGTGAAGCTTGTGGGACATGTACCCTGCGTTAATTAGGCGAAGTCGCACTTTTTCGCCTTTTTTCACTTTTAACGGTTTGACAGCAGCCCCGCTTTTTCCGTTAATCGTGAAAATATCGTACATATTCATATTATGTCCCATGCTGCTCATATCCATTTGTTGATTATCAGAGCTATTTCCATTATTCATATTACTATGATCCATTCCACTCATATCCATATTTCCTTCATCCGGATTGCTCATCCATTCATCTAACACAAGTGTATAATCTCGATCGACTTTTTCTTCATTTTTCGGTTCTACGATTAATGTACCGTATAATCCCTTGTCCACTTGCTCGGCGCTTTCTTGATGGGAATGATAAAAATACGTTCCCGGCACGGTTGCTGTAAATTCATACGTAAACGTTTCACCCGGTTTAATGGCGTCCATCGTGACACCCGGTACTCCATCTTGGTTATTTGGAACAGGGTAGCCGTGCCAGTGAATCGTAGTCGGTTCTGGCAATTCATTTTTTAAAACAATTTTCACATTATCCCCTTGCTTTACGCGGATTTGCGCACCGGGTACCGATCCATTATACGTGTATACCGGGAGTTTTACTTTATCATTTATTTGTAATAATGCTTCCTTAGCAGTAAGATTAATCTCTTTACCGGATAAAACTTCTGTATTGGTTGCCAAAGGCAGTTTCTTACTGGAGTCCTGTGCGGTGTTTTCTTCCTTCATATTCATGTTGGACATGTCGTGTCCTTGCATCGAAGAATTATTTGAGCAAGCTGCACCAATCGCAACAACTCCTGCCAAAACAGTTCCTAACAATAATTTCTTCATCGCTTTCCCTCCATAAACTTGTGATGTAAGTCATAGTAACATCATCATAAAAAATAAATGTGCAAAATTTATGGGGAAAAATTATATTTTTTTCACACGAAGTAGTTCGAAGATTAAAATAAAAAAGATAAGCCACTACCTATAACCGGTTAATTGCGGTTATAGGTAATAGCTTGTTTGCCCATTTGTATCCAAGCTTGAATAAATTCAGACTTAGGTGCTTTTTTATTTTTCGTACCTGTCAATGGGTCATTAAAATAAATATATTTCTCATCATATCCGGTGATTAACACGGAATGCTCCCGGTATGTTATTTTTATAGGGCCTTGCGGGGTCTGCCATTCAATAAATTCAGACGGAGGAAGTATACGAAAGGTTGTGTTGGTAATAACCCAAACTGGGGTACCTTCAGACAAATACTTATATATTTCTTCAAATGATTGTCCTGTTAAATCAACGATTTGGTTTGGTAAATAAATCTCGGCTAATTCTTTTATAGGTTTATGATAGACACCATATCCCGGTTTCTTTATTGTATACATGTCACCAACAAACCCTTCATTTGGATGTCCATAAAATACTTTTCCATTATGTATTCGATAAGGGGTTGGATTTTTCTTTATTTGCTTCGCTAGTGTCATCTTGTCTACATTGATTCCCGCGTGATTCAAAAGCATTGCCAGACTTGTTACCTCGCACCCCCTTGGTAGTTCTGGGAGTTGCGAGAAAAGGGGGGCACCAATGAGAGCTGATTTAACCGGGATTTGTTCTTTTGAATGTCTAGATGATGGATTTCTCGCTTCAACTTTATTTTTATATGATGTTTTCTGTACTAGATTGTTTATAGCGTCGACCATATTTTCAGAATTTACATAATGGAAAAATAGAGTTAAAAACAATAGGAAAAAAGCGATATAGGATCCTATTGCTAGTTTATATAACTTCTCATTGGTTGGCTTTCGTAAAAGAAAAATAGAAAGTGAAACAATCATAAAGGCTAAAAAAAGTATAATCCCTAACATGACAGCTGCACCCCTTTGTTAAACTTGCTGTTTTTATATTATCGACTACATATGCAGAAACAATGAAGATGATTCTTATCATGTAATTATGTAACAATCTCAAAAAATCCATAACTTCTCCACATTTTATTGTTTTAATATGTTAGAGGAATGAAAATATCGCAAGCAGGTTTCAGGAGGAATAAAAAGTTCATGTGCGGTTTTATTGGTTGTATTCATGATCATCCAAGAATCATTGATGAAAAATGGAAAGAAACGTTTCAAGAAATGAATGATATCATTACTCATCGTGGTCCTGACGATGGTGGTTATTTTTTTGATGAATATGTGAATTTTGGATTTCGACGTTTGAGTATTATCGATCTTGAGACAGGGCACCAGCCATTGTCCTATGAAAATGAACGATATTGGATCATATTTAATGGGGAAATCTACAACTATGTGGAATTGCGAGAAGAATTGCTTGCAAAGGGATATAAATTTACTACTCATTCCGATACAGAAGTCATTATTGCTCTTTATAGTGCTGAAAAAGAAAAAGCTGTAGAAAAGCTTCGAGGTATGTTTGCTTTCGTCATCTGGGACAAACAAGAGAGAACGATTTTTGCGGCACGTGACCCGTTTGGCATAAAACCATTTTTCTATATGGAACAGGGCGACCGTACGTTTTTTGCTTCCGAGAAGAAAAGTATTTTGCTAGCTCTTAAAAATGATTTATTAGACTATGATTCACTGCAGCATTATTTAACATTCCAATATGTACCTGAACCAATGACGATGTCTGTTGGTATTAAAAAGTTAGAACCGGGTCATTATATTAAGAAAAAAATCGGTGAAAAATTAACCATTCATCGCTATTGGAAAGCCAAATTCCAACCTATCATCAAATCAGAAGATGAACTTGTCAAAGAAATTCGCAACGCGCTGTTCGATTCCGTGCAAGTGCATATGCGCAGCGATGTGCCGGTAGGTTCGTTTTTATCAGGAGGAATTGATTCATCCTTCATTGCAGCAATTGCTAAACAATTCAATCCTAATATCAAGACATTTTCTGTCGGCTTTGAGCGGGAAGGCTTCAGTGAAATTGATGTGGCAAAAGAAACAGCGGAAAAGCTGGGCGTTGAGAATATTAGCTATGTCATTTCACCAGAGGAATATATGGCGGAATTACCGAAAGTTATGTGGCATATGGATGATCCACTTGCCGATCCTGCGGCAGTACCGCTTTATTTTGTTGCCCGGGAAGCAAGAAAGCATGTAACGGTCGTTCTTTCCGGTGAGGGAGCTGACGAGTTATTTGGCGGTTACAACATTTATCGTGAGCCACAGTCATTGGAACTTTTTGAGCGAATGCCAAGTACGGTTAAATCAGCTTTGAGAGTGATTGCAGGGCTACTCCCGGAAGGAATAAAAGGAAAAAGCTTTATTGAGCGCGGTACAACACCAATGGAAGAACGATATATCGGCAATGCGAAAATGTATAGCGAGACAGAAAAACAAGAACTGCTAAAAGGATATAAGAGGGGATTAGAATATACATATATTACAGCTCCTTTTTATAGAGAAACAACTCATTATCCTCCTGTAAACCGGATGCAATATATTGATATTCATACATGGCTGCGAGGCGATATTTTATTAAAAGCCGACAAAATGACAATGGCCCATTCATTAGAGTTAAGGGTTCCATTTTTAGATAAAAAGGTATTTGAAGTAGCCGCCAAAATTGCTCCGGAAATGAAAACGACAAACAAAACGACGAAATATATTCTACGAAAAGCAGCAAAAGGAATTGTTCCAGATCATGTTTTAAATCGCAAAAAATTAGGATTTCCGGTGCCAATTCGTCATTGGTTAAAAAATGAAATGCATGATTGGGCGAAAAACATTATAAAAGAAAGCGCAACCGATCATTTATTTAATAAAGATGTATTGTATCGTTTACTAGACGAACATTGCAAAAATAAAGCAGACCATAGCCGAAAAATCTGGACCGTCCTTGCTTTTATGATTTGGCATCAAGTATACATGGAAAAGAAATACGATTTTACAAATATATATAGAAAAGACAAGCTGTTGCTATTAATCTAATTTGACTGATTTTCGTTGCCTGTCTTCTATTGTCGGCCTCCAATCTTGCAAAAACTCCGGGGGATCGACGACAAATGTACCAGTCCATAAAGATGATGGACTAATAACCCCAGCTATGTTCAGATAGCTGGGGTTTCATATATTTGGGCATATGAGACGAGACATGATGTTCTTATCCATTGTTGTCAAATGACAGTAGTCTACAAATAGGAATTTTTGTTATGATTAAAGTTGGAAGAGATGAAAGAACAAGAAAAAACGGAGGCAACACGATGAGCAAGTTAACGCTACAAGAACTTGAATCTCATTTATGGGAATCAGCGAATATATTGCGTGGCAGTATTGATTCTTCTGACTATAAAAACTATATTTTTGGAATGTTGTTTTTAAAACGATTAAACGATGTGTTTGTCGAAACCGCTGAGCGGATTGAAAAAGAAGAAGGAGAAGATTACGGTTGGTATGATCGCGACGAACATCAATTTTTCGTACCTGAAAAAGCACGTTGGAGTTATATTCAATCCCACTCCCAAGACGTGGGGGCGGTTATTAATAAAGCTTTTGAACTATTAGAAGATGAAAATCCTTCCCTACAAGGGGTATTAGCCAATATTGATTTTAACGATAAAGAAAAACTGTCAGATAAAACAATTCTTCAATTAGTACAGCATTTCTCACAAATTGATTTACGCAACGAAAATTTATCAGAACCTGATATCCTTGGTCGTGCTTACGAGTACCTAATTAAGCAGTTTGCTGACGATGCAGGAAAAAAAGGCGGCGAGTTTTATACGCCAAGCCAAGTCGTTAAATTAATTGTCAAACTGATTAAGCCTGAAGAAGGCATGCGTGTATGTGACCCAACAGCGGGATCTGGCGGGATGCTCATTCAATCGGTTGACTATATAAAAGAAAAAGGCGGCAATCCGCGCAACATTACATTGCATGGACAAGAGAAAAACTTAAATACATGGGCGATTTGTAAAATGAATTTGTTGCTTCATGGCTTAAGCGACCATGAAATTAAAAAAGGCGATACAATTCGTGAACCGAAACTATTAGACGAAAACGGCGAGCTTCTACTATATGATCGCGTCATTGCTAATCCTCCATTTAGCTTAAAAAACTGGGGACGTGAAGAAGCAGAAGCAGACGCATTTAACCGTTTTCGCTTTGGTTTACCACCAAAAAACGCAGGAGACTATGCGTTTATTCAACATATGATTGCCACACTCAACGATGAAGGAAAAGCGGGAGTTGTTATGCCACACGGCGTTCTTTTCCGCGGCGGAGCGGAAGGGAACATTCGTCAAGGCATATTAGAAGAAGATTTAATTGAAGCGGTTATTGGTTTACCAGCCAACTTATTCTACGGAACAGGTATTCCAGCATGTATTCTCATCATCAACAAAAACAAAGAAGAACATAAAAAGGGAAAAGTTCTTTTCATTGACGCATCACGGGACTATCAAGAAGGAAAAAATCAAAACGTTCTTCGTGATGAAGATATTCAAAAAATCGTTAGCACATACGATGCATGGAAAGATGTCGAGAAATATAGCCGTGTCGTTACATTAGAAGAAATTAAAGAAAATGACTACAACTTAAACATTGCACGTTACATTGATACAATCGAAGAAGAAGAGGAAATTGATGTCGCAGAAGCGCTTCGTCAACTTCGTCAACTCGAACAAGAACGTGATGAAATTGAAAAGGTGATGTATGGGTATTTAAAGGAGTTGGGGTATGGTGAGTAACTCTAAAACTAAAGATACATTACTAGGGCCACTTCCTATAGATTGGGATGTAAAGAAAATAGAGGAAGTATGTGATATTCTTGATTCTCAAAGAGTTCCTTTGAACAAAGAACAACGAGATGCGATGCAAGGGGAAATTCCATATTATGGTGCAAATGGCGTAGTTGATTATATAAACGAATATTTATTTGATGAACCATTAATCTTGATGGCAGAGGACGGGGGGGATTTTGACGAATACCAAACACGCCCTATAGCCACGGCTGTTGATTATCCAAAATTAGGCATACTACTCCCATATATTCGGGCATACTCAAATAAGACAGCTGCCATCTCGGATTTCCATTCGAGAGGAAGTTGCCCAGAGAAAAAACGACGGACAAACGAAAGAAAGGTAAGGGACGAGGTTGTCCGTTTTTCCGTTCGATGATATAGCCATCTCAGTAACACATAAGCGATAAATGCCGCAAAAAGTTGGTTGTATACCGCATGCTCGTTGGTGCCAAATAAGGTCGGAACGTTTAGATATTGCTTGATCCATCGGAAAAACACTTCCACTGTCCAACGTTCTTGATACATCTCGGCAATCTTTTCCGCCGATGCCTCTAAGACGTTCGTGACCACACGGATTTCATGCCCGTTCGCATCCTGAAAGATCACGACGCGATGGCGCTTTTTGGAACGACATTGTTTCGTTCCTAACTGGCAAGTAAAATCCGCCACAATAGAAGAAGAGGAGGAAGAAAGGCGCTTTAGGCTCTTTTTTTGATGGATCTCGACATTGTCTTTCATCCGAATCACAAACGGTTGCTTCTGTTCGACAAACCGATCGAGGCGTTCAATTTTAAAGTACGCTCGATCTTCGACAAGAACCGTTTGTACGTCTGTGAGCCGCTCTCCCACCGGTCCATCGTGGCGCAACCCTACGGTTTCTACGATGTCGCTCGGCATTTGTTGCTCAGGGGAATACGCGACGTGCATTTTCACTCCGGATCGTTCCCCATGATAGGGTGCCCATGTCAGGCGGTTTTTCCCCACGGTGACGGTCGTGGAGTCTACTATACGCAATGCTTTTGGAAAGCGAAGCGAACGGCGGGTTTGGCGATTGCACTTAGAAACAACCAAAGCAAATAAGCGCTTCATCACCTCGTACGGAACTTCTTTCGCTTTCTTAGAAACCGTCGAGTAATGAAACGTCGGCAATCCGTACATTTTCGCCACATCGGCACCATGACGGAAACTTTTCCATTCGTGAAGTGCCGCCAGCAGAAAAAAATCAACCAACGTGCGCACCGTAAACGTCCGCGAAGTGTCATGGTAGCCAACGGCTTCGGTAATCGACTGGAGATCTTCATCAGAAACAATTTTTTGCATCAAATTTGGGAGTGTGGTATGCTTGTGCATAGAGAGCACCTCCTAGGTTTGTTTGTGTTGTTACTTACATTCTACAGGAAAGGTGCTCTTTTTTCTATGTTTTTTATGGATATTATTGGTTAATCAACACGCCTGCCCTATAGCTTATAAAATTCAGGGAAAAAGTTGGGTAAATAATCACGCACATGTATTGAGACCAAAGGAAAATACGGATTTTGATTGGGTTTTTTATAGCTTAGTTCACAAAAATGTCATACCTTTTATCAATGGTGGAACTCGGGCTAAACTAAATCAAAGTGATTTACGGATTTTACCGATTGCAATTCCACCCCTAGCCGAACAACGCAAAATCGCAGCCATTCTCTCATCCGTCGATGAAGCCATAGAGAAAACCGAAGCCATCATCGAGCAAACGGAGAAAGTGAAAAAGGGGCTTATGCAACAGTTGCTTACAAAAGGAATCGGACATACGAAGTTTAAAAAGACGGAGATTGGGGAGATTCCTGAGGGGTGGGAAGTTGTTGAATTGCAAGATTTATCGAATCCTCATGATAGATACGCTTTTACGGGAGGGCCTTTTGGATCTGACTTAACAGCAAAGGAGTATACGGATGAAGGTGTACAGATTATTCAACTTCAAAATATAAAAGAAGGATACTTCTCAAATGATTATCAAATATTTACAAGTGAAGCGAAGGCTGATGAACTTTTAAGTTGCAATATATATCCAGGAGACATTATTATTGCTAAAATGGCTGAACCTGTAGCACGAGCATGCATTGTACCGAATCATGCACAGCGATTTGTAATGGCATCAGACGGAGTTCGATTATCGGTGGACAAAGAGCGGTTTGTTACCGATTATGTAGTATATGCAATAAATGCTCCTTATTTCAGGGAACAAGCAATAAATAATAGTACAGGAACAACACGTTTGCGAATAGGGCTTTCTGCTTTAAGGAAGCTTAAAATTTTAATTCCTCCTTACGAAGAACAACAAAAAATTGCAGATATAATGACGAAAATTAGTCAAAAGATTGAAGCTGAAAAGACTAAAATTGAAAAACTTACTGTTATTAAAAAAGGTCTCATGCAAGTCCTGCTTACAGGCAAAGTCCGTGTCAAAGTCGATGATGAGGTCAACAACCCAATGACTAAAGTCATGGGCTTGTAAGCCCCATGTTGACCAGACCAAGGCTTGAAACAGAGCCTACGTTATAGATGTCATGACACGTTCGGGTGCTTCTCCAGCCCGTTCCTCTGTCGTGCAAGGTTAAACAAGCGTGGTGGGTAGCGCTAGTGTCTTGCACATAACAAGCATCTATAACATGGTCGAGGAGAATATGACCTGCTTTATGCAGAGGAAAGGGGAGAACCCTATGGTTTTTGTGTTAGACACAAACAAACGTCCGCTTGCTCCTTGTCACGAAGCAGTTGCAAGAAAGCTGTTGAAACAAGGGAAGGCGGCGATTTACAGGCGATTTCCATTTACCATCATCTTGAAAAAATCAGTAGACGAATCAGAAATTAAAGCAACATATCGGCTAAAAATCGACTATGGAAGCAGGCATACAGGATTAGCGATTTTGCGAGGACAAGAAGTGGTATGGTTAGGGCAACTTGACCATCGCACAGACATCAAGGAAAGAATAGATAAAAGGCGTGCTTTTCGTCGAGCAAGACGAAATCGAAAAACAAGATACAGAAAACCACGCTTTCTGAACCGCAAGCGAAAGGAGGGGTGGTTGCCGTCATCACTAGAGAGTCGTGTGCAAAATATCCAAACATGGGTTAACCGCCTAAAGAAGTTATGCCCCATTGGGTATATATCATACGAAAATGCCAAATTCGACACGCAACTCATGCGAAATCCTGAAATCAATGGTGTAGAGTATCAACAAGGCACGCTTCAAGGATACGAAGTAAGAGAATACTTGCTTGAAAAGTTTGGGCGGAAGTGTTGTTATTGCGGAAAAGAAAATGTTCCACTTGAAGTGGAGCATATCATTCCAAAATCGAGAGGTGGAACAGACCGAGTGGATAACCTATGTCTTGCCTGTCATGACTGTAATCAGCGCAAAGGAAGTAAGACAGCAGAAGAATTCGGGTATCCGCACATTCAAAAGCAAGTCAAAGAAACATTAAAGGATACAAGTGCTATCAACTCGACAAGATGGAAAGTGTATGAAGTGTTAAAGCAGACAGGATTAGATGTCGAGTGTGGAACAGGTGCACGAACAAAAATGAATCGTATTCGTTTAGACTTGCCGAAAACACATTATTTTGACGCTTGTTGTGTAGGCGAAAGCACAACAAATCACTTATATTTCAAAACAAAAGAAGTGTTATTTATCAAGGCAAAAGGGCGTGGTAGTCGCTCTCGTACAAACCTAGATAGATATGGCTTCCCAAGAGGTTATCTTGCAAGACAAAAATTCTTCTTTGGTTTTCAAACAGGGGACATGGTTAAGGCTGTTGTCCCAAGAGGGAAATATCAAGGCGTTTGGTTTGGCGAAGTCGCATGTAGAAAGACTGGAAGTTTCGATATTAAAGGCAAGGACGGAAAGCGTATCGCACAAGGAATAAATTATAGATATGTCCAAGTCATTCAGCGATTTGACGGATATGCTTATGGAAAGGGGGTGGCGGAACTTGCGTAAGGTGCAATTCCTCCCCGTGCCTAAAGGCAGGGGCTTCCTTGCGTAAGTTTCGTGATGTCACAGTGACCACTTCAAGTGAATGGAATGAGTTAAACCTCGTAGAAAAACGTTTAATCAATCAGCTTCAAGAGCTGGGCTATGAACATGTACCAGGCTCAGCTCTTGAGTCTGAACGTGATTCATTAAGTGAAGTCATTTTGAAGGAACGGTTAAAGAAAGCAATTCAGCGGTTAAATCCATGGATTGACGAGAACAACCTTGCTCGCATCATTTACAACCTGACTCATATCGAAGCAACAGGATTAATGCAAGCGAATGAAAAGTTTCATGAAATGCTTGTGAACTACATTTCGATTCAACAAGACTTAGGAAAAGGGAAAAAAAATCAAACGGTTAAACTCATTGATTTTGATAACCCTTATAACAATGAATTTCTTGTTGTTGACCAGTTCCGTATTCAAAATGCAAGAGGCACGATTCGTCCTGACGTTGTTATTTTTGTGAATGGATTGCCTTTAGTCGTAATTGAATGTAAAAGTCCAACGTTGCAAGAAGATACGCAAATTTCGAAAGCGGTCAACCAATTACGACGCTATCAAGAAACGCATGAGCAACTTTTCTACTATAACCAATTTATGATTGCGACAAGCAATTATCGAGCGAAAGCAGGAACAATTGGTGCGAAAGTACAACATTACAGTGAATGGAAAGATCCGTATCCAAGAACGGTGCCTGAACTTGGTGACTCACCTACAAAACAAGACATTTTAGTGGCAGGAATGTTATCGAAAGAAAATTTGCTTGACTTGATTCAAAACTTCATTGTCTTTGAAGTTGATGGCGGTCGGGTCATTAAAAAAATTGCCCGTTATCAACAATTCCGTGCGGTCAATAAAGCGATTCATCGCATTTTACATGCAAAAACGCCGAAAGATCGCGGCGGGGTGATTTGGCATACGCAAGGTTCAGGCAAATCGTTGACGATGTTATATTTAGCCGTCAAACTGCGACGAATCAAAGAGTTGCACAACCCAACGATTGTCGTTGTAACCGACCGTAAAGATTTGGATGACCAAATCACAAAAACATTCCGTAAGTGCGGCTTCCCGAATCCGCAACAAGCGGAAAGCGTTAAAGACCTTAAAAGGCTATTACAACAAGGTCCTGGTTCAACGATTATGACGCTTGTGCAAAAGTTCCAACCAGATAAGGATCAAGACGAGTATCCAGAACTTTCAAGGTCGGAAAATATTTTTGTGTTAGTCGACGAGTCGCACCGTACGCAATACAAAGGTTTAGCGATGAACATGCGGAAAGGATTGCCGAATGCATGTTATCTTGGCTTTACAGGAACACCGATCGATAAAGAAGATAAAAGTACAACACGAACGTTTGGCTCTTATATTGACAAATATACGATTGAACAAGCGGTCGATGATGGGGCAACCGTTCCGATTTTCTACGAAGCTCGTATGGTCGACCTTCATTTGCAAGGCGAGTCACTAGATCGCTTATTTGATCGTAAATTTAGCGACTATAGCGAAGAAGACCGTGAGCGTATTAAAAAGAAATATGCCAATGAAGAAGCAATCTTAGCCGCTCCGGGCCGCATTGGAAAAATTGCCTTAGATATTGTAGAACATTTTGAAAATTATATCTTGCCAAACGGCTTTAAAGCGCAAGTGGTGGCGGTGAACCGTGAAGCAGCAGCCATCTATAAACAAAAGCTAGATGAACTCATTAACGGAAAATATGAAACAGCATTAATTATTTCAACAGGTCCCGAAGATAAAAACAATGAATTATTAAAAGACTACTCCCTTTCTCGTGAAGAAGAAAAACAATTAATTGAACGCTTCAAAAAGCCGTTTGAAGAAGACAAACTAGCGATTTTAATTGTTTGTGATAAACTTCTCACAGGCTTTGACGCACCAATCGAACAAGTGATGTACTTAGATAAACCGTTAAAAGAGCATAACCTTCTTCAGGCAATCGCTCGTACAAACCGTACGTATGAAGGAAAAACGTATGGGCTTATTGTTGACTACTTTGGGGTATCGAAATTTTTAGAGAAGGCGCTCGCGATTTTCTCTAAACAAGATATTCAAGGAGCGTTGTTGCCGATTGAAAGCGAATTGCCAAAGTTGAAACAAGCCCACCGAAAAGCGATGAGCTTTTTTGACTATATTAACCGAAGCGATGCCGATGCGTGCGTTCAAGTATTAGAGCCTGAAGATGTGCGTCATGAGTTTGAAAAAGCGTTTAAAGAGTTTTCCAAACGAATGGATATGATTTTACCGAACCGTGAAGCTTCTCCATATATAGAAGACTTAAAGTTTTTAGGGAAAGTACGGCAAATGGCAAAAACGTTATATCGTGACGAGCAAATGGATATTTCCGAGTGTGGCGAGAAGGTCAAACAATTAATTGCAGAGCATTTATATGCTGAGTCTGTCGAAGTCATCCATGAACCGATTGATATTTTGTCCAGTAAGTTTGATGAGCGGCTAAAAAAAGCCCCTTCAAAAGAAGCACAGGCGGCGGAAATGGAACATGCGATTCGTCATGAGATTAAAGTGAAGCTGGAAGAAAACCCTGTATACTACACGTCGTTAAGAGAAAAACTTGAACAATTAATCGAAGCAAGACGGAAAAAAATGATGGATATCGCAGAATTAGTAGAAAAGCTACGCAGCATGGTCAATGACATGCGAAACGTCAACCAACAAGCGCAAAATCTTGGCTTTACACGGGAACAATATCCATTTTACCAGCTGTTCCAACAGCTTCTTCCAGACGAAGAACATAAAGATACGATCGATGCGTTGACGCATCTTGTAACAGACATGATTGCCAAGGAAAGCCAAGTCATTGATTGGGTAAACAAAGAAGATGTAAAACGAGAAATGCGGAAGAAAATTAAAAAGCAGTTGCGGGCAAGTGTTATCCCTAAAGATCAGATAGAAAATGTAACGCAACAGATTATGTCATTAGCGATGGTTCATTATAAACGATAAACGTATGAAAGCCTCCTACCAATCTAGGGAGGCTTTCGTCATTTATAAAGTTAAGGTTGGGCCATTTACACGCAACCATTCTTTTCTTTGTTCATAGTCCGACATCACAGATTTAACAAAATGCCAAAAATCATTGGAGTGATTCGGATATTTAATATGTGCTAATTCATGTACTAATAAATAATCGATAATCGGCATTGGTGCCATCATAATTCTCCAGTTTAAATATATGGCTCCTTCGTTTGTACATGTTCCCCAGCGCATTTTTTGTTCTTTTAATTTAATTTTAGTAGGGGTTACTCCCATTTTAGGGCAATAAATTTTTAAACGTTCTTGTAGTTTCATTTCTCCGTACAGAATATACCAATCTTTGAACGCTTGTTGGAAAAATGAGATTCTTTCTTCTTCTGTTAAATGCGGTGGCACCGTGGCAATAAATTTCCCTTGTTTAAACATAAGAATCGGCTTTGTAACTTCCTCGCTTTTATATACTTTTAATCGATAATTGCGCCCTAAATAAGCAAATTTCTCTCCGCTTACAAACTCTTTTGGAGCAGGGCAATCAGAAATTTGATTCAACGCCTGCCATTTATCAATAATCCATGGAGCTTTTTTATAAAGGATAGAATGTAAAAGTGTAGGCTCTATCCCCTCAGGAGCTACGACCTTTACTCCTTCCAACCATTCAACCGATATCGTCACATCCCGCTTTTCCGGCTTATACTCTACTGCATAATCTATTGTTGTCTTGCCATATTGAAAGCTAGGCATAGAAATACTAACTCCTTCGTTCCTTTAATTGTCTTTCATTTTAACTTTGGGAAAGCAAAAGGTCAATTGCGAACGGTGCCAGGCACTGTTCGTAAGGAATATGCTCTTTTCGCCAAAAAACAAGCAAAATCGTTGACAAAATGACATTCGCTGAATAAGATAAGATTAAAAGTTGGTTTAGGGAAAAATTATAACCTCTGTACAAATTGTTAATAGGAGGGAAACTGTTATGACTCAAGCAAAACTCGAACGTTTATGTGATGCTCAACCAGGAGAACGTTTTCGTATCACAAAGATTAATATAGAAGGAACAATGAAGCGGAGACTGCTTGATTTAGGGTTTGTGCCCGGCTGTGAAGTAACAGTCTTGCAAAAAAGTCCGTTAGGTGACCCAACGGCTTATCGTGTCAGCCATACGACCATTGCTTTAAGAAAGGAAGAAAGTTCTAATATTTACGGGGAGAGGATCGGCAATGAATAATCGTGAATATACGATTGCACTCGCAGGAAATCCAAATACAGGAAAAAGTACGTTATTTAACGTGTTAACGGGCTTGCGGCAACATACAGGAAACTGGCCGGGGAAAACGGTCGTTCACGCCGAAGGCTTTTTCACCTATAAAGATGAACAATATCGAATCATCGATCTTCCCGGAACGTATTCGTTATACTCTAACTCCGTGGACGAAGAAGTGGCGCGGGATTTTATCATTTTTGCCAAGCCTGATGTTACGCTCGTCGTGTTGGATGCAACGGCGCTGGAGCGAAATTTGAATTTAGCGTTGCAAGTATTAGAAATGACCGACCGTGTCATCGTCTGCCTCAACTTAATGGACGAAGCGAAAAAGAAAGGAATTGTCATTGATATCGCTAAACTTTCCAAAAAACTAGGCGTTCCGGTTGTACCGCTTGCGGCGCGTAATAAAGAAGGCATCGAGGAATTGCTCGAAACAATCGTCCGGATGGTTCACGGGGAAATCAAAACAAAACCGATCGTTGTTTCATACAGTCGCGCGATCGAAGAAAAGATCACCAAACTTCTCCCGCTTGTTAAAGAAATTGTCGGGGAGGAATATCCGGCGCGCTGGGTTGCGCTTCGTTTATTAGACGGAGATACGTCATTGCTTCACGCCTTGCAGCATCAGCCGCATCATTTGTTAAAGGGGGTGCCGAACTATGCGTGCCACTGTTCCGCTAAATCCATTTGATGAATTGATGGATTATGCGAAAAGTTTATCGGACGGCGATACAAGGGAACAAATTGTTTCCGCTATTTTCCAAACATCAAGAGACATTTGCAAAGAAACTATTACGTACACAAAACGTGAAAAGCTGCATGAAACCGAAAAGCTCGATCGTATTTTTACTTCAAAAATCTGGGGATTCCCTATTATGCTCGCCATGCTTGCCGTCGTTATTTATATCACAATCGCTGGCGCAAACGTTCCTTCTTCGCTGCTCGCTGAATTTTTCGGATGGTTTGAAGGATATATAACGCTTGCTTTTGAGAAAATGCATGCCCCAGAGTGGCTGCACGGAATTCTCGTGCTAGGATTGTACCGTGGCACAACGTGGGTCGTGAGCGTCATGTTGCCGCCGATGGCGATTTTCTTCCCGATTTTTGCTTTGCTCGAAAACTACGGATATCTTCCACGCGTTGCTTTTAACATGGACCGGTTATTTAAAAAGTCAGGAGCGCACGGAAAGCAGTCGCTGACGATGGCGATGGGGTTCGGCTGCAACGCTGCGGCGATCATGTCCACAAGAATTATCGAGTCGCCACGTGAACGAATGCTGGCCATTTTAACGAACAACTTTGTCCCTTGCAACGGCAGATGGCCGACGTTAATTTTGCTTGCTTCATTATTTATGGCAGCTGGCTATACAGGTGGCTGGAAGACGTTGATGACAGCAAGTGTGGTCGTCGCGATGGTCGTATTTGGAATCGTCGTCACCCTCACCGTTTCCTGGGTGTTATCCAAAACCGCGTTACGCGGCATGCCGACCCATTATACGCTCGAACTTCCGCCATACCGGCGGCCAAAAATATGGGATACGATTGTTCGCTCCACATTGGATAAATCCATTTACGTCTTAAAGCGGGCTGTAACAGTCGCTGCTCCAGCTGGCGTGTTGACATGGGTGTTAGCTAACATTCATATCGGTGATACAACAGTCCTTGCTTATGTCGCCCATTTGCTTGATCCGTTTGCCCGCCAGTTAGGACTCGACGGCTACATTTTGATGGCGTTCATTTTAGGGCTCCCTGCCAATGAAATTGTGCTTCCGATTTTATTGATGGGGTATTTATCGACAGGAGCGTTAACCGAAGTTGATGGGCTTCATTCTCTGAAACAAATTTTCCTCGACCACGGCTGGACATGGCTGACGGCGTTAAATATGATGCTGTTTTCGTTGCTTCACTATCCGTGCGGGACAACACTCATCAATATTTATAAAGAAACGAAAAGCAAAAAATGGACGTTTGTGGCGTTCGCACTTCCAACAGGTATTGCGATTGCCGTAACGTTTACAACCGCCCATATCGTACAGTGGCTAGGGCTCCTTTAATGAACATCCCGCTTCCTTAGTTAAAAGGCAAGCGGGATATTTTGTTATACCTCTTTCACTTCCTCTAAATGCGACACATCTGCTTCTACAAGCAACTCCAATCGCCCGTCTTTCACTCGAACGGTTGTAAGACTCGCACCATGCATAAACGGCCGAGCCCAAAGTTCTTCCAGCGGGGCTTGTTTCAGACGAGTCACGATCGTTTTTAAGACAACTCCGTGCGTTACAATTACAATATTGCCGGAACGGTACTCATTGATGATGTCAGTTAATGCAGCAAACGCCCGATTTTGCACGTCACTAAATCGTTCCCCTCGCTTCGGGGCGTACAAGTGCGGCTCATTCCAAAAATGGTGAAACAAAATGGGGTCGAACCGCTGAATTTCGTCATGCGTTTTTCCTTCCCAATCCCCGAGATGGATTTCCCGCAATCTTTCCTCTTGATAAATCGGAATCAACCGCTCCCCACGGATGATCTTTGCTGTATCAAGCGCCCGTCCGCTTGTGCTCGCATAAATTGCTGTCAAATCGACTTCCTCTAACCTTTTCCTAAGCCGGCGCGCATCTTCCCTGCCTTTTTCCGTCAGCGGCGAATCTTGCCAACCTTGCATGCGCTTCTCTATATTCCACTCCGTTTCCCCATGTCTTGTCAAATATAGCATAAGCACGCTAGTCCCCCCTTGTAACATACCCTCTCACCATTACGTGTTAGAGGGCATGTTTGCTCGGTTATATTGCTCAAGCCATTGCTTTAACTTTTCCGCTTCGAGCGATTTGCTGAAATAAAAGCCTTGGGCAAAATCACAGTGCATTTGTTGAAGGAGAGATAATTGGTGATTCGTTTCGACCCCTTCTGCAAGTACTTGAATATCAAGGCTTTTCGCTAAATGAATAATCGTATCGACAATCGTTGCATCTTTTGAATTTTCAACAATCCCTTGAATAAAGCTGCGGTCAATTTTTAACATCGACACCGGCAAATTACGGATATAGGCAAGCGATGAAAAACCGGTACCGAAGTCATCGATCGCCACTTGCACACCGATGTTTTTCAACTCCGTTAAAATATGCCTGCCTGTTTCGATATTTTCCATCAATCCGCTTTCTGTCACTTCTAAAATTAAATGCTCCGGCGCAAAGCCAGTTTCGTTCAATATGTAAATGACATGACCGACCAGTTCTTTTCGATTCAACAAAAATGGAGATAAATTTACCGCTAATTTTAACTGCGGAAAATGGACTTGCCACTCCTTTACTTGCCGGCATGCCTGCTCTAATACCCACAAGGTAATTTCAAAAATAAATCCGCTTTTTTCTGCAAGTGGAATAAATTCAAGCGGCGGAATTTCTCCAAGTTTCGGATGCCGCCAGCGAAGCAACGTTTCTACCCCCATCGCAGAGCCGCTTCCTAATTCGATTTTCGGCTGATAACATAAATAAAATTGTTCACGCATAATTGCAAACGGAAGATCACGCTTAATCACCGCCGCCTGGTTTTGAACGGGCTGGTAAAAATAATAGCCGTTTTTTCCGCGATCTTTCACATAGTAAAGTGCTTGATCGGCATATTTCATCAGTTGTTCTTGGTCGTCCGCATCACTCGGAAAAAACGCAATGCCGATCGAAAGCGTCGATTGAATCATTTGTTTTTCGTAACGGAACGGCTGGTGAAACGCCTGAATCAACCGCTCCGCTAACTCGGACACTTTTTCTTTTGTTGCATTCGTCAACAATAGCACAAATTCATCTCCGCCAATTCGCGCAAAAAAAATCATCAGCACGCAACACCGCTTGAACCCGCTTCACCGCCTCTTTTAAAAAATAATCTCCCGCCTGGTGCGAAAAATGATCATTAATCCATTTGAACTTATCAAAATCCAAATAGCATAAGGCAAACGTCGTCTGCGCTTCAACAAGCTGACGTATATATTTTTCAAAATAACTGCGATTGGCAATGCCAGTTAACGAATCAAAATAAGCGAGCTGATGCAATTTTTCTTCATATTTTTTGCGCTCACTAATATTTTTCGCCGTAACAACAATGTAATCAAGCTGATCGTCCTCATTTAAAATCGCTTTTCCATGAGCTTCCATCCATACCCATTCGCCTTGTTGGTTGAGTCTACGAAATTCTACGGTTTGTTGCTCGTTCGTTCCATATAACATTTGTAATTTTTCTTGCAAAAGCAACACATCTTCCGGATGTACGTAACGAAACAAATCGTTCTTCAAGCATTCTTCTCGAACGATACCGAACGTGTTTTCAAAAGAAGGAGAAATATACGTTACTTTTCCTTCATTAGAAAGAATTAAAATGTAGTCGGATGAATGTTCAGCGATGATCCGAAACCATTTTTCGCTTTCTTGCAGCGCCGCTTCCATCTGCTTTTGTTCTGTTCGATCGCGTAATACGCATAAAATAGCGCAAACGTTTTCTAAGCGAACAGTGCCAGGCACTGTTCGTAATTGGTTTGTACTAAATATTTTGCATAAAGGAAACTTTTAGGGTAAAAAAAATTGCTCCTACACTTAGAATTAGATATATGTAAGAGCAAAGAAAATGTTGCCTAAATAAATTGTACCTCCGAAAGAATTTTAGTCAAGGGAAACTTTTATTACTTATTAGTTCTTAGGCTCTCTAAAATATTGAACAAGGTACTGACCTTGTTCAAACCATTTAATAATATTTGAAACTTATGTTTGAATGAATACTCTCCCACTTACGTTAAGCTTAGAAGGGCTATAAAAAGTTCTAACCATAACATTGCCATCACCTTCAATGGTTTAAAAAATCATTTATCAAATACTCTGCATCGGCACCCACTCCTCCAATAAGAGCGGATCCTCTTCGATACTGCCACGGCAATCCTAAGAAATATAATCCTTGTACAGAATCAACCAGCTCCGAAGAGGGTTAGATTCTCATTTCCCCGTGATGGATTTGAGAGGTTTCAATTTGAATGGTTGTATGCTGAATTTTAAAGTGTTCCTCAATAAAATGGATCGCTTCTTGTAAAACCTTTTGGCTGTCTTGATGATCTTCAATCAAAATATGGCAACTTAATGAGTCCAACCCTGAAGTAATTGTCCAAATATGAAGGTCGTGAACGTCAATCACTCCTTCAATACTTTCTAAGGCTTTTTTCACTTCATTTTGGTCAATGGTAATAGGCGTTCCTTCCATCAAAATATGAACCGTATGTTTAATAACTCCCCAAGCACCTTTCAAAATTAATAAAGCAACCAAAACTGAAATAATGGGGTCTGCAATATACCAACCAAAGAGCCACATAACGAGTCCTGCAACAATGGCTCCAACAGAACCTAAAGCATCTCCGATAACGTGAAGATAGGCACTACGAAGATTGACATTATTTTTAACATCACCTTTTCTCATTAACGCCCAGGCGCTTAAAAGGTTGGCAAAAAGTCCAATGAATGCAATCAGCATCATAGAACCGCTAGCTACAGTTGGCGGGTTGTAAAAACGCTGAATAGCTTCCCATACGATAAATCCAGCGATAACAAACAAGGTAACTCCATTAAATAAAGCGGCTAAGATTTCAAAACGATAAAAGCCATACGTTTTATTGGGGGAAGCTGGTTTGGTTGCAAACCAAATTGCAACTAAGCTAAGAATAAGTGAACTGGCATCACTAAGCATATGACCAGAGTCAGAAAGAAGGGCTAGGCTGTTTGTGATTAAACCTCCGAAAAACTCTAACAACATAATTCCAGAGGTGATGAGAAGGGCAATCGTAAGCCCCTTTTTATTACCTTCTCTGCCGAAGTCGTGGTGATGATGTCCGTGACCGTGATGATGGTGATGACCGTGGTGATCGTGAGAATGATGGTGATGATGATTATGCATTGTAAAACGCCTCCTTAATGATGTTCAGAATGGTCAATGGCTTGTTTTAATAATGAAATAACGTGTTCGTCATCGCAGGAGTAAAATAGTGTTTTTCCTTCACGGCGATACTTAACCAGTCTCAGATTTCGTAACATACTAAGTTGGTGGGAAACAGCTGATTGAGACATTTCCAATACTTCTGCAATGTGATTTACATTGCACTCTTCTTGCGATAACAAATAAAGAATTTTGATTCTTGTTGGATCGGCTAATACCTTAAATATTTGCGATACATTTTCAATGGTTTCAGATTTTAAGAAAGAATGGTCTTCGGTTTTCATTATGATTTCCCTCACTTTATTTATTATATATGAGCATATGTTCATATGTATGTAATAATATTTTAAATTCAGTTTTTTGTCAAGTTTAGGAAATGTTTTTTAATGAAAATGGGTGATTTAGCTAATAATGAATGAGAGGAGGCTGATGATATGGGAGACAATCATAATCATTCCCACGTATCAGATAACAAAAAGGGATTAATGATCGCTCTTCTTATTACTTCGGGGATAACGGTTTTGGAGTTCTTTGGTGGACTGTTTACGAATAGCCTAGCATTACTATCGGACGCAGGGCATATGTTAAGCGATATTGGCTCTCTAGCTTTGAGCTTGTTTGCTATGTGGTTCGCCGCAAGACCCCCTTCTCCACGAAAAACATACGGTTTTTACCGATTTGAAATACTGGCAGCTATGTTGAATGGACTTCTCTTATTCGTCATTGCGGGATTTATTTCTTACGAAGCTTATAAACGTTTTTTTGAACCTCCAACAGTCGCAAGTGGTACAATGATGCTCATTGCTACCATTGGATTGTTGGCAAACATCACCAGCGCATTTATTTTGACAAAAAAAGTGATACCAAAGAAAATGTAAATGTGCGAAGTGCCTATTTGCATATCATTTCTGATGCATTAGGTGCGATTGGGGCAATTGTGGCAGGGATTGTAATGTACTTTTTCGGCTGGTATGTGGCTGACCCCATCATCAGTGTTGTCGTGTCGCTATTAATCTTGAGAAGCGCTTGGGGTGTGGTAAGCAACTCCTTTCACATTCTTATGGAAGGAACGCCGATTACAATTGATATGGACAAAGTAAAGCAAACTCTTCAATCCATTGAGGGCGTAAAAGATGTTCACGATTTACACATCTGGACAATCACCTCTGGGTTGGATTCGCTCAGTTGCCATTTGCTCATTGATGATACCAAGGATAGTCAGGACATTTTGAAACAGTCCATCCAACGGATTGAAGAAGAATTTCACATCTTGCATACGACAATTCAAGTGGAAAAATCGGACTTACAACATACCGATTTAAGGGTATAAAAAGGACAGCAGTAAGCTGTCCTTTAAAATATAAGCACATCTATTGTAAATTCTTATTCAAATTCCCGTATGACGTTATCCTCAAGTTTTTTACAGAAAAAATAAGTAAAATGAAACCAATACAAAACCAATTATAGCCATTATAACACAGTATATTTTTGTAGATGTGCGTAAAGCTGTTCCAAAAATTTCTTTTCCCGTCACTGAAAGCATTACCCCCATCGCCAATGCGATAATCATTGCTACTAGCCAAGGAACCCCCATTCCATAATTGCTTCCTATGAAGGCTCCAACTCCTACGGGGGCGGAGGCTATGGTTGCCCCAAGTATGATGCTGAGAATTCCAAACCCAGCCATCAACAAGGGAGTAAAAACAGCAATCCCTTCTGGAATATTGTGAAGCATAATCGTAGTCATCATTGGTTTAGTCAATGAAGCGTGAGTATTAGTTCCAAGTGCAATGCCTGTTGGAAAATTGTGCAGGGCAATACTGAATGTTAAAAATAGACCAGAATGTACGAATACGTCTTTTTTAGCGTCATTTGTAATAATGATCACATTATGAGAAACCTTTTCTAGATGCTTGTAAATAAAATAACCAAAAACCAATCCGACAATAACAATAAACCAACCTCCGATTTCTATACTTTCAGGCAAAATTTCCATTGTGACCAATCCAAATATCATTCCACTACATATTGAAAAAATGGTCGGCATTCCTTTTTGTAAACTTTTAAACAACCAAGCAATCACTCCACCAGATAACATTCCAATAGCAGAAGCAGAAAACCCTAAAAGCCCAAGTGAATTCACCCATCGTCCCCCCTTGTACTAGTTGTCTTTACTTTGTATATCTATCAAAACCATAAAATATGCCTTAAGAAAACAAAAAAAATCCTCCGCCGTGGGAGGATTTTAAAGTTGTTATGAGACTTTGACTACGAAAGGAACGGTAATAACCTTGCCTTCGTGTTGGAACTGACCCCAAATTTTATAGATTCCACTCTTAGGGAACTTAGGATCGGTGCCTGTCACCGCCCGAAGTATGTCGAAAAGCTCTGCGGAGAGAAATCTCTGCGGGGCTTTTCTTTTGTCTTCCCTTTCTTTGATTAAAAAGAAAAAAGGCAAAGCGACAATGGCTTTCCCCTGAAATGGATGTGGATGATATCTAGTCATCTGAGACTTTAATCAAAACTTCTTCTCTTTTCCGTTTTATTCGTTTCCAAAGATATGGTCCAGCGAAGAATAAACACTTTGTAACTATTCAGCCACATGATCAAGTGGGCTGAATTTAAACAGTTGGAATTTATTTTATCTTTTAATCACTCTCTCCCTTCAAAAATTAAATTTTCAACCTAAAAAACGGTTCATCCTCCCGCTTTTTTACCCCATTTGTCATAAAAATTTTCCGCAAAATTCAATTTTCTACTTTTGCATTTCCCTTATTTCCCGATTTTAATCAAATTGTCCCCTATATTTTACGAAAGGATGATTTGTATGCAATACCTCGATTTAAAAATGGATTTTATGTTTAAACAACTGTTCGGCCACCCAAGCAGAAAGTCAATCACGATGGCGTTTTTAAATGCGTTGCTGCATCGGACTGGAGATGATCGCATCATCGACGTACAGTTTGAAAACACCGAACTAACGAAAGAAACAGAAGACGGTAAGACTGGACGGTTAGATGTCATCGTTCGCACAAATCGCGGCGAGCGCATTCACGTTGAAATTCAAATCATCCCACAATACGGCATGCCCGAACGGCTATTGTATTACTGGGCAAGGTTGTTTTCATCTTCACTATCGAAAGGAGAACGGTACGACATTCTCCCTCCAACGATTATGATCGCCATCTTAAATTATCCCCTTTTCCCACATGAAACAGATCGCTTTCATACCGTTTTTCACATTCGTGAAGACGAAGAACAGTTTCTTTGGAGCCATCACCTTGAATTTCATGTACTCGACTTGTCACAATTTATGGTAAAATGGAAGAAATATCGGAGAGAAGTGAAACAGTCACCGGAATGGCCATGGCTAACGATGTTGTCGGCTGTCGATGGACGAACGAAAAAAATGGATGAAGAGATGTTTCGTGAATTGGAGGGAATAGCCATGACAGAACAAGACATTTTAGAAGCGCTAGAAGAATGGCAAAACTTAAGCGTCGACCCCGAAAACCGTTACGCATACGAAATGCGGCTGAAATGGCTCCTTGATCAACTCTCAAACATTCGTGGCAGTCGGGAAGAAGGAAGACAAGAAGGATTGGAAGAAGGCTTAGAACAAGGTCGAGAAGAAGGGAAAAATGAAACGATTCGAAAAATGGTCGAAAAAGGAATGAGTATAACAGACGTTGCCCATATTCTCGACATGACAGAGGAGGAAGTACGGGAACGGTTGGGAGATTAGCGAACGGTGTCGGGTGCTGTTCAACTATGTTGTGTCCCTCTTTGTCCCACGTCAATGATGTTGCACAGGTGATTGGAGAGCGATCAGAAAATCGATTCGCTGTTCAAATACGTCCTAAATTAGCGAACGGTGCCAGGCACTGTTTAGCGAACAGTGCCAGGCACTGTTCGTAAGGACTACGGCAGTAAAAAGGTAGCAGATACTATCAGGGAATATGCCGATAATATTGCTGATACCTTGCGGACCATAGCTTCTTGGAAAGACCTTTCTATCCAAATCATTCAAGATCAAGTTAGCGGGGCGTTATATGATCTGGGAGTACCACTGAGTACAGCGAGACAGGTTGGTTGGGTCATTTCAAAATTCGTAGACTGGGTATTACTATAGTACAAGGAGGGTGCTATGAACGAGGAAAGAATCAAGGATCTTGAAGCAAAATTGAGTCTAGCCACCGACGCAATTACGTTACTCTTAGATATGGTGAACAAGGAGCACAAAAGCTTTGCGATTCTGGCCTTAGCCACTGGCTTTACTGCCGACGAGTTGGAACGCCTGGAAAAGCTGTTTTATCACGCTGGCAAATCACAGTGGGACAAGGACACATTTGTGGCAGAGTTCGAGAAGCAGCTTCCCAAAAGAAGTGCAATGTTGAGAAGCATTTTGGAAGGGCTAAAGTCAGATGGAAAGTTCGTATCGTTATGCGAGAAGTATTTGGATTGACAGAAAAAACCCGCCCATGTCGAGGCGGGTTTATTTTTCTTCAAAACATCCAAATCTTCACCAAACGATTCTGTCAATGTCAAGAGAGTATGGAGATCGCGAAACTCAAAGCGAACGGTGCCAGGCACTGTTCGTAAGGAAGGATTGAATGAATCCATTGGCAAGGATATAATGATGGAAACATTAAACATTTTCAATTCAAATATGTTACGAAAATAAAATAGAACAAAACTAAACAACGTCAACTAGAAACAGGAGGAGAGCCTTGTCAACTACCCCCACTTAGCTAACGCTTGAAGTGAGGGCTTGCAACTCCCCAGAAGTGCAAACGGACTTCTTCCTCCTTCCTTGACTTGGGGTTGCATCAGGGGCAGGTTGACGACTACCCAACGACGCAGGTCATGCCTGCATCGTTACCGATTCTCTCGGTGTGTCTGTTGGCAGTACTTGGCTTCCACACACAACAGACGGACCTACGCTCGATGTTTTACGGTTACAACGTTTCCTGTAACCAACTCCATACATCGAGTAGCAGTTATTGGAGTGCCTTTATTGAACGGTTTTCTCCACGCCTTTATTATATCATACACAAAAGAAAGGGGGAACGCGCATTCCTCTCCCACTTACTCCCTTTGGTCGTTGAAGTGGGAGTCTCCTGCGCGAAATAGGATGAAAGCACAACGAGGCATTCGTCGTATTAAGACAGTGCAGTACCAAACAAACAGCCCAATTCACCAGAATGGTTTTGTTTTAGAACCGGGAAATTGGCAAGAATACGACCCGTTCTTAATGCTTGCCGAAGATTTTTTTCAAAGAGGAACGTTCGATCTTCATCCGCATCGCGGCATTGAAACGGTGACATATGTGATTGATGGGGTGCTTGAACATTTTGACAATAAAGCAGGTTATGGAAAACTGGAGCCGGGAGATGTGCAATGGATGACAGCTGGGAGAGGTGTCATTCATAAAGAAGACCCAGCACCTGGTTCTACTGTGCATAGCCTGCAGTTATGGATTAACTTGACGAGCGCGAAAAAAATGACTGAGCCTCGTTATCAAAATTTAAAAAGTAAGGATATGCCTGTGCGTAAAGAAGAAGGGGCTATTATTCGAGTTTTTTCTGGTTCATCAAAAGGGGTACAGGCTTCAACCCTTAATCATGTTCCTGTTACGATGGTAGAAATGTTGCTAGAGCCAGGAGCGAGTGTTGTACAAGATTTGCCGGGAAGTTATAACGGCTTTCTTTATATTTTAGAAGGAAGCGGAACTTTTGGGATCGATGAAACAGAAGGACATAAAGGACAAGTGTTGTTTTTAAGTTCAGCGGACGGAGCTTCCGAGAGCGAAATTAAAATCACTGCTAAAGAAAAACTTCGCATTCTCCTGTATGCAGGTGAGCCAATAAATGAACCTGTTGTCGCATACGGACCGTTTGTCATGAATACAAAAGAAGAGATTCGTCAAGCTATTCTTGATTATCAAACAGGGAAGTTCGATGAATGAAACGGCTTTTATTTTTTATGAACTGAGGGAAAACGCCTTTATTCTTGAATAAAAGGACAAGAACGCCTAATAGGTTGATAGAATGATGGTCTTAGGTATGAAAAAAACAATCACCAAAATATTATAAATTAATAAAGAATTGGAGAGGGGAGTTTTGGAAACAAAATTAGCAATCATAACCGATATTCACGGCAACAGTGCTGCCTTGCGAGCGGTATTGGATGATATTGACAGAAATAATCCAGTAGAACATATTTACTGCCTAGGTGATTTAGTGGCGATTGGACACGAAACAAACAAAGTTCTTGAACTTTTATTTTCCCGCAATGATATATCTTATGTTATGGGGAATCATGATGAAGCCATTTTAAACATAATGAAAGGGAAAGAACCGGGAAGTGTGGGCGAAGAAAAAGAACATCATCAATGGATTGCTTCACAGCTGGACAAAAAATTTATTCCCGCTTTATCGAAAATACCGAAAAAATTATATGCCGAATACAATGGGAAAAAATTATTATTTGTGCATTATCATTTGAACGAAGAAAATCAGTTTATCCCTATTGATCAACAACCAACAATAAAGAAACTTGACGAACTATATAAAACTTCTGACGTAGATGTCGTTTGTTTCGGTCATCATCATATACTACATCATTTTAGATCTAAGGAGAGGCTTTATATTAATCCGGGCGCTTTAGGCTGTTATCACAAGCCTCTAGCTCCATACGCTATTCTAAACATCGGTGCGGAAGGAATCAGTGTCACTTTCAAAGAAGTAGCGTATGACAATCGGGAATTTTTGCTTGCCTACGACAAACTGAAGGTCCCAGCCCGTGATTTTATTCTTCGTGTTTTTTACGGAAATCAACATTTGCAATTTAACTAAATTCTGTTTTCAACTAATGAAATAGACTTAGTGAAGAAAGAAAAGTGAGGATCACTCATAAGGTAGAACATTTCCTTAGATTAATCCTTATTTACAATTTACATAAAGATTGGAAGAGATTTCATTATGAATGATCGCTACTGTCACACCCAGGCGTTTACGTTTCTTGCCTGGGCTTCTTTTTACTGTTATGTGGGTTTATGTTCATCAGTTTGGACAATATGATACTGGTGCTAGTATAGTTTTATGGACAGTTTTTTGTTAGGCAAACAAAACGTCCCTTTGCTACAATAGTTAACGACAAAACCATCGAATGTAGCGAACAGTGCCAGGCACTGTTCGTAAGTGTATTCACTTTTTTTTCATGCGTAGGAGTAGGAATTATATATTATTCTCTACCACTTAATTCGGATGCATTAAATGTAGATAGAAAAAATAATGGTATTTCAATTTATTGGAAAGGTGATTTTTTGGCAAAACGTAGGAATTATAATATATTAATATCTGAAGGTAAAAACAATACCATCAGACTTAAAAATGTTGATTTAGAAAAGATAAGACGAAAAGAATTATTTTCAGAGGCTGCTAAAAATGATTATCAAAACTTATACTTATCTTATTTTGAAGAAAGTGACTTCTATAACAAAGATAAAGGATATGAATATTTTATTATTCCTAGTGATTATGAAGGTTTTATTTATGTGAGTAATACCAATACTAATCTTTACTATATGTATTTATATCCAGAAATGAGATGAAGTCCGAGTTTTTGTGTAAAAAGAAACGGCAAAGATCTGTTTAATTTTCCCAAGGCCTAAATTCGTTGGAACGAGAGCGAAATTTTACACAATAATCAGGACTTGACCGAGTTTGAAGATTAGGATACACATCAATCAGACATGAAAGGTAGATTAATATGAACATCATCCCTACTCATCTTGCTGACCATTCGACAGTGCAGAAGTTTTTTAATGCCCATTGGGGAAGTCCGCAAATGGTTGTTTCAACGGGAGTGTATGATTGCAGCGAGCTGGACGGTTTTGCCGCTCTCCAAGACAACGGGGAAATAGCGGGGCTAATCACCTTTGTCATCCATAAAGGGGAATGCGAGATTGTTTCACTAGACAGTGTGATTGAAAACCAAGGGATCGGCAGCGCTCTTTTGGAACAAGTGGAAGCATTCGCCGCGCAGCATGGATGTGCCTTAATTCGCCTAATTACTACGAACGATAATTTGCGCGCATTGCGATTTTATCAAAAACGAGGCTACCAGATTGTTAAAGTCTTCCCGAATGCCGTGGAAAAAGCAAGACAAATTAAACCGAGCATTCCGCTCTTTAGCGCAGACGGCATTCCGATTCGGGATGAACTGATGCTTGTTAAACAACTGATGTCTGTATGAACACCTTTTTTTCATGGCTATACTGCTCCTAAATATTTCTATACAAAAGGAGCGGAATTGGCATGAAACGTTTGAAAATCACAAATGATCACGGTTGGACACCTCGAACACTTCGGAAACAAGAACGGAAAACCAAAGATGCTTCTCTTCGCGTTCGGGTGACCGCTGTTCGTCTTGTCATGGAAGGTCACCTCGGTAAAGATGTGGCCAAAATGGTCAACGTATGCCGTCAATCCGTTACCATCTACGTTGCACGTTTTAATCAAGGTGGGCTCGATCATCTACTCGATCGTCGGTTGCCGCCTGGTCGTGTGCCATTTCTTACGGAAGAACAACAACAAGAAATCAGACAACTCGTGTTAACCACCACACCTTTGGATGCTGGCTGGGGCATCGCTTCATCATGGAACACGCGCATTTTACAATCTTACATTCAACAAACCTATGGTGTTTCCATGTCACGGGAAGGTATTCGCAAGTTGTTGCATCGTTTGCGTTTGTCATGGACATGCCCGACGTATAAGCTCGTCAAAGGAGACGCTAAGCGTCAAGCTGCTTTTCAAAGAGAACTTGAATTTATAAAAAAAACTAATTACCGAGAATGCCATGCTGTTTTATGTGGATGAGACACATGTTCGTGCTTATCAAGCGCTACGTACGACATGGGCAGAAGTAGGGAATCAAAAACACGTGCCGAGCTACGGTCACCACGCCCACGTTTCTATTTTTGGCGCCGTCGATGTTCAACAAGGCGATGTGGTGTTTCATCGTGCATCATCCGCCAATGCCGAAACGTTCCTTGACTTTTTGCGCCGATTGAAAGAGAAATATGCTGATCGATTCCTCGTGCTTGTATTGGACAATGCGCGTATTCATCATGCCAAGATGGTGCAAGCCTTTCTTAATGGCGAGGAAGGCGATGCGTTTCATTTCATCTTTTTGCCACCGTATTCTCCACAGTTGAACCCAATTGAACGGTTATGGAAGTGGTTGAAAGATGAGGTGATTGCCAACGTTTTTCACAAGGATCAAAATGACATTGCCCAGTCCATTACTCGCTTTGAACAATACGTTCTACAACACCCGGATGAGGTGTTGCGCCGCATCGGGTGTACTGCGTGAACCAGAGGTTAAAATTTTAAATTGGATGTATATAGCACCATCTAGGGAGTGATAATCTTGAAATTATACGGTGAATTTACAAAGAAAGATTGGCTAAAAGCATTTAATATAGAAGAAAAGGATGTTCCAAAGTCATTTATTATTCATGGTGCTTGGGAATATGAAAAAAACCTAACGATATGGAAAGATAAGATTGTTAAGGATATATGGACACCTCATTGGAATTCAATTATAGGGAAATTAAATAATCAAAGAATCGGATTTGCTAATGTATTTGGAGGTCCAAGTGCTGCAGTAATATGTCATCAATTTGCATCTCTTGGAACCGATATTTTCATTCAGACGGGATACTTTGGTGGTCTATCTCATGATGTACAGTTTGGTGATATTTTAATTGTAACCGCTGCTGAAATGGCAGATGGTGTTTCACATTGGTATCTACCAGACCAACAAACAGTACAATCTGATAGAGAACTTATAGAGACAGCAATTAACTTTTGTGAAGACAGGGGATATAGTTATGTAACCGGAACCGTCTTTACAACGGGTGCAATCATGGTAGAAACAAGTGAAATGGTTCAAAAATGGGCTAAAAGTGGTCATATAGGGGTTGATATGGAAACAGCTACAACTCTAGCTGTTGCGAGGAAGTTTAATAAAAAAGCAATTGGACTACTCAATCTTTCTGACCATATTATAAAAAGAGATACATTCTATTCGCCTAATAAAAGACGAGATGAGATAAAGGAAAAAACTGATGAAAAGATAAGAGAACTCGCATTATATCTATCAAGATTATAAAATCTTTTATTCCACTAAGATGCCAAGAGACATGGGAGGGTTCGTCATCATCAGCGATGCAGAGATCCACGGTGCATCCCATACGCTTCCCCTACTACAACCAAATTTAACCAGTAGTGGCCACGAAGTGTACCCACCCAATGTAAGATATACATATATTTAAGAAATAATGTTAGGAACTTTGTCGAAAAATATTTTTTGACACCCCTGAAACGGCTACAACCGTTGATATATTAACATTTATAGAGGGAGGAAACCGCTCATTAACATGCAAATGAATTATATAAAAAGTATGCACTTGGCTGCTTTCATATTATAAGCTTAATAAGGAGCTGGCTTGATTGACAACAAATCGAACGTTTCAAATCTTCATGTTCTACAATTTCATATTTTCGAGATAGCAGTAGAAACCTATCTGTCACCAAAGTATTCAAGAAGAAGGTCATTTGATCTTCTTCTTTTTTAGGTCAACTGGGGCATAATAAGACAGTTTAGTTTAAGAAGGAATTAAAGCTAATCGAGAAGAATAAGTAAATAAAAAAATTACAAAGGAGTAAGGGGTACATGGCATTTACCAATAAATTAAAATTAAAAATGGATGATAAGATCAATGATGAAATTTGGATAAATCTAAATACAAATGACAGAGCCGGTCTAAATTTACTAGACGCAAAATATTTTTCTATTGATAACATAATAAGAGAAATTAATACAGGCTGTTCTCCATGCCCAGATATCTTAACCGAGAATTTTGGAAGTAAACCTTCTGTCATGTTTGTATCTACAGTATATGGATTAGTTAATAAGTATTTAAAGCAGGAATACGATAGATCGAAGCAAGATTGGAATACCTTTTGCAATGATTTCTATAAAAAAATTATTCAATCCGGTACGGGTATATATAAGAGATTAGATAAGATTTATAGGCTGCTAGCGGAAATTAAAGGGCGAGAACTAGATTTTTGTTTTACAGAACTAGTCAAAACTGTATTAGTCGATCATGATAATAAGGTAAGTGGTTTAGGAAGTAAGGGTTCGTTCATAAAATATTTTGAAGAAGTTGAGTTCAGATTCCTTGAAGAAAGAATAAATCAAATAAAAAATGAATGTTTTATATTCTCTTTTTCTGAAGAAGTAACTTATTTTTTAGTAAAAATCTTTAACAAAGGAGCAACTTTAGAGGACGATTTTAATATATTACATACTGAAAATAAGAAGGTTAATATAAATATTAGAATAAAAAGGAACGGAGATTATCAGTTTAATATAGAAGCTGGGGGAACTTATTCAAACTCCGTTGCTTTTAAAACGGTATTAAAGGTAAAAGATAAAAAAATATATATCATTCCTCTGCCACATCCATCGACAGCGAATAATAAATATTGGCAAGAAAATCAATGTTGGGGACAATTAAAAGAACTTTTAAAAATGTGTATATGATTGCACGCAAGCGGATTCAGTTTTTTGCCATTTTTATTTATATAAGTTGAATTAAAGATTTACAACTGAACACACAAACGATCGATCGTTTGTTCTGGTTTCTGGTTGATTCGCTGAATAAAGGCTTGGACATTCTTTCTAATTTCTTGCACACTCGAATAGAACACGTTGTAAATCACGTCTGATTTCAGCCATTTCCATAGCCCTTCAATCAAGTTCAATTGCGGACTGTATGGTGGCAAAAAGACGAGCTCTAACCGATCTTCGTGTTCTTTTAAAAATGGCTGAATGAGTTTGGCATGGTGAATTCGAGCGTTATCTAAAATCATCACTATTTTGCCTGTGGGATAGCGTTCTAACACAAGTTGAAGAAATCGAAGAAATGTTTCCGCGTCATAGCGTTCTTCTTCGATGCAAAACACTTCCCCTGTTTCGTAGTTCAACGTGCCAATCAGCTTCAGCCCTTGATGTTTTCCAAACGTCGGAATGATTCGTTGTTTTCCTTTGACAAACCATGTTTTTTGAATCGCTTGGTAATCACGAATCATCGACTCATCTTGAAAGAGGACATGGGCGATGTTCCCATCTACCAGTTTTTTTTTTACTTCAGGGAAGGTGATTTCGACGAATTCTTTCTGTTTCTCTTCATCGGCATTGGCTAGTGTATAGGTCGGTTTCGTATAGCTTAGCCCTAACCGATGCAGAATGTCACTTGTTCCGCGAAGCGTGTATGTTGGCCCCCACTTTTGTTGAATGAGTTCAGCGATTATCGCAAGCGTCCAATTATATTTTGCTTCGAATCCCACATCTACGGGGAGCTGATGTTCAATGATCAAAGCCAGCTCTTTTTCCTGCTCAGGGGTCAATCGACGTGGGGCGCCAGGTGAGTATTTCATCTCCAGTCCATCAAGACCGCGCTGGGCGTAGGCATGAATATAGTTATAAATAGTTTTCTTGGATCGACCAATAATCGTTGCGATTTCTCCTTTGGTATATCCCTGCAAATGAAGATAAATCGCTTGGTAGCGTTCATATGCTCGTTTACTTTTTGCTTCTTTCATGGCAGTGGACAACTTTTCGATCTCGTCTTTGTGATTTGGCATCATAGTTTTCTCTCCGTTCCCCTATTTTCTCTTTGTATTTATTCGCCGTGGAACGGGAGAAAACCTTTATTTCAATTTATATACAATATTCGACAACATTTTCTGTGACATTTCAGTACAATAGAATTGACGGAGATTTTCGATTTATAAGGGGAGAAGAAACATCACGGGAGATGTTTTATCTCATTGTTGTTTTGTTTCGTTCTAGCAAATGCCGTTATTTTGTACCGATACGGAAGGGTGCAGAACAGAACTGGTGATTACACCGAGCTACTGTCGAAAAGGGAGGGAGAAGAGGATATGGGAAGATGGCATATTGAGCGCGATTTGCAAAATGCTGATTGGAACCGAATGAAAGAAATATACGAATCCGTTGGTTGGGCGAAACATACGGAAGAAATCATTCAGCGCGTGTTTCAAGCGAGCAATATCGTGGCGCTTGCCTTTTCCGAAGGCCGCCTTGTCGGATTTGGTCGCGCCCTTTCTGACGGCGTGTTTAATGCGGCGATTTATGACGTCGTCGTTCATCGCGATGATCAAGGTCGAGGCATCGGGAAGGCGATTGTGGAAGATTTGCTTGCGCAGCTTGAGTCCGTGTCGTGTGTCCATCTTATTTCCACGACCGGAAACGAGCCGTTTTATATGCAAACAGGTTTTCGCAAAGCGAAGACGGCGCTCGCCCGCTATCAAAGCGCGGAGTTGGCAACAAAGTATTTGGAAGGGGGAAACAACATTGAACATTCGCCACGCAACGGTCGATGATGCCAAACGGCTCGCCGCGCTCATTTTGCAAGTCGAGTCGGAGTCGGACTATTTGCTGTTTGAAGCGGGGGAACGCAAGCTCACTCCCGAACAGCAGCGCAGTCACCTCGAAGCGATCACGAACGAAGACAACGCGACTATATTGCTTGCCGAGATGGACGGAGGGGAGTTGGTCGGCTATTTATTGGCAAGGGGGGGATTTGCAAGACGAAACCGACATTCCGTTTACACTGTCATCGGGCTGCTTGCCGCTTTTCGGGGAAAAGGAGTCGGCACGATGCTGCTGACAGAGCTGGAGCGATGGGCGCGGGAAAAAGGCGTTCATCGCCTTGAACTGACCGTCGTGATAGACAATGCCCCTGCGATTTCGTTATACCAAAAGATGGGGTTTGAACAAGAAGGCGTCAAGCGCCATTCGCTGAATATCAACGGTCGATACGTCGATGAATATTGCATGGCAAAATTGCTGTCATAGCTTGTACGAATGAGGAAAAAGGGGGGAAGAGGTAGACCGTGTTTATTTTTTCACCGGATTTCCGGAGGTTATTGCCTCGATGTTGCTTGAGGAGCTGATCGCGAAATGGGCTCCAGAAAAGATTTATACGTTTGTGCTGTCCAATATGAAAGACAAGAAAAGTCCGACGCTGAATATTTCAGGGAATGGTTTTTGTATGAGTTCGGTATTGAACCGGACTCATGCTGTGTTATTTAACTAATGAGGAAGATTTCAATCACTCTTTAAATTTCGTGCATCAAATTATTTGCTGGGACGTAAAACTTGTAGACGGCGATTCGATTGAGGACATTCAAAAGCATTCGTATACTTTTCGGTCATATGCGACAAATAAGGAAGAGCCGTTATAGAAGGTTTTTCTTTGACAGTGATGGTAAGCCGAACAAAGTTGAAGTAATGCAAAATCAAACGAGCTTGCAATACGATGATATGGACACGTTAATGCCGCTACCTCTGCACCTTGCACAAAAGGCAAAAGAATATGCTAAGATGGTGTTGTAGAACGAACAGACGGGAAACAGTGAAAGGAATGGTGCGCATGAATATACAGAAAATTGTTCAGCGGCTTTCTCGTGACGAATTGTTGGAGCTTGTGTTGAACTTAATTCGATCGGACAAGCGTGTTCAAGAACGGGTGCTTGATTTTTTGGAACGAAATGGGTGCTTGACAGCCAAAGAAACGGCACAAAAACATAACCGCGAATATCGGGAGAAATTTGCGGAAGCAATCGGTATTATTAAGGAATTTAATATGTATGGTGGTGGACCTGAGGAAGAAGAAGACATTGTTTACGAACATATGGAAACAATCCTCGCGCTCCTTCAAGACGGACATCTTCCTGAAGGCGCTAGAGAAGAAATGATTCATGCGTTAATGGAGCAATATTTAGAAGGTAACTCAGGATTTGAGGATGCGATATGGGAATGGATCGAGCAAATCGCTTCTACTGAAACACATTGGCGCACGATCGTCGATTATTTAGAATCATTGGGGGATAGATACTATCAGTCGCTCATATTAGATATTTATCGCTACAAGCTTGATGATGCGCATACATATGAACAAAGACGGGCTCAGCAGCTTCGCTATGGAAGCGATTATGTCGAATATGCTTTATTTTTGGAGGAAAAAGGCGATCGGGATAAAGCATTGGAAATTGCGGAGAAGGGACTGAAAGAGGGAGAAGGGGCGCTAGACGGCTTGTATGCCTATTTGTTCAAGCGGTACGATGAAATGGGAGAGAAGGAAAAAGCACTTCAATTATTGAAACAACACTTTTTCCATCGTCCTTCTTATGAGCTGTATCAACAAGCGATTGTATACGCACCGCCAAACCAAAAAGAAACAGTGAAACAAGAATTGTACGATTGGCTCGAAAGCCATCCTGTGCACGCTTTCCTCAAAGCGAAAATTGACTACAGCGAAGGAAATAGCGAAGCGCTGCTCCACTATGTGACAAAACGTTCGCGTGCTTTTGATTATTCCAGCCCATCAACATATGAACGGTATTTGAACAAGCACTATCCACTTGAAATGATTGCATACTATAAACGAATCGTCGAAGCGTTACTTGCGGAAAGAAAGCGTTCCGCCTATCGACGCGCCATTGTGTTTATTAAAGAAATCGAGCATGTATACACGAACATTCTCAAAGAGCCGAACAAATGGGACTTCTATTTTCAAAGTTTTATCGTGCCGCATCAACATCGTCTCCCTGCCTTTTTAGATGAGTGGAAGAAGCATTGGGATTAGGATTAGAAAGTGGTTGCTAAGGCGGTGCATATTCGCACCGCCTATTTTTGTCCAACAATTGCTTTCGTAAACTCAGTAAAGTCTGTTAAATGGCTGTCGAGTATTTTTTGTAAAATGGTCAAATTCAGTTCTTGATAGTCATGCACGGCGATATTGCGAAATCCGACCATCGCTTTCATTTTTTGCGATAGGGATGGAGAGATGATGCCGTGTTGTTCTAAAAGAGTAAAAGCATCTCGGCTTGTTTGTGGAAGTCCGAGCTTTTTTTGCGCGACGATGTGCATTGCTAAGTCAATGCTCGCTTCACACGCTCGTTGAAGATTGAGGACAATGGAATCTTGCTTTGTGTAGTTCTCCAAATGTTTTGGATTGTTTTCGTATTCTTCCTGAATACGCTTCAGACACCGTTCAACCACACTTACTTTATTTAAGATGACATCATTAATCATAAACCGACCCACTTTCAGCAATGTTTCGCAAAATTTCTGCTCGTTCTTCGTTTAGCTTCGCATACATTTTCAGAATTCGCCATTCGTACTCCGCTTTTTTTTGTTCGTCTGCACAATAGATGACTTTGCCGCTACTGACGATTTGTGCTTGAAAAACGGTGCTCGCTTGCTTTAAATCGATGAGGTCAACGTCTCGTTGTAATCGCTCTGCCGATTGTTGTGCAAGCATAAAGCGTTCATAATGATCCAACGATCGTTTATCGCTTAAGAAAGCAATATCTATATCGCTATCGGGACGAACGTGTCCTGTTGCTGCTGAACCGAACAAATAAATAACATATGGGGAGACTGCATCTTTTAACATTTCGACTATGATTTGTTCCATTTGTTCCGTCATGCCACCATTCCTCCTATTTCCAATTATATTATTTTCGTTTGTGCCTGTCACCTGTCGAAACTAAGGAAAAACGTGAGGATCGGTGCCTGTCACCGCCCGAGTATCTAATATGTTGAAAAACCATAAATTAGCCAAAGCTATTAGTGAAGTATCATGGTCACAATTTAGAACGATGTTGGAATACAAAGCGAAATGGTACGGAAAGCAAGTTGTAACGGTGGCGAAAAATTTTCCATCCAGTCAGCTTTGTACATGTTGTGGCTATAAAAATAAAGACGTTAAAAATCTTGGATTGCGTGAATGGGAGTGTCCTAATTGTCATACCCATCATGACCGGGATATTAACGCAAGTTTAAATCTTCGCAAGGAAGCCTTGCGATTAACCGTAGGAACTACGGGGATAGCCTAATCAATTAGAGTTCGATAGAACTCTGTACTTAGGAATCCACTATGGCTTTAGCCTAGTGGTAGTTCAAATAGAGCATAAAACGTTTACAAAATGTTCAAATTTCGTGTAAAAATGATGCAGGAATTTTACAAAAGATTGTAGAAACATGTCGATGACACTAAAAAATAGAAGGAGTGTTTAATATGAGAGCAGCAAGATGGTATAACGCAAGAGATATTCGAGTAGAGGAGATTCCGGAACCGAAAGCGGCAAAGGGACAAGTGAAAATTAAAGTTGCGTACTGTGGGATTTGCGGTTCCGATTTGCACGAATATTTGGCAGGCCCGATTTTTGTTCCTGTAAGTGAACCGCATCCGCTTTCAAAAGATAAAGCACCGATTGTGATGGGACATGAATATGCAGGGGAAGTAGTAGAAGTCGGTGAAGGGGTGACAAACGTAAAAGTAGGGGACCGCGTGTGCGTAGAACCGATTTACAGCTGCGGTGAGTGTGCGTCTTGTAAAAAAGGGCATTACAATGTTTGTGAAAAATTAGGGTTTGTTGGTTTGTCTGGCGGTTATGGAGGATTTGCGGAATACAGCGTTGTTCCTTCCAGCATGGTGCATAAAATTCCTGAACAAATGTCTTGGGAGCAAGCAGCGCTGGTAGAGCCTACAGCGGTTGCTGTTCATGCCGTTCGTCAAAGCGATTTAAAACTTGGAGATACGGTTGCGGTATTTGGAACAGGACCTATCGGCTTGCTTGTGATTCAGGCAGCAAGAGCGGCGGGGGCAAGTAAAATTATCGCAGCGGAAATTTCACCTGAACGTCAGGAGTTTGCCAAAAAAGTGGGAGCGGATGTTGTCATCAATCCGTTAGAAAAAGACGTTGTGAACGAAATCAAATCTCATACAGATGGGTTAGGGGTAGATGTAACATTTGAAGTTGCTGGAATTGATGCAGCGTTAAACGCAGCGATTCAATCTACAAAAATGGAAGGAAATGTGGTAAATATCAGCATTTGGGAAAAGGCGGCAGCTATTCCGTTGAACAATCTTATTTTGACAGAAAGGAAAATGACAAGCATTATTGCGTATCGTAACATTTTCCCGCAAGTCATTCAACTAATTGCGAACGGCCAAATCAAAGCATTGGATTTAGTCACCAAATATATCAGCTTAGATGAAATCGTATCAGAAGGTTTTGAGGCGTTAACGAAGAACAAAAATCAAATTAAAATTTTGGTCAATCCATCCAAATAAAGCAAAAAAGCGAGACTATTCTTCTTTTTAGTTATTTGTTAAGTTTGATTGCCATCCCCTATTTACCGGATGAAGCGGCCGTTCATTGAAACACGGTTGGTCAACAACCCAATGACTAAAGTCATGGGCTTGTAAGCCCCATGTTGACCAGACCAAGGCTTGAAACAGAGCCTACGTTATAGATGTCATGACACGTTCGGGTGCTTCTCCAGCCCGTTCCTCTGTCGTGCAAGGTTAAACAAGCGTGGTGGGTGGCGCTAGTGTCTTGCACATAACAAGCATCTATAACATGGTCGAGGAGAATATGACCTGCGTAAGCAGAGGAAAGGGGAGGACCCTATGGTTTTTGTGTTAGACACAAATAAGTGTCCGCTTGCTCCTTGTCACGAAGCAGTTGCAAGAAAGCTGTTGAAACAAGGGAAGGCGGCGATTTACAGGCGATTTCCATTTACCATCATCTTGAAAAAATCAGTAGACGAATCAGAAATTAAAGCAACATATCGGCTAAAAATCGACTATGGAAGCAGGCATACAGGATTAGCGATTTTGCGAGGACAAGAAGTGGTATGGTTAGGGCAACTTGACCATCGCACAGACATCAAGGAAAGAATGGATAAAAGGCGTGCTTTCCGTCGAGCAAGACGAAATCGAAAAACTCGATACAGAAAACCACGTTTTCTTAATCGTAGGAGAAAAGACGGGTGGTTGCCGCCATCACTAGAGAGTCGCGTGCAAAATATCCAAACATGGGTTAACCGCCTAAAGAAGTTATGCCCCATTGGGTATATATCATACGAAAATACCAAATTCGACACGCAACTCATGCGAAATCCTGAAATCAGCGGCATTGAGTATCAACAAGGCACGCTTCAAGGATACGAAGTAAGAGAATACTTGCTTGAAAAGTTTGGGCGGAAGTGTTGTTATTGCGGAAAAGAAAATGTTCCACTTGAAGTGGAGCATATCATTCCAAAATCGAGAGGTGGAACAGACCGAGTGGATAACCTATGTCTTGCCTGTCATGACTGTAATCAGCGCAAAGGAAGTAAGACAGCAGAAGAATTCGGGTATCCGCACATTCAAAAGCAAGTCAAAGAATCATTAAAGGATGCAAGTGCTATCAACTCGACAAGATGGAAAGCGTATGAAGTGTTAAAGCAGACAGGATTAGATGTCGAGTGTGGAACAGGTGCACGAACAAAAATGAATCGTATTCGTTTAGACTTGCCGAAAACACACTATTTTGACGCTTGTTGCGTGGGAGAAAGCACAACAAATCACTTATATTTCAAAACAAAAGAAGTGTTATTCATTAGAGCAAAGGGGCGTGGTAGTCGTTCACGCACAAACCTAGATAGATATGGCTTCCCAAGAGGTTATCTTGCAAGACAAAAGTTCTTCTTTGGCTTCCAAACAGGGGACATGGTTAAGGCTGTTATCCCAAGAGGGAAATATCAAGGCGTTTGGTTTGGCGAAGTATCATGCAGAAAGACTGGAAGTTTCGATATTAAAGGTAAGGACGGTAAACGTATCGCACAAGGAATAAATTATAGATATGTCCAAGTCATTCAGCGATTCGACGGATACACATATCGAAGGGAGGGAATGAACATTGCGTAAGGTGCAATTCCTCCCCGTGCCTAAAGGCAGGGGCTTCCTTGCGTAAGTTTCGTGAGAGGAACGGATTTGACTAGATAAGGGGGAGAGGAAGATGAGCGAACAATATCCGGTGCTCTCGGGCGTGCTCTCGGGCGCCGAGCCGTTTTACGCCGAAAACGGGCCGGTCGGGGTGCTGCTCGTGCACGGATTCACCGGCACGCCCCACAGCATGCGTCCGCTCGCTGAAGCGTATGCGAAAGCCGGCTATACCGTTTGCCTGCCGCGCTTAAAAGGGCACGGAACGCATTACGAAGACATGGAACGGACGACATTCCACGATTGGGTCGCCTCGGTCGAAGAAGGATATGGATGGCTGAAACAACGATGCCAAACCATTTTTGTCACCGGGCTGTCGATGGGTGGGACGCTCACGCTTTATTTGGCGGAACATCACCCAGACATCTGCGGCATCGTGCCGATTAACGCCGCTGTCGACATCCCGGCCATCGCCGCCGGGATGACGGGCGGGGGCGAGCTGCCGAGGTATCTGGATTCGATCGGTTCGGACTTGAAAAATCCGGATGTGAAAGAGCTGGCATACGAGAAAACGCCGACCGCTTCGCTTCTTCAGCTGACTAGGCTGATGGCACAGACAAAAGCGAAACTCGATCGCATCGTCTGTCCGGCGTTGATTTTTGTCTCCGACGAAGATCACGTCGTGCCGCCGGGAAACGCCGACATCATCTTTCAAGGTATTTCATCGACAGAGAAAGAGATCGTCTGCCTCCGAAACAGCTACCATGTGGCGACGCTCGATTACGATCAACCGATGATTATTGAACGGTCTCGCGAATTTTTCGCCAAGCACGCCGGATAAAACGAATCGGTATATGGCTGATCCTGTTCAAAGGAGAGGCCATTTTTTGTTTGTCGGTATTTTTGTGAAAAAATATGTGGCTGTTTTGCCGGGCTTGTTCTACACTTATAAATAGCTGGAAAAAGAATAAGGGAGTTTTCTTTGTATGAATCATATCAAACCGATCGCATTGCTCGTTGAAGAAAAACGAATCGTGGATGCCCTTGCCCAGGTGTGGCCGCTCATGGCTTCGTGGGACGAGATCGAACCGTTTCGGACGCTTGTCCGCCTGTTCGACTACGCGCTTATGTACCGGCATAGCGGGCTTGTCGCCCGGTACGCCCACCGGAAGTTCAACACGCTGCAGACGCTCGCGTGGTTGTGCGACGAATGGCTCGATCAACGCCGGCCGCTCGATGTGGAAGAGGCGCTCACTCCGCGCCTGACCGCCGCGCTCGAAGGCCGGGTGGAGGAGCCGAGGGAAGTGCGATCGCCCGGGCGGCGTTTGCGTTGGTGCGCGCTTTATTGGATAATGCAGCGGATTGATGTTAGTCTAGATTATAGACACAACGAATAGAGAAATGTACAGTAAATCCATCAATCATAGGGAGTGTCTATAATGACAAGACGTTTTGATAAAGAATTCAAAATACATGCAGTAAAATTAGTGGTCGAGGAAGGAAAGGCGGTCGCTCAAACCGCAAGACAACTCGATATTTCGCCAAAAACTCTTCATAAATGGGTCGCAGATTATAAAAAAGATGATGAGCATAGCTTTGTGGGGAGTGGAAACCTCAAGCCGGAAGATCGTGAAAAGCATGAACTTCAAAAACGCATTCGGGATCTGGAGGAGGAAAACGCGATCTTAAAAAAGGCCATGAGCATCTTCGCCAAAAATCAGAAGTAATTTATGCATCCATTCATACGCATAGAAAGGAGTTTCGCGTGGCGAAGATGTGTGAAGTCTTAGGCGTTTCAAGAAGTGGATACTATGCATGGGTCAAACGACCAGAAAGTCAACAAAAGAAAAGACAGGAAGCATTGAAAAAGCAAATCAAAAAGATTCATATCGAGTCAAGAGAAACGTATGGCAGTCCAAAAAATCACAAAAATCCTTCCGAAACAAGGGGTTAAGGTATCTCAAAAAACGGTCGCCAGAATCATGAAAGATGGTGATATTCGTTCAAAAACAAAGAAAAAATATAAGGTAACCACAAACTCGAAGCATCATTTGCCTGTGTATCCCAACTTATTGAATCAGCAGTTTGAAGCAGATGAGCCGAATCAAGTATGGGTAGCGGATATCACGTATATTTGGACGAAAGAAGGATGGCTGTATTTAGCTTCGGTCATGGATTTGTTTTCTCGTAAAATCGTTGGCTAGTGTCTTTCCGAGCGAATGACAAAAGAGTGAGTGATCAAAGCATTAAATCGGGCCATCAACGAGAGAAAGCCTCAACCAGGTCTGATTCACCATTCAGATCAAGGGAGCCAATATGCATCGAACGAGTATCAAGCCATTTTACGACAGCACGGAATGCAAACCAGCATGAGTCGAAAAGGAAACTGTTATGACAACGCATGTGCGGAATCGTTTCATAGCATCATCAAAAAGGAACTGATTTTCCACGAAACCTTTACAACAAGAGGAGAAGCCAAACAGCGAATTTTCGAATACCTGGAATGTTTTTATAATGCCCAACGAATTCATTCGGAAAACGGGTACATGTCTCCGATGGCGTATGAGAAGATGCATCAGCAAGGCAAAAAGCAGTGAACTCTTCTCTCCACAAAGTCACGATATAAGAGGCATCTTTCCTCTTGAGAAGGGGAAGGGTTTACCAAACCGTTCTCCTTCTCAAGAGGCCACCAAACGAAGTGCGGTAGTAGGGTTTTAAAATTTTTCTCGATTTTACGTGTCTATTTTCTTGACATAATACCAATGTACAGCAAGACCCGTTTGTTAGACAAACACGCAGGAGGGATTTTCATGAAGAGGGCACTCATTAACATCGACTACACCGTCGATTTTATCGCCGATCACGGCGCGCTCACATGCGGGAAGCCGGGGCAGGCGATTGAAGAAGAACTTGTACGGGTGACGAAACAGTTTATCGATCGTGGAGATTTTGTTGTCTTCGCCATTGACAAACATGTGGCGGGAGATCACTACCATCCGGAAACGAAGCTGTTTCCGCCGCATAACATTGAAGGGACGGAGGGCCGAAAGCTGTACGGGGAGCTCGAAGAGGTGTATCAAGCAAATAAGCATAAAGACAACGTCTACTGGATGGACAAAACGCGCTACAGCGCGTTCGCCGGGACCGATTTGGAGCTGAAATTGCGCGAGAGAGGCATCACGGAAGTGCATTTGGTCGGCTGCTGCACCGATATTTGCGTCCTCCATACGGCGGTCGATGCATATAATAAAGGCTTTCGCATCGTCGTCCACCGGCGGGCGGTCGCGAGCTTCGACGCGGCGGGACACGAATGGGCGCTCCGCCATTTTCGCCATACGCTAGGCGCAGAAATAGTGGAATAATGGAGAAAACATGATAGAATAGACGGTCAACGTTCTTTTTCTCCATTCGGCGGCGCAGTAAGGCTCACTCCACTGTCACCGCCCGAAGTATGTCGAAAAGCTCTGCGGAGAGAAATCTCTGTGGGGCTTTTCTTTTGTCTTCCTTTTCTTTGATTAAAAAGAAAAAAGGCAAAGCGACAATGGCTTTCCCCTGAAATGGATGTGGATGATATCTAGTCATCTGAGACTTTAATCAAAACTTCTTCTCTTTTCCGTTTTATTCGTTTCCAAAGATATGGTCCAGCGAAGAATAAACACTTTGTAACTATTCAGCCACATGATCAAGTGGGCTGAATTTAAACAGTTGGAATTTATTTTATCTTTTAATCACTCTCTCCCTTCAAAAATTAAATTTTCAACCTAAAAAACGGTTCATCCTCCCGCTTTTTTACCCCATTTGTCATAAAAATTTTCCACAAAATTCAATTTTCTACTTTTGCATTTCCCTTATTTCCCGATTTTAATCAAATTGTCCCTTATATTCTACGAAAGGATGATTTGTATGCAATACCTCGATTTAAAAATGGATTTTATGTTTAAACAACTGTTCGGCCACCCAAGCAGAAAGTCAATCACGATGGCGTTTTTAAATGCGTTGTTACATCGGACTGGAGATGATCGCATCATCGACGTACAGTTTGAAAACACCGAACTAACGAAAGAAACAGAAGACGGTAAGACTGGACGGTTAGATGTCATCGTTCGCACAAACCGCGGCGAGCGCATTCACGTTGAAATTCAAATCATCCCACAATACGGTATGCCCGAACGGCTATTGTATTACTGGGCAAGGTTGTTTTCATCTTCACTATCGAAAGGAGAACGGTACGACATCCTCCCTCCAACGATTATGATCGCCATCTTAAATTATCCCCTTTTCCCACATGAAACAGATCGCTTCCATACCGTTTTTCACATTCGTGAAGACGAAGAACAGTTTCTTTGGAGCCATCACCTTGAATTTCATGTACTCGACTTGTCACAATTTATGGTAAAATGGAAGAAATATCGGAGAGAAGTGAAACAGTCACCGGAATGGCCATGGCTAACGATGTTGTCGGCTGTCGATGGACGAACGAAAAAAATGGATGAAGAGATGTTTCGTGAATTGGAGGGAATAGCCATGACAGAACAAGACATTTTAGAGGCGCTAGAAGAATGGCAAAACTTAAGCGTCGATCCCGAAAACCGCTACGCGTACGAAATGCGGCTGAAATGGCTCCTTGATCAACTCTCAAACATTCGCGGCAGTCGGGAAGAAGGGAGACAAGAAGGATTGAAAAAAGGGTTAGAACAAGGTCGAGAAGAAGGGAAAAATGAAACGATTCGAAAAATGGTCGAAAAAGGAATGAGTATAGCAGACGTTGCCCATATTCTCGACATGACAGAGGAGGAAGTACGGGAACGGTTGGGAGATTAGCGAACGGTGTCATCAAACGGTGTACTTGTTCGTGAAGATAAAGCGCTATCGATGCTGGAATTGTTCTCAAGTGTTTTCCGCCTCTTTGGAATCGATTCAACCAAATCAACACTATACCAATCGATTTTGTGAGCACTTGTATGAACTTTGTGAAGGCTCCACCATTCAAGAGGTTAGCCGAAAGCACCGCATCCCATATACAACATTGGAACGCATTTATTACTCCATCGCATCAAAAAAAGCAAAAGAGCGTCAAACAGCGATAGAAGCATCTTCTCAAGAAGGAATGGTGCTTAGTTTAGATGAAATCGCTGTAAAAAAGGGACATCAGTATGAAACTGTATTGATGGATGTCGGTCATGGGAATGCATGCCGATCGCCAATGTGACTCCGCCATCCACTTGTTGAGCTAAAATATCCTGTCGAAAGAAATGGTCCAAACGGTGATTCTGGACATGTGGGAACCTTATCATAAGGCGGTTCGCGCCCTGTTTCCATCTGCTTCGATTGTCATCGATAAGTACCATGTGGTTCAAAAAGTGACCCAAGCCTTGGATCAAGCAAGAAAGGAATGTTCTCCATTGAAAAAGGCTCGATATCTTCTCTTAAAAGGCTGTGAAAAGCTTCGTAAGGACCAACGGCGTCGATTAGACGATATCTTGGAGGAGTATCCGGTACTTTCCATTGCTTATTATCTGAAAGAGTTGTTTCGGGATTTTTACCGAACCGATGGATATAACGAAGCAAAGGAACGCTTGGAAGAATGGATTAAGTTAGCTAAACAGAGCCCTTTTGCTTCTTTTCAGGAAGCAGCCAACACGCTTGAAAGGTGGAAGGAGCCTATTCTTTCCTACTTTTTGTGCCCATATACGAATGCCCGAATTGAGGGGACGAATCACAAGATCAAAAACATCGAACGCCGGGCATATGGCTATCGAAATCTAGAACGGTTTCGTTTGCGTGTATTTCTGGGGTGTACAGGGAACACTACAGGTAGTCAGGCTGCTTAAGCGCTCCCTTCTTCCGCTATCGGTATGATAGTCGGTAGAATGGAACCCGTCAAGGAAAGCACTTGACTGTTTCCATTCTACCAACTTCGTGGTCTGTATGCGGAAGAAGGATCCTGACTGATGAACCTATTTCATCCAGCTAACATGTATCTAGGATTGAGTAGAAATCACAGAAAATGGTGAAGACCCAAAATTCAAAAGTGGAATATATGTATCATTTTAGATATATAAACTACTTATTCTATATAATGTTACTCAGTGATTCGTCCTCTATTATAAATAACATTGGCACATTTAGTCGATATTGCTCCTAAAGAAATGAACAGAAAGTAATAGAACCTCAATTGTGGAATTTTTATACAATAGAGGAAGTGATGAATAGTGACTCACCTGCAAAGAAAAATAAATATAAAAAACTTCACTATTTTTTTCATTAGTTTTTTATTCATAATCTTAATATGTTCTTTTTTCTTTACACGTATTGCATATAGCTTAGTAGAATTGTTCATAGAGAATCGGAAAACACTCGTACTCAAAGATGAATTTATATTTGTGGTTTTACTAGTAATATTAAATATTATTTTGGTAATGGAAAAAAAGAAACCTTTCCAACTCCAAAAGAAGCTAATTTTTTATAGTTTAGTAGGCGTTTGTTGCATTTTTTTCTTTATTGGCCCCTATATTTTTAAATTTATTCCTTTATACAATATGGACACGATCATTAATGTTTTATTGTTATTACAGATAATTTTAATGGTATTAGCTATTAAGAAGCTTCCGATCAGTAAACCGTCAGAGACCTCTTCTTTTATCGGATTACTTGTTATCGCCATAGTTGAATTCTTTATCACAATAACAATCGTAATTTGTAGAAAAGAAATTTTTTACATAACCCAATATCTCAAAAACAAAACGTTTCATTTTATTCAACCAGTTCTGGTGATTGGTGCTGTTAGCTTTATTCTGCTTTTAATAAGCATAAAGTTGTTTGGCAAGTTAAATATTAGAAGGTTAGAGCTATTCCATGCATTGAGCTTGATAAACGGTATCGCAATATTTTTTTTTATTTGGATTTTGGTTCAGCTCACACAATTTGTAGTTGTTTATTTTTTGGCGAATAAAGTTGTTTGGGTATTTAGCTATGATCACATCATGCCGGCAGAATGGCTTGGCAATTATTTCGCGTATATTTTTGGTGTGGGATTACCCGAGGAGTTTTCCATGCGGGGGTTTATGTTTATTCAACTTTATTCGCTTTTTTTAAGTAAATTTTCATTAAACAAAGAGTGGAGCATTTTCATTTCTTTAATGATATCACAGGCTTATTTTAGTATGAGTCACTTACCTAAATTATTAGAGTTAGGAATGGCATGGGATTATTTGATTCAAACCTTCGTACTTGGTATATTTTTTGTACTTGCTTATCTTAGAACGAGTAACCTATATGTGTCTATTTTTATTCATGGTTTAATTGATTCCTGAATCCGTGATGGATTGACATCGACTTTGACTTTTTTGCTGGTTTTATGGATACGTGATCCACCATTCCCTTTTTATGTTTAAAACAGATGTCATCTTCACTCTCAGAAATGAAATAAATATCTTTTTTAGGTATATAAACCAAAGAAAAAACAAAAAAGGACAGAGGGTTAGGATGAGTACAGAATTGCGAACAATCGTTCGTTATGCTCCTTCTCTCCATTTTATGTAAATGTTCAGAAGGGGCTCGCTATAGCCACTCCTTCGCGTCAGTTTCATCCAGATCTGTCGTGATCGGCGGACGAGTCGACCTGCCATCGTGATCACCGTCTGAATGATCGTCTTGATGCGGCGGCGTTTCACTTTATGATGTAATGGATGTCTCGGATCGCTTAATAGATCTTGTCCAATCAGACGAAGAAGGTTGTACACGAATGCTCCCATGACTAACACGAGCGCATTCGTTTTCATCTTCCCTGATGGAAGTCGCTCTAAATCTAAGTCGCTTTTCAGTTCGCTATGAAACTGTTCGCATGTCGCATGATCGTGATACAATGCGAGCACATCACTCATTCGAACATGCTCGTATCCTTCGAGGCGCACCCAGTAGCTTTCGACTTCGTAATCAGGAACGAGCATCAGCTGTCCATTTCGTTCCATCGTTCGTTCCGTCACTTGGGTGACTTGAACGTACGTATACGTGTGTCCATCAATTGCTGCTGTCTGTGGAAGGCATAACTCATACGTTTGTACTCCTTCGGTTTGTCCATCATCGATGCGTCTGCCCTTTTGCGAAGCGATCTGGAACCAAAGCGCTTTCGATTCTCGGCGTAAGTTTCGCTTGATGACAAAGTCCACGTCTTCCTTTAGACATACGTGCACATTCGCTTCCGCATCGTTTCCTGCATCCATGCGGACAAGCAGACGAGACGAGGTCAGCGGACGAGCTCGACGGATGGCGGTAGTTAAAAACGAAGGCATGTTGTCTTGTACATGTTGTTTCCCTGGACGCAGCTCGGCATGAACGATATACCCTTCCTTCCCTGCGTACGCAAACAACGGCGTAAAACCGTCAAATCCTTTATACGTTCGACTCACTCCTTCTTTCTTCGTATCGGAGTTGTCAAATGGGGAAGCATCTATATCAAGGGGAAGCCATGTCGTTTTCCCTTTCGCCCAACAAGGGGACAAGGTAGCGTGTTGTCGAACCAACAGACGCATCGATTCCTCCCAAATGATGGTTTCGGTCATCGGAAGACAAGCGAGCTGATCGAGACGCTGTCGCAACGTTGGGGAGGAAGGCACGTGCTGAATACCCATTGATGTCGAAAAGATATCGTCCTGACGATACGCTTCGATATGATCAAAATCCGTTTTTCCTGTGGCAAGCAAGCCGATCATCGAGCGAATGACGTCGCTATGGGAAATGTGCACATCTCGACGAACCGTTGGGAGCCGAAGGGCGTTTACTCGTTTATCCAGCTTCGTTTGGTGCAGTAAGTAGCCCACGAGAGCAAGCCCAGCACTTGGAGTAATCGCTTCATCTGTCAATACAAACCGAATCGGGAAATCTTTCATCACATTCACCTACTTGATGAAGAATCGTCAACGTCGTTTTCCCTTATCGTATCAACGGTTTGCGACCATTGTAAAGATGTTTTGTCACGGATTCAGGTCTATATTCAATCGTTCGTTTACTGATTACGAAGAAGTAGTCAAAGGGCTCGAGCTATTGAACAAAAACGAAAAATGGGCAACACAGCTAACAGAATACAAAGACTTAAAAATGGCCGAGCGACTAAAATGGGTAAAAAAACATAAAGAATTAAAGGTTTACGGAATCGCTATTACAGGAACCGCCGAAGATGTTTTGTCCCTAGAAAAGATGAAAGAAGTCAACGTGATTCGATTAGGTCAGATCAATTTGCCATAGCAAAGGGGGAATAGTCGAAAATGAGAATGGTAAGAATCAATATACTAAATACATTGGTGGCTATATTTTTGCTTATTTTGTTAAATGTACAAATTATAGCGGAGATCCCTGTTTTTGATATCAGTTACATTTGGATTTCATTGTTCGGAATGCTCATATGCTTGCTTGGTCTCATAAAACAAGATCGATTCTACTCTTATTTAGGCGGCATCCTTCACTTCATCCTAATCGTATCTTGTATGGGAATGATTTTGTTTGGAATAGGCATTAACTATCAGCCATAAGAAAACTCATGGAAATCACAAACTGTCACATTGCAAATTCACATGTTAAAACACTTGCCAATTTCTATGTTAAAATTCATGTTTCCATCAACGTCTATTGAATATATTTTTATGGAGTTTACCCGATAACAAGTACTTATTATTAGAGAAATATAAGGAGGAACAGATTTGAAAGGACTTTTTAAGTTATTTATTGGATTGTTTTTCGCTTTTTCTTTAACAGGATGTATTGGAGAGCACTATGATTTTACACCTCCTAGCGTTTCACTCGATATCGAATATGGTATTCAATCAATTCAATTAAAAGAAGCGAATATAAATTGGAATTCCGATAAACATTACAAAAAAAGAAACGAAAGATATTCCATCCTTGGCTAGAAAACAAAAACAAGTGAGTGTGAAGTCAGGTCAAGAAGGTCTAATACTTTTTGACAGTGAAGATTTTAAGGTCTTAGACTTAAGGGTTTGGCTATGGCAGAAGGATAAAAAGATGGAATTGAAACTTGATAAAAACCGTAATTTTTATTTCCCTAAAGAAAAAGGAGAGTATCTAATTGAGGTAGACCTTCGTACCGATAGTGGAAGTGCTCAATATGTAGGGAATATAGTGATTGAGTGATAGTAAACACTTGGTGTTATCTCATTAGCCCCCTAATGAATTTAGACACTCGATAAGGTGTTTTTTATAATCGAAGTGACCAAATGAAGGGGGCTTTTGATATACATGAAACGAAGAAAACATTCGAAGGAATTTAAGCTACAAGTGGTGAAAGAAGCATTAGAAGTTGGAAATAAAGCATTGGTAGCTAGAAGATACGAGCTTAGCCCGAATCTTGTGCAAAGATGGGTGAAGGCATATGAAGAAGGAAAACTAGGACAAGAAATGGTTTCCTCTCCCTCTTCAGCTGAAATCAAACGGCTGGAGGAAGAAAACGAGCAGTTCAAGAAGCTATTAGGGGAAAAAGATTTAGAAATCGCGATTTTGCGTGATTTGATAAAAAAGAAGAACCCTCACTTACTGAAAAATTGGAAGTAGCCGAGCAGTGGATCAAGAAAGGATATCCGATTACAAAAGTATTGGAGATTCTAGAAATCAATCGCTCAACCTACTATTATCAGCAGAACGGAGAAGTCGAGAAGAAAACAGTAGGTGGGGGACGTCCAACACCCGGCTACTCTCTAACGGCAACTGGCGAAAAAGTGCCAGACGAACAAATCCAAGAATGGCTCTCTGAGCTTGTGATGGGAGAAGGATTTGCCTACGGATATCGCAAGCTGACCATTCAGTTAAGAAGAGACCATCAGCTTGTGATCAGTAAGAAAAAAGTATATCGATTGTGTAAAGCGATGGATTTACTACGTCCGCAGCGAGAGAAACGGATTCAATATCCGAAGAAACTCGCTCGAAATCGCATTATTACAGGCTCGAATCAGTTATGGGAAATGGATGTGAAATATGGATGTATCGAAGGAGAAGAACGCTTTTTCTTTGTTTTGTCGCTCATCGATGTGTACGACCGTTCGGTGATTGATTACCATATTGGGCTGAGTTGTTCAGGAAGCGATGCCGTAAAGACGCTTCAAAGAGCGTTATTCAAGCGTCAGCAATTTGAACAGGCAAATAAACCTGTGATTCGGACAGACAACGGCCCGCAATTTATTTCTCATGCCTTTGAAGCTGCCTGTGAGCGATTTGGAATCGAACATGAACGGATTCCATCACGGACGCCGAATATGAATGCGCATATTGAAGCGTTTTATCGTTTACTGGAGGAGGAATGTCTAGGAAGAATGGCGTTTGACAGCTATGAAGAAGCTTATCAAGCCGTGATGGAGTACATGAAATTTTATAACGAGCGAAGGATTCATTCGAGTATTCTCGATCTTCCACCGCATGAATTTTACAAAAAAGCGCAAACGGAATCGTTAATCATCAAAGAAGTTCGCGTATAAGGCAAGAGGATTTTGTCTTCTTGCCAAGAAAAAATGAGAAATTTTGAGAATAACCTAAAATAAGATAGGATGTGTCCAAATTTAGGGGGTCAATCCGCAAAAGTGAAAAGGACAGTCCAAATTAAGGCTGTCCTTTTTCAATATAGGAACGTGTTGCAAAAGACATAGATGCATACATATAAAACAAATACCAAATATCCCAAATTTATCTTGATATATTTTACTAGAACATTTAGATTATTCTATAGATACAAAAATGAAATTAGTTTGTAAAATGTCACTTTTCTTATTATCTCAACCGCCGCAATCGGATTGATTTGGGGAGGTTTTCTAAAAAGCAAGTAAAAGATATGGTTTTGAAAGTAAGGATTTATGGAAACGCGGTATGGCTTGTCTTTTTAATGTGCTGGTATATATTTTATAGTTGGTTTCAACAACCATAAAGGTGATTCTTCTTAATTCGTTAATCGAGCGAGGGCAACCGTGTTATATTCATAATTTCATAATGAGGAAAGGTGCTTGAAATGACAGGTTTAAATGAAATGGTTGTAGTTTTGAAAGGGTTTATTTTACACGAAGGAAAAGTATTAATTGTACAACGCGCTAATGATGACGAAGTGGGCGGGGGAACATGGGAGTTAGCCGGAGGAAAAATACACTTTGGGGAAGATTTAGAAGCGGCGTTGTTGCGCGAAATTCAGGAAGAAGTCGGATTGGATGTGACAGCAGAGCGGATTTTATATGCGACGACGTTCCAAACGCACGCCACGCGACAAGTAGTCATTCTTACATACTTATGCAAAAGTGATCATCATGAAGTCGTTCTTTCGGAAGAGCATATCGATTATTGCTGGTCGACTAAAGAGAGAGTGCGTGAACTGCTGACTCCAGCCATTCTTCACGACTTTGAAAGAAATAAAGTGTTTTTGTTGGAAGAATGGGTATAGAGCAGAGATTTAAGATCCGCGGACCGCACTATCCAAACAAGAAGGTTTGTTAAGTTTGCCCAAAATTTACATGGAGGACAGTAAATGCTATATACCCCTGATTTATTAGTGGAAGATCAAATTTACTTGGGTTCTCTTCCAAACAATTGAGTATCCGTTGGTCACAGGGACAACAATTTATTTTATTATGAATTTACTTTTGTACGCCAATATACGTGACAAGCTGAGAGGTGATATTAAAAACGAGAAAGGAAATAAAACAAATTGATTAAAAAGGGGAGGCATTTTGTTGAATATAGTTCCATTATTACTATTAGTAATCTCGACCCTTATGTTTATTTCTTCTGAAGGGTTAAATTTATTTATTATTATTCCAACCGCTACAATTGGATTCATTTGGGGAAAACTTTCTAAAAAACAATCAGAAGATATGGTTTTAAAAATTGGTGTTTTGGGAAATGCGATATGGCTTATCTTTCTAATATGCTGGTACTCATTCATTTTCTATAGTTGGTATCAACAACCCTAAAGCAAAATGTATATAAGATGGTGATGATGCATAACAATCGCTGAGATACACGGGAAGCTTCCAGAATATGAAGGGATGGAGGATTTACTGACATCAGATGTGTTTTCCGACTTTAAAGACTTGTGCTTAGATCTTGCTTTCATTTTAAGAATGTTTATTCAAAAGGTGCCAGGCACTGTTCGTAATCGATCGTTGTGTTATGTGGCAAGCTATTGAAGATTCTATACGCGGTTTGTACGAAACGGCAAGCATTTGATGGGGAACGGATGATGCAAGATATCTTGGTTCATCACCAAATTTTGTGATTTAGTGATAAAAAAGGGAAAGCACTGACGAGATCCTGGCAATAATGTTAGCGGTGAAATCAACATTAGGGAGGTCTCGTAAGTGCTTTCTATATCACTAGGATTGCCAGAATTTAAAGTGATTAAACACGAACTTCTTTCCTATGGTTATGCGATTCATGTAGAGAAAACAGAGACACAGGAACGTTGCCCTCATTGTGGGTTTGCCACTTCCTCTGTCCACGACAAACGGACAAGAAAAGTACGGGATTTGGCGATTTTCCATCAGCCGGTGTACTTGTTCGTCAAGATAAAGCGCTATCGGTGCCGGAATTGTTCCCAAGTGTTTTCTGCCTCTTTAGCGAACAGTGCCAGGCACTGTTCATAAGTGTTACATAAATTGTAAATTGTGTAACCGTAGGTGATAAAAGAGTTTACTAGAATCGAGATTTAGAAGTTAAACTAAGGGTATTGGTAAAGGGGAACAAGTATTAGATAAAGTCAAGACATATGAACAGGCTAGAAATAAAGCACTAGACCTAGTTGGAGATTTAGGACCAAATTCAAATCCATATATAGGAACTCTTAAGTCAAGTGCTGGATATGGTAAAGTAATTGGTAGGCAGTCTGCTGACGGAAAAGTAAGATGGAGATTAGATTATGACCCAAATAAGGGGACACATATAAACATTGAAGATTTTCGAAATGGTAAAGAGGCTAATGCTCGAAAAATCGTTATTCCATTTGAGGGTAACGAAAGCACCTTTAAATCTTTATTAAAACATTTGAATAGATAAGGGGGAATTTGAATGAGTTTATTTGATGAGTGTATTGAAGCACTAGGTGAGAATGTACACGTCTTATCTGATAGTGAGGGAGAGCAAGTACTAAGAGATTTTGAGAATTCTTTTCCATTTACTGAGTGGGGGCGTATTGAATGGGAGAAAGTGACTTATCATGCTAAAGTGAATACAGTTGATGAGATCATCTCCTTTTTGAACCAAAACATTGATGAATACAGCAACGTTATATATGTAATTTGGGATGAAGGGACATTACCTATAATTCAATCTGAGTTAAATAAAGTATTTGAAGTTATAGATGATGTTACTGCTGTAAGTTTTGATACATGGATATTTTCACCATCTTCAGGATATGTTATTGAGATATTTCATGACGGTGAAGTAAGAATAGGATTGAAGTAAAATATCATTGAATTAACCCTCAAAAGGGGAATATAAATTCTCTTTTGAGGGTTTTCTACTAGTGACGTGGTGCCGAACGAGCTGCTAGTGATACAATTTGTGCATGTAATCTATTCAATTTCTATATGATAATTTTTAGAGTTATCTTGTACGCACAAAATGTGTATAAAAAAGATGGCCTATTTTATAATTTTCATCAAATATAACCCACTGAAAAATTATCAGTTACTACCGTTTTTATCGCCAAAAACCTTACCCTTGTTTTCCCACCATTTTATAAAAATTTTTTTCGCAACTTTTTCTTCGCTACCACCGATTACTATAGCGAGAGGATTACTCCACCTCGATTAACTCCTGGATGTCGATGTCTAGCACTTTGCACACTTTTTCTAATGTTGAGAGATAAACTCTGTCCACGTTGTCTGAACAAAGATGGCTGATGGTGTTCGGGCGCAGCCCTGTAAGTCGAGCTCGTGGCACGTGCCTGGAACCTGTCGAACATCGTATTCTTCGATCAAGATACAGATATGTATTTAATGGGCTGGCGCGATTATGATCCAAAAACAGGCCGCTTCATTGTACCGGATGAATATGAAGGAGAAGAAGACGAACCAACTTCGCTGAACCGTTACTTGTACGCCGATGGAGACCCAGTCAACAACATCGACCCGGACGGCCACTTGCCGAAATGGCTGCAGCGCGGATGGAAAGCAACGAAAAAATGGGCGAAGAAAGGATATGACTTCGCAATTGGCGACGATATTCGGACATTGAAAAGCTCGAAATCGAAGTGGTACCATAAAGCTGGAGCCGCCGCGAGCCTTGCGAGCAACTTCATCCCAGGTGCGGGAGCCGTCAAATGGGGCGTAAAAGCCGTAAAATACGGCAAGAAGATGAAGAAGTCGAGGAAATTCGCTGCGGCATCGATTAAAAAGATGCGGAAGGCGAAGTTAAAGACGAAAGCCAAAGTCAGCCGATCCTACCATAAGACAAAAAAGGCTGCGCATCGGGTGAAGAATCGGACTGTCAAATCTAAGGGTGTAGCTAAACTTAATAAGCCTGTTGCCGGAGATAATATAGGAATAAATTTAAGGTCTAAGGGTACGGGTAAAAGTTGGAAAGTAGGAGACCCTATAAATAAATTAACAAAGAAAGGTAATTATCCTTCATGGAGTACAGTAAAAAGTAGGTATTGGAAGAATGTTGCTAATGAAGCAGATGAAGGAGAATATTCAGCACAAAATTTAGCACGAATGAAGAAAGGGAAAGCACCTTTACATCCAAAATTAAATGTACCGAAGGAATTACATCACATTAATGGTAGGAATATACCTGACCCTCATAATATAAACAACTTACAAGAAGTGTGGCCATGGGAGCATGCTGATATTGACCCATTTAGACATTATAAAGGACCACGTCCATAGAAAGTCCTGCGGTAATATGTCAAGGTGAAAAATCATCGAAATTGGAAATTCGATTGTCCGATGACCCGAAAAAAGGCAATACTTAAGAAGCCCAGTCTTGTCTTATGTCATTAACTGGGTTTTAATGCAAAATCAGTTAGATCGATACCCCTATCGATCTTCCCCCTTTCTTGGCGTGTAGATTTGACCGTTGCGTAGCAGCGCATCGATCACACGCACGAGTTTTCGAGCGGTGAGGACGAGGGCTCGTTTGTGTTGGTGCTTTGGTACTTCCTCATACTTCTTCCGGTAATAGGTGCGAAACGACGCATCATGCCGTTGTACCGAGTTGGCAGCCTCCACTAGGTAGTAACGGAGATAGCGATTGCCGGAACGAATGAGGGAAGTCTCCTCGGCTTGGAACCGACCGGACTGGTGCTTAGACCAAGTCAAACCTGCATACTTTGCTAAGGCGGCTTGGTTGTCAAAGCGCTCGATTTGTCCAATTTCGGCTAAGATGCCAGCGGCGTAGACCGGACCAATGCCGGGAATCGTTTGTAACGTATTTGGGATGCCTTCCAAATGGCGAGTAATCGCTTTATCTAGCTCTTTAATTTGCGCTTGAAGGCTACGGATGGATTGAATTGATAGCCCTAAAAGCAAGTCGATGGAATCCTCGACACATTTGGAAAGCCGATACGACGAACGAGCCGCCTTTTGAATGGACTTGGCGATGCATTCCGGATCGGCAAAGCGATTGCGTCCTTTTTGGCGCAAGAAGTCAGCGAGCTGTTGCACGTCCATCTGACTGATTTCGTCTAAGCTAAACGACTCGAGAAGAAGCTCTAAGATGGCATGTCCGAACACGGAGCTGTCCACCTCTTGGGTAAAGGAACTGCACTTGTAAAACAAGTGTTGGAGGAAGTACTGCTTTTCCCGAGTCAGCTGATGGACGAGATGATAGCGCATGCGCGTGAGCCGTTGAAGGGCGATAAACTGTTCTTGCATGACAGCTGTCACTTTCAAACGGCCAAAGCGAAGCCGATCGGCGATGATCCACGCATCGATGCCGTCCGTTTTATCCAAGTCAGTGTACGCTTCTTTAAATTTGCGAATGAGCTTTGGATTGATGGTAAACACCTTGACATTCCAAGACTTCAGCTCCTCCTGTTGGTGGAAAAACATCGCTGGATGCCAGCTGTAGACCGAAGTGGCTTCCATCCCGATGAGAATTTCGGATGGTTGGCGCTTGTTGGCCCACAGGAGGATTTGATCGCGAAGGAAGGTCGCGCCAAGGAGATGATTGTCCACCTTGAATTGGGCGCACGTGTTTCCTTCTTGATCCATGATACACGTGTATAAGTCCGTTGAGCTCACGTCAATCCCGACGTAGAGTTTCATGAGATCACCTCCAATCGTAGTAGGATCGTGGGGTTGGGACTCTTCGGGATGCCCCCGGACCGCGCCTGTTGACCAGTCACCCTCGCATATGAGAACTCACGTTGGGCCATGGGCTGCCTGGAAGCTGCTCCTTCCAGCATGGGAAACCAACGGGAACAGCCTGCGGGTTAGAAGTCCGAACAGGAGCCGGGGAGACAGACTTTCTAAGTAGTCAAAGCTACAGGAGAGAGAAGAGTGTCCCCGATGATCCTAAGACCATTATCCAAGAACATCGCGAAAAGTCCAACCCCGATGTAGTGCCATCCACGGGGGAGGGGCGCGCCCCTCCCCCGTGGGCAAATCACTTACACATATGCGATTGTCAAGGAGCATATCCAACTGGAAATTCGATTTAAAAATCTTTCTAAACATACTATACGAGGAGAAAGATAAATGAAATTTGGTAAAAAACGTATATACAATGATGAATTTGAAGGAAGAAACAATGTAGTTATGTGGGATGTTTTAAAAATTGATAATGAACAAACAATAAAATTAACATTTATTAGTAAGAATTCGAAAAATAGACAGGGAGTTAGATTAGGGATAGATGTAGGAGAAGGATATATTGAAGTTAATGGATTAAAATCAAAAAGTATCGAATTATGGGAAGATACTGCTCCAAAAGAAGTTCTGTGCAAGTGTGTTTCTTCCGAGGGTTTGTTAAGTGTGTATAATATTTGGGATAAAGGTAAGGGACGTCAATCGCAATTATTAACATCGGGAATGATACTTGAAGAAAAAGATAATAAAATAATTTATTATTGTAATGATTATGGTTTTGAAACAGATTTCGATAAATTAGTATTTTCAATAGAAAAACTATAGAGAATTAGAAAAACGGTTATTACATTATTGATAGTAACTATTCAGCCACATCATAAAGTGAGCTGAATATTTTTTGCTTTTCCTGTCCATGATGTGAATATTGATAGACAAGGAGGTGAATCGCATGTTGACGGTACAACAAGCTGTATTTACAGTTGAAAGCTTAATCAGCAAAGTCCAACAACAGAAAAAACTCATTGCTCACCAACAACAAGTCATTGAGCAACTGTTGACAGAAAACAAACAGCTGCGCAAAGAAAATGAACAACTCAAGTACCGCGTTCAAGAGTTGGAAGCACGCACGAAAAAAAACAGCTCCAATAGCCATTTGCCCCCATCTTCTGACCGTTTTCACACCCATTCTTCTCGCAAGCCATCTGGCAACAAATTTGCGTGAATTGAAGGGCTTCATCGAACAAGGGCATACGTGGGCGATGCGCATGACGACGTTTCTGTTAGCCGCCAAACAGGCTGTCGAAGCTCATCACGGTGCGCTTTCCGAAGAAGAAGCGAGACGGTGGGAACGAGTGTATGATCGCATCCTAGAAAGAGCACAACACCGATTGGAAGCGAAGACGCCTCTTCCGAAAAAAGCACTCGCTTTTGTTCGACGCCTTCAAAAACGAAAGGAAGAAGCGTTGCGTTTCTTACGCGAAGTGCATGTTCCCTTTGACAACAACCAAGCCGAACGCGATCTTCGCATGGTTAAAGTCAAAGAGAACATTTCGGGTACATTTCGCGAAGAAATATTCGCCCAGTCTTTTTGCATCACAAGAAGCATCATTCCCACACTGACGAAACACGAAAAAAACGTGTGGGATTCGTTATGTCTTCTGTTGACAGGCGAAACGCTCGATCGTGTTCTTTCTACCACTTAGGGCATTTTCTATTACGGGGATGCCCTATTTGTGTTGCGCTTCTTTACATACTACTATCGGGGTGAATAGTTACTTTAATCCTATATTTTCTGTGTAATCAATTATTTTAAGATCTTTATCCACTTTTTCTAGTTCTTCTTTTGTGTTTGGGTAACGTTTATAGTTATTATCTATATCTCTCTTATATAAGGATTCAATTTGTTTTCCTGAAACATCATATATGAGCTCAATAAATTTTCCGTCTTTAAAAACAATAATACCTGTGTCTTCTCTTTTTAAAATTTGGGTATCAGAAAATATTTTCTCTTTTTGTAAGTATTTATTTTCTAAAGTAATCACTTGATTAATTGCTGAATCATACTTTTTCTTATTTTTTTCCTCGTTACATCCTGTTAATAAGATTGTAATTATTAAAAGAACTACAAAAGGTATTAACTTCAATTTCATTTGATTTTCCCCTCTTTCCGAAAAAGTATGCTTATATATTAGTACCCGTGGTGCTAGATAAAATCGAGTAAGCATAAAAATAGCCCTTGCTTGTGGATCTCCTGTAGAATGAAAGTGCTATCCAACATTCGAAAGGAGAATCCCCATGCAAGAGCACTTTCATTTTGCTACAGATCAGGCAAAGATTCAAAAACAATATGCAGCCATTTTCTTTTTTGTTTCTGCCCAGCTGTCACAAATTCCATTCTATCTTCAACGTCGCAATCGTCATTTGGTGAAACAAGAAGATGCGGTGATCATTGCTATTCATCTTTTAGGAAAGCTGCTTGGCTTCTCTTCCGAACGTGCATGGCATCGCTTTGTGACTGGGAACTTGTTTACGGATGGACATTTTCTCGAACGTTCTCGATACAATCGCCGTTGTCGAGCGCTGCGCTTTGCGATCAAATGGATCCGCCATGAGCTAGCCAAACGTGGACAACACCACGCCTATGCGGTAGTAGATAGCATGCCGCTCGAGTTGTGCCATACCGCAAGAATGTATCGAGTCAAACGACTTCAAGGAATCGCGGACATTGGACTTTGTGCGTCCAAAAAGCAGTGGTACTACGGATTTAAGCTCCATCTTCAGGTGACCAACCAAGGACTGCCCGTGGGATACGTGGTAACGGAGGCGTCCTGTCACGATCGAACTGCAGCTGAAACCGTCATGATTGATTTATATAGCACCACGGGTTTTATGTTAGTAAATTTGCTCAAGTACAGATACGTAGGGAATTATCAATCAGAACTTTAATCTCTTTTGTTCTTTTCATTTAAAATTTTATCTATTTTTTCAGTTAATCTAGAGCTATCTATAGCTCTTCTAACTGCTGTTTCAATTATTACATATAAAATTAACCCTGAAAGAAGACACCAAAATATTAGTAACCCCAAAGATACTTTCACAATCTTCCCCCCAAAACAGATGTTTATCATATTATAACACATAGTTATATTTTTCCTCTTAATAAAACATATCCTACTTTTTGTCTATTTTATTTTAAATTTGGATCTTCATCGAAAGTTGTACTATTCTTTGGTTAAGAAATAGTAAACCTCATTATCTTTTTGCGGATAATGAGGTTTATTGTTTTTAGCTAATAGAATTTTTTGATGTAGCTAATTAAATGAACTACCTGGTAAATATTAGGTTGATTTTTTACATCCAATTCTTTTTTGTTTTTCATTCAAATAAATGTTTGAATAATAAAAGAAATGGGGTATAATATATTCAAACGGAAATTTGAATATGAAAGGGGGATAATGAATGAGTAAGAAAGATACATGTGAAATTTATTGTTATGACGAAGAAAAAGTCAATCGAATACAAGGGGAATTGCAAAAAGAAGATATATCCAGTGTTGTCCTGTTGTTTAAAGCACTGGCAGATGAAAATAGGGCAAAAATTGCCTATTCACTTTGCCAAGATGAAGAGTTATGTGTATGTGATATTGCCAATATCATTGGGGCTTCTGTTGCAACAACTTCCCATCATTTACGCACCCTTTATAAACAAGGGATTGTAAAGTATCGAAAAGAAGGAAAGCTAGCATTTTATTCGCTGGATGATGACCATATTAAGCAGTTAATCATGATTGCGTTAGTACATGATAAAGAGGTGAAAGTCCGTGTCTGAACAACAAGCAAAATTATCTAAATCAGAAGCGAAAACCTACCGTGTTCAAGGATTTACTTGTGCAAACTGTGCAGCAAAGTTTGAAAATAACGTAAAAGCATTGCCAGGTGTTCAAGATGCTAAAGTAAACTTTGGAGCATCTAAAATTACCGTTTGGGGTACAACAACCATCGAAGAATTAGAAAAAGCAGGAGCTTTTGAAAACTTAAAGATTCGGGAAGATAAAGAAAAAGCAGTCAAGCGTGAACCTTTTTGGAAGCAAAAAGAGAATATTAAAGTGTACATTTCCGCCGTTTTGCTTGTGATCAGTTGGTTTCTAGGGATGCAATACGGAGAAGAGCATATCTTTGCGACAATTGGATATGCTGCAGCAATTTTAATCGGTGGATATTCGTTATTTATAAAAGGGTTCAAAAACCTAGTTCGATTGAATTTTGATATGAATACGCTGATGACAGTGGCGATTTTAGGAGCTGCAGCGATTGGTGAATGGGGAGAAGGTGCAACGGTTGTTATTCTATTCGCCATTAGTGAAGCCTTAGAGCGTTATTCCATGGATAAAGCTCGTCAATCCATTGAATCGTTGATGGATATTGCTCCAAAAGAAGCATTAATTCGTCGAGGAAATGAAGAAATGATGGTCCCTGTTGACGATATTCAAGTCGGAGATATTATGATCGTAAAGCCTGGTCAGAAATTAGCGATGGATGGAATCGTCATCAAGGGTACATCTACGCTAAATCAGGCTGCCATTACGGGAGAAAGTGTTCCAGTAACCAAAACAGTCGGTGATGAAGTCTTTGCAGGAACATTGAATGAAGAAGGGTTATTGGAAGTAAAAGTTACAAAACGAGTGGAAGATACAACTCTTTCGAAAATCATCCATTTAGTGGAAGAAGCTCAAGCAGAACGAGCACCTTCTCAAGCGTTTGTAGATCGTTTTGCCAAATACTATACACCAGCCATTATCATTTTTGCTCTTTTACTAGCCGTTATTCCGCCATTATTTATGGGTGCTGATTGGAGCGAATGGATTTATCGAGGTCTAGCTGTATTAGTGGTTGGTTGTCCGTGTGCGCTGGTTATTTCCACGCCTGTTTCGATTGTAACTGCCATTGGAAATGCAGCGAAAAACGGTGTGTTAATTAAAGGTGGTATTTATTTAGAGGAAGCAGGAAACTTAAAAGTGATTGCTTTTGATAAAACAGGAACATTAACAAAAGGTATTCCTTCCGTCACCGATGTGGTCACTTATAATGGCAATGAAAATGAACTAATGACCATTACAGCAGCCATTGAAAAAGGCTCACAACATCCACTTGCTTCCGCCATTATAAGAAAAGCAGAAGAAGATGGATTGAATTTTAATGATGTATCGGTTGAAGAATTCCAATCCATTACCGGTAAAGGGGTCAAAGCCAAAGTAAATAACGAAATGTATTATGTCGGAAGTCCAGGTCTTTTTGAAGAACTTCTTCCAAATGGCATCCAATCAAAAATAAAAGAACAAATTACAACCCTTCAAACACAAGGGAAAACGGTCATGGCATTAGGGACGGAAAAAGAAATTCTGGCGTTAATTGCCGTGGCAGACGAAATAAGAGAATCATCCAAAGAGGTTATTCGAAAACTTCATCAAGTCGGTATTGAAAAAACGGTGATGCTGACGGGAGATAACCAAAGAACAGCCGAAGCCATCGGAAAACAAGTCGGGGTTTCCGATATTAAAGCCGATTTACTTCCAGAAGATAAACTGAATTTCATCAAAGAGCTTCGCGACAAGTATCGAAGTGTTGCGATGGTTGGAGATGGTGTGAACGATGCACCAGCTCTTGCAGCTTCAACCGTTGGTGTGGCAATGGGTGGTGCTGGAACCGATACAGCCCTAGAAACAGCCGATATTGTCTTAATGTCTGATGATTTAAGCAAATTGCCATATACGATTAAATTGAGCCGCAAAGCTTTAGCGATTATTAAGCAAAACATTACTTTCTCTTTAGGGATTAAGGCATTGGCATTACTGTTAATTGTGCCTGGTTGGTTAACGCTATGGTTAGCGATATTTGCGGATATGGGAGCAACATTAATCGTAACATTAAACAGCATGCGATTGCTAAAAGTTAAAGAATAGGCTCTTCACCACAAGTTGTACTTGATCATTTAAGGTAGGTGTGCATAGAGGGTACAAAAAATGCGAATTTTCCTGTATGGTAAAGGTGACCAAACCAAACCATGGAGGGAAATTCGCATGTACTCTCAGTTTATCAAAGAACTCATCGATTTACCAGATGTTTTGATTCAAAAGGTGCGAAAAGAAGGGGAACGTTGGATTTTCGAACTTTCTTTGCCCGAACAATGCCCGTTATGTCCTGTCTGCTTGAAGCGCACGATCAAAATGACAGGAAAAAAGAAGCAATGGATGCATGGCTATGCTCAGCGAATTGGAATTTTTTTGATCGAACTTCCTGTCGAGCGCAGACGTTGTCGTACGTGCGGCGTGACGTTCAGCACGTCGTATCCAGCCATCTCTCCGCGAAGTGTGGCGACGGATGCGTTTCAGCGATGGGTCGCGCAATCTTGCATCGGAACATCCATTCAGGCGGTGGCTCGTATGCTCAAGCTTCCTTACACGACCGTTGAACGCTGGTTTTATACCCATGCTCCTTCCTATCGAATGACGTCCAACCAAAGGCGGTTTGTGTCGATGAGTTTGCTTTTCGAAAAGGGCATGACAACGGAGTGGCGATCATGGATGCCGAAACGGGGGAAGTGTATGCCATGGAAGCAGGAAAGAACGAGGAAGCCATTGGGCGTGCATTGGCTCATGTATCTCGTTCCGTTCAGTATGTCGTCAACAACCCAATGACTAAAGTCATGGGCTTGTAAGCCCCATGTTGACCAGACCAAGGCTTGAAACAGAGCCTACGTTATAGATGTCATGACACGTTCGGGTGCTTCTCCAGCCCGTTCCTCTGTCGTGCAAGGTTAAACAAGCGTGGTGGGTGGCGCTAGTGTCTTGCACATAACAAGCATCTATAACATGGTCGAGGAGAATATTACCTGCTTTATGCAGAGGAAAGGGGAATACCCTATGGTTTTTGTGTTAGACACAAATAAGTGTCCGCTTGCTCCTTGTCACGAAGCAGTTGCGAGAAAGCTGTTGAAACAAGGGAAGGCAGCGATCTACAAACGCTATCCATTTACGATTATTTTAAAAGAAATTGTCGATAATTTTCGACCGAAAACACCGTATCGGCTCAAAATCGATCACGGAAGCAAACACACAGGACTTGCGATTTTGCGAGGACAAGAAGTGGTATGGTTAGGGCAACTTGACCATCGCACAGACATCAAGGAAAGAATGGATAAAAGGCGTGCTTTCCGTCGAGCAAGACGAAATCGAAAAACTCGATACAGAAAACCACGTTTTCTTAATCGTAGGAGAAAAGACGGGTGGTTGCCGCCATCACTAGAGAGTCGCGTGCAAAATATCCAAACATGGGTTAACCGCCTAAAGAAGTTATGCCCCATTGGGTATATATCATACGAAAATGCCAAATTCGACACGCAACTCATGCGAAATCCTGAAATCAATGGTGTAGAGTATCAACAAGGCACGCTACAAGGATATGAAGTACGGGAGTATTTGCTTGAAAAGTTTGGGCGGAAGTGTTGTTATTGCGGAAAAGAAAATGTTCCACTTGAAGTGGAGCATATCATTCCAAAATCGAGAGGTGGAACAGACCGAGTGGATAACCTATGTCTTGCCTGTCATGACTGTAATCAGCGCAAAGGAAGTAAGACAGCAGAAGAATTCGGGTATCCGCACATTCAAAAGCAAGTCAAAGAATCATTAAAAGATGCAAGTGCTGTCAACTCGACAAGGTGGAAAGTGTATGAAGTGTTAAAACAAAGCGGATGCGAAGTAGAGTGTGGAACAGGTGCACGAACGAAAATGAATCGTATTCGTTTAGACTTGCCGAAAACACACTATTTTGACGCTTGTTGCGTGGGAGAAAGCACACCAAATCACTTATATTTCAAAACAAAAGAAGTGTTATTCATTAGAGCAAAGGGGCGTGGTAGTCGTTCACGCACAAACCTAGATAGATATGGCTTCCCAAGAGGTTATCTTGCAAGACAAAAGTTCTTCTTTGGCTTCCAAACAGGGGACATGGTTAAGGCTGTTATCCCAAGAGGGAAATATCAAGGCGTTTGGTTTGGCGAAGTATCATGCAGAAAGACTGGAAGTTTCGATATTAAAGGTAAGGACGGTAAACGTATCGCACAAGGAATAAATTATAGATATGTCCAAGTCATTCAGCGATTTGACGGATATGCTTATGGAAAGGGGGTGGCGGAACTTGCGTAAGGTGCAATTCCTCCCCGTGCCTAAAGGCAGGGGCTTCCTTGCGTAAGTTTCGTGAATGATAAAGAAAAATAGGTATTGCGGTATCACCAAAAAACGGCAGTGAAATTGCTGCCGTTTTAACATTTTTTCTGATTCATCTCTTGAACAGTGCCAGGCACTGTTCGTAAAAAAATTAATTAAAAAGGGGAATATTCATGAAGCTTATTTTGTTAGTTATTTCATGGTTTATTATTCTATTTACTCTGATGATTCAAGATTCCGATACATTCGTTTATCGGCTTAATCCAAATGTAGTATCAATTAGTGATGAAAGGTATTTTTATACTCTGGTACCTACCTTTTTGAATATCCTATTTCTATTTTTCCAAATTAAATTTTGGGGGGCTAGAGAGAGAAAAACAAAAAAAACAACTATCCATAAAATCTTAGTTGGTACATTTGTTATTAATAACATCCTATTCTTATATTACCTGGTTTATCAGTTTATTAAATAATTCAAATCCATTTCAGAGAAACACTACCCCATTACATTACACAAAATTCTTGACGGTGCCGTATTTTCCAAATAAAATAATTATTGTAATAATTGTAATATAATGAATCTTTAGTTATATTAAAACCGCCCCTTATCCTATGTTTTGATTTTGTTCTGTTTCACAAGTGCATTACATGCCTAGTCTCAATCTTTCTAAGGGTGATCATTTTGAACGCTACAAAATTTTGTATAGCAACGTTTCTTTCAAACTTGGGGGATGTCATATACAGTGTTGTTATAGCTTGGTATATTGCTGATGTTTTACAATCAGGTTTTTTGATGGGAGCAGTTTTATTTTCCCTAGGTTTGTCGAGATTTATTGCTGGGCTTCTTTGCGGACCGGTTATTGATCGAATAGGGGCAAAGTTGTTTCTGTGGTTGTCAGACATGATAAGGGCAATCATTGTGTTAGTTTTGGCTATTCTGTTATGGGATCATACTATCTCTTTTGTAATTCTCATAACGGTCTCCGTTTTGTTTGGAGCGATTGATGCTTTTTATTGGTCAGCCTCAGAATCAATAAAGCCAAGATTAGTCGCTACTGAATATTTGAGTCGTCTCAATAGTCAATACTTCACTGTTGTAAGAACAACGATCATTTTGGGACCTTTAATCGCCGCTTGGACGGTTGAATCAATCTCAATAGAACATTCCTTGATAGCCATTTCCATCTTATATGTATTTTCAACTTTTTTAATTTTGTTTATTGACTCTAAAAATAGTCATCTTGAAAATATGAACGATAATAATGACAAAACTTCTTACTTTTCGGATTTAAGACTTGGTTTTAGTTTTTTGAATAGACAAAAAATGATTTTTTATTTGGTTATAACTATGTTTTTTGTAAATATTGGAGCAAACGGGGTTAATGTATTGTTCCCTTTTTTAGCTAAAAATGTTAGTGATGATGCTAAGTATTTAGGATATATATATTCATCGATGTCAATGGGAAGTTTGTTAACTGGTTTAATCTTTTCAGTTAAAAGCATTCACAGGGTTGAATTGAAGATTATTTATTTATCTTTTCTCTTACAAGCTACTGGTATTGCCGCACTATGTTTCACCCAAAATTTTTTGATTATTCTAATTTTTGTTTTTGTAATTGGCTTAATTACTGGTTTTATAGGAGTCCTTATACCTACTTTTGTTCAACGTTCTGTGCCTATTCATTTATTAGGAAGAGTTAATAGTATTATGATGGCGATTTCAATGCTTTCAACGCCAGTAGCCCAGTTTATTTTTGGGGTCAGTGTTGATTATTTCAATATAAAATATCTTTTCTTCATTGCAGGTGCTTTGGGTATAGTTACTAGTTTGTCTTCGTTATTAATTAATAAAAGAAAAGGTACGCCAAGAGAAACTGTAATGTAAAGGAGGTGTTAAGCTTGAATATATTAGTTGGCGTTACAGGTTCTTCAGGAGTTGTTGAACTACCTATGTATTTACGAGTTTTTAGAGAAAAACTAGATGCTAACATTAGACTAGTTTGTACATCGAACGTTCAGAAATTTATTGCGAACGGTGCCAGGCACTGTTCGTAAATTTTCCACTTTTGCATTTCCCTTATTTCCCGATTTTAATCAAATTGTCCCTTATATTCTACGAAAGGATGATTTGTATGCAATACCTCGATTTAAAAATGGATTTTATGTTTAAACAACTGTTCGGCCACCCAAGCAGAAAGTCAATCACGATGGCGTTTTTAAATGCGTTGCTACATCGGACTGGAGATGATCGCATCATCGACGTACAGTTTGAAAACACCGAACTAACGAAAGAAACAGAAGACGGTAAGACTGGACGGTTAGATGTCATCGTTCGCACAAACCGCGGCGAGCGCATTCACGTTGAAATTCAAATCATCCCACAATACGGTATGCCCGAACGGCTATTGTATTACTGGGCAAGGTTGTTTTCATCTTCACTATCGAAAGGAGAACGGTACGACATTCTCCCTCCAACGATTATGATCGCCATCTTAAATTATCCCCTTTTCCCACATGAAACGGATCGCTTTCATACCGTTTTTCACATTCGTGAAGACGAGGAACAGTTTCTTTGGAGCCATCACCTTGAATTTCATGTACTCGACTTGTCACAATTTATGGTAAAATGGAAGAAATATCGGAGAGAAGTGAAACAGTCACCGGAATGGCCATGGCTAACGATGTTGTCGGCTGTCGATGGACGAACGAAAAAAATGGATGAAGAGATGTTTCGTGAATTGGAGGGAATAGCCATGACAGAACAAGACATTTTAGAAGCGCTAGAAGAATGGCAAAACTTAAGCGTCGACCCCGAAAACCGTTACGCATACGAAATGCGGCTGAAATGGCTCCTTGATCAACTCTCAAACATTCGCGGCAGTCGGGAAGAAGGAAGACAAGAAGGGTTGAAAGAAGGTCGAGAAGAAGGGAAAAATGAAACGATTCGAAAAATGGTCGAAAAAGGAATGAGTATAACAGACGTTGCCCATATTCTCGACATGACAGAGGAGGAAGTACGGGAACGGTTGGGAGATTAGCGAACGGTGTCCAAACGGTGCCAGGCACTGTTCGTATGTATTTGAAATGACAGAAACTTTTGAAAGTCTCCGTCTATCTAAGTTCAGTGCTTAAAAAGGTCATTAACGGGCAATCGGCTTATAAATACTGGGAGAGGAGAACTCAATTTATGGAAATTAGAAAACCAAACGATTCGGAATATAAAAAGATTTTATCACTTTCACCACAAGCATTATTCGAAGGTACATTAGGCGAAGCAAAACCGTCAGATGAAAAAGTCAAACAACTTATTGAACCATTATTGCAGAAAGGAAGCTATTATTTGATAGCAACTGAAGGCGATAATCTAATGGGTTGGATTCTTATAGGAACAAGTAAAGACCAATTTACTGGAAAGATATATGGATTTATTTATGAATTGTTTGTGTTAGAGGAATTTAGAGGAAATGGAATTTCAAAACAATTGATGGAAACTGGTATCGAACATCTTAAACAAGATGGATATTCAGAGGTTCGCTTAAGCGTATATGCAGGAAATCAAGCGATTAAACTGTACGAAAAATTAGGATTCAAAAATAGAACCATTACAATGAGTATGAACATATAAAACAAACATCTTTATTGAATATCTAATAGACTGGTTTATTGAGAATTGGGGAACGTTTTATATACATCCAATTTAAAATTTTAACCTCTGGTTCACGCAGTACACCCGATGCGGCGCAACACCTCATCCGGGTGTTGTAGAACGTACTGTTCAAAGCGAGTAATGGATTGGGCAATGTCGTTTTGATCCTTGTGAAAAACGTTGGCAATCACTTCATCTTTCAACCACTTCCACAGCCGTTCAATCGGATTTAACTGTGGAGAATACGGTGGCAAAAAGATGAAATGAAAAGCATCGCCTTCCTCGCCATCAAGAAAGGCTTGTACCATCTTGGTATGATGAATACGCGCATTGTCTAACACAAGCACGAGGAATCGATCGGCATATTTCTCTTTCAATCGGCGCAAAAAGTCGAGGAACGTTTCGGCATTGGCGGATGATGCGCGATGAAATACCACATCGCCTTGTTGAACATCGACGGCGCCAAAAATAGACTTGGCACTTGTTTTTGATTTCCTACTTCTGCCCATGTCGTACGTAGCGCTTGATAAGCACGAACATGTGTCTCATCCACATAAAACAGCGTGACATTCTCGGTAATTAGTTTTTTTTTTATAAATTCAAGCTCTTTTTGAAAGGCAGCTTGACGCTTGGCGTCTCCTTTGACTATACGTCGGACGTGTCCATGACAAACGAAGACGATGCAACAACTTACGAATGCCTTCACGTGACATGGAAACACCATAGGTTTGTTGAATGTAAGATTGTAAAATGCGCGTGTTCCATGATGAAGCGATGCCCCAGCCAGCATCCACAGGTGTGGTGGTTAACACGAGTTGTCTAATTTCTTGTTGTTGTTCTTCCGTAAGAAATGGCACGCGGCCAGACGGCAACCGACGATCGAGTAGATGATCGAGCCCACCTTGATTAAACCGTGCAACGTAGAGGGCAACGGATTGACGGCATAGATTGACCATTTTGGCCACATCTTTACCGAGATGACCTTCCATGACAAGACGAACAGCGGTCACCCGAACGCGAAGGGAAGCATCTTTGATTTTCCGTTCTTGTTTCCGAAGGGTTCGAGGTGTCCAGCCGTGGTCATTTGTAATTTTAAGACGTTTCATGTCCTTTCCGCTCCTTTTACACATGAGTATTTAGGAGCAGTATAGCCATGAAAAAATGTGTTCATACAGAAGTCATCGTTTTAAAGTGCATGTATATAGTACTTAATTAATTATTTTCTGTAAAAGCTAACCTGATCATCTAAATTAATAATTATGTAGTAATCAAAAGCTGATATTAGTCACGATTGAATAACCTTTAAGTGATTTTTCTACAATACTGTTAACTTAAAATTCAATCGATCATCCTAGGAGGGAACTTAGGTTTGTACAATGTACTCTTAAAGGTTATAATTACTTGTAATAATTACTAATAGTGTAAAGGAGATATGAAAAATGAACAAAGAAACTATGGGAAAAAGTGCAATAAGGTGGATTATATACGCTCTCTTAGCTTTGGCCGTAATAAGATTTATAGACAAATTAATTTAATTAATCAATTAGTTTTTATGAAAGTGTTGCAAAATGCATAATGGATAATAATGGATGCATAAAGAGAAAACAAAAAATCCACCCATTTTGGAAATCATTATAGAGTGACCAAAAACTCAGTTCCAATGGGTGGATACTATCATTATTTCCAATTTTATCAGTGAACCTGCACCGTATAGTGAAATAGATCCTCTTTTACAGGCTTTATTTCGGTACCTCGACCAACTTTCCTTACCAGAAGCGTCCTATGTGACAGGGAGATCACCCGGTTCGAAAAAATCATTGTTAAAATGTCTCATTTTAAACACTTATTTTTCCATTGATTCGTTACGTCAGTTAGTAGACATCCTGAATCGCTTCGGCTATTACACAAACTTTTTATACATTATTAATGTTACAAATATCGTCTGTACATTTATTAACGGGTATCATTAGCGAACGGTGCCAGGCACTGTTCGTACGCAAAGAAAATGAACAACTGAAGTACCGTGTTCAAGAGCTGGAAGCACGCACGAAAAAAAACAGCTCCAATAGCCATTTGCCCCCATCTTCTGACCGTTTTGCCAACACACGTTCTTCTCGTCAACCATCTGGCAACAAATTTGCATGAATTGAAGGGCTTCATCGAACAAGGGCATACGTGGGCGATGCGCATGACCACGTTTCTGTTAGCCGCCAAGCAAGCCGTCGAAGCCCATCACGGTGCACTTTCCGAAGAAGAAGCGAAACGTTGGGAACGAGTGTATGATCGCATCCTAGAAAGAGCACAACACCGATTGGAAACGGCGACGCCTCTTCCGAAAAAAGCACTCGCTTTTGTTCGACGCCTTCAAAAACGAAAGGAAGAAGCGTTGCGTTTCTTACGTGAAGTGCATGTTCCCTTTGACAACAACCAAGCCGAACGCGATCTTCGCATGGTTAAAGTCAAAGAGAACATTTCGGGTACATTTCGCGAAGAAACATTCGCCCAGTCTTTTTGCATCACAAGAAGCATCGTTTCCACACTGACGAAACACGAAAAAAACGTGTGGGATTCGTTATGTCTTCTGTTGACGGGTGACACGCTTGATCATGTTCTTTCTACCACTTAGGGCATTTTCTATTACGGGGATGCCCTATTTGTGTTAGGTTTCTTTACATACTGCTATCTGGGTGAAGAGTTATCTTTTCTGCAGTTTTCCATTCAATCAAAAAGAACCCATATTAGGTTATATGACAAAATACAATATTTTTCGAATTTTCTGTTGACACTGCAAAAAAACATATATATAATGTCAGATAATATTACATTTAGTTGTTATAAAATATAACGAATGGAGGTGGAGAAAAAGAAAAAAGGAATTTTCTCACTGTCATGAGAAAATTCCTTATAAATCGGGCATTACATACGTCGGTGCATGCCTGATTCTAATTATATTATAAATATTAGAATCTTGTAAGGGGTGTTTACATGAAGAGATTAAAAGGAAATGGATTGAAATGGCTCAGCTTGCTTTTATGCGGAAGTTTATTGGTACTGAATGGATGTGCTGCATCATCGGCAGTCGATGAGGCGAAAGGAAAGGAGAAAGAAAGTAGCACATCGGAAACAAGCGACACTGTCAAAGTAGGGATACTTCACTCATTGAGCGGCACGATGGCGATCAGTGAGGTATCGTTGCGAGATGCGGAATTAATGGCGATTGAAGAAATTAATGAATCTGGTGGTTTGCTAGGGAAAAAAATTGAACCTGTCATAGAAGACGGCGCCTCAGACTGGCCAACGTTTTCGGAAAAGGCGAAAAAGCTACTACAGAAAGATAAAGTAGTGACAATCTTTGGTGGATGGACATCAGCGAGCCGCAAAGCGATGCTTCCGGTCGTCGAACAAAATAATGGGTTGCTTTGGTATCCAGTCCAATATGAAGGGATGGAGTCTTCACCAAATATTTTTTATACAGGTGCCACGACGAACCAACAAATCGTTCCGGCGGTAAGCTGGTTGTTACAAAATAAAGGAAAGAAATTTTTCTTGCTTGGTTCGGATTATGTGTTCCCGCGCACGGCAAATAAAATTATTAGAGCTCAATTAAAAGCGGAAGGCGGGCAATTGGTCGGTGAAGAATATACGCCGCTTGGCCATACAGATTATAACACGATTATTAGCAAAATTAAAGATGTGAAGCCAGATGTAGTGTTTAACACGCTAAACGGGGACAGCAATGTTGCGTTCTTCAAACAATTAAAAGATGCCGGGATTACACCAAAGGATTTAACGGTTATGTCTGTGAGCATCGCCGAAGAAGAAATTCGTGGAATTGGCGGTGATGTATTGGCCGGCCATCTTGCGGTATGGAACTATTTTCAGTCAACGGACACACCGGAAAACAAAGTATTTGTAGAAAAATATAAAAAGAAGTATGGAAAAGACCGCGTCACAAGCGACCCGATCGAAGCAGCGTACTTTGCTGTTCATTTATGGGCCGAAGCGGTAAAAAAAGCCGGCTCGTTTGATGTAGATAAGGTGAAAAAAGCAGCAGATGGCATCGAGTATAAGGCGCCTGGCGGAACGGTAAAAATCGACGGAGAAACACAACATACATGGAAGATTGTGAGAATAGGAGAAATCCAACCGGATGGTCAATTTAAAGAATTATGGAATTCTGGGGAAGCTGTTAAGCCAGATCCTTATTTAAAAAGCTATCCATGGGCAAAAGACTTGATGAATTAAATACATTTGTGGGAAAGGGGTTATGCTCCTTTCCTCTCCTAAAAGAAAGGGGGTATTTCCTTGTCAGTTTTTGTGACACAATTGTTTAACGGTTTAAGCTTAGGTTCGATCATGCTTTTCATTGCCATCGGGTTGGCGATTACGTTTGGGTTAATGGGCGTCATCAACATGGCTCATGGCGAATTGATTATGGTGGGAGCTTATGCGACGTACGTTGTTCAACAGTTTTTTGCGCAATATGCACCGCAATCGATGGACTATTATTATGTCATCGCTATTCCTGTCTCCTTTTTTGTTTCTGCTCTCCTTGGTTTAGGATTGGAAAAATCGTTAATTCGCCACCTATATCACCGGCCATTGGATAGTTTACTGGCAACGTGGGGAGTGAGTTTGATTTTACAGCAAATGGCGCGGACGATTTTCGGTGCGCCCAATGTGGCGGTACTTCCTCCCAAATGGTTAGATGGCGGGGTTCATGTTGCGGGAATGGTGTTTCCGTATAAACGGTTGTTCATTTTAACATTTGTCGCCGTGTCAATCTTTGTACTTTATATGTATTTAAATAAAACAGCAGCTGGCCGAAGAATAAGGGCGGTTACACTTAACCGGGATATGGCCGCATGCCTTGGCATTTCTACGCAAAAAGTAGACGCATACGCTTTTGCGATCGGATCCGGCTTTGCGGGTTTGGCAGGTTGTGCATTAACGCTGCTCGGTCCGATTGGTCCAACGATCGGAACGTATTATATTGTCGATGCATTTATGGTCGTTATTTTAGGGGGAGTAGGGAAAGTAATCGGAACAGTTTTAGGGGCATTTGGAATCGGATTGATTGGTACATTGACCGAATATTCGACAAGTGCCACGATGGCAAAAGTGATTACGTTTGCGTTGATTATTGTCTTTTTGCAATGGAAGCCTTCTGGACTTGTGAGCATGAAAACGAGATCACTCGATTAAGGGGGGACAAAAATGATCAAAAAGAACTGGATGTATTGGATGTTTTTTCTTGCTTTGTTTTTAGCGCCGTTTTATTTAACAGAATTTCGTTTGTCGCTGCTTGGGAAATTTCTTTGTTTTGCGATGATTGCGATCGGCATTTCTTTAATTTGGGGCTATACCGGCATTTTAAGTTTAGGTCACGGTGTATATTTTGGCTTAGGAGCTTATTGTATGGCGATGTATTTAAAACTGGAGGCTTCCGGTGGTCGGTTACCCGACTTTATGGAATGGAGCGGTGTAAACAATCTACCTTGGTTTTGGAAACTGTTTGAACATCCAATCATCTCCATATCTTCCGCCATTATCGTTCCGGTGCTTCTAGCGATGTTTTTAAGCTATTTTACGTTTAGAAACCGAATCAAAGGTGTTTATTTTTCATTATTATCCCAAGCGATCGTGGTTGTTTTTGTGACGTTATTTATCGGAAAGCAAGAATGGACCGGGGGAACAAACGGGTTAACGAATTTTTCTACCGTTTTTGGGTTCTCGCTATCTTCTCCTCTTACACAAATCGTTCTTTATTTATTAACCGTTGTTTTGCTTTTGTCGATGTTTCTTTTCTCTCGCTGGTTAACGAGGAGTCGATTCGGTCGGGTGCTTGTTGCGATTCGGGATAGTGAAAACCGGGTCCGCTTTTTAGGATTTAATCCGACTACGTATAAAGTGTTTGTATATAGCCTTTCCGCTGCTTTTGCTGGAATAGCAGGAGCGATGTTTGTGCTGCAGGTAGGGCTTATTTCTCCGGCAATGATGGGAATTATTCCTTCCATTGAAATGGTGCTATGGGTTGCCGTCGGCGGAAGAAGTTCGTTAATCGGAGCGATCATCGGTGCCATTGTGACGAACGGTGCGAAAAGCTTTTTTAGCGAAAATTATCCTGATATATGGCTGCTGTTTTTAGGGGGATTATTTATTGCTGTCGTGCTGTTTTTGCCAAACGGGCTAGCAGGCGTATATCAGTCTGTTAAACAACGAAAAAAACAAGGGGAAGTGAGAGCAAATGAAGCCAGTTCTCATGTGCTGCAGCGTGTCAGTAGATTTTGACGGGTTTTATGCGTTGCAAGGAGCTGATTTGAAAGTTTATCCACATGAAGTACGATTTTTAATCGGGCCAAACGGAGCGGGAAAGACGACGCTATTAGATGTGATTTGCGGTAAAACAAGGGCAAGCAGCGGAAAAGTGTTATTTTACTCACACGATATTACCGATATGCCGGAACACAAAATTGTACAGCTTGGTATTTCTAGGAAATTTCAAAGCCCATCGATTTTTCATCAGTTGACTGTATGGGAAAACATGGAACTAGCTTTAAAACAAGATCGCGGGCTATTTGCTGTTTTACGGGCAAAGATGTCAGAGGCAGATCGGGATATGATCATCACGTTATTACAACGTATCGAATTACTCGATTATGCTGATCAAAAGGCTGGTTCTCTTTCACACGGCCAGAAGCAGTGGCTCGAAATCGGCATGCAGCTGATTCAGTTTCCTCAACTGTTGCTGCTTGATGAACCGATTGCAGGAATGAGTGCCGCGGAACGGGAACGCACAGGGGAATTGATCCATGAAATTGCTCGCGATTGTGCAGTTGTGATTGTCGAACATGATATGGATTTTGTGCGTCGTTTTTCAAAGCAAGTGACGGTGATGCATGAAGGGAAAGTATTGTGTGAAGGGACGATGGAAGACATTCAGCAAAATGAAAAAGTAGTCGAAATTTATTTAGGAAGAGAGGAGAAAGCGTGTTAAGCGTTCGAAATATGGCAGCCGGATATGAACAAAGCGTTGTGTTAGAAAACGTAAGCATGGACGTACAAAAAGGATGTGTGACGGCAGTGCTAGGGCGAAATGGTGTCGGAAAAACGACGCTTATGAAAAGCATCATCGGATTGATCAAACCGATGAGTGGCAACATCGAATGGGAGGGTGAGGATATTACATCATTGCCGCCGGAACAGAGGGTAAGAAGAGGAATTGGATATGTTCCTCAGGGTAGAGAAATTTTCCCTTCGTTAACGGTCGAAGAAAATTTATTGTTAGGATTCGAGGCGCTTCCTAAAAAAATCAATTCGTCACACGTTTTAGAAGAGATTTATGAATTATTTCCTATATTAAAAGACATGTTGCATCGAAAAGGAGGAGATTTAAGCGGTGGGCAACAGCAGCAACTTGCCATTGCCCGTGCGCTGATTGGACAGCCAAAGCTGCTTTTGCTTGATGAACCGATGGAAGGCATTCAGCCATCGATCGTACAACTGATTCGTGATGTTATCATGAAAATTACAAAAGAAAAAACGGTCGGGATTGTACTTGTCGAGCATAGCCTAGATTTAGCTTTTTCATGCGCCGACTACTTTTACATTTTCGATCGCGGCATAGTTGTTGCGCAAGGGCATGTGAGTGAAACGAGCATGAGTGACGTTCAGCGGTTTTTAACCGTATAAGTCGAACGTAATGAATAAGGAAGGTGGGAGAATATTGAAATTAACTGCACGTGAACAGGAGAAGTTGCTTATTGTCGTTGCAGCGGATCTCGCACGCCGCCGCAAAGAAAGAGGGGTGAAGCTAAATTATCCCGAAGCAGTAGCGCTTATTACATATGAAATTTTAGAAGGTGCGCGCGATGGGCGTACAGTGGCAGAGTTAATGCAATACGGGACAACGATTTTAACCCGTGATGATGTGATGGAAGGAGTGCCGGAAATGATTGAAGACATACAAGTGGAAGCGACATTTCCCGACGGCACAAAGCTCGTGACGGTTCATCAGCCAATTCGTTGAAGGGGGGATACGATGATTCCAGGAGAATATTTGTTAAAAGAAGATACGATCGTTTGTAATCGCCATAAACCGATTACAAAACTGATCGTGACAAATCGTGGAGATCGTCCGATTCAAGTTGGATCTCACTTTCACTTTTTTGAAGTGAACCCGTTTCTTGAATTTGATCGCCAATCGGCATATGGGAAACACTTAAATATTCCAGCAGGGACGGCGGTGCGTTTTGAGCCTGGTGATGCGAAACAAGTGGAATTAGTCCCGTTTTCCGGGGAGCGCCGTGTTTACGGATTGAATAATTTGGTCAACGGACCGCTTGATCGAGATAAGAAAGGGGGAGTAAGTGGATGAGTTTTCAAATGCCGCGAAAACAATATGCGGACATGTTTGGACCGACAACAGGAGATTGTGTCCGTTTAGCGGATACCGATTTATGGATTGAGATTGAAAATGATTTCACCGTTTATGGTGATGAAGTGAAATTTGGCGGCGGAAAAGTCATTCGCGATGGAATGGGGCAACATCCGCTTGCCACGCGTGCGGAATCGGTAGATTTAGTGCTGACAAACGCGATTATTGTAGACTATACGGGAATTTATAAAGCAGATATTGGGATTAAAGATGGCAAGATTGCCGCGATCGGGAAAGCGGGCAATCCGCTGTTAATGGATGGAGTCAATATTATCATCGGAGCATCGACAGAAATTATTGCAGCGGAAGGAAAAATTGTCACCGCAGGGGGAATTGACGCCCATATTCATTTTATTTGTCCGCAACAAATCGAAACAGCCTTGTCATCGGGGATCACGACAATGATCGGCGGCGGAACAGGACCGGCGACAGGCACAAATGCGACGACGTGTACTCCCGGGGAATGGAACATCCATCGCATGTTGGAAGCGGCCGAAGCGTTTCCGATGAACCTTGGATTTTTAGGAAAAGGCAACGCATCGGCGAAAGAGCCGTTGGCGGAACAAATTCGTGCGGGAGCCATTGGCTTAAAGCTTCATGAAGATTGGGGGACAACAGCGGCGGCCATTGATGCGAGTTTGCAGGTCGCGGACGAATATGATGTGCAAGTGGCGATTCATACCGATACGCTGAATGAAGGGGGATTTGTCGAAGATACGTTACGGGCGATTAACGGGCGCGTCATTCACACATATCATACGGAAGGAGCGGGCGGGGGACATGCGCCGGATATTATTAAAGTAGCGAGTTTTCCAAATATATTGCCTTCTTCTACAAATCCAACGCGACCTTATACAAAAAATACGTTAGATGAGCATTTAGATATGCTGATGGTTTGTCATCACTTAGACCCGTCTGTCCCGGAAGATATTGCATTTGCTGACTCGCGCATTCGTAAAGAAACGATTGCGGCGGAAGATATTCTCCATGATTTAGGCGTTTTTAGCATGATCAGCTCTGATTCGCAAGCGATGGGACGCGTCGGAGAAGTGATTTTGCGAACGTGGCAAACGGCGGATAAGATGAAGAAACAATTTGGAAGACTGCCAGAAGAAAAAGGAAGAGGTGATAATTTTCGAGTGAAGCGTTACATTGCCAAATATACGATTAATCCGGCGCTTACCCATGGGATTGCGAAGTACGTCGGATCGATCGAAGTGGGCAAATTAGCCGATTTAGTCGTTTGGCATCCTGCATTTTTTGGTGTAAAACCGGAACTTGTTTTGAAAGGTGGAATGATTGCCTATAGCGTAATGGGAGATCCAAATGCCAGCATTCCGACTCCGCAGCCGGTCATGTATCGACCGATGTTTGCAAGTTATGGAAAAGCTTTATATAGAACTTCTATTACATTTGTATCGAAAACAGCTTTTGAACTTGGAATCTCGCAACAACTTAATTTACAAAAAATGATTCAACCGGTAGAGCACATTCGCAACTTGTCGAAAAATGATATGGTGTATAACAGTGCGATGCCAAAGATTGATGTCGACCCGCAAACGTACGAGGTAAGAGTCGATGGAACACTTATTACGTGTGAACCAGCCGAAGTTGTTCCAATGGCTCAACGATATTTTTTATTTTGAGGTGATAAGAAAATGATTGTAGAAAAAATAGTCGGAAATATTAAAAAGTTAGACCAATTACCCCCGCATATAGAGCGAGTATATTTAAGTAGCGATGATTTAGTCAAACGAATCCAACGCGTTGTCACCGACCATGGCAGAGAATTAGGGATTCGTTTAAAGGATGCAAAGGAATTGACCGATGGCGATATCTTATTTATGGATGAGAAAAATATGATTGTTGTGAGCGTGTTGCCTGATGATTTGCTTGTCATTCGGCCCACATCAATGAAACAGATGGGAGAAATTGCGCATCAGCTTGGGAATCGTCATTTGCCTGCTCAATTCGAAGGGGAGGAAATGCTCGTTCAATATGACTACTTAGTAGAAGAGCTGCTAAAACAATTACATATCCCATATCAGAGGGAAAAACGAAAAGTAAAGCAAGCATTTCGCCATATAGGACATAGCCATGCTGGATAAGATGGATAAGCTGTTGCCTTTATTGCAGCTGTGTGATTCGAACTTTCCTTCCGGAGCATTTTCTCATTCCTTTGGTTTTGAAACGTATATTTCCAATGAAAAAATCAATAACTATGAAACGTTTCGCGATGCGCTCTGTGCTTATATTCAAACGCAACTGACGTATACCGATGGATTGGCGTGCCGGTTAACGTACGATTTTTTAGAGGAAAAATCGAAAGAGGATGTATGGCGGTTAAATGAAATGTTGGCTGCGCTTTGCCTGGCGAGAGAAACAAGAGAAGGAACGCGGATGATCGGGGAGCGAATGTGGAAAATTTGCCGCGAAATCTATCCTTTTGACATATGGAATGATGATAAAAAGAAACGTGGGTATATGCATCCTGCTCTTGTTTTCGCCATAGTTTGCTATCATTTGGAAATACCGAAAGATACGACGGTTTTATCGTATTTGTATACTTCTGTCCAAGCTCTTGTTCAAAATGCGGTTCGCGGTATTCCGCTCGGCCAGACCGATGGGCAACGGCTGCTCGTTTTCGTACAACCGCATTTGATAAAAGCGGTACAGAAGATCCATACGTTAACAGAAGAGGAGTTAGGAGCTACAGCGCCGGGATTGGAAATTGCGCAAATGCAGCATGAACAACTTTCCGTTCGCTTATTTATGTCTTAATTTTTCGAAAAGGAGATGAAATGGAGATGGAACCAGTAAGAATAGGAATCGGCGGACCGGTTGGAGCTGGAAAAACGATGCTTGTCGAAAAACTTACTCGGGCGTTGCACCGTGAATTCAGCCTGGCAGTAGTAACAAATGATATATATACAAAAGAAGATGCGCAGTTTTTAGTGAAACATAGTGTGTTGCCGGAAGATCGGATTATTGGCGTGGAGACCGGAGGATGTCCACATACAGCCATTCGTGAGGATGCTTCGATGAATTTTGCGGCGATTGACGAGTTAAAAGAACGTCACCCGGATGTAGAAATTATTTTTATCGAAAGCGGCGGCGATAATTTGGCCGCCACATTCAGTCCGGAGCTCGTTGACTTCTCTATTTATGTGATTGATGTAGCGCAAGGGGAAAAAATTCCACGCAAAGGTGGACAAGGAATGATTAAATCCGACTTGTTGGTTATTAATAAAATCGACCTCGCCCCTTATGTAGGAGCAATTTTAGAGGTGATGGAGCGCGATGCAAAAGCGGCGCGCGGAACAAAACCAGTTATTTTCACCAATTTAAAAGAAGAGATTGGATTAGCGGAAGTAGTGGAGTGGATTAAAAAACAAGTGATGTTGGTAGGGTTAGAAGAATGAGCTGGTCAGGACTGTTGCAGTGTACGGCTGTGGAGAAAAACGGCCGTACGGTTATTTCCGATTGCTATTATGAAGGAGCGTTGAAGTTGACCCGGCCGGTATACCTTCATCCGTCTCAGCCGACGATTTACTTGATTCATGTAGGGGGAGGGTATGTAGACGGGGATCGATATAAAACGGAAATAATGTTGCAAGAAGGAGCACATCTGATTGCCACCACCCAATCGGCAACGAAAATATATAAGACAGTCAAGGTGCCGGTACAACAATATACGTCAGTTTACTTGGATGATCAAAGTGTGCTCGAATTTTTTCCCGATCCAGTCATTGCTTATGAAAAAGCTCAATTTTATCAAGAAATGACCGTTTATATGAAAGAAAGTTCTACATTTATTTATGGGGATATTATTACGCCAGGGTGGTCAGAAAGTGGCGAGTTGTTTCGCTACGATTGGATCCGCTCTAAATTAAAGATATATTATGAGGACAATTTAAAGTTGTTTGATCATCTCTATTTAGAGACAAGCACAGGGATGACAGGAATTTTTCAGATGGAAGGATATACTCATTTTGGTTCGCTTTTTGTGATTAGCCCTTTTATGACACAGGATCTTCTTCAAAAATTTGAATCGATGGCAGCGCGTTTTCCTGCTTCTGTACACCTTGGCTGGTCCATCCCTATGATCCCTGGATTGGTTATTCGTGTTTTGGCCCATGAAACGCATGCTATTGAAACGATTTTTCAAATGATTCATCAGTTTATTCGCGAAGAATGTTTTCAAGAGGAACCTATTTTTCTGCGAAAGTACTAAAAAGATAAGGAGATGGAGTGTTGGTGAGTACCGTATTACCGATTTTACTTTTTGGATTTGTCTTAGGCATCAAACATGCAACCGAACCGGATCATGTCATTGCTGTATCCACCATTGCCAGCCGAACAAATAAGCTTTCGCTTTCATCGCTTGCAGGGGTTTTTTGGGGGATCGGCCATACCGTAACCCTGTTTGTCATTGGCATGGTTATAATAGGGATGGAGCAACAAATACCAGAAACCACAGCAATGTGGCTGGAACTAGTCGTTGGAGTGATGATCGTAGTCTTAGGAATTACAAGCTTTCGTTCCGCTTATATGATTCCTATTAGAAAAGAAATGAATATAAACCATCTGCATTTAAAGTCGACCTTAATTGGAATTATTCATGGATTAGCCGGCAGTGCCGGGATGGTGCTTTTAACGTTAACAACTGTTGATAATCGATGGCAGGCGCTGCTGTTTATACTCATATTTGGCGTAGGAACGATCATTGGCATGATGTTATTCACTACTTTTCTAGGGCTTCCGTTCATCTGGATGAAACAGAAGCAAACGATTTATCAGTTCATTGTAAAAGTAGTTTCGCTAATTAGTATCATATATGGCTTATACTATATGTATAAAATTGGTATAGAAGAAGGACTGTTATTTTAAACAAATACACCATCCCCGTCTTTCTAAAGAGAGAAGGGGATGGTTTTTAGCGAACGGTGCCAGGCACTGTTCGTAAAAAGAATCAGAGCAATTTCGCCCTGATTCTTTCAGATGATTGTTTCGGATGTACCGATCGAACATTAATGTGTTAGTTCTTTTATGCCGGTATTTGCTTTGACGAGAATTTCTTCGTATTTTTTCTCGTCTGCTTTTTTCGACGAGAGGAGCGTACCGACAATAGCCCCGATAAAGCCTAACGGAATGGACACAATTCCTGGGTTTGAAAGTTTGAAAATTGGTTCGCCAACGAGAATGGCTACACCAGGTTCTGGTGCCCAAACGTTCGGGCTAAGCGCTACAAGCAAGAGTGAGCTAAACAAGCCGACGAGCATGCCTGTAATGGCGCCTGTTGTATTAAAGCGCTTCCAAAAGATCGTTAATAAAATGATTGGCAAGTTGGCGCTTGCTGCTACGGCGAACGCTAATGCAACGAGGAATGCCACGTTCATTTTTTGGGCAAATAACGCTAATAAAATGGACAATACGGCAACTCCAACTGATGCCCAACGCGCAGCCAACATTTGCTCTCTTTCTGTTGCTTGCCCATGACGAATAATATGGCTATAAAAGTCGTGGGCAAATGCTGATGCGGCAGATAAAACAAGTCCAGCGACAACCGCTAAAATGGTTGCGAACGCGACCGCAGAAACGAATGCGAACAAGAAGTCGCCGCCTAACGCTTCAGCTAATAATGGCGCAGCCATATTTCCAGCTGGGTTTGCTGCAACGATTTTATCGTAGCCTACAAACGCTGCTGCTCCGAATCCTAAGAAAATCGTCATAACATAGAACAATCCGATAATCCACGTTGCATATACGACTGATTTTCGAGCTGTTGGTGCGTCTTTTACTGTAAAGAAACGAATTAAAATGTGTGGAAGTCCTGCTGTACCTAAGATGAGAGCTAAGTTGAGTGAAATGGTGTCAAGTGGATTTTTAAACTTATTGCCTGGATTTAAAAACGCTTCGCCTAACGGTGTTGCTGTTTTTACTTCTTCAAACATTTTGAAAATGCTAAAATCAAATTTCGCAAATACCATGATGGAAATAATGAACGTACCAACCATCAATAAAACAGCTTTTACAATTTGCACCCAGCTTGTTGCTGTCATTCCGCCGAATACGACATAAATGGTCATCAACGTTCCGACGATTAAGACAGAGTACACATAATCAATACCTAATAAAAGTTTAATGAGGGCACCTGCACCGACAAGTTGTGCAATCATGTAAAAAATAGAAATCGAAACGGTGTTTAATGCTGCCACACCGCGCACTTTTTTATCATCAAAACGTGCAGCGATCATGTCTGCCATCGTATACTTCCCTAAGTTGCGAAGCGGCTCTGCAACGATGTAAAGAACGACAAGATATGCGACGAGGAAGCCGATGCTGTAGAAAAATCCGTCAAAACCAACTAACGCAATCATTCCAGCAATACCTAAAAATGAGGCAGCTGACATGTAGTCTCCGGCGATTGCTAATCCGTTTTGCCAGCCAGTTAATGAACTGTCGGCTGTGTAAAATTCACTCGTTGTTTTTGTTCGTTTAGAAGCAAAGTACGTAATAATAAGCGTTAATGCAACAATCGCTAAAAATAGGGTGAATGCTAATCCGTTCATTACATGTTGCCTCCTTTTACTTCTTGTTTCATTTTTTCAACGATTTCATCAAAACGTGCGGCGCGCTTAGAGTACAACATGCAAAGCACCCATGTCATGATGAATTGAGCGAAAGCAAACACCCAAGCCCAGCTAATGGAGCCGAATGCTGGAGTATTGAGCACAGTTGAATACGATGTTAAAATCGGCAACGTAAAATAAAACGCTAAAAAGAACAATGAGAAAGGTAAAATGAATCCGCGTTTTTCACGCATAAGCTGTTGGAAAGAAGCTGATTGAACGACTTTGCTATAGTCAATCGTTTGCTGTTGAGAAGAAAATTCTTTCAAAGCCATGATTTTAACCCCCTCTTACAAATATTTTTTTGCTTTTGATGGGCAAGATAAAAGTAATGTGATCCTCCTTTCAATTCGTTTTCATAAGTATGACACATGATGTTCACAAGTATGTCACAATTTCATTATACATTTATCTGAAAAATTAGTAAATTAAAAAATTTAAAAAATTAATTGTCATTTAACTATATTTTTATCAGAAAAACAACTGAAATTATTTTTGTAAAATTAAAATAATAATTTATTTTCTGATAAATAAGGTAATTTTCGTGTTTAGAAGGTGAGTTTGTGAAAAAAGAAAAGTAATCGGACTATTTCTTTATTTTTCAACTTTACAAAAAATATCGAATAGTATACAATTTCAGTCGTACAACTTCTGCAACATTCGACAAAAAACAACAAGGAGAGACAGCGGATGAATTTATTCAGAAAGAAACCGATTGATGTCCTTCTGAGAGAAGCAGAAGGAAAAGGGGCATCACTAAAAAAAGAATTAGGTGCATTTGATTTAACGATGCTCGGAATTGGTGCGATCATCGGTACAGGAATTTTCGTACTTACAGGGGTAGCAGCAGCAGAACATGCCGGGCCAGCACTTGTTCTTTCATTTATTCTTTCCGGTCTTGCGTGCGTGTTTGCGGCACTTTGCTATGCAGAATTTGCATCGACTGTTCCGGTATCGGGAAGTGCGTATACGTATAGCTACGCAGCTTTTGGTGAATTAATGGCTTGGATTTTAGGTTGGGACTTAATTTTAGAGTACGGGGTCGCTTCCTCTGCCGTTGCGGTAGGATGGTCCGGTTATTTCCAAGGGTTGTTAGCAGGTTTTGGCATCGAACTTCCGAAAGCACTTACAAACGCTTACGACCCAGCAAAAGGAACATTTATTGACTTACCAGCCATTTTAATCGTTTTACTTATTACGTTCTTATTAACGCGTGGAGTAAGAAAATCGGCTCGCTTTAATGCGGTGATGGTAATTATTAAAGTTGCGGTTATATTATTGTTCCTTGCAGTTGGCGTATGGTATGTGAAGCCAGAAAACTGGACGCCGTTTATGCCGTACGGTTTCTCAGGCGTTGCGACAGGAGCGGCGACAGTATTTTTCGCATACATCGGATTTGACGCCGTTTCTACTGCTGCGGAAGAAGTGAGAAATCCACAACGCAATATGCCAATCGGAATTATCGCATCACTTTTAATTTGTACGTTATTGTACATTGCCGTTTCACTCGTATTAACAGGTATTGTTCCGTATGATCAGCTAGGCGTAAAAAATCCGGTAGCATTTGCTTTAAACTACATCCAACAAGATTGGGTCGCTGGATTTATTTCACTTGGAGCAATTACAGGAATTACAACAGTATTGCTCGTTATGATGTACGGTCAAACTCGTTTATTCTATGCAATTAGCCGTGACGGATTGTTGCCAAAAGTATTTTCACGTGTTAGCCCAGTTAGACAAGTTCCGTTTGTGAACACATGGCTAACAGGTTTATTAGTTGCGTTCTTTGCAGGAGTTGTACCATTAAATAAACTTGCAGAATTAACAAATATCGGAACATTGTTCGCGTTTATCGTCGTTTCAGCGGGTGTTCTTGTTTTACGTAAAACGCAGCCAGATTTAAAACGGGCGTTTAAAACACCACTCGTTCCACTTGTGCCATTATTGGCGGTGGCGTTCTGCGGCTATTTAGTGCTTCAATTGCCGTTAACGACGTGGATCGGTTTCGTGACTTGGTTATTGATTGGTCTTGTGATTTACTTCACCTACGGACGCAAACATAGCACGCTAAACGAAAAAGCTTCTGCTAGCGAATAATGTAAAAAGGTCTTTGCTACATGTTAGCAAAGACCTTTTTACATAGCGTCAAAGTTGACTGTATGGTTGTTTTTTTATATCCTTTTGTTTAATGAAAAAATTTGACATTCAACAAGGGGAAGCATACACGTATGGTGATTACGAATTTAAGGTAGTGAAAATCGAAGGGCGCCATATTCAACTCGTACAAATTACGAAACGGACAGACGTCCCGTTGGTAAGAGAACAAGAAGAAATGATGCAATAATTAGTGCCCCCATCATCGAAAAGACCTTTACTATCGTTGAGTAAAGGTCTTTATTTATGTGCTTGGTCATATTATAATATTGTAGTCTTTGGAGTTCATTCATCACAAGGTCTATGAGATGAGGTGGGTTATGGAAAATTGGATTATACATATTATAGAACAATACGGGTACATCGGCATTCTCTTTTTAATTGCGTTGGAAAACGTATTTCCCCCGATCCCTTCTGAAGTGATTTTAACTTTTGGCGGATTCATGACGACGAAAACGAATTTAACGATCGGTGGCGTAGTAGTTGCATCGACGCTAGGTTCTGTGTTTGGGGCTGCAATCCTTTACGGTGTCGGTTTGTTGATGGATATTGAGCGGCTCGGAAAAATCGTTGACAAATGGGGACATATTCTCCGCCTGACGAAAAAAGATGTCGATCATGCGAATGCTCGCTTTTTAAAATACGGGGTGTGGGCGGTATTTTTATGCCGTTTTATTCCTTTAATAAGAAGTTTAATTTCCATCCCAGCTGGCATGGCGCGCATGAAATTTAGCATCTTTTTATTGTTGACAACGATTGGTACAGCCATTTGGAATATTGTACTCATTAAAATTGGCGCGATGGTTGGCGAATCGTGGGAAAATATTGTCGAGTATATGAACATGTATTCACATGCTGTTTATGCGTTGTTAATCGTTCTTTTTATTGCTTTTATTGTGTGGTTAATGAAAAAGAAAAGAGCTTAAATGAACATCCCCCACTTTCACTTGTCCAAGTGGGGGATTGTTTTATAGTGTCGTATACACGCTTAATACAAGCACCGCAACGAAAACGACGATCATGACGTTAGCGCCGAGTGAAGCGGCGAGTACGGCGCTAAAAAAGCCGAGAATACCAAACCACGGATCGTCTTGGATAAGAAAAATGCCTGGGATAATGAGCGCACCAAGCGTAGCGTATGGTACGTTTCGCAACACGCCGCGCCAAAACGGCGACAAGTCGATGCGATGAAAAAGCGTCAATGGAAGCATGCGCGGAATGTATGTGACGATGCCCATGCCGAGAATGATAAAAATGATGTCACTGCGCATACTCCGTCTCCTTTCCTTTCTCGGCAAGCCATTGGATGACCACAGCCGATACAATCGTGGCGATGACGATCGCCCATCCTTTTGGGACGTTGAGCCATAAGAAGAGCGCGCAGTTCATTAGCCCGGAACTGATCGCGAGCCAAAGCGCTTTTCGCTCTGTTTTGATGGCTGGGACTAACAAGCCGATAAACATCGCATAAAGGGCGACAGATAAGCTTTGTTGTACGTTTTCCGGCAAATATGCGCCGACGATATGTCCGATGGCAGAATTGACGACCCAGCTGCTGTAAGAAATAAAAATAAGCCCGAACATATACGAAGCGGAGACGGTCCCTTCTTTCATCGCAGCGACAGAAAACGTTTCGTCCGTTATGCCGAATGCGTACAACGCTTTTTTCCAAAGCGACTCGCGTTCGGCTTTTTCGTTTAATGATGCCGACATTAAAAAATGGCGAATGTTTAAAATAAATGTCGTTAAAATGATTTCAAATGCGCCTGTCCCAAGAGAAAGTAAATTGAGCGAAATGTATTGCGCCGCCCCCGCAAATACAATCATGCTCATAAGCGTCGTGTCCATAAGCGACAGCCCTGTTGATTTCGCTAACAAACCGAACGTTAGCGCAACAGGCGCATATCCAATCGCAATGGCGATTCCTGATTTTAGCCCATCTCGAAACATATGATCTCCCCTTTCTTTCGTATTTTCTTAAAATTTTTTCTATTTCGCAAGGATATAATTTAAATATGAAACTTTTTTCTTATTTTTCCGTATAGTAAGCTATCCGTTATGAAGGGGATGATAACCATGCTGAAAAAATTGCTTGAGATGCTTTTACACAAAAATATGCACAAGCATCGTTACAGCAGCAGTGACCGTTATACGTACCGTCCGCATCGCCATCCGTCGCAATACGGCTACAAACATTATAAAAAGAAGCATCGTAGCCATAGCGTATTTTCTAGCTTTTTTGGCAGTTCATGATTTTTATTGAAAAGCCGTATCGGGAAGGAACGGTCGTAAACGGGAGATACACGATTGAAGCGCGGCTCGGTGAAGGAAGCTACGGGATAACATATGTGGCGCGCGATGAGGAGACGAACCAGCTTGTCGTTTTAAAACAAATGAAGCGCACGAAAACAAAGAAGCGAATCGCATCGTTTGAACGAGAAGCGCTCATGTTACGAAAGCTAAACCATCCGCAAATTCCAAAGCTATATGATATGTTCGATGTGCGCGGCATTCCGCATCTTGTCATGGAATATATCGATGGAGATACGATCGAAACGCTTATTTTTGAGAAAAAACAAACGTATGGGGAAAAAGAAGCGTTTTCGTTGTTGGCAGATGTGTTGCCGGTCATTCAATACATCCACGCGCACGGCATTGTGCATCGCGATTTGCGTATTCCGAACATCGTTTTTCGTAATGGGATTGTATATGTGCTCGATTTTGGGCTTGCGCGCTTTTTATATGAAAAAAACGAACGGTTGTTCACGCTTGAACAGCGGCTAAGGCGAAGCATCCATGTAAAGAGCGACATATACGCTCTTGGACATTTTTTACTGTTTTTGTTATATTCGGCTTATGAGCCAACAGAGGACAAAGAGAAAAGTTGGGAAGACGAACTTTCCTTGTCAATAGAGGCGCGTTGCGTGTTGCGGCGCATGTTGCAGTTGGATCTGCCGTATGCATCTGTTGCGCAATTGGCGCGCGATGTTGCATACGTGATGAAGTAGGCGTTGTTGACGCCTATTTTTTATGTTTTTCAAATTCGCGTTTCGCACGAATGAATGCGACGAGCTGAATGATCTCGTCTTCCGTTAACGGTTCGCCGTCTACTGTCAGTCGAACCGTCGGGCGAGTGAGCTCAATCGACGGTTGTTCCTCGTCTGTTGCCCCGAGTAAGTAGTCTGTCGTTGTGCCAAACAACGTCGCCAGCTCCTTGACCGCTTCTAACGACGGCTGGCGATAACCGGACTCATATCCGGCGTATGTGCTTTTTGCGATATTGAGTTGATCGGCAATATATTGCAACGACCATTGCTTTCTTTTTCTTAATTCCGATAATCGTTTTGAAATCATCATGTTTCTCCCCCTTATTGCTGTTCGCGAAATGAATAAAAACACTTGTTATTTCCTTTTTTTCTGAATATAATTGAAGTGAATGTACGCGAATCGCGAACGAATGTATTTATAGTTTACACTACATGACACAAAGAATACAATAGATGACTTAAAATCGCCATATTTGAGGTAAGGTGACGATAATGAAAAACATTTTGTTGCTTGCGACAGGCGGCACAATTGCTTCCGTGCCAAGTGAAGAAGGATTGACACCGAAACTAACCGCAAAAGAATTAACAAGCTACATTACGATTGAAAATCAGCCGTATCATTTAGATAGCCAAATTTTAATGAACATCGATAGCACAAACATGCAGCCGGAGCATTGGCGAGACATTGCGGAGGCGATTTATGAGCAATACGATCGCTATGACGGCTTTGTCGTGACGCACGGAACGGATACGATGGCGTATACGGCAGCTGCGTTGTCATATATGCTTCAAAACGTGAATAAGCCGATTGTATTGACTGGCTCTCAAGTGCCGATCGGCTTTCCGAAAACGGATGCGAAAAAAAATATACGCGATGCGCTTCGCTTTGCGTGCGAAGATGTGAGTGGGGTGTTCGTCGTTTTCGATGGGCGCGTTATTTTAGGTACGCGGGCAGTAAAAATGCGGACGAAAAGCTATGATGCGTTCGAAAGCATTAACCATCCGTACGTCGCTTACATTCATCACGATCGCATCAATTATCAATACGAACTGCCAAAGCCGAGCGGCGAGTTGCAATTTGATCCGTCGCTTTGCCCGGACGTGTTTTTATTGAAGCTTCATCCGGGTACGAAGCCAGAAATATTTGATTACATTCGCCATTTATATCGCGGCGTCATTATCGAAAGTTTTGGAAGCGGCGGTGTGCCGTTTCAAGGGCGCAATTTGTTGCCGAAAATAAAGGAGCTAATTGATGATGGCATGGCCGTTGTCATTACGACGCAATGTTTAGAAGAAGGAGAAGATTTAACATTATATGAAGTTGGGCGAAAAGTGGCGCAAAATACGGTCATTTTATCAGGCGATATGAATACGGAAGCGATCGTACCGAAGCTTATGTGGGCGTTAGGAAAAACGACGAATGTACTTGAAGTGAAAAAGATCATGGAAACGCCAATCGCCAATGACATTACGCCAAAACAAGAAGAAAGTTGGGATGCCTGAACCTCCCGATGGCTAAAGCCACGGGGTTCTTGTGTACAAAAGGGTTTCTCGTACACCTAATTGCAACACGACAAAGTCATCGGGGACAGGCTTAGGGCTGACGATCGTGAAACGAATTATTGAAAACCATGGCGGAACGATTGCGCTTCACGACAGTTCGGAGAAAGGAACGACGTTTGTTATCAGCTTGCCGATTAGGCGATAAAAAGCCAGCTCGCTAGGAGTTGGCTTTTTATTATGACATGCAGGAAAAGAGATGATATTGTCGAATAAAACCATCGAAACCATTGTATGTGAGGTGAATGTATGCCGATTGACCACGATCGTTTGTTTAAAGAGTTGATCCAAACGTTTTTTGAGGAGTTTATCGTTCTCTTTTTTCCAACGATGCATGAGCATATCGACTTTCGCCACGTATCGTTTTTATCGGAGGAGCTGTTTACCGATGTAACGGCAGGGGAGAAATACCGCGTTGATTTGTTGGTCGAAACGAAATTAAAAGGAGAGGATAGCCTCATTATTGTCCATATCGAAAACCAAAGCTACGTCCAACCGTCGTTCCCTGAACGCATGTTTATTTATTTTAGCCGTTTGTTTGAAAAATACCGTAAACATATTGTACCGATTGCTGTATTTAGCTACGATCCGATCCGCGACGAACGATCTACATTTATGATCCACTTTCCTTTTGGCAAAGTCCTCGATTTTCATTTTTTCACTGTGGAACTTCGGAAACAAAACTGGCGCAACTACATCCGCCAAGACAACCCGATCGCCGCTGCATTGTTAAGCAAGATGGGTTATACTGAAAGTGAACGGGTAGAACTGAAAAAACAATTTTTACGCATGCTTGTCCGAATGGAATTAGACGAAGCGAAACAACGGTTATTGTTTGGCTTTTTTGAAACATATGTGAAATTATCAGACGAAGAAGAACGAAGACTGCGAAGCGAGGTGAATGAAATGGAGACGAAAGAAAAAGAACAAGTGATGGAGTTGATTATTTCGTATGAACAAAAGGCGTTGGAAAAGGGAAGAGAAGAAGGGATAGAACAAGGAATCAAACAAGGAATCAAACAAGGAATCAAACAAGGGATGAAGCACCTTGTACAAACGATGGCCAAAAAAGGGATGAGTGTAGAAGATATCGCAAACATCACAGACCTTGCGGAAGATGAAGTGCGTGAGTTGTTAGAAAAGGAATAAGTAATTTGCGCATAATTTCACAACCGTCGTCGACCTCCAATCTTGCAAAAAACCCGGGGGATCGACGACAGTTTAATTTCTACCACTTTGTCAAACGTATCAAGCGACAAAGACCATTGACTGAATTTTCGGATGTATGTATAATGATATTGTATAGCTTTTCCATGTGTTGATATATCAACACTTTTTGGGATTTGTATCGTACCTATGAGGAATTGAAACTTGCTCCTATCGATGCAAACCACGGTGGAGACGGTATCATTTGTATCGTACCTATGAGGAATTGAAACCTTTTTCCTGAGTCAGACTAGTAAGATTTCGAGCAGCAGTTTGTATCGTACCTACAAGAACCAGTATGTTAGGGTCTGGATTTTTTTGTATATACCATTTTACTTTTTCTTTAACATTTGTTATAATATAAGGTAGAGAACATCTTTCTTTCCGATTATGGTAAAGTAAGATGTTTTTTTCGTGGAAATATTGATTTCACAAAGAAATGGAGGGATTTCTGATGAAGAAATACGCCATTGTGTATTGTGAACATCAATTTGGTTCCATGGATGGAAAAACAGCGAATGGGCTTGTGCGCGATTCAGGGCTGTATGAGATCGTTGCAGTCATTGATTCGACAAAAGCTGGTCAAGATGCCGGAGAGGTGCTTGATCAAAAGAAAAATGGCATTCCGATTTGTAAAAACCTTCAAGATGCAATAGCCTCCGCAAAAGAAAAACCGAACTACTTCATCTTAGGAATTGCTCCAGCGAACGCTTTTCTCAAAAAAGAAGAACGCCAAGTAATCATCGAAGCAATGGAAGCAGGCATGCACATCATTAATCCACTTCAAGAGTTTTTAACAGAAGATGAAGAAATGATGACGATGGCGAAGCGATACGGGGTCACGATTCGCGACGTTCGCAAACCGCGTCCGAAAAAAGAATGGACGTTGTTTACGGGACGTATTTTGCAAGTGAAAACGCCAATTGTGGCGGTGCTCGGGACAGACGGAGCGTGCGGAAAGCGAACAACGGCGATGATCGTTGATAAAGCATTACAAAAGCGCGGCTATAAAACTGCATTCGTTGCGACAGGGCAAACGGGCTTAATTCAAGGCGCTTCGTACGGATTTGCGATGGACGCGTTTCCGCTTCAATATATGATCGGTGAACTTGAACGAGAAGTTGTGCGCGCATATGAAACAGAACGTCCAGATATTATTATCGTTGAAGGCCAAGGGGCGCTTAGCCACCCAGCTTACGTCAGCTCGGCTGGCATTTTAAAAGGGGCGCGGCCGCAAGCCGTTATTTTACAACACCCACCGAAGCGAAAAGTGCTTGGTGATTTCCCGTTTGTTGAGATGCCGACGGTAGAAAGTGAAATTGCGTTAATTGAACATTTCGGAAAAACAAAAGTTGTTGCGATTACGTTAAACCATGAAGGAATGACAGATGACGAACTAAAACAAACCATTTACGAATATGAACGAAAATTCCGTATGCCTGTGACTGATGTATTAAAATACGGAGCCGACAAAGTCGTTGATCGTCTCATTGACTATTTCCCATCTCTACAAAAACTTGAGGTGGCGGTGTCATGACGGCGAAAGTCGAAATTGACTTGCGGAAAATTCGTCATAATGCTAAAACGCTGAAAAAATGGTGCGAAGAAAAAGGAATTCAAATGACCGCTGTCATCAAAGGGGTAAACGGAGATATGGAAATTGCCCGCGCCCTTGTCGATAGCGGTATCACAAGTTTAGCGGATACGAAAGTCGAGCGCATCGCAAAATTAAAATCAGCGCAAATTCCAGCAACGTATATGCTTATTCGCACGCCTGCGCTAAGCGGAGTGAGCGAAGTTGTTCGACATGTCGATGTGAGCGCTCAATCGGAAATCGACGTCGTGCGTGCCATCTCTGCAGAAGCGGTGAAGCAAAACAAAACGCATGCGATCATTGTGATGGTCGAGATGGGCGATTTGCGCGAAGGCGTCATGCCGAAAGATGTGCCGGCGTTTATTGAACAAATCTTGCAGTTGCCAAACATTCAAGTGGTCGGCATCGGAGCGAATTTCGCCTGCTTTGGCGGCATTATTCCAACAGAGCAAAAAATGCGTGAGCTTTCGTCACTTGCGAAACATATTCAAAAAGAGTATTCGTTATTTTTACCGTACGTATCCGGTGGCAATTCCGCGAACTATTATTGGTTAAAACAAACGAAAGACGTCGGAGCGATTAACCATCTTCGTTTTGGCGAAGCGATTTTTTTAGGACGCGAGACGATCCGTGGGGCTGCGATCCCTAACTTATATCAAGATGCGTTTTGTTTAGTGGCAGAAGTGATTGAAGTAAAAACGAAGCCGTCTGTTCCGTACGGTGTACAAAGTCGCAATGCATTTGGCGAAACACCGACGTTTCAAGAGCGCGACATGATGAAACGCGCGATTGTCGGCATCGGCCGCCAAGACGTGTACGTCAACGGATTAACTCCTCTACAACCCGTTCAAATCATTGGCTCAAGCAGCGACCATATGATTGTTGACGCTACATACACCGACATTCAAGTCGGCGACCATCTTCGCTTTGCGGTTGACTACGGTGCGATGATTTCGCTCATGACGTCCCCGCACGTTCAAAAAACGTATGTACAAACAGATGAAAAAAACGGTCGTTTTCCGACAAAAACGTCGGCGTAAACAAGCCAGCGCATTAGGCGCTGGTTTTTTTCGATAGGTGACAGGAAGCGCGAGAGTGTTATATTATGATAAAGTAGGAATTGAAAAAGAAATGGGTTGAATGAAGCATGATGAAAAAGTGGCTTGTTCTTGCACTGTTGGCAGCAATCGCGTTTTTTTTGCTTCCGTACAGTTTACCGCTCGTGTTTGCGTTCTTTACCGCCCTTCTCCTTGAGCCGGGAGTACAAAAGCTGCAAAAAAGCGGATTGAAACGAATCCACGCAGTAACGATTACGTTTACGCTCTTTTTGCTTGCGATGGGAGGACTTGCTTATTTTGTTGTTGCGATTCTCGTTGAACAGACGATGATGTTTTCGCAAAAAATGCCGCTCTTTTTATCGGAAATTACCGCAGTTGTCAATGAGCTCATTCAAAAATGGCAGTCGTATTCTAGCGACATTCCGCGTGAAATCATTACATCGCTCGAAAATAGCGTCGAAACGGTGAAAAATATGCTTTTGTCGTTTGCGACAAATTTGACGCAAGCGATGATTGGCTATTTGACGAAAATTCCAGAATTTTTAATTCATTTTCTCGTCTATTTAGTTGCGCTTTTTCTTATTAGTCTCGATTGGCCGCGGCTCAAAAAAGCGCTCGAAAAACATTTGTCCGAGCGCACAAAGCAACGGTTGACAATCATTATAACGCAGCTAAGCCGTGCAGGTGTCGGCTTTATTAAAGCGCAGTTTTTATTGAGCGTCATTACGTTTTTGCTTGCGTTAGGCGGCTTGCTTATGTTAAGGGTCGATTATCCGATTCTTTTTTCCTTGTTAATTGTTGTTGTCGATATTTTGCCGATTTTAGGGACAGGTTCGGTGTTAGTGCCATGGGGAATTTTTCATATTGCCAACGGACATAGCGCGACAGGCATTGGGTTAATTGTCCTATTTGTCGCCATTACGGTCATCCGGCGAACAATCGAACCGAAAATTTTCTCGTCGAACTTAGGCATTAGCCCGCTCGCCGCATTAGTAAGCGTCTACTTAGGATTCCGCCTCCTTGGTTTTCTTGGACTGTTCGTCGGCCCTGCCATCGTCATTGTCATTGAAGCGATGGTAAAAGCAGGGATTATTAAATTCACATTTAAACTGTGACAAGCTGACGACATGTCAGCTTTTTTGTTCGACAGATGGCGCGTATCGTCTCACATGTTTTCGCGGCATTTCGGCGTATAAAATGCCAAAAAGCACAAGTGCAGCACCGATGTACCCTTTGACTGACAATACTTCTCCTAAAAACAAATAGCCAAACAGCGCCGCAAATACAGGTTCGAGGGAGAAAATTAGTCCAGCATGGGTAGCGGTCGTTTGTATCGTACCTATGAGAAAATAAAAAAGTCAGCGCTGAACACGCTGACTTTTTTGTTTGTTATTAAAACTGTTTCGCTGCTTCTTTTGCTCGTTCGATTGCTTGTTGTTTAATGGCTTCTGCTTCGTTTGGAAAAGCGTTCATACCTTCGACCGCAATCGTTTGAACGTCTGTTATGCCGATAAAAGCGAGAACAGCTCTTAAATAGCGGTCACCAAACTCCATTTCTTTCGCCGGACCTTCAGAATATATACCTCCTCGCGCTTGAATGTGGAGCGCTTTTTTCCCTTTTAGTAGTCCAACAGACCCTTCTTCTGTATATTTAAACGTTTTTCCGGCGATACAAAGCGTATCGATATATGCCTTCAATTTTGGAGGGAAGCTAAAGTTCCACATCGGTGTGACGAATACATATTTGTCAGCTTCAATAAATTGGTCGCATAATTCGTTGATGCGCGCTACTTTTTGTTGTTCATCTTTGCTTAATTGGTCAAATGCTTGTCCTTGTTGTAGTTTGCCCCAGCCGCTAAATACATCAGCATCAATGTAAGGGACGTCGATATCGTACAAGTGTAGTTCAACGATTTCATCTTCTGGATGATGTTGTTTGTAAGTTTCTAAAAACGCACGACCGACTGATAAACTAAATGATTGTTGTTCTTGTTTTGGATTTGCGGTAATATACAATACTTTTGCCATAACAGTTCCTCCTTGACGTAAGTTTATACTTACTTATGTTTCGCTTTGATATAAAAAGCTATAACTATAATATAGTTTGTTACTTACTTTTGTAAAGTAAAAAGATTGCTGATTAGATGATAAACAGCGAAGGAATAGGCAAAATACGTATGTAGGTATAAAAATAAAAGGACGGATGATTCATGTGCGGGCGAAAGAAAAAATAGATAAATACGAAAAGGCCGTATCCTTTGTCCGAGATCATGTATATGTTATTAGCAGAGAGAAAATTTGTTAGAAAGGTGTGAGGATATGATGGTAAAAATTGTTTTAGATGCAGGGCATGGAGGGCGTGATCCGGGGGCGGTCGGAAACGGACTTCGTGAAAAAGATGTAACGTTAACGATTGTGACGAAAATAGGGGAGATGTTGAAAGAGTATGAACGTGTCGATGTACACTATACGCGGACAGACGACCAGTTTATTGAACTCTCGGAACGGGCAGCGATGGCGAATCGGATCGGTGCGGACTTCTTTTTATCCGTTCATGTGAACGCAGGTGGTGGAACAGGATTTGAATCATATATATTCAATGGAAATGTGAGCAAAGAAACTGTTTCATATCAAAACATCATTCATGATGAAGTGATGAAAGCGATTGGAGATGTGCGCGATCGCGGAAAAAAACGTGCGAGCTATGCGGTGCTTCGTCAAACGAATATGCCAGCTTTATTGACGGAAAACTTATTTATCGACAACGCAGGAGATGCCGCAAAGCTGAAATCAGACGAATTTCTGTCGCAAATTGCCCGCGGTCATGTAGAAGGAATGGCGAAAGCGTTCGGATTGCAAAAGAAACCGCCTGCTCCACCGAAAGACGATGGAAAGTTATACCGCGTGCAAGTCGGAGCATTTCGCGATAAAAAAAATGCAGAACGTCTCGTCGAAGAGTTAAGAAAAAAAGGATACGATGCGATCATTGTTTAACCTCTGCGATTGGCAGGGGATTTTTTATGCATATTTTTTATTTGTTGTCAAAAAATAATAGCGAATGGAGGGGCGTTATGAGACTGTTCACATGTGGCATCATCATCGTTTGTTTACATGCCTTGCCGTATTTTTTACTTGGGGAAGATGCGCACATGCGCGTGCACGATAATTTAGACTCTAATATTGCTTGGTATCGCGTGCTCGTACAAAGTGGCGAGCTGTTCGGCTCCGTTCATGCGACAATTCCGCAAATCATCGGCGGCTTGCCGCGCAACGCGTACGGGACGGAGTTTAGCGGCATCGTTTGGCTTCATGCGCTCTTTCCGTCCGTTTACGCCTATGGATTGAGCCAGCTTCTTACGCGCCTGTTTGCGTTTATCGGCATGTATTTATTATTGAATACGCACGTATTAAAGGAAAAAGAAGCGGAGTGGATTCGCGTCGGGGTCGCGCTTGCGTTCGCCCTTACGCCGTTTTGGCCGTCAGGCATGCTTAGCACGCTCGGTATGCCGCTAGCATTATGGGCGCTGTTAAACATTCGCGCCGGCGATCGCTCGTTGAAAAATTACGTTGTGCTGACGTTGTTGCCGTTCTACTCTAGCTTTGTGCTCGGCTTTTTCTTTTTTTTAAGCGCGATGTTTATATTTTGGGCGTTCGATGCGTGGCGACGCCGTCCGAACGTACCCCTTTTGTTGGCGCTCATATATATGACCGTTCTTTATTTAGCGATTGAATATCGGCTCGTTCATTCATTTTTATTTGCGACCGAACCGACAAGTCGGGATGAATATTTCCATGCCCGTCTGTCGTTATGGCGCTCGCTTCGACTAACATTAAAAAACTACATATTCGGTCATACGCATGTGATGACGATTCATACGCTTGTCATTTTACCTGTCACGTTCATCGCCTTATATATCGTATGGAAACGAAAATGGTGGCGGAATGAACGGCTATTTTGGCAGCTTCATGTGCTCAATTTCATTTTGTCGCTTTGGTATGCGTTTTGGTTTTACAAAGGATGGTTGCCTGCAACAGAAGCGTTTCCGTTTTTAGATCGGTTTAACTTTGCGCGCTATCATTTTTTGCGACCGATGGTCATTTATGTGCTGTTTGCGCTATCGCTTCGCATTATATGGCGCGCGTGGGATCGAGGAATCGTCTCGTTTGCGATTGCCTCTCAACTCGTTGTGGCGATGTTGTTTCATGAACAAATTGTATATCGCGACAAGCCGACATTTCGCGCGTTTTATGCCGAAAAGCAGTTTGAACAAGTGAAGCGATACATCGGCAAGCCGCTTCATACGTATCGCGTCGTCAGCATCGGCATGCATCCGGCGATCGCGCAATATAACGGCTTTTATACGCTCGATACGTACAACAATTTTTATCCGCTGTCGTATAAGCATCAGTTTCGGAAAATTATTGCGAGTGAGCTTGCGAAAAATAAAAAACTAAAACAATATTTCGATGAATGGGGCGGTCGCTGTTACATATTTGTCGATGAGCTAGGAAAGCACTACATGTTTACGAAGCAATCGAACAAGCGCATACGCCATCTCAAGCTTCATACTGACGTATTGTACGACATGGGCGGACGATACGTGTTTTCCGCCTTGCCGATTGACAACGCAAAGGAAAACAACTTAAAGCTATTGCGCACGTTTGAACACGATGAATCCGCATGGAACATTTACTTATACGAAGTGGAAAGGGAGAAAACGACATGACCGTTTTAGCGATCGTTGTACCTTGTTATAACGAGCAAGATATATTGCCAGAAACGATTAAACAACTGCTTTCGTTAAGGCAACAGCTCGTAGATGAACAACTTATTTCGAAAGAAAGCAAAATTGTATTTGTCGATGACGGAAGCCGCGATCAAACGTGGACGATCATTTATAAAGCATGTTTGCGACATGAAGAAGTGAAAGGAATAAAACTGGCAGGCAATGCAGGGCATCAAAACGCCCTTTTAGCAGGCATGTTTGCCGTCAAAGGCGCGGCGCATTGCATCGTAACGATGGATGCCGACTTGCAAGATGATATATATGTCGTGCGCGAGTTTGTACGAAAATTTCATGACGGATACGATATCGTTTATGGGGTGAGAAGAAAGCGCGACGTTGATTCGTACATGAAGCGGTGGACGGCCGAAACATTTTACCGCATGATGAATCGCATCGGGGTGAAGCTTATATACAATCATGCAGACTATCGTCTCATGAGCCGGCGCGCGGTAGAAGCGTTGCAGCAATTTCGCGAAGTAAACATGTTTTTGCGCGGAGTTGTCCCGCTCCTTGGTTTTCCTTCTACAACCGTATATTATGACCGAAAAGAGCGAAAAGCAGGCGTGACGAAATATCCGCTTATGAAAATGATACGCTTTGCCTTCGATGGACTCACGTCATTCAGCATGATGCCCATTCGGTTCGTTTCCTTTCTCGGTTTTTGTTCATTTTTCATTAGCGTCTTGTTTGCGCTATACGTGCTTTTTTTAAAAATAACAGGACATACAGAAACGGGCTGGACGTCGCTCATCATGTCCATTTGGCTCGTCGGTGGGTTGCAGCTCATGGCGATCGGTTTAGTCGGGGAGTATATCGGAAAAGCATATCAAGAAGTCAAACAACGTCCGCGCTACATTGTCGACGTCGATTTGTTAAATGGACCGATGATCGCAAGGCACGAACGGGAAAAACTAGCTGAGGAAATTAGTTAAGGCTCCGATTACGCGGAGCCTTTTTGCATCATTGCTCGTTGAAACGACTGAAATAGGGCGAACGAAACGAACGTCAGCAATATGCCTGTCACATACGGCAAACTCGGTTTTAACGTAAACAGCCAACCTGCGATTGCCGGACCGCCGATGCGCCCGAGCGAATCGAACGATGATAATACGCCTGTCGCGCTTCCTTGTCCGCCCGTTGTATATTTCGTAAGCAAGGACGATACACATGGGCGAATGACGCCGTTACCGATGCCGAAAATCGTTAAGTAAAGCGCCGCTGTCCAAAAATGATTGATGAACAAAATAAGAAAAAAGCCGAGCGCTGAAAGAAATAAACCAGCGCGAATGACCGTTCTTTCACCGAACGATGCGATCAGTTTTCCGAGCAGTCCCCCTTGAACGATCGCCCCAGCAAGTCCCATAATCATAAAAATGTAGCCGAGCTCTTTTGACGTAAGACCTGCGCGTTTTGCGGCAAAATAAGCGAACGTCGCTTCAAGACCAGCAAGGGAAAATGTGACGATCAGCTGCAACATATATAAGCGCGCCAAAGGTCCTTGAAGGGCGGAGGAAAGCGATGGCCGTTTCGCTTGTCCGATCGAACGCTTTTCTTTCGGAAGTGACTCTTGTAAGAAAAAGAAAACGAACACGGCAGTCAAGAGCGATAAACAGCCGGCGATCCAAAACGGGACCGTTAAGCTTGTAGCGGAAAAGATGCCGCCGATCGCTGGTCCGAAAATAAATCCGAGTCCGACAGCCGCCCCGATCATGCCCATTCCTTTTCCGCGGTTTTCTTCTGTCGTTACATCAGCCACATATGCCATCGCTGTCGGCATCGTCGCGGCAGATAAGAAGCCGCCAATGATGCGGGCCGCAAACAACATCCAAAGTTTTGTTGCTAAGGCGAATAAGAAAAACGACAGCGCCAAGCCGGAAATACCGATAAGTATCATCGGCTTTCGCCCGTATCGGTCAGATAAGTTTCCCCACATCGGTGCGAACAAAAATTGCATAAAAGAATACACGGCCATGAGCCAACCGAGCTCTGTTGGGGTTGCACCGATGTTTTCAGCGAAAAACGGAAGGACGGGAATAATAATTCCGAATCCCATCATGACGAAAAACATAACAATAAATAAAAGCGGCAAATAACGCCGATCGTTCATATGACCATCTCCACTATGTAGTTTGCATCTTTATCATAATGGAAACGAGGCAATTTTTCAAAGATGTCGATGCGTTGACAACAGAAAAAATTTTAGCGAAACTGAACGTGTATGAATGACGCCGGGAGAGATGAGAGATGACATATATAAATGAGCACGTGTTAAACAATTTATTTTACATGCTAGTGAGCATTTTTTTCTTTTATTTTTTATACGATCACGTTCGGTTTTTCCAGCGAAAAAAGGCGCATCAACGATTGTTGCTTATCGCATGTTTAAGCGTTCCGATCATTTTATGTATGAAATATCCGATTTACATCGCCCCTGATTGCGTGCACGATTTGCGACAAGTGCCGTTTTTACTTGGCACGTTTTACGGCGGTTGGGCGGTGAGCGTACCGCTATTGCTTATTTTGCTTGTGGCGCGCTTTATGATGTATGGATATGAGTTTATTACCGTTGCGGTATATGTGATGATGTGCCTATGCGGCAGCTTGTTTTCTCCGTTTTTTCAGCAGCTTACAAGAAAGCAGCGGCTCGTTGCTTCGGCGGCGATGACGTTTCTTTTGGCGATTGCGGCAACGGTGTTGGCGATCGTCATTTCTGATTTTCAAGTGACAGAGTCGTACATCATTCACTTTATTCTCGTTCCTCCTTTTGCCGTATCGTTCGTTGTGCTTATCGTTGAAACGTTGCGTGAAGCGTTGCTCGTTCGCTCGGAAGCGATTAAGCTTGAAAAAATGGAAGTCGTCAGCCAGCTTGCCGCAAGCATTTCTCATGAAATACGCAATCCGTTAACCGTCGTCAAAGGATTTTTGCAGCTCATGAAATCAAAAGACATATTAGCGGAAACGAGAGAACAATATATCAATATCGCCCTTGAAGAATTAAACCGCGCCTGCGCCATTATTGACGATTATTTAACGTTTGCGAAGCCGTTTCCAGAAAAAATGGAGCCGCTTGACGTGCATCATGAGTTAACGAAAGTCATTGATATGTTGCGTCCGTTAGCGAACATGTCGGGAGTAGACATCGTGTCAACGCTCATGCCTGCGAAAGTAAGTGGCAACGCCCAATATTTTCGGCAATGTTTTTTAAATATAATAAAAAATGGAATAGAAGCGATACAGCATGGCGGTGCGGTATATGTGCATATGCACGTCGATGAACGAACGGTGACGATCGTTGTGCGTGATGAAGGAGCCGGCATGACGAAAGAGGAAATCGCGCGCTTCGGAGAACCGTATTTCAGCATGAAACAAAAAGGAACAGGTCTTGGGGCGATGGTAGCAGTTCGCATCATTGAAATGATGAACGGCACGTGGACGATAAAAAGCAAAGTCGGATCCGGAACGACGATGACGGTGACGCTTCCTCTGTTATTAGAAAAATAAAAATATTTTGAAATAATAAAAATGTATTGCCTTTAATGATTTTGGGCGTTAAAGTATAAAACAAGATGTTTATTTTTCAAAAGGGGAGTTTACAACGATGAGTTTGTTCAGGAAAAAGTCGATTGACGCGCTCATGAGCGAGTCAGGAAAAAGCGGCGCTGCACTAAAAAAAGAATTAGGCGCCTTTGATTTGACGATGCTTGGCATCGGAGCGATTATCGGGACGGGCATTTTCGTCTTGACGGGCGTAGCGGCGGCAGAGCATGCGGGACCAGCGCTTGTTCTTTCGTTTATTTTATCTGGATTAGCGTGCGTATTTGCGGCGCTCTGTTATGCGGAATTTGCATCGAGCGTGCCCGTATCGGGAAGCGCGTATACGTACAGCTATGCGACGTTTGGTGAGATCATCGCATGGATGCTTGGCTGGGATTTAATTTTAGAATACGGTGTGGCTGCATCGGCGGTAGCGGCCGGATGGTCGGGCTATTTCCAAGGGTTGCTTGCCGGTTTTGGCATTGAGCTTCCGCATGCCCTCACAAGCGCATACGATCCATCCAAAGGAACGTTTATTGATGTGCCAGCCATCGTTATTGTTTTACTTATTACGTTTTTATTGACGCAAGGTGTGAGAAAATCAGCGCGCTTTAATGCGGTGATGGTCGTCATTAAAGTGGCAGTCATTTTATTGTTTATCGCCGTTGGTGTATGGTATGTGAAGCCAGAAAACTGGACGCCGTTTATGCCGTTTGGCTTTTCTGGTGTTGCGGCAGGAGCGGCGACGGTGTTTTTCGCATATTTAGGGTTTGATGCGGTATCGACAGCGGCAGAGGAAGTGCGCAATCCGCAGCGCAACATGCCGATCGGTATTATCGCTTCGCTTGCTGTTTGTACGTTGTTGTATATTGCGGTGTCGCTCATTTTAACAGGAATTGTACCGTACGATCAATTAGGTGTGAAAAATCCAGTTGCTTTCGCGTTAAATTACATTAACCAAGATTGGGTTGCTGGATTTATTTCGCTTGGGGCGATTACAGGAATTACGACGGTGCTTCTCGTTATGCTTTATGCACAAACGCGCCTCTTTTATGCGATTAGTCGCGATGGCTTGCTTCCATCGTTATTTGCGAAAGTGAGCGAGCGCAAGCAAGTGCCGCTTGTGAACTCATGGGTAACAGGCATTGCTGTTTCCATTTTTGCCGGTGTTATTCCGTTAAATAAATTGGCGCATTTAACGAATATCGGAACGTTGTTTGCGTTTACGACTGTTGCGATCGGCATTTTAGTGTTGCGAAAAACGGAACCGAATTTAAAACGAAGCTTTATGGTGCCGTTTGTGCCGGTCATTCCGCTTCTTGCGGTAGCGTTTTGTACGTATTTAGCGTTTCAGCTTCCTGCCATGACGTGGCTTAGCTTTGGCGGTTGGCTCGCGATCGGTCTCGTCATTTACTTTTTGTATGGTCGCAAGCACAGCAAGCTAAACGAGGCGCATGCGGAACAAAAACAAGTAAGTTGACGGGTTGACAAAATGCGTTCATGTCTTTATAATAAAAGTACAGTTAAATTATAGTTTTCCTTTTACAAAGGGGAGTAGCGTTCAGGCGTTGCCTGAAAACAAAGTCGTCAATTCGTGGACCTTGTCCATCGGCTTTGTTGGCACAACATGTGTCTAGCGAGACCTTTGCCGTTCGGCGAAGGTCTTTTTTGCGTTTTCATGATTTTTTGCCGACGGGCGAGGGAAAACTACATATTACAGGAGGGATCATTGATGGATGTGTCAATGTTATTAGAGTATGGTTGGGTGCTTCTCGTTTTAATCGGATTGGAGGGCATTTTAGCGGCCGATAACGCTGTCGTCATGGCGGTCATGGTCAAACATTTGCCAGAAAAACAACAAAAACGGGCGCTCTTCTACGGGCTTGCCGGGGCGTTTATTCTTCGCTTCGCTGCGCTTTTCGTCATTTCGTATTTAGTGAATATTTGGCAAATTCAAGCGCTCGGCGCGTTGTATTTAATGTTTATTGCCGTACATCATTTTATAAACAAAAATCGAGACGGTTCGCATAAAGAAGGGAAAAAGCAATCTGGTTTTTGGATGACTGTACTGAAAGTGGAGCTCGCTGACTTAGCGTTTGCGATCGATTCGATTTTAGCAGCGGTCGCTTTAGCGATGACGTTGCCAGATACGAACTTACCGCCTATTGGAGGCCTGGACGGCGGAAAGTTTTTAGTCATCTTCGCTGGTGGATTGATTGGTGTCATTATTATGCGTTTTGCGGCAAATGCGTTCGTGAAATTGTTGCATAAACGCCCAAGCCTAGAATCAGCTGCGTTTTTAATCGTCGGCTGGGTCGGTGTGAAGTTGGCAGTATATACGCTTGCGCATCCGAGCTTAGCTGTCGTTCCTGAACATTTCGCGCATTCGGCGTTATGGAAAGCGATTTTCTGGATCGTTCTTTTAGCGATTGCTGCTGGCGGCTGGTTTTTCTCCGGAAAAGAAACGAAACAACAGAAAGAAGCGATTCAAACGTTGAAAAAAGCGCAAAACGAATAAGGGGAGGCACGTTCCTCCTCTTTTTGTTATAATAAAGAAAGAGAGGAGTGTTGATGTTGTTAAGTGAAAAATTGTTAAACGGACTGAATGAACAAATGAATTTTGAATTTTATTCCGCACATGCGTACATGGCGATGGCGGCATATTGCTCGGCGGAAGGATTGGATGGTTTCGCAAACTTCTTTTTAGTGCAAGCGGAAGAAGAACGTTTTCATGCGATGAAGTTTTACAACTTCATTAACGCGCTCGGCGAACGGGCCATTATGACAGGTTTTCCTTCGCCAAATAACGAATTTACGTCCGTTCGCGACTGCTTCGAAAAAGCGCTCGCCCATGAAAAAGAAGTGACGCGCCGCATTTATAAACTATCTGACTTAGCGTTAGACGAGCGCGAACATGCGACGATGAACTTTTTAAAATGGTTTATTGACGAACAAGTAGAAGAAGAGTCGATGTTTGATACGCTTATTCAAAAACTGAAACGCATCGAAGGCGACAGCAATTCGTTGTTTATGCTCGACAACGAACTTGCCCAGCGCACATTCACACCAGAACCGTAAAGGGAATGCAAAGGCATTCTCTTTATGGTGCATATGTGTACAAATGCTTTTGATGAATGATATAATGTTTCGAAAGGGAATGGAGGGACGAATATGTCAAAACAAGTTGAAACAGCGATTTCTTCTCAAATGAAACGAAATAAGTTAAATGCTTCCTGTGTTGACTTTGCACAATTAAGAAAGAAAATTGCGAAACCTTCCCCTTTTGGTAGAAAGCTAGTGGATATGTATAAACAAGGAAGGTAGCGTCGCATGTCCTTCGTATTGACTTTTGAAGATGCGCGTCATGAAAATTTTGAACAAGCGTCCATTTACATTGATGCTTGTTTTATTTTGGCTTACATGAACAGCGATGATCCACGTGGGGACAAGGTTTGTGAAATGTTACAAAAATGGCAAGAGGAAGGTATCGCTCAATTAGGAATAAGCAGTCATGTATTTGGAGAAGTGATCCATCAGTTGTTTATGCAAGAAATATTGTTTCCGCTCGAAATATACCACAACAAGCAGCAACGTCCTAAATTAAAATCATCCTCATATACTCAGTTAGGATCGTTAGAAGAGCCTACTGCATTTCTTTATGACGTATGGAAAAAAGAAATTCCGCGTTTTTACAATAAACATTTTGTCGTCAATGTATCCCGTCTTATTAAATCTGTAAAAAATCGTTATCCATCGCAAAGAAATAAGTTGCAAATTTTTTATAACAATGCAATTGATCGCTACAATGAGTTTTTGAGTGCTTTGAGAAATAATTTTCACGTATCGTTTTTGAACACAAACATTGATATTCAACAGTTAACATTAGCTCAAATGAAATTATTACAATTGGAAGTGTACGACGCGTTACATTATGCACTGGCTCTATACCATGGCTATGATTATTTTGCGACGCTAGATGGAGATTTTGTACATGATCTTTACTCTGAAAATAGTAAAACAAAAATTTTAAAAATTGCCTAACACACTTTTTTCTTTTCGCCTAACCAACGATCGCGCGTCAAGCGATAGTTGGATATAGGAGGGATGGAGATGAAATGGTTAGTCGATGATGAGCCGTTGTTCGTTTTGCCGACGGTGGCGGTGAAGCTCGGATTGAACGAAAGCATTTTTTTACAGCAGCTTCATTATTGGCTCGGAAAAAGCACGCATACGCATGATGGACATGTATGGGTGTACAACACGTACGAAGGGTGGAAAAAGCAATTTCCGTTTTGGTCGGAAAGTACGATTCGGCGCACGATCGTACGGCTTGAGAAAAAAGGGATCGTCGTCTCGCGCTATCGCTCACAGATGGATAAAACGAAATGGTATCGCATTGACTACGATGTGCTTGCCAAAGTGCTTGACACAAACGTTGTACATGACGAGCAAGTGACGGAAGATGACGAGAAGATGTGTATCGAAAAAACGAACGGTCAACATGACGAGCGGACGATGCAACATGACGCATCGCACGCGTCAACTTGCCAAGACGCACATGGCTATATGAACAGACAAACAGAAATAACAACAGATCATACGTTACAAAACTTGATTTATTTTTATGAACAAAACGGTTTTGGGACGATCAGTAGCTATGTCGGTGAACAGATGGCGCTATGGGTGAATGACACGTCAGCGGAATGGGTGCTCGAAGCGTTAACGATCGCGTTAAAAAACGGAGTGAAAACATGGAAATATGCCGAGGGGATTTTGCGCAACTGGAAGCAAAACGGATATATGCGTTCACAACAAAGAAGAAAACGAGCGGTGCGAACAGAAATGATTCCGGAATGGCTACATATCGACTATACGCAATATGAGCGAAAAACGTATAGCGAAGCGCAGTTAGAACAAAAGCGTGCTGAATTAGAAAAGCGTTTAAAAAAGAGGAAAAGGGCATGAAGGTCATACCCTTACCCTGTTTGTTTCACCGGCTCGTTTGCTTCTTTTGTCGCTTCTACCGCTTCTAAAAGCAGCTCGACGAGGTGAACGGCGCGTACGTTCGTCAGCCCTTCCCGTTCAATGCCGAGCTTCATTTGCAGCAAACAGCCGGGATTGGCGGTTACAATTGTCGTCGCTTTCGTTTGTTTCACTTGTGCCATTTTGTAATCAAGCACTTGCATCGACATGTCTGGCTCGATGATGTTATAAATGCCTGCTGAACCGCAGCATCGATCGGCATCTTTCATTTCGCGAAACTCGACGCCTGCAATGGATTGAAGCAACAGGCGCGGCTCGTTTGCGGTTTTCATGACGTTGCGCAAATGGCACGAGTCTTGATACGTCACGATTTGTTCTGGCAAGCGCCATCCTTCGAGATGAAAGCCGAGTTCGACTAAAATGACGGAGACGTCTTTTATTTTGGCGACGAAAGATTTGGCGCGCTCTGCCCAAATCGGATCGTCTTTTAATAAATGGTCGTATTCGATTAAAAATGCCCCGCAGCCGCCGGCGTTTGTGACGATGTAGTCAACATCGAGCGCTTCAAACGCTTCAATGTTACGCTTCGCTAGTTCTTTGGCGTCCGCTTTTTCGCCGCTATGCCCATGAAGCGCACCGCAACACGTTTGGGCCGGTGGAATGACGATGTCGCAGCCGGCAAGCTGCAATAGTTTCATCGTCGCATCGTTCGTGTCCATAAACATCGTATCCATTAAACAGCCGCTAAAAAAGGCGACACGTTTTTTTCGTTTCGTTTCCGCTTCGATGTGCGTTGGTCGTTCGTTCATTTGTTTCCACGTCGGCACGTTCGGCAACACTTTTTCCATCATCGCTAAATGATTTGGCAACACGCGCAATAAGCCGAGTTTGCGAACGAGCGCCTGCAATCCGGAGCGTTGATAAATGCCGATGAGGGCGGTCACCATTCGCATCCGCTTCGGATGAGGGAATAGCTGCTTAAATACGACGTGGCGAATGAGGCGAATGAACCACGGATATCGTTTATGTTGCGCAATAATGTCGCGCGCTTCTTCTAGTAAATGGCCGTAGCGCACGCCAGAAGGGCAAACCGGTTCGCACGCTCGGCAGCCGAGGCATAATTGGAGCGAACGTTCGACATCTTCGTCCGGTTCAATGAGCCCGTCGACGACCGCTTTCATGAGCGCAATGCGTCCGCGCGGCGAGTGTGACTCTTGAAAGCCCGACTCAATATACGTCGGACATGTCGGCAAACAAAAGCCGCAGCGCATACAGTTTAATAACTCGTCTTCATTCATGCGCGCTTGAAATTGTTGTTGGATGAGCTGTTCGTTTTTCATCGCGTCATCACCACCCGTTTGCGCGTGCTTTTTGCGAACACTTTCCCTGGATTCATAATGTTGTTCGGATCGAGCGCTCGTTTAATCGCCTGCATCGCAGCGATTCCTTCTTTGCCGAGCTTCCATTCTAAATACGGCGCTTTCATGACGCCGACGCCATGTTCGCCTGTAATCGTGCCGCCAAGCTCAATCGCTTTGGCGAATATGTCTTCAAACGCCTGCTCGACGCGATGCAGTTCGTCTTTGTCGCGCACATCGGTCGGACATGTCGGATGAAGGTTGCCGTCACCTGCGTGACCGAACGTGCAAATGTTGACGTTATATTTTTTAGCAATATCGTTAATCGCTTTCACCATATTTGCAATTTGCGAACGTGGAACGGTCGCATCTTCTAAAATCGTCGTCGGTTTTAAGCGAGCGAGCGCCGATAGCGCTGAGCGACGCGCTGTGCGCAAATTGTTTGCTTCTTCTTCCGTTTGTGCCACTTGAACAGAAATGGCGTGTTGTTCGCGGCAAATGCGAGCCATCGCTTCCATATCGCGCTCAACGACTTCTTTCGGGCCGTCTTGTTCGATGAGCAACACCGCTTTCACGTCCGTCGGCAAGCCGATGTTGACGAACGACTCGACGACTTGTAACGTCGGCTGGTCTAAAAATTCAAGCGTCGTCGGAATGATTTTATTGGCGATGATGGCAGAAACGGAGCGTGCTGCCGCTTCTAAATCTTCATAAAGCGCGAGCATCGTTTGTTTCGTCTCCGGCATCGGAATGAGTTTTAACGTCGCTTCTGTAATAATGCCGAGCGTGCCTTCCGAGCCGACGAATAGGCGCGTTAAATCGTAGCCAGCGACGTCTTTTGCGAGCTTGCCGCCCGTGCGAATGATGTCGCCGTTGGCGAGTACAACTTCAAGCCCCATGACGTAATCGCGTGTGACACCGTATTTTAAGCCGCGCAAGCCGCCGGAATTTTCGTTAATGTTTCCACCAATCGTTGAAATTTTCATCGAGCTTGGATCAGGTGGATAAAACAGCCCTTTTGCTTCAACGGCGTGAATAAGGTCAAGCGTAATAACGCCCGGTTGAACGGTCACCGTCAAATTTTCTTCGTCAATTTCTAATATGCGATTCATATGTTTAAAAATGATGACGATGCCGCCTTCCGTTGGACATGTGCCTGCACAAAGATTTGTTCCTGAGCCGCGCGGCACGATCGGAATGCGGTGCTCATTGCAAATCTTTACAATTTCGCTCACTTCTTTTGTGTTGCGCGGGGCGATAACTGCGTCAGGAAGCGATTGGAAGTTTGGGGTTGCATCGTATGAATAAACGAGCCGTCCGGCTTTCGAATCGTCGTAGTTTTCTGCGCCGACAATTTGAATGAACTGTCGTTTCACTTGTTCAGTAATCATATCATCCACCTTCTTCCCTTTGTTTGTACTGTAAGCATATAAAAAAGCGGGAAAACCCGCTATGTATAAACATATAAAAATAAAACGCTTACACATTATTTTTTTGTTGTTTCATCTAAAAAACGAATAGCTAAGTATAAGGTGATGATATGTTCGAGATGGCGCACGTTCAGTTTCGTATAATCTTGTATTTTTTTTAGCCGGTAATGAAGTGTATTAATGTGAATGTGAAGCGCCTCTGCCGTTCGTTTGAGCGATAAGTCGTTAGCGAACAACGTCCGCAGCGTATGCAACAATTCTTCATCGTGTATGAGCGGTTCAATCGTTCGTTTAATCAACTCTTGTTTTGTCGCAGGCGAAATGTCTTCTAAACACATGTCCAATCGTAAATCTTCATCGAAAACGATGTCGCCTGTTTGTTTGGAGATATGAAGGGCACGTTCAGCTTGCTTATACGAATGGTACACCTGTTTACTATCTCCCATTTTTCCGCATCCGATATGAAGCGTCACATCGTATTTGTCTAATAATGAGCGTTGCATCGTTTTGAGTTTAGCGATCGTTCGTTCTTTGTCGTCGTCTGTTTGTAAAATAAGTAAGCGATCGTTTCCCCAACGGACGATGACATCACGTGCATCGCTCCAAACGATTTGAACGTATTTCCACATGTCAACGGAAATCGTTTGTTTTGTTTCATTTAACGAAGCGATAATGACGCGCCGCGAGCTAGCGAGGTCGATATGAAACAGTTGGGCTCGCTCGTGCAAGGATGGCGACCATTCGCGCGCTTGCAGCCAATCGAAGACGAACGTTTCCAGCGCACGCGCTTCAAGTTGTAACTGTTCCGTATAATAGTTTTCTTGAATGAGAAGCTCGGTCATTTTTTTTAATAGCTCACCGTATGGTGATACGTTCGCTGGATCTCCTGTAATGCCGATGACGCCAATGACGTCACCGTGAAAAAAAACAGGTAAGTTGATGCCAGCTTTTACTCCTTTGAGCTTTCCTTCGTCTTCTTTCGTAATGATTCGTTTTTGTTTTTCTTGGCAAACGAGAAACGCGCCTTCATGAAATTGCCCGATGCGCGTCGGGTCGGTGCTGGCGATAATGATGCCATGCGTGTCGACGATAATGAGATCTTCATGAATGAGGCGGCGGACGTCCGACACAATTTTTTTCGCAAGGTGAGGGGAAAGCATGCGTCCACTTCCTTTCTGAGTGAATACAAACGAAGAAACCGTCCTTTTGATGATGCGAAAGGACGGTTATCTATTTGTTACATTTGAAAGCGTGCGACCGCCTGACGAAGTTGCTCTGCTGTGCTTGCGAGTTCTTGCGACGAGGCGAGCAGCTCTTGCATCGTTGCGTTTTGTTCTTCTGTCGTTGCGGCGACTTGTTCAATATTATGGGCGGATTGGGATGATTATAGCACGACAGTTCGTGGGAAGGGGAGAACATTTTTGGACAAAATACCACGAATTTTGTCACAAATTTTTTGTTGCAATCGGTTTCAAGTTTGGTTGAAATTCAAATCAACAAGGACAATACATTAGCTATTGGAAGTACATTATGGCGGCGTCGATGGTGTTTACGATGCCTGTGTTAGTCATTTATGCATTTTTTAATCGCTACTTTCTCAAAGGTATTTCGTTTACGGGGGAAATAGCTTTAATCTGCCCCATATCCGACGTCTTTGTCTGGATGCATAAACGGAGCGTTTTCGCTTCGTTTTTCTTCTAATTGGGCACGGTTTTCAGGGGTGTTCCAGCCGATGTCGTTCGTCGGATGCACCCATTCATCACCCGCCATGACACTCGGATCTGTTTCATCGCTCCATTGATTGAGCGGGGAGTTTGGCGAATTGTATTTACTGTCGCCAATAACGACCCCGTGTTGATTGACAAACGGCGGCTGCATGCGCATGCCCGTTCCTTTAAATGACGGAGCATGTATTTGATGCGGTTGCGTCTCATTGAAAATGGGCGATTCGATTTCTTTTTCTTTTTCCATGATGATCACCTCATCATTAATGTGGCTAAATGGCGTATAAAATATGTTCATTTGCGTGACATTACTTGTGAGGGGGGATTTATATGCGTTTTCCTATTGCGCAGTTGCATGAGCGCGACATCGCCCAAGTGCAACAATTTGAGCGAAAGCTTCGTGAACAAACGGGCGAAGACATTATACTCATTGCATACAAAAAAGAACAAACAGACGGACGAGGTGAATGATGATGAAGCGAAAAGTGACACACGATGCCGCAAAAACGAACAACCAAACGCCGACAGAAAGCATGCCGAAAGATGAATTTGCTGCGCAATACGCTGGCGGAGAAGATATGAGCCGAGGGGCGAACCGAAATTCGAAAAAAGGACGGCAAGGAAAATGAAAAATAAACAAGCAGGGAAAACGATTCCAATTCCAAGCGATATATTAAAGGAAGAATTCGGGAGCGAACAAGGTGACATCAATGCGCATAAAGTGATCGAGTTAATGGAAGAGGCAAAGAAGAAAAAGTAGGAGTGGAGGCTCCTACTTTTCCATTTCCAAAAAATACGTCTCTGCTTTCATTGTCGTTTGGTTAAAGTATACGATCATCGCCATGTTGCAACGGCGAATGTGTTTCGTTTGTAAATAATGCGGCAAGTCGAAAGGAATCATTTCGACGACGGTATGTTTAAATAATTCTTTTTCGCTTAGGGAAAGAAGATGCGGTTGTTCGGACAGTTTTTCGTATACGCGCGCGCGCGCACTCTTGTCCGTTTTTTCGTCCCACCACGGTTTGCGCGGTTTTTGTTTTTGATTGCGCAAATAGTCGTATTTCATGAGCGCTTCGACGATCGGCAAGTCGTTCGTGTGTAACGTTTGTAAAAACGAATAGAGACGGCGGAATAAATCTTCAAGCTGATGTCCGATGCGCGCCCATCCTTGTTCGTCCCAATATGTGCCGAACGATTGGAAAAAGTCAAACGGTGTGTCAAATAAATGGGTGACGATATATTCAATCGTCTCGTCCATGCGATGGTCGTTCCAATATTTTTCAAGCACATCTTCTACTTGTTTTAAGCGAATGACGTCGTCAAATGATAGCACGCGGTTGCGCAACATTTCATACGGTGCCCGATCCATAAAGATGTAGCCGTACTCGTCTGCTTGACGGCGCAGTCCTGTGCCGCGCAACATTTTTAAAAACCCGAGCTGCAATTCTTCAGGGCGAAGGGCAAACACGTCGTTAAACGTTTTTCGAAACGATGTGTAATCTTCTTCAGGAAGTCCGGCAATTAAATCGAGATGTTGCGCAATTTTTCCACCTTGTTTTACCATCGTAACCGTTCGGGTAAGTTTATCAAAATTTTGTTTCCGCATGACGAGTTTATTCACTTCATCGTTCGTCGATTGCACGCCAATTTCAAAACGGAATAGCCCTGGCGGCGCTTCACGGTTTAAAAACTCGATCACTTCTGGGCGCATAATATCCGCTGTAATTTCAAATTGGAACACGACGCCCGGCACGTGCTCGTCAATTAAAAATTGAAACATATCCATCGCATAGCTTCGGCTAATGTTAAATGTGCGATCGACAAATTTAATGACTTTCGCGCCATGTTTCATTAAGTAGCGTAAATCTTCTTTTATTTTTTCGCGATCAAAATAGCGCACGCCAACTTCAATGGACGACAAACAAAATTGACAGCTGAACGGACAGCCGCGGCTCGTTTCGACGTATGTGACGCGCTTGGACAAATGCGGAATATCTTCTGGAAAGCGAAACGGCGACGGCATATTCGCTAAATTGATTTTATTTCGCTGCGGATTGATGACCGGTTTGCCGTCTTGATGAAAGGCAAGTCCAGCGATCGTTGCGACATCTTCACCGCGATGAAGCGCTGTCAGAAGCTGTTTAAACGTTTCTTCTCCTTCGCCGATGACGATATAATCAAACTGTGGTACGCGCTCAAGCCAATAAGCAACGTCGTATGACACTTCTGGTCCACCGACGACGATCGTAACGGTCGGATGCACTTTTTTCAAAAGCTGAATAACTTCAATCGTCTGTTCGATGTTCCAAATGTAACAGCTAAACCCGACGACATCGGGTTTGCGGCGATATAAATCGGTGACGATGTTTAACACCGGGTCTTTAATTGTATATTCGACAAGCTCCACATGAAACTCCGGTTGGGCGTATGCTTTCAAATACCGGATCGCTAAGTTTGTATGAATATATTTCGCATTCAACGTTGTACAGATGATATGCACTGCAAACGACTCCTTTGCATATATGTTGCGACGAATTATTATATCACATAGGAAGGGAAAGAAAAAAGGAAGGAAGATAAACAACAATTTTATTTTTTAGAAAAATACGATATGATATGCTATTTACATAGGGGAGTAAACAAGAGATGATGGGGTGGACAATGTGTACAAACAAATTAAGCCGAAAAAAATATATGAAGAAGTAGCCGAAGCCATTTTACATATGATTCAAACGGGACAGTTAAAACCGGGCGATAAACTCGATTCCGTTCAACAACTAGCTGAAAATTTCCAAGTTGGCCGCGCAGCCATTCGCGAAGCGTTAACGGCGCTTAGGGCGATGGGGCTCATTGAAATGAAACAAGGGGAAGGCACATACGTGCGTGAATTTGACCCAGCGATGTTATCGTTCCCGATTTCTACCGCTATACTGATGAGCAAAGAAGACGTGGCCCATTTATTAGAAGTAAGAAAACTACTTGAAGTTGGCGCAGCTGGATTGGCGGCGCGAAAACGGACGGAAGAAGATTTGCGCGCCATGCAAAGCGCCCTTGCGCAAATGCGTGAGGTGATCGGCGATGAAGAGCTTGGCGAAAAAGCCGACTTTTTATTTCATATGGCAATTGCGGAGGCAACGAAAAATCCGTTGTTAGTTAGCTTAATGAACAACGTATCTGGCATGATGATGGAGACGATGCGAGAAACGCGACGCATTTGGCTGTTTGCCAAACAAGCGACGACAGAACAGCTACTTGAAGACCATATCGCCATTTTTGAAGCGATTCGCGACCAAAACGCTGAACTTGCCCAAGAGCGAATGAAAGAACATTTAGGACATGTTGAAAAAGTGCTTGCTAACTACATATCTTTATAGTGGAGGTGCTCCCTCCGCCCTTAATCATCAGATGACCGGTTGACTAATTTTGCAATTGCATGTAAAGTGAAAGAAAAGAAAACGTTTTCTTGGAGAGGGGATTTCGGATGAACGTCACATTATTCGTTACATGTTTAGTCGACTTATTTCACGTCAATGTCGGAAAAGCGACAGTAGAGCTGTTAGAGCGGCTTGGATGTACAATTCATTTTCCAGAGGCGCAAACGTGCTGTGGCCAGCCAGCTTACAATAGCGGCTACGTGAAAGAAGCGAAAGAAGCGATGAAACATATGATTCGCACGTTCGAACATGCGGAATATATCGTCACGCCATCGGGTTCGTGTGCGACGATGTTTAAAGAATATCCGCACATTTTTAAAGGCGACAGCGAATGGGAAGAGCGAGCGAAACGCGTTGCCGATCGAACGTATGAATTAACACAATTTATCGTCGATGTGTTAAAGGTAGAAGATGTGGGGGCGCGGCTAGAAGGAAAAGCGACGTATCACACGTCATGCCATATGACGCGCTTACTTGGCGTCAAAGATGCGCCGCTTACGCTTTTACAACACGTAAAAGGGCTTGAAGTTGTCCCTTTGCCGAACGCGCACAATTGCTGTGGATTTGGCGGTACGTTTTCAGTAAAAATGGGACCGATTTCGGAACAGATGGTCGATGAAAAAATTCAATGTATTGAACAAGTCGAAGCCGACTATTTAATCAGTGCGGACTGTGGCTGTTTAATGAATATCGGTGGGCGAATCGAGCGAAAAGGCAAACCGATTCGCGTCATGCATATTGCCGAAGTGCTCAATAGCAGATAAGGGGGGATTCATATGGCGATGAAAATTAACATGGGAGAGTTTCACGAACGCGTCGAGAAAGGAATTCATAATACGTTTATGCGCGGAGCGGTTGCTGGAGCGCAAGAGCGGCTGCGCACGCGCCGGTTGGAAGCAGCTGCTGAGCTTGGCAACTGGGAAGAGTGGCGCGCGCTCGGAGAAGAAATTCGCCAACATACACTTGAAAACTTAGACTATTATTTAATGCAACTGAGCGAAAATGTAAAAAAGCGCGGCGGCCATGTGTTTTTTGCGCAAACGGCAGAAGAAGCAAACGACTACATTTGCCGCGTCGTCGCAAGCAAACAAGCGAAAAAAATTGTGAAATCCAAATCGATGGTGACGGAAGAAATTCATATGAATGCCGCATTAGAGAAGCTTGGCTGTGAAGTCATTGAAACGGACCTTGGCGAATACATTTTGCAAGTCGACGACCACGATCCACCGTCTCATATCGTTGCGCCGGCGCTTCATAAAAATAAAGAACAAATTCGCGACGTATTTAAGGAAAAGTTAGCGTACACAAAAACGGAAAAGCCGGAAGAGCTTGCCCTTCATGCGCGCCATATGCTTCGCCATGAATATATGACAGCTGATGTGGGCATTACCGGATGCAATTTTGCGATTGCGGAATCCGGTTCGATTACGCTCGTGACGAACGAAGGAAACGCCGATTTAGTCACCGCATTGCCGAAAACACAAATTACAGTCATGGGAATGGAGCGCATCGTACCGACGTTTGAAGAAATGGAAGTGCTCGTTGGTTTACTGACGAGGAGTGCGGTCGGGCAAAAGTTGACGAGCTACATTACCGTATTAACCGGTCCGCGCGAGGAAGGGGAAGTGGATGGACCAGAAGAATTTCATCTCGTCATTGTCGATAACGGGCGTTCTGACATTTTAGGAACGGAATTTCAGTCGGTGTTACAATGCATTCGCTGCGCGGCTTGCGTCAACGTTTGTCCCGTATACCGTCATATTGGAGGACATTCGTACGGTTCGATTTATTCCGGGCCGATCGGGGCGGTATTGTCCCCGCTTCTTGGCGGTTACGATGATTATAAAGAATTGCCGTATGCGTCCACGTTATGCGCGGCATGTACGGAAGCGTGCCCGGTTAAAATTCCGCTTCATGAACTGTTGTTAAAACATCGTCAAACGATTGTCGAACGGGAAGGAAAAGCGCCGATTTCAGAAAAATTAGCGATGAAAGCGTTCGGATTAGGTGCGGCATCGTCGCTTTTATATAAAATCGGGTCAAAAGTGGCGCCGAGCGCTATGAATCCGTTTACCGTCAACGACCGCATTTCGAAAGGACCGGGACCGTTAAAAGCGTGGACGGACATTCGCGAGTTTCCAGCGCCAGAAAAAGAGCGATTCCGCGACTGGTTTAAACAAAGGGGGAACGAATAAATGGAAGCTTTTTTACAACGAATTGCTTCACGACTTGGACGCGATGTGCGTACGTCTGTAGAACGCCCGAAATGGAAACATGCCCCGCAACATACCGTATTTCAAGGGTATAGCCAAGACGAGTTGCTTGATGAATTAAAAAAGCAATGTACGCGCATTCATACGACACTTGTTGAAACGACAGCAGATCGTCTCGTTGACGCGATAGACGACGTTATAGCGGCACATGGCGGCGGCCCGATTGTCGTCGCAAACGATGAGCGTTACGAGCAGTTTGGATTAAGCTCGCTTTTCACGCGCGAAGATGTACACGTATGGGATCATACGCTCGGACGGGCGAATATCGAAGCGGCTGAGCGAGCCAATATTGGCATCACCTTTAGCGACATCACATTAGCTGAATCAGGAACGGTTGTGCTATTAAACAACCGCGATCAAGGGAGAACGATTAGCTTTTTACCGACGACGTATGTGGCGCTTATTCCGAAAAGTACAATCGTTCCCCGAATGACGCAAGCGGCGCACATCATTCGGGAGAAGCATGTTCCGTCATGCATCAATTTCATTACAGGTCCGAGCAACTCCGCAGATATTGAAATGAACTTAGTTGTCGGCGTGCATGGGCCGGTGAAAGCAACATATATCGTCATTACCGATCGATGAGCAGCGAACAAGCTGCTCTTTTTTATTCCGATCAGATTAGTGAAATTATCAGAAAGTTAAGAAGGAATAACAAAAAATGTAGCGAATATAATCAAAAATATAGTAGAGAGGGAGTTAGTCGGGGAGGGAAACCATTTGAGTGCGAAAGGAAATATGATTGAAAAACCACAATTCATCCACATGGCCAAACAAGAAAAAGAAGCGATGGAGGAGAAAATTCGTCAATATCATTTTATTTTTGAACAAGCGACAGATGCGATTGCGTTAGTGAATAAAGACGGTGCGTTCATCGACATGAATGAAGCGGCGTGCCGCCTGTTTCGTGCGTCAAAAGAAAAACTGCTACAAAAACATTTTCAAGACTATTTGCATCTTGTTCCTGAACATATTTTCCAATTTCAAAAACAAATGCTTCATAAGTTCGGGTCATACGATGACGAGCTTGTCATCCGTTTAGCTGATGGCGAAACGAAGCATGTGCAATTGTTTATGCGCCGCCACCCATCATTTGATTTATACATCATCCGCGACATTTCCTCAAAAAAAGTGCTTGAGCGTGAACGTTCGATTAACGAAACGTTATTTAAAGATTTGTTTAACCGCGCAGGTGATAGCATCATCATTTTTGATGCACGAGGGCGATTTATTGATGCGAATCCTTCCTTTTGCGCGAGCGTCAACGCAAACAAAGAGGAGCTGTGCAAGCTTTCTATTCAAACATTTATCCCGATCGAATATCATCATTTGTTCGAACAACTGTTGCTGATGTTAAAGCGCACAGGGACAGTATCGAGCGAACTGCCATTTATTTTAGCGGACGGCATGCAAAAGTTGTTTGAAATGACGCTCACGGCGAATGTACATAGCGGCTTTTTTATGGCGATTATGCGCGACGTCACCGAAAAACGAAATATGGAAATGAACTTACAGCGAAGTGAAGAGCGATTTCGTGCCATTTTTGAACAAGCTCACGAAGCGATTTTCATTTGCGATGATTGTGGCAACATTTTGCGCGCCAACCCTGCGGCAAGCCGAACGTTTGAATTGCCGCTCCACGATCTTGTTCATGCGAGCTTAATGCAGTTTATTGATGCAAAAGATGAAAAAGTACGTCGCGTATTACGGCAATTTTTCCGCGACGGAGAAATTCGCGACGAATTAACGTTTCATATGCCAAATGGAGAGCGAAAACAGCTTGAATTTACGTCAAAAAAAGGAGTCATTAACGGCTACCATTTAACGATTTTTCGCAACGTTAGCGAACGTAAAAAAATGGAGAAAGAGTTGCGCGAACAAGAACAAAAGTTTCGCAGCATATTTAATCATGCGATGGACGGGATGATGTTAATTGACGATGAGCAGCGCATTTTTGATGCGAATCCGGTAGCGTGCCGCATTTTCGCTTTAAAAAAAGAACAGTTGATCGGAAAACGTGTGCACGCTTTTATCGAAACGAATCATTTAAAACATTTTCAAACGTGGTTGAGCGAAGCAGGGGAAGAAGAAGAATTCGTCATGGTGGACGGAAAAGGGAAACAAAAAATTGTTGAACTGTCGTTTAAACGAAACGTCATTGAACATGTTGGACTTATGATGGTGCGCGACATCACGGAGAAAAAAGAAATGGAAGAACGTCTGCGCAAGTCGGATACGTTAAACGTCGTCGGGCAGCTTGCGGCAGGAATCGCCCACGAAATTCGCAACCCGATGACGGCGTTAAAAGGGTTTATTCAACTGTTGCAAGGAAGCATGAGTCATGAGAACGAAATGTATCATATGTACTTCGAGGTCATTATGTCGGAATTAAAACGAATTGAATCGATTATTACCGAGTTTCTCGTGCTCGCTAAACCGCAAGCCACTCATTATGAAAAAAACGATGTCGCGAAAGTGATGCAAGAGACGGTTGACTTATTAAGCGTGCAAGCGACGATGCATAACATTCAAATTGAAGCCACATATGAGCCGGTTCCGCCCGTTTATTGCGATTCGAAACAACTGAAACAAGTGTTTATTAACATGTTAAAAAATGCGATCGAAGTGATGCCAAAAGGCGGGACGATTACCGTGTCCGTTCAGCATGTCGACGAAGGCGTGCGCATTGCCATTCGCGACCAAGGTTGCGGCATTCCGAAAGAAAAAATAAAAAAAATAGGCGAGCCGTTTTATACGACGAAAGAGCGAGGCACAGGGCTCGGATTAATGGTAAGCTATAAAATTATTGAAGAACATCAAGGGCGCATTGACGTCGAAAGCGAAGTAGGTGTCGGCACGACGTTTTATATTACTCTGCCAGCGACGAACGATATGTAGTACAATAGACTGACAGCTAAAGAGGTGGATATGATGTTATTTAAACATCTTCGTCCGGCAGTAAGCGAACTGCTTGAAAAAGGAACGGACTATTCGTTTCACGGACGGTTTGTCGATACGTTATCGTATAACCATTTTACAACGGAAGATTTCGCAAAGTTAAAACAAATTGATGAACTCATTGCCCGCACAAGCAAGAAATATTTGCCGAAGTCATTCAGTTGCTCGATGAACTGATGGAAAAAGTCGAAAAAGAACGAACGTTTGAAACCCACCTCGCGTAAGGTGGGTTATTTTTTCGCTATATGGGACAACGCAAGTGCAAAAATTAAAATGGCGCCTTTGACAATATCTTGAGCGTAATATGGCACGTTCATCATCGTCAGCCCATTTAACAATACGCCAATGAAAATCGAACCGAGCAACGTGCCGATGACGTTCGGCTTGCCAGCGCCGAATACAGAAAAGCCGATGAACGCCGCTGCGACCGCATCCATTAATAACGGCGCACCTGCCGACACTTGTCCGGTGCCGATGCGCGAAGCGAGCACAATGCCGCCTAAAGCTGCAAACGCTCCGCTAATCATATAAGCATACGCGCGATAGCGATTGACCGGAATGCCGGTTAGTCTTGCGGCTTCGCGGTTTTCCCCGGTCATATAAAACATTCGCCCTGCTTTCGTGTACGTTAAAAAAAGATGGGCGCAAACGACGATGATGAGCATAAGCAAGACGGAAAAAGGGATGCCAAACAGCTCTCCTTGCCCGATAAATAAAAAAGAAGGGATAAACTTGCCCGGCGCTACACCACCTTCTGGAAGCGGCATGTCATTATAAATGGAAAATCCTTTCGTATATGTGAGCTGAACGCCGTTGACGATATACATGACCGCTAACGTCGCCAACAAATCAGGCAGCCGCAGTTGAATCGTTAAAAATGCATTGCACAACCCGACGAGCACTCCGAGAAGAAGCGGAATGATGAGCGCGACAAATAGTTCTTGCCGATGTAAAACGAGCGCGGATGCGCTAGCGATCGTCGCTAAGCTAGCGGTTGAGCCGACCGATAAATCGAACCCATCGACGATAAGCGAAAATGTGATTCCAATTGCGACGAGTGTGACGATAGAAATGGATCGTAAAATGTCGCTAAAATTCGCATACGTGAAAAAAGAGTCGAGCGTCGCGCTAAAAAAAGCGATGACGACAACAATCGCAACGATCGTTCCGTATTTATATAAAAATTTCACCTTTATTCACCTCCGCTCATGTCATGAACGAGCTGTTCGTATGTCGTTTCATATGCTTTCACTCGCTTAATGAAGCGACCGTCCACCATGACGTAAATGGTATCGGCGATATGAAGAAGCTCTTGGCATTCGCTCGTGAAATAAATAATCCCCTTTCCTTCGTCCGCAAGCGAGCGAATAATCGCAAACACTTCTTCTTTCGCATGCACGTCAATGCCTTTTGTCGGCTCATCAAAAATAAAGACGTCGCCATTTGTTTGTAACCATTTCCCGATGACGACTTTTTGTTGATTGCCGCCGCTTAAGTTTTTCGCAAGCGCAGTCGGCGAAGACGGGCGAATATGTAACGAAGAAATGAGCGATGTAGCGAGCGCCCGCTCGTCTCGTTTTCGAATCCATTGCCACGTTGACACGCTAGACAATAGCCGCACCGTCAAATTTTTTTCGACCGTTTCGTTCATAAATAGCCCTTGTTTGCGCCGTTCTTCTGGAATGAAACAAACGCCAGCTTCAATGGCGTCTTTTGGTGACGACCATGCTTGTTTTTTGCCGCGGACGATGCGTTCGCCTGTCGTTTTTACGTGAGCGATCATACTTTCGGCGAGTTCTGTTTTTCCCGCTCCAACGAGGCCGGCGATGCCGACAATTTCCCCGCGGCGTACAGTAAGGTCGACCGTCGTTTTCGTTTTTGGAATGTACAATTGTTTTACTTCAAAAATCGTTTCTTTGCTTATGTTGCGCACACGCTCATTGCGCACCTCCGTTTGCCGTCCGACCATATGGCGCACGATATCTTCTGTCGCTAGCGACACATCGCCTTCGTAAACGACTGTCCCATCGCGCAAAATCGTCATGCGGTCGCAAATGCGTTTTATTTCGTGAAGTTTGTGCGAAATGTAAATAAACGCCACGCCTTGCGCTTTTAACTGTTCAATCATCGCAAACAACCGGTTCGTTTCTTCATCGCTAAGCGAGGCGGTCGGCTCGTCTAAAATGATGTAGCGAGCGGAAGAGGAAAGGACGCGCGCCAGTAAAATGAGCTGTTTTTCATGAAGCGTGCACGTTTGTACGGGCGCATCGAGCGACAAATGTTCCAAGCCGACGCGCGCAAGAAGCTGTGTGACAAATGAACGTTGCTTCGTTTTTGAAAACAACGGTTGTTTTTGCGCGACGATATGTTCGGCGAGCACGTTTTCGTATACGGACAAAGCAGGGAACAACGCGGCATCGACTTCTTGTACGACATGTCCGATGCCCGCTCGTTTCGCATCTTTTGGTGAAAAAAAGGTGTGCGTCTTTCCGTCGATGGCAATCGTTCCGCGCGTCGGCTGCAACACGCCGGCTAAAATGTTCATTAACGTGCTTTTTCCTGCTCCGTTCATTCCTAAAAGGGCGTGAACTTCGCCCGGTTGGACATGGAAGTTCACGCCGTTTAATACGGTGACGTCACCAAATGAATGGACGATCTCATTCATGCGTAAGCCGCTCATTGCTTATTCACCTTTGCCTCTAACGTTTTCATCCACGGTGAAACCGCAACGTTCGATTGTCCCCAGCCTTGGATGTAGTTGTGCAAATCGTTCATCGTAATCGCTGTGTTTGGTAAATCGGAACGTTTCACTAAATGCGGCTCAAGTGAATAAATGTTTGGTGTTTTTTCCCCAGCAATTTTTTGATAAGCAAAGCGCACTTGTACGCGCCCAACTTCCGCTGGATCGGTAGCAGTCGTTGCGACCCAAGGGCTGTTTGGCTGTTGAATGATTTGTAAATCTTCATCGCTTAAGTCGATGCCGTACACTTTAATTTCTGTTCGGCCTGCTTGTTGAATGGCGCGCGTCGCTCCTTTGGCGAACTCATCCCACGTCGCAAACACCGCATCGATGTCGCCTTTGTTCGGATATTTTTTCAAAATCGCTTCCATTTGCGTTTGTGTATCTAATGCAGTATTGGCGCTTGCGGTGCCGAATTTCGCCACTTCTTTTATGTTTGGATATCGTTTTTGAAACGCTTCATATATGACGTGGCGGCGTTCCATCGGCGTAAAACCGCCGACCCAAATGGTGACAATTTCTCCTTCACCGTTTAAATCTTCCGCTAACGTTTTTAACGTTTTCCACGCTAAGCTGTAATCGTCTTGGTCAATAACCGTGACGCCCGGAATGTTTAAGTCGTTGTCGAATGCGACGACGTGAATGCCTTTCGCGAGCGCTTTTTCAACAGGCGCTTTGAGCGCGTCGGCGCGTCCGTGGTCTAGTAAAATGGCATCGACGTTTTGGTTGATTGCTGTTTCAACGTATGAGGCCATCTTCGTTAAATCGTTGTCGGCGTTATAAATTTGCACGTCGCCGCCAAATTTCGCGACTTGTTCTTTTACGCCGGCGATATATTGCGATGAAAACGTGCCGATCGACATTTGCATAATGGCAGCAATCTTAATCGGCTTTTGTAACGCTTCTGGAATGTCGGCTTGTTCTGTTTCTCCTTTTGCTTCTTCTTTCGCTTCTTGTTTCGGCTGTTCGGCCGGTTTCGATACGGCGTCTTGTTCATTCGTGCACCCTGTTAAAAGGGCAAATATAAGCACGATGAGTATTGATAGTTTTTTCATGCGGAAACCTCCTCAAATAATGTCGGTAGCTTCGTTTTGTAGTCGCCAGACACGATGCCTTTTTCGGTAATGATGCCGGTAATGAGTTCATGCGGCGTAACGTCAAATGCAGGATTGTACACGTTCACATTCGGCGCGATGTTTACACCAGCGATATGGGTCACTTCTTCTTTCGCCCGTTCTTCAATCGGAATGTCGTCGCCTGTTTCCGTCTGTAAGTCGATCGTCGATAGCGGAGCGGCGACGTAAAACGGAATGTTGAACGCGTTCGCTAAAATCGCTAAGCCGAGCGTGCCGATTTTGTTCGCTGTATCGCCGTTGGCGGCAATGCGGTCTGCCCCGACGATGACGGCAGAAATGCGCTTTGCTTTCATCGTTTGCGCCGCCATATTGTCTGTAATGAGCGTCACATCGATGCCAGCTTGCGAAAGTTCCCAAGCGGTAAGCCGCGCACCTTGCAGCACAGGGCGCGTTTCGCAAGCGTACGCATGAAGCGTCATTCCTTTTTCTTTCGCTAAATGAAACGGTGCGAGCGCCGTGCCGTAACGCGCCGTTGCAATCGCCCCCGCATTGCAAATCGTCATGATGCGATCGCCGTCTTGGAACAAAGAAAGGGCATGTTCGCCGATGCGTCGGCATACGTCTTCATCTTCAACTTGAATGCAAATCGCTTCATGAATGAGCGTCGTTTTCGCTTCATTGACCGAGGTGGCGTTGGCGACGCTTTTCATGAGCCGGTCAAGCGCCCAAAATAAATTGACGGCAGTCGGGCGCGAACTCGCTAAATAGTCGCGGTCGCGCTTTAAATTGGCGTGAAACTGTGCTAAGTCGTTTGTTTCATACGATTTTGCCGCAAGCGCTAACCCGAAGGCAGCGGTCATGCCGATCGCCGGCGCCCCGCGCACTTTTAACGCGACGATCGCGTCCCATACGTCTTTTATGTTTTTTAAGTCTAAATATTCAGTCTTATGAGGCAACGCTTGTTGGTTTAAAATCGTAATATGCGTATCGTGCCATTGTACAGATTTCATCATTTTCCTCCTAGCTGTTGACATGTGCGGTTTGTTGTACGAGACGTTTGATAGCATGAATCGGCAAATGTTCACGTTGCACGATGAGTTCGCGTCCGAGGCGAAGAGCGTGCCGTTTCGCTTCGAGTCGCCGTTCAAGCGGCAATTCATCGAGGTCCGCCACATGCGCTAAACCGATCGTGCGGCGAATGACTTCGCAACCCGCAAATCCGATCGCTTCGACGAGCGCGTCGTTCATGATGTCGTCGAGCACGAAAGAAACACGCGCATACGGTTCGTTGCTTTCTTGCCAACATGTCGTAAATGTACGAACAAACACGTCCCACGTTTTTTCAATATGCGTAAAGAGCGGCTCGCGTTCGCTTTCATGGCGAGAGAGGGCGTTTAATAGTAAATTGGCAAAAAATTGCCCTAAATCAAAGCCGATCGGACCGTAAAATGCAAATTCTGGATCAATTACTTTCGTGTCATCGTCGCTTGCGAATATGCTTCCGGTATGTAAGTCGCCATGAAGCAACACGTCTGCTTTTGTTAAAAAGAGCCGTTTTAATTTCGCTGTTTCGCGCTTGAGTTCATCATCTTGCCAAAGTTGTTCGACGTCTGTACGAAGCTCCGTTTCAAAGCTGTTCGTGTCGTGGTCAAAAAACGGGTCGGTAAAGACGAGATCTTCCGTAATTTTACAAAGTTCAGGGTTTGTAAACTGTTGCACGAGCTTCTTTTTTTGTTGTTGATTCATGCCGAAATCAGACGTATAAAAAGCTGTTTTCGCGACAAACTCACCGATATGTTCAGAAAGCTTCGGAAATGTTTTTCCTTCGATCAGCCCGCGGCGTGCAATTTGTAAATGCGACAAATCTTCCATCACCGTAATCGCTAAAGTCTCATCGGAATAATACACTTTTGGTACATACTGAGGGACGTAGCTTGCGAACGTGCGCAACGCTTGGCTTTCGATTGTCGCGCGCTTTAATGTAAGCGGCCAGCTTTCGCCGACGACTTTCGCGTACGGCAACGCTTGTTTAATGATGATGCTGTCGTTTGTGCGCTCGTTGACGATGCGAAAGACGAGGTTTAAGTTGCCATCGCCAATTTCTTGGCATGAAAGAAGTGCATCTTCTTGGAATAGCCCTAAACGAATCGCGAGCGCGACCGCCTTTTGCTCTGTTAACGGTTCGTACATAGTAATTCCTCCCTTAGCATAAATAAAAAACCTCTTTCGCTGAACGAAAGAGGTTTGAAGTTTGCTTCGCACCTCTTATCTCTCAGCCTACTGCTGCAAGAATTAGCACCGTGCGTCATCGCCGGTTGCCGGGTTTCATCGGGCTCGTCCCTCCACCTGCTCTTGATAAGAGTGTTTACCATTATTTAAATGTTTTGAACAGTGAAAAAGTTTCGTGAATTCGCTTGATTCGAATCATACATCGCTTTATGCTTGTTTGTCAATCCCTTTTTTCAAAAATTTTATACACATCTGGGCGACGATCGGCAAAAATCGGGATGCGCGCGCGCACGTCTTGCACTTCGTTTATGTCGATATTCGCCACAATGACCGTTTCTTGTTCATTTCCTTCCGCAAGAATATTTCCCCACGGATCGATAATCATCGAGTGGCCGGCAAATTCGTTGTTCGGATCTTTTCCTGCGCGGTTGCAAGCGACGACGTAACATTGATTTTCAATCGCGCGCGCCATTAACAACGTGCGCCAATGATGCAGGCGAACGAGCGGCCATTCGGCGACGACAAATAGCACTTCGGCACCGTGAAGCACATGAGCGCGAATCCATTCCGGAAAGCGAATGTCATAACAAATGACGCCTGCGCCCGTCACACCGTCAAGCGAAAATATACCCGTCGTTTCCCCAGCTTGCAAATGTTTATGTTCATCCATCAATTTGAACAAATGAAGTTTACTATATTCACAAACGACATCGCCGTTTCGATCGACGATATACATCGTGTTCGTTATTTGTCTTTCTGTCTTTTTCGCTACCGATCCGCCGACAATATGCACATTGTACGCACGTGCAAGCGAAGAAAGAAACGTTTTTGCATCTTCGCCGTTTTCATCGGCGATATCGCCAAGTCTCGCTAAATCGTATCCTGTCGTCCATAGCTCTGGCAAGACGACGACGTCGACGTTACGGGCAATTTGTTCCATGTAGCGCACGACGGTTTGTTTATTTTTTTCCGGCTCCCCAAAGGCAATGTCCATTTGTATACAAGCAATATTCATTCGTTTCACGAAACTCACGCAAGGAAGCCCCTGCCTTTAGGCACGGGGAGGAATTGCGCCTTGTGCAAGCTCCGCTTCCTCCTTTCTGTAAGTATATCCATCAAATCGCTGAATGACTTGAATATATTTATAGCTGATTCCTTGTGCGATACGTTTACCGTCTTTTCCTTTGATGTCGAAATTTCCAGTCTTCCTGCATGCCACTTCACCAAACCACACGCCTTTGTATTTTCCTCTTGGAACAATAGCCTTAACCATGTCTCCTGTTTGGAAGCCAAAGAAGAACTTTTGTCTTGCAAGATAACCCCTTGGGAAGCCATATCTATCTAGGTTTGTGCGTGAACGACTGCCACGCCCTTTTGCCTTGATGAATAACACTTCTTTTGTTTTGAAGTACAAGTGGTTTGGTGTGCTTTCTCCAACGCAACAGGCATCAAAATAGTGTGTTTTCGGCAAACCTAAACGAATACGATTCATTTTTGTTCGTGCACCTGTTCCGCACTCAACATCTAATCTTGCCTGCTTTAATACTTCGTACACTTTCCGTCTTGTTGCGTTAATGATACTTGTGTCTTTTAATGATTCTTTGACTTGTTTTTGAATGTGTGGACAGCCAAACTCTTCTGCTGTTTGGTTTCCTTTTCTTTGGTTGCAATCTCGACATGCAAGGCAAAGGTTATCTATTCGATCTGTCCCGCCTCTCGATTTTGGAATAATATGCTCCACTTCAAGTGGAACGTTTTCTTTTCCGCAATAACAACACTTTCGTCCAAACTTTTCAAGCAAGTATTCTCTTACTTCGTATCCTTGAAGCGTGCCTTGCTGATACTCAATGCCACTGATTTCAGGATTTCGCATGAGTTGCGTGTCGAATTTGGCATTTTCGTATGATATATACCCAATGGGGCATAACTTTTTTAGACGGCTAACCCATGTTTGGATATTTTGCACACGACTCTCTAGTGATGACGGCAACCACCCCTCCTTTCGCTTGCGGTTCAGAAAGCGTGGTTTTCTGTATCTTGTTTTTCGATTTCGTCTTGCTCGACGAAAAGCACGCCTTTTATCTATTCTTTCCTTGATGTCTGTGCGATGGTCAAGTTGCCCTAACCATACCACTTCTTGTCCTCGCAAAATCGCTAATCCTGTATGTCTACTTCCATAGTCGATTTTTAGCCGATATGTTGTTTCATTTTCTGATTCGTCCACTGATTTTTTCAAGATAATGGTAAATGGGAATCGTTTGTAAATCGCCGCCTTCCCTTGTTTCAACAGCTTTCTCGCAACTGCTTCGTGACAAGGAGCAAGCGGACACTTATTTGTGTCTAACACAAAAACCATAGGGTCCTCCCCTTTCCTCTGCTTACGCAGGTCATATTCTCCTCGACCATGTTATAGATGCTTGTTATGTGCAAGACACTAGCGCTACCCACCACGCTTGTTTAATCTTGCACGACAGAGGAACGGGCTGGAGAAGCACCCGAACGTGTCATGACATCTATAACGTAGGCTCTGTTTCAAGCCTTGGTCTGGTCAACATGGGGCTTACAAGCCCATGACTTTAGTCATTGGGTTGTTGACCTCAAAAAAATTTTCTTTACATTTTGATTTTTACAATATATGATGTTTGACTAGAATTTCAACCTTTTTGTGAAGTAGGTGGGAAAAATGACGACATTTCCGCAATCGAACTTGTTACAGCAACTACCGAAGCAATTCTTCGCTTCGCTCGTCCAAAAAGTACATGCGGTCATTGCTGAAGGAAGAGATGTTATTAATTTAGGACAAGGAAACCCGGATCAGCCGACGCCTCCGCATATTGTTGCCGCGCTTCAGCAAGCGGCTGCCAACCCGACATATCATAAATATTCGCCATTTCGCGGCTATTCGTTTTTAAAAGAGGCGGTGGCGACATTTTATAAGCGCGAATATGGGGTAACGATTGATCCGAAAAAAGAAGTCGCCATTTTATTTGGCGGAAAAGCTGGGCTAGTCGAAATGCCGCTTTGTTTATTAAACCCAGGCGATGTTGTGCTCGTTCCTGATCCTGGATACCCAGATTATTGGTCGGGCGTTGTGCTCGCGCGAGCGCGCATGGAAACGATGCCGCTGCGAGCGGAAAACAATTTTTTGCCTAATTATGAGGAGTTGGACGAACGTGTCGTAAAACAAGCGAAACTTATGTTTTTAAACTATCCGAACAACCCGACAGGCGCGACGGCAACACAATCATTTTTTGCTGAAACAGTTTCGTTCGCACAAAAATACGGGATTGGTGTCGTGCACGATTTTGCGTACGGGGCGATCGGTTTTGATGGGAAAAAGCCAGTAAGCTTTTTACAAGTCGAAGGGGCGAAAGACGTCGGCATTGAAATTTATACGTTCTCAAAAACGTACAATATGGCAGGATGGCGCATCGGTTTTGCGGTCGGTAACGAAAGCATGATTGAAGCGATCAACGTATTACAAGACCATTTATACGTCAGCATGTTCGGGGCGATTCAAGAAGCGGCAGCAGTCGCACTACTTGATTCGCAACAATGCGTCGCCGAGCTTGTGGCGACGTATGAATCGCGGCGCAATACGTTTATTCATGCGCTTCGTGAAATCGGGTGGGACGTGCAAGCGCCAGCAGGTTCGTTTTTCGCTTGGCTTCCGGTGCCAAAAGGATATACGTCTGAGACGTTTGCTGACCTTTTGCTTAATCAAGCGCATGTGGCGGTCGCACCGGGCATCGGTTTTGGGGAACATGGGGAAGGCTACGTGCGCGTAGGGCTATTGACGAGTGAAGAACGGCTAAAAGAAGCAGCGGAACGAATCGGACGGTTGCAACTTTTTTAAAAAATGATTGACAAATGGAGAAAGTGCTGGCATAATTCGAATTACATTTACGAAAAACGAACTGTTCAAAAAATTATATACATTGCGAATTCTTATCAAGAGTAGGCGGAGGGACGAGCCCGATGAAGCCCGGCAACCGACTTAACAGCTGTTAAGCACGGTGCTAATTCTCGCAGCAATCGCTGAGAGATAAGAAGAGACGACTGATCGAACCTCTTCTTATGAAGAGGTTTTTTATTTGTAAAGGAGTGGGAGTATGATTACCGCAACGTATTTGATTCATGATGACAAAGATTTGGCGAAAAAAGCGGAAGGAATCGCGCTTGGGCTCACTGTCGGTTCGTGGACCGATTTGCCGCAGCTTGAACAAGAGCAGTTAAAAAAGCATAAAGGCATCGTCGACTGTATCGAACAGCTGGACGAAGACGAGCGCGTCAATACGTATTTCGGGAAGCGGCTTAAACGGGCGCTCGTGCGCATTTCGTATCCGAGCGTCAATTTTAGCGCCGATTTTCCAGCGATTTTGACGACGACGTTTGGGAAGTTGTCGCTTGACGGAACGATTAAACTCGTTGATCTTACGTTTTCGGATGAATTAAAACGGGCATTTCCCGGTCCACGCTTTGGCATGGACGGCATTCGCGAAAAGCTTGGCGTCTTTGACCGTCCGCTTGTGATGAGCATTTTTAAAGCGGTCATTGGGCGTGATTTACAATACGTCACCGAACAATTAAAACTGCAAGCGCTTGGCGGCGTCGATCTCGTCAAAGATGATGAAATTTTGTTTGATAACGACCTTACCCCTTTTGAAAAACGGATCGTCGCAGGAAAACAAGCGTTACAAGACGTGTACGAACAAACAGGGCATCGGACGTTATATGCGGTGAACTTAACCGGAAAAACGTTTGAACTAAAAGACAAAGCAAGGCGCGCGGCAGAACTTGGCGCGGACGTATTATTGTTTAACGTCTTTACATACGGACTTGACGTGTTGCAAGCGCTTCGTGAAGATGACGACATTCGTTTGCCGATTATGGCGCATCCGTCGTTTAGCGGAGCGATCGCTTCGTCGCACGTGTATGGCGTCAGTTATGCGCTTTTACTTGGGAAATTGTTGCGCATGGCAGGGGCAGATTTTTCGCTCTTTCCATCGCCGTACGGAAGCGTTGCGCTTGAAAAGCAACAGGCGCTCGCCATTTCTGAGGAGTTGACGAAAGAAGATTTGTTTTTACGCGCATTCCCTGTTCCATCTGCCGGTATTCATCCGGGGCTTGTGCCGCTTCTTATGCGCGACTTTGGCATCGATTGTGTCATTAACGCGGGCGGTGGAGTGCACGGACATCCGCAAGGCGCTGTCGGTGGCGGGCAAGCGTTTCGCGCCGCGGTGGAAGCGGTGCTTTCTGGGCGTTCGCTTCATGAGGCTGCGACGGAAAACGAAGCGTTAAAACAAGCGCTTGACTTATGGGGGAGCGCATGATGAAGCCGGTCATTTTTTGCGATTTTGATGGGACGATTACGTTAAACGATAATATTATTGCTTTAATGAAACAGTTTGCTCCGCCGGAGTGGGAAGCGATCAAAGACGATATATTGGCGCAGGCATGTACGGTGCAGGAAGGGGTCGGTCGGATGTTTTCGTTGTTGCCGACGACGCTGAAAGAAGACATCGTGCAATTTCTGATTGACACCGCGCGCATTCGCGACGGATTTTCCGACTTTGTCGCGTTTACGAACGAGCGACAAATTCCGCTTTATATTGTGAGCGGCGGCATCGACTTTTTCGTTTATCCGCTGCTTGACGGGCTCGTTGAAAAAGAGCGCATTTTTTGTAACAGCGCCGATTTTAGCGGCGATACGATTCGCATTACGTGGCCGCATGCGTGCGATGAATATTGCCAAAATGGATGCGGCTGCTGCAAGCCGTCGCTTCTTCGTAAACTCGCGCCAAAAGGGGCAAAAACGATCGTCATCGGCGATTCCATTACCGATTTAGCGGCAGCAAAACGAGCCGATCACGTCATCGCGCGCGACTTTTTACTTGAAAAATGCCGTGAGCTAAACTTACCGCATACGCCGTTTACGACGTTTTATGACGTCATTCATGTGTTAAAAGAGAGCGAGGTGATTGTGTGAAAGAGAAATGGGAAGAGCTAGCGGAAGTCAAACGAGAGCTAGCGGCGCGCGACTGGTTTATGGCGACAAGCGGCAATTTGTCGCTGAAAGTGAGCGATGAGCCGCTTACGTTTCTTGTCACCGCAAGCGGAAAAGATAAGCGAAAAGAGACGGCGGAAGATTTTTTACTCGTCGATGCTGACGGACGACCGGCGGAAGCGACGCATGTAAAGCCGTCGGCGGAGACGCTTCTTCACGTTGAAATTTACAACAAAACGAACGCCGGTTGCGTTTTGCACGTGCATACGGTCGACAACAATATCGTTTCAGAACTGTACGGTGACGAAGGGGAAGTCGTCTTTTCGAATCAAGAAATCATTAAAGCGTTCGGATTATGGGAGGAAGATGCGCAATTTCGCATTCCGATTATTCCGAATTTCGCCCATATTCCGACGTTAGCAAAAGCGTTCGCCGACCATGTCCATGGAGATGCTGGTGCGGTGCTTATTCGCAACCACGGCATTACCGTTTGGGGAAAAGATGTGTTAGAGGCGAAAAAGTTTTTAGAAGCGTGCGAGTTTTTATGTCAATATCATGTGAAATTATTGCTTATTAAACGATAAGGGGGAAAATATGTATGGCAGTCATTAAAGTGCGAAACACAGGGGAAGTTATTGAAGGAAAAGAAAACGTTGCGGCGTTTTTAAACAACCAAGGGGTGTTGTATGAACGGTGGGATGCAAGCAAACTTCCTGCTCATTTACAAAACAAGTTTGTATTAACAGACGAAGAAAAAGCGCATATTTTAGCGACGTTTCAGACGGAAATTGAAGATTTAGCGAAGCGGAGAGGCTATAAAACGTGGGACGTCGTGGCGCTTTGTGAACAAACGCCAAATTTAGAAGAGTTGTTGAAAAAATTTGAACAAGTGCATACACATACGGAAGATGAAGTGCGGGCGATCGTCGCTGGTCATGGCATTTTCGTCATTAAGGGCGATGAACAAACAGGTTATTTTGACGTTGAACTAGAGGCAGGCGACGTTATTTCCGTACCAGAAGGAAATCCGCATTTCTTTACGTTAATGGACGACCGTCAAGTCGTTGCCGTCCGTTTGTTTATTGATCCATCCGGATGGGTGGCGCATCCATATGAAGAAAAAGAAGGGGAATAACGCCCCTTCTATTTTTTTGTAAACAGCACAACGCCTGTGATCGTAATGAACGAACCGATCCATTGTGCCACCGTTAACGTTTCATGAAGCAATATGTATGCAAACAATGCGGTAAAAAGCGGATTAAAATTTAAAAACATCCCTGCTGTTGTGGCACCGACTTGTTTCACGCCGACGTTCCAAAGAAACATCGCAAGCACTGTCGCTCCGACGCTCGTATAGATGAGCGCAAGCAAAAACGAGACGTTTACGTGATGAACGGAAAAAGAAGATACAAATGGCAACAATCCAACGACGCCAAAGACGCCTGACCAAAACGTTGCCGCAAGCGGAGAATACCATTTCATGACCGCTTTTGCGCATGCGGAATAGATGCCCCAAACGATGACGGCAGCGATCATCCATACATCGCCGATATTGACGTGTAGCACGCGATGAAGCTGTCCGTGCGTCATAAATAAAAGGACGCCGATAAGGGAGACGGTCATGGCTAACCATTGTCTCATCGTCAGTTTCTCACGGTATACGACGTAAGCAACAAGCGCAATCGCCATCGGATTTAACGTTGAGATGAGCCCGACGTGATCGGCCGATGTGTAGCGAAGCGCCTGAAACATAAAAACGTTAAATAATACGACGCCTGTCATGCCCATCGCAATAAGCGGGATAATGCCGCGTTTTTGCAGGCGGACGGACCGTTCTTTTTTTAATACGATCGGAAATAAAAAAAGAACTGCGATCGTCCAGCGCATAAACGTTAATGAAAGGGGGGAGGCGTGCGGCACGAGCAGTTTGCTTGCGACAAAGTTGCCTCCCCATAGTGCGCTTGTCAATAAAAGAAGCATATAATATTTCGACATGATCCTCATCCTTTAAAACGTTTCGATTAAAAAGACCATCAGTAACAATCCGATAATAAAGGCATACGTGGACGATTGTTCGTTTCCGTCGCCATGGCTTTCCGGGATCAACTCTTTATAAATGATAAACAACATCGCGCCAGCTGCGAACGCCAAACCGTACGGAACGAGCGAATCGACGACGGACGTTAAATAATAGCCAGCGATCGAAGCGACGAGTTCAATAAGCCCTGTGCCCATCGCCATGAAAAACGCTTTTCCTTTTGAAATGCGTTGATTAAATAAAAAAAGCGCAACGAGCAATCCTTCTGGAGCGTTTTGAAAGCCGATCGCTAAGGCGATTAAGTTGCCGATTTCGCCCCCTTCCCCAGAGGCGTAGCTCACGCCAACTGATAGTCCTTCCGGGATGTTATGGAGCGTAATGGCGGCGAGCACAAGGAGCGATTTTTTATCAACAGCTATGCTGCTTTCAGTATGCTTTAAATCAATATGCGGCACCATTTTTTCAAGAAGCGTTAACGTCAATACGCCGATGCATAGTCCAACCGCAAGCGAGAGAAACGTTCCTGAAGATAGCGCTTGAGGAATGAGGCCAAGCATCGATGCCGCCATCATAACACCAGCTGTAAAAGCAAGCAACATGTCGCGCCATTGGTGCGTAAAGGAGCGCGATAAAAATAAAATAGGAATCGCGCCAGCACCTGTTGCTAGCGCAGATAACGTACTGCCAACAAGCATGTCAAACATGTTTCCACCTCCTACTGTAAAGGAAGGCGAACGGTAATCGTCGTTCCTTTATTTTCTATACTATGAATGTCGATCGTTCCTTCATGCATGTCAACGATGCGTTTACATATGACAAGCCCGAGTCCTGTTCCCATTTGCTTCGATGTGACAAAAGGTTGAAACAGTTTGTTTTTTACGTCGTTTGGAATGCCGCATCCATTGTCCGCCACTTGCAGCACCGCCCAGTCATTTTGTTTCGTCAGCGAAATCGTTAGCTCACCGCCATCGGTCATCGCTTCGATCGCGTTTTTCGCTAAGTTTAACACGACTTGTTTTAAATGGTCTTTATAACAGCGAATAGGTAAAGGTACGCGAGCGCATTGCAACGAATACACGACGTTATGCAAATGCGCTTGCGATTCAATAATTGGATGAATGCTTAAAACGATATTGTTCAAATCGCACGTTTCAAACTTTTGTGCCGTCGGTTTGCCGAGAATTAAAAATTCGTTCACAATATCGTTAATGCGTGTAATTTCATTTTGAATGACGGAAAAATAAAGTTGTGATTCGTTATCTTTATGTTTTTCACTTAATAGTTGAATAAATCCTTTAATGCCAGCGAGCGGGTTGCGAATTTCATGCGCCGTGCTTGCGGCGAGTGTGCCGACAAGTTCGAGTTTTTGTGCTTCGGTCTCTATGCGTTCAAGCATCGTTTGCCGTTTTAATAACCAATATTGAATCAGTAGCCAAACAATATGGATGGCGACGATCAGCAATAAGATGTATGGAAGGGATGTTTGCACATTTTGTTTCATCGTTACGTGCGGCACGTTCGCTTCAATTATCCATGGTGCATAATTTAAATGAACCGTCACCGTTTGTTGTGATGGGCGAATGTCGTTTGTTGCCAACAACATCGTTCCACGCTCATCATATAAACGAAACGATGCGCCTTGGTCAATGATTTTCATCCGTTTTTTTATGTAATCCATACGTAATTCCGCCACAAAAAAACCGACTGTATCACTTGTTTTTTCATCGACAATCGGTGTGACGATCGTTGTTGTATGATCGCTGTCAATGACCGTTTGTTTTGTCGTTTTCGCCAATCGCATCGCTGAACTTGTACTTTCAGAAAAAAACGATATGTGATGAAAACGAACGTCTTGTTTTTCTATTTGTTGCAACATGTCGTTTATGTCTTTTTCGCTTAACATCGCCATATGTTTGCTAACCATAAACGCTAACGTCTCGAGTTTTGTCGTTGTCTCCGCAAGAAAGCGATCGAGATCGTTTTTATGTATATTCGCAAACAAGAGCGTTTCTTCGAGCAATTGTTGTTGCTGTTGTTCATCTTGCCAAAGCACAATCCACGCGCTTCCTACAAGGCATGGGATCATAACAAGCAAGATGTACAACCATCGTCTCATTCTCTCTCTCCCCATATATGCTCCCTCAACAAAACAAAATTCAAGGAATATTATAACATAAAGATGAAAAAAAGACGGAGAAAATGAAAAAACCCCGCCAAATGGACGGGGGTTTTGTTATGCCGACTGTTTTTGTTTCGTTTTATGTTCGCTTTGTTGTTTAAGAAGTAGCGGATAAAACAACAAGCTGCTTGCAAGCAAGGCGACGCCGAACAAAAATGTTTTCATATCGGCCGTTCCTGCTTTGACGAGCCAAATGGAATAAACGGTCGCAAGAAGGGCGATGATGCCGTCTGTCATTCGTTGTTTCGTCGTTTCATATGTTTCACCCGTCCAAACGAGCTTCAATTGGAAGACGGAGGCGATGAAATACGGAACGAGATACGATAATGTTGCAATATAAATGACGAAATCAAATGCCGCTGCCATCGAGTTCGAAATCGTCGAAAAAATAAATAGCTGGGCGATCATATTTGAGACGATTAAAGAAAAACGCGGCATGCTTTTTTCGTTTTCTTGTAAAAAGGCGCGAATAAATAATCCTTGTTTCGCTGCTTGATACGGCACTTCAGCACTTAAAAAAATCCAGCCGAGCGTTGAGCCGATTAAACTAATTAAACCGAGTCCGGCAAGCAGTTGCGATCCGATAGGACCTAATACCGTACCGATTGCATCGACGAGCGGTTTTTCAGATTGAATGAGCACATCTTGTTTTAACAGACCCATGACGAGTATGCTAATGCCAATATAAATGGCTAAAGCAATGAATAGTCCGACAATCGTTGCGCGTTTGACATCGCTTTGTTTTCGGGCACGCGAAGCAAAAACGATCGCTGATTCAATGCCGATAAACGCCCAAAGTGTGCTTAACGCGACGTTGTTAATTTGCGAAAGCAATCCGAGCGTATGACCTGCTTCATCGTAACGCGGAGCAACAAACGGTTGGACATAGCTTTTTTCAAACGCAAACAATCCGATAACAATGAATAAGAAAAAGCCAAGCACTTTCGTTGCCGTTGCGACAAAGTTCAACTTTCCGGCACTTTCTGCTCCTTGTAAAATGATCGCATGCATCATCCATAAAAGTGCGGTGCAGACGAGAAACGTGAGCAGATTGCCAAGTTTTAATGTAAATGAGCCAACAGAGAAGACGACATGTCCGCTCGTTAAAATAGGGAAGAACGTCGATAAATAACTAGCAAACGTCGTAATGATCGCAACGTTTCCAGCGACGTTGCCGATCCAATAGCCCCAAGAAGCCATAAAACCGGATAAAATGGATGCTTTTGAACCTTTCGGAAACAGTTCCTTCGCGTAAATTTGCGGTCCGCCGTTTAATTCCGGTTTACGAATAGCTAAATTGCCAAAAATGATCGCAATCATTAACACCCCAGCCCCCGTCAGCAGCCAACCGAGCAACACGCCAGCAGGGCTTGCCGCTTCTGCAAGCGAGCGCGGAAGCATAAAAATGCCCGACCCGACCATATTGCCGACAACGAGTGCTGTCAATAACCAAAACCCGAGTTGTTGTTGTTTCATGTTCGTCATCCTTTCATTCATGATTATGGCGACGCAGGCGGACGGAGGGCTGTTGTCATACGAAAAATAAAAAAGTGCACCCTAAGTTTTCAACGGGTGCACAATATATGACACATCCGCATCAAACTTAAGATCGATAGCTCTCCACCGCATGCGCGATGACAGTCCTGCGCCTATTCGGCAACAGGCCCAGCTTATAGCGCCAGAGCACGCTATAAACTTCGGCGACAAATCCTTTCATCTCACTTCATCGACGTCTCTGCGTCTCGATGAAACTACTATTATTTGCCGCGACCTCTATCTCATCTTAGTTGACGAGAAAGATTTCGTATGCAGTTGACGTTACTATCGTACAAAAATCTTTTCCTTTCGTCAATGAAAAAATTTTTAGCACATATTTACAAGAAGGGAACGGAATATATATAATATCCACTTCCGCCGGAAAGGTCACGACAATTGCCGGTTTTTTATTAACGCGCCTTATCGTCATGCCGGATTATCCGTGGGATGATGAAAAAGAAATCGAACGGACGATTCAGTTTTTGATGAATGGGTTGAAGAAAACATGATAGGGCATTTTTCTGTCATTTTTTTTTATTTTTTTTTAAAAAAGGTCTTGAAAATCAAAAAAGGTCAAATTATAATAAAGACAGAAAGGTCAAATATAGTCAAAGTCAAAAGGAGGTTGGTGCCTATGATGTGCCAAGTATGTAAACAAAAACAAGCAAACGTCTTTTTACACGTGCAAGTCAATAACGAAAAACAACAATTACACCTTTGCGATGCGTGCTATGAAAAACAAAAACAACAATTAAAAGTTCCAGCAGGATTCCACTTCGATCATTTCGATCAATTGTTCTCCGACTTCTTCGCACCGCTGACTAGCGAATCTGTTTCCCATGTCCAACAACAACAAGAACAACAACCGAAACGAAATGGATTGCTTGATCAATTCGGTCGCAACTTAACACAACTTGCGAAAGCAGGACTTATCGATCCGGTTATCGGACGCGAAAAAGAAATTGAACGCGTCATCGAAATTTTAAATCGCCGCAACAAAAACAACCCGGTATTAATCGGTGAACCGGGCGTCGGTAAAACAGCGATCGTAGAAGGATTAGCGCTTAAAATTGCCGAGGGGTCTGTTCCGACGAAACTATTAAACAAAGAAGTGTACGTGCTTGACGTTGCATCGCTCGTTGCCAATACAGGCATTCGCGGTCAATTTGAAGAACGAATGAAGCAATTAATTGCCGAATTGCAACAACGGAAAAACGTCATTTTATTCATCGATGAAATTCATTTACTCGTCGGAGCAGGTTCGGCAGAAGGCTCGATGGACGCAAGCAACATATTAAAACCGACGCTTGCTCGCGGCGAATTACAAATCATCGGCGCAACAACGTTAAAAGAATATCGTCAAATTGAAAAAGACGCTGCGCTTGAACGCCGTTTCCAACCTGTCATCGTCCATGAACCGACGATCGAGCAAGCGATTAACATGTTAAAAGGCATTCAGCCAAAATATGAACAATTCCATCAAGTGAAATATACAGATGAAGCGATTCATGCCTGCGTCACATTGTCGCATCGCTACATTCAAGACCGCTTCCTTCCTGACAAAGCGATTGACTTATTAGACGAAGCGGGCTCAAAAGTAAGCTTAAAAGCGACACCGACAAATAAAGAAGCGATCGAACAACGTCTCGAACAAATTAGAAAAGAAAAAGAAAAAGCTGCGCAAGAAGAAAACTACGAATTAGCGGCGAAATTGCGCACAGAAGAATTGCAACTTGAAAAACAATTACAACAAAACGGACAAGCGGAACAACCTGTCGTTGACGTCATTCACATTCAACAAATCATTGAAGAAAAAACAGGCATCCCAGTCGGCAAATTACAAGCTGAGGAACAAACGAAAATGAAACATTTAGAAGAAAACTTAGCGAAAAAAGTGATCGGTCAAGAAGAAGCGGTGAGAAAAATCGCGAAAGCCATTCGCAGAAGCCGCGCTGGCTTAAAAGCGAAAAACCGTCCGATCGGTTCGTTCTTATTCGTCGGTCCGACTGGCGTAGGTAAAACAGAATTATCGAAGACGCTTGCTGAACAATTATTCGGCTCAAAAGATGCGATGATTCGCTTAGATATGAGCGAATATATGGAAAAACATGCTGTATCGAAACTTATCGGTGCACCTCCTGGCTACATTGGTCATGAAGAAGCTGGTCAATTGACGGAAAAAGTGCGCCGCAACCCTTACAGCATCATTTTGCTTGACGAAATGGAAAAAGCGCATCCAGACGTTCAACATATGTTCTTGCAAATTTTAGAAGACGGTCGTTTAACAGATAGCCAAGGCCGTACCGTCAGCTTTAAAGATACGGTCATCATTATGACATCAAACGCCGGTACGATCGGAGAAGGCGACTTACTTCAACGCCTCAGCCTATACTTTAAACCAGAATTTTTAAACCGTCTCGACGCCATTGTCGAATTTAAACCGCTTGAAAAAGCGCATATGTTGCAAATCGTTGACCTTATGCTTGCGGAATTACAACGTACGCTTGATGAACAACATATCACGATGACGATTAGCGACAAAGCGAAAGAAAAATTAGCTGAACTCGGCTATCATCCAACGTTCGGTGCTCGTCCGCTCCGCCGCGTCATTCAAGAACATGTCGAAGATCAAATTGCCGACGTGTTGCTTGATGAACAAGATGTGCGCACGATTCATATCGACGTAGAGGACGATCGCATCGTCGTAAAAGCTGAAAAACATGAGAAGGTGTCCTAAAAGATTTGGACACCTTCTTACATTTTCCAAATAGAAAAAGTTAAACGATCTTTCCTTTTAGCTGTATGGATTTTCCTTTCTTTTTAGATGGATAAGTCCATTGAAAAGGAGTTCCCATTTGTCCTTTCGTATTTTGTAGTATATTTTTAATGTACGTATCCATTTTTTCCATTTCTATCTCTTTTGTTTCATTTTTGAAAACAACCATATATTTTGCCCAATGAATCTTTGGATCCCCATAGCCTCCAATTCCTGCATAAGCCCATTGCGCTAATTTTTTATTGAGGTTAGGGAGTTCATTTTCCATTATTTTTAGGAATAGCATGTAATTTCATCGCGCTGTGTCCTTCTAATCATGGGGTAAGTCTGTTGTACTATATCGCATCGTATAGCGGCAATTCGATGTATACGGTCGTTCCATTCCCTCGTTCGCTTTCAAAACGAATCGAGCCGCCGTGTAGCTTGACAATTTGTTTAGTAATCGCAATGCCAAGTCCTGTGCCGCCATGTTCGCGCGAGCGCGAGCGGTCGGCGCGGAAAAATCGTTCGCCTAATCGTTCGATATCTTCTTTTGACATGCCGCATCCGGAGTCAGCGATCATGAGTTCGCACATCGGCTGTTTGTTTACTGCACGCAACGAAATCGTTCCGCCGAAAGAAGTATAGCGCAACGCATTATCGAGCATATTTTGCAACACTTGTTCGATACGGTCGGGATCGCCATCGACGATTAAGTCGTGATCGAGGTCAAGCAAAAGGCGAATGTTTTTTTCTTGCAACATCGGTTCATATTTTTCAATCGTCTCCTCGACTAATTGTGCAATTGAAAATGGTGTGCGTACAAGCGGATACGTGCCTTCGAGTTGTGCTAAATCGAGCAAATCGCGCACGAGGCGTTGCATGCGGCTCGCCTCGCGATGAATGAGTTTTATATATTTTTTTTGTTGCGCTTCATCTTTCACGACGTCGTCTAGTAGCGCTTCGCTATATCCTTTCACATAGCTTAGCGGCGTGCGCAATTCATGAGAGACGTTTGCTAAAAATTCTTTTTTTCGTTCATCTTCTTGCGCGAGCGCTTTTGCCATTTGGTTAAATGTTTTGGCAAGTTGCCCAATTTCGTCTTCCGCTTCGACGTTCACTTGTGCGGAAAAATCGCCTTGCGAGACGCGATAGGCGGCTTGTTGCATATGTTGCAGCGGTTTCGTGAAATGCATCGCAATTTTTCGTCCGACAAATACAGTAATGAGTAAAAAAAGGCTTCCACCAATAATGATGAACGTTTGAATGCGCTTAAGCACATCTTCAATCGATGCAAGCGGCACGTACAAATATAAAATGCCCATGAGGCGATGTTCATCGAGTAGCGGGATGATGACACCGACAATATGCCGATTAAATGTTTGTTCATATCCTTTTTTCGTTACCGTTTTTCCAGCGAGTAGTTGTTGTCGTTCCGCTTCGCTAATAATCGCATGATGGTCGACTTCAAACGGCAAGCATGCGCTCAATTCACGTGGGTTGTTCACGAGTACAATTTCCGTATCGGATACGTCATTGATGATAGAAACGGTGTTGCGAAACGAGTCGGTGAGTGCACCGCCTTTATATTTTGCGGCAATGTTCATTCCTTCTTGTAATAAACGTTGTTCGACGTTGGTGATATAAATGTTTTCATATATATAAACAGCAACAGCATATAAAAGCAACACCGCAAGCATTAAAAAGGCGCTAATCGTTAGCCATAGTTTTTGTTGGAGTGAGAGAGAATTAAATCGTTTCATCAAATTTATATCCCACTCCCCATACTGTTTGAATGCACTGTCCGGCTTCGCCGAGTTTAATGCGCAACGTTTTAATATGCGTATCGACGGTGCGTGTGCTGCCGACGTAATGAATGCCCCAAACGCGATCTAACAGCTGTTCGCGTGTAAATACTTGACCGCGATGTTTGACAAACAACACGAGCAGTTCAAACTCTTTTAACGTTAATACAACCGGTTTTCCGTTTACGATCACTTTTCGTGCTTTTTCATCAACAACAATTGGGCCTGCTTCATATGACGTCGTTACGTCTGTTCCTTTCGTTCGGCGAAGGACAGCGTGCACGCGTGCGACGACTTCATTTGGGCTAAACGGTTTCACGATGTAGTCGTCCGCGCCAATTTGTAATCCATAAACGCGATCCCACTCATCGCTTCGTGCTGTTAAAAAAATGATCGGCACTTGCGAACGTTCACGCACGTGCATGCAAAAGCGGTAGCCGTCTAGTTTTGGCATCATAATATCGAGCAAAATTAAATCGATATGTTTTCGTCCGAACTCGGCAAGTCCAGCTTCACCGTCTTCTGCTTCGATGCACGTAAACCCTTCAGGTTCTAAATAAAGACGAAGCAATTCACGCATTTCTTTTTCATCGTCAACAATTAAAATCGTTGGCATATTTATTCCTCCTTCGCATCGCGGAAAAAGATGTAAAACGGCCCTTGTCCGACGGAAACGGTTTTCGTTTGTTTGAATGTTTTTTCATCGACAAAAACGAGCTCGTTGCTGTCGTAGCTAGCGATGATAAGCTCGCTTTTTGTTTTTATCATCGCAAAAGGATTCGCGCCAATGTTAAGTGAGTGTATGACATGTTTCGTTTTCGGTTCAAATGCATATAGCATGTTTGAACCGTGACAAAGTACATATACCGCTTCGCTCGTTTGCGAAAATTGAATCGGCATCGTTTCTGCCTTCACACGCGCAAGCAACCGTCCGTCGACAAGCGAATGAACATACGCTTCTTGCTGAATATACGCTCCGCTGCCATGTCCACCGACCCATAGTTCATCCGTTTCAGCAACAACTAAGCCGCTGACCGCAAAATCGAGCGTATCGACCGTTCGTTTGACTTGTTTTGTCGCCTGATCAATGAATGAGATTGCTCCGTCTTTAAAATGAATGACAATCCATTGCCGATGTTTGTCGTCGGCGACGATGGAAAAAGGGGAGGGGGGAGTAGCGATCGTCTCTTTTACTTTTCCGTCGAACGTCATGACCGATACCGTTCCGTCTTTTTCGTTCACAACGAGCAATTCGTGTTTTGTGACGAGCACATCGGTAACCCCTTTGTTTACGCGCCAACGTTTTTTCTCTTTCCCTGTCGATAGCGTGTACATCATCATTTCATCCATGTCTTGTCCAAACAACATGACCGTATCGCCATCAGGAAGGAGGATGGCTTTCGTTACCGGATTTTTCATCTTCCATGTTGCCATCGTTTTTTTTGTGTTATAATCAACGAAGGATAAGCTTTGCTCCTTTATATTGACGACCCCAACGACCGATTTGTTTCGGGGAATTGGGGTGTACGTCTCTGGTGTGCAGCTTGCCAATAAAACGACGATGATAAGCAAAAAAAAGAAACGAACTTGCATCGTACGCATCCTCCATCGTGTATATGTATCATCATTGTAGCAAATGATTGTGATGATTTTGTGAAATTATTGTAACATGGAAGGAGATTAAAATGAAAAAGTGGTTGTTGTTGTTTGTCTTCGCTTTGCTTGTTGTCGCTGGTTGCGCGAACAAATCTGAAGAAGAAGAGCTGGCGTATTTAGACGTAAAAATGGCGGTAGAAGAAAAGCTTCCGGTGAATGAAGAAGTCGAGCTTGCATGTTTTGTGACATACGGGGATGAAAAAGTGACCGATGCATCGGAAGTGAAGTTTGAAGTATGGAAACATGGCGATGACAATCGCGAAATGATTGAAGGAAAGCATGCGGGCGACGGAAAGTATGTCGCGCGCTATACGTTTCCAGACAAAGGGACGTATACCGTCGTCGCACATGTGACGGCAAAAAATATGCACAATATGCCAAAAGTCGATATAGTTGTAGAATAAGAAAAACGGCGGAAAATATTCGCCGTTTTTTTTTCATAATATATAGAAAAAATGGACGAGTGGGGGAGAGCGTATGTGGATGCGGGCGATTCAAATTGCGTTTGTATATGTCGGAACGGTAGTCGGGGCTGGATTTGCGACAGGAAAAGAAATTGTACAGTTTTTTACGCAATACGGAGCAATTGGGACGGTCATGATTGCAGGAAGCGGAGGTCTATTTATTTTTTTAGGGACGCGTTTAATGGTGATGGCAAATCGGCTTCAAGCGCGATCGTATGAACAAATGAATGCATATTTGTTTGGAAAAATGAGCGCAGTTGTCAATTTGTTTATGTTTGTTGTGCTATTTAGCGTGACGTCTGTTATGTTGTCTGGGGCGGGGGCGGTGTTTGAAGAACAGCTTCATATGCCGGCGCATGTCGGGCTTTTGTTTACGATGTTGCTTGCGTTTGTGACGATGTTGTTTGGTTTAAACGGCATTTTAAGCGTCAATCTCATTGTCGTGCCGCTTATGATCGCATTTAGTTTATCGATTTCGTTTATGAATGGGGGAGAGATCGTTTGGACAAAGCCGCCGCTTGCCGCTTTTTTCTCTCCGTTTGCGTATGTGGCGTTTAATTTAGCGATGGCACAAGTTGTGCTCGTTCCGCTTGCAACCGAAGTAAAAGATGAACGGGCGATTCGCCTTGGGGGATGGCTTGGCGGCATATTGCTTATGTTTATTTTATTTAGCAGTCATTTCGCGCTTTCTTTACTTCCTAATTTGCTATCTTACAGCATTCCAATGGCGGAAGTCGTGAAACGTTCGCTCGCGTCGTTTTACGGGTTATATGTTGTGATCATTTACGGTGAAATTTTTTCATCGTTTGTTGCAGGGGTGTTTGGATTGCATCGAAAATTAGCTCTTTTTTTTCCAAACACGATGTTTGTACTAGTGGCGCTTTTATTGGCGATGTATGCGTTTAGTTTAGTTGGTTACCATGCGCTTCTCACTGTGTTGTATCCTTTGTTTGGCTATATGAGCATCGTATTTATTTTCTTACTTTTCTATCGAAAAATGCCTAGCTAGAAAAAAAGAAGTGTAGTACATTGAATGTAGAGGAGGTGGGAGCGCGTGAAAAAAGCGATGGTTGCTTTCGGCGTAGGCAGTTTGCTTTTATTTACGCTTGAAACGTTCCATATCATTCAATGGTATCGTGCGAGTGTATGGCCGACAGTTGTTTTTTCTTTCGGACTTATTGTTCATATATATGTGTTTAAGCGCGGTGTGCGGGAGCACGAAGCGTTTCTTTTATTGCCGGCTGCCATTGCGCTATGGGGCGGGGCGTTTGCGTTTAGCCAGTACTTTTTGCTTAACGACGGAACGATGTATGTGTTGGCGTTTACGATAGGATTGTTAGAATGGTGGATGTTTAGCCATGAAGCGTGGTTAAAACAACCGCTTCTCTTTTGTTTCGGATGTAGCGTCGTAGCTAGTTTAGAAGCAGGGGATATGTTTTTACTTCTTTTTATTTTAGCGATCGGCATTTTGGCATATATGTATCATACAAAAAACGAGCGAGCCAATGCACATTAGGCTCGCTTTTTTCTTATTGCATATGAAAGCGATGTAAAATTTGTTTCAGCTGATTGACGTTTTCTGCCAACACGGCTGCTTCTTTCGCGACCCGTTGCACTTTTTGTAACGCTTTTTTTGCTTGTTTTGATTGTAGCAATTTCCTCTCCCTCTTTTCCCCTTATCTAAAATATACAAAATTTTCAAACAATAAAAAAGTCATAAAATAAACGAATGAACAAATGATAAAAAGGGGAGGTGGCACAATGACTCAATCGAAACGACAAAAAGAGCGACAATGGACCGTTCGTAAGCAAGCGCAAAATGAACCGCACGGGAAAGTGAAGTCGTTTGAACAACTAGCAAAAGAGGAAAAATAAATGGAAAAGGCTGTCCCAAGGAAGTTTGTGACAGCCTTTTGCGTCGTTATTTTGCTTTTAGTGCACGAATTTCGTTTTCATGTACAAGTGATCGAACAGCAAGCGACTGAATCGCGAGCTCGTGTCGTGCTTGGGTTGCGATGACATCTTCAAGTTTCTCGGACATGTCAGCGAGGTTTTGCTTGATCGTTGGGATTTCATTGACTGCCTCTAGTATTTCAAATACAGCTTGTTTAATAAGAGGAAGATCTGCGATGTCATCTTTCGTGGCCATACGTTGTTCGATGCTAGCGATATCGTCTTTTGTAGCCATACGTTGTTCGATGCTAGCGATATCGTCTTTTGTAGCCATACGTTGTTCGATGCTGGCGATATCGTCTTTTGTAGCCATACGTTGTTCGATGCTGGCGATATCGTCTTTTGTAGCCATACGTTGTTCGATGCTGGCGATATCATCTTTCGTGGCCATACGTTGTTCGATGCTGGCGATATCGTCTTTCGTGGCCATACGTTGTTCGATGCTGGCGATATCGTCTTTCGTGGCCATACGTTGTTCGATGCTGACGATATCGTCTTTTGTGGCCATACGTTGTTCGATGCTGGCGATATCGTCTTTCGTGGCCATCGTTTGTTCAATGTGCCCGATACGCTTGTCCATGGCGGCGATATCGTCTTTTGTGGCCATACGTTGCTCGATGCTGGCGATATCGTCTTTCGTGGCCATCGTTTGTTCAATGTGCCCGATACGCTTGTCCATGGCAGCGATATCGTCTTTCGTGGCCATACGTTGCTCGATGCTGGCGATATCGTCTTTCGTGGCCATCGTTTGTTCAATGTGCCCGATACGCTTGTCCATGGCGGCGATATCGTCTTTTGTGGCCATACGTTGCTCGATGCTGGCGATATCGTCTTTCGTGGCCATCGTTTGTTCAATGTGCCCGATACGCTTGTCCATGGCAGCGATATCGTCTTTCGTGGCCATACGTTGCTCGATGCTGGCGATATCGTCTTTCGTGGCCATCGTTTGTTCAATGTGCCCGATACGCTTGTCCATGGCGGCGATATCGTCTTTTGTGGCCATACGTTGTTCGATGCTGGCGATGTCGTCTTTTGTAGCCATATGTTTGCGTAGCGATGCAAGTTCATCGAAAATACGTTTGAGCATCTCATCCATGTTCACTCACCTCCCCCCCGACACGATTATATCACCAGATCATAGAAAAATCGACATAATAAAAAGATGCCTCAAACGGTATGAGGCATCCGAATGTTTAATAATTTAAATCAATACGAATTCCTTTAACGCTATATAAAATATTTTCAGCGATGTTTGTTACATGGTCGCCAGCGCGCTCAAGATTGCGCGTCACAAACGATAATTGTGTAATTTGGTTTGTAAACTCAGGTTTTTCGCTCATTAAGTCGATTAATTCTTGAATAATTTTTCCTTGCAACTCATCTACGCGATCATCTTCAAGCGCAATGCGTTTCGCTTCTTCAATATCATCGTTATGGAACGCATGAAGCGCATGATCTAACATTTCATTGACGATTGCTGCCATTTCAGGAATGTGAACGATCGGTTTCACGTGTGGCTCTGTGCCGATAAATTTGACGGATTTGGCGATGTTGACAGCGATATCTCCGATGCGTTCTACATCAGATGAAATTTTTAGCGCAACAATTAATCGGCGTAAATCGGATGCGACCGGTTGTTGCTTTAAAATCGTCATAATCGCAAGCTCATTAATTTCGCGCTCAAACTCATTAATTTTTTTATCATTTTCGATAATTTCGTCCGCTTTCGCCAAATCTTGTGTTTTGAGTGCTTCAATTGCTTCGTGTAAAGCATGTTGGGAAGCAGACACCATCGTCATTAATTTTTCTCGCAGTTGTTGAAGCGCTGCATCAAATGTAGGGCGTTTTGTCATGTTGAATCACCTAACTTTTTTTGTTGTTATTATATCCTGAAAACAGTTCACAAATAAAGCATAATTTTTTTGTAGAATGAATATATGTTTTATGATATATTGTTAGGCGTACAATTGAAGAAGAATTCTGTGCGCGGCGCAGGAGAGGTTCTAGAACACCCTCTATAAAAAAACTAGGGATAGCTATGTCCGTAGAGGGATAGCTTTTTTGTTTTAGAACGCTCTTTCTTCTCACGATGTTAGAAAGGGGAGCGAAAGATGAAAAAAGAAAAAGCAGTCGTCGTGTTTAGTGGCGGCCAAGATAGCACGACTTGTTTATTTTGGGCGAAAAAGCATTTCGCTGAAGTCGAAGCTGTAACGTTCGATTACAATCAACGCCACCGGCTTGAAATTGACGTTGCTGCATCGATCGCAAAACAGCTGGAAGTGCCGCATACGGTGCTTGATATGTCGCTATTAAATCAGCTCGCACCAAATGCGCTTACAAGAAGCGATATAGCAATCGAGCAAAAAGAAGGACAATTGCCGTCCACGTTTGTCGATGGGCGTAATTTATTGTTTTTATCGTTTGCGGCGGTGCTTGCGAAACAAAAAGGAGCACGCCATCTGGTGACAGGTGTATGTGAAACGGACTTTAGCGGCTACCCAGATTGCCGTGATGTATTCATTAAATCGCTAAACGTCACGCTTAACTTAGCGATGGATTACCAATTTGTCATTCATACGCCGCTCATGTGGCTCAATAAAGCGGAAACGTGGAAGCTTGCTGATGAGTTGGGAGCGCTTGAATTTGTGCGCAATAAGACGCTCACATGCTACAACGGCATCATCGCAGACGGCTGCGGCGAATGCCCGGCGTGCGTGTTGCGCAAACGCGGTCTCGACCAGTATATGAATGAGAAGAAAGGAGCAGATGCGCAATGATTCAACAAATTTATCCGCAAGTGATACACCCGTTTCGCTACGAGCTAAATAAAGATATGCAAATCGCTGCAGCGCACTTTATTCCGCACGAAGCGGCGGGGCAGTGCGCGAATATGCACGGGCATACGTATTTTGTCAACATTACTGTCGCAGGCGATGAACTCGATGAATCAGGCTTTTTAATTAACTTTCAACAGTTGAAAAAAATTGTTCACAACCGTTTCGATCATACGGTGATGAATGACCATACAGATTTATTTAGCAATACATCGGCCGAACATTTTCCGACGACAGAAGTGGTGGCGCGGAAAATTGCCGAAATCGTTCAAGCCCACTTAGACACGTTGCCAAACAAACCGACGTGCGTGCAAGTGTTTGTGCGCGAGTCCCCAACAAGCTACGTCGTATATCGTCCGAAAGCAGGGAAACAATAATGGAGCGCATCCCGGTCATTGAAATATTCGGTCCGACCATTCAAGGGGAAGGGATGGTCATCGGACAAAAAACGATGTTTGTGCGCACAGCGGGATGCGACTACCGTTGCCGTTGGTGCGATTCATCGTTTACGTGGGACGGTTCTGCAAAAGATGAAGTAAAGCAAATGACGGCGGAAGACATTTGGCAACAGCTGAAACAACTTGGTGGTGACCGTTTTAACCACGTGACGATTTCTGGAGGCAACCCAGCGTTATTAAAAGGACTTCGTGCGCTTATTTCGTTGCTAAAAGAACATGGGATGCGCATCGGCTTAGAAACGCAAGGAAGCGTATGGCAAGATTGGTTTTATGACATTGACGATTTAACGATTTCACCAAAGCCGCCAAGCTCAAACATGGCAACAAACTTTGCAACGCTTGATATGATCATGAATCGATTAGCGGCGCATCGCGGGCATGTGAGCTTAAAAGTTGTCGTGTTTAACGATGAAGATTTTTCTTATGCGACGTATGTGCATCAACGTTATCCGTCCGTTCCGTTTTACGTGCAAGTAGGCAACGGTCATATACATGAAGCAGACGATGTGACTCTTCGCCTAAACCTATTACAAAAACTTGAATGGCTCGTTGACAAAGTAGTACAGTCTAAAGAGATGAACAACGTCCGCGTCTTGCCACAACTACACACGTTATTATGGGGCAATCGCCGCGGCGTATAATTAAGGGAGGAAGAAATCATGAGAAAAGATGAAGAACTACAAGGCGTCACACTTCTTGGCAACCAAGGGACAAAATATGTATTCGAATACAGCCCAGACATTCTTGAAGTGTTCGATAACAAGCATCCTGATCGCGACTACTTTGTAAAATTTAACTGTCCGGAGTTCACGAGCCTATGCCCGAAAACGAATCAACCAGATTTTGCCACAATTTACATTAGTTACATTCCTGATAAAAAATGTGTTGAAAGTAAGTCGCTCAAGTTATATTTATTTAGCTTCCGCAATCATGGTGATTTCCATGAAGATTGCGTCAATATTATTATGAACGACTTAATTCGCGTCATGGAGCCACGCTATATTGAAGTGTGGGGCAAATTTACGCCGCGCGGCGGCATTTCGATCGACCCTTACTGCAACTGGGGTCGCCCAGGAACGAAATATGAACAAATGGCAGAATATCGTTTGTTAAATCACGATTTATATCCGGAAAAAGTCGATAATCGTTAATGGGGCTGGCTTGCATAAGTCAGCCTTAAAAAATTCAAAAATAATAGCTAGTTTTTTTTCGTAAACGGGTATATAATGACAAATTGTTATGAACCTTTTTTCGTTTGGGGGGTCTTCATTTGAGACAGAGAACGGCTCTTTTGATCGGAGCAACCGGATTGGTCGGAGGCGAGCTTCTCGAGCGATTGCTTCGTTCAGAGCATTATGAACGAGTGACGGTGTTTGTGCGAAAGCCTATCGCTTGTACACATGAAAAATTACAACAAGTCATCGTCGATTTTGACCGAATTGAACAATATGAAGAATATTTTCATGTGGACGACGTATTTAGCTGTTTAGGTACGACGATGAAAAAAGCAAAGACGAGACAACAATTTATTAAAGTTGATTACGAATATACGTTGCGTGCCGCAAAACTGGCGGAAAAATGTCACGTCAAAACGTTTTTATTCGTTTCTGCGATCGGTGCTGATCCGCACTCGATGTTTTTTTACAATCGCGTCAAAGGGGAAACGGAAGAGGCGTTGCAGCGACTGACGATTCGTTCACTTCACATTTTCCGTCCGTCTTTGTTGACAGGAGCGCGCGAAGAATTTCGCCTCGGCGAAAAAACAGCGGAATGGCTATGTTCCGGTTTTTCATTTGCATTCGTTGGCAAATGGGAAAAATATAAACCGATTGCAGCTAAGCAAGTGGCGGAAGCGATGTATCGTGCCGCGCTTTCGGAAAAGCAAGGTGTATATATTTACGAATGTAGCGAAATGAAAGGGCAATGTGAACAAAAAAGAGGGCTGTCTCATCAACAATAAGCAGCCCTCTTCTCGTTATTCCACAATTTTGTAGTTTTTATGATTGACGACCGTTCGTTCTTGCAAGTCGAGTTCTTTATAGTTTTCCATGTACGTTAAATCGACAATCACAGAATTTTCGTTTACTTTTTCAACGATTCCCCGCAGCCCATTTTTAAATTCAATGACGTCGCCAATTTGCGCTTTTTTCATTGAAAATCCCCTTTACTTTTGAATTTTTAAACCTTTTTTCTATTTTGCATGATTTTTCCTCATTCGTAAAGGGCATTTTTAACTAGAAAACAATTTTAGCGCTGTGGCCAATACGGCATCGGCATGCCCGGCCAATATGGCATTTGTTGCGGCATTTGCGGGAACGGCATTTGCGGCCACATCGGTCCGACCGGCGTGCCACAGCCGCAATCGCCCGGCATCATTTGCGGCATTGGCATCATTTGCGGCATTTGTTGTGGCATTGGCATCATTTGCGGCATCGGCTGCGCTTGTTGTGGCACCATTTGTTGATCCATGCGGAAATCTTCATACATATTCCAGTCATTCATCGTTCATCTTCCTTTCTTTCATTTAGAATCCACCAACATTGTATGTGCGTTTTTTATAGACGTGTGTCAATATAACAAAATTAGGCATTCGCACATCGTATTGACATTCCCATTGAAGCGCGTTAAAACAAAGAAAGGGAGGGATGAACGTGACTGAGCAAGAAGCGAAACAACATATTGAACAGTTACGCACGCGAAACATTCCACATCTCCTTGTGAAAAAAGAACATTTTTTAACGTTTCGCCATGTGCTCGTCCAACAAGAAGATTTCAAACATTTTCGCGGCGTCGCCCAGCGCGGCGGTGATGTCATTTATTACTACATGGATGAGCCGCGCAGTTAACGTATCGCTTCAGCTTTTTTACAGCGGATATGCGCCATTGTTTCACCGCATGGACGGTAACGCCTTCTTCATCGGCAATTTGTTTCAACGTCTTTCCTTCGATGACATGGCGAACGAGCCATATTCGCTCGCGCGGCGTCATGTCGCGCATTGCGTCTTCCCATATGATGTCGGTAAAAAAATCAACGTCTTCTTTCAACATTTGTTCGTCTAATAACGGAACGGCGACGTTTTTCGTTTCTTTACGCAACTGTGATATGATGCGCCAACGAATCATTTTAAACGCAAACGAATGAAACGATCCTTTCGTCTCATCGTATCGCTCGTACGCTTCCCAAAGTGCGATGAGCCCGATTTGCATATACTCATCGACGACGTGACGGCGAATATGCAGCTTGCGAATGATGTAAGAAATAAGCGGACGATATTGCTCGACGACCGTTTCAAACGACATATGTGCTTCCTTTCCCGAAAGCGCGCCCTCGATGATTCCGCGGTACGTTTAGCTTATCAAAGCGGCTCGTTTGGCGCGAATCGGAAAATAGAGCGAACGAACCGGTTGACATGTTCCCATATGCATCATATTCCTTAAGGAAATAAGGAATATGGGGCGGAAAACGGTGGGGAAATGGAGCGTTTACGAAAAAAATGTTTTGAACAATGGGAAAATTTTGTGCTATCATGATAAAAAGTGGAAAGGTATGAGCAACATGAAAATAAGAAAAACGATCATAAATGAACAATCGTCACAACAAAACGTATACATTTACGAAAATAAAAAGGAACAATATATCGTTGTTGCCATTCCTTATTTAGAATGGTCTATGCAAGTGACTTATGACGATTTAGCGAATATTGAATCACGCTTACATCACTCGCTCCGGCGCGTGTTGGACGAACAATATGTGCGATCGCTTGCGGTGAAGCTCGCGCAATGGATGCGTGAAATGTAAAAAGAAAGGTTCCGTTGTCAAATGAAATACGCCGTTTTCCTCTATGTAATTGTTAGTTTCGCTTGGATTATATTGACTGACTTGTATGTAGACAAGTTGCCTGTTCCATCACATATCGCGCCATACGTGCAAACTTTAAAAGGGTCGCTTTTTGTCGTGCTATCGGCGGTATTTATGTATATCGCCTTAAAAAAACATCGCGCGTTAAAGCAAATGAGCGAAAGGGAGCAAGAATTGTTGACGCTCATTCATGCGATGCCTGATTTCGTATCGTTTAAAGATGGACAAGGACGCTGGCTAAGAGTGAACGAATTTGGATTGAAGTTATACGGGCTCGAGCATGTCGATTATAAGGGAAAAACGGATGCCGAGCTCGCGGAATATACTCCGCATTTTCGCGAAGCGCTATTGTATTGCGTTCATTCCGATGAAGAAACATGGCGAGCGAAAACGGTAACGCGCGCAGAAGAATCGTTTCCGACGCCGAACGGTGAAGTGAAAACGTTTGACGTCATTAAAGTGCCGCTATTTTACGAAAATGGGAAACGAAAAGGGCTTGTCGTCATCGGGCGCGACATTACGCAACAAAAAGTGGCAGAGCAGCTGTTATTGAAAAAAGAAAAACTATCGGTTATCGGCGAATTGGCGGCAGGCATCGCCCACGAAATTCGCAACCCGCTCACATCGATTAAAGGCTTTTTACAAATGATGAAAGAAACGAAACAAGTAGATGAGCGGTTCGTGCAAATTATGTTAGACGAAATTGAGCGCGTGAATCAAATCGTCACCCAACTTCTCGTGCTCGCTAAGCCGCAAATGAAAGCGTATAAACCACTTCATTTAAACGATGTCATCGATTACGTCATCGAGCTGTTTACGTACGAGGCGATTTTGCAAAACGTGCAAATCAAATACGAACCGCGCACGACAGCGATCGTGTACGGCGATAAAAATGAGCTCATTCAAGTCGTCGTCAACGTGGTAAAAAACGCACTCGAAGCGATGCCGAAAGGGGGGGTGCTGACGATCACAACGGAAGACGAAGACGATCGCGTCCATCTTGTTATTGAAGATACAGGAAAAGGCATTGAACAAGAACGGTTGAAACATATCGGGGAACCGTTTTATACGTTAAAAGAAAAAGGCATGGGTCTCGGCTTAACGACGAGCATGAAAATCGTTCATGAACATAAAGGAACGATGCACATCGAAAGCAAAGTCGGCGAAGGAACAAAGGTTCATATCGTGTTGCCGCTTCATAAAAATGACCCGTCGTAACAACGGGTCATTTTTATGATCATTGTATCCATGTCGTGAGCTCATCAATCGGTAAACGGTACGACGAATGGGCAGGAGCGGCCGCTTTTCCGATCGTAATTAGCATGACAGGAACGTATCGGTCTGGAATATGGAATGTTTTCATAAATGCTTGTGGGTCAAAACCGCCGATGGCGCATGTGTCGAACCCTTCTGCTTTGGCAGCAAGCATCAATTGCATGGCAGCTAACGATGCGTTTGTGAAGGCGGCGTCACGGGCATATTGCGCATTCGTATACGCGCTTTCAATTTGTTTAGCGAGCGTTTCTTTAATGTCTTTCGTCATCTTTCCTTCTGCGACGAGCGGATCGTACACCGCATCTATTTTTTGATGAGCTTGTAAGTCGCCGAGCACCGCAACGACCGCAGACGCCTCAACGATTTGTTGTTGATTGTAAGCGATCGGAAGGAGCTTTTGTTGCGCTTCCTTTCCGTAGAAGACGATGAAATGCCAATGTTGCAAATTCCAAGCAGAAGGCGCCTTGCCTGCTAACTGCAACAGTTTCGTTAATTGTTCTTTCGAAATTGTTGCAGTTGGATCATATTTTCGAACGGATTGTCGTTGTTCAATAACCGAAAGCATATATATCCTCCTTTTATACACACAAAAATATCTTTACTTACTTTTTATAAGTAACAGTATTTATGCTAACTTAGTTATAATAAGTTTGTCAAATTTCATGCATAGGGTGATGATTGATGGAACATTCGCATGTCTGTCCGAAAATTGAAGCAGCGTTTCAGCTGCTTGGGAAGCGATGGAATGGACTTATTATTCACGTTTTATTTCGCGGACCGCTTCGGTTTAAAGATTTAGCAGAAAGCATTCCAGAAATTAGCCAAAAAATGTTAACAGAACGATTAAAAGAGTTGGAAGAAAAACAAATTGTCGTTCGTCATGTGTATCCTGAAAAGCCTGTGCGCATTGAATATGAATTAACGGACAAAGGGAAAGATTTGCGCATTGTGATGGAAGCTGTGCAAGTATGGGCAGAAAAATGGATGTAGTCCCTAACCTTTTACGCTCGTCGTTGCGATAGTAATAAGTGAAAGGAGGGGAGAGACATGCTTCAACGTTCTCAACTTCGCTTAACGTTTGAAGTCGGTGTGACAGAAACGGGCAAACCGCTATATAAAAACAAAACGTATACGATTAAGCCAAACGCAACGGAAAGCTCGCTCGTCTCTGTTGCCCAAGCGCTTGCCTCTTTGCAAAGCGCTCCGCTCGTTCACGTGTATCGCAACGATGTGCATGTATTAGGTGAATAGGAGGGATAATGAATGAAAACGCTTGAATTACAGTTTGTGAATGAAGAAGGAAAGACGGTTCGCTTAAGCGTTGATGCCCCGCGCGACGATGTGACAGAAACACAAGTGGCTAACGTGATGGACGTGATCATTGCGGCAAACGTCTTTCCATCGAGCGGCGGCGATCTTATCGCGAAAAAGGGAGCGCGCCTCATTGACACAACTGTGACACAATGGACGTTTGCGTAAGCCGTCTAGGTGCCCTCATGTAAAGGGCACCTTATTATGTATATCACATAGAAAGGGATGAGCAAGATGGAAGCATATTTGTCACTTCTTTCCGATGTCGGTTTTCCGATCGCGGTGACGTTTTATTTGCTGCATCGGATTGAAGGCAAATTAGATGCCGTCATCGACTCGATTCGCACGTTAGGCGAGCAATGGAAAACACCTAGCTAAATGGGTGTTTTCTTTTTATTTTTTTGTTTTTTCCTCATGCTTTTCGATTTTACGAATGTATTGTCTCGGTTGAAACGGCTCATAATGCCTTTCGTTTACCGTCGCGTAAATGGAAGGCTCAATTTTTTTCTCCGCTGTATCATAGTTATCGATCATGATGGTGAGCATAAGGAAAAGAATCATTGCGTTACTCCTTTCTTTCTTTTATCATTTATTTTGAAAAAAATGAAACTTTTTATACATATGACTCGTACAAAAAAGAGGATTGCTATGTCAGAAGGAGGTTGATTTTTTTTATGTCAACATTACATATGACGATGTTGGCGCCATTTTTGTTGGCGATACTTGTTCCGTTTTTATACAAATTTGTTCGTTCGCTTCATGTCGGATGGTTTGTTCTTCCACTCCCTATCGCGCTATTCATTTATTTTTTGTCTTATATGGACGAAGTGCGCAAATACGAAGTTGTTCGAGCAACGATGCCTTGGATTCCGTCGCTCGACATTTCGTTCGACGCATATGTCGATGGATTAAGTTTGTTGTTTGCCCTATTGATTACCGGAATCGGTTCGCTCGTTGTACTGTATTCCATTTACTACTTACAAAAAGAAAAAGAACAGCTTGGCAACTTTTACGTCTACTTGCTTTTATTTATGGGCGCGATGCTTGGGATCGTGTTATCCGATCACCTCATTGCGTTATACGTCTTTTGGGAGTTGACGTCCATTTCGTCGTTTTTGCTCATCGCTTATTGGTATAAACGTGATCGTTCGCGCTACGGGGCGCAAAAATCGATGTTTATTACAATGTTTGGTGGATTGCTTATGCTCGGGGGATTTGTTGCCCTTGCCATCGCAGGTGGGACGTATAGCGTTCGTGAGCTCATGCAAGCCTCGTTAACAGAACATGCCCTCTTTATTCCTGCACTTTTCCTTATTTTGTTTGGTGCTTTTACGAAGTCAGCCCAATTTCCATTCTATATTTGGTTACCTGACGCGATGGAAGCACCAACGCCTGTTAGTGCCTATTTGCATTCAGCGACAATGGTGAAAGCAGGCATTTATTTAATTGCGCGCTTGACACCTATTTTTGCCGTATCTTCTCTTTGGGTTTGGACAGTTGCGCTCGTCGGGCTTGTAACGTTATTTTGGGCATCGTTTTTAGCGTCGAAACAAACCGATTTAAAAGCAATTTTAGCTTACTCAACTGTCAGCCAGCTCGGGCTCATTACATCGCTTTTAGGCGTCGGTGGGCTTGCGTTTCATTACGATTGGATGGAAGAAAATTTATTTATGGTCGCAGTTTTAGCAGCGATTTTCCATCTGTTTAACCACGCGACGTTTAAAGGTAGTTTATTTATGGTTGTCGGCATCGTCGATCATGAAACGGGGACGCGTGACATTCGACGGCTTGGCGGATTAATGACGATCATGCCGATCACGTTTACAATCGCATTGATCGGCTCGCTTTCGATGGCAGGCTTGCCACCATTTAACGGCTTTTTAAGTAAAGAAATGTTTTTTACCGCCATGTTGCGTGCAAAAGACGTACAAGCATGGGCCGTTATTTTACCCGTTGTTGCTTGGATAGCGAGCATTTTTACGTTTTTATACAGCGTATTGTTATTGAGTCGAACATTTTTTGGAACGTACAAGCCACATTTATTAGAAAAAGAAGCGCATGAAGCGCCGCTTGGCATGCTCGTTGCACCGATCGTGTTAGCGTCGCTCGTTGTAGTCATTGGCATTGTGCCGAACGTGTTATCTCACTCTCTGTTAGGACCAGCGGTATATGCGGTATTGTACGGATTGTTTGCACCAAACGAACAAATCGATATATACATTTCGCATTGGCACGGTTTTACCCCTGAGCTTTTTATGACGATTGGGGTATTATTGCTCGGAATGCTGCTGTATCGCACGTTTTCGAAATGGAGCGGACTATATAATCGCCTCTCCGAACGCATGTCTTTAAATTTCGTTTATGACCAATCTTTCATTTGGATGGAAAGGGGATCACAGTCGCTCATGTCGCGCATCATGACCGGCTCGATGCGCACGTATTTAATGTACATTTTTACGGCGAGTGTTGCTTTGCTTCTGTTTACGGTCGGTTTGAAAAAACAATGGTATATCGATTTAAGTCATTTGGCGTCTGTGCGAGTGTATGAAATCGTATTGGCAGTTGCCATGGTCGTTGCAACAGCGACAACAGTTGTTGCTAAATCGCGTTTAACAGCGATCGTTTCACTAGGGGCAGTCGGTTACGGGGTCGCGCTGTTTTTCGTTCTGTTTCGCGCGCCTGATTTAGCGTTGACGCAGCTTGTGATCGAAACGATTTCCGTTGCGCTCTTTTTACTTTGTTTTTATCATTTGCCGAAGTTTAGCCAAAAGCAAGAAAGCGTCGGTTTTCACTTAGGAAATGCCTTCATTTCCATTGCGGTCGGGGTGACGGTCAGCGTCATTGCCTTTTTAGCTTACGCAGGAAAGCATTTCGATTCGATTTCACAATATTATGTGGACAATACGTATGAAAAAGCGGCCGGGAAAAATATGGTTAACGTCATTTTAGTTGATTTCCGTGGCTTTGATACGTTGTTTGAAATATGTGTGTTAGCGATTGCTGCTTTAGGTATTTACGCAATGGTGAAATTGCGGCTAGCGAAGGAGGATGAAAAATGAGGCGAAATGATGTCATTTTGCGAACAATCACTGCTGTTGTCGTACCAATCATCGTTTTATTTTCCGTCCGACTGTTTTTTGCTGGGCACTATTATCCGGGCGGTGGATTTATTGGGGGATTGATGACTGCTGGTGCGATCGTGTTGTTGCTTTTGGCGTTCGACATTGAAACAGTTCGAAAAATGATTCCGATTAATTATAAATGGCTTGTCGCCATCGGATTGTTGTTTGCGGTCGGAACGGGCATGAGCAGCATGTTTCTTGACCGCCCATTTTTAACGCATGCGTACGAATACGTTCATTTGCCGTTGCTTGATTATACTTCTCTTCATACAGCTGTGCTGTTTGATTTAGGAGTTTACTTTGTCGTTATTGGCGTGACGATGATTATTATCGAAACGATAGGGGAGAGTCACTAATGGAACTGATTATGATTGTCGTTATCGGTTGTTTATTTACCGCTGCGACATACTTGTTGCTCAGCAAAAGTTTGCTCCGCATTATTATCGGGACGGGTTTGCTCAGTCATGGTGCCCATCTTTTATTGTTAACGATGGGGGGGTTAAAAGTTGGAGCGCCGCCGCTTTTAGGGGAGAAGGCGGCACGATACGTCGATCCGTTGCCGCAAGCACTCATTTTAACAGCGATCGTCATTAGTTTTGGGGTAACAGCGTTTTTCTTAGTGTTGGCATACCGTTCGTACCAAGAAATTGGAACAGATCATATAGAAGGGATGAAGGGAGATGAATAACCTTCTGCTTTTGCCTATTCTCATTCCGCTTGTCACAGCAATCATTCTTATTTTTTTTCCGAAGCACGTTTTTTGGCAACGGATAATTTCTTTCATATCGACATGTAGTTTAATTGTTGCAAGCGGCGCGTTGTTGTACCGTGTGCATATAGACGGTATTCAAACGTTGAATCTTGGCAATTGGCCAGCTCCATTTGGTATTACGCTCGTGTCCGATTCGCTATCTGCTTTGCTTGTGTTGACAACAAGCATCATCGCGCTTGCTTGTTTAGTGTATTCTTTTTATGCGATCGGGCATAAGCGGGAAACGTTTTATTACTATTCATTTTTTCAATTTTTAATCGTCGGTGTGAATGGGGCGTTTACGACAGGTGATTTGTTCAACTTGTTCGTCTTTTTTGAAGTGATGCTTATGTCGTCTTACGTGCTGTTTGTGCTCGGAGGCACGAAAATACAGCTGCGTGAAGCGATTAAATATACGCTTGTGAACGTTATTTCTTCGGCGCTATTTGTCGTTGGAGTCGCGTATTTATATGCAGTAACAGGTACGTTAAATATGGCGCATTTAGCGGAGCGTATAAGCGAAATAGGAATGTCGCCTATTTTAACGGTTATTGCGGTATTGTTTATTATCGTATTTGGTTTAAAAGGAGCGATTTTTCCGCTATATTTTTGGCTTCCCGGTGCATATTATGCCCCGCCGACACCGATATTAGCCTTGTTTGGAGGTTTGTTGACAAAGGTTGGTGTGTACTCGATTTTGCGCACGTTTACGCTTTTATTTACGAGTGATGTCGGCTACACGCATACGTTGCTCGCTTGGCTTGCGCTCGGCACGATCGTCATCGGTGTCATTGGAGCAGTTGCATATAACGATATGCGCTATATCGTCATTTACAACATTATCGTTGCAGTCGGCGTTATGATTTTTGGGGTAGCGATGATGACGCCAGAAAGTTTAGAAGGAACGATTTTTTACATGTTGCAAGATATGGTCATGAAAACAACATTATTTTTACTAGTCGGTATTGTTTTTTCCATCACTAGTTCAAATGACATTCGTTCATTTTCGGGGTTAATGTCGTCTTATCCGCTGCTTGGGTGGTCATTTTTCATCGCTGCATTGTCGCTTGCGGGCATTCCGCCGCTTAGCGGATTTATCGGGAAGTTATTAATTGTGAAAGCAAGTTTACATGCTGGTTTGCTTTTCGAGGCAATTGTCATCTTATTGTCCAGCTTGCTCGTGTTATATTCGGTCATGAAAATATTTATGAACGGCTTTTGGGGTGAGGAAAAAGGATTTGAAAGAAAGCCGCTCGATGGACGATTCGTTCCTGTATTGTTGCTTCTCGTTTTATCTATTGCATATGGAGTTGGAATTGAATTTATCCGTCCGTTTGTCGTCGACGCGGTTAACGTGTTAGCGGATCCGAATATGTACATTCAAGCGGTGTTAAAGGAGTAGAAAGCGATGGCATTTCAAATTTTATTAAATGTATGTTTAGCGTTCGTCTGGATGTTTTTAACCGTTTCATTTAATGGGGCGTCGTTTATTATTGGGTACGTCATCGGGTTGCTTATTATTTTTATGTTGCGTCGATTCTTCCATTCGCGTTTTTATCTCGCCCCGATGTTTGTCGTTGTAAAATTGCTTTTTATCTTTTTAAAAGAGCTTGTTTTATCAAATATTGCGGTGGCGAAAATCGTTATAAAGCCGTCTTTACACGTTGAACCGGCCATTTTCGCTTTGCCGACACAATTAAAAAAAGAATGGGAAATTACATTGTTAGCGATGCTCATTACGCTCACGCCAGGTACGCTCGTTTTAGATGTATCTGATGATAAAAGCACGTTGTATATTCACGCCTTAAATAGTCCAGATGTGCACGAAGCGATTCAAAGCATTAAGCAATCGTTTGAGAAAACGATTATGGAGGTGAGCAAATGATTTGGAACGTAGCTCTCGTTATTCTTTCTATAGCGATGGTTGGTTTTTTATACCGCGTTGTCAAAGGTCCAAGCGCAGCTGATCGAGTGATTGCTCTAGATGCGATGGGCATTACGCTCGCTGGGATCGTTGCGATCGTTTCTATACTGTTAAATACGAGCGCGTTTTTAGACGTCATTTTGCTCATCGGTATTTTAGCGTTTGTCGGTACGGTCGCGTTTGCGAAGTTTTTAGAGAAAGGGGTTGTCATTGAACGTGGTGATCGCGATCGGTAATGTGCTCGTCGCAGCACTTGTTTTGTTCGGAGCGGTGCTCGTGCTCTTGTCGGCAGTTGGTGCGATTCGTTTGCCGGATATATATACGCGCAGCCATGCCATCAGCAAAAGCACGACGCTTGGCATGATGTGCATTTTACTCGGTGCATTTTTTCACTTTTTGCTTGAAAACGGTGAATTTAACTCACGGCTTTTGCTTGGCATCGTGTTTATTTTTATGACATCTCCTGTTGCGGCTCATCTCATTAGCCGCGCTGCGTATTACACAAACGTGCCGCGCTGGGAAGGAACGGTTCGTGATGATTTAAAAGAAAAAGCTGGCGGAAAATAACCGTCAGCTTTTTCTTAAAATGTATAAGGCATCTCACATCTTCCTTTCATTTTCATACATGCTTATTTCAATTTAATGGAAGAATAGTTTAAAAATATACGGTTAATAGATTTGTAGTTTCATGTTATGATATGGACAAGGAAGCGCTTCAAAAAAGGAAGGAGTTTGGGACGATGAAAAAGACGATTGTAGCTGGAGCAGTATTATCGACGTTATTTTTAGGGGAAAAAGCGGTTGATGCGGCACAATATACAGTTAAGTCGGGCGATTCGTTATGGAAAATTGCTCAAACGTTCCGCATATCGGTTAATGAATTAAAAACAGTGAACCGATTAACAACAGATGTCGTTTATGTCGGACAAGTATTGCAAGTGCCTGATGTACAAACAACTGCGCCAACGACACAAACAACAACATATACGATTCAGCGAGGCGATACGTTATCGACGATCGCACGGCAGTATAATACGACCATTACACGCCTTCTTGAACTAAACCCGACGATTACAGACGTAAAACGCATTTACGTTGGCCAAACGTTAACAGTACCGACAACGAATACAACGAATACAACAAGCCAACTTATATCGCCGAGGCCGGCATCAACAGCGCCGACAAATAGCGCAAGTAAATCGTATATCGTCCAACCAGGCGACATATTGTCGACGATTGCTAGAAAATTTAATGTGACGTTAGACGATTTACTCGCACTAAATCCAACGATTACAAACGTGAACTTTATTCGCGTTGGACAAACGATTAACGTGCCGCTTTCATGGGAAGAGCGAGCAGATGCAATCATTGAAACAGGAAAAAAATATCTCGGAGCGGCGTATTTGTTCGGTGCACCAACGACGCGCACAGACGTTTTTGATTGCTCATCGTTTACCCACCGCGTGTATAGAGAAAATGGTATTACATTGCCGCGCACATCGCGCGAACAAGCGATGGTTGGAACAGAAGTGCCGCTTGCGAGCGTGCGCAAAGGTGATTTAATCTTTTTTGATACGACAGGAGATGGAGTCATTAACCACGTATCGATCGTCGTTGACGCCAATACGTTATTGCACGCTGCCACAAGCACAGGTGTTGCTTTCGCGAATATGAGACCTTATTGGGCGCCGCGTGCGGTCAAAGCTGTTCGTCTTTTTTAACGGAGCAGCAAGCAAAAAGATGCCTCTTACATTTGAGGCATCTTTTTGTTTATCGTTAGCACCGTTTCAATCGCTTCATGAACAGAGGAAACGATGTAACGAGCTTCTTTTTTTACTTGTTCGGGCGCATGCGACATAACGAAACTATGTGGAGTGAGGCGAAACATCGGGATATCGTTAAATGAATCGCCAAAACAAGCGACGTCTTCCGGTTGAATGTTGAGATGATTCATAAGCAACCGAAGCGCCTCGCCTTTACTAATTTGTTTTGGCATAATATCTAAACAGCGCGGTTCAGAAATGAACGTATCGACATATCGATCCCATTGTTTATGAACGAACGACTGAAAACGATTGATGACGTCTTCTTCAGCAATAACGGTAATTTTTGATGGAGAAAGATCATGGCCGATCGCATCGAGCATCTGTTTCTTTTCAACAATATCGAAAAATAGTCGCGATCGCATATGCTCCATTTGTTCCGTTTTTGTTTCGACAAAGCTCGTTTGTTCGTTACATACGAGCACGATCGCTTCAAGTGTGCGCGCTTGTTCGTAAATGGAACGGGCAAGCGCTGGGTCAAATGTACGCTGATGAAGAAGATGATGGTCGCTTGTGTATACGAATGCCCCGTTTTGGCTAATGCGATGAGCGTCATGACCGATTTCTTTCAACACTTCTAAAATTTCATTGTCCATTCGTCCAGAAGCGACAGCAAAGTCGATACCGTTTGTAATCGCGCGCACGACTGCTTCACGATCTTCTTCTTTTACACGACGGTCATAACCGAGCAGCGTACCGTCTAAATCAGTAACAATGAGTCGAATCATGCTTGGCAAGCTCCTTCCATTTTTATGATGAACAAAAGTTTAATCGAATACATGCATTTGTGCAACTGAAACACCTTTTTGTCAAAAAACATTCATAGCTGTCTTGACAAAAAACATCGCATTTCCATTGACGTAGCTTTGTTCGTTTCGTAACATTGAAAGTAATGTAAACGTTTTTAAAGGGGCGAACTAGACGTGGAACAATCGTTTCGCATTGAAAAAGTGTTAAACAACAACGTGCTCATTGCCTCCCATCCGACGTATGATGAAGTCGTATTAATCGGAAAAGGAATTGGATTTGGCAAGAAAAAAGGGGACGTCATTGAACAAAAAGGTGTAGAAAAATGGTTCATTTTAAAAAATGAGCGTGAACAAGAACAATATAAAAAATTGTTGCCACACGTTGATGAAGAATTTATCGGCTTAATGAACGATATCATTCGCCACATTCAAAAGCGGACGAACAGCTCGTTAAACGAACATATTCACGTGGCGTTAACAGATCATATTTTGTTCGCAATCAAGCGATTAGAACAAGGGATGGACATTAAAAATCCATTTTTAGTTGAAACGAAAAGTTTATATCCGCTTGAATACGGCGTAGCAACAGAAGTCGTTAACATGTTGAATGAACGGTTACACATCGAGCTTCCGGAAGGGGAAATCGGCTTTATTGCTTTACACATTCATAGTGCGTTAACAAATCACCAACTGTCCGAAGTGAACCAACATTCACAGCTCATTTCCCGCCTCGTGTCCGTTGTTGAAGAACAGCTCGACATTCGCATTGATCGTGAAAGCATTCATTATTTACGATTTGTTCGCCATTTGCGCTATGCGATTGAGCGCGTGAAAAAAGGCGAAAAAATTGAAGAGCCAAAAAAATTGTCGAATATATTGAAAGAGACGTACCCGCTATGTTATAATTTGTCGTGGAAGCTCATAAAAATTATGCAGCAAACGTTGCAGCTTCCGGTAGATGAAGCCGAAGCCGTATATTTAACGTTACATTTACAGCGGTTAACTGGAAAAAGTGAATAACGACGCACTTATCTTTACGTGTTACTGATTCGATCAGGCATGAGTAAAGGAGGCGAAAAAGAGGTGGATCATTGTACCCTTTTTCTGTCGTTCTTTGCCCATGCCTTTTTGTTTTCCATCGTTTGCAAATGCTTACATTCGTTAGACGTCTAATGTGTTGTTTCATCTACTTCGGATACATGAATGTGCCGTTTGTTGCAAACATTAACAAAATGAAGGAGGGTTTTAATATGAAAAAAGCGTTCGGTACGTTACAAAAAGTCGGTAAAGCGCTTATGCTTCCGGTTGCGATTTTACCAGCCGCGGGGATTTTGCTTGCGTTCGGTAACGCATTACAAAACCCAGCGTTAATTGAAAAAATTCCAGCGTTAGAAACAGGCTGGGTCGAAATGGTTGCGAAAGTGATGGAGCAATCTGGTGGTATTGTGTTTGCCAACTTGCCTCTTTTATTTGCGGTAGGGGTAGCCGTCGGATTAGCTGGCGGTGAAGGTGTTGCTGGTTTAGCGGCGATCATCGGTTACTTAGTGATGAACGTCACGATGAGCGTCATTTTAGGCGTCACATCAGACCAAATCGGAACAGATCCATCGTTTGCAAACGTATTAGGTATTCCAACGTTGCAAACAGGGGTATTCGGCGGGATTATCGTCGGTATTTTAGCAGCGTACATGTACAACAAATACTTTAACATCGAATTGCCATCTTACTTAGGTTTCTTTGCAGGGAAACGTTTCGTTCCGATTGTAACAGCGGCATCGGCATTAATTCTCGGTATTGTGATGACATGGTTATGGCCGCCTGTCCAACATGGCTTAAACACCTTTTCACACAACATGATCGATGCAAACCGTACGTTAGCGGCATTCGTTTTCGGTGTCATCGAGCGCGCATTAATTCCGTTCGGTTTACACCACATTTTCTACTCGCCGTTCTGGTTTGAGTTCGGTCAATACGTGAACAAAGCAGGCGAGCTTGTGCGCGGTGACCAACGTATTTTCATGGAACAAATTAAAGACGGTGCTGAATTAACAGCTGGGACATTTATGACAGGAAAATTCCCGTTCATGATGTTCGGTTTACCAGCAGCTGCGCTTGCCATTTACCATGAAGCGCGTCCAGAAAACAAAAAAGTCGTTGCCGGCATCATGGGATCTGCAGCGTTAACATCGTTTTTGACTGGGATTACCGAACCGATCGAATTTTCGTTCTTGTTTGTCGCTCCGGTGCTGTTTGCCATTCACTGCGTTTTTGCTGGCTTGTCGTTCATGCTCATGCACATGTTAGACGTCAAAATCGGTATGACGTTCTCTGGCGGTGTCATCGACTTCTTATTATTCGGTGTGTTGCCAGGACGTACAGCATGGTGGCTTGTCATTCCGGTCGGTTTAGTGTTTGCGGTCATTTACTACTTCGGCTTCCGCTTTGCGATTCGCAAATGGGATTTAGCGACGCCAGGTCGTGAAAAAGAAACGACAGACACAACAGCGACAGCGGATGCAGGCGAACTCCCGCACGAAATTTTAGCGGCGCTTGGCGGAAAAGAAAATATCGCGCATTTAGATGCGTGCATCACACGTTTACGCGTTTCAGTAAACGATGTTCAACACGTCGATAAAGATCGTCTAAAAGCGCTCGGAGCAGCTGGCGTATTAGAAGTTGGAAACAACATTCAAGCCATTTTCGGACCGAAATCAGACATTTTAAAAACACAAATTAAAGACATCATGGAAGGTCGCGTACCGACAAAAGCAGTAGAAAAAGCAAAACCAGTAGTACAAGCGACTGGCGAAACAGAACAAGTCGCATCGCCATTAACAGGAAAAGTCGTTCCGCTTTCTGAAGTGCCAGATCAAGTATTTTCAACAAAAATGATGGGTGACGGTTTTGCGGTTGAGCCAACAGAAGGGACAGTCGTATCGCCAGTAGACGGCACGATCATCAACGTCTTCCCAACAAAACATGCGATCGGCATTCAATCAAAAACAGGTCGTGAAGTGCTCATCCACTTTGGCATTGACACAGTAAAATTAAACGGCCAAGGATTTGAAGCGCTTGTTTCTGAAGGAACAGAAGTGAAAAAAGGACAACCGATTTTAAAAGTCGACCTTGCATATGTGAAACAACATGCGCCTTCTATTGTTACACCGATTATTTTCACAAACTTGCAAGCAGGAGAAACGGTAAATATCGCGAAACAAGGAACAGTAACAAAAGGCGAAGACGTTGTCGTCGTTCAAAAATAATTTACTTGCAAAATGCGTCATTTTTCGGTAAAAAAACATAGAGGGTTTTCGCCCTCTATGTTTTCAAAATATAAAGTGAGGAGATGAGCAAAATGGAAAAAACGTTTAAAGTAACTGCAGAATCTGGTATTCATGCCCGTCCAGCAACGATGTTAGTGCAAGCAGCGAGCAAATTCGATAGCGACATTCAATTAGAGTACAACGGCAAAAAAGTCAACTTAAAATCGATTATGGGTGTCATGTCTTTAGGTATTCCACAAGGTGCGCAAATTACAATTTCAGCTGAAGGTAGCGATGCAGCAGACGCAATTAACGCATTAACAGAAACGCTAGCAAAAGAAGGATTAGCGGAGTAATGAAACGATTACAAGGGATTGCTGCATCGAATGGCATTGCCATTGCGAAGGCGTACCGTTTAGAACATCCCGATTTAACAGTTGAAAAACAAACGATTGAAAACCCAGCTGAACACGTTCGCCGCTTTCAACAAGCGCTCGCTAAATCGAAAGAAGAACTTGAAGCGATTCAAGCGCATGCATTAAAAGAGCTCGGCGAGGATAAAGCAGCCATTTTCTCCGCCCATTTGCTCGTACTAAGCGACCCAGAGCTCGTGCAAGCGGTCGAACAAAAAATTGAACAAGAACGTGTGAATGCAGAATTTGCACTTCATGATGTCACATCAATGTTCATCGCGATGTTTGAAGCGATGGATAACGAATATATGAAAGAGCGTGCCGCGGACATTCGCGACGTCACAAAACGCGTCCTCGCTCATTTATTAGGCGTTACGATTTCAAACCCAAGCATGATTACAGAAGAAGTCATCATTGTAGCTGAAGATTTAACGCCGTCAGATACGGCTCAATTAAATCGAAAATACGTGAAAGGTTTTACAACCGACATTGGTGGACGGACGTCCCACTCTGCCATTATGGCACGCTCGATGGAAATTCCGGCTGTCGTCGGCACGAAAGAAGCGACAGCGGCTATTCAAAACGGCGATGTCGTCATTATTGACGGGCTTGATGGCGAAGTCATTATCAACCCGACAGAAGAAACGATTGCACAATATGAACAAAAACGTGCCACATTCGCTGCCCAAAAAGCAGAATGGGCAAAGCTCGTTCATGAACAAACGACGACGAAAGACGGTCATCACGTTGAGCTTGCTGCCAATATCGGAACGCCAAACGATGTCGAGGGTGTACTCGCGAACGGGGCAGAAGGTATCGGCTTATACCGTACTGAATTTTTATACATGGGACGCAACGAATTGCCGACAGAAGAAGAACAGTTTGAAGCATATAAAACGGTGCTAGAAAAAATGGAAGGAAAACCGGTCGTCGTTCGCACGCTAGACATTGGCGGCGACAAAGAATTGCCGTATTTAGACCTTCCAAAAGAAATGAACCCGTTTTTAGGTTTCCGTGCGGTTCGTCTTTGCTTAAATATGCAAGACATGTTTCGCACGCAACTTCGCGCGTTGTTGCGCGCAAGCGTATATGGCAATTTAAAAATCATGTTCCCGATGATCGCGACGTTAGACGAGTTCCGTCAAGCGAAAGCTGTTCTTTTAGAAGAAAAAGAAAAGCTTGTCGCTGAAGGTGTTGCGGTATCCGATCATATCGAAGTCGGCATGATGGTCGAAATTCCAGCAGCCGCTGTATTGGCGGATCAATTTGCAAAAGAAGTAGACTTCTTTAGCATCGGAACGAACGACTTAATCCAATATACGATGGCGGCTGACCGCATGAACGAGCGCGTATCGTATTTATATCAACCGTACAACCCTGCCATTTTGCGCCTCATTTATAACGTCATTGAAGCGGCGCATAAAGAAGGCAAATGGGTTGGCATGTGCGGTGAAATGGCGGGCGAAGAACTTGCTGTGCCGATTTTATTAGCGTTCGGCTTAGACGAATTTAGTATGAGTGCGACATCGATTTTACGCGTCCGCTCGCAATTAAAGAAACTGTCCAAACAAGAAGCGGAACGAGTGAAGGATCACATTTTATCGCTTGCGACAGCAGAAGAAGTCGTTCGTTTTGTCAAAGAAACGTTCCAATAAAAAGAACCGGACGCCTCCGGTTCTTTTTTTCATGGAAAAAATCAGTACAAAACGGTCATAGACATAGCCGTACAAACCTTTTATAATGAAACTACAACTTTATTAATTTTTCGACAATGTTCGACACAGCTAAGGGGGGAGCCGCTTTGTTTCGGTCATTAACGATGAAATTAACTAGTTTAAAAAGCAAAACGAACAGGGAGGAATCGCGTCATCGTTAGCGAATGTACATATCGAAGGGAGGCGGATGAAATGAAAACAGCGATTGTTGCTGCATCAAGCCAAGGTCTTGGGAAAGCGATTGCGACAAAACTTGTTTCGCAAGGTGTAAACGTCATGCTTGCTAGCCGTCAACAACCCAATGACTAAAGTCATGGGCTTGTAAGCCCCATGTTGACCAGACCAAGGCTTGAAACAGAGCCTACGTTATAGATGTCATGACACGTTCGGGTGCTTCTCCAGCCCGTTCCTCTGTCGTGCAAGGTTAAACAAGCGTGGTGGGTAGCGCTAGTGTCTTGCACATAACAAGCATCTATAACATGGTCGAGGAGAATATGACCTGCTTTATGCAGAGGAAAGGGGAGAACCCTATGGTTTTTGTGTTAGACACAAACAAACGTCCGCTTGCTCCTTGTCACGAAGCAGTTGCAAGAAAGCTGTTGAAACAAGGGAAGGCGGCGATTTACAGGCGATTTCCATTTACCATCATCTTGAAAAAATCAGTAGACGAATCAGAAATTAAAGCAACATATCGGCTAAAAATCGACTATGGAAGCAGGCATACAGGATTAGCGATTTTGCGAGGACAAGAAGTGGTATGGTTAGGGCAACTTGACCATCGCACAGACATCAAGGAAAGAATAGATAAAAGGCGTGCTTTTCGTCGAGCAAGACGAAATCGAAAAACAAGATACAGAAAACCACGCTTTCTGAACCGCAAGCGAAAGGAGGGGTGGTTGCCGTCATCACTAGAGAGTCGCGTGCAAAATATCCAAACATGGGTTAACCGCCTAAAGAAGTTATGCCCCATTGGGTATATATCATACGAAAATGCCAAATTCGACACGCAACTCATGCGAAATCCTGAAATCAATGGTGTAGAGTATCAACAAGGCACGCTACAAGGATATGAAGTACGGGAGTATTTGCTTGAAAAGTTTGGGCGGAAGTGTTGTTATTGCGGAAAAGAAAATGTTCCACTTGAAGTGGAGCATATCATTCCAAAATCGAGAGGTGGAACAGACCGAGTGGATAACCTATGTCTTGCCTGTCATGACTGTAATCAGCGCAAAGGAAGTAAGACAGCAGAAGAATTCGGGTATCCGCACATTCAAAAGCAAGTCAAAGAAACATTAAAGGATACAAGTGCTATCAACTCGACAAGATGGAAAGCGTATGAAGTGTTAAAGCAGACAGGATTAGATGTCGAGTGTGGAACAGGTGCACGAACAAAAATGAATCGTATTCGTTTAGACTTGCCGAAAACACATTATTTTGACGCTTGTTGTGTAGGCGAAAGCACAACAAATCACTTATATTTCAAAACAAAAGAAGTGTTATTTATCAAGGCAAAAGGGCGTGGTAGTCGCTCTCGTACAAACCTAGATAGATATGGCTTCCCAAGAGGTTATCTTGCAAGACAAAAATTCTTCTTTGGTTTTCAAACAGGGGACATGGTTAAGGCTGTTGTCCCAAGAGGGAAATATCAAGGCGTTTGGTTTGGCGAAGTCGCATGTAGAAAGACTGGAAGTTTCGATATTAAAGGCAAGGACGGAAAGCGTATCGCACAAGGAATAAATTATAGATATGTCCAAGTCATTCAGCGATTTGACGGATATGCTTATGGAAAGGGGGTGGCGGAACTTGCGTAAGGCAATTCCTCCCCGTGCCTAAAGGCAGGGGCTTCCTTGCGTAAGTTTCGTGAAGCGCTCGTTTATGCTGAAAAAGCAGGATTAGATCCAGAACGCGTACTGCAAAGCATTTCACAAGGAGCCGCATCGAGCTGGTCGCTGTCTCATCTTGCGCCGCGCATGCTTGCTGGCGACTTTGCCCCCGGCTTTTACGTGAAACATTTCATTAAAGATATGGGCATCGCGCTTGCTGAAGCAGAAACGCTCGGTCTGTCGCTTCCTGGTTTAAAACTTGCGAAACAACTGTATGAAGCGCTTGCCGAGCGCGGAGAAGAACAAAGCGGAACGCAAGCGTTATATAAATGGTATAAAGAGTGGTAAAAAAAGGTGCTGTTAACGAGCACCTTTTTTTATATGCGCTTCGATGCGGTCGAGCCCTTCTTGTAACGTATCGAGCGAACAAGCATATGAAAGGCGAATATATCCTTCGCCATATGTCGAAAACGCACTTCCGGGCACGACAGCGACTTTTGCTTCTTTCGCAAGCTGTAATGCAAAATCAAATGACGAATGATGAAACTTAGCAATCGACGGGAACATGTAAAACGCTCCGTTCGGCTTTTCGACGTCAAATCCCATGTCACGAAGGCGCTCGTACACATATGACATTCGCTCAGCATATTGCTTTTTCATCTCGTGCGCATCGTTCATTCCGACCGTTAACGCTTCTAACGCTGCTTTTTGTGCAATGGATGTCGCGCATGACACGTTATATTGATGCACTTTCAACATATGTTCCACGATCCATTGTCGCGCAAATAAAAACCCGATGCGAAATCCGGTCATCGCATGCGATTTGCTTACGCCGTTAATGACGATCGTTTGGTCAGGAAGCGATGTCGCAATCGACTCATGTTTGCCTGTAAACACAAGTTCGCTATAAATTTCATCCGAGATGACCCAAATCGGTTTCCCTTTGACAAGCTGAGCGATTTGTTTCAGTTCATCGCTCGTTAACGTCATTCCTGTCGGATTGGACGGATACGGCAATACGATGCAGCGCGTCCGTTCATTGATGAACGGTTCGATGTGCTCGGCTAACAGTTTAAAGCCAGTTTTTCTCGTATCGACATGTACAGGTGTTGACCCACATAAACGAATAATCGGCTCATATCCCGGATAAACAGGAGCCGGGAGAATGACTTCTGATCCTTCTGTTAAAATGGTGCGAAAGGCAATATCAAGCGCTTGACTTGCCCCGACGGTGACGATCACTTCATCGGCACGATAATGCAAGCCGTATTTCGTTTCCACAAAGCGACAAGCAGCTTCACGTAACGGTAAATATCCGGCGTTATGCGTGTAAGATGTAAAGTGTTCATCGAGCGCGCGCTTCGTCGCTTCTTTAATATGATCAGGGGTCGGAAAGTCGGGCTGACCGATCGTTAATGAAATCATATCTTTCTCGTTCGCAACGAGATTAAAAAATTGCCGAATGCCAGATAGTTGAATATGGCGTACACGTTCATTCATCGGAAGCATCTTGATCGTTCACCTCTTCGTTTTTTTCTTTATTAAACAATAAAAGGTGAACGTTTCGCAATGTGTTTTGCTGAAAACGTTCACCTTATGTGCTGTTCTGTCGTTTCACAGTCGATCATGCCAAATCCTCCAAGTGACGATAGCGTTGAAGAAGCTCATTGTATCGGGCTGAGAGGGTAAGAAACAACGCTTCATCCCGCTGCTCAAGCGACTGATCGATGTCGCGCATGAGCCGATCTCTTTCGTAACGGAATAACGCCTGTTCGATAATGAATTGTGCCGCTTGCTTATAATCGGCGAGATCGTACGGCTGCGATACGAGCGCCATATCATTGTATTTTTCATACATGTTTCATTCCCCCTTAGCGAGAAGAATAATCTCCTCCCTTTTCTACATTATAAAGAGTTTTTTGCAAATTGTAAATAAAATTCCGAAAAATAAAAGCAAAAAAATAAAAGCTGACGAGCGCCAGCTTCATATATTAATAACCGTAATCCCAGTCGATTTCTTCATCGTGCCAAAGAACAGCTTCAATTTGCTCATCTACTACTTCTTCTAGTCGTTCTTTCTCCACATCTTCAACGATCGTCACCGTATGGTCTTCTTCAAAAAGAATGGCTAACCCTTTCATGTCGACACCTTCTCTTTTCATGTTTTTCTTCACAATCATTGTAACGCGTCCCGCTTGTCCACGTCTATCATGTTCATAAAGCTGTCAATATGTTTATTTTTTCTGAAAATAAAAACGAGTGTAGTCGTCCTTCTTCTTATGTTACAATGCACGTGGAACAACCATCATGGAGGCATCACATGTTTATTGCTGTTATTAAACCACTCGTCGTCAATATTACCATTTTATTTTCGCTTATTTTTAACGCCAATTTATTTTTCCCATTCCGAAGAAAAATGGTACTGACATGGAAACAAAAAGTCATTTACGTTGCCATTGTACGGAGGGGATTAGTCCCCTTCTTTTTCTATGTAATGGACAAACATGTTCCACGCATTCGTCATAAACGTAGCGAGCGGATCGGTCACATATGAAAACATCCATAAATGTAGCGCACCGACGTACAATTGCATCGCGATATGCGCAAGCGTCGAAGCGGATTGTTTCGTCCGCACATGCCCGCACCGTTTTCCTTCCTCGAATAAGCGCGTCAATACGTCGTGCAATGGAGCGAGCCAACCCGCCTCTTTCGTTTTTCGGGTATGAATGTGGAGCACCGCTTTTGCTACTTCCCGTCCGAGCTGTTCGTGCATCGTCGCTAACTCATCAAATATGGAATCGATTTTTTTGTGCCAATCGTTGTTGCCGTTCATCGTTTTTTCACATATGCGCTCGATATGTGAAAAAAATACGCTTTGTAACACTTCTTCTTTCGTTCGAAAATAATTAAAAAACGTTCCTTTTGCGACGCCCGCTTCGGTCGTAATTTGCAAAACGGTCGTCTGTTCATCAGTTTTAGGCGAGGAGACTCCGACTTCTAAGCGAGAGCGAAAGTCGGGGAGGAATCGCCCTTCCTCCTTTCAATTAGTAATGTACTAGCATACTCAACTCTTTTTAGTTTTTTCCAGCTTGCTGAAGCATGCACTTTTGTGCCATCTAACAGCCGAAGGTCAAAATAACCGCTGCTTCTTCTGCCAAATATGAAACATTCTTTCCCTTCGTACACCACCTTGTCAAACAGTTGAAACCCTTTGACAAATCGTGGAGCTTTGTTTGATTTTCGTTTTCCACCTTTCAAGATGGTTGCCTTATGCAATTGACGGTTGTTTTTGCGAACGAATTTTAGAAGATAAACCGTGCCACTTGGCTTAGCTAGTGGATTTCCACTAATACAACGAGCATCCACCATATGAGACTTAGGCAGTCCATTAGCAATGCGAATACACTTGGTGATATACCCATATGTGATATTTGCATGCGAGTATTTTTCTCTTATCCTACTAAACATTGCCCATCGTATGGCAGTCATCTGACTAGCATCCCTCATAGGCGGTCGTTTGCGTTGTAATATATGTTCAAGCCCTTTTTCGTGAATTTCATGGTGACATGTTTTGCATAGAGTAATCAGATTATCTGGTGAATCGCCTCCTGTCTTTCGACTTTCAATATGATGCACTTGGAGAACAGGGTCTTTCTTTTTTCCTTTGCAATATTGACAAGTATGATTGTCTCTGTATAGAACATACTCTCTAACATTCCAAAACCCCATTTGTTCTCCTTGTTGATATTCCACCCCTTGGATATTTGGGTTCTTTAGTTTCTGTGTATCGAATGTTGCTACCTCAATAGTGACAGATGTAACAGGGAGAATATTGTGTACTAAATCAATCAACTTTATATGCGAGTTGATTTTGTGTTGAATAGATGGTGGCAACCACCCCTCTGGTTTTCTTCTGTTAAGAAATCTGGCTTCTCGGTGGCGAGTCTTTCTATTTCTTCGACTTCTACGAAACTGTCTCCGTATAGCAAGTAAATCCACAATATCTGTTCGAAGTTGCGCTTCCGCTTCAAACAGCACATCTTTCTCTGTTGTTGCGGAAATTCCTACATGTCGTGTTCCCATGTCAACACCCAATGACACTGGTTGTTTGTAACCACTACTACCATACAGAAGCTGGATGGTAAAAGGTGTCCTTCTTACTACTTTTGCTTTCTTCTGTTTTAACAGAAGTCTTGCTTTCCTTGGTGAGCATGGCATGAGTGGTTTTCCATGCTTATTGATAATGTACACGAACAAGACGTGTACCTCCTTTCAGGAGTGAGTTCCTCCTCCCCAATGTTGGAAGGACTTGTTTGGCAGACAGCACCGCTCCTACCCATCAGAGCTTTTAACCATCTGCGACAGGGTTACGGACTGGAGGAGCATCCGTAAGTGTCATGACCCCTCCAACGTAGCCATTGAATGGCTGAGGGTAGTCAACTAGGGCTTGGCAAGCCCCCACTTCAAAAGCTGTTAGGCTTTAAGTGGTGGGTAGTTGACATCCTTGTTTTTGAAAAAGATGAAGTGCTGTTTGTTGCAACAATATTCTCGTTTGCTTTTTTTGCCTCTCTCTTTTCATGGAAAATCCCCCATTATCTCTATATATTTTTATTATAGTGATTTTTACCTAGGAATAAAGTAATATTTATATAGGTTGAAAATTTTATTTAGACATGTATCATTCACATACATTTTCGCATATATTATGGAAGGAAGTGTAAAAAAAGAGGAATGATGCATGTGGGGTGTTGATTCAGCGGCAAAAGCACCAACATTTCGCCCGAACGTCCCGAACTGCCGTGCAAACGTCTGGATATGGCAATACGGGCGCGATGCCGACCTTTGCCCGATCGACACGAACGTCGCGAATCGAAAAGTGAGTGAGTACTTATATTAAATTTTGTTCGTTGCACATAAGAAATATGGTAAAATGGCAATAAATGATGGTGTAATGGAGGCTGTTTCATGGAAAATAAACATGGAATTTTGTTAGAAAGTGGAACGAATGAACTAGAAATTGTCGAATTTTTAGTCGGTGACAATCGTTTTGCGATTAACGTTATTAAAGTAAAAGAAATTATTCAGCCGATCGCACCGACGAAAGTGCCGCATGCACACCCGTACATTGAAGGCATTATCGAATTGCGCGGCGAGGTGCTTCCGCTCATCGATTTAGCGAAAGCGCTTGGCTTTGGACCGTCAAATAACCCAGCGCAAGATAAATATATTGTGGCACAGTTTAATCAACAAAAAGTTGTGTTTCACGTCCATAACGTTACACAAATTCACCGCATATCATGGAAGCAAATCGAAAAACCGTCGCAAATGTATCAAGGATTAGAAGGCCAAATTATCGGCGTTGTGAAATTAAACGGAAACATGATTTTATTGCTTGATTTTGAAAAAATTGTCGTAGACATTAATCCGCAATCAGGCATTCACGTCGACCGCGTGAAAAAACTAGGTCAACGCGACCGCCCGAATAAAAAGTTAATCGTCGCTGAAGATTCTCCGCTTTTGCGCAAACTTTTACACGATACGCTTGCTGAAGCGGGCTATGTGTACGTTGAGTTTTTTGAAAATGGGGAAGATGCGCTTCACTATTTACAATCGATCGTTGAAAAAGGAAAGCCAGTTGAAAGCGAAGTGCAGCTCGTTATTACCGATATTGAAATGCCGCAAATGGACGGTCATCATTTAACGAAACGCATTCGCGAACATGACAAACTAAAACATTTACCTGTCGTCATTTTCTCTTCGCTCATTACAGATGACCTTCGTCATAAAGGAGAGCGTGTCGGTGCGACAGCGCAAGTGAGTAAACCAGAAATTGCTGAACTCGTTCAAGTGATCGATCAATACATTTTATAAAACAGTAGGGGATTGTTATGGATCGTTACGACAAATATCGACAACATTTTTTGAAAAATATTCGCAAACGGTTAGAAGAATGGGAAACGGTTGAAGAAATCGCCCATCAAGACGTCTATCGTCTTCTTCATTCCATTGCCGGCACAGCGGCGATGATCGGCATGAACGATATCGGCAACTATGCTCGGAAGCTGATGGAACAATGGGGTGAAGATGAACAAAAAAAATGGGGGGCAAAAGAAGTGAAAGAGCGGCTCGCTCCACTTTTTCAACTTTGTTACGAACATCAAATTGGAGACGTGGCATCAAATGAGCAAGGGGCGAAAGAAGGAGGCGAACCGACCGTTTTACTCATTGATGATGACCCGTCGTTTTTAATGTACGTCAAAGAACAGCTCGAACAAATCGGATGGTATGTCGCCGCCATCGCTGATCCGATCAAAGCGGTCGCTTCTTTTTATGACGTCCGCCCGGATTGCGTCGTCATCGACATTCATATGCAAACGAAAACCGGCTTTGAAGTATTAACGTTTTTAAAAGAAAAACTAAAACAACAATTCGTGCCGATGATTATGGTGAGCATTGACGACCGAAAAGAGACGCGCATGAAAAGTTACGAAATGGGCGCGGACGATTTTATTCCGAAGCCGTTTGCGATCGACGAATTTATCGTGCGCATTCGCCGTCAGCTCGAGCGGAAAAAGCTCATTGATGAACTGCTTTTATTAGATGAATTGACGCACGTCTATAATCGAAAATATTTAAAACAAGCGTACGAACAGTTAAAAAGCGACTGGCATCGCACGCATGAGCCGTTTTGTTTGGCGATGCTCGATATTGACTATTTTAAACGGGTTAACGACCAATACGGCCATTTAATTGGCGACGTCGTTTTAAAGCAATTTGCGCAATTTTTAAAAACGAACGTTCGCGCGCGTGACATTGTCATTCGTTTCGGCGGGGAAGAATTTGTCGTGTTATTGCCGGCGACGGAAGCGACAGAGGCGCTTCTTGTGTTTGATCGTCTGCGCGGACAATTTGAACGCATTCCGTTTCAAAGCGGTGAAACGACGTTTTTTTGCACGTTTTCGACAGGCATTGCTGAAGTGAACGACCCGTCTAAACCGATCGGATATTGGATCGAATTGGCAGACTCTGCGTTGTACGAGGCGAAAAATACAGGAAGAAACTGCGTCGTTTTAGCGAAACAACAAGAAACGTCGTATCGTCGCACGGTGAAAGTGGCAATTGTCGATGATGATGCGATCGTGCGTGCCATTGTAGCAGATGTCGTACAAAAAATGTTCGCTAAAGAACGAGTGGCGCTCGAGTTGCGTACGTTCAAAGATGGAGAGGAATTTATATCATGCGATTGGCATGAAGGAAAAGAGCCGTGTCTCGTCATTTTAGATGGCGTCATGCCGAAATTAGACGGGCTAGAAGTGCTCCAACAATTGCGCAACAAAAAAGATGCATCGCGCTACAAAATTATTATGTTAACCGCGCGAAAAAGCGAAAGCGACATTGCGCGCGCGCTCGAACTAGGAGCGGATGACTATATGACGAAACCGTTTAAATTGCTTGAGCTTGAAGCAAGAATACGTCATATGTTAAAAAGGATGAATTAACGATGTCGAATCCACTTATGTTATTTAGTTTGATCGTCGTGACGTTATGGATCATTTTGCTAACGATCTTCCTTTATTTAATTGTGCAAAAAAGAAAAGACGCGCGTTGGAAAAAAGAAGTAGAGACGTACAAACGATTGTACGAACCAATATTACTTCGTTATGTAGCGTACGGAGATGAACAAGTGCCCGCTCCATCTTCGTCTGCGCAATATGTCGCGATGATCGAATTGCTCGACCATTTTATCCGCGTGCTCGCCAACGGTGTGAAGGCGCGCGTGACATCGTTAGCTGAAACGTATTTTGCCGACTATTTGCGTAAGCAATTGTATCATCGCCGGCTCGGCAGACGAATGAACGCCCTCTTTTACATTGAAGATTTTAGGCTTCGCTCTCTTTTGCCCGAATTAGAAAACATGTACGAACAAAAACGTGTAACGACGATGGAAAAGCGCCAACTATTGAACATGTTTGCGCTTTTTCAACATCCGCACGTATATGAATATATGAAAACGAACGATGAATCATTTACGCAATTTGATTATCGCCTCATTTTATCGCGCATGGACGACGATACGTTTGCGAAAATGGTCGATCATTTTTTCGATTGGCATGAAAAAATACAATATGCGATCGTTGACATGATTGGCATTATGCAAAAGTTTCCTCACGCCCCATTTTTATGTACATTGCTCCGACATGAACAAAGTGAATATCGCGTTCGTGCATTAAAAGCGTTAGCACAAATGGCATATCCACTCGACGTTGAACAATTGCACGTTCATTTCCAATCTTCCGTTTGGCAAGAGCGTTTAATGGCATTACGACTGTGCGCACGTACGCGCCGGCAAGAAATGGTCGATCATATTGTCTTGTTAATGAAAGATGCTGTATTTTCCGTTCGGTCGCAAGCAGCGGAAGCTTTGTTGCGCATGCCGAACGGACTTTCGATTCTTGAACAAATCGCTCAAACATCAGACGATCGCTACGCGCGCGATATGGCGCTTGAATGGTTAGAAAGGGGTCGGGAACATGATTGAAATGGCAGCGATGTTCGTCTTTTATTTTATGGTGGCGGTCATTTTGTTTTATACGTTTTTACTCGTTGTTTCGTTCGTTCAATTGCGACGCATGTACGAATTGGACGAATGGGAACCGTATGAAGAAATGCTCGATGTCAGTTATACGAAACCCGTTTCAATTTTAGTGCCCGCTTACAACGAAGAAGCTGGTATTCTTGCGACGGTGCGCTCCCTTTTAAGCATCGAATATCCGGAGTATGAAATTGTTGTCATTAACGACGGATCAACAGACGATACGCTTGAGCGATTGAAGCGAGATTTTGACCTTGTTGAAATGAAGCGCGTCATTCGCCAACAGCTACCAACGGCACGTGTCCGAGCAGTATATCGCTCGCGAAAGTTTTCCCATTTATTCGTCATCGATAAAGAAAATGGTGGGAAGGGGGATGCGTTAAACGCGGGCATTAATTTTTCATCTTATCCGTACGTTTGCTCCATTGATGGCGATTCTGTCATTGAGCGGCGCGCCTTTTTAAAAGTGATGAAGCCGATTATCGACTCAGATGAAGAAGTGATCGCATCAGGCGGAAGTGTGCGTATCGCCAACGGCTGCGACATTGAAAAAGGAGAAATCGTGCGCATCGGGCTATCCCGTCAGCCGCTCGTCGTCATGCAAGTCATTGAATATTTGCGCGCGTTTTTAGTGGGGCGCATTGGACTAAGCCGCCACAATTTACTGCTTATCGTTTCAGGCGCATTTGGCGTGTTTTCGAAACAATGGGTCATTCGCGCGGGCGGATATGCGCATACAGTCGGGGAAGATACGGAGCTTGTCATCCGTCTTCATCGACTAGTGAAAGAAACGAACGCGAATAAAAAAATTGTGTACGTTCCTGATTCGGTTTGTTGGACGGAAGCACCAGAGTCGATGACAGATTTACGCAAACAGCGCCGCCGCTGGCATCGCGGGCTACTTGAAAGCCTTTGGCTTCATCGCCGCATGTGGTTTAACCCGCGCTACGGTTCGATCGGGCTCATTTCGATGCCATATTTTTTACTTATTGAATTTTTTGGACCTGTCGTCGAACTGTTTGTCTATATCCTCATCCTCCTCTCTCTCATCTTAGGAGACATATATGTTGAATTTGCGATTTTACTATTCCTCGTTTTCGTTTTGTACGGCTCGATTTTTTCCATGGCTGCTGTATTGTTAGAAGAATGGACAATGCGAAAAATTTCAAACGTATCCGACGTCGTGCGCCTCTTTTTTTACTCTTTTACAGAGACGTTATGGTATCGTCCGTTGACAGTATTATGGCGCTGTGAAGGCATTGTCGATGCACTTTTAAAAAGAAAAGGTTGGGGAGAAATGAAAAGAAAAGGTGTGTCGAAATGATGAAACGACAACGATGGCTCATTGTATATATCGTATGTATTTTTCTTGCCATTTCTTCGCCATATTGGTTGTGGAATATCAAGCCGACAACGACATTGAATGTGCTGATTGTGAATAAAACAGTTCCCGATCAAACGTATCGTGAACATGGAGGACTCGTTTGGTTATTAAACCAACAAAAATATGTGAAACAAAACGGATCGCGCTACGATGTGAAAACAGATTACGTCGGTTTTGTGCCGACAACGAAACAGGAACGTCCATGGCCGACATCGCTACAATCGTACGATGTCATTTATGTGGCGGATACGTACGGTGTATATGAAAATGATTTCACTACGGAAAAAAAGAAAGGGAAACGTTCAAAAAAAGTGTATGGCGGGTTGACGGAACAAGAAGTGAATCGCTTGCACGATGCGATGTTTGCAGGAAACAAAACGCTTATTGCGGAGTTTAACTCGTTTGCGAGCCCAACGGATCGAGCTGTTCGTGAAAAATTTTATGCGTTATTAAACGTTGAATGGACGGGTTGGATCGGCCGTTATTTTCCGAAGTTAGAAGATGACGAAGTGCCTGTTTGGGTAAAAGAAAACTACGAAAAGCAATACGATAAACGATATGCGTTTACTGGACCCGGCTACGTGCTCGTCGATGAATACGACCGGCTTGTCATTTTAAATAAAAACGAAATCGGAAAACAAGGGGTGCTTTTTACTCCGACAAAAAAAGGGGAAAAAGAGCTCGGCGTGAACGGTTCGACTCCGTATTCGTATTGGTTTGATATCGTCAAACCGTTACACGACGAAGAAGTGTTAGCGACATATACGCTTTCGTTATCAAAAAGCGGAAAAGAAAAATTACAAGCGATTGGCTTGCCGACGACGTTTCCAGCGATCGTTTATCATCACAACAATCGGTACGATGCGTACTATTTTTGCGGCGACTACGCCGACCAACCAGATGTACCAAACATATATCAAACGGCCGGTATCGACATATGGCGGAAATGGACGACGCGCCACGATCCAAACAGCACCGCATCGTTTTATTGGAAAGCGTATGTTCCAATGATGAAAACGATTTTAAAACAAGCGTCTAACGATGACAAGCAATGGAGCGAGCGTGCGATCGCCAAAACAGACGACGGCATTCAACTCGCTGGTCGGGTCGGAGAGCAATATATACAAATTTACAAAAATGACAAATGGGAAAATATGTTGTTGAAAGGGGTCAACATGGGCATCGCAAAACCGGGTCATTTCCCGGGTGAAACGGCGATTACGAAAGAACAATATTTCCGATGGTTTAAACAAATTGGGGCGATGCATGCCAACGCCGTTCGTGTGTACACGATTCATCCGCCAGCGTTTTATGAGGCTTTTTACGAGTATAATCAAATCGCAAAACAGCCTTTATATTTATTTCACGGTGTTTGGGTGAATGAAGAAACGTTTTTGCGCACAAACGACGCGTTTGCGAAAGAAAATACCGAGGAATTTGTCGCTGAAATGAAGCGAACGATTGACATTGTGCATGGACGGGCAACGATTCCACCTCGTCCCGGTCATGCGAGCGGTGTGTATAAACACGACATTTCACGATATGTACTCGGTTGGATTTTTGGCGTCGAGTGGGAGCCGACCGTCGTTCATGCGACGAATATGAAGCATGCCGGTTTACGTGATTACGAGGGGGAATATGTGTACACGAAAGGAGCGTCGCCGTTTGAAATTTGGTTGGCGCGCATGATGGATGAAGCGATTGCTTATGAAACGAAAACGTACGGCTGGCAACGGCCAGTCAGCTTTACAAACTGGTTGACGACCGATTTGTTAACACATCCGAGCGAACCGTTAGAAAAAGAAGATTTCGTATCGGTCAATCCGAACGTCATCTATACGACAAATGCCATGCATAGCGGCTTGTTTGCGTCATATCACATTTATCCGTATTATCCAGACTTTTTAAACTATGAGCCGAAATACGTCAATTATATCGACCATCGCGGTGAGAAAAACAACTATGCCGGTTATTTGCACGATATGAAGCGAGTGCATCGTATGCCGATCGTCGTCGCGGAATTTGGCGTCCCTTCATCGCGCGGCATGACGCACCGTAACGTATACGGGATGAATCAAGGGTTTCATTCCGAGCAAGAGCAAGGTGTTATCAACAAAAAACTATTTGAAGATATCGTCCACGAGAAGATGGCGGGCGGATTTATTTTCACATGGCAAGATGAATGGTTTAAACGAACGTGGAACACGATGGACTACGACAATCCAGATCGTCGGCCGTTTTGGTCAAACGCGCAAACGAACGAACAGCAATTCGGCTTGCTCAGCTTTGATCCGACCGAAAATGAAACGACGATGATAAAAGCAGATGGAAGAAAGGAAGATTGGGAGTTTCTCCGCATCCGTCCTGCGTTCAAACAACACGGCCGCGCGCTCTATATGACGAGCGATGAGCGGTACGTTTACATCCGTTACGACACAACTGTTAAGCGGGACAAAGACGTCTATATATTGTTTGATACGATACCCAATCAAGGACAATCGACTATTCTCGATGTGCCGAACGTACGAACGGAAGGGATTGATTTCGTCCTTCATTTACGTGGGGAAAAGGAAGGGCGATTATGGATTGATAGTTATTACGATTCGTTTTATTATCATTATGGACATATGTTGCAAATGATTGATCGCCTCCCGTATGTGAACAAAAAAAATAACGGCATGTATCATCCGATTCGCCTTACGCTCAATAAAAAGTTACCAATTAAAGGAAAAACGTATCCGTTCGACTTTTACGAAACAGGCGTTATGACGTTTGGTACAGCTAATCCGAATGACGAAGCATACAATTCATTGACGGACGTCAGTGTCAGCCAACAAGAAGACGGATATGAAATTCGCATCCCTTGGGCGCTTCTTAACGTAAAAGACCCGAGCATGCATGAAGTGATGGGAGATATGTGGCAAGGTGGACTAACAAGCAGCAAAACGATTGACGGCATTCGCATCGGCGTATATGAAAACGAATTTTCGTATCCAACAAAAGAGGGAAATATGTTAGATGCGAAACGGTTTTATACGTACACATGGGATCGTTGGGAAGCGCCGACGTATCACGAACGGTTAAAACGTTCATACGAAATCGTAAAACAAACATATAAGAAAGTTGAAGGAGAGGGACAATAATGGCAAAAATTTTATTAGCGGAAGATGAAGAAGTATTGCGCATGCTTGTCGTTGATACGTTAGAAGATGAAGGACACGACATTGATGAAGCTTGCGATGGGGAAGAAGCGCTTGAAATGATTAAACAAAACGATTACGACTTAATTTTGCTTGATTATATGATGCCAATATATACCGGCTTAGAAGTCATTCAACAAGTACGAAATATGCCCGATAAAAAACATGTAAAGATTATGATGTTATCGGCAAAAAGTCAACAAGCGGACAAAGAGCGCGTGCTGGCGGCCGGCGCTGACTACTTTATGGCAAAGCCGTACAGCCCGCTTGAATTAGTCGAACGAATTGAGGCGATCTTGCATGGAGAAGATGCGTAACTATTTTCGGCAAAGTTTAGCGAGACAGTTTGTTTTACTTGTTGCGTCATTTTTAGTCGTCTTTATTGTCGGAGCGGCTTCCCTTTCGATGTATCAATCCTCGTTAGTGGCGTCGTTTGAACAAAAAAAGAATGAAATCGAAACGAAAATGAAATATGCGCAAGAAATCGAGCGAGCGTTCAACCAAGCGTTTTCCGATGTGCGCGGCTATTTAGCCTTCAACCGAAAAGAGTTTAAGTTAAGCTTTTTTCGTGAACAAGAAAACGTCCAAACTGCGCTCGATCTGTTAGAAAGCGCAGCAACGACGAAAGAAGATACGAAATTTATTGTGAAAGCGCGCCAATTTGCACAATATTATTTCGAACGTCTCGTTCCTGAAGCGATTGAAGCGTTTGAAAACGGCAATATACAAAAAGTATTAAGTTTATCAGAAAACGGGGGCACCGCGTCGATTGAACAATTTCAATTTCAAATGAAAATGTATAAGCAAAGCTTAAATGATCAATTAGATGGCGCTTTTCGACAGTTAAGTAACGAGCAGCAAACGGCCCAAACGGCGTTTATCGTATTCGTCTTTTTCATGTTATTTTTGCTCATTATGATCGCACGCATTATGATGAAAAAAATTGGGACGCCGCTCCGTGCTCTCGCTAGCATGGCAGAAAAAATCGCAAAAGATGAACGAGTGCATAACGACGACGTCGTCCATACCGCTCGCGAAGATGAAATCGGAAAGCTCGCTCAAGCGTTTCGGAAAATGTTAGCGAGCATTCAGGAGAAAGAAGAAAGTTTAATGGCGCATAACGAAGAATTGCTTGCTCAACAAGATGAACTAGAAGTGCAACAAGCAGAACTCGAACAAGCGCTCGAGGCGATGCAGGCGCGCGAACGAGAATTAAAACGGTATAACAATTTTATACAAAGCTTATCGAATTCGCTCGATCGGCAAGACGTATTGCAAAGCATCGTTTTTCATATGGCGCGCATCATGGAAGCTGACCGCGGCATGATCGTGTTAATGAACGATGAAAAAACGTATGCGTCGTTCGGTTTGTCGCCATACGGGGTTGAACAATTTTTAACGTACGTATACAACGGATTGCATCAACGATTGTTTGAACAAAAAAAGCCGTTCGTGTTAAAACGCGAAGTTGCAGCGTCGGAAAAAGGATATCATGAAGAGACGATGTACGTGCACGACATTTTTTTACCTGTTCTTTCGAATACAGACGATGTGCAAGCTATTTTAGTGTTCAGCCGCTTTGGCGGGCCGTTTTCGGACGAAGAAGTGCAAGAATATGTCGGCTTAACGAGACAAATATCGATTTCTTTACAAAAAATAGAGCTATACGAACAGACGGAGCAAGCGCGTGAGACGGTACAACATATTTTAAATACGGTGCAAGAAGGCATTCACTTCGTTGACCGTGACGGCAATAGCGTCATCGTCAATAAACAAATGGCCGACTTGCTTCAAAAAGAAACGATTGCTGAACTGGAAGGAGCAAGCTACGAACAATGGGCGCGCGGCTTAGTTGAACAGTCTGATGCAGGAGAAAAGTTATGTGACTATTTGCGAGCTATTATTTTTAACGGCGATGAAGAACATGAGCCGTTTGTGTACCATTTGCCACAAAAGCGGAAAGTGATGCAAGTATATGCAAAGCCGTTATATCGTCATGGGGAGCGACAAGGGACGGTATTTGTCCATCGCGACATTACGAAACAGTTTGAAGTCGATCAAATGAAGTCCGAATTTGTCAGCACCGTCAGCCACGAATTGCGCACGCCGCTGTCGAGCGTGCTCGGCTTTACGGAACTGATGTTAACGAAGGAATTGAAGCCAGAGCGACAAAAGAAATATTTAACGACCATTTATCAAGAAGCAAAACGGTTAACGGCGCTCATTAACGACTTTTTAGATGTGCAGCGCATGGAGTCAGGAAAGCAAACGTACGATAAAAAATACGAAGATATCGTCTCCATTATTGAACATGTCGTTGATACACAAAAAGTGAATACGACCGTTCATACGTTTCACATTCAAAAAGAGACGGACAAAACGATCGTGCTCGGCGACCGCGATAAATTGGCGCAAGTGTTTACGAATTTAATTAGCAACGCCATCAAATATTCCCCAGATGGCGGCAACGTGACTGTGCGCATATATGAACAAAACAATCGCCTATGCATCGACGTAAAAGATGAAGGATTAGGCATTCCAGAAGAAGCGTTGCCAAACATATTTACAAAATTTTATCGCGTCGATAACTCCGACCGCCGCCGCATCGGTGGAACAGGACTTGGGCTTGCGATCGTGAAAGAAATTGTGAAAGCGCACGAAGGGGAAGTGAGCGTCACATCAGAGCTGAAAAAAGGAAGCACGTTTACCGTCTCTCTTCCGCTCGTCGCTTTGGCGCCTGGTGAGGAAGATGAGCGCGACAACGACGACAAACAAGCGCATGCGCACGTCGTGATTATTGAAGATGATGAAAATTTAGCGGCGCTATTAGAAGCGGAATTAAAAGATAGCGGGTTTCGCGTCAAACATGTGAAAGAGGGAAAAGAAGCGATCGAGCTCATTCAAAAAGAAAAGCCGGATGCGGTCGTGCTAGATATTATGTTAGAGGAGCATAACGCGTCCGGATGGGATGTGTTGAAAGCGTTAAAGCAAAACGAACAGCTTTCCGATATTCCAATTATTATTTCTTCTGCGTTAGAAGAACGAGAAAAAGGGATAGCGCTTGGGGCGAATAGTTATTTTGTAAAGCCATATCAACCGAGCCAACTATCGAAAACGATTTTACAAATGTTATTAAATAAAGAGCGGCAAGGAGAAATTTTTATTCCGCTCCCTCAAGAGGAAGCAAAATAAAGCTTCCTCTTTTTTTGCATAAAAACTGCGATATATTGCAAACTAGGAAAAAACGAAGCGGAAGAAAAAGGGGGGCAAGATGATGTGGTTTTCGAAAAAAAATCGAGTTGATGAGGTTGCCAAACAGCTTGCCCACTCGCCAGACTTGATGTGTCGGCGCATCCAATGCAAAGGAAAAACGGTTGACGTCTTATTTTTAAGCAATTTAATTAATCATGACCACTTGCAACAAAACGTGTTGGCATTTATTCATGACCAAGAAGACGTATCGTTAAAACAGCTCGCTCGCTGTTTGCCAATCGGTGCGGTGCACGTATGTGAAACAGAAAAAGAGATGGCGTCTTACATACGCGACGGTTGGGCATGTATATATATCGAAGGAGAAACGCACGGACTTGCCGTTAACATCGCTGAAAAAGTAGAACGTTCGCTTGAAAAGGCAGAAACGGAATCGCTCGTTTTAGGACCAAAAATATCATTTACCGAGTCGATTGATACAAACATTCGCATTTTGCGCCAAAATGTGACCGATGCGAAATTAGTGACGGAAAAAATGACGATCGGGATGCGCAACCCGCTTGAAGTGCGCGTCGTGTACATCGAAGATATTGCCGATGAAGAAAACATTCAAACGGTGAAACAACGGCTGTCTGAGCTTCGCATTGACGAAGTGACCGACAGTTCCGTATTAGCTCAACTATTGGACGATCATGCGTATACGATTTTTCCGCAATATTTATTAACGGAGCTTCCTGACCGACTAGCGTACAATTTAATGAAAGGGCGCATCGGCATTTTCGTTGACCGAAGTCCGACCGTCATTATTTGTCCGACGACGTTTTTTAGCTTTTTTGAATCGACAGAAGATATTTATTTACGTTGGACGATGAGCATTGTATTGCGCGCGATTCGCATGTTCGGCATTTTTTCTTCCATTTTCTTATCGCCGCTTTATGTTGCTGTCATTACGTATCATTACGAAGTCATTCCTTCCGCTTTGCTTTTGACGATTGGCGAATCGCGTTCGCGCGTCCCATTTCCTCCCGTCATTGAAGCGTTGCTTCTTGAGTTTATGATTGAACTGTTGCGCGAAGCAGGAGCGCGCTTGCCGACAAAAGTCGGTCAAACGATGAGTATCGTCGGCGGTATCGTCCTTGGACAAGCGGCAGTCGATGCAGGATTTACGAGCAACGTGCTCATTATTATTGTTGCGTTAAGTGCGCTCGGCTCATTTACGGCTCCAAGCTACGAAATGGGCGCAACGATCCGTATTTTACGCTTTCCGATTATTTTACTCGCAGCGCTTTGGGGACTTGTCGGTATATTGATCGGCGTCAGCATGTTGCTCGTTCATTTATTGAAACTCACATCGCTTGGGCGCCCGTACTTGTCACCTGTTTATCCGTTTCGTTTCTCCGATATGAAATATGCGCTCATTCGTTTGCCACAAAAGTTTTATAGCGAACGTCCGAAGACGAATCGTCCACAAAACTCCCGCCGTTTTTCATGGCGGGAGGCGATGAATCGAAAGGATTTGGATGAATGATGAAAACGCCAAACGAACGGCTGTCGATTAACGCTTACCTCGTGTTTTTTCTCGTCCATACTGCACAAATCGGGCTTGGCATCGTCGGCGTGCAGCGCGTCATTTTTGTCGAGGCGCGCCAAGATGCATGGATTGCTGTGTTACTGAGCGGATTATGGATTCATCTTGTCGTTTTCGTCATTTGTCAAACGTTAAAACAAACAGAACATGACAACATCTTCTCGCTTCATACGTTCGTTTATGGGCGCGTATTCGGTTGGATCGCCAATGCGCTCGTTATCGCCTACTTTTTAATGGCGTATACGTCTATTTTGCTTGGTTACGTTGAAATGGCAACCACGTGGATGTACCCTGATTTTCCGCTTTGGGGGGCGGCGCTCATTTTAATTGTTTTAACGGTATATGCCCTATATGGTGGGGGATTTCGACTTGTGGCGGGCGTTAGTTTTTTAACGTTTTTTATGACGATTTGGATTGCTATCGCCGCTTTTCAACCGTTAAAATATGCCGAATGGATTCACTTATTGCCCATTCTCGAAGCGACACCAAAACAAATGGCAAACGGCGTATTAAAAACAGCATACACAATGCTTGGGTTTGAAGTGTTATATATCATTTATCCGTTTGTGAAAGAAAAAGAGCGCGTTCATCGTTATGCGCAACTTGGTGTGTTATTGACGACATTTCTTGTAGCTACTGTGACGGTCATTGCGATTGCTTTTTTTAGTCCGAAACAACTCGATGTGACCATTTGGGCATCGTTATCGATGTTTAAAGTCGTCAAATGTCCTTTTATTGAACGGTTTGAATACGTCATTATTCCGCTTTGGCTGCTCGTCATTTTACCGAATTTACTTATGTTTATGTGGGCGATGACGCGCGGCGGGAAAGCGCTTTTTCATATAAAGCAAAAATATATGTTATTCGTGTTCGCCTTTCTTTCGTTTATCGTTGCGATATTATTTCAACAGCGTGCCACCATTAACGAATTTATTGATCAAGTCGGATGGTACGGATTTTGGCTTAGTTTTGTTTATCCGTTCATACTGTACGTATTTGTGCGCATAAAAAAATGGGCAAAGGGGAGCGCGAAATGAAATGGCTCATCGTTTGTATGTTATTATTAAGCGGATGTGTACAGCCACGCATATTAGAAAGGCAAGGAATCGTTACGGCCGTTGGGTTTGACAAAAAAGGGAAGTTGTACGAAGGGGCATCCGTGATGCTTTCGTTTCAAACGAGCCACTCTTCGATGTCCGAAGTGATTGAAGCGACGAACAAAACGAGCAAAGGACTTCGTCAAGTTTTAGAAGCGCGAACGAGCCACGATTTAGGGTCAGGGCAAATTCGCGTCATCGTATACGGAAAAGAACTCGCGGAGAAAGATGGCATTTTCACGCTAACCGACACGCTCCAACGCGATGCGAATATCGGTGCGCTCGTTTATTTAGCGGTTAGCGAGCCGAATGCAAAGGAAATCGTGAAAAGTAAAAAGTATGAAGATACACCAGACATCGGGACGTATTTATATCGGTTAATTGAAAAAAACTTGCGCACCGAATCGCTGTTAGCTGCAACGTTACATGAGTTTATTCATTGTTATTACGATGTCGGAAAAGACCCGATTTTACCTTATTTATCGGTGCGTGATGATAAACCGATTGTTGAAAAAGTGGCGCTATTTCGCGGCGATAAATTTGTCGGGACGGTACGGCTTGATGAAAGTTTTTATATTAAAATATTAGTATCACAATATAAATCGGGGTTGAAAAATATTACAGTATCGCGTGACGATGTCGCCCCGTTATTAATAAAGAAAGAAGGAAAAAAAGTCAATATCGTTATTAATGAAATAAAAACAAAGCGAAAAATCAAACTTATTAGCCAAGAGCCAGTTCCGCATTTTCGCGTCACCGTCAAGTTGCAAGCGGAAATTTTAGAAATGTCCGAAAAAATGAAGCCGATTACGCAAGCGAATATACGCACGCTTGAACGCGCGATTGAAAAACAAATGAAAAAAGAAATAGAACAACTATTAAATAAACTAAAAGCATACAAAACCGATCCGATCGGCTTTGGGCAAATATACGACCACTCGGTGCGCGCATTGCAGTTGACGGATAAACAATGGTACAAGTTATATGACAACGCAAAAATAGATGTCGATATGCAAGTGTCCATTTTACGTACAGGAACAATTGACTAAATTCCGTTTCTTGATGAAAAGTTATTTTCAATTATCATGCCATATGGTTTAATAAAAGAAGGAGGGAAGAAAACAAAAAGCGAGGATTACAACATGAACGAACAGCAGTTTCTGTACCAACACCCTCCATTGATGAAATGGGAGGCCGTTGGGCAACAGTTTGATCAATACGCTCTTTTCTTTATTACCGATCGCGACGGAACGATTGTTTACATGGACGATTCATTGTCACAACAACTATCGCGTCGTTACCATGACGTTCATCAGTTCGTTGAGCGTACCGACGACATCGTCTCTTCATTGCGCGATGCGAACGTATGGCGCGGAAAAACAGTTGTTGACGATCGTCCTGCGTATGTGCACGTTCATTTGTTTCAATCGCATATCGTTTGGACCGGTTGCTTTTTGTTAGCGACGGACGGCTATAACGATTCGTTGACAGGAGCATTGTCGTACGAATCGTTTCAACGTATGCTTCGGGAGCGAATGAACGAGCGTGGGCCTTTCGCATTACTGTCGCTCAATTTAGATCGCTTTAAATTTATTAACGATTTGATCGGATATGAATACGGAAACGAATTGTTAAAACAAGTGGCGGAGCGATTGCGTCGCTATGAAAATGGCATCGTCGCACGACAAGCACGCGATCAATTTTTTCTCGCTTTTTATACGATTGACCGAAACGAAATACGCCACATGATTCGTGACGTCATCCAAATATTTTCGACTCCATTTCAACTAACAGATCAAGAATTGACGATCACACCGAGCATCGGAGTAAGCGTATTTCCAGATGATGCAACCGATTGGACGACGCTTCTATCGTTTGCCGATTTAGCGCTTGAAATCGCAAAGGAAAACGGGGGAAATACGTACTGTTTTTATACGAATGAATTAAAAAAGACGAACGAAGAAAAATTGTACATGCAACATAGCATTCGCAAAGCGTTAAAACAAAACGAATTTACGCTTCATTACCAACCGATCGTCGACATTCAAACAGGCGATGTTGTGGCGGTTGAAGCGCTGCTTCGCTGGTTTCATCCGAAGCGCGGCTGGATTTCGCCAGCAACATTTATCCCAATTGCGGAAGAAACGAATTTAATTCAACCGATCGGCGATTGGGTGTTACGAAACGTATGTGAACAAAGCAAAAAATGGAAAGAAAAAGGGCTACCGCACGTGCAAATTGGTGTCAACGTTTCCATTAAACAATTTTTGCAAGCCGACTTAGTGAAACATATTGAACATGTGCTCTGCACGTACGATTTAGACCCGTTTTGTTTAAAATTAGAAATTACCGAAAGTATGGCGATGCATCATATCGATTACGTCCTTGCGCAGTTGCAGTCGTTAAAAAATTTAGGATTGCAGCTCGCTGTCGACGATTTCGGGACAGGCTATTCTTCATTAAACTATTTAAAAAAATTGCCGGTTGATATCATTAAAATTGATCGTTCATTTATACAAGATATGGTCAAACATTCATACGATTTGTCGATTGTGCGCGCCGTCATTCAAGTGTCACACAGTTTGCAGATGAAAGTCGTCGCTGAAGGAGTGGAGACGGAAGAACAGCTTGCGATTTTAAAACGAGAAGGATGCGACCGCGCCCAAGGCTACTACTTCAGCAAGCCGCTCGCTACCGAACAACTTGAACAATTAGTCCAACGTGAGAAAGGGCGATCTCATTAAGAGGCCGCCCTTTTGTGTCATATAATAAAAATATGTGCATTGTTTATGTGAGCTTGTCCTTAGCGAAACGTTTTCCCGAACCGATGCGGACGCGACCAATCGTACCGTTTCGGTTTCGGCTCTACGTCTTCCGGTGAAATGCCTGTATACGCTTGTAATAATCGTTTGGCTTGAGACAACGGCATTTTAACAGCAGGGTTGCGATAAGAATCGTCCAACGTACCGAGATGAGGCAAATGCTTGAAGTCTTCTTTTGTTGGAGGTATGTGGAAGTAATACGCACCGATCGCCACAAGCACATCCGACTTTTGCTGGCTGTACTTCGGATTTCGGGAAAAGTGAAGCCCAACTTTTTTCGCTTTTCCTTCTTCGAGCATTTTTTCAATCGTTTTTCTCTTCAGCAAATACAAGTAAGAAGGATTTAACGCCGTTTTCGCATGACGGTTGACAGTAAACAAAGCGACCGATAAGTTTTCCACGGTGCATTCGACTGTTTCCATATTTACTCAACTCCTTTTTATTTTGATACACTTATATTATACACGATCGTTTATGTTTTTGGAAAATTTTCAATTTATTTTTTCCATTTCACGATAAGGGGGGATTCCTGTTGAAATACGGCATTATTGATATTGGCTCAAATACGATGCGCCTCGTCATTTATGAACAAAGTAAAAGCGGTCGTTTACGAGAAAGGGAAAACGTAAAAATTGCCGCCCGTTTGCGCAATTATTTAACAGAAGATGGTGTGTTTACGGAGGAAGGGCTACGTGTGCTTTTAGATGGTCTTTTGACGTTTCAAGACGTAACGCGCTTTCATCGCCTGCACGATGTGAAATGCGTCGCGACCGCCACAATTCGTCAAGCGCGCAATCGCGATGACATCGTTCGCATCGTCGCCGAACGAACGGATTTTCATATGCGTATTTTATCCGAATATGAAGAAGCATACTACGGTTTTTTAGCTGTCGTTCAATCGACGTCGTTTTATGAAGGCATTACCGTCGATGTAGGCGGAGGAAGTACGGAAGTGACGTATTTTTACAACCGCGAACTCGTTGATTATTACAGCTTTCCGTTTGGAGCGTTATCGTTAAAGCGCGATTTCGTCTCAGGAAACGTTCCGACTGATGAAGAGCTACAAACGTTGCGCGCATATATTGATAAGCAATTTCAATCGTTGCCTTGGTTGAAGCAACGCCGATTGCCGATCATCGCGATTGGCGGAAGCGCCCGCAACGTCGTACAAGTGCATCAAATGCTCCAAAACTACCCGATTGCAGGCATTCATCAATACGAAATGAAACGGGAACATATCATTCAAGTGAAAAAATATTTGCGCTCGCTCACGTTCGACCAGCTACAAAAAGTGGAGGCGTTATCGAAAGACCGAGCCGACTTAATTATTCCCGCCGTTGAAGTATTTCAAACGTTATATGAAACGGTCGATGCGACGACGTTTATTTTAAGCCGAAAAGGGTTGCGCGACGGCATTTTTTACGAACAGTTTGGACCGACGGTGTTTCCCAGCGTATTAGATGAAAGTTTTTTTGAATTAGCCCAAGACTACGAAGTAAATACAAACCACGTGCAGCACGTATTAAAACTAGTCATTCAACTGTTTGAACAAATGCGTGCGCTCGCTCTTTTCCCATTGACGGGAGAAGACCTCATTTTATTAAAGCGCGCTACTCACGTGTTTTATTTAGGACAATATGTCGATGAAGAAGCGAGCAGTCAACATACGTTTTACATTTTAGCCAATCGAACGATCGACGGCTTAAGCCATCGTGACCGCGTACAGCTCGCGCTTGTCGCTTCGTTTAAAAATAAAACGTTGTTTAAACAATACGTCCAGCCGTTTCACACATGGTTTACACGCGCTGAACAAAAAAAGCTTCGTTTTCTTGGCGCCCTATTAAAATTTGCTTACAGCTTAAACGATACAAAACGAAATGTTGTCAACCGTCTGCAACTTGAACTTCAACAAGAAACGATCGTTATACACATTTTTTGTAATCAATCATTTAAAGCGGAAGAGTATCAAGCCGAAAAACATAAAAAACATGTCGAAAAAATGTTAAAACGACCGATTTTATTACAGTTTCATATGGAGGGATGAGGATGGATTTTAGTCATCCGCGTTATTACAATAACCGCGAATTAAGTTGGCTCGCATTTAACGAGCGCGTCTTGCAAGAGGCAATGGATGAGCGCAATCCGCTATTAGAACGATTAAAATTTTTAGCGATTTTTAGCTCGAACTTAGATGAGTTTTTTATGGTGCGCGTGGCGGGCTTAAAAGATCAAGTGAAAGCTGGTTTTAATAAGCCAGAAAATAAAGCGGGATTAACGCCGAAAGAACAGTTGAAAAAAATTGCGAAAAAAACGCATGAGCTTGTGAAATGGCAGTATGACATGTACAATCGAACGTTATTGCCGATGCTACGTGCTGAAGGGGTACATTTGCTTGCCACAAATGAATGGAACGATGAACAAACAACGTATTTGCAGTCGTATTTTATGAAAAACATCTTCCCGGTGTTAACGCCGATGGCGGTCGATGCGTATCGCCCGTTTCCGATGTTGTTAAATAAAAGCTTAAACTTGGCGATCGTTCTTGAAGATGATGAAGAAGACGAAGACAATCGGAAAAAATTAGCGATTGTGCAAGTACCGGCTGTGTTAAATCGTTTCATTCCTTTGCCGGCAAACAACGACACGCACACGTATGCGCTATTAGAAGACGTCATTACGACGTTTATTCATACGCTATTTAAAGGATACAACGTTTCGTCTGTTACGCAATTTCGCATCACACGCAACGCCGATTTAACGATTCACGAAGAAGGGGCGCGCGATTTATTAAAAGAAATTGAAAAAGAGTTAAAAAAGCGAAAATGGGGCGCAGCGGTGCGGCTCGAAATGAGCAAAAAAGGGTTTGATGAGTGGGTGCTCGATTATTTGCTAGACGAACTAGAAATTCATGAAAAAGATGTATACAAAATCGACGGTCCGATTGATTTAACATTTTTGTTTTCGTTTTATCATGAAGTAGCACGATACAAAGAACATCTCGTGTTTCAAACACTCATTCCGCAACCGCCAAAAGATTTAGATGATGAGGAAGACATATTTGAAAAAGCGAAAGAAAGAGATTTATTGTTTCATCATCCGTATGAGTCGTTTGAGCCAGTAATTGATTTTATTTCCGATGCGGCAGATGACCCAGATGTGTTGGCAATTAAACAGACGCTGTATCGCGTCAGCGGTGATTCTCCCATTATTGAAGCGTTAAAGCGCGCAGCAGAAAACGGGAAACAAGTGACCGTTCTCGTTGAATTAAAGGCACGGTTTGATGAAGAAAATAACGTGCAATGGGCGAAGGAGCTTGAAAAGGCAGGGTGTCACGTCATTTACGGCATGACGCATTTAAAAACGCATAGTAAAATTACGTTAATCGTTCGGCAAAAACACGGAAAAATTGAGCGGTTCGTTCATTTAGGAACAGGCAATTATAACGATGCGACTGCCAAAGTGTACACCGATTTCGGCTTCATTACCGCAAACGAACAATTTGGCGAAGATGCGACAAACTTTTTTAATTATTTAAGCGGCTATATGGAAAAGCCTGAGTTTCATCATTTAGTCGTCGCTCCGTTTGATTTACGACAACAATTTTTACAACTGATCGATGAAGAAATTCGTTACCATAAACAATACGGCGACGGACGCATCATCGCGAAAATGAATTCGCTGACGGATAAACAGCTCATCATGAAGTTATATGAAGCGTCACAAGCAGGGGTACAAATCGATTTAATTGTGCGGGGTATTTGTTGTTTGCGTCCACAAATGAAAGGAGTAAGTGAAAATATTCGCGTTCGCAGCATCGTCGGCCGCTTTTTAGAACATAGCCGCGTTTATTATTTTCATCATCATGGAAAAGAATGCGTCTTTTTATCGTCCGCCGATTGGATGACGCGCAATATGGATCGCCGCATCGAAATTTTATTCCCGATTTTCCGTCAACAATTAAAAGAGCGGCTTATTGAGGTGTTACACATTTTGCTTTCTGATAACGTCAAAGCGCGCGAACAAAATGAAGATGGCGAGTACGAATATGTGAAACGAAAAGAAGACGAAGAAGAAGTCGATAGCCAAATGACGTTATTTCAAATGGCGTATGATGTGGCAGACGATGAAGAGTAGGAGATGATTGAATGAAAGAAAGTGGAGCAGTCGCCATTGGGGGAGCATTCGGAGCGTTATGTCGTTACGGCGTTGCGCTTGCTTTTCCGTTTCTTACATTTCCGTGGGGAACGTTGTTTGTCAATTACATCGGTTCGTTTTTGCTTGGCGCATTGACGTCTTACGCCGGAAAAAGAAAAGTTGCTGAATGGCTGCGGCTTGCGATCGGCACAGGGTTTTGCGGCGGATTGACAACAATGTCGACGTTTAGTAAGGAAACGGTCGTGTTATGGCACGAACATATCGGATTAGCGAACATATATGTGTTTGTTTCTTTCGTTGGTGGGTTGCTTTGTTGTTATGTGGGCGTATATGTCGGGGAACGGATCGGTGCAAGAAGCGTAGGTGAGGCGTCATGATGTATGTCGCACTTGGTGGCGCGTTAGGGGCGTGGTGTCGGTACAAGCTTGGCATATGGCTGATGCGTTGGACGAAACAGTCACCTGTGCCTCTTTCCATTTTATTTATTAACTGGATCGGTTCGTTTGGGCTCGGTATCGCGCTTGCCTACGACGTCCAGTCGGTTGGAGTGACGGTCGGCTTTTTTGGCGCGTTTACGACGTTTTCAACATTTAGCGTTGAAGCTTTACAGCTGTTATTGGGCAAACAATATAAAGAAGCGTTTTTGTACATAAGCGCTTCAATCATTGGGAGCATATGTTTATTTCAAGCCGGGTTGATGTTATGACCCGGCTTTTAACGTAAACAACGTAAGTTCTGGCGGCGTTAAAAAGCGAAACGGCATGCGCGTCGTACCAAGTCCGCGATTGACGTACAAGGTGAGCTGCTCGATGTCATAAAATCCTTCAACATACTGTTTCGCAAGCGGAGGGGTTACGAGCGGGCCGATCCAAGGCAGTTGAATTTGCCCCCCATGGCTATGACCTGACAATTGAAGATGAAACGGATAGACGCTCGCTTGCGTCACAAGGTCAGGTTCATGAATTAAAGCGATCGTGTACGTTTCTTTCGGCATATGTTGCACCGTTTTCGCGAAATTTGGCTTACCGAGCATAAAATCATCCAAGCCAGCAATGACAATTTGTTCGTTACCTTGTTTGACGGATACCCATTCATTGACAAGTAGTCGAAATCCGCTTGCTGTCATCATTCGTTTATATATGTCTGTTCCGTATCCGCCATGATCGTGGTTTCCGTAAATGCAAAATTTCCCTAGCGGAGCGTGAAGCTGGGTGAGCAGCGATGTAATCGCATCGACATGTTCATATTGATTCGGTTCATCTAGTAAATCTCCTGTAAAACAAATGACATGCGGATCGAGGTCATTCATTCGTTTCACGACCCGTTGAAAATGGTCAACAGAATAATGATACCCTAAATGTACATCGCTAAACTGAAGCAGTCGGCATCCGTCAAAGCTTTTCGGGATGAGCGGATGGACGACATCATATCGCCGTACCGTCAACTGTTGCGGTTCTACATACTTTGCGTACATGTATCCGGCAGTGGAAAGCAAAGCTCCTTTGACGAATAAAGAAAAAATCGTTTTAAAAAAATCTCGTCGTTTCATTCGCTTCAACCTTACATATGAAATGTTCTTCACCCATTATAAAAGAAAAAAGTCGATAAAAACAGCAAAAACAATATTAAAAATTTTCTAAATATATAGTACAATAAAAAGTGAATGAATAACCATTCATAAAAAGGGGATGAGGAGAATGAACGGGAAAGTCATTATTGTGACAGGCGGTTCAAGTGGCATGGGGAAATATATGGCGAAGCGTTTTGCGGATGAAGGGGCGCATGTCGTCATTACAGGAAGACGAAAAGAAGCGCTTGACGAAGCAGCAAATGAAATAGGCGGAAGCGTATTGCCGATCGTGATGGACGTACGCAAACCAGAATTAGTTGCGGCGATGGTGAAAGAAACAGATGAGCGCTTCGGAAAAATTGATGCATTAATTAACAACGCTGCCGGCAACTTTATTTGTCCAGCCGAAAAGCTATCCATTAACGGCTGGAATAGCGTCATTGATATCGTCCTAAACGGCACGTTTTATTGTAGCCGAGAAGTGGGAAACTATTGGATCGAAAAAGGACAAAAAGGGTCGATCATTAACATTGTCGCTACATATGCTTGGGGAGCAGGAGCGGGCGTCATTCATTCCGCATGTGCGAAAGCAGGCGTGTTGACGATGACGCGCACATTAGCAGTCGAATGGGGGAAAAAATACGGTTTTCGCGTGAATGCCATCGCGCCAGGTCCAATTGAGCGAACAGGCGGGGCAGAAAAGCTTATTTTATCAGAGGAGATGGAAAAACGTGTGAAAGATAGCGTGCCGCTCGGACGCTTCGGGACGCCAGAAGAAATTGCAGGTGTCGCCTCGTTTTTACTTTCTGATGCGGCTGCCTACATTAATGGGGAATGCATTACCGTTGATGGCGGGCAATGGCTCAATCAACATCCGTTTTAAAGCGACGTTTATTGGCGTCGCTTTTCTTTTGTTTCCTAACAAACACTTTTATTTTTCTTATGATATAATGGTTGAAAAAACAGGGGAGGAGGCGTCGTTTTGGATGCGCTAGACATTTTAACACATATCGATCAAGTCGTCCCGCATTATCAGCCGATTTTTAGTGCTGATGAGCAGTGCATCGTTGGATACGAAGTGCTCGGTCGCTTTCAACAAGATGGTGAAGTCATCAGCCTCGGTCCATTTTTTCACGATGAAACAATTCCAGAAGAGTTTCGTATGGAAGTCGATGTTGCCATAACGACGAAGGCGCTCGAACAGTTTGTCAGCGAACAGCCAGCATCGCTTATTTTTATCAATCGTGACGCAAACGTGTTAATGCTTGATCGAGGTGAATCGTTTTTACAATTACTTCTTCCATATAAAGAAAAAGGATTGCGATTAAACCAAGTCGTCCTTGAAATAACCGAACATCATTTCAAAGGCGACATTCAACAGCTCGGGCACGTATTGACGTATTTGCGTACATACGGCATTCAAATTGCGGTTGATAACATCGGAAAAGAAAGCAGCAATTTAGATCGCATTCGTCTGTTGGCACCCGATTTATTAAAAATTGATTTACATTCGTTGCGCACGTCAACCGTATCGTACGATGATGTGCTGTATTCGATCTCGCTTTTAGCGCGCAAAATTGGCGCAACGCTTTTGTATGAAGACATTGAAAACGCCTTTCAGCTGCAATACGCGTGGCGAAACGGAGGAAGGTATTATCAAGGATATTATTTGCACGAACCTTCGCCATCATTTCTTCCGAAAGACTTATTAAAAGAAACGTTGCGCAATCAGTTTCATACGTTCATTCAGCACGAAAAAAAGAAACTGCAAACGTTGTATGACATTTCCGAACAGTTTCAAGCGCGCATTTCCGAGCTCGTTTCTAAATATAAAAAAGCGTCATCGTTTAACGAACTCATTTCTGCCTTAGCCAAACAGTTAAGCGATTGCAGTTTTCGCATTTACATATGCGATGAAGACGGATTTCAACAGTCCGCAAACATATTTAAGCAAGGCGAAACGTGGGAGTTACAGCCCCAATACGAAATGAAAAACTGGAGCTGGCGCCCATATTTTTTAGAAAACATTATTCGCATGCGCTCACGCAAGCGCGGCATTTTATCAGATTTGTACAGCGATATTGAAACAGGTGAAATGATTCGCACATATTCGTATCCGATTGATGAACACCATTATTTATTTATCGACTTAACGTACGAGTATTTATTTGAACATAACGCCCATTTGTAATAAAACGTCGCTTGCGGTGGAAAAGTAAACTTGAGGTGAACGATGATGGACACATTTTCTTGGATGCTTTTACTGATCGCAAGCGGGGTATTAGTTTGGGGATTTGTGTATACGTATCAAGTTGGCAAACGCCAAAAAACGCAAGGCGAATACGATACGAGCGTTGGCGAGAAAGTAGCTGCCCATCCGTATGTACGCAATCCGGTATTTATTGCTTACATCGTGTTTGTTGTTTTATTAATCGGCTACATCGCATACGTCGCGCTTCAAACGTAAGCCCGCTATGGTGGGCTTTCGTTTTTGTTTACTTTTTATGCGAATCTTGGTACAGTAGTGAATAGTCGTTGAAATACGTATCGGAAAGGAATGAACGTCATGTCGCAATTATTAGGCATTATCCAACGTTTAATTAGCTTGCAAGAACAAAAAACAGGAACGAATGAAGCGCCACAACGTAACTTCGAAGTGAACGGTGAAAAAAAATGTAGCGTCACATATTACGAAAAAACGAACACGTTCGTATTAGAAGTGTACGAAAAAGGCGAGAAGCCGAAATCGTATCAGTTTGACAACATTGATATGATCGCCATCGAAATTTTTGATTTGTTGAATTAAGTCTTCACATCGGTGAAGGCTTTTTTTTACACTTCTCGCTTTTCCATATCGAAACGAACATGGTACAATGACAAATGGGGATTATATTGTGAAAGGCGGAATGACGATGCAACAACCACCGCTTATTGAACTGATGATTCCGTCCGATAAAGTGGCGCACGTGCAAGTAGGGAACCATTTAGAACACGCATTATTAGTATTGACGCGCACAGGATATTCAGCCATTCCTGTGTTAGATATGACGTACAAACTACAAGGGCTCATTAGTATGACGATGATTATGGATGCGATTTTAGGCATTGAACGCATTGAATTTGAGCGCCTCGAGACGATGACAGTCGAACAAGTGATGCAAAAAAATATGCCGCGTTTACATGTGAACGATTCATTTTTAAAAGCGTTGAAGCTGCTTATTGACCATCCGTTCGTTTGCGTCGAAAACGATGACGGCTACTTTGTAGGGATCGTGACGCGCCGAGAAATATTAAAGCGGTTCAATCGCTCGATGTACGAAAAGCGACAATAAGCTTGTCACCGTTTGTTTCATTTGTTAAAGTAAAAAATAAAACGACAAGGAGGAACTGACCATGATGATGGATGCAAATGAAATTATTTCGTTTATTCAAAACAGCAAAAAGAAAACACCTGTGAAAGTATACATAAAAGGAGACATTGCCGACATCGATTTCGGTCCGAGCGCGAAAACATTTATTACAGGTCAGACAGGCGTCGTATTTGGCGAATGGGCAGACATTGAAGCGGCACTTGAAGCAAACAAACATAAGATTGAAGACTACGTCGTTGAAAACGACCGCCGCAATTCAGCCATTCCGCTTCTTGACTTAAAACATATTAAAGCGCGCATCGAGCCGGGAGCAATCATTCGCGATCAAGTGCAAATTGGTGACAATGCGGTTATTATGATGGGGGCGGTCATTAATATCGGCGCCGTTGTCGGTGAAGGTACGATGATTGATATGAATGCGGTGCTCGGCGGACGGGCGACAGTAGGGAAAAACTGTCACGTTGGGGCAGGCGCTGTACTTGCCGGCGTCATCGAACCACCATCCGCAAAACCGGTTATCGTAGAAGACGATGTCATGATCGGAGCAAATGCGGTTATTTTAGAAGGTGTAACGGTCGGAAAAGGTGCGGTCGTTGCGGCTGGGGCGATTGTGACAGAAGATGTGCCGCCATATACGGTCGTTGCAGGTGTACCTGCGCGTGTCATTAAACAAATCGATGAAAAAACGAAAGCGAAAGTAGAAATTAAACAAGAACTTCGTCAACTATAAAGCGTGGATCGATTCCACGCTTTTTTCAAAAGGAGGAAACGTATGGGCGACTTTATTCATATTCGCCGTGATTTACACCAAATTCCCGAACTCGGCTTTCAAGAGTTTAAAACACAACAATACATATTAGACTATCTTGCCACCCTTCCGTCTGAGCGACTGCAAATCAAAACGTGGCGCACAGGTATTCTCGTGCACGTTCATGGCACTGCACCAACGAAAACGATCGGTTATCGCGCCGATATGGACGGATTGCCAATTGACGAACAAACAGACGTTCCGTTTCGTTCAACGCATGAAGGACGCATGCACGCGTGTGGGCACGATATGCATATGGCGATTGCGCTCGGTGTGCTTACTCATGTTGTTCATCATCCCATTTGTGATGACATGCTGTTTATTTTTCAACCAGCCGAAGAAGGACCGGGCGGGGCGCTTCCGATGTTGGAGAGCGACGAAATGAAACAATGGATGCCCGATATGATCCTTGCTTTGCATATCGCTCCAGAATATCCGGTCGGAACGATCGCAACAAAAGAAGGGCTATTGTTTGCGAACACGTCCGAACTGTTTATTGACTTAATCGGCAAAGGAGGGCATGCCGCGTTTCCGCATGAAACGAAAGATATGGTCGTTGCGGCAAGCTCCCTTATCATGCAGCTGCAAACGATCGTCTCACGCAACGTCAATCCGCTCGATAGCGCTGTTATTACAGTTGGCAAACTAACGAGCGGGACGGTACAAAACGTTATCGCTGAGCGCGCACGGCTTGAAGGAACGATTCGTACACTTTCACCAGAAGCGATGGAAAAAGTGAAAGGGCGCATTGAAGCGATTGTGCGCGGCGTCGAAGTCGCTTACGACTGCCAAGCGCACATTGATTACGGTTCGATGTATTATCAAGTGTACAACGACGAGACGTTAACGAACGAATTTATGCAGTTTGTTGAGAAAGAAACAAATGTACGCCTCGTTCGTTGTCAAGAAGCGATGACGGGCGAAGATTTCGGCTACATGCTTGCGCGCATTCCTGGTTTTATGTTTTGGCTCGGCGTGCAATCACCGTTCGGCTTACATCATGCGAAATTAAACCCAAACGAAGAGGCGATCGATGTTGCGATTCAACTGCTTACCCGTTACGTCACTTGGAAAGGAAATCATAAAGTAAAGGAAGAATAATGATGAAACTACGAGAACTTATGCCATCACTAGACGGAGCAACACTTGTACTCAACGGAAATGTCACGCGTGAACAGCTCATTGGAAAACCGACGCTCATTCATTTTTGGGCGGTCAGTTGCCATCTTTGTAAAGACGGAATGAAACAAGTAAACGTCTTCCGCGAGCGTTACAAAGGGGAATTGCACGTCGTATCTGTCCATATGCCGCGACGCGATGGCGACGAAAACGTAGAAGTCGTCCAACAGCTAGCTGAACAATACGGCATGACCCATCCGCTTTTTATTGACAACGACCATCGGTTAAAAGAAGCGTTTGATAATCGCTGCGTGCCGACGTACTATATATTTGATGCAAATGGTCATTTTCGCCATTACCAAGCAGGAAGCGGTGGAATGAATATGTTAGAAAAACGAATTATTCGCGTCATTGATGAATATCGAGCAAGAGGGGATATTGAATGAAAAAGAAGGAGTTTGCTGTCATCGGCCTCGGACGCTTTGGCGGTAGCGTATGTCGCACGTTAAGCGAACAAGGCATGGAAGTGCTTGCGATTGATATAAACGAAGATAAAGTGAACGAATATGCATCAATTGCATCGCAGGCGGTCGTTGCTGACACAACAGACGAAAACGTCTTAAAAAGTTTAGGCATTCGTAACTTCGACCACGTCATCGTCGCGATTGGCGATAACATTCAAGCGAGCATTTTGACGACATTAATTTTAAAAGAGCTTGGTGTTGAAAAAATTACAGTGAAAGCAACGAACGATTATCATGAAAAAGTGTTGAAAAAAATTGGAGCGGATCATATCGTTCATCCGGAGCGCGATATGGGTGAGCGCATCGCGAACAATATGATTTCAAACAACGTGCTCGACTATTTAGAACTGTCTGACCAACATAGCATCGTTGAAATTGTCGCGAATGAAAAACTTCATGGTCACTCCTTATTAGAGCTCGACATTCGCGCGAAATACGGCATTAACATCGTGGCGATTAAACGGCATAACGACATTATCGTCTCGCCGCTCGCATCAGAAACGATTTACGAAGGGGATATTTTAATCGTCATCGGTGCCGATCAAGACATCGACCGCTTCGAAAGCGAAGTCGTTGACGAATAAAAAAGAAGGTGTCCAAACGGGCACCTTCTTAAAAAAGATAGAGCATATTGCTAACTTCTTTCATAGCTATTTATTTGTGAAATTTTTGAAGTTTTTTGTTTCTCTTCTAGATATTTTAATTGGATTTCAAACACTTTTTCTCTTGGTACGTAATGAATGACTCCTTGTTTCAAAAGTGCATCCACTTTTTTCACTTTTTTCATTATTTCTTTCCGAAGCTTTGTATTTTTAATTTCAAAAGGAACATCATTTAAAGTATATGGTTGCCCAATGAATTGTTTATGAATAATATACATATTTTGTATCAATAAATAACTATCATAACGATTTATTTTAATTGGGTGTATAAAATCCGGTCTTTTCATCGATAATGCTTTAATCTTCCCGTTTTTATCATCATCTTTTGTGATAGGAATACAAACAAGCCCGTCGGGAAATTCTTCTTTTTCAATGACTAAAATTAACATAGGCCTTTTCTCTTTTGTAGGTACTTTATATTGTGCCCAGTCGGTGATTGAAAAAAATTCTTCCTTAATAAAATAAATTTTGAAATGTTCAGACATTTTTTAATACCCCAATCTAAAAAAAAAGAAGCGGATACCCCACTTCTTTTTTGACAAGTTTTCGAGTCCGCCATTTATTAGTCGCCTGCGGATGAGCGACAAGTTTTCGAGTCCGCCATTTGTTAGTCGCCTGCGGATGAGCGACAAATTTTCAAGTCACTTGTCCAGCCTTTCGTCGTGCAATTTTTAATGGTGGCGAAAGACTAATCATGGGTAACTAACACACCCCACATTTGTATTTTTATTATATTCAACAAAATATATTCTGTCAATGAACACATTCGACAGGATCCTGATTATACCAAAGCACGAACCTGTCTTTTTTTTCTCCCACAAACATTTTGCTCATACGAATTAAATGTTTGAAGGCAAAGGAGAAAATGTATTTTAACGTTTTAAAAAGAAGGTGTCCAAACGGGCACCTTCTTTTTTTACACTTCCATAATAATCGGTAAAATCATCGGTTTTCGCTTCGTTTTTTCGTATAAAAACGGCGCAAGGGTGTCGGTAATTTCTGTTTTAATGTCCGACCATTGATTTGTTCCTTGTTCGAGTAACTGTTGTAAATGTTTCGCAATAAGCTGTTGTGCATCGTTAATTAAATTGCCCGATTCACGCATGTAGACGAATCCGCGTGAAATGATGTCTGGACCTGCGGCAATTTTCATTTCTTTCATGTTGATGCTCACAACGACGATGACTAATCCTTCTTCCGACAAAATGCGACGGTCGCGCAAGACGATGTTGCCGATATCGCCAATGCCACTCCCGTCAATATACACCGAGCCGGACGGAATTTTACCGACGATGCTTGCTCCTTCTTCACTAATGCCAAGCACTTCTCCGTTGTCCATAATAAAGCAGTTTTCTTCTGGTACACCGCAATCGACAGCTAGTTTTACATGCATTTTTTGCATGCGATATTCACCGTGAATCGGCATGAAATATTTCGGTTTCATGAGGCGAATCATTAATTTTTGTTCCTCTTGTCCGCCGTGACCGGACGTATGAATATCGCTAAGCGGCCCGTGAATGACTTCCGCTCCTGCACGCGCAAGCATGTTAATGATGCGATTGACGCTTACTGTATTGCCCGGAATTGGCGAAGATGAAAAGACGACCGTATCGCCCGGCACAATTTGAATTTGGCGATGTGACCCATTGGCGATGCGCGATAACGCCGCCATCGGCTCACCTTGGCTTCCGGTGCAAAGAATGGTGACGCGATGAGCAGGAAGGCGGTTAATTTGTGAAGCGTCAACGAACGTATCTTTCGGACATTTAATGTAGCCGAGCTGTTGTCCAATTTCGATGGCCGCTTCCATGCTGCGACCGAAGACAGCAATTTTTCGATTGTTTAACACAGCCGCTTCCGTCACTTGTTGCAAGCGGTGAATGTTGGAAGCAAACGTCGCAAAAATAATGCGTCCTTGTACTTTTCGGAAAATGTCGTGAATGCTTTCGCCGACGCGCCGTTCCGACATTGTAAAATGCGGGATTTCGCTATTTGTACTATCCGATAATAAACAAAGAACGCCTTCTTTTCCGATTTCGGCCATTTTCGTTAAGTTCGCCGGCTCGCCGACAGGGGTGAAGTCAAATTTAAAGTCACCTGTATGCACAATTTGACCGACTGGCGTTTTCACAACGATGCCGTAGCTATCTGGAATGCTATGTGTCGTTCGGAAAAATGTGACCGCTGTTTTCCCGAACGAAATGACGTCATCTTCTTTAATTTCAATCAGTTTCGTTTGACGCAACAATCCGTGTTCTTCTAGCTTATTGCGAATAAGTCCGAGCGCCAATTTGCCGCCATAAATCGGTATGTTCACTTGACGAAGTAAATACGGAATGCCGCCAATATGGTCTTCGTGTCCATGGGTAATAAATAATCCTTTAATGTTTTCTGCGTTTTTCACTAAATAGCTATAATCAGGGATGACGTAATCAATTCCGAGCAATTCGTCTTCTGGAAACTTAATGCCGGCATCAATGACGATAATTTCATCTTCATACTGCACGCCATATGTATTTTTTCCGATTTCGCCTAGACCGCCGAGGGCGAAAACGCCAACTTGTTTATTTTTCAACATGTTCATTGTTCAATCTCCAATACGTGAAAATCAGGGTTTTGTTGCTCGTACGCTAAATGCGCACCTTCAAGCGGCTGAATGTATTCAATATTGATATGACGGTCTTGTAATTTTCGGCGCACATCTCGCTCGCTTTCCGCTTCGATGTAGAGTGTTTTCGTTTTTTCTCTTACCGGCACTTCATCGATCGTTTCTTGATAAAATACTTTAAAAATCAACGTTCATCTCTCCTTATGTGTAATGTTGTAATGATTTTATTAGCCCCGAGCGCGTTCCGCTTTTCTTATTATATATAAAAAGTGTGGAATGGGAAACAAAATTGAAAAGAAGCCCTTCAACAGAAGGGCTCGTACAACTAAGCAATGGATTTTCTGCGCAAAAGTTCTTTCCATTGTTTGAGCAGCTTGCGTTTCAACTTTTTCAACATGACGCATCACTCCTCACTTTTATTGTATCCGATTTTGTCGGAAAGTAAATGTTTTATCTACTATTTATTATAAGAAGATGCTCGACAAATTTTGCATGGGAAAATATACATTGAAACAACCAATTTATTGACAATATGGCGCAGTTCCGTTACGGTAAGTTTGTGAACTTTTACACGAGGAGCGCGAGAAGCATGGAGAGAAAGATCGTCTTTTTTGATATTGACGGAACGTTGTTAGATCATGATAAACAGTTGCCGGAATCGACATATGAAGCGATACATGAATTAAAAAAACAAGGGGTATATGTAGCGATCGCCACCGGACGAGCGCCGTTTATGTTTGAATGGCTGCGAAAAGAGCTTGACATTCAATCGTTTGTCAGCTTTAACGGACAGTATGTTGTTTTTGAAGGGGAGGTCATTTACAATCAACCGCTTGATCGGGAACAGCTCCGCGCATTAAAACAAATGGCACGCGACAATGACCATCCGCTTATTTTTATGGACGCCGACACGATGCGAGCAAGTGTAGCCGATCATCCGTACATTCACGAAGGCATGGGCAGCTTAAAGTTTGAGCATCCACCGCACGATGAAACGTATGATGAACGAAACGACATTTATCAAGCGCTCTTGTTTTGCAAGCCGGAAGAAGAACAGCCGTATGTGACGTCGTTTCCGACGTTTCACTTCGTTCGCTGGCATGCGGTGTCAACGGACGTATTGCCGTATGGAGGGTCAAAAGCAGAAGGAATTAAAAAAATGATGAACGAACTCGGCATTCCGCGCGAAAACGTTTATGCGTTCGGCGACGGGTTAAACGATACAGAAATGCTTCGCTTTGTCGGTACAGGCGTCGCGATGGGAAATGGGCATGAAGAAGCGAAAAAAGTAGCTGATTTCATTACAAAACCGGTCGATGAAGACGGCATTTTATTCGGACTACGTCACCTTGGTTTAGTAAAATAAAAGGGCACCGTCATGGTAGCCCTTTTATTATTATCGTTCAATCGGAATGGCGCCAGCTGGCACGTCGTACGGATTTTGTTTATTAATATGGTCATAAAACATAATGCCGTTTAAATGGTCAATTTCATGTTGAAACACGATCGCTGGAAGCCCTTTTAAGCGCAGTTTCACCGTTTCGCCCTCAAGCGTCGTTCCGGTGACGGTAATGCGCATATAGCGCGGCACGTAACCCGGAATTGCTTCGTCTACAGACAAACAACCTTCTCCGCTCGTTAAATAGCACATCTCAACCGAATGGCTCACAATTTTCGGATTAAATAACGCATAGCTATGCAACGTTCCTTTTTCATCCGTCACATGCACCGCAATCATTCGTTTCGAGACGTTAATTTGTGGGGCAGCTAAGCCAATGCCTGGACGAAGCCCGTATGCCTTCGCTAGCTCAGGATCTTGGCTCATTTTTACATATTCCAATAAACTCGCTAAAATGCGGCGATCTTCTTCAGAAGGGGGAAGGGGAACTTCTTCCGCTACTTTTCGTAACGTCGGATGCCCATCTTTAATAATATCTTTCATCGTAATCACGTCGTTTCACTCCTTCATACATAAAGTAGACTACGTTTTATTATGGGCGATCATGCACAAAAGTGCAATCGCCTGACGAAACATACATAAACACGTTGTAAAACAGAAATAATACAGATTGAAAAAAATAAGTATAACAGATTCATAACACAGTTAAAATTTTCTAAATTTCATTTTTGCATAGAACGTGTCAAGCAAACTGGTTGACGTGCGTTGTCGAAAGGTGTAAACTGAAAGATGTAAAAAAACAGTTGTATTAATCGTAATTGCTTTTTTTATTAATACAGCTTTTCATACACAAGCGTAGTAAAAACAAATCGTTTTTGGGCAAATTAAAAGGTGCATCATTTTACGTGTTGAAAAAGAAAGGATGAGGTGAACAACATGGGTAAAAAGCCCCTATTTGATGTGAAAAAGCAACTTGAAAAAGTCGCTGAGCAGTTCCCGACATTTCAAATTTTAAATGAAGAAGGCGAAGTCGTAAACGAAGCGGCAATGCCAGATTTAACAGATGAGCAATTAAAAGAGTTAATGCGCCGCATGGTATACACGCGCGTACTTGACCAACGTTGCATTTCGTTAAACCGTCAAGGACGTCTCGGCTTCTATGCGCCAACCGCAGGACAAGAAGCGAGCCAATTAGCGAGCCATTTCGCGCTAGAAAAAGAAGACTTCATTTTACCGGGCTATCGTGACGTTCCGCAAATGATTTGGCACGGTTTACCGCTTTACCAAGCATTTTTATTTTCACGCGGACATTTCCATGGCAACCAAATTCCTGAAGATGTAAACGTGTTGCCGCCGCAGATTATTATCGGTGCGCAAATTATTCAAGCAGCCGGCGTTGCGCTTGGTATGAAAAAACGCGGCAAAAAAGCGGTTGCGGTTACATATACAGGTGACGGCGGTGCATCACAAGGGGACTTCTACGAAGGAATGAACTTCGCAGGGGCATTTAACGCACCAGCGATCTTTATCGTTCAAAACAACCGTTTTGCGATTTCGACACCAGTCGAAAAACAATCCGCGGCAAAAACAATCGCCCAAAAAGCAGTTGCAGCAGGTATTCCGGGCATTCAAGTTGACGGAATGGATCCGCTTGCCGTGTATGTCGCAGTTCGTGACGCTCGCGAGCGTGCAATTAACGGCGGAGGACCAACATTGATTGAAACGCTTTGCTTCCGTTACGGTCCACATACAATGGCAGGAGACGACCCAACACGCTATCGTTCGAAAGAGCTTGAAAACGAATGGGAGAAAAAAGATCCGCTCGTTCGCTTCCGCAAGTTTTTAGAAAACAAAGGATTATGGAGCGAAGAAGAAGAAAGTCGCGTGATCGAACAAGCGAAAGAAGACATTAAAGAAGCGATTAAGAAAGCGGACGAAACACCAAAACAAAAAGTAACAGACTTAATGTCGATCATGTACGAAGAGATGCCTGCGTTTTTAAAAGAACAATACGAAATCTACAAAGAAAAGGAGTCGAAATAAGCAATGGCGCAAATGACAATGATTCAAGCAATCACGGATGCGTTGCGCGTAGAAATGCGCAAAGACCCGAACGTTCTTGTGTTCGGTGAAGACGTCGGTGTAAACGGCGGGGTATTCCGCGCGACAGAAGGATTGCAAGCAGAGTTTGGCGAAGATCGCGTATTCGACACACCGCTTGCAGAATCAGGAATCGGCGGTTTAGCGATCGGTTTAGCGTTGCAAGGATTCCGCCCTGTGCCTGAAATTCAATTTTTCGGATTCGTCTATGAAGTGATGGATTCCATTTCTGGTCAAATGGCGCGCATGCGCTATCGTTCTGGCGGACGCTTCCATGCGCCAATTACGGTTCGCTCGCCATTCGGTGGCGGCGTACATACGCCAGAATTGCACGCTGACAGCTTAGAAGGGCTTGTTGCACAACAGCCAGGATTAAAAGTTGTCATCCCATCGACACCGTACGATGCGAAAGGGTTACTCATTTCAGCCATTCGCGACAACGATCCGGTCATTTTCTTAGAGCATATGAAATTGTACCGTTCGTTCCGTCAAGAAGTGCCAGAAGGCGAATATACGATTCCAATCGGAAAAGCAGACATTAAACGTGAAGGAACAGACGTGTCTGTCATCACGTACGGTGCAATGGTGCACGAGTCATTAAAAGCAGCAGAGGAGCTTGAAAAAGAAGGTATTTCTGTTGAAGTCATCGACTTACGTACCGTTCAACCGTTAGACATTGAAACGATTATCGCATCAGTTGAAAAAACAGGTCGTGCGGTTGTTGTACAAGAAGCACAAAAACAAGCAGGTATTGCCGCAAACGTTGTTGCAGAAATTAATGAACGTGCGATTCTTAGCCTTGAAGCGCCAGTATTGCGCGTCGCGGCACCAGATACAGTATATCCGTTCTCGCAAGCAGAGCCAGTATGGTTGCCAAACTTTAAAGATGTGATTGAAACGGTGAAAAAAGTCATGACGTTTTAATGGAGGGGGCCTTCCCCTCCCCATTTAAGAAATAGGAGGTTGAGATCCATGGCATTTGAATTTAAATTACCGGATATCGGTGAAGGAATTCACGAAGGTGAAATTGTTAAATGGTTTGTAAAGCCGGGCGATGAAGTAAACGAAGATGACGTACTTTGCGAAGTACAAAACGATAAAGCGGTAGTAGAAATTCCATCTCCAGTCAAAGGAAAAGTATTAGAAATTTTAGTGAGCGAAGGCACAGTCGCAACGGTTGGCCAAACGTTAATTAAATTTGATGCGCCAGGATACGAAAACTTAAAATTCAAAGGCGATCATGGCGATGAGCCAAAAGTAGAAGAAAAGAAAGAAGAAGTAAAACAAGAGCCAGCTGCACAAAGCACGGAGCCGAAAAAACGCGTCATCGCGATGCCATCAGTGCGCAAATATGCGCGTGAAAAAGGTGTCGACATTCGCCTCGTACAAGGAACAGGCAAAAACGGCCGCGTATTAAAACAAGATATCGATGCGTACTTGGCAGGCGGTGCAGCGCCACAACCAGAAACGAAAGCACCACAAGCAGAAACAGTTGCGCCAGCGCAAGAACAAAAAGCGGCACCAGCACCACAGCCAGTTGTTCTTGAAGGCGAGTTCCCAGAAACACGCGAGAAAATGAGCGGCATTCGTCGCGCGATCGCCAAAGCGATGGTGAACTCGAAACATACCGCACCACACGTTACATTAATGGACGAAGTCGATGTGACAAAACTCGTTGCGCATCGTAAGAAATTTAAAGACGTCGCAGCGCAAAAAGGCATTAAGTTAACGTTCTTGCCATATGTCGTTAAAGCGTTAACGTCTGCGCTTCGCGAATATCCAGCGCTTAATACGTCGATTGACGATGCGACAGAAGAAATCGTTCATAAGCATTACTACAACATCGGAATTGCAGCGGACACAGATAAAGGCTTGCTCGTTCCGGTTGTGAAACATGCCGACCGCAAATCGATTTTTGCGATCGCAAAAGAAATTAACGAGCTTGCAACAAAAGCGCGCGAAGGCAAATTAATGCCAAACGAAATGAAAGGTGCAACGTGCACAATTACAAACATCGGTTCTGCAGGCGGCCAATGGTTTACACCAGTTATTAACCATCCAGAAGTAGCGATTTTAGGTATCGGTCGCATTTCAGAAAAACCGATCGTGCGCGATGGTGAAATTGTTATCGCTCCAGTATTAGCGTTGTCATTAAGCTTCGATCACCGCATGATCGACGGTGCAACGGCACAAAATGCGTTAAATCATATTAAACGTTTATTAAACGATCCTGAATTATTATTAATGGAGGCGTAATGCGATGGTAGTAGGCGATTTCGCAATTGAAACAGAAACTCTCGTCGTCGGTGCAGGTCCTGGCGGTTACGTCGCAGCGATTCGTGCGGCGCAGCTCGGCCAAAAAGTAACGATCGTTGAAAAAGGAAACCTCGGCGGTGTGTGCTTAAACGTCGGATGTATTCCGTCAAAAGCGCTCATTTCTGCCGGTCATCGTTACGAAATTGCAACACATTCACAAGATATGGGTATTTTTGCAGAAAACGTAAAAGTTGACTTTTCAAAAGTGCAAGAATGGAAAGCGGGCGTCGTGAAAAAATTAACAGGTGGCGTAGAAAGTTTATTAAAAGGAAATAAAGTAGAAATCGTGCGCGGAGAAGCGTATTTCGTTGATGAAAATACCGTTCGCGTCATGACAGAAAATAGCGCGCAAACGTACAAATTTAAAAACGCCATTATCGCAACAGGTTCTCGCCCAATCGAGCTGCCAGCGTTTAAATTTTCAAAGCGCGTCCTTGACTCGACAGGCGCATTAAACTTGCCTGAAATTCCAAAATCAATGGTCGTCATCGGCGGCGGTTACATCGGTACAGAATTAGGAACAGCATACGCAAACTTCGGAACGAAAATTACGATTTTAGAAGGCGCGGATGAAATTTTATCTGGCTTCGAAAAACAAATGAGCGCTGTCGTTCGTCGTCGCTTGAAGAAAAAAGGAGTAGACGTCTTTACAAACGCGCTTGCGAAAGGTGTTGAAGAGCGTGAAGACGGCGTAACGGTAACATTTGAAGTAAACGGCGAAACGAAAACGGTCGATGCCGAATACGTGCTCGTTACTGTTGGTCGCCGTCCGAACACAGAAGAAATGGGACTTGAACAAATTGGCATCAAAATGACAGAACGCGGTTTAATTGAAATCGACAAGCAATGCCGCACGAGCGTGCCGAACATTTACGCGATCGGTGACATCGTGGCAGGACCACCGCTTGCGCATAAAGCATCATACGAAGGAAAAATTGCGGCAGAAGCGATCGCTGGTCATCCGTCTGAAATTGACTACTTAGCGATTCCAGCTGTCGTCTTCTCCGATCCTGAATGCGCGTCTGTCGGTTACTTTGAAAAACAAGCGATCGAAGAAGGCATTGACGTCATTACCGCAAAATTCCCGTTCGGTGCAAACGGCCGTGCCCTTGCGTTAAACGAAACAGACGGCTTCTTAAAGCTCGTCTTAACGAAAGACGATGGCGTCATTATCGGTGCACAAATCGTCGGACCGAACGCATCGGATATGATCGCAGAGCTTGGCTTAGCGATTGAAGCAGGCATGACAGCAGAAGATATTGCGATGACGATTCATGCGCATCCAACGCTCGGTGAAATTACGATGGAAGCAGCGGAAGTGGCGATCGGTAGCCCAATTCATATTATTAACAAATAAAAGAGGATGGCTTCGCCGTCCTCTTTTTTCATGATTTTTTTGAGACGATCATATGATGTTTGTAAGGGGTGTATAAACATGTATATCGTCTTTTTACTTCAAATGATTTTATGGAGTTTGTTTTCGCTCATCGAATGGAGATCGGCCCACGATCATTTTATTTTTAAAGCGTTGTTGTTTGTCATGTTTATGTATGTTGCTTTTTTGCTTGCGCTTCGGTTTCGTTTAACGAAAAGACAAGCATGTTGGACAACCGTCTCGACGATTGCCATTTATTTTCTTTGCCGCGAGCTTTTTTGGGCTTATCGTTTGTAATAATACATCACTCGCCCGTTAAATAAATGCAGTTTTCCTGCCATTCGTTTAGCGAAAAATTTACATAGTTCATTCGCTTTTCCTTTATCGCCATGCGTCGCTTGTTTCGATAAAGCAAACTCCACCGCACGCTCATGAATGCGGCATTCAATCATATGATAACGTGCATCTTTTCCGACGAGAATGATGCGGTCTTCGTTTATGACGATATCGTATGGAAAAGCGTACTGTTCGTAGTCCCAGCCAAGCTGTTCGCCTGTTTTGCGGGCGATATCGCGAAATTGTTCAAGCAATTGCTTACATTGTTCTAACGTCACCGTCTCCCACGTTGATGCAGGGACAAGTTCAATGGTAGCTGTATGAGCCATTTTGTTCACCTCAAACATGTTGAAATCACTTTCATTGTATCATGAATATATATAAAAAAACAAATAATTGCGAAAATATAAACGATGCGGTATAATGAATGTTAACCTATTAGAAGGAGGGAATGATATGCACGTATTTGAAAAAATGTATGATGAGCATGAAAAAGTAAAAGTGAGGTTCGTCGGTTTTACGACAAAAGACGTTCGCTACGATTTTGGCATCGTTTATACGAGCATGTTTTTTGGCAAACCACTTGTCATCTGTATGCAAACAGGCCGCTCCGCTCTCCTCGACCCGAAAGACATCGAAGACCACGACTACTTACAACGAATATTTCGCATCGACACAAAAGAACAAGCTGAAGATTTAGCTGAATTTTTCTCAGACATTTTACCAACGACACCTTATGTTGAACAATATGAGTAAGAGGCGTGAAATACGTCTCTTTTTTTGTTTAAATATGTCATACTAATTCCTATTGACAAAATAAATGTGACATATTATTATGTAATCAGTAAAACGTTTTCAAACATTCCAAAGGAAAAGGGGTTATCGGGGATGGGTACAATTGTATGCCAAACATGCAATGCGACAATCGATCATTTTGAAGATGAAAAAGTAACGGTATTGTACGGTCAATGTTGCACATGCGATTGTGAAGACGAGGAATAATAAGCTTTGGGGGATGGGGAGGATATATATAGAAAAGAGACTGGTTTTCGCCAGTCTCTTTTTTTAAAAGCGGAGTGCTACACTCCGCTTTTATCGTCTATGATGTTCTTTAATGACGCGCAACGTTCGCAACGTATCGTCTTCTGGACCTTGAACAGGCAAGCCGACTTCGATATTTTTGCGAATGTAATTTAAATTTTCTTCCGTAATAATTTCGCCCGGGATGAAAATCGGGATGCCAGGTGGATAAACCATGACAAACTCCGCGATAATGCGCCCTGCCGATTCATCAAACGGCACGACTTCCGTTTCCGCATAAAACGCATCGCGTGGGGTGAGCGCAAGCACAGGAATATCTGGTAAAATCACTTCCGCTTTTTTCCCGACTTCCGCTTGATGGCGAAATTCATTCGATAAATGACGAAGCGCATCAACTAATACGTTCGTTTCCTGCTCCGTATCGCCCGGTGTAATAATACATAAAATGTTATATAAATCCGACAATTCGACTTCAATATTGTATCGTTCACGCAGCCATTTTTCCACGTCGTAGCCAGTGAGTCCAAGCTCTTTGACGGAAATAATGAGCTTCGTCGGATCGTAATCAAACGTTGCTTCTGTCCCGAGAATTTCTTTTCCGACGCAATATAAATAATCGATGTCGTTAATTTGTTTGCGCGTTTCATTCGCCAGGCGAATCGCTTGTTCCGCAAGCTCATGTCCTTCTGTCGCAAGCCGTTTGCGTGCGACATCGAGCGAAGCGAGCAATAAGTAAGACGTCGATGTCGTCGTTAACATGCTTAAAATCGCTTGAACTCGCTTTGCCGACACCAGCCCTTCTTTTACGTTTAAAATCGAGCTTTGCGTCATCGAGCCGCCGAGTTTATGCACGCTCGTTGCAGCCATATCTGCCCCTGCTTGCATTGCAGAAAGCGGCAAATCTTCATGAAAGTGAATGTGCACACCGTGCGCCTCGTCAACAAGAACAGGAACGCCGTACGCGTGCGCAATGTCAACGATGCGCTTTAAGTCGCCAGCAATGCCAAAGTACGTCGGGTTAATGACGAGCACCCCTTTGGCGTCGGGATGTTGCTTTAATGCCACTTCTACCACTTCTGGCGTAATGCCATGTGAAATGCCAAGTTCTTTATCAATTTCCGGATGGACGAAAATCGGTGTCGCTCCCGAAAAGACGATGGCAGACATAACGGATTTATGCACGTTGCGCGGAACGATAATTTTATCGCCCGGTCCTGCGACAGACATGACCATCGTCATAATCGCGCCGCTCGTTCCTTGCACAGAAAAAAACGTATAGTCCGCCCCGAACGCTTCTGCCGCAAGTTCTTGCGCGCGTTTAATCATTCCTTTTGGTTGATGTAAATCATCAAGCGGACCGATATTAATTAAATCCATCGCTAACGCATTTTCTCCAATAAAGGAGCGAAACTGCTCGTCCATGCCTGCTCCTTTTTTATGGCCAGGAATATGAAATTGAATCGGATTTTTCTTTATATGCTCTAACAGTCCGGTAAATAACGGTGTTTCATACTGTGACAATTTCGCTGTACACCTCTTTAACTTGGATTTACATAAAACAAAGTGAATTATAGCACTTCTTTATACGTTTGGAAAGATGGTTTTTTTCAAAAGAAATATGAGTGAGATCAACAAGATGATCTAAACATTTATCATAGTCACCTTATTTTTTTCAAAAGAAATATGAGTGAGATGCTCGAGAATATATATAATATGTATCACTTTTTACATAAGATATAAAATTTAAATTTTGGTTAATAAACTAAAATATTCTATTAAACTATTGAAAAAAAAAAAAAAACTATTATAATGAAAATGTACCAAAATTTTAAATAAGAGGTTGTTTAATTTGAAGATCTGTTCCTAAAGGATTGAGTGTACGAGTGGAATTCAGTAATGATATTACAACACCAGTTAATGTTCAAGTGTCTGGAAAGTGGAGAAGCAATTAAAAAGGTGATAATCGTGATCGTTGGGGAATTACCTGGACGATCACGATTAGTTTTTTCGCGATGATTCACGAAATGAGGTGGGGAAATGTTACATAACCAATTAGTAGTAGAACTAAAAAGGGCATTTACAAAAAGAAATGTATTTCTGTGGTTAAGCGTGATTGTTTTATTGCCAACGATCAGATTTCATATGATAAGAAATGGCTATCAATTTTATGAACCGGTTGAAGTATTTCAGGAAACCGTATCAGGAATCATTCCGCTACTTTTTCCTGTTATTGCTATTATTATTTACTTGCCTTCTTTTTTGCAAGAACAAAGAAACAACTTTATCACATATACTCGTACTAGGGTTCCATTGCGTATTTATATCATGAGTAAAGCGTTAATGAATGCTTTGTTAACTGGCATGGTTACATTTTTGCTTATCTTTATTCCATTTATTTTTATCGTTTATGTTGAGAAGCATCTAGGAATCATTAATTATAGTTCTCCAACTGAAAATGTGCGCATTCCTGCGGTCACTTTTTCGCAGTTTTTGCGGTATGGAGATCTCGCTTACGGTTTTATTTATTCTTTGTGGGTTGCTATAAACGGTGTAGTTTACTCGACAATCGCTTTCATGCTATTACTGAACGTAAGCAACCCATTTATCGCTTTATCGCTTCCTTTTCTTTTTTACCATATTTTAAACTTTGTAACAGGTTTACTTCATGTACCGATGTTTTCGCCGCTTAGTACGATTTTTCCGTTCAATGTTGAACAGCAGCCTTTATGGACCGTGCTCGTCCCATTTTCACTTTTATTTATTGCTTTAATCATCATTTTTATATTTTCTATAAAAAATAGGGAAGAATGGATGATATAAGTGAGGAAGCGATGGAAATATACGATAAAAGAAATTACAGAACATATGTTTGGTGTGAAGTGGATCGTTGTAGGTATTGTTTTTTACCTTCGCAGCATGATGCTAAAACAAGAAATTGTTCAAGTTGCTTATGAAAAAAAAGTGAGCTTTAACAATTGGGATATCGCTTTACGTTCACTAAACGATGCATATCTCATTATTTATTTTATTATTCCGATTGTGCTATTTTTTTTAGTAAAATCTATTTTTGTGGACTTTGATTATCAAATTTTAATTCGCTTAGGGTCATTTAAGAAATGGGTATATTATTCGCTGAGAAACTTCTGGATGAACATTTTTCCGCTGCTATTTTTATGGTTTTTTATGTCGTTATTTATGACAATTGGATTTCCGTACTCATGGAACTGGAGTGAACTGAGCGAAGCAGCACATTTTACTAACACTCTTCACGAACTCGTATATTTTTTTAAAAAACCGGTATTCGCATTTATCGCTCAGTTTATTTTAGTGCTTTTAACATTTTCATTGTTACATATTGTTTTTGCGATTATATATGTATTAACTAAAAGTAAGCACGTTGTAATTTTTATTAGTATATTATTTTTTCTTTTCAACATTATAGGATTTAAGTTGTTTCCAAATGAGATTGCCTTTTTATCTCCTGTTACGTTTTTTTCAATTACGAGTGGAGTGAATGCTTTTCATTCTCCTATACAAGTTTATAGCGTAGTTATTATTTTTCTTGTCTTCTGTGTATGGCTTTTGCAATTTTTAGATGTAAATAAAGGACGATATATTTCATCAATAAAATCGAACATACCAATAGTTGTTTATTTTTCTCTTTGCGTCATGGGAGTGAGCGCAACAGCTCAATCATTAGTCAAATCTTCGCATGCGACAAATTCAGACGTTCTCATCATGTCTTTTGCTGGGGTTAGTGCTGAACGTTTCGCATATATTCCTTTTTTCTTTTACTTAGTTGTGTTTTTTGGATTTACTTATTTAATCCAGCTGCTTTTTTTAAGTAACGAGATTGAACAATTAGGATACTATAAAATCATTCGTTTTAGAAGTTTAAATAAATGGTTTTGGAGTTGGATGAAGAAGTTAATGGTAATTATCGTTGTATTTTTGTTTGGACTAGTCATTCTTTCATTTACGATAGCTGTTTGTTTTGGTGCAAATACCGACTTTTACGTGACGTTGCTTCCGAACTCTTTATTTGAAATCGGTTACCACTTTTTCATCAACGGTTTTTTACAAATGATTTTTTACGTAAGTCTAATTTTTATTGTTTCTTGGATAAGCAGAGAGTCAATATACGGTGTCGCTTTGATGAGCATACTTATGGTCGTGATGTTGCCTGGAATCAATGCAAAGGCACTCATTCCTGTAGGATTGAATAGTATCGTTTATTTAGCAGACTATTCTCCTTATTACTTAACCTTTATTTTAGTTATAGCGAATATGATTTCATATGTTATCATTCGATATTTGTTAAAGCAAAGCTTGAACATATGAAATAGGAGGGATGAAAAATGTCTATTATTTCTTTGAAAAATGTAAGTAAATCGTATAAAGGATTAACACTTTTCGAAAACATTGACTTGAATGTGGAAAAAGGAAGAATATATGGCATTGTAGGACCAAACGGTTCTGGCAAATCTGTTTTATTTAAAATGATATGTGGGTTTGTATTTCCAGATGAAGGCACAATTATTGTGAATGGAGTTGAGATAGGAAAAAGCAAACGATTCCCTGAAAATATTGGGATTATTATAGATCGTCCCGGTTATATCCCTAATAAAACAGGGTTTCAAAATTTAAAGGAGTTAGCAATGATTAGAGGAAAGATTAGCGATGAAAAAATTTTTGAAACGATGGAAATGGTCGGACTTCAACCGACGGCGAAACAAAAAGTAAAGCATTATTCTTTAGGGATGAAGCAGAAATTAGCCATTGCTCAAGCAATTATGGAAGATCAGCAAATACTTATATTGGATGAGCCATTTAATGCGCTAGATGCAGAAAGTGTAAATAAAATCCGTAGGTTATTGTTAGCCTTTAAAAACGAAGGACGCACAATTTTATTAACAAGTCACAACCAAGAAGACATTGATATTTTGTGTGACTACGTTTTTCGTATCAATAACTATAAACTAGAACCTATTGTTTCTGTTAAAAGTTGAAAATCGTCCCCTCGCGATGAAGTGAGGGGAATTTTGTTGTTCGTTCAATCAAAAAGAGGAAAATAGATATGCGGAATAGAAACATGTTATCATTGCTATTAGGGGAGGAATAAAGGATGAACTGGAACACGAGGGTAACCGAGCTGTTAGGTATTCGTTATCCGATTATTCAAGGAGGGTTAGCGTATTTAGCGTATGCCGATTTAGCGGCGGCGGTGTCGAATGCCGGGGGGCTAGGGCAAATTACGGCGATGTCGCTTGAGACGCCTGATGAGCTGCGCGAAGAAATTAAAAAAGTGCGGGAAAAAACGGACAAACCGTTTGGTGTGAATTTTGCGATCGGACAACATGGGCGTCCGTTTGCGCACATGCTTGACGTAGCGATTGAAGAAAACGTGCCGGTCATTTCGATGACAGGTGGAAACCCTGCTCCGATTTTTGAGCAGTTACAAGGCGTGCCGGTGAAAAAGCTTGTGCTCGTGGCGGCGGTACGCCAAGCAGTGAAAGCAGAGGAGCTCGGCGCAGATGCGGTTATGGTCGTCGGTCAAGAAGGGGGCGGACATCTCGGCAAACACGATATCGGAACGTTCGTCCTAGTGCCGCGCGTCGTTGATTCCGTATCGATTCCGGTCATCGCGTCAGGCGGCATTGGCGACGGGCGCGGGCTGATGGCTGCCCTTGCGCTTGGAGCGGAAGGAATCGAGATGGGCACGCGCTTTATTGCGACAAAAGAGTGCATTCATGCCCATCCTGTGTACAAACAAATGCTTGTGGAACGTACAGAAAGCGACACCGTCGTCATTAAACGATCGCTCGGTGCCCCTGCGCGCGCTTTGTTGAACGAATGGACGGAAAAAATTTTACAGTTTGAACGAGAAGGAAAAGGGTATGAACAACTAAAAGAGTACATTAGCGGACAAGCGAATAAGCGGTTCATTTACGACGGCAATACGGAAGAAGGGTTTGCATGGGCGGGGCAAGTGATCGGACTTATTCACGATGTGCCGACCGTTAGCGAACTTTTTGCGCGCATCATTCAAGAGGCAGAACAAATTCGCGCACGTTGGGCAAACTAAAGGAAGACAACGATGAGAGAAAGGTGAACATCATGAAATATGCGTATCCGATTGATTACAGCTGGTCGACAGAAGAAATCATTGACGTTATTAAATTTTACGAAGGCGTTGAACAAGCGTACGAACAAGGGATTGAGCGAGAGCAACTCATGAACTTATATCGCCGCTTTAAACAAATCGTTCCAAGCAAAGCGGAAGAGCGAAAACTATGCGATGAATTTGAAAAAGTAAGCGGCTATTCATCGTACCAAACAATCAAAAAAGGAAAAGAGTTGTCCAACGGAGAGATTGTGAAAATGTAAAGTTGCATATCCCCCTTCCGTTACATAATATATAAAAAAGAATTTTCAGAAAAAAAAGAGCGGAAGGGGTGCACGATATGCGAAAAACTGCCGATGGATTGCAAAGAATGGATGGAGAACGCCGAATCAAAGTATTAAAGCTCGAAGTTGATTATGAACTAGCCACCCTTTATGAAGCGATGTTAGAAAACAATGAAGCGAAAAAAATGAATGTAAACGAAAACTCGAAAGACTGCGCCAAGAACTTATTCGTCTGTCGAAATGAAAGGCGGCAAGCGCCGCCTTTTCTACATAAGTATATGCAGGAGGATGAATATGTGGAACGAAATTGATCAACATATGCAGCATTGGATTCGCGAAGCAGGGGAACGCATACGCGATGCGTTTCAAACGAAACTAAAAATCGAAACGAAATCAAGCCCGTCCGATTTAGTAACAAATGTCGATCGCGAAATTGAACAATTTTTTATTGAACGCATTCGCCGAACGTATCCGACGCATCACGTTTTAGGGGAAGAAGGATTTGGTGATCAGCTCGAGGCGTTAGACGGCACCGTTTGGATCATTGATCCGATTGACGGCACGATGAATTTTGTCCACCAGCAGCGTCATTTCGCCATTTCAGTTGGGGTGTTTCACGATGGGGTAGGCATGCTTGGCTACATTTACGATGTGGCGTTTGACGAACTATATTATGCTCAAAAAGGAAAAGGGGCGTTTTTAAACGGCACGCCGCTTCCACCACTTGAGAAAACAACGCTTGATCGCTCCATCATTTCATTAAATGCGACGTGGGTGACGGAAAACCGTCGCATCGACCCCCATGTGCTAGCACCGCTTGTGAAAAAAGCGCGCGGCACGCGTTCGTACGGTTCTGCGGCACTTGAGATGGCGTACATCGCATCAGGTAAACTAGATGCGTACATTACGCTTCGGTTGTCGCCATGGGATATTGCTGGTGGGATGGTTATTGTTGAAGAAGTAGGCGGCGTGGTGACAAATTTGTACGGTGAGCCGCTCAATATGATTGAAAAAAGCTCGGTGTTTGTTTCAAAACCGGGATTGCATGAAGAAATACTTGCGATGATCAAGCGCTAACTATCGCTCGTTAGCGCTTTTTCTTTTTTTTAGTGAAAAACTAAGCCCCATCACGCCAAAAAAGGCAATAAGAGAACCGACGATTGCTGGCACATGTCGATAAGCGATCGCAATGCCGGTGCCTATTAACGTTATCGTCGCAAGTAGCGCCATTATAAAAAAAAGCGGTTGAAATTTATTCATATGTTTTCCTCCTCTTTCCTTTAGATTACAACAAAACATTCCGCTTTTCTACTATGTTTGTGCTATAATAGACGCGCAATGTTGAAAAATAGGAGTTGAAACCATTGAGAAACGATATTCGCAACATCGCGATTATTGCGCACGTTGACCACGGAAAAACGACGTTAGTCGACCAATTGCTTCGCCAATCTGGCACGTTTCGGGCGAACGAACAAGTGGAAGAACGGGCGCTTGATCGCAACGATTTAGAGCGTGAACGAGGCATTACGATTTTAGCAAAAAATACAGCCATTCAATACAAAGGCACGCGCATTAACATTTTAGATACGCCGGGACATGCCGACTTCGGTGGAGAAGTCGAACGCATTATGCGGCTCGTTGATGGGGTGTTGCTCGTCGTCGATGCATACGAAGGATGTATGCCACAAACACGCTTCGTGTTAAAAAAAGCGTTAGAACAAAACTTAACGCCGATTGTTGTCGTTAATAAAATTGACCGCGAATTTGCGCGCCCACACGAAGTCGTCGATGAAGTGATTGATTTATTCATTGAGCTCGGGGCATCAGAAGACCAGCTTGAGTTTCCGGTCGTGTACGCTTCAGCGATTAACGGAACGGCAAGTTTAGATGCGGACAAACAAGACGCCGACATGACGGCGCTATTTGAAACGATTATTGAGCATATTCCGGCTCCAATCGACAATAGCGATGAGCCGCTTCAATTTCAAGTCGCCCTTCTCGACTATAACGACTACGTCGGTCGCATTGGAATCGGCCGTATTTTCCGCGGGCGCATGCAAGTGGGACAACAAGTCGCCCTTATGAAGCTAGATGGCTCTGTGAAAACGTTTCGCGTCACAAAACTGTTTGGCTTCCTCGGATTAAAACGCATCGAAATTGAAGAAGCGAAAGCGGGCGATTTAGTGGCTGTTTCCGGAATGGAAGATATTAACGTAGGTGAAACAGTATGTCCGCTTGACGCGCAAGAAGCATTGCCTCCGCTTCGCATTGACGAACCGACGTTACAAATGACGTTTCTTGTGAACAATAGCCCGTTTGCAGGACGAGAAGGAAAACATGTCACAGCGAGAAAAATTGAAGAACGTCTTCGTTTACAGCTAGAAACAGACGTCTCGCTTCGCGTTGAGCCGACCGATTCGCCAGATGCATGGATCGTTTCAGGACGAGGAGAGTTACATTTGTCCATTTTAATTGAAAATATGCGCCGTGAAGGTTTTGAACTGCAAGTATCAAAGCCAGAAGTCATTATGAAAGAAATCGATGGCGTCATGTGCGAGCCGGTCGAGCGCGTGCAAATTGATATTCCAGAAGAATATACAGGAGCGATTATGGAGTCGCTCGGTGCGCGCAAAGGGGAAATGATCGATATGGTCAATAACGGAAACGGGCAAGTGCGCCTTATTTTCCTCGTGCCTGCGCGCGGATTAATCGGCTATCGAACAGAATTTATGTCGCTTACGCGCGGATACGGCATTTTAAACCATTCGTTCGACAGCTATCAACCCGTCATCCCAGGTCAAATTGGCGGGAGACATCAAGGGGTACTCATTTCGATGGAGACAGGAAAAGCGACGGCTTATGGCATTATGCAAGTCGAAGACCGCGGCGTTATTTTCATCGAGCCGGGAACGGAAGTGTATGAAGGGATGATCGTTGGCGAACATAGCCGCGACAACGATTTAGTTGTGAACGTATGCAAAATGAAACATGTGACAAACGTTCGCTCATCGACAAAAGAACAAACGGTGACGATGAAAAAACCGCGTCTCATGACGTTAGAAGAAGCGCTCGAATATTTAAACGACGACGAATATTGCGAAGTGACGCCACAATCGATTCGCTTGCGCAAAAAAATATTAGATAAAAACGAACGCGAAAAAATTGCGAAAAGGAAAAAACTCGCTGAGCAAAAGAAATAGGGGGAAGTCGTCATGGATGTGATCGGTCGCCTGTCATTTTTCGCTTCGCTATACAACGTGCACGAACAGCCGATAACAGGGATGTGGTTGTTGTACGCGACGATCGTCGTGTTAGCGATCATTGTGTATCGTCTCGGCTTTGCGCGTAAATTACCGATGTTAAAAAATGTCGTCATTTATACGCTACTTGTGCTCGGCTGTACGATTTTAACGTTTTTTGCTGTCTTTTTACCTGTGGCGGAAGGATTGCTTGTCGCTGCCGTCGTATTAATCATTTATAAATGGCGTCTTCGTCGCGAGGGGGAAAATGCGTGAAATTACAAGATGCGGTATACAATTGGCTGACGATTAAAGTGGTTGCGCAGGCGCGCCCAGATGATACGGCGGCACAAGAGACGGAACAATTTTTTTCTGATTTGTTGCGTGAAGATCATGCGATTGAGGAAATCGCATATACAAAAGAAGATGACGTCTATACTGTTACTTTTGCTGTGAACAATGAAGCGCGCACGTTTCGCTTTCCAGCCGAGCTCGTCGAAACGATGCTCGATCAAATCAATCGCGAACCTGAAAAATATGTCAATTACGAATAAGCGCCCACGCTTCGTGCAGGGCGCTTTTCTTACCATTCTGTTTCATGTTTGCTCGTGCGGAAAAAGCGAAATTTGCCCGTTGCAAGCCGTTCTTTCGTTTTTTGCGCAATGCGCTCATGGCACGTTTCACACATATACGTATGAATCGGACGATTGCGCAATCGTTTTGCAAGCAACGTTTCATCGTTTAACGTATCTATTTTTTCACAAAGAATGCATCGTACTCTCATCGTCAAACCTCACATGTTTTTTTGATCAATAGTATATCATATCATTTGAAAGTGTGTGAAAAAAAGGTATGATAAAAATAAGGAGGGATACGTATGCCAAATGCGGTAGAGCCAACATTAATTGAACCGTTGTTCCGAGCGTTACAAAAAGAACGATATGTCATTGTATGTACGATTGACCACGAAACAGGTGCACCAAATGCAAGTGCGATTTCATGGGTGTATGCGCCTGCCCCTGACAAAGTATATTTTGCGGTCGATCAACGTTCCCGCATCGTTGCGAACGTGAAAGCGAATCCAGCGATTTCGATCGTTTTAATCGCCAACGAATCGACGTACTCCATTAGCGGAAAAGCGCACGTGAAAGTTGAAAAATTAGAAAATGTTCCGTTGAAGCTCGCCGCGGTTCAAGTCGATATTGAAGAAGTGCGCGATGTCATGTTTTACGGAGCAAAAATTTCCGTCGAACCGAAATACGAAAAAACGTATGATGCACAAGCTGCAGCGAAACTTGATCAACAAGTGATGAGCGCATTAAAACAAGCATAAGCCGAGCAATACGCTCGGCTTATTTCATATGGTCGTTTGATTGTTTTTGTTGTTCGTTTTCGAGTTGCTGTTGTTCACCATCGTTTAGCTGCTTGTCGTTTTGTCGTGTTGGGCGAGGATTTTTCGTTTGAAGAAAGTCGCTCGGAATTTCAGGCATGACCCGTCCGACGATGGCGGCGAGTTCATTCATAAATCCTTGAATCGGCTTTCCTTTCTCCACTTGTTTTTGAATGGCTTTTAACCTCGTATTCAAATCCGCATCAGCGATGACGATCGCATTCGCCCCGTACGGATCTTTTTGTAAGCTCTCCACGACAGAATATTTCACCGTCCCCACCCGCGACGGATCGAGTTTAGCGTTGACGTCGATGCCGACTAACGCATATTTCCCGACAACTAATACGGTCGCATCGTTTACATTCGGCACGCTGCTCGCAAGATGGGCGAGATGACGGGCAATTTGTTGTCCTGATTTATTGACGATTTTTTCATTTGTCGTATTTTTCACATGAATGAGCGAATCGCGATCGTTCGGCTGTGCTTGTTGTCCACAGGCGCTCGCAACAAGCAAAATAAAAACAATTATATATTTCAATCGTTCCACCCCTTTTCGTCTTTAAGTTTATTTTGCAAAACTTCTTCTATCTTTATACGCCCGTTCATATATATAAACAACAATCCCGTCCAACGACGGTCGTCAAGGGGGAAAAAGCGTGAGCAAAAAAATATACGTATTAGATACAAACGTTCTTTTGCAAGATCCGTATTCCATTTTTTCCTTTCAAGATAATGAAGTTGTCATCCCGGGTGTCGTGTTAGAAGAAGTGGACTCAAAAAAGCGATATATGGACGAAGTAGGGAGAAACGCGCGCCAAGTGTCCAAACTTATTGATCAATTGCGCCAAAACGGCAAACTCCATGAAAAAATCCCGCTTGATAACGGTGGGGTGTTGCGCATTGAATTAAACCATCGCTCCTTTCAGCAGCTGCAAGAAATTTTTGTTGAAAAAACGAACGACAATCGCATTTTAGCGGTTGCGAAAAATTTATTGCTTGAAGAACAAACGAAAGAAAACGGTCGCCCGGTTATTTTAGTGAGTAAAGATGCGCTCGTGCGCGTCAAGGCAGATGCGATTGGACTAGAAGCGGAAGATTTTTTAAGCGATCGCGTCGTTGAAATCGACCATATTTATACCGGATTTTTGGATTTGTACATAAGTCCGGAGCATTTGTCACGCTTTTATGAAAAAGGTGAACTTGTGCTGGCGGAAATTACAAACCATCCGTTTTATCCGAATCAATTTATCGTCATGAAAGACGCGCTTGGCGGTTCGTCATCGGCGCTTGGCATCGTTGACCATACCGGGAAAAAAGTGCGCAAACTTGTATTTCATTACGATCATATTTGGGGCATTCGTCCGCGCAACGTGCAACAAACGATGGCATGTGAACTGTTGCTTCGCACCGACATTCCGCTCGTAACACTAATCGGAAAAGCTGGAACAGGAAAGACGTTGCTGGCGTTAGCGGCAGGATTGATGCAGACGGAAGATTTACGGCTATATAAAAAACTGCTTGTCGCCCGCCCGATTGTACCGGTTGGAAAAGATATCGGCTATTTGCCGGGGGAAAAACAAGAGAAATTACGCCCGTGGATGCAGCCGATTTTTGATAACTTACATTTTTTATTTGATACGAAAAAGCCGGGTGAGCTTGATGCGATTTTATCAGGCATGGGGTCGATTGAAGTCGAGGCGCTTACGTATATACGCGGCAGAAGCATTCCAGAGCAGTTTATTATTATTGATGAGGCACAAAACTTAACGAAACATGAAGTGAAAACAATTTTAACGCGCGTCGGGGAACGAAGTAAAATTGTATTAATGGGTGATCCTGCCCAAATTGATCATCCGTATTTAGATGAATATAATAACGGACTCACATACGTCGTCGAAAAATTTAAAGAACAAAAAGTGGCTGGGCACGTGCGGTTAATTAAAGGGGAGCGCTCGTCGCTGGCGCAGCTTGCAGCCGATCTTTTATAAGAAAAGAGGCGAAGTGCCTCTTTTCACTCGACGATAAACGCCCGCACGTGTGTGATCGGATTGTCGCGATTAGAGCCGTCGCCGAAATAAATATGGACAGGTCCATCTTCTTTGAGTGGTTTGCCTTCTTTTGCAAAACATAATAACAGCTTATATGCTTCCGTAAGTGGGATCGTCGTATCACCGTTTTCTGTGACGATAGTGACACGTGTTGCATCGTCGTTCGGTTCCGCGTTGCGCAAAAACGGGGCAAATGGCATACCAAATGTGCCTGTTAATATTTTTTCTTTTTCAAATTGTTTTTCTGTTTGCAATGTTGGAGGGGACACAGCCCCCTCTTGAATTTCACGATCCCAATATGCTGAAATTTTTTGAATGTCGTCGTTGTCTTCTCGTTGTTCTATTTCTGGCTGGCGTGTAAAATAAGTATGTACATCTACTTTGCGATCGTCAAAAATCCACACGCTCGGATCGAGTGTAATCGTAAATTTGACGTTTCCCTTGATGACGATGACCATGTTTATTCCCCCTATCTGCCTTTCATTATATGATGGAAGCGCTTATTTGTAAAACGAATCGGTCTAGACGTATGAGTAAAATGTTTGTGGGAGAAAAAAAGACAGGTTCCTGATTTGGTATAATAAGGAACCTGTCAGATATGTAAGCAAAATAGATGAAAAACGGGCTCTCCTCCTGGTAAGGTAGTAAGTGAGAAAAAAATACAACCAAAGAAAGGAGTGGAGCCCATGCAGGATTATATCACAAACGGCTTGACATTAAAAGAGATCGAACAGTCTTTATTTAGACATATGCAAAAACAATATGGTCATCTCCTTCAACAGGTGTTGGAGGAGATCGACCGCACATTGGCAGAACAGCGGGACAAGAAACGATATGCGCTCAAAGATAAGCGGACGATCCGACTCCAAACGCTATTTGGAGAGGTGGAAGTGAAGCGAAACTACTACTTTGACCGTGAAAAAAAGGTGTATACGTCTTTACTCGATGTCTTTCTTCAGTTCGATGGGGCGCATGGAGTGAGTCCGCTATTAGAGGAGACAGCGATTCATCTCGCCGTGACGGGTTCTTCGTATCGACAGGCTGCGCAGTCGCTTGAAAAGCTGGTGGGGTATGCATGTATGAGTCACGAAACGATTCGCCAGTCCATCATCGAGGCAGAGGTGGAAGGGCACCGTGCGATGGAGAAAAAAGGGCGCGTGTTTTTTATCGAAGCAGACGGGTTGTACGTGAAACGTCAACGAAGCCGCATCAAAGGAAAAGAAGAAAAGATCATCACGATTCACCAAGGATGGGAGAAAAACGGGAAACGCGTATCCTTAGTGAATCGACGGTATATGGTTCATCAAACGAATGAACCGATTTGGGAAGCTGTAGAGAATTTTCTGATGAAGGAATACAGCTATGATCCGTTTGAGGATTGGGTGGTCATCAATGGAGATGGAGCCCCATGGATTACAGCGTGTCGAGAATATTTCGGGGACAGGGGGTACTTTCAGCTTGATCGGTTCCATGTGGCAAGAGAGATTCGTCAATTGTTCCGAGGTCATGCGAGATATCGGGTGATTCGAAAGAAGTTAGCATCATGGGATGAAGAAGGTGTGTTACGAGAACTCACAAGTGCCATCGGTACGTTAGAACATGAGGAGAAGGAAAAGCAACTCGAGGCGCTTGTTCGTCGAATCGAGGAGATACCAGGATGTTTACGTGACTATCGCGTATGGTTGAAGGAAAAAGGGATTGACACGACAAACATGAGGGCGATGGGGAGTGCGGAAGGAACGATGCATGTGTTTGCGAAACGAAGTAAAAACGGTCGAAGTTGGAGGGATGCAGGGATTGAAGCGATGTTGCGAGCGATCGTCGCGATAAAAGATACGTTACTCATTCGGACACGCGATGGAGTGATGTATGGCGTGGAAGAACGAGAAGAAACGAAACGAGAAACGATCGTGAAAAAGGCACTGAAGCGCGTGCAAACGCAAATGACAGAAGTGGTACGAGATAACATCCCATACCTTCGCCAATCTTCAGGGACACCGATTTACGAGGCATTGCAAGCATTGAAAGGTTTTTAAAACGAGAGAAAACGCACATACCTACAGGATGAGAGTGAGTAAAAGCGCTTACATATAACGATTTTATAAAACCATATATAACCAAAAAAATCGGTCGAGAAAAAAATCTCCCACAAAGTCTTGACTCAAACGGTCTAGACGCGATGCTTGCATTTTTCTCGTATTCACGATAAGATGAAAAGACAGGAACGTACGGAACGGAGGGGTCAACGTGACGCCTGAAGTGGCGATAAACTTTCGAGAAAGAGCCTATTCGTTATTGCAAGCGGATGCGGAGAAAATTGTGAAGCTCATTCAAGTGCAAATGGATCATTTAACGATGCCGCAATGTCCGCTATATGAAGAAGTGCTAGATACGCAAATGTTCGGGCTATCCCGTGAAATTGACTTTGCGGTTCGCTTAGGGCTTGTCGATGAAAAAGACGGGAAGGCCATTTTAGACCGACTTGAGCGGGAGCTTTCGGCATTGCATGAAGCGTGCACGAAAAAGAAGAGAAAATGACAAAAACTCAAACGAATTTCGTTTGGGTTTTTTCTGTTTTGTAGTACAATGCAAGTAAGAAAGAGAAAAGGAAGATGGAGCAGATGCGCTTGAAAACGTTTCTGAAATATCATGATTATCCGTTAATCATCGCTGTCATGTTATTATCGTTGTTCGGGCTCGTCATGGTATATAGCGCGAGCATGATTACTGCAGTCGTCCGCTTTCATACGGCGAGTGATTATTTTTTCCAAAAACAAAAATGGGCGTGGATGATCGGGGCATGCATGTTTTTATTCACTGCATTTGTTCCGTATAAACATTATGCGCGCAAAAAGTTTTTGCAATTCGTTTTTTTTGTTATGCCTTTGCCGCTCATTTACGTCCTTTTGTTTGGACATACAGCAAACAATGCGACAAGTTGGATTAAACTAGGTCCGGTTAACGTTCAGCCCGCAGAGTTTGCGAAAATTGGCTTAATTGTATATTTAAGCGGGGTGCTTGCAAACAAACAAAAAAAATTGATTGCATCACCGCAAGAAGCGCTCTTTCCCATTTATTATATGCTGTTTATTTGCTTGCTTATTTTTCTTCAACCAGACGCTGGAACAATGCTCGTTATCGTTGCGATTTGTTTAACAATCATACTTTCATCAGCAACAAGCAAATGGCTATTAATTAAACAAGGCGTATTATTCGGGATTGTTTTTCTCTTATCCCTTCCGTTCATATATGACAAAGTTTTTACTGAAGTGCGCAAGGCGCGGCTGTACAGCTTTTTAGATCCGTTTGCATACGCACAAAAAGAAGGATATCAACTCATTAACTCATATTTCGCAATCGCAAACGGGGGACTAAAAGGTCTCGGTCTTGGACAAGGCATTCAAAAATACGGCTATTTGCCAGAAGCGCATACCGACTTTATTATGGCAGTCATCGCAGAGGAGCTTGGTTTATTCGGCGTTTCATTCGTCCTTATTTTACTATCGTTTATCGTATTGCGCGGCTTTGTCATTGCAAGGAGATGTCCAGATGCGTTCGGCAGTTTATTAGCTATCGGTATTTCCGCAATGATCGGCATTCAAGCGTCCATCAATCTCGGTGGGGTGACAGGTATTATCCCGCTTACAGGGGTGCCGCTTCCGTTTGTCAGCTACGGCGGTTCTTCGCTCGTTTTACTTATGATGTCTGTGGGAGTGCTTGCCAACATTTCCGCTGTCGCAAACTACGAAAAATATAAAACAGAAAAACAAAACAATATTCAAAAAAATCACGTTTCTTTTTCGTAATCCTATTTACAAATACAGAAAATTCGTTATAGTTTTTATTATGAACGATAGGGGGAGGATTGCACATGAGGCGTATTCAAAAAGTACTTGTTGCAAACCGCGGTGAAATTGCGATTCGCGTGTTTCGTGCGTGCAACGAGCTCGGCATTCGCACTGTTGCCATTTACTCGCGCGAAGATGCTGGATCGTACCATCGTTATAAAGCGGATGAAGCGTATTTAGTTGGAGAAGGAAAAAAGCCGATTGAAGCTTATTTAGACATCGAAGGGATCATCGAAATTGCTAAAATGCATGATGTTGATGCAATTCATCCGGGATACGGCTTTTTATCGGAAAACATCGAATTTGCGAAACGATGTGAAGAAGAAGGCATCATTTTTATCGGACCGCGCCAACAACATTTAGATATGTTCGGCGATAAAGTAAAAGCGCGCCACCAAGCGAAACAAGCGGGCATTCCGGTCATTCCGGGAAGCGATGGCCCTGTGCAAAGCTTGGAGGACGTGTTGCGCTTTGGTGAGACATACGGTTATCCGATGATCATTAAAGCTGCGTTAGGCGGCGGCGGTCGCGGCATGCGCATCGTTCGTTCGCAAGCGGAAGTGAAGGAAGCGTACGAGCGCGCCAAATCAGAGGCGAAAGCGGCATTTGGTAGCGATGAAGTATATGTCGAAAAATTAATCGAACGTCCAAAACATATTGAAGTACAAATTTTAGGTGATGCATACGGCAATATCGTTCACTTATACGATCGAGATTGTTCGGTGCAGCGTCGCCATCAAAAAGTCGTTGAAGTAGCGCCAAGCGTGTCGCTCTCGAAGGAGCTTCGCGAAGAAATTTGTGAAGCGGCAGTCAAACTTATGAAAAACGTGCAATACGTGAACGCAGGAACGGTCGAATTTCTCGTTTCTGGCGATGAATTTTACTTTATTGAAGTCAACCCACGCATTCAAGTTGAACATACGATTACCGAAATGATTACTGGTATCGATATCGTTCAGTCGCAAATTTTAATTGCGGAAGGGCATGCGTTACATAGCGAAAAAGTTGGTATTCCAAAGCAAGAGCACATTTTTGTTCACGGCTATGCGATTCAATCGCGCGTGACAACGGAAGATCCGTTAAATAACTTTATGCCAGATACAGGAAGAATTATGGCTTATCGTTCCGGCGGCGGCTTCGGCGTCCGTTTAGATGCAGGAAATAGCTTTCAAGGGGCGATCATTACGCCATATTACGATTCGCTATTAGTGAAAGTGACGACGTGGGCGCTCACGTTTGAACAAGCGGCGGCAAAAATGTTGCGCAACTTGCGTGAGTTTCGTATTCGCGGCATTAAAACGAACATCCCGTTTTTAGAAAACGTCGTGCAACATCCGAAGTTTTTAACAGGGGAATATGATACATCGTTTATTGATACGACGCCAGAGCTGTTTATTTTCCCAAAACGAAAAGACCGTGGTACGAAATTGTTATCGTACATCGGAACAGTAACTGTAAACGGATTTCCGGGCATCGGAAAAAAGAAAAAGCCGGTATTTGATCCACCACGCATTCCAAAAGTAAACTATATCGAACCGATGCCAAAAGGGACGAAACACATTTTAGATGAACAGGGAGCCGACGGACTCGTTCAATGGATTAAAGAGCAAAACCGAGTGCTGTTGACAGATACGACGTTTCGTGATGCCCATCAATCGCTTTTAGCGACGCGCGTGCGCACAAACGACTTGTTGCGCATTGCGGAGCCGACCGCACGCTTATGGCCGCAACTATTTTCGATGGAAATGTGGGGCGGGGCGACGTTTGATGTCGCATATCGTTTTTTAAAAGAAGATCCGTGGGAGCGCCTCATTCAATTGCGTGAAAAAATTCCGAATGTCCTGTTTCAAATGTTGCTTCGCGCTTCCAATGCCGTTGGGTATAAAAACTATCCAGATAACGTCATTCGCGAGTTTGTTGCGAAATCAGCCGAAGCAGGCATTGACGTGTTCCGCATTTTCGACAGCTTAAACTGGGTGAAAGGAATGACGGTTGCGATTGATGCGGTGCGTCAAACAGGAAAAGTTGCTGAAGCAGCTATTTGCTATACGGGTGATATTTTTGACCCAGCTCGTACAAAATACAACCTCGACTACTATAAAAACTTAGCGAAAGAGCTTGAACAAGCTGGCGCTCACATTTTAGCCATTAAAGATATGGCAGGGCTATTAAAGCCGCAAGCTGCCTATACGTTTATTTCTGCTTTGAAAGAAGTCGTCGACATTCCGATTCATTTGCATACGCACGATACGAGCGGAAACGGCATTTACACATACGCCAAAGCGATCGAAGCGGGAGTCGATATTGTTGACGTAGCGGTAAGTGCGATGGCCGGTTTAACGTCACAGCCGAGCGCCAACACGCTTTATTATGCGCTAGAAGGAACGGAACGTGCCCCGGAAGTTGATATCGCATCGCTTGAAAAACTGTCGCGCTATTGGGAAGATGTGCGCAAATATTATGCTGACTTTGAAAGTGGCATGAACGCACCGCATACGGAAGTATATATGCACGAAATGCCGGGCGGACAATATAGCAACCTTCAACAACAAGCGAAAGCTGTCGGTTTAGGTGACCGCTGGGACGAAGTAAAAGAAATGTATCGCCGCGTCAACGACATGTTTGGCGACATTGTCAAAGTGACGCCATCATCGAAAGTTGTCGGTGATATGGCGCTATATATGGTGCAAAACAATTTAACCGAACAAGACATTTACGAACGCGGGGAGACGCTTGATTTTCCTGATTCGGTTGTTGAACTGTTTGAAGGCTATCTTGGCCAGCCGCACGGCGGATTCCCAGAAACGTTGCAGCGCATCATTTTAAAAGGGCGTAAACCGATTACCGTTCGTCCGGGCGAGCTGTTAGAGCCGGTCGATTTTGAGAAGTTGCGCGAAGAGTTATATCATATCGTTCAACGCGAAGTGACAGACTACGACGTGTTAGCGTATGCGCTTTATCCGAAAGTGTTTGTCGAATACGCCCACACCGTTGAACAGTTTGGCGACGTATCTGTTTTAGATACACCGACGTTTTTATACGGCATGCGCCTTGGCGAAGAAATTGAAGTTGAAATTGAAAAAGGAAAAACGTTAATCGTCAAGCTTGTTGCCATCGGTCAACCACAGGCGGACGGAACGAGAGTCGTTTACTTCGAACTAAACGGCCAGCCGCGCGAAATCGTCATTAAAGACGACAGCATTAAGACAACTGTCGTTTCGCGTGTAAAAGCGGATCGTAACAATCCGAACCATATTGCTGCAACGATGCCAGGGACGGTTGTAAAAGTGCTCGTTGAAAAAGGGGAAAAAGTGAAAAAAGGCGACCATTTAATGATTACGGAAGCGATGAAAATGGAAACGACCGTTCAAGCACCGTTTTCAGGTGTTGTAAAAGACATTTACGTCCAAGGTGGCGACGCGATTCAAACGGGAGATTTATTAATTGAATTAGCCGAAAAATAAAAGAACGAGGGATCCCTCGTTCTTTTATTTTAATACGGCAGACGGAATGACGTTCGATCGTTGCGGCGCATCTTCTTGTTTTTGACTGCGCGTTGCCAGTAGCACAAAGTAACTTAACACACCGAACAAACAGGAAATAAAAAACGCATGTGCTAAGGCGATGTATAAGTTCAACTCTGTAAAGACGACGAGCGCCCCTGTTGCGACTTGGCAGCTGACAAGAACGAACGCAATCAGCCAGCCCCAATACATAATTGGCTGTTGTTTATATCGTTTCATCGCATATATCGTCGCTATGAAAATCCAAATAAATAATAATCCCGCGGCGAAGCGGTGACCCATTTGCACCCATTCATGTAATTGGGTTGGGAAGAACCTTGTTTGTGCGCAAAACGGCCAGCTTGGACAAGCTAAGCTCGCCTGCTTATGACGAACGAGCGCGCCTGTATATACGACGATATAGCAATACGCAATAATGCCGTAAATATGAAATTTCATCGTACGATCAAGCACGACGGACGCGGCATCAAATTTTTTATCGACTTCAAAAATAAACAACGTCAATAAAAAGACGGCCGCAAATGAAATGAGCGAAATGCCAAAATGAAGCGCAAGCACAACGTCCGATTGGCCCCATACGACCGCGGCAGCGCCGATGAGTCCTTGCAAGACGAGAAACACGAACGAAACGATCGCTAAAAATTTCGTTTCACGAATATGACCGATCGCTTTCCAAGCCCAAATGGATAAAATAAGTACCATCAACCCAACGACGCCAGAGACAACACGGTGGCTTAATTCAATTAAAAGCTCAGCCGTAATGTTAGATGGGATGAGTTGTCCGTGACAAAGCGGCCACGAACGACCGCACCCCATGCCTGAGCCTGTTTTTGTGACGAGTGCGCCGCCAATTAAAACGAAAAGCATGCCGATTGTTGTCGCTACTGCAAACCATTTCAAAAGCCGTTGCAATGTATCCACTTCCTTAACATAAAATTTTATATAGCAAATATCTAGTAAAAACTGTATAATAAATGTGAAATACGTGTGAAGAAATTCTAACCTCATATTAGCGGAAAATGTCGAAAAGCGCAAAGTTTTATTATTTTACAATATAGCAATCGTTGCAAATGTGGTTGAATATTTGTGCGGAGTTTGCTAGAAATATAAATGCAGTTATTTTTCAACGTTTTCATCGTAACAATCTCATTTTGACACAAATTCGACACAATTAAGACAAAAAAAGTTCACAATTTGACGAAGAAATGTGCTTTAATATACAGAGACGACATATCGTTATCGTGTATAGATTGGAAACGCCTTCAAAGGCATAAGAGAGGAGTGGCGGCAGATGGCGGATGTAGTCGAAGATGTCAAACCGACAAAAATACAAACAGGTGTTTTAAAAGATGTGTTGGCAGTCGTTAAAATTGGCATCGTCAATTCCAATTTAATTACGACATTTACGGGACTTTGGTTAGCCCTTCATTTTACCGGAAAAGGGTTTTTAAGCAATTTGCATATCGTGTTTTTTGCGCTTATTGGATCTGCCCTTGTCATTGCAGGTTCGTGCGCATTAAATAACTTTATTGATCGCGACATCGATCACTTAATGGAGCGGACGAAAAATCGTCCGACGGTAAGCGGAAGCATGGAACCAAAGCGCGTGCTCTGGTTTGGCGTGTTTCTCATTGCTATCGGCACGTTAAGCTTGCTTATGACAACTGTCACCGCCGCAGTGATCGGACTCATTGGCGTTGTGACGTACGTCTTTTTATATACGATGTGGTCTAAGCGAAGCAATACGTTCAATACCGTCATCGGAAGTATTTCAGGTGCTGTCCCGCCTGTGATCGGTTGGACGGCGGTCGATGACTCTTTCCATATCGTTCCTGTCATTTTATTTTTGCTTATGTTTTTATGGCAACCGCCGCACTTTTTAGCGCTGGCGATGAAGCGATGTGAAGAGTATCGCGCAGCAGGCATTCCGATGCTTCCTGTCGTTCACGGATTTGCGATGACGAAGCGGCAAATCATCATTTGGATTGTAGCGCTTTTACCACTTCCATTTTACTTATTTTCATTAGGCGTTCCGTTTTTGGTGATTGCCACGTTGTTGAACGTCGGTTGGCTAGCGCTCGGACTAGCTGGTTTTAAAATGAAAGACGATATGAAATGGGCGAAATGGATGTTTATTTATTCGCTCAACTATTTAACGATTTTGTTTGTCACAATGGTGATCGTAACAATTGATTAAAGAGGTTTACAATTCTTTCTTTTTGTAAAGAAAGAATGTATATATTTCACTTTATTTCATAATCGAAAGAGGGGTTTGATTAGGCTATGAAAAAGTGGCTACGAAATTGGCGCTTGGTTTCTCTTGTATCCGCCATGGCGCTTTTGCTAGCTGGTTGCGGTAAGCCGTTTTTATCGACGCTTCAACCAGCAGGAGAAGTAGCTGACATGCAGTACAAGCTTATGCTGCTCAGCACGGCCATCATGGTCATCGTCATTGCGGTTGTAACAATCATTTTCCTTTACGTTGTGACTCGCTTCCGTCGTCGTAAAGGGGAGGAAAACAAAATTCCAAAGCAAGTGGAAGGAAGCCATACGCTTGAAATTATTTGGACAGTTATTCCGATTATTTTGCTAATCATTTTAGCTGTTCCAACGGTTTTATACACGTTTGAGCTTGCGGATGTAAAACCGATGAACAAAAAAGAACGCGACGTCGTTGTCGTCAACGTTCGTGCGAACTTGTACTGGTGGGAGTTTGAGTATCCAGATTACGGCATTATTACAAGCCAAGATTTAGTCGTTCCAACAGATGAACGTGTGTATTTCAACTTAAAAGCGTCTGACGTTAAACACTCGTTCTGGATTCCTGCGGTCGGAGGAAAAATGGACACAAATACAGATAACACAAACCAATTTTTCCTCACATTTGATGACAAACGTGCCGAAGAGGCAGGACGTCTATTTTACGGAAAATGTGCGGAGCTTTGTGGCCCGTCCCACGCATTGATGGACTTTAAAGTAAAAGCGCTTCCTCGTGCGGAGTTTGATCAATGGGTAGAAAAAATGAAAAATGCGAAACCTGTTGCTTCAACAGATCCAGTTGTGAAGCAAGGGGAAGAAATTTTCAACAAAAGCTGTATTGGCTGTCATGCGGTGACACCGGTTGATGGTCGTCCAGAGCAAGCTCGCCTTGCGCCAAACTTAGGCAACTTTGCAGATCGTTCTCGCATTGCGGGTATTTTAGAACATAACGAAGAAAACTTAAAAGCTTGGTTAAAAGATCCAGAGAAAATTAAGCGAGGCAATAAAATGACAGATACTTATCCAGCATTATCTGATGAAGAGTTAGAAGCATTAACAAAGTACTTAATGACATTATCTGTTGAGTAAGGGGATTATCGATAAAGGGAGGTTAAACTGTGAGTACGTTAGCTCGGAAAAAAGGTGTCGGCGCAGTCATTTGGGACTACTTAACGACAGTAGACCATAAAAAGATTGCGATTTTGTACTTAATCGCCGGCGGATTCTTCTTCTTGCTTGGCGGTTTAGAAGCGATGATTATTCGCATTCAGCTCGCCGTGCCAAACAACGACTTCATTAGTGCGGGGTTTTACAATGAAGTGTTAACGATGCACGGAACGACGATGATTTTCCTTGCGGCGATGCCGCTCGTGTTTGCGATGATGAACGCCGTTGTACCGATTCAAATCGGTGCGCGTGACGTTGCGTTCCCGTTTTTAAACGCGCTTGGATTTTGGTTATTTTTCTTCGGTGGTGTGTTTTTAAACTTATCATGGTTTTTAGGTGGCGCACCTGATGCTGGTTGGACATCGTATGCATCATTATCGCTTGCATCACCAACACACGGGATCGACTTTTACGTATTAGGTTTACAAATTTCCGGTCTCGGAACGTTAATCGGTGGAATTAACTTCCTTGTGACAATCATCAACATGCGCGCACCGGGAATGACATATATGCGCATGCCGATGTTTACATGGGCGACGTTTGTCACATCTGCGCTTATTTTATTCGCGTTCCCACCATTAACAGTCGGTTTAATTTTCATGATGATGGACCGTTTGTTCGGTGGAAACTTCTTTGATCCAGCGCTTGGTGGAAATACGATCATTTGGGAGCACTTGTTCTGGATTTTCGGTCACCCAGAAGTATACATTCTCGTATTGCCAGCGTTCGGTATTTTCTCTGAAATTTTTGCGACGTTTTCACGTAAACGTTTGTTCGGTTATTCATCGATGGTGTTTGCAACGGTGTTGATCGGATTTTTAGGATTCATGGTGTGGGCGCACCATATGTTTACGGTCGGTATGGGGCCAATTGCTAACGCGATCTTTGCAGTAGCAACGATGGCGATTGCCGTTCCTACAGGAATTAAAATTTTCAACTGGTTGTTTACGATATGGGGCGGAAGCATTCGCTTCACAACACCAATGATGTATGCCGTCGCGTTCATTCCATCGTTCGTTATCGGTGGGGTTACAGGGGTTATGAACGCAGCAGCTGCGGCAGACTATCAATATCACGATAGCTATTTCGTCGTTGCGCACTTCCACTACGTTATCGTCGGTGGGGTTGTATTCGCACTACTTGCAGGTGCTCACTACTGGTGGCCAAAAATGTTCGGTAAAATGTTAGATGAAAAATTAGGAAAAGTGACATTCTGGTTGTTCTTCACTGGTTTCCATTTAACATTCTTCATTCAACATTTCCTTGGCTTAATGGGAATGCCTCGTCGCGTATTCACATTCTTACCTGGTCAAGGATTTGAAACAGGGAACTTAATTAGTACAATCGGTGCGTTTTTCATGGCAGCAGGTACAATCGTGTTATTAGCAAATGTTGTCATCACAACAGTAAAAGGAAAACGCGTTGGCAACGATCCATGGGAAGATGGCCGTACGTTGGAATGGGCAGTATCTTCGCCAGCGCCAGAGTACAACTTTGCGCAAACGCCGCTTGTGCGTGGTTTAGACGCATATTGGATTGAAAAAATGGAAGGCAAAAAAGGCTTAACACCAGCAGAACCGCTTGGCGATATTCATATGCCAAACCCTACAATTTTGCCGTTCGTTATGTCGTTAGGTCTATTCATTTCAGCGTTAGGCTTCTTATTCCATAACGACTACGGTTGGGGATTACCTGTTGGTATTATCGGGTTACTGATCACGCTAGTTGCCATGTTCTTCCGTTCAATTATTGATGACCACGGCTTCCATATTCCTAAAGAAGAAGTAATGGAAGCAGAGAAGAAGGGGGCTGGGGCATAATGCATGTGGAAGAAAAATTAACGCCGGAGACGTTCCCGGCAGAGCCTGAAAAAGCGACCCTTGAAGGGAAAAATAAGTTTTTAGGTTTTTGGTTTTTCCTCGGTGGAGAGACGGTATTGTTCGCCTCTCTCTTCGCCACATATTTAGCATTAAAAGATTCTGTCGCAGGCGGTCCGTCTGCAAAAGAATTGTTCCAAATGCCGATCGTCTTTTTAGCGACGATGTTGCTTTTAACGAGCAGTTTAACGAGCGTATATGCGATGCATCATATGCGCAACTTTGACTTTAAAAAAATGCAGCTTTGGCTCGGCATTACCGTATTGCTTGGCGCCGGCTTCTTAGCGCTTGAAATTTACGAGTTTACAGAATACGTACATGAAGGATTTAAGTTTTCAACAAGCGCCTTTTCTTCAGCGTTTTATACGCTTGTTGGTACGCACGGTGCCCACGTCGCATTTGGTTTACTTTGGATTTTAACGTTAATGATTCGCAATGCGAAACGCGGGTTAAACTTATATAATGCACCGAAGTTTTACGTTGCCAGCTTATATTGGCACTTTATCGACGTCGTTTGGGTGTTCATTTTCACGGTCGTATACTTAATGGGAATGGTGGGGTGATTGTATGGCAAATCATACACATGTACAAAACCCAAAAGTAGATGTACAATATCGCCGCAAAAAAAATGCGGAAGAAATGAAACATCAAATCATTTCGTTTACGTTAATGATCTTTTTAACGCTTATCGCCTTTTTTGCGGTTGGATATGAAGGATTTTCCGCTTGGTTTTCTGTACCGTTCATTTTATTGTTAGCGGTCGTGCAAGTCATTTTCCAGCTATATTACTTCATGCATATGAGCCATAAAGGGCATGAACTTCCAGCGCTTTTCTTGTACGGCGGGGTAGCCGTGGCGTTTATTACGATTTGGGCGTTTTTAACAATCGTCTGGATTTAAGAAGAAGCTAGCGTTTGCTAGCTTCTTTTCTTTTCACGTTTGTTACGTTTGTAGTATAATAAAGTTGGAAAAAAAGCGAGGTGAGTATGATGCCGTTAAGTATATTTGGTTTTGAAGCGATGTGGAGTCCATACTTTTTTATTTTTTTAGTCGCTGTGACGATCGTTTATTTTTGGCTTGTCAATCGCTCAAAAGAACAAACGACGACGAAACAAAAAACGTTGTTTGTGACTGCGATTGTTTTGCTTTATATTTGTAAAGGTTCTCCTGTCGATTTGTTAGGTCATTTAATGTTTAGTGCGCATATGACGCAAATGGCTGTTCTTTATTTAATGGTGCCGCCGCTACTTATTAAAGGCATTCCGTCGTGGATGTTTGAAGCGTTATTTCGCATGCGCATCGTCCGTTCAATGTTTACGTTTTTCACAAAACCGTTAATTGCGTTATTTTTGTTTAATGGCATTTTTTCGCTATATCACGTGCCGCTTATTTTCGATGTTGTGAAAACAAATATGTGGCTTCACGCGCTCATGACGACAGCTATTTTTATTGCGGCGATGATGATGTGGTGGCCACTTGTGAACGACGTTCATGGTTTTCCGAGATTATCGGGTGTGAAAAAAGTTGGTTATATTTTCGCTGATGGTGTATTGCTTACACCTGCTTGTGCGCTTATTATTTTCGCCGATACACCGTTGTATGCCACATATTACGATCCAGCTGCTTGGATGAACGCTTTGGCGCTTTGTGTGCCACAAAGTACGTTAGCGTCGCTCGAATTAAGCGGACCTGAAATGTTCAGCTCGATGTCTCTGTTACACGACCAACAGCTTGGTGGCGTATTAATGAAAGTTATTCAAGAAATCGTGTATGGCGTCATGCTGTTCTATGTCTTTATTGAATGGTATCGAAAAGAAAGAGACGAAGAAAATATGGCGATTCAATCGACAAAATCATAGGTTAGAGAGGGGACACTATGGGTTCGTTACCAATTTTGCCTACCATTAGTACAAGCTTTATCGTCATAAGCGCTATTCTTGTAGCAGTTGGCTGGTATTTTATTCGCCAAAAGCAAGTGGAAAAGCATGAAAAAACGATGTGGCTTGCCGCAGCTTTTGCACTAGCATTTTTCATCATTTATTTATCACGTACGATTTTCATTGGAAATACAAGCTTTGGTGGACCGGATCATTTGAAAATTTACTACACACTCTTTTTGTTTTTCCACATTTTTTTAGCGACTGCCGGTGCGGTGTTCGGCATTGTCACGTTGCTTTCCGCGGTGAAAAAAAATTGGGTACGCCATAAAAAGCTCGGTCCAATCACAAGCGTTGTTTGGTTTTTCACCGCGACAACAGGCGTTGTTGTGTATTTGTTGTTATACGTATTTTACCGCGGCGGTGAAACGACATCGGTCATTAAAGCGATTTTAGGATTTTAAAAAGAGGGTGACAGTTCACCCTCTTTTACAATTTAAAGTTAAATTTAATGATGCCTGCTTCTTTCGCTGATTTTAGGGCGATGAGTAAAAGCGGGAATAAAATAAGCCCGAGTGCCCCCATCATTTTCACACCTAAATACATGGAAATAAGCGTTGCGAGTGGCGATAAACCGATATGCGCCCCCATCACTTTTGGCTCAATGGTTCGACGTAAAATAAGCAAAATGACGCCGAGAATCGATAGTTTAGTTGCTAGTACTGTATCGCCTGTAACAAAGTGGAAAATCGCCCAAGGTGCCATAATAATGATCGAGCCGATAATTGGAATAAAGTCGATCACCCAAATAATAAAGGCAGTAAATAACGCAACTTTCGGTGTAATCAACAACAATCCGACTAATGAAACGGCAAAAATAATTAAACTCACGAGAAATTGCGCTTTCCAAAAACCGAATACGACATACGATAGCCGCGACAACATAAAATGCACTTTTTCTTTCGTTTCCTCTGTTAAATGCGAAAAAATCGCTTTGCGTATTTTCGGTAAGTCATGCATAAATAAAAATAAAGTAATTAAATACACGAGAAAGTTAATTAAAAACGTTGGAACATTCGCCACGAGCGCACTCACTTTATGAAAGCTGAGCGAAGCCGTTAGTTGCGTCTTTAACTTTGTTAAAAATAAATCGACTTGTTGGCTCAGTTCCGCTACAACGAACGGCGGCAATTTTTCCGTCTGCTTGTACCAGCGTGCAACAAGCTCGTTCCAACCTGCGATCATTTCATTTAAGTATAGTGGTGAATGTCTAAAAAAATGAAACGCTTCCGTCACAATTTTTGTAATAATAAAATAGCCGCTCAAAAACATAAATAACGTAAATAAGCTAAATACAAGAAGCGTGGCGGACTGCCGTTTGAACCCAAGCCGTTGTTGTGCTACTTTGACGGCAGGCTCTAAAAAAATAGCTGTAATAAACGCAAATAAAATCGGAACAGCAATTGGAGCGACCCAGTATGTCAATAAGACGATCGCAAGTAAAATAAGGACCATGTATACGGATCGCTTTGGAATTTTCTCAAACAACGAAACGACACCTGCTTTCATTTCATAAATCTTATGGAGGATGTATATGCATAGACCTATTATAACGATTGCTGCGATGAGTGTACAACTATTTGATGATGTCATATTAGAAGAAGTGAACGTGTATGAACGACAAAACCGATTGACGATTTCCATGACCATTTCTGTCAAGGTGCATGGCAATATGCTCACCTTATGTGAACATATTCAAAAACAAGTGATCGATGACATATACGACATGACAGGAAAAGAGGTTGTTTCTGTTCACCTGTACGTCCGTCGTCTCGTTGACGGAAAAAACGCATGAGCGCGCTCATGCGTTTATAGTTGCAAGACCTTCTTTCACTTTTGCTAAAAGAGCTTCACATTGGTTTACTAATGATGAAGGGAAGTTCTCTCCCTCACCATATTCGACACCATGTGGATAATAATGCTTGCCAAGCAACGGCTTCATCAGTTTAATGACCGCATGGCGACCACCAACGTCTCCTTCAATCGCATAACCTTGCACACGTAAATAAAAGACGTCATTTTTAATTTCAAATTTGCGGTCATATGTGACACGTTCGTAATCCCATTGACCGGCACGTACGAAGCCGAGGCTTTCCATTAAGTCATCTAAACGTGTTAATGGCGCTGTTTGATTTTCAATACCTGTATTTTCGAAGCGCATCGTTTAAGTCCCCCTTATGTAAAATAAAACATTCCTCCATTAATAATAGTACGAAAGCGCATAACTTTCAATGACGAGCTTTATAATTGTTCCGATTTCGGTGAAACTAATGTGTGAAAGGAGAGATGCACATGCCAAAAGTAAAAGAAATGATGACAACAGAAGTCGAATGTTGTACACCGCTAGATAATATGTACGAAGCAGCGGTAAAAATGCGCGATTATAACGTCGGTGCTATTCCGATTGTAGATGGGAATCGACTTGTCGGCATTGTGACGGACCGCGACTTAGTCATACGCGGTATCGCAGAAAAGAAACCAGGTTCAACAGCGGTGACAGAAGTGATGAGCGAACAGCTCGTGACGATTTCACCAAACGCGTCCGTAGAGGAAGCGGCTCGGTTGATGGCAAAACATCAAATTCGTCGTTTGCCTGTTGTCGAAGGCGAGACGTTAGTTGGCATGATGTCGCTTGGCGACTTAGCGATTCATGAAGCAAGCGACGAACAAGCAGGGGAAGCGTTATCTGAAATCTCACAATATCACTAAGCACGAAGGCTATGTTTTTTGCATAGCCTTTATTTTTTAGTGTTGCAATGTAGATAAGCTGTATATAATGAAAGTACATACAATAGCTAAGGGAGAATGATGAATGCGTTGGATCATTGCTCTAATTACGATCTTTATTTTTATTTTTTCTTTTTTCCCAACAGATGAACAAGCCCCTTTAAACGATACATCGATCATGAGTGAACAAACGAGCGAGAAAACTGTTGTACAAGGGCTTGGTACATGGATTGGAAAAACAGAAGAAGAAGTGAAACAAACATTCGGACAACCAGCACGTATCGATCCGTCCGCTTACGGTTACGTATGGTGGGTATATAACGACCCGAAAACGTATATGCAAATCGGTATTGTTGACGGACGGGTTGTCACAATTTATGCATGTGGACCGGAAGTCAACGTTGCTCCGTTTCAGTTCGATCGCTCGATTAACGAACTATTACAAACGATGCCGCTTCACGATACAATTCATGTGCAACTGGACGATGGAGTATATCGCTTTCAATTGACAGAAGAAGATTTACTCATTCAACCGCTTCTTTCGTTTGATAATGCTTACGTGCAATTGTATATTGATCGTTTTACCGGTAAATTATCAAGCGTTCGCTGGGTCGACGGAGAAACGTTAGTGAAGCTTCGTCCATATGAACTGGAATATCGCGGTCCGTTACCGAGCGTAGAAATGGATGAAACGCTCGAAAAACAAGTCGAGCAAGCAAATGCACAACAAATTTTTGAGATTACAAACGTCATGCGCATTCGTCACGGTGTTCCACCGCTTAAATGGGATGAGCGCGTGGCGGAAGTGGCGTACGGACATAGTAAAGATATGGCAGAAAATCATTTTTTTGCGCACGAATCGCCAACGAACGGAGATTTACAACAGCGGTTGACGAAAGCAAACGTTCGTTTTGAATTAGCGGGAGAAAATATCGCCTCGGAATATGTCGATGGACCGGCGGTTGTCGAAGCGTGGCTTAACAGCCGTAGTCATCGGCAGACGTTGTTAAATGCTGAGTTGACGCATTTAGGCGTTGGTGTATATAAACGTCATTATACGCAAAACTTTATTCGTCCTTTTTCTGAGCCAAAATAGGCGCACGCATTGGCTGTTCGGTCGTAATATATGATAGGCAAACAAACAAGGAAGGAGCGACCGATATGTCCATCGAACAATTTAAACAGTTTGTGAAAAACCATCCGAAACTGATTGAAGAGGTGCGCCAAGGGAAAAAGACGTGGAAAGAGTTATATAACGATTGGTACGTGTTTGGCGAAGACGATGACATGTGGGACGAATATCGCTCAAGCGATGTCAAACAAGATCAAGGGGATTTGATGCAAAAGCTAGCCAGTTACGTCAAACACCTTGATGTTAATGAACTTCAAACGTACATTACAAACGTTCAACAAGCGATCGCATCCATCCAAGAAGTCGTCCGCCAAATGCAACAGACGAAAAAAGATCCGTTTTCGTTTCGAAAAGATTAAGGAGATAGGCGATGAGAAAAGACGTATACGAATACATTGTAGCGAAGCCAAAGCTTCATCAATTTTTACGCGAGCAACCGATATGGTATCGCCGGCTAGCAAGACGCCCGCTGGATATAAAAGAGATGGAAAAACAAATGCGTCACTATTATAAACAAACGTTGCCGCATAAAGTCGAACAAGTCGTTCAAACGATCGAAATGGCAAACATGATGATGGCGATGATGAAACTGATGAAGAACACTCATAATTAAGCGAGAAACGCAAACACTATCACTATGAAAGGATGGTGAAAGTGTTGCGCTTCTTTTTTTTATGTATTGCGCTTTTGTTTTCTACGTATGTTCATCATGACAGCACAATCGTTTTTGCTGAGCAAAAACAAACGTTATTTGTGAAACATCTCGTCAAAGGAAATAACGTATTTGTCGAATGTATTGTCGATCAGTTTACGTTTACAAAAGGAACGCATCCGAAAAAAGACGGACAAGGACGCATATATATTTACGTGAACGGGAAACGAGTGGGCGAAACGACAACGGCGGCTTTTGTCATTCGGGGGTTGCCCGTTGGAAAACATGCGATTCGGTTGGAACTTGTCCATAACGATGCAAGTAAATATAACATCTCACATGAATTTACGGTGACGATTTCATAAGTCTGGGGCAACCAGACTTATTTGTTTTGTTGGCGAAATCATGTTATGATACCGTTGTGGAGGTGTTGCTCGTGATTGTAGCAACGGTCGAACGATTACAGTTGTTAGACTTTGCTGAAGAGCTTGGCAAAATGATTGTCGAATCAGACGTGGCGGAGGAATACCGTCGCTGTTTTTATCATATGCAACAAGATGAAAAAGCGCAGCAACTTATTCGCCGGTTCGTTCAGCTAAAAGAACGGTACGAAGAGGTGCAGCGTTTTGGCAAATATCATCCAGACTACAAAGAAGTCACAAAGCAAGTGCGTGAGGCAAAACGCGAACTGGATTTACACGGTCCGATTGCCGCGTTTAAACAAGCAGAAAAAGACATGCAGTCGCTGTTAGATGAAATTAGCACGATGATCGGTCGCGCCGTATCTGAAAACATTAAAGTGCCGACAGGAAATCCGTATTTCGATTCTTTATCTTGCGGTGGAGGATGCGGATCTGGCGGTGCGTGTGGCTGTCGGACGAAGTGAAAAAAGGGGATGGGATTTTTATGTTTCCAATGCGTCAAGGCATTATCGTTTGGCTGTATTCGTTAAAACATAGTAAACAGTTGCGGAAATACGGAAACGTTCATTACGTATCGAAACGGTTAAAATACGCCGTTTTATATTGCAATATGGACGAAGCAGAAGAGACGATGCGAAAACTCGCTTCGCTTCCGTTTGTTAAACGCGTCGAACCTTCATATCGCCCGTATGTGAAAGTGGAATTCGAATCAAAAGCAGACAAAGAGAGAGAATACGAATACGGCATATAAAAAAAGGATGTCAATCGCTGACATCCTTTTCGCTTTTCTTACTGTAGTGGCGGAATAAATCGATTCATGCGCATAATGCCGATTAAATGCTGATAGTACAATTGTAAGTCCGCAAAAAAGTTAGACGGTTTGACGTCCAAATGAATGATTTCTTGATTCAGTTCCTTCGCTAAATCGAGGAACAACTCATATCGTTTTGTCACTTTCACAGAAGGGTGTGGAATGCCTTCACGGCAAATGTATAGCGGTTGAAAGTCGCCAGGATCTGTCGGATGAAGCACGACGACGAACGACGTGAGCGCCTTGCCGTCTTTCATCGTATGAAAAGCAAACAAACCCGATAAACGATGACGGTTTGATTTCGCAATTTCAATTAACTCATAAATGTCAGAATATCCTTCCCCTAATTCAATGAAACGTTGAATCATCACCATTCCCTCACTTTATGTTGTATTCCCTCATTTACTTTAACACGTTCAACTTTTTTCGACAATTAGTGAAAACGGTGTATGACAATGCATCGGAATTTTGCTATTGTTATAATATAAACTGCTGAATGAGGAGCCATCGTATGTGGAAAGTAGCTTTTATTTCAATGCTCCTTTTCCTTGGCGTTAGCGCAGGAGCTTTATATTACCAATGGGACGAATATCATACGGAAGCGACGAAACAATCAGTGTTGCAACATGATGTTGAAGCAACATTTACTGGAAAAACGATCGAAGTCGTTCATCATATACGCGGTGCGGTTGCTGACACATATGAAGTGACGGTGCCAAAAGAAGTGACAAACATTTCTTGTGCGAAGAAAAAAACGTGCGTCGAACAAAAAAATGGGAAAACGATCGTCGACGCATCGAAAACAAATACACTTTCGCTCACTTATCGCGTGTCGATTGTTCCAAAAGAACCGCTTTTCATTCAACAATGGCTCGTTTATTTTCATACGACACAGCCGCAACAAACGAACGTATCGCTCACCGATGTTGTTCATCCGAAAGGGGTATGGGCAGCAGACGGAAAGCTCGTTGGTTACGTCTATAAACCGTCTTTTTCTTTTTTCATGTGGGAGAAAAAAGGCGGACAAACCGTTCCGCTTTATTTTCAATCGCAACCGTTGCAGCCAACGTTTAACGGTGATTTAGTCATATACGCGACAAAACCGCTTCACGAAACAGCGTTATCGTTTTGGAAAGAAAGCGATGTGCAAACGTTAATTGTTACTTCATCGCGTCTGCAATATATGACGCCGACGTTCGTCATTATCTCGGATACAGCTTCCGTTTCTGACACACAGCGCGCTTACGTTCGCGTGCAGTTACAGCATCGGTTTCCAAATAGCACTGTTCCCGATTGGATATGGGACTTGCTCGTTTCATATATGACGAAAACGGAGCCGATGACAAAAAGAGCGAAACTTGTTTTTCAGCAATTGCAACAAACGTTAACGAAAGAGCAACAACAAACGTTTTGGACGCTAGTCACTAAAAATGACGGTCAGCCGTTGACGTTGAAAAAATTAGACGAATGGCTAGGCGAAGTGTACGAAGGAAACACGACATTTTTTCAAAACGAGGAACCATACATGACGTTTACAGAGCGAAAAATGCTCGTCGTCGATGACGTGAAATTGCCAAACGCTCACGTTTTATTAAAAGACGATCAACAACTGTTTCCGTTTATTCCGATTATGCGCACGCTCGGCTATACTGTTCAACGTTCGGGAGAAGCGGTATTTATTGAAAAAGGGAATGCTCGTTGGAGATTTTTTACAAACAGCACAAATGCAGTCATTCGGGAATGGAATGGGACGCTATACATTGAACGGACGGAATTTCCGAAATGGTTTTCCGTCCACATTAGCGAAACGGCTGAAGAAATACACGTGGTTGGTCAGTAAGGCAAAAAAAAATGCCCTGTGGCATATGCCGCAGGGTCCCTTCCATTCTTTCTCGGACAAGCCGAAAAAGAGAAGGAAAAAAGGGAGAGGAGAAACCGGAGGAAGAACTTATGGGGAACGTAAGTCTTCTCCGTGGTTGGCAACAACATCATTAACGATGTTGTTACTACCAGTATGACCATTGTTTCGCATTGTATACATCCTCATCATTTTTTTCCTTACAATGATTGTCCATTTCGTCGGTTATGCTATGATCATAAAAGCGAGGTGAAATACGATGAGAGTCATATCAGGGAAGTGTAAAGGAAAGCTGTTACAAGCTGTACCAGGGATGACGACACGTCCAACGACAGATAAAGTGAAAGAAGCGATGTTTAATATGATCGGTCCGTATTTTTCCGGCGGGCTTGGGCTTGATTTATTTGGCGGAAGCGGTGGACTTGGCATCGAAGCGTTAAGTCGCGGATTAGATCGCGTTATTTTCGTCGATCATGACGCAAAAGCGGTGCAAACGATGAAAAAAAACGTTGCTGCCTGTCGTTTGACCGATCAAGCGGAAATTTATCGCAACGATGCCGAACGCGCGTTAAAGGCAATTATAAAAAGAGGGTTGACCTTTCGTTTAATTTTTCTTGATCCGCCTTATAAAAATAAACAGTTGGAAGCGCTTATCGCGATCGTTGATGCGCATCAGCTTTTACAACGAGACGGCTTTCTTGTTGCAGAGCATGATGCGGAAGTCGAGCTTCCCATTCACATCGGTCGTTTAACAAAAGTGAAACACGAAACGTATGGCATTACGGCTGTATCGATTTACGCTTACGTAGACGAGGAAGGAGAATAGAGATGGCAAGTATTGCGGTATGCCCAGGAAGCTTTGATCCTGTCACATATGGACATTTAGATATTATTCGCCGCGGAGCGAAAGTGTTTGACAAAGTATATGTTGTCGTGTTAAACAATTCATCAAAAAAACCGTTGTTTTCAGCAGAAGAGCGAGTGCAGCTGCTAGAAGAAGTGACAAAAGATTTACATAACGTCTTCGTTGACAGTTATCAAGGTTTGCTTGTTGATTATGCGAAAAGTAAACACGCAAGCGCCATTTTGCGTGGCTTGCGTGCTGTTTCCGATTTTGAATACGAAATGCAAATTACGTCTATGAATCGCATATTAAATGAGCAAATTGAAACGTTTTTTATGATGACAAACAACCAATACTCCTTTTTAAGCTCAAGCATCGTGAAAGAAGTCGCGAAATATAACGGCAACATTTCCGAACTTGTGCCAAAAGTTGTCGAAGAAGCGCTCCGAAAAAAGTTTGCTCATGCAGAAAACCACCTTTAAACAGGTGGTTTTTCGCGTCGGAAAGCCGAAAAGACATATAGGAAACATGCGATTGCCGTCACAAAAAAGCCATATTGCTCGATCCAATGTATGTACAATATCGGCCAACGGATCGTCGCTTCCGGAAGCCAAACAGGCAACGTTTCTGCCGACTCAAGCGGCTGAACATACAGCGGTTTCCAAAGAATGAATGCGAAAAAAGCAGCGAAAAAACCGTGAAATATACGAGCGATAAAAAACGGTTGAAAGCGAATATGTGCTTCCGCTAAAATGCTTGCGACTTGAGCTTGGACGGAAAAACCGCCAAAAGCAAGGATGAAGCTTGTGACGATGACTTTTTGTAATAGCGTTGCGTTTGTTGCTTCGCTTGCCATTTGGCTGCCGAGCGTAATTTCAAACAACCCGGCGATGAACGGAACGCTTAATTCGCTAGGTAAGTGAAAGAATGCCAAGGCGTATTGTACGATGTCGGCTAGCCATTTCGTTATGTTTGTAATATAAAGTAGCTTATTCAAAACAGAAAATAAAATAATAAATCCACCGATCATTAAAAGCGTTTGAATGGAGGAACGAACCGCATCTCCAAGCAGCTTTCCGATGGCTTGGCTATGTTTTAAGCGTGTTTCATGCATGGCGCGAAACGCCTGGCGCAAAAGGCTTTTTGTTTGTTTTTGAACCGCGTTGCTTTCGTCTTTTCCGTAAAAGCGCATCATCAGCCCGACGCAAATGTTGCCGAGATAATGAGACAAAGCAAGAATGATGCCGATGTTCGGATTATGAAAAAAACCGACGGAAATCGCCCCGAAAATAAAAAGCGGGTTAGATGAGTTTGTGAACGAAACGAGCCGCTCCGCCTCGATGGCGGAAAGTTGTTGTTGCTGTCTTAGGCGAGCAGTCAGTTTTGCACCGGCAGGGTATCCCGAAGCCATACCCATCGCCCAAACAAATCCGCCGATGCCCGGCACTTTAAATAGCGGACGCATGAACGGCTCAAGCAATACGCCGAGAAAATGAACGACGCCAAAGCCGATCAAAATTTCTGATACAATAAAAAAAGGAAGAAGAGATGGGAAGACGACATCCCACCACATATGCAATCCACGCACCGCCGCTTCAAATGAATGTTGCGGATAGCGAAGTAATGCGATACATAAACAAATAATGATCGATGATAACAGCAATGTTTTCCATTTTTCTTTCATCGTTCGTTAGCCTCCTCATTTGCCGATCGTACTCGTTTTAATATACGAGTATATGTGGACATTTTAGACCATAGTATTGAACAGGAAGGGGGAGCAGGAATGAAAATCGGGTTGGCGTTAGGTTCGGGCGGTGCGCGCGGCTTTGCGCATGCCGGGGTCATTAAAGTGTTGGAAGAAGAAAACATTCCGATTCATATGATCGCCGGAAGTAGCATGGGGGCGCTCGTTGGTGCGTTGTACGCATCAGGCATGACAACGGAACGATTATATCGGCTCGCGACAGCGTTTCGACGCAACGATTACATCGATTGGACAGTCCCGAAAATGGGACTCGTTGCCGGGCGTCAAATTAAACATTTCATTTCGGTCATGACAAAACAAAAGCGTATTGAAGACGCCCGTATTCCGCTTGCGATCGTGGCGACCGATTTACAAAAAGGGGAGAAAGTTGTGTTTCGCAAAGGAAGTATAGCAGATGCGGTGCGCGCCAGCATTTCCATTCCGGGCATTTTCGTGCCAGAGCGATGGAACGGGCGTCTGCTCGTGGACGGCGGAGTGATCGATCGCGTACCAGCGGCCGTCGTACGCGACATGGGAGCTGACGTCGTCATCGCTGTCGACGTCGCTTCCGTGAAAAAAAACGATACGATCACCTCCATTTTTGATGTCATTTTACAAAGTTTAGATATTATTCAAGCTGAACTTGCTTCCCACCGTATCGCCCAAGCGGATGTCGTCATTCGTCCATCGCTTGAGCGTTATAGCTCGTATGCGTTTACCCATGCGAAAGAGATGATTCAAATGGGAGAAGAAGCAACGCGCCAACAGCTTCCGATCATTCGTCAATTGCTTGCAGAGAAGGGGTTTAAACAATGAATAAAAGACGGTATATTCGAATTACGATCATCGTTGCACTACTACTCGCTTTTGCGACTTTTTTTCACTTGCCGTATTACGTGACGATGCCTGGAACGGCGGAACCGTTACGTCCGCTCGTTGAAGTGCAAGGCGGCTATGAAGAAAAAGGACAATTTATGTTAACGACCGTTCGCATGGGGCAAGCCAATCTTTTTTCGTTTATGCTTGCGCATGTGAGTAAATATAACGAGTTGTACCGCATGGATGAAGTAAGAGAAGAAGGGGAAAGCGACGAAGAATATACGCATCGCCAATTAAAAATGATGGAAAATTCAAAAGAAACGGCGATTGCTGTCGCCTACAAAAAAGCAAACAAACCGGTTTCATATCGCAATAAAGGTGTATATGTGCTTTATGTCGTCGATAACATGCCGGCAGCAAAATATTTAAAAAGCGGCGATCAATTAGTTGCGATTGACGGGCAACGTCTCAACGACGCAGACGAATTTATTCGATACGTAAGCGGAAAGAAAAAAGGAGATCGCGTCCGAATTACGTATAAACGATCAGGAAAAGAAAAAACAGCAACGTTGACGCTTGCGCCGTTTCCAAATGAAAAAAATCGCATCGGTCTCGGCGTTTCCGTCATGACGGATCGCGATATTGTGACGGATCCGCCTGTTCATATTGAATCTGATGACATTGGCGGACCGTCCGCTGGACTTATGTTTGCGCTAGAAGTGTACAATCAATTGATCCGAGAAGATTTAACGAAAGGGTATCGCATCGCTGGTACCGGAACGATCAATATCGACGGCGAAGTCGGACCGATCGGCGGCATTTCTCAAAAAGTGATCGCTGCTCATAAAGCAGGAGCGGACATTTTTTTCGCGCCGAACGAACGCGGAGCGAAACATTCCAATTATAAAGAAGCGGTCAAAACAGCGAAAGATATTGGCACAAACATGAAAATTGTACCTGTTGATACGTTTGATGATGCCGTTCAATTTTTACAAAAATTATCGTAACGGCGGAGTTTTATACTCGCGCTGTAACGCTTCCGAACAAAGCGGCTCAGGCAAAATCGAAAAATACGCCTGCGTCGCTTTTTTTTCTATTTGATATATCGGATCGTGTCTCATTTGTTTGGCGCTTGTCACAAGCGGCAACGTCATGCGCTTTTTAACTTCTTGCAAATACGCTCTCCCTGTTTCGTTCATCGCTAGCGGACGAATGTATGTTGCACGCTTGTTTTTGATTGCTTTCGCTATTTCTTTTTTCGTGACGTTCGTTAATATATGGGTGCATATACGTTGCAATCGTGTCCACGTATATCGTTTCGTTTTGACAGCCGAAAGAAAATCGTGAAATGACGTGGCGTGAATGATTGCTTTTTTTAGTCGATATTCAATTCCTTCTTCCACTTCAGCAATTTGTTGAATGTCGTCTACTTCCATCGTCAATAGTCGATATTTTAAAAACGGAAAATATCTTTTCCAATCGTGCCACGTCATATACGTATGGCGATACGTTTGTAACGTTTCATATGTTGTATGCGGAACGTAGCGTGCGACATCGTCATAACTAACCTGTAAAAAGCGACGAATGCTCGTTGCGCTCGCAATGTTATCGTTTGCTGGAAGCGTTTCATCGTGATAATGAGCAACCGTTCGTTGAATCGTTTCTGGCATCATCTTGCTTCGTTGTTCGATAATCGCCTTGACGTAATGTAACCCTAAAATGTTGTTCGGTTGTGAAACGTCAAGCGTATCGTGACCAATGTCATGAAGGGCCAGCGTATACGCTTTTGCATAGTTGATACCTTGTTGCATATATTGTTTTACTTTTTCGTTATGTTGCTCTTTTTCATAAACGAGAAGTTGAGCCGTTTTTATAAACGGTTCGATGCTTCCATCCTCGCTTCCGAAACATAATTGCTCGCAAAAAAGCGCATCGAGAATCGAAATAGCCCCTTGAGCGAACCATTCAGCTGTTTGAACAGCAAACGTATAAGGAAGTTCAACGACGAGATCGACGCCGCCTGCAAGCGCCATGCGAGCGCGCTCCCATTTCGGTACGATCGCCGGTTCGCCCCGTTGTGTAAATGAGCTACTCATGACGGCGATGACGCAATCTGCGCTCGTTTTTTTTCTCGTTTGTTGCACATGATATAAATGCCCGTTATGAAACGGATTGTATTCGACAACGATGCCGACCGCTTTCATGTATTGTCCACCTTTCTTTTTTATGTAAAACGTGATACAGTGAGTATAAGCTGATTATAATGGAAGTAGTGTAAAGAAAAAATATTGACAAAACCGTTGTTCAAACGTATAATTTTCTTTGTTGTCTTGAGGTGATTATCATTGAGATGGTCTATTCATCAACTTCATCAGTTGCAACATAAAGGGCTGACGATTGACGAAATGGCTGATGTGTCCGAATTGAAAGAAGTGGACGACTCGATTCGCGACATTTCCCCTGTGCGTGTGCACGGACGGGCAGATGTGAGCGCGAAAAAGTTCACGTTCCACTTAACGATCGAAGGGACGATGAAACTCCCTTGTTCTCGTACACTCGTGGACGTATCGTATCCATTCGCCATCGAAAGCACAGAAACGTTTTTTTTGAACGATTATGATGCAACCGATGAAGAGTCACATGTTGTTCAAGGAGATGCGATCGACTTAATGCCGATCGTCAAAGAACTTATTCTTCTTGAAGTGCCGATGCAAGTGTTTAGCGAGCAGCCGGATCATCCGGATGCCGTTCCACAATCAGGAAAAGGATGGACGGTCATTTCGGAAGAAGAACATGAAAACAAAATCGATCCGCGCCTTGCGAAGCTAGCAAAGTTTTTCGAAAACAAAAATGAATCTTAAGGGAAGATCCGGAACTACACCGGCCTCCATATTCGCCTAAATCTCTTTAAGGAGGTGGAAATGATGGCAGTACCTTTTAGAAGAACATCGAAAATGAAAAAGAGACTACGTCGTACGCACTTCAAATTGCGCGTACCTGGTATGGTAGAATGCCCAAACTGCGGTGAAATGAAACTTGCTCATCGCGTATGTAAAGTTTGTGGAACATACAAAGGAAAAGACGTTGTAAACAAATAAGAGAAGCGTAAGGGTCACTCCCTTGCGCTTTTCTTATTTGGAAGGAAAAAAGAACGGGAAAGCGAATAAAAAAGATGGAGATGCAGTAAAGGGGAGAGGGAAAATGATCGAAAAACAACATGGCATCGTCTCGTTTACCATTTGTCGTCCGGCAAGACGAAATGCGATTGATTATGCAGTCATGGATGAACTCGAGCAAGCGCTGACGCTCGTTGAACAAGATGATGAGGCGAAAGTGCTCGTCATTACAGGGGAAGGAGAAGAGGCGTTTTGCGCGGGTGGCGATTTACAAGTGTTTCATCAGCTGAAAACAAAAGAAGAAGCGCATGCGATGTTAGCGAAAATGGGAAACATTTTATATCGTTTATTGACGTTATCGAAGCCAACGGTTGCGTTAATCAATGGAACTGCGATCGGCGGAGGTTGCGAATTAGCGACCGCATGCGATTTTCGTTTCGCGCGTGCCGGGGCACGCCTCGGATTTGTGCAAGCGAATTTAGCGATCACGACCGGCTGGGGCGGCGCGACGATGTTATTTGAAAAAATGCCGTACGATCAAGCGCTCAATATATTGTTGCGCGCGAAAACGATGACAGCGGAAGAAGCGGAGCATATCGGCTTTGTACATCGCGTTTTTCCTGACTCGTTGCGCGAACGATGTGAAAAAGAGTTAAGGGAGTATACGAACAAATCAACGGCTGTATTGCGCGCTTATAAAGAAGCCGCGGTGGCACGTTGGAAAACAGAGCAGTTTCGCCAACGGTTTTTCGCTGAAATCGAACGATGTGCATATTTATGGGAAAGCGAAGAACACGATCAAGCGGTGCAATCATTTTTAACGAAACGAAACAAATAGTCTTCTATCTTCTCTATTAGCTGCATACTCATATAGTAAATGTAGCGAGGAGGGATAGAAATGACGCGCCAAGATGCATGGACAGAAGAAGAAGATGTATTGCTCGCTGAAACGGTGCTAGCTTTTGTGCGCGAAGGGAGCACCCAATTACGCGCGTTTGAAGAAGTAGGGAAAAAACTATCACGAACGGCAGCCGCTTGTGGTTTTCGTTGGAACGCATATGTGCGGAAGCAATATGAAGAGGCGTTAGAGCTTGCTAAACAGCAACGAAAAGAGAAAAAAGAACCGCAACTAGCCGAGCGAAACATGACGTTGCAAGATGTGATCTCTTTTTTACAAACGTTGCAACAACGCGGGGAAGGGCAACAAGAAATCGAACAGTTGCGCGAACAAGTACGGACGCTCCAAAAAGAAAAAGAAGAGCTTGAAAAGAAACTGCAAGCGGTGCAACAAGAATATCAGACGGTGATGCACATTTTAGAACGCGCACGTCAATTGTCTGTGTAGTAGCTGATAGACGCCAGCTACTTTTTTTTATACAATAAAACATAGGAAAAAAGAGGAGGATCGCATTGTGCGCATCGGAATTATAGGGGGCGGAGCAGTCGGCTTATTGACGGCAGCGTATTTCAGTAACCACTATGACGTGACGGTTTATACGCGTCGGCAAGAACAAGCAGAACAATTATGTACGCATGGGCTGACGGTCATTTGTGGCGATGAACGGACGACGCATCGTGTTCATGCTGAACCGTTCGTTCGTGAAACGAATGTAGATGTGTTATTTATAGCGGTGAAACAATACGACTTAACAAACATATTGAAAACAAACATGCATATGCTTCGAGCGGACGCTGTGATGTTTTTGCAAAACGGCATGGGGCATGTGTCCCATTTACCGCACATGCCTCATCATCATATTGCGCTTGCGGTTGTTGAACATGGCGCGCTCAAAATCGACGATACGACGGTTTCCCATACGGGTGTCGGTAAAACGAAATGGAGCGTATGGCGCGGAAAAAAAGAAACGTTTTCTTTTCTATATACGACAGATGCCCGTTTTCCGTTCCAATATGTCAGCGATTGGGAAACGATGTTAATTGAAAAATTAATGGTGAACGTTGCTATTAATCCGCTTACCGCTCTATTGCAAGTACCAAACGGCATGTTAGTGACACATGCGCCGTATCGGCAAGCGATGGAACAGTTGTTTCATGAAGTCGCATCTATTTTTCAGATTGAACAGCGAGAACGTATATGGCAGCATATTGAAACGGTTTGTCAACAAACGGCTGCCAATCGCTCATCGATGTTGCGTGACATCGAGGCGGGGCGAATGACGGAATTAGATGCGATTTTAGGCTATGTGATTGAGCGAGCGAACGAGCGATGCGTCCCAGCCCCAATTAGCGCGTTTTTATATGCGCTTATGAAAGGGAAACAATTAGAGGGGGAGACGGAGAGATGAAAGATATACTCACCTCTTTCATTGCTATCATGATTGTTATGCCGTTTTTGTCGTTTTTTTTTATATTTACACTTGCCAAAGCTATTTTTAAACGAAAAGGAAAACGGGCGTTTCATTTCGCTGTGAACGGATCGACCATTTTTTTTATTTTTGCTGTTCATGTTTTATTGCAAGCCGTTTTTCAACGATCGTATATCGTTGAATTGCTTATTTTTTTTATTGTAACATTTATGATTGGGATGATTTTATATTGGAAAAAAACGGGCGATGTATCGTTACAACGAACGTTTAAGTTATATTGGAGAATGCAATTTTTATTATTTGCAACTGCTTATATAGGATTATTTATATATGGGGTCATCCATCGTGTCATGATCGCGTTTTCATCATGAATGAGAAAGGAAGTTTACAATGGAAGTTATCGAGCTGTCTTTGCCAGCAACGAACCGTTTAGCTACGGAATATATTGAAGGGACGTTTCCTGTTCACGAGGCGTTCCATCCTTGTTCTTTTGAAGAACGTTTGCATGAGTTACAAAAGCGGACGTATGCCCGCGATGCGCTCGTTCATCATTTACTTGCGTATCATAAACAGTTTCAAGCAAGTGAAGAAACGATTGCAAACATTGAAAAATTGCGTCATCGAGAAAGCGTCGTCGTTATCGGCGGACAACAGGCAGGTCTTTTAACCGGACCGCTCTATACGATATATAAAATCATTTCCATCATTACATTAGCAAAACAGCAAGAACAACAGCTTCGTGTGCCGGTCGTTCCGGTATTTTGGATGGCATCTGAAGACCACGACATTGCAGAAATTAATTACGTCCATGTCGCACAACGTGGAAAAGTGAAAAAATATGTGTATTCGCCACTCGCGAAAGAAAAGCGAATGGCTGCTCGCATCGATCTTGATGCAGATGCATTGAAACAATGGATAGATGACATATTCAAAACATTTGGCGAAACAAATGTAACAAACGAATTGCGTACGTACATATACGAATGCATGGCAACGTCAAAAACGGTGGCCGACTTTTTCGCGGCGATCGTACTTAAGCTGTTTGCGAAAGAAGGAATCGTAATTGTCGATGCAGCACATCCGCATTTGCGGACGATTGAGCGCGAATGGTTTATGACGCTCGCTCGTGAACACGAAGCGATTACAACTGCGTTGCAAACTCAACAACGACATCTCGCCCAACTCGGCTATGAGCAAGCGATTGATGTATCGCCGATGTGCGCACATTTATTTTATGATGACGGTCAACGTCGCTTGCTATATTATGACGATGATCAACATTGTTTTTACACAAAAGATGGGGTGTATCGTTTCACGCGAGACGAATTAAGACAGCGAATCGAAAGTGAGCCGCAATCGTTTAGCAACAACGTTGTTACACGACCGCTTATGCAAGAATGGTTATTTCCGACGCTCGCTTTTATCGCTGGTCCGGGGGAAATTGCTTATTGGGCGGAATTAAAACGAGTATTTGAGCATTTCCATTGGCATATGCCACCGATCGTGCCGCGCCTTTCGCTCACGCTTGTCGAGCGTCATATTGCTACGGACTTGGCGGATGTGCAAATGACAGTAGCAGAGGCGTTGACAAACGGCACGAAGCAAGCGTTAGAGGAATGGGTGCGCAACAATCAACCTGTGGCGTTTGATGAGACGTTTCATGAAGCGAAAAAACAGATAGCGCACATTCACGAGCAACTTCGCCAACTCGGCATGCAAGTCGATCCGCATCTTGAAAGAGTGATGTTGAAAAATGCCGAACGAGTCGAGACACAAATCGATTATCTTCAACAATTGATTACACGACGCATGTTGCAAAAACATGACGTACATGTGCGCAAATATGAACGCATTGAACTGTCGCTTCGCCCGAACAATATGCTACAAGAGCGGGTTTGGAACGTGCTTTACTATATGAATCGCTACGGCTTAGACTTTGTGGATCGTCTGCTTCATGTCGATTATCGTTGGAACGGAATGCATAAAATTGTATATCTTTAACTATTTTCGTCGATAAAAAAATCCTGTCGCGTACAGGATTTTTTTTATGTACAATAGAATAGTTCGGAAGTAAGTGGTGAATTTTGTGAAATGATGGTACAATACAATTGCACTCATTTTTTATGTATATGTTGTTTAGGTAGGTGACATCATTGTTTCATCACGTAACCGTATTATTGAAGGAAACAGTTGACGGATTAAATATTAAAAAAGATGGTACATATGTAGATTGCACGCTCGGGGGAGCTGGACATAGCGAATATTTATTATCACAATTATCGCCAGAAGGAAGACTATTTGCCTTTGATCAAGATGATATCGCGATTCGTCATGCGCAACAGCGACTTGAACGATATCGTGGTCAGTTTACGATCATTAAAAGCAACTTTCGCTATTTGAAACAACAGCTGGCGTTTTACGGTGTGCATGAAGTCGACGGCATTTTGTTTGATCTTGGTGTATCGTCCCCGCAGTTAGATATGCCTGAGCGTGGCTTTAGTTATCAACATGAAGCGCCGCTCGATATGCGCATGGATCGTGACCAAACGTTGACAGCATACGACGTTGTCAACACATGGTCGTACGAACAGCTCGTGAAAATTTTTTTCCAATATGGTGAAGAAAAATTTTCAAAAGCGATCGCTCGTAAAATTGAGCAAACACGCAAGCAAAAGCCAATTGAAACGACAACAGAACTTGCAGAAGTCATTAAAGAAGCGATTCCCGCACCAGCGCGTCGAACAGGGGGACATCCAGCCAAACGCGTGTTCCAAGCGATTCGCATTGCAGTCAACGACGAATTGCGCGCGTTTGAAGAAGCGATTGAACAAGCAATTGATCTATTAAAGACCGGAGGAAGAATTAGCGTCATTACGTTCCATTCGCTAGAAGATCGCATTTGCAAAATCGCATTTAAACAAGCAAGTGAAACACCGCACTTGCCGCCGGGATTGCCGATCATTCCAGATGAATATAAGCCGAAATTAAAAATCATTACAAAAAAACCGATCGTCCCGTCTGAAGAAGAACTGCAACATAACCATCGCGCACGATCTGCAAAATTGCGCATTGCTGAAAAGTTGTAAAAAAGGGGGAAAAACGTATATGGCAGCTGTTCGCATTCAACAAAAAGTACAAAAAGTACAACAAGAACAACACGTCCAACGCGCGCCAAAGAAAAAGCGAAAACGAAATATACGTTGGACGATTGGGGAAAAAATGGTGTTCGTTTCGTTTTTTGCCTTCGCTTTGTATAGTAGCGTCACAATCGTTTCGAATCAATTTACGATTTATCATGTCAATAAAGAAGTGCAACAATTACAAACAAGCATTGAGGAGCAAGAAAAACGAAACCGCGATTTATACGTACAAGTGCAAGAGTTAAGCACGTATGAGCGCATTTTAGCGAAAGCGAAAGAACTTGGCCTTACATTAAACGAAAATAACGTAAAAGTTGTTCAGGACTGATGCAAAATGAGAAAGCATAAACATACGCATAAAGGAGCAGCTATATGTTTTGTTTTTTTTAGCTTGCTCTTTTTTATATTGTTTGTACGTTTCGTTTATTTACAAGCTACAGGTGTTGTAGATGGACAAGTGTTAGCGGTCGAGGCACAAAAACGTTATTTCAAAAAACAAACGCTTGAAGCGAAGCGTGGAACGATTTTCGACCGAAGCGGAGAAGTAATTGCTGAAGACATTCCTTCGTATACAGTGGCCGCCATTCTCGATCCGAACATGCCGCAACATGTGACTGATCCAGAGGAAACAGCGCGCAAGTTGGCCCCATTATTAAATATGGACGTAGCGGATGTCGAGCGCATTTTAAAAAAGAAGGCGAAGCAAGTTGAGTTCGGCCCGAACGGCCGCGGCATTAGCCAAACGGTGAAACAAAAAATTGAGGCGTTACAGCTTCCAGGCATTACGTTTATACGCGATTCAAAACGATTTTATCCAAACGGTACGTTTGCCTCATACGTCGTCGGCTATGCGCAAAAAGATGAAGCGACGAACGAAGTCGAAGGAAAAATGGGCATTGAAAAACAGTTTAATGAGCAATTAAAAGAAAAAGACGGCTATGTCGTCTATGAAGGCGATCAACAAGGGTTTAAACTGCCTCATGCAGATGAACAAATCGTTCCACCGCAAAACGGAAAAAACATTTATTTGACGATTGATAAACATATTCAAACGTTTTTAGAAGACGCGATGAATGCCGTCGAAAAACAATATACACCGAAAAAAATGATCGCCATTGTCGCTGACCCGAAAACTGGGGCGATTTTAGCGATGAGCACCCGTCCGAGTTTTGATCCGAACAAACGAAACATCGAAAACTATTTTAACGATGCGATTTCGTATCCATATGAACCGGGATCGACGATGAAAATTTTCACGCTCGCCGCCGCGGTGAATGAAGGAGTGTTTCAACCGAATGAAACGTACCAGTCAGGCTCATATCAAATCGGTCCCCATCGCGTTCGTGACCATAACAAAGTCGGGTGGGGGAAAATTACGTTTCTTGAGGGAGTACAGCGCTCGTCAAACGTCGCATTCGCAAAAATTGTGCGTGAAAAATTAGGGGAAGATCGCTTTTTACAATATTTGCACCGGTTCCGTTTTAACGAACCGACAGGCATTGAATTGCCGGGTGAAAAAGTTGGAAACATTTTGTATCGTTATCCGATCGAAAAAGTGACGACAGGATTCGGACAAGGAACGTCAGTCACACCGATTCAACAAATTCAAGCAGCAATCGCCATCGCAAACGGTGGAAAAATGATGAAACCGTACGTTGTTGACCGCATCGTTGACGGAGATAGAGGAAAAACAGTGATGAAGCACGAACCTGTTGTTGTCGATACACCGATTTCAAAAGAAACAGCTGAAAAAGTACTAGACATTTTAGAAACGGTCGTCACATCTGAAAAAGGAACAGGGCGTCCGTATCAAATTGAGGGTTATCGCGTCGCAGGAAAAACAGGAACAGCCCAAATCCCAGATCCAGAAGGCGGGTATTTAACTGGGCATCAAAACTACATTTTTTCATTTTTAGGGATGGCGCCGCGTGAAAATCCGCGCTTAATTATGTATGTTGCTGTGCAACAACCGAACATTTCATATACAGAAACAGGGGCAGCACCTGTATCGATGATTTTTAACTCGGTGATGAAAAATAGTTTACAATATTTAAACATTGAACCGACCGTTAAGAAAAAACAAGTGAAAAAAGAAAAAAGCATCGCTCTTCCTTCGTATATTGGTCAGTCGGTAGAGCAAGCAACACAGTCATTGAAAAAACAAGGATTACATGTGACGGTCATCGGAAAGGGAACGAAAGTGCGTGCCCAATTTCCACAAGCAGGCGAATACGTCGTTGCGCCAGATCGCGTGTTGTTGCAAACGGACGGAGATGCGATCATGCCGGATGTGACTGGCTGGTCGCTGCGCGACGTCATGAAGCTTGCCGAACTGTTGCGGTTAAAGCCAAGCTTTATCGGAAGCGGGTACGTATTTAGGCAAAATATTACGCCGGGGACAGTCGTCAAGCAAAACGACTATATGATTGTCGAGCTTGCGAAACCGTCAGACATCGATGAAAAACAACAAGCAAGCACTGAACAGCAAGAGATAGACGGTCCGGTCGATTAGTTCTATATAAAACGGTACAAGCATATAGTGGAACGAGCCGAAATAGATGAAGGAGGTTCCGCTGTATGCGTGCAGTAACAGTTCGAAAGCGATTGACGGCCGTTTTATTGATCGGATTTTTCATTTTTGCAATTATTGATATTCGTCTCGGTTATGTGCAATTTGTATTAGGAGATATGTTAACAGAACGGGCGAAAGATTTATGGAGTCGAAACATTCCGTTTGAACCAGAGCGTGGGGAAATCGTCGATCGTAACGGAGTGCCTCTTGCAACAAATATGAGTGCCCCATCCGTGCTCGTCGTTCCACGACAAATTGAAAACCCATCGGAAGTAGCGAAAGAGCTTGCGCGCATATTAAATATGCCGGTAGAAAAAGCGTATAAACATGTGACGAAAAAAACGTCGATTGAACGTATTCATCCAGAGGGGCGAAAAATTTCAAACGAACAAGCGAAACAAATTCGCGATTTAGGGATGAAAGGAGTATACATTGCGGAAGATTCGAAGCGTTATTATCCGTTCGGGAGCTATTTATCACATGTGCTCGGCTTTGCAGGTATTGACAATCAAGGATTAATGGGACTTGAACTTTACTACGATAAACAGCTAAGCGGAAAACCCGGTTCCGTTCAATTTTATTCCGATGCGAAAGGAAAACGCATGCCTGGGATGGCGGATGCGTACACGCCACCCGTGGATGGGCTTGATTTAAAATTGACGATTGATACACGTGTACAAACGATTTTAGAGCGCGAGCTAACGATTGCGGAAGCGACGTATCGCCCTGACGGAATGATTGCGATTGCGATGAATCCGAACAACGGAGAAATTTTAGGGATGGCAAGCCGTCCGACATTTGATCCCGCTGATTTTCAAAACGTGCCACCTGAAATTTTTAACCGCAATTTGCCGATTTGGAGCACGTATGAACCGGGATCCACGTTTAAAATTATTACGCTCGCTGCGGCATTAGAAGAAAAAAAGGTCGATTTATTAAAAGAACATTTTTATGATCCAGGACATGTGAAAGTGGCTGGTGCGACGCTTCATTGTTGGAAACGTGGGGGGCATGGCGATCAAACGTTTCTTGAAGTTGTCCAAAACTCTTGCAACCCGGGATTCGTTGAACTTGGTGATCGACTCGGCAAAGATAAACTATTCGAATATATTCGCGCGTTTGGTTTCGGTGAGAAAACGGGCATCGATTTGCAAGGGGAAGGAAAAGGAATTTTATTCCCACTTCATCGCGTTGGACCGGTCGAACAAGCAACGACTGCTTTCGGTCAAGGGGTAGCTGTTACACCGATTCAACAAGTGGCAGCGGTCGCTGCTGCGGTAAATGGAGGGGTTTTATACCAACCATACATCGCAAAAGAATGGCTCGATCCGGTTACAGGAGAAGTCATTCAACGACAAACACCGAAAGCAAAAAGAAGGGTTATTTCCGAGGAAACGTCTAAACAAATTCGTTATGCCCTCGAAAGCGTGGTAGCCCAAGGAACAGGGAAGGGAGCGTTTGTCGACGGTTACCGCGTTGGCGGTAAAACCGGAACAGCTCAAAAAGCGAAAGACGGTCAATATTTAAAAGACAACCATATCGTTTCATTTATCGGTTTTGCGCCAGCAGACGATCCACAAATTGTTGTATACGTGGCGGTCGATAATCCGAAAGGCACAGTACAATTTGGTGGTGTCGTCGCCGCTCCGATTGTTGGAAACATTATGGAAGATAGCTTGCGCGCGCTCGGTGTCAAACCGCGCAAACAGCAAATTGAAAAAGAAACGACATGGCTCGACCCACGCTATGTAGAAGTGCCAAATTTAATCGGTTTAACAAAAAAAGATTTGCAACAGCAACTTTTTAACTTAAAATTAGATGGTAGTGGCGAAGGCGATACGGTTGTTGAACAGGCGCCGAAGCCTGGAGTCAAAGTGAAAGAAGGAGCGACGATCCGGGTTTATTTTGGAACGAAACGGTAAAGCCTAGAGGAAGTATCCTCATGGCTTCTTTTTCTGTTTAGATAAGAAAAAAAGAAAGGAACGATCGGTATGAAGTTACAAACGTTACTTCAACATTTACATAGCTTTACCCCACTTGCAACAGAAAATCCAACGATTACATCAATTGAAATGGACTCAAGAGAAGTAAAACAAGGTTCGTTATTTGTATGCATCAAAGGATTTACAGTAGACGGGCACGATTTTGCGGAACAAGCTGTCGCGCGCGGAGCAGTTGCAGTCGTGGCAGAAAAACCGCTCGCATTGCCTGTACCGGTCATTTATGTGAACGATAGCCGACGTGCTCTCGCTGTATTAGCCGACGCCTTTTACGGTCAGCCGACGCACCACCTTCATTTAATCGGGGTAACAGGAACGAACGGAAAAACGACGACGACCCATTTAATCGAACGCATATGCCGTCACGCTGGAAAAAAAACCGGGCTTATCGGTACGATTAACATGAAAATTGGCGACGATACGTATGATGTAAAAAATACAACCCCAGAATCGCTTATTTTACAAAACATGTTTCGCAAAATGGTTGATGCGCACGTGGACATCGCTGCGATGGAAGTATCATCGCATGCGCTACATATGGGGAGAGTGCATGGTTGCGATTTTGATGTCGCGGTGTTTACAAACTTAACGCAAGACCACTTAGACTATCATCAAACGATGGATCATTATCGTTGGTCGAAAGGGCTGTTGTTTGCGCAACTCGGTAACCGTTTTGATCACCGACGTCCAAAATTTGCGATATTGAATGCAGACGATGCTGCCTCAGAAGAGTATAAAAAAAGTACGGCCGCAACAGTTGTGACGTACGGCATTCATCATAAAAGCGACATTATGGCGAAACAAATTGAAATAACTACAAGTGGTACGACATTCCAACTTGTTACCCCAATCGAAACGGTACAAGTGAAAACGAGGCTTATTGGCATGTTTAATGTTTATAATTTGTTAGCTGCAGTCGGCGCTTGTCTCGTTTCAAACATTCCGCTCTCTACGATTGTAGAAGCCATCGCCGATATTGAAGGTGTTCCCGGTCGCTTTGAAGTTGTTGATGCCGGGCAACCGTTTACTGTCATCGTCGATTATGCACACACACCAGATAGTTTAGAAAACGTATTGCAGACGATTCGACAGTTTGCGAAAAAACGTGTATTTGTCGTCGTTGGCTGCGGTGGAGATCGCGATCGGACGAAGCGACCATTGATGGCGCAAATCGCAGTCAAATATAGCGACGTACCGATTTTTACATCCGACAATCCGCGTTCAGAAGATCCGCTCGTCATTTTAAACGATATGAAACAAGGGGTAGCTGAAGACGTCGTATGTATTGTCGATCGAAAAGAGGCGATTACATACGCCATTGAGCAAGCCGAAAAAGACGATATCATTTTAATCGCTGGAAAAGGACATGAGACGTATCAAATCATCGGGAAAGATGTGTTCCATTTTGATGATCGTGTCGTCGCACGCGAAGCTATTCAACGAAGAAAAGATAAATAGGAAATGAGGAAGGTGCAACGATCATGAACGAGAAAGTCATTTTGTTTACGGCGGGGCTTGCCTTTATTATTACCGTTGTGTTATCGCCCATTTTTATTCCGTTTTTAAGACGATTAAAATTTGGGCAAAGCATTCGTGAAGAAGGACCACAATCTCATCAAAAAAAATCAGGTACGCCGACGATGGGTGGGTTAATGATTTTATTGTCGCTTTCTATCACCACATGGATCATGAGCGATATATTTTTTGAACGCACAGCGCACACATATATGTTGTTGTTCGTTACGGTCGGATATGGGTTGCTCGGTTTTATTGACGACTTTATTAAAGTGGTGATGAAACGCAACCTCGGCTTAACGAGCAAGCAAAAACTAGCAGGACAATTGCTTATTGCGCTCGTATTTTACTTTTTCTTTCAACGTTACAGCATGTCAACCGTCGTCTCCATTCCCGGAACAGACGTGTCCATTGATTTAGGAGTCGCTTATGTTTTGCTTATTATTTTTATGCTTGTTGGCGGCTCGAATGCAGTTAATTTAACGGACGGCTTAGACGGGTTATTAGCGGGAACAGCAGCGGTTGCGTTCGGTGCATATGCTGTCTTAGCTTGGAATCAAGGGCAATATGACGTGGCTATTTTTAGCGTCGCGGTTGTCGGTGCGGTGCTTGGATTTCTTGTGTTCAACGCGCATCCTGCGAAAGTGTTTATGGGGGATACCGGTTCACTTGCGCTTGGTGGGGCGATTGTGACGATTGCCATTTTAACGAAACTTGAAATATTATTAGTCATTATCGGTGGCGTATTCGTCATTGAAACATTATCTGTCATCATTCAAGTCATTTCGTTTAAAACGACAGGAAAACGCGTGTTTCGTATGAGCCCGCTTCATCATCATTACGAGTTAATCGGCTGGTCGGAGTGGCGCGTTGTCGTGACGTTTTGGGCAGTTGGCTTATTGTTTGCCGTCTTAGGAATTTATATTGAGGTGTGGGTATAATGTACAACGGAAAAAAAGTGTTCATATTAGGTTTAGCGAAAAGCGGATTGGCAGCAGCAAAACGGCTTCGTGAGCTTGGTGCGGATGTCGTCGTCAATGATCGCAACGAACCGAGCGAGCCAGAAAAGCAACAGTTAGAAGCGCTTGGTGTTCGTCTCGTATGCGGGGGGCATCCGCCTGAGTTGCTTGATGAGCCGTTTGATGTTGTCGTGAAAAATCCGGGTATTCCATACACAAACGCGCTCGTTCAAAAAGCGCTCGCCAAACACATTCCGATTATTACGGAAGTCGAAATTGCGTATGAAACGTCAGAAGCGCCGATTATCGGCATTACAGGTTCGAACGGAAAAACGACGACGACGACCTTGATTTATCACATGTTACAAGAAGCGAAACGTCGTCCTTTGATCGCCGGAAATATCGGAACAGTTGCATGCGAAGTTGCCAAACATGCCACAAAAGATGATATCATCGTCATGGAATTATCTTCGTTTCAACTGCTCGGAACGATTCGCTTTCGTCCGCACATCGCCGTGTTGTTAAATATTTTTGATGCACATTTAGACTATCACGGAACGAAAGAAGCGTACGCAGAAGCGAAAGGAAACATTTTTAAAAACCAAACGGAAACAGACTACGCGGTTGTCAACGCCGATGATCCGATCGTCATGCAATTAGCGAAAAAAAGCCGCGCACAACACGTGCCGTTTTCTGTGAAAACACCATTATCGTACGGAGCAACGGTGAAAGAAGGCGCCATTTATTTTCATGACGAGCGCATCATCGATATTACAGATGTAGCGCTACGTGGAACGCACAATCTCGAAAACATATTGGCCGCTGTTGCAGCAGCAAAACTCGCAGGTGCAGACAACGAGGCGATTCGCCGTGTCTTAACGACGTTTACAGGCGTTCCTCATCGCTTGCAATTTATCGCTGAAATCAACGGAAGAAAATTTTATAACGACTCAAAAGCGACAAACATATTAGCGACGCAAAAAGCGTTAAGCGCCTTTCATGAGCCGGTCATTTTACTTGCTGGCGGCTTAGATCGCGGCAACGAGTTTGATGAGTTATTGCCGTACTTCAAACATGTGAAAGCCGTCATTACATTCGGGCAGACGGCACCAAAAATTGAGCGCGTTGCGCGCGAAGCAGGAATACAGCAAGTGAAACGTGTCGATAATGTGGAACAAGCAGCTTTTGCCGCATATGAATGGTCGTCACCGGGCGATATTATTTTACTTTCCCCAGCGTGTGCAAGTTGGGATCAATATAAAACTTTCGAACAGCGTGGGGACATGTTTGTACATGCGGTGCATAAGCTTAAATAAGACGAATTTTAAGTAAATTGAGGTGTTCCGCATTGCATGGAAAAAAGTCTGCACCTGATTTTTTGTTAATGATCATCACGTTTTCGTTGTTGGCAATCGGGCTTGTTATGGTGTATAGCGCTAGCGCCATATGGGCGGATTACAAGTTTCATGATTCGTTTTTCTTTGCGAAACGCCAACTATTGTTCGCAGGGGTTGGCATCGTCGCGATGTTTTTTTTCATGAACATCGACTATTGGACGTGGCGGACGTGGGCGAAAGTGTTGCTTATCGTTTGTTTTATCCTTCTCATTCTCGTCTTAATTCCGGGCATCGGCATGGTGCGCAACGGCTCGCGTAGCTGGATTGGTGTTGGCGCGTTTTCCATTCAGCCATCTGAGTTTATGAAAATGGCGATGATCGCGTTTTTAGCGAAATATTTATCCGAAAACCAAAAAAAAATCGCGTCATTTAAACAAGGTTTACTTCCGTCTTTAACGCTCGTATTTATTGCGTTCGGAATGATTATGTTGCAGCCCGATTTAGGGACGGGAACGGTCATGGTCGGCACGTGTGTTGTTATGATTTTTGTCGCTGGTGCGCGCATGAGCCACTTTGTTCTTCTTGGCTTGCTTGGTTTGGCTGGTTTTGCTGGGCTTGTGTTATCCGCTCCGTATCGCATCAAGCGCATTACGTCATTTTTAAACCCGTGGGAAGATCCGTTAGGAAGCGGTTTTCAAATCATTCAATCGCTTTATGCGATCGGGCCGGGCGGGCTATTTGGGCTCGGGCTCGGACAAAGCCGCCAAAAGTTTTTTTACTTGCCTGAGCCACAAACGGACTTTATTTTTGCCATTTTAGCAGAAGAGCTCGGATTTATTGGCGGTTCGCTCGTTTTGCTTCTGTTCAGTTTACTGCTTTGGCGTGGCATTCGTATCGCTTTAGGAGCACCAGATTTATACGGCAGTTTTTTAGCTGTCGGTATCATTGCGATGGTGGCCATCCAAGTGATGATCAATATCGGGGTCGTGACCGGACTTATGCCGGTAACGGGGATCACGTTGCCGTTTTTAAGTTATGGCGGCTCGTCATTGACGCTCATGCTTATGGCGATTGGTGTTTTGTTAAACATTAGCCGTTATGCGCGATATTAAGGCTGACTTCCCGGAAGTCAGCTTCTTCTGTTACTTTTGATGAGGGGGAAAAACGATGAAAATTGTAGTAAGTGGTGGCGGAACAGGAGGTCATATTTATCCTGCGCTTTCGTTTATTCATGAAGTGAAAAAACAACATCCGAACGTCGATGTATTATATATCGGGACAAAAAAAGGGTTAGAAAGCACGATCGTTCCAAGAGAAAACATCCCGTTTCATGCGATCGACATTAGCGGATTGAAACGTAGTCTTTCATTTGAAAACGTCAAAACGATCGTACGTTTTATAAAAAGTGTGCGCGCATGCAAAAAACTGTTGAAACAATACAAACCGGACGTTGTGCTCGGCACAGGGGGATACGTGTGCGGACCTGTCGTATATGCGGCAGCTAAACTAGGTATTCCAACGATCATTCATGAACAAAACAGCATTCCGGGGCTGACGAATACTTTTTTAAGCCGTTATGCCGATAAAGTGGCCATTTGTTTTGAAGAAACAAAACAATATTTCCCACAAGAAAAAGTGGTGTTAACAGGAAACCCGCGCGCTTCAGAAGTCGTAGGAAAAGACGGACGAGAAGCGAGACGGTCGCTCGGATTAGATGAGAAGAAAAAAACGGTGCTCATTGTCGGTGGTAGTCGCGGTGCACGTCCGATCAATGAGGCGTTTTTGCAGGTGCTGCATGAAGTTGAACAAAAGCCGTATCAATGTTTATATGTTACAGGTGACGTTCATTATGATAAAGTAATAAAGGCGGTAAACGATGTCGGCAATCCTTCAAACGTCATCATCCGTCCGTTTATTCACAACATGCCGGAAGTATTGGCAGGGGTCGATGTCATCGTCGCTCGTGCAGGCGCAACGACACTCGCAGAAATTACAGCGCTCGGCATTCCAAGCATTTTAATTCCGAGCCCGTATGTGACAAATAATCACCAAGAAAAAAATGCGCGGGCGCTTGAAAAAAAGGGAGCAGCGATCGTTCGTTTAGAAAGCGAATTGACAGGCGGGCGCTTGCTTGATGATATCGACCGCATATTGTTAGACGAACAAACGTTGAAAAATATGAAAGAAGCAGCGTTTCAATTAGGCATTCGTGACGCGGCAGAGCGTTTATATCGCGTCATGGTGGAGATGATTTCATGATTAATCACGCAGGAAACCCCTGCTTTCAAGCATGGGGAGGAATGCGTTTTTTATTTATTTTTCGCTAAAAAAATATAAAATAAAATTAGTGAAAGGTGGTGAGGACATGAAATTGACTTTAACAGCAAAAATTAAAATTTTACCGACATCTGAACAAGAACAACTTCTTCAAAAAACGATGCAAGCATATCGTGATGCGTGCAATGCGGTGTCGGAAGTGATATACAAAGAAAACACCCTTGTGCAAGCCAAACTTCACAAGATGACGTACCGCAAACTTCGCTCTACATTTGGCTTAAAATCTCAAATGGCACAGTCTGTGTTAAAAACGGTGATTGCAAAATATAAAACCAACCAAACCAATGAACATAAGCGTTGTCAGATTGCGTTTAAAAAACCGCAAATAGACCTCGTTTTTAATCGAGATTACAGCCTAACCAAAGGGTTGTTTTCCATCAATACGTTAGAAGGACGAATCAAAGTTCCTTTTCAAACGAAAGAACTTGAAACGTATTTCGACGGAACATGGACGTTTGGAACAGCAAAGTTAGTGAATAAACATCAAAAGTGGTTTCTCCATATCCCTGTATCCAAAGAAATGGAAGAAGCAAACCTTCATCACATTTGCCAAGTGGTTGGCGTAGATATGGGTGTAAATTTTCTTGCGACTGTTTATGATTCAAACGGACAGACGTTATTTTTCAAAGGTAGACACATCAAACACAAACGAGCAAAGTATAAACAACTCCGCAGACAACTACAAAAAAAGCAAACTCCGTCTGCTCGTAGAAGATTAAAGAAAATCGGTCAACGAGAAAACCGTTGGATGCAAGATGTCAACCATTGCATCAGTAAGGCACTCGTTGAGCGTTATGGTAAGAACACGCTGTTTGTGTTAGAGGATTTAACAGGTGTTCGCCAAAGAACAGAAAAAGTGTCCGTTAACCATCGGTATGAAATGGTATCTTGGGCGTTTTATGATTTAAGACAAAAAATCGAGTACAAAGCACACAAACACCGAGCCAAAGTGATTGTGGTAGACCCAACATACACATCCCAAACATGTCCAAAATGCGGACATACAGAGAAAGCAAACCGAAATAAGAAAACGCACACGTTTTGTTGTCGAACATGCGGATATACCTCAAACGATGACCGAGTTGGTGCGATGAACCTTCAACGAAAAGGAATCGAGTACATCGTTGAAGGAACGACACAGGCATGACCTGCGTCGTTGGGTAGTTGTCAACCTGCCCTGATGCAACCCCAAGTGAAGGAAGGAGGATAACATCCGCTTGCACTTCTGGGGAGTTGCAAGCCCACGGCTTTAGTCGTTGGGTAGTTGACAAGTTGCATACGATATAGGAAAGAGGTAGAGGAGGTAGACCATTGGAAAAACTACGTGAAGAGCTCCTGCAAGCTAACGTGGGAACAGTAAAAGAAAACGAACGCATGGCTAGTCATACAACGATTAAAATCGGTGGGCCTGCTGATTTGTTTGTGGAACCGAAACATATAGATGGTTTAAAAAAGACGATAGAAATCGTACGAAAATATAATGTGCCTTGGCGTGCGATCGGTCGCGGCTCCAACTTACTTGTGCGAGACGGAGGCATTGAAGGGGTCGTCGTTAAACTTGGCGAAGGATTAGATGATTTATACATTCATGATACTGAAGTGACAGTCGGCGGGGGATATTCGCTCATTAAACTAGCGACGGTCATTAGTAAGCAAGGATTGTCTGGGTTGGAGTTTGCAGGAGGCATTCCGGGCACAGTTGGCGGAGCGGTGTATATGAACGCTGGTGCTCACGGATCGGATATGTCGCGCATCGTAAAAAAAGCACAAATTTTATTTGAAGACGGAACGATTGAATGGTTAACGAATGAAGAGATGGAGTTTTCGTATCGCACATCCGTTTTACAAAAAAAGCGCAAAGGAATTTGCATTGCAGCAACGCTTGAAATGAAAAAAGGAAACCGTGATGAAATTGTCGCAGCGATGCAAAAAAATAAAGATTACCGCCGCGAGACGCAACCGTGGAACTACCCGTGTGCGGGAAGCATTTTCCGCAATCCGCTTCCGCAATACGCTGGGCAGTTAATTGAACAAGCAGGGTTAAAAGGATATACAATCGGCGGGGCGAAAATATCTGAACAGCATGCGAACTTTATTGTCAACGCAGGCGGAGCAACAGCAAACGACGTGCTCGAACTCATCGATTATGTGAAAAAGACGATTCACGACTTATATGGCGTGTCGTTGCAAACAGAAGTTGAAATTGTTGGGCGGAAGTAATACATTTTCCCCATCCTAATTTTTCTATATTATGCTATAATAGAAATGGAGATGATGAACTAACGGTGGCTGACATGCGCCGTTAGTTTTCTTGTTATTTTGATTTGGTCCATCGACCGGGGTGGAGTGAATGGGAAAAGAAAAAGGAAAAGTTGTTGTTCTTGAAGAACGTGTACCAAAATTAAAGGAGCAGCGACGACAGCGTGCTAATCGCTTACTTGTTGCATATATCGCTTTATTTTTTATGCTTTTATTAGGCGTTGTTTATGCCCAGTCGCCACTTAGCAACGTCGCAGTCATCCACGTCGAAGGAAATCATCATATCGCTTCGCAACAGATCATCCAATTAAGCGGTATAACGAAACAAACGAGCTTTTGGAAAGTAAAAAAAGACGAGGTCGAACAGCGAGTGAAACAACATCCAGAAGTGAAAGACGTCAGTGTAAAAAAACGAATTCCGAATCGTATTGACATCGTGATCGTCGAGCGAAAGCGCATCGCTTACATTTTGGACAAGCATTCCTTTTTGCCGATTTTAGATAACGGAAAAGTGTTGACGTATGCGAAACAAGTGATTCCGAGCGATGCTCCGATTTTAGTCGGATGGAAAGAAGGAGAGGCTATTCAAGACATGGCTGCCCAATTGGCGAATACGCCAAATTCGATTTTAAACCTTATCTCAGAAATTCATTATACCCCAAACGCATCGGACGAAAGGCATATTACTGTCTATATGAATGACGGCATCGAAGTGAGTGCTACAATCGATCGTTTTGCGAAAAAAATTGTGCATTATCCTTCGATCGTTAGTCAGTTACAACCGGGGGTAAAAGGCGTTCTTCATTTAGAGATGAGCGCATATTTCAAACCGTACAAAGCGGATGAAGGGGATGACAAAGACGATGAAAATGAACGGTAGCCACGTCATTTTGTCGTTCGTTTGTTTAGTTTTAGGCTTTATGTTGGCCTTTTCTTATCAGATAACGAAAAAAGAGACGACCAATCGCCAGCTTGAACGTCAATGGAATAAAGAATATGAATATCGTCAACAGCTCATTGAACAACAAGAGCAAAACAAAAAGTTGCAAGCTGAATTGTTTAAAAAACAACAACGCGTACGCGAAATGGAAAAACAATTAGCAAGCGAAGAACAAATTTATTTTAACCTCGCTGAAGATGCAGAACGGTTGCGCATGTATCTTGGCAAAGTGAAAGTGAAAGGAAAAGGGGTCGAAGTGACGCTATCTGATGCTTCATACATTCCTTCAGAAGCGAACGCCACAAACTACATCGTCCATGAACAACATGTGTTTCAAGTCGTCAATGAACTACTGATTGCAGGGGCGTCTGCAATATCGATTAACGGACAGCGATTATCGCACCGATCGTATATTTTGTGCAATGGTCCGGTCATTGAAATCGACGGGATACAACATCCAGCCCCGTTCGTTATTCAAGCGATCGGCGATCCAAACGTACTTATTTCGGCGTTAACGATTGCTGGTGGGGTGAAAGACCAGCTGACGAGCGACCATATTATTGTTGACATTACGGAAAAATTGGAAATTACAATGGAACCGTTGATGCAAAAATAGAGGAGGACCGATGTTGACGAAAAAAACGATATGGCATTTCACGCTTGTGTCGCTCATTATTGGCTTTATGTTAGCTGTCCAATTCCGAACGAACAACGAGCCAGACGTGCGCGATACACGTGACATATGGGAAATTAGACAAGATTTAAAAAAAGAACAAGAGCTACATAAACAACTATTAAACGAAATACGAAAATATGAAGAAACGTTAGAAAAATACGAACAGCAACGTTCAGAAAGCAAAGGAGCGATTCTTCGCCAAACGGTAGAAGAACTAAAAAAAGAAGCTGGGTTAACGGAAGTTGTCGGGGAAGGTGTGGTGCTTTATGTCGAACAAATGTATGATGAATCGTACGTCGGCCCGATTAGCGATACGGTGTCGGCAGAGTTGCTTCGCCGACTCCTTAATGAATTAAACATGTATGGCGCTCAATACGTATCGATTGCCGACCAACGCATCGTCAACACGACGGTCATTCGCGACATTAACGGTGTGACGAAAGTCGATTCGTATCCGCTTCGCTCTTTCCCATTTGAAATTAAAGTCATTGCGGCGGACGCCGAAAAAATGTACAACCGGCTAAAAGCTTCAACGATTGCTGATGACTTTGCCCTTGAAAATTTGCTTCTTACGATTTCAGAACCGCAACAGCGTGTCGTCATTCCTCCGTACGATGGAGCAGTGCGCGTCAAACAAATGGAAGCAGTCGAAGATGATAGGAGGTGAACATCATGTGGCTTCCATTGCTCGGTTTAATTATCGGGATATTGCTCGGCTTGTTGACGGATTGGCGCATTTCGAGCGAATATGCCAACTACTTATCGATCGCGGTGCTCGCAGCGTTTGATACGCTCATAGGTGGTATTCGCGCACATTTGCAAAATATTTACGATGAGCACGTGTTTGTATCCGGATTTTTTTTTAATATTATTTTAGCAACAAGTTTAGCTTTTCTCGGTGTGCATCTTGGTGTAGACTTGTATTTAGCAGCTGTATTTGCGTTCGGTGTGCGCCTGTTTCAAAACATCGCTGTCATCCGCCGAATTTTGCTAACGAAATGGTTAGAAAGCCGCCAAAAAAATCGTTTATAAAAAAAGGGAATGCTGTTCGAATGTGGAATATAGTGTTGATATACATAGTAACGTTCATTTTGTAAAGGAGGTGCCACCAGAATGAACAGCAACGATTTTTATGTTAGTCTTGACATCGGTACGTCTAGTGTAAAAGTTATCATTGGCGAAATGATTAACGATCAGTTAAACATTATCGGTGTCGGCAATGTGAAGTCGCAAGGGCTAAAAAAAGGCTCTATTATTGATATAGATGAAACGGTACAATCCATTAAACGAGCGGTTGAACAAGCGGAACGGATGGTCGGTGTAACGATTAAAGGCGCCATTGTCGGAGTAAACGGCAACCACATTCAACTTCAACCGTGCAACGGGATTGTCGCTGTATCAAGCGAAAATAAAGAAATTACAACTGAAGACGTCACACGCGTCATTGAAGCGGCACAAGTCGTCTCCATTCCACCAGAGCGCGAAATTATTGACGTCATTCCGAAACAGTTTATCGTTGACGGCCTTGATGGCATTAACGACCCGCGCGGTATGTTAGGTGTCCGATTGGAAATGGAAGGAACGATGATTACTGCATCGAAAACCGCTTTACATAACGTGCTTCGCTGTGTCGAACGAGCGGGGTTAGATGTGCTTGATGTGTGCCTTCAACCGCTGGCTGCCGCCTCGATTGCGTTATCGAAAGATGAAAAAAATTTAGGTGTGGCACTTATTGATATCGGTGGTGGTTCAACGACGGTCGCTGTGTTTGAACAAGGCTTTTTACAAGCAACGACCGTACTTCCGATCGGTGGTGAACATATTACAAAAGATTTATCGATCGGCATGCGTACGTCGACAGAAGATGCAGAACGCATTAAACTTAAGCATGGACATGCTTTTTACGACCTCGCTTCGGATGAAGAAGTATTTAGCGTTCCGATCATTGGCACCGACCAACAGCAACAGTTTAGTCAATTGGAAATTGCGGATATAATCGAAGCGCGTGTCGAAGAAATTTTGCAAATGGCGCAAGCTGAAATTCGTAGACGTGGATTTCGCGATTTGCCTGGCGGATACGTGTTAACAGGTGGGACAGTCAATATGCCGGGCGTATTAGAACTTGCCGAAGCGATTTTTGAACATACTGTTCGCGTGGCGATGCCGGATTATATTGGTGTTCGTGATCCACAATATACAAACGGTGTCGGTTTAATTCAATTCGCCTATAAAAACGCGAAGTTGCAAGGAAGAAACGTTCCTGTTCTTTCTTCTAGCGCGACAGACGATTTCCAACCGGAGAAGAAGGTGCATAAAGCGCCAGCAAAACCAAAACAAAAAGAAGAACATTTAGGACATAAAGTCAAGAAATTTTTCGGATACTTTTTTGAATGACAATTTGAATGGCTAGGAGGATTATCATGTTGGAGTTTGACACGACTGTTGATCAGTTAGCGACAATTAAAGTAATTGGTGTCGGTGGCGGCGGAAATAACGCTGTCAATCGCATGATTGAACACGGAGTACAAGGTGTTGAATTTATTGCGGTCAATACAGATGCTCAAGCGTTAAACTTATCAAAGGCTTCAATTAAGCTACAAATTGGCGCGAAATTGACACGTGGATTAGGTGCAGGGGCAAATCCAGAAGTAGGAAAAAAAGCAGCAGAAGAAAGTAAAGAACAAATTGAAGAAGCGCTCAAAGGAGCCGATATGGTATTCGTCACAGCCGGCATGGGCGGAGGAACAGGAACTGGCGCGGCTCCGGTCATTGCACAAATCGCGCGCGATTTAGGTGCGCTCACAGTCGGCGTCGTCACGCGGCCGTTCACATTCGAAGGAAGAAAGCGCGCGATGCAAGCGGCAAGCGGCATTGCGGCGATGAAAGAAGCCGTTGATACGCTCATCGTCATTCCGAACGATCGTCTATTAGAAATTGTTGATAAAAATACGCCGATGTTAGAAGCGTTCCGCGAAGCAGACAACGTGCTTCGTCAAGGGGTACAAGGCATCTCTGACTTAATTGCCGTACCGGGATTAATTAACTTAGATTTTGCCGATGTGAAAACGATTATGTCAAATAAAGGTTCAGCTTTGATGGGAATTGGCGTAGCGACGGGCGAAAATCGCGCGGCAGAAGCGGCGAAAAAGGCGATCTCGAGCCCGCTATTAGAAACATCGATCGACGGTGCCCAAGGCGTATTAATGAACATTACAGGCGGCACGAACTTAAGCTTATACGAAGTGCAAGAAGCAGCTGACATCGTCGCATCAGCTGCCGACCAAGACGTCAATATGATTTTCGGTTCGGTCATTAACGAAAACTTAAAAGACGAAATTGTTGTGACTGTCATCGCGACAGGATTTAACGAAGAAATGAACCAAGCAAAAGCAACACGACAAGCGGTTGTCAAACCGAACGTTGGCGTCAAACGCGAGAAAAAAGAAGAGCCGGTTGACTACTCGCCAACGCGCAGTCAACAAGTCGAGGATCCGCTCGACATCCCTGCCTTTTTACGCAATCGCAACCGTCGCCGTTAAAAAAACGCTCACTACGTGTGGGCGTTTTTTTATTTCCATCATCATATGACAAAATCTCCGAGGAAATGACGTCATCGTTTGACACACTTTTCTATTGGAAGTGCTATATACTAGTTTCAAGATGTTGTAAGGAGGGGATGCCGCTGATTTATGCCGATCTCGTATGGTTATTAAATTTTTGTTTTGATGCGATGTTGCTATGGCTTGCGGCAATTATGTTAAAGCGTCGCATTCGTTTATGGCGGCTTATGCTTGCAGCATTATTCGGTTCGTTGCTCGTCTTGCTTGTTTTCACTCCTTTTGCTTATATGACATCTCATTTCGTAACGAAACTTGTCATCTCTTTTTTCATCGTGTGGATTTGTTTTGGTTTCCATCGCTTCCGCTTTTTTGTGGAAAACGTGCTCGCTTTTTATTTTGCCACGTTTATGATGGGGGGAGGGATGGTTGCCTTTCACTTTTTGTTGCAAAGTGAAATCACGCCTTATTCATCGGGTTGGCTCACGCATTCAACTTCGATTAGCTGGTTGTTTATCGTCATCATGTTTCCAATTTTATGGATGTTATCAAAAGTGCAAATGGGAACGATTCGCGAAAAAAAATTGCGGTTTGAACACGTCATCGATGTGCGTGTCACATGTTTTGGACAAACGGTATGTTTAAAAGGATTAGTCGACAGCGGAAACCAGTTGTGCGACCCATTCACAAACACACCGGTTATGATCGTCGAATTGCAACCGTTCGCACATATTTTCCCTCAAGCTGTTTTACAAATGATTCAAAAACGTACGTACACAGATGACATCCCGAACGAATGGGTGAGCCGGATACGTTTCGTCCCGTACCGTGCCGTTGGCGTCGAGCAACAGCTGTTAGTGGCGATGAAACCAGACGACGTACAATGGTTGGACGGAAAACAGTGGATATCTGTCAAAAAAGTGCTTGTTGGCTTTTATCCGTCATCGCTTTCAGCTGACGGGGAGTACAACTGCATCGTTCATCCGCATATGGTTATGTCGCAAGCTTCGTAATTATTATTATCATACGGCCGTTCGTGCTGAAATAGAAGGAGGTTTTTATGAAGTTATTCAAATTACGCCTCACATATGTATGGTACAAACTATTAAAAAAATTAGGGCTCAAAGCGGACGAAATTTATTACATTGGTGGAAGCGAGGCATTGCCACCGCCACTCACAAAAGAGGAAGAAGAAATGTTATTAAAAAAACTTCCTTCTGGGGATGAAACAGCGCGTTCGCTCCTTATTGAGCGAAATCTTCGCCTCGTCGTCTACATCGCCCGAAAATTTGAAAATACCGGCATTAACATTGAAGATTTAATTAGCATTGGTACGATCGGATTAATTAAAGCAGTCAATACGTTTAACCCGGAGAAGAAAATTAAACTCGCTACATATGCATCGCGCTGCATTGAAAATGAAATTTTAATGTATTTACGACGCAACAATAAAGTACGTTCAGAAGTATCGTTTGATGAACCGTTAAACATCGACTGGGACGGCAACGAACTGCTGTTGTCGGACGTATTAGGCACAGAAGATGACGTCATTACGAAAGATTTAGAAGCAAATATTGACCGAAACTTATTATTTCGTGCGCTCGATCAATTAAGTGAACGCGAGAAACAAATTATGGAACTTCGCTTCGGGCTAAGTGGTGGAGAAGAAAAAACACAAAAAGATGTCGCGGACTTGTTAGGTATTTCTCAATCGTACATTTCCCGTTTAGAAAAGCGAATTATTAAACGATTGCGAAAAGAATTTAACAAAATGATGTAATGCATATTTTTCCCTTCAAAGGAGATACTGAAAGCTGACAGCATCTCCTGCAAGGAGGGAAAGACATGGCAAGAAACAAAGTTGAAATTTGCGGCGTTGATACATCGAAACTTCCCGTACTGAAAGACGAAGAAATGCGTGAACTATTCCGACAAATGCAAGCCGGTGACATATCGGCACGCGAAAAATTAATCAACGGGAATTTACGGCTCGTATTAAGCGTCATTCAGCGATTTAACAATCGTGGTGAATATGTCGACGATTTGTTTCAAGTCGGCTGCATCGGACTTATGAAATCGATTGATAATTTTGATTTAAGTCAAAACGTGAAATTTTCAACGTATGCTGTACCGATGATTATTGGTGAAATTCGCCGATATTTACGTGACAATAACCCGATTCGCGTGTCCCGCTCGCTGCGCGATATTGCATACAAAGCGCTACAAGTGCGCGAAAAAATGATGGGCGAAACAGCGAAAGAACCGACAGCAGAAGAAATTGCAAAAATCTTAGACGTCCCACACGAAGAAATTGTGTTTGCATTGGATGCGATTCAAGATCCCGTTTCCTTATTTGAACCGATTTACAACGATGGCGGCGACCCGATTTATGTGATGGACCAGCTGAGCGACGAGAAAAACCGCGATATAAATTGGATTGAGGAAATTGCGCTGAAAGAAGGGCTACGTCGGCTAAATGAGCGCGAAAAAATGATTATTCGCAAACGATTTTTTCAAGGGAAGACACAAATGGAAGTGGCCGAAGAAATCGGCATTTCGCAAGCGCAAGTATCTCGTTTAGAAAAAGCGGCCATTAAACAAATGAATAAAAATATTCAATGGTAACATCCCCCACACAGCTGGGGGTTTTTCTATGCTTTCGACATGACTACAACCTTCGATTTACGCATACATATAGGAGATAGAAAGAAGAAAAGGAGCGGGGGAACATGGTGAAAATTTCTGAACTCCAACAAAAAGACGTCGTCAATGTCGCAAACGGCAAACGGCTTGGAAATATTGGAGATATCGATATTAATTTAACGACCGGTCAAATTGAAGCTATCATCATTATCGGTACGGGAAAAGTGCTCGGTTTATTTGGACGGGCGGATGAAATGATCATTCCGTGGCGCGATATTGTGAAAGTTGGTGCCGACGTCATTCTCGTTCGATTAGATGGCGAGTATGAGTAAAATGTTTGTGGGAGAAAAAAAGACAGGTTCCTGATTTGGTATAATAAGGAACCTGTCAGATATGTAAGCAAAATAGATGAAAAACGGGCTCTCCTCCTGGTAAGGTAGTAAGTGAGAAAAAAATACAACCAAAGAAAGGAGTGGAGCCCATGCAGGATTATATCACAAACGGCTTGACATTAAAAGAGATCGAACAGTCTTTATTTAGACATATGCAAAAACAATATGGTCATCTCCTTCAACAGGTGTTGGAGGAGATCGACCGCACATTGGCAGAACAGCGGGACAAGAAACGATATGCGCTCAAAGATAAGCGGACGATCCGACTCCAAACGCTATTTGGAGAGGTGGAAGTGAAGCGAAACTACTACTTTGACCGTGAAAAAAAGGTGTATACGTCTTTACTCGATGTCTTTCTTCAGTTCGATGGGGCGCATGGAGTGAGTCCGCTATTAGAGGAGACAGCGATTCATCTCGCCGTGACGGGTTCTTCGTATCGACAGGCTGCGCAGTCGCTTGAAAAGCTGGTGGGGTATGCATGTATGAGTCACGAAACGATTCGCCAGTCCATCATCGAGGCAGAGGTGGAAGGGCACCGTGCGATGGAGAAAAAAGGGCGCGTGTTTTTTATCGAAGCAGACGGGTTGTACGTGAAACGTCAACGAAGCCGCATCAAAGGAAAAGAAGAAAAGATCATCACGATTCACCAAGGATGGGAGAAAAACGGGAAACGCGTATCCTTAGTGAATCGACGGTATATGGTTCATCAAACGAATGAACCGATTTGGGAAGCTGTAGAGAATTTTCTGATGAAGGAATACAGCTATGATCCGTTTGAGGATTGGGTGGTCATCAATGGAGATGGAGCCCCATGGATTACAGCGTGTCGAGAATATTTCGGGGACAGGGGGTACTTTCAGCTTGATCGGTTCCATGTGGCAAGAGAGATTCGTCAATTGTTCCGAGGTCATGCGAGATATCGGGTGATTCGAAAGAAGTTAGCATCATGGGATGAAGAAGGTGTGTTACGAGAACTCACAAGTGCCATCGGTACGTTAGAACATGAGGAGAAGGAAAAGCAACTCGAGGCGCTTGTTCGTCGAATCGAGGAGATACCAGGATGTTTACGTGACTATCGCGTATGGTTGAAGGAAAAAGGGATTGACACGACAAACATGAGGGCGATGGGGAGTGCGGAAGGAACGATGCATGTGTTTGCGAAACGAAGTAAAAACGGTCGAAGTTGGAGGGATGCAGGGATTGAAGCGATGTTGCGAGCGATCGTCGCGATAAAAGATACGTTACTCATTCGGACACGCGATGGAGTGATGTATGGCGTGGAAGAACGAGAAGAAACGAAACGAGAAACGATCGTGAAAAAGGCACTGAAGCGCGTGCAAACGCAAATGACAGAAGTGGTACGAGATAACATCCCATACCTTCGCCAATCTTCAGGGACACCGATTTACGAGGCATTGCAAGCATTGAAAGGTTTTTAAAACGAGAGAAAACGCACATACCTACAGGATGAGAGTGAGTAAAAGCGCTTACATATAACGATTTTATAAAACCATATATAACCAAAAAAATCGGTCGAGAAAAAAATCTCCCACAAAGTCTTGACTCAAACTAGATGGCGATGAATAATTCACGTTTTCGGCAAGTTGTGATAAAATAGGAAAAAAAGTGATAAAATTGTACAAAGGATGTCGAACGATGAATGAAATATTTCGACAAGCGAGCGAGTCATTGCTTTTGTTTCATGGATGGGAACACGTCGTCGTGGCGTTTACGACAAAACGAGGCGGGGTGAGCATCGGACCGTTTGCGACGTTGAACGTTGGCATGCACGTCAACGATGAACGAGACGCGGTGTATGAAAATCGGAAAAAAGTAGCGGACCAACTGAACGTGTCGCTTGATCGCTGGGTATGTGCGGATCAAGTGCACGGCGTACATGTGCAAAAAGTGACGAAAGAACATGCGGGCAAAGGCGTGCGCACGTACGATACCGCTTTGCCGCATACAGACGGTCTGTATACAAGCGAACAAGATCTCATGTTGGCACTTTGTTTTGCGGATTGTGTTCCGCTTTACTTTTTTGCACCAAGTAAAAAGCTTATTGGGGTAGCACACGCTGGCTGGAAAGGAACGGTGCAAAACATCGCTGGTCAAATGGTAAAGCGATGGAGCGAAGAAGGAGTAGATGCGAGCGATATGTATGTCGTCATCGGTCCGTCGATCGGCCGTTGTTGTTACGTCGTCGATGATCGCGTCATTGAATTCGTTCAAAAGGCGCTAGTCAACTCGCCACAATCTCTTTATAATGAAACAAGTAAGGGACAGTATGCGCTCGACTTAAAAGAAATGAATAAACAGCTTTTGCAGCAAGCAGGTGTTCCGAGCGAACGTATCGCTGTTTCATCGTATTGCACAAGCTGTGAGCAGTCATTATTTTTCTCTCACCGGCGCGACGGTGGCAAAACAGGAAGAATGATGGCGCTTATTGGCTGGAGGTGATCATATGTCTGTGAAACAACGCTTACAAACGATTCAACAACATATTGCTAAAGCGTGTGAAAAAACAGGACGAAACGCATCAGACGTTCAAATTGTGGCAGTGACAAAATACGTCAGCATCGCGCGAGCAAAAGAGGCGATCGATGCGGGCATCGTTCATTTAGGCGAAAGTCGTACCGACGGTTTTTTACAAAAATACGAAACAATCGGAAAAGAAGCAACATGGCATTTTATCGGCACGTTGCAATCAAGAAAAGTGAAACAAATCATCGATTACGTTGACTACGTTCATTCGCTCGACCGTCTTTCATTAGCGGAAGAAATTAACAAACGAGCGAATCGAACGATCAAATGTTTCGTGCAAGTCAATGTTTCAGGGGAGCAATCGAAACACGGGCTAGCGCCAAAAGACGTATTGCCGTTTATTGAAACATTATCTGCTTTTTCACGTATTGAAGTTGTCGGATTAATGACGATGGCGCCATATACGGACGATGAGGCGACGATTCGTCGCTGTTTTCGGACGTTGCGCGAGTTAAAAGAACAAGTACAAGAAAAACAATTGCCGCACGCCCCTTGTACACAATTGTCCATGGGGATGTCAAACGACTATGTAATTGCAGTCGAAGAAGGAGCAACGTTTCTTCGCCTCGGTACATGTCTTGTCGGTGAAGAGGAGGTGGAATGATGGGATTTGTGAAAAAAATTCGCGATTTTTTCGATTTAGATGAGGAAAAATGGGAAGAAGATGAATACGAGGAAGAAGAAGTCGTTCAACAACCGAAAGCCGAACAAAAACAAAATGTTGTGAGTTTACAAAGTGTACAAAAATCGTCCAAGCTCGTTTTATTTGAGCCGCGCGCATATGCGGAAGTACAAGAAATTGCCGACCATTTAAAAAACCGGCGTGCTGTCGTCGTAAACGTTCATCGTGTCGACCGTGATCAAGCGCGGCGCATCGTCGACTTTTTAAGCGGAACGGTGTATGCGATAGGCGGAGACATTCAACAAGTCGGCTCGACAATTTTTTTATGCACGCCAGATAACGTCGATGTAAGCGGCTCGATTTCAATTGTTTCTGACGATGAACCGACAATAAAGAGGTGGTAAATGTGTATACAATTGCAAACTTTTTAGCAACAGCTATTGAAGTATATTCGTATGCGATTATTGTTTACATTTTAATGTCTTGGTTTCCAAATGCGCGCGACACAAAAGTCGGGCAGTTTTTCGCCAACATTTGTGAGCCGTATTTAGAGCCGTTTCGCCGCTTTATTCCGCCTATCGGCATGATCGATATTTCTCCAATTGTCGCCTTGCTTGTTTTGCGCTTTGCGACAGCAGGCGTCTATGGGTTAGTTGATATGGTTAATAGAGGGCTGTAATGAACATTTATCAACATTTCCGCAAAGAAGAGCATCATTTCATCGACCTTGTGTGCGAATGGAAGCGGCTCGTGACGGAACAATACGCTCCGAAACTAACCGACTTTTTAACTCCGCGCGAACAGCAAATTGTCCGCTCGATTGTCGGCCATCACGATGATGTACACGTTGCGTTTTTTGGCGGTTCATCGTCGGTCGAACGAAAGCGTGCGCTATTATATCCGCCGTACATGCAACCGAATGAAGAGGATTTTCAACTATCGTTATTTTCCATTCGCTACCCGAAAAAATTTGTAACGATTGAACATCGCGACGTGCTCGGCGCACTTTTGTCGCTCGGTGTGAAGCGGGAAAAGTTTGGTGACATTATCATCGTTGATGATGTTATTCAATTTGTCGTTGCTAAAGAAATTGCGCCGTTTGTTCAAATAAACGTTACAGCGATTGGAAAAGCAAAAGTATCGTTAGAAGAACAACCGCTTTCGCAACTTCTCGCTGTGAAAGAAGAATGGGAAGAAGAAACATTTACCGTTTCTTCTTTGCGACTTGACGCCATTTTAGCGCAATGTTTTCGCATATCACGCCAAAAAGCACAAGCCTTCATTGCCCAAAACTTCGTGAAAGTGAATTGGAAAACGGTTGACCAAGCTCATATGGAGTGCCAAGAAGGTGATTTATTGTCGTTACGCGGGTATGGGCGCTGCCGTTTGAAGACGATTGCAGGGCAAACGAAAAAAGAAAAGTGGCGCATCGTTGTCGAAAAAGCAAAATAAAAGCAGGATTTCCGCAAAAGATGTCGAATAACCCGATACGTACATAAGATGGAGGTGGCCGCATGCCGTTAACGCCGTTAGATATTCATAATAAAGAATTTAGCCGAGGCTTTCGCGGATATGATGAAGATGAAGTAAACGAATTTTTAGATCAAGTCATTAAAGACTACGAAATGGTGTTGCGTGAAAAAAAGCAATTAGAAGAAAAAGTGAAAGAGCTGACAGAAAAACTAAACTACTTTACAAATATTGAAGAAACGTTAAATAAATCGATTTTAATTGCGCAAGAAACAGCAGAAGAAGTGAAGCGAAACGCGCAAAAAGAAGCGAAGCTCATCATTAAAGAAGCGGAAAAAAACGCGGATCGCATCATTAGCGAAGCGCTCGCCAAAACGCGGAAAATCGCGATGGAAGTCGAAGAATTAAAACGGCAAGCGAAAGTGTTTCGCAGTCGTTTTAAAATGTTAATTGAAGCGCAGCTCGATATGTTAAACAACGACGATTGGGATCATTTATTAGATTACAAACTTGATGATGAAGCGGTGCAAGAAATAACAGAGTCTTGACGATGGCTATTGTGATTGCCTATAATATCGATTACAGTTATATCGTAAAAACGATGAAGGGGACAGTAGTTCTTTCATCAGCTTATTACAGCGAGCCGAGGGCGGTGGAAGCTCGGCATAAGCGAAAGAATGAAAATCACCCCGGAGTTCCGTGCTGAACAAATAGTAGGCCACGGCGCGTCATTCCCGTTACGAATGTCAAGTGGGCTATGTTTACATAGTCAACAAGGGTGGTACCGCGAGACCTTCTCGTCCCTTTTGGGCATGAGAAGGTTTTTTTATTTACTATAAAAGGAGGTTACATGATGGATTACAAAGATACGTTACTCATGCCAAAAACCGATTTCCCGATGCGCGGAAATCTTCCACAACGTGAACCACAAATGCAAGCAAAATGGGATGAAATGGACATTTATCGAAAAGTGCAAGAGCGTACAAAAGATCGCCCGCTTTTCGTATTGCATGACGGACCGCCGTATGCGAACGGCGACATTCATATGGGACATGCCCTTAATAAAATTTTAAAAGACTTTATCGTTCGCTATAAGTCAATGAGCGGCTATTGTGCACCGTACGTGCCAGGATGGGATACGCACGGTTTGCCAATTGAAACGGCGCTGACGAAAAATAAAGGCGTCAATCGGAAAGAAATGAGCGTTGCGGAATTCCGCAAGCTATGTGAGCAATATGCATACGAGCAAATTGACCGCCAGCGCGAACAATTTAAACGACTTGGTGTGCGCGGCGATTGGGACAATCCTTACATTACGTTAACGCCAGAATATGAAGCACAACAAATTAAAGTATTTGGCGAAATGGCGAAAAAAGGATTAATTTATAAAGGACTAAAACCGGTCTATTGGTCTCCATCGAGCGAATCGGCGCTTGCCGAAGCCGAAATCGAATATAAAGATAAACGCTCACCGTCCATTTACGTCGCTTTTCCTGTCAAAGACGGAAAAGGAGTGCTTGATGGGGATGAAAAAATCGTCATTTGGACGACGACGCCATGGACGATTCCAGCAAACTTAGGCATTGCTGTTCATCCAGAGTTGCAATATAGCGTCGTTGAGGCAGACGGTGGCAAATATGTCGTTGCATCCGAGTTATTACAATCGGTGCAAAAAGAAATCGGCTGGGAACATGTAACCGTATTAAAAACAGTAAAAGGAAGCGAGCTTGAGTACGTCATTGCGAAACATCCGTTTTACGATCGCGATTCGCTCGTCATTTGTGGCGAACACGTCACAACGGATGCCGGAACAGGTTGTGTTCATACTGCGCCAGGACACGGGGAAGACGACTTTATCGTCGGCCAAAAGTACGGCTTAGGTGTCCTTTGCCCTGTCGATGAGCGCGGCTATATGACAGAAGAAGCGCCAGGGTTTGCTGGCATGTTTTACGATGACGCAAACAAAGCGATTACAGAAAAACTGCAAGAAGTAGGTGCTTTATTAAAACTATCGTTTATTACGCACTCGTATCCGCACGACTGGCGGACGAAGCAACCGACGATTTTCCGTGCTACAGCCCAATGGTTTGCATCCATCGACAAAATTCGTGAGCAATTGTTGAAAGCTGTCGAAGAAACGAAATGGGTGCCGGCATGGGGTGAAATTCGCATCCACAACATGATTCGCGATCGCGGCGACTGGTGCATTTCGCGCCAACGCGCATGGGGGGTACCAATTCCGGTCTTTTATGCCGAAAATGGTGAGCCAATTATTACAGATGAAACGATTGAACATGTTTCCAACTTATTCCGCCAATACGGTTCAAACGTTTGGTTTGAACGCGAAGCAAAAGATTTACTTCCAGAAGGGTTTACGCATCCAGGCAGCCCGAACGGACGGTTTACGAAGGAAACGGACATTATGGACGTATGGTTCGACTCTGGTTCTTCTCATCAGGCGGTATTGGAAGAACGCGATGATTTACAACGGCCAGCAGACCTTTATTTAGAAGGGTCCGACCAATATCGCGGCTGGTTTAACTCATCGCTTTCCACCGCAGTTGCAGTTACCGGAAAAGCGCCGTATAAAGGCGTATTAAGCCACGGCTTCGTACTAGATGGCGAAGGACGAAAAATGAGCAAATCGCTTGGCAACGTCGTCGTACCAGCAAAAGTCATGGAACAGCTTGGTGCTGACATTTTGCGTCTTTGGGTTGCTTCTGTCGACTATCAAGCGGACGTGCGCATTTCTGACAACATTTTAAAACAAGTCGCAGAAGTGTACCGCAAAATTCGCAACACGTTCCGCTTTATGCTCGGTAACTTGTTCGATTTCAATCCTGCGGAACATACGGTAGCGGTCGATCAATTGCGCGAAGTTGACCGATACATGCTCATTAAATTAAATCGTCTCATCGACAAAGTAAAACAAGCATATGAAACGTATGAATTTGCGACGATTTATCATGAAGTGAACAACTTCTGTACCGTTGATTTAAGCGCGTTTTACTTCGACTTCTCAAAAGACGTGTTGTACATCGAAGCGGCAAATAATCATGAACGTCGTTCGATTCAAACGGTGTTGTATGAAACGCTTGTTGCGTTGACGAAACTTGTTGCGCCGATTTTACCGCATACGGCAGATGAAGTATGGTCATACATCCCGCATGTAAAAGAAGAAAGCGTGCAGCTTGTCGATATGCCAGAAGCGGTGCATATTGATGATGCAGATCGCATCGTTGCGAAATGGGATGCGTTTATGGAATTGCGCGATGAAGTATTAAAAGCACTAGAAGTGGCGCGCAATGAAAAACTTATCGGTAAGTCGCTTACTGCGCATGTCATTTTATATCCGACAGACGAAACGAAAGCGCTCATTGATTCGATTGAAGAAGATATGAAACAGCTATTAATCGTTTCAGCATTTTCGATCGGCGGAACGTTTGCTGATGCACCGAGCGAGGCGCAAACGTTCACAAAAACAGCGATTGTCGTCAAACAAGCAGAAGGAAAAACGTGCGCGCGTTGCTGGGTCGTTACACCAACGGTAGGCGAAGATGCAGACCATCCAGAGCTATGTCCACGTTGTGTGGCCATTGTCAAGCAATAACACATATCCCCCCTCGCTTTCAAGGGGGGATTATTTATGGTAAAATGGAGAAGAATTTCGCTCTGGAGGGGTATGATGTTATATTATTTGCTTGCTTTTGTCGTTATATTGATCGACCAATGGACGAAATGGCTTGTCGTTCGCTATATGGAATTAGGGGAAAGCATTCCAATTATTGAAAACGTGTTATACATTACATCGCATCGCAATCGCGGAGCGGCATGGGGCATGTTGCAAGGGCAATTTTGGTTGTTTTATATCGTTACGGTTGCCGTTGTCGTCGGCATCGTCATATACATTCAACGGTTGCAGCCTACGCAGCGGTTGTTTGGCATTGCGCTTGGACTTATGCTCGGTGGCGCGCTTGGCAACTTTATTGATCGCGTGTTTCGAAAAGAAGTCGTCGATTTTGTGCATACGTATATTTTCAATTATAGCTTCCCGATTTTTAACGTCGCCGATGCAGCATTGACAATCGGTGTTGCGCTCATGTTTATTTATACATGGACCGAAGAAAAACAACGAAAGGGAATGAGCGATGGAGCAAATTCAACTCACGATTGAAGAACAACACGATGGAGAGCGCATTGATAAAGTCATTGCTGAACTAAATGAACAATGGTCGCGTTCTCAAGTACAACAATGGTTAAAAGAAGGGCATGTGCTCGTGAACGGTAAAGCGGTGAAACCGAACTACAAATGCCATGTCGATGATGAAGTGGTCATTTCCATTCCGAGTCCGGAGCCGTTAGATGTTGAGCCGGAGCCAATTCCGCTCGACATTTATTACGAAGATGCGGACGTGCTCGTTGTCAATAAGCCGCGCGGCATGGTCGTTCATCCTGCGCCAGGGCATATGCACGGGACGCTTGTTAACGCGTTACTTGCACATTGTCAAGACCTTTCCGGCATTAACGGTGTGCTTCGACCGGGCATCGTTCATCGCATCGATAAAGATACGTCCGGTTTATTAATGATTGCCAAAAACGATTTGGCGCATGAGTCGCTTGTCAATCAACTTGTAAACAAAACGGTGACGCGCAAATATGTCGCGATCGTTCACGGTGTTATTCCGCACGATTATGGGACGATTGATGCTCCAATCGGGCGCGACCCACGCGATCGTCAAAGCATGGCCGTTGTGGAAAACGGAAAAGAAGCGGTGACACATTTTCGCGTCCTCGAACGATTTGAACATTATACGTTCGTTGAATGTCAGCTTGAAACAGGGCGGACGCATCAAATTCGTGTGCATATGAAATACATTGGCTATCCGCTTGCCGGAGATCCAAAATACGGCCCACGCAAAACGCTGCCGATTGACGGACAGGCGCTTCACGCCGGTGTATTAGGATTTCAACATCCGCGCACAGGCGAATATTTGCAGTTTGAAGCTCCGATTCCTCACGAATTTGAGCGATTGCTCGACATGTTGCGAAATAATCGTTGACAAAAGGAAAAAAGAAACGTACAATGAGTTCAAGTGAACAAAGACCTTTAAGTTCAGTCCCGTGAGGCTGAGAAGGTGTCGGATTTAGGTGACGTGTGCCTACATATACCCTCTCGCCAAACGGTGAGAGGGTTTTTTGTATGGAGGTGGAACGATGCAAAAGGCCATTGTATTAGACGAACAAGCGATTCGACGCGCGTTGACGCGCATTGCTCACGAAATTATTGAGCGCAATAAAGGGATTGACGATTGCGTCCTCATCGGCATTAAAACGCGCGGCATTTACTTAGCAAAGCGATTAGCTGAACGCATTGAACAAATTGAAGGAACGTCTATTCCTGTTGGCGAGTTAGATATTACATTATATCGTGATGATTTAGCAGTAAAAACAGACGATCGTGAACCGCTTGTGAAAGGAACGGACGTCCCATTTTCTGTTACAAATCGAAAAGTCGTTTTAGTTGATGACGTATTATTTACAGGCCGAACGGTGCGCGCCGCCATGGATGCCGTTATGGATCTCGGTCGTCCGGCGCAAATTCAATTAGCTGTTCTCGTTGACCGCGGTCATCGCGAATTGCCGATTCGTGCTGATTTCGTCGGCAAAAACATCCCGACATCAAGCGCAGAAAGAATTGTCGTCGAATTAAAAGAAGTGGACGACATCGATCAAGTGAGCATACATGAATAAAGCACCCTTTTTAAAGGCAGTCCAGCGAGGCTGACAAAGGGGAACGGTTTTTTACACCCTCTTTGTGCCTTCGTACGGACAAAGAGGGTTTTTTATATAAACAGAAATAAGGAGAGAGAATGATGAAACCGGTATTAGACGTGAAAGATGTTCCTTCTTTCGGACAGCTTGTTACACTTAGTTTACAACATTTATTTGCGATGTTTGGTGCAACGATTTTAGTGCCATATTTGGTCGGATTAAGTCCAGCGATGGCGCTCATTTCAAGCGGACTCGGTACAATCGCCTTTTTAATCGTGACAAAATGGCAAGTACCTGCTTACCTCGGCTCATCGTTCGCATTTATTACGCCAATTATTGCAGCGAAAGCGGCCGGTGGTCCGGGTGCGGCGATGATCGGCAGCTTTTTAGCCGGTCTCGTATATGGCATCGTCGCTTTAGCAATTAAAAAAGCAGGTTATCGTTGGATCATGAATTTACTTCCGCCGATCGTCGTCGGTCCAGTCATTATCGTCATCGGATTAGGATTAGCAAACGTTGCCGTCAGCATGGCGATGAACGGCTCAGATGGAAAGTATAGCTTAACGCACTTTTCTGTTGCGGTCGTGACGCTCGCGGCAACGATTGTATTCTCGATTTTATCGCGAGGAATGTTTAGCTTAGTACCTGTTTTGATGGGCATTATCGTTGGCTACGTGTACGCGCTAGCTATCGGTGTCGTTGATTTATCAGGGGTGGCGAAAGCAAAATGGCTCGAAATGCCGGATTTCTTGTTGCCATTCGTTCATTACGATGTCCGCGTGACACTCGATATTGTGCTATTGATGGTGCCTGTAGCCATTGTGACATTATCTGAACATATCGGGCATCAGCTCGTATTAAGCAAAGTCGTTGGGCGCGACTATATTAAAGAACCAGGTTTACATCGCTCGATTTTCGGTGACGGATTAGCAACGATGATTTCAGCCCTCATCGGCGGTCCGCCAAAGACGACATACGGAGAAAATATCGGTGTATTAGCAATTACACGCGTATATAGTGTATATGTGTTAGCTGGTGCGGCTGTGCTCGCGATCGCGTTCGGATTTTTAGGAAAAGTGACGGCGCTTATTAGCTCGATTCCGACGCCGGTGATGGGTGGCGTATCGATCTTACTGTTCGGAATTATCGCTTCTTCAGGTTTGCGCATGCTTGTCGATAGTAAAATCGACTTTGGTGACAAACGAAACTTAGTCATCTCATCGGTTATTCTTGTCATCGGCATCGGGGATGCGGTCATTAAAGTATCAGAGCAATTTGAAGTGCACGGCATGGCGCTTGCGGCAATCACAGGTATCGTATTAAACCTCATTTTGCCTGGTCGTCCGAACGTGACAGATAGCGTATTTGAACAAAAACATGATATCGCATAATACACCTTTTAAAAGAAGTCCAGCGAGGCTTACAAAGGTGTACTAGAGGAAATCCGTTCATCGAAACGGTCTATTTCCTCGAGCTTTCAAACACCTTGCCTCGCTCGGCAAGGTGTTTTTTTACTAAAAAGGAGGAGTTTATATGCATTTACTAACGTTAGCAGAACTCTCGGTTGATGAAGTACTCGCCATTTTGCATGAAGCGGAACGATTTGCGAACGGTGAAACGTGGAAAGTCAATAAACAAACGTTTGTCGCCAACTTATTTTTTGAACCGAGCACGCGCACAAAATGCAGTTTTGAAATAGCGGAACGAAAACTTGGGCTTGAAGTCATTCCGTTTGATGCAGAGATGTCGAGCGTCCAAAAAGGAGAAACGTTGTACGATACGATTCGGACGTTGCAAGCGATCGGTGTGGAAGCGGTCGTCGTTCGCCACCCATCTGATCATTACTTTGACTCGCTTCGCGAAACGATTCATATCCCGATCATTAACGCAGGTGACGGATGCGGTCACCATCCGACACAATCGTTACTCGACTTAATGACGATTCGTCAACAGTTTGGCACATTTATCGGACTGAATGTTGCCATTGTCGGTGACATTCGTCATAGCCGAGTAGCACGTTCGAATGCTGAAATATTAACAAGGCTCGGCGCAAACGTCTTCTTTTGCAGCCCTCCTGAGTGGCAAGATATAACGAATCCGTACGGCACATACGTCGATCTTGACACGGCAGTGAAAGAAGCAGACGTCGTCATGCTTCTTCGCATTCAGCACGAGCGTCATGAAGAAAAAATGGGATGGACGAAAGAGCAATATCATGAACAGTACGGCTTAACGATCGCGCGAGAAAAACAAATGAAAAACACGAGTATCATTTTACATCCGGCTCCAGTCAATCGCGATGTAGAAATCGCAAGTGAACTCGTTGAATGTGAACGATCACGCATTTTTAAACAAATGGAAAACGGTGTATACGTGCGCATGGCTGTTTTAAAACGAGCATTACAAAAAGGAGGAACGAAACATGGCTATCATTTTCAAACGTGCGCGTTTGCTTAATGAGCAAGGTGAACTTATACAGACGGATATAAAAGTTGCTGGAGGTCGTATCGTTCATATTGCCCCTGACCTCGATGCAAGCGATGACGATGAAGTGATTGATGTTAACGGCCAATTTGTTGCTCCGGGGTTTATTGACGTACACGTTCATTTACGTGAGCCGGGCGGCGAGCATAAAGAAACGATTGCGACAGGTACGCTCGCTGCGGCAAAAGGTGGATTTACAACGATTGCGGCGATGCCAAACACAAAACCTGTTCCTGATACAAAACAACAAATAGAGTGGCTCGTCAACCGCATTCGCGAAACGGCGCACGTGCGCGTGTTACCGTATGCTTCGATTACAGTGCGCCAAGCAGGAAAACAGCTTGTCGATTTCGCGGCCTTAAAAGAAGCAGGAGCGTTCGCGTTTACAGACGATGGCGTGGGAGTGCAAAGCGCGCGCATCATGTATGAAGCGATGCAGCAAGCGGCAGCTCTCGATATGCCTATTGTCGCACATTGTGAAGACGAAACGCTCACATATAAAGGATGTGTACACGACGGTTCATTTGCAAAACGGTATGGACTTTCTGGCATTCCTTCCGTTTGTGAATCGGTACATATTGCCCGCGATGTGTTGTTAGCCGAAGCGACCGGGTGTCACTACCACGTTTGTCATATAAGCACGAAACAGTCGGTGCGCATCGTGCGCGAGGCGAAACAAGCAGGAATTCGCGTCACTGCTGAAGTGACTCCGCACCATTTACTGCTTTGTGATGAAGACATCCCAATGTTAGATGCGAACTTTAAAATGAATCCACCGTTGCGAACGAAAGAAGATCAACAGGCGTTAATTGAAGGATTGCTTGATGGAACGATTGATTTTATTGCCACCGACCATGCACCGCATACAGAAGAAGAAAAAAGCGAAGGGATGGTGCTTGCACCGTTTGGCATCGTTGGATTAGAAACCGCCTTTCCGCTTTTATATACGCATTTTGTTGAAAAAGGAATATGCACGTTAAAACAGCTTGTTGACTGGCTTTCAAAAAAACCAGCCGAGACGTTTCGCATTGACGGCGGGGAACTAAAAGTTGGCGCCAAAGCAGATTTCGTCATTATCGATTTACATAACGAACAAGCCATTGATCCAAACACTTTTGTATCGAAAGGAAAAAATACACCGTTTGCAGGCTGGACGTGTAAAGGATGGCCAACGATGACGATTGTAGATGGAAAAATGGTTTGGCAGAAAGGAAGAGGAGAATGAAACGACAACTCATTTTAGAAGATGGTACACGTTTTGTTGGCGAAGCGTTTGGAAGCGAACGACAAACAGTCGGTGAAGTCGTTTTTAACACCGGAATGACAGGATATCAAGAAATTTTAACGGACCCGTCGTATTGCGGACAAATCGTAACGATGACGTATCCTTTAATCGGAAACTATGGCGTCAACCGCGACGATTTCGAATCAATCGAACCGCATGTGTTTGGATTTATTGTGAAAGAAGCGTGCCTATCTCCGTTCAATTGGCGAAGTGAGCTAACGATTGACGAATATTTGCGCATGAAAAATATCCCCGGCTTAGCAGGTGTCGATACGCGGAAACTGACGCGCATTATTCGTCAATACGGCACGTTAAAAGGAATGATTTGCGACATGGACGTGTCCGTTTCGGAGGCGGTCGCTTATTTAAAAGAAACGGAACTTGCGCGCGATCAAGTGAAGCGCGTATCGACAAAAAGCCCGTACGCTAGCCCAGGGCGCGGCCATCGCATCGTTTTAATCGACTTTGGCATGAAGCACGGCATTTTGCGTGAATTAAATAAACGCCATTGCGATGTCATCGTGTTACCGTACAACGCAACGGCCGAAGAAGTATTGCAATGGCATCCCGACGGTGTCATGTTATCGAACGGACCAGGGGATCCGAAAGACGTACCAGAAGCGATTGACATGATCCAAGGTGTCCTTGGGCGTGTGCCGCTTTTCGGCATTTGCCTCGGCCATCAACTGTTTGCGCTCGCCTGCGGAGCGAATACAGAAAAGATGAAGTTCGGCCATCGCGGTTCGAATCATCCTGTGAAACATATTGAAACAGGAAAAGTAGCGATCACCTCGCAAAATCACGGCTACACTGTCACGGAACAGTCGCTCGTTCATACGCGATTAGAAGTGACGCATATCGCCTTAAACGACGGAACGATTGAAGGGCTTCGCCATCGCGACGTTCCTGCGTTTACCGTGCAATATCATCCGGAAGCGTCGCCAGGTCCAGAAGACGCAAACGGTTTATTCGACGATTTTATTGCGATGATTGAACAGTTTAAAAAAGAAAGAGGTGTCGTTCATGCCTAAACGTCAAGATATTGAAACGATTCTCGTCATCGGTTCTGGACCGATTGTCATCGGGCAAGCAGCGGAGTTCGATTATGCGGGAACGCAAGCCTGCTTGGCGTTAAAAGAAGAAGGATATAAAGTCATTCTCGTCAACTCCAACCCGGCAACGATTATGACCGATACAGAAATTGCTGACAAAGTATACATGGAACCGTTAACGCTCGAATTTGTCTCGCGCGTCATTCGGAAAGAACGGCCCGATGCCATTTTGCCGACGCTTGGCGGGCAGACGGGATTAAACTTAGCGGTCGAATTAGCAAAAGCAGGAGTGCTTGAAGAGTGCGGTGTTGAAATTCTCGGCACGAAATTAGAAGCGATTGAAAAAGCGGAAGACCGTGAACAATTCCGAGCCCTTATGAACGAGCTTGGCGAGCCGGTGCCAGAAAGCGCCATCGTACATAGTTTACAAGAGGCGTATGCGTTCGTTTCACAAATCGGATATCCGGTCATCGTTCGCCCGGCATTTACGCTCGGTGGAACAGGCGGAGGCATTTGTACGAACGAAGAAGAGCTAATCGACATCGTCTCAAGCGGCTTAAAAATGAGCCCCGTTCATCAATGTTTATTAGAAAAAAGTATCGCAGGCTATAAAGAAATTGAATACGAAGTCATGCGCGATTCGAAAGACAACGCCATCGTCGTTTGCAATATGGAAAATATTGATCCCGTCGGCATTCATACGGGCGATTCCATCGTCGTCGCGCCAAGTCAAACGTTAAGCGATCGCGAATATCAGCTATTGCGCAACGCCTCGCTGCGCATCATTCGCGCGCTCGGCATTGAAGGGGGCTGCAACGTTCAACTTGCCCTTGATCCGCACAGTTTTCAATATTACGTCATTGAAGTCAACCCGCGCGTCAGTCGCTCATCGGCGCTTGCATCGAAAGCAACGGGGTATCCGATTGCGAAACTCGCCGCAAAAATTGCGGTCGGTTTAACGCTTGATGAAATGATGAATCCTGTGACGGGAAAAACGTACGCTTGCTTTGAGCCAACGCTTGATTACGTCGTCACTAAAATTCCGCGTTTTCCATTTGACAAGTTTGAATCCGCCAACCGTCATCTCGGTACACAAATGAAAGCGACGGGGGAAGTAATGGCGATCGGGCGCACGTTTGAACAGTCGCTATTAAAAGCGGTGCGCTCGCTTGAAACGAACGTCTATCATTTAGAATTAAAAGAACAAGTCGATGATGCATTGATACAAAAGCGTATTCAAAAAGCGGGCGATGAACGGTTATTTTACATTGCGGAAGCGTTTCGTCGCGGTGTAACGGTCGAACAAGTGCATGCATGGAGCCAAATCGATCCGTTCTTTTTAACAAAAATTGAAGGCATTGTGAAGTACGAATCCGTTTTACGCGAACATGTTGGCAATATCGACATACTAAAAAAAGCGAAAGAAATGGGCTTTTCTGATGTGGCGATTGCGAAATATTGGCAGATGACTGAACGAGATGTGTATGAGATGCGGAAACGCGCTCGCATAACGCCTGTATATAAAACGGTCGACACGTGCGCAGCGGAATTCGAATCAGAAACGCCGTACTATTACAGCACGTATGAAGAAGAAAACGAATCGCTTGTTACGCCGCGCGAAAGTGTCGTCGTCCTCGGCTCTGGTCCGATTCGCATCGGGCAAGGGATCGAGTTTGACTACGCGACCGTTCATTCCGTATGGGCGATTAAAGAAGCGGGGTATGAAGCGATCATTATTAACAACAATCCAGAGACGGTTTCAACCGACTTTAGCATTTCCGATAAGCTATACTTTGAACCGTTAACGATTGAAGATGTGATGCACGTCATCGATTTAGAACAGCCAATTGGCGTCATCGTTCAATTCGGCGGACAAACAGCGATCAACTTAGCAGCGGAATTAGCCGCGCGCGGGGTGCGCATTCTCGGCACGTCGCTCGAAGATTTAGATCGCGCCGAAAATCGCGACAAATTTGAACGAACGCTTGCGCAACTCGGCATTCCGCAACCGAAAGGAAAAACAGCGTTTTCGATTGAAGAAGCGGTACGCATTGCTGAAGACATCGGCTATCCTGTTCTCGTGCGCCCATCGTATGTGCTCGGTGGTCGGGCGATGGAAATCGTCTATAAAAAAGAAGAGCTGCTACATTACATGGAGCACGCAGTGAAAGTAAATCCGCAACATCCGGTATTAATTGACCGTTATTTGATCGGAAAAGAAATCGAAGTCGATGCGATTTCCGACGGAGAAGATGTATTCATTCCAGGCATTATGGAACATATTGAGCGCGCTGGTGTCCATTCGGGCGATTCGATCGCCGTCTATCCACCGCAGACGTTAACAAGAGACATCAAACAAAAAATTGTTGATTATACGATTGCGCTTGCGAAAGGGTTGCGCATCGTCGGATTGTTGAACATTCAGTTCGTGTTATATGACGGTAATGTGTACGTTTTAGAAGTCAATCCACGTTCAAGCCGCACCGTTCCATTTTTAAGTAAAATTACGAACGTGCCGATGGCAAACATCGCAACAAAAGTCATTTTAGGCGCAAAGTTAAACGAGCTTGGTTACTACACCGGATTGAAAGAAGAAAGCGAAGGCGTATATGTGAAAGCACCTGTCTTTTCATTCGCAAAGTTGCGCAACGTCGATATTTCGCTCGGTCCAGAAATGAAATCGACGGGCGAAGTGATCGGGAAGGATGAAACGTTTGCGAAGGCGCTTTATAAAGGGCTTGTCGCTTCGGGGATTCACATTCGTCCACACGGTGCTGTGTTGTTGACGATCGCCGATAAAGATAAAGAAGAAGCGATTGATATCGCGCGCCGCTTTTACAACATTGGTTATCAGTTGCTTGCGACAAACGGCACAGCACAAACGTTGCGCGAAGCGAACATTCCCGTGACCGTCGTCAATAAAATTCATACCGGCTCACCGAACATTCTTGACGTCATTCGCCAAGGTGAAGCGCAAGTCGTCATTAACACATTAACAAAGGGAAAAGAAACAGAAAGCGATGGCTTCCGCATTCGTCGCGAAGCGGTAGAAAACGGCATTCCTTGTTTAACGTCGCTCGATACAGCGAAAGCGATGCTGCTCGTTTTAGAAGCGATGACGTTTTCGACAACGGCAATGACAGAAAAGAAGGTGGGCGTATGAGAGAAAATATGATAATCGTCTCCAACCACCAAATCGCAACAGGCATTTATGAATTAACGCTTTCCGGTTCGCTCGTTCAGCGCATGCACACCCCCGGACAATTTGTGCATGTCAAAGTGGCAAACTTCGCACCGCTGTTGCGCCGTCCGCTCAGCCTTTGCGACATTAATCACGAAGCTGGAGAATGTACGATCATTTACCGTGCGGAAGGGGCAGGAACAACGCTCCTTTCGCAAAAACAGCCTGGGGAGTCGCTCGATGTGCTCGGTCCGCTCGGAAACGGCTTTCCGCTTTCCGCTCTTTCAAGCGGGCAACATGCCCTTCTTGTCGGTGGTGGTATCGGGGTGCCACCGTTATATGAACTAGCAAAGCAACTAGTGAAAAACGGTGTATGTGTCACAGTCGTGCTCGGTTTTCAAACGAAAGAAGTCGTCTTTTACGAGCAACAATTTGCTTCGTTCGGTAAGACGTACGTTGCAACGGCAGATGGTTCGTACGGCATGAAAGGATTTGTTACCGACGTCATTCTTGATCACGCCCTTTCGTTTGATGTGCTATATGCGTGTGGACCGAAGCCGATGTTAAAAGCATTACAACAACAATTTCCGCATAAAGAGCTATATTTGTCATTAGAAGAACGAATGGGTTGCGGCGTCGGCGCTTGTTTTGCATGCGTATGCCACGTGCCAAACAGCGAAACGGCATATAAAAAAGTATGTAGCGATGGACCTGTATTTCGAGCAGGGGAGGTCGTGTTATGAACCGATTAGCAGTTGAATTGCCAGGACTTTCATTAAAAAATCCGATTATGCCTGCATCGGGCTGTTTCGGATTTGGACGGGAATACGCGAAATTTTACGATTTAAGCGTTCTCGGAGCAATTATGATTAAAGCGACGACGCTTGACGCGCGCTTCGGCAATCCGACGCCACGTGTCGCCGAGACGGCAAGCGGCATGTTAAATGCGATCGGGTTGCAAAATCCCGGCGTTGATTATGTGCTTGCCGAAGAACTGCCGTGGTTAGCGCAATACGACGTGCCGATTATCGCAAACATTGCCGGTTCTACGATGGAAGAATATGTGGAAGTCGCCAAGCGCATATCAAAAGCGCCAAACGTTCATGCGCTCGAGTTAAATATTTCATGCCCCAATGTAAAACAAGGTGGCATTGCGTTCGGTACTGTGCCGGAAGTTGCCGCCGAACTGACGCGGGCGGTAAAAGAAGTGTCTGCCGTGCCTGTGTATGTGAAACTATCTCCAAACGTGACAAACATTGTCGCGATGGCGAAAGCGATTGAACAAGCAGGCGCGGACGGATTGACGATGATTAATACGTTAGTTGGCATGCGCATCGACGTTAAAACAGGGAAGCCGATTTTAGCGAACGGAACAGGCGGATTATCTGGTCCAGCCATTAAACCGATTGCCATTCGAATGATTTATGAAGTAAGCCAAGCAGTATCGCTTCCGATTATCGGCATGGGCGGCATTCAAAGCGCCGAAGATGTCATCGAGTTTTTTTATGCCGGTGCAAGCGCGGTGGCGATTGGAACAGCGAATTTTATCGACCCGTACGTTTGTCCACATATTATTCGCGACTTGCCACCTCTTTTAGATGAACTACGTATCGATCATATTTCGGAATGTACGGGAAGGAGCTGGAACAATGGACAAACCGTTTATTGTGGCACTTGATTTTTCATCAAAGGAAGAAGTGCGGTCGTTTTTGCAGTTATTTTCTGACACATCGCTTTTTTTAAAAGTCGGCATGGAGCTATATTTTCAAGAAGGTCCAGCGATCATCGACGAATTAAAGCAGCGCGGACATGATATTTTTTTAGATTTAAAGCTTCATGATATTCCACATACAGTAAAACGAGCAATGAAAGGATTGGCGAAATTAGGCATTGATTTAGTGAACGTTCATGCATCAGGGGGAAGCGCGATGATGCGCGCAGCGATCGAAGGATTAGAAGAAGGAACGCCGCCTGGAATGAAGCGTCCCCGTTGCATCGCGGTGACGCAGCTAACGAGCACAAGCGAACGAATGCTTCATGATGAATTGTTGATTGACCGGACGATGAATGAAACGGTGCTTCATTACGCTACGCTTGCGTATCGTAGCGGGCTTGACGGCGTCGTTTGTTCGGCGCAAGAAGTGCCGTTTCTTCGCGCATCACTTGGCGCATCGTTCATCACCGTTACCCCAGGCATTCGTTTTGCGGATGATCAAGCGGACGATCAAGTGCGCGTTGTAACACCATATGAGGCGAAACAGCTTGGAACAAATTATATCGTCATCGGACGAAGCATCACAAAAGCGCACAATCCATATGCGGCATATGAACGGCTAAAACGAGAATGGGATGGTGGACAATGATGAAAAAAGAAATCGCAAAACAACTTCTTTCGATCGGTGCAGTATCGTTAAGCCCAAACGAACCATTTACGTGGTCTTCCGGCATACAAGCTCCTATTTATTGCGACAATCGGCTGACGTTAGCGTACCCAGCGGTGAGAAAAATGATTGCCGATGAACTCACTTCGCTTATTCGCATGCATTTTCCGGATGTGGAAGTTATCGCTGGCACAGCGACGGCAGGCATTCCCCATGCGGCATGGGTGAGCGAACGACTCGATGTACCGATGTGTTATATTCGCAGTCAAGCGAAAGGACATGGAAAAGGGAAACAAATTGAAGGGAAAGTCGAACGAGGGCAACGCGTTGTTGTCGTAGAAGATTTAATTTCAACAGGCGGCAGCTCGCTAAATGCTGTACGGGCTTTGCGCGAAGCAGGATGCCACGTGCTTGGCGTCGTTGCCATTTTCACATACGGATTACAAAAAGGCAAACGAGCGTTTCAGCAGGAACAAGTCCCATACTACACCGCCACTGATTACGATACGCTCATCGAAACAGCAACAGAGCTTAGTATCATTACCGAAAAAGAGCGAGCAACGTTACACCAGTGGCGCGAGCAGTTAGAAGCATAAAAAAAGGGTGTCCGATGAGCGACACCCTTTTTGATTTTACACTTATTTCGTGGAAATCGTGTTTGTTTTTAAGTAGTGGATATCGTTTGCTTGTTGAATCGAACGGAGTGATAATGCTTGTAGAATCGTTTCTTGATGCGCCATTTTTTCAAATCCTTCTTCCATTTGTTGCGACAATTGTTCGATTTGCTGTTTTATGGCTGGAATTTCTTGCACATGCAACTCAACAACAGTCATTCGTTCCATTAATTGTCCAACCATTTCCCGAATTGCTGGCACGAGCGCCACATCATCTTTTGTGGCCATTGTTTGTTCAATTCGCTCCACCCGATGTTCAAGCGCACGCATACCGCTTTGCAGAGATACAACATCGTCTTTTGTCGCCATACGCTGCTCGATGCTTGCGATATCGTCTTTTGTCGCCATACGCTGCTCGATGCTTACGATATCATCTTTTGTAGCCATGCGCTGCTCGATGCTTACGATATCATCTTTTGTAGCCATGCGCTGCTCGATACTGATGATATCATCTTTTGTAGCCATGCGCTGCTCGATGCTTACGATATCATCTTTTGTAGCCATGCGCTGCTCGATGCTGATGATATCATCTTTTGTAGCCATGCGCTGCTCGATGCTTACGATATCATCTTTTGTAGCCATGCGCTGCTCGATGCTTACGATATCATCTTTTGTAGCCATGCGCTGCTCGATGCTTGCGATATCATCTTTTGTAGCCATGCGCTGCTCGATACTGATGATATCATCTTTCGTCGCCATCGTTTGCTCGATTTGATCAATACGCTTATTCACAGCAGCGATATCGTCCTTTGTAGCCATGTTCGCACGCAAATATGCCAGCTCATCAAAAATGCGTTGCAACAACTGTTCCATCATGCTCACCTCCTTTTTTTCGCTCCCATTATATCATGATTCGACGAAAAGAGAGAATAAAAAAACGACAAAATATTTTGATAAGTGTGAAAAACCCGCCTGCTTAGACGGGTTTTTTCATCCTCACAACTAACTCCTCATCCGGTGTGACGTAGATCGTTTGTTGGTTTTCGTAAATGACAAAGCCTGGTTTGGCACCGCTCGGTTTTTTAACGTAGCGGACGCGTGTGTAGTCGACCGGAACGGAGCTGGAGTGGCGCGCTTTACTAAAGTAGGCGGCTAAATGGGCAGCTTCGATGATCGTTTGTTCGGATGGTTGCTTGCTTTTAATGACGACGTGGGAGCCAGGGATGTCTTTCGTATGAAGCCAAATGTCGTCTTTGCTTGCGAATTTGTTCGTTAAATAGTCGTTTTGTTTATTGTTTTTGCCGACAAAAATCTCCGTTCCGTCGCTTGAGATGTAGCGTTCAAGGTCAATCGTGCGCGGCTTTTGTTTTTTCTGTTTTGTCGCTTTAGAGCGCAAATAGCCTTGTTCGATTAATTCGTCGCGAATATCGTCAATGTCTTTTGGTGAGGCGGTTTCGAGCTGTTGTAAAAGCGTATCGAAATACACGATTTCTTCTTTTGTGCGTTCGATTTGCTCTTGGACGATCGCAAGCGAATTTTTCGCTTTTTGGTATTTTTGAAAATAACTTTGTGCGTTTTCGGACGGCGTTTTTTGTTCATCAAGTGGAATCGTGATCGTTGTGCCATGTTCGTCGTAGTAGTTGATCACTTCAATTTCTTTCATTCCGCGCTTTACTGCATAAAGATTTGCGGTTAACAATTCCCCATATAGTCGATATTGTTCCGCCTGCTTTGCTTCCTCTAACGTTTTTTCTAATTTCAACAGCTTTTTCTCATTTTTCGCTTTTTCATTCGCAACAAATCGCTCTAAATCGTGCGCTTGTTGTTTGACACGGTCGCGTTCCGCTTTGCCGAAATAAAAACGGTCAAGCATCTCGCTTAATGTGTCAAACGGTTTCATTTCGCCTTCAATGTGAGTGAGTGGCAACGCGTAAAATATTTCTTTTTCCCCTGTCGTATATATACACGGAGTAAAATTCCCGTTTCGTACGTTTTCGATAAGCGATATAAAACTTTTCGGTAGCGTCGTCCGATTGGCGAGCCCTGCCCGATGAACAGCTTCGCGAGCAAACAGCGGAGAAATGCCCATAAATGTCGCCACGAGTTGATCAGCTAATTTTCCAGCGAGAAAATCGATTTTTTTTAACACCGTTTCTTCCGTCGCATCAAGCGGATTCAGTTTATTATGCGACGGCGGCGAAATGTAAGGCGCCCCCGGCAGCACCGTTCGATAGCGGTTCACAGCAGGCGAGAGATGTTTGACGCTATCGATAATTGTATTCGTCTGTTCATCGACGAGAATGATGTTGCTGTGGCGGCCCATCATTTCAATAATGAGTTGCTTCGTACATACATCACCAAGCTCATTTCTTGCTTTCACGTGAATGATGATGATGCGATCAAAATCGACTTGCGTAATCGCCTCGATGATGCCCCCTTCCATATGTTTACGCAAAAGCATGCAAAACATCGGTGGTTCAGACGGGTTATCGTACGTCTCATTTGTTAAATGAATACGGGCGTAAATCGGATGTGCACATAATAACAATTTATAGTTACGTCCGTGCGAGCGAACATGAAATACTAATTCATATGAAGAGGGTTGATAAATTTTTGAAATGCGCCCCCCGACAAGCGTGCGCTGTAATTCTTTTGTCATCGCATATGTAAATACTCCGTCAAACGACATAAAAAAACACCTTTCTCTTTTTTCTTTTGATTATACCATATCATTTTTTTGTACATGCCTGAATAAGCTGTCATAGATAAGATAAGCGGAAGGGGGAAAGAAATGAGCTGGCACGGACTGCGTGTTGAACAAGTCGAACAACAAGTAAACACAACAATCGGTTTCGGATTAACGGAAAAAGAAGCGAAAAAACGATTAAAACAATTTGGAAAAAATGAGCTTTCAGAAGAAAAAAAGCCGTCTGCGTTCAAACAATTTATCGGGCAATTTCAAGACTTTATGGTGCTCGTTTTATTGGCGGCAACGGCGATTTCTGCCGTATTAGGGGAATACATCGATGCGATCGCCATCGTAGCGATTGTGATCATTAACGCATGCCTAGGATTTATACAAGAGCGGCGAGCGGAAAAGTCGCTTGAGGCGTTAAAAAAACTATCCGCCCCAGAATCGCTCGTTTTACGTGACGGTCAATGGATGAAAGTGCCGTCTGCCGACCTTGTCGTTGGCGACATTGTGAAATTCGCAAGCGGCGATCGTATCGGGGCTGACGTACGCCTTATTGAAGCGAAGGGACTATATATTGAAGAATCGTCTTTGACAGGGGAGTCGCTTCCGGTTGAAAAACAAACAGCGCCACTTCCCCAAGACGTTTCGTTAGGTGATCGGACGAATATGGCGTTTATGGGCACGCTCGTGGCGAAAGGAAGCGGTGCAGGTATTGTCGTAGCGACAGGGATGAATACAGCGATGGGACAAATCGCCCATTTATTGCAATCTGCACCAACGATGACAACACCGTTGCAGCGAAAGCTTGAACAGCTCGGCAAAATTTTAATTGTCATCGCTTTAGCGCTCACAGCGCTCGTTGTCGTGCTTGGTGTATGGCAAGGACATGAACTGTATGACATGTTTTTGGCAGGCGTGTCGCTTGCGGTTGCGGCGATTCCTGAAGGATTACCAGCTATTGTCACTGTCGTATTAGCGCTCGGTGTGCAGCGAATGATGAAACGAAACGCCATCGTGCGCAAACTTCCGGCCGTTGAAACGCTCGGGTGCGCGTCCGTCATTTGTTCTGATAAAACAGGAACGATGACAGAAAATCAAATGACCGTCACACACGTATGGGTGAATCATCGCTTATGGACAGTAAGCGGGACGGGCTATGAACCAAAAGGAACGTTTTTGTTAAATGGTAAACAAGAAAAAATAGACACATCGTTGCAACAACTGTTACTGTTCGGGGCGTTGTGCAATCATGCTGAGCTGAAGAAAAAAGGGAAAGCGTATATGATTGATGGCGACCCGACCGAAGGGGCACTCGTTGTAGCTGCGGCGAAAGCAGGATGGACGAAAGACAAAATCGCTAATGAGTTTACGATTGAACATGAATTTCCGTTTGATTCGACGCGCAAAATGATGACCGTCATCGTGAAAGATCGTTCGAATCGGCGCTTTATCGTGACAAAAGGAGCACCAGATATGTTGCTCGAACGATGCCGTTTCCTATACATGAACGGTCAAGCCAAACCGCTTCGCGACCAAGAACGAAAAACGGTACAACAAACGGTCAATATGCTCGCCTCACAGGCGCTTCGAACGATTGCGATCGCGTATCGTCCGCTTTCATTCGCCGAAGCGATCAACGATGAAACGAAAGCAGAAAGCGACTTAACGTTCATCGGTTTACAAGGGATGATCGACCCACCGCGAAAAGAAGTGAAACAAGCGATAGCCGAATGTAAAAAAGCAGGCATTAAAACGGTGATGATTACAGGAGATCACGTATTAACAGCAAAAGCGATCGCTCAGCAACTACACATGTTGCCATCAAATGGAAAAGTGATGGACGGAAAGACGTTATCGCAACTCACTGTCGATGAGTTAGAAGACGTTGTAGAGGATGTATATGTTTTTGCGCGCGTATCGCCAGAACATAAATTAAAAATCGTGCAAGCGTTGCAAAAAAGAGGGCATATTGTGGCGATGACAGGCGATGGGGTCAACGATGCCCCGGCTATTAAAACAGCAAACATTGGCATTGCGATGGGGATCACAGGAACGGACGTCTCAAAAGAAGCGGCTTCCCTCGTTTTGTTAGACGATAACTTTGCGACCATTAAAGCTGCCATTGAAGAAGGGCGAAACATTTACGAAAACATTCGTAAATTTATTCGCTATTTGCTTGCATCAAACGTCGGAGAAATTTTAGTCATGTTATTTGCGATGATTTTAGCTCTTCCACTCCCGCTTGTACCGATTCAAATTTTATGGGTCAATCTTGTGACAGATGGATTGCCTGCCATGGCGCTCGGATTAGACCCTGCAGAAGAAAACGTCATGAAACGGCCGCCACGCCATCCGAAAGAAGGGGTGTTTGCGCGCGGGCTCGGTTGGAAAATTGTTAGCCGTGGCTTTCTTATCGGTATGGTGACGCTTATCGCGTTTCTCGTTGTGCATACGCGACATCCGGAAAACTTAACGTATGCGCAGACGGTCGCCTTTGCGACGCTCGTGCTCGCTCAGCTCATCCACGTCTTTGATTGTCGAAGCGAGCGATCGGTGTTTGACCGCAATCCGTTTGAAAATATATATTTAGTGCTTGCCGTTTTGTCGTCGCTTTTATTGCTGCTTGTCGTTATTTATTATCCGCCGTTACAACCAATTTTCCATACCGTTTCGCTTCCGCTTGCAGATTGGTTGTTAATTGTCGGCTTATCGGCTATTCCGACGTTTTTACTGGCAGGTTCGCTATTTGCGCGTCGCCGTTCATGAAATGTTTTCGCTATATAGTGATATATGTTATAATGAAAGAGGGTAATGGAGCGAATCTATTACCTTCTTTTATTGTCGATAACGTAGCAATGGATGTGAGAACATGATCATGAGTATGACAGGATTTGGTCGAGGGAAAAAAGAAGGCGAAAACGTACGCGTTACGGTGGAAATGAAATCTGTTAATCACCGTTTTTGTGAAATTTCGATCCGCATACCTAGACAGTGGATGATGTTTGAAGATAAAATAAAAAGAGTGATTACTGAACATATTGCACGTGGACGTGTTGAGGTGTTTGTGACGATTGAAGGAGAACAGCTCGTTGAACGAACGCTACACGTTGACTGGCAGCTTGTCGATGCGTATTATCGGATGCTGACTGATGTGCGCAGCCGGTTTCATTTGAAAGACGATGTATCGCTTCGAGATGTTGTACACATGCTATCAGATGCGGTGGAAATGACAGAACAGCCTGTGCAGAACGATGCGCTTCTCTCTTTACTTTTAGAAGCGACAAAAGAAGCGGTGGAGCAACTAAAATATATGCGCGAACAAGAAGGAAAAGCGCTATTAGCAGATATGCTGACGCAATTGGAAACGATTGAAAAAAGTGCACGTTGCATTGAACAACTTGCGCCAACGGTCGTCGCTTCTTACCGCGATCGCATACATAAACGGGTGCACGAGTTTGTACAAGGTATCGTCGACGAACAACGGCTATTAACAGAAGTTGCTTTATTTGCAGAAAAAGTCGACATTAATGAAGAATTAAAACGCATATATAGCCATATCGAGCAATTCCGTCGCATCGTTTCCGAAGGAGGATCTGTCGGACGAAAGCTCGACTTTCTCGTTCAAGAGCTCCATCGCGAAACGAATACGATCGGTGCTAAAGCAAACGATAGCCACATTGCTTCGGAAGTTGTTAACATGAAAAGCGCCCTTGAAAAAATTAAAGAACAAGTGCAAAATGTGGAGTAGTTTGTTTATTACAGAAGGGTAGGGATCAACATGAAAGAGCGAGGTTTATTAATCGTTTTATCAGGTCCGTCCGGTGTCGGAAAAGGGACGGTGCGTAAAGCTTTATTTTCACAGCCAGACATTCAATTGCAATATTCGATTTCCGTCACAACGCGCAAACCGCGCGAAGGTGAAGTGGATGGCGTTGATTACTTTTTCAAAACGCGCGAACAGTTTGAACAAATGATTCGTGAAAATGAGCTGTTAGAATGGGCGGAATATGTTGGGAATTACTACGGTACGCCAATCGCGTACGTGGAAAAAACGTTGCAAGAAGGAAAAGACGTCTTTTTAGAAATTGAAGTGCAAGGAGCGATGCAAGTTCGCAAAGTGTTCCCAGAGGCGCTCTTTATTTTCTTAGCCCCGCCAAGTTTAAGCGAATTGCGAAAACGAATCGAAATGCGCGGAACTGAATCGGAAGAACTCATTCGCGATCGGTTAAAGGCGGCAAAAGAAGAACTAGAAATGATGGATGCGTACGATTACGTCGTCGAAAACGACCAAGTCGAGCTTGCGTGTGAACGCATTAAAGCGATTGTGATGGCAGAGCATTGCCGACGCGAACGCGTCGCACAACGATACAAAAAGATGTTGGAGGTTGAGTAATATGTTGTACCCTTCCATTGATTTACTTATGACAAAATTAGATTCAAAATATACGCTTGTGACCGTGGCGGCGAAACGCGCCCGTCAATTGCAAGTCAAAAACGATTTAACAATCGAAAAACCTGTGTCGAAAAAATTTGTCGGCAAAGCGTTAGAAGAAATTGCGGCGGGTCATATTGAAGTCGTTAGCGAAGAAGAAGCAACGCAATAACCTACTTACGACAACCTAGTTTTAGGTTGTTATTTTTTTACAAATATCAAAACGAAAGGGGCAACGCTGATGCTTCAGCAAAAAAACATTTTATTATGTGTTACAGGTGGCATTGCTGTATATAAAGCTGCAGCGCTCACAAGCAAACTTGTGCAAGCGGGGGCGAACGTCAAAGTCGTCATGACGGAAGCTGCTTGTCAATTCGTCACACCGCTTACGTTTCAAGCGTTATCAAAAAATGAGGTGTACGTCGATACATTTGATGAAAAAAAGCCAAACGTCATCGCACACATTGATTTAGCTGATTGGGCACATGTCGTACTCGTTGCCCCTGCAACTGCAAACACGATCGCAAAGCTCGCACACGGTTTAGCTGACAATATGGTGACAACGATTTTGCTTGCGACAAAAGCACCGGTGTGGATTGCACCAGCGATGAACGTCCATATGTACGAACACCCAGCCGTCCAACAAAATATGCGCACGTTGCAGTCGTTCGGTTATCGCTTCATTGAACCAGCCGAAGGGATGCTTGCGTGCGGCTATGTTGGAAAAGGACGATTAGAAGAACCGGAAACGATCGTTACGTTGCTTGAACAACATTTTGCAACAAATCACATATTAAAAGGAAAAAAAGTGTTAGTAACCGCTGGTCCAACGCGTGAAAAACTTGACCCTGTTCGCTTTTTCAGCAATCATTCAACCGGAAAAATGGGCTATGCACTTGCAGAAGCCGCACGTGATTTTGGAGCGAATGTCGTTCTTATTTCTGGTCCGACGGCGCTTCCTAGCCCTCCGGGTGTACAAATGATTCGCGTTGAAAGTGCGCAACACATGTACGAAGAAGTGATGAACCATTTTCACGATAGTGACATCGTCATTAAAACAGCAGCGGTGGCGGATTATCGCCCAAAATACGTCGCTGACAATAAAATAAAAAAGCAACAAGGGGACTATACCGTTGTTTTGGAACGAACGATCGACATTTTACAAACGCTCGGTGAACAAAAAACGCATCAATTTTTAGTCGGCTTTGCGGCAGAGACGAACGATGTCGAACAATATGCCAAAGATAAGCTTGCGCGCAAAAACGCCGATATGATTGTCGCTAATAACGTCGTACAAGAAGGGGCGGGATTCGGAACGGATACAAACATTGTGACGCTGTTTAAACGAGACGGAACAGTGAAAAGCCTTCCGCTTTTACCAAAATCGGAAGTGGCAAAAGAAATTTTACGCGAAGTTCATCGTGAAATCGAGGGACGCGTATGACCATTGCTTCTGTCATTGTTGATATTCCAGCTAGTCAAACGGATCGCCCGTTTGATTATATCATCCCGCCTAAGTTTGTCGATATCGTACAACCAGGCATGCGCGTCGTCGTGCCATTTGGCAATAGACTTTTACAAGGATTTGTCATCGAAGTAAAAGAAACGACCGATATGTCCATCGAGCAACTAAAGCCAATCCATTCCCTTCTTGATGTCGTTCCTGTATTAAACGAGGAATTAATTCAATTAGGGAGGTGGCTAACCGAAACGACACTTTGTTTTATGGTATCTGCCTTTCAAGCGATGTTACCTGCGGCGATGAAAGCGAAATATGAGAAAGATATTCGACTCATCGAACAACATATGCCGCTCGTCCACGAAAACGTGCGCGCGCTGTTTCGTGACCGTCTCACCATCCCATGGAGCGAGGTTGAGCAAACGCCATACGTGCGCCTATTGCAACAAGAAATTGCAAATGGTCATATTGAAGTCGTTTATCGAGTTGAAGAAAAAGGAAAAATAAAAACAGAAAAATGGGTCGAATTATGTGCAAATGACGAACATGTCGCACATGCGCTTGCGTCGCTTTCAACGCGCGCAATGAAACAAAAGCAAGTGCTCGAACATTTGTTGACAGCACGGGCTTTACCTTTAAAACAGTTGTTGAGCGAAACAAATAGCGCATGGGCAACTGTTCAAACGCTCATTAAAAAACAACTTGTCGCTGTGAAAGAGAAAGAAATATATCGTGATCCGTACGCGAACCACTCATTTTCCAAAACAAAACCACTCGTCTTAACAGAGGAACAACGACAAGCGCTACATGCGATCGGACAAGCCATTGAACAAAACGTACACGACGTATTTTTAATGTACGGCGTCACCGGAAGCGGAAAAACGGAAGTGTATATGCAAGCGATCGATCTCGTTTTAAAAAAAGGAAAAGAAGCGATTGTGCTCGTCCCCGAAATTTCGCTTACGCCTCAAATGGTCAGACGGTTTAAAGAACGATTCGGCTCTAAAGTAGCTGTTCTTCATAGTGGATTATCACTTGGAGAAAAGTATGATGAATGGCGGAAAATTCAACGAAAAGAAGTGCAGCTTGTCGTTGGTGCTCGCTCTGCCATTTTTGCACCGTTTGAAAACATCGGTATCATCATTATTGATGAAGAGCATGAAACGAGCTATAAACAAGAAGAATCGCCTCGCTATCATGCGCGCGATGTTGCGATTTTTCGCGGCCGTTACCATCGTTGTCCGGTTGTGCTCGGCAGCGCTACGCCATCACTTGAATCGTTTGCGCGCGCGAAAAAAGGGGTATATAAGCAAGTGACGTTAACGAGACGAATGAATGATCATGCGCTTCCACCTGTTGAGATTGTCGATATGCGCGAAGAACTGCGCGCAGGAAACCGTTCCATGTTTTCTCGCCTTTTATATGAAAAATTAACGGAGCGGCTACAAAAAGGGGAGCAGTCTGTTTTGTTTTTAAATCGTCGTGGCTATTCATCTTTTGTCATGTGTCGTGATTGCGGTCACGTCATTCAATGTCCACATTGCGATATTTCGCTCACGTATCATCGCGTGCAGCAGCAACTGAAATGCCATTATTGTGGATACGAACAGCGCATGTCTGCCCATTGTCCTGCTTGTCAAAGCGAACATATTCGTTTTTTCGGAACAGGAACACAAAAGGTGGAAGAAGAATTAACTAAACTTCTCCCTCATGCTCGCGTCATTCGCATGGATGTCGATACAACGAGCCGAAAAGGAGCACATGAACGGCTGTTAAACGAGTTTGGCGACGGAAAAGCGGACATTTTACTCGGCACGCAAATGATAGCGAAAGGGCTTGATTTTCCGAACGTCACATTAGTTGGCGTATTAGCGGCAGACACGATGCTTCATGTCCCTGACTTTCGGGCGGCCGAAAAAACGTTTCAACTGTTGACGCAAGTGAGTGGCCGAGCGGGGCGGCATCATTTGCCGGGAGAAGTCGTCATTCAAACGTATACGCCCGAACATTACAGCATTCAACTAGCAGCCGATCATCACTTCGAAGCATTTTATGAGCGCGAAATGATGAACAGAAAAAAACATGGATATCCACCGTTTTACTATTTAACGCTCATTACCGTATCCCATGTCGATGCGCTGAAAGGAATAAGCATCGCTGAAAAAATCGCTGCACATGTGAAAAAACATTTGTCAGCTGAAGCGGTCGTGTTAGGACCTGTTGCTTCGCCAATTGCACGCATGAACGATAGATATCGTTACCAATGCATGATAAAATACAAGCGAGAAACGAACTTAACGACAGCGCTTCGCGCGATTGTCGAACATTATCAGCGCGACATGGCGCGCGGCGATGTGACGATTACGATCGATTTAAATCCATATATGATGATGTAAATAAGGGAGGAACCATTTTGGCCATTTTACCGATTGTGACATATCCTGCACCCATTTTAGAAACGGTTTGTCAACCAGTCACCGTATTTGACCGAAAGCTAATCAAGTTATTAAATGATATGTACGATACGATGCTTGCGGCCGATGGAGTTGGATTAGCTGCTCCACAAATTGGTGTCGATCAACAAATTGCCATTGTCGACATTGGCGACCGTCATGGGCGCATTGAATTAATTAATCCTGTCATCGTGGAACAGAGCGGCGAACAAATCGGGCCAGAAGGATGTTTAAGTTTTCCGGGATTATTTGGGGAAGTGAAACGTTTCCAATACGTGAAAGTACGTGCGCAAAATCGTCGCGGTCGCCCGTTTGAAATCGAAGCGACCGGCTTTTTAGCGCGCGCGTTACAACATGAGATTGACCATTTACATGGCATATTATTTACGTCAAAAGTGATTCGCTATTATGAAGAAGGGGAGTTCGAAGGATGAACATTGTGTTTATGGGAACACCTGATTTTGCTGTTCCGATTTTAGAACAATTGATCAAAGACGGATATAACGTCGTTGGCGTCGTTACACAGCCAGATAAACCGAAAGGGCGAAAACAACAATTGACGCCACCACCTGTCAAAGTGGCAGCGGAATCGTACGGCATTCCGGTATTTCAACCAACGAAAATTCGCGAGAAAGAACAATACGAGCACGTCATCGCTCTACAGCCTGATTTAATTGTGACCGCTGCATTCGGACAAATTTTACCGAAACCGCTTCTTGACGCACCAACGTACGGTTGTATTAACGTGCATGCCTCGCTTTTGCCTGAGTTGCGTGGAGGGGCACCGATTCATTACGCCATTTTACAAGGAAAAGAAAAAACAGGTATTACCATTATGTATATGGTTGAAAAACTAGATGCAGGCGATATATTAACGCAAGTGGAAGTGCCAATCGATGAGCGCGATACCGTCGGAACATTGCACGACAAACTAAGCCAAGCAGGAGCACGACTACTTTCTGAGACGCTCCCAAAACTGCTTCGAGGCGACATTACACCAATCAAACAAAATGATGAACAAGCGACGTTTGCGTACAACATTAAACCAGAACAAGAGCGAATCGATTGGACAAAAACAGGAGAAGACATTTACAACCATATTCGCGGCATGAATCCGTGGCCTGTTGCCTATACGATGTATGGTGAGGAACGGTGGAAAATTTGGTGGGGAGAAAAAGTACCCGCTTCTTCACAAGCGAAACCTGGTACCATTGTCGCCGTTGAACAAGATGGCATCATCGTTGCGACAGGGAATGAAACGGCAATTAAAATTACGGAACTACAACCAGCTGGGAAACGGAAAATGAGCGCAACTGACTTTTTGCGCGGCACGACGATTTCCATCGGGACAGTATTAGGAGGAACGAATGAGTAACGTGCGAAATGTAGCATTAGATGTGCTAATCGATATTGAAAAAAAACGAGCATATAGCAATTTATCATTACATCATGTGATCGAAACGAACGAATTATCCGCCCAAGACGTTGCCCTTTTAACAGAATTAGTATACGGCACGATTCAGCGACGCGATACGCTTGATTACTATTTACAGCCGTTTATCAAAGGAAAAATCGAGCCGTGGGTGCACCTACTACTTCGCATGTCGCTTTATCAAATGGTATATTTAGATCGAATCCCTGATCGGGCGGTGTTATTTGAAGCAGTCGAAATTGCCAAGCGTCGTGGTCATCGTGGCATCGCTTCGCTCGTCAACGGCATATTACGTTCTGTTCAACGGCAAGGATTGCGCTCCTTGGACGACATAAAAGATGAGAGCGAACGGTTAGCCATCGCGACAAGTCATCCCGTATGGCTTGTGCGCCGATGGATCGAACAGTTTGGCTTCGATGAAACGAAACGGATGTGCGAAGTAAACAACTTCCCACCAGAACAAACAGCGCGAGTAAACGTGATGCGCGTAACCGTTGAAGAAGTTATCGATCGCCTAAAAGAAGAGGGGATAGAAGCTATCCCTTCTTCCATCGTTCCGATTGGCATTAAAATAACAAAAGGAAATGCCGCTAAAACGAGCGTGTTTCGCGAAGGGCTTATAACGATTCAAGATGAAAGTTCGATGCTTGTCGCTTATGCCCTTTCTCCAAACGAAACAGATGTCGTGTTAGACTGTTGTGCGGCTCCAGGCGGAAAAACGACGCATATCGCAGAGCGCATGAACAATCGCGGGCGCGTTGTCGCGTTAGATATTCACGATCATAAAGTAAAACTGATTGAACAGCAGGCGAAGCGACTCGGTTTGTCGAATATAGAAGCGAAACAGCTCGATAGCCGTCAAGCGCATACGCAATTTGCCACTGAAACGTTCGATCGCATATTAGTTGATGCCCCGTGTTCAGGGCTTGGTGTCATTCGTCGCAAACCGGAAATTAAATATGCGAAAAATGAAAAAGATATTACACAACTTGCGGACGTTCAACTCAATATTTTACGATCGGTTGCCCCGCTTTTAAAGCGTGGCGGAACGCTTGTATATAGCACATGTACCGTTGATCGCGAAGAAAATGAACAAGTCATCGCCCAGTTTTTAGCTGAACATCCCGAATATGATCGCGACGAAACACTTGCTTCGCGTCTACCATCGTCTGTTGCGTCATATGTAGATCGCGGCATGTTGCAATTGCTTCCTCATCACGTATATAGCGACGGATTTTTTATCGCAACATTGAAAAAGAAAGGTGACATCATATGAAACCATCCATTTACTCAATGCGTTTAGAAGATTTACAAAGTTGGGTGGAACAGCAAGGAGAAAAGCCGTTTCGCGCCACACAAATTTTTGAATGGCTATATAAAAAACGGGTGACGTCATTTGAAGACATGACGAATATTCCAAAAGCATTACGCGAGCGGTTAGCTGAACATTTTGTCATTACAACGTTAAAAACGCTCGTACAGCAAACATCAAAAGACGGAACGATGAAATTTTTATTTGAGCTTCATGACGGTTATTCGATTGAAACGGTGCTTATGCGCCATGATTACGGAAATTCAATTTGTGTCACGACCCAAGTCGGCTGTCGGATCGGGTGTACGTTTTGCGCTTCGACATTAGGCGGATTAAAGCGCAATTTACAAGCAGGTGAAATCGTTGCTCAAGTCGTCAAAGTGCAAAAGGCGCTCGATGAAACGAATGAACGTGTAAGCAGCATCGTTGTAATGGGAATAGGCGAACCGTTCGATAACTATGATGAGCTAATCAAGTTTTTAAAAATCGTCAACCACCCAAAAGGGTTGCATATCGGCGCGCGTCATATTACTGTATCGACGAGCGGCATCATCCCGAAAATTTATCAATTTGCTGACGAAAATATGCAAATTAATTTTGCGATTTCGCTTCATGCGCCAAATACAGAATTGCGCTCAAAACTAATGCCGATTAATCGAGCTTATAAATTGCCAGAACTCATGGAAGCGGTGCGCTACTACATTGAAAAAACGGGACGACGCGTCACATTTGAATACGGTTTATTTGGCGGTGTAAACGATCAAATTGAACATGCAGAAGAGCTTGCGGAGCTCATTAAAGGATTGAAATGCCATGTCAATTTAATTCCAGTCAACTACGTACCTGAACGCAACTACGTTCGTACACCGCGTGAACAAATTTTTGCGTTTGAGAAAACGTTAAAAAAACATGGCATTAATGTTACGATTCGTCGCGAGCAAGGACACGATATTGATGCTGCATGCGGACAGCTGCGCGCAAAAGAACGAAAAGAGGAGACGAAAGCGTAAGATGTAGCAACACCTATATGAAGGGAGGAAGCGATACTCTTGTGAGTGTCGTGCGTGTATGAAGGCGGTGTTTCAAACGGATGTCGGGAAAATTCGGTCACATAATGAAGATAATGGTGGAGTTTTTATTAATCAGGCAGGCAATTATTTAGCTGTTGTCGCTGACGGGATGGGGGGGCATCTCGCTGGCGACGTGGCGAGTGAAATGACGATGACGCAACTAAAACAATTTTGGGAAGAAACAGGCGAAATGACCTCGCCGCAACAGGCAGAAATGTGGTTAAAAGAACATGTCATGAAAGTAAACGAATCGCTTTTTCATCATTCGCAAACGAACGAGCATTGTCAAGGAATGGGTACGACCGTTGTTGCTGCTATTTGTACAAATCAGTTTGCGACAATTGGACATATCGGTGATAGCCGTTGTTATTTATTGAACGCAAACGGATTTCAACAAATGACCGAAGACCATTCCCTTGTGAATGAATTAGTGAAAAGTGGACAACTATCAAAAGAAGATGCGGAGTACCATCCGCGTAAACATGTACTATTGCGTGCGCTCGGAACGGAACAGACGATTCAGTTAGATGTCAAAACGGTTACGATCGACAAAGGAGATATGTTGCTCCTTTGTTCTGATGGGCTTTCTAATAAAGTGACGGAACAGACGATGATCGACGTATTAACGTCCGACCGTTCGCTTGAGGAAAAAGCGCAAGCGCTTATCAACGTCGCAAACGAGCACGGCGGCGAAGATAATATTACGTTAGCGATCATACAATTTGTAGATGTGGATGAAAGTAGGTGATCGCTCGTGCTCATCGGCAAACGATTAAACGATCGCTATAAATTGTTGCAACTTATCGGCGGCGGTGGAATGGCGAACGTTTATTTAGCTAGAGATATCATTTTAGATCGCGACGTTGCTGTCAAAGTGTTACGCTTAGATTTTGTAAACGATGAATTATTTATTAAACGTTTTCGCCGCGAAGCACAAGCCGCAACAAGTTTAAATCATGAAAATATTGTCACGATTTACGATGTTGGGGAAGATGACGGCATTTATTATATGGTCATGGAATATGTGCGCGGCTGTACGTTAAAACAATATATTCAACAACATGCCCCGCTTCCTGTGCAAGAGGCGCTACGCATGATGGATCAACTAACAGGAGCAATTGCTCACGCGCATCAAAACGGTGTTATTCATCGTGATATTAAGCCGCAAAATATTTTAGTGTCAGAAGACGGAACATTGAAAATTACAGATTTCGGTATCGCTGTCGCGTTAAGTTCAACAACGATTACACAAACGAACTCGGTGTTAGGATCGGTTCATTATTTATCACCGGAGCAAGCAAAAGGCGGAATGGCAACGGAAAAGTCGGATATTTATTCACTTGGTATCGTCATGTTTGAACTATTGACCGGTCAGTTGCCTTTTTTAGGTGAATCGGCTGTCGCGATTGTGTTAAAACATTTGCAAACGGAGACGCCATCTGTACGACGATGGAATCCGAATATTCCACAAAGCGTGGAAAACATTGTGCTAAAAGCAACGGCGAAAAATCCGTTGCATCGCTACAATAGCGCGTTAGATATGCGACAACATATTCGTACCGCTCTTTCACCTGAACGTATAAACGAAGCAAAATTCACGCTCCCTATCGAAGACGATGATGAGGAAACAAAAGTAGTGCCGATTATTAAATCACCTCCTCCATCGCTGGAAAAAAGGGAAAACGTGCCCGCTCCAAAAGAAAAAAGGTCAAAAAAATGGATCGCTTTATGGGCGCTGTTTCTTTTGTTGTTCATCGGGGTTGGAGCGAGTGCGGTCACATGGCTTCCCGATTTATTTTTCCCGAAAGATGTTACTGTACCGGATGTGACGAACAAACATTATGATGATGCGATCGCGGAACTGACATCATTAGGTTTAAAAATCGAAGAAACGATCGAACAAGAACATGATGACATCACCGAAGGATTTGTTATCCGTACGAATCCACAAGCTGGAAAAGTCGTGAAAGCAGGAACGGCTGTCACCATTTATAAAAGTATCGGAAAGAAAAAAGTCGCGTTCGAAAATTATGTGGGTGAACAAATTGCTGATGTCGAACCGCAATTGCGTTCAGAAAAATATTTGCTTATCGATAAAAAAGAAGTATATAGCGATAAGCCAGCAGGGACGATTATTGAACAATTTCCGCTTCCGGGTGAAAAAGTTGTACCAGAAGAAACAGAAGTGCGCTTTACGGTAAGCCTTGGACCAGAAAAAATCATTTTAAAAGATTTAACCGGATATACGGAAAAGAGCGTACGTGACTACGCGGCAGATCAACAATTGTATGTCATCGTCAAACAACAATATTCCGATACGGTCGAAAAAGGACTCGTTATTTCTCAAACGCCACAAGCGAATGCAAAACTAGAAAAAGGAGCAACCGTTACGGTCGTCATTTCCCTCGGAAAAGAGCCGGTACAAACAAAGAAAGTAATTCAAGACATCGACATTCCGTATGAACCGCCTGTTGATGTGAACGAACCAGTCATGGCAGAATTATATATTGAAGACGAAAATCATTCGTTCGCTCAACCGTACAAACGTTATCGCTTAACTAATGACGTGAAAGAGCGTGTCGAATTCGTCATTCAACAAGGAAAACAAGGAAAATATCGCGTCGTTGTAAACGGCACGACGGTGCGCGAAGGTATTGTTCCATATCCAACAACACCGTAGAAGGAGGGAAGCTATGGCGGAAGGAAAAATTATTAAAGCGTTAAGCGGCTTTTATTACGTGTTAAGTGACGGGCAAGTGTATCAATGTCGTGGTCGTGGGGTGTTTCGCAAGCGAAAAGTGACGCCGCTTGTTGGCGATTACGTTTCTTTTCAGGCGGAAAATGAACGAGAAGGTTACATATTAGACGTGTTTGAGCGGAAAAATGAACTTGTTCGCCCGCCGATTGCGAATATTGATCAAGCGATCTTAGTGTTTTCAGCCGTCGAGCCGGATTTTAGCCCAGGATTACTTGACCGCTTTCTCGTGCTCATTGAAGCAAAAAACATTCGTCCGATTATCGTCGTCAGTAAAATGGATTTAGTCGACGATGAAACGAAGCCGCGCATCGAACAATATATTCGCGACTACCGTCAAATTGGATATGACGTGTTAGAAGTATCTGTCAAGACGCGTGCAGGAGTTGACGTGTTATTGCCTTACTTGGAAGGAAAAGTGTCCGTATTTGCTGGGCAATCTGGTGTCGGAAAATCGTCTTTACTCAATGCGTTACGTCCAGGATTACAGCTCAAAACAGGCGACATTTCCCATCACCTTGGACGTGGAAAACATACGACAAGACATGTCGAGTTCATTGAAATTGCCGGCGGCTTTGTCGCAGATACACCAGGATTTAGTGCGCTAGAATTCGATGAGATAGAACTCGAACAATTGCCGCTCTGTTTTCCGGAGTTTGTAGCTAGAAGTGCCGATTGTAAATTCCGCGGTTGTACGCATACAGCTGAGCCGAAATGTGCGGTGAAAGAGGCGTTAGCGTCAGGAGACATTCCATCTTATCGTTATGAACATTACGTAAGCTTTATCGAGGAAATAAAAGAACGAAAGCCGAGGTATTAAACATGGTTAAAATTGCGCCATCCATTTTATCTGCTAATTTTGCTAAACTTGGCGAAGAAATTATCGACGTAGAGCGCGGGGGAGCGGATTATATTCATGTTGATGTCATGGACGGGCATTTCGTCCCAAATATCACCATCGGACCGCTCATCGTCGAGGCGATTCGTCCTGTGACGACATTGCCGCTTGACGTTCATTTAATGATTGAACAACCCGATCGTTATATCCCGACATTTGCAAAAGCAGGAGCAGATTATTTGACGGTGCATGTTGAAGCATGTCCGCATTTACATCGCACGATCCATCTTATTAAAGAACATGGGGTGAAAGCAGGAGTAGCGTTAAATCCGCATACGCCGATTTCGATGGTTGAACATGTGATTGAAGACCTCGACCTCGTTTTATTTATGACGGTCAACCCTGGTTTTGGCGGACAATCGTTTATTCCAGCAGTGCTTCCAAAAATTCACGCATTCTCAACACTCGTTCGTGAACGAGGGGTTTCTGTTGAAATCGAAGTCGACGGCGGCATTCACGCAGAAACGGCAAAGCTTTGCGTCGAAGCCGGTGCGAACGTGCTCGTTGCTGGATCAGCCATTTATAATCAAGCCGATCGTGCTAAAGCGATTCGCGCTATTCGTGAGGGTGTGTCATCTTGACACATCCTTCTTTCTTAGGAGGTGAGCCCATTGATTATTCATCTTGTAGCAGGCGGACCGACCAATCTTTTGCCACATTTACAAGCTTATGACGGAGAAGATGTATGTTGGGTAGGAGTAGATCGCGGCGTTTTAGCGTTGCTTGATGCGGGAATCATGCCAAAGCGAGCATTTGGCGATTTTGACTCAATTGATGAACAAGAGTTACAACAATTGAAAAACAAATTACCTCACATCGACATATGGCCAGCGGAAAAAGATCAAACCGACACAGACATTGCGCTCGATTGGGCGCTGGAACAAAAGGCAACGAAAATTCGTTTGTTTGGGGTGACCGGCGGACGACTTGACCATTTATTCGGGAACGTACAGCTTTTGTTTAAAGGAAAAGACGGGCAAATTGAATTAATTGATCGCCAAAACGTCGTTACGCTTTATCGAAGCGGCGAACATACGGTTAAAAACGAGGGGAATTATTCGTATATTTCCTTTATCCCAATGACCCCGATTCGCGCTTTAACGCTTCGCGGATTTAAATATCCGCTTAATGCGCACGATATACCACTCGGCTCAACATTATGCGTAAGTAATGAACTCATCCATCATTTTGGTACTTTTTCGTTTACTGAAGGCATATTAATGATGATAAGAAGCAAGGATGAAAAATAAACGCTTCGAGGTACGATTTGTGCGGAGATGAATATAATGGTGGAAGAGTGTGCACAGTAGGGAGGGAATCATAGTGAAATTTTATACGATTAAGTTGCCAAAATTTTTAGGTGGAATTGTACGAGCGATGTTAAACTCGTTCAAAAAAGGATAAAAAGCACCAAATGATTGGTGCTTTTTTCTATTACACACGTTCTACTTTTCCGGATTTTAATGCGCGAGCAGAAACCCAAACGCGCTTTGGCTTTCCGTCAACTAAAATGCGAACTTTTTGAAGGTTCGCTTTCCATGTACGGCGGTTCGCATTCATTGCGTGAGAACGAGCGTTTCCGAATGATTTTTTCTTACCAGTTACAAAGCATTTTGCCATTTTGTTTCCCTCCTCACTTGCCAAACTACGTGCTCAAAACACTACTATAATTTATCATACATAAAAACGGATTGCAATACTTCCGATCAACTGTTTCAAGAAAATAACCTTGACATCTGTTTTCTGTTTCGGGTAAATATACTATGGGTAGAAGCTTTTAAAAATAAGCGGAGTATAGTACAATGGCGTTAGCTACCTAACAAGAAAGGGGACTTGAGCGATGTCCATTGAATTACAAACGAAATACGGTCGTGTTGAAATTAGTAACGATGTGATTGCAGCGATTGCTGGAGGAGCCGCGGTCGATTGCTACGGCATTGTCGGCATGGCATCAAAAAATCAATTAAAAGACGGCATTGCTGAAATTTTACGCCGCGAAAACTTTGCAAAAGGCATTGTCGTTCGCCAAGAAAACGATGAAGTGCACATTGATTTATACGTCATTGTTAGCTACGGCACAAAAATTTCGGAAGTTGCGCACAACGTACAAACGAAAGTCAAGTATACGCTAGACAAAACGTTAGGTTTATCTGTTCAATCGATCAACATCTATGTTCAAGGGGTTCGTGTCACGAATCCGTAGTGAGGAGGAACTAATCTGTGGCAATGACAACATTAGATGGGAAACGCTTTGCACAAATGGTGTTGCAAGGCGCGACACATTTAGCGAACAACGCAAAAACGGTAGACGCATTAAACGTTTTTCCAGTTCCGGATGGGGATACAGGAACGAATATGAATTTGTCGATGACGTCCGGTGCGAAAGAAGTAAAAAACCACGTATCTGATCATATCGGAAAAGTGGCGGGCGCATTAGCGAAAGGATTGCTAATGGGAGCGCGCGGCAACTCGGGCGTTATTTTATCACAACTATTTCGTGGATTTGCGAAAGCGATTGAACAAAAAAGCGAAATTAACAGCAAAGAGTTTGCAGCTGCGCTTGAAGCGGGCGTGCAGACAGCGTATAAAGCGGTGATGAAACCGGTTGAAGGCACGATTTTAACGGTTGCGAAAGATGCGGCAAAGCGCGCAGTAGCTGTGGCGAAAAAAGAAGCTGACATCGTCGTTGTAATGACGGAAGTATTAAAAGAGGCAAAAGCATCGCTGAAGCGCACCCCTGATTTACTTCCTGTATTAAAAGAAGTAGGTGTCGTCGACAGCGGCGGCCAAGGTCTCGTATTTGTGTACGAAGGATTTTTAGCGGCGTTAAAAGGTGAAACGATTGCAGAAACAGAAGCGTTGTCGATGGGACAGCTCGTTCGTACCGAACATCACCGCAACGTGCAAAGCCATCTTAGCGCAGATGATATTGAATTTGGGTATTGTACGGAATTTATGGTGAAGTTTGAACAAGATAAAGTAGCGAAACATCCATTTCGTGAAGAGACGTTCCGTCAAGATTTGAGCCGCTTCGGCGATTCGCTACTTGTCATTGCAGATGATGAAGTAGTGAAAGTGCATATTCACGCAGAACAACCGGGCGAAGTGCTCACATACGCGCAACGTTACGGAAGCTTAATTAATATTAAAATCGAAAATATGCGTGAACAGCATGCAAATATCGTCCATCAAGAGATGCAGCCGCCGAAAAAACAAGAGCGCATCCCATACGGCATCGTTGCGGTAGCCATGGGCGATGGCATTGCTGAATTATTTAAAAGCATTGGTGCTCATGCGGTCATCGAAGGCGGACAAACGATGAATCCGAGCACAGAAGACATCGTAAAAGCAATTGAAGAAGTAAATGCGCAAACGGTATTTGTGTTGCCAAACAATAAAAACATCATTTTAGCAGCCCAACAAGCCGCTTCTGTCGCTTCATGTGATGTGGTCGTCATTCCGTCGAAAACGGTGCCACAAGGCATGACCGCTTTGCTTTCATTTAACCCTTCTGCGACAAAAGAGGAAAATGAGCAAGCGATGACGGAGGCACTTGCGCGCGTGAAAACAGGACAAGTGACGTTTGCTGTCCGCGACACACATATTGACGGAGTAGAAATCGCGAAAGACGATTATATGGGAATTGCCGATGGCAAAATTGTCGTATCTCATAAAGAGCTTTATTCTGTCGTTGAGACGCTACTTACGCATATGATTGGCGAAGAAGATGAAATTGTAACAATTCTTTCTGGTGAAGATGCAACCGAAGAACAAACTGCGCACATCGTTCAATTTATTGAACAACAATTCCCGCATGTGGAAGTTGAAACACATCATGGCGGTCAGCCGTTATATCCGTTTATTTTTGCGATTGAATAAAACGCATGGTTGCTATTCACATACGATAAAAGAAGGGGAACGTTCCCCTTCTTTTTCGTGAAGATGACAAAGGGGAGGAAAAAATGAAATATCGCAGTGTATTTGATATTATCGGTCCGATTATGATTGGTCCGTCGAGCTCGCATACGGCAGGAGCAGTACGCATCGGCAAAGTGGCACGCAACTTATTCGGCAGAAAACCAACGTGGGCGGATATTTTCTTTTACGGTTCATTTGCCCAAACGTATAAAGGACACGGAACAGATGTCGCCATCGTCGGCGGTTTATTAAATTTCGATACGTTTGATGAACGAATGAAAACATCGTTGCAAATCGCCAAACAAGAAGGGATTCGCATCACGTTTCATGAAGAGGAAGCCATTCCTCCTCACCCAAATACAGCAAAAATTCGCCTCGGCGATGAACAAGGTGAGCTTGAGCTTGTCGGCATTTCCATTGGCGGTGGGAAAATCGAAATTATTGAGCTAAACGGTTTCGAGCTGAAGCTTTCTGGTCATCATCCTGCCCTTTTAATTATGCATAATGACCGTTACGGTGCCATCGCAGGAGTAGCGAACGTGCTAGCGAAATATGCGATTAATATCGGCCATATGGAAGTATCGCGAAAAGAAAAAGGAAAACAGGCGTTAATGGCGATCGAAGTCGATCAAAATATTGATGATGCGATCGTTGAGCAATTAAAAGCGTTACCACATATTATTGATGTAACAAAAATTGTTGAGTAAAGCGGTGCAAAGGGGAGGCAACGATGTTTCGAAATGTAGCAGAACTTGTCGAACGAGCAGAACGAGAACAAATGAAAATTGCAGAAGTAATGATTCGTCAAGAGATGGAAGTGACAGAGCGCAGCCGAGAGGACATTATTGCGCAAATGGAGAAAAACTTACAAGTGATGGAGCAAGCCGTCATTCGCGGACTAGCGGGTGTTCGTTCGCATTCCGGATTGACAGGCGGCGATGCGACACGTTTGCAACAATATATTGCACGCGGCCAATTTTTATCGGGAGAAACGATTTTAGATGCCGTCAGTAAAGCGATGGCAACGAACGAAGTAAACGCAGCGATGGGAATGATTTGTGCAACACCAACAGCAGGATCAGCTGGTGTCGTTCCAGGCACATTATTTGCGGTGAAAGAAAAACTGCAGCCGACGCGTGAACAAATGGTTGAGTTTTTATTTACAGCTGGTGCGTTCGGATTTGTTGTCGCAAACAATGCATCCATTTCCGGTGCGGCAGGAGGTTGCCAGGCGGAAGTCGGTTCAGCGGCAGGTATGGCGGCGGCAGCGCTTGTCGAGATGGCTGGCGGTACGCCAAGACAAGCGGCAGAGGCGATGGCGATCGCTTTAAAAAATATGCTTGGACTCGTTTGTGACCCCGTTGCAGGGTTAGTGGAAGTACCGTGTGTCAAGCGAAATGCAATTGGAGCGGCAAATGCAATGATTGCTGCTGACATGGCGCTTGCTGGCATACAAAGCCGCATTCCGTGCGATGAAGTCATTGAAGCGATGTTCCGCATCGGCCAGACGATGCCAGTGTCATTAAAAGAAACAGCACAAGGAGGGTTAGCGGCGACGCCGACCGCTCGCAAATTCGAAGCGGATATTTTCGGTAAGCCAAACAACGAACGTGAGTGACGTATTACATCAATCAGTCACAGCGATTAAAGGAATTGGAGAAGAAACAGCCGCCGCGCTTCATGAAATGGGGATTGATACAATTGAACAACTGTTGTATCATTTCCCTTTTCGTTACGAAGATTATCGCATATGTGCATTAGAAGAAGCAAAGCACGATGAAAAAATTACGATCATTGGCAAAGTGTATAGTGAGCCTGTGCTTACGTATTATAGCCGCAAAAAGTCGCGCTTAACGTTTCGCGTCCTTGTTGACCGATTTTTAGTGACGGCTGTTTGTTTTAACCAACCGTATTTGAAAAAAAAGCTCACCCTGCACGAAACGGTGACGATCACAGGCAAGTGGGACAAACATCGTCAAACGATCACCGTACAGCAGCTGCATATCGGCGAAATGAAGCGACAAAAAGAAATCGAACCGGTCTATTCAACGCGTGGCGACTTGACAGTAAAAGGCATGCGGCGCTTTATTGCACTCGCTTTACAACAATACGGTGATGCGATTGTCGACCCGTTGCCGAGCGAGCTATTGCAAACATATCGCCTTATATCAAAACGTGATGCGATTCGGGTGATTCATATGCCGCTTTCGCACGAGCAACTAAAGCAAGCACGACGCCGTCTCGTTTACGAAGAGTTTTTACTTTTTCAATTAAAAATGCAAGCGTTAAAAAAATATCGTCGTGAACAGTCACCAGGTATTGCGCATCGCTTTTCAGATGGGCAACTTCAATCGTTTATTCAATCGCTTCCGTTTCCGCTAACGAATGCTCAGCAACGCGTTGTACGTGAAATTGTGCAAGATTTAAAATCGCCATATCGCATGAATCGCCTACTACAAGGAGATGTCGGTTCCGGAAAAACAGTCGTTGCTGCCATTGCATTATATGCGGTGTATTTATCAGGGTATCAAGGAGCGTTAATGGTACCGACGGAAATTTTAGCCGAGCAACATGCTGAATCGCTTCGTGCGCTGCTTGAGCCGATGGGTATTCGTGTCGAACTGTTGACAAGTTCGGTAAAAGGAAAAAGGCGCAAACAGCTACTTGAACAGCTCGCTTTAGGTGACGTTCATGTTGTTGTCGGCACGCATGCCCTTATTCAAGACGACGTGAATTTTGCGAAACTTGGCGTTGTCATCACAGACGAACAACATCGCTTTGGAGTAGAGCAGCGACGCATTTTACGTGAAAAAGGACAATCGCCTGATGTGCTATTTATGACCGCCACTCCGATTCCACGCACGCTTGCCATTACGGCATTTGGAGAAATGGACGTGTCCATCATTGATGAAATGCCAAAAGGAAGGAAAAAAATTGAAACGTATTGGGTGAAACACGATATGCTTGAGCGTGTATTTCAATTTATGGCGAAACAAGTTGATGCGGGTCATCAAGCATACGTCATTTGCCCGCTCATTGAGGAATCGGAAAAACTGGATGTCCAAAACGCGATCGACGTGCATGCGATGTTGACGCACTACTATAAAGGGCGGTATCGCATCGGGCTTATGCACGGCCGTCTATCTTCAGAAGAAAAAGAAGAAGTGATGCGTGCATTTAGCGCCAATGACATTCATATTTTAGTATCAACAACGGTCGTAGAAGTCGGTGTAAACGTCCCGAACGCAACCGTGATGGTCATTTACGATGCCGACCGTTTTGGTCTTTCGCAACTTCATCAGCTACGCGGACGAGTTGGGCGCGGACAAGCCCAATCGTACTGTATTTTAGTCGCTGATCCAAAATCAGAAGCAGGAAAAGAGCGAATGCGCATTATGACAGAAACGAACGACGGTTTTGTGCTATCAGAAAAAGATTTAGAGCTGCGCGGACCGGGCGATTTTTTCGGCACGAAACAAAGCGGCATGCCTGAATTTCGTCTCGGCGACATCGTTCACGATTATCGCATTTTAGAAGTGGCGCGACAAGATGCGGAACGCCTCATTGCCTCGCCTTCGTTTTGGCGCGAAGAAAAATACGCTTTTCTTCGCGAACATTTACAACAATCAGGCGTTTTAAACGGCGAAAAATTAGATTAAAAGTTGTTGAAATGGAAGCACGGGTGTTATATACTACTATTAGTACCTAGTAATAATTCGGATGGTGGATCGAAAATGAGAAGAAATAAACGCGAACGGCAACGACTACTGCAAGCAACGATTGAAGAAAATCCATTTATTACGGACGAACAACTTGCCGAAAAATTTTCAGTCAGCATTCAAACGATCCGCCTCGATCGCTTAGAACTATCGATTCCGGAGTTGCGTGAGCGCATTAAACATGTTGCTGAGCGCACATTTGCTGATGAAGTGAAGTCGTTGCCTATTGAAGAAGTGATCGGAGAAATTATCGATATGCAGTTGGACGAAAGTGCAATTTCCATTTTCGATGTAAAAAAAGAACATGTATTTAAACGAAATCAAATTGCACGAGGACATCATTTGTTTGCGCAAGCGAACTCGCTCGCAGTCGCGGTCATTAACGATGAATTAGCATTGACCACCAAAGCAAACATTCGCTTTATGCGCCCGGTAAAAGAAGGGGAGCGAGTCGTTGCCAAAGCAAAAGTAAAAAATTTAAACGAAAACGGTCGCACGATCGTCGAAGTGAATAGTTACGTAGGTCAAGAGCTTGTTTTTCAAGGAGAATTTCATATGTACCGCTCAAACGTTGTTAAAAAGGATGGAGAAAATGATGAAAATCGCAATTGATGCCATGGGAGGAGATCACGCACCAAAAGAAGTCGTGATCGGTGCACAAAAGGCGATTGAGCATTTCAACGATATCGAAATTACGCTTATTGGGAACGAATCGCTCATTCGCCCGTACATAACAAACAATGAACGACTATCGATCATTCATACGGAACAAGTCATTGAAGCAACAGATGAGCCCGTTCGTGCCGTTCGCCGCAAAAAAGAGGCGTCCATGGTGCTAATGGCAAATGAAGTAAGCGAAGGACGTGCCGATGCGTGCATTTCAGCTGGGAATACAGGCGCTTTAATGGCGGCGGGGCTGTTTATCGTCGGTCGCATCGAAGGCATTGACCGTCCAGCGCTTGCGCCGACGCTCCCAACGATTGATGGAAAAGGGTTTGTACTGTTAGATGTTGGTGCTAACGTAGACGCCCGTCCAGAACATATATTGCAATATGCGTTTATGGGTGCAGCATACGCCGAAAAAGTACGCGGGGTTGAACGACCGCGCGTCGGGCTGCTAAACGTAGGGACAGAAGACCAAAAAGGCAATGAGCTAGCTAAAAAAGCGTTTCAGCTTATCCAACATACATCGTTAAATTTTGTCGGCAACGTAGAGGCGCGCGATTTATTAGAAGGCGTAGCTGATGTTGTTGTTACTGACGGATTCACCGGCAACGTCGCACTAAAAACGATCGAAGGCACGGCAATCGCTATTTTCTCGATGTTAAAATCGGCATTGACAAGCAATGTTGTAAGCAAAATGGCGGCGCTTGCGTTAAAGCCACAACTTATGCAGTTGAAGAAAAAAATGGATTATGCAGAATATGGCGGTGCAGCACTGTTCGGTTTACGAGCACCTGTCATTAAAGCGCACGGTTCATCTGATGCTCACGCGATGTTTCACGCTGTGCGTCAGGCGCGAGAAATGGTTGCAAACGAAGTAGTACAAACGGTAAAGCAATCGATAGCGGAAATAAAACAATAAGAGGTGACATGATGGGGAAAATTGCATTTATTTTTCCAGGACAAGGTTCACAAACGGTCGGCATGGGGAAAGAATGGGCAGAAAAAGACGAGGCGGTAGCTGCGATCTTTCGCCTAGCAGATGAACGGTTGCAAATGTCTTTGTCACAACTTATTTTTGAAGGACCACAAGATGTATTAACAAAAACAGAAAATGCCCAACCGGCATTACTCACGACAAGCATCGCGTTTTTGCAAAAAGTAAAAGAAGCAGGTATTGCCCCTCATTATGTGGCAGGACATAGCCTCGGGGAATACAGTGCACTTGTTGCAGCATCGGTGCTGTCGTTTTCTGACGCTGTATATGCGGTGCGTAAGCGCGGAGAATTTATGGAAAAAGCAGTGCCGTCAGGACAAGGAACGATGGCTGCGGTGCTTGGGATGGATGAAGCTTTATTGCAACAAGTAGTCGATGAAGCTTCAACGGAATCATCTCCGGTTCAATTAGCGAACTTAAACTGCCCGGGACAAATTGTCATTTCAGGAGCGAAAGAAGCGGTTGAGCGAGCGTCACAACTAGCAAAAGAAAAAGGAGCGAAGCGAGTCATTCCGCTCGAAGTAAGCGGGCCGTTCCACTCCATTTTAATGAAACCGGCGGCAGAACAGTTTTTATCGGTACTTGATACGTTGGCGTTTCAAGAAAGCGCTGTGCCAGTCATTTCAAATGTGACAGCTGAGCCGATGGTCGATCCAACTGAAATGAAACAGCGCCTTGTTGAACAATTATATTCGCCTGTTCGTTGGGAGCAATCTGTTCAAACGATGATTGACTTGGGTGTAGATACGTTTATCGAAATCGGTCCTGGAAAAGTATTAAGCGGTCTAGTGAAAAAAATAAACCGTCATGTCAACGTCCATTCGATTTTTGATGAAGCTTCGTTTATAGCGACAGTGACGGCGTTGAAAGGGGAATGAAGCATGGAAGGGAAAGTAGCGATTGTGACCGGGGCGTCACGTGGGATTGGGCGTGAAATTGCTTTACATTTAGCTCGTCTTGGTGCAAAAGTAGCGGTCAATTATGCAGGAAGTGAAGCGAAAGCAAATGAAGTTGTCGCTCAAATTGTTGAGCATGGTGGCGAAGCGTTTGCTGTGCAAGCGGACGTCGCAAATAACGAGGCAGTCGAACGCATGGTGAAAGAAGTGCTTGAGCGCTGGGGTCGCGTTGATATTTTAGTGAACAACGCAGGCATTACGCGCGACAACTTGCTTATGCGCATGAAAGAAGAAGAATGGGATGCGGTCATTAATACGAACTTAAAAGGTGTCTTTTTATGTACAAAAGCCGTCACACGCCCAATGATGAAACAGCGATACGGTCGAATTGTGAACGTAGCGTCCATTGTCGGTGTAAGCGGCAACCCAGGGCAAGCAAACTATGTCGCAGCGAAAGCAGGTGTGATCGGACTGACGAAAACAGCAGCAAAAGAACTCGCGAGTCGAAACATTACCGTCAATGCCGTTGCGCCTGGATTTATTACGACAGATATGACCGATCAACTAAGCGAAGATGTGCGCCAGGCGATGTTGCAGCAAATCCCCCTCGCTCGTTTCGGTAACCCAGAAGATATTGCACATGTCGTCGCGTTTCTCGTCTCAGACGGGGCAAGCTATATAACAGGACAAACAATTCACGTCGACGGCGGTATGGTGATGTAAAAATTCGTTTTATTTTCTGATATAATTCATTATAATAGCTTGAGGGGAGGTGAATAAAATGGCAGACGTATTAGAGCGTGTAACGAAAATTATCGTTGATCGCCTTGGTGTTGAAGAGTCACAAGTGACGCTCGAGTCTTCATTTAAAGAAGATTTAGGAGCAGACTCACTTGATGTTGTTGAGCTTGTTATGGAATTAGAAGATGAGTTTGATATGGAAATTTCAGATGAAGAGGCGGAAAAAATCGTGACTGTAGGTGACGCAGTTAACTACATAAAGAGCCGTCTATCATAATAAGCAAAGTCCCGTTTTGTAAGCGGGGCTTTCTATGCTTTTTACGTTTATAGTTGGGGGTTCATATGCATGTCAAAACAACGACCGTACGTGAAATTTAAACAATTTCAAGAACAAATAGGTATTTTTTTTCGTAATGAAAAACTACTCATTCAAGCATTTACCCATTCATCATATGTGAATGAGCATCGCAAGTGGCTGTATGAAGACAATGAGCGTCTTGAATTTTTAGGGGATGCTGTCTTAGAATTGACCGTTTCACAATATTTATTTGAACAGTTTCCACAAATGAGCGAAGGGGAATTAACAAAAATGCGGGCAGCGATCGTCTGTGAGCCGTCGCTTGTTACGTTTGCCCATGCATTGTCTTTTGGCGATCTCGTGTTGCTCGGTAAAGGGGAAGAACTAACGGGTGGTCGCATGCGTCCGTCGTTGTTAGCTGACGTATTTGAAGCTTTTATCGGGGCGCTTTATTTAGATCAAGGTATGGAGACGGTCGTGCAATTTTTAGGGAAAACGATTTTCCCAAAAATCCGCGAAGGTGCTTTTTCTCATGTGATGGATTACAAAAGTCAACTACAAGAATTTGTACAACGTGATGGAAGTGGAGTATTAGAATATAAAATTTTACAAGAACGAGGTCCTGCTCATAATAAAGAGTTCGTATCGCGCGTATCGTTAAATGGCGAGGAGCTCGGTGTTGGAGTTGGGCGCTCGAAAAAAGAGGCAGAGCAGCGCGCCGCGCAAATGGCATTAGCTAAGCTAAAACAATTACAACAAGGCTGATCCGGTGCGAAAGGACAGCCTTGCTTGTTGTGACATCTTTTAGATAAAGGGGGATATATGTGTTCCTCAAACGGTTAGAAGCTATCGGATTTAAATCTTTTGCGGATCGTATTTCCATCGATTTTGTTTCGGGGATGACGGCAATCGTCGGTCCGAACGGAAGTGGAAAAAGCAACATTACAGACGCGATTCGTTGGGTGCTTGGTGAACAGTCCGCCAAGTCGCTTCGCGGCGCAAAAATGGAAGACGTCATTTTTTCGGGAAGTGAATCACGCAAGCCGTTAAACATGGCGGAAGTGACATTAACGCTCGATAATAGCGATCAATTTTTGCCGCTCGAATACGAAGAAGTAAGTATAACAAGACGTGTCTATCGTTCCGGCGATAGCGAATTTTTTATTAATAACCAGCCTTGCCGTTTAAAAGATATTGTCGATTTATTTATGGATTCTGGCGTTGGTCGTGAAGCTTTTTCCATCATTAGTCAAGGAAAAGTAGAAGAAATTTTAAGCAGTAAAGCAGAAGATCGCCGCATGATTTTTGAAGATGCAGCTGGCGTCTTAAAATATAAAACAAGGAAAAAAAAGGCAGAGCAAAAACTAAACGAAACAGAAGATCATTTGCAGCGTGTGCAAGATATTTTACACGAACTAAACCAGCAGCTCGAGCCGTTGAAACAACAAGCGTCAATCGCCAACGAATATCTTGAGAAAAAAGAGCAGCTACAAACATATGAAGTCGGCTTAATTGTTTATGAAATCGAGCAGCTACATGAAAAATGGGAAGCGTTGAAAAAACAACTCGCTTTACATCAACAAAACGAAATGGAATTAGCGACGACGTTACAAAAAGAAGAAGCGCACATCGCTCAGTTGCGTCATGAACTGACAGCGCTTGATGAGTCGATAGATGGTTTACAGCAAGTATTGTTGCTTGTTAGCGAAGAGCTTGAGAAAATGGAAGGGAAAAAACAGTTATTAAAAGAGCGAAAAAGCAACGCCTATAAGCAACAACAGCAAATGGAGCAAACGATGGGGCAACTTGCTGAGCGAGAACGTGCACTTGAAGCGACAATTGCTGAAAAAAAGAAAGTGCTGCAACAGCTTCAAACAGATGTGCAAGCGCTTCAAGCGCAATTAAAAGAACAAAACAACATCCTTTCTGCTTACGGTCCAAAAGCGGAGGAAGAAATTGAACGGCTAAAAAGCGAATACATTGACCTCGTTCACGAACAAGCGACGTTAAAAAATGAGCGCATGCACATTGAGTCCCAGTTGCAAAAAAATGAAGAAAAACAACAGCAGCTCATCACTACAAACAACGAACATATTCAAGCATACGAACAGATCGTTGAACAATGGGAACAAAAACAAAAACTCATCCATGAGTTGCAAGAACGCATCGCTAAACAAGAGCAAACGCTTCAAACAAAAGAAGAACAATTGACCGCACGAAAAGAACAATATCGAAAAAAAGAAACGACGTTATATGAAGCGTATCAATATGTACAAAAAGTAAAATCAAAAAAAGAAATGTTAGAGGCGATGCAACAAGAGTATGCTGGATTTTTCCAAGGGGTAAAAGAAGTATTAAAAGCAAAGGATCGGTTAAACGGCATTCATGGAGCAGTTGTTGAGTTGATGACGGTGCCATCTGAGCTTGAAACAGCGATCGAAGTGGCGCTCGGGGGAGCGGCGCAACATATCGTCGTAAAAAACGAACAAAGCGCACGTGAAGCCATTCAATTTTTAAAACAAAATAAGTATGGACGAGCGACGTTTTTGCCGCTCGACGTTATTCAGCGAAAACTATTTCCTCCATCCGTTCGGGAAAACATTGCCAAACACCCCGCTTACGTTGGCATTGCTTCCGAATTAATTTCGTATGAAGCAACGTACGAAAACATTATGACAAACATTCTTGGAACAGTCATTGTTACACGTGATTTAAAAGGGGCAAATGAACTTGCTCGCCAATTGCAATACCGCTATCGTCTCGTCACGCTAGAAGGGGATGTTGTGAATCCAGGCGGGGCGATGACGGGAGGAACGGTAAATAAACAGACAAACTCATTATTTAGTCGTGCGCGTGAGCTTGAAGAAGTGACAGCACATTGGCGCGATGCTGAGCGAAAAACGCTGGAGCTTGAACAGCTTGTGCAACGAGAAAAAGAAGCCATTGCACAAGCTGAGCAAGAGCGAACAGCGCTTTATACTGAGCTAGAAGCAAGCCGTATGGAGCTACAAGAAGAAAAAAGCGCATGGATGGAACTCGATCTTCGCAAAAAGCATATGGACGAACGACTCGCTGTGTATCGCTATGAAAGACAGACACTCGAAGAAGAAAAGAAACAATTGACTGCTCGACTTCACGATATTATGCATTCGCTCCATGCACTTGAGAAACATATTGCTTCTATCGATGAACAAGTGAAACAATGGACAGAAAAAAAACAGTTAGAGCAGCAATCGAAGGAGCAAATACAAGAAAAGTTGACCGCATTGAAAGTCGCGCTCGCTGAAAAGCAAGAACATGTCAGAAATGAAGAGCAACATGTGCATCGACTAACGGAAGAATGGGAGGAAGTGAAGCGAACACTTACGCACATCGAAAAAGAACGCAATGAACTTGTACGCCATACGAACGAACAAACGGAAGATGAGCAACAACTTGAACGAATATGTGAAGAAAAAATGAAGCAAAAAGAAGAAACGATTCAGCTCATCGCTAGCCGACGCGAACAGCGGTTACATTATCAAACAAAGCTTGAGCAACTCGAAAAAGAAATAAAAGAATTGAAACGACAACATAAACAACTCACAGATACGCTAAAAGACGAGGAAGTGAAGCTTGCTCGCTTCGATATGGAGCTTGACCACTTACTAAACCGCCTTCGTGAAGAATACAAACTGTCATTTGAAGCCGCAAAAGAAGCGTTTCCATTGACGATTTCAGCGCAAGAAGCGCGGAAAAAAGTAAAGCTCATTCAACTCGCTATCGACGAGCTTGGAACGGTTAACCTTGGGGCTATTGAAGAATATGAGCGAGTGTCGGAGCGTCATCGCTTTTTAACGGAGCAAAAAGAAGATTTACAACGTGCGAAAGATACACTTTATCAAGTCATTGACGAAATGGATGATGAAATGAAACGAAGATTTGCGACAACGTTTGAGCAAATTCGGACGCAATTTGCACGCGTGTTCGTTGAATTGTTTGGAGGAGGAAAGGCCGATTTACAGTTGACTGATCCGAACGATTTACTCCATACGGGTGTCGACATTGTCGCACAGCCACCGGGAAAAAAACTGCAACATTTAAGTTTATTATCAGGCGGGGAGCGAGCATTGACGGCGATTGCGCTTTTATTCGCCATTTTAAATGTTCGACCTGTTCCGTTTTGCGTGCTTGATGAAGTAGAAGCAGCACTTGATGAGGCGAACGTACAACGATATGCGAAATATTTAAAGAAGTTTAGCGACGATACACAATTTATCGTCATTACCCATCGAAAAGGAACGATGGAAGAAGCAGATGTACTATATGGGGTAACGATGCAACAATCAGGTGTATCGAAGCTCGTTTCTGTTCGACTAGAAGAAGTAGATGAAAAGAAAGGATGAGAAACGGTGAGCTTTTTTAAAAAATTAAAAGAAAAAATCGCAAAACAAGCAGATACAGTAACGGAAAAGTTTAAACGTGGTTTAGAAAAAACGCGCGACTCTTTCGCAGGAAAAGTAAACGATCTAATCGCGCGTTATCGAAAAGTAGATGAAGAGTTTTTTGAGGAGCTAGAAGAAATTTTAATCGCCTCAGACGTTGGTGTCGCAACGGTCATGGATTTTATCGATGAGTTAAAAATGGAAGTGAAACGTCGCAACATTCAAGACCCGAAAGAAATGTATAGCGTCATTTCCGAAAAATTGATTGACATTTACGAAGCAAGCGGCGATGAAACGACAGAACTAAACATTCAACCAAACGGCTTGACGGTCATTTTATTTGTCGGTGTCAACGGCGTCGGAAAAACGACGACGATCGGGAAACTCGCGTACAAATTAAAAAGCGAAGGAAAAAAAGTGATGCTTGCCGCTGGCGATACGTTCCGGGCAGGTGCAATTGAACAGCTTGAAGTATGGGGCGAGCGCGTTGGTGTGGAAGTCATTAAACAGTCTGCTGGCTCTGATCCAGCGGCGGTGATGTATGATGCGATTCAAGCAGCCAAATCGCGCAACGTTGACATTTTGTTGTGTGATACAGCTGGCCGCTTACAAAACAAAGTGAATTTAATGAAAGAACTTGAAAAAGTGAAACGTGTCATTGAACGAGAAGTGCCGGGCGCACCGCACGAAGTATTGCTCGTATTGGATGCAACGACAGGGCAAAATGCGATGAGCCAAGCAAAAACATTTAAAGAAGCAACGAATGTCACCGGCATTGTGCTTACGAAACTGGATGGAACAGCAAAAGGCGGCATCGTATTAGCGATCCGCCATGAGTTAAACATTCCGGTGAAATTTGTCGGTTTAGGAGAGAAAATGGACGATTTAGAGCCGTTTAACGCCGAACAATTCGTGTATGGGTTATTTGCATCGTTTATGGAACGAGAAGAGGCGCAAGGAGAATAACTTGACAGCATCGGTTAAAACATATACACTAAATTCATGTAAAGGCGTTTCACTTAACAGGGGGGAGTTTCATGCTAGAAAAAACAACGAGAATGAACTATTTATACGACTTTTACCAATCGTTGTTGACGCCGAAGCAACGAAACTATATGTCCCTTTACTATTTAGACGATTACTCCCTCGGTGAAATTGCCGAAGAGTACGAAGTGAGTCGTCAAGCTGTATACGATAACATTAAACGGACGGAAGCGATGCTAGAAGATTATGAGCAAAAGCTATTGCTCTTTCAAAAGTTTCAACAACGTCACAAACTATTGCACCGATTAAAAACGCATATAGCTGAACGCTATCCGAACGATGAGGAGCTGATGAGGCTCGTTATGGAGTTGGAGAAATTAGAGTAGGGGGCGGTAACGATGGCATTTGAAGGATTGGCCGACCGTCTGCAACATGTCATGAATAAAATTCGTGGCAAAGGCAAAGTCACGGAAGCCGATGTAAAAGAAATGATGCGTGAAGTGCGGCTCGCGCTATTAGAAGCGGATGTCAATTTTAAAGTCGTCAAAGACTTCGTGAAAAAAGTAAGCGAACGAGCTGTCGGGCAAGAAGTAATGAAAAGTTTGACCCCAGGACAGCAAGTCATTAAAGTCGTCAAAGAAGAATTGACGGAGCTGATGGGGGGAGAAAATAGCAAAATCGCTGTAGCGAGCCGCCCGCCAACTGTCGTCATGATGGTCGGTTTGCAAGGGGCAGGAAAAACGACAACGACAGGGAAGTTAGCGAACTTATTGCGCAAAAAACATAATCGGAAGCCGTTGCTTGTCGCAGCTGACATTTATCGGCCGGCAGCGATTAAACAGCTTGAGACGTTAGGGAAGCAGTTGGACATCCCTGTGTTTTCGCTCGGCGATCAAGTGAGCCCGGTGGAAATTGCGAAACAAGCGATCGTAAAAGCAAAAGAAGAGCATTATGATTACGTATTAATCGATACGGCCGGACGCTTGCACATTGACGAAGCGCTCATGGACGAACTAAAGCAAATTAAAGAAGTGACGAAACCTGATGAAATTTTTCTCGTTGTCGATGCGATGACGGGACAAGATGCGGTCAATGTCGCGCAAAGCTTTAACGAACAACTTGGACTGACGGGCGTCATTTTGACGAAGCTTGATGGTGATACGCGAGGCGGGGCAGCCTTATCGATTAAAGCGGTCACAAATACGCCAATTAAGTTTGTCGGTATGGGCGAAAAGCTCGATGCGCTTGAGCCGTTTCATCCGGAGCGGATGGCGTCGCGCATTTTAGGTATGGGGGACGTGTTGACGCTCATTGAAAAAGCGCAAACGGCCGTCGATGAAGAAAAGGCAAAAGAGCTCGAACAAAAAATGCGTACCGCATCATTTACACTTGACGACTTTTTAGAACAGCTTGGGCAAGTGCGCAAACTCGGTCCGCTCGATGAACTTTTAAAAATGTTGCCGGGCGCTAACAAAGTGAAAGGTTTAAACAACTTACAAATTGACGAAAAGCAAATTAGCCGCGTCGAAGCGATTATTCGTTCGATGACAAAAGAAGAAAAAATGAACCCAGACATCATTAACTCTAGTCGCAAAAAGCGAATTGCAAAAGGGAGCGGAACGACGGTTCAAGACGTCAACCGCTTATTGAAACAGTTTGACGAGATGAAAAAGATGATGAAAATGATGACAACCATGCCAAAGGGGAAAAAGAAAGGGTTCCGTTTCCCGTTCATGTAAACAAAATAACAGTGTTAAGAAAAAACACTTTACAAACAAAACGTTTATTGCTAATATACTATCTTGTGTGAAATATTTTCGGAGGTGCTATAATCATGGCAGTAAAAATTCGTTTAAAACGTATGGGTGCAAAAAAATCACCGTTTTATCGTATCGTTGTTGCAGACTCTCGTTCTCCACGTGACGGTCGTTTCATCGAAACAATCGGCACATACAATCCGTTAACAGAGCCTGCAGAAATTAAAATTAATGAAGAGCTTGCATTAAAATGGTTGCAAAACGGCGCAAAACCATCTGACACAGTGCGCAACTTGCTTTCAAAACAAGGAATTTTAGAAAAATTCCACAACTTAAAGTACGGAAAGTAATATATGAAAACGTTGCTTGAGACGATCGTTCGGTCACTTGTCGATCATCCAGAATGCGTCGTCATTCGCGAAACAGAACAACAACAATCGATCACATATTCGATTGCCCTTCATCACGAAGACGTTGGGAAAGTGATCGGAAAAAACGGGCGAATCATTCAAGCCATTCGCACCGTTGTTCAAGCAGCAAATGAGTCGAAGAAGCGAATAGACGTACGCATCGAAGAGTAAGGGAGAGGGAAGACACCTCCCCTTTTTTCGTTCAGAAAGGCGGTGCGCCATGAAAATCATTCAAACGGTTGAAGTGAGACAACGATTAACGGAAAAAAGCAAGCAACAACTCATGCAACAATTTACGGCACAAAAACAGCAGCTTGAACAACAATGTGAGCAGCTCATCTTTGAACAAAAACGAATGGAAAAGCACACTTCGTTTTCACAAAAACAAATTAAAGAAAAATTTGGACGAGAAATGCAAATTCGTCGTCAAAAAATAGAAGAGCTTGATTTCCTTCTTGAACAATTGCGCATATTACCGATAGGAAGTGAAATAAAAGAAAGAGATGTCGAGGCGATTATCGACGTTCACATTGGTGCGCGTTGGTCGCCTCCGAAAACGATTGTCATTGAAGACGGAATCGTTGTGGATATACGCGAGGGGTGATCGTTGTGAAATGGTTTCATGTCGGAAAAATTGTGAATACGCACGGTATTCGCGGTGAAGTGCGCGTTATTTCACGCACAGATTTTGCAGAAGAGCGGTATAAAATCGGGAATGTATTATATATTTTTATGGAAAATAAGCCACCGGTTGAAGTCAAAGTGGCGAGCCATCGAGTTCATAAGTCGTTCGATTTATTAACGTTCGAAGGATACGATAACATCAACTTAGTCGAACCATTTAAAGGGGCGATGATTAAAATACCAGAAACGCAATTGCAACCGCTTAACGAAGGTGAATATTATTTTCACGAAATTATCGGTTGCACAGTTGTGACCGAGGATGGTGAACCGATTGGCGAAATAAAAGAAATTTTAACGCCAGGTGCAAATGACGTATGGGTCGTCAAACGAAAAAAAGGCGGAGATGTGTTAATCCCTTACATTGATGATGTCGTCAAACAAGTCGATATTGAAAACAAAACGATTACGATTCATGTGATGGAAGGATTGCTCGACGAATGAAAATCGATGTGCTCACCTTATTTCCAAATATGTTTACTGGCGTGTTGAACGAGTCGATTTTAAAACGTGCGCAAGAAAAGGGTGCCGTTACATTTCAGCTCGTCAATTTTCGCGAATTTGCCGATAATAAACATCAGACGGTAGACGACTACCCTTACGGCGGTGGGGCTGGCATGGTATTGAAGCCGCAACCGATTTTTGATGCGGTTGATCATTTAACGAAGCAAAGCGAGCATCGTCCGCGCGTGATTTTGCTTTGTCCTCAAGGTGAACGATATACGCAAAAAAAAGCAGAGGAACTCGCTAAAGAACGACACATCATTTTCATTTGCGGACATTACGAAGGATATGACGAACGCATTCGTGAACATCTCGTGACGGACGAAATTTCCATTGGTGATTACGTCTTAACGGGCGGAGAACTGGCAGCGATGGTCGTCATTGATAGCGTCGTTCGTTTGCTTCCTGGCGTGCTCGGCAACGAGCATTCCTCTATGCTTGATTCTTATAGCTCTGGTTTGCTCGAACACCCACATTATACGCGCCCAGCCGATTTTCGTGGCATGAAAGTACCAGATGTCCTTCTTTCAGGTAATCACCGTTTAATTGAAGAGTGGCGTCAAAAAGAATCGTTGCGCCGCACATGGTTGCGCCGGCCAGATTTGCTCGAAACGTATGAGTTAACGGAACAACAAAAAAAATGGATCGAACAATGGAAAAAAAACGAACGGTAACTATTGCATCCGTTACATCTTTATGATAGTATAAACGTTGTGACTTATGTCGCACGTAAAACGATGTTCCGCTGCTATGAACGATACACATAAGCATGAGCATCTGTTGGAAGGAGATGAAGATGATGCATCATTTAATTCAAGAAATTACAAAAGAACAACTACGTAACGATCTTCCAGAATTTCGCCCTGGTGACACAGTGCGCGTTCACGTGAAAGTTGTTGAAGGAAACCGTGAACGTATCCAAGTATTCGAGGGCGTTGTTATCAAGCGCCGTGGTGGTGGAATTAGCGAAACATTTACAGTTCGTAAAGTATCTTACGGTGTAGGTGTTGAGCGTACATTCCCATTACACACGCCGAAGATTGCTAAATTAGAAGTTGTTCGTCGCGGTAAAGTTCGTCGTGCGAAATTGTACTACTTGCGTCAACTCCGCGGTAAAGCAGCACGCATCAAAGAAATCATCTAACACAAAAGAAATGATTGCAAGGAGCTTGATCATCAAGCTCCTTTTTCAACATTCATCATATAGGTGGGAGAAGGATGGAAAAACAAAAGAATGAATGGTTTGAATGGTTAAAAGCGATTTTCATTGCGGTGGCATTAGCGGGAGGTATTCGCTATTTCATTTTCGCCCCAATCATCGTTGAAGGGGAGTCGATGATGCCGACGTTACATAATCAAGACCGAATGATCGTCAATAAAATCGCCTATAAAATTGGCGAGCCAGAACGGTTTGATATTATTGTGTTTCATGCCGAAGAAGGAAAAGATTATATTAAGCGCGTCATTGGATTGCCAGGCGACCGGATTGAATATAAAAATGATACGTTATACGTCAACGGGAAGCCGTATAAAGAACCATACTTAGATGAAGAAAAAAAACAACTGTTTGATGGCCCATTAACAGAGTCGTTTACACTTGAAGAATTGTGGGGACGAAAAACCGTTCCTGAAGGTCATTTATTCGTGCTCGGGGATAATCGCAGATACAGCAAAGATAGCCGCCATATCGGATTTATCCCGATGGACAAAGTTGTTGGCAAAACGTCGGTCGTTTATTGGCCCCTTTCTGATGCTCGCATTGTCGAATAACATAATAAAAGTAGGTGGCAACGATGACGATTCAATGGTTTCCCGGCCATATGGCGAAAGCGAAACGGGAAGTAACGGAAAAGCTAAAGCTCATTGATATCGTATTTGAACTTGTTGATGCGCGCATTCCGCTTTCATCGCGCAATCCGTTAATTGATGAAATTGTGGCAAATAAACCGCGCATCATATTGTTAAACAAAGCGGATATGGCTGATCCCGATGTGACAAAACAATGGATCGACTTTTTCGCTGCGCAGCAAATTGAAGCGATTGCGATCGACTCACAAAGCGGAACAGGCGTCAAGCAAATGGTAGCGGTAGCCAAAGAGAAGTTGCGCCCAAAATTTGAAAAAATGATAGCAAAGGGAATTAAACGTCCTCGGGCGATGCGTGCGCTTATTGTCGGCATTCCAAACGTCGGAAAATCAACGCTCATTAACCGACTCGCAGGAAAACATATTGCCAAAACAGGCGATACACCGGGAGTGACAAAAGCGCAACAATGGATTAAAGTCGGCAAAGAGCTCGAGCTACTTGATACGCCTGGAATTTTATGGCCGAAGTTTGAAGATGAAGGAGTCGGATACAAACTTGCAACAACGGGAGCGATTAAAGATACCATTTTAAACTTACAAGACGTTGCTGTGTATGCGTTACGTTTTTTATCTACTCATTATCCCGATCGTTTAAAAGAACGATATGCGCTTGCGGACATTCCAGAAGACATCGTCCAATTGTTTGATGACATCGGAAAAAAACGAGGCTGTTTAGCCGCTGGTGGTGTCGTCGACTACGATAAAGTTGCTGAGCTTGTGTTGCGCGATATTCGTACAGAAAAATTAGGCCGGCTCAGTTTTGATCGCCTGTAAGGTTCGCATACGCGAGCCTTTATTTTTTTGTTTATTTGTCGATATAAGGGATAAGGAGTGATGACGGTGAATATACAAGAAATAAAAAAAAGACTACAAACGATTCACGATGAAACAGATGAATGGTTTCAAAAACTATTACACGATGAGCGAAAAGGCGTCCAACGCCTCGTTCAACAATGGTATAAGCAAAAAGAAGAAGAAAAACGGGAACGCGAACGTTTTTTGCATATGTTGCGATATGAACAGGCGCTATACGACAAAGGAATCTGCTACATCGCGGGGGTAGATGAAGTAGGACGAGGGCCGCTAGCTGGTCCGGTTGTTGCCGCAGCAGTGATTTTACCAAAAGATGTGTATCTCCCTCATGTAGACGATTCAAAAAAACTATCGGAAATGAAGCGAGAGCAGTTGTTTTCTATCATTCAACAAACGGCGCTTGCGATCGGTATTGGCATCGTTAGCGCACGCGAAATTGATGAGCTAAACATTTACGAAGCGACGAAAAAAGCGATGATGCAAGCTGTCCACGCGCTTGCGATCGCTCCCGAGCATTTGCTCATTGATGCGATGCACATTCCACTATCTATTCCACAAACATCGATCATTAAAGGGGATGCGCATAGCGTCTCCATTGCAGCAAGTTCCATTATCGCGAAAGTGACGCGCGATCGCATGATGAAACAGTTAGGTGAGAAATATCCACAATACGGATTTGAAAAGCATATGGGATACGGCACGAAAGAGCATTTGCAAGCGATTGAGCGATATGGAGTCATTGAAGAACATCGTCGTTCGTTTGCGCCGATTCGCGAACGATTAAAGCGGGGGAAATGAGATGAAACGAAAACGTGCCGTTGCTTTGTCGTACGACGAACAACATATCGCCCCTGTCGTTGTAGCAAAAGGAGAAGGAGCTGTGGCTGATCGCATCATTGAACGCGCGAAACAATACGACGTCCCCATTTATGAAGATGAAACGCTCGCGACGATGCTCGGTCAATTACAATTAAACGAAACGATTCCAGAAGAACTGTACAAAGTTGTTGCTGAAGTATTTGCATTTATTTATCAAGTCGAAAAAAAGGCAGAGGGGCGATGACAACGATCGCTTCTTTTTCTTTTGTTAAAGAATTTTCTGTCTAAATGGTAGACAACTGACAAAGTATCATTATACAATGAAAGCGCTAGTACTTTTATTTTTATACATAGGAGGATGGGGTATGAATATTCATGAGTATCAAGGAAAAGAGATCCTCAGAAGCTACGGAGTGAGCGTGCCGAACGGCCGTGTGGCGTTCACGGTTGAAGAAGCGGTTGAGGCGGCGAAAGAGCTCGGCAGTAGCGTTTGTGTCGTGAAAGCGCAAATTCATGCCGGCGGTCGCGGAAAAGCAGGGGGAGTAAAAGTCGCAAAAAGTTTAGAAGAAGTTCGTACATATGCGAGTGAGCTGTTAGGGAAAGTGCTTGTCACACATCAAACAGGTCCAGAAGGAAAAGAAGTAAAGCGTCTTTTAATCGAAGAAGGATGCGACATTAAAAAGGAATATTACATCGGGCTTGTTGTGGATCGTGCGACGTCCCGCGTAGTATTAATGGGATCAGAAGAAGGCGGAACAGAAATCGAAGAAGTGGCTGCAAAAACGCCGGAGAAAATTTTTAAAGAGTATATCGACCCAGCTGTCGGCTTACAAGCGTTCCAAGCGCGCCGCATGGCGTTTAACATCAACATTCCAAAGGAGCTTGTCAACCAAGCGGTAAAATTTATGTTAGGCTTATATCAAGTGTTCGTTGAAAAAGACTGCTCAATCGCTGAAATTAACCCGCTTGTCGTAACGGGTGATGGAAAAGTCATGGCGCTTGATGCGAAGCTTAACTTTGATTCAAACGCGTTATATCGTCATAAAGACATTTTAGAATACCGCGATTTAGATGAAGAAGATCCAAAAGAAATTGAAGCGTCAAAATACGATTTAAACTACATTTCGCTCGATGGGAACATCGGCTGCATGGTTAACGGTGCAGGCTTAGCGATGGCGACGATGGACATCATTAAATATTACGGTGGCGAGCCGGCAAACTTTTTAGATGTTGGTGGCGGTGCGACGACAGAAAAAGTAACAGAAGCGTTTAAAATCATTTTATCTGACCCGAATGTTAAAGGTATTTTCGTTAACATTTTCGGGGGCATTATGAAATGTGACGTCATCGCTAACGGAATTGTTGAGGCAACGAAACAAGTTGGTTTAAATCTTCCGCTTGTCGTTCGTTTAGAAGGAACGAACGTTGAATTAGGGAAAAAGATTTTAGAAGAGTCCGGATTAAATATTACAGCCGCTGAATCGATGGCAGACGGCGCGCAAAAAATCGTTTCGCTAGTAAGCTAATAGAAGGGATGGGAGAAACGTGAGCGTTTTTGTTAATAAAGAGACGAAAGTGATCGTGCAAGGAATTACAGGTTCACAAGGATTGTTCCATACAAAGCAAATGATCGAGTACGGCACAAACATTGTTGGTGGGGTAACACCAGGAAAAGGTGGCACGGAAGTTGAAGGGGTGCCTGTGTTTGATACGGTTTCTGAAGCGGTTGAAAAAACAGGTGCGAACGCCTCTGTCATTTACGTTCCGCCAGCATTTGCTGCCGATGCAATTATGGAAGCAGTTGATGCAGAAATCGACTTAGTTGTTTGTATTACAGAAGGCATTCCGGTACTAGACATGGTAAAAGTGAAGCGCTATATGGAGGGAAAGAAAACGCGCTTAATCGGACCAAACTGCCCAGGCGTTATCACACCAGAAGAATGCAAAATTGGTATTATGCCAGGCTATATTCATAAAAAAGGGCATGTCGGCATCGTTTCACGCTCCGGTACGTTAACGTATGAAGCGGTTCACCAATTAACACAAGCAGGCATCGGGCAATCGACAGCGGTTGGGATTGGCGGTGACCCAGTCAATGGAACAAACTTCATCGACGTATTAAAGGCGTTTAACGAAGATGAAGACACATATGCGGTCATTATGATCGGAGAAATTGGTGGAACGGCAGAAGAAGAAGCGGCCGAATGGGTAAAAGCGAACATGACAAAACCGGTTGTCGGCTTTATCGGCGGACAAACAGCTCCTCCAGGAAAGCGCATGGGACATGCTGGTGCGATCATTTCTGGCGGAAAAGGAACGGCGGAAGAAAAAATTAAAACGATGACAGCATGCGGCATTAAAGTCGCAGAAACGCCAGCAGTGATTGGCGAAACGCTCATCTCTGTATTAAAAGAACGCGGCTTATACGAAAAGTGTAAAACACATTAATAATCGCGAATCGTCCTAAGGCACAAACCTTAGGACGATTTTTATAAATAGGAGGGATATCATGTACGATACAACTCGCGAACGGCTCATCCATTTGCATCATTGTCGCGGCATCGGGTGGAAAAGTATCGCACGCTTGCTTCATGCAGACCCATCGCTAGCCTCTATTTTTCATCTTTCGTTACAACAACTTCAACGACTACTTCCGATCCCCCAAAAACATTTCACTGCTTTTTTCCATGATTTGCATTGTCACAAATTGAAACGTATGATAAAAACATATGAGGAACAAAACATTCATATTGTAACAATAAAAGATGATGGCTATCCGGAGTGGCTAAAACATATATATGATCCACCGTGGGTACTATATGCGAAAGGAAACGTAGCGTTGCTTAAGCGAAAAAAAATAATTAGCGTCGTAGGGACACGGACGCCAACGCGCCAAGGAATCGCAGCGATGCATATCGTCCTTCCACCCCTCATCCAAAACGGCTGGATCGTTGTGAGCGGACTAGCAAAAGGTATTGATGCTGAAGCACATCGTTTATGTTTACGGCATCATGGTGAAACAATTGCGGTCATTGCGGGCGGATTGTATTATATGTACCCACCTGAAAACGAATCATTATTTCGACAATTAGCGACAACGCAATTAATTATTTCAGAATATCCACCATTCGTTCGCCCACAGACGTGGCATTTTCCGATGCGTAATCGCATCATTAGCGGTTTATCGCTCGGTACGCTTGTTGTACAAGCAAAAGAGCGAAGCGGCTCGCTCATCACCGCTCATTTTGCGCTCCAGCAAGGAAGAGAAGTGTTTGCGATTCCCGGCGACATCACAACAAAAGAAGCGCTCGGGACTAATCGGTTGATTCAACAAGGAGCAAAATTAATATTGTCAAGTGAAGATATTGAAGAGGAATTTCGACATCTTTTTACATGAATGAAAGAAAAAATCGAAAAATGATGTTTGACAAATGAATACATCATCATTAATAATAATGAAGATTTTACTTTACGAATTACCTCTTGAGGGAGGGCAAAATAATGTCAGACTACTTAGTCATTGTAGAGTCGCCAGCCAAGGCGAAAACGATTGAAAGATATTTAGGAAAAAAGTATAAAGTAAAAGCATCAATGGGCCACGTGCGCGATTTGCCAAAAAGTCAAATGGGCGTTGACATACAAAACGACTATGAGCCGAAGTATATTACGATTCGCGGGAAAGGCTCGGTTATTAAAGAATTGAAAGCGGCAGCGAAAAAAGCAAAAAAAGTATTTCTTGCGGCCGACCCCGATCGCGAAGGGGAAGCGATTGCTTGGCATTTAGCACATGTACTTGATTTAAATACGGATTCACCATGTCGCGTCGTGTTTAACGAAATTACGAAAGATGCGATTAAACAGTCATTTGAGCAGCCGCGTGCCATCAATATGCATTTAGTTCATGCCCAGCAAGCGCGGCGTGTGCTCGATCGTCTCGTCGGCTACAATATTAGCCCGTTGCTTTGGAAAAAAGTAAAAAAAGGATTAAGTGCAGGGCGTGTACAATCCGTTGCGCTTCGCTTAATTATCGATCGCGAAAAAGAAATTCAATCGTTTCAACCTGAAGAATATTGGACGATTCAAGGCACGTTCATGAAGGGAAACGACACATTTGAAGCACAATTTTACCGACTTGATAGCGAAACGTTCGATTTAAAAACAGAGCAAGATGTCCAACATGTGTTAAGCCATATTCAAGGCAATGAATTTGTTGTTACGGCGGTAACGAAAAAAGAGCGAAAGCGCAATCCCGTCGCCCCGTTTATTACATCGTCTTTACAACAAGAAGCAGCGCGGAAATTAAACTTCCGCACGAAAAAAACGATGATGGTTGCTCAGCAACTATACGAAGGGATTGACCTTGGAAGCGAAGGAACGGTCGGTTTAATTACATATATGCGTACAGACTCGACGCGCGTATCCGAAAGCGCTCAACAAGAGGCGGTACAGTATATTGAACAGACGTTCGGTACATCATATGTACCAACAGAAAAAAGAAAAGAAAAACAAAAAGCGAACGCTCAAGACGCGCACGAAGCGATTCGGCCAACGTCCGTCTGGCGTCATCCTAGCGCGATTAAGCCGCATGTCACACGCGATCAATATCAGCTATACAAACTCATTTGGGAGCGCTTTATCGCAAGCCAAATGGCGCCGGCTGTGCTCGACACAGTAGCAGTGGAACTATCAAACGGAACTGTCATCTTCCGTGCGACTGGTTCGACGGTTAAGTTTCCTGGCTTTATGAAAGTGTATGTAGAAGGAACGGACGATCCGAAAGACGAACAACAACGACTATTGCCAGACTTTGTTGAAGGAGAGCGCGTATTTAGTAAAGATATTGAAGGAAAGCAACATTTCACACAGCCTCCACCGCGCTATACGGAAGCTCGGCTCGTAAAAACGTTGGAAGAGCTCGGCATCGGTCGCCCATCGACGTATGCCCCGACGCTCGATACGATTCAAAAACGCAATTATGTAACGCTTGAAAATAAGCGATTTGTGCCAACGGAACTTGGCGAAATTGTACTTGATTTAATGATGCAATTTTTCCCGGAAATTTTAGATGTCGAATTTACAGCAAAAATGGAAAAAAACTTAGACGACATCGAAGAAGGAAAAGTCGAATGGGTGCGCATTATTGATGAATTTTATCGTGAGTTTGAAAAACGGTTAAAGATTGCTGAAGTAGAAATGGAGAAAGTAGAAATAGCCGATGAATCAGCAGATGTAGATTGCGACGTATGCGGAAGCCCGATGGTATATAAAATGGGGCGTTTTGGAAAGTTTATCGCTTGTTCAAACTTCCCACAATGTCGCAATACAAAAGCGATTGTCAAAGATATTGGCGTGAAATGTCCGCGCTGTCATGAAGGAAACATCGTCGAACGAAAAAGTAAAAAGAAACGCATGTTTTATGGTTGCGACCGTTTCCCGACGTGCGATTTTGTTTCGTGGGATAAACCGATCAGTCGACCGTGTCCAAAGTGCGGCGGCATGCTTGTTGAGAAAAAAGGGAAAAAAAGCGTGCACATTCAATGTACGCAATGTGAATATAACGAACAACAGTAAGGTGAGGCGCATATCCTCACCCATTTTATCGAGGAGGGACTATTCTATGGAAGTCACAGTCATTGGAGCAGGATTAGCAGGAAGTGAGGCCGCATGGCAACTGGCGAAGCGCGGTGTTCGTGTTCGATTGTATGAAATGCGTCCGGTCAAACAAACCCCAGCGCATCATACCGACAAATTTGCTGAACTCGTATGCAGTAACTCGTTGCGTGCGAATACATTAACGAATGCAGTTGGCGTGTTAAAAGAAGAAATGCGTCGATTAGACTCTGTCATTATGAAAGCAGCAGACTCTTGTTCTGTCCCAGCCGGTGGGGCTTTAGCTGTCGATCGTCACGAATTTGCTGCAAAAGTAACAGAAATGGTGGCAAATCATCCGAATGTGACCGTTGTGCGTGAAGAAGTGACAACGATCCCAACAGGTCCGACGATTATTGCGACAGGTCCGTTAACATCGCAACCGCTTTCGGAACAGCTTCAGGCGTTAACAGGAGAAGCATATTTATATTTTTACGATGCCGCTGCACCGATTGTTGAGAAAGAAAGCATTGATATGGAAAAAGTATATATAAAGTCTCGCTATGACAAAGGGGAAGCAGCATATATTAACTGCCCGATGACAGAAGAGGAGTTTGAACGATTTTACGATGCGCTCATCTCTGCTGAAACGGTGCCGTTAAAAGAGTTTGAAAAAGAAATTTATTTTGAAGGATGCATGCCAATTGAAGTAATGGCGCGACGCGGAAAGAAAACGTTGCTGTTTGGACCAATGAAACCTGTCGGCTTAGAAGATCCACGTACAGGCAAACGTCCTTTTGCTGTTGTCCAACTTCGCCAAGATGATGCCGCAGGAACGTTGTACAACATTGTCGGGTTTCAAACGCATTTAAAATGGGGGGCGCAAAAAGAAGTCATTCGGCTTATTCCCGGGCTTGAACAAGCAGAAATTGTGCGCTACGGTGTGATGCACCGCAATACGTTTATTAATTCGCCGAAGTTACTAAAACCGACATACCAATATAAAGAAAGAGACGATTTATTTTTTGCAGGACAAATGACCGGTGTCGAAGGATATGTTGAGTCAGCGGCATCAGGACTTGTGGCGGGGATTAATGCGGCACATTACGTACTCGGAAAAGAACTTGTGGTGTTTCCGCAAGAAACAGCGATCGGCAGCATGGCGCACTATATCACATCAGCCAATCCGAAACATTTTCAACCGATGAATGCGAATTTCGGCTTATTTGCGCCGCTCGATGAGCCGATTAAAGATAAAAAGAAAAAAAATGAACAGTATGCAGAACGAGCATTGAGAACAATTCAGAATTTTTTAAAAAAGTTGTGAAATTCATTGCAAGAGCTGCTAAATTATGCTACTATTTAGTAGCTCTTGTGAGGTGATCGAATGGAAAATGTGAATTTTACGTTAAATTTGTTCATTGAATATTTACAAATAGAAAAAAATTATTCAGAATATACAATTGCGTGTTATAAGCATGATATTGGCGAATTTTTTGAATTTATGGAGCGCGAACAAGTGAAACGATTGCAAGATGTTTCTTATAGCGACGTTCGCTTGTTTTTAACCGAGCTTCATAAGCGAAAGCAATCAAGCCGTTCGATTGCCCGGAAAATGTCGAGCCTGCGCAGCTTTTACAAATTTTTAGTGCGGGAGAAAATCGTTTCTGAAAATCCGTTTGCGCTTGCTTCGTTGCCGAAGAAAGAACAGAAAATTCCACATTTTTTGTATCCAGATGAATTAGAACAATTGTTTGTTGTCAATGATTTGAATACAGCGATCGGTCAACGAAATCAAGCGATCATCGAGCTGTTATATGCCACAGGCATTCGTGTAAGTGAATGTTGTAACATTCGCCTGTCGCACATTGATTTTTCTGTATGCACCATTTTAATTTACGGAAAGGGAAATAAACAGCGATATGTCCCGTTCGGTACGTACGCCAAAGAAGCGCTCGAACGATATATACAAGACGGACGTCAGCAACTAATAAGCAAAGCAAAAGTGCCGACGGATGTGCTTTTTTTAAATGCGCGCGGTGGCGCGTTAACACCAAGAGGGGTGCGTCATATTTTAAATGACATCGTCGAACGAGCGGCACTTTCTTTGAAAGTAAGTCCCCATGTGTTTCGACATACATTTGCGACCCATTTGTTAAACGAAGGCGCTGATTTACGTTCTGTGCAGGAATTGTTAGGTCATGCACATCTTTCATCAACGCAAGTGTATACACATGTAACGAAAGATCATTTGCGCTACGTTTATTTACATTCCCATCCGCGGGCATAAAAAGGAGGATGTTTATGAGTCAATTTCATGCGACGACGATATTTGCGATTCGCCATCAAGGAAAAGGAGCGATGGCAGGCGATGGTCAAGTGACGTTCGGCAATGCTGTCGTGATGAAACATACCGCCCGGAAAATTCGTAAACTTTTTCATGGCAACGTGTTAGCTGGTTTTGCAGGAGCAGTGGCGGATGCGTTTACGCTGTTTGAAATGTTTGAAGGGAAGTTAGAAGAATATAACGGAAATTTACAGCGTGCTGCGGTTGAATTGGCGAAAGAATGGCGGAGCGACAAAGTGTTGCGCCGATTAGAAGCGATGTTGATCGTCATGGACGCCACGCATTTACTCCTCATTTCCGGAACGGGAGAAGTGATCGAACCAGACGATGGCATATTAGCGATCGGCTCAGGGGGCAACTATGCGCTAGCGGCAGGGAGAGCGTTAAAGGCGTATGCGGGTGAGCATTTAACAGCGAAGCAAATTGCAGAAGCCGCATTAAAAGTGGCGAGCGATATTTGCGTATACACAAACGATTGCATTATTGTCGAAGAGCTGTAAGGGGGGAGCGGCATGTTAACGCCAAAACAAATTGTTGAAAAGCTTGATCAGTTTATCGTCGGTCAGCATGAAGCAAAAAAAGCGGTGGCCATTGCGCTGAGAAATCGTTACCGTCGCAGTTTATTAGATGAAAAATTGCGCGATGAAGTCGTGCCGAAAAACATTTTAATGATTGGACCGACGGGCGTAGGAAAAACGGAAATTGCGCGGCGATTAGCGAAACTTGTTGGCGCTCCATTCGTAAAAGTAGAGGCAACAAAATTTACGGAAGTCGGTTATGTTGGTCGTGACGTTGAATCGATGGTACGCGACCTCGTTGAAACGTCTGTGCGCATCGTCAAAGAGAAAAAAATGAACGAAGTAAAAGATCGCGCGCAAGAGTTGGCGAATAAGCGTCTTGTTGAATTGCTCGTGCCTGGAAAAGCGAAGCAGCCGATGAAAAATCCGTTTGAACTTTTGTTTGGTGGTACGCAAGAGCAGGTGGATGGCGGGCACGAAGAACAGCATATTGCTGAGAAGCGGAGACAAATCGCTTGGAAACTAGCAAACGGTGAGCTGGAGGATGAATTGGTCACCGTGGAAATTGAAGAACAACAACCGCTCATGTTTGATTTATTTCAAGGCGCTGGCATCGAGCAAATGGGCGTCAATATGCAAGATATGCTCAGTAGCTTTATGCCGAAAAAACGAAAAAAACGAAAATTAAAAGTGAAAGAAGCCCGTCATGTACTAGCAAACGAAGAAGCGCAAAAGCTTATTGACATGGATGAAGTGACACAAGAAGCGATTCGATTAGCTGAACAATCAGGTATTATTTTTATTGATGAAATCGATAAAATTGCGCGAAAAGGGCAAGCTGGTTCATCAGCTGACGTTTCGCGTGAAGGCGTGCAGCGCGACATTTTGCCGATTGTTGAAGGTTCAACCGTCATGACGAAATATGGACCAGTTAAAACGGACTACATATTATTTATTGCGGCCGGGGCGTTTCATATGGCGAAACCGTCTGATTTAATTCCAGAATTGCAAGGACGTTTTCCGATTCGCGTCGAGCTGACGAAGCTGACTGTGGATGATTTTGTGAAAATATTAGTGGAACCAAACAATGCGCTTTTAAAACAATACGTTGCTTTACTTGCTACGGAAGGTATACAACTTGAATTTTCTGACGATTCTATTCGTAAAATTGCCGAAGTTGCTTTTGAAGTCAATCAACAAACAGATAACATTGGCGCGCGCCGTCTTCATACGATTATGGAAAAACTGTTAGAAGATTTATTGTACGAAGCACCAGATGTGCATCTTGAAAAAATTGTTATCACCCCGCAGTATGTGGAGCAAAAACTTGGAAATATTGTGCGGAATAAAGATTTAAGTCAGTTTATTTTATAAGGAGGATGCAATATGAATTTACTTGAAAAAACAAGAAAAATTAATGCGATGTTACAAAACGCAGCTGGAAAACCAGTAAACTTTAAAGAAATGGCAGAGACGCTTTGCGAAGTCATCGAAGCAAACGTGTTCGTCGTTAGCCGTCGGGGCAAATTGCTTGGCTTTGCGATTAAACAAACGATTGAAAACGAACGAATGAAAAAAATGTTAGCGGATCGTCAATTCCCAGAAGAATATACAAAAAATTTATTTAACATTACAGAAACGTCGCCAAACCTTGATATTCATAGCGAGTATACGGCATTTCCTGTCGAAAATAAAGATTTATTTAAAAACGGGCTAACGACGATCGTGCCGATTATCGGTGGCGGTGAACGTCTAGGAACACTTATTTTATCTCGCTTAGACAAAGAGTTTCATGATGACGATTTAATTTTAGCTGAATACGGAGCAACTGTTGTCGGAATGGAAATTTTGCGTGAAAAAGCGGAAGAAATTGAAGAAGAAGCGCGCAGCAAAGCTGTTGTTCAAATGGCAATTAGCTCGCTTTCGTATAGTGAATTAGAAGCAATTGAGCATATTTTTGAAGAGTTAGATGGGACAGAAGGATTGCTTGTTGCAAGTAAAATTGCTGACCGCGTCGGTATTACACGTTCAGTCATTGTTAATGCGCTTCGCAAACTAGAAAGTGCCGGAGTTATTGAATCTCGTTCGCTCGGGATGAAAGGAACGTACATTAAAGTATTAAACGATAAGTTTTTAACAGAACTTGAAAAATTAAAACATCATTAAAAACAAGAAGGCATCTTTGCAAGAAAGATGCCTCTTTTGTTAAAGTATGTGAAAAATAGTCCAATGTTCCCTATGTACATATTGGAAATAATTTTTTACAATAAAGGTGTCGAACGGTGTCTATGTGAGGAGGAATATGTCGTGAAATTGTTTTCAAATACATTCCAAATATTAGAACAAGGGTTAAATTATTCATCGTTGAAACAAAAAGTAATCGCAAACAATATTGCGAATGTCGATACACCAAATTTTCAAGCAAAAGACGTTCAATTTCGCACAGAATTTCATCAAGCATTGCAAGCGTACCGCACAGATCCGCGTCATTTTGAGTTTAAAGGAAGCACAAACAAATTTTTCATGACGACTAAAAACGATCTCGTTTACAATCATAATAAGAATAATGTCGATCTAGATCAAGAAATGTCGGATTTAGCGCAAAACCAAATTTATTACAACGCGTTAGTTGAACGGTTGAATGGAAAGTTTAACTCCTTAAAAACGGTCATTAAAGGAGGAAAATAATATATGTTTCAAAGTTTCAATGTGTCTGCTTCTGCATTAACTGCTCAACGGTTGCGCATGGATGTCATTTCTGCAAATATGGCAAACGTCGATACGACGCGGGCGAAAATGGTCGATGGGAAATGGCAGCCATATCGTCGCAAAATGGTTGTCATGCAACCAAACGAATCGTTTTCTTCTTTTTTAAGTCAGGCCATGAACGAGCGGTCGGCAGGTGGAGTAAAGGTAACGAAAATTGTTGAGGATCAAACGCCATTTAAACTTGTCTATGACCCATCTCATCCGGATGCAGATGAAAACGGATATGTGCAGCTACCAAATGTTGATCCGTTAAAAGAAATGGTCGATTTAATGAGCGCCACACGCTCGTATGAAGCGAATGTGACGGTGTTAAACGCAACGAAAGGAATGTTAATGAAGGCGTTAGAAATCGGGAAATAGGGGGAATAAGCGATGATTGATCGCATCCAACGTACAGTTTTATCACCAGCTGTACAGCAGCAATCGATAAAGCCCGCGGAAGCACAACGGGCGTTTTCTCAATTTTTAAAAGAAGCGATTAACGAAGTAAATAAACAGCAAATTCAATCAGATCAACTGACAACAAAGTTAGCAAAAGGAGAAAACGTTGATTTGCACAATGTGATGATCGCTTCACAAAAAGCAAGTGTGTCGCTTCAATTAGCGATTGAAGTGCGTAATAAAGTGATCGAAGCATATCAAGAAGTGATGAGAATGCAAGTATAGACCTCATGAGATAGCGGAGGAAGCATATGAACGAGCGATTAAAACAAGCGATAGAACGATTAAAATTGTTTTGGAGCGAGAGAACAAAACAACAAAAAATGATGGCTTTAGGTCTTGTGGGATTGTTGGTTGTTGCCGTTGCGCTTACCGCTTTTTTGGCGACGCGAACGAATTTTGTTCCTCTCTACAGCAATTTATCGCCGCAAGAAGCGGGACAAATTAAGGCAACGCTTGATCAGCGCGGTATTCAGTCGCAAGTTGCCGATAACGGCACGACGATTTTAGTGCCCGAACAGCTTGTCAATACGTTAAAAGTCGAACTAGCCGCTGAAGGCATTCCCGATAGCGGAAGCATCGATTATTCGTTTTTCGGAAAAAACTCTGGTTTCGGCATGACAGATAACGAATTTAACGTATTAAAAATTGAGGCGATGCAAACCGAACTTGCTAATTTAATAAAAAGTATCGACGGGGTAGAAGACGCAAAGGTGATGATTAATCTACCCCAGCCGACGATCTTTGTTGGCGACCAACAGGAAGAGGCATCTGCATCGATCGTTTTGAAAACAAAGGCAGGGTATAAATTTAATGAGCAGCAAATTAAATCATTATACCACCTTGTTTCCAAAAGCGTGCCGAACCTTCCTACTGATAATATCGTCATTATGAACCAATATTTTGAGTACTTTGATTTAAAAAATGATGAAAATTTTTCGTCTGGCAAAACGTTTGCTGAACAATATGAAGTGAAACAACAAATTGAACGCGACATTCAACGTCGCGTGCAACAAATGTTAGGAACGATGATGGGACAAGATAAAGTCGTCGTTTCTGTCACAGCCGACGTTGATTTCACGCAAGAAAATCGCCAAGAAGAGCTTGTTGAGCCAGTAGATAAAGAAAATATGGAAGGCATTGCAGTAAGCATACAGCGCATTACTGAAACGTTTTCCGGTCAAGGGGCTCAACCGGGCGGCACAGCGGGCGTAGGGGAAAACGAGGTGCCAGGGTATGAAGGAGCAAATGGCGAGACAAATGGGGATTATGAGCGAATTGAGGAAACGATTAATAACGAGGTTAATAGAATAAAAAGGGAAATTGTTTCAAGTCCTTATAAAATAAAAGATTTAGGTATTCAAGTAATGGTTGAACCGCCAAAACCTAATGATCCGAATTCGCTTCCTGCACAAACGGTTGATGACATTACAAAAATTTTAGGTACGATCGTGCGTACGTCAGTCGACAAAGAAATTGCAGGACAATGGACGGACAACGATTTGCAAAATCGCGTTGTCGTTTCTGTACAACCGTTTAACGGAAAGGTGCAGTTTGACGAAGAAACTACAACGATTCCGACATGGGCATATATAGCTGGTGGCGGAGCGCTTATTTTGCTTCTTGCTTTGATCGTCTTTTTATGGTTGCGCAAACGCAAGAAAGAAGAAATGGACGAACAACCAGTGCAAGAACAACAAGTGGCAGTAGAAATTCCAGACGTCAACGAAGAAGTCGAAACAGAATCCACATTGCGTCGCAAGCAACTTGAAAAACTCGCAAAAGAAAAACCAGAAGAATTTGCGAAATTGCTAAGAACATGGCTTGCAGAGGAATAAAGGAGGGGATTGTATGGCAAAAAAAGGCGAACTAACAGGAAAACAAAAAGCGGCCATCCTCCTCATTTCGTTAGGTCCTGACGTGTCAGCATCTGTATATAAACATTTATCTGAAGAAGAAATTGAAAAGCTAACGCTTGAAATTTCTAACGTTCGTCAAGTTGATGCTGAGAAAAAAGAAACGATTTTAGAAGAGTTTCATCAAATCGCCTTAGCGCAAGACTACATTTCACAAGGCGGTATTGCTTATGCGAAACAAGTGCTTGAAAAAGCGCTCGGTCCAGAGCAAGCGATGAACATTATTAATCGTTTAACGTCTGCCTTGCAAGTGCGTCCGTTTGATTTTGCACGGAAAGCCGATCCGGCGCAAATTTTAAACTTTTTACAAAACGAACATCCACAAACGATTGCACTCGTGCTGTCGTATTTAGAACCAGAGCAAGCCGGTCAAATTTTATCTGCGCTTCCGCAAGAAATGCAAGCGGATGTCGCACGCCGCATTGCGTTGATGGATCGCACATCGCCAGAAATAATTAATGAAGTCGAACAAGTGCTTGAACGGAAACTATCGACGACAGTTGTACAAGATTACACGCAAACTGGCGGCATTGAAGCTGTTGTTGAAGTGTTGAACGGTGTCGATCGCGCAACCGAGCGCGCCATTTTAGATGCCCTTGAAATTCAAGATCCAGAGCTAGCAGAAGAAATTAAAAAGCGCATGTTTGTATTTGAAGATATCGTTACGCTTGATAATCGTGCGATTCAACGCGTTATTCGCGAAGTGGACAATGCAGACTTGTTGCTTGCGTTGAAAGTGTCTAGCGATGAGGTGAAGGAAGTTATATTCCGCAACATGTCTTCTCGTATGGCGGAAACGTTCAAAGAAGAAATGGAGTTTATGGGTCCTGTTCGCCTTCGCGACGTAGAAGAAGCACAATCTCGTATTGTTGCAGTCATTCGCCGTCTCGAAGAAGCGGGTGAAATTGTCGTCGCTCGTGGCGGAGGAGATGATATTATTGTCTAAAGTCATTAAAGCCCCTTTTGCTCGCACGTGTACCGAGCAACAGGCGGTCATTCAAGTGAGAAAAGTATGGTCTGACGTGCAGCAAGAAGAACATGAACAACCTGCCGAAACGATGATGCAACATGCACAAATGTTAATCGAGCAAGCCGAGCAACAAGCGGCAAATATTCGTCAAGAAGCGGACATGTATTACGCATCTGTCCAACAACAGATTGCAGAAGAACGGAGAAAATGGGAAGAAGAACGAAACGAATGGATAAACGAAGCGCGTCAAGAAGGATATGCGGTCGGTTTAGAACAAGGGCGCGAAGAAGGATTTCAACAGTACATGGAGGCAATTCGTGAAGCGAAGAAGATTGCACAATCCGCCAATGAACAGTTTTATCACATGTTGCAGTCGGCCGATGAAACGATTTTACTTGTTGCATGCAAAGTAGCGGAACGAATTATCGGTGAGCGTCTTGCTGAAAACAAAGAACATTTTCTTGGCCTTGTGAAACAAGTCATTCAAGAAGTTCGTGAACATGAAGAAGTGAAAATATACGTTCATCCGGCTTATTATGACGTTGTCGTTCGTCAAAAAGAGGAGCTAAAAGCGCTATTTAGCCAAGACGTTCATTTGTTTATTTATCCTGATGAAACATTAGCTGAAACAAGTTGCATTGTCGAGTCGCCGTTTGGACGTATTGATGCAAGCGTTGACACGCAACTCGAGCAACTGAAGCAACAATTGCTCGAGCGGATCGAGGGGACGGACGAATGAATTGGCAGGCACTTATCAATGAAATTGAGTTGCTCGATCCGTATAAGCGATTTGGCAAAGTGACGCGTGTGATCGGCTTAATGATTGAAGCAAAAGGACCAGAAAGTTCCATTGGAGATGTTTGCTATATTCATATTGGCCATAAAAAAAAGAAGAAAATTCAAGCGGAAGTCGTCGGCTTTCGTGATGAATATGTGCTTTTAATGCCGTATGCAACCGTTCAAGACATCGCCCCAGGTTGCATTGTAGAGGCAACGGGGGCTCCACTTGAAATAAAAGTCGGTTCAGCGCTTGTCGGACGTGTTATTGACGCATTAGGAGCCCCGCTTGACGGTCAACCGCTTCCAAAAGGATTGACGGCCGTTCCGATCGATCGCCAACCGCCCAATCCAATGACGCGACCAACAATTTCGGAACCGATTGAAGTCGGCGTGAAAATGATCGATAGTTTATTAACGGTCGGAAAAGGGCAACGTGTCGGTATTTTTGCTGGTTCTGGCGTTGGAAAAAGTACGTTAATGGGGATGATTGCTCGCAATACAAATGCGGATTTAAACGTCATCGCACTCATCGGTGAACGCGGACGCGAAGTGCGAGAATTTATTGAACGCGATCTTGGTCCCGAAGGATTAAAACGCTCCATTGTCGTTGTTGCGACATCTGATCAGCCTGCCCTCATGCGCATCAAAGGAGCGTATACAGCGACAGCCATTGCGGAATATTTTCGCGATCAAGGGCTAAACGTCATGTTTATGATGGATTCCGTCACGCGTGTCGCGATGGCGCAACGTGAAGTTGGATTAGCTGTCGGTGAGCCACCGACAACGAAAGGATATACGCCGTCCGTTTTTGCGATTTTACCAAAACTACTTGAACGGACAGGAACGAATGAACATGGGACGATTACCGCTTTTTATACGGTGCTCGTTGATGGCGATGATATGAACGAGCCGATTGCTGATACCGTTCGCGGCATTTTAGATGGTCATTTCGTATTAGAACGCCAACTAGCCAATAAGGGTCAATATCCAGCAATTAACGTATTAAAAAGTGTAAGCCGCGTCATGAACTACATTGTGACGCCAGAGCATCGAAAAGTGGCAGAAAAGTTGCGTGAGTTGTTGGCGACGTATGTGCAGTCTGAAGATTTAATTCAAATCGGTGCCTATAAACGAGGATCGTCGCGAGAAATCGACGAAGCGATCCGTTATTATCCGAAAATTATTTCGTTTTTAAAGCAAGATGTTCATGAATGTTATACAATAAACGAAAGTGTTCAACAGTTGTTTCAACTTATCGAACAAGGGTGAATAGGCGATGACATCATTTCAATTAACGAAAATTTTAAATTTAAAAGAGTATGAAAAACAAAAAGCGCTACACGAATATGAAGAGGCGCGCCGTCGCTTTGAAGAAGTGGCAGAAAAACTGTACCACTTTTTAAAACAAAAAGAAGACTACGAGGAACAACATAAACAACAATTACAATCAGGGTTGGCTGTTCAACATATCCGTTCGTTTCAACAATTTATGAACAATTTGCAGCGCGTCATCGACCATTACCAGCATCTTGTTATGCAAGCGCGTCAACAAATGGAGTTGAAACAACTAAAGTTAGTTGAATTGAATGTAGAGGTGAAAAAATACGAAAAAATAAAAGAAAAACATGATGAAATGATCGCGCAACAAATGCGAATTGCAGAACAAAAACAAATGGATGATATTTCAATTCAACAATATTGTTATCGAGAAACAAGGTGAGCGTTGATGGAACAATTTGAAAAAAAAGAAGAAGAGACGAAAAAAGCGAGCAAGCTTCAATGGTTTCTTTTTGTCGTCTTCATCCCGCTTTTATTTACGATCTCGGTTGTTTTGTTGATTTTAACATTCTCTGGCATTAACGTATTTGAACAAGGGAAAAAATATGCAAGTCAATTGCCGTTTGTTTCGCAATGGATTGAAGGAACAGAAGCAAACGAAAAAAAGAAACTAGAAGAGCAAATCGTTGAGCTAAAAGCAACCATTGTTGAGAAAGAAAAGGAGCTTACAAAAACGAAAGATACTATAAAAGAAAAAGAAGCAGAAATTGATGCGCTTCAGCAAGAAATTGCCCGCTTGCAAGCGGAAAAGGAACAAGTGCAAGAGACGACAACAACACCGCCAGCTGAGCAAACAAGTGAGCCGCGTGTCGATGTTGTCAAAATGTACGAAACAATGTCAGCGCGTAAAGCAGCGGAAATTATTCCACAAATGTCGGATCAAGAAGCGGTCAATTTGTTGTCAAAATTGAAAGCAGACAAAGTGGCGGCCATTTTAGAAAAAATGGATGCACAAAATGCGGCGAAATATACGAGCTTGCTTGCGAAAAAAGCGAATAATTGAAAGGAGGTGAAAAAATGAATATCGCTGGGGTTTCTTTCATGGCTCCATTTGGATCTCATCAGCAAGCAACCGTTCAAACGGGTGATGGGGATGCATTTTCTCAATTGCTTTCCTCGTTGCGTCAAAAATCGGAGTCGGTACAACCGTTGTCCGAACAGTCGGAAGCGATGCAACGAATCGATTGGGAGCAGTTGCAGCAATGGTTTCAACAGCTGCCAACGCACGATGGGTATGCAGACAAGCACATATTATCAACTGAAATGATTCAATCGTTTCTTTCTCTTTTACCAGAAGAAACGAAAGAACAAATCGTTCAACAATTTTCAGCCGAACAGCCGTTTGAAACGATGTTTTCATCACAGGATGATCATGATGAAAAAGATGAACTGATGCTCATCATTGCTTTGTTTCAACTTGAACAAAAGCAATGGACGATTCCAGAGCCGATCATTGAATATGCGCGCGCAACGTTACGCCATTTGTTTGAGGCACATGATGAGCGAAGTGGAACAATTACAACGATGATTCAAACGATGATAGACAGCCAAAAACGATTAGTCAACGAGTTTCGAACGGATAGCGATCAAAGCAAAGCGGTCCAATTGATGCCGGAAACAACGATAGACAGCCAAAAACGATGGGAAACGAATGAAAACATACAACATGGTGAAACATGGAAATCACTTTTATTTGCTCGTGAGCGGTTAGCTCCAAATGTCGAACAACGTTTAACAGATGGAAACGTAAACGATGAAGCGTTGCAAAAATATTCAGTACGTTCTTATGCGCAATCAACAAATACACGTTTCCAAACAGAACAATCACCTGATTCTGTACAGAAGAAAGTTGTACAATTGCCACAAGAGCGCAAACAATGGACGAGTCAGTTGTCTCATTTGGTGCACGCTGTTCAACAATCAGATGATAAACATGTACCGTTTGAACTACGAACAATTGATATGACAAATGAAACACCGTTTGTCGCACAGTTTGAGCGAATTGTTCGTTCAAGTCAATTCACGCGATGGAAAAACGGCAATGCACAAATGCTTATTCGCCTTCATCCTGAACATTTAGGATATATAACAATTAAGCTTATTCAACAAAAAGGAAAGCTAACGGCAAAAATGATTACATCGACCGAAGCGGCGAAACAGCTAGTGGAACAACATATTCATCAGCTTGCGCATATTGCCGATCACATTACGGTTGAACAATTTAACGTATTTGATCAAGCGAAATTTCGCGATCATTCATTCCAGCAACAAAAGCAGCAACAGCAACAACAAGAGCAACAAAGAGAAGAGAAAAGTGAGCGTGATCAATCGTTTGATGAGTGGTTAAAAGAGTGGTTTGACTTTGAATAGAGGTGATCATATGACTGCGATCGATCCAAGTTTGCTTTTATCGCAACGCCAAGTCGCGCAGCGTGAAACAGGGAAAAGCTCGCTAGGAAAAGACGATTTTTTAAAAATTTTAATTGCGCAATTGCAACACCAAGATCCGTTAAATCCGATGGAAGACCGGGAATTTATTTCACAAATGGCAAACTTCTCATCGCTTGAGCAAATGGTCAATATGTCAAATATGATGAGCAAGTTTATTGAGACACAAACGGGTACATCGGAAAAACTTACAGGCACATTAGATGCATTGCAAAAGCTTATCCAGCAACAGTCTGCGCCGTCGCTTGCTCAATATAGTGAATGGATCGGCAAGACGGTAACATGGGATGAAAAAAGCGGTGTTGTTCAAGCGGTCGTTCAAAAAGGAACGGATATATGGTTAGAGCTTGAACAAGGAGAAACGGTGTTAGCCTCTCGCGTCACAAAAGTGTCGCAATAAAGGAGGTGAGAAAATGAATCGCATTCAGTTTTTTCCGCACACCCCATTGATTCCGGCGAAAAAGCAGACGGTTGTTTCAACGGAGCGGCAATCGTTTCGCGATGCGCTTGCTGAAGCAGGACAAGCATTAAAAATAAGCAAACATGCGCAGCAGCGGTTGCAAGAACGAAATATTCACATTAACGATGAACAATGGGCGGTCATCGGGCAAAAAATTGTAGAAGCAAAACAAAAAGGTGTGCGCGACTCGCTCGTCATTACAGATGAAGCTGCCTTAATTGTGAGCGCTGCTAATCAAACGGTTATTACGGCGATGCATCGTGAAGAAGCACAGAGCCAATTGTTTACAAACATTAACGGAGCCATTATTATATAAGGCTGGACCTTTATCGGAAGCCTTCGAGCGTGCGGAATGACAGAAGCCGCTCAAACAACGAAAAGGAGAGGATTATATGTTACGTTCAATGTTTACTGGCATTGGTGGCATTCGCAACTTTCAATATAAATTAGACGTCATTGGTAACAATATTTCTAACGTCAACACGTATGGCTACAAAAAAGCGCGCGTCACATTTAAAGATCTCGTTTCGCAACAAATTTCAGCTGCGACATCATCAACAGGGACACGCGGGGGAATTAACGGAAAACAAATCGGATTAGGAAGTGGACTTGGTTCGATCGAAACAATTCATACGCAAGGCTCGACGCAAACGACGGCACGTCCGCTCGATTTGGCGATCGGTGGCGACGGCTTTTTCGTCGTTGGATCGATTAATGATGTGACGTTAATTAGTATGGATGGACCGGCTGGAAAGCTCGGAACGAATAAAGTGAATACAGGTGTGCCGATCGACCGCGTGTTTAACTTAAGCTTTACACGTGCAGGTAACTTTTATTTAGATGAATACGGTTATATTGTAAACTCGGACGGGCAATATTTAATCGGGGAAGCAGCAATTAAGACATTACCTTCTGCCACAAACCTTAATCAAGTTAACACTTTAAGAAATCAACTCGATAACTTTGTAAACGGGTCTGGGGGGCTAGTTAATTTCGTTCAGAATTGGAAAAATAATTTCGATCCTCCTTCTAGCTTTAATACTTTTATCAATAATTTTAATACACAAATTAATACTATGAATACGAATATAGGTAACTTTAATAATAATGTTTCTCCAAAAGCAAGCATTAATAACATGACAACAATTCCAACTAGTGGATGGCCGAATACGTTAGATCAGGCCGAAAAAATGATGGGACCGTACTTAGAGCAAATTAGCGGTTTTGTTGAAAGCGTCCAGCAAGTATTACAAGATTATAGTGAGCCAAAATACGGAAATGTGACTAGCTTTGAGCCAGGACTCATTCAAATTCCAAAAACAGCGAAAAGCTTCGGGATTACAGCGGATGGAAAAGTGACGTTCATCGATAGCAACGGACAATTGAAAATTGCGGGACAAATTTTATTGGCGCAATTTCCGAATCCAACAGGGTTAGAGAAAATGGGCGGTAATGCATTTAAAGAAACGAATAACTCAGGTAAGCTTGATCGAAACGCAAACGGCTTGACCCTTGATGAGTTAACACGCCCAGGTTTAAACGGTGCCGGTGAAATTATTTCTGGTGCGCTTGAAATGTCGAACGTTGATCTTTCTGAAGAGTTTACAGAAATGATCGTTGCGCAACGCGGATTCCAAGCAAACACGCGCATTATTACAACATCGGACGAGATTTTACAAGAATTAGTTAACTTAAAGAAATAATAAGGGAGGGGAGGGCACTAGGCTCTGTCTAGTGCCCGCATACATATGATTACATTAACGCGGTTAAATGGAAAACAATTCACACTAAACGCGATATACATAGAGCAAGTTGAAGCGTTCCCAGACACGACCATTACGTTAACGAATGGCAAAAAGTTTGTCGTGCGGGAGTCTGTAGAAGATGTTATGTCATTAGTAGAAACGTTTTATCGTAACATTTCTGTTCTCGGATTAAGGAGAGAGGCGGAGGGATCCGACGTTGAAAGACAATAAAATGTTAAAAATGATGCTAATTATTATGGGAGTGATTACGCTTGTTAGCGTCGTTGCCCTTGTTGTCGTTATGAAATTTATGGGGAATGATGAACCGAAAGAGCCGTCGGTCGATGAAATTGTTGCAAGCTCGTTTGACGTGCCCGAAATGATGACGAATTTAATGGATGGAAGCTTTATTAAAATCGCGTTTAAAATTCAAACAGATAGCGAAAAGGCAAAAGAAGAAGCAGAAAAACGAGATTTTCAAATTAAAAGTATCATTATTGAAGAGCTGTCAGAAATGACGGCGGAGCAGTTTAAAGGAAAGCAAGGAAAACTTCTTTTAGAGAAAAAACTTCGCGAACGCATAAACGAGCTTATGCAAGAAGGAAAAGTTGAGAAAATTTATATAACCTCCTTTATTCTCCAGTAAATAAAATGAATAGGAGTAGGAGGTGAGAACAGTGTCAGGAGAAGTTTTATCGCAAAGTGAAATAGACGCCCTGCTTGCAGCGCTATCCGCGGGAGAAATGAGCGCTGATGAACTGAAAAAAGAAGAAGCAGAAAAAAAAGTGAAAGTGTACGACTTTAAACGGGCGTTGCGGTTTTCAAAAGACCAAATTCGCAGTTTGACGCGCATCCATGAAAACTTTGCTCGGCTATTAACGACGTTTTTTTCCGCACAACTGCGTACGTATGTGCAAATTTCTGTCGCATCGGCTGACCAATTGCCATATGAAGAATTTATTCGCTCCATTCCGAAAATGACGATTTTAACAGTATTTGAAGTCCCGCCTCTTGATGGGCGCGTACTGTTAGAAGTCAATCCTAATATCGCCTATGCGATGCTTGATCGCGTACTAGGTGGCAGAGGTGTGAGTTTAAATAAAATTGAAAATTTAACAGAAATTGAAACGAAAATTATGTCCAATTTGTTTGAAAAAGCGTTTAGCAATTTGCGAGAAGCGTGGGAGTCCGTCGCAGACATCGACCCGATGCTGATAGATTTCGAAGTCAATCCACAATTTTTACAAATGGTATCACCAAATGAGACGGTTGTCGTTATTTCGTTAAATACACAAATTGGTGATACGAGCGGAATGATTAACATTTGTATTCCGCACGTTGTGTTAGAACCAATCATTCCGAAATTATCTGTTCATTACTGGATGCAAACGCAAAAAAAGGCTCGTGAACCTGAAGAAGTTGCGACGTTGCAAAAGCGATTAAAGAAAACGAAAGTGCCAATGATCGCAGAGCTCGGTACATCGACGATCTCCATTCAAGAATTTTTGCAACTCTCTGTTGGTGATGTCATTCAACTCGATCAAACGGTACGTGATCCACTCGTGATTAAAGTAGGAGATGTGCCGAAATTTATCGGGCAGCCAGGAAAAATGAATAAACGATTAGCTATACAAATTTTAGATGTGATAAAGGGGGAAGACGGCGATGATGAGTGACGATATGTTATCTCAAGATGAGATTGATGCGTTGTTGCGAGGAATTGACGAAGACCCGATGCCGTCTAGCACAATGTCGATCGATGAAGTATTAACACCAATCGAGCAAGATGCGCTTGGTGAAATTGGAAATATTTCGTTTGGTAGTTCAGCGACAGCGTTATCGATGTTATTAAATCAAAAAGTTGAAATTACGACGCCGAGCGTTTCACTCATCGAACGTGCGCGCGTAGCAGAAGAGTTTCCGCATCCGTACGTTGCGATTCAGGTCAGCTATACCGAAGGATTTTTAGGAACAAATTTACTTGTCATTAAACAATCTGACGCTGCGATTATCGCAGATTTAATGATGGGGGGAGATGGCACAAATCCACCCGATTTTATGGATGAAATTCAATTGAGTGCTGTACAAGAAGCGATGAACCAAATGATGGGTTCGGCTGCGACGTCGATGTCGACGATCTTTAGCAAGAAAGTTGATATTTCGCCACCAAGTTTACACTTACTTGATTTATCGGAAGGCGAAGGATTTGAATATTTACCGCCGGACGATGTATTTGTTAAAGTATCGTTCCGTTTAAAAGTAGGCAATTTAATTGATTCGAATATTATGCAACTGTTGCCAATTCATTTTGCGAAAGAATTAGTCGAAAATTTATTAAATCCGTCTAGTACAAAGACCGAAACATCAGCTACAATAAATACGAACGAGCCACATCAAACCGCGCCATCCGCACAGACGAAACCAGCGCCTTCATCGGCTCAACAAACGCAAAAAGAAGCTCCTCAACATTTTGGGACGGGAGCTGTGCAGCAGCCTGTCAACGTCCAGCCTGTTGCTTTTGCAAGTTTTGAACCAGCGCCATTGCCAGAAGCGGAATCACGCAATCTTGATATGTTGCTTGATATTCCGTTGCAAGTGACGGTGGAACTCGGGCGAACGAAGCGCTCTGTGCAAGATATTTTAAGTTTATCATCAGGCTCCATCATTGAACTTGATAAGCTGGCTGGTGAACCGGTTGACATTTTAGTCAATAACAAATTGATCGCGAAAGGTGAAGTTGTCGTCATCGATGAAAATTTCGGCGTGCGTGTGACGAGCATTATTAGCCAAAGCGATCGGTTAAACAAATTACGATAATTCGGGAGGTTTTTGGAGAATGGCGAGAATTTTAATTGTTGATGATGCAGCATTTATGAGAATGATGATTAAAGATATTTTAACGAAAAATGGGCACGAAGTCGTCGCGGAAGCAGCTGATGGGGCGCAAGCGGTCGAAAAATATAAAGAGTTTCGCCCAGACTTAGTCACAATGGACATTACGATGCCAGAGATGGATGGCATTACGGCGCTGAAAGAAATTAAAAAAATTGACAGCAACGCCAAAGTCATTATGTGTTCAGCCATGGGGCAACAAGCGATGGTTATTGATGCGATTCAAGCAGGAGCAAAAGATTTTATTGTCAAACCGTTCCAAGCAGATCGCGTCATTGAAGCGATTAATAAAACGCTCGGTTAGAGGTGGAATTCATTGCGCTATATTCGCATCATCATGTTGTGCGCGTTCGTTGTTCTGCAAGCAGTTTCCCCTGCTTTTGCAGAACAAACGAACAGCGTAAAAGAATGTGTAGAACATCCAGAAAAGTGTAAAGAACAACAAACAAATGAGGCAACTCAAACGGCAACAGTTTCGGAATCGACTCCGATTACTGTTTGGGATTTCGTTAAACTGATTGGTGCAACTGCTTTTGTTATATTTTTGTTATATGCGCTTTTAAAATGGTTAAATAAACAAAACCGATTTTATGAGCGAAAAGGGCTCATTCAACATTTAGGTGGGACAAGTTTAGGTACAAACCGAACGATTCAAATTGTAAAAGTCGGTCGGCGTGTGTTAGTTGTTGGTGTAGGTGAATCGATTCACTTATTAAAGGAAATTACGGATGAGCAAGAAATTGAGGAGTTGCTTAAGCAACATGAAGCGCGTCTTGATTCGTTGCTTGATACGAGCGTATGGAAATCGCTCCAATCGCTTTTGCAACGAAAAACGAGCGAATCCCGTTTTCGCCAGTTGTTCGATCGGGAGTTACAACAGTTGGCGGATGAGCGAAAAAAAGCGATGAGAGCGCTAGAAAAAGAAAGGGATCGACATGAATGAAGTGATGCAATTTTTTAACAATAGCGCCCCCGAAAATGTAGCGACATCTGTGAAGCTGTTATTGTTGTTAACCGTCTTATCGATTGCGCCAGGCATTTTAATTATGGTGACATCGTTTACGCGCATCGCGATCGTCTTATCGTTTGTCAGAACAGCGCTCGGCACGCAACAAATGCCGCCGAACCAAGTCATTATCGGGCTATCTTTATTTTTAACATTTTTTATTATGGCACCGACATTTCAACAAATTAATCGTGATGCCTTGCAGCCGCTGTTTGATGAAAAAATTAATTTAGAGCAAGCATATGAACGAGCCGAAGCACCATTAAAAGAGTTCATGAGCAAACATACGCGACAAAAAGATTTAGCTTTATTTTTAAGCTACGCAGGGGCTGAACAGCCAAAAACAGTACAAGATATTCCGATGTCAGCGCTCGTCCCTGCTTTTGCGATTAGCGAATTAAAAACAGCGTTTCAAATCGGTTTCATGCTATTCATTCCGTTTTTAGTCATTGATATGATTGTGGCAAGCGTATTAATGTCGATGGGAATGATGATGTTACCGCCGGTCATGATTTCGTTGCCGTTTAAAATTTTACTGTTTGTTCTTGTGGATGGTTGGTATTTAGTTGTGAAATCATTATTAGAAAGCTTTTAAAGTAGGTGGGAAAAATGAGTCCCGATTTTGTCATTCAAGTTGCGGAACGCGGTGTGTACATGGTGCTTGTCGTATGCGGACCGCTCATGTTGCTTGCGCTTGCGGTCGGACTATTGATTAGCATTTTGCAAGCGACGACGCAAATTCAAGAACAAACGTTAGCGTTTGTTCCTAAAATTGTTGCCGTGTTACTCGGTCTTGTGTTTTTCGGACCGTGGATGCTTTCGCGCATGGTGTCATATGCATACAATATTTTTAGCAACTTAAGTAAATTTGTAGGATGAAGCGTATGGAGCTATACACGTATGTACCAACTTTTTTACTTATTTTTGCGCGCGTCGCTTCATTCTTTGTGACGATGCCGCTTTTCTCATATCGAAACGTGCCAAACGTTCATAAAATCGGTTTTGCCTTTTTTATTAGTTGGCTCATGTTTTTTTCGCTTGACCCAAAGCCATTGGATATTGACGGGACGTATATGATGTTGTTAATTAAAGAAGTGCTTGTCGGGTTATTGATTGGGCTTGTCGCATTTATCATTATGTCGGCTATTCAAATTGCGGGCGGATTCATCGATTTTCAAATGGGGTTTGCGATTGCAAACGTCATCGATCCGCAAACAGGCGCCCAAAGCCCATTAATGGGACAATATTTATACACGATCGCTTTGTTTTTTTTACTCGCCGTCAATGGACATCATATGTTGCTAGACGGTATTTTTTATAGCTATCAATTCATTCCGCTCGATCATCTCGTTTCGTTTGGAAATGAACAAGTCGCAGAACAAGTTGTTCGTTTATTTCAAGCGATGTTCGTCATTGCTTTACAAATGGCTATTCCGATTGTTGGATGTTTGTTTTTAGTCGATGTAGCCCTTGGCATTGTCGCGCGAACTGTTCCACAAATGAACATTTTTGTGATCGGTCTTCCTGTAAAAATTATCGTTAGTTTTGTGCTCTTTGTCATCGTATTTTCAAGTATGTTTGCTGTCACAAAGCAATTGTTTGAATTCGCTTTTATGTCGATGCGCGGCATGATGAAATTGTTAGGGGGGGCGTAGCGTGAGTTGGTTGTCGGTCGATCTGCAGTTTTTTGCAGGAGAAAAAACAGAAAAAGCGACGCCAAGAAAACGGCAAGAAGTGCGTAAAAAGGGACAAGTAGCAAAAAGTGCAGATGTAACAGCTGCCTTTTTAATGCTTATCGTTTTTCTCGTCCTCTCTTTTTCTTCCGGTATGTGGGGAGATGCAATCGTTCGATTATTTCGCCAATCGTTTCAACATTATTTTTTCATGGATGTGACGATTGACTCTGTACAGCTCATTTTCGTTGATCTCCTACAGCAACTTGCATTGCTCGTTGGAACTATTTTTTTAGCGGCAATTGCGGCGGCGTTATTTGCTAATTTTGTGCAAGTTGGTTTTTTATTCACAACGGAACCGCTGCAAATGAAGTTAAGTAAACTCGATCCGATTCAAGGGTTTAAGCGCATCTTTTCGCTTCGTGCCCTTGTAGAATTGCTAAAATCGATTTTAAAAGTATTATTTGTTAGTATTGTCACATTTTCTGTTTTATGGTTGCACATCGATGATATTTTATCGTTGTCGCATAAATCGATTGGGGCAATTGCCGCGACGCTTGGACGTTTAACGATTCAAATGGGGCTTGTTGCTTCTGTCGCTTTATTATTTCTTGCGCTGTTCGATTATTTGTATCAACGGTATGATTTTGAAAAAAATATTCGTATGTCAAAACAAGATATTAAAGACGAATACAAAAAGACAGAAGGAGACCCGTTAATTAAATCACGCATTAAGCAAAAGCAACGAGAAATGGCGATGCGCCGCATGATGCAAGAAGTGCCGAAAGCAGATGTCGTCATTACAAACCCGACGCATTTTGCTGTGGCGTTAAAGTACGATGAACAGCAAGCAGACGCTCCGATCGTTGTTGCGAAAGGAGCAGATTATATGGCACAAAAAATAAAAGATATCGCGAAAAAAAATGACGTCATGATCGTTGAAAATCGGACGCTTGCACGTGCATTATATGATCAAACAGATATCGGAATGGTCATTCCAGAAGCTTTTTTCAAAGCAGTAGCAGAAATTTTGGCGTACGTTTATAAAACGAAAAATAAGCTTTAATATTTTATGTGTGCGAACAGGAGAGAACGTTTATGTCGGCAAGGGACTTATCTGTATTAATTATGGTTGTATTAATTGTAGCGATGCTCATCATTCCTCTACCATCATGGTTGCTTAGTGTCCTCATTATTATGAACATTTCTGTTGCGTTGCTCGTTCTCTTAACGTCGATGAATATGCGCGAACCGCTCCAATTTTCGATCTTCCCTTCGCTCCTCCTTTTGCTTACCTTATTCCGTCTCGGTTTAAACGTTTCAACGACCCGCTCAATTTTAAGCAAAGGAGAAGCAGGAGGGGTTGTTGAAACGTTCGGAACGTTTGTCATTGGTGGTAATGTTGTTGTCGGTTTCGTTGTGTTTTTAATTTTAATTATTATCCAATTCGTTGTTATCACAAAAGGGGCAGAGCGCGTATCAGAAGTGGCTGCACGTTTTACGCTTGATGCGATGCCAGGAAAACAAATGAGCATTGACGCCGATTTAAATGCTGGCATCATTTCCGAACAACAAGCGAGAGAACGACGTGAAAAAATCGCGCAAGAAGCGGATTTTTACGGTGCAATGGACGGAGCAAGTAAATTCGTGAAAGGTGATGCCATCGCAGGAATTATCATCGTATTAATTAATATGTTATTTGGCATGGTCATTGGGATTGTACAACAAGGTATGGATATAGGTGAAGCAGCGAAACGATATACGTTGTTAACGGTTGGTGATGGGATTGTGAGCCAAATTCCTGCATTATTAATTTCAACTGCAACAGGAATTGTCGTTACACGCGCCGCTTCGGATGACAACTTAGGCGCCGATATTATGCGGCAATTGTTTGCGTACCCAAAAATGTTATACGTTACAGCAGGAACGATTTTTTTACTCGGGTTGTTGACCCCGATTAACGACTTGTTAACGATCCCAATTGCTGCTTTGCTCGCGTTTGGTGCACATCAATTTACAAAACAAGCAAACGTGCCACAAACCGCAACAGAAGAGACAGAAGAAGAAATAGAAATGGATCAAATGAAAAGCCCAGAAAGCGTCGTTAGTTTATTAAGCGTCGATCCGATTGAGTTTGAATTTGGATACGGGTTAATTCCGCTTGCTGATGCGAATCAAGGCGGAGATTTATTAGACCGCATCGTCATGATTCGTCGACAACTCGCTTTAGAGCTCGGCATCGTTATTCCCGTTGTCCGCATTCGCGATAACATTCAGCTGCAACCAAATGAGTACCGATTAAAAATTAAAGGCAATGAAGTGGCGCGTGGCGAGTTGTTACTTGATCATTATTTAGCGATGAGCCCTGGCATTGATGACGATGCCATTGAGGGAATTGATACAGTAGAACCAGCGTTCGGATTACCAGCAAAATGGATTTCTGAAGATATGAAGGAACGGGCTGAAATGTTCGGATATACAGTCGTTGACCCGCCGTCCGTCGTATCAACGCACATAACGGAGCTGCTAAAAGCGCATGCCCATGAATTGCTCGGCCGTCAAGAAACGAAGCAGTTAATCGATCATGTGAAAGAATCGTATCCGATTTTAGTCGAAGAAGTGACACCAAATCCGTTATCGGTTGGTGATATTCAAAAAGTACTTGCAAATTTATTGCGCGAAAAAGTATCGATTCGCAATTTGCCGGTCATTTTTGAAACGCTTGCGGATTTCGGTCGAATGACGACAGATCCAGATCTTTTAACGGAATACGTTCGTCAGGCGCTCGCTCGTCAAATTACGAGCCAATATGTTGTTGAAGGTCAGCCGTTGCGCGTTATCACATTGTCAGGGAAAGTTGAAAAAATGATTGCTGAAGGTGTACAGCAAACTGAACACGGCAATTATTTAGCGCTCGATCCGGTCGTTTCCCAATCTATTATCGAAGCAATTGCCGTGCAAATTGAACAATTCCCGTTTCAAGATCAATCGCCAATTTTGCTTTGTTCCCCTGCTGTGCGCATGTATGTGAGACAATTGACTGAACGATATTTCCGTCACGTTCCCGTGTTGTCGTATAATGAACTTGAAGCAAACGTGGAAGTTCAAAGTGTTGGGGTGGTGAATGTGGAATGAAAGTAAAAAAGTTTGTCGCTTCGTCTATGCCAGAAGCGATGAAAATGATTCGAGCGGAACTTGGCAATGACGCCGTTATTTTAAATTCGAAAGTTGTGCAAAAAAAAGGTTTTCTTGGGCTATTTTCCCGAAAAAATATTGAAGTGATCGCTGCTGTTGATCCAAAACCAGCCACTCCGCCCGTTCAAAAAATAAAAGAAAAACGAAAAGAGCGCACAGAATCGATGCGTGATGAACAGTTATTAAAGGAAATCCATGAATTAAAAGCAACGATTCGTCAATTATCGCAAGGGGGAGGAGTTGAGCATTATCCTACTCCATTAAAAGCAATCGATGCGCATTTAATCGACCAAGAAATAAGCGACGATGTGCGAGCGATGTTCATGTCTGCATTGTTGCAACGATGGTATACGTCCGGGGCGAACGCTTCAGACGACGAAGTGAAAAAATGGCTTCACGATGATATCGTCAAAACATTATCGTCCTTTTCGTTTGGTGGGATTTCATTTCAAAAAAAATACGTCAACGTTGTTGGACCAACGGGGGTTGGCAAAACGACGACGCTTGCGAAAATGGCCGCTGATTGCGTCATTACACATCGGAAAAAAGTGGCATTTATCACGACAGATACGTATCGTATTGCCGCGATTGACCAATTGAAAACATACGCAAAAATTTTAAACGTTCCTCTTGAAGTATGTTACAATCTCGACGATTTTCGTCAAGCGAAAGAGAAGTTAGCATCGTATGACATTGTATTTATTGATACGGCAGGACGAAATTTCCGAAACGTCCAATATGTAAATGATTTAAAAGAAATGATCGACTTTAATGAGGAAATGGAAACATTTCTCGTCCTATCGTTAACGGCAAAATGGCGAGATATGAAAGACATTTATACACAGTTTTCACTCATTCCGATTCATAAATTTATTTTTACGAAAGTAGATGAAACAAGCCGACACGGTGCGATGTTAAATATGATGATTCAATGCCGTATCGGCGCAGCGTACATGACGCACGGACAAAACGTGCCAGATGATATTGTTGAAGCTACTCCACAGCTTGTTGCAAATATGGTTACCGGGGTCGAGCTACGATGATGAGAGATCAGGCTGAAAGTTTACGTTTACGCGTGAAAAAAATGCAGCACGGAACAGAAACGAAAACGATTGCTGTACTAAGCGGCAAAGGCGGAGTTGGAAAATCGAACGTTTCGTTAAACTTTTCATTGGCGTTACGCCAACGCGAAAAACATGTATTGCTGTTTGATATGGATATTGGTATGGGGAATATCGATATTTTACTTGGACAATCGTCATCTTATACAATGATCGATATTTTTCGTCCAAACGTTACCATTCATGATACTATAAAGACAGGACCTGAACAGTTATCGTTTATTGCTGGCGGAACAGGGTTCACAGAAATTTTTCATATGGACGAACAAAAAGTCGAGTATTTTATTGAACAATTGCAACTCGTTTCCGAGCAATACGATTATCTTATTTTCGATATGGGAGCAGGGATGTCCGAAGATCGTCTGCAGCTGCTCAAAGCGGTTGATGATATTTTTATCATAACAACTCCGGAACCAACCGCTTTGACAGATGCATATGCAACGGTGAAATACATTCACTTAGCAGATCCGCAACTCCCGATTTATGTGTTAGTCAATCGCGCACGTTCGGATAAAGAAGGAGTAGAGACACTCCAGCGTTTAAAACAAGTGGCAAAACGTTTTTTAGGAAAAGAATTACACGCATTAGGATATGTACCTGAAGACCGAACGGTAAGTAACGCTGTCATTCGTCAAACGCCTTTCCTTTTATTTGATCCGAGTGCAAAAGCAAGCAAGGCGCTTATGCGAATGACTGATCGCTACTTAGCGAACGGGGAACACGAGGAGCAAACGAAACGTCCGTTTCACTTTTTTGCAAAGCTTCGCCAATACTTTTTAGAAAGGTAGGTTATCATCGCTATGAATAAGGTGAAAGTGCTCGTCGTTGATGACTCTGCTTTTATGCGAAAATTAATTAGCGATTTTTTGTCAGAACATCCGCGTTTGCACGTCGTAGGTACAGCGCGCGACGGACAAGAAGCGTTGCAAAAAATTGAGCAACTCAATCCGGATGTCGTGACGTTAGATGTTGAGATGCCTGTCATGAACGGGCTTGAGACGTTAAAACATATTATGCAAAAACACCCGCTTCCTGTCGTCATGATTTCAAGTACGACGACAGAAGGAGCGGAAAATACAATTTTAGCGTTGCAATACGGGGCGGTTGACTTTATTGCGAAGCCTTCAGGAGCCATCTCACTAGATTTATATAAAATTAAAGATAAGATGATCGAAAAAGTGCTCTTAGCAAGCGAAGCGAATTTGCGAACAGTCAAAATAAAGCAAAAAATGTCTATGTTGCCACAAAAGCAATATAGTAAAATAGGAGTAAGCGAACGGAACAACGCAATCGGAAAGAAAAAAATTATCGCCATTGGCACATCAACAGGAGGACCACGCGCGCTTCAACACGTATTAACGAAATTTCCAGCGACCATTGACGCGCCGATTTTAATCGTCCAACATATGCCGAAAGGGTTTACAAAATCGTTAGCGACAAGACTTGATTCGTTGTGCAACATTCGTGTCAAAGAAGCAGAAGATGGAGAAGTGATTCAAAAAGGGACAGCATATATCGCCCCAGGTGGGAATCATTTATATGTGAAACGCGTGGGTACATCGCTTGCGATTCATCTCGATGAAGCAGCGCCGCGCAATGGGCATCGACCTTCTGTTGACGTGATGTTTGAATCGTTAAGCGCTTTAACAGATTACGAAAAAGTAGCTGTCATTATGACAGGCATGGGGTCAGACGGTACGGCAGGATTAAAACAGTTAAAGGCATCTGGCAACACGTTTGTCGTTGCAGAATCTGCTGAATCTTCCGTTGTGTTTGGTATGCCTAAGTCAGCCATTGCTGCAAACGTTGTTGATGAAATCGTTCACGTTGACGATATTGCTGAAGCGGTAATGAGACACGTACAAGTTTGAGGGGGATAGGAACAATGGACATGAGCCAATACCTCGAAGTGTTTATTGATGAAAGTAGAGAACATTTACAAACGATTAACGAACAATTGTTAGAGCTTGAAAAAAATCCAGATGATGTGTCGATCGTTAATGAAATTTTCCGCTCTGCCCATACGCTAAAAGGAATGTCAGCAACGATGGGATTTGAGGACTTAGCAAATTTAACGCATCAAATGGAAAATGTACTTGATGCCATTCGCAATGAGAAAATTTCGGTCACACCTGAACTGCTTGATGTCATTTTTCGCGCTGTCGATGATTTAGAAGCGATGGTCGTCTCTATTTCAGAAGGTGGAGACGGAAAGCGTGACGTCACCGAAGTCGTTGCGCAGTTAAAGCAAATTGAAAAAGGAGATGTTGTTGCAGTCCGTCAAAAAAGCAACTCAACGTATGAACAAACGTATGATGAATTTGAATATACCATTTTAAAGCAGTCCGCTGAACAAGGATTCCACAGTTATGAAGTCACGATCAAACTACGTTCTGACTGTCTATTAAAAGCTGCTCGTGTGTTTATGATTTTTGAAGTGATTGAACAAATTGGAGAAGTGATTAAATCTGTTCCGACCGTTGAGATGCTAGAAGCAGAACAGTTCGATGATCAATTTGTCGTGACCGTCGTGACAAAAGTGTCACAAGATGAATTACAAAAGCGCATTATGAAAGTGTCGGAAGTGGAGCAAGTTATCGTTCAACGAGTGAACTTACATCGATCTACAGAAGAAGAAAAAACGACGGAAACAAAACACGAACAAAAAGAAGAACAGCAAGCAGTAGAGCAAGCGGTTGAGAAAAAACAAGAAGCACAAGAAGAAAAAGCAACTGGAAAACAAGTAAGCAACAAGACGATTCGCGTCAACATTGAACGTTTAGACGTACTAATGAACTTGTTTGAAGAGCTTGTTATTGATCGCGGACGATTGGAGCAAATTTCGCGCGAACTGAACAATCCAGAATTACACGAAACGGTTGAACGGATGTCACGCATTTCCGGAGACTTGCAAAACATTATTTTAAATATGCGCATGGTACCGGTCGAAACGGTATTTAACCGCTTTCCGCGCATGGTACGGCAATTAGCTCGCGATTTAGGAAAGAAAATTAATCTTGAAATTATTGGAGCAGAAACGGAGCTTGACCGCACAGTCATCGACGAAATTGGCGATCCGCTCGTTCACTTGTTGCGCAACGCCATCGATCACGGCATAGAAACGCCAGATGTACGTCGCGCAAAAGGAAAACCGGAAGAGGGAACAGTCAAATTAAAAGCATATCATAGTGGCAATCATGTATTTATTGAAATTGAAGACGACGGCGCAGGCATTAGTCGCGAAAAAGTGCTGAAAAAAGCCATTAGTAAAGGCATTATTTCTGAACAAAATGCGGCGAACTTAACGGATAAACAAGTATATGAGCTTATTTTTGCTTCAGGTTTTTCTACAGCGGATAAAGTATCCGATATTTCAGGCCGTGGTGTCGGATTAGACGTTGTAAAAAGTACAATTGAGTCGCTAGGTGGATCCGTGTCGATTGATTCAGAGGAAGGAGTCGGCTCGATCTTTTCGATTCAACTACCGCTTACACTATCCATTATTTCTGTTATGCTCGTTGAAATTCAACATGAAAAATATGCGATTCCGTTGTCATCGATCATCGAGACGGCCATCGTGAAAAAAGAAGACATTTTACATGCCCATAACCAAAAAGTCATTGATTTCCGTGGAAAAGTTGTTCCGCTCTTATTTTTGAAAGATATTTTTGAAGTACCTGTTGTGAAGGAAGACGATGATTTCTTGTCCGTTGTTATTGTGCGGAAAGGTGAAAAAATGGCTGGACTTGTCGTTGACTCGTTTATAGGTCAACAAGAAGTGGTGTTAAAATCGCTTGGCAACTACTTAACGTCTGTGTTTGCCATTTCTGGCGCGACCATTTTAGGAGATGGACAAGTGGCGCTCATTGTTGATTGCAACGCGCTAATTAAGTAGGGACAAGCGAGAGGGGGAATTTGATGTGGCTGAGCTGAAAGTAATTGTGTTTCAATTAAAAGACGAAGAATATGCGATTCCAGTGCAACAAGTGCGCTCCATCGAAAAAATTCAGCATATTACGCGCGTTCCTCGCGTTCCGAAATATGTGAAAGGCGTTATCAATTTGCGTGGAGTCGTTACGCCAATTATCGACTTGCGTATGCGTTTCGGGTTAGAAGAAGCGCAATTTTCCGATCATACGCGCGTCATTATTGTGGCGCTTGATGACATTGAAGTCGGCTTAATTGTTGATGCTGCGAACGACGTCGTTGATATTTCGACAGAAGCGATCGAACCGCCACCAGAAGTAGTTGATGCAACAACCGCAGATTATATTAACGGTGTTGTAAAAATTGAAAAAAGACTTTTCATTTTATTAAACTTAGAAAAAGTACTAAAAACAGAGAAAGGATAAATCGTCCATGTCATATTTTGAACGGATGGATGCCGTCCATATGGACATACTAAAAGAGATTGGAAATATTGGTGCGGGTCACGCAGCAACAGCGTTATCAAAGCTGTTAAATAAAAGAATTGAAATGACGATTCCGGATGTGCGCATCATTTCATTTGATGAAATGATGGACATTGTCGGAGGAGCTGACAATGTCGTTGCTGCTGTTTTTTTGCGCATTGAAGGGGATGCGCCTGGCAATATGTTTTTTGTATTATCGATCGAGCAAGCGGAACGATTTATCCAACAAATGATTGGTGACGAACAATTTAAATTAGAACAAGATTGTTCGGAATTATCGTTGTCCGCATTGCAAGAGCTGGGTAACATTTTAGCAGGCTCGTATTTATCATCTTTATCAGACTTTACGCGTTTAAATTTATATCCATCTGTTCCGGCACTCAGCATCGATATGATCGGCGCAATTTTAAGCTATGGATTAATAGAAATGTCACGTGTCGGTGACCATGTCATCGTCGTTGATACGGCAATTCATGAGGAGCATCAGCCGAATGATCGAGTAAATGGCCACTTTTTCTTGCTTCCCGACCCTGAATCATTTCATATCATCTTTCGCGCTTTAGGTGTGGACCGTGATGAATGAAGTTGTTCAAGTTGTAAAAGTCGGCATTGCTGATATGAACGTTGTAAAGGCACCGCATGTCATTCGCACATGCGGACTCGGCTCGTGCGTCGGTGTTGTTGTATATGATTTAGTGAAAGAAGTGGCTGGCATGGCGCACGTGATGTTGCCAGATTCATCGTTAGCAAAATCCGAAACAATGAATGTAGCGAAATATGCCGATACCGCAGTAGAAGAATTGGTTCGGCGCGTGATTGGGGCAGGAGGAAGAAACGGTCATTTGAAAGCAAAAATGGCTGGTGGTGCACAAATGTTCCAATTTCGTACAGGGACGACGGATATGATGCGTATCGGGCCACGCAACGTTGAAGCTGTTCGTGAGCAGCTTCAGCGCTTTCGCATTCCGATTGTCGCCGAAGATGTCGGGGGAAATAGCGGACGAACGATTGAATTTCATCCAAAAACAGGCATGTTGCTCATTCGAACAGTAAATCAAGGGGTACGGGAAATGTAATGGCTGGTACATGGAAATTTAACGTTAGCTTTGCTTTATTCGGCTGTATGATCGCCTTTTTTTCTTCGTTGTTGCGAAATAGTATATGGACGTCTATCGAGCGTGCCTTTCTCACATTTGCTATTTTCTTTATTTTTGCTTTTGTCATTCGCTGGATGGTCGCCTTTATTCAAAAAGATGAATCCACTCCAGACGTTTCACGGAAGGAACGAAATGATGAACATGTAGAGCAAATGATTGAAGGCTTGAGCGAAGAAGAGCAACAAGAAGTGGCGCAATATATTCGTCAACTGTTAAGCCATGAAGAAAAATAAATTTGAACATACGGTAGCGTCAAATGTTGTAGGCTACCTTTTCACCTAGGGGGGATGATATGATTGAACAATGCTGGCAAAAGTGGATAGACGCTCGCGATCGAGAAGCGGGCGATCAACTCATTGAAAAATATATGCCGCTTGTTGATTATCATGTCCAACGTATCGCTTCATCCCTTCCAAAAAGCGTAAAAAAAGAAGACTTGAAAAGCTTAGCGTTACTCGGCTTGTACGATGCGTTAGAAAAATTTGATCCTTCACGTGATTTGAAGTTTGACACGTATGCTTCATTTCGTATTCGTGGTGCCATTTTAGATGGATTGCGCAAAGAAGATTGGCTTCCGCGCAGCGTACGAGAAAAAGCAAAAAAAATCGAAGCGACGATCGAGCGGTTGCAACAAATGCATATGCGTGACGTGAGCGCCAAAGAAGTGGCGGATGCGTTAAATATATCAGAAGATGAAGTGTATGCGGTCATGAATGAACAGTTTTTCGCGAATGTTTTATCGCTTGATGAACGGCCGTTTGACGATGATGATGATCAACCGTCGTTTACGATACGCGACGATCACTCACCGTCACCCGAAGAACATATGTTACGGGAAGAACAAATTGCCCAATTGGCTCAAGTCATCCAACAATTGAATGAAAAAGAACAGTTAGTGATTAGTTTGTTTTACAAAGAGGAACTGACGTTCACAGAAATTGGGCATATTATGGGACTGTCGACGTCACGAATTTCCCAAATTCATGCAAAAGCGTTGTTTAAAATGCGCAAACTGATTGAGCAAGCAGTATGACAGTCCTTCATCAATCTTTATGAAGGAAGTGAAACCGATGAGTTTAAAGTTAATCGAGTTACAAGTAGCGTTACCGAAAACGCATGAGCTCGGAAAATGGCAAGAACATATACAACAGTACGGACAGCTTGCTCAACAACAGCTTGCAGCAGAAATGAAAAAACAAGACGAGCGCATTCGGCAACAAGTGACGAAAGCTGAACAAAGCGAGCGTGCTAAATGGAAAAAACAATCTGAGCAAAAAGAAAAAAGCAAACACCCTTACAAAGGAATGCATATTGATTTTATCGGATAAGAGGGATGATATGACGACGTTTTTATGGTTTGCTAGCTTCGTTTTGCACGGTATTTCGCTCTTTCTTATTATTCTTTTGTCTTTAAAATGGGTAAAAATTAAAGAGACGGAAAGAGAGCAAGCGGAGCTTATTCGTGAGATGGAAACGATGATGACAACGTATTTAATGCAATTTAAAGAGGAAAATGAGCGTTTTGTTAAACAAATCACATCATCGGCTGTTCGTCAAAAGAAAAGAGAAACTCCGCCTTCGCTTCGAGAAGAACAACCGTCGCTTCCGATTGACGACGTTGTCGACCGCATCGAGTTATCAACAACTACACCAAAGGGAGAGGAATCGCTCGACTCGCTCGTTTCGGAAGCATTAAAACTGCAACAACAAGGAAAAACGATCGATGAAATCGCAAAAATACTAAAACGCGGGAAGACAGAAATGGAGCTTTTGCTTAAATTTCACCAAAAGTAGTTGAATGTGTTTTTTAATTATGATATAGTTCTACTTGGTGTGAATACACACGCTCATCGATTTAAGCAACGGTGCTGCATCGCAGTCTTGCTTAAAAATGACATGAGCGGAGGAAAAAAACCGTGTAGGAGGATGAAAAATGTCTGTTATTTCAATGAAGCAGTTGCTTGAAGCAGGGGTTCACTTCGGGCATCAAACACGTCGTTGGAACCCAAAAATGAAAAAGTATATTTTCACTGAGCGCAATGGTATTTATATCATTGATTTGCAAAAAACGGTGAAAAAAGTAGAAGAAGCGTATAACTTCGTCAAAGAACTTGCGGCAAACGGCGGCAAAATTTTATTCGTTGGTACGAAAAAACAAGCGCAAGATTCTGTGAAAGAAGAAGCAGAACGTTCTGGCATGTTTTACGTGAACCAACGTTGGTTAGGTGGAACGTTAACAAACTTTGCAACAATTCAAAAGCGTATTAAACGTTTAAAAGAAATCGAAAGAATGGCTGAAGATGGCACATTCGATGTATTGCCTAAAAAAGAAGTGGTGAAACTAAAGAAAGAATTAGAGCGTCTTGAAAAGTTTTTAGGCGGTATTAAAGAGATGAAAGAATTGCCAGATGCATTGTTTGTCATCGATCCACGCAAAGAGCGCATTGCCGTTGCGGAAGCTCGTAAATTAAACATTCCGATCATCGGAATCGTGGATACAAACTGTGATCCAGACGAAATCGACTACGTCATTCCTGCAAACGACGATGCGATTCGTGCTGTGAAACTTCTTACTTCTAAAATTGCCGATGCGATTTTAGAAGCAAAGCAAGGCGAAGAAGCTGTTGTCACAGCTGAGTAAGCATGCGAAAGGTGATAAGAGGGGGAGCCTTTTATCACCTTTTTTTAAGAAAGTTGGGCATACTAAGCCTGCGAACCGTTTCGGTTTGTATACATACGAGGCACATAAAAAGGAGGATGTTTAACATGGCAATTACTGCTCAAATGGTAAAAGAATTGCGCGAAAAAACTGGCGCAGGAATGATGGACTGCAAAAAAGCGTTAACAGAAACAAACGGCGATATGGAAAAAGCGATCGACTGGCTTCGTGAAAAAGGAATGGCGAAGGCAGCGAAAAAGGCAGATCGCATTGCAGCTGAAGGAACAACATTAATCGAAGTTGACGGAAATGTAGCAGTCATTTTAGAAGTAAACTCTGAAACAGACTTCGTTGCGAAAAACGAAGGATTTAAAACATTAGTCAAAGAATTAGCAGATCATTTATTAAAACATAAACCTGCAACAGTAGAAGAAGCGTTACAACAAAAAATGGACAACGGTGCAACAGTAGAAGAGCACATCAACGCGGCGATTGCTAAAATCGGTGAAAAAATTACGTTGCGTCGCTTTGCTGTTGTAGAAAAAGGCGACAACGCAGCGTTCGGTGCATATTTACACATGGGTGGTCGCATTGCTGTATTAACAGTATTAGAAGGTACAACAAATAGCGACATTGCAAAAGATGTAGCGATGCACATTGCTGCTATTAATCCAAAATACGTTTCTCGCGATGAAGTATCTGCAGACGAAATCGCTCGTGAGCGCGAAGTATTAAAACAACAAGCATTAAATGAAGGAAAACCAGAAAATATCGTCGAAAAAATGGTTGAAGGTCGTTTAGGCAAATTCTTTGAGGACATTTGCTTACTTGAGCAAAACTTTGTAAAAAATCCTGATGTGAAAGTGCGTCAATTTGTAGAATCTAATGGTGCAACTGTAAAAAGCTTCATCCGTTACGAAGTAGGCGAAGGCATTGAAAAGCGTCAAGATAACTTCGCTGAAGAAGTTATGAGCCAAGTTCGTAAGTAATGAAGACAAATAGGGAACACATATGTGTTCCCTATTTTTAAAGAACGGTATGGAGGTTTAAAATGGAAAGCCCAAAGTATAAACGTGTCGTTTTAAAATTAAGCGGTGAAGCGTTAGCTGGTGATCAAGGATTTGGCATTAATCCGTCTGTCATTAAATCGATTGCTCAACAAGTAAAAGAAGTAGCGGAACTTGGAGTTGAAGTTGCTGTCGTTGTTGGCGGCGGGAACATTTGGCGTGGAAAAATCGGCAGTGAAATGGGCATGGATCGCGCCACAGCTGATTATATGGGTATGTTAGCGACGGTGATGAATTCGCTCGCTTTGCAAGACAGCCTCGAGCAACTTGGGGTACAAACGCGCGTACAAACGTCGATTGAAATGCGCCAAGTGGCAGAACCGTACATTCGTCGACGGGCGATTCGTCACTTAGAGAAAAAACGCGTCGTCATTTTTGCGGCAGGAACAGGAAATCCGTACTTTTCAACAGATACGACAGCTGCGCTTCGTGCTGCCGAAATTGAAGCAGACGTCATTTTAATGGCGAAAAACAACGTAGATGGCGTATATAGTGCCGATCCGAAAGTAGATAAAAATGCAGTCAAATATGACGAGCTATCTTATTTAGAGGTTATTAAACAAGGGTTGGGCGTCATGGATTCGACCGCCTCATCGTTATGTATGGATAACGATATTCCGCTTATCGTTTTCTCGATTATGGAAGAAGGAAATATTAAACGTGCTGTATTAGGCGAAAATATTGGAACAATTGTAAGGGGGAAATAAGATGCAAGTATTAACGAACGCAAAAGAAAAAATGGATAAAGCTGTTCAAGCTTTTTCGCGTGAACTGGCAACCATTCGTGCAGGTCGTGCCAATCCTGCGTTGTTAGAAAAGATTACAGTAGATTACTACGGCATGCCAACACCAATCATTCAATTAGCAGGCATTCAAGTGCCAGAAGCGCGTCTTCTTGTCATTCAGCCGTATGACAAGTCGGTATTAAAAGAGATTGAAAAAGCGATTTTAGCATCCGATTTAGGTTTAACACCTTCAAACGACGGTTCAGTTATTCGCATCTCTATTCCGCCACTAACGGAAGAGCGTCGTCGCGAGCTTGTTAAACTTGTAAAAAAATATGCTGAAGAAGCGAAAGTTGCTGTGCGCAACATTCGTCGCGATGCAAACGACGAGTTGAAAAAACTCGAAAAAAATGGCGAAATTACAGAAGATGAGTTGCGTGGTTATACAGAGGATATCCAAAAATTGACGGATGATCATATCGCAAAAATTGATGCGATTACGAAAGAAAAAGAGAAAGAAGTCATGGAAGTATAAGTCCCTCTATGTTTATAGAGGGTTTTTTGCTATAATTACGAAATAGGGCGCACAGCCTAATCATGTTGGATCAAAGCTGGAGGATACGCGCTAATGTTTGAAAAAATGAAAAGATGGAAAAACAAAGAAGAAGGACGTGGAAAAGAAACGATTTTACAAGGTCCGATCCCTGCGCATGTGGCAATCATTATGGATGGAAACGGACGTTGGGCGAAAAAGCGTGCATTGCCACGCATGGCTGGGCATTATGAAGGGATGCAAACGGTTCGGAAAATTACGCGCTTTGCGAATGAACTCGGCGTGAAAGTGTTAACGTTATACGCATTTTCAACAGAAAATTGGAAACGACCAAAAACAGAGGTCGATTATTTAATGCAGTTGCCGGAACAATTTTTGAACACATTTTTGCCAGAGTTAATCGAGGAAAACGTGCAAGTACGCGTGATGGGGCATAAAGATGAACTACCTTTACATACGTTACGTGCAGTTGAAAAAGCGATCGAAGAAACGAAGCAAAATGCAGGTTTAATTTTAAACTTTGCTCTAAACTACGGAAGTCGCGCAGAAATTGTACATGCGGTACAAAAGCTCGTTACTGATATTCAAAGCGGAACGATTGAAGTAAACGATGTCGATGAGCAGTTGTTCCATTCGTATTTGATGACAAACGGTTTGCCTGATCCGGATTTACTCATTCGTACAAGCGGGGAAATTCGGTTAAGTAATTTTATGCTTTGGCAGTTAGCTTATACGGAGTTTTGGTTTACAGATGTATTATGGCCAGATTTTACAGAGCAACATTTTTTACAGGCGGTACATGCATTCCAGCAACGAAGCCGTCGATTTGGAGGCGTATAATTTCGTATGAAACAAAGAATTGTAACAGCGATCATTGCAGCTTCAATCTTTTTACCAATCGTCATATATGGCGGATGGCCGTTTTTCGTTTTAACGTATGTACTAGCTACAGTTGGTTTATTTGAGCTCATTCGTATGAAACACATATCGCTCTTTTCGTTTCCGAGCGTTGTCAGTTTTCTCGTTTTATGGCTCTTTTTATATCCATATGAACATATGATAAACATATGGATGCTCATCATCGGGTTTTTATTGTTGCTTATTTATACGGTTATATCTAAAAATGCGTTTACGTTCGATGACGCCGGTTTTATGATTGCTTCTTTGTTATATGTAGGCGTCGGATTTTATTCCTTTTTACAAGTGCGAGAAGCAGGATTGTCTTATATTTTTTATGCTCTATTTTTAATTTGGGCAACAGATAGCGGAGCGTATTTTATCGGTCGAGCGTTTGGGAAGCGTAAATTATGGGAGCATATTAGTCCGAATAAAACGGTAGAAGGTGCAATAGGCGGTGTGTTATGTGCGCTTCTTGCTGTGAGCGTTTATGAGTGGCTATCGCCGTTTGCCCCATCGTTTCTTTTGTTGCTTATTGCAACGGTCGTCTTATCAATTTTCGGTCAGTTAGGTGATTTAGTTGAGTCAGCGTTTAAACGCCACTATGGAGTAAAAGATTCGGGGGCCATTTTACCGGGGCATGGTGGCATTCTAGACCGTTTTGATAGTTTGTTATTTATTTTGCCGATTTTACATTTGTTTTACCTTATTGCTTAAAAAGGAGTGGACAGTTTGCGAGCAATTAGTTTATTAGGAGCGACTGGCTCGATCGGCATGCAAACGTTAGATGTTATTCGCGCTCATTCTAATGCGTTTCGTCTCATTGCTTTTTCAGCCGGACGAAATATTGAACAAGCAAGAATCATTATTGAGCAATTTTCTCCGAAAGTTATATGTGTCGCTCAAAAAGAAGATGCTGAACGGTTACAAAGCGAATATAAGGGACGAGTACGCATCGTTTTCGGTGAAGACGGGCTCATTGAAGTAGCAACAGTTCAAGAAGCGGATATTGTCGTTAATGCGGTTGTAGGAAGCGTCGGACTAGTGCCTACGTTAAAAGCGATAGAGGCGGGAAAAACAATCGCATTAGCGAACAAAGAAACGTTAGTTACTGCGGGTCATCTCGTCATGAAGCACGCCGCTGCCTATGGTGTCTCGATTTTGCCGATAGATAGTGAACATTCCGCGATTTTTCAATGTTTACAAGGGGAAAAACAGAAAAACGTTGAATGTATTATTTTGACCGCATCCGGAGGTAGTTTTCGCGATCGTACGCGCGAACAACTACAGCATGTTACGGTGGAAGAGGCGTTAAAACATCCGAATTGGTCGATGGGAGCGAAAATTACAATTGATTCTGCGACGATGATGAACAAAGGACTCGAAGTGATCGAAGCACACTGGTTGTTCCACTTACCGTATGAGCAAATTCATGTGCTCTTACATAAAGAAAGCATTATTCATTCCATGGTACAGTTTCATGATGGAAGCGTCATTGCCCAACTTGGAACGCCAGATATGCGCGTGCCCATTCAATATGCATTAACATATCCAGATCGCTTTCCGCTCCATATTGAGCGACTAAACTTAGCAGAAGTGGCCACGTTACATTTTCAAAAAGTGGACATGAACCGGTTTCGTTGTTTACAATTTGCTTATGAGGCAGGAAAAATAGGCGGGACGATGCCGACCGTATTAAATGCGGCCAACGAAGAAGCGGTGTCGGCCTTTTTAACTGGACGAATATCGTTTTTAGCGATTGAACAATACATTGAACAAGCAATGAATTGGCACGTACCGATCGCTCATCCGGATTTGGAAACGATTCGTACAGTTGATCGCGAAACGCGACAATATGTAAAATCACTATACATGTAAAAGGTGGTTGAAACGTTGGAAACGGTTATTTCTTTTATTGTTATTTTTGGTGCGCTTGTATTTTTTCATGAATTAGGACATTTCATTTTTGCTAAGCGTGCAGGTATTTTATGCCGTGAGTTTGCGATCGGATTTGGTCCAAAAGTGTTTTCGATGAAAAAAGGGGAAACGACGTACACCATTCGTTTACTTCCACTCGGTGGTTTTGTGCGCATGGCTGGCGAAGACCCTGAGATGATTGACGTTAAGCGCGGTCAAGTTGTCGGATTATTGTTTGACTCGGAAGGCAAAGTGAAAAAAGTCATCGTCAATCATAAAGATGAATATCGAGATGCCAAAATCATTGAAGTAGAACGCGCTGACTTTGAACATGAGCTATATATTGAAGGCTATGAAGGTGATGATGATCACTTACAACGTTTTGAATTAAGCGATCCAGCTTACATCGTTATTGATCGGGAAGAAGTGCAAATTGCACCGTATCATCGTCAGTTTGGTTCAAAAACGCTCGGACAGCGAGCGATGGCCATTTTCGCTGGTCCGCTTATGAATTTCGTTCTAGCGCTTGTCATCTTCATTGTTATTGGACTATTACAAGGCTATCCTGTTGACAAACCGATCATTGGCGAGTTAACCGAAGACGGTGCAGCACGTGAAGCTGGGTTAAAGCAAGGGGATGTTGTCGTTTCCATCGATGGACAGTCCATGTCTTCGTGGACGGATGTGGTGACAATGATTCGGAAAAGCCCAGAAAAACCGCTCCAGTTTCAAATCAATCGCAACGGTGAAATGATCGATCTTACCGTTACACCGGAAAAGAAAACGATTGAAGGAGAAACAATTGGACTAATTGGCGTGTATGGACCGATGGAAAAATCGGTTGTTGGTGCTATAAAGCAGGGCGCGCTAGAAACGTACTATTGGACAAAAGAAATTATCGTTGGGCTAGGTCATTTATTGACAGGGAAATTTTCATTTGATATGTTATCTGGACCTGTTGGTATTGCGGTTTCGACTCATAAAGTCGCCCAATCTGGCGTGTATTACTTAATGAAATGGGGAGCTATTTTAAGCATTAACTTAGGGATTATTAACTTGCTTCCACTTCCGGCGCTCGATGGCGGACGATTAACGTTTTTTGCAATTGAGGCGTTACGTGGAAAACCAATTGATCGCCAAAAAGAAGGCATTGTACATTTTATCGGTTTTGCTCTTCTCATGTTGCTTATGCTTGTTGTTACATGGAACGATATTCAAAAATTTTTCTTATAAATCAATGAAGTAAGAGGTGCAAGAGATGAAACAAAGTATGTCATTTATTCCTACGTTGCGTGAAGTACCAGCAGATGCGGAAATTAAAAGCCATCAGCTATTGCTTCGCGCCGGCTTCATTCGCCAAAATGCGAGCGGAGTATATAGCTTCTTACCGCTTGGTAAACGTGTATTACAAAAAATTGAAGCGATCATTCGTGAAGAAATGGAACGGGCAGGTGCGGTAGAGCTACTAATGCCAGCGCTTCAACAAGCAGAGTTGTGGCAAGAATCAGGCCGTTGGTATTCATACGGACCGGAATTAATGCGTTTAAAAGATCGCCATGATCGCGACTTTGCGCTTGGGGCAACTCATGAAGAAGTCATTACGGCACTTGTGCGCGATGAAGTGAAGTCATATAAACGTTTGCCGCTTACGCTTTATCAAATTCAAACAAAGTTTCGTGACGAAAAGCGTCCACGTTTCGGTTTGCTTCGTGGTCGTGAGTTTATTATGAAAGATGCATATTCATTTCACGCTTCACACGAAAGTTTAGATGAAGTATACAATAAAATGTACGAAGCTTATGCCAATGTGTTCCGTCGTTGCGGATTAAATTTCCGCGCTGTCATTGCCGATTCTGGGGCGATGGGTGGAAAAGATACACACGAATTTATGGTTTTATCCGACATCGGTGAAGATACAATTGCATATTCAGACTCGTCTGACTATGCTGCGAACATTGAAATGGCTCCTGTCATTACGACATATGAGCGGAGCGATGAACCGCAAGCATCGCTTGAAAAAGTGCATACACCAGAACAACGTACAATTGAAGAAGTAAGTCAATTCCTTCAAGTGCCAAAAGAAAAATGCATTAAGTCGCTATTATTTAAAGTAGATGATCGCTATGTGCTCGTTCTTGTGCGTGGTGACCATGAAGTAAATGATGTAAAAGTAAAAAATATATTAGAAGCAACAGTGGTGGAGCTGGCGACACCAGAAGAAACGAAACAAGTGATGAATTGCGAAATCGGTTCACTTGGCCCAATCGGTGTCCGAAACGATGTGCTTGTTTTGGCAGACCACGCGGTAAAAGCGATTGTCAACGGTGTATGCGGGGCAAATGAAGCACACTATCATTATAAAGGGGTCAATCCGGATCGTGATTTTGTTGCGCAATACGCGGATGTTCGTTTCATTCAAGAAGGAGATCCATCACCAGATGGAAAAGGAACGATTCGCTTTGCGCGCGGAATTGAAGTAGGGCATGTATTTAAACTCGGCACGCGTTACAGTGAAGCGATGAATGCAACATACTTAGATGAAAATGGACGTACGCAACCGATGATTATGGGTTGCTATGGTATTGGTGTCTCTCGCACGCTTGCAGCGATTGCTGAACAATATAATGATGAGCATGGACTTATTTGGCCGACAGCTGTTGCTCCGTTCCACGTCCACCTCATTTCTGTCAATCCGAAAGTGGACGAGCAACGAGAACTTGCTGATGAATGGTACGTACGTTTGCAACAAGAAGGATTTGAAGTGTTGTATGACGATCGTGCCGAGCGTCCAGGTGTGAAATTCGCTGACAGCGATTTAATCGGCTTACCTGTGCGTGTAACAGTCGGAAAACGTGCAAGTGAAGGAATTGTCGAAGTAAAAGTTCGCAAAACAGGTGAAACAGAAGAAGTACATGTGTCGCAATTAGTGGAGACTTTGCGCCGATATTTGTAAAAGGCAGAGAGGGGGATCCCCCTCTTTCTGTCGTCTATCACTCCCAACCAACGTACAAAAAAAGGGAGGTTTAACGAACAACGATGAGAGAAGAACAAAAAGAGCGATTTTCTATTTTACTACAACAACTACAGCTCACTTCTTCGAGTATAGCAAACGACTTAGCACACGGACGGATTAACAAAGTTGTTGTTAATAAACAAACGAAATGTTGGCATTTTTATTTTCAATTTCCTACGATTTTACGAGCGAATGTATATGCCGAATTTCGTAAACGATTAATCGAACAATTTCGTCATATCGCTCACGTGCAATGTACCATTGAAGCAGAGGATCAAACGTTTACCGCTGAAGACGTCATATCGTATTGGCCGATGTTTGTGGAGACGATTCAACAAAGCTCGCCTCTTCTTTCACTACTGACAGAGCAACAACCGCACGTCAAAGGAACGAAAGTAATTGTCCAAGCACGCAATGAAGCAGAAGCGATTGCTTTAAAAAAACGATTTGCGGAAATATTTGCCGAGACGTATGCTTCATTCGGCTTTCCGCATTTACAATTAGAAGCTGATGTGAAGCATGATGAACAACAATTTGAACAATTTTTAGCTCAAAAACAAAAAGAAGATGAAGAACGAGCGTTAGCCGCATTTATGGAAGCGATGCCGAAACAAGAAGAGACAAATGTAACTGAAGCAAGCGGCCCGCTTGTAATTGGCTATCAAATTAAAGATGAAGAACATATTCGTTCGCTCGATCAAATTGTGGAAGAAGAACGTCGTGTCGTCGTACAAGGATACGTCTTTGATGCCGAGGCAAAAGAACTAAAAAGTGGCCGTACGTTATTGACGTTAAAAATGACGGACTATACAAACTCTATTCTTGTGAAAATGTTTTCACGCGATAAAGAAGATGCGGAATTAATGCAACGTGTAAAAAAAGGTATGTGGGTTAAAGTGCGCGGTAGCGTGCAAAACGATACGTTTGTACGCGATCTTGTGCTCATTGCGAACGACTTAAATGAAATAAAGCCGAACGAGCGACAAGATACAGCCGAGGAAAAACGTGTGGAATTGCACGTCCACACACAAATGAGTCAAATGGATGCGGTCGCTTCGATTACAAAACTCGTTGAACAAGCGAAAAAATGGGGACATGAGGCGATTGCTGTGACGGACCATGCCGTTGTTCAGTCATTTCCGGAAGCGTATAGTGCGGGAAAAAAATATGGTGTGAAAATTTTATATGGACTAGAGGCTAATATTGTTGATGACGGGGTACCGATCGCTTACAATGAAGCGCATCGACGGCTCATGGACGATACGTTTGTCGTGTTTGACGTGGAAACGACAGGACTGTCGGCCGTATACGATACAATTATTGAATTAGCAGCGGTCAAAGTCAAAAACGGAGAAATTATCGACCGTTTTGAGTCGTTTGCTAACCCGCATCATCCGCTTTCTGCGACAACTATTGAATTAACGAAAATTACAGATGATATGTTAAAAGATGCACCAGACGTCGAAGAAGTATTAGAAAAATTTTATCATTGGATCGATGACTGCGTGCTCGTTGCCCATAATGCAACGTTTGATATTGGCTTTTTAAATGCAGGATTTAAAAAAATCAATCGTGGCAAAGTAACTAATCCAGTGATTGACACACTTGAACTTGCTCGTTACTTATATCCAGAGCTAAAAAACCATCGTTTAAACACGCTTTGTAAAAAATTCAATATTGAATTAACCCAACACCATCGTGCCATTTATGACGCAGAAGCGACAGGGTATTTACTCATTCATTTGTTGAAAGAACTTGATGAAAAAGGAATTCAATACATTGATCAGTTAAACGAAGCATCAAAAGAACAAGGAGCGTTTCAACGATCTCGGCCGTTTCATGCCACGTTGCTTGTCCAAAATGAAGTGGGGTTAAAAAATTTATTTAAACTCGTATCGCTTTCACATGTGAACTATTTTTATCGTGTTCCCCGTATTCCGCGTTCCGTCTTGCAACAACATCGTGAGGGTATTTTAGTCGGATCAGGATGCGATAAAGGGGAACTATTTGAAGCGATGATGCAAAAAGGGATCGAAGAAGCAGAGACGATTGCCCCGTTTTATGATTTCCTTGAAGTGCATCCGCCAGAAGTATACGCTCCGCTTATTGAAATGGAATATGTACGCGACGAAGAAGCCGTAAAAGAAATTATTACAAACATTGTACAGCTTGGCGAACGGCTCGGCATTCCGGTTGTTGCGACAGGAAACGTGCATTACATGAACCAAGAAGATAAAATTTATCGCAAAATTTTGATTCATTCACAATCCGGTGGCAATCCGTTAAATCGTCATGAACTGCCAAACGTTCACTTCCGTACAACAAACGAAATGTTAGAAGCATTTTCGTTTCTTGGTGAACAAAAAGCAAAAGAAATTGTCGTTACGAATACAAAAAAAATTGCCGATCTCATTGGGGAAGTAAAACCGATTAAAGATGAGTTGTACACCCCAAAAATTGAAGGAGCGGACGAAGAAATTCGCCGAATGAGTTACGAGCGAGCGAAGAGCATTTATGGTGATCCACTTCCGGACATCGTTGAGAAACGGTTAGAAAAAGAGTTGAAAAGCATTATTGGTCATGGCTTTGCAGTCATTTATTTAATCTCTCATAAACTCGTAAAAAAATCGCTTGATGACGGCTATCTTGTCGGTTCACGTGGTTCAGTTGGCTCATCGTTTGTTGCGACGATGACCGAAATTACAGAGGTGAACCCGCTTCCGCCGCATTACGTTTGTCCGAACTGCAAACACTCTGAGTTTTTCGATGATGGTTCGGTCGGCTCGGGATTTGACTTGCCTGATAAAGACTGTCCAAAATGTGGCGCACGGTACAATAAAGATGGGCACGATATTCCGTTCGAGACGTTTTTAGGATTCAAAGGTGATAAAGTACCAGATATTGACTTAAACTTCTCAGGTGAGTATCAACCGCGAGCGCATAACTATACGAAAGTGCTATTCGGTGAAGATAACGTATATCGTGCTGGAACGATTGGTACAGTTGCTGATAAAACAGCGTACGGATTTGTCAAAGGGTATATAAGCGATAAAAATCTTCATGTACGTGCGGCAGAAATCGATCGTTTAGCTGCTGGATGTACGGGAGTGAAACGAACGACAGGGCAACATCCAGGAGGTATTATCGTCGTTCCAGATTACATGGACATTTATGATTTTACGCCAATTCAATATCCAGCCGACGATACAGAAGCAGAATGGCGGACGACGCACTTTGATTTCCACTCTATTCACGACAATTTATTAAAACTCGATATTCTTGGACACGATGATCCGACAGTCATTCGGATGTTACAAGATTTGAGTGGAATTGATCCGAAGACGATTCCAACAGATGATCCTGAAGTGATGAAAATTTTTAGTAGCACAGAATCGCTCGGGGTGACACCGGAACAAATTATGTGTAACACAGGAACGCTCGGTATCCCAGAGTTCGGTACGCGCTTCGTTCGTCAAATGTTAGAAGAAACAAAGCCAAAAACGTTTTCCGAGCTTGTGCAAATTTCGGGCTTATCGCACGGGACGGACGTTTGGCTTGGTAACGCGCAAGAGCTTATTCAAAACGGCACATGTACGCTATCAGAAGTGATTGGATGTCGTGACGACATTATGGTGTATTTAATTTACCGCGGTTTAGAACCGTCATTAGCATTTAAAATTATGGAATCCGTTCGTAAAGGAAAAGGATTGACGGCAGAATTTGAAGAAGAAATGCGCAGACATGACGTACCAGAATGGTATATTGAATCATGTAAAAAAATTAAGTATATGTTCCCGAAAGCGCATGCAGCAGCCTACGTTCTCATGGCGGTACGCATTGCGTACTTTAAAGTACATCATCCGCTCCTTTACTATGCATCTTATTTTACCGTACGTGCAGAAGATTTTGATTTAGATGTCATGATTCAAGGATCTGCGGCGATTCGTCGACGCATTGAGGAAATTCAAGCGAAAGGGCTTGACGCTTCCGCAAAAGAAAAAAACTTATTGACGGTGCTTGAAATTGCCCTCGAAATGTGTGAACGAGGATTTTCATTCAAAAATATCGACTTGTATCGTTCACAAGCAACCGAGTTTATTATTGATGGCAATTCGCTTATTCCGCCGTTTAATGCCATTCCGGGACTTGGGACGAACGTAGCGCATAGCATCGTACGTGCTCGTGAGGAAGGCGAGTTTTTATCGAAAGAAGATTTGCAACAACGCGGTAAAGTATCAAAAACGATTTTAGAATATCTCGAAAGTCGCGGCTGTTTGCAGTCGCTACCAGATCAAAACCAATTGTCGCTCTTTTAAATGAGTTGCAATTTTTTTGCCAATATGTTATAGTTCTAGTGGAAATGGTAAAGATAATGTACAAAAAGAGTGGGGAAACCCACTCTTTCGTATTGATTCGAGATTCCTTGCCGTTGCAAGGGATTTTCTTGCAGTTAGGAGGACCAAGATGAAAAAAGTGACGCACATTGTTGAAGAGCTCGTCACCCCGATTTTGACAGAGATCGGATTAGAGCTTGTCGATATTGAATATGTGAAAGAGGGAAAGAACTGGTTTTTACGCGTCTTTATCGATTCCCCAACGGGAGTTGATATCGATCAATGCGGTGTCGTAAGTGAGCGGTTAAGCGAAAAACTTGATGAAATCGACCCTATTCCCCACAATTATTTTTTAGAAGTATCATCACCAGGGGCGGAGCGTCCGCTCAAAAAGATGAAAGACTTCGAACGCGCTGTCGGAAAAAACGTTTATGTGAAAACGTATGAACCGATTGATGGCCAAAAAGAGTTCGAAGGGTTGTTGACCGCGTTTGATGGGCAAACCGTGACGGTAGAAGTGAAAGTGAAAACAAAGAAAAAAACAATCAAGATTCCATATGAAAAAGTAGCTAGTGCACGGCTAGCTGTCATCTTTTCTTAATTCACGTTAGAGGGGGACGACCGGTTCATGAATACAGAGTTGTTAGATGCTTTAACGGCGCTTGAGCGCGATAAAGGCATTAGTAAACAAGTGTTAATTGAAGCGATAGAGGCGGCGATTGTGTCCGCTTATAAGCGCAATTTTAATCAAGCCCAAAACGTTCGCGTTGATTTTAATCAAGAAACGGGAACGATTCGCGTGTTTGCTCGCAAAGAAGTCGTTGATGAAGTGTACGATTCACGTTTAGAAATTTCGCTTGATGAGGCGAAGCGAATCAATCCGAATTATCAAGTAGGCGACGTTGTTGAAATTGAAGTGACGCCGAAAAACTTCGGACGTATCGCTGCCCAAACAGCAAAACAAGTCGTCACGCAGCGTGTTCGCGAAGCAGAACGAGGCGTCATTTATGCCGAGTTTGTTGATCGTGAAGAAGACATTATGACGGGAATTGTACAGCGGACGGACTCAAAATTTATTTACGTCAGCCTTGGCAAAATCGAGGCGTTGCTTCCGGTGAGCGAACAAATGCCGAATGAAACATATAAGCCGCATGATCGCATTAAAGTGTACATTACAAAAGTAGAGAAAACGACAAAAGGACCACAAATTTACGTATCGCGCACACATCCAGGACTACTAAAACGATTGTTTGAATTAGAAGTGCCGGAGATTTATGACGGGACGGTCGAAATTAAGTCCGTTGCACGCGAAGCAGGAGATCGCTCGAAAATTTCCGTTCATTCGGATAACCCAGAAGTCGATCCGGTTGGTGCATGTGTTGGACCAAAGGGACAACGAGTGCAAGCGATTGTAAACGAGTTAAAGGGCGAAAAAATCGATATCGTTCGTTGGTCAGCCGATCCAGTTGAATTTGTGGCCAATGCGTTAAGTCCATCTAAAGTGCTTGATGTCATCGTGAATGAAGAAGAGAAAGCGACGACGGTCATTGTGCCGGATTATCAATTATCGCTTGCGATCGGAAAACGTGGTCAAAATGCTCGTTTAGCGGCAAAATTAACAAATTGGAAAATTGATATTAAAAGTCAATCGGAAGCGGAACAATTAGGTATTTACCCTCGTTCTTCATCATCGTTCGAAGTTGACGAAGAGGAGATTAGTGAGGTGGAATAACATGCCAAAAAAAATTCCGATGCGTAAATGTGTAGTCACAGGGGAAATGAAACCGAAAAAAGAGCTCATTCGCATCGTTCGTTCGAAAGAAGGCGATGTGTCGATTGATCCTACAGGAAAAAAAGCCGGGCGCGGTGCGTACATTACGTTAAGTAAAGAATGTATTTTGCTTGCGAAAAAGAAAAATACACTTGCGCATCATTTAAAAGCGACTATTGACGATTCGATTTACGAACAGCTATTACAGCTTGCCGAGAAGGAGAACAGAGAAACAAATGAATCATAAACCGTGGGTCTCTTTTCTCGGACTGGCGAATCGGGCGCGCAAAGTCATTTCGGGAGAAGAGCTTGTTGTAAAAGAAATTCAGCGTAAACGCGCGAAGCTTGTCATTTTATCGGAAGATGCGTCAGAAAATACAAGAAAAAAAATTTTCGACAAATGCGCGTTTTATCGCGTTCCGCTTTGTTACGTAGATAATCGCCATGAATTAGGTGGGGCGATTGGAAAAGGAGCACGAGTCGTTGTAGCGATTACAGATGAAGGATTCGCACAAAAGCTGAAAACGATGCTCTAACATTTTGGGGGTGAATGTATGTCAAAAATGCGTGTATACCAATATGCGAAAAAGCATAATGTGTCAAGTAAAGATGTCATCCATAAATTAAAAGAAATGAACATCGACGTATCCAATCATATGACGATGATTGAAGCCGATGTTGTCGAAATGTTAGATCGTTCATTTAAACCAACACAAGAGCAAGAACGAAAACAACAAATGACAAAAGAAGAAAAGAAGCAACCAGCAAAGAAACCTGTTTTAGAACAATTTGAAGAAGATGACGATACAGTTATTCAAAAGAAAGTGCCAATTAAAAAACCAGTAGTAAAAAATCGCGAAGGGAAAAAACACGACTTGCAAATCCAACAAAAAGAAAAGAAAATTTTCAATAACAAAAAAAATAAAAAACAAAAGCCTCAGCCAGCTCCACAGCCAGAAGTGCAAAAGAAAAAAGAAAAAGAGCTTCCGAAAAAAATTACATTTGAAGGTTCATTAACGGTCGCTGAGCTAGCGAAAAAACTAGGTAAAGAGCCTTCAGAAATTATTAAAAAGTTATTTATGCTCGGCATTATTGCAACAATTAACAAAGATTTGGATAAAGATGCGATCGAGTTAATCTGCTCCGATTACGGCGTGGAAGTAGAAGAAAAAGTAACGATTGATGAAACAGAATTTGAGACAATTGAAATTGTCGATAACCCAGAAGATTTAGTCGAACGTCCGCCAGTTGTTACGATTATGGGGCACGTTGACCACGGCAAAACAACGTTACTTGACTCGATTCGTCAAACGAAAGTGACAGAACAAGAGGCGGGCGGTATTACACAACATATCGGTGCGTACCAAGTCGTGGTGAACGGCAAAAAAATTACGTTTTTAGATACACCGGGTCATGAGGCGTTCACAACGATGCGCGCGCGTGGAGCGCAAGTAACGGATATCGTCATCCTTGTTGTTGCAGCCGATGATGGTGTAATGCCACAAACTGTTGAAGCGATTAACCATGCGAAGGCGGCAAAAGTTCCAATCATCGTCGCAGTCAATAAAATCGACAAACCAACAGCGAACCCTGATCGCGTCATGCAGGAGTTAATGGAATACGAACTCGTTCCAGAAGAATGGGGCGGAGATACAATTTATTGTAAATTATCGGCGTTAACGGGTGAAGGAATTGACAACTTGCTCGAAATGATTTTGCTTGTGAGTGAAATGGAAGAATTAAAAGCAAATCCAAACCGCCGTGCGACAGGAACGGTCATTGAAGCAAAATTAGATAAAGGTCGCGGTCCGGTTGCAACGCTTCTCGTTCAATCGGGTACGTTGCGTGTTGGTGATCCAATTGTTGTTGGTTATACGTACGGACGCGTGCGGGCAATGACAAACGATCTTGGTCGTCGCGTGAAAGAGGCAGGTCCATCTACCCCTGTTGAAATTACGGGATTAAACGAAGTACCGCAAGCAGGCGATCGCTTTATGGTATTCGAAGATGAGAAAAAAGCGCGTCAAATTGGCGAAGCGCGTGCGCAAAAACAAATTGCTCAACAACGAAGTGTAAAAGCGCGTGTCAGCCTAGACGACTTGTTTGAAAAAATTAAGCAAGGCGAAATGAAAGAGTTAAACATTATCGTCAAAGCGGATGTACAAGGTTCCGTCGAAGCGCTCGTTGCCGCATTGCAAAAAATCGAAGTCGAAGGTGTGCGAGTGAAAATTATTCACTCTGGTGTTGGGGCAGTAACAGAGTACGACATTATGCTTGCCTCGGCATCGAATGCGATTGTTATCGGCTTTAACGTTCGTCCGGATGCGAACGCCAAACGTGTCGCAGAAGCAGAAAAAGTAGACATTCGTCTCCACCGCATCATTTACAAAGTCATCGAAGAAATTGAAGCGGCGATGAAAGGGATGCTTGATCCGGAGTATGAAGAAAAAGTCATCGGCCAAGCAGAAGTTCGTCAAACGTTTAAAGTATCGAAAGTTGGTACAATTGCAGGATGCTATGTAACAGATGGGAAAATTACGCGCGATAGTAGCGTTCGCCTCATTCGTCAAGGCATCGTCGTTTATGAAGGACAAATCGATACGTTAAAACGTTACAAAGACGATGTAAAAGAAGTGGCACAAGGATACGAGTGCGGAATAACGATTAAAAACTTTAACGATATTAAAGAAGGCGACGTTATCGAAGCGTATGTCATGCAAGAAGTGGTACGTAAATGATCGGATACGTCGAATGTGAATGCATCATTTACGACGTCCAATCATTAAAAGAAAAGCGAGCCGTGTTGCAACGCATTGTCACACGGCTCAAACAAAAATATAATATATCAGTAGCTGAAGTCGATTATCAAGACGTATGGCAACGAACGAAGCTCGGAATTGTAGCTATTACGGCCGAACGAGCTGCGACAGAACAAGAGCTTCAACGTACGTTGCAATTCATTGATTCGTTTCCAGAAATCGAACGAACAGTTACAACATTCGAGTGGTTTTAATCGAGGTGATGATCATGAGTTTGCGAGCCACACGTGTAGGCGAACAAATGAAAAAAGAGTTAAGTGATATTATCGGTCGCAAACTAAAAGACCCACGCATTGGCTTCGTTACTGTAACAGATGTTCGAGTAACGGGCGATTTGCAACAAGCAAAAGTGTACATTTCTGTTCTTGGAGATGAAGAACAAAAGAAAAATACGCTCAAAGGATTAGCAAAAGCAACTGGATTTATTCGTTCGGAAATCGGTCAGCGTATTCGTTTGCGCAAGACTCCAGAAATTTACTTTGAAATTGATGAAACGATCGATTACGGACAACGCATTGAAAGTTTAATTAAACAAATTTCCGAAGAAAAAGAACATAAAGAAGAATAATGGATAGACATGCGTCTATCCATTTCCGCTATTTTAGAGGTGAAGCGATGGACGGAGTGTTATTGTTACATAAACCTGCGGGCATGACGTCGCACGACTGCGTCATGCGCATTCGTAAGCTATTTCAAACAAAAAAAGTTGGTCATACAGGAACGCTCGATCCTGACGTGCGTGGTGTGTTGCCCATTTGCATTGGCAAAGCAACAAAAATTGTTGAGCTATTAACAGCGGAGAAAAAAACGTATGAAGGAGAAGTGACGTTAGGGATAGCAACGACAACAGAAGACGCATCGGGCGATGTTGTTTCAATCAAACCGATAGAGCGGTCGATCGCTCGCCATGAAATTGAACATGTATTGGCTAAGCTGACAGGGGAAATTGAACAAACTCCACCGATGTATTCTGCAGTAAAGGTAAATGGAAAAAAATTATATGAGTATGCGCGTGCAGGGATTGATGTCGAACGACCGAAACGACATGTACATATTTACGAGTTGCAACTCCTTGATGACAGGCAAGTATTTACAGGTGAGCGTATATCGTTTCGTTTTCGGGTGACGTGTAGTAAAGGGACATATGTGCGTACACTTGCGGTTCAAATAGGCGAACAACTTGGATACCCAGCGCATATGTCCCGCCTTGTTCGTACAGCGTCCGGATCGTTTCCGCTTGATCAATGTGTGACATTTGCTGACATCGAACAACACTTGTCGGCTGGTACTGCACATATGTTACTTTTACCGATTAAACGAGCGTTAGCCCATTTGCCGACATATGTACTGAATGATGAAGAAGAGAGAAAAGTAAAAAACGGAGCGCTTTTGCCAGCCCTGTCTGACATGCCTGCGCGTCTATTGATGATAAATAAGCAAGGTGAAGCATTAGCGATTTACATGCCTCATCCGACAAAGCAAGGCTGTATGAAACCTTTAAAAGTATTGTAGGTGAAAACAATGAAAACGATTTGGCTTTCCCATCCGTTAAACGAAAAAAACAATGGTCCGCTTGTCATGGCACTCGGATATTTTGACGGTGTTCATCTTGGGCACCAAAAAGTGATTCAGACAGCGAAGCGAATTGCGGACGATCATCAATATAAAAGTGCGGTTATGACGTTTCATCCGCATCCGTCTGTCGTGCTAGGGCGCTCGAAACAACATGTTCGTTTTATTACGCCATTAAAAGAAAAAGAAAAACAAATAGCTAAACTCGGTGTCGATTATTTATACGTCGTTGAATTTACACCGGCATTTGCCCATTTGTTGCCACAACAATTTGTCGATGAATATATCATCGGACTCGGTGTGAAACACGTTGTGGCAGGGTTTGACTTTACGTACGGTCGCTTAGGAAAAGGAACGATGGAAACGTTGCCTTTTCATTCTCGACAGCAATTTACACAAACGGTAATCCCGAAACAGACTTTTGGCGAAGAGAAAATTAGTTCGACATATATTCGCCAGTGTTTAGCTGAAGGGGACGTTGAGCAACTTCCGCATTTGCTTGGGCGATTATATGAAGTGACGGGCACAGTTGTTCATGGGGATAAACGCGGGCGTACAATTGGATTTCCAACGGCGAACGTTGCGCTTGACGATGATTACATCATTCCGCGTATCGGGGTATATGCGGTAACGGTCACGATCGACGGTAACACGTGGACGGGAGTATGTAACGTTGGGTATAAGCCGACATTTCATACGGAACAGCCGAAAGAGCCAACGATTGAAGTGCATGTATTCGATTTCTCAGCAGACGTTTACGGTGCGAGCGTATCGATCCAATGGCATAAACGATTGCGTGATGAACGAGCGTTTTCTTCTGTTCAAGAGTTGATTGAACAAATTCATCGCGATGCGCAAGCGGCACGCGAATATTTTCAAAACCCCCTTGCATTTTATCGGAAAAACATGTATTCTATTTAATGTATGTTAACCATTGCTGGGCGATACGAGTCACCGCCGTTTGCTCGGTAATTGGGGCTGAAAAAAGAGGAGGTGAACAAGGATGGCATTAACACAAGAGCGTAAAAACGAGATCATCAACCAGTTTAAAATTCACGAAACTGACACAGGTTCTCCTGAAGTACAAGTTGCTATCCTTACAGAGCAAATTAACAACTTGAACGATCATTTACGCGTTCATCGTAAAGACCATCATTCTCGTCGTGGTCTTTTGAAAATGGTTGGTCGTCGTCGTAACTTACTTACGTACTTACGCAACAAAGACATCAACCGTTATCGTGAATTGATCAACAAACTCGGATTACGCCGATAAGTAAAAAGCGGGAGCATTCCCGCTTTTTATTAGTATTTGCACCGATATTTGATTATACTAAAACAAATACGATTTTTCATTTGTACATAGAGAGGGGTACTCGGTTTATATGGAACAAGAAAAACATGTGTTTTCGATCGACTGGGCAGGTCGGCCGCTAACTGTTGAAATTGGCGAATTAGCCAAGCAAGCAAACGGCGCTGTGTTAGTGCGTTACGGCGATACGGTCGTATTGAGCACAGCAACAGCATCGAAAGAACCAAAAAGCGTAGATTTTTTTCCGTTAACGGTGAACTATGAAGAACGGTTATACGCTGTCGGTAAAATTCCAGGGGGATTTATTAAGCGCGAGGGGCGTCCGAGTGAAAAAGCGATTTTAGCGAGCCGTCTCATTGACCGCCCGATCCGTCCATTGTTTGCGGAAGGATTTCGAAACGAAGTGCAAGTTGTCAGCATGGTCATGAGCGTTGATCAAGACTGCTCACCGGAAATGGCAGCCATGTTTGGGTCTTCCCTTGCGTTAACGATTTCCGATATTCCGTTTGAAGGACCGATTGCAGGAGTGACAGTTGGTCGCGTCAATGGGGAGTTTGTCATTAACCCGTCTGTCGCGCAAATGGAACAAAGCGATATGCACCTTATTGTTGCAGGGACAAAAGACGCAATTAACATGGTTGAAGCAGGAGCTAATGAAGTACCAGAGGAAGTTATGCTTGAAGCGATCATGTTTGGTCATGAAGAAATTAAGCGTCTTATCGCCTTTCAAGAAGATATCGCAGCAAAAGTCGGCAAAGAGAAAATGGAAGTTGTTCTCTATGAACTTGACGCTCAGCTAGAAGCAGAGATTCGTGCGCGCGTGGAAGGGGAAGTGAAACGCGTTGTTCAAGTACCTGAGAAATTGGCGCGTGAGGCAGCGATTGAACAATTAAAAGCGGAAGTTGTTGCTGCGTACGAAGAACAAGAAGCGGACGAAGAAACGATTAAACAAGTAAAAGAAATTTTATATAAACTTGTGAAAGAAGAAGTGCGTCGCTTAATTACAGAAGAAAAAGTGCGCCCGGATGGACGAAAAGTTGATGAAATTCGCCCGCTTTCGTCAGCTGTGGGACTTTTGCCACGTACGCACGGATCTGGTTTGTTTACGCGAGGGCAGACGCAAGCACTTAGCGTATGTACGCTCGGAGCGCTTGGTGATGTACAAATTTTAGATGGGCTTGGCATTGAAGAAACGAAACGGTTTATGCATCATTACAATTTCCCGCCATTCTCCGTTGGAGAAACAGGAGCGATGCGTGGACCAGGCCGTCGTGAAATCGGGCATGGTGCGCTTGGTGAGCGCGCACTTGAGCCAGTCATCCCATCTGAAAAAGAGTTCCCATATACGATTCGTCTCGTGTCTGAAGTGTTAGAATCAAACGGTTCCACGTCTCAAGCAAGCATTTGTGCAAGTACGCTTGCCATGATGGATGCGGGAGTGCCGATTAAAGCACCTGTTGCAGGTATTGCGATGGGGCTTGTGAAAAGCGGTGAACATTATACGATTTTAACAGATATTCAAGGTATGGAAGACCATCTTGGCGACATGGACTTTAAAGTGGCCGGTACAGAACAAGGGGTCACCGCCTTGCAAATGGATATTAAAATTAAAGGATTGTCTCGTGAAATTTTAGAAGAAGCGTTGCAACAAGCGCGCAAAGGTCGTCTCGAAATTTTAAAACATATGATGCAAACGATTAGCGGACCGCGTAAAGAGCTATCGCCATATGCACCAAAAATTTTAACGATGCAAATTAATCCTGATAAAATTCGTGATGTGATCGGTCCAAGCGGAAAGCAAATTAACAAAATTATTGAAGAAACAGGCGTAAAAATTGATATCGAACAAGATGGAACGATCTTCATTTCATCAGTAAATGAAGAAATGAACAAAAAAGCGAAAAAGATCATTGAAGATATCGTTCGTGAAGTGGAAGTTGGACAAGTATATTTAGGCAAAGTGAAACGGATTGAAAAATTTGGAGCGTTTGTCGAATTGTTTAGTGGAAAAGATGGTCTTGTACACATTTCAGAATTAGCGGAGGAACGCGTCGGAAAGGTAGAAGATGTTGTTTCCATCGGCGATGAAATTTTAGTGAAAGTAACAGAAATTGATAAACAAGGTCGCGTAAACTTGTCGCGCAAGGCCGTATTACGCGATCAAAAAGAAGCCGAGCAATAAAATTGGAGCCTTGGGTTCGCATCCCCTTGGCTTCTTTGCTATGTGTAAAATTTTTTCATGCTCGTTCTACCTTGTCCCTCTTACACATACCCTCTTTATTAGAAAAGGAGGGGACGAAGCGTGCGGCGAGCGTTTTTCTTAACGATGATCATATGTATGGCGGTTATGATTGTACAAAACCCATGGACGACAACGTACATCCACGAGTTACGGCATGTGACGGTGGCAAAACAAAGCGATCCGCTATACATTCAAATTACGGAGCGAGCAGAGCAGTATAATATTCCTGCGCAAAATGCGAAAATAGATGCTGTATGGAAAGCCATTCCTGGATATAATGGGCTAGTCGTAGATGTTGAGGCATCATATAAGCAAATGAAGCAAAATGGGACATTTTCTGAACAACAGCTTGTATATAAACAAGTATCGCCGTCTATTCACCTATCTGATTTGCCCCCATCGCCTATTTATCGGGGACATCCAGACAAACCAATGGTCTCTTTTTTGATTAATGTTGCATGGGGAAGCGAACATATCCCAAGTATGTTACATATTCTTGAAAAATACAACGTACGTGCAACGTTTTTTTTAGAAGGGCGTTGGGTAAAAGAAAATCCACAACTAGCGAAAATGATTGCAGATGCCGGGCATGAAATTGGCAATCATTCATACAATCATCCAGATATGAAAACGATGAGTAAACAAGCCATTCGGGAACAAATTGTCAAAACAAATGATGCAATTGAGGCGGCAACAGGAATAAAACCTCGTCTATTTGCTCCGCCAAGCGGCAGTTATCGTGATGATGTCGTATACATTGCCCATGAGCTTGGCATGTATACGATTTTATGGACGGTCGATACAATTGATTGGCAAAAACCATCACCTTCTGTTATAGTGGAACGAGTAACATCAAAAGTGCATAACGGAGCGATGATTTTAATGCATCCGACCGTATCAACGGTAAAGGCGTTAGAGCCGTTAATTCAATCATTACAAAAACAAGAATACGCAATTGACAATGTGTCCACATTATTAAGTGAGGAAAGAATTGTAAAAAGTAGGAGGAAGGGACTTGATTAAAACATATACATGTCAAAACGGGGTAAGAGTTGTACTCGAACACATTCCAACGGTTCGATCCGTGGCGATCGGCATTTGGATTGGCACCGGATCACGCAATGAAAATGAACAAAACAACGGTATTTCACACTTTCTTGAACATATGTTTTTTAAAGGAACGAAAACGCGCACAGCGCGCGATATTGCGGAATCGTTCGACCGCATTGGCGGTCAAGTCAATGCGTTTACGTCAAAAGAGTACACGTGCTATTATGCCAAAGTGTTAGATACACATGCGTCATTTGCTTTAGACATACTAGCCGATATGTTCTTCCATTCGACGTTTGTAGACGAAGAATTACAAAAAGAAAAAAATGTTGTATTCGAAGAAATTAAAATGTATGAAGATACACCAGATGATCTCGTTCATGATCTATTGAGTAAGGCAAGTTACGGCAACCACCCTCTCGGCTACCCGATTTTAGGAACGGAGCAAACGTTAGCGACATTTACAGGCGATACGTTGCGGCAATACATGTACGAAACGTATACTCCAGATCGGGTCGTCATTTCGATCGCAGGGAATGTCGATGAATCGTTTATTCAACAAGTAGAAGCTTACTTTGGTTCGTTTACGAGACAAAAAGGGAACGACGTGTATGTAGCACCATCGTTTTACCCGAATAAAATCGCGCGCAAAAAAGAGACAGAGCAAGCGCACGTATGCATTGGATTTAATGGGTTACCAATTGGTCATGAAGATGTTTATAGCTTAATTATTTTAAACAATATTTTAGGTGGAAGCATGAGCAGCCGACTGTTTCAAGAAGTGCGCGAACAACGTGGATTAGCTTATTCCATTTTCTCATACCATTCCGCATATCGCGACGGAGGAATGGTAACAATTTATGGTGGGACAGGAAGCCAACAACTTGATCTTTTATTCGATACGATTCAACAAACAATTGAACAATTAAAACAAGATGGCATTACGGAAAAAGAGCTAGAAAATAGTAAAGAGCAAATGAAAGGGAACTTAATGCTTAGCCTAGAAAGTACAAACGGCCGTATGAGCCGAAATGGAAAAAATGAACTTCTGCTTGGCCGTCACCGCTCGCTTGACGAAATTATTGAAAGCATTGATCGCGTAACAAAAGAAAGCGTTGACCGCATGGCGCAAACGATTTTTACAGATGACTTCTCTGTTGCGCTAATCAGCCCGGAAGGAACATTGCCAAAAAGCCTGCAACAATGAACTTGCAGGCATTTTTTTATGCCCTTTTTTCTACAATGATAAAGAAAGGGGGCATCATATGCGATTAAGTGAATTAAGCGGAAAAGAAATTGTTGATATGAAGCGAGCAGAGCGGCTCGGTATTTTAGGACAGACTGATTTAGAAATTAATGAACGAACAGGTCAAATTCAAGCACTTTTAATTCCAACAACAAAATGGTTTGGCTTTCGGAAAGATGGAACAGATATACGCGTACCATGGAGCCGTGTAAAAAAGATCGGCTCAGATATGATTTTAATTGATGTCGATGATTAGACACCTCAAGGGGTGTCTTTTTTCATTTTCCGCTCACCGTTTGATGACTGACATCATAAGATGTGAAAGTAACGACGGGCAAAAAACTAGATGTATAAGAGGGTGAATGAACTCATGCTGACAGGAATGCACGTTGCGATCATCGGTGGGGACGCTCGGCAGCTTGAAGTCATTCGGAAATTGATGGAACTTGACGCAAAATTGTCGCTCGTTGGCTTCGATCAATTAGACCATGGCTTTGCTGGAGTAACGAAAATGAAAATTCACGAAGTCGATTTTCACGAAGTAGACGCCATTATTTTACCTGTTCACGGAACGAGCATGGACGGTGAAATTCAAACGGTATTTTCAAACGAAAAAATGACGTTTACTGAAGAATTGCTTCGTCAAACCCCGGCGCGTTGCACCGTTTATTCAGGAATTACAAATGACTATTTAGACCACGTCGTCAAATCCGTTGGTCGAAAACATGTGCAACTATTTGAGCGAGACGATGTCGCCATTTATAACTCGATTCCAACGGCAGAAGGAACGGTCATGATGGTCATTCAACATACAGATGTGACGATTCATGGATCACGCGTTGCTGTTTTAGGTTTGGGACGTGTAGGGATGACGGTCGCTCGAACGTTTGCAGCTTTAGGCGCAAAAGTAAAAGTGGGAGCCCGCCGCTCCGAACATTTAGCGCGCATTGCAGAGATGGCGTTAGAGCCGTTTCATTTAAACGATTTAGAACAACACGTGGAAGATATTGACGTTTGTATTAATACGATCCCATATCCTGTTGTAACCGCAAGCGTCATTGCGAAAATGCCTGCTCATACGCTTATTGTTGACTTGGCATCAAAACCTGGTGGCACGGATTTTCGATATGCGGAAAAGCGCGGCATTCAAGCGCTATTAGCCCCGGGACTTCCCGGCATTGTCGCGCCAAAAACAGCGGGGCAAATTGTCGCAAATGTATTGGCGCAACTTCTTTCTGCAGATTTGAAAAAACGAAAGGAGAATAAAAAATGAACGTACAAGGAAAGCGCATTGGTTTTGGTTTAACAGGCTCTCATTGCACATATGATGCGGTAATGCCGGAAATTGAAAAATTAATTGCGAAAGGGGCAGACGTCATCCCGATTGTTTCGTATACGGTGCAATCGACAAATACCCGATTCGGTAAAGGAGAAGAATGGGTGAAAAAGCTTGAAGAGATGACAGGTCATCAAGTCATTGATACAATTGTAAAAGCGGAACCATTAGGACCGAAATTACCGCTTGATTGCATGGTTATTGCGCCACTAACCGGAAATTCGATGAGCAAATTAGCGAACGCGCTGACGGATTCGCCTGTATTAATGGCTGCAAAAGCAACGATGCGCAATCATCGTCCCGTTGTTGTTGGCATTTCGACAAACGATGCGCTCGGTTTAAACGGTGTTAATTTAATGCGATTAATGGCAGCAAAAAATATTTACTTCATCCCATTTGGGCAAGATGATCCGTTCAAAAAACCGAATTCGATGGTTGCTCATATGCCGTTGTTGCTTGATACGGTAGAAGCGGCGCTCGAAGGTCGGCAAATTCAACCAGTCATCGTTGAATATCGTCGCTCATAAATAAACGGTTGAAAGAAAATTTATAAAAAACGTCTCTCCTTTACGAATGAATGTGCTAAAATAAATGATATTAAAATTGCCTATGAGTTGGAAGGAGAAGAAGAGATGGAACAAAAAGGATTACATGTCGCCGTCGTTGGTGCGACAGGAGCTGTCGGACAACAAATGATTCAAACGTTAGAAAAAAGAAATTTCCCAATTGCAAAACTATCTTTACTTTCATCGGAGCGTTCAGCTGGAAAAAAAGTCGTATTTAAAGGTGAAGAAATTGAAGTGCAAGTAGCAAAACCGGAAAGTTTTGAAGGTGTGCATATCGCGCTATTTAGCGCAGGTGGATCTGTATCAAAGCAACTTGCTCCCGAGGCGGTGAAACGCGGAGCGGTCGTTGTTGATAATACGAGTGCATTTCGCATGGACGAAAACGTACCGCTTGTCGTCCCTGAAGTAAACGAAGCAGATTTACATTGGCATAACGGAATTATCGCAAATCCAAACTGCTCAACGATCCAGATGGTTGTGGCGCTCGAACCGATTCGTCAAGCGTTCGGATTAAAGCGCGTCATCGTCTCGACATATCAAGCGGTGTCAGGCGCAGGAGCACAAGCGGTAGAAGAGTTAAAAACGCAAGCAGCGCACATGTTAAACGGCGAAGAAGTGACGCCGGAAATTTTACCGGTAAAATCGGATCGCAAACATTATCCGATTGCATTTAACGCCATTCCACAGATTGATAAGTTTCAAGACAATGGATTTACATTTGAAGAAATGAAAATGATTAACGAAACGAAAAAAATTATGCATATGCCTGAGTTGGAAGTAGCGGCAACATGCGTGCGCATTCCGGTGATGGTAGGGCATTCGGAATCTGTTTACATTGAAGTAGAAAAAGAGGGAGTAACGGTCGCACAAATCCAGTCGCTCCTAAAAGAGGCACCGGGCGTCGTCTTACAAGACGATCCAAGCGAGCAGCTTTATCCGATGCCGCTGTATGCAACAGGACAAAATGACGTATTCGTTGGTCGCATTCGCAAAGATTTACATCGCGACACAGCATTCCATTTATGGATCGTTTCTGATAACTTGTTAAAGGGAGCGGCGTGGAACTCTGTTCAAATCGCTGAAAGTCTTTTAAAATTAGGGCTTGTAAAAGCGTAAAATCAGCATCGAGGTGTTGACGTTGAAAATTATCGTTCAAAAGTTTGGTGGTACGTCCGTTCGTGATGAACACGGCCGGAATTTAGCGCGCAAACATATTGAAAAAGCGTTGCAAGACGGTTATAAAGTCGTTGTCGTCGTTTCTGCGATGGGGAGAAAAGGGGATCCATATGCAACAGATACGCTCCTTAGCCTTATTGACGGAGCCAATGCACATGTGACAAACCGTGAAAAAGATTTGTTGATGGCGTGCGGGGAAATTATTTCAAGCGTCGTTTTTACAAACATGTTAAATAAACATGGGATCAAAGCGACAGCCTTTACAGGAGCGCAAGCTGGTTTTCGCACAAACAACGACCATACGAATGCAAAAATTATTGATATGCGTTGTGAACGGTTGTTGCGTGCGCTAAAAGAGCATGATGTTGTCGTTGTCGCTGGTTTTCAAGGTGCTGCTGAAAACGGAGATGTGACAACGATCGGGCGCGGCGGAAGCGACACGTCAGCTGCTGCGCTTGGGGCTGCACTCGGTGCAGAATGGGTTGACATTTTCACTGACGTCGAAGGTGTAATGACGGCGGATCCGCGCATCGTAGAAAATGCGCGACCGCTTGATGTTGTAACATATACAGAAATTTGCAATATGGCATATCAAGGGGCAAAAGTCATCCATCCGCGTGCGGTCGAAATTGCGATGCAAGCGAAAGTGCCTTTGCGCATTCGCTCGACGTATTCTGATTCACCAGGAACGCTCGTTACATCGATTGGAAAAAAAGGAAGCGATGTAAAAGAACGATTAGTGACAGGAATTGCCCACGTTTCAAACATTACGCAAATTAAAGTGCCTGCAAAAGAGGGACATTACGATTTACAAGCAGAAGTATTTAAAGCGATGGCGAATGAAGGAATTAGCGTTGATTTCATTAACATATCACCGAACGGGGTCGTATATACCGTATCGAGCGACGTGGCAGATCGAGCGATTACGACGTTGCAAAAGCTTGGCTATGAGCCAACCGTCACGCGCGGTTGCGCGAAAGTATCGACTGTCGGAGCGGGTATTGCTGGCGTTCCGGGAGTAACCGCAAAAATTGTGACAGCACTATCTGAACGAGGCATTCAAATTTTGCAGTCGGCTGATAGCCACACAACCATTTGGGTACTTGTGAAAGAGGAGCATTTAAAAGAAGCAGTGAATGCGCTTCATGATGCATTTCAACTTGCGGAACAAAAACAATATGATTTCAGTTAGGAGTGAAACATTGTGGTTCAATTTGGTCAAATTGCCACAGCGATGGTCACCCCATTTGACAATAAAGGGAACATCGATTTTGCGAAAACAACGCAATTAGTGAACTATTTAATTGAAAACGGTACAGATTCACTCGTTGTTGCTGGAACAACAGGAGAATCTCCAACGTTAACGACAGAAGAAAAGTTGGCGCTTTTCCGTCACGTTGTCGACGTTGTTGATGGACGTGTCCCTGTTATTGCTGGAACAGGGAGCAACAATACGCGCGCATCGATTGAACTGACAAAAAAAGCAGAACAAATCGGTGTCGATGCGGTGATGATCGTCGCGCCGTATTACAACAAACCGAACCAAGAAGGAATTTACCAACATTATAAAGCGATTGCTGAAAGCACGTCGTTGCCTGTCATGGTGTACAACATTCCAGGGCGAGCTGTCGTCAATATTTCCGTTGAAACAATCGTTCGCCTCTCCGAAATTCCAAACATTGTAGCTGTCAAAGATGCAAGCGGAAATTTAGATGCGATGACGGAAATTATAGCAAAAACGCGCGATGATTTTATGCTATATAGCGGAGATGATGGATTGACCCTTCCTGTATTAGCTATTGGTGGAAAAGGTGTCGTTTCCGTTGCCTCGCATATTATCGGCAACGAAATGAAAGAAATGATAGAAGCTTTCATGAGCGGAGACAATAAAAAAGCGGCAACGATACACCAAAAACTATTGCCGATCATGAAGGCGCTATTTGCTGCTCCAAGTCCTGTACCAGTAAAAACTGCTTTACAGTTGAAGGGATTAGATGTTGGTTCTGTTCGACTACCACTTGTACCGTTGACGGAACAAGAACGTTTGCAACTCATGCACGTGCTACAACGTTAAAAGAAAGGGAATTCATCCCTTTCTTTTTTATTGTTGAATCAGTTATAATGGATGTAAGTGACTTTGAGCGGGTAAGTTTGGTTGACTGTAGGAGGATTTAAGATGAAACAAGCAGAGAAAATTCGTGTGTTTGCTCTCGGTGGCGTGGGAGAGGTAGGCAAAAATATGTATGTCGTCGAGGTGGACGAAGACATTTTTATCCTTGATGCAGGACTTATGTTTCCAGAGGACGAGATGTTCGGCATTGATATGGTTATTCCTGATATTTCGTATTTAGTGGAACAACAAGAACGTATTCGTGGCATTTTTTTAACACACGGTCATGACGATCATATTGGCGCAATTGCATACGTGTTGCGGAAAATTACTGTACCTGTGTACGGGGCAAAATTGACGCTTGCGCTCATGGAAGAAAAATTAAAAGAACAAGGGATTACATCGAAAGCGAAGCGCATCGAAATACATGCTGACAGCGAAATTGTATTTGAAAAAGCGATCGTGTCGTTTTTTCAGACGAATCATAGCATCCCGGATTGTCTTGGTGTAAGCATTCAAACATCGCAAGGGGCTGTTGTGTACACAAGCGATTTTAAGTTTGATCAAACGCCTGTAGGAGTGTGTCGCACCGATTTTGGGAAGATGGCACAAATTGGGGCGCAAGGTGTACTTTGTTTACTATCCGATAGTACGAATGCAGAAAAACCGGGGTATACAGGCTCAGAGGCGATTGTTGGCCAAGAAATTTCCGATGTCATTTACAATGCGAGCGGACGCATTATTGTAGCGTGTTTTGCATCAAACATTACGCGCATTCAACAAGTGTTGCATGCTGCACGCGATCATAAACGAAAAGTCGTCATTATGAGCCGTCATATGCATAAAGTGATCGATATCGCAGTGCGCCTTGGATATTTAAAGTTTGATGAAAATATGATTATTCCGATGAATGAAGTTGATCGCTACAACGATCGTGACTTAGTCATTTTAACGACGGGCAATCAAGGGGAGCCGATGGCGGCGCTTGCCCGCATGGCGAAACAAGCACATAAATATATTAATATTAAAGAAGGGGATACAGTCATCGTCGCTTCTTCTCCAATGCCGGGACACGAACTGTTTATTGCCCGAACGATTGATGCGCTATATCGGGCAGGGGCGAACGTCGTGTACGGTCAACGTCGCGTACATGTATCCGGGCACGGTTATCAAGAAGAGTTAAAGTTAATGTTGAATTTTATGAAGCCGAAGTATTTTATTCCGGTGCATGGAGAGTTTCGTATGCAAAAGGCGCATGGGAAAATTGCCCAAGCGGTCGGCATTCGTCAAGATGCGATTTTTCTAATTGAAAAAGGGGAAGTTATCGAATTTCGCAACGGTCACGCCCGTCTTGGTGGCAAGGTGCCGAGCGGTCAAATTTTAATTGATGGGTTAGGCATTGGAGACGTAGGAAATATTGTGTTGCGTGATCGTCGCTTACTGTCACAAGATGGAATTATGATCGTTGTTGTAACGTTAAGTAAACAAGAGAAGCGCGTCGTTGCTGGGCCAGAAATGATTTCACGCGGATTTGTATATGTGCGTGAATCCGAAACACTTTTCGAAGAATCAATAAAAATTGTGAAAGAGATTGTGGAAAAAAGTATGGAAGATTACGTCATTGAATGGTCTTCATTAAAAACAAACATTCGTGATGCACTTAGCCAATATTTATTTGAAAAAACAAAACGGAAACCGATGATTTTACCGATTATTATGGAAGTATAAAACAACATGCTCAAAGTCAAGAAAACACCTGCGGCGCGCAGGTGTTTTTTGTATGAACATGTCGATGTTCACGCATACTAACGACATCACACGACAGAAAGGGGATTGTGTTATGGACGAGCATGATATATCTCAAGAGGAAACGAAGCCGTCTCCGACAGAAAATATTGTACAGCTCGGTCAAACGAATATTCCACAACTTCCTTCAGATTCAACAATCCATTGTTTAACGATTGTTGGACAAATTGAAGGGCATATTCAATTACCGCCACAAAACAAAACAACGAAATATGAACATCTTATTCCACAAATTGTAGCGATTGAGCAAAATCCGAATATTGAGGGTTTGCTCGTCGTATTAAATACAGTAGGTGGTGATGTGGAAGCAGGGTTAGCCATTGCAGAAATGTTAGCCTCGATGTCTAAGCCGACTGTTTCGATTGTGCTCGGCGGTGGACATTCGATTGGTGTGCCAATTGCGGTTTCGTGCGACTATTCGTTTATTGCAGAAACGGCGACGATGACGATTCATCCGATTCGCCTCACAGGTCTTGTTATTGGTGTGCCACAAACGTTTGAGTACTTAGATAAAATGCAAGAGCGCGTTGTCAATTTTGTTGTTAAACATTCAAACATTAGTGAAGAAAAATTTAAAGAACTTATGTTTTCGAAAGGTAATTTAACGCGCGATATCGGAACGAATGTGGTGGGAACAGATGCTGTGAAGTACGGTTTAATTGATGAAGTCGGGGGACTGTCACAAGCGATGCGCAAATTGTGCGAACTCATTGACCATTCACATCAGCAAGGAGCGATGTTACAATGATTTTACATACGATCGTTCCGGAGTTTATCGTTTTTCAAACGAACGAGGCGGAGTATAAAAAGCAACGCACCGTTCAATATAACGGAGTGACGTTACTTGTGCAACAAACAGAAATGAACGAGTATGAAATTGTGCGTGTATTAAGTAGCGATCCACAACATTATTTAACGTATGAACCGGGCACAAAACTTTATGCGACATCACTACAATTTATGGTATAATAAGAACAAGCAGCCACGCTTCTCTGTTGGCTGCTTTTTCATCTTATATGTTGGAGTGGGCGAAATGGGAAAGAAAAATAAGCGTCGCACAAACAAACAAGAACAATGGAAAAAAACGTTACGTTTTGAATTAATCGGTTTAACGATGTTAGCATGTACGGTCATTGCGATGGCAAACGTCGGAGCGGTCGGCCGTTCACTCGTTTTTACTACGCGCTTCTTTATGGGTGAATGGTATATTGTTGCGCTATTAGGGGCGCTTGTGACATCGCTATATGTCATTTGGAAGCGCGCATGGCCTCCATTTTTTCAACGCGTTCTCGTTGGGCTGTACTTGATTGTTCTTTCCTTATTGTTGTTTAGTCACGAAGCGTTATTTCATATTTTATCAAGAAATGGGAAATTAGCAAATCCAAGCATTATTCGAACGACATGGGAGTTATTTTGGGCAGATGTGCGCGGAGAAAACGGTTCTTTTTCGGATTTGGGCGGTGGGATGCTTGGCGCCCTGCTGTATACGATCAGTTATTATTTATTTGATCAATTAGGAACAAAATGGATTGCCTCATTATTGATGATCATTGGTGTATTACTTCTTACAGGAAAAACGTTACGTGATACAGCCGGCAAAGGAATTGAATGGTTCCTTTCGTTTATTCGAGCGCAAACGAAAGCAGTAATTGCGGACGCTCGTTCATTTTTAAGCCGTCCGAAAAAAGAAAAACAACAGCCAACTCATATTGAAGTGGTGACAGCGCTCGAGGAAAAAGAAGAAAATGAAATAGAAGAAATTGTTGTTGAAGGACCTGTTATTTCTAATTTTAATGAAGCTGTTGAAGAAGGAAAGCCGATATCATTTACGCAAAATCATGCGGCGGATTATGCATTGCCGCCAATTGATTTACTTTTCCCACCAAAAGCGGTCGATCAATCGCGGGAAAAAGAAAATATTTATGAAAATGCCCGCAAGCTTGAAAAAACGTTTCAAAGTTTCGGGGTAAAGGCAAAAGTAACGAAAGTGCATATTGGTCCAGCTGTCACGAGATATGAAGTATATCCAGACGTCGGTGTGAAAGTAAGTAAAATTGTAAGCTTAAGTGATGATTTAGCGCTTGCGTTAGCGGCGAAGGACATTCGCATCGAGGCACCGATTCCGGGAAAATCAGCAATTGGTATTGAAGTACCGAATGAAGAAATTGCGATGGTATCTCTACGCGAAGTGTTAGAAGCGAAAGAAGCAGATAAACCTGAAGCAAAACTGTTAATTGGACTTGGGCGTGACATATCGGGACAAGCGGTGCTTGCTGAATTAAATAAAATGCCGCACTTACTTGTTGCGGGTGCGACGGGAAGCGGGAAAAGCGTATGTATTAACGCCATTATCGTTAGTTTATTGATGCGCACGAAACCACATGAAGTAAAGATGATGATGATCGATCCGAAAATGGTTGAGTTAAGCGTGTACAACGGCATTCCACATTTACTTTCTCCTGTCGTCACCGATCCGAAAAAAGCGTCCCAAGCATTAAAAAAAGTCGTAAGCGAAATGGAACGGCGATATGAACTATTTTCGCATACGGGCACGCGTAATATTGAAGGATATAACGAATATATTGAGCGGCATAATGAGACTGCGGAAACGAAACAACCTCTTTTACCTTACATCGTTGTTATTGTGGATGAGCTAGCAGATTTAATGATGGTTGCCTCAAGCGATGTCGAAGATTCGATTACACGTCTTGCCCAAATGGCGCGGGCAGCAGGCATTCATTTAATTATCGCGACGCAACGTCCATCTGTTGATGTCATTACTGGGGTAATTAAGGCAAATATTCCATCCCGCATTGCGTTTAGTGTATCATCACAGACGGACTCACGGACGATTTTAGATATGGGTGGAGCTGAAAAATTGCTTGGACGTGGTGATATGCTCTTTTTGCCTGTTGGTGCGTCTAAACCTGTTCGTGTTCAAGGGGCGTTCGTGTCTGATCAAGAAGTGGAGACAGTTGTACAATATGTGATTTCACAACAACAAGCACAATATGAAGAAACGATGATCGCACAAGATGATGAACCACAAGAAGCGTTCGATGATGAGTTGTTTGAGGAAGCGGTTCAGCTCGTCATCGACATGCAAAGTGCATCTGTTTCGATGTTGCAACGACGATTCCGTATCGGTTATAACCGAGCTGCACGCCTAATTGATGCGATGGAAGCTCGTGGCATCGTTGGGCCTTATGAAGGAAGTAAACCGCGCGCTGTACTCGTATCGCCAAACGATCAAGCAAAAACGTCATGAAAGAGGCTAAAAACAAGCCTCTTTCTTGTATAAATGGGACATAATAATGATATATTATTACAATCGCTTACATATGATTTTATACGACTTTTTTCGACAAATTTTTTATTCGGTATTTATTTATGAATAAAAAAATGTTATATTATCAATAAGAAATTTGTCTAACATCAGATGTCTGATATCTAAGGTGGGGGATGGTGAATGTCTGTTAAAACAGATCATCGACATTTATATTTACAAGTGATTGATCGGATTAAGAAAGATATTGAGCAAGGGGTATACAAGGAAAAAGAAAAGCTTCCTTCTGAATTTGAACTAGCCAAACAATTAGGGGTTAGCCGGGCGACGTTGCGGGAAGCATTGCGGGTGTTAGAGGAAGAAAACGTCATCATCCGCCGCCACGGTGTCGGGACGTTCGTGAGTTCCCGGCCGATGTTTACGTCAGGAATTGAACAACTGAGTAGTGTGACGGAGATGATCCGTCAAGCCGGTCGAAAACCGGGGACGATTTTTTTATCTTCTTCCATACAGAAACCGACTGAAGATGATATAAAGCGTTTTCAATGTGATAAAGAGGAAGATTTACTTATTGTTGAGCGGGTGCGAACTGCAAATAATGAACCGGTCGTTTATTGTATCGATAAAGTTCCTTGTAAATATTTACCTAAAGGGATTGCTTATGAAAATGAGTCATTATTAGAGATATTACATAATGAAGCGAATCGATACATCGCCTATGCGGTTACCCACATTGAGCCGCTCGGCTACCATGAAAAGGTGTCGCCTATTTTGCAATGTGAGCCAGAAACAGCGCTTTTAGTTTTAAAGCAAATGCATTTTGATGAAAATGACGAGCCGATTTTGTACTCAATTGACTACTTTAAATCAGATAAGTTTAGCTTTCACGTGTTGCGAAAACGCGTGTAGCTTCTTATACAAGCGCTTATCCTGTTAAGGAGGTGACATTGGAGGGAGAAGGTTCGTTCACATTTCAAATGTTTTACTTATCCATATTTTTAAATTGAGGGGGTAATGATTGATGAAGAAAAAGCGTTTTGGATTGTCAATGTCTTTATTATTAACTGCCGGCCTGCTTCTTGGCGGTTGCGGACAAGCAAAAGAAGAGCCGAAAAAAGAAGAAGGAAAAGCGTCTGAATTTAGCGTAGCAATGGTTACAGACGTTGGTGGAATTGACGATAAGTCGTTCAACCAATCTGCATGGGAAGGGTTACAAAAATTCGGTGAAGAAAACGGCTTGAAAAAAGGAAAAGGCGGCTATGACTACTTACAGTCACAAAGTGATGCCGATTATGCAACAAACTTAAACAAACTTGTACGCAACGACTTTGATCTCATTTTTGGTATTGGGTTTTTAATGACGGATGCCATTACAGAAATCGCAGAACAAAAGCCAGATAACAAATTTGCGATCGTTGATAGCGTCGTTGAAAAACCGAACGTTGCTAGCATCACATTCAAAGAGCATGAAGGTTCGTTCCTTGTCGGCGTTGTCGCTGGTTTAATGACAAAAACAAATAAAATCGGTTTCGTTGGCGGTATGGAAATTCCGTTAATTGAAAAATTCGAAAGCGGTTTTATTGCAGGAGTAAAAGCGGTAAATCCAAATGCCAAAGTTGAAGTGCAATATGCAGGTGCATTCGACAAAGCAGATAAAGGAAAAGCTATTGCTTCAAGCATGTACGCTTCTGGTATTGATATCATTTACCATGCAGCTGGTGCAACAGGAAACGGTGTGTTCTCAGAAGCAATCGACTTGAAAAAACAAGATCCAAACAAAGAAATTTGGGTGATCGGTGTTGACCGTGACCAATATGAAGAAGGAAAAGTGCCAGGAACAGACAAAAGCGTAACATTAACATCGATGGTAAAACGTGTTGACGTTGCTGTATATGACTTAGCGACAAAAACGAAAAATGGCAACTTCCCAGGCGGTCAAGCAGTTGAATACGGCTTAAAAGAAGATGGTGTAGGTATTGCTCCGACAACGAAAAATAACGTTCCTGAAGATGTGTTGAAAAAAGTTGATGAGTGGAAACAAAAAATTATTAACGGTGAAGTGAAAGTGCCTACAACTCGCGCAGAGTTAAAATAGGTAGATGATCGTTCTCCGAAGGGCTCCTTCCCTTCGGAGAACTCACTAAATGAAGGGTTGCAACACGTTGCGGCTTTTCATTTAGTGATGTAAATCATGCTCATATAAGGAGTGGATCACGTTTGGAGTACGTAATCGAAATGCTAAACATCCGCAAAGTTTTTGGGAATTTTGTGGCCAATGATAACATTACGTTGCAATTGAAAAAAGGGGAAATTCATGCGTTATTAGGCGAGAATGGTGCAGGAAAATCGACGCTAATGAACGTGTTATTCGGTTTATATCAACCAGATGGTGGGGAAATTCGCGTCAAAGGAAAAAAAGTAAATATCGTCAACCCGAACGTCGCCAACGACTTAGGAATCGGAATGGTACACCAACACTTTATGCTTGTTGATACGTTTACAGTAACGGAAAACATCATTTTAGGAAGCGAGCCAACAAAAGGTGGACAAATCGATATTGAAAAAGCAGAGCAAGAGGTACGTGAGCTTTCTGAACGATATGGTTTAGCTGTTGATCCGAAAGCGAAAATCGCTGACATTTCTGTCGGTATGCAACAACGGGTAGAAATTTTAAAAACGTTATATCGCGGAGCAGATATTTTAATTTTTGACGAACCAACAGCGGTCTTAACGCCGCAAGAAATTCAAGAGCTCATCCAAATTATGAAAGCGCTTGTACATGAAGGAAAATCCATTATTTTAATTACGCATAAGTTAAAAGAAATTATGGAAGTGTGTGATCGTGTCACAGTTATTCGACGTGGAAAAGGCATCGGCACATTAAATGTATCGGAAACAAACCCGAACGAACTAGCTTCGTTAATGGTTGGACGTGAGGTGCAATTCAAAACAGAAAAACAACCGTCGAAAGTCGGCAAACCTGTCCTTGAAATTGAAAATTTAGTTGTCAAAGACTCACGTGGAATTACTGCGGTTGATCATTTAAATCTAACGGTACATGCAGGAGAAATTGTCGGAATTGCAGGGGTAGACGGCAACGGACAAACAGAGCTTATCGAAGCGATCACGGGCTTAATTAAATCTGAATCGGGCTCGATTCGTTTAAATGGGAAAGAAATTCGTAACTTAACACCGCGCCAAATTACAGAAACAGGTGTTGGGCACATTCCACAAGACCGTCATAAACATGGACTTGTCCTTGACTTCTCGATCGGAGAAAATATGGTGCTTCAAACATATTACAAAGAGCCATATTCTAAACGAGGCGTTTTAAATTTCAAAGCTATTTACGATAAAGCGCGCCAACTTATTCAAGAGTTTGACGTTCGTACGCCAGATGAATATACGAAAGCGCGGGCTTTATCAGGAGGAAACCAACAAAAAGCGATTATCGGACGTGAAGTAGATCGCGACCCAGATTTGCTCATTGCCGCACAACCGACGCGTGGACTTGACGTTGGAGCGATTGAGTTTATTCATAAACGTCTCATTGAACAACGTGATAAAGGAAAAGCTGTCTTGCTCGTTTCGTTCGAGCTAGATGAAATTATGAACATCAGCGATCGTATTGCCGTTATTTACGAAGGGAAAATTGTTGCTATTGTTGATCCGAAAGAAACGACAGAACAAGAGCTTGGTTTGTTGATGGCAGGAAGCAAACGGAAGGAAGCAGGTGTATCATCATGAGTGAAAATCGTTTAACAAATATTCTCGTTCCTGTTTTTGCGGTTATTCTCGGAATTATTGCTGGCGCCATCGTGATGATCGTTAGTGGATATGACCCAATTGCTGGCTATTCCGCTTTATTGAACGGTGCTTTTGGGGATCGATATTACATTGGGGAAACGATTCGTCAAGTGACACCATATATTTTAGCGGGGTTAGCGGTTGCGTTCGCTTTTCGCACCGGGTTATTTAACATCGGTGTAGAAGGACAACTGATCGTCGGCTGGCTCGCTGCGGTTTGGGTAGGCGTTGCGTTTGAGCTCCCGAAAGTCATCCATCTGCCGCTCGCTATTGTTGCTGCTGCGTTCGCTGGGGCACTTTGGGGATTCATTCCGGGATTTTTAAAAGCTCGTTTTCGTGTTCATGAGGTAATCGTCACGATTATGATGAACTATATTGCTTTATACGTGTCGAATGCGATCATTCGCTCTGTTTTATCTGATCAAGGATTTAAGTCGGAAAAAATTCATCCGACTGCATCGTTACGTTCGGAATTTTTACAGTCATTAACTGATTACTCTACCCTTCATTACGGCATTATTATTTCGTTAATTGCAGCTGTTGTCATGTGGTTTTTACTTGAGAAAACGACAACAGGATATGAACTTCGTGCCGTCGGTTTTAACCAACATGCATCACATTATGCAGGTATGAACGTTAATCGCAATATTATATTATCGATGGTTATTTCTGGGGCATTTGCTGGTATTGCTGGAGCGATGGAAGGGTTAGGAACTTTTGAAAACGTCTCCGTTAAAGCTGGATTCACCGGAGTCGGATTTGATGGAATTGCCGTCGCCCTTCTCGGTGGAAACAATGCGTTTGGCATTATTTTAGCAGCTATTTTATTTGGAGCGTTAAAAGTCGGAGCGTTAGAGATGCCATCAGCGGCTGATGTGCCGACAGAACTTGTTGACATCGTCATTGCGTTGATCATTTTCTTCGTTGCTTCTAGCTATTTAATTCGTCTTGTGCTTACGCGCTTGAAAAAGGAGGGAAAATAAATGTTAAACATCCTTGAAATTATTATTCCTTCCGCGATTTTCTTTGCGGCACCGCTCATTTTCACGGCGCTTGGTGGCGTATTTAGTGAGCGTTCCGGCGTTGTAAATATCGGATTAGAGGGCTTGATGGTCATCGGAGCGTTTACTGGTGTAGTATTTAACTTAACGTTTGCTGACCAGTTTGGCGAACTAACCCCATGGCTTGCGATGGTTGTTGCGATGGTTGTTGCTTCTATTTTCTCGCTTATGCATGCAGTAGCAGCCATTTCGCTTCGTGCTGACCAAGTCGTTAGCGGGGTGGCGATTAACTTTTTATCGTTAGGGTTATCGTTGTTCCTCGTTAAAATGTGGTATGGAAAAGGACAGACAGACCAAGTACAAGTTGGTTTTGATAAAATTGATATTCCGATTTTAAGTAAAATTCCTGTTCTCGGTCCGATTTTTTTCTCAAACGGATATTTGCCATCTTATTTAGCGATTGTATTAGCGTTTGTCGTATGGTACGTCATTTATAAAACACCGTTCGGACTTCGCCTTCGTGCCGTTGGGGAACATCCGATGGCGGCAGATACGATGGGGATTAATGTGACAAAAATGCGCTACATCGCAGTGATGTTAAGCGGTGCACTTGCAGGAATTGGCGGTTCGATTTATGCGACGATTATTTCACGCGATTTCAGCCATGCGACGATCTCTGGTCAAGGATTTATGGCGCTTGCTGCGATGATTTTCGGAAAATGGCATCCGCTTGGTGCGATGGGAGCGGCCCTTTTCTTCGGATTTGCGCAAAGTTTAAGCATCGTCGGACAGGCGATTCCGTTTTTGAAAAACGTACCGACTGTTTATTTGCTTATTTTGCCGTATGCTTTAACGATTTTAGCGTTAACTGGATTTATCGGACGGGCGGATGCGCCAAAAGCGCTCGGTACGCCGTATGTCAAAGGAAAACGTTAATAGAAAAAGACTTCGGGCTGCCCGGAGTTTCAGACTGTTGACAAAATGGTTGTAAGACAGTTGTCTTACAACCATTTTGTTCCATTTTTATAAATAAAGCTAGCAAAATATCAAATTATTTTGTAAAATCATTAAAAGAAGAATATTGTTTCTTTTCGTTGAACATGTGTGAGTATATTCGTTTTTATTTAATTATATAAACATTTTTGTAATATGTTATTTGAGCATTTAGAACATAAGCATGTGAATTTGTATTATAAACATCATGTTGAAGATATGAAACGAACAAGTGACAACTTATGGGAAGTAAAAGTACGCGCGACAGGGGAAGCTGACGTTCACACAGCGAAGTTCGTCTTTATCGGGGCAGGCGGCGGCAGCTTGCATTTACTACAAAAATCCGGCATCCCTGAAGGAAAAGGAATCGGTGGATTCCCGGTAAGTGGGCTGTTTATGGTGTGCAACAATCCAGACATTATCGAGCAACATCATGCGAAAGTGTACGGCAAAGCGAAAGTCGGGGCACCTCCAATGTCTGTTCCACATCTCGATACACGTTTTATTGACGGTAAAAAAATGTTATTGTTCGGGCCGTTCGCTGGATTTTCACCGAAATTTTTAAAGAACGGATCGCTGTTTGATTTAATCACGTCTGTCAAGCCGCATAACGTGTTAACGATGCTTGCGGCAGGAGCAAAAAACATGGCATTAACAAAATATTTAATTGAACAAGTGATGTTATCAAAAGAACAGCGCATGGAAGAATTGCGTGAATTTATCCCGCATGCGAAAAGCGAAGATTGGGATGTCATTATTGCCGGTCAGCGTGTACAAGTCATTAAAGATACAGAAGCAGGTGGCAAAGGCACGCTTCAATTCGGTACGGAAGTTGTTGCCGCCCATGACGGCTCGGTTGCTGCGCTACTTGGTGCATCACCAGGCGCTTCAACAGCTGTTCGCGTCATGCTTGAAGTGATTGAAAAATGCTTCCCGAATGAAATGAAACAAAAGGAAGGGGAGATTGTTTTGGTTATTGCATCTGTTGTCGTATATATGGTGGGGATGTTACTCATTGGGTATTGGGCATATAAACGGACGTCAAACTTGTCTGATTATATGTTAGGTGGAAGGACGCTCGGTCCAGCCGTAACGGCGTTAAGTGCTGGGGCGTCAGATATGAGCGGTTGGTTGTTGCTTGGCTTGCCTGGCGCGATGTATGCACAAGGGTTAAGCGCTTCATGGATCGTCATCGGACTAGCTTTAGGGGCGTATGCGAACTGGTTATACGTTGCTCCACGCTTGCGTGTGTATACAGAAGTGGCAAACGATTCGATTACGATTCCAGCATTTTTAGAAAATCGTTTTGGTGATACATCGAAGCTACTTCGCCTCGTTTCAGGATTCGTCATTATGATTTTCTTTACGTTTTACGTTTCTTCTGGTTTCGTTTCTGGCGGAGTCATGTTTAAAAACTCGTTCGGTACAGATTATCATACGGGGCTATGGATTGTCGCTAGTGTTGTTATTGCGTACACGTTATTCGGGGGATTTTTAGCGGTCAGCTGGACGGACTTTGTGCAAGGTCTCATTATGTTTATTGCACTTATTCTCGTACCTGTTGTGACATTGATGCATACAGGGGGATTCACAGAAACGACAGCAACGATTCGAGACACCGATCCGAATTTGCTCGATTTGTTTAAAGGAACAAGCGTAGTCGGCATCATTTCTTTATTCGCTTGGGGACTTGGTTATTTTGGACAGCCTCACATTATCGTTCGCTTTATGGCGATTTCATCGGTGAAAGAGATGAAACAAGCTCGTCGGATTGGAATGGGCTGGATGATTTTTTCATCTGTCGGCGCGATGCTCACAGGTCTTTTTGGAATCGCTTACTTTAAACAAGCCGGCATGACGTTAGAAGATCCAGAAACGGTATTTATTAAACTTGGGGAAATTTTATTCCATCCGCTTATTACAGGGTTTTTACTTGCAGCCATTTTAGCGGCAATTATGAGCACGATTTCATCGCAATTGCTTGTGACATCAAGTTCCCTAACTGAAGATTTATATAAAGTTTTATTCCGTCGTTCAGCGTCCGATAAAGAGCTTGTGTTTGTTGGTCGTTTATCGGTGTTACTTGTTGCTGTTGTTGCTTTAATTTTGGCATATGAGCAAAACAATACGATTCTAAATCTTGTTGGCTATGCATGGGCTGGGTTTGGTGCTTCGTTCGGTCCTGTCATTATATTAAGCTTATGGTGGCGTCGCATGACAAAATGGGGGGCGCTTGCAGGAATGATTGCAGGGGCGACAACGGTCATCGTTTGGGCAAACTCTTCATACGCTAGCGTCATGTATGAGATGATTCCTGGCTTTATCGCAGGCCTCATCGCTATTGTTATCGTCAGCGTATTGACAGCAGCGCCAGATAAACAAGTGACAGAGCAATTTGATACGTTTAAACGTACGATTTCATCGTAAGAAAAAGGTGTCCAATTTGGGCACCTTTTTCTTACGTGGAAAATTGTCGAATGGCTCGCTTCATTTCATTTGAAATATGTTCCAAGTACCATTATAACACCCGTTCCGATAGAAATAAGTAAAAAACGTCCTATTACACTGATCACCTCCGACAAAAAGACTATTACTACTATATGTATATATGGATGACAATACATCTGTATGTATTTTTAAAAATTTTTACACAGTTTTTATGTTATTTGTGATATATTTACAAAAAATGACGTTACATCATGATATGTTTATAGATTGTATACTTGGAGGGGATCAAATTGAACACATTTGGAGCGATAGCTGCTTTTCTACTAGCTGTTGTATTTATTTTACGAAATGTGCCGGTGGGGTATGGAATGATGGGCGGAGCGTTTATTGGTGCTTTACTAGGGGGAGTTTCTATCGATGAAGCTGTTCGGCTAATGATAGATGGAGCAAAAGAGATGACCCCGTCTATTTTGCGCGTTTTAGCAGCTGGTGTGCTTGCTGGTGTATTGATACAGTCGGGGGCAGCGGTGGCAATAGCAGAAAAACTCATGCAAGCATGCGGGGAAAAATATGCGCTATTTTCGCTATGTGTTGCAGCGATGATGTTAACAGCGTGTGGGGTATTTGTTGATGTTGCCATTATGACGATTGCACCTGTTGCGCTTGCGATGGCACATCGACTTGACGTGTCGCGTTTTGCTATATTGCTCGCATTAATTGGTGGGGGGAAAGCTGGGAATATTATTTCCCCTAACCCGAATACGATTGCAGCAGCTGAGGCATTTCATGTCCCTCTTTCCTCTCTCATGATGGCAGGCATCGCACCGGCGGTGATTGGTCTTTTTGTCACGTACCAGCTTGCAAAACGGTGGCGGGGTGATGACAAACATATGCCAAAAATTGAAACGGTTGAAAAAGAAACACCTCCATGGCAAAAAGCGATCGTTGCTCCCGGTGTTGCGATAATTCTTTTATTGTCACGTCCGCTCTTTGGCGTGTCAATTGATCCACTTATCGCTTTGCCGACTGGTGCGGTGATTGGTGTGATTGTTATGAATAAAACGAGGGAGTTGAACGTGTTTCTACGCGTAGGCATGGAAAAAATGAGCGGTGTTGTATTCATGCTTCTTGGTACTGGAACGCTAGCGGGTGTAATCGCGAACTCCGCTTTGCACCAAACGTTTATGCACATGCTCGAATCGCTAGGGTTTCCGCCATACGTCATGGCATCGTTAGCTGGTGCGTTATTGTCAGGCATTACTGCATCTACAACGGCGGGGACAGCTGTCGCAAGCCACGTGTTTGGAAAAGCGTTAGTTGAAGCGGGTGTCCCATCGCTTGCGGGAGCAGCTATGGTACATGCGGGGGCAACAGTGCTCGACCATTTACCGCACGGCAGTTTTTTTCATATCACCGCAGCGAGTGTACATATGTCAACGAAAGAGCGCCTTACATTGCTTCCGTACGAAACGCTCATAGGCATAGCCATTGCCACAACATGTACAGTCATTTTTTATCTATTTTTATAAAACTATGTTCTAAATCATCAACAAATAAAAAAAGAATTTTTACGATCGATAGTGGGGCAGATCTTGTCGTTGGTCATCATCCGCACGTCATTCAAGGCATTGAACAATATAAAGGAAAAATGATTGTTTATAGCTTAGGCAACTTTATGTTCGGAGGCAATAAAAATCCGAGCGATAAAGATACGTTCGTTTATCAGCAAAAATTAACAAACCAACATGGCTCGTATACGAAAAATAAAGTATAATGGAAAGAAAAGGAGTTGATTTTATGTACATCGGGGACATTGTATTTCAATTCGTCATGCTTGGAATAATTGGATTATCCGTTTTCGGAGTCATATGGCTAACACGTTTGGCCATAAAGAAAAATTAGTAAAAAAGTTCGGCGCTCGCCGAACTTTTTATAATGATTTCCCACAAGATGGACAAAATTGAAAGCTTGTTTGAACCATCGTTCCACAATACGGACAAAACTTTTCTCCTTCATTACGACGCAAGCGAGCGTTTAGCGGATCTTTTTCTTCATTTTCGTCAACGATATCGACGATCGACATCCGTTCTTTCCCTGTAGCGTTTTTGTAATGATACACAGCTTGAAAAATACCGATACCAATGATAACGAAGCCGAAAAAAGGAAAGATTTGTGATCCTGGAATGGGAGAATCTTTTGTAATCGAAAAAGTCATAAACGTCCAAAACATACCGAATAAAATGGTGGCGATACTGCCGATAAATCCTTGCATGGATGGCCCGCGGCCAGGTTTGATGCTTTTCATTTCTATTCCTCCCTTATAATGGATACACCCATTATATACAAAACATAGAGAATATTCATCTCATTTACTTTTTTGAATAAGTATGTTAGAGTAAAAACCGCATAGACCATATGTGTAAGTGTGATCACGTAAAAGGAGGCTTTATCATATGACATTATCATTGTTAAGGCGTGAAGCAAGGGAAGCGTTGAAAGGAAAATGGGGCAGTGCCGTGCTTCTTATGCTTGTTTATGCGTTCGTGACCATCGTTTTCCCTATAGTAGTTGAGGTTGTATTAAGTGGAGGATGGGACGTATGGATTGAACAAGAAAACGTGACAATATCTGTTTCGATCGTCAGTTTGCTTCTTTCACTTGCGCTCATTCCGTTTAGTGTTGTTGTGTATTGGGTATTTTTAGATGTGTATCGCCATGAACCTGTCCGAATCTCTCCAATGTTTACAGTATATCAAAATGGGAAGTTATCATTAAAACTCATTGGCACGTCCGTTTTATTTGGTATCTTTGTGTTTTTATGGAGTTTGCTACTTATTATCCCTGGAATTATTAAATCGTTATCTTATTCACAAGCATTCTTTTTATTAAAAGATCATCCCGAATACGGTGCGCTTCAAGCGATTAGCGAAAGTAAAAAACGAATGAAAGGATATAAAGGAAAGTTATTTTTGCTATATGTTAGCTTTATTGGCTGGGGGCTTTTGTCCATCATAACGCTTGGAATCGGACTTTTATGGCTCATTCCGTACGTTTACACATCGCTTGCTGCATTTTATGATCAATTTATTCGCACGCAAGAAGTGCAAGCTGAATAAAAACGAACAAGGGCGACCTTGTTCGTTTTTTTTTTTTATAATAAAGCTAGTAAAATATCGAATGATTTTGTAAAATCGTTAAAAAGAGAATATTGTTTCTTTTTGTTGAACATATGTGAGTATATTCGTTTTTATTTAATTATACAAACATTTTTGTAATCGTTTAGAATAATAGTGACATACTATAATTTAAATGTGTTATAATAAATGTGGAGAAGTTTTTGGTCGAATCGATGGGAACGTTTAGGGGGGGCCAATGATGAAAACAGATGTGATTTTAATTGGTGCGGGGATTATGAGTGCGACATTAGGGACGTTGTTGAAAGAGTTAGCACCAGAGTGGGAAATTGCTGTGTTTGAAAGGCTTGGTCAACCAGCAGATGAAAGCTCGAACGAATGGAACAATGCCGGAACAGGTCATGCCGCACTTTGTGAACTAAACTACACAGTTGAAAAAGCGGACGGATCAATTGATATAAGTAAAGCAATTAAAATTAATGAGCAGTTTCAAGAATCATTGCAATTTTGGTCTTATCTCGTTCAAAATAAACACATTCGCAACCCGAAGGACTTTGTTATGCCAATTCCGCATATGAGTTTCGTGCAAGGGGAAGAAAATGTTGCGTTTTTGAAGAAGAGGTTTGAACAGATGGTGGATAATCCTTTGTTTAAAGGGATGGAGTTTTCTGATGATCCGCAAAAATTAAGAGAGTGGATTCCGTTGATGATGGAAGATCGTATCGTTACTGAACCGATTGCAGCAACAAGAATTGAAGCGGGAACGGACGTGAATTTTGGGGCTTTAACACGCATGTTATTTGAGCATTTAGAACATAAGCATGTGAATTTGTATTATAAACATCATGTTGAAGATATGAAACGAACAAGTGACAACTTATGGGAAGTAAAAGTGCGCAATGTAGCGACTGGTGAAGTACAGTCCCATTATGCAAAATTCGTCTTTATCGGTGCAGGGGGCGGAAGCTTGCACTTACTTCAAAAATCAGGAATTCCTGAAGGAAGAGGAATTGGCGGTTTTCCGGTGAGCGGGCTATTTATGGTATGCAACAATCCAGACATGATCGAGCAACATCATGCGAAAGTGTACGGCAAAGCGAAAGTTGGGGCACCTCCAATGTCTGTTCCACATCTCGATACACGTTTTATTGACGGTAAAAAAATGTTATTGTTCGGACCGTTCGCTGGATTTTCACCGAAATTTTTAAAGAACGGATCGCTGTTTGATTTAATTACGTCCGTCAAGCCGCATAACGTGTTAACGATGCTTGCGGCAGGAGCGAAAAACATGGCATTAACAAAATATTTAATTGAACAAGTGATGTTATCGAAAGAACAGCGCATGGAAGAATTGCGCGAATTTATTCCGCATGCGAAAAGTGAAGATTGGGATGTCATTATTGCTGGTCAGCGTGTACAAGTCATTAAAGATACCGAAGCAGGCGGCAAAGGCACGCTTCAATTCGGTACGGAAGTTGTTGCCGCCCATGACGGCTCGGTTGCTGCGCTACTTGGTGCATCACCGGGTGCTTCAACAGCTGTTCACGTCATGCTTGAAGTGATTGAAAAATGCTTCCCAAATGAAATGAAACAATGGGAAGCGAAAATTAAAGAGATGATCCCATCATATGGTGTATCGCTAATGAAAAACGAAACGCTTTTACGAGAAGTACAAACGCTCGCTGCCCAAACGCTCGGCTTGAAAGAAAATATGCCACTTCAAATTGCATAAACATAAAAGGCAGAAGTCGCTGGGCTTCTGTCTTTTTTGTGGCGATCGTGCATGCATTTGTTATAATGAGGAAAAAGGGGAAGGAAGATTGCTGCGAGGGGAAAGAGGACTGCTGCAAAGAGCAAGAAGATTGTTGCGAAGACGACAAACAAACATGTTGCTAGCACCAGAGCACCAGGGGAGCCTGGTGTTTTTTGTTTTACCACTATGCAATCGGCGACGTTACAATGATGGTGTGAAAATGTGTCTTGACACGTCATATTTTTGTTGTATAATCATGTGCAGAATAAACGCTGTCGTTCATATGGATGACAGGTCAAGAAGGGGAGCGGCATCGTGTCGCTCCTTTTGTTTTTATTGATGAAATGCCTCCTTCCTTGGCAGTGAGGGAGGGGGATTGCTTTTTATTTTTCTCGTATTGACGCACGTTTTCGACTAATTTCGACAGTTTCTGTCATCTCTATTTTGGTACAATAAAATCATGTCGAAATAGGTTTTGTAACTAACCAATAAGGAGTTCCGATGTTATATGTCCAAAGGAATGATTGATAATAAGCAACGTGGTTTAGTAGGGGATGTGCTCAAAAAGCATATGCAAAAAGGGAGTAAACTTTCTGTTGCGGCAGCTCATTTCACGTTATATGCTTTTGTAGAGCTAAAAAAGGAGTTTTCACAAATCGAAGAGTTGCGTTTCATTTTTACGGAACCAGCCTTTGTGAGAGGGGACCATTTAGCGAACGAAAAAATCGCAAAAAACGAAACATTGTTGTACGGTGTGGAAGAAGAGCAAAAATATAAAGCAGAACTAAACCAAGCATACATAGCAAAAGAGTTTGCGAAATGGTTGAAACAAAAAGTGAAAATAAAATCGGTTACTACGCGCAAAATTGAAGGCGGGCTATACCATGTCCAAAATAAAGACGGAACGCAAATTGGATTGGTCGGTGGCGCTCCTTTTTCGAGCCCAGGACTAGGCTACAGCAACTCGTCCAACATGTATATTAACACGATTACGGATGATGAAAAAGAGAATATTGAGTTATTACGCCAGTTTGATGACATTTGGAAAAATGAGTATGCCTTGCAAGATGTAAAGGAGCAAATTTTGCGCCAATTAGAGGTATTGTACCAAGAGCACACGCCCGAATTTATTTATTTTGTTACACTTTACAATCTTTTCAAAGATTTTCTGCAAGAAACGCGCGATTACAGCACGTTACAAACGAAAACGGGCTTTGAAAAGACAACGATTTGGAATAAACTTTATGACTTTCAGCGCGATGGTGTGGTTGGAGCGATTAATAAAATTGAAACGTATGGGGGCTGCATTATTGCTGATAGCGTCGGATTAGGAAAAACATTTGAAGCATTAGCAATCATTAAATATTACGAATTACGAAATCATCGCGTTCTTGTGCTTGCACCAAAAAAACTGCGAGAAAACTGGGAAATTTACCGTGCGAATGACAAACGAAATGTTTTGCTCGAAGACCGCTTCTCTTATGATTTGCTAAATCATACCGATCTGTCGCGCAAAGGCGGATATAGCGGAAACATTAATTTAGAATACGTCAACTGGGGAAATTATGATTTAGTCGTCATTGATGAATCGCACAATTTCCGTAACAATGACCCGCGGAAAAGCCATATTACTCGCTATTCACGTTTAATGAACGATATTATTAAAGCGGGCGTGAAAACAAAAGTGTTGATGCTTTCCGCAACCCCTGTTAACAACAAACTGGACGATTTAAAAAACCAAATTGCTTTTATTACAGAAGGAAATGATAAAGCATTAGCGGAAACCGCCAATATTAAAAGCATTAACCAAACGATTCGCCGTGCACAATCGCAATTTAAAAAATGGAGTAACTTACCCGAAGAAGAACGAACGACAGAACGACTATTGGATATGCTGAGCTGGGATTATTTTACGTTGCTTGATTCACTAACGATTGCTCGCTCGCGCCGCCATATTGAAAAATATTATAATGTAGACGCGATCGGGAAATTCCCGCAACGGTTAAAGCCGATCAATATAAAAGAGACGATCGATGCAAAGCAAGAATTCCCATCGCTCTCTATCATTAATAACGACATTTTACGTTTGCGGTTTGCGCTTTATTCGCCGATGAAATACATTTTACCGCATAAGCAGGCGTTTTATCATGAAAAATACGACACAAAAGTTGCCAACGGACACGTATTGAAACAAACAGACCGTGAAAACAATCTCGTCTATTTAATGAAAACGAACTTATTAAAGCGTCTAGAAAGCAGCATCTACTCTTTCTCGCTAACATTAAAAAACATTATTGAACAAATTGATGCTCAGCTGTCTAAAATCGAGATCGAAGCTACTAACATTGGCGAGTTCGCTGAGATTGACATGGAAGACGATGAATTGGAAGAAGCATTTGTCGGGGCAAAAGTGAAAATCGCTCTGCGTGATATCGATCGTATCCGTTGGAAGCAAGATTTGCTATATGATCGTACCATTCTACAAAAGTTGTTGGATTATGCTAGCCAAGTTACACCGGAACGCGATCAAAAAATGTTGACGCTCAAAAAGATGATTCAACAGAAAATCGCACACCCAATCAATGGACAAAATAAAAAGATACTCATTTTTACGGCGTTTGCTGATACCGCAAAATACTTATATGAACATTTGCATCGCTGGATTCGGCACGAATTCCATCTTCACTGTGCAGTAGTAACAGGGAAAGACCGGCCGAAAACAACGTTTCCGATGCAAAAAACGGACTTTAATAACGTTTTAATGCATTTCTCTCCTACGTCGAAAGAGAGAAAAAAACTAATGCCTGATATGACAGACGAAATTGACATTTTGATTGCGACAGACTGTATTTCGGAAGGGCAAAACTTGCAAGACTGTGATTATTTAATTAACTACGATATTCACTGGAATCCGGTGCGCATTATTCAACGGTTTGGCCGAATTGACCGAATTGGAAGCAAAAACGAGCAAATTCAGCTTGTGAACTTTTGGCCGCCAATAGAGCTGGACGAGTACATTAATCTTGTCAGCAGAGTAAAAGAAAAGATGGCAATTCTCGATATTTCATCGACCGGGGAAGAAGATGTCCTTTCTAGCAACAGCAATGAAATGAAAGACCTTGAGTATCGGAGAAAACAACTGGAAAAACTACAAAGCGAAGTAATAGATTTAGAAGATATTTCTGGAAACATTTCGCTAACCGACTTTACGATGGATGATTTTCGCATGGACTTATTGAATTTTATGAAACAAAACAAAGAAATGATCGAAACAGCACCTTTCGGACTGTTCAGCATCACAGTAAACAAAAATGAAAAATTAAGAGACGACATTCAACCGGGGGTTATTTTTTGTTTAAAGCAAATCAATCATTTTACGACTACCCATGAACAAAACGCCCTTCACCCATACTACTTAGTGTATGTGAAAGAAAATGGCGAAGTATTATACAACCACGTCCATGTGAAAAAAATTTTGGATTTATACCGATCATTATGCCACGGAAAAAACGAAGTAGAAAGCCAGTTATATGCGGCATTTTACGAGGAAACGAAAAACGGAAAAGAGATGGGCGTATATAAACAATTGCTTGAACAAGCGGTAGAAGAGATTGTCGGAAAAATCGATCAACATGCAACGTTGAACATTTTCAGCTTAGGCAATTTAGATCAACTGATGACAACAGCTAATACAAATTTACAAGATTTCGAAATCGTTTCTTATCTTATTATCAAAGGGTGAGAATGATGGCTGGAGTTGCGTTTTATCAAATGATTGGTTTGGATTCTCACGTTCGTCCGCTTCACAAAAAATTAGACAAAAAAACGTTTTACGATTTTGCAGATTTAAACAAAAAAGAAAAAGACTATATTATGAAATATGTGGAGCGGATCGAGTTAACGTATGTATTAACGCCAAGCAACATGAATATCCAGCCGTTCATTAATGAAGAGTACCATTACGAAGGGGTTATGTTTATTACCATTCGGTTAAGAGAAGAAGCAAAAGATACCCATGTGTCAACGATTAGTGAAGTGATTCAAGGCGCACTTCCGAATCCGGTTGTCATCATGTTTACGAAAAAAGAAAACATCCAAGTCCATACGTGTATAAAGCGGCGAAACAAAGTGGATCAGTCACAGGCGGTTTTAGAACAACAAGCTTACACTCCGTGGTTTCCGCTCGATGAAGCGAATGAAACTGTTCGGCAGTTCATCGCGTCCGTACATATGAAAAACGTATCATTTGCGCATTTCTTTCAGTTTTATCAAGATATTCACCGTGCTGTCCAAGCGTTTCAACACGTCGATGCAGTTGGCGCGTTTTATATCGCAGCAAACGAACAATCGCAGCAACTGATCGCACAAATCAAGCAACTAGAAACAGAAATCGCTGCGTGGAAAGCGAATCTAAAAAAAGAAACGCAATTTAATCGCAAAGTAGAAATGAACATGAACATTCACAAACTAACCACACAAATCGAACAATTAAAACAACGATTAAAATGAAAGGGTAAAAACGATGGAAAAGCTAGACGGAAAATCAATGGATTTAGTGCAAACAAACATCGAAGCATTAAAGAAGCTATTCCCAGAAGTCGTGACGGAAGGAAAAATCGATTTTGAGAAACTAAAGCTTGTGCTTGGCGAAGAAATTGAAAAAAGAAACGAGCGATACGAATTTACATGGCACGGCAAGACACAAGCCATGAAACTCGCGCAAACGCCGTCCACTGGAACGCTCAGACCAGACAAACAATCAAGCAAAAACTGGGACACGACAGAAAACCTTTATATTGAAGGGGACAACCTCGAAGTATTGAAGCTATTGCAAAAATCATACTTTGGCAAAATTAAAATGATCTACATCGACCCGCCATACAACACTGGAAAAGACTTTGTTTATAAAGACGACTTCCGCGATAACATTAAAAACTACAAAGAAATGACGCAGCAAACAACAAAAGCCAATACCGAAACAAATGGACGATATCATACCGATTGGTTGAATATGATGTACCCGCGGTTAAAGCTAGCGAGGAATTTGTTAAGGGAGGATGGGGTTATTTTTATTAGTATTGATGATCATGAAATGGCAAATTTGAAAAAAATTTGTGATGAGATATTTGGGCAAGAAAATTTTATAGGTAACTTTATTTGGAGTGCTGGTCGAAAAAATGACTCTAAATATATTTCAAACTCACATGAATATGTCCTTTGTTATTTTAGAAATATGGCATTTGTAAGAGAAGCTGGTTTGGTATGGAGAGAGAAAAAAGAAGGGTTGAAGGAAATATATGATGTTGTTCAAGAATTTATAAAAGAGTCGAATAATGATTATAAGCTAGCCTCTAAGTTATTAAAAGAATGGTATAATTCACTTTCTGACAATCATCCTTCTAAACAGCATAAACATTATAATTGTATTGACGAGAGAGGAGTATATTTTCCTTCAGATTTATCTAAACCTGAAGCAAACGGTGCAAGATATGAAATTTTACATCCGGTTACAAAGAAGCCTGTTAAACAGCCAGCAGGTGGATGGAGATATATGAATAAAGAAAAAATGTTAGACTTAATAAATGATAACCGCATTCATTTTGGTGATGATGAAACAACTATACCTTGCTACAAGCGTTACTTATTTGAAAGTGAATATCAAGTTCCATACAGCGTTTTTTATCAAGATAACAGAAGTGCGTCAAAAAGGTTAAAAGATTTATTTGAAAAAAAAGTATTCGACTTTCCTAAAGATGAAAATATAGTTAAGAAATTAATTAGCGCAGTTTCGTATGTACAGGAAGACTCGGGTAGTTCAATTAACGATATTATCTTAGACTTTTTCTCCGGCTCCGCTACTACCGCCCATGCGGTGATGCAACTAAATGCCGAAGATGGCGGGAATCGGAAGTTTATTATGGTACAGTTACCAGAACCAACTGCTGAAAACTCAGAAGCGTATAAAGCTGGTTACAAAAACATTTGCGAAATCGGGAAAGAACGCATTCGCCGCGCAGGGGAAAAGATTGTTCAGGAGACAGGAAAAAACGATTTGGATATAGGTTTTAAAGTGTTTACGCTCGATTCGTCAAATATTAAAATGTGGGATCCAGATTTCGAAAACTTGAAACAAGACCTTTTTGATTACAAGGATAATATGAAAGAAGACCGGACAAAAGAAGATTTATTGTATGAAATTTTACTAAAAATCGGGCTGCCGCTGACGACGCCGATTGAAGAAATCGACTACAACGGCAAAACGATTTACAACGTCGGGTTCGGGGCGGTGCTACTATGCTTAGAAAATGATATTGATTTAGACATTGTCCATGAAATGATGAAATATAAGTCCGAGCATTTATCGCCGAAAGTCATTTTTAAAGAATCGGGCTTTATGAACGACTCGGTGAAAATAAACGCCATTCAAACATTGAAAAAGAACGGAATCAATGATGTAAGGAGCGTGTAGGAAATGAAGCTAAAGTTTCATGGAGATTTAACCTACCAAAAACAAGCGATTGATTCCGTTGTCCAGATTTTTAAGGGACAAGAGCTGAGCCAGTCAAATTTTACTGTTTCGTATGGGCCAAATGCCGGAATGATTCAAACGGCGCTCGGGATAGGAAATCGCTTAGACCTTACGTCGGATGAAATCTTAAAAAACGTTCAAGACGTTCAACTGAAAAACGGCTTGCCGCGCAGCGAGAAGTTAGACGGTATGAATTTCACGATCGAAATGGAAACAGGAACAGGGAAAACGTATGTGTACTTGCGAACGATTTATGAATTAAATAAACATTACGGTTTTACAAAGTTTGTCATCGTTGTACCGTCGGTCGCCATTCGCGAAGGCGTTTATAAATCGCTACAAATAACAAGAGATCATTTTAATGAACTATATGACAACAAGCCGCTAGAATATTTCATTTACGATTCACAAAAATTGGACCGCGTCCGCAATTTTGCGACCGCTACGACGATTCAAGTGATGGTTATTAATATTGATGCTTTTCGCAAAAGCTTTGAAGATCCAGAAAAAGAAGACAAAGCAAACGTCATCCACCGTCCGAACGATCGCTTAAACGGGTATCGGCCAATTCAATTTATTCAAGAAACGAACCCGATTGTTATTATCGACGAACCGCAAAGCGTCGATACGACGCCAAAGTCAAAAGAGGCGATTGCGTCACTCAACCCATTATGCACGTTGCGTTATTCGGCAACGCATGTCGATAAATACAATATGATTTACCGATTAGATGCGGTCGATGCTTACAACCAAAAACTTGTTAAGCGAATTGAAGTCATGTCCGTTCGCTCCGAGCCATCGTTTAATGTACCTTATATCAAGCTAGTAGATGTGAAGGAACGAAAAGCAACGATTGAACTGGATGTCGAGACGCGTGGGAAAGTGAAGCGAACGACGAAAACAGTGAAATATGGCGATGATTTATATGACGTTTCTGGAGAGCGCGACATATATCGTGGTTATATTGTTGAGCAAATTGACTGGACGCCGGGAAACGAGTCGATTGAAGTCAACGGTCATTATTTGCGAATCGGTGATGTGATTGGCGATATTGATGACGATACGATTAAACGATACCAAATTCGCAAAACGATTGAGGAGCATTTAGATAAAGAATTGCGCTTACGCCATCGTGGCATTAAAGTGCTTAGCTTATTTTTCATTGATAAAGTAGCGAACTATCGTGACTACGATCAAGATGGCAACCCGATAAAAGGGAAATACGCCGTGATGTTTGAAGAAGAGTATCAGAAACTCATTCAAAAACCAAAATATCGTACATTGTTTAACGATATTGATGTCGATATTCCGATTGAAAAAGTGCATAACGGTTATTTTGCACAAGATAAAAAAGGAAGGCTAAAAGATACGAAAGGGAATACAGAAGCGGATACAGATGTATATAACCTTATTATGAAAGACAAAGAACGGTTGTTAAGTTTGGACGAGCCACTTCGCTTTATTTTCTCGCACTCCGCTCTGCGTGAAGGTTGGGACAACCCAAACGTATTTCAAATTTGTACATTAAAAGATTCAGCGGGAACATACGTATCACGTCGCCAAGAAATTGGTCGCGGGCTGCGGTTAGCCGTGAATCAAAACGGTGAACGAGTGCAAGATGACAGTGTGAACATATTAACGGTGATGGCGAATGAGTCATATGAAGAGTTTGTCGCTTCCTTGCAAAAAGAAATGGAAGAAGAAACAGGCGTGACTTTTGGCAAGATCGAAAAACACATATTTGCCAAATTAACGTACATTGATCCAAATACAGAAGAACCGATGCAAATGGGCTACGATTTATCGGCTAAGTTGTACGAAGAGCTGAAGCAGCATGGATATATTGACGGTAAAGGAAAAGCAAAGCCAGAGCTAAAAGAAGCGATAGATAATGATACATTAAAGATGAGCGATGAGTTTCAGCCTTGGAAGCAAGCGATTTTGCATGAAATAAACCATTACTTGCAGCACTTGCCGATTAAAGATGCGACGAAAAAGAAAAGAGTGCAATTAAATAAGCAAGTGTTTTTTGGTGAAGAGTTTCGCCAACTTTGGGAGCGAATTAAATATAAAACGGTCTACTCCGTTCAAATTGATAGCGATCAATTGATTCAAAAAAGTATAAAAAGCATTCAACACATGCCGCGTATTGAAAAAATTCGTATTATCAGCCGAAAAGATCAATTGGCGATCGACCGCGTGGAAGGAGTGCAGTTGGAAACCGTCAGTGAGCGAGTGGAAGATTATATTACCGCTCACCATACGTTGCCAGATATTGTTGCCGAACTGCAAAACCGCACGAATTTAACGCGAAAAACGATTGTGGAAATTTTGACGGGCTGCGACCGTCTCGATGACTTTAAAAACAATCCGCAAAAGTTTATGGAAGAGGTCGCAAAAATCATTCAGCGCGAAATGAAATTGCTTTTAAAAGACGGTGTGAAATATTACAAAATCGGCGATGATGCGTATTATGCCGTCGAGCTGTTTGAAAATGAAGAGCTGCTTGCGTACTTAAACAACAATGCGATTCGTAGTGAAAAATCGTTGTTCGATCATATCGTCTACGATTCGGATATCGAAGCGAGTTTTGCACAGCGATTTGAAAAGGACAAATATGTCAAAGTATATGTCAAACTGCCAAATTGGTTTAAAATCGACACGCCAATCGGTGCATACAATCCCGACTGGGCGCTTGTAGTCGACAAAGACGGCGAAGAAAAACTATACTTCGTCCTCGAAACAAAAGGAACCGACTGGGAAGGCGCACTCCGCCCAGAAGAAGCGGCAAAAATCGACTTTGCCCGCAAACACTTCCAAGCGATCCATACAAACGTCGAATTCATCGGTCCGGAGAAAGATGTCAATGAATTCATGCTCCGAGCAATAAGATAGGACAGATTAGACAGGAGTTGATAAAACTTCTGTCTTTTTTTATTTTTCCGACAAGGTTTGATAGAATTTTTTGTTGAATTTTGTTATATTAACCATGTAAAATCATTAGCATTGCATAAATATAGTTAGAATTTTCTGTTAATTAATTTTTGTGAATTTGTGCCAAAAAGACAAAACCTAAAGAAAGGTGGCACTGCCCATTTGGTAAATATATACAATTAAACCAGAGCGACAACGACAAAAGGGAGATTATGGACTGGCTCGCCCATCAAATTTTCGCAACCAAACATAAGCTGGTTTCCACAGAGCTCTCTTTAACCAACGAGTAATTCGAAGTAGGGATTTCTTACTTTTCATCTCCAATTGAATGAGAACATGTAAGCAATACGTGATCAGGGCTAAGAAAATTTGATTTTGAATAGCTGTTTCACTCATTCCATAAAAGTGCTTAATTTCTACGTGTTGCTTGAGCCATTTGAAAAAGAGTTCAATAGCCCAGCGAGATCGGTAAATATCACTTATCTCTTCTGGTTTTAAATCAAATCGGTTGGTAATTAAACGAAGTAAGTTCCCTTTTGTGTCCATAACTTCTAGTAGACGATAGACATTTTCAGTACGATTTTGTGTGGTACCAATGTAAACCATTTTATCGGATAGAACGTGACAATCATCAGGAAGTGAAAATGTATAGACTTCACGAATGACTGCGTTTTTCTTCAGTCTTGAAACGAAGAAATAGCCATCATCTGTCATCCGGTCAAAACGTTCATAGTCCACATAACCGCGGTCAAACACATACATGGCTTCTTGATCATCCACTAGGACTTCGAGTTGATTTCGGTCATGTTCTTTTGCTGTCGTAACCACTGCTTTTTCAGGATAGACGGTGTCTTTATCCATGAAAACGAGCCGTAAGTGTAGCTTTACACCAGCTTTTGTTTTACGGAATTTTGCCCATTTATAATTGGTCAAATTCAACGGGAGTGTACTTGAATCAATGATTTTCAGTGGCATATTCTTTCCGTTTTTATAATGGTACTGTTGAATTTTCCAAACAAGATCCAAGAACAAATTTGCAAGAATTAGTGGGTGGATCTGATTGTTTTTTCGGGATAGCTGAGAGGCACTTATCGATTCAAATCCGAGTGCTTTTTGAAGATCTTCGTCTACAAGTGCATCACTCATTTCCTCTAAGCTCTTAAATTCGAGCAGTTGGGCTACCAATAAAAGTTTAATATAGGCTTCTGTTGTCATCTTTTTTGTGTAATAGTCCTGTTTCAATTCTTTGACTTGTTCGCTAAGTTTTTGAATATTTATGGGTGAAACCCATTTACCAAATGATGAAATTAGTGTATTCTTGTCCATAACAGTTATCCTTTACGATTGGATTTGGACAGGAACCACCTGTACTTCCATTGTAAAGGATTTTTTTGTTTCGAAATCAATAAAAAATTGAACATTCTTAGTATTTTGAATCATCAGATTTAATTACTGCAATGCTAGTGAGAACGAATATACTATATAAGTTGAATTAAAGATTTACAACTGAACACACAAACGATCGATCGTTTGTTCTGGTTTCTGGTTGATTCGCTGAATAAAGGCTTGGACATTCTTTCTAATTTCTTGCACACTCGAATAGAACACGTTGTAAATCACGTCTGATTTCAGCCATTTCCATAGCCCTTCAATCAAGTTCAATTGCGGACTGTATGGTGGCAAAAAGACGAGCTCTAACCGATCTTCGTGTTCTTTTAAAAATGGCTGAATGAGTTTGGCATGGTGAATTCGAGCGTTATCTAAAATCATCACTATTTTGCCTGTGGGATAGCGTTCTAACACAAGTTGAAGAAATCGAAGAAATGTTTCCGCGTCATAGCGTTCTTCTTCGATGCAAAACACTTCCCCTGTTTCGTAGTTCAACGTGCCAATCAGCTTCAGCCCTTGATGTTTTCCAAACGTCGGAATGATTCGTTGTTTTCCTTTGACAAACCATGTTTTTTGAATCGCTTGGTAATCACGAATCATCGACTCATCTTGAAAGAGGACATGGGCGATGTTCCCATCTACCAGTTTTTTTTTTACTTCAGGGAAGGTGATTTCGACGAATTCTTTCTGTTTCTCTTCATCGGCATTGGCTAGTGTATAGGTCGGTTTCGTATAGCTTAGCCCTAACCGATGCAGAATGTCACTTGTTCCGCGAAGCGTGTATGTTGGCCCCCACTTTTGTTGAATGAGTTCAGCGATTATCGCAAGCGTCCAATTATATTTTGCTTCGAATCCCACATCTACGGGGAGCTGATGTTCAATGATCAAAGCCAGCTCTTTTTCCTGCTCAGGGGTCAATCGACGTGGGGCGCCAGGTGAGTATTTCATCTCCAGTCCATCAAGACCGCGCTGGGCGTAGGCATGAATATAGTTATAAATAGTTTTCTTGGATCGACCAATAATCGTTGCGATTTCTCCTTTGGTATATCCCTGCAAATGAAGATAAATCGCTTGGTAGCGTTCATATGCTCGTTTACTTTTTGCTTCTTTCATGGCAGTGGACAACTTTTCGATCTCGTCTTTGTGATTTGGCATCATAGTTTTCTCTCCGTTCCCCTATTTTCTCTTTGTATTTATTCGCCGTGGAACGGGAGAAAACCTTTATTTCAATTTATATAGTTTTTGCACTTCGCTATGCTTGAGTTGCAAATCAATTGTTTTTTCTTTTTAATCGTTTTATAATGTATTGTAGGAAGAACAAGTTGATCTTTACTTTTGCGATGAGAATGGGCAGGCAGGAAAATTAGCTAAAGGGAGGGAAAAATGATGAGCAATGAAAAATATGAATTGGCTACTTTTGCGGGTGGCTGCTTCTGGTGCATGGTCCAGCCTTTTGATGAGCTTCCGGGAATTATTAAGGTTGTTTCCGGATATACGGGAGGACATAAGGAAAATCCGACATATGAAGAAGTGTGCTCGCACACGACGGGTCATGTGGAAGCCGTGCAAATTACCTTTGATCCGAACGTGTTTCCATATAAAAAGCTTCTGGATATATTTTGGCAGCAAATTGATCCGACTGATCCGGGCGGACAATTTTATGACAGGGGAGAATCTTACAAAACGGCTATTTTTTATCATTCGGAGGAACAGCGCGAGCTCGCGGAACAATCGAAAGAGCTTTTAGAAAAAAGCGGACGTTTTGAAAAACCGATTGCGACCGAAATATTGCCGGCAAAACCTTTTTACCCAGCCGAAGACTATCATCAAGATTACTACAAAAAAAATCCTTTTCACTACAAACGGTATCGTCAAGCGTCTGGACGGGATGAATTTATACGCAAGCATTGGAGCGACTGGGATAAAGAAGAGCTGAAGAAACGATTGACTCCGATGCAATATGAGGTGACGCAAAACAACGGGACGGAGCCTCCATTTCAAAATGAATATTGGGATCATAAAGAAGAAGGGATTTATGTCGACATCGTCTCGGGAAAACCGCTTTTCAGCTCGCTCGATAAATTTGATTCAGGCTGCGGATGGCCAAGTTTTACAAAACCGCTTCATCAGCATGAGATCGTCGAAAAATTAGATACATCTTACGGCATGATCCGTACAGAGGTTAGAAGCAAAACGGCGGATTCGCACCTTGGACATGTTTTCCCTGACGGTCCAGAACCGACAGGCCTTCGCTACTGCATTAACTCGGCTGCGCTTCGCTTTATCCCGAAAGATCAGCTCGAACAAGAAGGCTATGGTGAATATAAAAAACTGTTTGAAGTCGATCAAACAGAGTAAAGATTATATGTAAACGAATGGGCACAAAAACATGTGCCCTTTTTTTATTAAATGTTCAAATTTATGTAAAATTCCGTTAAAACCTATATACATCGTAAAACAAAATTAGTATCATATATTAGGTTGAATTTTTATGGATGAAGGAAGGTGAAAATCGTTTATGAATAGCGGTTCTTTTTTAGATCCGGACGGACCCGAGATAGGTAAGGCAGTATGTATGCGGAAAGAGGCGCTGTTCGTAAGCGATGACACTCTTGCGCGTGCAGACTGCCTCTAGCAAAGGAGGTTAAAGCATGCTGAACATTTATATGTCAAGCGCGAACGGCCAATTGAAGGAAATTGAAGATATTCAAAACGGTTGTTGGATCAACATGGTGGCACCGACTGAGGAAGAAGTTCATTTCGTGTCAGAACGGCTGCAAATTCCAATAGACTTTTTTAAAGATGCACTGGATGATGAGGAAAGATCCCGGATTGAAAAAGAGGACCACAATGTGTTGATTATTGTTGACATTCCGGTTATCACGGTAGATGACATCGGGCAAACGTTTTATGAAACGATCCCGATCGGAATGATCATTACTGACAGTTGTTTTATTACAGTATGTTTGCAAGGAAACCCAATCTTTGAACAGTTTGCCAGAAACAAAGTTAAAGGTTTTTATACGTTTATGAAAACGCGTTTTGCTTTTCAAATTTTATATTTAACTTCAACATATTATTTGCGATATCTGAAACAAATTAATCGCAAAACGAGCGAAGTAGAAAAAGAGCTTCATCAATCGATGAAAAATAAAGAATTTTTTTCATTGCTCAGTCTGGAAAAAAGCTTAGTTTATTTTACGACATCGCTGAAATCTAATAATATTGTCATGGAAAGGCTGCTGCGATTAAATTACTTGAAAATGTATGAGGAAGATCAAGATCTTTTGCAAGATGTCATTATCGAAAACAAACAAGCAATTGAAATGACAGAGGTATATTTAAGTATTTTAAGCGGAATGATGGACGCATTTGCATCAGTCATTTCCAACAATGTCAATATTGTCATAAAATTTTTGACGGCAATTACGATCGTCATCTCTATTCCGACATTAGTAGCGAGCGTGTATGGAATGAATGTGCCGATACCGTTTCAAAATCATCATTTTGCGTTTTATATTCCCATTTTCATTTCATTGCTCATGTCAAGTTTAACAGCTTATATTTTTTGGAAAAAAAGATATTTTTAAACTTGTACAACCATAACTGGTCAGATGACTCTGAACTAATACTAGCAGCTTATGTCGGAAAAAGACGAATTTGCCCACTCCTTTTCTTTCGTTGACCGCTGCCATGTCTATAGTAATCTCAAATAATCTAAAATTTGTAAAATCATGGTACGGTGCCTGTCACGCCCCGAAGCATGTCGAGATTTGTAGAAATAGAGAGTCATAGCGCGTGTACTCCTCCGTGATCTTTGACTCTCTTTGCTTTTTATTGTAGGAAATGTGCCTTCACATTTTGAAATTCAAATTGTTCCTTTAGGGACGCCTGCGATACGATTAGGGTTGGCTGTTTTTGTTCTCGCTGTTGAAAAAGTGTATTTTGCGTTTTCACATTGCAGCAAGCGGGTTGGGAAATATCTTGTTGCGGAAGGAGTATTTTGAGAATATTTTGGTGATGAGGTCACGAATGTCGTTAATGGAGATGTCGTGTAATACGTAAAGGGTAATATGTTCGAATAAAAATGCTAACGTTCTTTCTAAACCCCTCTGCTTTCGATATAGGCTTTGACAAATTCGCCGTAAGCTTTCTTATCCATTATGGGATTTACATAATTTAACTTTCGATCTTTATAAGTATAGTTCTCTCGAATCCAGCGAAAGTCTTTATCGTTATTACTAACTAATGTGGCCAGGCGTGTTGATTAACCAATAATATCCATAAAAAACATAGAAAAAAGAGCACCTTTCCTGTAGAATGTAAGTAACAACACAAACAAACCTAGGAGGTGCTCTCTATGCACAAGCATACCACACTCCCAAATTTGATGCAAAAAATTGTTTCTGATGAAGATCTCCAGTCGATTACCGAAGCCGTTGGCTACCATGACACTTCGCGGACGTTTACGGTGCGCACGTTGGTTGATTTTTTTCTGCTGGCGGCACTTCACGAATGGAAAAGTTTCCGTCATGGTGCCGATGTGGCGAAAATGTACGGATTGCCGACGTTTCATTACTCGACGGTTTCTAAGAAAGCGAAAGAAGTTCCGTACGAGGTGATGAAGCGCTTATTTGCTTTGGTTGTTTCTAAGTGCAATCGCCAAACCCGCCGTTCGCTTCGCTTTCCAAAAGCATTGCGTATAGTAGACTCCACGACCGTCACCGTGGGGAAAAACCGCCTGACATGGGCACCCTATCATGGGGAACGATCCGGAGTGAAAATGCACGTCGCGTATTCCCCTGAGCAACAAATGCCGAGCGACATCGTAGAAACCGTAGGGTTGCGCCACGATGGACCGGTGGGAGAGCGGCTCACAGACGTACAAACGGTTCTTGTCGAAGATCGAGCGTACTTTAAAATTGAACGCCTCGATCGGTTTGTCGAACAGAAGCAACCGTTTGTGATTCGGATGAAAGACAATGTCGAGATCCATCAAAAAAAGAGCCTAAAGCGCCTTTCTTCCTCCTCTTCTTCTATTGTGGCGGATTTTACTTGCCAGTTAGGAACGAAACAATGTCGTTCCAAAAAGCGCCATCGCGTCGTGATCTTTCAGGATGCGAACGGGCATGAAATCCGTGTGGTCACGAACGTCTTAGAGGCATCGGCGGAAAAGATTGCCGAGATGTATCAAGAACGTTGGACAGTGGAAGTGTTTTTCCGATGGATCAAGCAATATCTAAACGTTCCGACCTTATTTGGCAACAACGAGCATGCGGTATACAACCAACTTTTTGCGGCATTTATCGCTTATGTGTTACTGAGATGGCTATATCATCGAACGGAAAAACGGACAACCTCGTCCCTTACCTTTCTTTCGTTTGTCCGTCGTTTTTTCTCTGGGCAACTTCCTCTCGAATGGAAATCCGAGATGGCAGCTGTCTTATTTGAGTATGCCCGAATATATGGGAGGAGTATGCCTAATTTTGGATAATCAACAGCCGTGTAATGTGGCATTATGTATAAGAGCTGCAGCTGCAACAAGAGCGTCTGGTGCTTTAATACTCTTTTTGCGTGTACGATCGGCTCTTGCTTTCCTTCTTATGTCAGCTGCTAGCTCTGTATCTTCTCTAGTGATGTCATAAATTTGATCAGCCAGTTGAATATATCCTTTTCTATTTTCTCTTATGTCAGGATCTGTTTCGATTTCGAAATGAGACATGATCTCCATCTCAATCAAGGTAGTCATAATAATCTCTGCCTCATCTTCAATTAGCTGTTCGATGAACTCCACTGCATCAGGGTAACCCATTTCATGTGCCGCATATATATTTGTATCAATTAGTATTTTTGTTGACACTGCTTAATCCTCCCACTCTTCCCTGTTTGCAATTCTCAATGATTCCAACACGCCTTCTTTGCTAAATAACTTTCCACTACCAGCTAGACGTTTGTGTAACGCTTTTTTTTCTTCTTTGGTTAGTTTTTTCTTTTCAGGTCGCACTTGAATGACCTCCTTCATTTGCCCTTCTGTTAGAACAGGCACTTCGATTCGGTAATGATGACGGTTCTGACGCACGATTCTCTTTAAAATTGGTCGTTTTGCTGTTCCAGTTGTTATATGATAGGCGCCACGGTTCCCTTTTTTGTTAGTTCTCATTTGTATCCCACCTTGGTTGAGGTTTTATACACATTATACCATATTTCAAGAAGTCATGATACGGTCCACTGTCACGCCGTTTGAGTCAAGACTTTGTGGGAGATTTTTTTCTCGACCGATTTTTTTGGTTATATATGGTTTTATAAAATCGTTATATGTAAGCGCTTTTACTCACTCTCATCCTGTAGGTATGTGCGTTTTCTCTCGTTTTAAAAACCTTTCAATGCTTGCAATGCCTCGTAAATCGGTGTCCCTGAAGATTGGCGAAGGTATGGGATGTTATCTCGTACCACTTCTGTCATTTGCGTTTGCACGCGCTTCAGTGCCTTTTTCACGATCGTTTCTCGTTTCGTTTCTTCTCGTTCTTCCACGCCATACATCACTCCATCGCGTGTCCGAATGAGTAACGTATCTTTTATCGCGACGATCGCTCGCAACATCGCTTCAATCCCTGCATCCCTCCAACTTCGACCGTTTTTACTTCGTTTCGCAAACACATGCATCGTTCCTTCCGCACTCCCCATCGCCCTCATGTTTGTCGTGTCAATCCCTTTTTCCTTCAACCATACGCGATAGTCACGTAAACATCCTGGTATCTCCTCGATTCGACGAACAAGCGCCTCGAGTTGCTTTTCCTTCTCCTCATGTTCTAACGTACCGATGGCACTTGTGAGTTCTCGTAACACACCTTCTTCATCCCATGATGCTAACTTCTTTCGAATCACCCGATATCTCGCATGACCTCGGAACAATTGACGAATCTCTCTTGCCACATGGAACCGATCAAGCTGAAAGTACCCCCTGTCCCCGAAATATTCTCGACACGCTGTAATCCATGGGGCTCCATCTCCATTGATGACCACCCAATCCTCAAACGGATCATAGCTGTATTCCTTCATCAGAAAATTCTCTACAGCTTCCCAAATCGGTTCATTCGTTTGATGAACCATATACCGTCGATTCACTAAGGATACGCGTTTCCCGTTTTTCTCCCATCCTTGGTGAATCGTGATGATCTTTTCTTCTTTTCCTTTGATGCGGCTTCGTTGACGTTTCACGTACAACCCGTCTGCTTCGATAAAAAACACGCGCCCTTTTTTCTCCATCGCACGGTGCCCTTCCACCTCTGCCTCGATGATGGACTGGCGAATCGTTTCGTGACTCATACATGCATACCCCACCAGCTTTTCAAGCGACTGCGCAGCCTGTCGATACGAAGAACCCGTCACGGCGAGATGAATCGCTGTCTCCTCTAATAGCGGACTCACTCCATGCGCCCCATCGAACTGAAGAAAGACATCGAGTAAAGACGTATACACCTTTTTTTCACGGTCAAAGTAGTAGTTTCGCTTCACTTCCACCTCTCCAAATAGCGTTTGGAGTCGGATCGTCCGCTTATCTTTGAGCGCATATCGTTTCTTGTCCCGCTGTTCTGCCAATGTGCGGTCGATCTCCTCCAACACCTGTTGAAGGAGATGACCATATTGTTTTTGCATATGTCTAAATAAAGACTGTTCGATCTCTTTTAATGTCAAGCCGTTTGTGATATAATCCTGCATGGGCTCCACTCCTTTCTTTGGTTGTATTTTTTTCTCACTTACTACCTTACCAGGAGGAGAGCCCGTTTTTCATCTATTTTGCTTACATATCTGACAGGTTCCTTATTATACCAAATCAGGAACCTGTCTTTTTTTCTCCCACAAACATTTTACTCATACTGTCACGCCCCCCGAAGATTGTCGAAGTTTGATAGAGACAGAGAGTCGTTGGGTGGCTCTCTGTTTTTTCATTTCCGAAGCAGGAATGCTGTTTTTGCTGTCGGAAAATATGCAACAAAACAGAAAGCGAGGTGCATATATGCGGTTAGGTACGGTGCCTGTCACGCTCAAAATTTGCATTCCGATCGGTGCAGAGGACGAAGCGCGAGCGTTTTATACAGGAGTGCTCGGTTTTAGCGAAATCGAAAAACCGAAAACGTTGAAAGCAAGTGGCGGGCTTTGGTATGAAGTTGGCGATATTGGACTACATATCGGAGTTGAAAACCGCGAAGGATATCGAAGCAAAAGCCACCCCGCGTTTGAAGTCGAAAATATTGAAGCAGTACGACGTTATTTGGAAGAAAAGGGAGTAGTGACGAAAGACGAAAAAGCCATTCCTGGTATTGCTCGCTTCTCGTTTCTTGATTCGTTTCACAACCGAATAGAATTTTTGGAGAAACATCGAGGGCAATAGTCCTCGTTGGATGTTGCCGATAAGTTGAGACAGAAGCGGAGAAACCCTTTGTCTTTTTTTGTTTTCACGACAAAATCCGACATCGTTTTTTTAAGTTTTTATGTAGGATAAAGGTAGTAATTTTAGTGGAGGGTTGAGAGTAATGGGTAATTTTCTGAATTTTTTCGTTCCTATTTCTATTGTTGTAACGAGTGCATTTGGACTTATTTATGTGATACGGCGGGAACGGGACTATTGCCCAAAATGTGGTGGAAAGCTGCAAGATTTTTATGTTGATCGCAATCAAAGAGCGTTTACCGACGGAGAGTTAGAGGCGTTTAAAATTTTACATCCAGAGGATCGCTCAACATTTCAGAAAGTGAAATATTGCCGTCAATGTCGGAAAGCATATCGGCACATCACTTAAAGATATACTGCATGACAAAAATAAAGGGGAAAAACATGATGCGAATACGCAAATGCGCTAGGGCAGTAATCACCAATGAATATCATGAAATTCTTCTTCAAAAATTTGAATTTACGGATGTCATAGGAAATGTCGTGTTATGGGTAACTCCCGGGGGTGGCATCAAGGGAAAGGAAACACCAATCGAAGCTTTGAAAAGAGAACTACGTGAAGAGCTTGGAATTGTTGTTGATATTTATGACGAACCACTATTTGAAATCGATGTATTCATTGAAGGAAAAAGCGATTCTTTTATAAGCCGGGAGATTTATTATAAGATAACGATTCAATCCGACACGATATTATCGATTGAAAATATGACTGAAAAAGAGAAAGATACGTTTATTGATTTAAAGTGGTGGAGTAAGGAAGAGTTGAAGAAAATAAAAAACTTTGCGCCGCGTGAAATATTGAACTATTTTTAGAAGGTAAATACATTTAGATGTGATGCTTGTCACACTTTAAGCAGATGATTTGAAGTGAGAAAGATATGTTCGTTACAATAAGGAAGAAAATTCCCTCCGATCTGGAGGACAAAACTGAGGTGTCACAATGAAAATTGAAGTATGGTCCGATTTTGTTTGTCCGTTTTGTTATATCGGAAAGCGACGATTAGAAGAGGCGCTCGAGTCTTTTCCGCACCGAGAGAATGTCGAGGTCGTCTTTCGAAGCTTCGAGCTTGATCCGAATGCGAAAAAAGAAACGCCGCTCAGTATCCATGAAATCATTGCGCAAAAATATGGCATTTCCGTTGAAGAAGCGAAGCGTGCAAACGCCGATATTGGCAAGCAAGCGGAGGCGCTTGGTCTTACGTTCCGTTTTGAGACGATGAAACCGACCAATACGTTTGATGCACACCGTCTCGCGCAATATGCGAAGGAAAAAGGGAAGCTTGATGAAGTAGTGGAGCGGCTGTTTTACGCCTATTTTACCGAATCGAAGCGAATTAGCGACCGCGATGTGTTGCTTGAACTTGCCGAAGCAGCAGGGCTTGACCGCAAAGAGACGGAAGCGGTGCTTGCTGACGGTCGCTATGCAGAACAAGTGCGACATGAGGAAGCAATAGCGACTCAACTCGGCGTCCGGGGCGTTCCGTTTTTCGTTTTGAATCAAAAATACGCCATTTCCGGTGCCCAGCCTGTCGAAGTATTCAGGCAGGCGCTAGAGCAAGTATGGGCAGAAGAACAGCAGTCCTCATCGCTGCAATCGCTAGCGGAAGAAGGAAAAACGTGCACGGACGGAAATTGCGCTATCGACTAAATTTAAGCAAATGAAAAGCCGGCTAGGGACCCCCTGATCGGCTTTATCTTATTCCACATCATCCATATGCAAGATGGAATTAAGCGAAATTGCTAAATCTGGATACAAAAAAGACGTTAACACATCTTTCGGACCGAATACTGCGCGTTTTTGAAACCGCCCGTCTTCTAAGCCGATGACTTCAATCGTCCGATTGCTTGGGTCGACCATCCAATACTCTTTCACGCCGTTTGTTTCATATAAATAATATTTTTGGTTTCGATCTTTAATTCCTGTGCTAGCGGATAACACTTCGATCACGAGATCAGGTGCGCCTTGTACTCGGTTTTTCTTCAGTTGATTTACGTTGCAAATGACGAATAAGTCTGGCTGTACAACGGTTTGCGCTTCTTCTTCATTGTTATCTGTATCGAATTGCACGTCAAATGGGGACAAGATGAGGCGGCATCCACGTGCTTTGAAGTAAGGAGCTAAGGCGAGATACAGTTCGCCGACGACATATTGATGAATATACGAAGGCGATGCAAGCAAATAAGGGACACCGTCAATCAGCTCCCAATTTCCTTCCCATTGCTGAATATCTTTATATGAATACATACGACCGTGTTGTGCTTTTTCCATCTCTTCCACATCCTTTTTTCTACATTATATCATAATGAGAAAGTACTTTTGACATACGGCGAAACCAACACTTCATTTGTTTTGTCTGGACAAATTTCGACAAAATTTTGTGCGTATATTTGCTATAGTAGAATTAATATTGATCGTAAAGGGAGATGGACATGATTCGTAAGTTGAATAGCGCAGATCATCATGTTGTGTTTTCTTTTTTAAGGCAGGAGCCTTCATTGAATCTTTTTATTATCGGTGATATTGAAGCGTTTGGATATGAACAAGAGTTTCAAGAGCTGTGGGGCGACTTTGATGAGAATGGCGAGTTGCGAGCTGTATTGTTGCGATTTTATGATTCGTATATTCCATATGCTCCAGGGGAGTTTGATATAGAGGGATTTGCGAAAATTATGAGACATGCCGCTCAGCCTGTTCGACTCTCAGGCAAAACCGAGCTTGTCGCAAAATTTGAACCTCTCTTATCACTTGGGAAAAAGCGTGTGACGTATTTTTGCGAATGTAACGAAATCATATTTCCGGAAGTGGAAAGCCGCTATGAAATAAAACAAGCAACGATTGATGATGTCGATCGAATACTTGAATTGCGCAGTCGCATTGCTGAGTTTTCGGTGCTTCCTTCATCGCGTGATATGCTTGTCAAATCGTTAGAAACAAATACAGGGCGTGTGTACTATATCGAGGAAGATGGTCGCATGGTGTCGTCTGTTGCGACAACTGCAGAAAATACGCTATCTGCGATGGTTGTCGGCGTTTGCACAGATCCGAATGATCGTCACAAAGGGTATGCAAGCGAAATGATGAAACGTGTCATCCAAGACTACATTCGCGCTGGAAAAACGTTATGTTTATTTTATGATAACCCGAGTGCAGGACGTATTTATAAAAGACTCGGTTTTTCCGATATCAGCATGTGGACGATGTATGGATAATTTTTAGCTATGACATGAAAAACGTGAAGTTGCCGAGCTTCACGTTTTTCTTTTGTTGCATAGGTGAGCTATAATGGAGAGGTTAGATGAACGGAAGGGGAAGGATTGGTCGGTTATGCACATCATATTATTTGATGGCATTTGTCATTTTTGTAGTGCAACGGTTCGGTTTATTATTGAAAGAGACGAAAAAGCTTATTTTCGTTTTGCTTCGTTGCAAAGTGAAGTAGGTCAAGCGTTGCTTAAGAAATATCATATCCCTCAACAACTCGATAGTTTTGTATTCATCGATGAATGTACATACTATGTTAAATCTACTGCAGCGTTACGCGTATGCAAACATTTGCGAGGGTTTTGGAAGTACTTATATTGGCTTATTCTTATCCCATCTCCTATTCGCGATCGAGTATATGATTGGATCGCGAAAAATAGGTATCGTTGGTTCGGAAAGAAGGATTATTGCTTTGTTCCGACAGAGGATATAAAAAAGCGCTTTTTATAAGGAGCTGTTGTCAGTGAAGGAGGAAAAATGATTCAAGGAGAAAATTTGTTGCTTGTAGCAAGTTTGGTTATGACATATTTATTTTTTTATTATGGTGTGTTCGTTTTAAAAGCGGAACGACGCATGATGGATGTTATTTTTAACAGTTTCATATATGGCTTAGTCATATGGAAATTGAGTTACGGTATTGTACATCCAAACATGGTGCTGGAAAATCCGTTAACGCTTCTTTATTTTAACGGTGGCGTTGTTGGACTTGTTTTAGCGGCTGTGTTTATTGTTTTTTATACATATTGGCATTTGAAAAAAGAGCATATAATGTCTTTGGGGATATTGTCTAGGCAACATATAGGGATTTTTCAGTAGAAATAATCGAAACAGGCATTGAAGAGGAAAGCAAGAGCAGGGGGAATGTCCTGCTCTTGTCTTTATTAGAATGACGTATCTTCGGTAATTGAAAATATTTTATAAATCTCTGATCTTCTTCCTTTTTCGATTAATATATAAACAACATCATTTTCGTGTAATCTCACGTTTCCTTTCGGGGTAATAATTTTATCATTACGAATAATGGCCGTAATTAAGCAATCCTTTGGCAATGGAAGTTGACTAATCGTCATATTTAGTAAATGTGACTGCTTATTACTGATATGGACTTCAACAATTTCCTTATTTGCTTTCGTCGTTGACATCAGTTCGATGGAGTGAGCCACTTCCCTCTTTTCTCCGAGTAGCAGTCCTAAATGCTTGGCTAAAAAAGAAGTTGTTGATCCTTGAATAAGGGCGGAAATGAGCACAATAAAGAAAACAATATTAAAAATGAGCTGACTATTTTCAATGTTCGAGGTAAGTGGGTAAGTTGCCAAGACGATCGGAACAGCACCTTTTAGCCCAGCCCAAGAAAGGAATAGCTTTTCCTTAATAGAGAAATTCATGTTTATTGTACTTATCATGACGCTGATCGGCCTCGCCACAACAATAAGTAGGATAGCTAGGGCGACACCTTCCCATGCTACTTTTACTAGTTCATTTGGAAAAACGAGTAGTCCGAGTAAAATGAACATAAATATTTGCATCATCCATGCTAGCCCTTCGTTAAAACGAAAAATAGAATGGCGATAAACGATTTGTGCATTGCCGACAAAAACGCCCATAATATATACCGAAAGAAACCCACTACCTTTTAGCAAGGCTGCTATACTATAAGAGAGTATCGCAAATGATAAAGATAGAGTGGGGTATAATCCCGAGGAATCAAGATTTATTTTATTCAAACACCACACAGTTAATTTTCCTAATCCAAGCCCAACAAGAATACCGATAACGATCTGCCAAATAAAGCTGAGAAAGGTGTGGGAAATAGTTAGTTCTGGCTGTTGGATAAATGTAATCAAGGAGAGGGTTAAAATAACGGCCATCGGATCGTTCATCCCCGACTCAGCTTCTAGTGTTGCTGAGAGACGGCGTTTTACATTGACGCTTCCTAGCGTAGCAAATATTGCTGCAGCGTCAGTCGAAGAAACGATAGCGCCTAATAGAAATCCCTCGGCCCATGAGACGTGTAAAATGTATTTGGCAAATATGCCTACGCAAATGGCAGTAATTAGCACTCCAAACGTTGCAAGGGAGGAAGCGGGAACTAAAACTTTTTTTAATGTATTCCACTTTGTGTTCATCCCACCTTCAAACAAAATAATGATTAACGCAAAAATGCCAACAATCTGGGTGAGAAAAGCGTTATCATAATATATAAATTTGGATAAAATCATTCCGACGAGTATGTAAAATACAAGTGATGGCACGCCTAGCCAAGAAGAAAACTTCGTTGTTAATACACCGATGATTAGAAGTAATCCTAACAGAAAAATGATGAAATCTGTGAGCAAGCAAGTCACCCCTTTCCATACTTTCTACTTAAAGTTACGACCTAAATTTTATAGTAAGCGGAATGTCAACGAATATGACTTAAATAACATTTTTTGTAAAAAAGTGCAAGCTGAGCGCTATCTCTCAGCTTGCATGATGTTTGTATATTCAACAAATTGTTTTGCCTTTTCTTTCATTCCTTCGCTTTGTAGTGTTTTTTGTAATTCATGAGAAATATTCATTGAACAAAATTTCGGACCGCACATCGAACAAAAATGAGCAAGCTTTGCTCCTTCGGCCGGTAGCGTTTCATCGTGATATTCACGTGCGCGCTCAGGATCTAGTGACAAGTTGAATTGATCTTGCCAACGGAACTCAAATCTCGCCTTTGATAATGCATCATCACGCGTTTGTGCGCCAGGGTGTCCTTTTGCTAAGTCAGCAGCGTGGGCAGCAATTTTGTAGGCGATGACTCCTTGGCGGACGTCTTCTTTATTCGGTAGGCCAAGATGTTCTTTTGGTGTCACATAGCAAAGCATGGCCGTACCGTGCCAGCCGATAAGCGCTGCACCGATAGCTGAGGTGATATGGTCGTAACCTGGTGCAATGTCGGTAGTGATAGGACCTAGCGTATAAAAAGGTGCCCCATGACAAATTTCAATTTGTTTATCGACATTTTCTTTAATTTTATGCATTGGAATATGCCCTGGACCTTCGATCATCACTTGGACATCATGTTCCCAAGCGATTTTTGTCAACTCTCCAAGTGTTTGTAACTCGGCGAATTGCGCCTCATCGTTTGCATCTGCAATTGAGCCTGGACGTAATCCATCCCCAAGTGAAATAGCAATATCGTAAGTTTTTAAAATTTCGCAAATTTCTTCGAAGTGGGTGTATAAAAAGTTTTCCTCATGGTGTGCTAAACACCATTGTGCCATAATTGAACCACCCCGAGAGACAATACCAGTTGTTCGGTTGACTGTTAGTGGGATATAGCGAAGTAAGACACCTGCATGAATAGTAAAATAGTCTACGCCTTGCTCGGCTTGTTCAATTAATGTTTCTCGATAAATGTCCCATGATAAGTTTTCGACAATGCCGTTCACTTTCTCTAACGCCTGGTAAATAGGTACAGTTCCAATCGGCACAGGGGAGTTTCGAATAATATATTCTCTTGTCTCATGTATATGCTTTCCTGTCGATAAGTCCATGACTGTATCGGCACCCCAACGAACAGCCCAAAGCATTTTTTCAACTTCTTCTTCTAAGGAAGATGTGACAGCTGAATTTCCGATATTTGCGTTAATTTTCACATGGAATTTACTTCCTATAATCATTGGTTCACTTTCAGGGTGGTTAATATTAGCTGGGATAATTGCTCTTCCTGCTGCAACTTCTTGACGAACAAATTCGGGATCCATTTGTTCACGAATTGCGACAAACTCCATTTCAGGTGTAATGATCCCTCGTTTTGCATAATGCATTTGGGTCACAACTTTCCCTTTTTTCGCACGAAAACGTCTAGGTGAAAAAGGAATGTTTGTTCTCACTAATGAAGGGTTATATTCTTCTACATCGCCACGCTCCGTTATCCATTTTTCTCTTAATTTTGGCAATCCTTTATCAATATTCGGCGCGAAAAGTGGGTCGGTGTATGGTCCACTCGTGTCATAGACTCGAATAGGCTCATTTTCTAGCATCGTTGTACCTGTCTTGGTTGGCGACAGTTGAATTTCTCGCATTGGCACACGAACATCTTCACGCGTTCCGGGCACATACACTTTTTTACTCGAGGGAAATGGCATTGATGAAAATAAGTCTTTCATTTTTAATCGCTCCTTTTCATTTTTTAGTTGCAACGCCAATACGTAAAAAAATCAGGCTCCATAACGAGAACCTGATTTTGTCCGCAAATAGCACAAGTAAAGAACACTCGCGCCATCTACTTCCCTACGCTGGCATCACCCAGATCAGGTTCAAAGGGTCAAAGAACTTTTGCGCGTTCTTCTCTCAGTCCAAGCTATTGGACTCCCCTAGTAGATGATAAATTATGAATTTTAAAAATAGTCTAACATATGATAAAAATGTTGTAAAGTTATAAATGAAAAACTTGTTAAAATGGAGGCATAGTGGACGTACGAACCGATGATTTCGGGATGGAGTTCGTATGTTAGAAGTGCAGTGATAGAAGCATCAACTACCCCCACTTAGCTAACGCTTGAAGCGGGGGCTTGCAACTCCCCAGAAGTGCAAACGGACTTCTTCCTCCTTCCTTGACTTGGGGTTGCATCAGGGGCAGGTTGACGACTACCCAACGACGCAGGTCATGCCTGCATCGTTACCGATTCTCTCGGTGTGTCTGTTGGCAGTACTTGGCTTCCACACACAACAGACGGACCCACGCTCGATGTTTTACGGTTACAACGTTTCCTGTAACCAACTCCATACATCGAGTAGCAGTTATTGGAGTGCCTTTATTGAACGGTTTTCTCCACGCCTTTATTATATCATACACAAAAGAAAGGGGGAACGCGCATTCCTCTCCCACTTACTCCCTTTGGTCGTTGAAGTGGGAGTCTCCTGCGCGAAATAGGATGAACGTAACACGTGCGCAACAAATTGCCCAATCGCCCGATATGAAAAATGTAACGTATAATGGAAAATCGGTATATATCGAACATGTCGATGCGCAAACGGAAACGGCAACAATCCATTTTTTAGACAACCCTGAAAATCAACAGCGTGTTCCAGTGTCACAGCTAGCAGAGCATTAAGACGAAAAGGGTGTAACAGAGCAGGATAGCCGTGCTCGTTACATCTTTTTTCGTTCGAGAAAATCAATAAATAAATGAACAATTTTTTTGCTTTTCATTGTCGGTGCATAAAGATAAGAAAACGTTCGGTAAAAAGGGGGGTGCTTTAAACAGACGATCGATAAGTGACCTTGTTTTAATTCACGCTCAATCACATGGCGTGAAAGAAAGGCTAACCCGTTTCCGCGCATTAACGTTTCTTTAATTCCTTGATTGCTGCTGATGATCATGAGCGATTTAATTTTTAATCCATTTGAACGAATAAAATGGTTAAAGTATTCACGTGTGCCAGAGCCTAATTCGCGCGTAATCCATATTTGATTTTGTAGATCGCTTATACATACTTCTTGTTTGTGAACGAGCGGGTGATCGTTTGAAGCCACGATGACAAGCTCATCTTGCATGAATGGATAAACAGCCAATTCTTTTTCGTTCGTTTGCCCTTCAATTAAGCCAATATCGGTTTCATATGAACGGACAAGCTCGACGATCTCCTTCGTGTTGCCAATCATCACTTCGAAGTGTAGTTCTGGATAATCGTCTTGTAAAGAAAGTAAAAAAGAAGGAAGCACATATTCCCCGATCGTAAAACTAGCCCCGATTTTCAACGTTCCTTTCACACAATCGTGGTATTCTAAAATATCTTGTTTTGTTTGTTCGTACAAGGCAATCATTTTTTTAGCTCGATCGTAAAGTAATTCGCCAGTCGCTGTCACTTGTAGTTTTTTTGGCGAACGAATAAATAGTTTCGTTTGAAATTCTTTTTCTAAATTTTTAATGTGCAAACTGACGCTCGGTTGGGATAGATGGAGAATTTCCGCAGTTTTTGTGAAGTTTTTCACCTCTACTAAAGTCATAAATGTTTTTAATTCGTCGTACACAGCTATCGCTCCTTAATCATTAAAAAAATAAATAGTTCTGATAATTTATATTTATTTTACTAATTTTATTTTTTGCGGTAAAGTCAAATAAAACATACTTAATTTATAGGAATAGTAAAAAAAACGAGAGGTGAAAGATGTTGCCGTTTCAAGTGACGAATAGCCCATTTAACGAACAACAAGTTGACTTGCTCAACCGACTTTGGCCGACATTAACGCCAGCGCAAAAGCTTTGGTTAAGCGGATATTTAGCTGCTACCGAATTTGCGAGCACAGCGGTACAGCAAGAAGCCCACGTATCGAAAGAAATAACGATCCTTTACGGCTCACAAACAGGAAATGCACAAAAATTGGCAGAAAAAACTGGAGAAGTACTCAAAAGCCATGGGTTTCATGTTCATGTTTTATCGATGCTTGATTTCAAACCAAACGACTTAAAAAAAATCGACACGTTGCTTGTTGTCGTTAGCACGTATGGTGAAGGGGAACCGCCAGATAATGCTTTATCATTTTACGAATTTCTCCATAGCAAGCGCGCACCAAAACTTAACCATCTGCGCTTCTCGGTATTGGCGCTTGGCGATACGTCGTATGAACATTTTTGTAAAACAGGAAAAGACTTCGATCAACGGCTAAAAGAACTCGGAGGAGAGCGGTTATACGAACGCGTTGATTGTGATGTCGATTATGAGGAAGCAGCGGCGAAGTGGCTTGATGGGGTGCTTAGTGAGTTGAATAAGCAAGGCGGGGGTTCCGTCACCGTCCTTCCCCAGCAGTCGCAAGTGAAACCTGTTTCTAACTACTCGCGCAAGCATCCGTTTCAAGCAGAAGTATTAGAAAATATCAATTTAAATGGACGCGGCTCGAACAAAGAAACACGCCATATTGAATTATCGCTCGAAGGTTCAGGATTGGTATTTGAACCAGGCGACGCGCTTGGTGTTTTCCCGAAAAACGATCCAGAACTTGTCGATCTCATTATTCAAGAAATGAAATGGAATCCAGACACACCGGTTTCTGTTGAAGGAAAAGAAGAACCGTTACGCGAAGTGCTGCTTTCCCGATTAGAAATTACGGTGTTAACCGAGCAATTATTGCAAACATTGGCTTCGTTTTCACGTAATCAAGCGTTTCATGTGCTCCTTTCTGCTGAGCAAGAAGTGAAAAGAAAGGAATATATGAAAGGGCGCGATGTGCTCGATGTTCTTCGCGATTTCGGTCCGTGGGATATGTCGCCAGATCAGTTTGTTTCTTCTTTACGTAAGTTGCAGCCGCGCTTTTATTCAATCGCAAGCAGTTTAGCGGCGTATCCAGAAGAAGTGCATATCACCGTTGGTGCAGTGCGTTACGAAGCGCACGGACGTTTACGTAAAGGTGTTTGTTCAACGTTTTGTGCGGAGCGCCTGCACATTGGTGATAAACTTCCGGTGTTTATCCATCACAATCCGAACTTTAAACTGCCGAAAGATGCGAATACACCAATTATTATGATTGGACCAGGTACAGGGGTTGCGCCGTTCCGCAGCTTTTTGCAAGAGCGCGAGGCAATAGGGGCGAAAGGGAAGTCGTGGCTATTTTTTGGCGATCAACATTTTGTGACGGATTTCCTCTATCAAACAGAGTGGCAAGCGTGGTTGAAAAATGGTGTGTTGACAAAAATGGATGTTGCGTTTTCACGTGATACAGATCAAAAAGTGTACGTGCAGCATCGCATGCTAGAACGAAGCAAGGAGCTGTTCCGCTGGCTTGAAGATGGAGCTGTCGTTTACGTTTGTGGTGATAAGCAGCATATGGCGCGCGATGTACATCAAACGCTTATTCATGTGATTGAAAAAGAAGGAAACATGACAAGCGAACAAGCAGAAGCGTATATAGCTGAGATGCAAAAACAAAAACGATATCAGCGCGATGTATATTAGGGGGGATATGAATGGAAAAGTTTGTATTAACACCACCAGATGGACCACCGAGCGATGTTGAGCGCATTAAACGGGAGAGCAACTATTTGCGCGGCACGTTAAAAGAAACGATGGAAGATCGCATTACTGCCGGTATTCCAGAAGATGATAACCGGTTAATGAAATTTCATGGCAGTTATTTACAAGATGATCGTGATTTAAGAGCAGAGCGGCAAAAACAGAAGTTAGAACCTGCATATCAATTTATGATTCGCGTTCGTACGCCAGGCGGAGTAGCAACACCAGAACAGTGGCTTGTGATGGATGAACTAGCAAGAAAATACGCCAACGGGACATTAAAGCTTACGACACGACAAGCGTTTCAGTTTCATGGTGTATTGAAATGGAATATGAAAAAAACGCTTCAAGCGATTAATGATGCCCTACTTACAACGTTGGCGGCATGTGGCGATGTGAATCGAAACGTTATGTGCAACCCAAATCCGTACCAGTCAGAAGTGCATGCGGAAGTGTATGAATGGGCGAAAAGGTTAAGTGACCATTTATTGCCACAAACAAGGGCGTATTACGAAATTTGGTTGGATGAAGAAAAAGTAGCCGGTACACCAGAAATAGAGCAAGAGCCGATTTACGGACCGCTTTACTTGCCACGGAAATTTAAAATCGGCATTGCCGTCCCACCGTCAAACGATGTCGATGTGTTTTCGCAAGACCTTGGTTTTATTGCGATTGTCGAACAAGGAAAGCTCGTTGGTTTTAATGTAGCGATCGGTGGGGGGATGGGAATGACGCATGGCGATCGTACGACATATCCACAGCTAGCGAAAGTCATCGGTTTTTGTAAGCCAGAACAAGTCATTGATGTGGCAGAAAAAGTCGTCACGATTCAGCGCGATTACGGCAACCGCTCCGTACGCAAACACGCCCGCTTTAAATATACGATTGATCGGCTAGGGCTTGAAGCTGTCAAAGCAGAATTAGAGCGTCGGCTTGGCTGGGAGCTGGAAGAAGCGCGTCCGTATCATTTTGAACATAATGGCGATCGCTACGGCTGGGTTGAAGGGGTAAACGGGACGTGGCATTTTACGTTATTTGTCGAAGGTGGTCGGGTGAAAGATACAGATGATTATCCGTTAATGACAGGCTTGCGAGAAATTGCGAAAGTGCATACAGGGGACTTTCGCTTAACAGCTAATCAAAACTTAGTCATTGCGAACGTGCCAAGCGAGAAAAAAGAAGAAATTGATGCGCTCATTCAACAATACAAATTGACAGATGGCAAACATTATAGTGCGCTTCGCCGCAACTCACTTGCCTGTGTGGCGCTACCAACGTGCGGATTAGCGATGGCGGAAGCGGAGCGGTATTTGCCAAAACTGCTTGATAAAATCGAAGAAATTGTGGAGGAAAACGGGCTTCGCGATGAAGAAATCACGATTCGTATGACGGGTTGCCCGAACGGCTGTGCACGTCATGTGCTTGGAGAAATTGCATTTATCGGCAAATCCGTCGGTAAATATAATATGTATCTCGGAGCAGCGTTTGACGGCAGTCGCCTTGGAAAATTATATCGTGAAAATATCGGCGAAAAAGATATTTTATCAGAACTTCGTATGCTTCTTTCTCGTTATGCGAAAGAACGCTTCGATGGCGAACGTTTTGGCGACTTCGTTATTCGTGCGGGCATTGTGAAAGAAACGACAGATGGAAGGAACTTTCATGACTAAACAAATCGGCTTCCTGTTTGGGAGCCGATTCGTTTTTGGAGAAAGGATGATTTTAAACGGTGGAGAATATAATAAAGGAGTTCATTTTATTTATAGAAAGGGGTAATTGACATGATCGTTACAACAACAAATAGCATTGAGGGAAAGCAAATTGAACAATACCTTGGCTTAGTGTCTGGTGAGGTGATTTTAGGGGCTAACGTCGTACGCGATTTTTTAGCGAGCATTACAGACATTATCGGTGGGCGAAGTGGAACGTATGAAAGCAAGCTAGCTGAAGGACGAGACATGGCAGTAGAAGAAATGGTAAAAAAAGCGCGCAATATGGGCGCAAATGCAGTCGTTGGTGTCGATCTTGATTTTGAAACGTTGCGCGATGGAATGATGATGTGCATTGCGACAGGTACAGCGGTGAAGGTGGAGGAATAGAAAATTTTGGGAAGAAGCCAAGTCGGCTTCTTTTTTCTTTTTTACGGTTGAGCGTGTATTCAAAATTTCGTTGAGAAACTGACATACAATGTTCAATGGTTCCTTTTTGTATATTGACTCATGTATAAAAAAGGGATATTATGCAATTAGAAATTTATCTAAATATCTAAAAGAAAGTAGGTGAAAAAGGATGTCGTTTAACGAAGCGTTTAAAGCGATTGCTGATCCGAACCGAAGAAAAATTCTTTCTTTATTAAAAAAAGGGGACTTAACAGCAGGGGAAATTGCCGAACATTTTGATATGCAAAAGCCGAGCGTTTCCCATCATTTAAAAATATTAAAGCAAGCCGACTTAGTGGAAGATCGCCGAGTTGGTCAGCATATTTATTATTCATTAAACACAACGGTGTTCCAAGATTTAATGAGTTGGTTTTATGACATATTACAAAAAGAAGGTGATGAATCATGAAAAAGCATTCGTTTGTTATTTTTCTTATTATATGTAGCTATATCTTAAGTTTATTAGCTATTCCGTATTTGCCGAATGAGGTAGCCATTCATTGGAACGTTGCGGGAGAACCAGATGGCTTTACAAACAAATGGTGGGGCGCGTTATTATTACCGATTTTGTTAACAGGAATTGTTGCTCTCATCGTCTTTTTGCCGAAAGTGGATCCACGCAAAGAAAACTACGAGAAATTTGAAAAAGTATATCGTATTTTTTTACATGTATTTATTTTGTTTTTATTTAGCATACATGTGGTGACGCTCGCATATAATCTCGGGTTTCCTGTGCAAGTTGATATTGTTGTGCCTATCGGGGTGGGTGTTTTATTTATTGTCCTTGGCAATTATATGCCGAAAATTAAACCGAATTATTTCATTGGCATTCGCACCCCTTGGACGTTAGAAAACGAAGTAGTTTGGCAAAAAACGCACCGTGTCGGTGGAAAAGTGTTTGTTATCATGGGTGTATTGATTATGTTCACGATATTTGTAACAAGTGTGTGGCGCTTTATTTTTCTTATGATCGTCGTATTTGGTGGCACGATGTATTTGTTTATCCAGTCGTATATATTTTCACGTAAATGAACGGAGAGATCAATTTGTTTGGGATGTCTATTCAATGATGTTGTCCCTGCGTTATATCAAGTGAAAGTTATTTCAAATATTTGGGCTGTAGAAAGTATCCTTGCTTTGATTGCAATTGCTTCGTTTGTTTTTATTCGACGCATGAGTGAAAAGTTTCATTAAAAAATTGCAAAAACATGTTGCATCGAAACGCGTTTCATACCTTATGCTCGTGTCAAAAGCATAAGGGAGGAGAATTTTATGGGTATATTGTATATTTTTATTTTATGCGCCGTTGAGTTAATGGGGGCACAGTTTGCGATAGAAGTTGCTTCAAAGCGAAAGTATAATAGAAAGTATAAGGGAGTAAAAAAGGGGTGATGTCGTGAGAGTTGTTAACCAACGTTGGATGTCATTAGAGGAGTATGATGAATTAAGAGAAACAACGGATAAGCGGTTGGAATATATGAATGGGGTTGTATGTATGGTTCCTTCACCGTCTACAAAGCATCAGCGAATATCTGGACGCATGTATGTTGAACTTTTTCACTTTTTTGAGGAAACGGATTGTGAAGTGTTCCATGCCCCTTGGGATGTGGAATTATATAGCAATGAGATTGATGAAAAATATATCGTTGTTCCTGATTTATGTGTCATTTGTGATAAAGAAGGGTTACAAGATCAAAAATACGTTGGTGTGCCTACGTGGATTATAGAAATTTTAAGTCCATCGAACCAAGCGTACGATTTAGTTTTTAAATTGAACATTTATATGCGCTATCAAGTAAAAGAATATTGGATTGTCAATCCAATGCTAAATAGCATACAAGTGTATGCGTTGAACGAACAGAAGCAATACGACCAGGTGGAAGTGATTAAGGAAAAGGGAAGTGTACGTTCATCTATTTTTCCAGCATTTTCACTTGATGTAGCAAAGATTTTTAGTTAATTGAAACGTATACAAGGGCTTTGTCGAAAAGCCCTTGTATGTTTGATTTTTCTATTTAAAATCGTTAGTTTAATAAAAAAGTTTAATAACACTAGTGTTGCATTAATTTGATTTTAATATTAAAAAGACTCACAATCTTCACTTATTTTATTTTGTGAAAAGAAAAAGTCCTTTATAATGGATAAGTCAGGTGGTAACCCGTCCAAATCCACTAAAAAGGACCAAACTCATGGACAAGATTACACGAAAAACTTCATTTGGACAATGGTTTTCGCCAATAAATCTTCAATTATTTGAAGAACAGGTGAAAACGATGAAATTAGATTACTATACGAAAAAATTAACGACAGAGTCATTTCTAAAATTACTGCTTTTTGCGCAATTGGAAGAAATCGAAAGTCTCCATGCGCTAAGCGATTGCCTTTTTGATGACCAGCTTCAAAAAGGGGTCGGCCTTAATTCTATCAGTATTTCACAGTTGTCACGGCGATTAAATGGTATAAACCCAGATCTATTTCAAAAGCTTTTTCTTGATTTAGTCGCAAAAATTCATGCCAAAACACAACACACAAAACGGGTCATGCCTTTAAAAATCATTGATTCAAGCACATTGCCACTTAATTTGACCAACCATAAATGGGCGAAGTTTCGTAAAACAAAGGCGGGTGTAAAGCTACATTTGCGCCTTGTGTTTATGGAAAAGGGGATATCCTATCCTGAAAAAGCTTTGATGACAACGGCAAGAGAACATGACCGTGGACAGCTTGAAATCATGGTGGATGACAAGGAATGCATGTATGTGTTTGACCGTGGCTACCTAGACTATGAGCGCTTTGATCGTATGACGGATGACGGCTACTTCTTTCTTTCCAGACTACGGAAAAACGCTGTTATACGGGAAGTTTATGATTTTAAACTACCCGAAGATACGAGTGTTTTGTCAGATCAAATGGTATTGATTGGAACAACTCAAAACCGTGCTGAAAATTACTTTCGCCTTCTAAAAGTGATGGATTCAAAAGGAAATGAACTCCATTTAATCACAAATCGTTTTGATTTAAGCGCCGAAGAAATTTCCGAGATGTACAAATCACGATGGGCTATTGAACTGTTTTTTAAATGGATCAAACAACATCTCAGCATCAAAAAATTCTATGGTCAAAGTGAATGGGCGATTCAAAATCAAGTATTTATCGCACTTATTGTTTTTTGCCTACATGTTCTGGCACAAATTGAAACAAATAGTACGCGAAAAACCTTACAAATTAGCCGTTATTTAAGGGCTGCATTGTGGAAACCAGCACATATCTGGCTTCGAAAAATTGAAGGAAAAGCCATCCCTTAATAAGTAAATTGTCGTCGTCGCACAGGTCTAATTGTCAATAAATTTCCAAATGGATGGAGTCACCTTTAATTGGGTATTCACCTTTTTGGCTCTAAACAGGAAAAATAATAAAACTGAAAATTACGACAATATTTATGCAACACTAGTGGTTTAATAAAAAAAGTTTAATAAAAAGGAGAGAAAATAGCTGTGTTTTTTGAATATTTTGGGCACATTCATCGGTTACTTACTATAGTAGAACAAAAAGAAAGAGAAAAGGTTTTACTCGCAGCGGAAAAAGTTGCGGAATGTATGCGACAAAACGGGCTCGTCCATATTTTCGGCTGTGGGCATTCCCATCTACTAGCGGAGGAAGTTTTTTATCGTGCCGGTGGGCTTGTGCCCGTGAAACCGATACTGATAGAACCGCTAATGCTTCATGAAGGGGCGATCCAATCCTCGCAATTAGAAAAGAAAGAGGGATACGTGCAAATGTTTTTAGCAAAAGAAACGTTTGCGCCAAACGATGTTGCTTTTGTTGTTTCCACTTCAGGATGCAATCCAGTGCCAATTGATGTTGCGCTATGGGCGAAAGAGAGAGGGGCTTACGTGATTGGCGTAACGTCATTGGCATATTCGCAGTCTCTTCCAACGCTGCACTCGAGCGGAAAGCGATTAGCGGAATGTGTTGATCTTGTCATTGATAACCATTCAGTAGCAGGTGATGCGATTTTAACCCATCCCGCGATTCCTGTTTCGTTTGCACCGACGTCCACGATTGTAGGTGCGGCTATTTTACATGCTATTTTCGCAGAGGCAACGATCCGATTGGCTGAGGAAGGAGTCACCCCACCTATTTTTCTTAGCAACCATCTACCTGGTGGAAAAGAGCATAACGAAAAATGGATTCGACAATATCGGGACCGAATTTCATTTTAAAAATAAAATAAGTGGTATAGACAACTAGATAATATAATATTAATATATATAAAGAGAAGGATGGTGTAAAAGATGAACCGATTTCTTTTGAAAAATGCAACTGTTTATGCAGAAGAAGGGTGGATAGAAAATGGATGCGTATTGGTAGAAGGGGAGAAAATTGCTTATGTTGGTTCAAATACATTTTTTCCAGATGTACCAACGATTGAATTAGCTCCTCGCTACTTCCTTGTTCCAGGGTTCATTGATCTTCATATTCACGGTGCTTTCGGTGCGGATGTGATGGATGCATCGATGGAGGCACTGCAAACGATTGTCTCCCGTTTGCCGGAAGAAGGGACGACTAGTTTTCTAGCAACAACGATGACGGCGCCCGCCGAACAGATTGAACAAGCAGTAGAAAACGTTGCGCGTTACATGCGATATAACGTTCCCGGTCAGTCGGAAGTGCTAGGCATTCATTTAGAAGGACCGTTCCTTTCGCCTAAACGGGCAGGAGCGCAGCATCCGCGCGATATTATCGAACCAAACGTTGCGTTGTTTCAGCATTGGCAACAAAAAGCAAACGGAAACATTCGGCTCGTTACGCTTGCACCAGAAGAGAACAATGGCATAGCGCTTGTTTCGTATTTAAAAGAAAACGATGTTATTGCATCCATTGGTCATTCTGATGCGGGGTATGAACAAGTAAAAAAAGCAATTCAGGCAGGGGTCACGCATGTCACACACTTGTTTAATGGCATGAGCGGTATTCATCATCGAACACCAGGGGTTGCTTTAGCTGCACTTATGCATGAGGAAGTAATGTGCGAGTTAATTGCGGATGGGATTCATGTTGCACCAGAAATGGTTTGGTTTGCTTATAAGAACAAAGGAAAAGAAGGATTGGTCATCATTACTGATTCAATGCGAGCGAAATGCTTTGGAGAAGGAAAATTTGGAGAAGGAGAATATGAACTAGGAGGACAACGGGTCGTTGTTCGTAACGGAAAAGCAATGTTAGTAGACGGAACGTTAGCAGGGAGTGTGCTGACGTTGAAACAAGCGGTGCAAAATGTGATCGCATTTGCAAAGTGTTCGCTCGAAGATGCCATTCATATGGCGAGTTGGAACCCAGCAAAACAACTCGGTGTACTTGATCGCAAAGGGAGCATTCGTACAGGAAAAGATGCCGATCTTGTTGTACTAAACGAAACCTATGAGGTTGTCATGACATTTTGCCGTGGAAAATTGGCATATGACAGGAGGGGAAATAGATGCGAGTGATACAAGTGAACGATTATGACGAAATGAGCCAAAAGGCAGCGGAGATGATTAGCGAACAAGTCAGAAAAAAGCCCGATTCTGTACTAGGATTGGCAACAGGAGAAACGATGCTTGGAACGTATGCTGTGCTTGTAAATGAACATCAACAACACAACACGTCTTATCGAGATGTTCGGACGTTTAATTTAGACGAATATATTGGATTAGACGCTACTCATCCAAATAGTTATCGCTATTATATGAATGAGAAACTGTTTCGTTTTCTCGATATCCCTTTAGCACAAACCTATATTCCGAATGGATGTGCTCCCCTTCTAGAAGAGGAATGCGCCCGCTACGAGCGATTGATTGAGCAATGTGGAGGAATTGATCTGCAGCTGTTAGGAATCGGACAAAATGGGCACATCGGGTTTAACGAACCAAACACGTCTTTTGCTTCCACGACACATGTTGTTCAACTTTCAGAGTCGACAAGAAAAGCAAACGCCCGTTTTTTTCCTTCTGCAGATGCAGTACCAACGCATGCGATTACAATGGGAATTGCGACGATTATGAAAAGTAAGCAAATCATTTTATTAGTGTCAGGAAAAAGAAAAGCATGGGCGGTTTCTCGCCTTCTTGAAGGGGAAGTCACGCCAGCTGTTCCTGCTTCTATTTTAAAAGCGCATCCAAACGTCATTGTGATCGCCGATACGGAAGCATTGTCGCATGTAAGCAAAGAGAAAAGAAGGGTGCATCGTCCATGATTAATAAACATTCACCGCTACCAATTTACTATCAACTGGAACAAGGAATTAAAGAAATGATTGAGAAAGGACAGCTTCAACCTGGGGAAATGATTCCGTCGGAAAGGGAATGGGCGGAAATGTATGAAATTAGCCGGATGACCGTTCGCCAAGCGATTAACAACTTAGTCAATGACGGCTATTTAGTAAGAAAACGAGGAAAAGGAACGTTTGTTGCAACGAAAAAAATTGAACAACCGTTAAAAGGGCTAACAAGTTTTTCAGAAGATATGCGAGCGCGAGGAATGGTACCGGGAACAACCCTATTAGCTTTTCACACCATTCCTGCCTCTCCATCTTTCGCTAGCCAACTTGGAATTGGTGAAGGAGAGGACGTTTATGAAATCCGCCGTATCCGCCTCGCTGACGGATTGCCGATGGCGCTTGAAACAGCGTATGTCCCTTGTTCGCTTGTTCCTGGGCTCACGGAGCAAAATGTAAGCGGTTCTATTTATGAATTTATTGAAAATAAACTAGGATTAACCATTCGCTCCGCAACACAAGTACTAGAAGCATCCGTCGCACGGAAGCTGGAGGCAGAGTTGCTGCAAATTAAAGAAGGAGCCCCAGTGCTGCTTATTCAACGCAACAGCTATTTACAAACTGGCCAGCCGCTTGAAATCGTTAAATCCGTGTATCGCGCGGATCGCTACAAATTTATGATTGAAATGGAACGTTGATGCGGGAGAAAGGCAACTCATTTGCTTTTCTATACATGAAAAAGGGGGAATTTGTATGTTAGGATTTTTACAACGAATTGGGAAAGCGCTCATGCTTCCGATTGCTGTATTGCCAGCAGCAGCGCTATTGCTTCGGTTAGGCCAACCAGATTTACTGAACATCCCGTTTATCGCTGCTGCAGGAGATGCTGTTTTCTCTAACTTAGCACTTTTATTTGCTATTGGTGTAGCGGTAGGATTAGCGAAAGACGGCAACGGTGCAGCAGCATTAGCAGGGGCAGTTGGGTATTTCGTGTTGACGAAAGGAACTGCTGCAATCAATGAAGAAGTGAATATGGCTGTATTAGGTGGAATTATTTCTGGTGCCGTCGCAGGGGTGCTGTATAATCGTTATCACGATAAAAAACTCCCAGACTGGCTCGGATTTTTTGGTGGCAAGCGGTTTGTACCGATTGTTACGTCGTTTGCAATGCTTGTGCTCGCGCTAATATTTGGGTATATATGGCCACCAATTCAGCACGGTATTAATGCAGTAGGGGAGTGGATTGTTGGAGCAGGGGCGATTGGAGTTGGCATTTTTGGTTTCTTGAATCGCTTGTTAATCCCTGCTGGTCTGCATCATGTTCTTAATAGTTTAGTTTGGTTTGTCTTTGGTGAGTTCCATGGAAAAACAGGTGATTTAAACCGTTTCTTCGCAGAAGATCCTGATGCAGGGATTTTTATGGCGGGCTTTTTCCCAGTAATGATGTTTGGTCTTCCAGCCGCTGCGTTTGCGATGATTGCCGCAGCGAAAGAAGAACGGCGAAAAGCAGTAGCTGGCGCACTTCTCGGGGTTGCTTTTACATCGTTTTTAACAGGGATTACAGAACCGATTGAGTTTTTATTTATGTTTTTATCACCATTACTTTATTTCGTTCACGCTGCACTAACGGGGCTATCGCTATCAATTGCTACGCTATTAGGCATTCATCACGGGTTTGGGTTTTCCGCTGGTGCAATCGATTATTTCTTAAACTACGGAATCGCTCAAAAACCGCTACTATTATTTGTGCAAGGGATTGTTTATGGCGTCATTTATTTTCTCGTATTTTATTTCCTAATCAAAAAGCTGGATTTAAAGACACCAGGCCGAGAAGACGAAGTGGAGGGAGAATTTGCGGAAAGTGGGATTCCGTCGGGTACGAAGTACGAAGAATTGGCGCAACAATATATGAAGGCGTTAGGCGGAAAAGCGAACATTGTCCATCTTGATAATTGCATCACACGTTTGCGGTTAAAAATAAATGATATGTCAAAAGTAAATGAGGCAGAGTTAAAGCGTTTAGGGGCAAAAGGCATCGTTCGTCTCAACCAGTCAGATTTGCAAGTAGTCGTCGGAACAGACGTTGAATTTTTAGGTAACTATTCAGCCACATCATAAAGTGAGCTGAATATTTTCTTCTTTCCTTGTCTATGATGTGAATACTGATAGACAAGGAGGTGAATCGCATGTTGACGGTACAACAAGCTGTATTTACAGTTGAGAGCTTAATCGGCAAAGTTCAACAACAAAAACAGCTCATTCATCAACTCGTTCAAGAAAATGAACATTTGCGTCACGAAAACAAACAACTACGCAAAGAAAATGAACAACTGAAGTACCGTGTTCAAGAGCTGGAAGCACGCACGAAAAAAAACAGCTCCAATAGCCATTTGCCCCCATCTTCTGACCGTTTTGCCAACACGCGTTCTTCTCGTCAACCATCTGGCAACAAGCCAGGCGGACAAGAAGGACATCAAGGAACGACGCTCCGTCAAGTGGAACATCCACATCATCGTGTCGTCCACCGTGTGCATACGTGTCAAGGATGTGGGGCTTCTTTGCGTGAAGTCAAACCGTTCAAAGTCGATATCCGTCAAGTGTTTGATGTCCCTCCTGTGGCGATCGAGGTGACACAACATGAACGTGAAGTGAAATCGTGTCCACATTGTCGATGTGTTCAACAAGCCGAATTCCCATCCCATGTCACGAATCATGTGCAATACGGTCCACGTCTTACTGCGCTCGTTGTTTATTTACATCATATCCAATTGATCCCGTACAAGCGTTTAAGTGATACAATCGAAGCGTTATATCAACACTCGATTAGTACGGGAACTCTTGCCAATATGGTGAAACGAGGACGTGAAGCGTTGGAATCAAATATGGACATCATCGAAGACGCCTTACTTGAATCCAACATCCTGCATGTCGATGAAACGAGTTTGCGCATCAATGGGAAACTCGCATGGGTGCATGTCGCGTGTACATCGAGATATACATACTTGGCTCCTCACGCTTCTCGTGGAAAAAAAGCGACCGATGATATCGGGATTCTTCCCCGATATGAAGGGACGATGATGCACGATGCGTTCGGTACGTATCCGAAATACACACATGCCACCCATGCCCTTTGTCACGCCCATCATTTGCGTGAGTTAAAAGGATTCATCGAACAAGGGCATACGTGGGCGATGCGCATGACCACGTTTCTGTTAGCCGCCAAGCAAGCCGTCGAAGCCCATCACGGTGCACTTTCCGAAGAAGAAGCGAGACGGTGGGAACGAGTGTATGATCGCATCCTAGAAAGAGCACAACACCGATTGGAAACGGCGACGCCTCTTCCGAAAAAAGCACTCGCTTTTGTTCGACGCCTTCAAAAACGAAAGGAAGAAGCGTTGCGTTTCTTACGTGAAGTGCATGTTCCCTTTGACAACAACCAAGCCGAACGCGATCTTCGCATGGTTAAAGTGAAAGAGAACATTTCGGGTACATTTCGCGAAGAAACATTCGCCCAGTCTTTTTGCATCACAAGAAGCATCATTTCCACACTGACGAAACACGAAAAAAACGTGTGGGATTCGTTATGTCTTCTGTTGACAGGCGAAACGCTCGATCGTGTTCTTTCTACCACTTAGGGCATTTTCTATTACGGGGATGCCTTATTTGTGTTGCGCTCCTTTACATACTACTATCGGGATGAATAGTTACATTTTTAGCAAATGAAATGCGGAAAATATGATTTAAAAGACATTTGCCAAGCAAGCCATGTGCAACTCTCTCGACAAGAGTGGTACGAAATCTATCGTACGGCAGGTCATCGGTTGCCGTAATTGACGAAAACACTTTTTTGGCGATTGCTGAAAAAGTGTTTTTTCATTGCTTAAGCTCTGTCATCTTTTCATACCACCGTGCTAAAATAAGGGGGGATTATTTTTATACTGGGGGACTGAACGATGACAATGACGACGAAGATTAAAACAGACATTGAAATTGCCCAAGAAACGAAATTAAAGCGCATTCAAGACATTGCAAGTGAACTGGATTTGTTAGAAGAAGAGATTGAACCGTATGGGCATTATAAAGCGAAAATTTCCCTTCATGCACTGAAGCGGTTAGCGACGAAACAAGACGGCCATGTCATTTTAGTGACGTCAATTAATCCAACGCCGGCGGGAGAGGGAAAATCGACGGTCACTGTCGGGCTTGGTCAAGCGTTACATAAAATGGGTAAAAAAGTGATAATTGCGATGCGGGAACCTTCCCTTGGTCCGACGATGGGAATAAAAGGCGGTGCGACAGGTGGAGGGTATTCACAAGTGTTGCCGATGGAAGACATTAATTTGCACTTTACAGGAGACTTACATGCGATTACGACCGCGAACAACTTCTTAGCTGCGCTTATTGACAACCATATTCACCAAGGAAATGAATTACGAATCGATACGCGCCGCATCGTTTGGAAGCGAGCAGTTGATTTAAATGACCGTGCACTACGTAAAGTCGTGGTCGGATTAGGTGGACCGACGCAAGGCGTGCCACGCGAGGACGGATTCGATATTACCGTTGCCTCTGAAATCATGGCGGTGTTTTGCTTAGCAACCGATTTGCAAGACTTAAAACAGCGTTTAGCAAAAATGGTTGTGGCATATAACGTGGATCGTCAACCTGTGACCGTAGCGGATCTTGGCGCCGAGGGAGCCCTCACACTTTTATTAAAAGATGCGCTAAAACCGAATTTAGTCCAAACGGTAGAACATGTACCTGCGCTTGTGCACGGTGGTCCGTTTGCCAATATCGCTCACGGATGCAATAGCGTTATCGCAACAAAAATGGCGCAAAAGCTTGGGGACTATGTCGTGACAGAGGCGGGATTTGGTGCGGATTTAGGTGCGGAGAAATTTTTACATATTAAAGCGCGCACGGCAGGAATTGAACCATCAGCAGTTGTCATTGTGGCAACGGTTCGGGCGTTAAAAATGCACGGCGGGGTAGGGAAACAACAACTAGCGAGCGAAAATGTCGAGGCATTAAAAAAAGGACTAGCCAATTTAGAGAAACATATTGAAACGATTCAAGCGTTTGGTTTGCCGTTTGTCGTTGCTATTAACCGTTTTATTACGGATACAAATAAAGAAATTCAAGCATTAACGGCATTTTGTGAAGAAAAAGAATATCCTGTATCGTTAACGGAAGTATGGGAAAAAGGTGGGGATGGCGGAATTGATTTAGCTCATAAAGTATTAGAAGTAATCGAAAATACAAAAAGCACGTACACTCCGTTATACGAATTAGATGAACCGATTACGGATAAAATTCAAAAAATCGCGCGCGATGTTTATGGTGCAAGCGACGTTTCTTTTTCTGACAAGGCGAAAAAGCAAATCGAACAATTTACATCGTTTGGGTGGGACAAGCTCCCGATTTGCATGGCAAAGACGCAATATTCGCTTTCCGATGACCCAACAAAGCTTGGCCGCCCGACCGATTTCACGATCACAGTGCGCGAATTAAAACCATCGATTGGCGCTGGATTTCTCGTCGCCTTAACAGGGGATGTCATGACGATGCCAGGCTTGCCGAAACAACCAGCAGCGCTTCAGATGGATATCGACGAACATGGAAACGCACGCGGACTTTTCTAAGTGAGCAATAAGGTAGCGTCTCATCTATGTGATGAGGCGCTTTTTATGAGTAAGCAAAAAAATTGAAATATTGACAGAAGGTATTATAATGTAAATATTCCATTTGTTTCGTAGGGAGAGAGGAAAATGCAAGCAAGTATTGAGCAACGTGCAAATATGCAAACCGTTGTTTATCCTATCTTAATCGCTATTAGCATCGGTCATTTATTGAACGACGCGATGCAAGCTGTGGTGCCAGCGCTGTTTCCTATTTTAGAATCATCGATGCATTTATCTTATACACAAATCGGTTGGATTGCATTTACGCTGAATATGACTTCGTCCATCTTGCAACCGGTTGTCGGTTTGCTTTCGGATCGACGCCCGTCACCGAGCTTTTTGCCGCTTGGCATGGGAGCTAGTTTGTTAGGAATGATTGGATTGGCGTTTGCGCCTAATTTTTTCTTTGTTTTATTGTCGGTTTTATTCATTGGATTAGGGTCAGCAGTATTTCATCCGGAAGGTTCGCGTGTTGTTTATTTGGCTGCTCGAGCGAGAAGAGGATTTGCCCAATCGATTTACCAACTTGGCGGCAATACAGGAAACGCCCTTGCACCGTTATTTACAGCCCTTATTTTTGTTCCGTTCGGGCAAAAGGGAGCAGGATGGTTTGTGTTTGTTGCAGCGGTTGGGATGACTGTTTTATTTTGGGTTTCTAAATGGTATGCTGTTCAATTGTATCAGGTGAAAGAGCGACATGAAAAAACGATAGAAGAAAAGGGGCGTGCAAACAAACGTGTAATATTTGCACTCATTCTTTTAGTTCTTTTAGTGTTTGCGCGTTCGTGGTACTATGCGGGAATTTCAAATTATTATCAATTTTATTTAGCGAAATATTATCATATTTCGATTCGTGAAGCGCAGCTTTATTTATTTGTTTTTATGATTGCAGGGGCAATCGGGACAGTTTTTGGCGGTCCGCTTGCTGATCGATTTGGGAGACGAAATTTAATTTTTGCATCCACGCTTGGTACGGCACCATTTGCGCTCATTTTGCCATATGTGCCACTTCATTTTGTTTTGCCAATTGTTTTTGTCACGGGTTTTATTTTATCGTCTAGTTTCGCTACTTTTGTTGTTTATGCGCAAGAATTGCTTCCAGGAAATGTCGGGATGGCATCGGGATTAATTGTGGGTCTCGCATTTGGAATGGGAGCGCTTGGAGCGGTTGCACTCGGAAAAATTGCAGACGTGTATACGCTAAAAACACTTATGGTTATGTGTAGCTTTCTTCCTTTGTTTGGCGTGTTGACATTTTGGTTGCCGAAAGAAGCATAGTGGCAAGTGTATCGCTTGCCACTATACAGATGCTCGTTCAATAAGGCGAACGGGTAGTTTTTCTTTTTTGGGCTGTGTAAAAAGGTCATGCATTCGCATGTTAAAGTAATGAAAAAGCATATAGACATCAATCCGGCTTGCCCGTTTTTCTGGGCAAGCTGGCAACTATGGTAAGTCGATAAGCATAAATTGGCTGTTTGTTTTCGATGTGATGTGTAATGTTGTTATATCTGTTATACGAGCAGCATCGCGACGTTGTAACATTGTATCATCATTTAATACGAGTTCTCCTTCAATAACAAACAGGTATATGCGACGTCCTTCTTGTTGATGGAATGTTATGTGCTGATTATTTTCTAAATCGGATAAATACATCGTTATGTCTTGATGAATGTAGGCAACTTCATTTCCGGCCTGTGTTTTCGAAACAATAGGCAATAAACGGTTCTTCATTTTTTGAATATCGTATGAAACTTGTTCATATGACGGGGTAAGGCCGCGTGCTTCAGGTAGAAACCAAAGTTGTAGAAGATTGACTTCTTCTGTAGCAGATGGATTCATTTCTGAATGTACAATGCCTGTTCCGGCTGTCATCCGTTGTACTTCACCGAATGAAATGATGCGATGATTGCCGAGATTATCGCGATGTTCAAGTTGTCCTTTTAGAACGACTGTAACAATTTCCATTTCTTGATGGGGGTGCGCTCCAAAACCACGTTGTGGCGCGATGATATCATCATTAAATACACGTAATGGACCAAAGTGCATATTGTTTCGATCAAAGTATTCAGCGAATGAAAAACTAAAATAGCTTTGTAGCCAACCGTGGTTTGATTGAAACCGTTTATGTCCAGGATATACGTGAATCATGGTGTGCCTCCTTATTTTATGAGTGCATCAATTGAGTAGTCGCCTGCGCCGATAAGAGCAATACCGATCACAACAACAATCAAAATAAAGTTGTACTCAAAGCCATTTTGAGTGACCCAAAATCCATTCGGAGCGTGCACTTTTACAATAGCGACGACCATTGTAGCAGCGAGCAACAAAGCGGCAAATGGGGTGAACAGCCCGAGAGCAAACAACAATCCCCCAACGAACTCCGCTAGGCCAGCAATGAGTGCCATTGTCACTCCCGGTTTTAACCCAATGGACTCAAGCCACCCACCTGTTCCTTTTAAGCCGTATCCTCCGAACCATCCAAACAACTTTTGAGCCCCATGACCGACAAACGTTAAACCAACAGCGAGACGAATAAGTAAAATACCAATGTGCATCATGATCATTTCTCCTTTCATATATCTTGATTTCAAGATAAAAGTTGTGCGATAGGCCTTTAAAAAGGCGCTAATGAAAGACCTATCTTTTTGAGCAAATGAATCGCCATTTCTTTTTCATCTGTGGACAAAGATTGGAAAATCTCCAACATTTTTTGTGCGTGTTGCGGAAAAATGTGATCCATTAGTGCTTTTCCTTCGTCAGTAATAACAGCGTACGTAATGCGCCGATCTTTTTCACAACGTTGCCGGACAATATATCCTTTTTCTTCGAGTTTGTCGACGACATATGTCATACTTCCACTAGTGAGTAAAATTTTGTCACCTATTTGTTGAATCGGCTGCGCTCCTTTATGATACAGTAAATCGAGCACACCAAACTCCGTTGGGTTTAGTCCGTAACGTTGGATGTCATGCTTAACATGTTCGGATACGGCTTTATGTGCCCTAGAAAGAACAACGAATAGTTTTAACGATAATGTTTGCTCGTTTTGATTCATACGCATCAACCTTTATCTTGACTTCAAGATAATTATAAACTTACGAAAAGTAAGTTGTCAACGGTTAATATGTCATCATTTGTTCAAAAAATTCCATCGTCAAGTGATTTGTAGCACAACTTGAATTTTATGTAAGACATTATAATAGATGTGAAGGAAAAATGAAAAGAGGTGAGGAAATGAAACAGTCACTGCTTATTTTTTTGCTTAGCGCTGTTATAGGCTTGGCAGGTGGATATACATATTTCCATTTCGCTAACAAAGAGCCTGCCAAAGAACAACCAACAGCTACTGAGCAAAGCAACGAAACGTCGACTGAACAAAAGGACACCACTGTAAGTTCGAAGGAGGGGGAAATTTTTAAACAAAAAGGGTGTATTTCTTGTCACGCTATTTCTAAATTGAATGTGCAAGGCGGTACGACAGGACCCGACTTATCGAACGCTTATGTAGAAGTCGAAGGAAAACATGGAAAACCAATTGATGAGTTTTTAAAGGAGCCAACGTCTGCCGTGATGTCTGGTGTAATCAAATCGAATCCATTAACGGATGAGGAACGAAATGCGATCGTTCAAGCGTTAAAAGTTGCCTCCGAAAAATAAACGAAAAGAGGTGTTCGTATGAAGAAAAAATGGATTTCCGCCATTTCTGGATTGGCTGTCGGTGTGTTAGCTTCCACTGTTTTTTTCGGCGATTTTTCTCCAAAACAACCGACTTCAACGGCATCTGCGAAAACCAATGCGGAAAAAGTATACGTTCCGTTTGGCGAGAGAGATGAATACTACTTATTTGCTTCTGGTGGCCACTCAGGACAGTTATTTGTATATGGTGTTCCATCGCTTCGACGCATTCGAACTGTCCCTGTATTTTCACTTGACTCCGCTACCGGATATGGATGGGACGAACATTCGAAAAAAATGCTTGGCGGCTACACATGGGGAGATTTGCACCATCCTGCGCTTTCCGAAACGAACGGAGATTATGACGGAAAATATTTATTTGCGACCGATGTCGCCAACAGCCGTGCGGCAGTGATGGATTTGAAAACGTTTACCGTTAAAGACATTATTAGTGTGCCAAATACAAGCGGTCCACACTGTGCGGCATTTGTGACGGAAAATACGGAATATTTATTTCTGCCGACGCGCTTTGCCGTTCCGCTTGGGGATAAATATGAATCGCTCGATGACTACAGCACAAAATATCGCGGCGTGATGAGCGCTGTCACATTTGATGAAAACGAGCAAAAATTAAATATTGCCTACCAAGTGGCGTTGCCGCCATGGTCATATGACTTGTCCGATGCAGGAAAAAAAGTATCAAAAGACTGGGCGGTTATTACGACATATAACACAGAAGAAGCAACAACGAACTTAGAAATTAACGCTTCTAAGGAAGACCGCGACTTTATCGTTTTATTTAACTGGCGGGAGCTTGAGAAAATGGTGAAAGAGGGAAAATACGATACGGTTGAGGGGCAAAAAGTGATTTTCCCAGAAAAACATAAAGGTGGCATTTATTTAATACCAGTGGCGAAATCGCCGCACGGGGTAGACGTTACGCCTGACGGCAAGCGATTTATCGCTTCAGGGAAATTAGCGCCATTACTTACTGTATTCTCGTTTGAAAAGGCGTTTAAAGCGATTGAAAATAAAGACTTCGCCGGTGAGCGAAATGGCATCCCAATTTTAAAATATGAATCTGTCATGGAGCGTGAAGTGAATCCAGAAAATGCAATTGGACCACTTCATACCCAATTCGATGATAAAGGAATGGCGTATACGACGATGTTCATTTCTTCTGAAGTCGTCAAATGGGATCCGAACACAGGCGAAGTGCTTGACCGTGTGCCGGTGCAATATTCGCCAGGCCACTCGGTTGCTGCAGAAGGCGACACCGTTTCTCCGGACGGAAAATATTTAGTTTCGTTGAATAAATTGGCAAAAGACAGCTATTTATCTGTTGGACCATCGCACCCAGAGTCGATGCAATTAATCGATATTAGTGGAAAAATGGAAGTTATTCAATCGGCACCGGTCGATCCGGAACCGCACTACGGGCAAATGATTAAAGCAGATAAAATTAAAACGATTGAAGTATATCCAAAAGACGAGAAAAACCCGTACGCTGTCTTTAACCAAAAAGATACGCGCATCGTTCGAAAAGGAAATGAAGTGCACGTATATGGTATTGCGATGCGTTCGAAATTCATTTTTGATGCGAAAGCAAAACGTCCAGATGTCATAGAGGTAAACGAAGGCGATAAAGTATTTATCCATCTCACGAACATCGACCGTGACGAAGATATTACACACGGTTTTGCGATTAACAAATACAATCTTAATATCGAAATACAACCAGGGCAAACGAACACAGTAGAATTTGTGGCGGATAAAGCAGGAACATATCCAATTTATTGCACAAATTTCTGTTCAGCATTGCACCAAGAAATGACAGGATATTTACTCGTCAAACCAAAGCAATAAGAAAAAGGGGGGAATCTTTCCCCCTTTTAATTAAAAGGAAGTGAAAAGAATGAAGAAAGCGAAATTATCTGTTTCATCCGCACTCATCATTAGCTGTGCGGCTGTTTTAATCGGTGCATCGCTCTTTTTTCCGTGGTGGGGAATGCGGTTTGTTGCACCGCAATATCCTGAGGGACTCGATATTATTGTCTATCCCAATAAGCTGAAAGGAAATATCGACATTATTAATGGGTTGAACCATTATATCGGCATGAAACCGTTCAGCGAAGAAAGCTTTCCGGAATTGTCGTATTTGCCGTACGTTATCGGGGCGCTGGCGGTTTTGACGTTAGTGGTCGCGTGGCTTCGCGATAAACGATGGCTGTTCGGACTAATCATTGTTTTTGCTTTCGGTGGATTGTTAGGGCTTTATGATCTTCATCGCTGGTTAGTTGACTTCGGAACAAATTTAAGCGATGATGCACCAATTAAAATCGAACCGTTCGTTCCGCCAGTGTTTGGGGAAAATCGCATCGCTAACTTTGTGACGAACAGCTATTTTTCTACCGGTGCGTATATGATTGGGGCAGCATTTCTCTTGCTTATACTTCCGTTATGGAGGGAGCGAAAACGATGAAAAAGTGGTTGCTTGGGCTTGTCCTTCTTTTCTTTCCGTTCCTCTCTCCACCGGCGACTTATGCAGAGGGGACGCTGCAACAACTAATTGATGAAACGCCAGCGAACGGAACGCTTTTATTAAAAAATAAAACATATGTCGGCGATATCGTTATCGAAAAGCCGATAACGATTAAAGGGGCAGCCCATACGGTTATTAAAGGAAGCGGCAACGGAAACGTCATCAGTATTCGCGCACCGCATGTGACGATTGCGAATGTGACGGTGACAAATAGCGGGAAAAGTCGTAGCACACAAGAAGAGTATGCCGCCATTAAAGTATATTCCGATGATAACACATTGAAACATATTACGATTACCAATTCGTTTCACGGTATTTACTTAAGCCAAGCTCATCATAATGTCGTCGAATATGTGCGCGTCATTGGGAAAAGTGGGGAGATAGCTGGACAAGGGAATGGATTGCACGTGTATTACTCTAATTTTAACAAGCTTGCCCATAATACAATTGTCGGAACGAGAGACGGCATGTTTTTTGACTACGCCAATCATAACGTTGTGAAAGATAATGACGTTTCGCGTACAAGATACGGACTTCATTATATGTATTCAGACGATAACGAGTTTTACCGAAACCGATTTACGTTAAATACTGGCGGTGCGGCAATTATGAATTCGAATCGCATCGTGTTAAAAGGTAATGAATTTTTGTTAAATAAAGGAATGCGTTCGTTTGGAGTGTTGTTGCAAATGGCGAATGACAACAAAATTATTGGTAACGAATTTTATCAAAACGAACGAGCGTTCTATATTGATCAATCGACGAACAACTTTATAGAGGGCAATACGATTGTCAAAAACCAAATTGGCGTTGAATTATGGGGAAGTTCACAGCGCCAAACATTTACGAACAATCGTTTTTGGAATAATACGATTTCTGTATTAAGTTTAGGGGGCGAAGAAAATAATCGCTTCAGTTTTCGTGGCGTAGGAAATCATTGGGGAGACGACGCGCACTTTTTCGACTTAAATCAAGACGGAAAAGGCGATTCTCCGTTTCAATATAAATCATCGTTACACAAAATCGTCGAACAAAATGAATTAGCGTATTTATTTTTAAATACACCAAGCATTAAACTATACGAAAAAATAAACGAGTTGATGCACGAAACAGAAGTTATGGCAACCGACAATCATCCGTTTGTCGATCGCCACAGCATGCCGTGGACAACGATATTAGTTGCGCTTGTAATGATGGTCTGGATTTTACAAAGCAAAAGGGGTCAACGACAATGAACTTTATTTGGAAAGAATGGTTAGAAATTTCTCGTGGAAAAGCGTTTTGGCTTTTCTTTATTTTGGTAGTTGCTATGTCTTTTTCCGTTTTTTTAAACACAAAAAATTTGCCGGTAGATGAAGGATTTGCAGTGTTTTTATTAACGCTGTTTGAAATGAATATTTATGTCATCCCAATTCTTTGTCTCTTTTTTGCTTCATTTGCTGTGATGCAAGAAAAAGAGTTTAAGACGCTCCTTATGATGATGGCGCGCAGCGGTTCATACGGCTCGTTTTTATGGCGAAAAAGCGTAGCAGTGCAAACGATCACGATCGGCATGTTTCTCCTTTCGTATTTTGTACTGATGATACCAGTAAAATTTGTTTTTTCGTTTCACGCGACACATTTTCTTTCTTTTTTAGCTGCTATCACGGTGCTCATTGTCATCTTTAATCAAATTGGGCTATTGTTAGGAAGCGTTTGCCGAACGAAAATTCAACTGATCGGTGCGAACTTATTTGTTCTTTTCTTTTTCTTATATTTGTACGATTTCGTGTTGCTTTATATGTTGCCGAACGTCACTTATGATAACGTCCAAAGCTTTGCGCTCCTTTATTTCTTGCAGCCGATGCATACGCTTCGTTTCTTTTTAGAAACGTCGCTTGGTGTTTTTTCGCTCGATTATTTATCGCGAACGATGGAAAAATTTTTCTCATTTCCACCGCTAACGTTAGTAGCACTCAATATCGTCGTTTGGGTTGGTATCGTCTTTTTCGCTTCTGTCTTGTTTTATCGGAAGGGGGAACAAGGATGATTGTGATGGAACATGTCACCGTCGCGTACAAGCAGAAAAAAGTGTTAGACGATGTTTCACTTGTCGTGGGGAAAGGAGAGCGGTGCGCGCTTATCGGAAGAAACGGAGCGGGCAAATCGACGCTTATTTCGAGTGTGTTAAATATGATCCCGATAAAGCAAGGGAAAATTTCGATTTGCGGCATCCCAAACAAACAACACCAGTGGAAACCGCATGTCGCTTATTTGCCGGAAAAGTTTCAGCTATATCCTCATTTGACAGGAGAAGAAAATATTCGCTTTTTCGCGTCATTGAACGGTTCGGCTGTCAATGAACAAAAAATCGAAGAGGCGTTGAAATTAGTCGGATTGTGGGAAGAGCGAAACGTCCGAAGCAAAGAATATTCCAAAGGGATGCTTCAACGGCTTGGGCTTGGAATTATGCTTTATTATGATGCCGACCTTTTTATATTGGATGAGCCGACGAGCGGACTAGACCCGATGGGACGGGCCGATATTTTGTCGATTTTGCATTCGTTGCACGGCAAAACGATTTTTCTATCTTCGCATCATTTAGACGAAGTGAAGCAAATTTGTACTCATATTGCTTATTTAGAGAACGGAAAAATGACGAAATATACGTTAGCGGAATTTGAAGCTAACGTGATGTATGGGGAGGAGAGAAGATGAGGAAACTAACCGTTTTTCTTTTCAGCTTGTTATTTTTGTTCACAGGATGTTCGAACGGTGACTGGGAAGTGACGATAAAGACGACTCCATTTTATAAAGAAGGGGTAGCGGCTCCGTTTGCCGTACAAATTAAAGAAAACGGAAAACTAGCTAAACAATTAAAAGTTCATGCGACGTTTGAAATGAGCAATATGGATCATGGGAAAATTGAGGTAGATTTGCACGAGAAAGAAAATGGCGTTTACGAAGGAAATGTACAGCTACCAATGGAAGGAGATTGGGAAGCGCTTCTTGTCATTAAGAAAGGGAATGACAAAGTCGAAAAATTGCTAAAAATGCATGTAAAAAAAGAAACAGCAGTCGCCAAAATCGGTAAAGAAAAAATTACGATGAACGACGTTCGTTTTTATCAAGCGTTGAGTAAAATCGAAATTGCGATTCAAAAAGAACGCGCGCAAGCAACGTATAAAGGAGCCGCGCTAAACGAACAACTTGCCTACTGGGATCGAAGAGAGCAGTACGCACATCGATTGGATCAAGCTTTGTCACACTTAGTAGAGTTGCAGGTGATGGCTTTATTAGCTGAAGAAAAAGGACATGTTGTTACAAAGCAAGAAATCACGAAAACGATTGCTGCGCTTCGCCGTCAATATGAGCGCTATGAAGTTGTTCAACAAGTGATTGATACGTATGGAGAAAAAAAGTTTTGGGAAGATTATTCCCACTATAGTAAACTCCGTTTGCTGGTGAGCGATGTTTACAACGATTTGGCAGGTGCAGTGAGAAAAGCGAACCCAACCGTCAACGACAACGAGATTCGCTATTTAGCGCAAAAACAATATAACGAGTTGTTTATTTCTCAAATCAATTCATTGCAAATCGATTTGTATATTCAGGGGCAAACAGAAGGTCGTTTGCCCCATTAATTTGATAAAAAGCCCAATTGCCGTAGTGCGGCTTCGCTCATTCGCTCTGGTGTCCATGGCGGATTCCACGTAATTTGTACATCGACATCTTTTACCCCCTCCATGTGTGCAAGCGCTCGTTTGACACCACCAACAATGGAATCGTGCAGCGGGCAGCCAGGGGTAGTAAGTGTCATCACAATCGACACAACCCCGTTGTCAACGCGTAAATCGTAAATTAACCCTAAATCTACCACATTAATGCCTAGTTCTGGGTCGTATACGGTACGAAGCTGTTCCATGACCATCTCTTTTAATTCCATTTGATTTTCCTCCTTTATTTCCGCAATACGGAGATGATTGCTCCTGCAAACAAGAGAGAAAATGCAACCATCCCACCTTGCGCAACATAAAATAACGGCAAGCTAGAAACAATAAGCGCTAGGATGACACCGATAAAGCTAACGAGAAATAGCCCGCAGGTAAAAACAGTACATTTTTCATTTATCATTTGCTTTAACGTCGGTACGTTTTCTTTGCCGATTTTTTGGCTATAGCGGTGCGTCCACCATAAAAACGGCACGATTTTATATAAATAACCGACAATGCTTAAAATAATCCATCCGAAAAGATACCCGTATATAATCACGCCAAAACCGGCCGTATTTCCTATGATCGCGAACAGAAAAGCGAATCCATGTAGGCAAAGCGCGATAGCGATTGCGAAAAGCGCAAATAAAAACGGACGATCTAATTTTTTCTTGACCCGCTTTCGCAAAATCGTTACGATATGGTAGCTAAATAGCGCAAACCCAAGCAACAACAGTCCTGTTCCACTAGCGAAAAGAGCAGAACTGTTCGTGAAAAAGCTGAAAAAGGTAACGGCGAGTCCGCTGACGTAAAAGGTGTACACATAGCGGGCGAGCGTCATCGAAAATCCGTGCGCCAACGAAAACATCGGCACCATTTTGTAAGAAAAGCCGATAATAAGCAACGTAAACCATCCGGCAATTCCTAATAATAGATGTGTTTTTAGCATGAATACATGATCTGCTATTTTGCTGCCGCTAAAAAAATGAAACGAAAGCGCTATTCCTAAAGAAACCGTCAATAACAAGCAAAAAAGCGCTGTACTGACAAATAACGTCATGATATTTTTTGCCGGCTGTTTTTTTAGCGTCATCGCCATTTGGATGAAAAAAAGAACAAACCCGAGCATAAGCAACAAGCCAGCGAAAAACACGAACTCCATTTTCCAAAGGAAACTAATCGAAAGCAGAAAAATGCCAAGTGCGGTGATAAAAAATTGCACAAATCCTAATGTTTCGTTCCATATCGGCGTTAAAAAGGCAACTGGAACGAGTTGATACATCGCGCCCATCGCGACCATTAACGCCCAACCGAGCACTGCTAGATGCATCGCCGCCCATACGCTAGGGATACGGAACGCCCCTTGAACGAGCGATGTGCCGGAAAAAAGCAACATCGCTTCAGAAGCGATGAACGCAACGACGCCAAATAAAATAAAAGAAAACGGCAAGCGAATATTTGTTTCATACGTTTGTTGTGTCGAAGGAAACATCGTCGTCATCCCTTTGTAATCGTAATTTCAAAGCTCCCATCCTCGCGCTCTTTCGTTTTATAAAGATAGCCAAGTTCATCAAGCTGTTCGTATAAAAACATCGGGCGGCGGTCATTAATAATCGTTAATGTCTCTCCTTTAGGAAGCGTTTCTAATGCCGCAAGCGTCCGCATCATCGGTTGCGGAGGTTCTAATCCACGATTATCTAAGATCATCGTTCTCCCCCCTGCTTGACAAACGTCACTTTCCAATGTTTTTTGTCGAGTTGTTCCGCTTCATACGTAAATCCTTTCGCTTTCATTACCGCAAAAAGTGGGACGGGCTTAAACGGTGCATGTAAAATAAACGTATCACCCACTTCGAGCGGTTGAACAGCGTTCATAATTTTTTGGAACGGCTCCAACTTTTTTTGCAAATCATCACGAACATCCAACTCCACGATTTTTCCCATCGTTCTCCCCCTTTCATGATCTCTTCACTTTCTATGATAGCGATTTTCACTCGTGGGTATTGTGATCTCTGTCACATATTATAAAAAAATCTCCTTTTCCAATTTTTCTGCATCAATTAAGTAATAGCCATTGTCATCAATATCGATCAGTCCTTTTCGCTTCAATTGGCTGAGCGTACGACTAATTGTTTCGCGCGATGTGCCAATCATATTGGCGAGTTCGCGGTTTGTAAAATGCGTCGTTAAGCGATGGAATCGTCCTTGCGAGACTGCGTTTGTTTTTGTCAGTCGCAATAAAAGCAAAATAATTTGTTCATACGTATTATGGAGAATTTGTTCTTCTAGGCGGTTTTGTAGGTCGATAATTTTTTCTCCCATCACGCGAAATAGTTTCATGCACAATTCTGGGTAACAAATAAGCGTTTGTTCAAATTCGGCGATTGGAATGGCAATGAGCGTTGCTTCTTCCATCACTTCCGCATGGGCTGGGTAGCTTCCACGACGGAAAAAGCCAGCGTGCGGGAACATTTCTCCTGTTTGCAAAATCGACACAATTTGTTCTTTGCCGTTAATATCCGTTTTGTAAATCTTTACTGTTCCTGATTGAATAAAAAAGACACGTTCAAGCGGCTCTCCTTGCATAAAGACGAACGTTCGCGGTTTATAAACACGCACTTGAGAAATTTTCACGATTGAGTCAAGTTCTTGATCGGATAATTCCCGAAAAAGCGCGACATTTTTCAACCTTGTTTTAATCCAATCATGCGTCATATTATCCACTCCTTATGGAATTTCTAAGCAAAATTTTACGTTGTTTTCTATTGAGAAGCTGTGACATAAATCATAACTTTTCGTGAACGTGTGACGAAAATCATAGGGAACGTTTGCGACATCTCACATAACGGAACATTTTTCAGCGCTACAATGAGAACGAAAGAAACGAAAAGGAAGGTGGAGGGATATGGAAATAAACCGGAACGTTCGCGCATCGGTCGCTCGTTCAACGCAAAACAGCTTTTTAAAGTCTGTCTTAATCTTTACTATTTTAATCAGTTTTACCGTTCTATTAGTCGGCGGATATTGGATTTTTAAAGAAATGGCGCCGCGCCCGAAAGAAGTCCGCAGCGAGAGCGGGGAAGTGTTATTGACAAAAGAATCGATTATCGGCGGCCAATCGGTGTTCCAAAAATACGGGTTGATGGATTATGGAACGGTTCTCGGGCACGGTTCTTACATGGGACCTGACTACACTGCCCAAGCATTAAAAGTGTATACGGAAGGAATGCAAGACTATAAAGCAAACGAATTGTACCATAAGCCATTTAAGCAACTATCGAGCGATGAACAACAAATCGTTCGCCAAAAAGTTATGAAAGAAATGAAGAAAAACCGCTATAACCCGGCAACAGATGTGCTCGTTTTAACGGATGCGCAAGTGTATGGATTAGAGCAAGTGCGGGATTACTACAAAAACGTATTTACAAACGGCGATGGCTGGGGATTGAAAAAAGGGCTTATTCAAGAGAGCCATATGCCAAAAGATGGTCGTGCTTGGGTAGCGAGCGGTGACCAAACGACACAAATTGCTGATTTCTTTTTCTGGACAGCGTGGCTATCGAGCACGTTGCGAAACGGGGATACGATTACGTACACGAACAACTGGCCATATTATGAAGATGCGGGAAATACGATGTCGTTCTCTGCGATTTGGTGGAGCGGGGCAAGTGCAACGATTTTAGTGTTATTTGTTGCGATTATTTTATTCATTCAGCACCGTTATCAACTTAGCATGCAAGAAGCGTATAAAGACGGTCAATTCCCGATTATCGATTTACGCAAACAGCCGTTAACCGCTTCACAAGTAAAAACAGGGAAATATTTCGCGGTTGTTTCCGTTTTATTCTTCGTTCAGTCGATGTTCGGGGCGCTATTGGCGCACTACTATGTCGAGCCAGATAGCTTTTTCGGTATCAAATGGATTCATGACATTCTGCCATTTAATATTGCCAAAGGGTATCATTTGCAACTAGCGATTTTCTGGATTGCTACTTCATGGCTAGGCATGGGGATTTTCATTGCACCGCTTGTCGGTGGCTACGAGCCGAAAAAGCAAGGGTTGCTTGTCGATGTACTGTTCTGGGCGCTTGTTGTGCTCGTCGGTGGAAGTATGCTCGGTGAATGGCTCGGTGTCAACGGATATTTAGGAAACAATTGGTTCTTGCTTGGTAACCAAGGTTGGGAATATATTGAATTAGGTCGGATTTGGCAAATTGTCTTAGTTGTCGGCATGTTGATTTGGTTGTTTATTGTGTACCGTGGAATTAAGAGCGGATTGAAACGCGAGAGCGATAAAGGCGGGCTAATCCACTTGCTATTCTACTCAGCAATCGCCGTTCCGTTCTTTTACGTGTTCGCGTTCTTTATTAATCCAGATACGAACTTTACGATGGCCGATTTCTGGAGATGGTGGATTATTCACTTATGGGTAGAAGGAATTTTTGAAGTATTTGCCGTTGTCGTCATCGGCTTCTTGTTAGTACAAATGAAATTAGTAACGAAAAAATCAACCGTTCGCGCGCTTTATTTTCAATTCATTATTTTGCTTGGCAGCGGCGTTATCGGAATTGGTCACCATTATTACTACAACGGTTCGGCAGAAGTATGGATCGGGCTTGGTGCCGTCTTCTCCGCACTTGAGGTGATTCCGCTTACGTTGCTTGTCCTTGAAGCGTATGAGCAATACAAAATGATGCGCGATGGTGGAGTTGACTTCCCGTATAAAGCGACGTTCTGGTTTTTAATTTCGACAGCGATTTGGAACTTAGTCGGTGCAGGGGTGCTCGGTTTCTTAATTAACTTGCCAGCCGTCAGCTATTTTGAACACGGACAATTTTTAACGCCGGCGCACGGCCACGGCGCGATGATGGGCGTGTACGGGATGTTCGGTATTGCCGTATTGCTTTATTCGCTCCGCAACATCGTCAAACCAGAAGCGTGGAACGACAAATGGTTGAAATTTGCATGCTGGATGTTAAACATCGGGCTTGCCGGAATGATTGTGGTGACATTGTTGCCGATTGGCATTATGCAATTGAAAGAAGCGTTCTTGCACGGTTATTGGGCATCGCGTTCGCCAGAGTTTCTAAAACAAGATATTGTGCAAAACTTACTTACGCTTCGTTCGGTTCCAGACACGATTTTCTTAGTAGGGGTCATTACGCTTATGGTCTTTAGCGTCAAAGCGTTGTTCCATTTGCGCAAACCGACCCATCAAGAAGAACAAGCGCTACCAGTTCCGGACCTAGCGAAAGAAGTGGAGTAAAAACAAAATTGTCCTAAGAGTGGTTGCTCTTAGGACAATTTTGTTTAAAAAAAAGAGGATTCGGGATCCTCCCTCGCTAATGTTTTTTATGTCTTTTTCTCATAGCACTCAAAGCAATACAACGTTTCTTTTTCGCCGCTAATGACACCGTTTAAAAAACCGGATAAACAATGAATCGGTTTGCCGCACTTTGCACAAAAGCCGACGAACTCTTCCAAGGGCTATTCCCCTTTCAAACGTATTGAGATTTTTCATAACGGACTGTGACGCCTGTCACTTCATGGACAACCTCTAGCCGTTATGATGTGTATATAGATCATTATACTATAAAGGGGGTTCGTTTTATGAGCCAATTTGCTGCAAAAATTTATGCACCTGCATATGAACCGAAAGATAGACATCCAGCGATTTTCCGTTTATTTGACAGCTTAAAATCAGGAGAAGTGATGGAGTTAACGAACGACCATGACCCGCGTCCGCTTCATTACCAATTTATGATGGAGCGAGAAGGACAGTTCACGTGGGAATATTTAGAAGAAGGTCCAGACGTCTGGCGTGTCGCCATTGGAAAAAAATAACAAAAGGTTCCCGGTTCAACGGGAACCTTTTCTTTTTTCGTTTGACATGGTAAAGTGAAGCAAAAATGGACGAGGTGATTGCGGTGTTCCGAATGGTCGGGGCGATTTTGGCAGGGGGAGAATCACGCCGTTTTGGCAGCCCGAAGGCGTTTGCAAAGCAAAATGGCGTGTATTTTTTTCAACGCGCGGTTGAAGCGTTGCGTCCATCTGTCGAAGAACTATATATTGTCAGCCATCCGACGCTTGTGGCACGCTTTCAACAAGAAGCAAGCGAAAAAGTGATTGTCAATGACGAAAAATACCGTGGCCAAGGCCCGCTTGCTGGCATTTATACCGTCATGAAGCAAACGGAGGCGGACTGGGTATTTGTCCTTCCGTGCGATATGCCGTACATAACAGACCGGATGATTGAAAAAATGGTTTCCTGTATCAATGATTCGTTCGATATCGTTGTTTCCGCTCATTTTGGGCGCGTTCAACCGCTTGTTGGTGCATACCATCGTCGAGTGGTTGCCGATATGGAACAACTGGTGATGGCGGGAAATAACCGGATGTTTTTATTGCTGGAAAAACGTTGCGTTCGCTATGTAAATGAAACGGACTTTTCCGAAGAGCCACGCGTTTTTCGCAACATGAACTACGCAACAGAATGTGGCGATATTGTGACAGAAAAAGAGTTGTGATGAACATCACACGCCTCCTTTCTGTCGAACATTGGGAAATGCGCATTATCGACCATGCCCAGTCGGAAGAAGAAGGGTTTTATAAGGAGAAGGTAGAGGGGGAGCCACAGCTAGTAGAAACAATCGCTATGCTGAAGCGTGACCATGATTTGTTGCGCATGCTTGTGGCAGAGATTAAACAACGCATACAAACAGAAGTAAATCGCGACGTATTAGATCGTTTTCGGGCATTGTTTTTCCGATTGATATGGTATACTTGTTCGTAATACCGTTTTTGTTGTGTGGGCGATGTCACAGAGCGATGAACGGTTGTTTCCTATAGTGAAAATAGAACGATGCGTAAAATAATGATGGATAAAGAATTTATGCTTGGTCGGCTTTATTTCCTCGGTGACGGAATCTTTTTGCCAAAGCTGTACACGAGCGCGCATTGCTGCTAATGGGACGCTTTATACGTGCTTGTTCGCTACGGAAGGGGTATCATTGAAACAACTGTTGCGCCAAGGAGCAGATCGAACAGCGCTGAAACAGCTTATTGTTGATACGTGGAACAAGCGAACCGATCGTTATTCGGATGAGCGAACGGAGCAAACCGCGAAAATGCGCAAGAAAATCGAAATGTCCTATATTGGTGGATAAAAAATGGGATCGCTTTTATCAAGCGATCCTGTTTTACTGATTATTTCGCATTAGCAAGAATGCGTGGAAAGAGAATATTGTTTTCAAGATGAATATGAGTGAATAGATCTTCCTCTAGCGCTTCAAGCCGATTGTAAACTAGTCGATACGTTCCACATGCATCAAAAGGTGGTGTAAAATCGTTCGTGATTTTGCGAATTTCTTTAATAATATCTCCTGCCGTATCGTGTTCGGTAACAAGTTCTTCAATAACTTCTCTCATCGCTTGTTCATTTTCTTTTGTCGGATTTTGTTCGAATTGGATGATTAATGGAAATGCTTTTGTTTCTTCTTTCATTAAATGTTGCTCTAGATCGGCTTTTAAATCGTTGAACAGTTTATGCACTTGCACTAAATGCGGCTGTTCTGGTCCGTGCACGCGCAATACTTTTGTCACGTACGGGCTGAGCTGTGGCAATTCCTCCATTAAAAAACGGTGGTGTTTTTGGATAATATGATCGATTAATTCTGTATAGGAAGCCTCCATCCAGTTTTTTTCTACCTTTTCGAGCGATTTTTCATACAGTGATTGTAGCTCGCTTAAAATTGTTTCTATATCTAATTGTTTTTCAGCGAGCACTTCAGATAAGGAACGATTTCCACCACAACAAAAATCAATTTTATATGCTTTAAACAAATCGCCCGCTTTTGGGAACATCGCCACAATTTCACCGACCGTCGATTGTGCATTGAATATATTTTCCATAATTTTCTCCTCCGAAATGTATTGATATTTACAATGTAATCATATCTTCTTTTTTGTCTGTTTGTTGTGATGCTCATCACATGATTCTTGTGATTTTGGAAAAAACTTTGACAAATAAACTGTTCATATTGAAAGTATAATAGTTTATGAATAAATTTCCATATACCTTCTCGGGCTTTGAGCGCCATATGATCCGGGTGTTTTCCATAAATTAGATAATGATAGATTGCTAAATCCCTGCTAGTCTTATAAGCGAGCAACGGACTAGGAGGGATAACATGAGGAGATTATTAGCACTTGCTTCTGTCTTTGTAGCAGCTTTTTGTTTTTCAACAAATGAAGTAGCTGCACAAACGACAGTTCATTATGTAAAGCCAGGTGAAACGTTTTGGACGATTGCAAAAAGTTACAATGTTTCATTGCTAGAGCTTCAACGAATCAATCAAAAACAATCCGATATTTTATTCGTTGGTGAAGCGTTGCGTATTCCGCAACCTATTTCTCAAGCCGATAAAGATTTGTTAGCTCGCCTCGTTCATGCGGAAGCAAAAGGAGAGCCGTTTGCAGGAAAGGTGGCGGTTGCTACAGTCGTGTTGAATCGTGTCGACCACCCGAATTTTCCAAATACAATTCGCCAAGTCATTTATGAGCGTTCAGGGGGATATTATGCGTTTACTCCTGTACAAAATGGCGAGATTAACAAACCAGCAGATCGTGAAGCATATCGAGCGGTTGAAGAAGCCATTGCTTTTCGCGGTTTAGGAAGCGGATCATTATATTTTTACAATCCAAAAACGGCGAAAAGCGAATGGATCCGTTCACGTCAAGTGACAGTTGTTATTGGAAATCATGTATTTGCGAAATAGTTTTTTCTATGTAGGTGGAGAGCGCTGAAAAAGTTCACGAGAACTGTGAACTTTTTCAGCCTTTTTTATTTCTGGTGATTTAAGTCTATATCTTGAGATTGAAGAGGATCTGCTTTTTCACGTTTTAGATTATGACAGTGATTCAAACTCCTGTACGTGTGGGACCCCATGTAACGTGCAAAACGTAGCTGGTGGAGTTTTTTACTTTCCGAAAAACTTCGTTCAATGGGGAAAGGCCGAATAAGTTCAAAGACTTTCCTATTTCCTCAAAGACCTCTCGATGAATCGAAACTTGTAATACTTGATTGTTTTTTTCTTCCGCTGCAGGGCAACTAAATTCGTAACTTTTTTAATTCCGACTCATAGTACATACTCGACATTATTCGACTAATGTGGGAAATATCGTGCCCGAAAAGGTGAACATAAAGCGGAGTACATACTCGACATTATTCGACTAATGTGCAGAAAAAATATATGTTAAAATTAAAGAAACTTTTTATTTAGGAGGATTATGAATATATTAGTCGAAATATTATAAATATATTAGTCGAAATATAACGAAAAACATGTGATGGAGTCGAAACGAAGATGGATAATGTATATGCTCATACCCCACGGAAAAATGATCAAGAATGGCATTACTTGAAAGATCATTTGTTAAGCGTAGCGGAATTGGCACGGTCGTTTGCTGAGCCTTTTCAAGGTGGAAGAGTAGCTTATTTATGTGGACTTTTACACGATCTCGGCAAGTTTCATCCCCTTTTCCAAACATACTTAAAAAGAAAGGAAGATGGAGAGAATGCCCGAAGTGTTCCTCATGCAATTTGGGGGGCGGCTTTTATGTATCAGCTGTATTATGAAAAGTTAAAACATCCACACATTTGGAAATGGTTTGCCTTGCCGATTGCCGGTCATCATGCAGGTTTGAACTCATCTTTTTATTTATCTCTCACTTTAAAAGAGAATTTGAAAAAAAATTTCGCCCATTTTTCAGAAATTTTACAGCAGGCTGAACTGTTCTTAAAAGAGTTCGTATTTCCTTCGATGCGGTCGGGGATCGACACTTTGCCATGTTCTGAAACAGAAAGAGAGATGTGGATTCGTCTTGTCTTTTCAGCGCTCGTCGATGCCGATTATTTAGATACAGAGCGACATTTCCAACCAGAACTGTCTCAATCCCGTCAACCATTGGTTTCTATAGAAAGTTTATGGAACGGTTTTGTTGCCAATCAGACGAGATTGACTAAAGAAGCTGATGATACAGTCGTCAATCGGGTGCGAAGAGAAGTATATGAGGAATGTATTTATGCTGCAACCAAGCCACAAGGGATGTTTCGTTTGACAGTGCCAACTGGAGGAGGAAAAACAAGAAGTAGTCTGGCTTTTGCGCTGAAACATGCTATGGAGCATCGTCTCGATCGCGTCATTGTCGCGATTCCGTATACAAGCATTATTGAACAAACAGCAAACGTGTATCGCGATATTTTCGGGAATGATGCAGTGCTCGAACACCATAGCCAAGTTGAAGTAGATGATCAGAGGGAAACTGGAGAAGAACAAATTATCCAGCAACGTTTGTCGGCTGAAAATTGGGACGTGCCTCTCATCGTCACAACGACGGTACAGTTGTTTGATAGCTTATTCAGCAACCGGCCAAGCAAAGTGCGCAAACTGCATAACTTAGCGAACAGTGTAATTATTCTTGATGAAATTCAATCGCTACCAGCTGAGTTGTTGAAGCCCACATTAGACGCACTTACTATGCTAGTCAAGCATTGTAAAACAACGGTTGTTTTATCAAGTGCTACTCAGCCGTTTTTTGAAGAAAGCAAGTTTTTGAATGTGTTCTCACGAATAGAAGTAAGTGAGATCGTGCCATCACTGCTAGTAGACAAACACTTTCAGCAAATGAAACGCGTGGAATATGACGTATGGAAAACACCTATTTCAATGCAAGAGCTTGTGCACTTCATTCGGCAACAAAAACAATTGTTAGTTGTGTTTAATACGAGAAAAGAGGCGAGAGAGTGTGTTGAACTCCTTCGAGAAGATGAGGGGGTATTTCATCTGTCCACTCTTCTTTGCGGAGCGCATCGTCGGCGAATTTTAGATGAAGTGCGTGAGCGTCTGCGGAAGAATGAGTCAATTCGTCTAATTAGCACGCAAGTTGTTGAAGCAGGAGTTGACTTAGATTTTCCTATCGTCATGCGGCAAATGGGACCGCTTGATCGGATCGTCCAAGCAGCAGGGCGTTGCAATCGTGAAGGAAAGATTGACAAGGGGAAAGTAATTATTTTTGAAACAAAAGAAATGCCAAGTCCAAAAGGTCCGTATAAAACAGCCATGGAAACAGCGCGATTTTTATTGGCTCAAAGGCAACCTGAAGATTTGTATAACCCAAATATATTTCGTGAATATTTTCGCCGTCTATTCGCTGCGGTGGATGTGGATTCGAAAAACATACAAAAAGATCGGGAAACACTTGATTATCCATTAGTTGCTGAAAAATATCGCCTTATTGATCAGGATACGGTTTCCGTTATCGTTCCATATGCAGAGGCATTGAAATGCTTGCGAATGTGGGAATCTTCTCCGTCCCGCTATTCGTTTCGCCGTTTGCAACCATATATGATCCAGTTGTATCGTTTTGAGGCAGAGAAAAAAGAAAAAGATGGATGGTTGCGTGAAGTGGCGGATAATGTTTATGAATGGCTCGGTGATTATGATGAACGGTTAGGAATTATAGAAGAAGTTCATGATCCGTTCAGTCTAATTGGATAAAAAGAAAGGTGATAATATGATGCAACGTCAAGCAAAAGTGCAAGTAAAAGTGTGGGGGGATTACGCTTGTTTTACAAGACCAGAGTTCAAAGTAGAGCGCATTAGCTATCCTATCATGACGCCAAGCGCAGCGCGGGGAATATTGGAAGCGATTTTTTGGAAACCGGAATTTCGTTACGAGATTCGAAAGATCGGGATTTTGAGTTTGGGGGGGCAGCAAGCAATTTTGCGCAACGAAGTCACAAGCAAGCAAAACGAAAGTCCGATCGTGATTGAAAGTGTCCGCGCCCAGCGCACGAGCTTGATTTTAAAAAGCGTCGCCTATTGGATTATTGCAGAGATCGTGTTAACAAATCGCGCGGTTGATCCAGCGGCAAAATACCGAGATCAGTTTAACCGCCGGGTTGAGAGAGGGCAGTGCCATCATACGCCATATTTAGGAACGAGGGAGTTTGCCGCTTACTTTTCATCTATAGACGTAGATGATGTTGTTCAGCCAATCAATATGGACATTGGCACGATGTTATTTGATTTTGCTTTTATTGAAGATGATTCTAGAAAAGAAATGGAGTTTATCCGCCATGATGAGACAGGTACACGAACGGCGGCGGGATTTGCGAAGCCGCTCTTTTTTGAAGCAAAAGTAGAAAACGGTTGGCTACGTGTTCCAAAAGAAACATATGAGCAACTGTATGCATTGGAGGGACAAGATGCTTTACGAGTTGATTGAGTTTGCCACTAAGTTGCAGACAGAAAAGAAAATGCCTCCTCTTTGCTATGAAAAAAAACAAATCAATTGGATTATTGATTTAAGTGGAGAAACCCCTTATTTAAAAGGTCCGTTTGAAAAAGGGGAATATCGCATGATCGAAGCTCCGATTCGCCAAAGGTCAGGACAAGTGTCCGAGAAAAACTTGAAGCCGTATTTATTAGTCGACGATGCACGATATGTGTTGGGCATTCCAGAAAATAAAGAATCAAAAAAGATTGATGAAGCACAGCTTATGCATCAGGGCTATGTCGAGCTTATAAGAGAGGCTTATGAGCAGACAAGTATGCCAGAACTAAAAAAAATTCTTGACTTTCTTCACAGCCCTTTGAAAGTACAGTTTTTTCAATCGATCAAACCAAGAGATATTGTCACATTTCAAGTAGATGAAGAATCACTGATTTGTGAACATCCGAAAATCCAACGATTCTGGGTTCGACATTTAGAGCAAGAGCTGGTGTCTAATGATAGAAACTACTGTACGATTTGTAGAAACTACGCCCCTTATGTGCGTATTTTTCCAAGTGGGATTTCACTATTTAGTCAACGGCGTGGATTAACAACCTTTAATGAAAGAGCATTTGAATCGATGGGTAAAGATCAGACGAATAATGCCCCTATATGTTTTCATTGTGCAACGTTGACCGTAGACGTTTTCAATTACTTGTTGCGGGAAGATAAACATCATACAGAGTTATACAGGGACAAAAAAAAGAAAGACACTTTGCAAGCCCAAATGGCTGTATATTGGATCAATGATTCTACGAATGAAGGAAAACGAGGCGAAATACAAATCGATGAGAGTGTGTTCGCTTCCATACTTGAACTACAATCTTTTGAAGACGAGATATACGACTTGGCACCTCCCCCTGAGTTGAAGCAGTTGGAAGAATTACTTTCTCTTCCGAAAACGGGGCGGGAACAGGCGTTTCATTTAGATAAGACATCTTTTCACATGGCCGTTCTTTCTGCCAATAAAGCGAGATTAGTCGTTCGTGAGTGGATTCATACATCCATTTCCCAGTTGCTTGTACATTTGGAACGGTATACAACGGCTTTGCGTATTGTTCAGACAAATGGAGAAAATGGTCGTTTGTTGCCGCTAGCCACATTGATTCAGGCGGTTGATATGTCTCCAAGTTTAGTGCGTCAATATTTGCGTACAATTTACCAAGGAGCTTTGCCCCCTGCTGAACTATTGTCATTAGCTCTTCAACGTTTTCGCTTGCCGAAAGTGTTAGGCGAAGTGAAAGAGGCATGGAAATATCATGCCCTAGCATGCTTATTAAAACTATCTTTGACTTATGGAAAGGAGGAAGCAAGTACAATGGAATCTTTGAACATTCATTATTCACAGCCATCTTATATTTGCGGCCGCTTATTGGCGATATTGGAAGAAATTCAGTTGCGTGCTTCCGGATACCGAATTGGGAGCACAATTGTCGATCGTTTTTACGGCGCTGCTTCAACCGCTCCAGCATCAACATTTGGTTCGTTGCTACGACTTTCAACGACGGCTCATCTTTCGAAAGTGTCTGTTGAGCTTAGAAGTTTACTCGAGGAAGTCATGAAGCAATTGGATGAATGTGGAGGATTTCCGATAACCTTGAATTTAAGAGGGCAAGCAGAATTTGCTCTTGGATTTTATCATCAGCGCGCAGAATTTAGCAAACACCGTCCAAAAAATCAAACAAATAAAGAGGGGGAAAAATCATGACAGAACGCTATATAGATCCGAAAAAAAGACATGAGTTTGTACTGCTATTCGACGTAAAGGATGGAAACCCAAACGGAGATCCGGATGCTGGAAATATGCCCCGTGTTGATCCAGAAACGATGCATGGTATCGTAACTGACGTTGCTATTAAGCGGAAAATTAGAGACTACGCTGCAACGGTTTTAGGTAAACCAATTTTTATTCAAAGCCAAACAGCGTTAAATACAGTCATTTTTCAAGCGTATCAAGAAATTGGCGTACAGTTTGCTGAGATAAATTTAAGCAAAGAAGAAAGAGAAAATGAATTGCTGATCGATTGGATTACCCAGCTGGAAGAGAAAGGAGTGGAGCTCGAGGAGGGACGAATCATTTATACAGGGGAGGATGTCAAAGAAGCTGATATTCGCAAAAAACTCACTGAAGGTCTCGAAGAAGCGGGGCTTAAAAAGCAACTCGAATCCATGTTGCGAAATATCGCAAAGCGTTTAGTACAAGCTGCAAAAAATACGAAAATTGATGAACAAACGCGCCAAAAAGCGCAATACGCTTTGTGCCAAAAATACTATGATATTCGTATGTTCGGTGCTGTTATGTCAACAGGACTAAATGCTGGTCAAGTGCGTGGTCCAATGCAACTGACATTTTCTCGATCAATTGACCCGGTATTTCCATGGGATTTAACCATTACACGCTCAGCGATCACTAAAGAGTCGGATCGCCACAGAAAACAAACGGAGATGGGAAGAAAGCCGTTAATTCCATACGGCTTGTATCGCTTGCATGGATTTTACAATCCATTTTTCGGGGAGAAAACAGGAGTTACTGCGGAAGATCTAGCTAATTTTTGGGATGCACTCATTCATTTATTTACATTTGATCATTCTGCAGCCCGAGGCGAGATGAATGTGAGAGGTTTGTATATTTTCAGTCATGAAAATGCCAAGGGGACGGCGGCAGCTCACAAGCTGTTTGAATTGGTCAGAGTAGAGCGCTGTCAAGCCGAAGCGCCACGGTCGTTCAATGATTATGTATTGCTCGGACCTGTGGATGATGGACAAAAAGATGTCCCACTTGAACGATTCCCTGGCGTCACAGTGACGCGTCTCGTATAAACGTTGGAAAAGGATTGATCCCATGTGTTGGAACGAAGATGAATGGATTATGCTATCTGCTTTGCAACATTATGTATATTGTCCACGTCAATGTGCCTTAATCCATCTTGAACAGACATTTGAGGAAAACGTATTTACACTTCGGGGAAACCGGGTACATGAGCGTGTTGATAAACCAGAAGGGGAACAATTAGGGGACAAAAGAATTGAACGAGCGCTCCCCATTTGGTCTGAGCGTCTCGGGGTCATGGGAAAAGCAGATTGTGTTGAATTTTTTTCTGATGGAACACCATACCCAGTTGAGTACAAAGTCGGAAAGAGAAAGACAAAGCAGGCAGACATAGTACAGCTGATCGCTCAAGCTCTTTGTTTAGAAGAAATGTTTAATCGGCCCGTGACGAAAGGGGCTTTATACTATTACCAGTCAAGAAGACGATTAGAAATCGACATGACACAGGAGTTACGGAAACTAACGGAAGAAATAATACAGAGTGTAAGGAAAATGTTGAAAAACGAGCAACTGCCGCCACCCGTTAACGATGCGAGGTGTCGCGATTGCTCGTTACAAGACGTTTGCATGCCACAAGTTCCTGCTAATGTGATTGTATGGATGAACGAGGAGAATGGACAGTGATTAGAGTATTGTTAAACACACTATACATTCAGACGCCACAGGCGTATTTGCGTCTTGATCATGAAACAATTGTTGTCGAGGTGGAGGGCACAAAAACATTACAAGTTCCTATTCACCACATTGGTGCCATTGTTATGTTTGGACATGTTTCTATCAGCCCATATTTGCTCGGTAAATGTGTCAATCGAGGTATCTCTGTTATTTGGTATGATGCATACGGTCGTTTTTTAGCTCGAGCAGTAGGGAGGACGAATGGGAACGTGTTGCTTCGGAGAGCACAACATCGAGTGTTAGAAGATGAACAACAAATATTGCATATTGCTTCACGTTTTGTGTTTGGCAAGATTCGCAACAGCAAGAGCGTACTACAGCGGGCGATGCGTGATTATCCGGAGCAACGTCCACGCTTAGAACAATCGGTAAAACAGCTGAATCAGAGCTTGCGAAATATCGCAAAACAAACCACGTTAGATGAACTGCGGGGAGTTGAAGGGTATGCTTCATCTGTGTACTTTGAATCATTTACATCGCTTATAAGGTCGGATGAAGACGAGTTTTTTGCCTTTACCGTAAGATCCCGTCGTCCTCCGCGTGATCCAATCAATGCATGTTTGTCTTTTGCTTATAGCATTTTGACGCAAGATTGCATTTCAGCTCTAGAGGGCGTGGGGCTGGATCCACAGATTGGCTATTTGCATGCACTGCGGCCAGGAAAACCATCGTTGGGATTGGATCTTGTTGAGGAGTTTCGGCCATACTTAGCAGACCGTTTTGTTTTGACATTAATTAATCGAAAACAACTAGATAAAAGCGATTTTGACATGCGTCCAGGTGGGGCTGTATTTTTGAATGAAAAAGGAAGAAGAACATTTTTGGCTGCTTATCAAAAGAGGAAACAAGAAGAGATCCAACACCCTATTATAAACCAAAAAGTTCCATTGGGGTTACTGCCCCACGTACACGCTCGACTATTAGCCCGACATTTGCGTGGAGATATAGATGAATACGTGCCGTTTATCATGAGGTGATTACTAGTGGATATTTTAGTGACATATGATGTTGAGACATTGGAGTCAGATGGTCAAAAACGATTACGAAAAGTAGCAACTATTTGTCAAAATTTTGGACAACGTGTGCAAAAATCTGTTTTCGAGTGTAATGTCAGCCAAGCGCAGTTGGAAGAAATGGAACATCAATTGTTGAAAGTTATTGATCTAGAAAAAGATAGCTTACGAATATATACGTTATATGGTCAACGATCCAAAGCAGTTCGCTCCTATGGAAAGGACCATTACATTGATTATAATGATCCGATTATTTTGTAAGAGTAGAACATATACAATATGTGTAGCAGTTATGAATTTTGGTGCGCGAACATAAAGCAATAGTAAACAATCAGGAGGATCGCGATGAGTAAAAAAGGCTTAGTAAAGCGAAGATCCAAAAATTCATCAGAGACTATCTTTAGCCACAATGCACACCAGACAAAACAGTTCGCGTTTTTATACTTTTACACTTGCTTCACGCATAGGATTGAAGCGTAGGCAGTTGCACCCAGCATAAAAGCTGGGTGAGGATTGAAACTAGTATTTTTTATTTAGATTTAAATTTTTTAAAGTTGCACCCAGCATAAAAGCTGGGTGAGGATTGAAACTACTGTAATTCGTAATATTTCGGATGGGTTTGCGTTGCACCCAGCATAAAAGCTGGGTGAGGATTGAAACACGTTCTTGCAATCTTTCAAAATATCATCAAGGTTGCACCCAGCATAAAAGCTGGGTGAGGATTGAAACGTTGCTATTAAAGACGATTGGCTTTTGCTTTCTGGTTGCACCCAGCATAAAAGCTGGGTGAGGATTGAAACACCAACAACTGCGATAAAACCTAAATTGTGTTTCGAGTTGCACCCAGCATAAAAGCTGGGTGAGGATTGAAACTCTGGTACTCTATGGTTATTGGTCTGGTCATTTTGAGTTGCACCCAGCATAAAAGCTGGGTGAGGATTGAAACTCGATGATCGACCGTTAATTGTATTACCCGCATTGGGTTGCACCCAGCATAAAAGCTGGGTGAGGATTGAAACTGATAAAAAAGTAAGACCATTAACAGATAAAGTGAGTTGCACCCAGCATAAAAGCTGGGTGAGGATTGAAACAATTTGCTCATATCGAAAACTTCCACCGCTCCGATGTTGCACCCAGCATAAAAGCTGGGTGAGGATTGAAACAAACACATTAGATGGTCTAAACGTGCATTGCGCTCGTTGCACCCAGCATAAAAGCTGGGTGAGGATTGAAACATACAATGTAACAAAAAGAGGTGATCTAATGGCAAAGTTGCACCCAGCATAAAAGCTGGGTGAGGATTGAAACACGGTGACGTGAAGCGGTTCCTTCGGGGAACGGCGTGTTGCACCCAGCATAAAAGCTGGGTGAGGATTGAAACGGTGAAAGTCGGCCAACGTTGGTCAAAAAATTAAAACGTTGCACCCAGCATAAAAGCTGGGTGAGGATTGAAACACTTTTTCAAGAGTTGAAGAGAAAACATATGATGTTGCACCCAGCATAAAAGCTGGGTGAGGATTGAAACATTTGCTGAATGATGAGCGTTTTAATCTCCAAAGTTGCACCCAGCATAAAAGCTGGGTGAGGATTGAAACATGTGCACCATATAAAACCTTTCGCAACCCATGCTGGTTGCACCCAGCATAAAAGCTGGGTGAGGATTGAAACAAGAAGAATGACAGGATCGCGAAGCACAACCTTGTTGCACCCAGCATAAAAGCTGGGTGAGGATTGAAACACAAGTGTATCACCGTATCGACGATGGGATGTTGTTGCACCCAGCATAAAAGCTGGGTGAGGATTGAAACTTAACTCATTTTCAAGGTATTGAATTCGTTTTTTGCGCGTTGCACCCAGCATAAAAGCTGGGTGAGGATTGAAACGGTGAAAGTCGGCCAACGTTGGTCAAAAAATTAAAACGTTGCACCCAGCATAAAAGCTGGGTGAGGATTGAAACACTTTTTCAAGAGTTGAAGAGAAAACATATGATGTTGCACCCAGCATAAAAGCTGGGTGAGGATTGAAACATTTGCTGAATGATGAGCGTTTTAATCTCCAAAGTTGCACCCAGCATAAAAGCTGGGTGAGGATTGAAACATGTGCACCATATAAAACCTTTCGCAACCCATGCTGGTTGCACCCAGCATAAAAGCTGGGTGAGGATTGAAACAAGAAGAATGACAGGATCGCGAAGCACAACCTTGTTGCACCCAGCATAAAAGCTGGGTGAGGATTGAAACACAAGTGTATCACCGTATCGACGATGGGATGTTGTTGCACCCAGCATAAAAGCTGGGTGAGGATTGAAACTTAACTCATTTTCAAGGTATTGAATTCGTTTTTTGCGCGTTGCACCCAGCATAAAAGCTGGGTGAGGATTGAAACACATTCCTGCTCTTTTTCTGTCAGTAGCTTATGTGTTGCACCCAGCATAAAAGCTGGGTGAGGATTGAAACCTCGCTATCTTCACCCCAATAGTACGGCATCAAGATGTTGCACCCAGCATAAAAGCTGGGTGAGGATTGAAACTGCTTCATCGGTGCACGTTCATGAGGCGGAAGCGTTGCACCCAGCATAAAAGCTGGGTGAGGATTGAAACAGCTTCACCGCTTGCCCAACAATCGACGCAAACATAAGTTGCACCCAGCATAAAAGCTGGGTGAGGATTGAAACAATTTGTTGTAGTTTCCTGTTATAATCAATCCGTGTTGCACCCAGCATAAAAGCTGGGTGAGGATTGAAACCTCATCTTGTTAATTTTAGCCTTAATCGCTTTTGGGTTGCACCCAGCATAAAAGCTGGGTGAGGATTGAAACAAGACCAGAAAATCCGCAAAATGAGCGTGTTGTGATGTTGCACCCAGCATAAAAGCTGGGTGAGGATTGAAACATTTTCCAGCTGAAACATGATATACCCCCCTGTTGTTGCACCCAGCATAAAAGCTGGGTGAGGATTGAAACTGCAGAAGGAAGTATTGCGTAATAACGTATGTGCTGAAACTGTCGTGCGCATGACGATGTTGATCGTGGAACAATTATCAAATAAGTACATGCAACTGTATAAACATAAACAATATGATCCCATTCGGCAAGGGGATTTGCTTGTACGGGAGTTAGAGGAATATGTGAATATTATAAAATATGGAATTTACAAGTAAAGGCGGGGCTTTTCCCGCCTCATTTATTTGTAAGAAAATTATTGAAATTTTCTGTTTTTATATGATATGATATTCTCAAGGAATTTGAAACTATGTTTCGTAATACGCAACAAAAAAGAAAGGGGAATAATGATGGGGGAATATGTACAAGTTGGACGTTTGCAAGTCGCTAAGTTGTTTTATGAATTTATCGTTGAAGAAGTATTGCCAAATAGCCAAGTAGATAAAGATAAATTTTGGAAAAACTTTGAGCAACTCATTAATGAGTTAACACCAAAAAATAAAGCGTTGCTTGCCAAACGCGATGAGCTGCAAGAAAAAATTCATGAATGGCATAAACAACATCGTTCGCAGTTCAATTTTGAACAATATAAATCGTTTTTACAGGAAATCGGCTATTTAGAGCCGGAAGTCGAGGACTTTGAAATTACGACAGAAAATGTCGATGATGAAATTGCTAAACAGGCAGGACCGCAATTAGTTGTTCCGATTACAAATGCGCGCTATGCACTGAACGCAGCTAACGCTCGTTGGGGAAGTTTGTACGATGCGTTGTATGGAACAGATGTCATTAGTGAAGAAAATGGTGCGGAACGCGGGAAAGGATATAATCCGGTGCGCGGTGAAAAAGTCATCGCTTACGTTCGCACTTTTTTAGATGAAACGGTACCACTTCGCGGATATTCGCATAAAGATGCCGTTCAATATGCTGTCGTAAACGGCGTGTTAACCGTAACGGTAAAAGATGGGCAAGCGACAACGTTACGAGATGAGGAGAAATTTGTCGGGTACCAAGGTTCGCCTGAGCAACCGTCTGCCATTTTGTTAAAAAATAATGGTCTACATATTGAAATACAAGTGGATCGTAACCATCCGATCGGGCAGACTGATCTAGCAGGGATAAAGGACGTTTATGTAGAAGCAGCTTTAACAACAATTATGGATTGTGAAGATTCCGTTGCCGCAGTAGACGCGGAAGATAAAGTACTTGTATATCGCAATTTGCTCGGTTTAGTTCGAGGTGATTTAACGGCGAGCTTCGCGAAAGGAAGCAAAACGGTTACACGCGAGCTAAATCCAGATCGTGTATATACAACGCCAAGTGGAGAAACGTTCACATTGCCAGGACGCTCACTTATGTTTGTACGCAACGTCGGACATTTAATGACAAACAATACAATTTTGCTTGAAAACGGAGAAGAAGTGTATGAAGGTATTTTAGATGCGGTTGTGACGACGTTAATTATGAAACATTCGCTTCTTGGTAATGGAAAATACGTCAATTCAAGAAAAGGTTCGATTTATATTGTAAAGCCAAAAATGCACGGTTCAGAAGAAGTAGCATTTGCGAACGAATTATTTGATCGTGTGGAAGATATGCTCGGTCTTGAACGCAACACGATTAAAATTGGTGTAATGGATGAAGAACGACGGACAACGTTGAATTTAAAAAATTGTATTTATCAAGTAAGAGATAGAATTGTTTTTATTAATACAGGCTTTTTAGATCGCACAGGAGATGAAATTCATACGTCTATGGAAGCGGGTCCGATGATTCGGAAAAACGAAATGAAATCATCAACATGGCTGCAAGGCTATGAAAAATCAAACGTTAGTGTGGGATTGGCGACAGGCTTTCAAGGACGTGCTCAAATTGGTAAAGGAATGTGGGCAATGCCAGATATGATGGCAGAGATGGTGAAGCAAAAAATCGCCCATCTTCAAGCGGGAGCAAATACAGCGTGGGTACCGTCCCCAACAGCAGCGACGTTACATGCGCTTCATTACCATCAAGTAGATGTATTCGCGGTACAAGACGAATTGAAAAAGGATGTAAAGAACTATCGTGATGATATTTTACAAATTCCTGTCGCTATCAATCCGCAATGGACGCCAGAAGAGATTCAACAAGAGTTAGATAACAACGCACAAGGTATTCTCGGTTACGTCGTTCGTTGGATTGATCAAGGGATTGGATGTTCGAAAGTACCGGATATTCATAACATCGGTCTCATGGAAGATCGTGCAACGTTGCGTATTTCAAGTCAACATATTGCCAACTGGTTGCATCATGGCATTTGTACGAAAGAACAAGTACTTGAAACGCTAAAGCGAATGGCGAAAGTTGTTGATGAACAAAACGCAGACGACCCAGCATATCGGCCAATGTCGGTTGATTATGACAATTCAGTTGCTTTCCAAGCTGCGTGCGATCTTGTTTTTAAAGGCTATGAGCAGCCAAACGGCTATACGGAGCCAATCTTACATCGCCGCCGTTTAGAAGCAAAAGCAAAATATGCACATGTAAAACAATAGTAAGATGGAGGGCATTCTATACGAGTGCCCTCGTTATTATGTTAAAGGTGGGAAACGTAATGAGGGAAGATTCGTTTGTGAAATCAGTCAGCCGAGCATTGCAAATTGTCGATATGGTAAGCAACTATCGTCATGGCGTAGGGGTAACCGAAATTGCTAAGCAAATTGGCATTCATAAAAGCTCGGTGTATCGGTTATTATCAACGCTTGTTGAGCATGGGTATATCGAACAAGATGAAGAAACAGAGCGTTATAAACTTGGTTATAAATTTTTAGAAATGAGCTCGAAGTTGTTGGAATCGATTGATTTGCGTAAAGAAGCAAAGCCGTATTTACGTGAGTTAGAACAAATGACGAACGAAGTGGTGCATCTTGTTGTGTACGATCAAGGTGAGGTGATTTATATTGAAAAATTGGACGGAAATGAAACGTTGCGCATGCATTCGAAAGTTGGAAAGCGAGCACCGATGCATTGTACGGCTGTCGGGAAAGCGATTTTAGCGCACTTACCAAAGCACGTTGTCATGGACATTTTAGAAAGAAAAGGACTACCGCCACATACAGATTATACGATTACAGAGCGAGAGGTGTTGTTTCATGAACTTGAATGTGTTCGAAAACGCGGTTATGCGCTCGATTTAGAGGAAAACGAGTACGGCATCCGTTGTATAGCTGTGCCTATTTTTGATCACACAAAGCAAGTTGTTGCAGCAGTCAGCGTTTCTGGACCGACGATTCGAATGACTGATGAACGACTAGAACAACTTCGCATACAAATGAAAGCGATTGGAAAACAAATTTCTGAGCGGCTTGGGTATATTGATAAATGACGTATACGTACGGTCTCCAACTATAGTATAATAGTAAGAAAGCGAAGTTTAAGGAGGTCGCTTTATGGTACAACGTGTTGTGAAAACAACCTACTTGCTTGGGCTTTTGTTTCTCGTTTCAGCACTTGTTTATTTTTTTGCTTCGAATTGGCCGGAGCTTGGACGGTTGACGAAAGTCGGGATTGGTGCTGGGTTTATGATTTTGTTTTATGGCCTGAGCGCCACGGTTTTTCGCCATCATTTTTTTAGTAAATGGTTGCTTATTTTTGGAGCGATTACGTTCGGGATTTGTGTTGCATTAATTGGGCAAGTGTATAATTCACACGCTGATAGCTTTTTGTTGTTTTTTATTTGGTTTATTCCTACTGCTATTTTGGCATGGCTTACTCGCGGTCGATTTCTCTCTATATTCAGTTTTGGGTTGCTGCAGCTTACATTTTGGTTTTACTATTTTCCGTCTTCGTATCAAATTGAACGTGGAGAATGGCAGTCGTTTTTTATTTTATTGCTTTTTGCTGTAATAAATGGAATGATTGCACTTCTTGGGCGCTCATCCATCTTGTCTGTTCTATCGTATTTCGCGATGCATAGTTGGTTATTTGTTGTATTTGTGCAAGGAATTTCAATGAATCAGTTTCATTTTTGGCCATACGTGTATGCACTCATGTTTGTGCTGTTTTTATTATATGTAAGGAAACAACCGTATTTTCTATGTACTTTGCTGTTCGCAGGCATGTTTTCCGTTATTCAATATTTTCGTTTCGTCGATCGATATTTTGGAGGAAATTGGTATATATTTGGGCTTGTATTAGCTATCATCATCGTTTATATAGGCATTTATGTGCTTCGTTGGATGAAAAAGCGAAGCAACGGAAAAGTAGAAAAAGTTTTCCTTGTCGCTTTTCAAATCATTGTCACAGGGGTTGCTTCGGTCATTGCGATTGGAAGTATTATGCAGTTATTATCGTTTTGGTTTGATGTGTTTTCTCCTTATTGGTTGTTTAGTATATCTGTTTTTTTATTTGTTGTTCCTGGGTTGTTATGGAAAAGATGGGATGATGTTGTTCGCTATACGTTGCTTGCGATTGGATATACGCTCGGTGCGTTTAGCGTAACAGAGGTTTCCTTTATCGTAATTAGTGTATATATCGCTGGATTATTTATTGTTGCGTGGCGTATGCCAGCAGGTGTGCGAACGATGACGAATATCGCTGTTTCGCTTTATGCTGCTATGATGATGCTTGATGAATGGAGCGACATTCGTTTCACGCTATTTGCTGTATTTGTTTTTTACGGCATTATTTATTGGGTTACAAAACATACGTATGAGCGACTCGTGTTCCTCATTTTTTCATTCACTTCGTTTCTGTTATTGACGAGTGCTGATTTAGTTGAGATGGATTGGATGTATGTTGTATGGAACGTACTGTTTCTTTGCTTTGTTGCCTTTGTTCTCTTTTTCCGTACAAATGAAAAGGAACAATCGATTGCTTGGTTATATACTTTTTTGTTTTTGATTCTAAAGTATTATGAGTGGGTTTGGAGTTTATTGCATAAATCCATGACGTTAGCGATTGTTGGTATATGTTTATTGATCGTTGCTTCGGTCGTACAAAAAAGAAAAGCGATTTCGTTTTCTGTCCGTGAACAAAAATGGTTACTCCTTTTGGTCGTCATCACCTTACAAGTTGTATTTATCGCGTATGTGACATTTGATAAGGAACGACATATTCGGCATGGTGAGCAAATCAAACTGCAGCTTGAGCCCATCGATCCACGTTCACTTATTCAAGGAGATTATGTTCGTCTTCAATACGATATTTCAACAATTGAAGGGATTGATGAATGGGGCAAAGTTCAAGTTATTTTACGAAAAGATGATACGGGGGTTCATCGATTTGTCGGTATTTATTCGGTTAATGGAAAAAAACGAAATGGGGATATGTATCAAGAAGGGGATGTATTAGTAAACGGAAATATATATGGAGATACGATCATTTATGGAATTGAAACGTATTTTGTCCCTGAAAAAACAGGGGGAGACATACAACAGCGCGCTCGCTTTGCATATGTACGCGTGAGTAAGACAGGAGATGCGTTGTTAGAGAAAATTGTTGAGCAGTGAGAAGACCCGCCGCCTCACACCGAGACGGCGAGTTTCTTATTTCCCAATAAACATTTGTGTCCAATAATTTCCGTTTCCGTCAAATCCGACACCGATATGCGTAAAGTTACGATTTAAAATGTTCGCTCGGTGTCCTGCGCTATTCATCCATGCGTTGACAACCTCTTGTGGTGTCCGTTGCCCTTTTGCGATGTTTTCCCCTGCTGTCCGATAAGAAACGCCAAAATCGCGCATCATATCAAACGGAGATCCGTATGTTGGGCTTGTATGCGAGAAATAATTATTTTTTCGCATATCTTCCGATTTTTTCTGAGCAACAGAGCTAAGTTGGGCATCAGCACGTAAGGCTGGAAGTCCTGCCCGAGCACGTTCTCTATTTGTCAAATCAATGACTTGTTGTGCATATTGGCTAATACTTGTTGTCGGTGTTGTCTGTCTTGGTTGCTGCTGAGCTGGTTGTTGTGTTTGTCTGTTCGGTTGTGCCGGCGTTACCTGATTCGGACGTTGATACGCGTTTGGTGCTGGCGTATAAGGTCTTGGTTGCATATACATTCTTTGCTGTTCCATCAACGATCGTTCAATTTGTGTGCGCAGATTGGCTGCGTCTTTCGGATCGATTGGAACAAATTTATAACGAGCTTCTTGAATCAATATCGCTTTTGTATGAGGATATTGATCGCTAGATAGCGTTGTATGCAAAGCAGAAATGTTTGAACGATTGTTCATATCCATTGCGTTGTTACAGCCAACAATGGCAAGTAAACTTAAAGCGGCAATAGATTTTGTCAACTTTGCTATCATTTCCTCATCCCTCCTTGGCATATTTCATCGTCATGCACCGTTAGTTTTTACAATGATGAGGCAAACTAAAGATGGGAATGGTTGAGAAATGTTTTTTCCTCTTTTTGTTTTTTAAAAATGACAAGATTGTGACAGACAAAATGATATTTACTTTAAATTGAATACAATCTGTAAGCGCTTTAATATAAAGCTATAGCAAGACCAAATAAACAAAGGAGGAGAGAACATGGAAAATCAAACAGGTTTTCGTGTGAAAGTGCAACGTTTTGGCAGTTATTTAAGCGGAATGATTATGCCAAACATTGGGGCATTTATTGCGTGGGGAATTATTACTGCATTATTCATCCCAACAGGTTGGTTGCCAAATGAAACATTCGCTAAATTAGTTGGCCCAATGATTACGTATTTATTGCCATTATTAATCGGTTATACAGGCGGAAAAATGATTTATGACGTTCGCGGTGGTGTCGTCGGTGCAACCGCAACGATGGGGGTTATTGTCGGTTCAGACATTCCGATGTTTTTAGGGGCCATGATTATGGGTCCACTTGGAGGATATGCAATCAAACAGTTTGACAAGCTATTCCACGGAAAAGTCAAACAAGGTTTTGAAATGTTAGTGAACAACTTTTCAGCAGGTATTATTGGTGGAGCGCTCACATTTGTTTAAAATACATGGAGATGTCAAGTAACAAACGAGAACCGGCTAGTGTACAAAGAAAAAGACATACTAGTGCTTTGATCGATTTTTAGGAAGCATGAACATCTTCTTCACTCCTTTATCTTTTTTTATTATATCTCATCAATGGCTTTTTAGGGATAAACGATCATAAAAAACCCCTGTTGCTTATTGTCGTTGTTTTCCATAGAATGATAGAGTCAAACTATTACAGATAGGTGAATACATTTCATGAAACGATTATTTGCACACTATATGTGACGCTCATTTCTTTGTTTGGGTGTGCATTATTTCTATACGTATGGCCATTTTCTAGTGTGCATGTGAAAGAGCAGTGGTTGTTGTTATTGTTGTTTGCTAGCTCGGCAGTTTTGTTAAGTAGGTATGTGATATATTTACCACCTAATGGGAATGCTTTCACTTTAGAGTCTTCCGTTTGCCTGTCTCTACTTTTTATTTATAGTTTGCATTTTATGACAACGAAACCGTTAGGGACAGGCTTAGGGTTAACGATTGTCAAACGAATTGTTGAAAACCATGGCGGAACTATTGCGCTTTATGACAGTTCGGAAAAAGGCACGACGTTTGTCATCAGCTTGCCGATTGGGCGAAAAGAAGAATAGAAAAAGGTGTCCGTTACGGGCACCTTTTTCTATCCATTTTTTATCTCCATATAAAAAGCGGTTAAAAATTTTTTTACGTTAATGCGACATTTTGTTGCTTTTTCCCCAGCTTCTAACTCTTGCATGCGCAGGCGAATTTCTTCAAAGTCAAACAAGCGTGGAGCGAAATGTTCAAATGTCGGGTTTGTGTAGTCAGCTAATCCGAGCGATGATAAATGTGTAAACGCTTGTAACACCATGCGGCGAATGCGTTGTTCCATGGCACGTATTTCTTTTTGAACTAATGGTTCCTCTTTATATACCCGCTGCAATGTTTGGGCATATAGCTCTTTTAATGGTGGCAAGTCATGAATGGATCTCCCTTGCTGTTCTTGCTCAAAAAGCCAACGTATAATAGCTAATAAGTCGGCTGTTCCTGCTTCGCCAGCGATGCCTAAAACGAGAAGAAGCTGTCGGGCTTTTTGTTCGAGCGTTGGTTCATGATTGGTGGCTGTTGGTTGCTTTGTATTTTCTAACGTTTGCACGAGACGACGAATCGAGTCAAGCGATGAAGCAACAGAAAGGTAATCGGCGACCCGTTTTAAAACGGAGACGACTTCGTAACGATTAATCGGTTTATGAATGTATGTATCGATGCCGTGAAGATACGCTTGGCCAATCATTTCTTTATTTTCTACTTGAGAAATCATAACAAATGGACCGGTAAACCCTTGAGCACGCAACTTTTTGATCGTTTGAATGCCGTCAAGCCCTGGCATAAGCAAATCGATCAGCACAACGTCAACACCATATAGCTGATCGATCGATACGTGCAGCCCGTCTTCGGCTTGTCCAACGACTTCCCCAAGCCCGCTTTCATGAATGATTTTTTCTAACATTTTTCTTACAACTGCGTCATCTTCAATGAGAAAAAAGCGCATGGCATCCTCCCCTTATCATAGTTGTTTGCTAGGAATGTTGACTTGAAACTGTGTCCGACCGTTCTCATCGGTTGTTAATGTGATTTTTCCGTTGAAACTATGAACAATTTCTTTTGCGTGCGTCAGCCCAATGCCAGTGGACGGGTTGCCGTGTTCATCGTATTTTGTCGTAAAGCCGAGCTGAAACACCCAATCCCGTTCGTCTTCTGGGATTCCGAGACCGGAATCAGTAACAATAAAGACGATATCCTCGCCATCAAGTTCAGCGCGAAGATCAATCCATCCTGATGACGGAATCGCTTCTACCGCATTGGCAACTAAATTATTTAAGACGGAAAGAAGAGCGTAAACGTGCCGCGTCGATAAGTCGAGATCGCACGTCCATTGAAAAATAATTTCTTTTTTCAACAATTCCGCGTATTTTTTATTCGCACGAACGACCATGCCGCAAAGTTCAGAGATTGATAAGTATAAATCTCGCCGTTCTTGGTTAATTAATTCTGATAGACCAGCTAAAATGCGCTGCGAATCTTTTTTTACTTCGTGGACATGTTCGGCGATATAGAGCGCCATACTTGGCTCAATCGTTTGACCGTCTATTAACCTTGTATATAGCTCATAGCTTTTGCGTGTAATGTCTTCCATATGGCTCATTGACTTACGTAAGTAAAATGCTTCTTCATAGAGGCTGGCGTTCATCATGACAAGCCGTTCAATCTCTTGTCGTCGCGCTTCTCCTAACGTTTGCATTTGCTGAATCATTAATATGTTATATAGTCCGACAACACAAAAACTTCGTAAAATTCCGAATAAAATAAGCATAAAAAACGTTTCATGCGTCATGGCGATCGTTTCGCCTGTTAGATGGCGAACAAACAGCTCAACGATATTTGAAGCGAAATCAATGCTTGCGCCAAGCAACGCCACATAAATGGGAAGCTCCATATAATTACGGAGACGAAGCACATGAACAAATAGGGAAAAAGCGACATAATAGCACGCAGCCGGCAGATGAGAAAGCAGGCTGTCGCTCCAAGAGACGTCTTTCATTAGTAGGTCAATGCTTGTACGAAACAAGGAAATAAAAAGCCCTGTCAACACACCCGTCCATATAACCGGCACTGTTCGAAACCAAATAAGCCCGAAAAAGAAAACGGCGCTTCCAAGTGAAAAGCGAAACGAACTCTCAAACGGATTTACTTTCATTTCTCCGAAGAAAGCGGTAGCGATGATAAGAAGGAAGATTGGTAGCATTCGTTCGCGCATAGGTGATCTCCCATGTTTTTCATTTATTTTTATCGTATCAGCCGTTGGATGTTCTTGTAAAGATTGTTTTTATTGGAGTTTTTTAAACAAAAATACTAAAAACCTGAATCCGTGATGGATTGACATCGACTTTGACTTTTTTGCTGGTTTTATGGATGTGTGATCCACCATTCCCTTTTTATGTTTAAAACAGATGTCATCTTCACTCTCAGAAATGAAATAAATATCTTTTTTAGGTATATAAACCAAAGAAAAAACAAAAAAGGACAGAGGGTTAGGATGAGTACAGAATTGCGAACAATCATTCGTTATGCTCCTTCTCTCCATTTTATGTAAATGTTCAGAAGGGGCTCGCTATAGCCACTCCTTCGCGTCAGTTTCATCCAGATCTGTCGTGATCGGCGGACGAGTCGACCTGCCATCGTGATCACCGTCTGAATGATCGTCTTGATGCGGCGGCGTTTCACTTTATGATGTAATGGATGTCTCGGATCGCTTAATAGATCTTGTCCAATCAGACGAAGAAGGTTGTACACGAATGCTCCCATGACTAACACGAGCGCATTCGTTTTCATCTTCCCTGATGGAAGTCGCTCTAAATCTAAGTCGCTTTTCAGTTCGCTATGAAACTGTTCGCATGTCGCATGATCGTGATACAATGCGAGCACATCACTCATTCGAACATGCTCGTATCCTTCGAGGCGCACCCAGTAGCTTTCGACTTCGTAATTAGGAACGAGCATCAGCTGTCCATTTCGTTCCATCGTTCGTTCCGTCACTTGGGTGACTTGAACGTACGTATACGTGTGTCCATCAATTGCTGCGGTCTGTGGAAGGCATAACTCATACGTTTGTACTCCTTCGGTTTGTCCATCATCGATGCGTCTGCCCTTTTGCGAAGCGATCTGGAACCAAAGCGCTTTCGATTCTCGGCGTAAGTTTCGCTTGATGACAAAGTCCACGTCTTCCTTTAGACATACGTGCACATTCGCTTCCGCATCGTTTCCTGCATCCATGCGGACAAGCAGACGAGACGAGGTCAGCGGACGAGCTCGACGGATGGCGGTAGTTAAAAACGAAGGCATGTTGTCTTGTACATGTTGTTTCCCTGGACGCAGCTCGGCATGAACGATATACCCTTCCTTCCCTGCGTACGCAAACAACGGCGTAAAACCGTCAAATCCTTTATACGTTCGACTCACTCCTTCTTTCTTCGTATCGGAGTTGTCAAATGGGGAAGCATCTATATCAAGGGGAAGCCATGTCGTTTTCCCTTTCGCCCAACAAGGGGACAAGGTAGCGTGTTGTCGAACCAACAGACGCATCGATTCCTCCCAAATGATGGTTTCGGTCATCGGAAGACAAGCGAGCTGATCGAGACGCTGTCGCAACGTTGGGGAGGAAGGTACGTGCCGAATGCCCATTGATGTCGAAAAGATATCGTCCTGACGATACGCTTCGATATGATCAAAATCCGTTTTTCCTGTGGCAAGCAAGCCGATCATCGAGCGAATGACGTCGCTATGGGAAATGTGCACATCTCGACGAACCGTTGGGAGCCGAAGGGCGTTTACTCGTTTATCCAGCTTCGTTTGGTGCAGTAAGTAGCCCACGAGAGCAAGCCCAGCACTTGGAGTAATCGCTTCATCTGTCAATACAAACCGAATCGGGAAATCTTTCATCACATTCACCTACTTGATGAAGAGTCGTCAACGTCGTTTTCCCTTATCGTATCAACGGTTTGCGACCATTGTAAAGATGTTTTGTCACGGATTCAGGTCTAAAGTGTATGCTGGATTTAAATGGGCTATCACCGCTGGGACAATAGATGAAAGGCATGTTCAGTACGTTGAATCCAAAAGCAAAAGCTTAAGTAAATTCTTTGAACCGAATGGTGAAGGGGCATTTTTAAAAGATCCTGTGACTGGGAACAAAATCGATTTCTTGCATATGGCTGCAACATTAGATGGAATATTATCAGTGTCTCCGATTCCTGATGACTTATCTGGATGGGCTGGGGATTTACAAACTGCAGTCATAGACCTTCAGCGGAATACAAACGATTCGAACGATTTGAAGATTCTTCAGAAAGAAGCTAAAAAGATTATAGGTGGGAATAGTTCGTTTTCTACCTCCGATTTGCTGGCAGATATAGACGCTGTGAATATTGCAAATATGATAAGAGAAAATTCTAAACTACATTTGTCCGACGCCATTGAAAAATATTATTCAAAATCTGGGGAAGTGAATAGACGGTTTAGTGAATTTATTGAATCGTTTGGAGGCAAAAAAGAGTTCAAAGAAGCTGTCAATAGTGTTAATTTAAAAACCGGACCTATTGTAATGGATAGTGGCAAGTTTGAGAAGTATGGAATTCCGACAGATAACCAAGTGAAAGCCATTCGTGAAGCTTTCATTAATCATGTGCTAAATCAAGCATCAAAAGAACAGAAATAGGGTACTTTTTCATTATTTAAATCTAAAGGAAGAGGAATGTCTTTATGAATCCTTTGAAACAAACAGGAAGCAAGACGATTATTTATAGTTCTCTATGTGTATCTGTCATCTTGTTCATTTATGCGATCAGCACGTTAATTACTCATATTTCGCACCTTGGTAGGGCGGAACAAAAGGATTTTTTATTCAGTTTTTTAGAATAACTTTTAAACCAACACCAAAAGCGATGGTATCCTTTTTTTACCATCGTTGGTCGTTCTTTATCCCATTAGACGTAAATGCTCTCGTCCATCCCTAATCCTTGCAGAATCCTTCGCTGCTCGTACGTGAGCGGTTGACCTAACGCGCGTTGAATTCGTCCATCCGGCAGTTCCAACAGGACGACTCTGACATACCAAAACAATTGAAAAATCGCTTGTCCGGTCGGTCGGGTCAGTTTCCGGCCTCCCGCGCCCTTTAATGGGTGTTCCGGGGTGATGAACTGACGCACCCGGCGCTGGAAGACGCGGTAAATCGCCAAGGCCAACAGAAACAAATAGCCCAATACCGCGACCCGTTCCGGTTTTTTTACGTAAATCTCATCCGTAAAGAACGGGTCTTTCAAGAAAGAGAAGTTCATTTCCACCGAGATTTGGCCTTTATACAACTTCAAGATCTCTTTCGCATCCATCGGTTGACCTTTCCATTCCTCCGGAACTGTCGTGACAAGGACAAACCGGGACGCTTTCCGTCTCGCCTGTTCCCACGCATCTTGGTCGAATTCCACGTTCAAGCGAAGGGCGTACAGCGTTTCCATGTCCGGTTCCGCCCCTTTTTTCGGACGTCCGCGCCGTTTTTTCGGACGCACGATCGCTTCGACCGACGCCTCGACGCGATGGAACCGGAGACGAAGGGACGCCTTTAGAGACGCTAGGGCTTGTTCGGCGTCTTCCCGGCACGAAAACAGACGGCTTTCCCACTGGGTTTGTTTCTGCCGAAGAAGCTCTGCTTCTTGGTTTCGCTCTTTTTCGAGCGTCTTTCCTTTTCGTTGGTCGAGCGCGCTGGATTCAACGACGATCAACCGGACCGAATGACCTTCGTACGTCGATGTCGTTTCCCACACCCGGTAGGTGGCTCCGTTTTTCTCCGCTAAGGAAAACGGATCGCTCCACGGCGTGTCTTGGGCATCAGCTTTAGCCAGCGCGGTTTTGACGATCCGGAGCGAAGAAGGGCCTCTTGTGATCAAAAAGGCTTTGGCGGCCTTCGTTTGCGCCAGTGTGTCTTTCGTCATGGCGGCAGAATCGGCAACATAAATCCATTCATCTTCGATCTTCGCCTGCTTCAGCTGTTTCTGCACACGGGACAACACCTCGGGATTCCACGTCTTATCCGGCAGGTTGCCGTCGTGTACATCGCCATAAAACGGGATGCCATCCTCGTTGCCAATCAGCCCAAATCCGATCTGCTTTTGCCAACGATGATGCCGGTTGTAGCCATGCGTAATCTGCAAGGCATCCGGCGAGGCCGATTCATACGCGCCATAAACGGTCTTGTCCGTCGTATCGGCGTGGAAGACGCGAAGAGAGAGGCCTTCTTTCTTGTAGATCTGCACGAGGCAAGACGAAAGGACTTGATGGATATTCGCCTCATACAGGCGATCCAAATGACGCGCGATGGCATCGTCGTTGAACCAAGACGGCTCCAGCCCTGGCCGAATCAGCTTCGGCAAATCGATGTCATGCGCCCATTGTTCCAAATGAACGAGCGCTTGCCGGCCGCTCAAGATATCCAGAACGATTAGTTTGACGATATCGCTGGCTCGAGTTTGGCATTGCGGATCCACGGGAACGAGACGATCAATCAACTGAGGAAGGTCAAGATCTTTGAACAGGGCGCTTATTATATTCAAATAAGAACTTTCATAAATGGCCCGAATTTGAACGTCCATGATGAGCAAACTCCTTTGCTTTCCTTGTATTCCAAGGTTTTATTCGACAGGAAGATAAAAAAATCCTCCCGATTTTTGTCGAGAGGGTGCGAAATGTGAGTTAATTATTGGGCCAAATATAATGAATACTTGGTTTGCTACTATATCTAGAGGTTTGGTTGCAATTATGTTTGGAGCAGTTTTTCTTAAGAAAACAAAAGGGGAAATGGATAAAAAAATTCGTTTTTTTAGAGTGTTTATTTGGACATGCACTTCTTTCATCATTTTATGCATCTTATTTGTCGTATTCCTGTATTTAGTTTTTTAACGTTTCGTCGGTATTAAACGGAATACCTAGTGATAATTAGGCAAATGCCATTCGCGAAGCTTTCATTAATTACATTGAGGAACTTCTAAAAAAGAGAAAAAATGAATTTTTGGAACTGAAAAGGTGAGATCATGTGGAGATTAGGAACGGATGAGGGTTTAAATAAAGCTATGATATATGTTACTTTGGCTTTGTCCTTAATTTTTTTAGCTATGCCATAGTCACCTTTATCGTCAATAATTATTCTGAACGAACAATGTTACTTGCGATATTCAAAGGAGGCATAGGCGCTTTTTTTGGTTATTTCTTTCTGAGGATAACAAAAAATAAATTAGGAAAACAATTACGAATTTTTCGAGTAGTAATTTGGATGTTTACTATTCTCACTACTCTGTACTTTTTGTTTGTTATATACCTGTATATTGTTTTTTGACATGTTATTTGTCTGAAAAAATACAAGTCTCATCGCTTCCAAAATTTTTTGTATATTTAAGGAAGTGATGAGACTTTTTATGTTTTTATATATGCTTATGTTCCAGTCTTCGCGAAACGAGCGAAAGGGAGTAGTTGATGACAAAATACATGACGGCAACTAATAAGAAAATCGGAATGACGTAATTGACGTTTTGCCCGTTAATAATTTGTGCATGATTCATTAATTCCGGAAGAGCAATGACGACAGCAAGCGATGTATCTTTCAAAAGCGAAATAAACTGCCCGACAATTGGTGGAACCATGCGGCGTAACGCCTGCGGCAAAATGATATGCCACAACGTTTGCGTGTAAGTGAGCCCTGATGAACGTGCCGCTTCGATTTGTCCTTTTTCAATTGAATTGAGTCCGCTGCGGACAATTTCCGACAGCATCGCCGATTCAAAAATGACAAGCGCTAAAATAGCTGCATAAAACTTATCCAGTTTGAATCCGACTTCCGGAAGGGCAAAATACGTAAAGAAAATAATTAATAAAAGCGGTAAGTTCCGAATCGTTTCCACCCCGACAGCAAGCAGGGGAGAGATGAAAGGAATGCGGCTGTAGCGCAACACACCGATGACGATGCCGATTAAAAAACTAAAGAAAATCGAGAGAAAGGCAACTTCTAGTGTAACAACAAATCCCTCTAATAAAAATTTCAAATGTGCAGGAGAATATGCACCAACAAAATCCATCTCTCACTTCACCTCGACTTTATCGACTTTTTGCTAGGCGGCGTTCTAACGCACCGACCCCTAAGCTTAATGGGATCGTTAAAAGTAAATAAAACAACGCAACGAAAATATATACATCGAACGTGACAAACGTTTCGGAAGAAATTAAGTCGCCGAAATACATTAAATCAAGTCCAGCGATGACTCCGAGAACCGATGAGTTTTTCACAAGGTTAATAAACTGGTTGCCCATTGGTGGTATGACAATTTTTACAGCTTGTGGCAAAATGATATACCACATCGCCTGTACATACGTCAGACCCGATGATCTAGCTGCTTCCATTTGCCCTTTCGGAACGGAAAGAATGCCAGCGCGAATGACTTCAGCAATAAATGCAGCCGTATAAACGGTTAGTCCTAACGTACCTGCGGTGAATGAATCAAAGCGAATGCCGATGGCAGGCAAACCGACAAAAAAGACAAAGACAATTAAAATGAGCGGGATGTTGCGAATAAATTCAACATAAGCAGCCCCAATCCAGTTTAATGGGCGAATGGGAGCGATACGAAAGATTGCCATGATTGTCCCAATGACCAAACTGCCGATTAATGCAAGTACACTAGCTTTTAACGTGTTGGCAAATCCTTGCATATACATATCGAAATGTTCTATAAGAATCGAATAGTCGAGCATCTTGTTGCCTCCTTTCCAATTAACAAGAGATGAGCGGATAGTTTCCGCTCATCGTCATGTCATTATTGTTTTGGCTTTTCGCCAATCCATTTTTCGTAAATTTTATCGTATTCGCCGTTTGCCTTAATTTCTTTTAAATATTCGTTAATCACTTCTAGTAATTCTTTATCGCCTTTGCGAACCGCAATTCCATATGGTTCTTCAGAGAACGTTTCATCAACGACGCGGAAGTTTGGATCTTGTTTTGCCATTCCGAACAATAACGCATTGTCTGTCGTGAGTGCATCGCCTTGTCCAGCTTTCAATGCGGTAAATGCTTCCGCGTAGTTTTCAAACTCTAACACCGTTGCTTTTGGTGCTTTTGCTCGAATGTTTTGTGCGGAAGTCGAGCCTTTTGCCGTTAATACTGTCACGCCTTCTTTATTCACATCAGCAATTCCGTTAATGTTGCTATCTTTTTTGACGAGTAGCGATTGGCCAGCCATGAAGTAGACGTCTGAGAAATCAACTTCTTTTTTTCGTTCTTCTGTAATTGTCATTGTTGCGATAATCGCATCGATTTCACCGTTGTTTAACATTGGAATACGCGTTTTTGACGTGACTTCTTTTAGCTCAATTTTGTTTTCATCGCCAAGAATTTTTTTCGCTAATCCTTTCGCGATGTCGATATCAAATCCTTCTACTTCACCAGTTTCCGGGTTTTTCAACCCGAAAAGGTTGAGGTCGTATTTGACGCCGACGACTAATTTGCCGCGTTCTTTAATTTTGTCTAACGTCGTTTCTGCTGCTTGTTCTTTTTTGTTATCGGTTTTGTTTTCTGTCGTTGTTTCACTATTACAGCCGACTAACGCAGTAGCGCTAAGCATAGCGACAAGCCCAAACCCAATCATTTTTTTCCAAACAGTTTTGAACATGAAAAATTTCCCCCTTATTCATTAATGATTCAAAATCCGGCTGAGAAACAGGCGCGCCCGTTCTTCGCGCGGATTAGCAAAAAACTGTTCCGGCGGTGCTTCTTCTAAAATTCTCCCTTGGTCCATAAAGACGATGCGGTCAGCGACTTCCCGCGCAAACCCCATCTCGTGCGTGACGACGACCATCGTCATTCCTTCTTTTGCAAGTGTTTTCATGACATCGAGCACTTCACCAATTGTCTCAGGGTCAAGCGCAGAAGTCGGTTCGTCAAATAGCATAATTTTCGGTTTCATCGCTAGTCCTCTAGCGATGGCGACGCGCTGTTGTTGACCACCAGACAATGCTGTCGGATAGGCGTTCGCCTTATCAGGAATGCCGACTTTTTCTAAATAGTACATCGCAGTTTCTTTTGCTTCTTTTTCAGGCACACCGAGCACTTTCATCGGTGCAAGCGTAATGTTTTGTAAGACAGTTTTGTGCGGATATAAATTAAAATGTTGAAAAACCATACCGATGTTGCGGCGCAGTTTATTAATATCGGTGTTTTTATCGTTCACTTTCACGCCATCAACGATGAGTTCACCGCTTGTGATCGTTTCAAGGCGATTAATACAACGGACTAACGTACTTTTTCCAGAACCAGACGGGCCAATAATGACGACAACTTCGCCTTGTTTGATAGTAAGATTAATATCTTTTAAGACGTGAAAGTCCCCATAATGCTTGTTCACTTGATGGAAGTAAATCAACATGTTCCCCCCCCTTTCTTTTTTTGAAAAATTTTGAATTGAATGTGAAGTTAAACTGTGATTAAGTGTAAAATCAAACTACGAAAAACGACAGAAACTAACAGAAACATTTAAAAAATTTTTATTTTTCTGTATTTATTTTGAAAACAAAATATTCGGACGTTTAATTTGAAAACATTTGTGATGTTTGTTAAATCGTTATAAAATTCAACTATCTGCAATTAAAAGATTGATAAACATATACAATGGTATGGTAAACATTATGCTGATAAAATAAAGCGAGTGAACATGTTAGATTTTACAGAAGATCAGCGTTTTAAAGAAATATACATGAAAGAACAATTGCCATGTATATTTTTAAATCGTGAAACAAATACATGCTTTGTTTATGAAGTAAGACCAATGCCATGTCGTACGTATTTAAACTACTGTTCCCCAAACGTATGCGCCGAATCTTATATGCCTGATGAACCGTTTAGTTATGAATTTTTATATGAGTTTTATATATATAAGTTGCAATTTTGTTTTACATGGCATTGTTCGCTCTTCTTGTCACCGTGCCAGCTTGTCAGGTGATAAAGACGGGACATGGAGATCGGAAATTCTTTATTACAACCTATATAGAAGCGCTTCATGATTTTATTCAAGCGCTCGTTTATGAAGGAGAAGATGTTGGCATCGACTATCCAGACGATTTGTTTGCCATGGACTATTTGTTTCGTTTTTTTATTTAAATGAGTTGCTCGTATATTTCATTTAAATGATGGACGCGAACATCGTCTTGTTCTTCTTTTGCATATTTCATTTCTTGGAGCAACATGCGATCTAAAAATACTGCTTCTTTTGTGATAAATCACGGACGAATTGTTCTTCATTTTTGTACGGTTTACTTATTAATTTTTTGTATAAATGAATGGCTACCGCGTGATGACGGTCAGCATAGTTTGCTAATATTTCGCGTAAATACGCTAACGTTTGATTCAACCGCACCACCTCCTTAAACAGTAGGGTAGGCGGTTTCGCAATGAAATATGTGTGCTATGTAAAAATCTCTTGTAAAATAGGGTCTTCATCAAGGAGCCGAATGGCCCGTTTTCGATATTGTTCATCGTGAATGTACGTATAACGATTTGGCTTGATCGTTGGTGCAATGTTGATGGCTTGGCGATACTCTTCCTTATTTAATTGTAATGTTTTGACGTAATCGAAAAATCCAGTACGTGTAAACACTTTTGTGATGCGTTCAGCCCGATGTTGTTGAACATGTGCCATGATATATGTGGCGATTCCTACTTGAATGCCATGCATGTGTGGCGACGGGCTGATTTTGTCAAGTGCATGGGAGATTAGGTGTTCAGATCCGCTAATCGGTGCACTATTTCCGCTAATCACAGTAGAAATGCCGCCCATTGTTAACGAACTAATTAATTCTTTTAGAAAAATAGGATGTTTAATATTTTGCATTGGTGTACGGATAAAGCTGTTGACTGCTTTTTTGCTAATCATCGCAGCAAAAGCGTTTACCCGACTGACGCCGTGATTTTGTTCAAATTCCCAGTCATATAACGCCGTAATATTCGACATTAAATCACCGATGCCCGCTAAAATAAATCGTTCAGGAGCTTGCTGAATGATATTTAAGTCAGCTAAAATGCCAAATGGTACTTTGGAAGGAACGGTTGTTTTTTTACCATTGACAAGTAACGAGCAGTTTGTGCTTGCAAAACCGTCATTTGACGCAGATGTTGGTATGCTAAGAAACGGCACTAAATCATGAACCTGTCACATACGTAAGCAAAATAGATGAATTAAAAGAGATCGAACTAGAAGATCGGGTCGTCATCAATGGATATGGTGTCCCATGGATCACAGCGTGTCGAGAATATTTCGGGGATAGGGGGTACTTTCAGCTCGATCGGTTCCATGTGGCGAGAGAGATTCGGCAATTGTTCCGAGGTCATGCGAGATATCGGTGATTCGAAAAAAATTCGCATCATGGGATGAAGAGGGGGTGTTGTGAGAACTCGCAAGTGCCATCGGTACGCTAGAACATGAGGGGAAGGAAAAGCAACTCGAGGCGCTTGTTCGTCGAATCGAGGAGATGCCAGGGTGTTTGCGTGACTATCGCATATGGCTGCAGGAAAAAGGGATCGATGCAACGAATATGGGAGCGATGGGCAGTGCAGGGGGGACGATGCATATGTTTGCGAAACGAAGCAAAAACGGTCGAAGTTGGAAGGACGCAGGGATTGAAGCGATGTTACGAGCGATCGTCGCGATAAAAGATACGTTACTTATTCGGACACGCCATGGAGTGGTATGTTGCGTGGAAGAACGAGAAGAAACGAAACGCGAAGCGAGCGTGAAAGCGTTTCATCTCGAATGAAGGAAGTGATTCGAGACAATATTCCGTATTTCCGTCAGTCTTCAGGAACGCCGATTTACGAGGCCCTGCAAGCACTAAAAGGTTTTTAAAACGAGAGAAAACGCACATACCTACAGGATGAGAGTAAGTAAAAGCACTCACATGAAACAAGTTCATAAAACCATATATAAGCAAAAAGTCGGTCGAGAAAAAAATCTCCCACAAAGTCTTGACTCAAACACATCATAGATAAGAGAAGAAAAAATATTCCTCTTATGATATGGACGATGCGGCTAAATGCTTACCTTTTTTGGTTAAAAATCTATAAATTTTCATTAAAAGTATTGTTTTCTTTTTTTTTTTTGTTATAATTGTGCATGTAATAGTTTTAATTTTTTGATAATTTTAAAAGTAAAAGAGAGGAGGTGAAATGTATGTATAGTGAGGAATCTTTACAAGAAGTGAGACATCAGAAAGTTAACACGAAGTATGAGTATTCACAGAAGCAAACAAATATGTTTGGAGTGGGAGCTCTATCTTCAAGCTATGTTATGGATACAGTTCGACATGGGGATAATTATTGTTGTTGTTGCGTTTATAATTGTGGGGGTGCAGTGAATAAGACGAATAAAATGTAGATAAACCTTATATATCCAACTTATATATCCAAATGGATATTTTAATCCAGCATACTCGGTGCGATGCAATATCTCATCTGGATGCTGTAAGACGCGTTGTTCAAACTAGGTAATAACTGGCGATATTATTTTGATCATTAATTTGTATGTTGCACAAATACACGACAAGCGCAGTGAGCCACGGACCATATTGTACATGATTTGTGACATGTGATGGGAACTCGGCTTGTTGCACGCACCGATAGTGCGGACATGATTTCACTTCGCGTTCATGTTGTGTGACTTCCATCGTCACGGGAGACAGATCCAATACTTTACAGTCATCGACTTTGAACGGTTTTACGTCACGCAAAGAAGCCCCACATCTTTGACACGTATGGACGCGATGGACGACACGATGGAGTGGCTGTTCTACTTGCCGGAGTGTCGTCCCTTCATGTCTCTCCTGTCCACCAGACTTTTTGTCAGACGGTTCGCAATAGGAAATATTTTTCATAAAGCCAAGAGGATATTGGAATATGACTATTCTTAACGCAAATGTTCATTTTCTTGAATGAGTTGATGAATGAGCTGTTTTTGTTGTTGGACTTTGTGGATTAAGCTTTCAACCGTAAATACAGCTTGTCGTACCGTCACCATGCAATTCACACTTGTCTATCTGTATTCACATCATAGACAAGGAAAGAATATTCGGCTCACTTTATGAGGCGGATGATATAGTTGCGTGCTGAAAATCCGATTCTACAACATAAATTTTTTAGAAGGAGAAAGACTATGAATGCATCAGTTTCATGTCTGAAAAGTTACAGATTAAATCAATCACTAGTGTTGCATTAATTTGATTTTAATATTAAAAAGACTCACAATCTTCACTTATTTTATTTTGTGAAAAGAAAAAGTCCTTTATAATGGATAAGTCAGGTGGTAACCCGTCCAAATCCACTAAAAAGGACCAAACTCATGGACAAGATTACACGAAAAACTTCATTTGGACAATGGTTTTCGCCAATAAATCTTCAATTATTTGAAGAACAGGTGAAAACGATGAAATTAGATTACTATACGAAAAAATTAACGACAGAGTCATTTCTAAAATTACTGCTTTTTGCGCAATTGGAAGAAATCGAAAGTCTCCATGCGCTAAGCGATTGCCTTTTTGATGACCAGCTTCAAAAAGGGGTCGGCCTTAATTCTATCAGTATTTCACAGTTGTCACGGCGATTAAATGGTATAAACCCAGATCTATTTCAAAAGCTTTTTCTTGATTTAGTCGCAAAAATTCATGCCAAAACACAACACACAAAACGGGTCATGCCTTTAAAAATCATTGATTCAAGCACATTGCCACTTAATTTGACCAACCATAAATGGGCGAAGTTTCGTAAAACAAAGGCGGGTGTAAAGCTACATTTGCGCCTTGTGTTTATGGAAAAGGGGATATCCTATCCTGAAAAAGCTTTGATGACAACGGCAAGAGAACATGACCGTGGACAGCTTGAAATCATGGTGGATGACAAGGAATGCATGTATGTGTTTGACCGTGGCTACCTAGACTATGAGCGCTTTGATCGTATGACGGATGACGGCTACTTCTTTCTTTCCAGACTACGGAAAAACGCTGTTATACGGGAAGTTTATGATTTTAAACTACCCGAAGATACGAGTGTTTTGTCAGATCAAATGGTATTGATTGGAACAACTCAAAACCGTGCTGAAAATTACTTTCGCCTTCTAAAAGTGATGGATTCAAAAGGAAATGAACTCCATTTAATCACAAATCGTTTTGATTTAAGCGCCGAAGAAATTTCCGAGATGTACAAATCACGATGGGCTATTGAACTGTTTTTTAAATGGATCAAACAACATCTCAGCATCAAAAAATTCTATGGTCAAAGTGAATGGGCGATTCAAAATCAAGTATTTATCGCACTTATTGTTTTTTGCCTACATGTTCTGGCACAAATTGAAACAAATAGTACGCGAAAAACCTTACAAATTAGCCGTTATTTAAGGGCTGCATTGTGGAAACCAGCACATATCTGGCTTCGAAAAATTGAAGGAAAAGCCATCCCTTAATAAGTAAATTGTCGTCGTCGCACAGGTCTAATTGTCAATAAATTTCCAAATGGATGGAGTCACCTTTAATTGGGTATTCACCTTTTTGGCTCTAAACAGGAAAAATAATAAAACTGAAAATTACGACAATATTTATGCAACACTAGTGATTAAATACAAATTATTTAGGAAAAGATAGTTCTGCACAAGTAAAGAGTGATATTCAGTTGGAATATCTTTTAGAAATGGATGCCTTACCTTATTATATTTCTTCAGACAGAACATATTCAGATGGGGATATTAGAGATTGTTTTCCAAAATGGTTAACCAATCTACATATTATTATGCTACAAAATGAGCTTTATCCATTATTAAAGTGCGTAAAGGTTTTTTCATTAGATCTATATAATCATGTCCCTATTAAACAATATTTAAAAGTGAATCAAAAAATTAATGTGGAAACTGTTAAGATATCGAAAGATGTCTTGTGTAAAATTCCTGATTGCATTTTTGTGTGAGGTGATTTATGTAAATGTATATATTTAATCAAAAAGGTTCACCTTTTATATTGAAGGAAGCCGGTGTATATCGTTCATTGTTTCAAAATGCACCCAAAAAAGTATTTATCCGTCCCTCTCTTTTAGAAGGGGCTCATGGGGGAGCGACTCATTTTGAAATTTCTCGAGTAATCAAAGCTGCCTTAGGTGAACATATTGAGCGTACTTCTTTATATTTGAATTTAGGGAATTTTAAACAAAAAACTGTACACGCTTTAAACTTAGTAACATTAAAAACAATCGAAATCCCATTAAAAAGAGTTTTGCTTTGTTATAATGCTAAAGTTTTTGATGGAGATCTAGAGGAAGGAATCGATTATAACGATTCATGTGGTGTTGCATCACATGTTAGTTCTTTTCGCGCAGTAAATAATGCATTTTTAGAGTTTTTTGAAAGACAGTGCTTTGTACATAACTGGCTTACACAGTCTTCAGGTAGAGAAATTAGGCAAGAAACAATAACTAGTGAATTGCTAAAGGAATTAATATATAAGGCAAAGCAGTTTGTAGACGATGTTTTCTTTTTTGACATTTCTTTACATAACAACTTGTATGTTATTCTCACATTAGGCTTTGGTAAACAGTATATGGCAATAGGATTAAGTAGCCATTGGAATTTGGAAGAAGCTATGTGTAAATCATTAGAAGAATGGTTTCAGTTTTTTGGTGGTAAGGTGAGTAAATACTATCTTTACGAAAAAAATAATATAGATTACAAAATGGCACATAGAGAATACAAGAGCAATTCTAACTATGTTCATTATGATCCTTGTTACTATTCTAACTACTTTTTTAGCACTTTCACACCTAGTAAGTTAAAGGAGAGCTTTGGTTACTTATTTGAACGTTCCATATCTATTGATTATAGAGAGCAAAGTAACCATCGAAGTGTTTCTTTTACAAACTGTATAAAAGAGATTTCAGAGGATTTACAATTAGATATTTTATGTGTATTTATTCCTTGCGTTTTAGAGAATGTTCCAGCAAAAATAGTTAAGGTTCTTTCTGAGAATGGTTATCCTCATATGCTAACGCAGTGGCTTAACCCACGGGATTACGTGTTTAGTAGGGTATTTAACCAAAAGGAGTTTCCAAACGAAGGCAAGCCCATTCCGTTTCCATGATAACTGATAAGAGAGGGAAGAGACGATTGTATGTTAAGAAGAACATGGGAATTTTTCGTTTTGTTCAATAAAGAGGTTTTTTATAATAAGATTGCGTTTTTTTGGACACTTATTATTCCAATCATTTTTATTGTTTTTAATAATCTTGATTGGTTCTTAAAATACCCAGATTATAGTACTTTTCGACATAATATATCCTTTTATTGGTGCTACATGATTTTGATTACTGCCATAAATGGAGTCGGAGTAAGTATTTTAATTCTTCGGGATAATGGGTTTTTAAAGATGTTTAAGTTTATTGCGCGAACCAAAACTCCTATCATTGTGGGAAGAATTTGTTCACAGTGGCTTTTCACAGTTGTTAATATTGTCATTTTTACTGTTGTGAGCTCACTGCTATTCCGCCAACCGATTTTCCCATTATTAAGTGCTATCATGGTTATTGCTTTCATAGCGCTATTACCTGTTTTTCTTTCTTTTTTATGGATCGGTTCTCTGCCATATCGTCAGGAATCAGTTTCTCCTATATTTACAATTTTAGTGTTTATACTTATATATTTGACGAAATTTTCTTTAAAGGAAGGTAATATGTTTGTATTAGAATGGCTTAATCCAGCAGTGTTTATTTTGTATTTGTCTAAACTAGTTTGGACTTTTGAACACAATTGGAATGGAGAATTAATTTATCAATTACTACTAACGATTTTAGTTTATGTTTTTATAGGAGTCATATCCTATCGCAGAATTAATGTTATTCCAAAAATAGGAATAAATGAGAGAGAATAATTCTATTTTAAATGCTCTATTCCGAAAAAAGGTAATAAAAAATGATTTTTGAGGGAGGAGAAACTGTGAAAGTAAACTCTTTGACATATTATTATAAAGATCAGGTGAAACCAGTATTAGATAAATTATGTATAGAGTTTGAAACTGGAAAATTAAACGTTATTATTGGGCCAAATGGTGCGGGTAAAACTACATTATTGGATATTATATCTGGGGTTATATCTACAAATCAGTTTAAAAGCCCTTTTTCTGAAAAAGATATAGTATACCAATTACAGGGGATTCCTCTTCCCGCAGCAATGAAGGGAAAAGACGTTATTCGCGTAATCTTTAACTGTGATAGTGAATTTCCTTTTATAGAAAGAATAAAATTATTTGAACAATCTTTGAATTCGAGAGAAAGAGAATTGTTCAATAAATTATGGGATCGAAAAATTGGACATATGTCTGTTGGTGAGAGAAGATGGCTACTTATTCGTTCTATATGTCAACTTGAACGGGAATTGTATATTTTCGATGAACCAACGTCCGGAATTGATCCAGACGCAAGACTTTTTATTCTTGAGAGTATCGACAATTTGGTTAAAAAAGGGAAATTAGTAGTGATGACAACTCATATTTTATATGAATTGGAATATATAGATTGTAAATTATATTTTTTGCATAGAGGGAATATTTTATATGCAGGAGACTATATATCGTTTTTAAATAAATATAATACCCAAAATCCTGATGTCGCCTTCCAATTATTTCTGAATGGGGATGGAGATGCATAATATGAAAAAGTTATGCTTGTCTAACGGTCTACGTTTAATTATTGATCAAGTTCCAAATAGCCGATCGATTTCTATAGGTGTTATGATTCGCGTAGGCACAAAACATGAAACAAAGAAAACAAATGGAATAGCACATTTTATTGAACATCTTTTATTTAAAAATCGCATCGGTTCTGATAATTTGTACGGAAATATCTATATTGAGGAGTTAGGGGGGAAAATTAATGCATTTACGGGGAAAGAGTTTACATGTTTTTACATGCATATTTTAAATGAATATCTAAACGAAGCTTTATGCATATTAAGAGATATGGTTTTTTCTTTTTCGATTTCTAATTTTGATTTTGAAAATGAAAAAAGAGTAGTGATCCAGGAGATATATCAGTATCAAGATAATACATTAGAAAAAGTCAAGATAGCATCTCTAGCGCATGCTTTAGGTGAAAGTTCTTATGCATTTGATATTTTAGGCACAGTATCTAATATAGAGTCGTTTACGTTAACTGAAGTGTATGAGTTTTATCGGAAATTTTATTTATCAAATAATACTGTTGTTTCGATTTCAGGAGATGTAAAAGAGGACATGTTACATGATATAGTGAAAATATTAGAAAATATCGGTTTCGGAAAGACAGTAGACAAGAAAACACAACCTATAATGTTTAATGGAGGTATTAATTACATTCCTATCCACAGTCAAGAATACCAGTCTCACATGTGTATATTGTTTCCTGCTATTTCATCTGATGTTCCTATGCGTGAGTATTATACTTATTATATCATGAGCCATCTTTTTGGAGTAGGAAGAAATTCTCGATTAAACAAGGTGTTACGTGAAGAAAGAGGGCTAGTCTATAATATCCAGTCTCATCCAATAGTGTTTGAAGAGGTAGGATTGTTTCGAATCTTAGCTTCAACGGGCAAAGAAAATTTGTGGGATGTGCATAGTGCAATTATGGAAGTTATTGAAAGTGTCAAAGAAGTAGGGATTACACTAGATGAATTTAATCGTTCTAAAAGAGTTCTTAAGAGCGAAATAATATTCTTAACTGAGAATACGATACAAAGGATGTTTTTCTTTGGCCAGGAGGAGCTTTTAGGTATACATAAATCTTCTGATGTTGATAAAATTTTGGAAACTATTGATGCTATTGATGTATGGGAAGTAGAAAATACATTAAAGGGTATATTTGACGATATTTACTCTTTAACTGTAACTATTCCCCCCAGTGCTAGTGTGTAAAGTAGCCTAGCACATATAGGATGATTCTGTCATAGAAAATGCCCTACGTAGTGTGGAAAGAACACGATCTATTGTTTTATCCGACAATAGAAGGAGCCAGTTCTACCCGTTTTTCCGTGCTTGTTGAGTGTAGAAATGATGCTTTTTGCGATACAAAACAACTGGGCGAACGAACATTCCTGAGATGTTCTATTTAACTTTGAACATACAAAGATCTCGTTCGTCTTGGTTGTTGTCAAAGGGAACGTGGGTTTCACTCAAAAAAGCGCAACGCTTTTTCCTTTCGATTTTGAAGTCTCTGAATCAATGAGAGCACTTTTTTCGACAACGGCGTCATCCCTTCCAACTGATGTTTGGCTTTCGCGAGTATGCGATCATACATGCGATTCCAACGTTTTGTTTCTTTTCCAAGCAGAAAGCCACCATATTATTCGACCACTTGTTTAGCGTCTAATAGAAACGCAGGTACATGTTTCGCCTGTGTATGCTCTTGTTCACCGGAAAATATTTCAACTTACTCTATAATGTGGCTGATTATTTATCTATTCGTTGTGTATAATCTAAAATAACATTAGAGATTCCATCCCACGGCATTCATCGTTTCCTTTCTCTTGGGAGGTACTGCATTTTCTGTAATCACCAGATTGAATGACAAGGGTTATTTTCTCTTGATTGAATCGTTCTAGACCGATTCGTACGACGACCTCTGCTGACTTCTGATGTTCAGCTACTTTAGGTTATGAAGCGTACTTCGCGTATCCATCAGACCTCCCCGAGTAAGCGTGCCATCTTCCCTTCCATCTATCTGCTTCATTCCCTCTGTATCACCTTTAGCAGAAAAGCTTTTGTTTAGCAAACTCATTCAATGATATCTAGCCTTATTATGAAGAACGCCGTAATATTCGACATTAAATCACCGATGCCTGCCAAAATAAATCGTTCAGGAGCTTGCTGAATGATATGTAAATCAGCTAAAATGCCGAACGGTACTTTGGCGGGAACGGTTGTTTTTCTACCATGAACAAGTAACGAGCAGTTTGTGCTTGCAAAACCGTCATTTGACGCAGATGTTGGTATGCTAAGAAACGGCACTTGTCGTAAAAACGCCATATACTTGCCGCAGTCGATATCTTTTATTTTTCCAGCACGCCATTGTTCGAATAATCGTTTCCCTTCAGGAAAATATTTTTCAATAACAATCCATATAAGTTGAATTAAAGATTTACAACTGAACACACAAACGATCGATCGTTTGTTCTGGTTTCTGGTTGATTCGCTGAATAAAGGCTTGGACATTCTTTCTAATTTCTTGCACACTCGAATAGAACACGTTGTAAATCACGTCTGATTTCAGCCATTTCCATAGCCCTTCAATCAAGTTCAATTGCGGACTGTATGGTGGCAAAAAGACGAGCTCTAACCGATCTTCGTGTTCTTTTAAAAATGGCTGAATGAGTTTGGCATGGTGAATTCGAGCGTTATCTAAAATCATCACTATTTTGCCTGTGGGATAGCGTTCTAACACAAGTTGAAGAAATCGAAGAAATGTTTCCGCGTCATAGCGTTCTTCTTCGATGCAAAACACTTCCCCTGTTTCGTAGTTCAACGTGCCAATCAGCTTCAGCCCTTGATGTTTTCCAAACGTCGGAATGATTCGTTGTTTTCCTTTGACAAACCATGTTTTTTGAATCGCTTGGTAATCACGAATCATCGACTCATCTTGAAAGAGGACATGGGCGATGTTCCCATCTACCAGTTTTTTTTTACTTCAGGGAAGGTGATTTCGACGAATTCTTTTTGTTTCTCTTCATCGGCATTGGCTAGTGTATAGGTCGGTTTCGTATAGCTTAGCCCTAACCGATGCAGAATGTCACTTGTTCCGCGAAGCGTGTATGTTGGCCCCCACTTTTGTTGAATGAGTTCAGCGATTATCGCAAGCGTCCAATTATATTTTGCTTCGAATCCCACATCTACGGGGAGCTGATGTTCAATGATCAAAGCCAGCTCTTTTTCCTGCTCAGGGGTCAATCGACGTGGGGCGCCAGGTGAGTATTTCATCTCCAGTCCATCAAGACCGCGCTGGGCGTAGGCATGAATATAGTTATAAATAGTTTTCTTGGATCGACCAATAATCGTTGCGATTTCTCCTTTGGTATATCCCTGCAAATGAAGATAAATCGCTTGGTAGCGTTCATATGCTCGTTTACTTTTTGCTTCTTTCATGGCAGTGGACAACTTTTCGATCTCGTCTTTGTGATTCGGCATCGTATCTTCTTTCCGTTCCCCTATTTTCTTTTTTTATTATTCACCGTGGAACGGGAGAAAACCTTTATTTCAATTTATACAGTAAAAGTCTTTATGCGAAATCGTCCCGTCAAAATCAGAAACAAACGCCCATTTGTTCATGAGATAACCTCCGTTTTTTGTATATGCATTCATCAAAGAAATTGAATCGCTTGGGCAACATCGTAGTCGCTTTGTTGTAATGTGGTAGATTGCCCAAGAATCATTTTCGCAAGCTCTGCTCCAACATACGGTCCTGCAGTCAAGCCGGATGCGCCAAGCCCATTCGCCACGTAAAGGCCTTCGATTTGTGGTACTGAACCAAATATAGGTAAAAAGTTCGGTGCATGGGGACGGAAGCCAACACGTGTTTCCACATGGGTCCAATCCGCTAAGTGAGGGGCAATAGTTAATGCTTTATGTAACACTTCGTATAATCCACCAGCAGTCACACGACAGTCGATATCGACACCGTCTTCATGTGTAGCTCCAACAACCATTTTTCCTTTTGGAAAGGCGAGTAAATATTGATTGTTTGGTGGCATGACGACAGGCCAATGATCGGTATGTTGTTCGGGATGTTGTAGATGGACAATTTGTGCTCGCTGCGGTGTGATGAGAAAATGAATGCCGAGCGGCAAAAGCAATGATTTCGCCCAAACACCTGCTGTGACAACGACCGCATCTGCTTCAAAACGTTCATTCCCAACTGTTGCGCCAATGACCCGTCCATTTTTATGCAAAAGGGTCGCGCTTCCTTTTACATATGTTGTTCCTAGTTGAATGGCAGCATGAATAAGAGCACGTCTTAATGCACGCCCATCCACTCGGGCAGCACCGCTTACATATATCGCCTCGTACCCATCGCTTAATACGGGAAAGCGCGTTATGACTTCCTCCGAAGACAAACGCGTAACCTCTCCGATTTCAGGGGCCTCTTCACGTCGTTTGTACACGCGTTCTTCCATACTTTGCAACTTGTCGGAATCATAATGTAAACAAATGACCCCGACACGTTTGTATCCTGTTTGATGACCGTACGCTTGCAATTGTTCAATGAGATAAGGGTAAAATGCTGCTCCTCCTTTTGCAAGGGCATACCATTTTTTGTTTCTGCGTTGCGATGTCCATGGACAAATTATTCCCGCCGCAGCATCAGTTGCTCGCCCTTGATCTTCACGGTCGATTAAAATGACGTTTGCTTTTTCTTTTGCTAAGTGAAAAGCAACAGAGGAGCCAACAATTCCACCGCCAATGACGATATAACGATTCATCGTTTACACCTTTCCTTTTCGTGATACTGTATCATTACGATAACATAGGACGTCAACTACCCAACGACTAAAGCCGTGGGCTTGCAACTCCCCAGAAGTGCAAGCGGATGTTATCCTCCTTCCTTCACTTGGGGTTGCATCAGGGCAGGTTGACAACTACCCAACGACGCAGGTCATGCCTGTGTCGTTCCTTCAACGATGTACTCGATTCCTTTTCGTTGAAGGTTCATCGCACCAACTCGGTCATCGTTTGAGGTATATCCGCATGTTCGACAACAAAACGTGTGCGTTTTCTTATTTCGGTTTGCTTTCTCTGTATGTCCGCATTTTGGACATGTTTGGGATGTGTATGTTGGGTCTACCACAATCACTTTGGCTCGGTGTTTGTGTGCTTTGTACTCGATTTTTTGTCTTAAATCATAAAACGCCCAAGATACCATTTCATACCGATGGTTAACGGACACTTTTTCTGTTCTTTGGCGAACACCTGTTAAATCCTCTAACACAAACAGCGTGTTCTTACCATAACGCTCAACGAGTGCCTTACTGATGCAATGGTTGACATCTTGCATCCAACGGTTTTCTCGTTGACCGATTTTCTTTAATCTTCTACGAGCAGACGGAGTTTGCTTTTTTTGTAGTTGTCTGCGGAGTTGTTTATACTTTGCTCGTTTGTGTTTGATGTGTCTACCTTTGAAAAATAACGTCTGTCCGTTTGAATCATAAACAGTCGCAAGAAAATTTACACCCATATCTACGCCAACCACTTGGCAAATGTGATGAAGGTTTGCTTCTTCCATTTCTTTGGATACAGGGATATGGAGAAACCACTTTTGATGTTTATTCACTAACTTTGCTGTTCCAAACGTCCATGTTCCGTCGAAATACGTTTCAAGTTCTTTCGTTTGAAAAGGAACTTTGATTCGTCCTTCTAACGTATTGATGGAAAACAACCCTTTGGTTAGGCTGTAATCTCGATTAAAAACGAGGTCTATTTGCGGTTTTTTAAACGCAATCTGACAACGCTTATGTTCATTGGTTTGGTTGGTTTTATATTTTGCAATCACCGTTTTTAACACAGACTGTGCCATTTGAGATTTTAAGCCAAATGTAGAGCGAAGTTTGCGGTACGTCATCTTGTGAAGTTTGGCTTGCACAAGGGTGTTTTCTTTGTATATCACTTCCGACACCGCATTGCACGCATCACGATATGCTTGCATCGTTTTTTGAAGAAGTTGTTCTTGTTCAGATGTCGGTAAAATTTTAATTTTTGCTGTTAAAGTCAATTTCATGTCCTCACCACCTTTCACTAATTTTATTTTATATTTTTTTAGCGAAAAATAAATAAAAAACGCATTCCTCCCCATGCTTGAAAGCAGGGGTTTCCTGCGTGATTAATCATGAAAAAAGCAAGGGTCTTCCCTTGCCTTTTAATAAAACCATTTTGCCATTTCATAATATAATGGCATGCCGATTGTTAAGTTAAATGGGAAGGTGAGCCCGAGCGCCATGCCGAGATAAATAGCAGGGTTTGCTTCTGGAACGGATGCACGCATCGCAGCTGGAGCTGCAATGTATGAGGCGCTAGCGGCAAGTACGCTAAGTAAAATCGTTCCTCCAAAAGATAGACCAGAATAATAGCCGATCACAACGCCTAAAAAGCCATATACAGGGGGGAGAAGGATGCCTAAGGCAAGCAATTTGAGCCCGTATTTGCGCACGGCCGCAAGTTGATTTCCGGCTGTTAACCCCATTCCGAGTAAAAAGAGAACAAGAATGCTCGGATATAAATCAATAAATAAAGGTTTTACAATGGTAAGAGCTCGATCTCCACCAATGAGCCCGACGAGAAGGCTGCCGACCATTAAAAAGACGCTTTTTCCAAATAACCCTTCTTTAATGATTGGTCCATACACAGATGTAGCAGAGAAGCGATATACCATTTCTTGTTTATGTGAACGACTTTCTAACAATTTCAATATGACAAGCGATACAATAATCGCAGGACTTTCCAATAAGACGACAAATGCATTCATATAGCTTTCGTAAGGGATATTTGCTTGTTCGACAAAAGCGAGTGCAGCACCGAATGTAACGATGCTAACTGAACCATATGTTGCGGCAATACCTGTTGCGTTTTTACGATCAATGCCAAGACGACGACAAACAGCAAACGTAATAATTGGGATGATGATACCAAGTAATAATGTTCCAACTAGTGGACGAATAAGCTCACTAAAAGAATGTTCCGCAAGTTCAATGCCACCTTTCATACCGATGGCGATTAATAAATAAATGCTTAACGATTCATTTAATCCTGTTGGTAATTTTAAATCCGATTTGACGAGAGCAGCAATAATGCCAAGAAGAAAAAATAAGATGGCTGGTGACGTTAAATTGTTGATAATCATTTCTTGCATGACAATCCTCTCCTTACGTTTCTGTTTTTATATTCAACAAAAAAACCGGAAACATTTTTCGATTCGATCGAAAAATATTTCCGGCTTATCTTTTACTGACCACAATGGGCCTTTAAAAGATCAACCTTGTATATCGATTGGCTCTTGTAACAAAAAGACGATCATCCGTTCCCCGGTTTTTGTACTAATATCCGTATGCATACTTGTTACTTGTTTACCTGTTAATGTATAAATCATTTGTTTTAACTGCTCGCTACCTGATTCAATTAAATCGGCACGAATGCGTTTAATAGACAACATTCCTTCTTTTGTTTCACACAATGCTTTTTCGGCAGGAGTTAAAATACCGCGCAACTGTACGATGACCATATTTCGTAAAATATCCGTTTTGACGGAGAGAGGACCGCGGCCTAAATATTCCTTCTCCCATTGAGTAAGGGCGCGACTAATTTGATCTTCTAGTTCTCCTTTTGTTCTCATAAGAATCCCCCTTTAGAAACGAAAATCGGCATGCTTCACGTATACACCATGTGAAACATACCGATGCATCTTTAGCCTAAACAGTTTCAACGTTTGCCTTTTCGCTTTCGCCATGTCACCACGTCAAAAGCGCTAAGGTAAAACAATGGAACTGCTTGGCTATCAATCACTCGGTGCGATAATTTGTTTTTAATTGTATAAAGCTTCAAAAATTATGTCAAGAGAAAAGATTAATGTTATCTATCGATATGCCATGATAGAATAATAAGGAAAGGAGAAGATAGGGAATGGGGGAGAAAGTTTGAAACTATATTTTATTGTCAATCCTTCGGCTAAAAATGGAAAGTGTAAAAAAATATGGAATAAAATTGAGCGGATGCTTCAACAGCAGCATATTTGTTATCGTGTTGTGTTCACACAAAAACAAGGAGACGGAGCGAAATTAGCACAACAAATAGCAGAACAGACAAATGAACCGATTGCATTCATTGCGGTCGGTGGGGACGGGACAATTCACGAAGTCATGAATGGGGTGGCCATGTACAGCCATGTGACTACAGGGTATATGCCCGCCGGGACAGGAAACGATTTTGCTCGTGGGATACAAATTCCAATAAAATGGAGCGAGGCTCTTAGCTATATGTTGTCGAGTGTTAAGGACGGGCATGTGGATGTGTATGACATCGGAACGTTCAAAGGAGCAAAGCAAGGTGTTTTTGTTAATAATGTCGGTTGTGGATTTGATGCGCATATTTCACGTAAGGTAAATGCGTCCAAATGGAAACATATTTTAAATCGCTTATATTTAGGGAAGTTTGTCTATATGTTTTATTTATTGAAAGAATTATTTACATATGAACCGACAGCTGTAAGAGTGACTGTTGATCAAAAACAATATACGTTTTCAAATGCGTGGCTTGTCACCGTTGCGAATCATCCGTATTATGGCGGTGGAATGAAGATTGCTCCATTTGCGCAGTCAAATGATCAACATTTTGATGTCGTTGTTGTCGATAATATATCACGTTTGAAATTACTCGCCTTATTTGTGACGGTTTTTTGGGGTGGTCATATAAAGATGAAAGAAGTACATACGTTTCGAGGGAAATATATTCATATTTGCAGCAACACGTCTCTTCCTCTCCATGCAGACGGCGAGCAAATTGGGGAAGGTGAGATTACGATTTCAGCAAACAAACAAATACGTGTACTGAAGTAGCCCGCATAAGAAAAAAATAGTGAAAGGCTCTTGTTGTCGCTAAGAGCCTTTAATACTTGTTTTGCATATGTCGCAATATTTCATAGGCGCGATCGCCAAGCAGTGCAAGTAGTTGCTCGAATATCGCATCTCGCTGTAGATCAAGCTCAATAATTTGTTTTGCTAAATCTATAGCTTTCTTTTCCATCGGCAATCTCCTTTCGAAGTTGTTCATATTTTTTTCGCAGTTCTGTTAGTGTCCAATGATGTATTTCTCCTTCTTCATGTAGTTTGTCGATATAAAATTGTTTTTGTTTCATCGTTATTTGCAGAAGGGTTCCCATTTCCTTTCCTCCTTCCATCATTTATTTGATAATCATTATATCGCTTCTCTATGTTGTAAACAGCACTTTTGTTACTTTTCATAACATAAATAATAAGTTTTGTTACTTTTTATAACAAAAATCATTCCAATATTCATAAAATACTGTATATTAATGTTATAAAATATAACGTACATGAGGGGGATGAGGATGGAATCGTATAAACATAAAAAAGTTATTTCAATTGGTATTGTTAGTGAGTTAACAGGTTTGTCACCGAGACAAATTCGGTATTATGAGGAGCGCCAACTTATTTTTCCTGATCGGTCAAAAGGGACGAGAAAGTATTCTTTCGCGGATGTTGAATGGCTCGTTGAGATTGCAAACAAACGAGAGGAAGGAGTGCAAACACGGGAAATTCGCTATGAAATGATGAAAGAAATTCGTGAAACGATGAGAAAAGGACAAATTAATGCTCATTTCCGTTCGCGTATGTAAATGACTCATTTCCGTGTTATAATGATAGCGGAAGGAGAGTTTCGGGCATGTTTATTGAGTTCCCGTTGGATCTGTTTACGTATGTATCGCTTTTTAGCGTTTTTATTGTCGCGATGACGTGTTATGTGACGCGTCAAGCGAAGCATCCTTTCTTCGTTCAGCGTTTCATCGCTCACGATGCAAGCGATGTTGTAATGGCAAGTGATATGTATGATATGCCGCTGTGTATGCGATTTGTTACGTTTCGACAGCGGAAAATTCCGATAAATGAGCAGTCGCATGCTAGCGATGAAGAAGGAAGGTGGCTCCTTGTTTGCTTATAATTACAAACAAGGAGGCATAAAATCGTGAAAAAATGGATGTTTTCGTTTTTTGTTGTAATATTAAGTGCATGTAATCGAAATGTGCCGATTACAGAGCATAGTCAAGGTGTATGGGATCATTATTTTGTTTACCCAATGTCAAAGCTATTACTGATGCTTGGACACGCATTTCAAGAAAATTACGGGCTTGCAATTATTGCGTTGACGATTGTTGTCCGTTTTGGGTTGCTTCCGCTCATGATTAAACAATTTCGTGCTAGTATCGCAATGCAACGCATTCGTCCTGAAGTACTAAAGCTCCAGCAAAAATACAAAGCAACAGACATGGAGACACAACGAAAGCTACAACAAGAAATGATGAAACTATATCAAAAGCACGGTGTCAATCCAATGAGCGGTTGCCTGCCGATTTTTATTCAAATGCCTATTTTCATGGCTCTATATTACGCGATTTCGCGTACAGAAGAAATTAAACTACATTCATTTTTATGGATGCAACTCGGTCATCGTGATCCATATTTCATTATGCCGATATTAGCAAGTTTAACGACATTTATTTCGATGCGTTTATCTCCATCTGCCACAACAACAGAAGTAGCGACACAAATGAAAATCATGTCATATGTTATGCCTGTGATGATTTTTATGGGGGCAAGTTCTGTCCCTTCCGCTTTATCGCTATATTGGGTCGTTGGTGGATGTTTTTCGATTATTCAGTCGCTTGTGATGCGTGCGCAATGGAAGAAGCATCAAGTAGAAACTGCCAAATAACCTGCTCGCTAGCTGAGCAGGTTTCTTTTCGTCAAGGGGTGAAAAAATGAAAGTGATTATTGCAGAAAAGCCTGATCAAGGAATGACGCTTGCATCGATTTTTCAAACAAAAAAACGAGAAGGATACATTGAAATTTTACCAAATGAGTTGTTTCCGAAAGGGGCTTATATGACATGGGCTGTTGGACATTTATTTGAATTAGCCTCTCCAGAAAAGTATGAAGCAAGTTGGAAACGATGGACGCTCGATACGTTACCGATTATTCCGAATCGTTTTCAATATGAGATTGATCGAAAAAAGGCGAAACAGTTTTCGATCATTAAGCAATTGCTTCATAAACCGGAAGTGACTGAAATTATTCATGCTGGTGATGCAGGGCGAGAAGGGGAATTAATCATTCGAAACATCATTTATATGAGCGGTGTAAAAAAACCGATCAAGCGTCTTTGGATTTCATCGTTAACACCAAAGGCGATTGAACAAGGATTTCGTCAGTTGTTGGATGAAAAACAGACACGTCCTTTATACGAGGAAGCGTATGCGCGAACATGTGCAGATTGGCTTGTCGGTATAAACGCCTCGAGGGTGTATACGATTTTATTGAAGCAAAGGGGAATGAACGATGTCTTTTCCGTTGGACGTGTGCAAACGCCAACACTCGCTCTAATTGTGAAAAGAGAAAAAGAAATTGAACAGTTTCGCTCGGAGCCGTTTTGGGAAGTTGTTGCTACATTTGATGTGGACGGAAAACGATACGAGGGAAAGTGGTGGCACGAAAATGAGACGCGCACATACGATCGAGAGCTTGCTGAGAAAGTGAGCGCGTTTTGCAGACGAAAACAAGTAGAGGTAGCAGAAGTTGTATGTGAACGAAAAACATTTTTACCGCCGCTTTTATTTAATTTATCAACATTGCAGGCAACGGCAAACAAGCGGTTTAAATATTCGCCACAAAAAACGTTAGATATATTACAAAAACTATATCAAAAAGGATATGTATCGTATCCACGCTCCGATTCACAATATGTAACTAAAGGAGAAGCGGAAACATTTCCACATATCTTAAAACAACTTTCACAAAAGGAAGAGTATGCTCCTTATTTTCCGCTTGTTCATGAATCAATTTTACATAATAAACGTTATGTAAATGAAAAGAAGGTAACAGATCATTATGCCATTATTCCAACTGAACAAGTGCCGAATTTGACAAAGTTAAGTCAGGATGAGCGAAATATTTACGACCTTGTCGTTCGGAGATTAATTGCTGCTCATAGTGAAGAAGCTATATTTGATTATACAACGATTGTAACCGTTGTCGATGGACGTGCTCGTTTTATTTCAAAAGGAAAGAAACAAATACAAGCAGGATGGCGGGACGTCCTTATGTCACAAGATGATGATGTACAACTTTTACCGAATGTACAAAGTGGAGAAAAAGGAACGGTATATGATGTGTATGTGAAAGAAGGAAAAACACAGCCGCCAAAGCGATATACAGAAGGCGAACTGATCACGTTAATGAAGACAGCAGGGAAGTTTTTAGATGATGAACAACTGGAGAAAGTATTAGCGAAAACAGAAGGACTTGGGACGGAAGCTACCCGCGCCTCCATTATTACAACGCTAAAACAGAGAAATTATATTGAGATAAAAAATAATCAAGTATATGTAACTGATAAAGGAAAAGTATTAATTGACGCAATCGGCCCGCACCTTTTGGCGTCTCCTGAAATGACAGCAAAATGGGAACAACGATTAAGTGAAATTGGCGAAGAAAAAGCATCGGCCACAGCATTTATGGAACAAGTGAAAAAATTGGCAGCGAAAATTGTGGCCGATGCGGTACAAGTGGCAAATCATTGGTCATTTGAAGGACTAGATACCACTTCGATTCAGCAGAAGAAAAAAACAACGATCGGAAAACATGTCGGGGTTTGCAAGCTTTGTGGGGGCTCGGTCATTGATAAAGGCTCGTTTTACGGTTGTGTCAACTATGCAAAAACAAAGTGCTCATTTACTATTTCAAAAACGATATTGGGCAAATCGATCTCACAAGCAAACGCCAAAAAATTATTAGCAGAAGGAAAAACGAGTGTTATCAAAGGGTTTAAAAAGGGAGAAAACACATTTAATGCTGCGGTTATATGGGATGAAAAAGAAAAACGTATATCGTTTTCGTTTGAAAAATAGGAGGCTTCCCTCCTATTTTTCAACTTCGCCTTTCCACTCATTCATACCGCCGGTCATATTATATATACTTGAGAAGCCTTCTTTTACTAGCAATTCGCTTGCTTGCGCTGAGCGATTACCGGAACGACAAACGACAATATACGTCTTGTTTTTGTTCAGTTCATCTACACGATCTGGAAGATGTTGTAAAGGTAATAAAATAGCTCCAGGAATATGACCGGAAGCATATTCCTCTTCTGTACGGACATCGAGCACAACAACGTCCTCTTTTTGCATCATTTGTGCAGCTTCATCGACAGAAATGTTTGTATAACGGTTTTGTGCACATCCGCTTATGATGAAAAGAAATGTAAATAAAAAAGAAAACCATTTTTGCGTCAACTACCCAACGACTAAAGCCGTGGGCTTGCAACTCCCCAGAAGTGCAAGCGGATGTTATCCTCCTTCCTTCACTTGGGGTTGCATCAGGGCAGGTTGACAACTACCCAACGACGCAGGTCATGCCTGTGTCGTTCCTTCAACGATGTACTCGATTCCTTTTCGTTGAAGGTTCATGGCACCAATTCGGTCATCGTTTGAGGTATATCCACATGTTCGACAACAAAACGTGTGCGTTTTCTTATTTCGGTTTGCTTTCTCTGTATGTCCGCATTTTGGACATGTTTGGGATGTGTATGTTGGGTCTACCACAATCACTTTGGCTCGGTGTTTGTGTGCTTTGTACTCGATTTTTTGTCTTAAATCATAAAACGCCCAAGATACCATTTCATACCGATGGTTAACGGACACTTTTTCTGTTCTTTGGCGAACACCTGTTAAATCCTCTAACACAAACAGCGTGTTCTTACCATAACGCTCAACGAGTGCCTTACTGATGCAATGGTTGACATCTTGCATCCAACGGTTTTCTCGTTGACCGATTTTCTTTAATCTTCTACGAGCAGACGGAGTTTGCTTTTTTTGTAGTTGTCTGCGGAGTTGTTTATACTTTGCTCGTTTGTGTTTGATGTGTCTACCTTTGAAAAACAGCGTCTGTCCGTTTGAATCATAAACAGTCGCAAGAAAATTTACACCCATATCTACGCCAACCACTTGGCAAATGTGATGAAGGTTTGCTTCTTCCATTTCTTTGGATACAGGAATATGGAGAAACCACTTTTGATGTTTATTCACTAACTTTGCTGTTCCAAACGTCCATGTTCCGTCGAAATACGTTTCAAGTTCTTTCGTTTGAAAAGGAACTTTGATTCGTCCTTCTAACGTATTGATGGAAAACAACCCTTTGGTTAGGCTGTAATCTCGATTAAAAACGAGGTCTATTTGCGGTTTTTTAAACGCAATCTGACAACGCTTATGTCCATTGGTTTGGTTGGTTTTATATTTTGCAATCACCGTTTTTAACACAGACTGTGCCATTTGAGATTTTAAGCCAAATGTAGAGCGAAGTTTGCGGTACGTCATCTTGTGAAGTTTGGCTTGCACAAGGGTGTTTTCTTTGTATATCACTTCCGACACCGCATTGCACGCATCACGATATGCTTGCATCGTTTTTTGAAGAAGTTGTTCTTGTTCAGATGTCGGTAAAATTTTAATTTTTGCTGTTAAAGTCAATTTCATGTCCTCACCACCTTTCACTAATTTTATTTTATATTTTTTTAGCGAAAAATAAATAAAAAACGCATTCCTCCCCATGCTTGAAAGCAGGGGTTTCCTGCGTGATTAATCATGAAATTATCGCCTCCGTATATAATCAAATACCCATACGTGTATTCTGGTTTATTTTTTCGATTTCTTCAAACGTTTCGACACCATTGTTATGTCTATATGTAGTACAATAGGAAGAAAGGTTTACATGGAAAGAAGGAGAGAGCATGTGCGGATCTATCATCGACTTGATTGGAAATACGCCCGTTGTTAAGCTCAATCGGGTTGTTTTTCGGGAGGGAGCAAGTGTATATATAAAGCTCGAGTCGTTCAATCCGGGTGGAAGTGTAAAAGATCGTGCGGCCAGACGAATGATTGAGCGGGCAGAGCAAGAAGGGAAAATTGTCCCTTTTCAAAGCACGATTATTGAACCAACATCAGGGAATACAGGAATTGGGTTAGCGATGGTATGCGCAGCGAAAGGTTATCGTTGCATCATCACGATGCCAGATAATGCGACAAAGGAACGAGTGAATTTATTGAAAGCATATGGTGCGGAAGTTCACTTAACTCCCGCTTCTTTACGTATGCAAGGAGCGATTGATGAAGCATATCGGCTTGCGGAGAGTATTCCAAACAGCTTTATCCCCATGCAGTTTGAAAATAAAGCAAATCCAGATGCTCACCGAATAAGTACAGCAGTTGAAATTGTAGAGGCATTTCCAGAAGGAATTGACGCGTTCGTGCTTACAGCAGGAACAGGGGGGACGGTAACAGGAACAGGGGAGGAGTTGAAGAAAACATTCCCTCATTTACGCATTTATGTTGTGGAACCATACGGATCCCCCGTACTTTCTGGAGGACAACCGGGGCCGCATAAAATTCCAGGTACTGGACCAGGTTTTATTCCGCCTATTTTAAATCGCAAGGTGTATGATGATATTTTGCTTGTCAAAGATGAAGAAGCACAGATGATGGCGCGGCGATTAGCTGCAGAAGAGGGGATTTTAGTGGGGGCTTCAGCTGGGGCAGCTGCCTTTTGTGCGGTTCAAGTGGCGCGAACTCTCCCGAAAGACGCACGTGTGCTTTGTATGGCACCAGATACAGGAGAGCGATATTTGTCCTCCGATTTATTTAACGGATAAGAGAGAGAAAAATTGTCGAGGCTATGAAATAAAAAGGAGTGATTGTATGTTTCGAGAAGAAGTAAAAACAATAGGAGGCCTTCGTCTTCATGTCATTCCGACGAAAAAATATAAGACGAATACGCTCGTATTAAAGATGAAAGCACCGTTATGTGAACGAGATGTAACGATGCGAGCCCTTATTCCGTATGTGTTACAAAACGCTACCGAGCGACATCCGTCGATGAAAGCGTTACGTACATATTTAGACGAACTATATGGTGCTACGTTACAAGTCGATTTAGCGAAAAAAGGAGAAAATCATATTATTACGATTCGAATGGATGTGGCAAACGAAAAATTTTTAGGCACCACATCTCCACTATTACGCGAAGCGTTGACCCTCTTTAGCGACATACTATTTCGCCCACTTACTGAACAGGGTGAATTTTCTGTTGCGATCGTTGAGCAAGAAAAACGGGCATTGAAACAAAAAATACAATCGTTGTTTGATGATAAAATGCGATATGCTCAACATCGACTCATCGAAGAGATGTATAAAGGTTCGCCTTATGCACTCGATGTTCACGGTAAACTGAGCGATATTGATACAATTGATGCTAAACGTTTATATAAACATTACGAACACATGCTGAAACACGATGAAATAGACTTATACATTGTCGGAGATGTGGCGTTAACGGACGTAGAACATGATGTTGTGGAACGTTTTCCGTTAGAAGCTCGTTCGTTATGTTCAACTGAAACGACAACGTTAACAAAACGAACAAGCGTGCAAGAAGTTATAGAAAAACAACATGTGAAACAAGGAAAGCTACATCTTGGTTATCGAACAAATACGACATACAACGATGCAGATTACGATGCGTTACAAGTGTGGAATGGGATCTTCGGTGGGTTTGCACATTCAAAATTGTTTATGAATGTGCGCGAAAAGGCAAGTTTAGCTTATTATGCAGCTTCGCGTATCGAAAGTCATCAAGGAATGATGATGGTCATGGCAGGAATTGAACCGAGCAATTATGAGCGTGCACTTGAAATTATTCATGCTCAGGCAGAGGCGATGCGTAACGGGCAATTTAGCGATGAGGAAATTATTCAAACAAAAGCAGTCATTCGTAATCAATTATTAGAAACAGTTGATACAGCGCGTGGAATGATTGAAATTTCCTATCATAACGTCATCGCGACGCGGCAACGTCCATTAGATGAGTGGTTAGAAGCGATTGAAAAAGTGACGTATGAGGATATTGTTCGTATAGGTGAAAAAATTGAATTAGATACAATTTATTTTTTAACAGAGAAGGAAGGTGAGAAAAAATGAAGATTATTCGCTACGATCAGTTGCAAGAACAATTATTTTATGAGCGATTAAACAACGGATTAGACGTTTACATTTTACCGAAAAAAGAATTCAATAAAACATATGCAACGTTTACGACAAAATACGGTTCGGTGGATAACTATTTTACTCCATATGGAAAAACGAGCATGAAAAAAGTGCCGGATGGCATCGCCCATTTTTTAGAGCATAAATTGTTCGAAAAAGAAGATGGCGATGTATTTCAAATATTTAGTAAGCAAGGGGCATCAGCGAACGCTTTTACATCTTTCACACGCACCGCCTATTTATTTTCGAGTACGACAAATGTAGAAAAAAATTTAGAAACTTTACTTGACTTTGTCCAAAAACCATACTTTACAGAGCAAACAGTCGAAAAGGAAAAAGGGATTATCGCTCAAGAAATTCGTATGTATGACGATAACCCGGATTGGCGTCTATATTTCGGAACAATTGAAAGCATGTACCACAATCATCCTGTAAAAATTGATATTGCAGGAACAGTGGAGTCGATTTCACATATTACGAAAGATTTATTGTATGAATGCTATGAAACGTTTTATCACCCGAGTAATATGTTGTTGTTTGTTACCGGTCCAGTTGATCCATTGACTATACTCGAACAAATTCGCACAAATCAAGCAAAAAAAACGTTCCGTTCGCCAACAGACATTGAGCGATTTCACTATGAAGAACCATCCCATGTCGCCCGTGAAAAACATGTCATTGAAATGAATGTACAGACATCTAAATGTCTCGTTGGTATAAAGGCGAAAAATGTATATACAAAAGGAAAAGAAAAATTAAAGCATGAATGCGCGATGGGATTATTGCTTGATCATTTGTTTGGAAAAAGTTCATCGCACTATGAGCGGCTATACCAACAAGGATTAATTGATGAAACATTTATGGTTGATTATACAGAAGAAAGTGATTTTGGGTTTGGTTTAATTGGTGGCGACACATTATACCCTGATCAATTAGCAGAAGAAATTCAACGCATTCTTGTGCAGTTTTCCGATATTGGTGATGAACAAGTGGAGCGGATGAAAAGAAAAAAAATCGGCTCGTTTTTACGATCGTTGAATTCGCTTGAGTATATTGCGAATCAATTTACTCGTTACGCATTCGACCAAATGAGTTTATTCGATGTTGTAGAGGCGTTACAATCATTGACATCGGATGATATAAAAGCGGTAGCCCGTGAATGTTTTGTACCCGAACAGTTTACGGTATGCCAAGTTGTTCCGAAAAGGTGAAATGTGATGAAATATGCTTTAGTTACAGGAGCGAGTGGAGGAATTGGACGGGAAATTGCCAGACAGCTCGCAAAAGATGGGTATGGATTGTATTTACATTACTACAAAAATGAACAATCTGTTCAATCTTTAATGAAGCAATTATCAACAGACATATATGCCATTCAGGCCGATTTATCTCATCCTTTTGGGGTCGATACGTTAGTGTCGTCTCTTTTTCATCCAATTGACGTGCTCGTTCATAATAGTGGAATGAGTACATATGGGCTGGTGACGGACATGACTGACGAACAAGTCGAGCGCATGGTACAGCTGCATGTGACAAGTCCGTTTTTATTGACGAAACGGTTGTTGCCCTCTATGATTCAGCGACGTCGCGGACAAATTGTTGTCATTTCATCGATCTGGGGACTCACAGGGGCGTCATGCGAAGTATTGTATTCGATGGTGAAGGGCGCGCAAAACACGTTCGTCAAAGCGTTAGCGAAAGAAGTTGCGCCAAGTGGCATACGAGTAAATGCCATTGCTCCAGGAGCCATTGATACACCGATGCTTCAGGAGTTTACTGCAGAGGAGTTAGAAGCGTTAGCGAACGAGATTCCACTCGGGAGAATCGGGAAACCAGAAGATGTAGCTAAAGCGGTATCGTTTTTAATTTCTGACGATGCATCGTATATTACAGGACAAATTTTATCCGTCAATGGCGGTTGGTATTGTTAAGCAAGCATAATTTTTTGTTTCATAAGGCAAACTGTTCTTGAAACGAATTTCAAGGAGGTTTGCATATGTCTGTTCTTGATAATTTTGAGCAATGGAAAAGCTTTTTAGCTGATCGTCTTCATCAAGCGGAAGCGCAAGGGATGAACCAACAAGTCATTTCGGATATCGCTTATCAGATTGGCGACTACTTGGCAAAACAAGTCGATCCGAAAAACCCGGAAGAGCGTGTACTTGCTGATTTGTGGCACGTAGCAAATGAGCAAGAGCAACATGCAATAGCCAACATGATGATTAAACTTGTACAAAATAAGTAAGTAATATGGGCAAGCTGGTGACATTCGCCAGCTTGTTTTACTATGTTTATCTGTTCACAAAAAACGGTTGTCTGTCCTTTTCATTCTCGCATTCAGATGGTAAAATAAACATACATGCGTGTTTCGACAAAGCGTTGCTTTAGGATCGTATCGTGTAACGTAAAGGGGAGAAGGGGTATATGGAAAAGAAAGAATGGTATTTAGAATATGAAATACATATCAATCGTCCGGGATTGTTGGGGGATATTGCATCGCTCCTTGGTATGTTGTCCATCAACATCATCACAATTAACGGAGTGGACGATTCACGTCGAGGGATGCTTTTGTTATGCAAAAGCCATGAGCAAATTGAACGGCTACAATCTATTTTGGCAACGATGGAAGATATCACGGTGACGAAGTTGCGCGAGCCGAAGCTACGCGACCGTCTCGCCGTTCGGCATGGGCGTTATATTCAGCGTGATGCCGATGATAAAAAAACGTTTCGGTTCGTTCGTGACGAATTAGGATTGCTTGTCGATTTTATGGCCGAGTTATTTAAACAAGAAGGTCACAAGTTAATTGGCATTCGTGGTATGCCGCGCGTTGGAAAAACGGAATCCATCGTAGCTGCGAGCGTATGTGCGAATAAACGTTGGCTATTTGTCTCATCTACGTTAATTAAACAAACAGTTCGCAGCCAACTCATTGAAGATGAGTATAGTGAAAACAATGTATTCATTATTGACGGAATCGTTTCGACGCGCCGCTCAAATGAACGGCATTGGCAACTCATCCGTGAGCTCATGCGACTACCAGCGACGAAAGTCATTGAACATCCCGATATTTTTGTAAGGCATACAGAATATAAGTTGGATGACTTTGACTATATTATTGAACTACGTCATGAAGCAGATGAAGAAATTACGTACGATCTTGTTGACCAATCTTCTTTCTTCGGCAACGACGGTTTTTCAAATATCGACTTTTAAAGATGGAAGGTGTTTCCGTTGACAGAGTTAGGGAAGCGTTTAAAAGAAGCGAGAGAACAGAGCAATATGAGCTTAGATGATTTACAAGAAATCACTAAAATTCAGAAGCGATACTTGATCGCAATTGAACAAGGAAATTATGTGATTATGCCCGGGAAGTTTTATGTTCGCGCGTTTATTCGTCAGTATGCTGAAGCGGTCGGCCTTGATCCCGAAGAGCTGTTTGAACAATACGCAAACGAAATTCCAAATGCTCAGCAAGAAGAACTTCCTGGCGAATTATCGCGTGTTAAATCGCGACAATTATCAGAACAAGGTGAAAAAGTACTGAATATCCTCCCCAAAATTTTAATCGGTATGTTAGCTGTTGGAGTAGCGGTTGTTCTATGGTTTTTCTTTCAAAACCGAACGATGGATGAACAACCGCAAGAGCAGGTGATAAATGAGGAGACAGAATTTGAGCAATCTGAGCAGGCGAACGAACAACAGCCTGAAAAACAAAATGAACAACAATCTGAAAAACAGAACGAACAACAACTAGAAAAAGAGCAAGAGCAACCATCGACAGCAATGATTAAGGTAGTAGACACGAATGGTCGAAAATCGACACTTGAAGTCACGGGGGAACAGTTGATCATTGACATTGCAACAAAGGGTGATGCGTGGATTGAAGTGAAAAATGGGAAAGGCAAAGCGTTCACAAGAAAAATGATGTATGCTAATCAAGCTGAAACGTTCGATTTGACGAACGAAACAGAAGTGTTGTTAGTCATCGGACAAACATTAAATACCGAAGTGGAAATAAATGGACAAACACTTCAATACCCTGTTAATCCAAGTGATCACGTGCGCCAAGATATTACAATCATCTACAAAAAACAATAATGTTGTATGACGTGTTGGAGGTTAGTACTGTGAATATACCGAATCAAATTACAATTGCCCGAATGCTACTTATTCCTTTTTTCCTCATTTTCCTCTTGGCACCGATTGACCTAGGTATGATTCAAATCGGAACAGAGCAATTGCCGATGACACACGCTGTTGCTGCGCTTATTTTTATTATTGCATCAATGACAGACTGGATTGATGGATACTATGCACGAAAATATGGGTTAGTAACGAATTTAGGAAAATTTCTTGACCCGCTTGCAGATAAATTGCTTGTATCGGCTGCGCTCATTGCGCTCGTTCAATTGGATTTGGCGCCAGCGTGGATGGTCATTGTTATTATTAGTCGTGAATTTGCAGTAACCGGATTGCGGCTCGTGTTGGCTGGAGAGGGGGAAGTGGTGGCAGCGAACATGCTTGGAAAAATTAAAACGTGGACGCAAATTGTAGCGATCGCTGCCCTTCTTTTGCACAATCTTCCTTTCTCCCTGCTGTCGTTTCCGTTTGCGGACATTTCTTTATGGATTGCACTCATTTTCACAATCTGGTCAGGATGGGATTACTTTGTTAAAAATAAACACGCATTTCGTCATTCGAAGTAAATAAAAAAGGGATGGGAGAAGGATGAAAGCAGAAATTATCGCCGTTGGCTCGGAGCTTTTGCTTGGCCAAATTGCAAATACAAATGCTCAATTTTTATCTCAACAATTAGCTGAAATAGGGATAGATGTATATTATCATACGGTTGTTGGAGATAATCCTCAAAGGCTTACACATGCGATTGAAGTAGCAAAGCAACGCTCGAATTTGATTATTTTTACGGGGGGACTTGGACCGACGAAAGATGATTTAACAAAAGAAACGATTGCAAAGATGTTAAATAAATCGCTCGTTTTAGACGAAGAAGCATGGCAATCCATTTGTGATTATTTCTCAAAAACAAATCGTCCGGTGTCCCCAAACAATCGAAAACAGGCGCTTGTGTTAGAAGGAAGTCACGTGTTAAAAAATGAACATGGGATGGCTCCTGGAATGGCACTTGTTGTTGATCATGTGACGTACATGCTTCTTCCAGGGCCACCAAAAGAAATGCAACCGATGTTCATGAAATATGGACGTCCTTTTTTATTGCAAAAGCGTCACGTTCGCGAAAAAATTGTTTCGCGTGTTCTTCGCTTTTTTCATATCGGGGAATCACAGCTAGAAACAGAAATTGAAGATTTGATCGATGCGCAAACGAATCCGACGATTGCTCCACTTGCGTCTGACGGTGAAGTGACTCTCCGCTTGACAGCAAAGCATGAACGTGAAGAAGAAGCGAAGCGAATGATTGACGAGGTAGAGGAAAATATTTTAGCGCGTGTTCGCCCTTATTTTTACGGTTACAATGATGAAACGTTGTTTAGCAAACTGTTAGCGACGTTAAAAGAAAAGGATAAGACACTTGCTGTTGCTGAAAGCTTAACGGGGGGGTTGTTTTTAAAGGAAATGACTGCTCTTCCGACAGCTTCTTCTGTCATAGCAGGAGGGGTTGTATGTTATACAAATGAAATAAAGGAAAATGTGCTTCATGTGCCGAAAGAAATATTACAAACAGAGGGTGCAGTAAGTGGGCGATGTGCACAATTGTTGGCGGAAAATGTTCGAAAACTTTGTCGAAGTGATATCGGTATAAGCTTTACAGGCGTCGCAGGACCGGACGATTTGGAAGGAAAACCAGTAGGAACGGTATGGATAGGGATTGCCACAGAACGAGGGACAAAAACGTTTGCACTTACATTATCTGGTGATCGTCAAGCCATTCGGATGCGTACGGCAAAATATGGTTGTTATCATTTGCTGCAATTGTTACATTGATTTACGAACATCTATTCGTTTTTTCTTGGCAAATAAACAGAAAACATGTATAGTAATAAGTAGCAGTTACTGCTTTATTTTTTGCAAGTAAAAGGAGGAGTTTCATTGAACGATCGTCAAGCAGCATTAGAACAGGCGTTAAAGCAAATTGAGAAACAGTTTGGAAAAGGCTCTATTATGAAGCTAGGGGAGCAAACAGATCGTCAAATTTCGACTGTATCAAGCGGCTCTCTTGCACTTGATATTGCTCTTGGAGTAGGAGGATATCCGCGCGGGCGTATTATTGAAATTTATGGTCCAGAATCTTCGGGTAAAACGACAGTTGCCCTTCATGCGATTGCTGAAGTACAAAAGCAAGGTGGTCAAGCGGCGTTCATTGATGCAGAACACGCTTTAGATCCTGTTTACGCTGAAAAGTTAGGTGTTAATATTGATGAATTGTTGCTTTCACAGCCTGATACAGGAGAGCAAGCGTTAGAAATTGCTGAAGCGCTTGTGCGTAGTGGAGCGGTTGACATTATTGTTATTGACTCCGTTGCAGCCCTTGTTCCGAAAGCAGAAATTGAAGGGGAAATGGGCGATGCTCACGTTGGATTACAAGCACGGCTCATGTCCCAAGCGCTACGTAAATTATCAGGCGCGATTAACAAGTCTAAAACGATCGCGATCTTTATTAACCAAATAAGGGAAAAAGTGGGGGTTATGTTCGGGAACCCCGAGACAACTCCTGGTGGTCGTGCATTGAAGTTTTATGCGTCTGTTCGTTTAGAAGTGCGTCGTGCAGAACAAATTAAACAAGGCAACGACATGGTTGGAAATAAGACGAAAATTAAAGTCGTGAAAAACAAAGTGGCGCCTCCGTTTAAAACAGCGGATGTAGATATTATGTATGGCGAAGGAATTTCAAAAGAAGGCGAAATTATTGATATGGGTGCTGAACTCGATATCATCCAAAAAAGCGGTGCTTGGTATTCATACAAGGATGAGAGACTGGGACAAGGGCGAGAAAATGCAAAACAATTTTTAAAAGAAAATCCACATATCATGGAAGAAATTGCACGTGAAATTCGCCAACATTATGGCATTACGACAGGTGCATCAGCGACACCTGTACGTGAAGATGATTTAGACTTCTTAGAGTAAAAAGAGGCACGTTGTGTCTCTTTTTTCTTTATTTTAGAAGATTCAACCATATGAAACGCTTTCCCACAATGACAAGCCTTGACAATATGGAAGGTCACCTTTAAAATGTACATGTATATTTGACAATTTTGAAGTGTATGTTGAATGGGTGCAATGTACATGCCGACATTGATGAAGTAACGAATTTATAGCAAGAGGAGGTGAGGATAATGGGTGAAACGATCATCTCCGCTTTGCTTGCCCTAGTCGTCGGTGCAGTTGTTGGCTTTTTTGTTCGTAAATCCATTGCCGAGGCAAAAATTGGCGGTGCACAAGCAGCTGCCAAGCAAATGATTGAAGAAGCGAAAAGAGAAGCAGACGCATTGAAAAAAGAGGCGCTCCTTGAAGCAAAGGATGAGATTCACAAACTTCGCGTGGAAGCAGAACGAGAAATTCGCGAACGAAGAAGTGAATTACAAAAACAGGAAAACCGCTTGTTACAAAAGGAGGAGAATCTCGATCGAAAGGACGAATCTTTAAACAAACGGGAAGCGTTGCTTGAGAAAAAAGAGAATTCTCTCAATGAAAGACAACAGCATATTGAAGAAATGGAAAGCAAAGTGGAAGAACTCGTTCGAAAAGAACAAGCAGAGCTTGAGCGTATTTCTAGCTTGACTCGTGAAGAAGCACGGCAAATCATTTTGGATCGTGTAGAAAAAGAGCTTTCTCATGAAATCGCGCTCATGGTCAAAGAAGCAGAAGCGAAAGTAAAGGAAGAAGCCGATAAAAAAGCAAAAGAAATTTTATCGCTCGCTATTCAACGTTGTGCTGCTGACCATGTTGCCGAAACGACCGTATCTGTTGTGAACTTGCCGAATGACGAAATGAAAGGTCGGATTATTGGACGCGAAGGACGTAACATTCGCACGTTGGAAACGTTAACAGGTATTGATCTCATCATTGACGACACGCCGGAAGCAGTCATTTTATCAGGCTTTGATCCGATCCGTCGTGAAACGGCACGAATTGCGTTAGATAAACTTGTTCAAGACGGGCGTATTCATCCGGCGCGAATTGAAGAGATGGTTGAAAAAGCGCGAAGAGAAGTGGATGAACACATTCGTGAAGTGGGAGAACAAACAACGTTCGAAGTGGGTGTTCACGGGTTGCACCCGGATTTAATTAAAATTTTAGGCCGATTGAAATTCCGTACAAGCTATGGACAAAATGTTCTTAAACATTCGATGGAAGTTGCGTACTTAGCTGGTTTGATGGCAGCTGAGTTAGGGGAAGATGAAATGCTTGCAAGACGAGCAGGTCTTCTTCACGACATCGGAAAAGCTGTTGACCATGAAGTAGAAGGAAGCCATGTTGAAATTGGTGTAGAGCTCGCAACGAAATATAAAGAACACCCAGTCGTTATCAATAGCATTGCTTCCCATCATGGTGATACGGAGCCGACGTCTATTATCGCTGTGCTTGTTGCTGCTGCGGACGCATTATCTGCTGCTCGGCCAGGTGCCCGTAGCGAAACGTTAGAAAACTATATTCGTCGACTTGAAAAACTTGAAGAAATCGCTGAATCGTATGAAGGTGTTGAAAAGTCGTATGCGATTCAAGCTGGACGCGAAATTCGCATTATGGTAAAGCCAGATATGATCGATGACTTGGAAGCGCATCGTTTGGCGCGTGACATTCGCAAGCGCATTGAAGAAGAGCTTGATTATCCAGGTCATATTAAAGTTACAGTAATCCGCGAAACGCGAGCTGTTGAATATGCAAAATAAAGCTACTCCTCGTTTGGAGTAGCTTTTCGTATTGATAAAAGCTTTGTTTTGTGCGAAACTGAAAAATAGAAATCATGAGTATAGAAAGGGTAATACGATGAAACTATTATTTATCGGTGATGTCGTAGGACAACCGGGAAGAAAAATGGTTGATGAATACGTCCCGAAGTTAAAAGTGAAATATAAACCACATGTGATTGTTATCAACGGTGAAAATGCTGCTGGTGGGAAAGGAATAACAGAAAAAATATATCGGCGCTTTTTAGAAATAGGAGTGCATGTAGTAACCCTTGGGAATCATGCGTGGGATAATCGTGAAATATTTGAGTTTATTGATCAAGCGAAAGTACTTGTTCGTCCAGGAAATTTTCCAGCAGGTACACCTGGAAAAGGAATTGTATTTATTCAAGCAGAGGGATATGAAGTCGCAGTCATCAGTTTGCAAGGGAGGACGTTTTTGCCAGCGATTGATTGTCCGTTTAAAAAAGCAGATGAGTTAGTAGAAATGGCGCTCGCACGAACTCCTGTCATTCTGGTAGATTTTCATGCGGAAGCAACGAGTGAAAAACAAGCGATGGGATGGTATTTAGATGGGCGAGTAAGCGCTGTCGTTGGTACGCATACACACGTTCAAACAGCGGACTCTCGTATTTTGCCAAACGGCACCGGTTATATTACTGATGTCGGTATGACAGGTCCTTACGATGGCATTTTGGGTGTGGATCGTGAGGCAGTATTACGTAAATTTTTAACGGGCTTGCCGGTTCGTTTCGAAGTGACGACGGGGCGCGCGCAGTTGAATGCTGTGCTTATCGATATAGATGAAAAAAGCGGGAGAACGAAATCAATTCAACGAATTATGATTAATGATGACCACCCATATTTCGACTAGTCTCTCTTTTTAGATTTTTCTAAAAAATGCATATAAATAGCAGGAATACGAGTGAACAGAGGTGAATATATAGTAAACAGTACGAATTTTTTACAAGCAATTGTTAGAAACAAGGAGGAGCTAGAAATGGAAATATTAAAAGTTTCAGCAAAGTCTAATCCTAATTCTGTAGCTGGTGCACTTGCTGGCGTGCTAAGAGAACGCGGTGCTGCTGAAATTCAGGCGATCGGTGCAGGTGCATTAAATCAAGCCGTGAAGGCAGTAGCGATCGCGCGAGGATTCGTAGCACCGAGCGGAGTCGATCTTATTTGTATTCCTGCGTTCACAGACATTCAAATTGATGGAGAAGAGCGGACAGCAATCAAACTTATTGTTGAACCGCGTTAATGCACATAAACCTGTTTGCTTGCATAGCAAACAGGTTATTTTTATCATATGCTACAGAGCGAATTTTCGTATGGAGGGGTCGTTGTGCGTATATTTGACGCTCATTGTGACGTTTTATATCAACTATTTTGTGACCAAGATGTATCGTTTGAGCGAAGCTCATTGCTACATGTCACGTACGATGGATTGCAGCAGGCGGGTGTAACAGTACAAGGATTTGCTATTTACATCCCAAAACATGTAAGGCCAGAATCGCGCTTTTTTGTAGCTTTAGAGATGATTGATTATTTCTATGAGAAAGTTGTGTCACAGCCAAATATGAAAGTAGTTTGTTCAAAAAAAGAAATTGATCAGTTACAACCAAATGAAATCGGAGCCATGCTCACATTAGAAGGGTGTGAAGCCATTGGCGAAAGTTTAACGCAATTGCGCACACTTCTTCGGCTTGGCGTTCGTTCTGTCGGTTTAACATGGAATGATGCAAATATGGTAGCGGATGGGGCATTTGAGCAACGAGGGGGAGGTTTAACGAAATTCGGGAAAGAAGTTGTCCGCTTATTGAACGAACAACAATGTTGGACAGATGTGTCGCATTTAAGTGAACGAGCGTTTTGGGATGTCATTGAATTAGCCCAATATCCGATTGCTTCACATTCAAATGCGTATACGCTTTGCCCGCACCCACGCAATTTGCGCGATGACCAGATTCAAGCTTTGATTAAGAAAAATGGGGTGATCGGTGTGACATTCGTTCCGCAGTTTTTACGTCATGATACGCAAACGACAACAGTGACAGATGTATTGCGTCATGTCGACTATATTTGCTCGTTAGGCGGCGAAAACCATATCGGGTTTGGATCTGACTTCGATGGCATTTTTGAAACGGTTGACCAATTAGCTAATGTTTCGCATTATACCCATTTCATTAATGAATTGCTGAAGCATTTTAAAGAGGAACAAGTGAGAAAATTTTTGTTTTGTAATTTTTATGAGCGAATCCCGCAATAAAAAATTCGGAAGAACAATTCACATTTTTGTGACAAATATGTTGCAATTTTTTTTCAATAGAGCTAGAATGAAAGCGTTTAGTAAATGAAATTTTTCGAAAAATTTATTAAGCGAAATGGTAGAGCTTTTTCTGGAAAAGTGCTACACTTATAATCGTATAATGTTACGTTACAATTGATGGAACTTTAAAGGGGTGTAAGACATGATTAGTCAACTTTCATGGAAAGTTGGAGGACAACAAGGGGAAGGTATTGAAAGTACGGGAGAAATATTCTCCATTGCGCTCAACCGACTAGGCTACTACTTATACGGTTATCGCCACTTTTCATCTCGTATTAAAGGTGGTCATACGAACAATAAAATTCGTGTTAGCACAACGCAAGTTCGTTCGATTGCCGATGATCTTGATATATTAGTAGCTTTTGACCAAGAAACAATTGATTTTAACTTTCACGAGTTACGTCAAGGTGGAATCGTCATCGCAGATGCAAAGTTTAATCCAACGATTCCAGACGAGTCAAGAGCTACGCTGTATGCGGTTCCATTTACAGATATTGCAACAGAATTAGGAACAGCATTAATGAAAAACATGGTTGCAGTCGGAGCTTCTAGCGCTGTACTCGGTCTCGATATTAGCGTATATGAAGGGGTCGTTCAGGAGATTTTCGGTCGCAAAGGCGAGCAGGTTGTTGCCAAAAACATGGAAGCGATCAGAGCGGGCGCTCAGTTTATGCGTGAACAACTTGGTGACAACATTCAACTCATGCAACTTGAGAAGGCGGACGGCAAAAAGAGAATGTTTATGATTGGAAACGATGCGATTGCGCTTGGTGCACTTGCGGGTGGCGCTCGTTTTATGGCAGCGTATCCAATTACCCCGGCGTCAGAGATTATGGAATACTTAATTAAGAAGCTTCCGCAATTTGGTGGTACAGTCATTCAAACAGAAGACGAAATTGCAGCTTGTACAATGGCTATTGGTGCGAACTATGCGGGTGTTCGCACGTTGACAGCTTCGGCCGGACCAGGTCTTTCGCTTATGATGGAAGCGATCGGATTAGCTGGAATTACAGAAACGCCAATTGTCATTGTTGATACGCAACGTGGTGGTCCGAGTACAGGTCTTCCGACGAAACAAGAACAGTCCGATTTGATGGCAATGATTTATGGAACACACGGAGAAATTCCGAAAGTAGTCATGGCGCCAAGTACTGTACAAGAAGCGTTTTACGATATGGTTGAAGCGTTTAACATTGCAGAAGAGTATCAATGTCCAGTCATCGTTTTAACAGACTTGCAACTTTCGTTAGGTAAACAAACAGTTGAGCCGCTAGAATACGATAAAATTGAAATTCGTCGTGGCAAACTTGTTACGGGAGAACTCCCTGAAATTCCAGACAAAGGTTGTTTTAAACGATATGAAGTGACGGAAGATGGCGTGTCACCGCGTGTATTGCCAGGAATGAAAAACGGTATTCACCATGTGACGGGCGTTGAGCACGATGAAACAGGCCGTCCTTCTGAAGTAGCAGCGAACCGTATTGCACAAATGGATAAGCGTCTGCGCAAGTTGAAACATATTCAATTCCCGACACCAGTTCATAAACATGTGAAGCATGAAGAAGCCGATGTGTTAATCGTTGGGTTTAACTCAACGCGTGGAGCGATTGAGGAAGCGATGGAACGTCTAGAGCGAGATGGCATCAAGGTAAATCATGCTCACGTTCGTCTCATTCATCCGTTCCCAACGGAAGAAATGTTGCCACTTGTGCAATCAGCAAAAAAAGTTATTGTTGTTGAAAATAACGCAACAGGACAACTCGCCAACATTTTAAAAATGAACGTTGGACATGCTGAGAAAGTATTTAACGTGTTGAAATATGATGGCAACCCGTTCTTACCGCACGAAGTTTATACAAAATGCAAGGAGTTGTTTTAAACATGGCGACATTTAAAGATTTCCGAAATAACATTAAACCGAACTGGTGTCCAGGTTGTGGTGACTTTTCTGTGCAAGCAGCTATTCAACGTGCGGCTGCCAACGTTGGACTTGAACCACATGAGCTTGTTGTTGTCTCTGGAATTGGTTGTTCTGGACGTATTTCTGGTTACATTAATTCGTATGGTTTTCATGGTGTTCACGGTCGGGCACTTCCGATTGCCCAAGGGGTAAAAATGGCCAATCGTGACTTGACTGTCATTGCTGCTGGTGGTGACGGTGATGGATTCGCGATCGGAATGGGGCATACGATCCATGCGATTCGTCGTAACATCGACATTACGTACATCGTTATGGATAACCAAATTTACGGCTTAACAAAAGGACAAACATCACCACGTAGTGAGGTCGGATTTAAAACGAAAAGTACACCACAAGGATCGGTTGAGCCAGCGTTGTCGATTATGGAGATGGCGTTGACAGCAGGGGCTACATTCGTCGCCCAAAGCTTTTCTAGTGATTTAAAAGAGTTGACGCAATTAATCGAAGAAGGCATAAAGCATAAAGGATTCTCGCTCATTAACGTATTTAGCCCGTGCGTCACGTACAATAAAGTAAACACATACGATTGGTTTAAAGACAATTTAACGAGCTTGAGCTCCATTGAAGGATATGATCCATCTAACCGCGAAATGGCGATGCAAACGTTGATGAAACATAAAGGGCTTGTTACAGGGCTCATTTATCAAAATAAAGAGCGCAAATCATATCAAGATCTTGTGCCTGGTTATAGCGAAAAACCATTGGCAGAAGCAGATTTAACAATGAGCAAGGAAAAATTTGATCAGCTTGTGGCTGAGTTTATGTAAGAAAAAAGAGGGTGGTGAAAGCCATCCTCTTTTTCATGGAAAAAACATTGTTTAAAAGTCCAGAAAATAATATACTATGTTAGTGTGCGTCTATGAACAAAAGAAAGGGGAATTATGATGAACGAAAAACAACGTTTACAGTACACAGCACAAATTGAAACAGATCATCCAACGGACAAAAAATCCGCTTTGGATGAAAATTTGCAACGTCTCAAGCAAAAAACGAGTCAAGACTATGAAAAATATTTTTCAACTGTATTTGTTCCTCCATCTTTAAAAGAAGCGAAAAAACGTGGAAAAGAGGAAGTGAAATATCATAAAGATTTCTCTATTCCAGAAGAGTTTCGAGGCATGGGGAACGGTCGTAAATTTTACATTCGTACGTACGGCTGTCAAATGAATGAACATGATACAGAAGTGATGGCTGGAATTTTTATGGCGCTCGGCTATGAACCAACGGATCGCCCAGAGGATGCCAACGTCATTTTGTTAAATACGTGTGCCATTCGTGAAAATGCAGAGAATAAAGTATTCGGAGAAATTGGACATTTAAAGCCACTCAAACAAAATAACCCGGATTTATTGCTTGGGGTATGCGGCTGTATGTCACAAGAAGAATCAGTCGTCAATAAAATTTTGAAGCAATTCCAATACGTTGATATGATCTTTGGCACGCACAATATTCATCGTCTTCCGTATATTTTGAAAGAGGCGTACATGTCAAAAGAAATGGTTGTTGAAGTATGGTCAAAAGAAGGCGATGTCATCGAAAACTTGCCGAAAGTACGCAAAGGAAATATTAAAGCATGGGTTAATATCATGTACGGTTGCGATAAGTTTTGTACGTACTGTATCGTTCCGTATACACGCGGTAAAGAGCGTAGCCGTCGCCCAGAAGATATTATTCAAGAGGTACGTCACTTAGCTGCACAAGGGTATAAAGAAATTACGCTTTTAGGACAAAACGTGAATGCGTATGGAAAAGATTTTACTGATATGAAATATGGTCTTGGCGATTTAATGGACGAACTGCGCAAAATTGATATTCCGCGCATTCGCTTTACAACAAGCCATCCACGTGATTTTGATGATCGTTTAATCGAAGTGTTAGCAAAAGGTGGAAATTTAGTTGAGCACATTCACTTGCCTGTACAGTCGGGAAGTAGTGAAGTGTTAAAAATGATGGCGCGTAAATATACACGTGAACAATATTTAGAGCTTGTTCGTAAAATTAAAGAAGCCATTCCAGGTGTGGCGCTTACAACAGACATTATTGTCGGATTCCCGAATGAAACAGATGAGCAATTTGAAGAAACGTTGTCGCTCTATCGCGAAGTCGAATTTGATTCTGCATTTACGTTTATTTACTCGCCACGTGAAGGAACACCGGCAGCAAAAATGGTTGATAACGTGCCAATGGAAGTGAAAAAAGAACGTTTACAACGCTTAAACGCATTAGTAAACGAAATTTCTGCGAAAAAAATGAAGGAATATGAGGGACAAGTTGTCGAAGTATTAGTAGAAGGGGAAAGTAAAAATAACCCAGACGTTCTCGCTGGATACACACGTAAAAACAAGCTTGTGAACTTCGTTGGACCTAAGTCTGCGATCGGTCAACTTGTAAACGTGCGCATTACAGAAGCAAAAACGTGGACATTAAATGGAGAAATGGTAGAAGAAACGATCGAGGTGAAATAACGTGGCGAAATATACAAAGGATGACATCGTCCAAAAAGCAAAAGAATTAGCTAAAATGATTGCTGAAACGGAAGAAGTAGAGATTTTTAAACAAGCAGAAGCCAAAATTCATGAAAATGAAAAAGTACGCACGATGATTGCTAAAATTAAATCGTTACAAAAACAAGCTGTAAACTTGCAACATTACGGAAAAGTTGAAGCGTTAAAAAAAGTAGAAGCAGAAATTGATGAAATTTACGAACAGCTATCAGACATTCCGATTGTAGAACAATTTAAACAATCGCAAGTAGAAATTAATGATTTGTTGCAGCTTGTTGCATCCACGATTTCAAAGACGGTGACAGATGAAATTATTACATCGACAGGTGGCGATGTGTTACGAGGAGAAACGGGTGCCCAAGTGAAACATAGCCATTGCGGCCATTGCCATTAAAGAGTCCATTTGGGCTCTTTTTTTATTTTTGTCACATATTTCGAACAAGTTGCATACAATGAACTATACGGAATGATTGTTTTTTTATGTACACTTTTAGTTTTTTCGTGCATAGGATAAAATGAACAATGCATTTTTGAGGAGGGTTTGTTTCATGTCCCAATACAGGGAAATTATTACAAAGGCAGTTGTTGGAAAAGGGAGAAAGTTTACGCAATCGACGCATACCGTTTCCGCGCAACATCGTCCAACGAGCGTGCTCGGTTGTTGGATTATTAATCATCGGTACGAAGCGAAAAAAGTGGATCGTAGTGTTGAAATTCATGGGAAGTATGATGTGAATGTTTGGTATTCGTACAACGATAATACAAAAACGGAAGTGCTCACAGAAACGGTATCTTATACCGATGTCATTCCGTTGAAGTATCGTAACGAAGAACTCATTAGCGAAGAACAAGAAGTGATTGCACGTGTTGTTCAGCAACCAAATTGTTTAGAATGTACGATTGCTTCAACTGGAAACAAGGTAACTGTGGAAGTAGAGCGAGAGTTCATCGCTGAGGTCATCGGGGAAACAAAAGTACGGATTGCGGTTGTTGATACATCATCTGAAGAAGTCGATGAGGATATTGAAGCTGAATTAGAACAGTTGGATGAAGAGCTTCTTCAAGAAGGAAGCAATAAAAACTAGGAAGTTTGTTCTTCCTAGTTTTTATTTTTTGTTATAATAATTGAAGTCAAGATTTCGGACGTTGGAGGAAAGGTCATGGCTTATACACCAATGATTCAGCAATATTTAGCAATTAAATCACAATATAAAGATGCCTTTTTATTTTTTCGTCTCGGTGATTTTTATGAGATGTTTTTTGAAGATGCGATTAAAGCATCACAAGAGCTAGAAATTACGCTTACTAGTCGTGACGGGGGCGGAGAAGAACGCGTGCCGATGTGCGGTGTACCTTATCATTCAGCCGCGATGTATATTGAACGTTTGATTGAGAAAGGATATAAAGTTGCGATTTGTGAACAAGTTGAAGACCCGAAAACTGCCAAAGGGGTTGTGCGACGCGAAGTCGTTCAACTCATTACCCCTGGAACAGTTATGGAAGGGAAGCAACTGGAAGAAAAAGCAAATAACTATTTAGCTTCATTGACATCATTTGAGGATGGTACGTATGGATTTGCATATGCAGATTTAACGACTGGAGAAAGTCGTATGACGATGCTCCATGCATTTGAAGATGTGCTCAATGAAATTTATTCTATTGGCGCGAAAGAAATAGTCGTTCCAACAGCGTATCAAGAAAAATGGGAATTATTTAAAGAAAGATATACTATTACCATTTCGTATGAAGATGAAACAACCATTCCGCTTGGTTGTACGTCTATTGTTTCACATTTGAAACAAGAAAAATTACTCGTGACGTTTGGGAGATTATTAAATTATTTAGTAAAAACACAGAAGCGACATTTAGATCATTTACAGCCGGTCGAGCTGTACGAAGTCGATGCACATATGAAAATCGACATGTACTCTAAACGTAATTTAGAGTTGACGGAAACAATTCGGAGTAAAGGAAAAACAGGTTCTCTTTTTTGGCTTCTGGACGAAACGATGACTGCGATGGGTGGACGTCTACTTAAGCAATGGATTGATCGTCCGTTATTAGATCGTGAAAAAATTGAACAGCGATGGCATTTTGTTGAACAACTGTTGATCCATTATTTCGAGCGTCAAGAATTACGCGAATATCTTCGCAGTGTATATGATTTGGAGCGATTAGCTGGGCGTGTGGCGTTTGGAAATGTGAACGCGCGTGATTTAATTCAATTGAAAAAGTCGTTAAAACAAGTACCTTTCATTTCCTCACTTCTTATGCAAATTCAAGATGATCACGTTCAATCATTTGCAAAACATTTAGATGCATGTGAAGAACTTGTTCAATTGTTGGAAGAAGCAATTGAGGAAAACCCACCGCTTTCCGTGAGAGAGGGTGGCATCATTAAAGATGGTTATAACGAAACGTTAGATCGCTTCCGGGATGCTAGTCGTAATGGGAAAACATGGATTGCACAGTTGGAAGCAAAAGAGAGAGAAGTAACAGGGATTAAATCATTAAAGATTGGTTACAATCGCGTATTTGGATACTATATCGAAGTAACAAAAGCGAATCTACATTTATTGCCAGAGGATCGATATGAACGTAAACAAACGTTAGCGAATGCTGAACGTTTTGTGACAAAAGAACTAAAAGAAAAAGAGGCACTAATTTTGGAAGCAGAAGAAAAAAGCATGGAACTTGAATACGAGCTGTTTGTTTCTATACGTGAACAAGTGAAACAATATATTGTTCGTCTACAAAAATTAGCGAAATACATGAGCCAATTAGATGTTTTACAATGTTTTGCTACGGTTAGTGAAAAATATAATTATTGTAAACCGCAGTTTTCTTATGATCGCCGTCTTGTCGTTCGACAAGGACGACACCCCGTTGTAGAGAAAGTGTTAGGAACAAATGTTTATGTTCCAAACGATTGTTATATGGATGCTGAACGAGAAATGTTGCTTATTACAGGTCCGAATATGTCTGGAAAAAGCACATATATGCGTCAAATCGCATTAACGGCGATCATGGCACAAATTGGTTGTTTTGTCCCGGCGGAAGAAGCGGTATTACCGATCTTTGATCAAGTATTTACGCGCATTGGAGCGGCTGACGATTTAGTTGCCGGGCAAAGTACGTTTATGGTAGAAATGCTTGAGGCGCGTCATGCGATCGTTCACGCAACACAAAACAGCCTCATCTTGTTTGATGAAATTGGTCGCGGAACATCCACATACGATGGGATGGCGCTTGCGCAAGCGATGATTGAGTATATTCATGACCGTATCGGCGCTAAAACGCTATTTAGTACCCACTATCATGAATTAACAGCGCTTGAACAACAATTGCCGCGTTTAAAAAATGTGCATGTGAGTGCAGTTGAAGAAAACGGTAACGTTATCTTTTTGCATCAAATTAAAGAAGGTCCAGCGGATAAAAGTTACGGCATTCATGTCGCGCAATTAGCGAAGCTGCCGTTAGACTTAATTCAGCGGGCGGAGCAAATTTTGCGGGAATTTGAGACAAATGCAACACCGATCGTTAAAGAAAATAGAGAGCAGTTTGAGCAGTTAAGCATGTTTGAAGAACAACGCGACGAAGGGCGCTCAAGTGCATCGAAAAAAGAAAAAGAAGTGATCAAGCGTATCCAATCTCTTAATTTACTTGATATGACACCGTTAGAAGCAATGAATAAATTATACGAAATTCAAAAATTATTAAAGTGAAAGGAGGGAGAACGTGGGGAAAATTCGTAAGCTTGATGAGGCGTTAGCGAATAAAATTGCGGCAGGGGAAGTTGTAGAGCGCCCGGCTTCTGTCGTGAAAGAACTTGTTGAAAATGCGATTGATGCTCATAGCACGATCATTGAAGTGGAGTTAGAAGAAGCGGGATTAGCGAAAATTCGTGTCGTTGACAATGGGGATGGTTTTGAGGAAGAAGATTGTTTTTTAGCGTTTGAACGACATGCAACGAGCAAAATTAAAGATGAGGCAGATTTGTTTCGTATTCGTACGCTCGGCTTTCGAGGAGAGGCGTTGCCTAGCATTGCTTCCGTCTCACATTTAGAATTGAAGACGAGTACCGGTGAAGGACCAGGGACGTGGCTCGTTTTAAAAGGTGGAGAACTTGTGCAGCATGGTCGGACAAGCAGTCGAAAAGGAACAGATGTTACCGTTTCTCATTTATTTTTCAATACGCCAGCGCGTCTAAAATATATGAAAACCATTCATACGGAACTTGGTCATGTTGTTGATGTGATAAATCGTCTAGCGCTTGCACATCCGCATATTTCATTTCGGTTAACACATAACGGAAAACAACTGTTTTATACGAACGGAAATGGGGATGTAAGGCAAGTATTGGCAGCGATTTACGGATTGGATGTCGCCAAAAAAATGATTGCGATTCATGCGGAGACGCTCGATTTTACAATTGACGGTTACGTTGCTTTACCTGAGGTGACGCGTGCGTCTCGGAATTATATGACGACGATCGTAAATGGACGGTATATTAAAAACTATTCGTTATATAAAGCGATTGAAGAAGGATATCATACGCTTCTCCCAATTGGACGGCATCCGATTACCTTTTTAAATGTTATGATGGATCCGCTTCTTATAGATGTGAATGTTCATCCAGCAAAATTGGAAGTGCGTTTTAGTAAAGAAGCCGAGTTAAACGAGCTTGTTCAACAAACGATTCGCCAATCATTTCAAAAAAAGACGTTAATTCCTGAGGTAACGGCACCGCGAGTAGAAAAAACGAAAGCAGAACAACAAACGTTTTCGTTTGAACATATCGTGAAAGAATCGAATACGATGTCACCTCGTGTAACGGAGATATATCGTGATCAAGAAAAGAAAACAGAAGAGCGAATCGTGTTGGAGAAAAGTGATGAACGTGTTCGTGATCAAGATGTCACACTACTTGATGTAGAATCCGTTGTTCCAAGCGAACATGTAACAGGAGAGATGGAGCAAGAACGCATTCCGCCATTATATCCGATTGGTCAAATGCATGGGACGTATATTTTAGCCCAAAATGAAAACGGGCTATATATTATTGATCAACATGCTGCTCAAGAACGAATTAAATACGAATACTTTCGTGAAAAACTAGCAACCGTTACAAATGAATTACAGCCGTTGCTTATCCCATTGACGCTTACTTATTCATCAAGTGAGTATGTACTTATTGAAAGTTACCGTGATCAATTAGCTGCTTGTGGTGTGTTTTTAGAGCCGTTTGGTCATAACAGTTTTATTGTTCGTTCTCATCCCCAATGGTTTCCGAAAGGGGAAGAATTAGAAATTATTGAGGAAATGATTAAGCAAGTGTTAACGATGAAAAAAGTGGATATGAAGCAACTAAGAGAAAAAGCTGCCATCATGATGAGTTGCAAACAGTCGATTAAAGCGAATCAATTTTTGCGTAACGATGAAATATTTGCGTTGCTCGAATCGTTGCGAAAAACGAGCGATCCGTTTACATGTCCGCACGGTCGCCCAATTATTATTCATTTTTCTACGTATGAATTAGAAAAAATGTTTAAACGCGTCATGTGAGATGTTTTTTCACATTTTTTCAAAATGAAATGATAAAATGCATATTGTTTGTCTATAATAGATGAATGTGAATTAGAATGGAAAGTAGTGGTATTTTATGGGAGGGAAAGTCGTTGTGTTAATCGGTCCAACGGCTGTAGGGAAAACGAAAATGAGTATACAATTGGCGAAACGCTTAAACGGGGAAATTATTAATGGTGATTCGATGCAAGTATATAAAGGACTGGATATTGGAACAGCTAAAATTCGTCAAGAAGAAACGGAAGGTATTCCACATCATTTACTAGATATAAAAGAGCCGCATGAATCTTTTTCTGTGGCAGAGTTTCAGACGCTTGCTCGTTCACTTATTAAAGATATAACGAAACGAGGAAAACTTCCGATCATCGTTGGTGGTACAGGGCTATATATCCAATCTGTTATTTACGATTATCAATTTTCAGACGCGCCTTCTAACGACTTGTATCGCCAGTCACTTGAACGTTGTTCACCTGATGAGTTGTATGAACAATTGAAACGGATTGATCCTTTAAGTGCGGAACGTATTCATCCGAATAACGTTCGTCGTGTCATTCGTGCGTTAGAAATTTATCATTGTACAGGAAAAACAATGACAGAATGGCTGAAAGAGCAAAAACGTCAGCTGGTATATAACGTAGCACTTATTGGGTTGACAATGGAACGAGAGAAGCTATATGCACGTATTAATCAACGAGTAGATCAAATGATTGATCAAGGGTTGATTGAAGAAGTGAAACGATTATATGAACAAGGTTTACGTGACTGTCAAGCAATTCAGGCAATCGGCTATAAAGAGTTATATGCGTATTTTGACGGGATGCTTACGCTGAAAGAGGCAATCGAACAATTGAAACAAAACTCTCGTCGCTACGCAAAGCGTCAGTTCACATGGTTCCGAAATCAAATGCCTGTTCAATGGTTTGACATGACCGATGATACAATATTTGAAAGACGAGTCAATGAAATTTTGCATTACATAGAAGGAAAGTTTCACTTTCAGTCGAATATGTAAACGTAATGTAGAGAGAAAAAGAGGAGGACGAAGCAATGAAAAACACGATAAACATTCAAGATCAGTTTTTAAACCAATTGCGGAAGGAAGAAACAACGGTTACTGTATTTTTGCTAAATGGATTTCAGTTGCGTGGGTTAGTGAAAGGGTTTGACAATTTTACAGTATTGTTAGAAGTGGATGGAAAACAACAATTAATTTATAAACATGCCATTTCCACATTTGCACCACAAAAAAACGTAAAAATTGAGATTGAGTAAGATATATCGCTCACCTATATCGGTGGGCGATTTTTTCGTTAGGCATTTGTCACGAAATGGGCGATGGTAGCGTATATTGATAAAAGAAGCAACGATGAAGGAGAGGTGACGTTGCCTTGTCAGAGTTGACGATGAAGCAAACAAAAAGTCAAATTAATATCGTGCTTAATGCGAAAAACGTTAATTACTTACCGAAAGAAGAAACACCGAATCGCATTGATTATCATCAACATGCAGTATTGAAAGAGATTCAGAAGGAACTAGATGAGTTAGTTGGACTAAGTGGAGTGAAAAAATTAATTAAAGAAATTTACGCATGGTTATACATTAATAAAGCACGTCAAGCAAATGGATTAAAGGGAAATAAACAGTCTCTTCACATGATTTTTAAAGGGAATCCCGGGACTGGGAAAACGACAGTTGCTCGTATTCTTGGTAAGTTATTTTTAGAAATGAATGTGTTATCTAAAGGACATTTTATTGAAGCAGAACGTGCGGATTTAGTTGGCGAATATATCGGTCATACCGCCAATAAAACACGTGACTTAATTAAGAAAGCACGTGGAGGTATTTTATTTATTGACGAAGCATACTCCCTTGCGCGTGGAGGGGAGAAAGATTTTGGAAAAGAAGCGATTGATACGTTAGTAAAAGGAATTGAAGATTTTTCTGATGACTTAGTCGTTATTTTAGCAGGATATCCAGCCGAAATGGACTATTTTTTATCTTTAAATCCAGGATTGCCGTCACGCTTTCCGTTAATACTTGAATTTCCTGACTATACAGCAGAGGAACTTGTACAAATTGCAAAACAAATGCTTCATATAAGAGAATACGAGCTTACTAATGAAGCAGAACGAAAGCTACGTGAACATATTGAGCAACTATTAGCCGACGGATATCAAAGAAAATTTAGCAACGGCCGTTACATTCGAAATTTGATTGAAAAAGCAATTCGAAAACAAGCGGTACGTCTGTTGCATGAAGGGCGTTATGACAAAAAAGAATTGATGATTATACGAGAACGCGATTTAGTTGTTGAATAAATAGGGGAGGGAAACCTTCCTTGTGGAAATTAACGAAGCGTTTGCGCCTGTCGTCCTCGCTTGGCAAAAAGAGATCGGTGCTCCCCTTTCGAAAGTGAACGTTAACGGTGGTGCTATCGCTTTAGGCCATCCGCTCGGCGCAACGGGCGTGAAACTGATGACATCGCTCGTTCACGAACTCGAACGACGAAAGGGGCGCTACGGCTTATTAACGATTTGCATCGGGCACGGCATGTCCACTGCGACCATCATCGAACGGTGGGAAGAATAAAAAGAAACCGGATGTTTCCATCGAGACATCCGGTTTCAGTTTCCTGCCTTCAACGACTTATTTGGCAATTTCCAGTTATATGTATACGATAAAATGCGCAATGTTGCAACAATAACAAACAATACATACAAACTAATTGAAGAATGTGCGATTCCGGTTCCGACTGCAATGCCAGCGACAATGGCCCACACAGCATAAATTTCATCCCGTAATACGAGCGGTTTTCTTCCGGCCAATACATCGCGGATCATTCCCCCACCGCTCCCGGTCAATACAGCAGCGACGATGACTGCACTCAACGGACGATTCATTTGAACAGCATATAGCGCTCCTTGAATAGCGAACGCTGAAAGACCGAGGGCATCAAAAAAGTTCCCCCACCGCTGCCAATGTGGTAGCATTTTTTGCGGAAACAAATAGACAATCGTCATCGCAATAAACGCAATCAAAAAAAGAGTTTGTTGCTGCCAAAGGATCGATACAGGTACACCAATTAATACGTTGCGTACAGCACCGCCGCCGAATGCGGTTACAATTCCGAGAATATACACACCTAAAATATCGTATTCTTCTTCCATAGCAACAATGGCTCCGCTAATCGCAAAGGCGATGGTGCCGATTATACTTAATACTTCCCAAGTCATCGTTGCATTCCTTTCTGTCGTGTAACATCACGTTAAAATTTTATGTGTAAAATATAAAAAAATCAATGCTCATTTTTCAGTCATAGCACTTTTACATAAGATTTGTTATGATGAGAACAGACGTTCAACAGGAAAGAGGGAAAATATGCAAAAAGAAAGAGTGATTATTGTTGGGTGTCAGTTGCCACATGTTAATGATGAACGGTTTTCGTATTCGATGGAAGAGCTTTCCTCGCTCGTTCGTACGGCAAATGGTGAAGTAGTCATAAGTCTCACACAAAGACGGGACACGATCCATCCGGCGACATATATCGGCAAAGGGAAAGTGGAAGAGCTTGTTCAACTTATTGAACAGTTTGAACCAGATGTTGTTATTTTTAATGATGAATTGTCACCAAGCCAAAACCGCAACTTAACGAAGGTATTAAACGTGCGTGTCATTGACCGCACGCAGCTTATTTTAGACATTTTCGCAAGCCGAGCCCGTTCAAAAGAAGGGAAATTGCAAGTTGAGCTTGCTCAATTGCAATACATCTTGCCTCGGTTAAGTGGGCAAGGTGTAGAACTCTCTCGTTTAGGTGGCGGAATTGGAACGAGGGGACCGGGGGAAACGAAACTAGAAACGGATCGTCGTCATATTCGCCGTCGCATCGATGAAATTAAAGCGCAGCTAAAAGCGGTCGTCGAACATCGTGAACGGTATCGTGAGCGGCGGAAGAAAAACGCTGTGTTTCAAATTGCGCTCGTCGGCTATACGAACGCTGGCAAATCAACGCTTTTTAATCGGCTTACGAACGCGGATGCGTTGGAAGAAAATTTATTGTTCGCTACGTTAGATCCGCTCACTAGAAAGCTTGTGCTGCCAAGCGGTTATACCGCGCTGTTGACGGATACGGTCGGCTTTATTCAAGACTTGCCGACAACGCTCGTTGCAGCGTTTCGTTCGACGTTAGAAGAAGTGAAAGAAGCCGATTTGATTTTACATATTGTCGATTCGTCGAATCCTGATTATATTCAACATGAACAAACGGTCTATCGCTTGCTTGAAGAATTGGAGGCGACGACCATTCCAATCGCTACTGTATATAACAAACGTGATATCACTCTTCCAAGCTTTGTTCCAAGCCCGAAAACAGACTATATATTAGTAAGTGCGTTTAGTGAACAAGATGTACAAAAGCTGCGCCGATTTATTGAATCACACATGATCGAAGCGATGGAACGTTACGATGTAGCGATTCCTGCATTTGAGGGGAAACTGCTCGCACAGCTAAAAGCAGAAACAATTGTGCAGCACATATATTACAATGAACAAAGTGGCATGTATGAATGTAGCGGCTACATATTGTCGGAACATCCACTTTTAGCACAACTAAAAACATATCAAAAATAGAAAGGGTTGTTTTATGTTCCAACATTTAACTCATGGAGAAAAAATTGAAGCGCTCGTCAAAGAAATTGAAGCACAAATTGCGCCAGTTCATCGGGCAATTGACGAGCGGATCGACTATAACCAATATCGTGTTTTGCAGAGTTTTCGTCACCATCAAGTGAGCGATGCTCATTTTATTCCATCAACGGGATATGGTTATGATGACATCGGACGTGATACGCTTGAAAAAGTGTATGCGGACGTATTCGGTGGGGAAGCGGCGCTCGTTCGTCCGCAAATCATTTCCGGTACGCACGCCATTACGATTGCCTTATTTGGCATTTTGCGCCCAGGCGATGAGCTTTTATACATCACTGGCAAACCGTACGATACACTCGAAGAAATTGTCGGCATTCGTGGCAAAGGTATCGGTTCGTTAAAAGAGTTCCATATCGGCTATCAGAGCGTACCGCTCACTCCAGAAGGAAAAGTCGATTTTGTAGCAGTCAAACAGGCGATCAACGAACGGACAAAGATGATTGGTATTCAACGCTCGAAAGGGTACGATCCTCGACCATCGTTCACTATCGCCGAAATAAAAGAGATGATTGATTTTGTTAAAGCAATCAAACAAGACGTTATTGTGTTTGTTGATAACTGTTACGGAGAATTTGTGGAAAACCAAGAGCCGTGCCATGTTGGTGCCGATTTAATGGCGGGTTCACTTATTAAAAATCCAGGTGGCGGATTAGCAAAAACGGGAGGATATCTCGTTGGTAAACGCGAATGCATCGAGATGTGTGCGTACCGCATGACATCTCCGGGAATCGGGGGAGAGGCAGGCGCCTCTTTATATAGTTTGCAAGAAATGTATCAAGGTTTTTTCTTAGCTCCGCATGTTGTTGGACAAGCGTTAAAAGGGGCGGTTTTCACATCAGCGATGCTCGAACGGATTGGAATGAATACGTATCCAACGTGGGATGCAGTACGTACGGATTTAATTCAATCGGTGCAATTTGATGATGCAGAACAAATGATTGCATTTTGTCAGGCGATTCAATTTGCATCACCAGTCAATGCCCATTTCACCCCATACCCGAACTATATGCCAGGCTATGAGGATGACGTCATTATGGCGGCAGGGACATTTGTACAAGGTGCAAGCATTGAGCTATCCGCCGATGGCCCGATTCGGCCTCCATATGTTGCATACGTACAAGGGGGTCTCACGTATTCGCACGTGAAAATTGCTGTTTGTATGGCTGTTGACCGATTGCTTGAAAAACGATTAATTCAATTATAAAATCTCTCAGAAAAAAATATGTAATAAAATATAACGTATCATTGACATATAGAGTAACATAGAATAAAATAAAAATACGTATTACGTAAGGAGGGGTCGACATGAATAGTCAAATTCGTCGCTCCATGCCGTTATTTCCTATCGGTATCGTTATGCAGTTAACAGATTTATCAGCACGTCAAATCCGTTATTATGAAGAACACGGTCTTATTTCACCTGCACGGACAGAAGGTAATCGGCGGTTGTTCTCGTTTAATGACGTGGATCGGTTGCTTGAAATTAAAGATCTAATCGAGCAAGGGGTTAATTTGGCGGGAATTAAACAAATTTTTGCTTCACGTCAGCAACAACACGCTGAAGCAACGTCACCTGTTGCGCCGAAAGTCATGAAGCAAGGTTTGTCGGAAGCGGAGTTGCGCAAACTTTTGCGTGCCGAGCTGATGCAAGCAGGTCGCTTTAATCGCGCTTCACTTCGTCAAGGCGATATCGCTCGTTTTTTTCATTAAAAAATTTATGTTTTTTAACATAAATGATCTTTTCATTTTGGGGGAGGAATATGTATGACTAAGTACACAAAAGAAGACATTTTTCGTATTGTAAAGGAAGAGAATGTAAAGTATATTCGCTTGCAGTTCACTGACATTCTCGGCACGATTAAAAACGTAGAAATTCCAGTGAGCCAGCTACAAAAAGCGCTCGATAATAAAATGATGTTTGACGGATCATCGATCGAAGGATTTGTTCGCATCGAAGAATCAGATATGTACTTGTACCCAGATTTAGATACATTCGTTATTTTCCCATGGACAGCTGAAAAAGGAAAAGTGGCACGCTTTATTTGTGACATTTATAATCCGGATGGTACACCGTTTGAGGGATGTCCGCGTTACAACTTAAAACGTGTACTAAAAGAAATGAAGGAGCTCGGATTTACAGAGTTCAACCTAGGGCCAGAGCCAGAGTTCTTCTTGTTTAAGTTAGATGAAAAAGGAGAGCCTACATTAGAGTTAAACGATAATGGCGGTTACTTTGACTTAGCACCAACCGATTTAGGAGAAAACTGCCGACGGGATATTGTATTAGAATTAGAAGAGATGGGATTCGAAATTGAAGCGTCTCACCATGAAGTTGCGCCAGGGCAACATGAAATTGACTTCAAGTATGCAAATGCGGTAAAAGCGTGTGATGACATTCAAACATTTAAGCTTGTCGTCAAGACTGTTGCACGTAAACACGGTTTGCACGCGACATTTATGCCAAAACCACTTTTTGGTGTAAACGGATCTGGTATGCATTGTAACTTGTCGCTCTTTAAAAATGGTGAAAATGCCTTTTTTGATCCGAACGGTCAGCTACAACTAAGTGAAACAGCATTACAGTTTATTGCCGGTGTATTAAAGCACGCTCCAAACTTTACAGCGGTAACAAACCCAACGGTAAACTCTTACAAACGTCTTGTTCCAGGCTATGAGGCACCTTGTTATGTGGCGTGGTCGGCACGCAACCGTAGCCCGCTTATTCGTATCCCGGCGTCACGCGGCATGAGCACACGAATTGAAGTGCGTAGTGTGGATCCTGCAGCTAATCCATATTTGGCCATGGCTGTATTGTTGGCAGCCGGACTAGATGGTATTAAAAACAAGTTGACGCCTCCTGCGCCAGTTGACCGCAACATTTATGTGATGACAAAAGAGGAGCGTTTAGAAGAAGGTATTGTTGACTTACCTGCGACATTAGCAGAAGCGCTCCAAAACTTAAAATCGGATGAAGTAATTGTTAATGCGCTTGGTAAACATTTATTCGAACACTTTGTCGAAGCGAAAGAAATTGAATGGGATATGTTCCGCACGGCTGTGCATCCATGGGAACGTGAACAATATATGAGCCTTTACTAAAAAAGCTAACGGTTTTTCCGTTAGCTTTTTTCCGTTTCTTTTTCTTAATGGATAGATCGATATACGCCGATGACTTTTCCTAAAATTGTAGCGTTTTGGACAATGATCGGCTCCATTGAAGAGTTCTCAGGTTGCAAACGGATATGGTCTTTTTCTTTAAAAAACCGTTTTACTGTCGCTTCATGATCTTCCGTCATCGCTACAACGATATCCCCATTATTTGCTGTTTGTTGTTGACGGACGATTACGTAGTCTCCGTCTAAAATACCGGCTTCAATCATGCTTTCTCCGACAATTTGCAACATAAATACTTGATCATCTGGTGAGACGAACCGTTCTGGGAGGGGGAAGTATTCTTCAATATTTTCAATTGCAGTAATTGGTTGTCCGGCTGTGACTTTTCCAACGATTGGGACATTGATGACATTTGTTCTCGGGATGGATTCATGTTCGTCCAAAATCTCAATGGCACGAGGTTTTGTTGGATCACGTCTAATGAACCCTTTGTTTTCTAAACGAGCTAAATGTCCGTGAACGGTAGAACTTGAAGCTAAACCAACTGCCTCGCCAATTTCCCTTACTGATGGTGGATACCCTTTCGTGCGCACTTCTTGTTTAATAAAGTCCAAAATTTGTTGTTGTCGTTTTGATAATTTCGCCATCTTTATACACCTCTTCCTTTTCAATCTTTGCCCACATTATAACATATATTCGTACATGGATACAAACATAAGTTCGAAAAAAAAGGTTGACACGAACAAAAGTTCTCGTTATGATAAATACAAACAAACGTTCTGTATTAAGGGAGTAGATGATATGGGAAAAATACATTACGTGATGATGATCTTATTTAGTGCATTGTTCGTGTGGGCTTTTTTACATGTAACACAATCTGTTGATAAAGAAAAGTATGTTGAAATTACTGTATCAGCTGGTGATACATTATGGGAACTAGCGGATAAGTATAAACATGAACATCGATTGTCCCGTCAACAATTTATTGAATGGGTGATGGAAGTCAATCGACGTTCAGACGACCGATTAATTGTTGGTGAAAAAATCGTGATCCCTGTGTTAAAATCAAATGGCGAGAACCAGCTTGTCGTTAACAAACAATAGTCAGTAGAAAGGGATGGCGAATGAACGCAATTATTTATTGTCGTGTAAGTACGACGAAGCAAGCGCAAGAAACATCTTTACAAAGACAAAGAGAGGAACTTAAACAACTTGCAACGGAATATGGCATGAATGTTGTCAAAATCATTGAAGAGCAAGCAAGCGGTTATGATATCGAGCGCGCAGGAATTATGGAGCTGCTCGATGCAATCAAACAACATCGTATTGACGTCGTTCTTGTTCAAGATGAAACAAGACTTGGAAGAGGAAATGCAAAAATTGCTCTTCTTCGTTGTTTACAAAAGGAAGGGATTCGCGTGTATACGGTAAGTCATCGCGGGGAGCTTCAATTATCAGAAGCAGACTCGATGGTGTTAGAGATTATTAGTATTGTTGAAGAATACCAAAGAAAGATACATAACTTAAAAATTAAACGTGGCATGCAACGAGCTGTCCAAAACGGATATCGTCCAGAAAACAATTTGCGCAACATTGGTGAACACGCTGGACGCGATCGGAAAGATGTGCCGATTGAAGATATTGTTCGTTTACGCCAAAATGGCTTAACGTTTACAGAAATTGCGGCTACGCTTCGTTCATTTGGTTATGATGTATCTAAAGCGACTGTTCATCGGCGATACAAAGAATACGAACAACTTGTCAACAAAGAAAAGTTTTTGTATGATGATACGAGCAAAAAATTCAATACAAAGGAATGAGGCTAAATGTTATCTTCTGAAAAAATAGCACGAATTAATGCATTAGCTAAAAAAGCAAAAATGGAAGGTCTTACGGACGAAGAAAAACAAGAGCAACTCCAACTTCGTACAGAGTATATTGCGGCGTTTCGTGCGTCAATGATCGAAACGTTGCATGCCGTGAAAGTCATTGATCCGAACGGAAACGATGTCACTCCTCAAAAATTAAAGGATAGTAAGAAAAAACGCCTGCATTAATACGCCTATCATAGAGAACATACGAGTATAGATGTTCTCTTTTTTCGTTAGTTTGTCAAAAAAATGTTGTGAAGCATTGTACATTTTACGAACTTTTCTATATCATAAAAGATGAACATGTTTACAAATGAAAGGATGAAGACGATGACACACTCTATTGAACAATTATCGATTGCTGCGATTCGTACGTTGTCCATTGATGCTATCGAAAAAGCTAATTCCGGTCATCCGGGTATGCCGATGGGCGCAGCACCGATGGCGTATACGCTATGGACGAAGTTTATGAATCATAACCCACGCAATCCAAAGTGGTTTAATCGCGATCGCTTTGTGCTGTCAGCAGGACATGGTTCAATGCTATTGTATAGCTTGCTCCATTTAAGTGGTTACGACGTCACGATGGAAGATATTAAGCAGTTTCGTCAATGGGGAAGTAAAACACCGGGACATCCAGAATACGGTCATACCCCAGGTGTCGAAGCAACAACTGGTCCGCTTGGGCAAGGAATTGCGATGGCTGTTGGAATGGCGATGGCAGAGCGTCATTTAGCAGCTACGTACAACAAAGATAAGTTCGAAATGATCAATCACTTTACATATGCCATTTGTGGTGATGGTGACTTAATGGAAGGGGTTTCAGCGGAAGCTGCATCGTTAGCGGGGCACTTGAAACTTGGCCGCCTCATCGTTCTTTATGATTCAAATGATATTTCGCTAGACGGCGAATTACATCTTTCTTTTTCAGAAAGTGTAGAACAGCGTTTCAAAGCGTATGGATGGCAATATATTCGTGTCGAAGATGGCAATAACATCGAGGAAATTGCCCAAGCTATTGCTGAAGCTCAAAAAGATTTAGAACGTCCGACATTAATTGAAGTAAAAACGACAATCGGTTATGGTTCACCAAACAAAGCGGGAACAGCTGATGTACATGGCGCTCCGCTAGGTAAAGATGAAATTAAGTTAACAAAAGAAGCATATAAATGGACGTTTGAAGAAGATTTTTACGTTCCAGATGAAGTATATGCTCATTTTGAAAAAGTAGTTAAAGAAGCCGGAGAGAAAAAAGAAGCTGAGTGGAATGCTTTATTTGCTGAATATGAAAAAGCATATCCAGATTTAGCGAAACAGCTAAAAATGGCGATTGAAGGTAAACTTCCTGAAGGTTGGGAAAAAGCGTTGCCTGTATATGCTGAAGGGAAGAGTCTAGCAACACGTGCTTCTTCTGGAGAAGTATTGAATGCTATCGCAAAAGTTGTGCCACAATTTTTAGGTGGATCCGCAGACTTAGCAGGTTCAAATAAAACGTTGATTAAAGGAGCAGGAGACTTCTTACCTGGAAGTTATGAAGGTCGTAACATTTGGTTTGGTGTACGTGAATTTGCGATGGGCGCAGCGTTAAATGGTATGGCGCTTCATGGTGGTGTAAAAGTGTACGGTGGTACGTTCTTCGTCTTTTCAGATTATTTACGTCCAGCGATTCGACTTGCTGCACTTATGGGATTGCCTGTCACATATGTATTTACGCATGATAGCATTGCTGTTGGTGAAGATGGTCCAACGCATGAGCCAATTGAACAACTCGCTTCATTAAGAGCGATGCCAAATGTATGCGTCATTCGTCCGGCAGATGCGAACGAAACAGCAGCTGCATGGCGGTTAGCGGTAGAATCTACGGATCGTCCGACAGCGCTTGTGTTGACACGTCAAAACCTTCCTACGCTAGCGACAACAGCAGAGCGTGCGTATGAAGGAGTGAAAAGAGGAGCGTATGTTGTTTCTGAAGCTCAAGGAGAAGTACAAGCCCTGTTGCTAGCATCTGGTTCAGAAGTTAGCCTAGCAGTAGAGGCACAAAAAGCGTTAGCGAATGAAGGAATTCATGTTTCGGTTGTAAGTATGCCTTCGTGGGACCGTTTTGAAGCGCAATCAGCGCAATATAAAGAAAGCGTCATTCCAAAGCATGTGAAAAAACGTCTTGCGATTGAAATGGGCGCATCTCTTGGTTGGGAACGCTATACAGGTGACGAAGGAGATATTTTAGCTATCGATCGCTTTGGAGCCTCAGCACCTGGTGAAAAAATTATGCAAGAATATGGATTTACAGTGGAAAATGTCGTTGCGCGCGTCAAAGCATTATTAAGTAAATAATAAACGGGGAGATGTGCTCCCCGTTTATTATCGAACGAAGATTTTTACTGAACATATTGTACAAACCGTTATTGTTTAGTATAGTGTAGTGTAGACAACGTGAAGGAGGAAAAAATATGTGGGAAATGATTTTAGTAGGCATTGTAGCGCTTGCTGCTGGCGTTGCGCTCGGATTTTTTATCGCGCGTAAAACAATGATGAACTACTTAAAGAAAAATCCACCGATTAATGAACAAATGATTCGAATGATGATGATGCAAATGGGAATGACGCCATCGCAAAAAAAGATCAACCAAATGATGAAAGCGATGAACAATCAGTTGAAATAAAGGTAAGGCACTCACAACGAGTGTCTTTTTTAGCATGGAAAGAAGCTGTTGCCCGTATTTGTATTTTTTTGATAAAATATAGATAAATGAAGAAAGAATGGAGTGCCAATCATATGGACATTCAACTGTTTGTTGCGTTTGGGGCAGGTGTGTTGTCGTTTATTTCTCCTTGCTGTTTGCCGCTTTACCCAGCCTTTTTATCATATATTACGGGAGTTTCAGTTAGTGATTTAAAGTCTGATTATGCATTGTTACAAAAAAGAAGTTTGTTACATACGTTATTTTTTTTGCTCGGTTTTTCTTTTATCTTTATTGCGATCGGTTTCGGCACATCGATTCTTGGACGTTTTTTTCATACGTACCAAGATCTTATTCGGCAAATTGGTGCAATACTGATGGTGTTTTTCGGATTTGTTATTATCGGCATCTTTAAGCCGACCTTTTTAATGACGGATCGTCGTTTATCCTTTCAACAACGTCCATCAGGTTACATCGGATCTTTCCTTATTGGCATGGCGTTTGCTGCCGGTTGGACGCCGTGTACAGGTCCGATTTTAGTATCCGTGATTGCTCTAGCAGCGACAAACCCAAGTTTAGGTGTAGTGTATATGACGGCGTATTCACTCGGTTTTGCTTTGCCTTTTTTGCTTTTATCGTTTTTTATTGGGAAAATGGGTTGGATTCGGAAACATCATGTTAAGCTAATGAAAGTCGGCGGATATGTCATGATAGGCATGGGGGTTGTACTGTTTTTTGATTGGATGACGAAAATTACGATTTATATGACAAACATATTTGGTGGCTTTACAGGTTTCTAGTTTCTTATGGTGTGGAGGGAAAGGAAATGGCAGGAATTTTAATTGTCGATGACGCGAAATTTATGCGTATGACGTTAGCAAATATTTTGAAAAAAGCGAATCATGAAGTAGTTGGGGAAGCAGAAAACGGAAGGGAAGCTGTTGAATTATATATAGAGTTAAAGCCAGACGTGGTGACACTCGATATTACAATGCCAGTGATGAGTGGTCTTGAAGCTGTGAGGGAAATTAAACGTCATGATCCTTATGCGAAGATTATTATGTGTTCCGCGATGGGGCAACAAAAAATGGTTGTTGAAGCTATTGAAGCAGGGGCGCTAGATTTTATCGTAAAACCATTTGATGAAAGTCGCGTCATGGAGGCTATTCAACGTGTGTTACAGTAAGATGAGAAAGGAAGATTGATTTTGGCTATTTTTAGTTCGGTATTTGCGGTGTTTATGGCTGGACTTGTTTTCTTTATTCGCATGAAAGCAGCAGAAAAACCGACAAACGCCAAAAAAATTATATTACCCCCTATTTTTATGAGCACAGGCGCCCTTATGTTTCTTCATCCAATGTTTCGAGTAACGATGTTAGAATGTGTAGAAGCAGTTTTTGTTGGAGCGCTTTTTTCTATTTTGTTAATTAAAACATCTTCGTTTGAAGTTCGAGGCAACAAAATTTATTTACAACGTTCAAAAGCGTTCGCTTTTATTTTTGTTGGCTTAATTGTATTGCGTCTCGCTTTAAAGACATATTTAAGCCGCACCATTGAGTACGGAGAACTTGCGGGAATGTTTTGGATTTTAGCCTTCTCGATGATTGTTCCGTGGCGAGTGGCGATGTATGCATCATATCGTCGCCTCCAACGCGAAATAAAAGAAAAAAGCTAATCAGCAACAGGCGATTAGCTTTTTTTTGTTAGTAGTAAATGTTCGTATTTTGTAAAATCAATTTGTTTTTCTCTTAGCGCTTTAATTAAAAATTTATGATCGCGTTTTGGTGTAGCGAGAATATAACCACGAACAACTAAATCTTCTGTAATTCGATCCGCCTGTTCTTGTAAAGCCAATTCTCCAATTTTACCAGCGATTTTTTGTCGAGCAACATCACGAAACAGCTCAGGAACAGGGCGAACTAAATCTTCGAGTAATGCTTTTTCTTTTTCAGACCATAGATGCCGTGTTTGTTCAATGTAATATTGTTGCCAATCCAATTCCGACTTTCCATCCTCTTTTGGCAGCCGCTTTAAAAATTTCCTAAACATGAAGAAGCCACCGATCGACATCGTAACAAGAAGAAAAACGACCCAAAATAAAATAAACCATAAAAACCAACCTGTTAGCATATATTCCACCTCAACGTTTATTATGTAAAAAAACAATGGTAGAATCAAGTAAAAGAGCTGACAGTTGCGTCAGCTCTTTTACATATCGTGACTTGAGTTATGCTTTTGACGGGTATGATTTTGATTTTTTACTTTTTTTGAACCACTAAGCGGTTCTGGTTGTCCTGGGTTATCTCCTTTTGGGGCATTTTTACGCATGTCTTTGCTTGTATTTTTGTTCACGCGACACACTCCTTTCTTTCATATGATGGCATGATAAACCGTATTTATGCATATTTCACCCGTTAATAGGCACGATAATAATAAAAAGAGGGGAGTGAAAGCGATGCCTTATCATAAAAATAAGCAACAGGCGTTTGAAGCTGCACAACAAGGAACAATGGAGGCAAAAGAATGGTATGATCATCTGGTGAAAAGTGACGCAGACTATGGAAGTCAGTTGCATCATCTAAAGCAAGAAGTAAACGAGGCGTTTGAACAAATTAATAACGCGCTTGAAGTAGCCTCGGAAAAACAACGCAAACAGCTTGAACAATTTCGTCATGATTTGCAAGCGATTGTCGAAGAAGTGAACATGTATGAATAATCCCGCTTCAAGCGGGATTATTGATTTTTCTTTCGTTTTTTATTATTTTGTTTTTGAGCTTCGGTGAGTGGCTCGTTGGAGAGCTCCTCATTGTAGCCAGCACCTTTTCCTTGTGCGCTCGCATCGTTCATGCCAGGAATGACATGATTTGCTTTTCTTTTTACCATCTTTTTTCACCTCCTACAACTATTGTTGGAAATAGAGCAAAAAAATATGCATTTATCTGAAACTTATAAACAATTATTATTTACTTATGGAGAGCATTGTATTAAGATAAAAGCGTAGGAATTTTGTGGGTGTGGGAGAAGATGATCTGTTAGAAGGGGGTAATACATAATGGTGAAAAATGATGTATTTCAAGCGCGTGATACGTTTGAGGTGAACGGGAAAAAATATCATTATTATCGTTTACAAGCGCTTGAAGAAGCAGGAATCGGAAATGTATCGCGTCTTCCGTACTCTATTAAAGTGCTTCTTGAATCAGTACTTCGTCAAGTTGATGGACGTGTCATTACGAAAGAGCATGTTGAAAATTTAGCGAAATGGGGAACGAGCGAACTAAAAGATGTAGATGTCCCGTTTAAACCATCTCGCGTCATCTTGCAAGACTTTACAGGTGTCCCTGCTGTTGTTGACTTAGCTTCCATGCGGAAAGCAATGGCCGACATCGGCGGAGATCCGTACGAAATCAACCCCGAAATTCCTGTTGATCTCGTTATTGACCACTCTGTTCAAGTTGATAAAGCTGGAACAGAAGATGCGCTCGAGTATAACATGAATTTAGAATTTGAACGCAATGCAGAGCGTTATAAGTTTTTAAAGTGGGCACAAAAAGCGTTTAGCAATTATCGTGCTGTTCCTCCAGCAACAGGTATTGTGCACCAAGTTAACTTAGAGTATTTAGCGAATGTGGTGCATGTTGTTGAAGGGGAAAATGGTGAGTATGAGGCGTTCCCAGATACGCTTGTTGGCACAGACTCCCACACAACAATGATTAACGGTATTGGTGTACTCGGTTGGGGTGTTGGTGGTATCGAGGCGGAAGCAGGCATGCTTGGACAACCGTCCTACTTCCCAGTACCAGAAGTAATCGGTGTGCGTTTAACAGGAAAATTGCCAAACGGTACAACGGCAACAGACCTTGCGTTAAAAGTTACACAAGTGCTTCGAAAAAAAGGTGTTGTCGGTAAATTCGTTGAGTTTTTCGGCCCAGGTGTTGCGACGCTGCCATTAGCCGATCGTGCAACAGTAGCAAACATGGCGCCTGAGTATGGTGCGACATGTGGCTTCTTCCCTGTTGACGCAGAGGCACTTGATTACTTGCGTTTAACAGGTCGTGATGAGCAACATGTTCAAGTCGTTGAAGCATATTGTAAAGCAAACGGTTTGTTCTATACTCCAGATGCACAAGAACCTGTATTTACAGATGTCGTTGAAATTGACTTATCAGAAATTGAACCAAATCTTTCTGGACCAAAGCGTCCACAAGATTTAATTCCGCTTTCAAAAATGAAAGAATCGTTCCGTCAAGCCGTAGTTTCCCCGCAAGGAAATCAAGGCTTTGGCTTGACTGAAGCAGATTTTGATAAAGAAATCACAGTCACGTTAAACGGCGAAGAAGTAAAAATGAAAACAGGTGCGATTGCGATTGCTGCAATTACAAGCTGTACAAACACGTCTAACCCATACGTGTTAATCGGTGCAGGCTTAGTGGCGAAAAAAGCGGTGGAAAAAGGATTGAAAGTACCAAAATACGTAAAAACATCACTTGCACCTGGTTCGAAAGTCGTCACAGGATATTTAAAAGATTCAGGTCTTCTCCCTTACTTAGAGCAAATTGGCTTTAATATCGTTGGTTACGGTTGTACGACATGTATCGGTAACTCTGGTCCGCTTGCTCCGGAGCTTGAAAAAGCGATTGCCGAAAACGATTTGCTTGTAACAAGCGTATTGTCTGGTAACCGAAACTTTGAAGGGCGTATTCATCCGCTCGTCAAAGGCAACTATTTAGCATCACCGCCGCTTGTCGTGGCATACGCTCTTGCCGGAACAGTCGACATCGATTTGTTAAATGATCCGATCGGTAAAGATCAAAACGGCAATGATGTGTACTTTAACGACATTTGGCCATCTACAGAAGAAGTGAAAGAAGTTGTGAAAAAGACGGTGACACCAGAATTGTTCCGTAAAGAATACGAGCGAGTATTCGACGATAACGCGCGATGGAACGCGATTGAAACGACGGACGAGCCGCTTTATCAATGGGATGAAAACTCAACATATATTCAAAATCCGCCATTCTTTGAAGGATTATCGCCAGAAGTGGAAGAAGTAAAACCACTTGTTGGTTTGAGAGTGGTTGGAAAGTTTGGCGACTCTGTTACAACAGACCATATTTCGCCAGCTGGATCGATCGGTGTAAACACGCCAGCAGGACAATATTTAATTTCTAAAGGTGTTGATCCGAAAGACTTTAACTCGTACGGTTCTCGACGTGGTAACCACGAAGTAATGATGCGCGGTACGTTTGCAAACATCCGTATTCGCAACCAAATCGCGCCAGGTACAGAGGGTGGCTATACAACATATTGGCCAACAGGCGAAGTCATGTCGATTTACGATGCTTGCATGAAATATAAACAAGATGGTACAGGGCTTGTTGTTATTGCTGGAAAAGATTACGGAATGGGAAGCTCACGCGACTGGGCGGCAAAAGGAACATACTTGCTCGGTATCAAAACGGTTATTGCGGAAAGCTTTGAACGTATCCATCGTTCAAACCTTGTACTTATGGGTGTGTTACCACTCCAATTCAAAGAAGGGGAAAATGCTGAGACGCTTGGATTGACAGGTAAAGAAGTATTTGAAGTGCATATTGATGAAAACGTCAAACCGCGCGACTACGTCAAAGTAACAGCGACAGACGAGCAAGGAAACAAAAAAGAATTTGAAGTGCTTGTTCGTTTCGATAGCGAAGTAGAAATCGACTACTACCGTCATGGTGGAATTTTGCCGATGGTATTGCGCGAGAAGTTAAAACGATAAGAAGAGAGCGATCTGCTCTCTTCTTTATTTTGTGTTTGTCTTTTTCGCTGCGTTTTCTAATGCACTTTTTGGATCAGGGGTAAATGTGGCATCATATCCTTGTGGATTGACGCTTGGAGCGTTTTGCCCACGATTTCTTCCGTTATTTTTACTCATCATGTCCACCTCCTGCGCATATTGTATCCGTCTTTTTCAAAAAATATATATAAGAGGAGGCAGTGACGTCAACTACCCCCACTTAGCTAACGCTTGAAGTGAGGGCTTGCAACTCCCCAGAAGTGCAAACGGACTTCGTCCTCCTTCCTTGACTTGGGGTTGCATCAGGGGCAGGTTGACGACTACCCAACGACGCAGGTCATGCCTGCATCGTTACCGATTCTCTCGGTGTGTCTGTTGGCAGTACTTGGCTTCCACACACAACAGACGGACCTACGCTCGATGTTTTACGGTTACAACGTTTCCTGTAACCAACTCCATACATCGAGTAGCAGTTATTGGAGTGCCTTTATTGAACGGTTTTCTCCACGCCTTTATTATATCATACACAAAAGAAAGGGGGAACGCGCATTCCTCTCCCACTTACTCCCTTTGGTCGTTGAAGTGGGAGTCTCCTGCGCGAAATAGGATGAATCGAGCCATTCAAACAGCATTGTGTACCATTGCTTTAGCCCAATTTTTAAAAATTCCATTGACGAAAAGAAAAACGAAAAAGTGGGATTGGTCGCTTTTTTTTGAAACGGGAGGCATGCCAAGTTCACATTCTGCAGGTGTTGCCTCCCTTGCTACATATGTTGCTTTAAAAAGAGGAGTGCATAGTATAGATTTTGCCCTTGCAGCCATTTTTGGTTTAATTGTTATGTATGACGCCCAAGGAGTGCGTCATCAAGCAGGAGAGTTAGCTATTCGTGTGAACGAATTAACTGAGGAAATCGAACGGTTAAAAGGTGCTCAAGACGACGGAAAGTTGGACCGAAAAGAGGAGTTGTTGCGCGAACGGCTTGGTCATCAACCAATTGAAGTGATTGGAGGGGCACTTCTCGGCATCGTTACAGGTGGATTATCATATGTAATCGGCAGACGAAGGCGCTCGCTATGACAGACGAGCGCTCTTTTTTCTTTGCCATATTTGTTGAGGAAGTTCAGACAAAATCATTCCTAATAAAATAAGTGCAGCACCAAATAAAGCTGCTTGTTGGAGACGTTCATCATTCCATATATATGCAGTTAAAGCAGCGAAAACAGGTTCTAAAGCGAAAATTAAGGCAACACGTGTCGGTGATGTATATCGTTGAAAATGCGTTTGAATAAAGAAAGCAATCGTTGTTGCGAATAGTGCGGTGATGAGTAGAGCCAGCCACACATCAAATTCAAAAAAAGTGGATAGTGGAATAAGAGACCAGTCTTCAAACAAATATGAACATATAAAACAAATGATGGATACTGTTTGAACTTGAATCGTTGTTAGTAGGATAGGTGAAAATTTTGTTGCATATATGCTTGTCGTTACGATATGTAGCGAGAAAGCGATAGCGCACAAAAAGACGAACACATCTCCTTTATTGATCGACATATCTCCGCTTGCGGTTAAAAGATATAGTCCGCATGTAGCGAGTATGCTTCCGACAACGGCGTTAAACGAAGGTCTTCGCTTTAAAATGATAAATGAAAGGAAAGGAACGATAACAACATTTAACCCGGTAATGAATCCCGCTTTTGATGAAGTCGTATACAATAAGCCAATCGTTTGAAAGGTATATCCAAGACATAGCCATATACCAAGAAGCAATCCAGCACATATAAGTTGTCGATCGAGAGGTTTATGTTCGAAGATAAGCACCCAAGCCCATAGCAGTACGCTAGCGATCGCAAAACGTACGCCATTAAACATTAACGGAGGTAAAAAAGCAATGGCGTTTTGAACGATGACAAACGTAGCCCCCCAAACAAATGCAACAAACAATAAACTAGCGTCCGCTTTGTATTTCATATTTCTTTCGCTCCTTTACAAAAAATGTTGTATAAGACAAAAGTCTCATACAACATTTTACCATTATTCTGTATATTTTGGAGATATTTTTTTTGCAAAATATACAAAAGGTGTATCCAACATTGCAACAATCCATTTTAGTACATACGTTGTCATAAAAATTTGTATCCAATCATGCAACGGAAATACACCGAGAAATGCAATGGATGTGAAAACCAATGTATCGATCAATTGGCTAATCATTGTGCTTCCATTATTGCGAATCCAAAGTTGCGAATCGCGCGGAAATTTCTTTTTAAACCAATGAAATAAGTGAACATCAAGCGATTGACTAATTACAAAAGCAAGTAAGCTACCAAACGCAATACGTGGCAATAAACCAAAAATCGTTTCTAACGCTGGTTGAGCAAAATCGCTCACATGCGGCTTAAATAATAAAGCGATTTGCATGACGATTGTGAGTGAAATAAGTGTAAAAAAGCCGAGCCATACCGCTTTTTGTGCTTCTTTTTTTCCGTATTTTTCACTTAAAATGTCAGTCACTAAAAAGGCGGTTCCGTACATGACGTTTCCGAGTGTAGCTGTCATACTAAGCAATTCAACGGTTTTGACGACTTGTAAATTAGCAACGACAGTAGAAAAGCCGATCCATACGAATAAACCTGAGCGACCGAAGAAACGATAAATGAGCAATACAAGTGAAAATGTGACGATGGCAGAAAAAAGACCGAGTATTTCGTTAAACATCGTGATCCCTCCTCGTATGAAAATATAAAGACACAAACGATATTATACAACTGAGAAGTTTTTTTGTCTAAACTGTTATAATAAAAAAAGAAAGGGTGAGCGATATGAAGGTATTTATCGAGTGGACATATGTAACGCGGAACAAAAGAGAGACGGTATGGACATCTAAAGAAATGAATGTAGAGGAAGCACTAGCTATTGCGGAAGACATAGAAAAAACTGGAAGAGTAAAGCAGCTTTTATTTTATGATGATCGTGGTGTGTCGTGGTCGAAAAAAGAGTTGGCTAAACTAATGAAAAAAGTAGAGACAGAGCCGCATGACGTGATTGCTTATTTTGATGGCGGTTATGATCGTCAATCAAAAAAAGCAGGAGTTGGAATCGTGATTTATTATAAACAAAACGGTGCACAATTTCGTATGCGAGCAAATGCGCAGTTAGATGAATTGCAGTCAAATAATGAAGCAGAGTATGCAGCATTTTATTTTTTACTCGAACAAATCGAGCATCTCGGTGTCCACCATTTGCCTGTTGTATTCCGTGGGGATGCGCATGTTGTATTGCATCAATTGTCTAATGATTGGCCTGTATTTTCAGACGAGGAGAGATGGGTGGAGCGAATTGAGCAAAAAATGAAAAAGCTTCGTATTTCTCCAATTTATGAACCCATTAATAGAAAAGAAAATAGTGAAGCAGATCAGTTAGCAACACAAGCTCTTCGTGGAAAGATAATTGTAAGTACAATACAATTGGAGCGTGAATGATGAATCGAAAAGATGTGTTACTTCGAATAAATGAATTACTTGACACGTATTGTGAGGAGTGTTTTGTAAAACGTGCACTCCGTAAAGAATACGGGAAATTATATGCACAATCGTTTTGCATCCAAACATGTACAATAGGAGAAAAAATGAAGCAATACGGTCAGTTGCTTGTGAAACAAAAAACGTAACAAGGTGCCCCGGGATACGGGACACCTCACCATTACGTGTGGTGGATCGTTTTTGATAATTGATGATACGCGTCCGCTAATTCCTTTTCACATTGTAATAGCAGTGGATCCTCGATGTTTGTTTTAGCGCGTGCGATCGCTTCTTTTGCATTTTCGATCGCTTGTTTTGCGTGATCGAAAGTGTGGCTGTCTAAACTCATCGTTGCCGCTGCAACCATCTTTTTTGCCGATTCAACCGCTAAATGTGCATCTTCAATTTTCGTAAATACGCTATCGGCCTGAAGGTGTGGCTTTTTTGGATTTTGTGTCATCATGATCCCTCCTCACTTGTAGTATTTGTGTGAAAAGAGGAGAGTATGTAATAAAAAAGACCAGCATATTGCTGGTCCTTTCGTCGAGCTATATATGAATCATCTCAGACGATTATAATTTCACTACGTTTGCAGCTTGAGGGCCACGGTTTCCTTGAACGATCTCAAAAGAAACAGCTTGACCTTCTTCTAACGTTTTGTAGCCTTCACCTTGGATCGCTGTGAAGTGTACGAATACATCGTCTCCACCTTCAACTTCGATGAATCCGTAACCTTTTTCGTTGTTAAACCATTTTACTTTACCGTTTTGCATAATACTGAATCCTCCTAATACCTTTTAGCCAACAGGCTAATGAAAAAATTTTTCATATAACGGAATATACTCACAGCAACCAAGTCGGTGCAGGACATATATTCAGTTAGATGATAATTAGAATATACACGAATGATGAGGAAGAGTCAAGACAAAAAGGCGATTTTTTCAAAAAATTTTTTTAGAGGAGGATTTTTACTATAAGTGCATAACATTAACAGTAAGTAGTATAGAAAGGGAGTGAGCGGTATGTATCGTGGTCAAATTCGTGGAAAAGAAGTGATCATTAAGTTAAGCAATCATGTACGGAAGCAAAAAGTCGATCAAGAAAAGCTATACCAAACGGTTTTAGCATTTAGTGAAGCTGCATTTGACCAACAGAAAGAACAATTTGGTATTGTAAGCAAGCAAGGATTTATCGTCGCGTCCGTCGAACAACATGATTTGCCTGTCATTTCAGTAGATTATATTATCCCATCCCATCATGTGTATGAATAAAGTCCAGTAAAGTCTGGGCTTTATTTATGTTATAGTCGTCAATAGATGAATTTTTTATAGAAAACAATTGTGAAAATATGTATGATCATAAATATATGAGGATAAAGGTGGGAACGTATGATGATCAAACAATGGGCGATTCAGACGACAAAGCGGGATGAATTTGTAGACATTACTTCACTTGTTCAATCCTTTATTACAGAGAGTGGTGTACAAGAAGGAGTTGTTGTTGTTTATTGTCCACACACGACAGCAGGAATCACGATTAATGAAAATGCTGATCCAGATGTTAAACGGGATATGATTCGCCGTTTTGATGAATTGTATCCATGGTATCATTCTCTCGATCGGCATAGTGAAGGAAACACAGCTGCTCATATGAAAGCAAGCACGGTTGGATCGTCTGCGCATGTCATTGTCACAAAAGGTCAGTTGCTTCTCGGAACATGGCAAGGCATTTATTTTTGCGAGTTCGATGGACCGAGAACGAGAACATTTTATGTGAAGGTGATTGAAGGATGAATGGACAACGTATTTTGCCAGCAGTGCGTTCGATGAAAGATTTTGACAGGCTATTAAAAATGAATTATGAATATGGTGTGTTTTTAGACATTCATGTTGGCATGTTGAAAAGTGTATATGCATATGCGAATGAACACGGGAAAAAGATGTTTCTCCATGTTGATTTGATACAAGGGTTAAAAAGTGATGAGTATGCCACGGAGTTTTTATGCCAACTTGTGAGGCCGTACGGATTGATTTCTACAAAAAGCAGTGTGATTGCAAAAGCAAAACAAAAGGGAGTCATCGCGATTCAACGAACATTTATTATCGATTCAAATGCCTTTGAAAGAAGTGTTCAACTCGTAGAAAAAACAAATCCTGATTATGTCGAGGTATTACCTGGTGTCGTGCCGAAAGTTATTTCCAAACTTCATGAACGAACAGGTAAAAAAATAGTCGCTGGAGGGTTGATTGAAAACGAAAGCGAAGTTGAAGCAGCACTTGCTGCAGGGGCGGTGGCAGTAACGACATCAAATGTCGAACTTTGGCGATATTTCGAGCCAAAATAATACAAAAAAATCTGTTGACAACGTTTTCAATATTTATTACACTTGTAAACAAGTTAATCAACTTTGTGACGGAGAAAAGGAGACTCACGCATGTTCCATGTAGCAGGGATATGTGTGAGTCTTTTTGTTTCCGTCAAAAAAATAGCAAAGGGGAGGAGAGGCTATGACACCATTTATAGCCGAAGTTTTAGGAACAGCGGTATTAATTATTTTTGGGGGAGGGGTTTGTGCAGCAGTTAGTTTGAAGAAGTCATTTGCCCAGAATGGCGGTTGGATTGTGATCACAATGGGGTGGGGACTTGGAGTCGCTATTGCAGTATATGTCGTTGGGCAATATAGCGGTGCTCATCTAAATCCTGCTGTTACACTAGCTTTAGCATTTAATGGAGATTTTCCATGGAACCAAGTTCCTGAGTATGTTTTAGCTCAAATGATTGGCGCAATGATTGGCGCAATATTTGTATTTTTGTACTATTTGCCACATTGGAAAGAAACAGAAGATCCAAATGTGAAACTCGGTGTATTTTCTACGGGACCAGCCATTCCAAATCGCTTTGCAAATTTACTCAGCGAGATACTAGGAACTTTTATTTTAACTGTTGGAATTTTAGCAATTGGAGCGAATAAGTTTACAGAAGGTTTAAATCCGCTTATTGTTGGTTTTTTTATTGTTAGTATAGGTCTTTCTCTTGGTGGAACGACTGGATATGCGATCAACCCTGCAAGGGATTTAGGACCGAGAATTGCCCACTTTTTGTTGCCTATCCCGGGTAAAGGAAGCTCGAATTGGGGATATGCTTGGATTCCGGTTGTCGGTCCAATATTAGGCGGTTCGTTAGGTGGACTTTTTTATAAAGGTGTGTTTAAAGGGGAAATGACACAATCATTTTGGTATGTTTTTATTTTGACAATGCTCATTTTAGTCATCGCGTTTGCATCAGAGCAGAGAAAAAATAATAATCCACAGATATCAAAAAAAATAACAATACAGTAAAAATGGTGAGGGGAGAATAAAATATGGGTAAATACATTTTAGCTCTTGATCAAGGAACGACGAGTTCACGTGCCATTTTGTTTAATCAAAAAGGGGAAATTGTTCATATTGCACAAAAAGAGTTTACACAATATTTTCCACAGCCAGGATGGGTGGAGCATAACCCAAATGAAATTTGGGGTTCTATTTTAGCTGTCATTGCAACGGTATTGTCAGAGGCAGCTGTCGAACCAAAGCAAATCGCCGCAATCGGTATTACAAACCAACGTGAAACAACGGTCGTATGGGACAAACAAACAGGACAACCGATTTATAACGCCATCGTGTGGCAATCGCGCCAAACCGCACAAATTTGTGAGCAGTTAAAGCAAGCTGGATACGATGAAGTGTTTCGTGAAAAAACAGGTTTGCTTATTGATGCTTACTTTTCAGGAACAAAAGTGAAATGGATTTTAGATCATGTTGCGGGGGCGCGCGAAAAAGCAGAACGTGGGGAGTTGTTATTTGGAACAATTGATACATGGCTCACTTGGAAATTGTCTGGAGGAAAAGCGCATGTGACAGACTACTCTAACGCTTCAAGAACGTTAATGTTCAATATTTATGAACAAAGATGGGATGATGAACTACTCGGTATTTTACAAGTGCCAAAAGCAATGCTACCGGATGTTCGGCCATCTTCAGAAATTTACGCACATACAGCACCGTACCATTTCTTCGGGCAAGAAGTGCCGATCGCTGGAATTGCAGGAGATCAACAGGCAGCTTTGTTCGGGCAAGCATGCTTTGAAGAAGGTATGGCGAAAAACACGTATGGAACAGGTTGTTTTATGCTGATGAATACAGGGGAAAAAGCTGTGCAATCGAATCATGGTTTGTTAACAACGATTGCATGGGGAATTGATGGAAAAGTTGAATATGCGCTAGAAGGAAGCATTTTCGTTGCTGGATCTGCCATTCAATGGTTGCGTGACGGATTACGAATGATTAAAGAAGCAAAAGATAGTGAAGCGTATGCGACAAAAGTACAATCAACAGATGGTGTATATGTGGTACCGGCGTTTGTAGGACTTGGGACACCATATTGGGATAGCGATGTACGAGGAGCGGTATTTGGCTTGACACGCGGAACGACAAAAGAGCACTTTATTCGCGCAACGCTTGAGTCACTTGCATATCAAACGAAAGATGTGCTAACTGCCATGGAAGCGGATGCGGGGATTACGTTGAAAACGTTACGAGTAGATGGTGGAGCGGTAAAAAACAATTTTCTAATGCAATTTCAAAGTGACATCCTCGGCGTACCCGTTGAAAGACCAGTTGTGAACGAAACGACTGCTCTCGGTGCTGCTTACTTAGCAGGGCTCGCGGTTGGCTATTGGCAAAGTAGAGAAGAGATTGCGAAACAATGGAACATCGACCGTGCTTTCGAACCAAAAATGAACGCTGATACTCAGCAACGATTGTATGATGGGTGGAAAAAAGCAGTTCGTGCTGCACAAGCGTTTAAATAAAAATAAAACCGGCTGCTTTTTAGGCAGTCGGTTTTTCTATAAATAAAACTATGTTCTAAATAATCAAAAAGAAAAACAAAATATTTCGTCAATATAACCGTTTCCATAGCAAAAAAAACGTGCTATTCGTCCGTATCAACGAGCAAAAACATTCTCCGAAGCGATTGTTGAATTGCGACGCTGTTCTGGTACGCAATTTGATCCTCAATACATCAAGCCATTTATCCAAATGATTGAAGAATATTATCCTGAGAAAGTCGGAAATGAAAACAAAACTGTCTCACCGTGAGGCAGTTTTTATTTTTTTTCTGAAAATTGACCGTTTGTGAATGATATATGGATTAAAGTGATTATTTTTGATTAAAATTGAGCGAATTTGGTTGATTTTTTGTATGTACTTCGGTATGATAAAGATGTAAGCGATTTAAAATAAGGAGGTGTAGAGTTGTTAACACCGGAACGACATCGTGTTATTTTACAGTTGTTGCAAGAAAAAGAAGTCGTAAAGTTGCATGAATTTGTTGAAGCTACACAATGTTCAGAGTCAACAATTCGGCGCGATTTAAGTCAGCTAGAAAAACAAAAAAAGCTAAAGCGTGTCCATGGTGGTGCGGCGTTATTACAGCAAAAAAGAGAAGAGTTAAGCGTTTTTGAAAAATCGACTAAAAACATTCACGAAAAACAACTTATTGGTAAATATGCCGCAAGCCTGATCCAAGACGGGGACTGCATTTATTTGGATGCAGGAACAACGACGTGGCAGATGATCCCCTATATTGAAGCGAAAGATATTGTCGTCGTGACAAACGGTATTATGCACATTGAAGCGCTGTTAGAAAGAAATATTCCAACGTATCTTGTTGGGGGGTTCGTGAAGAAAAAAACGAATGCGCTAATTGGTCGAGGGGCGATCCATTCGTTGCAACAATATAGCTTCGACAAATGTTTTATCGGTGTAAACGGTGTTCATATTGATTCTGGCTATACGACTCCTGATCCGGAAGAAGCGTTTATGAAACAAACAGCGATTCATTTATCTCGACAAGCTTTCGTATTAGCGGATCATTCAAAACTTAACGAAATCACGTTCGCTAAAATTGCCGAATTACAGGAAGCTACGATGATTACGAATGAAACGGATGAAGAATTATTAGCAATGTATGAAGCAAAAACGACAGTAGAGGTTGTGAAATGATGATTTATACATGTACGTTAAACCCTTCCGTCGACTATGTTGTTGAAGCGCAACAGATCGAACTTGGAAAATTAAATCGTGCGACAAAAACATCCTATTTTCCTGGGGGGAAAGGAATTAATGTATCACGCGTGCTAAAACGACTACACATTCATAATATTGCCCTCGGGTTTATTGGTGGATTTACCGGACAGTTCATTGCTGATGAATTGAAACGGGAACATATTTTAACGGATTTTATTACTGTACCTGGACAAACGCGATTAAACATTAAGTTAAAAGGAGAAAGAGAAACAGAAATAAATGGCGAAGGGCCTGTCATTAGCGATAAACATAAAGAAGCGCTGATCGATAAAATTAAGCAGCTAAAAAAAGGAGATATCCTTGTTTTAGCAGGAAGCCTTCCGCCGTCGATAGATGATACATTTTACGTCATGATGATGGAAGAAGCGAAAAAACGAAAAGTTGCAGTTGTTGTTGATACGAGTGGTAGTGCATTGAAACAAGCAATCGCATACGAGCCGTTTTTACTTAAACCGAATCAAATGGAGCTTGGGGAATTGTTCGGAGTGAGTATTCATAGTCGCCATCAAATTATAGAATACGGAAAAAAACTAATTGACAATGGTGTGCAACATGTCATTGTGTCCCTTGCTGGAGATGGAGCGATTTTGTTTCATAAAGACGTCATATTAATCGCTCAAGCCCCAAAAGGAATGGTAAAAAATTCAGTTGGGGCAGGTGATTCGATGGTAGCAGGATTTTTAGCTGCGTACGTGAACGAAGCACCACTTGAAGAAGCATTTCGATATAGCGTTGCGGCCGGTAGTGCAACAGCTTTTTCTGAAGATTTATGTACGGAGGACGGGGTTCATCGTTTGTTAAGTGAAGTGACTATTACAAGAATGGAGGATGCTGTATGAGGATTACGGATATATTGACAGAAGATACAATTGTCCTTGATTTGAAGTCAAAAACAAAAACAGAAGTCATCGAGGAATTAGCAGATGTGCTAGAGAAGACTGGGAAATTGTATGATCGCGAAATGTTTCTAGAAGCGATTTTTGCACGAGAGGCGCAAAGTACGACAGGAATTGGTGAAGGAATTGCTATTCCACATGCGAAAACGAAAGCAGTTCGTACCCCGGCGGTTGTTTTTGGACGCTCAAAAGAAGGAATTGACTACGATGCGTTAGACGGAAAACGAAGCCATTTGTTTTTTATGATCGCAGCGCCTGAAGGAGCAAATGACACACATTTGGAAGCGCTCTCCCGATTATCGACGTTGTTAATGGACGCATCATTCCGTTTGAAAATTGAAAGCGCTTCAACAAAGCGCGACATTATTCAAGCGATACAAGAAAAGGAGGGAGAAATGGTGACTGAAGAAAAACAGACGGTTGGAAAGAAAAAAGTATTAGCCGTGACAGCGTGCCCAACAGGGATTGCGCATACGTATATGGCTGCTGATGCTCTGAAGGCGAAAGCAAAAGAAATGGGAGTGGACATAAAGGTAGAAACGAATGGTTCAAGCGGGGTGAAAAATGAGTTAACACAACAAGAAATTGAAGATGCTGTTGCCATTATCGTTGCAGCAGATAAACAAGTAGAAATGGATCGATTTGACGGTAAACATGTCATCCAAGTACCTGTTGCCGATGCGATTCGTAAACCAGAGCACCTCATTGACCGAGCATTAAAACAAGATGCCCCAATTTATCGTGCAAGTGGTGGCAATCGCTCGTATGCGTCAAAAGAACGAACAGGTTTTTATAAACACTTAATGAATGGCGTATCGAATATGCTTCCGTTCGTTGTTGGTGGCGGAATTTTAATTGCGATCTCATTTATTTTTGGTATTAAAGCGTTTGATCCGAACGATCCGTCGTTCCATCCGATTGCAAAAGCATTAATGGACATTGGTGGCGGCAGTGCATTCGCACTCATGATTCCTGTATTGGCTGGCTTCATTGCAATGAGCATCGCCGATCGCCCAGGATTTGCACCGGGGATGGTCGGAGGATTTATGGCAGCGAATGGTGGCGCTGGTTTTTTAGGTGGACTAATTGCGGGATTTTTAGCCGGTTATCTCGTTGTTGGATTGAAAAAATGGTTTAGTCGTTTGCCACAATCACTCGAAGGAATTAAACCTGTTCTTCTTTATCCGTTATTCGGAATATTGCTCACGGGACTTATTATGATGTATGTCGTCATTGACCCAGTGAAAGCATTAAATGAAGGAATGAAAACATGGCTTGAAAATATGGGCACAGGTAACCTTGTTTTGCTTGGCCTTGTCCTTGGAGGAATGATGGCGGTTGACATGGGAGGACCGATTAACAAAGCAGCGTTTACGTTTGGAATTGCGATGATTGATGCAGGGAACTATGCACCGCATGCAGCTATTATGGCAGGTGGAATGGTTCCACCTTTAGGATTAGCGATTGCGACAACATTATTTAAAAAGAAATTTACAAAAGCAGAGCGGGAAGCAGGAAAAACATGCTATATTATGGGGGCTTCATTTATCACAGAAGGAGCCATTCCGTTTGCGGCGGCTGATCCAGGACGTGTCATTCCATCAATTATTGTTGGTTCAGCGGTTGCCGGAGCGTTGACGATGATGTTTGGCATCGGTCTCCCAGCACCACATGGTGGAATTTTTGTAATCCCGATCGTAAAAGGAAACCCGTTGTTATATGTGCTTGCCATTTTAATTGGTTCACTTGTGACAGCGTTTATGGTTGGATTATGGAAAAAAGAAGTAAAAGAATGATAGATAAAAAAGTAAGCGTGCGATGACAACATCGCGCGTTTTTTTTTTTTAAATTGACAAAGATAATCATTATCATTTAATATAATTATTGAAAGTGATTATCACTTATATACATAGGGGGACTATGCATGCCAAAAGCAATAATGATATTTACAAGCATGACAGGGAATACAGAAGAGATGGCTGAAGCGATTGCCGAAGGAGTTCGTGAACAAGGGATCGAGTTGGATGTAAAAGAAGTGTTAGATGCCGTAGCGGTAGAGCTTGAACAATATGACGGGATTTTGCTGGGGGCGTACACATGGGGAGATGGAGAATTACCTGATGACTTTTTAGATTTTTACGATGAACTAGATGACGTTGATTTAACAGGTAAAAAAGCTGCTGTTTTCGGTTCGTGCGATTCGAGTTATGAGAAGTATGGTGCAGCTGTCGACATTTTAATTGAAAAATTACAGGAGCGCGGCGCAGAAGTCGTCCTCGAGGGACTGAAAGTAGAATTGACGCCGACAAATGAAGAAAAGCAACTATGTATTGCGTTCGGTCGTAATTTTGCCAAACAGTTGTAAAAGGTCGTGTACGAAACGACCTTTTATTTAATTAAACTATGTTCTAAATAATCAAATTAAAATTAAAAAAAAGAACAAGTTAACAACTAACTTGTTCAACAGAGCGTTTGGATGATTTTTCGACATCTGATTTATAATATGAAGGAAAGTACATATATACGTCTGTTCCTTGACCGACTTCACTATGAATAAACAAATCGCCTTTCATTGTTTCAACAATGCGGTAAACAACCATCATTCCAAGGCCTGTCCCTTTCGTTTCTTTTGTTGTGAAGTAAGGTTCACCTAGACGTTCAATTTGTTCTTTTGTCATTCCAACTCCGGTATCACTAATATGAATCAACACATAATCTTTATCAATCGATACGTTAATGCGCAACGTTCCTCCGTTTGGCATGGCTTCAATGGCATTTTTCATTACGTTCAGTAAACATTGTTGAAACTTTTGACGTTCTCCTCTCACTGCAAACGGGACAAGAGATGTTTGAATTTCAATGCTACTCATGTTGGCAAAGGGGCGTAAAATATCAATCACTCGTTCGATTTCTGTTTTTACATTTAACTTTTCGACGTGTTCTGGCGCAGGTTTAGCAAATGTCAAATAATCTGTAATGATTGCTTCCGCGCGATCAATTTCCTCAATGGCAATTTGAATATATTGTCTATCCTTATAGTTTACTCGTTCACTTTGTAACAACAATTGCATAAATCCTCTAGATACGGTTAACGGGTTTCGTACTTCATGTGAAATGGAAGCAGCTAAATGTCCAACAACTTCTATTTTCTCAGCGCGAATGATGCGACGTCGAAGATCGCTATGTTTTTGAATCGCCTCGGTAATATAAGAACCTAAAAATGCTGTAAGTGGTTGAGCTGAAAAATATGTCGAAAGCATACGGATAAGCTGTCGCTCATCATTCATCCATATATGAGATAATATGATCGTTAAAACAGCTGTTCCAACTGATAGAGCAGTGATGGTGGTAATTCGTTGTTTGGAAGATAAATGTGTTTGAAACTTTTTATAAAAAAATAAACAGACGATGATTTGAATGGTCGTAATGATTATTGTGACAATAATACCTTCTGTTCCGCCAATCATCATCCGATAAATTATAGTGATCATTGCAAGAAAAAGGGTAGAGAACGCCCCACCGTACAAGCCACCAATCCAAATCGCCACTTGCCGTAAATCAAAAACGAACCCATTTGTTGTTTGAATAGGAAACATCATACAAAAGACAATACATATGCCGATTGCAAACGTTTTTAAAATGGCCTTTGAGCGATCGGATATGCGACGTTCTTCAAGCCAAATAGGAGCAATTAGCAACGCCAATATAATAAAAAATAGGTTAAGCAATACTTCTTCAATTAGTGGGGGCATATAAGCCCGCTCCTTTCGACATGTATTTCAGAATAATAAGAATATTTATGTCGGATGATTTCTTTTACATTGTAAGCTAATGTAGTTACGTTGTGAACACAAAACAGTTCGATGTTTTATGTCAAGATTCAACAAATTTTGCACTACTTTTCACTTTTATATGATATGATGGGAAGAAAAAGGGGGACGACGTATGGAAAAGGCATTAGCAAACAAAAAGATTGTGCTATGTGCTTCACGAAAAATTGAAGAAATGAGCGCGCTCATTGTCAAACAAGGGGGGATTCCGATTTTGCGACCCGCCCAAGGAACGACATTTTTGAATGAAGAGTTAGAGCAACATCTTCATCATATCGTTCACGAACAAAATGATTGGTTTATTTTTACAACGGGGATTGGTGTAGAGGCATTGATCAAAAAGGCGAAGGAATATGGGATTGAACAATTACTGCTTCAGTCCATTCGTCGTGCACATGTAGCGGTGCGTGGTTATAAAACGATGAATGTATTACGTACATATGGAATTACCCCTTGCATATGTGCAGACGACGGAACAACAAAAGGTTTGATCCGCGCATTACAAGAAGTCGACTGGAAAAGTAAAAAAGTTGTTGTCCAGCTTTATGGAGATTCCATTCCATCATTACAACAATTTTTAGTGAAGCGAGGGGCTTTATATAAGGAAATATGGCCATATCGACATACTCCGCCTACATTCGATGTAATGAAGCAGCTTACTGATGATATTATTTCCCGTGCTGTGCAAGCGGTTTGTTTTACATCAGCGATTCAAGTTCGCTTTTTCTTCTCGTTTGTTCGTGAGCACGGATATGTCGAACAGATCAAGCAGGCTTTTGCTGAAGATATCGTAGCTGTTGCTGTTGGAAAAGTAACGAAAGAGGCGTTACAAGAGGAAGGAATTAATCGTGTGATCGCACCGGCTCATGAAAGAATGGGGGCGATGGTCATCGAGTTAGCAAAGTACTATAGCATGATGTAGACGTGCACAAATATGGCACGTCTACATACGAAATGACTCAACTGTTGTGCGGGGTTGCTCGTCGAGTTTGGCAAGCGTTTGGGCACTAGAAGTGATTTGTTCGTTGACAGCTAATTGTTCTTCAACTGTTATTATGCTTTCATTGCTTCTTTGCATCACTTGCTCAGAAAGTTGCTTCAGTTGACTCATTGTTTGAGTTAGCTCGTTGGAAATGGCGGTTATTTGCTCGATAGCTGCCGATGTGGTTTGCACTTTAGAAAACACTTGTTCCACAGACTCGTCAATTGCGCAAAACGAGCGTTCTGCAGTATCGTAATATGTCTCGCCATCAACGAGTTTTCTTGCACTATGTTCCATGGATTGCGATACTTTTTTTGTTTCCACTTTTATTCTATCTAGCATTGTTTCGATTTCTTTTGCCGCTTCTTTTGACTGCTCGGATAGTTTGCGGACTTCATCAGCGAGCACAGCGAATCCTTTTCCGTGATCACCGACCCGCGCGGCTTCAATAGCAGCATTTAAGGCAAGCAAATTAGTTTGTTCCACGTTTGTAGTTCAGTGACAACATGTGCGCGTTCTTGTTTATGAGCTGTGCGTAAAATATGTTTGAAATAAGAAGTGGTTTGTGTGAACAAAATAAAAAAGCATCCCAAATATTAACTTGGGACACTCTTTTTAGATTTCGATAGCGATAGGATAGAAATAGTCCGATGTTCGCGCGCTTGACCGATAAACAGCAAGCTAAGTGGTGTAGCATGTATAATATAGCAAACGCCAATGGAAACGATTGTTGTGATTGTAAATAATATAACAGCTTGCAACATCGAATACATCGTTGTCGGAATGATCGGTGCAAACACGTATAAGAAAAACATATGTGCAATATATGCTCCATAAGTATATCGACTAATGAAACGTAACGCCGTATACAATCGAGATTTTGTTTGCACAATGGTAATCGATAAAGCGTATAGCAAGAAAATTTCTGATGTCACATACAACACCATCGAAGGCTTTAAATACGTAATCGCCGTTAAATCAATCGAAAAGATGCTTTGTGACGTAAACAGTTCATAACCAACAACGATAAAAAGCGATAAAAATAAAAATGTGTTGAACGGAATGGATCGAATGACAAACTTTCGCCATGCTGGTAACGTGTATGCAGCCATACCACCTAAACAAAAATAAAAGAAATAAGCTAAAAACGTACGGTCTACATAATGTATATATGATTCGCTTTGAACAATTGGAGAAATGAACGTAATGAAGCCAATGTAAATAATTGCGCTAACGATGATAAATGATTTCCAATACTTTTTTTGGTCAAGCCAACGGAAAAATGGAACAATGATTAAAATGAGTAAATGAAATTGTATAATCATTACGACGTACCATAAATGCGGTGCTGCCTCGCCGAGCAGTAGTTGTTTCATTGCATCAAGTACATGCAGATGACTAGAAAATAATATAAAGTAAACAAATGACCATATGATATACGGGATCATGAGTTCTACCCATTTATGGGATACGTAACGTCGATAATGAATCGCTTCTTTCTGTTGCACCATATGAAATCCTACTAAAAACACGAACACAGGAGCAGAAAATTTGACGAAATGAAACAGCATGCCAATCATAATCGCTTCCTCTGGATGAGGGGAACGATAATTCATTACGTATAGTAACGCGCTTTGAAAAACAACAGCTAAAAATGCTAAACTTTTCATAACGGTTAATTCTGCGGGTGTACTCTTTTTCATTTTCCTCACCAGCTTTATTTGTCAGTTTGTTCATACATTAGTATAATGCTAATAGTTTCACAAAGTTGGCTGGAGCGGTGAACATTTATTGAAAAAATCGTCTCGAATTCATGAATATTAATAACGAATATTATATAAAACGTTTACAAAAGGAAGGGAAAAACGATGCGTTATCATACTCATATTGTTTCATCATTAGCGGTTGGAACCGGGATTGCTGCGTACACTCCTGTTTCATTTACAATCGCCTATGCGGCTGGGCTGACGCTCGGGAGCTTGCTTCCAGATATTGATGAGCCTAACTCATACATCGGTCGTCGCTCGTTTGGGGTTGCCAAGCAGGTGAACAAGGCGTTTGGTCATCGTGGGTTTACCCATTCATTATTAGCATGGGGGGCTATCACTATCGTTTTATTATTGCAACATTTTTCTCCTTTTACGCTAGGGTTATGTCTTGGATATGCATTTCATGTTTTAGCCGACTATTGTTCAAGTCAAGGTGTTCCGTTACTATGGCCATTTTCTAAAAAAAGATATCGGTTTGTGATAACATATCGTACGTCTAGCTTTTTAGAAACACTCCTTTTTTATTGCTTTCTTGTTTTGTTCATTTATTTTTTAACAAATGTTGCGATTGAAGATAGTAGCTCGATCTTCTTATTTTAATTTATTGATTTTTTAGAATAGATTGACTATTATTGTGATGAGATTGACAAAAGTGGGGGATGAGGATGAAAACGGCAGATTTGTGTGATCAATATGGAGAAAGTGTCCGTGTTTGCTCTCTTTCGTTCCGAAGTTACGGTGGAAAAGCAACGTTTTATGGACGAATTACAACCGTCGATGTATGTGATGATAACGTTCTTGTTCGGGAAGCGCTGGAAACGGCACCGGCAGGAAGCGTCGTCGTTGTGGATGGCAAAGGTTCAAACAAGTGCGCCCTTGTTGGAGATCGGCTTGCACAAATTGCATGTGACCGTCAATTGGCTGGCATTATTGTACATGGGTGCATTCGTGATTCAAAAGAAATAGGGAATATGCCAATTGGCGTACTTGCGCTTGGGACATGCCCACGCAAAAGTAAAAAAGAAGGAAAAGGGATGCGAGATACAATTGTACATTTTGGCGATATTGAGTGGAAGCCGGGTGCATACGTATATGTTGATGAAGATGGAGTGGTTGTTTCAGACGAGCCTTTGCATGAATAACGATTTGTTCGGTTATTCTATCGTCTAAAGGGGGAATAGACGATGGATAAAAAGCGAACAATGATAGAAGACGAAGTAGCATTTGCTGAACAAGAGATCAATCGATATTTTTACGATCATCAACCTGAAGAAGTTGTCCCGTTTTATGTCGGCAACAACACACCTGCCATTCGCGTCAGTAAACAAGAAGAGTGAGTCGGGCTAATCGCCCGACTTCAGCTTGTCGACAAAGTCGACAAGCTGTTTTATGGTATTATGTCAAAAAATAATATGAATCTTTTTGATTTGCTTTTTCAATGCTTCCTGTCTTTTCTTTTGTTGACTTTCTGGTCGTCTGGCCCATGCATAGTATCCACTTCTTGAAACGCCTAAAAATGTTAATATAAAAAGTAAGATTTTGCTTATTCCTAAAAATGGTTAGGAGTTGTAAAAATGGATTATCTTTTTCATCCATTGGGTGATAACGCAGTAATAATTGAACTGGGCGAAGATATTAATTTAGAGACTCATCAAAAGGTAAACATGGTTACAACCTTGTTTGATGAACAGCCATTCGAGTGGATGATCGAATATGTTCCTGCATTTACAACAGTAACTGTGTTTTATGATCCGTTAAAGATTTCGGATTTTATCTCTTATACACTCCCGTATGATTACGTTTGCGGGCAATTGAAACCCTTATTGGAATCACTTAAGATCGGTGAATTTTCATCTGAAAGGATCGTGGAGATTCCAGTTTGTTACGGGGGAGAGCTAGGACCTGATTTGGAATATGTTGCGGAATATAATGGTCTCACGCCTGAAGAAGTCATTCATATCCATTCCAGCGGTGATTATTTAGTGTATATGATCGGATTTGCCCCTGGATTTCCATACATAGGAGGCATGTCGGAGAAAATTGCCACACCGCGAAGAGAATCTCCGCGATTAAAAATTCCTGCCGGTTCTGTTGGTATTGCTGGTAAACAGACCGGTATTTATCCGATCGAAACGCCAGGGGGATGGCAACTTATTGGCCGAACACCGATAAAGCTGTTTCGTCCTGATGACAAATCACCTAGCTTATTAAAGGCGGGGGATAAAATCCGATTTAAACCCATCACTATAGAAGAATAGAAACAATGGAAGGAGGACGTCAGTGATAAAAATCATTAAGCCGGGCCTCCTTACGACCATTCAAGATTTAGGAAGATACGGTTTTCAAAAATTTGGAGTGATTGTAAGCGGGGTAATGGATTCACTGTCACACAGAATTGCAAATCTATTAGTTGGTAACGAAGAAAATGCCCCTACTTTAGAAATAACAATGGTAGGTCCTGTTATTGAATTTGAAAGAGATACACTAATATCTATTTGCGGGGGAAATTTATCACCTTCTATTGATGGAAAATTTGTTCCGTTATGGCGACCAGTTCTTGTAAAGAAAGGTAGTCAGCTTCGTTTTGGGCAATGTAAAGCAGGCTGCCGAAGCTATCTAGCTGTTGCGGGAGGATTCGATGTTCCGCGTGTGATGGGGAGTACTTCCACCTACCTTAGAGCGGGCATAGGCGGATTTAAAGGACGTCCATTAAAGACCGGTGACGAGTTAAAATTATCTCCCCCTAATAATCGATCGGTCCAAATGATTCATGATTTTTCTACAAAAATAGGAGATCAAAAGTTTGTAGCGACGAAATGGTCGGTATCTGCTGGATTTATTCCCATTTCTAATAAAATTCCTTCCATTCGGGTAATAAAGGGGAGACAATACCAACTATTTTCAAAAGAAAGTCAAAAAAGTTTTTTTCGTGAACCATTTGAAATTACAACCCAATCCGACCGGATGGGATATCGTTTGAAAGGCTCCGTTTTGTCGTTAACATCCGCGGAAGAAATGATTTCGGAAGCCGTGAATTTTGGTACTATTCAAGTTCCGCCTGATGGAAATCCGATTGTGCTTCTAGCTGACCGGCAAACGACAGGCGGTTATCCGAAAATCGGACAAGTTGCCACCGTGGATTTACCATACATCGCCCAATTAAAACCGGGTGACAAAATAAAGTTTGTTGAAGTTTCTCATGAAGAAGCACAAAGGCTTTATTTAGAAAGAGAAAGAGAGATCCAACAACTGAAACGAGCATTATCAATAAAATGGAAAGGAGAAATGTAACATGCATATTGTCGATTTGAACTGTGATATGGGAGAGAGCTTTGGCGCTTATAAAATGGGGAGAGACGAAGAAATTTTAGATTATGTTACATCAGCCAATATCGCTTGTGGTTTTCATGCGGGCGATCCGTCAACGATGAGGAAAACAGTTCGTTTAGCCCTTGAAAAAAACGTCGGAATTGGCGCCCATCCTGGATTTCAAGATTTAGTGGGATTTGGCAGAAGAAACATCGATATTACTCCTCAGGAAGCTTACGACATTGTTGTGTATCAAATTGGCGCCTTATATGCATTTGTAAAATCTGAAGGTGGAAAGCTTCAACATGTAAAACCACATGGAGCATTATATAATATTGCCGCTAAAAACGCTGCGATTGCTCAAGCCATTGCAGAAGCAGTTTATAAAGTAGATCCGGAATTAATCTTGTTAGGATTAGCGGGTGGAGAGCTTGTCAAAGCGGGAAAAAAAATCGGCCTTAAAACCGCTAGCGAAGTGTTCTCCGACCGCACTTACCAAGAGGATGGGTCCTTAACATCAAGACGGGAAGCGAATGCTCTCATCAAAGACCATGACGTAGCTTGCCAGCAAGTTATTCGTATGGTAAAAGAAGGAAAAGTTACATCTCTTCAAGGGAAAGATGTATCGATTCAAGCTGATACGATCTGCATACACGGAGATGGAGAACATGCATTAGACTTTGCAAAATACATACGTAAAGCGTTGAAGGAAGCCAATATTACAGTTACAAAACTTGGTGGTTTTCTAAAATAAAGATTCATTTTTCGCTAAAAAAATATAAAATAAAATTAGTGAAAGGTGGTGAGGACATGAAATTGACTTTAACAGCAAAAATTAAAATTTTACCGACATCTGAACAAGAACAACTTCTTCAAAAAACGATGCAAGCATATCGTGATGCGTGCAATGCGGTGTCGGAAGTGATATACAAAGAAAACACCCTTGTGCAAGCCAAACTTCACAAGATGACGTACCGCAAACTTCGCTCTACATTTGGCTTAAAATCTCAAATGGCGCAGTCTGTGTTAAAAACGGTGATTGCAAAATATAAAACCAACCAAACCAATGGACATAAGCGTTGTCAGATTGCGTTTAAAAAACCGCAAATAGACCTCGTTTTTAATCGAGATTACAGCCTAACCAAAGGGTTGTTTTCCATCAATACGTTAGAAGGACGAATCAAAGTTCCTTTTCAAACGAAAGAACTTGAAACGTATTTCGACGGAACATGGACGTTTGGAACAGCAAAGTTAGTGAATAAACATCAAAAGTGGTTTCTCCATATTCCTGTATCCAAAGAAATGGAAGAAGCAAACCTTCATCACATTTGCCAAGTGGTTGGCGTAGATATGGGTGTAAATTTTCTTGCGACTGTTTATGATTCAAACGGACAGACGTTATTTTTCAAAGGTAGACACATCAAACACAAACGAGCAAAGTATAAACAACTCCGCAGACAACTACAAAAAAAGCAAACTCCGTCTGCTCGTAGAAGATTAAAGAAAATCGGTCAACGAGAAAACCGTTGGATGCAAGATGTCAACCATTGCATCAGTAAGGCACTCGTTGAGCGTTATGGTAAGAACACGCTGTTTGTGTTAGAGGATTTAACAGGTGTTCGCCAAAGAACAGAAAAAGTGTCCGTTAACCATCGGTATGAAATGGTATCTTGGGCGTTTTATGATTTAAGACAAAAAATCGAGTACAAAGCACACAAACACCGAGCCAAAGTGATTGTGGTAGACCCAACATACACATCCCAAACATGTCCAAAATGCGGACATACAGAGAAAGCAAACCGAAATAAGAAAACGCACACGTTTTGTTGTCGAACATGCGGATATACCTCAAACGATGACCGAGTTGGTGCCATGAACCTTCAACGAAAAGGAATCGAGTACATCGTTGAAGGAACGACACAGGCATGACCTGCGTCGTTGGGTAGTTGTCAACCTGCCCTGATGCAACCCCAAGTGAAGGAAGGAGGATAACATCCGCTTGCACTTCTGGGGAGTTGCAAGCCCACGGCTTTAGTCGTTGGGTAGTTGACAGGTTCTTAGGGGGGATAGAAAATGCAACAAAAAAAGAATATAAATGTACTTTTAGGTGCGGCGTTTTTGATGGCTACTTCGGCCATCGGTCCAGGATTTTTGACACAAACGACACACTTCACACAAACGCTTGCAGCAAGCTTCGGATTTGTTATTTTAATATCCATAATTATTGATATTGGAGCTCAAATGAACATTTGGCGCATTATGGCGGTCGCAGAAAAAAGAGCTCAAGATATTGCCAACGAAGTATTGCCGGGATTGGGATATTTTCTTGCTGCACTTATTGTCGCCGGTGGACTTGCATTTAACATTGGAAACATTGCTGGTGCTGGATTAGGAATCAACGTATTATTCGGGATTTCTCCAGAAATGGGGGCATTATTAAGCGGGATCGTCGCGATCGCTATTTTTGTCGTGCGGGAAGCTGGAAAAATGATGGACCGCTTCGCTCAATTGATGGGTTTTGTCATGATTGCTCTAACGTTATATGTGATGTTTACAGCTAAGCCCCCTGTCGGAGAAGCAGTGGTAAAAACCTTTGTTCCAGATACGATCGATATTCTTGCTATTGTTACACTTGTTGGCGGAACGGTTGGAGGATATATTACGTTTGCGGGCGGGCACCGCTTATTGGATGCTGGAATAAAAGGAAAGGAAGCACTTCCTGAGGTGACCCGTAGTTCGATTTCAGGAATCGGTATTGCGTCTATTATGCGAATTTTCTTATTTTTGGCAGCTTTAGGTATTGTCGCGCAAGGGTTAACCCTTGACCCTTCTAACCCTCCGGCATCCGTATTTAAATTAGCTGCAGGCAATATTGGTTACAAAATATTCGGAGTGGTTATGTGGGCAGCAGCCATTACTTCCGTTGTAGGTGCCGCGTATACATCGGTTTCATTTATTCGTACCTTTCATCCAATTTTGGAAAAGTACCACAAGTGGATTATTATCGGATTCATTGCCATTTCAACGTTAGTTTTCGTTTTAGTCGGAAGACCAGTGAAAATCTTAATTTTAGTAGGCTCATTAAACGGTCTGATCTTACCAATTTCTCTAGGCGTGATGTTAGTGGCGGCATACAGAACAAAAATTGTCGGAGATTACAAACATCCATTATGGATGACCATTTTTGGCGTTATTATAGTTATCGCTATGGCTTATATGGGTGTTTACTCTTTAATTAATGGTATACCAAAACTATTTGAATAAGAATCGATGGGGATCATGATGTTTCCTGTTGCGACAATGAGTCCTGCGGAGGCTCGGGAAATGATACGAAATTAGGATGCAGTTTTACGTTTGAGTATGCTTTGATCAACAATGGCATTCCCGTTCGGCATATAGAAGAAAATTGCAATGTTCCGATCAGAAGGGAGTGTGGTCGCCACGTTAGCCATCGGTGAGGCTTTCGGGCTTTCTCTAAGGGAAAATAGCGGGTTTTGTACAGAGAACTTTTTGCGTCATTGGTCTCGTTTCGATCATTCAAAGTGTTTTTGTTCACCGAATGCCTATTGCAGAAGGTTCTGCTGTTTTATGGTGGGGAGTTTTCCTCGTTTTTTAGGCTTAAATGGAACAAATAATGGAACCCATTTTGTCAACAGTCTGTAGTCGGGCTAATCGCCCGACTTTTTTAATGGTCGGTTTTATCGTTTTGGCTTTTGTTTTGTTTGCGTCCTTTACTGTTGTCCCCTGCCCCCTCATTCAACTTGCCATGTTGTGTCGGTGCGTTTTGATTTTTGCTTCCTTCGTTCACTTTTTTTGTCATGTTCTTTGCCCCTTTCTGCTACAATAAACGTAACATGTTTATTTTTTTCAAAAAGGGGTGGAGTTATGCGCGGGTGGCATAAAGAGGCTGAAAAACAATGGGATGAGCGAGCAGAATGGTGGCATCAAAGCAGCGAGGAGATGTGGGAGAGAGGAAGTCGAAAAACGATCATTCCGTTTGTGACGACATATATGCCGAAAGAAGGATATATTGCAGATATTGGATGTGGAGATGGATACGGATCGTATAAGCTATGTCAACAAGGATATCGTGTCATCGGATTAGATTTATCGAGTGAAATGATTGAATTAGCCAAAAACCGAAGAACTCATGAACATCTTCATTTTCAACAAGCGGATATTATGAATTTACCTTTTCCAGATGAAACGTTTACAGGTGCGATGATTATTAACTGCTTTGAATGGACGGAACGTCCGCTTGCTGCGCTTGAGGAAGTGCGGCGTGTATTAAAAGCAAATGCATATGTTTGTGTAGGTATCCTTGGACCGACAGCTGCTCCGCGAGTAAATAGCTATCGCCGCTTATATGATGAGGCGGTGATCTGCAATACGATGATGCCATGGGAGTTTGAACGGCTAGCTACTGAAAATGGTTTTACAGTTGTTGATGGAGAAGGGGTGTATAAGCGCGAAATTGATAATTCTATTATCCGACATTTACCGACAGAGTTAAAACAGGCCGTTTCTTTTATGTGGTTATTTATGTTGCAAAAAAGGTAGGAAGACGCATCATTGCTCCCTACCTTTTTGTTGAACTTCTAATTTTTCGTTTCCCATGAAGAAAATAGCTATTGCACTAAGAGCGATCGGAATTAATGCAATAGAAAATGTAAATGTAATTGACGAAGCCATCGCATCGACAATTTTTTGCAGCACGTTCGGTGGTATTTGAGCCCGTGCTCCTGTTTCAAACAACGCATGTGGATCTAGCGAAAATGTTGTCGTATTCGCACCGAATGATTCGCGTAATTCAGCAGCTAGCTTATTTGATTGAATCGTTCCGAAAATGGTTATACCAATTGTCATGCCGAGCGAACGAAAAAATGAATTTGTTGAATTCGCTGTCCCACGGAAACGGGGCTCTAAATTATGCATAGACGCCGATGGCAAAAGTGAAAAAGAAAATCCAACCCCAAATCCAGCTAATGCCATATAAACAGTTAACCATATTCTCGATGTTTCTGGCGTCATCATACTAAGAAGAAGCATGCCAAAAAAATAAGCGACAATCGAAACGAACATAATGTTTCGATAAGATGTTTTCGTTTGGGAAATTCCTGCCGTCGAGCTTCCCGCAACAGAACCAAGCATCATTGGCATTAAAATAAGCCCTGCGTTTTTGGCCGTTCCACCATATACCGCTTGTACGAATATAGGAATAAAGACAGTTAAAATAACGAATGTTGCTCCATATAAAAATGCTAATAGTTGTGCGATCGCAAACGTGCGCCGTTTAAACAAAACAAATGGGATGATTGGCTCTTTTGCTTTTGTTTCTACATATAAGAAAGCAATAAAGAACACAAAGCTAATAGAAAACAATGAAATGATAGGTGCAGATTTCCAATCGTATTGTTTTCCACCTAATTCTAATGCAAACATTAAACTAACGACAGCAACAACGAGAGTCAAAGCGCCAAACCAGTCAATGGCTTGTTTTGTATGCTGTGTCGATTCTTTGTAATAACGAACAATGAAAAAAATGGACAATAAACCGATTGGGACATTCACATAAAATACCCAATGCCAACTTAAATAATCGGTAATATAAGCACCGAGCAATGGACCAAGCACGCTTGACATTCCAAAGACTGCACCGAGCAACCCGGTCATTTTTCCCCGTTTTTCAGGTGGGAATACATCGAATACAATCGTGAATGCGATGGGCATTAACGCACCGCCACCAATTCCTTGAATTGCACGAAAAATGCTGAGCTGGACGATGTTTTGAGCTAAACCACACAAAGCGGAGCCGATGAGAAAAACAATGAGTCCAAAAAGAAAAAATCGTTTTCTTCCATACATATCAGATAACTTCCCGAAAATTGGCATGCCGGCCATGACGGTCACCATGTAAGCAGATGTGACCCAAATAAATTGATCTACGCCGCCTAAATCTGCGACAATTGTACCGATTGCGGTTGCAACAATTGTATTATCCATTGCTGCCATAAAAATAGCTAACAGCAATCCTGCTACAATAAAAGAAATATGTCGGGTTTGATCAACCACGTGTACATCTCCTTTCTTTATGTATACAAAACATTATATTCTTTTTTTACATACTTACAAATAAAAAAGCTCTCGCAGAAAAGCGAAAGCCTACTCCCACACATAAGGCGTCTCTTGATAAACATAATAGTTGAGCCAATTGACAAACAGTAAGTTAGCGTGAGAGCGCCATGTGTTATACGGTTGTTTATTTGGATCGTCATGTGGAAAATAATATTTTGGAATTTGAATGTCTAGACCTCTGGCTAAGTCGCGTTCGTATTCTTCTTTTAGCGTTGTGGCATCATACTCTGGGTGCCCTGTTAAAAACACTTGTTTGCCATCGTTTGAAATGACGAGACAGACGCCAGCTTCTTCGGATGAAGATAAAATCGTTAACTCTGAAACCGCTTCGATATGTTCACGTTTCACATCTGTATGGCGTGAGTGTGGAATTTTATGAATATCGTCAAATCCACGAATCAGTTTCACGTGCTTTTGTTCTAACACATGATCAAATACACCAAAACATTTTTGTGGTAAATCGTATTTTGGAATACCATAGTGATAGTACATCCCTGCTTGTGCACCCCAACAAATATGTAACGTAGATGTGACATTTGTTTTTGTCCATTCCATTATTTTGGTCAATTCATTCCAGTAATCGACTTGTTCAAACGGTAAATGTTCAACAGGAGCCCCGGTAATGATCATACCGTCATACTTTCGATGTCGTACATGCTGAAATGTCGTATAAAATTGATCGAGATGGTGTTTCGATGTTGTTTTTGCTTCATGTGTTTCTGGACGCAAGAAGGTTACATTCACTTGTAGCGGTGAATTTCCAAGTAAACGTAGCAATTGTGTTTCCGCTTTTTCTTTTTGGGGCATTAAGTTTAAAATAATAATGTTTAGCGGTCGAATGTCTTGAGAATAGGCGCGATCTTCATCCATGACGAAAATATTTTCTTGTTCTAGTACCTCTTTCGCAGGAAGATCACGTGGAATATTAATTGGCAATGTCCTCAACCTCCATTTACATTATATAAATACATTCATTATAAAAATTTTTAGAAAATTATTCAATGTTTTTTATTTTATTGATTTTTCTATTTACATTGTTGTATTCTTGTAAAAGCAAGAATGATTTGGAGGGATGTACGTATGTTTATGTCATATGAAGAATATATGCGCCAAGTTGTACAACCGATGCGTGATGAATTAGTAAACGGTGGATTTAAAGAATTGCGCACGAGTGAAGAAGTGGAACAGTTTATGGAGCAGGTAGAGGGAACAACTTTTGTTGTCGTTAATTCTGTTTGTGGTTGTGCAGCAGGGCTTGCGCGTCCAGCAGCTATTCAGGCGGTACAAATGAGCGAGAAAAAACCGAATCATCTCGTTACTGTTTTTGCAGGGCAAGATCGAGAAGCGACAGCTAAAATGCGTGAGTATTTTGTCGGTATCGAACCTTCTTCTCCATCGATGGCATTATTAAAAGGTAAAGAAGTTGTTCATTTTATTCCACGTCACGATATCGAAGCAAACTCGCTCGAAAATATTATGCAAAATATTATGCAAGCTTTTGAAAAACATTGCTAAGGGTGTCCTACAGACATCCTTTTTCTTTTGAGGTGAACGTATGATTGTGACAACTGCAGGTAGAACGAATGACCAAATGATCGAGAAAGCGAAACAAATTGCGTTAGAATTACAAACTTCATACATTCCACGTCGAAAACGTTCCATTACGACCATCCACCAATTCGTAGCTCAACCTGTTCTTGTCGTTGGAAAAGAGAGATTAGAACTCCATTTTCCGAACGGGCGTGAACCGTTATTTTTTCATCCTAATTCTGCTTCTTTTCGAGCAAAGCGCATTTTAAAAGGAGAAAGTGAACCGTTTTTACAAGCTACGAAGTTACAAAAGGGGATGACGTTTTTAGATTGTACGCTTGGATTGGCGACCGATAGTATTATCGCCAGCTTAGCTGTTGGTTCGGAAGGAAAAGTGGTAGGAATTGAGGGGAGTGTATATATCGCTTACTTAACAAAACAAGGGTTACGTCATTGGGATAGCGATGTAGTTGAACTTAATGAAGCGATGCGACGTATTTGTGTGCATCATGATGATTTTCGCTCATTTTTAGCGCAATGCGATGATAAATCATATGATGTTGTTTATTTGGATCCGATGTTTGAAGTAAGTATTGAAGAGTCGGATGGGATAAAGGGATTAAAACAGGCAGCGCTATATACGAACGTAACAAAAGAAGATATCGAACAGGCGAAACGAGTAGCCCGTCAACGAGTTGTGTTGAAAGATCATTGGCAAAGCTCGCGATTTCATCAATTTGGTTTCTCTGTTTATCGAAGAAAAACAGCAAAATTTCATTTCGGTACGATTGAACTTTCGTAAATGGCACAAAATAAAGCAGTAGGGGGTGAATCAGATGGGAAAACGAAAAAAAGATGCTTCGAAAACAGGATTAAGTGCGCCAGAAATTAAGGGACAAGGAACAACAGAACAGGAAACAGGAAACATTGAGTTGGATTCAAGTCGTAAAAAAACAAAACGGATGTAACTTACTACTTCTTTCCCCTCTTTTCCGAGCGAAGTTGAATACGTGTTGCAGGAAAAGGAGCAAAATCGAAAGAAACATATGGGGAATAAAGGTTAACGAGGGAGTGTATCCCTCGTTTATTCTTTATAGTAAATAAGGTGGGAAGGACAACGGCAGTCAGATGAACCAAATCCTTTTACGATCCATTGTCCTTTGTATTGTTGTAAAAGTTGTTGGGCACGCTCACATTCACTAAGCTCAGAAGAATATGTTTGAACGTGTGTAATTTCTCCATATGGACGAATGTAATCGATATGCCAACGTTTTCGTTTTTCCAGTTGCATATGACGTTGAATACGTGATTGAATGTTTCGTTTCGCACTCCCTACATAAATATAGTTTCCGCTCGGGAATAAAAAAGTGCCTAATTTACCCACTTCAACGGTTACATCACTAGATATTGTAAAGAAAACTGCATAAATAGTATGATGATTATCAAACATTTCACACACCTCTAAAAAAATTGTCATTGAAAAATGAAGATCTTAGCAATACAATAAAAGAAGCGTATGTATGAAAAAAGGAGATGACGTTATGCTTTCAAATATCGGAGTGCCTGGTTTAATTTTAATTCTTGTCATCGCTCTTGTCATTTTCGGACCGAAAAAACTGCCTGAAATTGGACGTGCTTTCGGTGAAACGTTGCGTGAGTTTAAAAAGTCAACAAAAGGATTGCGCGATGAAGTATTAGAGGAGCTTGACGAAAAGAAAGAAACGCGTAAATCATAAAGCGGCAACGATGTGTTGCCGTTTTTAACATGGAAAAAGGTTGGTGTTTACGCTCGTGGAAGAAAAGCAACGATATGAAGATAAAGAGATGACGTTAGTTGAACATTTAGAAGAATTGCGCAAGAGAATTTTTATTGTTGTTGGAGCACTGATTTTATTTTTTATTGTAGGATTTATTTTTGTTCAAGATTTATATCGTTGGCTGATCGCCGATTTAGATGTCAAGCTAACGATTTTAGGGCCGACCGATATTTTGTGGGTATATGTGATGTTAGCTGGAGTATTTGCGATTACAATGACGATTCCTGTATTTGTTTGGCAACTATGGATGTTCGTGAAGCCTGCTCTTACTCCAAGAGAACGAAAAGTAACGTTATCGTATATTCCAGCGACATTTTTGTTATTTGTTCTCGGTTTATGTTTTGGTTACTTTGTTGTTTTGCCGATGGTGTTCCACTTTTTAATGAGTCTTGGCGAAGATTTGTTCGCGACGATGTTTACAACAGAGAAGTATTTTCGATTTATTTTAAACATGACGATTCCGTTTGCTATATTGTTTGAATTACCGATCATCGTTATGTTTTTAACAAGCGTTGGTTTAATTAATCCGTACGCATTACAAAAAGTAAGAAAATACGCGTATTTTGTATTAGTTATTATTGCGGTAACGATTACCCCACCAGACTTTATTTCTGACTTTTTAGTAACCATCCCGTTACTCCTATTATATGAAGTGAGTATATCTATTTCAAAATTTGTGTATAAACGCAAAGAAAAGCAGACAGAGCAAGAAGCGTCTTCAGAGTAGAAGGCGCTTTTTGTTTTTTAATTATTTGGCTAACGAAGGAAAAGTAGTCATGATCGTACCAAAAGAAGATGAACAGACCATTCTTGATGTACTTCGTTCCCAACTAGAAGGAAAAGACGCAGCTGTGATCGGAACAGTTCGAGCAACAAACAAAGAGCAGTTGTTATTACGGACACCGCTTGGTACAACACGACGGTTATATCGACTGACAGGGCTTATGTTACCTCGTATTTGTTAAACCGTAGGGCAAATCCTACGGTTTTTTTGTCTTTCCTACTTTTTTGCTTTATGTCATAATAAATGACAGTAAATAAAAAAAGGGTGAGGGCATCATGAAGCAATATTTACAATTACTTGAAGATATTTTGCAAAACGGTGTGTATAAAGATGACCGTACGGGGACGGGAACGCTTTCTGTATTTGGACGTCAGTTACGTTTTGATTTACGAGAAGGATTTCCTTTACTGACAACCAAAAAATTACATATTCGTTCCATTATTCATGAATTGCTTTGGTTTTTGAGCGGAGATACGAATATTCGCTATTTAAAAGAAAATGGTGTAACGATTTGGGATGAATGGGCAGATGAAAACGGAGATTTAGGACCGGTGTACGGAGCGCAATGGCGTTCGTGGAGAGGAGCAGACGGACGAACGATTGATCAAATAAGTGAAGTGATTGAACAAATAAAAACAAATCCAAACTCCCGCCGTCTTTTAGTGAGCGCGTGGAATGTGGCAGAATTAGATCATATGAAATTGCCACCTTGTCATTATGCTTTTCAGTTTTATGTGGAAAATGGGACATTATCATGCATGTGGCAACAGCGATCTGTCGATACGTTTTTAGGTCTTCCGTTCAATATCGCAAGCTACGCGTTACTTACATATATGGTTGCTCAACAATGCGATCTGCAGCCGAAAGAACTTATTTTTACTGGCGGTGATGTCCATTTATATATGAACCATATTGAACAAGCAAAATTGCAATTAACAAGAGAACCGCGACCGCTCCCGAAATTGATAATCAAACGAAAGCCTGCTTCTATTTTTGAGTATCGTTTTGAAGATTTTGAAATTGTTGATTATGATCCACATCCGCATATTAAAGCGGACGTGTCTGTATAAGGAAGTGATTTAGTTGATCTCTATTATTGTGGCTATGGATCGAAATCGAGTCATCGGTTATAACAATACGTTACCTTGGCATTTACCAGCAGATTTAGCTTATTTCAAGCGGGTAACTATGGGACATCCGATTGTCATGGGGCGAAAAACATTTGCATCGATTGGTCGTCCACTCCCAGGGAGAATCAATATCATACTGACACGAGACAAAACGTTTTCAACAGATGCGAATGTGCAAGTCATTCATTCGATAGATAACATTCGACAAATCGAACAACAATATGGTCATGTGTTCATTATTGGAGGGGCACAAGTATTTGAACAAGCGATGCCGCTAGCGGATCGCCTGTATGTTACACATATTGACGCAACGTTTACAGGAGATACATTTTTCCCGCCAATTGATGAAAAAGAATGGATGCTTCGTACCGCTCAACCGGGTGTACAAGATGAAAAAAATCGCTATCCACATACATTTTGCATATATGAACGAGCTCGCTAATCGGCGGGCTTTATCTTTTTAAATAATTTTTAGAGAATTTACTTTTCTTTATCCGAAAATATGATATATTTTAGAATAACATAAATGTGACAACGAATTTATAAATGGAAAGGAAACGAGAAGATGGAACAACAAGTAAAACGAAAACATGGCGTATATGTAGAAGATATTTTAATTGCTTATCAAACGTTAAAAGATGTCGTGTATCATACTCCTTTACAAAAAAATGAATTGCTTTCAGAACGTTATGATTGCCACGTATACTTTAAACGAGAAGATTTACAAGTCGTTCGATCGTTTAAAATTCGCGGGGCATATTATCGAATGAAAAGTTTATGTGAAGAAGAAAAGAAAAACGGGATTGTTTGTGCAAGTGCAGGAAATCACGCCCAAGGCGTTGCTTATTCGTGTCGAGTACTCGGCGTACACGGTAAAATTTATATGCCGTCTACTACTCCACGACAAAAAGTATCACAAGTACAATTTTTTGGTCGGGAATTTGTTGATATCATTTTAGTTGGTGATACATTTGATGACTCTTATGAGCAGGCGATTGTTTGTGCCAAAAAAGAGCAACGAACGTTTATCCATCCGTTTGATGATGAGGCTGTCATTGCTGGACAGGGAACGGTCGGGGTTGAAATTTTAAATGATTGTGAAGAGCCGATCGACTATGTGTTCGCAAGTATTGGCGGGGGAGGGCTTATTTCTGGTGTCGGTACGTATATAAAAAGCATTTCACCAACGACAAAATTAATCGGTATCGAACCTGAAGGAGCTCCTTCGATGAAAAAATCGTTTGAAGCAAAAGAAGTCGTTACTTTAAATGGAATCGACCCATTTGTAGATGGTGCAGCAGTCAAGCGCGTGGGTGAAAAGACATTTACGTTAGCGAAAGAGCTCGTTGACGATATTGTAGTCGTTCCTGAAGGAAAAGTGTGCACAACAATTTTGCAACTTTATAACGAGAATGCGATCGTTGTAGAACCTGCTGGAGCGTTGCCAGTTGCTGCACTTGACTTATATAAAGATCACATTCGTGGCAAAACAGTTGTTTGCATTATCAGTGGAGGAAACAACGATATTGGACGTATGCAAGAAATTAAAGAGCGTTCTATGATTTATGAAGGACTTCAGCATTATTTTATTGTCAATTTTCCACAACGTGCAGGCGCTTTACGTGAATTTCTTGATGAAGTGCTGGGACCAACAGATGACATTACATTGTTTGAATATACGAAAAAGAATAATAAAGATAGTGGTCCAGCTCTTGTTGGTATTGAATTGAAATGTCGTGAAGATTATGGTCCGCTCGTTGAACGAATGAAGAAAAAAGGTTTTCCGTTTATGGAAGTGAATAAAGATAGTAGTTTATTCCATTTGCTCATTTGACAAAAATTTTTTATAATTCGATGACGAAATGTGACATACTTCAACACAAAAATCGTGTATAATATAAGTAAATCGGTCAAAAAAGAGGATTGATATTTTGTTATTCAAAAGCCTAGAGTTTAAAAACGTAGATGGGCAAAAAGTAAAAATTATTGAAATTCCGGTATTGGAGGACGATAACCCTTATCAATTTATGGTAAAAGTAAGGTTACAAACGTTTATTGCACAAGTGTATGCGAGCAAAAAAACAAAGAAGGTGCATTCGTTTAAAGATTATTTAAAACGTGTGTTGAAGTGGCCGGTATACGAACAAATATTTAAATCTGAAATTTTAAAAAACAATGCATAAATGACGAAGGAGCTGTTTTGCTAATGTGCAAATCAGCTCTTTTTTTACAAAAAATTTTATGAAAACGAAGACACGCAGGGCGATTTTATTATATAATTTCACCGTACGAAAATTTTAGAATGAAATACAGGAAGTGAAAAAATGAGTAAAGTAAAAATTGTAACAGACTCTACGGTCGATTTACCAAAAGAAATAATTGAAGCGTGGGACATTCGTGTCGTTCCATTATCCATCTCTATTGATGGGGAAACATATTTAGATGGTATTGACCTAACTCCACAACAATTTATTGAAAAAATGAAACAAGCAAATGAACTTCCGAAAAGCTCTCAACCGTCTGCAGGACAGTTTTTACAAGTGTATGATGAACTTGGAGAAGCGGGATACGATGTTATCTCGATTCATATGACAGGAGGAATGAGCGGAACGGTGCGCTCTGCCGAAAGTGCAGCTGCGATGACAAAGACGAACGTCACCGTTGTCGACTCACGCTTTATTTCTCTTGCACTTGGCTTTCAAGTATTAGAAGCGGTCAAAATGGTCTCTGAGGGAAAGACAGTATCAGAGATTGTTTCCCATCTCGATACAGTTCGTGCGAATACACATTTATTCGTTGTTGTTGATACGCTTGAAAATCTCGTCAAAGGTGGACGTATTGGACGAGGGAAAGCGATGATAGGTTCGTTACTAAACATCAAACCGATCGCTTCATTAGAAGATGGGGTATATACGCCTGTCACAAAAGTTCGGAGCCAGTCCCAAATTGTCAAATATTTAACCAATCAATTTGTTGAACATACGAAGGGAAAAAAAGTTCGAGCAGTCGGAATTGCTCACGCAGAGGCGCTTGATTTAAGTGAACGATTAAAACAATCCATTGCGGAAACGACAGGATGGACACAGACGGACATTGTGTATACAACTCCAATCATTTCGACACATACAGGTCCAGGAGCGATAGGGTTTATGTACTATACGGAATAGGAGGACATAAAAGGTGAAGCGTATACGCTTATGGCTGTTTGCTGTGCTTTTGTTGTCGCTTGTCGCTTGCCAGCAAGCGATTCCAGATGCAAAAAATTGGCCGATCGAAGATTTCACATTTACTGACCAACATGGTCAACAGTTTGGTCTAGCTGATTTAAAAGGAAAAGTGTGGGTAGCCGATTTTATTTTCACACGATGTGCTGACGTTTGTCCACCGATGACAGCAAATATGGCGAAACTACAAAAAATGGCTAAGGAAAAAGGGTTAGATGTGCACTTTGTTTCATTTAGTGTAGATCCCGAAAACGATACACCAGATGCGTTAAAAACGTATGTTGAAAAGTTTCAAGGAGATTTAAGTAATTGGCACTTACTTACAGGTTACACCCAACAAGACATTGAACGCTTTGCGCAGAAAAACTTTAAAGCCGTTGTAAAAAAGCCACAAGAAGGGGATCAAGTCATTCACGGTACAGATTTCTATCTCGTTGACCAAAATGGAACGATCGTGAAGTATTATAGTGGCTTAAACGATGTACCGTACGAAGAAATTTTAAAACATATTGACATGTTACAAGAATAACATATGCAGACAAAAATGATGACCGTGTCATTTTTGTCTTTTCTTTTATAGAGAGGGGAGCCCATATGAACAAACTGCTTCTTCTATTTCTTTGTGTATGTTTAGTCGGATGTTCCTCGACCTCTACAACTACTGTCCCAACGACCATACAAGAAAATGAACAAGAACAAATAAAGCCACGTGATTTACATGTTGTAGCGTTAGGTGATTCGTTAACGAAAGGGGTAGGGGATGGTAAAGGTGGCTATGTCACATTCATTAAGCAATATTTAGAGCAACGTGAAGATGTGAATAAGGTGTTTGTTCAAAATTTTGGCAAACGGGGGTTGCGTAGTGAACAACTAACTGATGTCATCATGAACAATGAATCGGTCATTCGAAAAGCAGATGTTATTTTGATTACAATTGGCGGAAACGATGTCATGAAAGTTATTCGGTCACATTTTTTATCCTTAACGTATGAATTGTTTGTTAAAGAACAACAGATGTTTGCTTCCCGACTTGACGAGCAATTGCAACTTCTTCGCTATATGAATCCAGATGCTTATATTGTACTTATCGGGTTATACAATCCGTTTTCTTCGGCTTTTCCGAATATACAAGAAATGGGGGAGATCATACACATGTGGAACGAAGGAAGTAAGAAAGTGATCTCGCGTTATGATCGTGCGCTATTTGTACCTATTGACGATTTGTTTGAAGAACGTGATGATATATTGTATGACGATCAATTTCATCCGAACACACGTGGCTATGAACTAATCGCACAACGTATGTATGAACATCTACAAAAACATGAAGAATGGATAGGGGAATAAATAGTGAAGTGGAAAGTGTTATTTTTTAGTTTGTTAGGAATAAATAGTTTAGTGATGGCGTTATTACTTTTTTATATGTTTCAATCATCTCCTTCCCCATATATATCGAATGTTAACGTGGAAGGACCGACATTTACTGTTCAAACATCTAAACAACATCTAAATGCGTTAGTGAACGACTATATTCAGAAGCATGAAAAAAAAGGTGGTTTGTCTTACAATGTTCAATTAGCTGATCGGTTGTATATAACAAGTGCTATCCCGATATTTGGAAAGCCTGTTGATTTGACAATGGCATTTGATCCAAGGGTGGATGAGAATGGTCATGTTGTACTTGCTCATCCGACGATGACGTTTGGGCAACTCCGTTTACCTGTACCGTATGTATTAACGTATATCAATAAACATGCTTCATTGCCAAATTGGGTGAAAATCGATGCGAAACGTGAACGCATTTATATTGTTGTAAGCAACATTCGTATAAAAGAAGGACTCGTGTTGAAGGCGAAAACGTTCGATTTAAATAAAAATGATATCACTTTTACAGTTACTATAACAAAATAATAAGGATGTCTCTCATTACTGAGGGACATCCTATTTGATTCGCAATCCTTTAGGATAAAAGTTTTTTACAACTCCTTTTACTTCTTTTCCCCAACCAAGCGGATATCCATCAATAGTCACTAATATCCATCCACGATCTCCGCTCGTTTGTAATGTTTCTCCTTTCATGTATCGTAGGCTTTCTTCAAATGTAAGAGACAGATATGCTTGTACTTGTTGTTTTGTTAATGCCATCGCTAAAGCGTGGTTTGGTTCAAAGCGATTTTTTTTCCATTCTCCGATATGGAGACCAGGGCGGACGACTTTTAAGCCATCTAAGCGAGGGCACGAATGTGGGAGGGCAAATAAGTGTGCACCAAACGCATACATCGTTCCTTTTATTGTTGTTTGGATGGTATGATTCGTAAACGTTTCATAATCACGCCACATCACTTTAGGGACGTTACATGCAACTGTTTTTCCATTCCAACGTTTGACGCTACTTCGTTTGCGCATTTTTGCGACGAAATGTCCTTCCCCTTTTAGATGATGCGGCCAGAGCCTTGCTGTATGTGCAATGTTTCCATGATGTGTGTTTGTCCAATGTGACACACCTGGTTGAATGCCATGTTTTTTTTCAATTGGTATTAATTCCATATCCTCGTAAGTTGTTAAAAACCAGTCAATGATTTGCTCGTTTTCTTCTGGAGAAAATGTGCATGTCGAGTAAACGAGTGTGCCTCCTTCGCTTAACATCTTATAAGCACATGATAAAATGTGCCGTTGTGTTTGTGCACATTTTTGAACGTGTTCTAAACTCCAAAATTGGATCGCTTCTGCGTCTTTTCGAAACATGCCTTCTCCTGAACATGGAGCGTCAACTAAAATTTTATCAAAAAACCCTTCAAACGTTTCCGATAATTTTTCAGGCGTTTCATTTGTCACAACAGTATTTGTAATTCCGAGCCGTTCAATATTTTCAGATAAAGCTTTGACGCGTTTTGGATGAATTTCGTTTGCCAGTAGAAAACCTTCGTTATTCATCATCGCTGCTAATTGTGTCGTTTTCCCCCCCGGTGCTGCGCATAAGTCGAGCACTCGTTCTCCTGGAGATGGGGCAAGCACTTCAGCGACAAACATGGCGCTAGGTTCTTGAATGTAATACAATCCCGCAGCATGATATGGATGTTTTCCGGGTTGGGCGTTGTAATAATAAAATCCTGTAGGACAAAAAGGGATCGGTTCAAGTTCCCATGGGCTTATGTGTAAAAATGTTGATGGTGATACTTTCAATGAATTGATCCGTAAACCGTTGACTTTTTCTTCATTGTACGTCGCAAAAAAACGCTCCGCTTCATCTCGAAGCAAAGCATTCATTTTCGTTACAAATTGTTTTGGTAAATGACATGTAGCCACTATAACCACTTCACTTTCGGTTCTGTTTTGTTTAAAATACGTTTTATGTTCGCTCGGTGACGATAAAACACAAAAAGTGTTAATAATGTGACGACAATGCGCAAAGGAACGTCATCTGTCCACACGAATGCATAGACGGTCGCATACACGCCTGTTAACATAGATGAAAGTGAAACGTATTTTGATATATATAGAATGAGAAAAAAGACAGCTAACATCGTCATAAATAGAACGGGTGAATAAAATAACAACACTCCACCAGATGTAGCAACCGCTTTTCCACCGCGAAATTGAGCAAACACCGGATATGTATGACCAAACACAGCAAACATTCCTGTAAGAAGTGGGTGAATATCTACAGAAAACAATATAGGTAGGCTCGCGGCTAACGTCCCTTTTAAAATATCAGCAATTGTCACAATTAATCCCGCTTTTCCACCGAGCACGCGAAATGTATTTGTTCCACCTAAATTGCCGCTCCCGTGTTCACGTATGTCAATTCCATACCCTATTTTTCCAACGATCAATGCGAACGGAATTGAACCAAGTAAGTAACTGAAAATCACAAGCAAAACAGACATCATATGCCCCCTCTACTCCATTCATAGTTCCTCTATGGATGTTATGTTTTTATTGTAACATGCTTTTTTAAAAAATGAAGGCAGGATTATTTTTTTACATGAAGAAGTACTAGTTTATTATGGGAGGTAGATGATATGGGTCCAAGTCGTGAACAAATTAAACAAATTTTAAACAAGGCGAAGCGAATTGCTGTGGTAGGATTGTCAGATCGTCCGGAGCGTACATCTTATATGGTTGCAAAAGCAATGAAAGAGGCAGGCTACGACATTATTCCAGTTAACCCTCTTATTAAAGAGTGGGAAGGCATTCCAGCCGTTGCTACGTTAACAGATATCGAAGGACATGTCGATATTGTTAATGTGTTCCGTCGCTCTGAACATTTGCGTGAAATCGCTGAACAGTTTGTTCAAATGGATGCAGACGTGTTTTGGGCGCAATTAGGTGTATATGATGAAGGCGTATATCATGATTTAACAAAAAAAGGGTATACGGTTGTGATGGATCGCTGCATCAAAGTAGAACATGCGCTCACACGGTAAAAACGACCATTCTTTTTGTAATGGTCGTTCTTTTTCTTCACGACGTTGGACGTTTTACGAATGTATGTTAAAATAGAGAAAGTCAAAAAAAACAGAAACAAATGTTCTTGTTGTGAAAGGGGAATGATTGTGACAGATAAGCAGCTTCTTACATATAACGAAGACGCCATTCAAGTGTTAGAAGGGTTAGAGGCGGTTCGTAAACGTCCGGGGATGTATATTGGAAGTACAGATAGTCGCGGTTTGCATCATCTTGTATATGAAATTGTTGATAATGCGGTTGATGAGGCGCTCGCAGGATATGGGAGACGCATTGTTGTAACGATACATAACGATCAAAGTGTAAGCGTGCAAGATGAAGGACGTGGGATGCCTACAGGCATGCATAAGTTAGGAAAGCCGACTCCCGAAGTTATTTTAACGGTATTACATGCTGGAGGAAAATTTGGTCAAGGTGGCTATAAAACGAGCGGTGGGTTACACGGTGTTGGCGCTTCTGTTGTGAATGCTTTGTCTGAGTGGTTAGAAGTGACCATTCATCGTGATGGGTTTATATATTATCAACGGTTTGAACATGGTGGAAAACCTGTGACTACACTTGAGAAAATCGGAGTAACAAAACAAACAGGGACAAAAATTCAATTCAAACCAGACCCAACGATTTTTAGCACAACGACGTTTCATTACGAAACGATTAGTGAACGGTTGAGAGAATCTGCATTTTTATTAAAGGGGTTAAAAATTGAATTATACGATGAACGAACAGGTTTGCGCGATACATTTTATTACGAAAACGGCATTGAGGCGTTTGTGCAATATTTAAATGAGGAAAAAGACGTGCTTCACCCTGTTGTATTTTTTAATGGTGAGCAAAGTGATATTGAAGTCGAGTTTGCTTTCCAATTTCATGACGGATACTCAGAAAACATGCTTTCTTTTGTAAACCATGTCCGTACGAAAGATGGAGGGACGCATGAAATTGGGGCTAAAACAGCGATGACTCGTGTGTTTAATGAATATGCACGAAAAGTAGGTTTATTAAAAGAAAGAGATAAAAACTTAGAAGGGACAGACATCCGTGAAGGATTATCTGCCATCATTTCTGTTCGCATTCCAGAAGCACTTTTGCAATTTGAAGGGCAAACGAAAGGCAAATTAGGAACACCTGAAGCTCGTTCCGCTGTTGAAGTTGTCGTTAGTGAAAAACTGACGTATTTTTTAAATGAAAACCCAGATATTGCAACGCTGTTAATTAAAAAAGCGATTCGCGCGTTTCAAGCGCGTGAGGCTGCACGAAAAGCTCGGGAAGAAGCAAGGTCGGGGAAAAAGCGCAAGGGAAAAGAGCACGTATTAAGCGGAAAGTTAACGCCTGCTCAAACGCGAAATCCCAAAAAAAATGAGTTGTATTTAGTTGAAGGGGATTCAGCTGGTGGATCTGCGAAACAAGGTCGTGATCGTCGCTTTCAAGCTGTATTACCTCTTCGTGGAAAAGTGATTAACACGGAAAAAGCGAAATTAACCGATATTTTTAAAAACGAAGAAATTAATACAATCATTCATGCCATTGGTGGCGGTGTCGGGGCTGATTTTTCACTCGATGATATTCATTATGACAAAGTGATCATTATGACTGACGCGGATACAGACGGTGCGCATATTCAAGTATTGTTGTTAACGTTCTTTTATCGCTATATGCGACCGCTTATTGAAGCGGGCAAAGTGTTTATCGCTCTTCCACCGCTGTATAAAGTGAGTAAAAAAGTTGGCAAAAAGGAAGTTGTGGAATATGCATGGACGGATGAACAATTGCAGTCGATTTTGAAAAAGGTCGGTAAAGGATATACGATTCAACGTTACAAAGGACTCGGTGAGATGAATGCCGATCAATTATGGGAGACGACAATGAACCCTGAAACACGGACGCTTATTCGTGTTCGTATTGATGATGCAGCCCGTGCAGAACGTCGTGTAACAACATTAATGGGCGATAAAGTAGAACCGAGAAGGAAATGGATTGAATCAAATGTGCAATTCGGTTTAGAGGACGATATGAATATTTTAGAAAACGATCATGTGATGACAGCTGAGGGGGAATAAGGGAATGGAACGCGTATTAGATTTACCATTTGAAGATGTGCTTGGAGACCGATTCGGCCGATATAGTAAATATATTATCCAAGAGCGCGCCTTGCCGGATGTGCGCGATGGATTAAAGCCGGTGCAACGCCGCATTTTATATGCAATGTACGTAGATGGAAACACATCGGATAAGCCATTTCGTAAATCGGCTAAAACGGTCGGAAATGTCATCGGTAATTTTCACCCGCACGGTGATTCTTCTGTATATGAAGCGATGGTACGCATGAGTCAGGAATGGAAAGTAAGAAATGTACTTATTGAAATGCATGGGAATAATGGGAGTATTGATGGAGATCCACCCGCAGCGATGCGTTATACAGAAGCAAGATTATCTGCCATCGCATCAGAATTGTTGCGCGACATTGAAAAAGAAACGGTAGAGTTTGTACCGAACTTCGATGATACGAGTAAAGAACCAGTTGTATTACCAGCGATGTTTCCGAATCTGCTCGTCAACGGTTCCACAGGCATTTCAGCAGGTTATGCCACAGAAATTCCACCACATCATTTAGGAGAAGTAATTGATGCTGTTATCATGCGTATTAATCATCCGACTTGTACGGTTGATGATTTAATGACGGTACTGAAAGGACCAGATTTTCCAACTGGTGGTATCATTCAAGGAAAAGAAGGCATTAAAACAGCCTACGAAACAGGAAAAGGTAAAATCGTTATTCGTGGGAAAGCCACGATCGAGCAAGGGAAAGGTGGTAAACAAGCGATAGTTATCACAGAAATCCCTTATGAAGTGAATAAAGCGAACTTAGTTAAAAAAATTGATGAATTGCGTCTAGAAAAAAAATTGGATGGAATTGTTGATGTGCGTGATGAAACAGATCGTACAGGATTACGCATTGTTATCGAAGTGAGAAAAGACGGCAACGCGGAAGGTATTTTAAATTATTTATATAAAAATACAGATTTACAAATTACGTACAATTTCAATATGGTCGCTATTCATGAGCGTCGACCGAAATTATTAAATTTACCGCAAATGTTAGACGCATATATTGAGCATCAAAAAGAAGTAGTTGCCAATCGTTCGCGTTATGAATTACGAAAAGCAAAAGAGCGTGCTCATATTGTAGAAGGATTAATGAAAGCTGTATCCATTTTAGATGAAATCATCGCAACGATTCGCGCTTCTCAAGATAAAAAAGATGCTAAAACGAATTTAATGGATCGATATGGGTTTACAGAACCTCAGGCAGAAGCCATTGTCACATTGCAGTTATATCGTTTGACGAATACAGATATTTATGATTTACGTGAAGAAGCAAATGCGCTTCATGATAAAATTGAGCAGCTAACATCGATTTTAGAAAGTGAACAAAAGCTATTATCTGTCATTAAATCGGAATTAAGAAAAATGAAAAAAACGTATGCCGATGAACGAAGAACGACCATTGAAGAAGAAATAAAAGAAATTAAAATTGAAATGAACGTTGTTGTTCCAGAGGAAGATGTCATTGTCACTATTACAAAAGACGGATATATTAAACGCACGAGCCTTCGATCCTATAGCGCCTCGAACGGACAGGACATCGGAATGAAAGAGGGCGATAGGTTGCTCGGAATGTTTGAGATGAATACAACACATACGTTATTGTTATTCACAAATAAAGGAAACTATTTATATTGTCCTGTTTATGAACTTCCAGACATTCGTTGGAAAGATCTTGGTCAACACATTTCTCATATCATTCCGCTTGATCGAGACGAGCAGTTGACTAGTGCCATCCCAATCGCAAGTTTTAACAACGGGTATTTATTATTTATTACAAAACAAGGGTTGGTGAAAAAAACACATCTCGTTCATTATAAAGCGCAACGTTATTCTAAGCCGCTTGTTGCTATGCGATTAAAAGAAGATGATGAAGTTGTGAACGTATATCAAACAAACGGAATGGGACATATATTTCTTGTCACACAATACGGATACGGATTATTGTTTTCAGAAGAAGAAATTGGAGAAGTAGGCGTTCGAGCGGCGGGAGTAAAAGGCATTCATTTAAAAGATGGAGATTATGTTGTTTCTGGTCAACAGGCAACAGACGAAAACATAATTCTTGTAACAAAACGTGGAGCGGTGAAAAAAATCGCTCGGGCAGAGGTCGAACCATCTACTCGTGCGAAACGAGGACAACTTCTCATTAAAGAAGTGAAAACGAATCCACATCGATTAGTAAGTTGTCACTTCCTTTCACATGGTCGCGTTATCTTAAGGACAGAGAAAGGAATGACGGAAGACGTCCATGTCGATGAGTTACGACTAAGCGATCGATATGGTAATGTTACGTATGTAATTGATTGTGACGAAACAGGTAACGTGACAGATACATGGGTGAAATGGTCATAATTCCCTTGCATTTATTTATGATTTCAATTATATTGAAGAAGGTATAGTTTGTATGTGGGGGATTTATGATGAGGTTTAAACGTCAAGAACCTTTTCGATATCAATTTGGTCAACCGCTTCCTTGTACGTTTCGTATTACACATATTGGGGAACGGGAAGTAGAAACGGATAAAGGAGCGGCCGAAATTCACGATATTAGTCCACGCGGTATTCGACTGGAGACAAACTTAAATTTACCCATTGACTCCGCCAAAGGTGAACTCGAAGTGGAGTTGCAATTTACAATCGTTGATCAACCAATCAACGTGCGTGGGATTGTCATTTGGAAGAAAACATATGTAAACAAATTTCAATACGGTCTTTCCCTAGAGATTTCAAAACAAGAGGAAATACAATTAATTGGCGAAATTAAACGACACGCGGCGATGTATGCACGAAAAAAAGAAAGTAAATAAATGTGAAAAAGATGTCCACAAGGGCATCTTTTTTCTTTGAAAATTATTTGAAAGCGGTTAACTAACTCGTATATACAAGTTCACAAGAAATGTTGTAATCGCTTTAACTAAGGAGGAATAAAGGATGCGACAATCTGTGGAGCAAATTGTTCAAGCTTTTGATAATCTTATTAAAGAAGCGCATAAGCGCAACAAAAAGATTGTTACGCTTATTTTTCGTTGTTATGTAGTTGCGATCTCCAGTTTCTGTACATTGTAAAACAACTTTCACACGCATATAGGCACTCTCCTTATAAAGAAAATAGGAATCATTATGTTTTGTGTCATAATATAAAAACGCCTCTTTGTCAACACTCGCAGCCGGAATGATTCCGACTACGATTGAAGATGTTCCTTCATAAATTGTGGAAGACGGAAACATTGGCTTAAAATATCAGCGTTTGCATATTTCGTTTGCTTTGTGAAAGTGTGGAGCCGTTCAAATAAAATCGGCTGTTTTGCACCAAGAGTGAAGCTCCATAGCCCGCCAGGATACGTTGGAACAGTAGCTGTATATACGTGAACATGCGGGAATAAATGACGAATATTTGCATATGTTTGTTTCAATACGTCCATATGGAAAATCGGCGATTGGCTTTGACAAACCATCATTCCATCTTCTTTAAGCGCTTTATGCACACTTTCATAAAAATCGTATTCAAATAATACTTGGGCAGGACCAATAGGATCAGACGAGTCAATGATAATGACATCGTACGTATTCATATGATCTTTCACAAATTGAACCCCATCTTTATATACGTACTGAACACGTGGATCGGAGAGATTTCCCGATACTTCAGGTAAATGTTCTTTACATGCTTGAACAACAAGTTCATCGATTTCGACGAGATGGATTTCTTCTACCTCTTCATATTTCGCCACTTCACGAGCTGCACCACAATCGCCCCCACCGATAATTAAAACTTTTTTTGGCGACGGATGAAGAGAAAGAGGAACATGTGTGATCATCTCATTGTAAATATGTCCATCAATAGAAGTTGTTTGTACAATTCCATCAAGCACAAGCATTCTTCCAAAGTCGTATGAGTCTAAAATCATCACATGTTGAAATGGTGAACGTTCTGAGTAAATAATCTCTTTAATACGATAACTAATTTTTAAATTTTCACGCTCATCTTCTGTTAACCATAGCTGTCCATTTTGCTCTTTTATGTAGTTCATAGCTTCCTCCTCTAACAATGTATTTTGCGCCTTCTTTATATTAATACATTTGTGCATGAGTTTGCAAAGGATGAGAACATCAGATAAAAAAATTGCAATAGTCATTTTATTCGTAAACGTTTACAAAAATAAAGTGTTGACAGTTCTTTTAACATTTACACAAATGCATTGAAAAATAGAACGAAGAGGGGTAGGATAAATGTGAAAAACATCACAAAAAAGAAAGAGAAGTGAGAAAACAATGGAAGCTTTACAAACATGTAAAGAGCTTGCATTAAAGAAGCGCTCCATTTTGCAAACAACGCCTCTTCAATATATGATTCGTGCTGCGTTGGCAGGTGTATACATTGGTTTTGCTCTCGTTCTTTGCGTACGTATCGGACAATACTTTTATGAGGCGCATTCACCTGTAACGTATTTAGTGAGCGGTATTTTCTTCGGAATTGCCCTTGTGTTGATTATGTATGGCGGTGCAGAACTATTTACAGGGAATACGATGTACTTTACTGTAAGTACGCTTCAAAAAGAAACGACGATTGGTGACACGCTTCGTAACTGGGTGGCGTGTTATAGCGGCAACTTGCTTGGTGCGATTTTCTTCGCCTTTTTGATTGCACAGTCAGGTATTTTTCATGACATTCCGATGGATCATTTACTTTTTGCAATTGCTTTGAAAAAAATGCACGCAACAACGATACAATTGTTTGTCAAAGGGATTTTATGTAACTGGCTTGTTTGTTTAGCTATTTTTATTCCAATGCAAATGAAGGAAGATATGGCAAAAATGTTTGCGATGATTTTAATCGTTTTCGTCTTTTTTGCTTCCGGATATGAACACTCTATTGCAAACTTTGTTATTTTTTCACTTGCTTTAGCTGTCGAGCATCCAGATACAATTCATGTAGCAGGGATTATCCATAACATCGTCCCTGTAACGCTTGGGAATATCATTGGTGGCTCATTATTTATGGGGGCGTTATACACATATCTTTCATCTAATAAACAATCTACGCCTGTGTGGAAAGGGGCGTTTGGAGTAAGAAAAATATTGAATAAGTAAAAAATAGTCGGGATATGTTCTCGACTATTTTTTTATTTGTTATAATAAAAGTTATTATTTTATTTCATTTTTCTGTCTATGGGGGGAGTTATGATGTATTTTCAACAAAAACATGTGCAAAAGTTTATGAACAAATATAAAGAGCGAGCACGCTTGCTTATTTCATGCCCAGATCAACCAGGCATTGTGGCCGCTGTCACTACTTTTTTGTACGAAAAGGGAGCTAATATTGTGGAATCCAGTCAATATTCGACAGATCCTGAGGGAGGTACGTTTTTTTTACGAATCGAGTTCGATGCTCCGAATATATTAGAAAGAAAAAAGACGATAGAGAAGGAATTTGCAACGATTGCACAACAATTTGAGATGAATTGGCGATTGAGCTTACATATACATGTGAAAAAAGTAGCCATATTTGTTTCAAAAGAAGAGCATTGTTTATTAGAGTTACTATGGGAGTGGCAAGCGGGTGAATTACTTGCAGATTTTGTTCTAGTTATTAGCAATCATGAGCAAATGAGAGAAACGGTAGAGTCTTTTGGAATCCCATACTATCATATACCGGTAACAAAAGAAACAAAAGAGGAAGCGGAAGAAAAACAAATCCAACTATTAAAGGAACACGATGTGGATGTCATTGTGCTTGCACGTTATATGCAAATTTTATCACCGCATTTTGTTGCAACTTTCCCAGCACAAATCATTAATATTCATCATTCGTTTTTACCGGCATTTGTTGGCGCACGACCATATGAGCAAGCTTATCGACGCGGAGTGAAACTGATCGGTGCCACTTCTCATTATGTAACAGATGATTTAGATGAAGGCCCAATTATTGAACAAGATGTCGAGCGGGTGGATCATAAGCATCATGTAGAAGACTTAAAGCGAATCGGGCGCATGATCGAAAAAACGGTTCTTGTCCGCGCCCTAAAATGGCATTTAGAAGACCGTGTCATTATTCATGAAAATAAAACAATTGTTTTTAAATGAAGGAGGGGGAACCTTCTTCTTTTTTTTTACAAAAAATTGATATCATAAAACTATGTTCTAAATAAAAACTGAATAAAAATAAAAATGTTCAATTATAATGGAAATGGAGAAGGGATTTTCTTTTAAGTGAAGAAAGTGTCATATGAAAGGAGGAGAAAAAATGAGTGAAAAAAGAAAACCGAGCGGATTTTTATTAAAGCAACGCGCATTTTTAAAGTTATATTTAATTACTTTAACTGAACAGGAACGATTGTATGGGTTGAAATTGTTAGATGTGCTTCGTGAAGAGTTTCAACCATTTGGATATCGCCCGAATCATTCAGAAGTATACAAAGCGCTACATGATTTGATTGAAGATGGCATTTTAGAACAAGTAAAAAAGAAAAAAGAAGGGATGAAATACCAAGAAGTTGTTTATTATCGTTTTACTGAGGAAGGATATAAGAAAGCCCAGTTGTATAAGCGACAATTAAAAACAGAACTTGATCGTTGTGAAGCGCTTATCCGTAAAGCGATCAAAGATAATTTTAGTTGACAAAAGAATTATATTTCATTTAATATACTGATAAGGGTATAAGAAAAGGGGTTTGATGAATATGACATATGATAATCAAGTGAAGAACCGTTTAAAACGAATTGAAGGACAAGTTCGCGGCGTACTAAAAATGATGGATGAGCAGAAAGACTGCAAAGAAGTCGTTGCTCAATTGTCAGCTATTCGTAGTGCTGTTGATCGTGCCATTGCGGTTGTTGTAAGTGCTAATTTAGAGCGTTGCATTCGTAAGGATATAGAAACAGGATCATTAGAAAGTGAAAAACTTATTCAAGAAGCGGTAGAGCTACTCGTCAAAAGTCGATAATGCCGAGTGGCTCCCTTTCTCATTCATTTGTTAACATAATATAATTATGTTAAACTATTCTTTTGTTTGTACAAATCCATTTGTTTTTTGTACAATACGTACGTATAAAAATATAGAGAGGAATGACATCATGATTTATACACAGTCATTTACACTACCAGAAACGATTGAAGCGATCATTAAAGAAAGAAGAGAGATGTTTAAAAATAACATAGACGAACAGACTGGATATACGGCATATACACCCGCTCATGAGTCTATTTTATACGATGCAATTATTGCTTTGGCCCTAGGGAAAAATGTGTTGTTAAAGGGGCCGACAGGATCCGGAAAAACAAAATTAGCTGAAACGTTATCGCTTTTCTTTGGACAGCCAATGCACAGCATTAATTGTTCAATTGATTTAGATGCTGAGGCGATGCTTGGTTTCAAGACGATTCAACAAACAAATGGGCAAGCAACAATTGAATTTATCCCCGGGCCTGTGATTCAAGCAATGACAAAAGGGCATCTGCTATATATTGATGAAATTAATATGGCTAAGCCGGAGACGTTACCGATTTTAAACGGGGTACTCGATTATCGAAAAATGATTACAAATCCATTTACTGCGGAAGTTGTTAAAGCGAAGCCGACATTTGGCGTCATTGCAGCGATTAACGAAGGATACGTTGGAACAGTACCATTGAATGAAGCATTGAAAAACCGTTTTGTTGTCATTGATGTGCCGTACGTCCAAGGTGAAGCATTAAAACGTATTTTACAACAACAAACGAAGCTAACAAATGAAGTGTTATTAGATCGTTTTGTTACACTATCTGCAGATTTAATTGTTCAAGTGAAGCAAGGATATGTATCAGAAGAAGCTGCTTCCATTCGGGCGTTGATCGATGCTTGTGATTTAGCGGTGTATATTCCACCTCGACGCGCCATTGAACGGGCGATCGTCGAGAAATTAGAAGACGAGCGGGAAAAAGCTGCGGTGCGCAATTTAGCCGAAACGTTGTTTGATGAATGAGGGTGGTTACATGAACCGTTTTATTATGTTTAATGATAAAAAAGTTGATTCTTTTTTGTTTATGGAGCTATCTGATTTAGTGAAAACATTAACAAAAGATGAGGAAATGGAGCTCGAGTTCGGTTATCAGTCGTATCTTGATCGGCAACATAAAAAAGTCGTTGTCAGTTACTTTTGGGATAACCGTCCAAAAGAACAGTACGTATATGGATTAAAAAGCGATGTGTTTTTGCGCACGATCGGAAATTTTTATCATACAAATGACGAAGATATCCTTTTTTTTCTTAACCAAATAAAATCATATTGTATCCCAAACTTTGCTAAACAATTGTTTGTGTTGCTTGAAGACATGCGGTTAGAAGATATATGTCGGCATGTACGTCCTGGTACAAAAAAAGCGTTCGTTATTCGGAAACATGTATATCGCCATTACTTCGAAACTCAATGGAATGTGAATATGATAAAAAGCGTTTATACAGATGCATTGTTTAATTATTTATATTTACTATTAACAGCGGAACAACCCGTAAACGATATTTTTCTTCCTGAACGTTTACGTTTAGCTCTTCCATTTGTTGAGCGCGAAATAAGAAATGTATATGATGCAAAATCAACCGCTCATATTTCACATATTGTACTTACAGTTATAGATGTGTTAGATGAATTGTTGGATACTGATATGCTAAACACGTATTTTCATCTCCCGGAGTATATTTACGTTAATCAGCAACAAGATAGGGAAGATATCCGACGAAAAGATCCATTGAAAAATCATGATGTACTTGATAAGAAATCGGAAAATGAAGATATTTTTCAAGAGACGATGCATACATGGCATCGTGAAACAAGCGATATGACGAATAGTTTTTTACAGTTTGATCTCGAACAAGGTTCACAGACTGACTTGCTCGGGGAAGGGGTTCGTCAAGGGGAAGCAGGAGACCAATCTCTTGGGATAGTGCATGGTTCATCACAAAAAACAACACATAATGATTATACGCATTTAGAACAACAAGAGCATCGCTACGAACTTTCTGGACGTTCCGAGTATGAATACGGAAAAGAAAATCGTTATGCTAAGCCGATATTTGTGGATGCTTTGCCACCGACAACTGAGCAAACTAAACAGTATGAACGTAACCAGGGAGTAATTGCGCCATATCAAAAAAAATTGACACAATCCATTGAAAAAGTGCTTGAACATAAAAAAATGCACCCACGTACAGATTTACATGCAGGTCGTTTAAATAAAAAGCTATTACGCTTTTTTACAGAAGAACATCCGCGTTTATTCTATAAAAAACACGAAACATCCCCGTTATTAGATGCTGTTTTTGTTTTGCTTGTCGATTGTTCTGCATCGATGTATGACAAGATGGAAGAAACAAAAAAAGGAATTATTTTATTTCACGAATCTCTTAAAGCGCTTCGCGTTCCGCATAAAATTGTTGGTTTTTGGGAGGATACGAACGACGCTACATCGTCTTATCAACCTAATTATTTTCAAACTGTTATTGATTTTGATGATTCTCTAAGAAAAGATCATGGGGCAAGAATTATGCAATTGGAGCCACAAGAAGATAATCGTGATGGTTTGGCTATTCGATTAATGACAGAAGAATTGCAAAAAAGAAACGAAAAACAAAAATTTTTACTCGTCTTTTCGGATGGGGAACCAGCTGCTTTCGGCTATGATCAAAATGGGATTGTAGATACACACGAGGCAGTTACCGAAGCGAGAAAATTAGGAATTGAAGTAGTAAATGTGTTTTTGGCGAATGGAATAATTAGCGAAAGTCAACAAAAAACGATTGAAAATATATATGGACATTATAGTGTACTCGTTCCAAACGTAGAGCAATTACCAATATTTTTAGCCCCATTGCTAAAGAAATTACTGCTGCATAAATTGTAAAACACCCAGAATGGTGGGTGTTTTTATGTTAATCATCAAAAAAATTTTTTTTAAAAAGCTTGATGACTATATGATAAAACGGAAACGCGGAGAAAATCCAGTATTCTATGCTGATGATATCGAGGGGTTAAAAAGTGTTGAATGCTGGCCAATTCGTGAAGAAGAACAAATGAAAAAAGTTGCTGGAAAATGAGTATAAAAGTTTACAATGTTGTAACAGTTTCAATCTTTTTTGTAATACAGGTTTGCATTATAATAATAAACGAAATGATTATAATGAATATATAAATAAATTGAGAGAGGAGGATGTGTATGAAACAGTACATCTTCACTTTTAGTACACATCACCAACAACCAGTTGTATGGGAAGAAGCCATTATTGCAGATGGCATGATGGATGCGTGTGTAAAAGCGAAAAAATTGTGTCGCCAGTATGAACAAGAAAAACAAATTCCGATCCGTATTCAATACAAAGGCGTTCGCTATTATAATGAAGATATCGCATAAGTGACATAAGAAAGGACGGATTATATAGTGTTTGTTTCATCACAAGCCCGTAGCTAGTTACTAACGTATTGTATTTATGAGCAGCTGCGGGCTTATAATTTTTTCTTCCGTCTCAAAAATAAAAGTTTACTTATTATATGAGATACAATTTGTTCAACTTCCTATAATTTATGTTATGTAAACTAAAAACGCATAAAAAAAGAAAGGTGCATTTTATACTGCCCTTTCACGGTTAAGATTCGTTTGTCGCTACGCGTCGGAATATTTGTCGTATAATCCGCTATTTTTATGTTGTTCATCCTATGCTCAAAACTATGCTCAAAATCATCTGGGCATTCTGATGATATTTTTTCAGATCGAATTAAATCGCACTATATCCTTTGGTAATTGCCTTTTCCGTGTCTTACATAAACTTTGCAACAGTGGATTTCACCTTGCTTTCTTCATTTTATCCCGATCTTAATCTTATGAGCTATTAACGGATCGATGAGCACGGCTCCCCTTCTAAATTAACGTCCCAATCGTAGCGGAAACGATAACGACGACTAAAGGTTGTTGGCAATCTTATCTCATTTTATTGCAATCCTTTTTTCGTTTGAAGTGTCAAGTGTGCAAACCTCTCCCCTTTCCGCTATACTGAACAAGTAGTCTAGCACTTAGGAGGAAAATAGGATGAAATCACTTGTTCTTGCTGAAAAGCCGAGCGTGGCGCGGGAAATTGCCCGCGTACTTGGGTGTCGGGAACAACATAAACATTACTTGGAAGGACCGAACTATATTGTCACATGGGCGCTCGGGCATTTAATTGAATTGAAAATGCCGGAACATTATAATCCCGCTTATAAAACGTGGCGGCTGGAAGATTTACCGATTATTCCGAAAAAAACGGGACTGAACGTCATTCGCCAAACGAGCCATCAGTTTCGCGCTATCGAAACACTAGCAAAACGCCCAGACATTAAAAACTGCATCATTGCCACCGATGCCGGACGGGAAGGCGAACTTGTTGCACGATGGATTTTGCAAAAAATCCGTTGGAAAAAGCCGCTCCTTCGCCTTTGGATCTCGTCCCAAACTGATCAAGCCATTCGGGATGGATTTCAACATTTAAAACCAGGAAAACAGTTTGAGCGTTTATACGAATCGGCTGTTTGTCGCGCAGAAGCTGATTGGCTTATTGGGTTAAACGTGACGAGAGCGTTAACGACTAAATACAATGAACCTCTTTCTGCAGGTCGTGTTCAAACACCGACGCTTGCGATGATCATCGAGCGGGAAAAAGAAATTCAGTCGTTTCAACCGGTGCCATATTGGACGATTCATGCCAACGTCGGGTCTGTTCCTGCTGTTTGGGAGCGTAACGGGGAAAAACGAATTTTTTCGAAAGAACTAGCGGAACAGCTATATGAAAAGCTAAAAAACAAGCAAGCGACGGTTATTTCTGTTGCGCGAAAAATAAAAAAAGAAGCACAGCCTCTCCCTTACGATTTGACCGAATTGCAACGAGACGCAAATAAACGATTTAGCTTTTCAGCGAAGAAAACGTTAAGCGTGTTGCAGCGGCTATATGAACAACACAAACTCGTCACCTACCCGCGCACCGATTCGCGCTATTTAACAACCGATATGGAAAACACGATGTTTGAGCGGCTAGAGGCAATGAAATCTGGATATGTAGACGAAGTTATCCCGTTGTTAAAGAATAAGGGAAAAGTGATGGCTCGACGAGTTTTTGATAACGAAAAAGTAACAGATCATCATGCGATTATTCCGACAGAAGAACGGCTTGACATCAGCAAGCTCTCTGCTGATGAACGAAAACTATATGACTTGGTCGCTCGTCGCTTTTTGGCTCTTTTTTATCCAGCTTGCGAATATGAAACCGTTCAAGCTGTTTTTGAAATCGACGGCGAAACGTTTGTCGCGCGCGAAACGCGAGTAGTGAACGCCGGGTTTCGACGCATTCTAGAAAAGCAAGAAGAGAAAATGACTTTCCCTATTTTTACGAAAGGCCAAACGGTTTCTGTTAGGCTAGAGAAAAAAGAAGCGCTAACAGAACCGCCTCTTCGCTATTCCGAAGCCGACCTGTTGTCACAAATGGAAAAATACGGACTCGGTACGCCAGCGACGCGGGCTGACATTATTGAACGCCTCGTCGAAACGGAAACGGTCGAACGAAAAAACGGACGGTTTTATCCGACACCGAAAGGAAAACAATTAATTGAACTCGTGAACGAGGAATTAAAATCGCCACAGTTGACCGCAAAGTGGGAAAAAGAATTAGAAGCAATTGCCCGCGGGAATGGTGATCCGAAAACGTTCCTCCAAAACATCCGCAAGCAAACGGAGCGGTTAGTGGCGGAAATCAAACAGAGCGATCGAACGTATCGCGCCCATAATTTAACTGGCTCGATGTGTCCAGAATGTGGCTCGTTTTTAAAAGAACGAGTGACAAAAGAAGGTCGCATGCTCGTATGTTCGAATATGACATGCCGATTCCGAAAACGAAAAGATCCAAAGCTTTCGCATCGTCGCTGCCCACAATGCAAAAAACGGATGGAAATTCATGAAGGAAAAGCAGGTGTCTACTTCCAATGCCGCCCTTGCAATGTTATTGAAAAAGCAGAAGAACAGAAAAAAGCAAAACTTGGGCAAAAAGAACGGGCACTACTGAAAAAATATAGTGCCGAGAATGATTCGTTTAGTACAAGCTTAGGAGATTTGTTAAAACAAGCGTTAGATAAGAAAAAAAACTAGAGCCGCTTCTGCATGGAAGTGGCTCATCCTGCGCAACAAGATAATTTTTCGACATCTTGGTCGAACGTTAACGCCGCTAGTTTTAATCCTTCTGCCATCGTTAAGTACGGCGCGAGCGTTTCGCGAAGGTCGTCTATCGTTAAGCCGAGTTTGACCGCGAGTGTCGCTGCATAAATGACTTCTCCCGCATGTTCTGCTACAATGTGGACTCCTAGCAATTTCCCTGTTTTTGCATCTGCCACTAGTTTAAAGACACCGATCGTTTCGTGATTGACAATTGCTCTCGGGACAGCTTCTAACGGCAAAACAGATGTTTTTACTTTGTATCCTTTTTCTTTTGCTTGCTGTTCCGTTAGTCCAACCGTTGCGACCGCCGGAGAACTAAATGTAACCGCTGGGATGGTGTCAAGCTGAGCTTTTTTATTTTGGGCACCAACGGCGTTTGCTGCGGCAATCGTTCCTTCGTATGCGGCGACATAAACAAATTGTGGGCCGAGTGTGACATCTCCCGCTGCGTAAATGCGCGGATTTGTCGTTTGTAAATAGTCATTAACAATAATTTCGCCACGCGAACCCGTTTTCACCCCAGCCGCTTCTAAACGTAACGCTGCAGTATTCGGTGTTCTCCCAGTGGCAATCAGCAATTCGTCCGCTTCGATCACCTGTTTTTTTCCATCGACTTCTATATATATTTTTTTGACGTTTCCGTCTTGTTCGACGCGTTCAAAGGACGCTCCTGTGAGGAGGTGGATGCCTTGAGTCGTGAGCGCTTTTGTCATCGCCTCTGAAACTTCTGGCTCATATGTTTTTAATAGTCGTTGGCTCCGTTGCATCAATGTGACTTCAGAACGGGGTCCTACCAACAAAAAGCGCAAAACATACGCTAAGCAAATTTCGACATAAAAAAAGCCGATTGTTCCTACGCTAAGGAATCATCGGCTTTATTACAGACTGAGGCAATATAATCTTTTTCAATAAGAGATCCTACCGACAAAACACAAATATTATACATTAAGGAATTTATTGAGACGAAAAATAGAGTAAAAAGTCACTTTTTGAATACTTGATAACGAGAAGGCATTAAAATTAATTAATCTTATTTGAATAACCTATGCCTTTTAATTCATTAGAACGCCTTAAGGCGTTCTTGTTGCATTCATGGCAACGATCTGTTGTAGAATTCGTGTAGGGAGACTCGATTTTAAGAATAATACGTTGTTCACATGTCCTTAATGTAAAAACCTTATCAAATCAAGGTTTTTTTAGTCCTAAGTATAGATAAATGCCGTTTGTCGGCAGGACCCTAGTTTTTTCCTAAAAAATCTGAACGTTTTTATAAAACAAAAAAGGACAACTCTAATCGGTCATCCTTCTCTGATATATATTTTGTTAAACACTTTTAGAATTCGACTGAAACAAAGATAGAACTGCAAATAGTGGGAAAATTAGATACAAAGACTTTAATTCAAAATTTTTTAATACCCAAATATCAACGCAACCTATTAAAATTAAACCTACAATATTAAATAAAACAAATGATATTAATTTATTATCAATTTTCTTAGTTATATAAATATTAATAGGTACTACAAAAGCAATAGTAAATAAATAGATTGTTAAAAAGATCATTGTAAACATCATTAGATTTTCAAACATCGTAAAGTGAAGTAACTCCGATTTCAAAGTTCCCTCAATGAATTGAACGCTTAACGTAGTAACTAAAGCTACTATTATCGGCAATAAAAGTATCATTACTTTATAACTTTTTTTCATTTAAGCTACCTCGATTAGTTTTTATAAACCAGTCTAGACTGGTTTATAAAAATAATTATAGAAAAAATTATATAAAATCTCAACCTTATACCCTTTCTATTAACCGAAATGGTCACTTCCATAGACACGAATCATATTTCCGATATAACGATTTTCAGTGTCGCAGCCATAATATTTAACAACTCCACCAACTGGAACACGCATTTTACTCGAACAAGAACCATCCAACACAATTGAATTTACAGGGTTAAATCCCATCTGTGTCATATGATTTTTAAGTACAGGAATATTTACATTTCTGTCATGGGTAACAATCATATAAGCTTTCCCTTTCGCATTATCCCACGCTAAAACAGTACGATTCAAAGCAACATAATAAGCTGTAGAACCCCAACTATCTAAATTATAGTCATTCCCACCTATTACAGCTTTAACATAACCTGCTGGATAATTACCCAAAGCTTCATTTAAATTTTTTACATATCGATAGTCAGCTCTATATCGCCCATCCTGCCAATAAGAAATAAATGTTTTACGAGAAATCTGATTTGATGAAGTCCCATTGTATTGATATTGTTTTGTATCACCCTTCCAAAAGCTAATAGATTTCAATGATGTTGGAGGACTAGTGTAACTACCTTCAAAGAAACCACCATTAATACCAATATGCGGTACATCAATAAGTCGTTTATTAATAATTTCTGGTTTTGCATTCTCAATTTCAGTTGTAATTACAGCGTAATTGTATTTAACATTAGGATTCCCTACATCAGTAACAGTTTTCATAGAAAATGAATAAGACATAATAACACTCCTTTAATTTTAAGTTTGCAGGCGTGTTGATTAACCAATAATATCCATAAAAAACATAGAAAAAAGAGCACCTTTCCTGTAGAATGTAAGTAACAACACAAACAAATCTATATACATGCACTTTAAAGTAATGACTTCTGTATGAACACCCTTTTCCATGGCTATACTGCTCCTAAATACTCATGTGTAAAAGGAGCGGAAATGACATGAAACGTCTTAAAATTACAAATGATCACGGTTGGACGCCTCGAACACTTCGGAAACAAGAACGGAAAATCAAAGATGCTTCGCTTCGCGTTCGGGTGACCGCTGTTCGTCTCGTCATGGAAGGTCATCTTGGCAAAGATGTGGCCAAAATGGTCAATCTGTGCCGTCAATCTGTTGCCCTCTACGTTGCACGTTTTAATGAAGGAGGGCTCGATCATCTACTCGATCGTCGGTTGCCGCCTGGTCGCGTGCCATTTCTGACGGAAGAACAACAACAAGAAATTAGACAACTCGTGTTAACTACTACACCTGCGGATGCTGGCTGGGGCATTGCTTCATCATGGAACACGCGTATTTTACAATCCTACATCCAACATACCTATGGCGTTTCGATGTCACGTGAAGGCATTCGTAAGTTATTGCATCGTCTTCGTTTGTCATGGACACGTCCGACGTATAAGCTTGTGAAAGGGAATCCAGAACATCAAGCTGCTTTTCAAAAGGAACTCGAATTTATAAAAAAAAACTAATCACCGAGAACGTCACTATGTTTTATGTGGACGAAACGCATGTTCGTGCGTATCAAGCGCTTCGTACGACATGGGCAGAAGTAGGAAATCAAAAACAAGTGCCAAGCTATGGTCACCACGCCCACGTTTCTATTTTTGGCGCCGTCGATGTTCAACAAGGCGATGTAGTGTTTCATCGTGCATCATCCGCCAATGCCGAAACCTTCCTCTACTTTCTGCGCCGATTGAAAGAGAAATATGCCGATCGATTCCTCGTGCTTGTGTTAGACAATTCGCGTATTCATCATGCCAAGATGGTACAAGCCTTTCTTGATGGCGAGGAAGGCGATGCTTTTCATTTCATCTTTTTGCCACCGTATTCCCCACAGTTGAACCCGATTGAACGGCTGTGGAAGTGGTTGAAAGATGAAGTGATTGCCAACGTTTTTCACAAGGATCAAAACGATATTGCCCAATCCATTACTCGTTTTGAACAGTACGTTCTACAACACCCGGATGAGGTGTTGCGCCGCATCGGGTGTACTGCGTGAACCAGAGGTTAAAATTTTAAATTGGATGTATATAGAAGGAAATAAGTTTTTATATTGTTCATTTGTCAACTACCCCCACTTAGCTAACGCTTGAAGTGAGGGCTTGCAACTCCCCAGAAGTGCAAACGGACTTCGTCCTCCTTCCTTGACTTGGGGTTGCATCAGGGGCAGGTTGACGACTACCCAACGACGCAGGTCATGCCTGCATCGTTACCGATTCTCTCGGTGTGTCTGTTGGCAGTACTTGGCTTCCACACACAACAGACGGACCTACGCTCGATGTTTTACGGTTACAACGTTTCCTGTAACCAACTCCATACATCGAGTAGCAGTTATTGGAGTGCCTTTATTGAACGGTTTTCTCCACGCCTTTATTATATCATACACAAAAGAAAGGGGGAACGCGCATTCCTCTCCCACTTACTCCCTTTGGTCGTTGAAGTGGGAGTCTCCTGCGCGAAATAGGATGAAAAATTCTCCTAGAAAGATAAGCAGCAAATTAAAAAGACATCTCCACATACATATATTCATGACAATGATGGCAATGTGGATATGGAAAATCCCAAGGCAATTCCTGATTGCAAATTTTACATTTTTTCATATAGCGTATCAAATGTTTAGATAGTACTTCAAATATTTTTTCAGAAATTTTTTCTTTTAGTTCAAAAACCTCTTCTTCGTTAAAAGACAACGATTGAGAATAAGCAAATGACGTAAATAACATAAGCTGTTTATAGCCGTTCTCCAATTCATCAATTGCATCGACCGACGTAAGGATAGGCGGCAGAGCTACCTTCCCTTCCGTTAAATATTCTCTAATCATCGTTAGCCAACAATCTGTTATCTTCGTTTCTTCGATTGAAAACGGAACGAAACAGAAAGATAATTTCTTCCAAAGAGGAAGTTCGAGCTTCATCTTTTTCAATGCTTTCTCTAAAACGAACATTTTTCTTTCCCATTCGCTTATTTCACGAACACGATAAGGCGTTTCTTTTAATTCGTTTTGATAAAAGCTCCATGCCCGTTTGAATAAATCGAATGATTCGTAAGGAAATTTTTTTAGTGATTCGATTGATATAGGGAGAAAACTATATTCAATAGGAGCTACCGGCGCCTCTAACAACTTTTTTATTTTTTTTCGATTTACCATAGCGCAGACGAACCCTTCTTCATATATTCCTTTTCTTCCTGCTCGTCCTGCGATTTGCTGTACTTCTTCTGCTTTTAACGTTCGAACGGCTTTCCCATCAAACTTTTTACTTTCCATAAAGATGACTCTTCGAATAGGAAGATTCATTCCCATGCCGATAGCATCGGTTGCTATTAATATATCGGTTAACCCTTTCCGAAATTGCCTGACTTGTTTTCTCCTTGTTTCAGGAGGCATGCTTCCGTACAAAACCGAGACGTTATATCCTCGTTTTACGAGTGAAGCGGCAACATGGAGAACGTTCTTTTTTGAAAAAACAATAAGTGCATCTCCTTTTTGCAAGTCATTTGGAAAAGAAAAATCCTTTTCTTCCCAAATGAGTGGAGTGGTACGTTTGTGTTCGATTACTTCAAAATCAAACTGATGGTAAGTTAGCAGTGTTTGAAGCAAGCCAACAGCATGCGGTGCAACAACCAAATGAATTTCTTTCGCTTTCGCCCCGATAATCGCTTTGACCCAAGCAGCCCCCCTCGTTTCATCCGCTAATAATTGACATTCATCAATAACGACAACTTCAAATTCCTCGTTGACATTCACCGACTCGACCGTTGCGCTTATATGTGTACTGCCATGTACATTTTTTCTTTCTTCCCCTGTTATTAAGGCACATGCAATACCGTGGGAACACATCTCTTCAAACTTTTCTAACGCAAGCAATCTCAATGGGGCTAAATACATCCCTGTTTTCGCTTGAAGCAACCGTTGCATCGAATCATATGTCTTTCCAGAATTAGTCGGACCGACATGAACGACATATTTTTTGTGAACCGATGAAGCGGAAAGTGATAAAGGGTGGTCAAAAATTTGCTTGCTTATCGCCTTTAAGTGGCGGTTAAACTCTTTAGAATGAAGAAACGAGCGTTCAAATTCCTCCATTGATGTAAACCACGTACTCAACCAGCGGTTCATTTTCTGTGGATTCCATTCTGTTGAACATTGATATTTTTCGTTTAGCAACTGTACATACGTATACGCAATTTTAGATAAAATCGCTTCGTATTCCTCTTTCGTTCTTCGTTTTTTATCCACTTCTTTTATAAAAGTCGGATAGTGCCGCATTTTATCAAGAATTATTATCATCTCTTTAGAACAACTATTCTCGAGCAAGCGACAGAGCTCCTCCCATTCATCGTACAGGGCTTTTGCTTCTTTTTTTACTTCATGGAGCCATATGCCTACGTGTTGATCAATAATGGATTCACAAACTTTCCATATAGATGTTTGACGAATGGCAAGAAAGGCTTGGAAGCGAGTTTTTATTTCGTTCGTCAATTCTGTTTCTACGTATTTAACTATTTGTGCTAGGTGTTCTTCATCCACCACACCAAAAAAGGCTTGTACTAGCTTCTCGCTCGAAAAAGCTGTTATCTTTAATGAATCATCTAACAGCATTTCCCCGTACTCCTCTTGAATTTGTTTTTTTATCTGTTCCTTTCTTGCAAATAACCAAGAAGATAGAGCATTGTTCAAAAAATGCAAATCCACTGGTTTTTCTATTTGTTTACATAACTGTTGAAACGGATATTCTTTGCGATAGAGAAATGACAATTCATACTGGCCAAAATGCTCAAGCAAATCCAATGTGATTTCTTCAATTTCCCAGTCTAATAGCTCATTTACCCCATAAATAAGGTCTTCCATGTCCATTTCTTCTACCTCATTTGACCACCCTTGGGTGATGAGATACGTACGTACTTCGTCCACTCCTAATTCCCTCACACAATCAGCAAGTAGGTCATAAAGAAACGTTTGTATTTTCTCTTCGCATCGATTGAATAAATTTTCATCGAAACAATACAGATCTATATCGTCCCAAACGTCCTTTACTGTACGAAAAGGTTCGGGCGTAATTTCTAACGACACCAATTCTTCTTTTATAAGATGAAAGATGTCTTCTTCCAAAATCGCAAACCGATGACTTAATCGCGCTTGTAATTTCTCTAGTATATTTGTTGGCTTCTTTACGGACATTGAAGTGAAATTTTCCTCCCTTTTCTCATTCATTTTACGCCTTTCGTCCTCCTTTATTTTCCTATTTACTGAAGTGCAGGGCTTTTTTTATCGATACCCACGGCCGATTATGTTCCCAACGGACGTGCACATCTATTTGAAACGTTTCTGACAAATAATCGTCAGTGAGTATTTTTTCTTTTTGTCCGGCTGCTATAATTTTTCCATCTTTTAATAATAAAACATGGGTCATTTCTTCGATGATTTCTTCAATATAATGTGTGACATATAACACGTGGCATACTTTTTTCATGATAACGTCTTTAATGAGTGCTAAAAGTTCTTCTCGTGTTAACATATCTAGTCCTACGGTTGGTTCATCCAGTATGAGTAGCTTTGGCTTTGCCATTAGTGCTCGAGCAATCAGTACCTTTCTCTTTTCTCCTTGCGATAAGGTGCGATACGTTTTTCCTTTTAAGTAACCAATTCGAAAGACATTCATCCATTGTTCGGCTTGATGAAAATCTTCGACTGTGACAGGCTCATACAGCCCAATCGAAGCAAATTTTCCGCTAACAATTACCCCTTCCACCGTTTCCGATTCTAATGTAGGTTGAAATCTCTCAAACGAGTTGCTTACAAACCCGATGTGTTTGCGAAGTTCTGGCAAATTTGTTTTTCCAAATCGGTGCCCTAATACGGAAACTTCTCCTTTTGATGGGTATTCATAACCTAATAAAATATTAAGTAGCGATGTTTTTCCTGAACCATTTAACCCGAGAATGACCCATTGTTCATTTTCTTGCACTTCCCAATGTAGACGGTCTAGAATGACGCGCCCTTCTCTAATAAATGAAACATTTTTCATCTCAACAATCATTCCTCTTCCCCCTTCTTTACAAACTTCTCAAGCAACATCGACGAAATAAATCCCGGAAATCCGGTGAAAAAATAAACATTTCCCATCTCTTTCGCCACCTGCTTAATTCTTGGTCTAAAGCATTTTGTTGATCAATCCCCAACGATTTTACACATCATTTCGCTAAAATTGACAAAACTCCTACTTCCAAATGTATGTTTTCTATAGCTCTACATGAAGATTGTGCTTATTTCTGTTTATTAAACGTTTTCAGGAAAATCCATTCCCACCACTTCCATGGCAACCAGTTTTTCAGTCTTAACGTCAATGTGACCCCTCTCCCTACGGGGTAGCGCAAACGAGGAGTCGACGATTGGACGACTTTGATTATTTGCCTAATGACTTCATCAGGAGGTGGAGCTGTTTTAGCTACTCGATTCACGTATTGCATAATGGTTTCCATTTCTTTTTCATATGGCGAACCTGAACGGACGGACACTCCTTGAAGTCCTTTCGACCAAATGTTTGTTTTGAATGACCCAGGCTCGATTAAGACGACATGTACTCCGTACGGCAACATTTCTAAACGAAGCGATTCGCTAAATCCTTCGACAGCAAATTTTGAAGCGACATATGGCCCCATCGCCGGAAAACCGACTCGTCCACTAATGCTACTAATGTTGATAATCTTACCGCTACGTTGCGTTCGCATAATCGGCAAAACAGCTTTTGTGACGGCAACTAACCCAAAAAAGTTCGTCGCAAATTGACGCTCCCACTCTTCAATTGAGAGTTCCTCGACAAAACCACCAACGGCAAACCCTGCGTTGTTAACTAATACATCGATTCGTCCATAGCGATTAGTTACATCATTCACGACCGATTCCACCGTAGCGAAATCGGTGACATCGAGGGATATGACTTCTATCCGATCGTACACGCCGGCTTCAGACGCCACGGTTGTAATCATTTCTTTGTTTTGCATGTTTCGCATCGAAGCAACGACTTGATATCCTTCGCGCGCAAGTGCAATACTTACAAGTAGCCCAAACCCGCTTGAGGCTCCTGTCACTAGCGCCACCGACGGGGAGTTTACATTTTGGTTCACAACAATCCTCCTCGCTACTATAAAGAAACATTTATTGGAATTAGATAACGATGGGCAATATTCCTGCCATTTTGAAAAATCGACCCCCATCACGCACTGATAGAGGTCGATTTTTTCTTTGGTTTAAGTTCTTTTGTTGTGACAACAAGCATAGCTCCACTCAACACAATCAGTCCCCCAATCATTTGAATAGACGACATGCTTTCATGTAAAAATACCATCGATAGAAGAAACGTCACGATTTACAAAAATTTATGTGTTTGCTTCTTTTTTGTTGAGAGAAAACAACACGTTTTCTTGTTTGCTGTAAATATTAAGTAAAATACCACTAAAGACAAACGCTGCGCCAATAATATGAGTGAATGTCAAATGTTCATTAAAAAACATCGTACCCATCACAGTAGCAGAAATAGGCATGACATTAATGAAAACAGAGGCGGTTGAAGCACCTACTTTTTGAATGCCGTTATACCACCAAACAAAGCTGATCGCTGAAACAAAAATAGCAACGTATAGAACGCTCAACCAAACATCCCATCCGCTCGCTTCGATGGATGCGAAGGAAGTATAATATAGCGCAAACGGCGCTAGAAATAGCGTCCCAAAACCTGTTGCATATGTTGTTGCCGCAAGAGGACTAAACTTTTTCATCGCGATTTTTCCGATGACAGAGTATGTACTCCAGCTAAGACATGCCCCCACTAGCACGAGATCGATTGGGGAGAATCCTATGTCAATAAGCACAGAAGGATGACCATCTGTAATAATATATATAGCTCCAAATACTGCAAGAAACATTCCTAGTACGCTTCTTCTGTTCAATTTTTCTTTTAAAAACAACGCAGATAAAAGCGTAATGAGCGGTGCATTGACTGCAATGACTAATGAACTTTTGACAATTGGTGCATATTTTGTAGCGATAAAAAAGAAAATGTTATATAAAAATACTCCTGTTAGGCCAAGAAGTGCTAACACTCCCCAGTCTTTTTTTATAGGGATGGGTCTATTTGGTTCTTTCCAATGTAATAGCGGAAATAAAATCAAACTAGCTCCGAAAAAGCGAAAAAAAGCAACTGACACCGGATGTAAAGTCGTCGTTGCGATTTTTCCAGCAACGAAGGCACCACCCCAAATGGTAGTGGTTAAAAATAAAAGTATATACGTGTTCAAATTTTTTGTTGACATGAAATATCCCCCTCGTTTATCTTTACATTTCTGTTATAATCAATTTTACAAGTATTTGGTCATAGGTGTTATTGATAATAATTGATATCGTTCATCAATATTTTTGATGGGGAGTTGGGGAGTATGAATCTTGATTATTTGCATACATTTCGTGAGGTAGCGAAATGGAATAGTTTTACGAAAGCTGGTGAAATGTTAGGATACGCCCAATCGAGTGTGACAACACAGATAAAAAAGCTAGAAGAGGAATTTGGTGTTGTTTTGTTTGAACGTTGGGGCGGGAAAATTAAACTGACATCTGCTGGAGTGGAACTACTTGAATATGCAAATAAGATTGTTAGTTTGATTGATGAGGCGAAACAAAGTCTTTCTGAGCAAACGGAGCTCGCTGGGAGTTTATCAATTGGCACGATTGAGTCAGTCGCTGGGTTTTATCTCCCACCTTATTTACAAGCATTTAAGCAAAAGTATCCGAGAGTAAATTTGCTGTTGCAACAAAACATTTGCAATCGGCTTGTCGAAGGAGTAAAGGAAGGGAAATATGATTTAGCTATTATTCTCGATGAATATAGCCATGATCGTGAGTCTTGTTTTGTCGCCTAATAGCTTTAACATATTTGCCGCCTCTTCGATGTGATACATAATACTCCCTCCTTCATCCGTAAATTATTATATAATTATATAATCAAGTAAAGATTTTGTAAAGAAAAAAGAGCTGATCCACTGATCAACTCTTGTCGCATAAAACTAATCGTCATCTACCGTCCATGTTATATTTGTTTTTGTTTGCTGTTGTTTCATTTTTCATTCTCCTCGTATAGTATGTTTAGAAAGATTTTTAAATCGAATTTCCAGTTGGATATGCTCCTTGACAATCGCATATGTGTAAGTGATTTGCCCACGGGGGAGGGGCGCGCCCCTCCCCCGTGGATGGCACTACATCGGGGTTGGACTTTTCGCGATGTTCTTGGATAATGGTCTTAGGATCATCGGGGACACTCTTCTCTCTCCTGTAGCTTTGACTACTTAGAAAGTCTGTCTCCCCGGCTCCTGTTCGGACTTCTAACCCGCAGGCTGTTCCCGTTGGTTTCCCATGCTGGAAGGAGCAGCTTCCAGGCAGCCCATGGCCCAACGTGAGTTCTCATATGCGAGGGTGACTGGTCAACAGGCGCGGTCCGGGGGCATCCCGAAGAGTCCCAACCCCACGATCCTACTACGATTGGAGGTGATCTCATGAAACTCTACGTCGGGATTGACGTGAGCTCAACGGACTTATACACGTGTATCATGGATCAAGAAGGAAACACGTGCGCCCAATTCAAGGTGGACAATCATCTCCTTGGCGCGACCTTCCTTCGCGATCAAATCCTCCTGTGGGCCAACAAGCGCCAACCATCCGAAATTCTCATCGGGATGGAAGCCACTTCGGTCTACAGCTGGCATCCAGCGATGTTTTTCCACCAACAGGAGGAGCTGAAGTCTTGGAATGTCAAGGTGTTTACCATCAATCCAAAGCTCATTCGCAAATTTAAAGAAGCGTACACTGACTTGGATAAAACGGACGGCATCGATGCGTGGATCATCGCCGATCGGCTTCGCTTTGGCCGTTTGAAAGTGACAGCTGTCATGCAAGAACAGTTTATCGCCCTTCAACGGCTCACGCGCATGCGCTATCATCTCGTCCATCAGCTGACTCGGGAAAAGCAGTACTTCCTCCAACACTTGTTTTACAAGTGCAGTTCCTTTACCCAAGAGGTGGACAGCTCCGTGTTCGGACATGCCATCTTAGAGCTTCTTCTCGAGTCGTTTAGCTTAGACGAAATCAGTCAGATGGACGTGCAACAGCTCGCTGACTTCTTGCGCCAAAAAGGACGCAATCGCTTTGCCGATCCGGAATGCATCGCCAAGTCCATTCAAAAGGCGGCTCGTTCGTCGTATCGGCTTTCCAAATGTGTCGAGGATTCCATCGACTTGCTTTTAGGGCTATCAATTCAATCCATCCGTAGCCTTCAAGCGCAAATTAAAGAGCTAGATAAAGCGATTACTCGCCATTTGGAAGGCATCCCAAATACGTTACAAACGATTCCCGGCATTGGTCCGGTCTACGCCGCTGGCATCTTAGCCGAAATTGGACAAATCGAGCGCTTTGACAACCAAGCCGCCTTAGCAAAGTATGCAGGTTTGACTTGGTCTAAGCACCAGTCCGGTCGGTTCCAAGCCGAGGAGACTTCCCTCATTCGTTCCGGCAATCGCTATCTCCGTTACTACCTAGTGGAGGCTGCCAACTCGGTACAACGGCATGATGCGTCGTTTCGCACCTATTACCGGAAGAAGTATGAGGAAGTACCAAAGCACCAACACAAACGAGCCCTCGTCCTCACCGCTCGAAAACTCGTGCGTGTGATCGATGCGCTGCTACGCAACGGTCAAATCTACACGCCAAGAAAGGGGGAAGATCGATAGGGGTATCGATCTAACTGATTTTGCATTAAAACCCAGTTAATGACATAAGACAAGACTGGGCTTCTTAAGTATTGCCTTTTTTCGGGTCATCGGACAATCGAATTTCCAATTTCGATGATTTTTCACCTTGACATATTACCGCAGGACTTTCAACATGTATTTTTCGTCTAAATTGAAACAATTGGTACATTGAACATTTTCGATCCATCATCTTTTCTTCAAATTGTCCATCGATGTACGATATATTTTCTTGTGCTATTTATTATTTTTGACTATGATCAAAAAGGAACATGTAGAAGGGAGATCTTTATGAAACATACAGACATATACATCTTATCTGGATTTCTTGGAAGCGGGAAAACGACACTATTAAAGCGTTTCTTGCAAAGTGAAAAAGAACGAGGACGAAAAATAGCGGTTGTGATGAATGAAATTGGCCAAGTGTCCATTGACTCACATGCTGTTTCAGAAGATGCTGTACTAAGCGAATTATTAAGCGGCTGTGTATGTTGTACCATTCAAGATCAATTTGAAGTAGAGCTTTATTCGTTGCTCCAGCAACATTCATTAGATGTCATTTACATTGAAACAACAGGGGTAGCGCATCCTGTTGAAGTGCTCGATGCGTGTGTGTCGCCATTACTTGCTCATCGTCTTCAAATGAGAGGTATCATCACGACAATCGATGCAACACGTTGGATGAATCGTCAACAACTCTCCATTCCCTTGCAAATGTTATTAAAAGAACAAGTTCGTCACGCAGATGTATTAATCGTCAATAAGACAGACGAATTATGTGTAGATGCGCAGGCGAAATTATCGTTTGAGTTACAAGCAATCAACAGTGATGCGCGCATCATTTTCACAACGTTTTCTAATGTGCGAATGGAAGATATTCATTTGTTATCGAAGCGGGTAAGAAACGAGCATGAGCGAATGAACATCGAAAGATTACGCATTCAAACATACGTACATACATTTACAAGCCCGATTGATTTAGATGTGTTCGAACAATGGGTACGGCAGTTACCTGATACCATTTACCGAATGAAAGGGTTTTTACGCTTTACTCGTACAAGTGGGGTTTATTCTTTTCAGTATGCATACGGTACACCGCTCTATATGAAAGAGGAAATGAATGTTCCGCTACATTTTGTTGTGATTGGTGAACAATTGGATAAACAAACACTAAAACAACAACTCGATAATATGCAAAAAGGAGAAGGTTAATATCCCTCTCCTTTTACTTTCGTCCAAAGTCCGCTTTAATTTCTCCCCATTGCTCGGTTTCCCATTTCATAATTTCATTCGTATAATGGTGCGTACGCAACCAACTTTCAGCACGTTCAACAAGTTGCCAGGCACGTTCTGTTTCAGCGTTGCGAACGAGCGTTGTATTCGCCTTTTTTTCTTTCACCCATTTGATAGCTGTCGCAGAATCAGAATAAATGGGTACGTTTTTGTTTTTCTGTTGTAGCCATGCTAATGCGTGAACGATAGCTAAAAACTCACCAATGTTGTTTGTTCCGATCATCGGACCAACATGAAACAACTCTTTCCCTGTTTTCGTATGTACCCCTCGGTATTCCATTGCACCAGGATTGCCGCTACATGCTGCATCTACGCAAATGCTTTCTTCTATATAACTCATTGAACGTTCGACGATCTTATTCTTCTTCGTGCCACCCATCATTGGACCAGATGCAAATGCTTGCTCCGCTTCTTCTTTCGATAAAAATGAGCGATATTTTGCCCCGGGAATGCCAATGACGTACTGTTTACACTCGTCCCAAGAAGAAAAAATACCTGTTTTCGCCCCTTGCCAAACGACATAATACTTTTTCAATTTGTCACATCCTCACGAATTGGAATAAAGAAACAAAGTTGAAGGTCACAAAAGAAGAAATGAAAGAGGAAGATGGCGGAGGAGGGGGGATTCGAACCCCCGCGGGCTTTGACACCCCTATCGGTTTTCGAGACCGACCCCTTCAGCCGGACTTGGGTACTCCTCCGTACAGTGGGGTGCCAAAGAAATTATAGCGAAAACGTTATATTTCGTCAATTACCTTTTTTGTTTCTCAACGTAATCAACAAGCCCCATTGCGCATACTTGTAAATCAAGTTGAAGTAGTTGATATACATCAGCATCATCTGGTACTTGTTGTTTACGCAAAAAGGTGCGAACGATCTCAAATAAACGATTGAAAACGGCCTCGGTTTTTTCTGTAAACGATTGATTGGCTTGTTCACTCACGACTTCATTGCCTACTTGAACAAAAATAGGAAGCCAGTAGTGCAACTGTTCCCAAACCGTTTGCACTTGTTGCGGCATGCCAAAATGACCGAAATATATACGCCCCGGACGTAATGCCTTAAATCTTTCAATGGATGCAAGCATCGCCTCGGGATTAAATTGATTTGGTGATGTAGATGGCAAGTATAGCTCTACGTAGTATGAAAGAAGTTGCGGATAAAAAACGCCAGCTGTATCACCTGTAAAAATACCGTTGCTTTTTGGATCATAAATGGAAAAATGGTGATTCGCATGTCCTGGTGTATGCATAAACGTTAGCGTGCGATCTTTTCCAATTTGTAGCGTCTCTCCATCTTCCTTTGCAATTAATCGGTCTTCAGGAATTGGAACGATCGGATCAAATAACGCATCAAATTTTTCACCATAAACCGCTTTTGCTCCTTCAATAAGACGAGACGGATCAGCTAAATGGCGCATACCTTTTGGATGGACAAATACGCGAGCATTTGGACAATGCTGCAATAACACACCCGCCCCGCCCGCGTGATCTAAATGAATATGAGTGACGATAATATTTTTCACATCGTGTAAGTTAATGGACAATGCTTCTAACCCTTTAATTAAATGTGGGATCGAGGGGCTTGCGCTCGTTTCAATAATTGTCACTTCTTCCTCTTGAAATACATATGCTCCTGTTCGTTGAGCAGTTTGTAAGTCATATAAATCAATAAGCGAAATACTAGACCCTAAATCAACTGGTTTTGTCATGCGGATTCCCCTTCCATTGTTTGAATGAGTCGGGTGAAATGATAAACGATTTTTGCTGTCAGTCCCCAAATGACTTTATCCTTGTAATAATAAAAATGTTCTTCAATTTGTCGCGGCCGCCAATTATACTGCCTTCCCCCTGGGATATGTTCGAATGGGAAATGCTCTTCGGGTTTCGGTTCAAGCTGAACGTGATATATGTCTGGCTTTGTTTCAACAAAGAAGGATAGCGGAACGGTAAATACTTCTGCCACTTCTTTTTCATTTATTTTCATGCACGTCATATCTACAAACGCAGCAAACGGATAAATGACCATACCGAAAGGCGACAACATGTAATCAAGCGGGACGATGTGTGTAATATTTTCTTTTTGAATACCTAGCTCTTCACACGTTTCACGAACAGCGGCATCGCTCGGATTTTGATCACATTCGTCTATCTTTCCACCTGGAAAACAAATTTCCCCCGGTTGACGACGCAAATGTAATGAGCGTACTTCAAATAAAACAAATATATCGTCATTTTGACGGACGAGCGGGAGAAGTACGGCATATTGAGCAAATGTGTCAAAGTCCATGATCGTTGGCGTTCGCTGTTGCAACTTCTCCATCGCGGTATACAACCTTTTTTTCATCAGTAAACATCCCTTTTCGTAAATACATAAAAAGAAATGATAAGCGCCACAAGCGCCCAAATGGCTAGTACAGTCATCGAAAATGAAAGTGTCATTCCATCAATAGGTGGTGCCATGCCACTAACGTAGCTTGTGAGTCGCAAATTGACCATAAACAAATATTTTGCGGATTCCCACGACGACACCATGCTTGATAAAATCGCTCCAGAAATAAGAGCGGCGAGCATGATTCCCATTACTGCTGCTGTGCTACGCAGCAACACGGAAAGCATAAATGTAAGCGTGCCGACGACGAGTGCAACAAAAAAAGCAAGTCCAAATTCAATAAGTAAGTATTTCCATTGAGGAATGAGGTGAACACCCGCTGTATTTAATTCTTCACCTTGGATCGAAAATCCTGTTAAAAGAGGTAAATTCCATCCGCCATATCCGAATACAATGCCCGAGATGGCATACGATAAAACTGCAACGGAAAACACGATAAAGGATGTAGATAAAATCATAGCGATATATTTGCTCATTAAAATTTTCCATCGTTTCACAGGACGTGTCAACAATAGTTTAATCGTTCCCCCGCTTGCTTCTGACGAGACAAGGTCAGCAGCAATGACCATAACAAGAAGCGGCAAAAACAGTTCAATCGAATTTTCGATGAACATGCGCATAAACGTCGGTGCACCAGGTGCCATCGGATTAATGTCATTGTCTAAATAATATTGTTGTTGTTGTAAACGAATTTTAAGAAATTTTTTCCACTCTTCAGAAATTCCTGTCGAATTTAACCGATTTTGTGTATCGATGATTTGTTGTTGTAGTTGTGTGCGCCAATCTGTTGTTCCGATTCGTTCTCGGATCGTTTCGACTTGTTTAAATTGCGCATATGTAAATAAGCTAACGAGAACAGCAACAATTGCTGCGATAATAAACAACCGTTTTTTACGAACGATTTTTAACATTTCATTGTATACGAGATTAATCAATCGTTTCCCCTCCTGTTAATTCGATAAATAAGTCTTCGAGTGTTGGAAGTTTGCGCTCAATACTACTCACACTCACTCCAGCTTCAATTAGGCGGGCATTACAACGGGCGATGACTTCGTTTGATTCGTAAACTGTAACGATGAAGTCATCTTTTTCACCTAGAACGGTTGTTTCGTTTTTTAATATTTGTTTTGCGATATGAATCGGGTGAACATTCCAGTATATCCGTGCTTGTTCTTTCAATAAATGTTCAACTGTATCAATACGAATAATTTCCCCTTTAGACATGATGGCCACCCGATCACACATCAGTTGTATTTCGCTTAACAAATGGGAAGAAACGAGAACGGTTAACTGTTCTTGTTCGGCAAGTGTACGAATAAATTGTCTCATTTCACGAATGCCGACAGGGTCTAGACCGTTCGTTGGCTCATCTAAAATGAGCACGGTAGGTTTTCCAAGTAACGCTTGTGCGATACCGAGACGCTGCCGCATGCCAAGAGAGTATGTTCGAACAAGATCATGAATCCGATTTTGTAAGCCGACGAGCTCAACAACTTCTTGAATGCGTGTTGTAGAAATGGATGGCAACATACGTGCAAAATGCTCAAGATTTTCCCATCCGCTCAAATATGGGTAAAGTTCAGGATTTTCAACGATACAACCAATATGTTGAATGGCTTTTGTAAATTGTTTTTGCAAGTCATATCCGCAAACAAAAATCTTCCCGGATGTCGGCTTGATTAATCCGACGAGCATACGAATCGTCGTTGTTTTTCCTGCGCCATTTGGGCCTAAAAAGCCGAACACTTCTCCTTTTTTTAAAGAAAATGAAAGTCCTTTAATAATTTCTTTTTTTCCAATCGTTTTTTTTACGTTTTGTACAACTAACGTTTCTTCCATTATTTCTCTCCTTCCGTTAATGTGATAAGTGCGGCGACGCGTTCACCTATTCGTTTGTATCCCTCTTTATTTGGATGGAATTTATCCGTATATAAATAGTCGTTTACTTGAAGTTCGAACAAATCGTACGTTGGAACACAAATGATGGACTTGTATTGGGCGGCCACTTCGGATGCGGCATAGTTCCAATTTCGCACAATCGCCGACGTTTCTTTTCCGTTGTCTAAATCATTAAATGGATTGTATAAGGCGATATAAAATACAGGTGCATCTTCGTTCATCTCACGTATAAGTAGGAAAATTGTATTTAGTTGTTCAATAAATTTTTTCTTCTCTTTTTCTATTTGTGTTGTCGACAAATCGCGTAATGCTTCACCACCGCGAAATAAATCATTTCCTCCAATCGTCATCAAGATGATGTCTGCTTCTATTATTTGACGTTGCACTTCTTTTTGTTTCAACTGTTCAATAAGCTGTGCAGACCGTTGTCCTTTAATTGCTAAATTAGTAAATTGAATTTGTTTGTCTGTCCGTTTTTTAAGTTCATCCATCACATGACCGACATATCCTTTTCCTGTTTCATCTCCAGTTCCACGCGTTAACGAATCGCCGAGAGCGACAATCGAAAGCGCATCTTTTTGTTTTGAGTTTGAATTTGTCACCTCGATTTGTTTTGTTGATGAAGAAGATTCATAAAAAAATTGGTCTTGAATAGTAACGATTAAACCGAAAATCCATAACATCGTTGTGGCAACGCAAATGGCGACAACGATTGAAATGATTCGTTTAGCCACGATATCACCCTTTCCTTTTTTCTACCTCTCATCATATACCATTTGTTGTGTAAACACATAATGAAAACATGCAAAAAAGCGAGCCCAATGTGCTCGCTCTTAAAACTTCGTTTGATAATGTTCAATTTCCCAAGTATGAACAGCTGTCCGATAGCTATCCCATTCATTCTTTTTCATCGCTACGTATTCGTTAAATACGTGATCTCCTAATGTATGACGGCCAATTGTGCCATTTTCTAGTTCTTCAATCGCTTTCCCTAAACTACCTGGAAGGTTTTCAATACGAAGCTCTTTACGACGTTCATTCGTCATATGGAAAATATCTTCGTCGATTGGTGCTGGACAAGTGAGTTCTTTTTCTACACCATCAAGCCCTGCCTCAGCAATAACTGCAAATGCTAAATACGGATTGGCAGATGGATCTGGACAACGAAGCTCAACGCGTGTTGCCAATCCTCGTTTTGCAGGGATGCGAATTAATGCGGAGCGATTTGACGCCGACCAAGCAATATAGCATGGAGCCTCGTATCCTGGCACAAGACGTTTGTATGAGTTTACAAGTGGATTGGTAATGGCAGCGAAACTTTTCACATGACGTAATAAGCCAGCAATAAACTGATATGCTGTTTCAGATAACTGATTGTCGTCAGTCGGATCAAAAAACGCATTTTCTCCATCTTTAAATAAAGAAATATTTACGTGCATTCCCGAACCGTTAATACCAAAAATCGGCTTTGGCATAAACGTAGCATGCAATCCGTATTTTTTAGCAATCGTTTTTACAACCCATTTGTATGTTGTGGCGTTGTCAGCAGCACCTAACGCATCGGCATATTTGAAATTAATTTCATGTTGACCCTCAGCAACTTCATGGTGTGAGGCCTCGACTGTAAATCCCATTGCTTTTAACGCACGATAAATATCTAAGCGGACACGTTCTCCAAGATCTTTTGGAGATGGCTCAAAATAGCCACCGCTATCTTGTGGTTTTGTTGTTGGGTTTCCGTTTTCATCCGTTTCAAATAAGAAGAACTCTAACTCAGGACCGACGGAGATCGTGTATCCTTTTTGCTTTGCGCGTTCCACCGTTTTTTTCAATACGTTACGCGGGTCTCCTTCGAATAATGTTCCGTCGGGATTGACGACAGAACAGAGAAAACGCGCCTCCGCGTATCCATTCTCTACTGTCCAAGGCAATACAGCGAATGTTTGTAAATCAGGGAGTAAATATAAGTCCGAACGATTGATCGGTGAGAATCCTTTAATCGATGATCCGTCGAACATTATTTTTCCTTCTACTACATCATCTAGTTGCTCCGCTGTAACTGTGACATGTTTTAAAATCCCTTCAATATCAACAAACTGCAAATGTAATAGTTCAACATGTTTTTGCTTTATCACTTCTTTAATTTGTTCAAGTGTCGAAGTGTTTGTTTGTTCAGAAACAAGCAATTTACTCATGTTACATTACCTCACATTCTTATGTATAGTTTTATAACATGAGTTTATTATATGGAATCATTGTTCTTTTTTCAATAGTTTTTTATCAAATTTTCTGTATTTTTATTTAAAAAAGGACACGCTTCCTATGAGCGTGTCCGAATAAACAAAAACGACGGAAACCCTACCTCTCTTCCGTCCTTGCAGCTCCGAAGCTGCGCCAGTGAGAATTTGTTTTGTTGCATATAAAAACGGGATCTCACGAAAAGCGAGACCCCGTACGTTTGACGATTTATGCTTTTTGGACGTTTGCCGCTTGCGGCCCACGATTGCCATTCACGATGTCAAATGTTACTTTTTCGCCTTCTTCCAACGTTTTGAATCCAGTACTTTGGATCGCTGTGAAGTGAACGAATACGTCTGTACCTCCGTCCGTCTCAATGAATCCAAAACCTTTCTCTGCATTAAACCATTTTACTTTACCTGTGTTCATGTGAAATTCCTCCAAAACAATTTTAAAAATTGACCACCGTTTCATTACTCGTAAAACAAAAGCTGCACTTCTGTCAAGTCCTTATAAGATGAACCCGACAAAGGTGCAGCTTATAACGATCATTGATATAACGAACTAAATGGTACTTCTTAAGTATATAGGCTTAAAAAGAAAATGTCAAATGTTTTTTTTATTTTTCTTTCCATTTGATGCTGCAACCGATGCTTGGCTTTTGTTCTTTCGGAACAGGTTCCCCTAACAGCAATGCGTCCAGAGCTGAACGAATGGAGGAACCAGTCACTGGAATTCCATTACTTGGACGTGAATCATCGAGTTGACCGCGGTAAACACATTTCAATTCACTGTCAAATATATAAAAATCCGGTGTGCATGCAGCTTGATATGCTTTTGCGACTTCTTGTGTTTCATCAAATAAATATGGAAACGGATATCCGAGTTGTTCGGCTACTTCTTTCATTTTTTCTGGAGAATCGTCTGGATATTTTTCTACATCGTTTGAATTGATCGCAATAAACGAAATGCCCTTTGGCTGATAATCATTAGCCAAACGAACAAGTTCTTCTTGAACATGTTTAACAAACGGACAATGGTTACAAATAAACATGATTACTGTCGCGATATCCGACTTGACATCTTCTAGTCGGACGATTTGTCCGTCAATCACGTTGACAAGTTCAAACGATGGTGCTTTCTCTCCTAACGGAAACATATTTGATTCAACAGCTGGCATACAAATCACCCTTTCTTTTCCTCGTTCATTTACTATTATATAGTAAAATGTATAAATAGGAAAAATAAGCGAGCTTAAGCCCGCTTATTTTTTTATTAGCTGTCCGCGTGTAACTCCAAGTTGATTGATGGCCTTTAATGTTCGCCATACACTTGTGCCACTCCGCTTGCCCTCGAGCGCCTCTCGATATAATGTGATGACCTCTTTCACTTTTTCGGCGGGCTCTTCTAAAAATTCAACACGATATGAATGAACACCAAGGGATAAAAAATTCGGAATGTATTCTGCCCCCGATTGTTCGATTGCATTGTACACTGTATTTCGGCAACCAATATCAACGCGGACAGGATGAAGCATGCCAATTCGATCACGTAAAGATACACGATGCTTTTCGCACGGGCGACCACAGTTTGTAAAATCAGTTCCTTCGCTTAAAAATGTACAATATACACAATGTTCAGTATGAAACATTGGTAAATGTTGATGAATGACAATTTCGATATGTTCTGTTGGTGCCGCCTCAAGTAAATCAATCATCTGTTGAATGTTTAAATCGTATGAAGGTGTAATTCGATCGAGTCCTCGCTCTAGAAACAATCGTGCAGATAGATGGTTTGAAATGTTAAGCGAAAAGTCTCCAATTAGCTGTTGTTGCACCGATTGACTTGTATAATACTGTACTGCACCTAAACTACGAACTAAAATAGCGTCTGGTTCAGCCTTTAAAATCCCTCTCAAAATTCCATTTTCTCCAGGCATATGAATACGTGGGGTAGCTAGGGCAATTGGTTTATTTGCCGACCGTGCTATCTCGACAGCTTTCGGATAGTCGGTTGTAAACTCAAAATCTGCATATACCATGTCTACATCTGTATGGCATGCGACTTCTACCTGCTCCATTGTACGGCAAAGAGCCATCAAGGCAGGGGTTGTAGTTCGTTGCTTTTGTCGATAGGGGGATGTCAAATCCACTGTTTGTTTTATATACAACCGTGGTTGTTGACGTTTCTCAATGAGCTGTTCAACCGCTTTTCTTCTCATTTGGTTTAATTCTTTAACCGGAAGAATGACGTCACCATTCATATGCATATCAACGTCTTTTAGCTCAAAAATAGTCCCACCTAATCTGCCAAACTGTTCTTTTATAAAATCTAACGTTAATGGCCGTTTTTGCGCAACATTTAACATTTGTTCGGATTGAACGACGACTTCATTCCCTGTTGTTTCGTCACGCCACGTTGAAACAAGCGGCTTCCCTGCTTCGCCATATACATGTACAGTCACCGGAAACAACTGATATGGTCGCTCCGTTTCAAATGTTTTACGCAGGCGGCGATCAAGCTCTTGGTCACTCGTTTTCCAAATGCGATCTCCGACATGTACACGTGTTAAATTGACATCATGCCGGCCGGGGATTATTTCAACAAGACCTTTTTCCACTTCACCTTCGATTTTTTTACCATGTTTCCTCAAGTCATATACCCGTCCGCCTTCTTCTTTTTCTTCTGGACGTCCTGCGTCGAATACAATTCCATCACCGCGCTTTAATGGAGCTTGTAGATCGCATAGCACCCCATCTTTTAATACTTTTTTGACCGTCCCTAGAAATACACCTCGGCTTTTCGGAAAAGTTCCATCAACGAGCTGCTTATTGTTCGTTCCTTTTAAAAAGCCATGTGTAAATCCACGGCTAAAGCTTTGTTGTAGCTCACGTATTTCTTCTTTTGAAGGGGTGTAATAACGTCCTGCTAAATATTCATCAATTGCTTTTCGATATTTGTTCACGACGTTAGCTACATATTCTGGTGATTTTAATCGCCCTTCAATTTTAAACGTATTTACACCAGCCTCGATAAGTTCTGGAACAAGATCAAGCGCTGCTAAATCTTTTGGAGAAAGTAAGTAAGCGACGTTTCCCATTTCTTTTTGTTCGCCGTCAACGATTAAATCATATGGAAGACGGCATGCTTGTGCACACTCGCCGCGGTTAGCCGAACGTCCTCCCCACATTTCTGACGTTAAACATTGTCCGGAATACGATACGCAAAGTGCCCCATGGACGAACACTTCTAATGGCACGTTTGTTTTCTCAGCAATTTTTTGAATATGAGATAAATTATTTTCCCGACCGAGAACAACAACTTCCAAGTGATAAGGCTTTAAAAATTCAACCGCTTCCGGCGATGTAACTGTCATTTGTGTCGATCCGTGAATCGGAAAGTCGGGTGATATGTCTCGAATAAGTTTAACAAGACCTAAATCTTGTACAATGAGCGCATCCACCCCGGCATTTATACATGCTTCAACTAACTGTTTTGCTTCTTGTAATTCATTTTCAAACACTAAAATATTAAAAGTGACATATCCGCGAACATGGTATTTATGCAAATAAGCCATGACATCGTTTAACTCTTCCATACGGAAATTTTTCGCCCGTACACGCGCATTATATTTATCGACACCAAAATAAACCGCATCTGCTCCGTTTGCGACAGCTGCACGAAGACAGTCCCAATCTCCTGCTGGCGCCAATAATTCAATTTGTCTCACAACTAGTCAACCTCTCTATTTTTTATCATGGACAACAATATATTACCGAATATACGTGGCTTTTGCCAACAACGAAAAAAAGACCTGAGCACTCAGGTCTTCAATGAAGGAATGGAGGGATAAAATGTTTAGTAAATGACTGTATGTCGGCATATCCACTTTTATAGTAGGTAACGACAATATAATCCGCACGTTCATCCCAACCAGCCATTTGCATACATTGTTCTATTTTTGTTTTATCTTTTACGACGATTCCCTCGGCTCGTTCAATCATGTCATCTGTCCACTCATATGTTTTCAACCGTTTTGTGTTTTTAATTATTTTCACTTCGCTCACGTCTTCTACTGTCGCCCGTGCTTGCTGCAATAAACCGCGCTGCTGCAACCATTCATCTACGAGATGATACGACTTTTTCCACTTGATCATAGTTTCCTCGGTTATTCCTTTTTGTTTTTCATACGTGACGGTAATTGCTCCCCATTCTCGATTCCATGCGATTGGATCAAATGTTTCATCTACCAACTGACGCTGTAGTATGTGTAAAAACGATTCGATCTCCTCACGATCACGCAATCGAACGGCTTTCCCTCCTAAATTAGAATCTATTCGTACTTGTAAAACGTTTTTGAAATCATTTATACGCAAAATTGGATAGTGATTTTTCTTAAACTCAAGCGAATGAAAAATAGGTTTGTAAAACTGATTATATACTTCTAATGGTACAGCATATTGACGAACAATCCGTTTTCCGTTTTTCAAGTCATAACCAATGACAACATGTTTAGTATTTTCAGTTTGCAATTTTTGCTGCTTCATTAACTGCTGATGGAACAAATAAATGTGCTCGATGTTGTCTCTTTCGTAGAAAAACGCATTCTCCCTGTTTTCATTATCATTTTCAAAATAGTATATATCATCACCAAAATATGCTCGTTCAATGTCATTTAACGGGGGTTGGTATTTCCCAAAACCAAATAAGTCAAATGCAAATAATAAACTGACAACGGCAATAAAACCTATATATTGAACGTATGCTTTCCAATGCGTGAACACGCGCCATGTTTTTTCTAAAATGATACGGGCAATGAAGTAGCCGATCAATGAAGCAAATACATATCCAAAAATGATCCAAGTTATTCGTTGTTGCATCTCCCCGAAATATGCTCCACCGACAAGCATGACACAAAATGTAAAACCATATGTGAATACGGAGCGGAGCGGACGAAAAGCGATCGCATCTGTTGCTGCTTCAACATGTCGTTTTTTGTATAGCCATACACTCAATACATAAAATATAAAAGCGAGCACAATATATATATATATTTCGATTGGTTGAATAGGTTTTGATTCCCAGGTCAATGCCCGAATAAAAGGCGCGATTTTGTCAATGTTATAGGATAAATAATATTCATATGCAAAACCGTGTAAAAAATATTTCAAGTTAAACATAAGTAAAACGAATATTCCTGCTGAGAAGAAAAACAGAACATAAGCAAACACGCCTTGTAGCATGGACATGCCAGTAAACATCCCAACAAACACCGTTCCGGAAAATAATAATACATTCATTGCCAGCGTACCTGTAAACCAAATGGCTATATGCTTCAGTGAATATAGCGAAACAGGAAGAAGCGGTTTCATGATTATTAAACATCCCGCAATCATTGCGACGGGCACAGTAAGAATGATCATCGCAGTAACAATATGCTGAAGAAACAGTGCCTCACGTTTAACTGGCAGACTATGAATGTAATCTGCAGACAATCTCACTTGCATATAGCGAAATAAAAAGATGGCAAGCAACACAGGAAGTGTGAACATAAGGGAAAACTGAATTATACTTCCGATATCAAATATGCGACCCGTCTGATGATGCATAAGCCAATTTTCATCTTCAGTCATCATAAAAATATGGATAGGTAGTGCAAAAAGAAGGCCGACGAAATAAACAAGTGCAACCCATCCGACGTTGCGAACAATTTGACTAAAAATTCCCCGATTAAACAAGAATGTTTTCAATGGCATATCCTCTTTCCCCCAGTTCATAAATAAAAATTTCTTCTAACGTTAGTGGCAATAAATCAAATAAAATGGGCTCATACTTGTGAATATGCGCGCTGATTTGTTCCTCTTCTCCACGAATGATACAAAGAAGGACGCTACCGCGACGTTCTTGATAAACAACATCCAAATGTTGAAGGAAAGTAGAAGGAGGTTGACCGTGAAACGCCACTTGCACTTTATGGATGTTTGTTTTCAAATTGTCTAATTCTTTTTCGATAATGAGTGAGCCATTATGCAAAATGCCGATACGGTCACACAAATCTTCTACTTCAAATAAGTTATGCGAAGAAATAATGACGGTCATTTCTCTATCTGCTACGTCTTGAAATAAAATGTTTTTCACTTTTTGCCTCATGACAGCATCTAGTCCGTCGAGCGGCTCGTCTAAAACGAGTACATCAGGCATCGCTGAAAATGTTAACCAAAAGGCGACTTGGCGCTGCATCCCTTTGGACATACGGTGTATTTTTTGGTTTATGTCAATAGGAAATAGCTCTTTCATTTCGTGAAAACGTTTTCTGTTCCATTTTGGATATATATGACGATAAAAATCGGCCATTTGTCGGATTGTTGTATGCGGAAAAAAATAAAGTGCATCAGGTAAAAAAATGAGCCGTTCTTTCTGTTTGATGTTTTCAAAAATCGGTTCACCATCAACGGTGATTGACCCTCTGTCTTGTTTATAAATACCTGCTATCATTTTCATTAGTGTTGTTTTTCCAGCACCATTTGATCCGAGTAACCCATATATTGATCCTTTTGGGACGGAAAATGTCACATCTTTGATCGCCTCTAACCCCCCAAACCGCTTGCTTACATGATTAATTTGAATCATGTTCCTCTCCTCCTCGTATCGCACGTTCTGCGCGTTCAACAATTGAAAAAATTTGTTCTTTTTTTAATCCGATATAGAATGCTTCCTGACATAGTTTCAACATATTTTCTTCTAGTTGCTTGACTTTTTCACTGTAAACAGCCTCTTTTTTATTAGCAACAAAACTTCCTTTCCCTGGAATAGAGTAAATATACCCTTCTCTTTCTAATTCTCGATACGCCTTTTGAATTGTATTTGGGTTAATCGTTAACTGTTTAGCTAGCAAGCGAACAGATGGTAGTTGCTCGTTCGGTTTCAGCACACCATGAATAATCATTTCTTTCATTTTCTCGATAAGCTGCTCGTAAATTGGTTTTCGACTTCGTAAATCCAGATCAAACATGACGCCCTCCCTTCCTTTCCTGTACTAACTGTTATATCTGTATTATATTACATAATACGGTTTATGTAAATATTAATATTTCTAAAAAAATAAAAAAGCCGCCAAAATGACAGGCTTTTTTTATTTATGGCTATGTCCATTTTGATGACTATCTTGTTGCATATTGTCGTTATGACCATGACCTTGTCCATCTTCCTTGTTTTGCATCATCTGTTTCTTTTTCATATAACGTTCGTGGGCGACCTTATCAACAGCTTCCCATGATACGATCATCGCGCCCGGTTGTTCACTTACAAACTTGTCAGCATCTTCTTTTTTGGCAAAAAACGCATATCCATAGTTCATTGGTGTTTTAATATCAGCTTTCACAACTGTCGCATTTTGTAATTCAATCCATTCTAACGTATTGTAGTCGCGTACATATTTTTTTGCAGCTTCGCTGTGGTCTCTTTCATAGTTGAATAAACATCCGATATCATCAAAAAACAAGACGTCACCGTTTTCAGTTGCTGATTTGGCTGTAAATTTACCGAGCTCATGTTCTTTTGGATATACTTTCATGTTGCAAAATACACACACTGTATTTTCGTCTGGTTCCGCCATCGCAGCTTTCATAAACACGTCTTCTTGCACGGTCTTTTCTACTTCTCTGTTTTGCTCAACTTGTTTCGTCTCTTCTTGATTATCTCCTGCTTGATTGTTGTTGCATCCTGTCAATGCGAAAATAAAGAGCACTACCAATAAAATCATCCATTTTTTCATTGAAAAAATCCCCCTCTTCATTCAATCCGTAGTTCAATGTACTATATATTTGTGAAGTTTGTTTGAAACAAATGTGTTAAAAATGAAAAAAAGCGGTGCTATACCGCTTTTTCTGTAAAATAGTGCTTATAGTATCCGCCAACTTTTCCACGGTTATCAACAATGAAATAAAAATCGTCTGTTTCGTTTTTTACTTCATATTCTTTACCTGGAGTTAATACATTGTGAACAATGTACTTTTCCGCGTTCGTATGATTACATACAACTGTTTTTATCGTTGGACGTTCATGCCAGCTCAAATGAATCATGAGCGATGCCTCCTTCAAGAACCTTTATATTTATTTAAAAATTTAGCGAGTTCATGTAGTGCTTGCAATACTGCAAAATGTTTATCGTTCCCGCTTGCCTGCGCGGTGGCCACATCCTTAAATTTGGCGTGCGCTTCATACGTTCCATTTTTTTTGTATACATCTACTCGTACAGTTCCCCTTGGGTGCGGAACGATAAAAAACTCCATTCGTTTCATTTTCTCTCCCCACCTTTAACATCAAACGTGTATTTAATTTAATAATAGTAGAAAATGTATACGTTTAAAAGCATTATTTCATACAAAAAACTACCTTTTAATCAAGACGATGAATGGTGTAACCAGATTCGATTAACACATGTTGAATTTGATCAATATGCTCCCTATTTTTTGTTTCAAGGGAAAAACGTATTTCGGCTTGTCCTGGGAGAACGTTTGTTCCCATTCGTTGATGATCAATGGACATGACATTAGCTTCTAAATCGGAGATAATGCGCAACAATTTATTTAGTTGTCCCGGTTTGTCTGAAATGACTGTTGAAAATGTAACAAAGCGTCCAGATTCAACAAGTCCCCGTTCGATAATGCGTGAAATGAGCGTTACATAGACATTCCCCCCGCTTAAAATGGCTACAATGTTTTTTCCTTCAAGCGGAATTTTTTTGTACAATAAAGCAGCTAATGAACAAGCCGCTGATCCTTCAACGAGCAATTTATTTCGCTCGAGTAAATATAGCATTGTTCGTGAAATATCTGTTTCTTCCACACAAACAATATCATCCACATATTTTTGTATGTATGAGAACGTTAAATCTCCAATTCGTTTAACAGCGATCCCGTCTGCAATTGTATTTGATGGAGTAATCATAACGGGTTGATTATATTGTTTAGCCGCTGTGGTGCTTGCACAAGCAGCAGATTCAACGCCATATATGCGGATAGTAGGCTTTTTTTGTTTCATAGCAATAGCTAATCCTGCAAGTAACCCACCACCACCAACAGGGCAAACGACTGCATCAATATGGTCAAGCTGGTCAAATAATTCTAAACCAATTGTACCTTGTCCAGCAATAACGGTTGGGTCATCAAACGGATGAACGAATGTTGCACCTGTTTCTTGCTGAAGCTTTCGGGCATATTCTAACGATTCGTCAAATACATCACCGTGTAGAATAACGTTTGCGCCATAACTTTGTGTCGCTTGAATTTTACTTAATGGCGCCCCCTTCGGCATGACAATGGTACATGGTATTCCGATCATGCTGCTAGAATAAGCTACCCCTTGTGCATGATTTCCCGCTGAAGCTGCAATTACCCCACGCCTTTTCTCTTCTTTGCTCAATGAAATGATTTTATTGTACGATCCTCGAACTTTAAATGAACCTGTTTTCTGTAAGTTTTCTAATTTCATGTACACTCGATTATTTGATAGTCGACTAAACGTTTGTGAAAATTCAAGAGGAGTTTTGTGAACAACTGTTTTCATTCGTTGTTGCGCTTCGTATATGTGTTGTAGCGTGATCAATTCATCTCATCCTCCTTTGCGTCTTTTTCATTATATGTTATTTGATCATAAACAAGCAAATTGCCTATTTTCTTTCTTTGATTTTTAATTGATTATTTAGAACATAGTTCTATTATTTAAATTTGGGCAAAAAAAAAGCTATGCATATTGCACAGCTCACAACCCCGCTGATTGTTGAAGACGTCTTGCAATTTCGAGAAAATCCTCGTATGAAATTCCTGGGGCAAATGTTTCCTCGACTGATTCCAAATCGGGGATCGGCGCTCCCGCTGGTGTTCCTTGAATCACTTCGAGCTGTCCCCCATCAAGCGGATGCGTTCCTTTCCAAATTTGCTTTACGTCTTGATAATCATGTTCACTAAATGTGTACAACTTCCGATGCCATCCTTGCTGTTCGTATTTACGTGCTACATCAAATTTATCATTGCTTAAGTTAGGAATTGGCAACATTTTTGTCACATCAACACCTGTGACAATTTGAAGTGCTTTCGCATAAGCGGTAATGTGCACTCCTCCACGCACAAGTAAATAACCAATCATTTCTCTTGCGACAGGATGATCGGTCATCTCATATACTCTCATTTTATGTGTACGGGCACCACATTCTAAGAAAAAATTGTGCAGCAAATCTAAAACTAAGTTCCCGCTGTTGAAGACGTAATCCCCTGACCACGATTTTCCCATTGAATCCCCTGGTAAAGCAGTTTGTGCTGTCGCGATAAAATGGTACGTATTTCGTTTATCTACCCCGCTTTGCATCGGAGTAACATCCGGATCCCCTTCAAACGTTGTTCCCGTCAAACATAGATTAATCGCCGTTGTAACGAGTTCGACATGACCTAATTCCTCTGCTGTAATACTTGCAACTAAATCATAAAAAGGTTTTAATTTTTTCTTTTCACGAAAGTTGAACGACTGAAACAAATAATTATTTAACGTTGACATTTCCCCGAATCTTCCGCCGAGCAACTCTTGTACTGCTGCGGCAGCATTTGCATCCGCGTACGTAGATTTCGGCAATTCAATCTGCAGTTTGTTCACTCTTGTAAACATTGCACTCCCCCTCTTATTTTGGCATAATCCAAATGATTTGCTGAATGCGAACAAAAAAGAGGGTATCGCTACTTTTTAATACAATGTGATCTGGTTTTACATCTTGAATTATGCCTTGCATATTTCCACGTACCGTTTCGATTACTACTTCCCTTCCTTTAATCGTTTGTAACGTTTGATAAACATAAGGGTCGATGAAAGCCATAAATTGCGGTGTCATTTTCCTCCCCCTTTCTAACTTTTCCTTTCCAGTTTATTCACTCGTATTTGTGTTTATTACATTTTTTATTTAGAACATAGTTTTATAAAAAATAAAATACATACTAGCTGATTTATTTGTTTTACGATAAACTTCAACATAGAAATAGTGAAACAAGGGGTTAGAACGATGGAAACTCATGAGCAATTAAAACGAAAAATAAACGATCTTGAAGAAGAAGTGAAATTATATAAACGTTTTATCGAACACATTCCTTTCCCATTTTCGTACGTCGATCACGAAATAGGAAAGATGTTGAAAAAGGAAAATGATATATCTACTCCGATCGTCGAAAGAATAAAAAAAAATGAGCGACAAAAACCAATAATACAATGGAAAATGAATTTACAAAAAGATTATCCATTTGAACAAGTTGAACAATTTTTAGCGCCTATTTTTGATCTTGTTTCCCATCATATCGTTTTTGTTGATGCGAACGGAATCATTACATTATGTAACTTACAGGCAGCGAACGACATTGGCGTCAATCGGGATGAAATCATTGGAAAACATATTCGGGAGTTGTTAAACATTCCTGACGAACAGATTATGACGCTAAAAACACTGCGGACAAAACAACCGCTTTACAATTGTGAAGTGCTTGATCGGTACTATGGCATTATTAATACACGTATTTTATACAATGAAGATGGATCAATTAAACGCGTCATTAGTATGTTTCAATCGCTTAATCAAATGAAAGAAGCTGAAAAATTAGCGATCGCTGGGCGAATTGCTGCCGGGATTGCGCATGAAATTCGAAATCCGTTAACTACCGTAAGAGGATATTTACAGTTTTTGAAAGAGCAACTACCTGAACATATTGTCACACTCATCGAACAACTGTTAATTCCCGAACTCGATCGAGCAAACGATATTATTACAGACTTTTTAAACGTTGCAAAACCAAACGAAATGAAAATAGAGTGGATTGGCATAAACGAATTTATTCAAAACGATTTAGATCTTTTATTACGAAGCGAAGCCCTTCTTCACAATGTAGAGCTTTCATACGATCTAGATGAAAAACTACAACATCGTGGTGTTTATATTGACAAAAATCAACTGATGCAGGTGTTTATTAACTTATTGCGCAATGCGATTGAAGCAAAAACAGAAAAGTCATTGAATGTACACATTCAAACAACTCTGCACAATGACCTTGTTCAAATTTACGTCCGCGACAATGGACCTGGCATCCCTCCTACAATTATTCATCACATCTTTGATCCGTTTTTTTCGACGAAACAAACGGGAACAGGTCTCGGTCTATCTTTGTCGCGAAAAATTATTGAACTTCATAAAGGTTCAATGCGTGTTCAAAGCGAAGTCGGTCGTGGTTCATGTTTTATTATTGAACTACCTGCTTATTCAAAAAAATGATGTGTTATAATATCGTCTGTCTATATTTTTACACGTATTTTTGGAGGGAAAAATGAAAGAAACATATACGTTAAAAGAAAAAATAAAACAGTTCTTACATATACTAATTCCTGTTTTTCTTGCCCAAATCAGCTTATATATGATGAATTTTTTTGATGTCATGATGACGGGAAAATATCGCGCAATTGATTTAGCTGGTGTAGCCATTGGTTCAAACATTTGGGTTGCTCTATTCACAGGAGTTGGAGGGGTGTTAACTGGTTTAACTCCGATCGTCGCCCAAGCATTCGGAGCAAAAGATAGTGAACGCATTACTCGAACGGTAGAACAAGCAATATACTTAGCGATCACCTTTGCCTTCTTTGTACTTGCAATCATTTATTATCTCGTTCCTTTTTTACTGCAACATATGCCGATCGAACATGATGTGCAAGTTGTTGCTTATGAATATTTGAAAGCATTATGTATTGGCATTATCCCAATTTTTATTTATTACGTTCTCCGCTCCTTTATGGATGCCCTCGGTCAAACAAAGGTTACAATGATGTTAACGTTATGCTCACTCCCTTTAAACGTTTTACTAAACGATATATTCATTTTCGGACGATGGGGTATCCCCGCATTCGGGGGAGTCGGTGCAGGATATGCCACAAGCATCACGTATTGTTGCTTGTTACTATGTGCGTTTTTGCTCGTTCGCTTTCGTAAACCTTTTTCAACGTACAATATACTTAAGAAATTTCATCCGATCTCGTTATCCATTTGGAAGCAATTAATTTTGATCGGTACACCTATTGGACTAGCGATCTTTTTTGAAACGAGTATTTTTTCTGCTGTCACGTTGTTAATGAGTCAATTTGGAACAACGGCAATCGCCGCTCATCAAGCAGCATTAAATTTCGGTTCACTTTTATATATGATTCCACTAAGCATTTCGCTTACTTTAACAATTATTGTTGGTTTTGAAGTAGGTGCTAGTCGCTCAGAACATGCCAAACGTTATTGTATCATCGGCATTTCATCTGCTGTAATGATGGCTATTGTTGCCTCTATCGTTCTACTATTATTTCGTGAACCGATCGCTTTCCTATATACGAATGATGAACACGTTTTGCAATGGACGAAGCAGTTCTTGTTATATGTTTTATTTTTTCAATTCTCAGATGCCGTTGCCGCTCCGATCCAAGGAGCGTTACGTGGTTATAAAGATGTTCGTTTCCCATTTTTCATTGCGCTCGTGTCGTATTGGTTCGTCGGTTTGCCTGTCGGATATATATTCGCTCATTATACAACTGCTGGACCGTTTGGATATTGGATCGGTCTTATTACCGGTTTAGCCTCAGGTGCCATATTGTTATTCGTACGGTTACGACAAAAATGGAAACATATATAAAAGCAAGAGGGAGCCCCCTCTTGCTTTTTAGCACCAAGCTGCACCGACGATAATAAGCAAGATAAAAAGTACGACGATGAGCACAAATGTTTTTCCGTATCCTGGATAACCATATCCATATCCATAGCCATATCCGTACATGATGCATTTCCTCCTTTATCGTTTAATTAATATCCCCAGCCACCAATATAAGCACTACCAACAATGATTAACAATATAAACAATACAACAATTAACGCGAAACCACCGCCGTGATGATGTCCTCCACTCATCTTCTGACACCTCCTTCTTGTACTAACAACCTATTCAACGACTAGGGAAAACGTTATGGTTTTTGAAAAAATGGGTAAAAAAACGCCTGTCTCACCGACAGACGTTATGCGTTTAATGATTTTTCTCTTCGTTTCTCCCATGTGCTTGAAAGTGAAAATAAAAGCAAAGCCGTCCAAATACAACCAAATGCATACATGTGAGCGTTTGTAAACGGCTCGTGAAACAAAAACACACCAAGAAGTAAACTTAACGTTGGTGAAATATATTGCAAAAATCCTAAAAAGGTTAACGAAATATGCTGAGCCCCCTTGGCAAAATATAAAAGGGGCAAGGCAGTCGCTGGACCAGCCCCTACAAGCAATAACATCGTTGCAAACGAAAAAGAAGCAACGTTTAGCTGTCCAAACGAGTGTATAATGAATATGAGCGCAAAAGGAGTCACAACCATCGTCTCAACAGTCAAACCAATTGTTGCGTCAATCGAAATCACTTTTTTCACAAGACTATATAGCGCAAAGCTACAGGCAAGTGAAAGCGCAACCCATGGGATTTTTCCATATTCAATCGTCATAAGTAAAACTCCAGCAGCTGCTAGAATAAACGATACTGCCTGCCATTTGTAAAGACGCTCTTTTAATACAACGATACCTAACAATACGTTTAACAATGGATTCATATAATATCCTAAACTTGCTTCAACCATATGATTATGGTTGACAGCCCATATGTAAATAAACCAATTAACGCTAATAAGTAGCGATGCAACGATTAAAGCGATGGCACGCTTTTTTTCTCGCCATAACAATCGACATGTATGCAAAAATGTAGACCAATTTTTTTGAACGATCAACAACGCAATCATAAAAAAAAATGAAGCAACAATACGATAAGATAAAATTTCCTTCGCCTCGATATATTCGAGTAATTTCCAATACAAAGGCAATATTCCCCACAATACATAAGCGAGCAGGGCATAGATCGTGCCGAGTTTTCTATTTTCCATTTTGCAGCTCCTTCCTTCATCTCAATCCTCATGCTCATACGGCTCGATATGCACATGAGCATAAACAACGCCATATTTTTGTTCAAGCAAACGCTCAACTTGATCCGCAATGTCGTGACTTGTTACAACATTTAAATGCGGGGCGACACAAATAATAACGTCTATGACAACATCATTGCCATACATTCTCCCCTTAATATCTACCACCTGCTCCACGCCGTTAATATGCTCAATGTCCTGTTTATACTTTTGTAGCGTTTTGTCATCAAACCCATCCGTCAACATATGAGACGCCTCTTTAAAAATGCCCCATGCGGTCTTGCAAATGATAAATCCAATAACAAAAGCGGTGACAGGGTCGAGCCAACGCATCTGTAACTGGGCACCTATCACACCAACAATGGTTCCTACACTAACAAGTACATCGGACAAATGATCTTTGGCAGCAGCGGCAAGCGCTTGGCTATTTGTGACGATAGCTAAACGCTTATTGAACATATATACAGCAAACATAAATACGGCTGAAACGCCAGCCGTCCATACTGCTACTAAATCCGGCTTTACATACTCCCCTTCCTTCAACGTTTGCACGGCGTTTACTAATACGTCTAATCCGATAGACATCATAATAAACGCTGCGATTAAAGAAGAAATATGTTCTGCACGCGAATGGCCATACGGATGGTTATCATCACGAGGTTTTTTTGCGATGAGTAATCCGATTAAAATGGCGATAGAAGCAAGAATATCAGTAAAATTATTCCACCCATCTGCTTTTAATGCTTCAGAACTTGACATATATCCGACGTACAACTTAGTTAAAGATAAAACAATATAAGCACCAATACTTACCCATGCCCCTATCTCAGGCTTCATTTGTGTCATATGCTCCACCAACTTCTCAATCATTTTTGCGTTAACATTGTACCAAGCGTACATCGTGTGGGTCTATAGCAACAAAATTGGTTCATTGAAGAACAGTAGGAAACATGCAATAACATTGCCTTTAACCAAATTTACTGTTGACGTCTAATAAAAAAATGTGATAAAGTGTTTGATGTTTCATCACTCTACCAATTTGTATGAAACTTGGGCTTAGTCCGATGGCAACGATTGCGATTATTGGTGCTGCTGGTGCACTTGGTGATGCTGGATCACCTGCCTCTGATAGCACACTCGGCCCAACATCGGGTTTAAATGTTGATGGTCAACATCACCATATTTGGGATACATGTGTTCCAACATTTATTCACTACAATATTCCCGTTATTATTTTCGCATGGATCGCAGCAATTGTGTTATAAAAAGGGAGCTACTTTCAAACAGTAGCTCCCTTTTTGTCGAAATTTCGGCGCACATTCCGACATTTTTTTTAAACGAAATATGTTAATGTATTGTAAAGTATATTTCGAAATTGTAAATACGCTCGAAGGAGGAATGATAACGATGATTTCGCAATTTATCGACCAAACAGAGGCAGCAATCCTTCGCTTTTCTGTCTCCTTATTGACAGAAATTGAGTTAAAAATTATGAAAAAACAAATTATTTCACAACACCAGGCGATGAAATACGCTAAACATCAAATTGATTTATTCGTTAAACAAATGCATTTCCGTCAAGCACTAAGTGCAGTATATCGGTCAGAAATATACATTTATATTTCTACAAAACTTGCTCGTGTGTTTGAACAATATCGTGTATTCAAATGTGTATAACTTTATATTTTCTTTACAATTTGAAAATATTCCTCTAGCGTGATTTGTTTTTCATAAATAATTTTGGCTGCCTTCACGCCGACATAACGCAAATGCCAAGGCTCGTATTGATATTTTGTAATATGCTCTTTTCCTTTCGGATAGCGAATAATAAAACCAAATTCATGCGCATGCTCAGCTACCCACTTTCCTTCTCGCGTGTCACCAAAAGCAGGGGTAATGGTATATTGAACACTCGGACTTGTAATATCCATCGCTAATCCGGTTTGATGTTCACTTTTCCCAGGCATCGCAACAGCAACGACGGCCTTTTCTTCTCCTAATCGTTGAACTTCAAATGTAAACAACTGTTGTTGCCGTTCATACGAACGATAGCCAGATACAGCATATAACAAAACTTGTTGTTGTTTCGCTGCTGTAAACATCGATTCTAACGCTTTTGCAGCTTCTGCACGCATGTGTCGTTTTTCAACATCCGTTTCTTTAAATGTAAACGGAACATTTGGAACAACTAAGTCAGCCGGCTTATAGTCAGCAGGTAATTGCTGCTCCTTATTTACTAAAGCTAGTATATTATCTGGATTTATGATGACTTTTACCCCATTTTGCACTTCGATTTGATTCCAAAATCTCTCTTCAAGTACAAGCTCTTCTTGTTCCTTCGTTTCAGAAGATGGTATCGGTGCTTCAGAAGATGGCTCTTCAACTTGTACGGGGGGTTTAGACGGTTTTTGTTCAGGTTCAAGTGATCCAAAGGATTGACAGCCACTAGTTATTATCAAAAAACAACATAACCATTTTTTCATCTTTTTCTCCCTCACGAATAGAAGAAAGCTCCGCGAGGAAAATGATTCGCAGGAGCTTTCTTTATTTTTTAGTTTATTGGCGAATCGCTGTTTCAAGAGCAACTTCGATCATTTCGTTAAATGTTGTTTGGCGCTCTTCAGCCGTTGTCTCTTCCCCTGTTAAAATGTGATCGCTTACTGTTAATACCGATAATGCTTTTCTGCCAAATTTAGCGGCTAATGTATAAAGCGCTGTTGTTTCCATCTCTACAGCCAGTACACCGTATCGTGCTAGTTTTTCAAATTGTGCATTTTCATTATAAAACATGTCCGCCGTAAATACACTACCAACTTTTAATTGTAATCCTTTTTCTTTTCCAATTTCATACGCTGTTTTCAACAAGTCAAAGTTAGCCGTTGGAGCGTAATCAATCCCTCCAAATGTCATGCGATTCATCTGAGAATCTGTTGAAGATGCCATTGCTAAAATGACATCACGAACTTTGACATCTTTCTGGATCGCCCCACATGTTCCGACGCGAATTAATGTTTGAACGTTGTAGCTTTGCATCAGTTCAGTAATATAGATAGAGATAGACGGAACCCCCATCCCTGTTCCTTGAACGGAAATACGATGCCCTTTATATGTACCGGTAAATCCAAGCATTCCGCGAACTTGGTTATAGCAAGTAGCTCCCTCTAAAAACGTTTCAGCGATATATTTTGCGCGAAGTGGATCTCCTGGAAGTAAAATTTTATCTGCAATCTCGTGTTCTTTTGCTCCAATATGAACACTCATATGTATCCTCCTTTAATCTTTATCGTTGCATATATACTATACCACACTCCTATATTTCACTAAAACATTGTTTTTCATGTATAAAAAAAGAGGGGATTCCCCCTTTACGACATTTTGCGAAAATACTTCGGTTTCACGTATAAAACCTTTTTATCTTCACTTACAACATATTTTTTCTTCGCTTGCTCATAATGTTCATATATTAAATAACAAACAACATAAATTGGTAACATCGCTTCTAAAGACGCTAAATAAATGAGGTAAAATGGGTGCTCGCTTGTTTCAAACATCCCACTAAACACATAGTAAGCGCTTGCAATAACCACGTTAGTGAAGCTAATGTTTGCCAAATGAAGGAAGAAAATTTTCTTTCTCCACCCAATGAGCCGCTCTAATTCGAATTTAATAAACAAGGAACAAAAAATCGCGACAATCCCGACGATGGAAGAAATCATAAATGCAAACATCGTTTTTCCCACCCTGTATGTATATTTTTTATGATGTTGTCGATGTTAATGGATGTAACTACACGTAAAGGAGGTTTCCAATTGGGAAAAAAACATCGTAACCGCATCAATAGCCCAAAGAAAAATAACCATGTTCCGAAAGAAACATTGATCGCTGAAGCTGAAGCACACGATAAAGAGTACAATGCTGATAAACGAAAAAAATAATCCCCTTGCACGCACAAGGGGAATTTTTTATCATACTCTAACCTTGTGCTCATTGTCTATATACAATATAGCACAATTTTGTGAACATTTAAAGACATTTTTTAACGCACATGCATACGGTGAATACGCTCCCATCCATCTGGGCTTAAGCGATAAAAAAATTGTCCATATCTTCCTTCGTCAATGAGCAAGATGTCGCCTGTCCCTACATAGCGTGCATCATAATCTTTCGGCACTAGATCAGGAACGTTAAATATTCGATAAACTTCTGCTAATACGTCATCGTGATCTTCTCCGTTTACTGTTAAGCGATATACTTGCCGATACCCTTTTATTTGACCAAATTGTGGGGTTTGAAAAAGCGTTACATCATAACATTGCGTTGATTTTAATATTTTCTCCATAAACATCCGAATCACCAATATCCACTCCCTTTTTTCTTTTTGTAACTATTAGCGATTCGTTTTGTCGATTCCTTTTGCGTTTTTTTACTATTTTTGTCGAATATATATAAAAATTCCGACATAATAAAAAGATTGGGAATCCCCAATCTTTTTAAGTTTTAAGCGTATCGGCGAATGAGTGAAGCAAGATCTGTTTGTAATGTGTGCATATGTTGTTCACGGATTGTGATGCGAATAAATGTTTCATCTAAATCAAGCGCCTCTGCAAATAATCCAGCTAACCCACGCGCTCGTCGATCGACTTGTATAAGCAATTCACATTCATCTAGCGCATGTGGGAAAAAGATGATTTCTACTTCATCCAACTTCCCGCGAAATTCCCCGCTAATCGGTACAAATTCAAATTCTTGAACAAAAGGGAGTCGTTTACGGACATGGTAGGCAGCTTCTTTGCACTCGGCTTCTTTTAAGCGGAAGCCTAAGTTTTCCACCACACGAAATACTTCGTTCATCATCCGATTAGGTTGAACACGAATGTAATCTTCATCTGTCGGATCGACAGCATTTTTTATGTCAAGTCCTGTGTGTAACCACACTCTTGTTTTTCCAACTGTAATTGGTGTGTCAAGCGGAAGGGGAAAAGAAAATGGAAATTCTTTCTTTTCTCCAGCACGAATTTTGAATGATTGGGCGATTTTCCATTTTTCAATAATTGCTTGCTTCGTTACTTTGCGATCATCTACTTCTTTTGTGTATGTAGCGCAGAGAGATAAATATATATCATCAATTTGTTGTTCTATATTTCCTCCCGTTACCTCTACAACCCCAGTCACACTTTCACCGAGCAATAAATGTGACTCATGCAACTTTGTATCTACTTTCGCCGCACCAATCCCAATACTCGCTAAAACTTTATTAAACAGACCCATAAAAACCCTCCTCTTATTTATCAGTACACTATGTTGTACGAATAAAAAAAGAAAATGTTTCAAATTTCAAGCAAAAAACGACGGGACATCCGCCGTTTTATTCATCAATTACTTCCTCATCAATAATACTTTTTTCGATCAAATAATCAAACATAATATCTGCTATTTCTTCCATTTCACGCTCTGTTGGGACAAACCCTCGCCGAACAAGTTCATTGTAAAAGAACTCCGCAATTTCCTCCGTATCGATCACAACTTCAATTTCTTTCACAACATCGCCCCCTTTGTATTATGTTATGAAAAAATGATCCATTTATGTCAGCCGTTTTTATGTATATTTACCGCTATGTACACATACGTTGAAGGTAAAAAGGAACGGAGGGCAAGCTTATGAACGAACGAATCGATCGATGGATGGAAACGATCACGAATGTATTATTCTATATCATACTCCTTTTCTGTATTCCTTATTTCATATACGTATTATCGCAATGCATATAATTTCATCCTATTTCGCGCAGGAGACTCCCACTTCAACGAACAAAGGGAGTAAGTGGGAGAGGAATGCGCGTTCCCTCTTTCTTTTGTGTATGATATAATAGAGGCGTGGAGAAAACCGTTTAATAAAGGCACTCCAGTAACTGCTACTCGATGTATGGAGTTGGTTACAGGAAACGTTGTAACCGTAAAACATCGAGCGTGGGTCCGTCTGTTGTGTGTGGAAGCCAAGTACTGCCAACAGACATGCCGAGAGAATCGGTAACGATGCGGGCATGACCTGCGTCGTTGGGTAGTCGTCAACCTGCCCCTGATGCAACCCCAAGTCAAGGAAGGAGGACAAAGTCCGTTTGCACTTCTGGGGAGTTGCAAGCCCCCACTTCAAGCGTTAGCTAAGTGGGGGTAGTTGACTCGCGTCGTCTCCGTCGGGTAAACTTTTTTAATTGCTCAATGATTTGTTCCATCATCTGTTCGTACTGTTCATCACCAAATCGTTCGTACAACCACTTGTAATCGTTATAAATATCTAGTAAACCGTCAATAATCTCTTTTTCTTCTTGTTTTCGACGCAATCGCTCGTTTTCAAATTTTCGAGATATCACATGAACTTCACTCCAATGTTGAGCATCGTAATTAGTAATAGTATATGTACAGATAAAAAAGCCGACACACAACGTCGGCTTTTTTATCTCGCATAAGATGCTGGGGCAAAATCAATATCAAATCCTAAATCTTCAAGCATTTGAAAATCAGCATGTTTTTCTTGTCCGGCAGTCGTTAAGTAATCGCCAACAAAAATGGAGTTCGCAGCATACAAGCCGAGTGGTTGCAAACTACGTAAGTTTACTTCTCTCCCTCCAGAAATACGAATTTCTTTCGTAGGGTTAATGTATCGAAATAATGCTAATACTTTTAAGCAGTAACGCGGGTGTAGTTCTTTTGTCCCCTCTAACGGCGTTCCATCAATCGCATGAAGGAAATTTACAGGGATCGAATCCGCGTCTAACGCTTTTAAACTTCTCGCCATTGCGATTACATCTTGTTTTGTTTCTTTCATACCGATAATCACCCCTGAACACGGAGACATCCCTGCTTCCTTGACCGTTTCTACCGTACGTACCCGATCATCGTATGTATGGGAAGTCGTAATATGAGGATGATGTTCCTTTGACGTATTAATATTATGATTGTAGCGATCTACACCTGCTTCTTTTAAGCGCAACGCTTGTTCTGGCTTTAGTATTCCTAAACAGGCACATACTTTTAAGCCGTACGTTTCTTTAATTTCTTTAACCGCAGATACAACGATATCAATTTCTTTATCGCTCGGTCCTCTTCCGCTTGCAACGATGCAGTATGTTCCTATTTTGCCCTCATACGCCCGCTTTGCACCTTGCAAAATTGTCTCTTTGTTTACCATTTTATATGTCGGAATCGGGGCTGTTGATATAGAAGATTGGGAACAATATCCGCAATTTTCCGGACACAATCCCGACTTTGCATTCATAATCATATTTAATTTCACTTTATTTCCGTAGTACGTTTTACGGATGCGATAAGCACCTTGCAACAATAGCAATAGCTCATCATCGGGACAATTTAATATTGCAAGCGCCTCATCATCTGTAATGTCTCCCCCATCTAACACACGATTTGCTAATAGTAACCAATCCATTATTCTCCCCCTTTTACTTCTAATTACCAATAATCGTATTCTATTAGAGGTTATATGTCAACATTATTTTTATTTAAGTTAACAAAAAAACTAGCGAACAACCTTCGCTAGTTAGACGTTTCGACAATATTTCGGGCAATCCATACCCCACATGCCCCTGCTTGCGCCAGACCGCGTGTAATTCCTGCGCCGTCTCCTCCAACATATAGCCCTGAGATTTCTGTTTCGAAACGTTCATTTAATTTTGGACGGGCAGAATAAAACTTTGCCTCTACTCCGTAAAAAAGTGTATGTTCTGAAGCAATGCCTGGGGTTACAGCGTTTAGCGCTTCTGTCATTTCAATTAAACTTTTCATTGTGTTATATGGAAGAACGAGCCCTAAATCTCCAGGAACAGCCTCCTTTAACGTTGGTTCGATGAAGCCTTCTTTAATCCGTTTTTCTGTTGAGCGTCTCCCTTTTAAAATATCTCCGTATTTTTGTACAATAATGCCGCCGTTAGATAATGCATTCGCTAAACGAGAAATTTGATGGGCGTATTCGTTCGGTTGATCGAACGGATCTGAAAATTTATGAGAAACAAGAAGAGCAAAGTTTGTATTGTTGCTTCCTAGTTTCGGGTCTTTATACGCATGACCATTTGCAAGCATAATTCCTGAATGATTTTCGACAACAACATGACCAGAAGGGTTACTACAAAATGTCCGAACTTGTGTTCCGACGGATGTGTTAAAAATAAATTTCCCCTCATACAAATGTGTATTAATTTCCTCCATAACGACGTTAGACGTTTCGACACGAACGCCAATATCGACTTGATTATTGATCATTTTCAACCCACGACGCTTCAATATGTTTGTTAACCAAGCAGAGCCATCACGTCCTGGAGCGATGACGACACGATCGGCATATAGCATATGTCCATTTTTTAATTGAATTCCTTTTACATGATGCGCGCCATTTATTTTTTCCGTCAAAATATCGCTTACTTCCGTTTTGAACATCATATCAATATGGGTACGTAAATATTCATATATGCTCTTTAAAATTTCTAAATTTTGTTCTGTACCGAGATGACGAACTTGTGCGCGCAACAATTTCAATCCAGCAGCATAAGCACGCTTTTCGATTTTTCTCACTTCATCTGTCAATGGATCGGTCAATGTATGCGTTGCACCATGTTTCAAGTTAATTTCGTCCACATAACGAATGAGTTGTAACACCGTTGAATCAGGTAAATAGTCTGTCATCCATCCACCAAACTCGCTCGTAATGTTAAACTTACCATCGGAATAAGCTCCTGCCCCACCAAATCCATTTGTAATCGAACAAGCAGGTAAACAACCTGCGTAATCTTTTTTTCCAACTGGTGGCGGACATTTTTCAATCTTCTTCTGCAAAATCGGACAATTTCGTTTATAAATATCGTGCCCTTTATCAACTAACAGCACCCGTGCCCCTCGTAGTTTTAATGTCAATTCATAACAAGTGAAAATCCCTGTCGGACCTGCTCCAACAACAATTACATCGTAACGATTGTTCATCATTCACCCCTCACCTTCCTTTTTCCGAATGTTAATATACTAAATAACATATAATCAGTCAATAAAAAGCGATCTTTTTTTCAAAAAAATCATTTAATGTTCGTATTATCTCAACATATAAAAAAAAGAACGGCTAACACCGTCCTCGCTAAAAGTAACGTTTCTTCCAAAAAACAAACGCCGTAATACTTGAAAGCACGAAGGAAATGCCTAAAGCAACTAAATATGCATACGGTTTATCTTGATACGGAATCGGAACGTTCATTCCATAAAAACTTGTTACCATCGTTGGAAAGGAAATAACAATTGTAATCGCAGCTAAAAATTTCATGACGATGTTTAAGTTGTTTGAAATAACAGAAGCGAAGGCATCCATCATTCCACTTAAAATGCTGCTATATACTTCTGTCATTTCAATAGCTTGCTTGTTTTCAATAATGACATCCTCTAACAATTCTTGATCATCCTCATACATCCGTAAATAATTTAAACGAAGCAATCGTTCCATCACAATATTGTTCGCTTTTAACGATGTCGTAAAATAAACAAGGCTTTTTTCTAAACTAAGCAAAGAAAACAACTCTTTATTTTGCATCGATTGATGTAGCTGTTTTTCAATTTCGCTCGTTTTTCGATTAATTTGCTTTAAATATCTTAAATAATACGTAGAAATCATATATAACATTTGTAACGCAAAACGCGTTTTCATATACGTATAAAAATTTTTCACCTTGTTCTTTGTAAACTCTTCAAAAATCGGGTTTTCTTGAAGGCAAACGGTGATAAAACATGTATTTGTAATAATCATTCCAATTGGAATGGTTTCATATGTTGGAATATTTCCTTCATCGTACGTAATAATTGGGATGTCTACGATGATGAGTACATGGTTATCCTCTTTTTCGATGCGTGAACGCTCTTCATCATCGAGTGCATCTTTAATAGAATCGATGGGAATATTGAGATGTTCTGCAATGTAGCGAATTTCACTCTCCGTTGGAGAAATGAGGTTTACCCAACAACCATTTTTTAGTTCGTGAATTTCTTCTAATTTTCCTTGGTCATTCGATAAATAAATGTTCATCATGGCGTGATCCCCCTATCTTCTCTACTAGAGGTAAGCGCCACTTTTTTGCCGTTGGAGCGCCTGTTTCGTTTGTGAGCAGTACGTTCCAGCGCCAAAAAACGAAGCTACTTCCTCTATTATTGCTGGTTCTGGTTCATTCGTGTTCGCCCTGCTCATAACGGAACTGTCACTCCTTTCGTTTTCACAATCATTACGGATTAATGATACATGTTTTGCCACCATTTGTATAGTTCATTTTTTATTTTTTCTCGAATGGCATGTACAAAATAGAAAAATATTTCTCGTTCTTTTATAATCATTTATGAAAGGTGGTGAATGTCATGAACATATTTATATGTGATCAAGCATTTCAGTGGTATAAAGAAGAACTTCAATTACAGCGCGGGGACTATGTTCGTTTTTTTGCTCGATATGGCGGATGTAGCAATGTACAAAAAGGTTTTTCTTTAGGAGTAAATAAGGAAGAGCCGATCGATGCTGCAGTTACACTAGAAAAGAACGGCGTCATCTTTTTTGTTGAACAAAACGATATGTGGTATTTTGACGGTCACGATTTACATATTGAATTTGATGAAAAGCAAAACGAGCCGGTATTCACATATAGATAAAAGCGGGGGATCCCGCCTTTATCTTTTTTTTGCCCGCTCGTATGCCTCGTGCCAATCTGGAAAATATTTTCTGATTAAAACTGGTTGAAACGTTTCTTTTGTCACACAAACATGTTTTGAAGTTGCTGTTGCTGCGATTTCATTTGTCGGGGTCAATACTTCGTATCCATAAACAACCCGAATACCATCATATGATTCCACCCACGTTTTAATCGTAGCTATTTCCCCGTATCGTAACGGCTTCTTATAAGAAATTTGCAAATCAATAACTGGGGACACAATCCCTCTTTTCTCCATATCAGCATATTGAAAACCAAGCTGTTGAATAAAATGAGCTCGTCCTATTTCTAACCAAATTAAGTAATTCGCATGATAAACAATCCCCATTTGATCCGTTTCTGCGTAACGCACTTCAATCTCTTTTTGTGAAATGACCATCATTTCCCACTCTCCAACATAACGATACTTTATCACTATTTTACCATAAACATAGGAAAAGCAGAAAAAAAAGAGCCGCACATATGCAGCTTTTACAATTCGTATCCTTTTTCTCGTGCTCTTGCCTCGTCTTTAATCTCTGCACGCATCGCCTCAATTGCTTCTTCACGGCGATGATTTTTTTCCCTAATTTTCTCCCGCTCCTCTGGACTAACAAACGCCATTGACTCTTCCATCTTTTCAATATTTTCAAGCGTATTTTTTACCATGTCTTGTAACTTTTCTACATTATCGCGACGATCATCATAATTTAGTTTCATTATTCATCCTCCTCATCGAAATAAATATACATCCTTTATCATGTACGATTTTTCTATATTATGCACGTTAATTCGTTTATCATAATAAGATTATGTAAACTTAAATAAGGGCGAATATTCGCCCTTACTCACCCTTCGTTTGAATGACTTGTGGATGTTGACCAGATTGATCTTGCATTTGCTTTCCTTTATTGCCACCTGCTGATCGCGGTTTCGTTCCGATATGTTGCGGCACAAATGGCTGTTGATTACTTTTTGGATTACCCATTTTTCATCCCCCTCTCCCTCATAGTATGGCTATATTACTCTGCTTTATGAAGCCAACGTGTTTCCATTTTTTCTTCCAGTTTTTCTAATGCGCTGACATCATTTAATAGTTGTCTTTTATTTTCCATGACGAGTTCTGCAAATGTCCGTTTTCTTATTTTTCGCATGATGTATTCACCTACTTTTTGTTTTTTTTCTATCTTTTCCAAACATAATGAAAAATATACAAAAAATAGCCGACTCCTCGGCTATTTTCCCCATTTTTCTGCATACTGTACCATTTGCTCATATGACATAGGACCGATTTGTTTTTCGCGAATTATTCCTTGACGGTCGATAATAAACGATGTTGGAATCGGTTGAATGTCATATTGTTTCATCACATTGCCATCAACATCTAGCACAACTGGAAACGTTAAATGGTAATCCTTAATAAACTCACGTACTTTTTCTTGCGAATCTCGCACCATCACATTTACGGCTACAATTTCTACTTGTCTATAATACTGTTCATAAAATGTCTGCATATCTGGCATTTCTGCACGACAAGGCGGACACCATGTTGCCCAAAAATTCACAATAACTGCTTTTCCGCGTAATTGTGAAAGTTGTACGGTTTTCCCATCAATCGTTTTTAAAGAAAAGTTTGGGGCCTTCATGCCAATATGAATACCTGTTTTGATTGTTTGTCTCTCCGCCGTATGTTCCCAAAGCATATATGCAAAAAAACTAAATAAAACGATGATGGCCATCCACTTTTTCATCAACATACCTACCCTTCTATTTGTCATCTCATAAGAAAAGGCGCATGTGCGCCTCCTTATCGAATATTTTTATGCTCATTGCTCATTTTTTTTACTTCCACTTCAGCATATGAAGCAAATTCCGTTTTTAATTCGTTTTTATGCTTCGCATTATTATTTCGTTGGGCATTAGCATTTCCAAATTTTGTTCGTCCCATCGCTTTATCCTCCTTTTATACATGATGCACAGATAGTATGCGCGAACGGGACGTTTCACACTACGACGATTTGTTATTTAATTTTTGGACATACTCCTTTACCATGTCAACTGTTACATATTTTCGCTGTGGTACAATTCCATTTTTCGCTAGTTCATTTATTTGTTTTGTCACTTCATTAATTTTTTGTACAGAAAATGACTCTCCTCGTTGACATAAGGCAATGGCTTCTTCAATATATGTTTCCCGTTTCGTATTTAGCTCGACAAATGCCCGAACGAGTGCGTGTTGTTTTTGCGAATGCGCTGTAATCGCTTGGTGAACTTCAGTCATTATTCATTCCTCCAATCGTGTCATAAATATGTTGTAATTCATCTATTGACGCTTGGGCTGTTAAAGCAGCACTTAAACCGGTGAAATGTTCATTCAATTGCTCACGCATATGATGGTGAAGTTGCTCAATCATTATATTCCATTGCTCCTTATAGTGAACAAGCAAACGCTTTTTCTGCTCAGTTATATATGCTTTTACCGGTTCATGCAATTGCCGTTCCAATTCTTCTTTCATCAATCGTTTTTCATCTTTTTCAAAAAATGATTTTGCGTTTTTATACAACGCTAATGCCTTTTTAAATATGTTGCGATCTAGTTGTTCAAAAGCAAGTGGAAATTCCATTGTTGGAAAAACAGGAAGATCCGCTTTTGTTACAATGAGATCATGAACTTCCTTCCATTGTTTTTCTAACGCCATAAAATGAAGATCATAACGTTTGCTTATAAATGCTTCGATTCGCAAACTAGTTGCACGCATTTCTTGCGCCAAATCAAATCCAATGAAATATAAAAATTCATCCAAACATAATTGTAACGCTTTTTTTATGTTGCTCTGTCGATCATGAAGAACAGAGGGATTGAACGACTCTTTAAACCAATCCGGTAAACGAAAAAAGACGCGCTGTTGAATATAATAAACTAATTCATTTAATTCTTGCTCGATCGCATGAACGTCGTGATTTGCTTCGTATTGTTCGATAATCCGCTCAAGCTGTTGTTGCTCTTGGTGCAATATGTGCAACTTTTTACGTTTCGTTTCATCGCTTTGTTTTGCTTCTGCAATATATTCTGCTAGTCGCTTTTGCGCTTGTTTTATTTGCAAACGAGCGGAAGCAAGCGCTAGCGAGCTAAGCTCTTGATGAATAAACGGGTAAAACGCCTGCTCAAATGCGTCCATTCCCGAATTGGATAGCACATCATGTTTCCACAATTCTCCGTTCTTTTCTGCGAGCGCCCATTTACTTGATAGCGAAAAAAGACGAGGATGACGAATACCAAATTGTAAAAGCTGATCTTTCACATAGTGAACAACAGCTTGTAATTCCTCTGTTGTATGTGCTAAATCCGCTGCATTAATGATGAAAAACATCTTATCTAAACTAAACGTATCCTTTACTCGACCAAGCTGAATTAAAAATTCGCGATCCGCTTTTGAAAACGCATGGTTATAGTATGTGACAAAGAAAATCGCATCAGCATTTTTAATGTAGTTAAATGCAACTCCTGTATGACGAGCGTTAACAGAGTCCGCGCCTGGTGTATCGACAAGAATAATGTTTTCACGCGTTAATGGGCAATCATAATATAGCTCAATCCATTCAACAAAACACGATTTTGTTTCATTCGCTACATATTCATGAAATTGCTGAAGTGAAATCGTAAGCAATTGTCCAAGCTTTTCTTTCATTTGTTCATACCCGCGCACAACGGCTTGTAAAAACGCCCAATGCACTCGTTCCTTAGCATCAACAGCTTCATTACGAATAGCTTTTTTACTTTCTTCGATCGCCTCTTGTAATGAATGAACTTGCATACCGAAAAAGCGCAAAGAGTGTTGTAAATCGTTTAAAAGCTGCTGTTCCGTTTTTACTTGTACGACAACGGTTCCATGCGGACGATCACCTGTTGGTGGAACAATTTTGTTAATAGTTGCCGTCGTCGGATGTGGCGAAACAGGTAAGACATGTTCACCGATTAACGCGTTTGCAAATGAAGATTTTCCTGCGCTAAAGGCGCCAAACAAAGCAATCGTAAACGTCCGTCGTTGAAGCTGCTGAACTTTTACTTCCATTTCATTTGCTAGCTGTTTCATTCCTTTAATTGGGGCGATCATTTGACTAATCGTCCGCAATTTTTCGATCATTTGCTCGGTCGTCTCATTTTCTATTTGCACCGTTTGAATTGGATGTTGTTCTTGCGTTGATTCATTTCCATGTGGAACTTCTTCTTTGCTTTCACTGCTTGTTCTTATTGTAAACGTCTCATGAACAAACGGATAAACAGCATCATCGCTTAACGAATTGGCATTTTCGACGACTTTTTGCAATTGTTGACGCGTATGTTCACGCTCACGAGCAAGTTGCTTCAATTGCTCCCAGCATGCCCGTTCCCCCATCAACTTATTGAGTTGTTGTTGATACATACTCAATTTCTGTTGTACTTTTCCCTTCTCAATGATTTGTTCGACAAGTTGAATAGCTGCATCGCGATATAACCGTTTCATTTCGTTTGCTATGTCGTTCGTATATGTTAATACATAATCGCCTGTGACAACTGGTTGATTTTGTTTTCGTTTAACAATCCATTGTTCTGAAAACGGGACGGTTAATTGTTGAATACGATGCAATAATTCATGGTCGTGAACATCATATTGTTGATAAAACTGCTTCAATAAGTCACGGATGTGCCATTCAAGCTGACTTTCGATTTTTTGATGTAAATCTTCATAAAACGCATGCAACCGCTTTTTACGTTCTTCCTCTGTTTTTTGCTTTGTAAATAAAAAACCGACTTTAAAATCAGGTTGACACGCTTCTAAATAGGCACGCGCATACTCTCGTGTTTCATAAGGCATCACATATGCGTTGTGTAACGTTGTTTCCAACTGTTGTTCAATATGTTGCTTAGCATTTGTCCACGTTGTATGAATATGATCAATCACTCGCTCGATTTCTTCAAGTTTTGCAAGAAGCTCATGTTCATGATCAAACGAGAGTAACTGACGTATATTTCGCTTTTCTTCTTCCTGTTGAGCGATGACGATCTGCATATGGTCGTCGATCATTTGGTCGACAGCGATATGGATGTTTTGATGAAGTCGTTCCTCTTTTTCATTAAAAAGTGACTGCAATAATTGTTTTAATGTCTCAAGTTCGTTGTATATATTATCTTTTTGTTTCAGCGACGTATAAAATATTCGTTCAAATGTGATGCCCCACTGCTGAAACGATTCCTCGACAGAACGAGTAAACTGTGAAAATAGAAGTTCTTCATCACGATGTTTATCAATTTGATTCACAACTAAGTATAGCGTTTTTCCATACTGTGACAAACGCTTCGTAAACTCGAAGTTCAATTCCGCTTGAACATGATTGTAATCCATCACATAAAATATGACGTCCGCTAAATGAAGTGCCGACTCTGTCGCCAAGCGATGAGCATCATCGGTTGAATCAATACCTGGTGTATCCATAAGTACTATTCCGGACGGAATCACCTCTGTTTCATCGCTAATCTCGATCATGTCAATGGCGTCGCCATCCCGACAAAACGTTTTCACTTCGTCGTAATCATAAGGAGCCGTATATTCAATCCGTTCGCCAGATTTATAATATACACGCGCATACGGTTTCCCTGTTTTTACTTTCACAAGGTTTGCACTTGTCGGAATTGGACTAGACGGTAAAAGCTGAGCACCGATCAACTCATTAATTAAACTAGATTTTCCTGCAGAAAAGTGTCCACAAAGAGCAATCGTAAACTCTTTATGATACACTTTTTTAATTAATTGTCTTGTTTTATTTGCTTGAGTCATGTCACCTCTTTTGATAAATTCGTCATGAAGTGCGATGAGACGATATAACCATTGTTGCAATGATTGTGTTTTTGTCATATGCATTTTCCCCATACCCCTTTTAAAAAATCTACCTTCATTTTACTGTAGTTCACAGAAAAATAAAATCCCCCTACTTATGAGGAGATTTTAATAAACGTAGCGCCTGTTCCTCTACACGAATTTACCACCTGGATGTACGACAAAATGTTCAATTTGCGAAACACAAATCCCGTTTTTTCTTAAAAACAATTTAAGTAAAAAAGCCTCCCTCACCACAATAGGAGGAAAGCTTTCGACGTTTTGAAAGGAGGTATGTTGTTGTGCACTTCCATTATAACGCAATTTATTGTTTCGTCACTATGTTTTTTTATGTTTTCTCTGTCTAGATTTGTCGAAAAATGATGTAATCGAAACGAAAAATTTGTTATGATGAAGAAAAAGGGGGCTTGTTATGGCTTTAGATGAGAAAATTACAACGATTTTAAACGGAACGATCGAATCGATTCGCTCTGTCATCCCGCTAGCAATGACAATCGAAAAACCTTCATTGTTTACACAACCTTTCACTCAAACGTCCATTAATGTATTGATTGGGATGACCGGAGACTTACGGGGACGCCTAATGATTGAAGGGCATGAAACGATATTTGGAAGTATCGGAGAAACGATGTTCGGCATGCCTTTAGAAGGTGAAATGCTCGAATCATTTACCGGTGAGCTCGGCAATATGATTGCAGGAAACTTAGCAACGATCGTATCTCAAAAAGGAATTACAATCGATATCACTCCTCCTACTGTTCTTGTTGGTCAAACAAGAATTTACGGTTTTGATAAAGCATTTCGCGTGCCGATTCACTTTGAAAATAAAGGAGAATTGCAGCTTATTTTAACAATTGATAACGAATAAGTGCAAAGAGAAGCTTGTGTTTGTAAGCTTCTTTTTTATTTTTTATCCATCTTTTTCTAAATATTTCACACTTTTTTCACAACCTCACAAAATTTGTGTGACAAAAGTCACAGCTACTCCTTATTTTTACGGTTATGATGATGGTAAAGTAACGAATGAACAATTTGTGAAATGTACGAAGAAAGCGTTTCATTTCGCAAATTGTTTTGTATGATGTAAGTGTATACATTTCTATTTAAGGTTTATTTAGGGAGGGAGGAATAAAAATGAAAACCCAATTAAACACAAACACCCCAAAAACAAAAGTGGAGAAAGAGCCTACATTGAAAGGAACGCTCGCTTCTGTTTTATTTTTAGGATTTTTCCTCATTTTCACGTGGGTAAGCGTATATTTCTTGTTTTTGAATCGTTTATAGAGAGAAAGGAGACGGGACGTTATGCACATGCATAAATATGAAAAAATTTGGCTGTTTTTCGGCATCGGTTCATTATTTGTATTTTTAGCTGTCTTAGGAGTTGGTGCATTCGCACAAGGAACACAGCCGCCAAGCTGTTTAACAACGATCGATCCGGAAAAAGTCGATCAAACACCACCATTTGATAAACCTGGTCTTATTAAAACTGGAGACAATGAATATCAACTCAATATCGTTGCTTCTGCATTTGCGTACACGCCAAATCAAGTCGAAATTCCAAAAGGAGCAAAAGTAACGATCAACGTAGCAACGAAAGATGTCATTCACGGATTTGAAATGGCCGGAACAAACGTAAATATGATGGTTGAACCTGGTTATGTAAGCAGCTACACACAAACATTCGATAAAGTCGGTGAGTATGTCATTTTGTGTAACGAATATTGCGGTGCCGGTCACCACTTAATGACGGCGAAAGTGAAGGTGGTTGAACAATGATGAACGGAACTTGGAAAGTAGATGCACGTGATGGCAAATTAGCAATGGCCCATATTTATGTCGCTTTCGTTGCTCTGGCGTTAGGAGGACTCGCTGGTCTATTACAAGTACTTGTACGCTCTGGAAAACTAGAATTACCGGCAGGCATTAGCTATTATACAATTTTAACAACGCATGGCGTATTGCTTGGACTCGTTTTAACTACATTTTTCATTATCGGTTTTCAATTTGCAGCTGTAAGTCGGACGGCTGGAACGCTTTCTGATCGCGCACGCTTTTGGGGATGGGTCGGTTTTTGGCTCATGACAATTGGTACAGCAATTACTGCCTTTTACATTTTAATTGGTGAAGCTTCTGTTTTATATACATTCTATGCACCACTACAAGCACACGCGGGTTTTTATATTGGTTTAACACTTGTTGTTGTCGGTAGCTGGGTGAGTGGATTTGCGATGTTCGCTCATTATGCAAAATGGAAAAAAGCTCATCCTGGTCAAGTAAGTCCGTTACTTACGTTCATGTCTGTTGTTAACATGGTGTTATGGCTCGTTTGCTCGCTCGGTGTTGCAGCAACTGTATTATTCCAACTTATTCCTTGGTCATTAGGTTATGTCGATCGCATTAACGTACTTGTGAGCCGAACATTGTTCTGGTACTTTGGTCACCCGCTCGTCTATTTCTGGTTATTGCCTGCATATATGATTTGGTATGTGATTATCCCAAAAATTATTGGCGGAAAAATGTTTTCAGACTCACTTGCTCGCATGTCGTTCATTTTATTCTTAATTTTCTCGATTCCTGTCGGTTTCCACCATCAACTTGTGGAGCCTGGAATCGATCCAGCTTGGAAATACTTACAAGTTGTTTTAACGTTTATGGTTGTTATTCCATCATTAATGACAGCGTTCTCGATGTTTGCAACGTTTGAGATGTACGGTCGCTCCAAAGGGGCAACAGGATTGTTCGGATGGTTACGTAAACTCCCTTGGGGTGATGCTCGTTTCTTTGCACCTTTTATCGGTATGTTGTTCTTTATCCCTGCTGGTGCCGGTGGTCTTATAAACGCATCACATCAATTAAACCAAGTTGTTCATAACACGATTTGGGTAACGGGCCACTTCCACTTAACATTAGCGACAACCGTTGTATTGACATTCTTTGGTGCAGCTTATTGGCTCATCCCACATTTAACAGGACGTGTGATGACAAAAGCGATGAACCGTTTAGCGATCATTCAAACGATCGTTTGGTCGATTGGTATGATTTTCATGTCTGGTGCAATGCACTTTGCAGGGTTGCTTGGCGCTCCTCGCCGTTCAGCATTTTCAACATACGGAGATGCACCACAAGCGCTAGAGTGGATTCCTTACCAAATCGCTCAAGCAGTTGGCGGGACAATCTTATTCATCGGTATTATTCTTGTGCTCATTATCGTTACAAACTTAGCATTTTTCGCTCCAAAAGGTGAGACAGAGTTTCCAGTTGCTGAAGTTGCTGAACAGGCTGAGCGTACACCACTCGTATTTGAAAACTGGAAATTATGGATCGGCATTACTGTTGTACTCATTTTAATTGCATATACTGTTCCATTTATCGATATGATCCAAAATGCACCTCCTGGCTCAAAAGGATTTAAACTTTGGTAAAAAAAACCGGGCGTTTGCCCGGTTTTTTTATAATCGATAAATATGTTTATATTTGTCTTCCAAATAGCGAATCAAGTAAGTTGGATTTAACCCCTCTCCAGTTACTTCATACAAAATCTCAAGCGGCTTTTTCGTCTTTCCATATTGGTGAATATGGTTTGTAAGCCACTCTCGAATACGCCCGAATTCCCCGTTTTCAATCAACTGATCAATATTTGTCAACTCTTTCTCCATTGCGTATTTAAACTGGGCGGCATACATATATCCGAGGGCGTATGACGGAAAATAACCAAAACTTCCCCCAGCCCAATGAACATCTTGAAGAATCCCTTCTGCATCACGTTTTGGACGAACACCTAAATACGCCTCATATTTTTCATTCCAAATATGTGGTAGATCTCTTACTTCAATTGCGTCATCAAACAACGCTTTTTCCATTTCATATCGAATAATAATATGTAATGGATACGTCAACTCATCCGCTTCAATGCGAATAAGAGACGGTTTGGACTCATTAATTGCGCGATAAAAATCATCCAATGAAATGTCAACAAAATGCGGAGCATATTGTTGTAACAAGCTATAATATCGCTTCCAAAACGAATAATGACGAGCAATAAAGTTTTCATAAAACAGCGACTGCGACTCATGAATGCCCATCGACGTACCATCGTAAAGCGGTGTACCTGCCCATTCTTTAGAGATGTTCTGTTCATAAAGAGCGTGGCCGCATTCATGAATCGTACCAAATACTGCTGTTCGAAAATCGTTTTCGTCATATTTTGTTGTAATTCTGACATCCCCTTCATTTAACGTTATCGCAAAAGGATGTACAGTTTCATCAAGTCGTCCTGCATCAAAATCATAGCCTAATTCTTTTAAAAGGACTAGACTAAACGCTCGTTGCTTTTCTTTCGGAAATGACTGAAATAAAAAGTTCGTTTTCGGTTTGTTTCGCGACTCGTTAATTTGTTGAACGAGCGGAACAATATGATTGCGTAATTTTGAAAACACATCATCTAACAAGTCGACAGTCACACCAGGTTCGTATAAATCTAATAACGTATTATATGGGTGTCCATTTGTCCCCCAATATGTGACAAAGCGTTTTGTGAAATCAACAAGTTGCTTTAAGTATGGTTCAAAAAGCGAAAAGTCAGATTTCGCTTTCGCTTCTTCCCACACACTCTCTGCTTTTGATTGTAAAATGACATATTGTTTGTATTCATCAGCAGGAATTTTTTTGTTGCGTTCATACTCTTTTTGGCATTCTGCTAACGTATAACGAGTGACCGACGATACTTGTTCTTGTACAGACTTCGTTGAAAGTTCCGCAATATATGCGGCCATTTGCTCGGACGTTGACATATGAAACACCTCTTGTGATAACATCCCGATCACTTCCGAGCGTTGGTCAATCCCTTTCTTCGGCGCCCCTGTACGTAAGTCCCAATACATAAGCGAAATCGCTTCCTTATATGCCATTATTTTTTTGACATACTGTAAAAACTGCTTCTCTACTGCTTGAATATTTTTTTTCATCTTCTCCCTCCATTCCATTGTATTTGTTATTCTACAATACTTATAAATTTCCTTCATTTTTGATGTACGTCTGTCGGCAGTACACGCTTTATTGTTTCAATCACTTGCATAGGTTCATCGTCTGTCACAAAAATACATACAATTCCCCGATCATCTCGTTGGCGAATAAGTCTGCCTACCCCTTGTCGTAATCGTAAAATCATATATGGAACATCGACTTCCCAAAATGGATTGTCTGTTTGTTTTCGTTTCGCTTGAAAAACAGGGTCATCTGGCGGATAAGGGAGCGCCCAAATGATGACGTTGCTTAGTGACGGACCAGGAATGTCTAATCCTTCCCATAAATGTTGGGCACATAAAATCGTTTCCTCTTCGTTTTGAAAGCGCGAAACGAGTTCGCTAATTTCTTGATCGCCTTCAAATAAAAAAGTGAGTCCTTCTTCTTGTTGTGCACGAGCTTTAAATTCATTCAATTGTTCGCGTGTCGGGAATAACACAAGAGCACGCCCATTCGTTTCGCGTATTTTTTGCATGGCATATGCATATTTTTCCTCAAATATACGCTCATCGTTTTCAAACATTGGCATGTAAATCGTCATTTGTTTGTCGTAATCAAACGGTGAATCGACATGAAATGATAAATATTCATCAATTCCAAGGCTTTTTGCCATATAATCAAATGATTTTTCATTGGATAATGTGGCAGATGAAAAAATAAATGGCATACGTTTAGAAAATACTTTTTCGCGCAACACTTCTTGAACCGTTCTCGGCATAATAACAAGCGTGTTGCCATCGAGCGACGATTCGAGCCATGTAATCGCATCCCGATTATGAATGAATAAATATAGTGAATGGTGAATTTGATCTAAGTATTCATCAACAACTTTCAATTGATAATGGTCGATCGTATACGTCTCACTCTCAAATACGAGCTCGTCTCCAATTTGTTCAACTTTTGTTCGTAACGTTTGTGCTAGTTGTAACAGAGACGGAGTGAACATTAATTCTTGACGATTGGATCCTGGTACCGCTTTAGCATGATTCATCAATTCATCAAAAAATCGTGTACTAAGTTCTAATGTATCTTCGATTAAATAAGCTAATTGTTCGCGAATATCATTTTCTAATAAACGAGAAAGCAACGTTTCTAACGTCGTCTCTTTCATACGGTATGTTAACGCTTTTTGAGCAGCAAATTCTAATAAATGTCCTTCATCAAAAATGACACAGCTCGCTTCAGGTAAAAGTGGTAACTGCCCTTCACGTTTCCGTGCTTCATACGTCCAAATATGTTCCATATAAAAATCGTGAGAACAAATAATTAAATCCTTCGCTTTGCGATAGTAATCGCGCGATAACGTTTGCCCACAACGATGACGTTTTTCACACGCTAAACAGTCTTGAAACGGATCCCAAGCAATTTTTGACCATTGCTCATCGCTTAAATGCGCATAATCTTTTCGGTCACCATAATGGTAAAACGTTTGGAGCGGAGCATGATCATGAACAAATGAAGGCAATTCATCAAAAATTTGTTCATATAATTCCTCTTCCTCCGTCATCAATATATCGTCTAATTTGTTTAAACATAAATATTGATCGGGCGATTTCGCTAGGCGAACGTCGATGTTTATGTTTAAAACACGTGAAATTTTTGCAATATCCCCTTCTTTTTTTACAAGCTGTTCGATTAGCGTTTCATCTGCGCATGCAATAATCGCCGGCTTTCCGATATAACGAGCATAACAAATAGCATATAACAAATATACAATTGTTTTTCCTGTCCCTACGCCCGCTTCAGCAAACATCACTTTTTTTTCTTTAAATGCCCGCTCAAGTTGAAATGCCATAAAAATTTGCTCATCACGTAATTCAAAACCTGCTTCTGGTAAAATATCGTAAAATACGTCCCCGATCCATTCATTTAATTTATCAAAAAAATTTTCATTTTTACTTAATGCAAACGGATATTTGCTCATACTTTTTAGTCCCTCCATCAATTTAAACGAAGTACACAAACATTAATTATCGTTCAAAAAAGGAAAGAAGTCAATGAAGTTGAAAAGAAAAAGCTGCCAACAAGACAGCTTTTTCTAATAACGTGGCGGACGAGGTCCCCAAAATTGATAATATTGTGTTTCAATGAAACCGTTAAATAGTTTTCGACGTTTTGTCGCTTGCTTCCCGTACAATTGCTCAAAATGGCGGTGAGAGGTCAATATATAAATCGACCACGTATCGAGTGCAGCGAATGTTTTTCCCATTTCTCGATATAACTGTTCTACTTCTTCCTTTTCTCCTAATCGTTCACTATAAGGAGGATTGCCGACGATGACGCCATATTCCTCTTTCGTTCGAAAATCTTTCACTTGCATTTGCTTAAATGTAATCAAATCTGCTAATCCTGCTTCTTGTGCGTTTGTTTTCGCGATGTCGACCATGCGGTGATCAATATCAAATCCGACAATATGTAGCGGTTGATCATAGCGTGCTAAATCTTCCACCTCTTCCCGCGCTTCATCCCATAAATGAGGTGGAATCCAACTCCATTGTTCAGATACAAAATCGCGGTTAAATCCTGGTGCGATATTTTGACCAATCAGCGCCGCTTCAATCGCAATCGTTCCCGACCCACAAAACGGATCAACGAATGGACGATCTGGTGTCCAATTCGTCAACCGAACGAGCGCTGCCGCTAATGTTTCTTTTAATGGTGCCTCTCCTTGTCTTACGCGATATCCTCTTTTATGCAACCCTATCCCGCTCGTATCGATCGTTAATGTAGCAACATCTTTATGGAGAGCAACTTCAATACGAAACAACGCACCCGTTTCTTCAAACCACGAAACACCGTAATGTTGCTTTAAATGTTCTACAATCGCTTTTTTTACAATCGCTTGGCAATCGGATACACTAAACAATGTTGATTTGACTGATTTTCCTACAACAGGGAATTGGGCATCAACCGGTAAAAACTGTGCCCACGGAAGCGTTTTTGTTTGTTCAAATAACTCATCAAACGTCGTTGCGCGAAATTCCCCTACTTTTACCTTTACACGGTCAGCTGTGCGAAGCCATAAATTTGTACGGCAAATCGCCCGCTCGTCCGCCACAAATGTCACTTTTCCATTGTCCACTTGACAATCATACCCGAGCGCACGCACTTCATCTGCAACAATCGACTCAAGCCCCATTGCTGCAGTAGCAATTAATGTGATCTGTCCCATATTCATTCACCTTTCATTGATGTATTCGTCCCATTCTTGAACAAATTGTTGTACCTCGTCGATTGGCATCGGTTTAGCAATGTAATATCCTTGCACCATATCACATTGTTGTTTATTTAAAAATTCATATTGTTGCTCTGTTTCGACCCCTTCGGCCACAACAGCTAAGTGCAAATTGTGTGCCATCATAATAATTGTAGATACAATCGTCGCATCATCACTATATAAGGAGAGACGTCGAATGAACGATTGATCAATTTTTAAAATATCGATTGGGAAACGATGCAAATAACTTAAAGAAGAAAAACCTGTCCCAAAGTCATCAATCGCCAACTTAAAACCGTACCGTTTAAGCTGTACAAGTTTTTGAACAGATTCCTCTGCATTTGGCATAATCGTACTTTCCGTCAGTTCTAATTTAAAAAAGCGTGGGTGAACATTGTTCGCTTTTACAATATGTGATACTTGTTCAACAAAATCATCTTGTTGAAAATGGACAGCTGAGATGTTTACTCCGACTTTCATATGCGGAGCGAACGAATGTATCGCCTTTATATGTATACACGTTTGTTCTAACAGCCATTTCGTAATTGGAACGATAAATCCTGTCTCTTCTGCTAATGGAATAAATTGCGCAGGAGAAACGAACCCGATATTCGGTTGTTTCCAACGCATTAACGCCTCTAATGCTTCAATTTTTTTCGTTTTCATATTGACAATCGGTTGATAGTAAACAAATAATTCATTTCGTTCAATCGCTTTTCGCAAATAATTTTCTAACGTCACTACTTTGCTTTGATAGTCTAATTTAGCCGTATATAGTTCAAAACGATTTCTTCCGCTTTCTTTCGCTTTTTGCATAGCGCGATCGGCACGACGTAATAACGTTTCCCCATCATCTCCGTCGTTCGGATACATGCTTATCCCAATGCTTGCCGAGATGTATATATCTTTGTTATGTAATAGAAAAGGAGCTTGTAATGATTCAATCATTTGTTCTGCTATGCTAACAGCTTCTTGAACGTCTTTTAATTTCGGCAAAATAACAACAAATTCATCTCCACCAATGCGAGCTAACGTATCTTTCGTGCGCAGTAGCTTTTTTAGACGATTGGCTACTTTTTTTAACAATATGTCTCCACTATAATGACCGAATTCGTCATTAATATATTTAAATCGGTCCAAATCGAGAAATAAGATCGCTAACTGTTGGTTATGACGTTGCGCCATATGAAGTAAATGTTGTAAACGTTTTGTAAATAGTTGGCGGTTTGGAACGTTGGTCAACACGTCATAATTTGACAGCCGTGCTAATTGCTCCATCGTCCGTTTATGTTGTGTCACATCTGAAAAAATGGCCACATAATGCGTCGGTTTTCCAGTAGCATCGCAAATCGCCTTAATCGTTAACCATTCAACAAACAATTCACCATTTTTTCTTTTATTCCAAATTTCTCCTTTCCAAATCCCATGGTCACGTAACGTTTCCCACATGTTTTCGTAAAACGTACGATCATGCAATCCGGAGCGAAGAATATTTGTCTTCCTTCCGAGCACTTCCTCTTGTGTATAGCCTGTTACCGTTTCAAAGGCCGGATTAGCTAATAAAATACATCCTTCACTATCCGTCACAATCATTCCTTCGTCCGCTTCTTGAATAATAGTATAGGCAATAGCTAAAAATGTATCTGTTTCAAACAACGTCGACATCCGTTTCTTCACAACACGCTCTCCCCTCATGTCTGCAAAACAAAAACTCCCCTGACGTAATGCAGGAGAGTGGTGCCATGAACCATGTTCTGTAAGCCATGTTCTGTTCCGTCGTACTGCAAACGGCTTGCGCCTCGTACTTCGGTGGTAATCATCTATCTACAGGCTGCACGCCTGTCCTTCTCTCCGTTCATTTCCTTTGAGAAGGTGCCCCTACCATCATTTGGGTTTCTCGCTCGTGGGGTTTACCGCGTTCCACTCTTGCCGTTTCCAGCAAGACTACGTCACTGTGGCACTTTAAAGGTAGTCGAGCCATATCCGTTGAAGGACGTAGGCTCTTTCCCTGCCGTCAGCCCAGCGCATCGCCAGACTGCCCTAGCTTATGAATTCGCTAGGCACGAACACTACGGGCATCTCAGCACCGTGCGAGCATGGACTTTCCTCTACGATGCATACACATCGCAGCGATTACCCGAACATGATTCATGTAAGCATATGCTAGTATATCCGAAACGATAAGCCAAATCAATAGAAAAGGTTGGAATATTTATTCGTAAAGTTTGTTTCCGAAAACATGTTTTTCTAAATTGGAAAGACGTTGTAAAATATCGAAGTTCGTCGTCCCTGTTTGAGATGGCTGACGTTTTTGTGCCTCCTGCAATTGGCTTTTCAATTTTGCATTTTCTTGTTGCAATTGTTCAATCATTTGATGAAATGTTTCATAGTCTTTAATGACTAAATCAAGAAAGCGATCAACTTCATCTTGATTGTATCCGCGCATACTTATTTTAAACTCTTTTTCAAGAATGTCTTTTGCTGTTAAGTTGATGCGATCCGAAAGCACGTTTGCTCACCTCAATTATCCATGTCTACACCTATTCTTTCAAAAAAAGCAGTCGTTGTCAATTTTTCATTTTCACAAACTTCGTCTTTTTTTCGACAAAAAACCGAAGGCGAATTGCCTTCGGTTAAAATGGACGTGGAAACGGACCAGGTCCTGGACAAACAACATGTTGATGGGATACATCGTTTACAACAGATTGCGTATGCGGAAAATAATGTTGATGTTGAAATACATGATGGTTCACATACGTCGTATGTGACGGATGAATGTGCGGCACAATCGTTGTTTGCATTTGATGTTGTGTACAACATTTTGTTGGGTGAACGATTGGCGGCATCATATTTGGACGACAATGCATATTTCATACCCCTTTCGTATTAAAGTTTGTTACACTTCTAGCGTATGTGCAAAGGGGTATACATGTACTAATGGAAATACCTATTTTACATGAACGTATAAATGTTATGTTTCATATTCGCAAAAATGATAGCCGTAGCTCCTACTAGCACAAAATATAAATATAAAATTTTTTTACTCATCGCTTCTCTCTCCGCTATTCTTATTGTTCATAAATAAACATTTTACTTCGTTCTTCTTTGTTCGACAAGTAGGGAAAACTTTGTCATTTTTTGCGCTTCCCTCGGAAATAACATAAAAATTTTCCTTCTTCTTTTTGCCGTACATGATATAACATTTTAGGGGATTTTTATGAAAACTGGAGGGGAAACGATGTCAAAATGTCCATTTCACACTCTTTTTAATGAACGTGGAGCCATTCAGCTGTTCCGCAAAAAACATCAAAAAGAAAATGAAGATATGAATGTTCGTCCTTCTACATCTTCACACGTTGCAACGTATTATCGACAACTCCTTTCAAGCGATCGTAAACAGCAAGTTTCTTTCGTTGGATTAACAGAGGAAGATGTACAACGACTTGCTTCGATTCGCCCGCTTTTTACAAAACATGTCGAACGGATCGTCAATGCGTTTTACGATCAAGTTGGACAAATGCCTCATTTAAGACGCTTTATTGATAATCATTCAACGATTGATCGCTTAAAACAAACGTTGCGCGCGTATTTAATGGATATGGTATCGGGTGAAATTGGTGAGCAATATATTATTCATCGCAAAGTGATCGGCAATGTTCATAACCGAATCGGTTTGTTTCCAGAATGGTACTTAGGTGCTTACACAATCATTCAAAATAAACAAAAAAACGCATTCCTCCCCATGCTTGAAAGCAGGGGTTTCCTGCGTGATTAATCATGAAAGTTTTGCAAATTTTTTATTTTCCGCTAAAATGCGGACGTCGCTTCTCTAAAAAGGCGCGAATCCCTTCTTCGTGGTCTTTTGTTTTGCGCATTTCCGCTTGATACGCTGTCTCCATTTGCAACGTGTTCAACAACTGTTGTTCGCTTAAACGAGCATATAACTGCTTCGTCGCAATCATCGCACGAATCGGTTTTGCTAGCCATTCATTCACTTTGTGCTGAATCGCTTGTTCATCACCGATTTCATCAACGAGTCCCACTTCATATGCCTCTTGTGCACTCATTATTTTTCCTTCCCATATGATTTGTTTTGATTTGACATCTCCAATTTTTCGATTTAAAAAGAAATGTCCCCCACCATCTGGAACTAAACCAATGCCAATGAAATTCATTGCAACGCGCGCTTGTTCATTTGCGATTACATGATCGCAAGCAAGGGCTAAACTAAATCCTAATCCTGCAGCGGCACCATGTATGTAGCTAATCGTTAGTTTCGGCAATTGATGCAATGTCATCGCTATTTGTTTAATCGTTTCCATCACTTCAATGAATGAATGTTCATTCGTTGATTGCAACATCGTCTTAATGTCGCCCCCTGCGCTAAATCCTTTGCCACGCCCACGAATGATGACGATATCCGCTTCACTTGCTTCAACTTCTTTTAACGCTTGTAACAACTCTGTTAACATTTGTTCATGTAAGGCATTTAGCGCATTCGGACGATTCAATTCAATGGTTGCGACGCGATTTTCGTATGATAGTACGATATGTTCCATCTTCTCCATCCCCTCTTTCGTTTGGGTATTGTCAAAAGTTTTAAATACATACCCTAAGTTTTTATTGATTTTATGCGGTTCTCGACAAAAAAAGCTTGCCACCCCTGCTGTTTTTGGTACGATTGAGGTAACCACACACCCAACCAAAACAAAGGAGTGACAAGCTTGTTACCTCAATTATTAATCAAATGTCTTCAAATAATCAAGACCCAATATCAAATCATTATTTATTTGTTAGGTGCACTTCTTGGAAAATCCCTCACTGACTGGGATGACGAAGAACCGGTGAATCAACCGTATCAGAAACTCCAAGTCGATGAGCTTCCTGTCATCGAAACGCTTCCGCGTTTGGATTATCGTCAGCTTCTTGTCGAATACGAACAACAACACGGAAAACCATTGAAACCAATTAAGAGGCACGCAAACACGAAAACCACGGTGCCTGATGCATTGACGTGTCCACAGTGCGAAGCGCCGTCTGCGTATGTGTACGCCAATAACGGGGGCAAGGGGCAGTATCAATGTAAAGTATGTCGCTGCCGTTTCAACCATCGTAGTCGTTTTGCCAAATCAGTGGTCTTTCGATGTCCGCATTGTTTAAAGACCCTTGAAAAAATTAAAGAGCGTAAAGATTATCATATTCACAAATGTAAGAATGATGATTGTTCGTTTTACCAAACAAACTTGCGGCGGATGACACCTCAGGAAAAAGAACAATTTCAACACGCGCCGCATGCCTTTAAAGTTCGATACATTTTCCGTGAGTTTCTCTTTGATTTTCAGCCGTTGGCACCGTCGTCGCCGATACAAACCAAGGTGGATTTGTCGCGTCTTTCCGTGTCTTCGCATACACTCGGACTCATCTTGACGTATCACGTCAACTATGGACTCTCCGCGCGGAAAACAGCGAGAATCATGAAAGACATCCATGGGTTGTCGATTTCCCACCAGACTGTCATCAACTACGCCAATAGCGTCGCGCTGATCGTCAAGCCTTTTGTTGATCATTTTCCGTATGAGCTGTCGGGTTCTTTTTGTGGCGACGAGACGTATATTCGCGTCAAAGGACGCTGGCATTACCTGTTTTTTATGTTTGATGCCGTGAAAAAGGTGGTTCTGTCTTATCGGGTTTCCCCAAATCGGGATACATTGGCTGCCATCCGTGCGATCGACGATGTCCTCAACAAGCTGCCGTCGATTCCTGAAGATTTGTCCCTTGTCGTCGATGGCAATCCCATCTACTTGTTAGCACAGCACTTTTTCGCCCAACACGGGATTTCTTTCGATGTTCGCCAAGTCATTGGGCTGACAAACGAGGATCCCGTGTCCGAGGAATATCGACCACTCAAACAGATCATTGAACGATTCCATCGGACGTTTAAAGGCAACTATCGACCGACTCACGGCTTTGGAGCCGAAGAAGGCTCTATTTCTTTCGTTACGCTCTTTGTGGCGTACTTCAACTTCTTACGGCCACATAGCGCGTTAGAAAAACGAGTGCCGGTCGTCATCCCAGCATTAGAGAGCCTTCCGCATATGCCGGCACGTTGGGCAAAGCTCATTGTCATGGCTCAAGAGATGTTGACCCAACAAGCAGCATCCTAAGGACGGATTCGGCGGAGCGTACCCTTGACCATCCGAACCTCGCCAAAGGTAAAATCAGGATAGGGCAAGGGCTGCTTTCCTATGCCCTTCTTTTCTGCCCTTGCCCTTACTAACCGTTTTTCTCCTTTGGCGAGTGTTGGTCAAGGGCGAATCCGATTCCACTATCCTCTTTATTTTCCTTCAAAAGGTAGCCTGTGATGACTTTTCATAGATTTTTTGACGCTACCTTCGTTTGTTCGCTATTTTCTTTCGACATATATGAATAAAATCCTGCACAGAACAAAACAAAAAGACGACATCATCTGTCGCCTTTTTGTTTTGCATGCATGACAATCTCATATAGTCGTTTTGTTTGTTCGTAAATATGTTCAGCACGGCAAATGGCCGAAATGACAGCAATTCCGTCTGCACCCGCTTCGATCACTTGTTTGGCTGTTTGTTCTGTAATTCCACCGATCGCAACGAGTGGAACACGTTTTTCATGGGCACGAATATGTTCAATCATCGTCAGTCCACATGCTTGCCTTGCATCTTCTTTTGAAACAGTTGGGAAAATCGGACCTAATCCAACATAATCGGCGCAAGCAGCAAGCGCTTTTTTTACTTCATTTAAGTTGTGAACAGATACGCCTAAATATTTATCTCCTATGCGATCGCGAACGCGTTCAGCTACTTCGTCTTCTTGACCGACATGAACGCCATCTGCCTGTAAAGCGAGGGCCAAATCGACATCGTCATTCACGATAAAAGGAATATTATACATTCGGCATCGTTCAAGTAATTTCTCGGCTAAGCGGTATTTTTCAATCCCCGTAAGCGCCCCCTTTCCTTTTTCGCGAAACTGAAACATTGTAATACCGCCTTTAATTGCTTCATCAAGCACAGCGAGCGGATCTTTCGTACAATCGATACTTCCCATAACGAAATACAACGATAGCTTCTGCTTCATCATTTATTCCCCTTGAATACGCGCGTATTGATCAACTTCTTCTGCGCCCGTTTCATGTAAAGCATTTAAAAAAGAAAGTTGAAAAGAACCAGGTACTTTTGCTTGTTTGGCTGCTTTTTCAGCCGCCACACCGTAATAAGCGAGGGCAGCAACTGATGACATCATCATATCGTCCCCTATACCTGCAAATGCACCTAATACCGAACTTAACAAACAACCTGTCCCGGTTACTTTCGTTAACATCGCATCACCATTTGAGACGATTACAATACGTTCTCCATCGGTTACTACATCATCTTTCCCTGTGACAACAACTACAGAGCGAAACATGAGTGCTGCTTTTTTCGCTACATCCACGAGGTCACTTTGAACGTCTCCTGCATCGACTCCTTTTGTACGTACTTGTTCACCCGCAATGCTCGCAATTTCCGACGCGTTCCCACGTAAAATCGAAATGTTTACTTCACGTAATATACGTCTGGCTGTTTCGGTGCGGTACGCTGTCGCACCAGCTCCAACAGGATCGAAAATGACAGGAATGTTTGCCTCATTTGCTGCTTTTCCGGCAATTAACATCGCCTCTACGTCTGTTTCGTTTAGCGTGCCAATGTTTAACACTAAAGCACGAGCTAACCGAACCATATCCGCTACTTCTTCTTTTGCATACGCCATAACAGGAGATGCGCCTACAGCAAGCAAACCATTCGCAACAAAATTGGTCACCACAACATTTGTCATATTATGTACGAGTGGTGACTCCTTCCTAACACGCGTTAACCATTGTCCTACATTCATCATTCATTCCCCCTAAAAAATAAAAACTAGTCGGACAGAGTCGACTAGTTTGCGTACTGAAAACATAGCCTACTTCCCTCCGCTGGTACAAACCAGATCAGGTTCAAAGGGTTGGAAAACTGATTGCGCGTTTTCCTCTCAGCCATCGCCATCCGGCACCCCTAGTAGTTTGATTGATTCAATTTTCTTTCATTTTAATACATTTTTTCTCTTGATTCAATATGGATTATTGTCAAATTCCGTTCACATTTTTGTATGAAAGTGTGATATGTATCACTTACGACGTACATATTTTCTCCTATTGTTAAAGTGTCAATAAGAAAAGGAGGGGGCATCATGTTTTGTCATCAATGTGAACAAACACCAACAGGGGGATGTACTGTTGTTGGAGTTTGCGGGAAAGATGAAACAATTGCAAGTTTGCAAGATACGATCGTATTTGCATTAAAAGGAATTGCAGCATATCGCACGCATGCCCATCAACTTGGGTATACCGATCCGTTCGTTGATACAACGACACATGAAGCGTTATATATGACGTTAACAAACTCTAACTTTAACGTACAAGAACATATAGACATGGCGATGAAAGTCGGAAGAGCAGCCATTCGCGTAATGGAACTACTCGATCGAGCACATACAGAACGACTTGGCATTCCTCAACCTGTTCGTGTAACGCAAAATAGAATTGAAGGAAAATGCATTCTCGTTACAGGACATAACTTATTTGCCCTTGAACAACTATTAAAACAAACAGAAGGAAAAGGAATTAACATTTACACACATTCTGAAATGCTTCCAGCACATGGTTACCCACAATTAAAAAAATATAAACATCTGAAAGGAAATGTCGGAAAAGCATGGTACGATCAACGTCGCCTATTTGAAAAATTCCCTGGTGCTATTTTAGCGACAACAAACTGTGTCATGCCGATAAAAGGTTCATATGCTGATCGCATGTTTTCATATGATGTAGCCGGATTAGAACATGTGCAAAAAATCGAAAACGATGATTTCACGCCGTTAATTGAGAAAGCGCTACAACTTCCAGAAGCAAACATTGAATCGGATGAAACGTTAGTGACTGGTTTCCATCACGAAACTGTAATTCAAATTGCACCAGAAATTATTCAAGCTGTAAAAGAAGGAAAAATTGAACGCTTTTTCGTTATCGCAGGTTGCGACGCTCCTGGAAAAGGCGGTGAATATTATCGCACGTTAGCTACATCGTTACCGAAAAACACTGTCATTTTAACGACATCCTGTGGGAAATTCCGCTTTAACGATGTCGACTACGGGGTTGTTCCTGGCACGAACATTCCACGATATATTGATTTAGGGCAATGCAACAACTCGATTTCGACTGTCAAAATTGCAATGACGCTTGCGGAAGCATTCGGCTGTGAGGTCAATGAGTTACCGGTCAGCATCGTTCTTTCATGGTTTGAACAAAAAGCAGTTGCAATCTTACTCGGATTGTTTAGTTTAGGCATTCAAGACATTCGAATTGGACCGAAAGCACCGCACTTTATTTCTGAAAGTGTGTTACGCGTCCTACAAGACATGTTCGGTCTCAAACTTATCGGCGATGTAGAAGAAGATATGCAAGCGATGCTCGCACATTAAAAGGGCTGTTTCATCCAGCCCTTTTCACATTTACGAAGCTTTATTTAACCATACACTCATATTAAATCCTTCTTCTGTCACGTATCCATCGACACTCCATATTCGTTTTTTTGCTTTTTTTGCTTTTTCTTGTGCTTTATACAATTTTTTTGCATATTTTGTGTCCGGTTCAAATACGTAAGCAACACGCGCAAACCCTTCTTGTACAATTTTTTCTTGGTATAAAGTTCCATCCTCTAACCATATGTACGCAAGCAATCGACCATAACGATCGTACGGTTGTTCTTTTGCGCTTAGTTCAACTGTCACTTTTTTGTGAAGCAAAACGTCTTTAGCGAATTGTTTTGCCTCTTCGCCATACGCCTGTTTTTCGCGATACGTTTCGGGGGTATCGATATTTAGTAGACGAACCGTTACGATTTCGCCATCTTTTTTTATTTTTACTGTATCCCCATCAACAACATATTCTACTGTCGTAACAAATGTTTTCTCTTTATTTTGCGATGTACAACCGACAATAAAGACAATTGCCGTAAAAAACATAATCCATTTTCTCATAAATGTGTCAGCCCACTTTCAAGATGTGAAATGTCTGATTCACATTCCATATCCCACTTTTCCCCGTCAAACGATACGATCGTCACACTCGTACCGTATACACGGCTATTTTTCCACAACTCCGCAAGCGTTTGTTGTTTCCAATATACAAGAAGCGTGCGAATCACCATACCATGTGTAACGACAAGAATATGACCTTCTGAATGATTTTTAGCTATATGTTGGATCGTAGCAACAGCTCGACGTTGAACATCAAAAAACGTCTCGCCAATAATCGGCTTGTATGCATCTGGATCATGATAAAAATGATAATGATTTTGCTCGTCGGATTGCGCAATTTCTGCAATCGTTTTCCCTTCCCAATCACCTAAGTAAATCTCACGTAGCCGTTCATCAAAATATATTGGCACATGACGTTGCCCTAAAACAATTTGTGCTGTTTCTTTCGTACGATCACTTGGACTACAATACGCAGCAGTAAACGGAACTGTACGAAACCGATCGTGTAAAAGTGCTGCCTGTTTTTTTCCCTTTTCAGTTAAAGGCGAGTCTTTCCATCCTTGCATGCGTTGTTGTGCATTCCACTCTGTTTCAGCATGACGAATGACGTATAATTTTAACACTTTATCTCCCCCTTCGAATGAAAAAAGCAAGCAATATTTGCTTACTTTTTCAGTATGACATATGTTGTGAAATTTGTGCAAAAAATATAGACTCTAACGATTTTCCATCTTGACAAAGCGCGGAAACCGAATCGTATATAAGCATTTGTCCTTGATGAATAAATACGACAGTATCTGCAATTTCCTCAACTATTGACAGCATATGTGTCGAAAAAATAATAGCTTTTCCCTTTTCCTTTTCCAAACGAATAAGTCGTTTAAATTCCCATACCCAATACGGATCTAAACCGTTTGTTGGTTCATCTAAAATAAGCAATGCGGCATCCGCTAAGAGCGCTTGCGCAAAAGCGAGCCGCTGTTGCATGCCTTTTGAATACATCCTTACTTGCTTATGTTGATCATTCGTCAGTCCGACAACATCTAAACATTGTTTCACCCGCTCGTCTGTTGCTCCTTGCCATTGTCCAAATAAAGATAACACTTCATAACCTGTTAAAAGCGGGGGAAATTGAAGATGATCCGGCATAAACGAAAACCATTGCTTGTCGTTGTTTTGAATTGGTTGTTCGTTTACATATATGTCTCCTTTCGTCGGTGGGAGCTGTCCGATTAGCATTTTAATAATCGTGCTTTTTCCTGCACCGTTACCGCCGCATAACGCTAAACATTGTCCTTCTTGAACAGAAAAAGAAATGTTTTCTACTTTATTTTGTTCGTTATATATTTTCGTCAATTGTCTCACTTCAAGCATAACGTTTCCCTCGTTTCATCCATACGTTTACTAAAAACAACGGCACAATGATCCATATGCATGCGATTGCAATAAAGGTAAGCTGGCCACTTGCACTCTCTGCCCATTTTGACCATTCATATAATTGCGGACCAAATAGTGCGCTACTTTTCAGAGCAGCCACGGTCCAAACACGCACGAGTTCAACCGGATTCAATATGATAGATAAAGCAAATAAAAAAATGGTCCATTGCTTTGGAACAACTGATAATAAAAATAATACGATAAATTCATAAAATAAAACGGAAAACGCCCAAATAAATAAACTAATGCCGAGGGCTTGTAAACGATTAGAGGCAACAAGTCCAACGAATAAAGCAATCGCTAAAAAAATACTTGTTAATACAATGGTGAATACAAATGAAAGGAAAACAAACGTCGACCACGTCCCTCCCGTTGCAAAAAGAGCGATACTTGCACTTCCATACCCGAGCGCAACAACTGTCCATAATGATATGCAGCTCCCCACATATAAACCAAGCGTTAAAGAGTGAGTGGAAACCGGATATGTTAATATAAGCGATAATCGGCCGTCTTCCTTTTCCCCCGCAATAAACAAACTACCTGCTAATAAAGCAACGAGTGGGACAAGCAAAAGGGACAAATTTAATAAAGCCGCGGTCGAACGTGTAAATACTCCTGATGCCTCGTGTCCGCTACTTGCGATCACAGTTGATGATAAAACGGCAAACAAAACGGCAAAAGTGATAAGCCATTTGCTACGAATCATCATCATCCATTGGTACTTTATCGCTGTATTCATTGTTCAAATCCCCACCGATGTTTTTTTAATTGCTCATACGTCCATAACTCTCCATTTCCTTCTTGTTCCATGTATACTTTGGCATGTTTTTCGTTTGCAAATGAAACGACTCCATAATTCATCGGCGTCCAATAATTTGGATTGTATACAAAAACAGCGTGCTCAAGCTCAATCCACTCCCCGTTTGTTACATCGCGAACGTATTTCTTTGCAATGTCCTCTTTGCTTTTATTCATCCACTCGATCATGCACCCAATATCATCAAACTTATGCACCGTTCCATCTTTTAAAATTATTTCTGTAGCATATGGTTCTGCTGTTATACTCATATTACAAACTACACATACATCAATATCTGGATTAATTTCTTCAGGCTCGTACGTTTTCGCTCCACTACATGCGACGAGAAAACATACAAAGAAAAGGCTAGCAATTTTTTTCATATGTCATTCTCCTTCCATATCCAATCATAAGCAAGCTGCTTACAAATAAAATGCTTCCAAACAGCAACAGTTTCCACGATCTTTCGATTGTTTCGTTTTTATTGCGATCGACTTCTATAAGTGGAAAGCGGTCTTCCCCTTGCGCCTGTGCTTGCGTAAAAAATGACTCCGTTGTATCAAGAAGTGATAACGCCGGACTTTGAAAATAAAATTGCACACTTGGCCATTTCCGCAGCAGTCGACTATACATAGAACGAATGCGATGTGGGGTATCACCGACTCCATCATCATTGAAATCATAAAACTGATAAGCATCCCAATAATTCCCTTTTATTCCGTCATCAAATGTAATGGGCGCTCCTTGGATAAGTGCATCTTCCATATTTCCTAAAAATTTATTTTTCACAACAATGATGTTGGGATTTTCATATAAGCTGTGCAATGCACGATAGTTACCGATAAATTCATTATCTTTTACATGACAATGACGTGCGTTTTGTAACGATAAAGCTGTGCTATTATAACGGAAGGTGTTGTTGTGCATCACTACATGTTCACTATCGTAAATGAGCGCTCCGTATCCACGATAATCTAATTGTTTAGCAATCGTATTATATCCAATCGTAAACTGCTTGGACATCATCATCATCATTCCATTAATATTTTCTGCGAGCACATTTTCTTTTACCATCCCGTCTTCAGCATACATGAAATGAATGGCATAGCGTGCATTCGTTACTTCGTTTTTTTCGATCATTGTATGTTTAGCCCAATCTAAATAAATGCCATCTTGCACACGTGAAATATGATTCTCTCGCACAACAACCCCGCTTGTCTTCAATAGGTGAATACCGTTTCCTCGTTGAGCGAAATGAATATCTCGTCCACGAATGACATTGTTTAAAAGGTTGATATTTGTTCCTTTTTCTACATAAACACCGTAATGTACATGTTCTATACGTACGTGTTTTAACGTAACATGTGAACTTTTTTGAATGAGCACACCAGCTCCTTTTCCATATGCGCTGTTGCGAATCGTTAATCCTTCGACATGAACGCGAGGAGCACGAATTGTCACAACATATTCGCTTCCTTCCCCATCAACCACCGCTCCGGGTTCAGCAATGAGATGAATCGGCTTATGAATGATGATCGGACCTTTGTATATCCCTTTTTTCACGATTAACACGTCGCCAGCATGTGCTTCATCAATAGCTTGTTGCAGTTGTTTATGTGCTTCAATCTTTTCTCCATATACCGTTTTTGTAAACAAAAGTGTAACGATCGGTATGAGCAAAAAAAATAAGCTACGCATGTCCACTCCGTCCTCATGTTTGTCATTTATATATCCACATTAATGTAAATTTGTGAAGAAAAAAGAAAATATATGTGAACAAAACGTGAAAAGAGACGCTAATGTAGCGCCTCTTTCGATTGATTATGTTGTTCAAGCCATTGAAGTAACTTTTCTGCTTCTAACGATTGACTAAAGTAAAACCCTTGGGCAAAATCACAATCCATCTTCTGTAATAAAGAGACTTGATCGTCGCGTTCTACCCCTTCAGCGAGCACTTGTAAATCTAAACTTTTAGCGAGATGAATAATTGTATCGACGATCGTTGCATCTTTCGAATTGTCGGTAATATCGCGAATAAATGAACGATCGATTTTTAATAACGAAACAGGCAAATTGCGAATATAAGCAAGCGATGAAAAGCCGGTACCAAAATCGTCAATCGCAACTTGAATGCCGATCTGTTTTAACTCTGTTAAAATATGTTTTCCTGTTTCGATGTTTTCCATTAATCCGCTTTCCGTTATTTCTAAAATTAAATAGTTAGGTGGAAACTGTGTTTCTTGCAAAATATTTTTCACATGCATCACAAATTCTTTTCGATTGAGTAAAAATGGTGATAAGTTTACTGCGAGCTTTAATGTCGGAAAATGAGTTTTCCATTGTTTTACTTGTTGGCACGCTTCTTTTAACACCCATGTTGTAATTTCAAAAATGAAGCCGTTTTTCTCAGCAATTGGGATAAACTCTAATGGCGAGATCACTCCGAGCGTCGGGTGTGTCCAACGCATGAGCGCCTCGACCCCCATAATTGATTTATTATCTAACGACACTTTCGGTTGATAACATAAATAAAACTGATTGTTCAATAACGCAAGCGGTAACTCTTGTTCAATCATCGTTTTTCGATTTTGTTGAGGGTGATAAAAGTGATACCCTTTCCCACGTTCCTTCGCATAGCAAAGCGCTTGGTCGGCTTGTTTCAGCAACGTGTCTAAATCCGTACCATCTTGCGGAGAGAACGTCACCCCAATAGAAAGACCTGATTGGATGACATGCTCTTTATATCGAAATGGCTCTACAAACGATTGAAGCAAATGGTCCATGCGCGCAACCATCGTCTCTTTGTTGACATCATGTAACACAATGACAAACTCATCGCCACCGATACGAGCAAAAAAGTCTTCTTGTTGCAAATGTTGCTGAATGCGACGAACCGCCTCTTGTAAAAAAAAGTCCCCTGCTTGATATGAAAAATGATCGTTAATCCACTTAATTTTGTCAAAATCAATGTAGCATAATGCAAATGGACGCATTTTTTGAATCATGTGTTGCACATACGTTTCAAAATAAAAGCGGTTTGGAATATTAGTTAGCGAATCGAAATGTTTTAATTTGATCAGTTCTTCCTCACAACATTTCCATTTTGTAATATCTTTTGCCACAACAATCACGTGTTCTATCTCATTTTTTTCATTTAGTAACGGCTGAGCATGCATATCAATCCATATGAAATGCCCTTTGTGTGTTCGCCAACGACATTCAACAGTTGTTTCTTTCTCTTTTGTCGCGTAAATCGTATGTAATTTTTCCATCAAAAGCGGGATGTCATCATGATGAACGAAAGAAAACAACTCATGGTTACACACTTCTTCTGCGCATTTTAGCACGTGTTGAGCGCTTGGTGAAACGTATGTAATTTCACCTTCTGATGATAAAATAAATGTAAATTCAGACGCCATTGAAGCCATAGAAGAAGTGAGACGCATATCAATAAACGGTGCGTCACGATACGTCACAACAATGGCTTGTAGCATACCTGTTTTGTTACATAGAGTGGTGGCTTGAACATATATATTTTTACGCTCATCTTCCTTCAAAATATCATACGAAACGATGCGACCATGTTGTGCATCATGAATCAACTTTTTTAACAGCTCTCGATTCACACGAAGATGATAAAAATGGCGAAAACGGTGAAAAAATCAACAACGTTTCTAATATTTCTGAATAATATCCTTTTTTTAAAAAAGCGCACAACTTTAAATCGTGCGCTTTTCCCATAAAATGAATAAGCTCAGTATGCTAACGAAAATCGTTGCCCCCATATCCGATAAAATGGCGATCCATAATGTTAACCAACCTGGAATGGTTAATAGTAGCGCCGTTGCCTTTAACAAAAGGGCAATTGCGATATTTAAACGAATGGTGCGATTTACACGCCGGGCAATAACAATCGCCTCTGGCAATTTCTCGAGATGATCTTGCATAAGCACGACATCAGCAGTTTCAATGGCGCTATCTGTTCCTTTCCCCATCGCGATCCCAACGTGAGCATGAGCAAGGGCAGGGGCGTCATTCATTCCATCTCCTACCATTGCCACTATATCTGTTTTCATTAACTCCTTTATTTTTTCTACTTTTTGTTCCGGAAGAAGTTTTGCGAATGTATGTGTCACTCCAACTTGTTTAGCAACCTGTTTAGCTGTTTTTTCGTGATCTCCTGTTAACATGACCGTGCGCCGAATACCAATACGGTGTAGTTGCTGAATGATCTTTTTACTCTCTTCACGTATTTCATCAGCGATACCAAATAAACCAAGTATACGTTGTTCATCTGCGACAAAAACAATCGTACGCCCTTCACATTTTAACTTTTCTGCATCTTGTTGAATTTGTTCGGTAAACAATTGGTGATCAAACATTCTTTCGTTTCCGATACGATACCATATCCCATCGACTTTTCCTTCCATACCGCTTCCTGTTCGTGTTTCGACTTGTTCTGGTTGTTTGTATGCAATATGGTGTTGCTTTGCTTTTTGGACAATGGCCTGTGCAAGCGGATGGGAAGATACACTTTCTAAAGACGCAGCAATATAAAGCAGTTCATTTTCATCGCTATATGCAATCACATTTGTTACGTGTGGCTTTCCTTTTGTTATCGTTCCTGTTTTATCAAAAGCAATCGTACGTACGCGTCCAAGCGTTTCTAAATGAACGCCACCTTTCACTAACACGCCGTTCTTCGCGTTGCGCGTCATGCCAGCTAATAAAGCGATTGGGGAAGATAAAATAAGGGCGCAAGGACATCCGACAATTAATACAGCTAACCCTTGATATAACGAATCATGCCAAGACGCTTCAAACCATAACGGTGGAACGAGCATGACGAATAACGAAACAATCATAATAAAGGGAGTATAATATTTTGCAAAACGATGAATAAACAATTCAAGTGGTGTTTTTGTTTCTTGCGCTTCTTGTACAAGATGTAAAATTTTCGCCAAAGAGCTGTCTTTATATTGTTTTGTAATTTGAACGTGTAACACCCCTTCGTTATTTATACTTCCGCCGTACACGTTCATTCCTAATTCTTTTTCGATCGGCATGGCTTCGCCTGTAATCGCTGCTTCATTCACAGAGCTTTTCCCCTCAATAACGACACCGTCTGAGGGAATTTTTTCGCCAGGGCGAACAACCACCACATCGCCAACTTGTAGCGAATCAATGGAAACGACACGCATGTTTCCGTTCGATATAAGAAGTGCTTCTTTTGGCGCTTGTTTCAGCAGCATATCAAGCGAGCGACGCGCTCGTTCCATCCCTAGTCCTTCTAAATATTCGTTAATACCAAATAAAATAGCAACGACAGCGGCTTCTTTCCATTCACCAATTCCAAATGCGCCAATTAGTGCAATCGTCATTAACGTATCCATATTAAAACGAAAACGAATGATATTTTTTAATCCTTTAACAAATGTTTTATATCCGCTCAGTGCTATCGCAGTCATATAAATAACAATGCTCGCACTATCTATGTCCAAATGCTCAAGCACAAGCGCCATCAAAAAAAGAACAAGAGAGGCACCTACGAGATAGAGGAGCGGATTTCGTTTTTTTTGCGTCTGTTCATCGTCTGCTATATATGCCCCATCTGTTGCTAAAATCGTCCGTACTTTTTCTAAATCGATGCGTTCATGTACGCGTAATTTTCCGCTATTATAGTTCAACGTTGCTCCGTCGCCATATGGAAGTGACTGAATTTGTTCTTCTAATGCCCGCGCACAATTAGCGCATGTTAATCCTTTGATTTCATACTCTTTCATTTGATTCCCCCCTAATGATCGCGCGCATGGCGAATCGTTTGTTCAAGAATGTGCAAAACATGTTCATCATCATGCGAATAATATAGTGTCGTTCCTTCCCTCCGATATTTAACGAGACGTAAGTTTTTCAAAAATCGAAGTTGGTGGGATACAGTCGATTGTAAAAGTGACAACCGATTCGCAATTTCAGTTACTGAAAACTCGCCAGATGAAAGCAAATGTAAAATACGAATACGCGTCGGGTCACTTAACGCTTTAAATGTTTGTGATACGATGAAAAGCGTTTCTTCATCTAACTGCTCATATTGATGTTCCATACGATCCCCTCTCTTTCAATATATGAATATATGCTCATATAAGTTAATCAAATTGTATAGTTTTTCACAAAAAAAGTCAACGCTCGTTTACGAACATTGACTAAGTAATGTATATAAGTCGTGCAACGTATCAATTTGTAACTGTTGCAACTCTATAAACACTCGCTTCCACATTTCAAATAAACTCATGACATCTCCTTTTGCTGTATGACGATCAATCGGAGTGAGATGATAAAATGAAAGAGCATCATCAAGCGTCGGAAATGAGTCGTGATATATACATTCCATAATTTTTCTCATTTCTATTGTTGTTTGTTGTAAAACTGTACGATAATTTCGTGATAAAAATTCATTTAAAAACGCCACATCATGCTGAATATGATAACCGAGTAAAATGCCATGGTTCAAAAAAGAAAGAATATGATGAATTTCCTCCTCTAATAACGGAGCGCATGCAACATCGTCGTTTGTTATCCCTGTAAGCACCTCAACATGTTCGGGAATGCGGCGTTTTGGTCGGAAGTTGGAACAATATAAATCAAGCGGGTCACCGTTTTTTGTTTTTAAGGCTGCAAGTGAAAAAATTTCATCTCCCCTTTGTGGAGAAAAACCTGTTGTCTCTGTATCTAATAAAATAAACGTCACGTCAGAAAGCGGCGTTTCGAGCGAATACGTATGCTTCTTTGCTTCTTTCATTATTTTTCGAATCCACGCCTCTTGTTGAAAAGCTGGACCGACCGCTGTTGCTTGATCGTATCGAAGACCAAGCGATAGTATGCGACTGATCCATTGAAACGGTCGCTCCATCAATCACACCCACTTCCTTGCATCACGTTGTACTCGTTTAGCTACTGCTAGCGCTCTTTTTAGTCGCTTTTTTTCTTCTTTCGATAAATGATGGATGACTAAATTAGTTCCTTCTAACGAACAACGTAAACGGAAATATAAAAACGTCTCAAGTGCCTCTTTTATGCGTTCAAATTGCTGTTGTGAACAACCATTTTCATCATACCAACGCGTTAATCGCTCAAATGTTGAATGCGCATCAATAAATTGTTTTTGAACGGCAACCCATTTTAACATATAACTGAGCTGAACATATCCCCCTTGCTTTATATCAACCATGCCGCTTTTCTCCCCCCAACGTTCGACGTACACCCGTCCAAAAGGTCCAATCGGCACAATGGGAATACGAACGCTATCAATCATTCGACTACGTAAAGAAAAAGTCGCCGCAATCTTTTTATACAATGTCGTTTTCAGCTGATTAGCAAGTGCATACTCGCCGTAAATTGGCCGCATATCAGCTAACATAGATAAATAACGAATATCATCTATATGTTCGTTTGCTACATATTTATCAATTTGTTCATTCCAATCATCTGCTTCTTTTAGCCATCTTCTATTTGTTGCCATCACATACCCACTACAATACGGATACCCTATTTCATTCAAAAAAAGAACACCAACGCGCGCATACTCACGCATATATACGTAGCATTCTTCTTTTTCATTGCAAAAGCATGAAAAAATTACTCCGTTATCTTGATCTGTCCAAATGGTCGGCTCCTTCCGTCCGCTGCTCCCCATCACAAACCAACAAAAAGACGAGGGCTTTTTGCCAATTCCTTTTCGATCAACCTCCCGTTCAGCTAACGACAGCGCCTGTTTCATGAATGCATCGTGGCACATACAAAGCATATCGTATACTTCAAATATACAGGAAAAAGAAATTGAAAAAGAGGAGAGGAGAAAAGCAACTTCATCGTGAAGTTGCTTCAATTCTGACATATTGTTGCATTGTTCCGCTCGAACGATGATTGCTTCAAAATTATTCATGACATCACCATCTTCATGACGAACGAGATGAAACGACTGTTGTCGTTTGTTTATAAGCTGGATCTAATTGTTCTGGATACCCATATGAACCATGCTCACTAATATCAAGTCCAGAAATTTCTTGTTCAGGCGTCACTCGTAAGCCGATCGTCTTTTTTAAAGTATATAAAACAATAAATGAGACAATCGCCACGTACAACGCTGCACCTAAAACGCCGACTGTTTGAACGATAAGTTGATCAGTTCCTCCACCATAAAACAATCCCGGTTTTCCAATTCCTGTGATCTCTACTAAACGTGGTGAAGCAAAAAAGCCCGTTGAAATCGTACCAACAATACCGGCGATACCATGAACTGAAAACGCGTAAATCGGATCGTCAATGCCTTTTCGCTCAAAATATACAGACGTCCAAAATGTAAACGATCCCGCAACGGCACCAATGACTGCAGCTGCCCATGGCTCAACAAATGCACATGCTGCTGTAATCGCAACGAGAGCTGCTAATACACCGTTAACCATGGCTGGAATATCCGCTTTTCCAACAAGCCACTTTGCTGTCAAAATTGAAGCAATTGCTCCAGCTGCTGCCGCAATATTTGTCGTTAACGCTACATAACTGAAAAATCCATCTGCAGTTCCCATTGTGCTTCCCGCATTAAACCCAAACCAACCGACCCATAATACGAAGCCACCAATGACTGTGTATACTTGATTGTGTCCTGGGATGTAATTCGGTGTCCCATCTTTATTAAACTTGCCAATGCGCGGCCCTAACAACATTGTCGCAATGAGTGCTGCAATCGCTCCTTGTAAATGGACAACCGTCGAGCCCGCGAAATCTTGCATTCCCATTTCTCCAAGCCAACCGCCTCCCCATACCCAATGACCGATGACTGGATAAATGGCGATCGTGAAAATCGTTCCAAAAATGAAGTAAACAGATAGTTTTGCTCGCTCAGCAAATCCTCCCCACGCGATCGCTAAAGATACACCAACAAAGGCAAGTTGAAATAGAAATTTCAACTCAAGTGGAACATTTGCCCACGAAAGAGAAGAAAACGTCTCTTTTCCTTCCTTTAAAAACCATCCTTCTGTGCCAATGAATCCATTCCCTTTTCCGAATGTAATTGCGAAACCTGCTGCCCAAAACGCAAGTGATGCAATCGCAAAACTTAATATTTGTTTTCCAGCGACATGACCTGCGTTTTTCATTCGTGTTGACCCAGCTTCTAACAAAGCAAATCCGACTTGCATTCCAATGACTAAAATCGCTCCTAACATAACCCAAAGTGAATCAAGCGCCAAACTCAACTGTGCCTCATTCATTCCCATCTCTCCCTTATGTTATTTTTTATAACATTTATGGTTATAATATATTACATAAACAGAAGGAAATGCAACAGTTTTTCGAAAATTTTTTTATTTTTATGTTATGTTTTATAACATAAAAAAGAGTGCCTCCATAGAGACACTCTCTTGAATTAAATAAGAAACATGGCGACAATTGTCGTGACAATCAATCCTGTAATAACCGGCACAACATTTCGTCTTGCTAATTCAAATGGACTCACGCCACAAATGGCTGCCGCCGGAATAAGCGCCCAAGGCACTAATGTTCCTCCACCAACCCAAATGGCTGCAATTTGACCAAGTGCTGTTAATGTAGCAATTCCTGTTCCGATTGCCGTTGCAAACAATTTGGCAATAGAACCAACAAGAGAAATGCCTGAAAAACCTGATCCATCCAATCCGGTAATCGCTCCTACTCCCGCTAACGTAACTGCTCCTACTTCTTTGCTTAATGGAACAACACTAGATAGAGCAACACCTAAATCATTGACAATGCCATGCGATTGTTTTGGTAAAAACTCTCCAATAATCGCTTGGAATCCCGAATCTCCTAAATAAAAGAACGCCGCAATCGGAATGACCGGACCGAACACTTTAAACCCAAATTGAAATCCTTGAATGAACAAATCTGTAATTTGTTCTAAACTTTTCTTTTTATATGCAACGACTGATAAAAGAGATAAAATGAAAATCGCTGTTCCACCAATTAATGCCGTTGCATCTCCACCTTGCAATTGAAAATAGTACATCGCTACAACATCTAATCCAAATAAAATGGGGATGAGAAACGCAAATGTTGTTTTCATCCCTCTCGTTAATAAGTGAGACTGCACTTCGTTTTCTTCGATCGAAACGGCTTCGCTTTGTGGAATGTTACCTTTTTTTACATCTCGACGCAATAAGAAAAATGCGGTTGTCACGGTGACGATCCCCATGATAAAAACGAGGGGAATGCTTGCTGAGATGACTTCAGACACCGGAATACCAGCTGCATCTGCTGTTAATTTCGGAGCCCCTTGAATAATAAAATCACCTGATAGCGCAATGCCGTGGCCGAATAAATTCATCGCCATCGCTACACCGAGAGACAACAAAATAAACAATAAAAAGGGCGGATCACTCCGCCTTCTTTTCGTTGCTCATATTCCGCCTTTTTTAATTAAATTGGGTAAGGATATTTTAGTTTTTATTATCCAGAACATTTAAAACACGATTAATAAACGCTTGACCATCTTCAAACTCAATATATCGTAAACTATTATCATGCAATAAAATCTCTACTTTTTTAAATGTTTCTCTATCCCCATTGTCTATTAGTTTTTGTAATTCAGCTAATTCAGCTCTTAATGCGTTAACCAAACTCTCTGGTTCTTCGTCTCTAAATTCTCTAATCATGTCGTCAAATTCATGATCATCGATTGATTGATTATAATATCCGTCTACAAAGTATTTAAGCGTCTTAAATTTTCTCTCAATTTCCATCATATTCATCACCACTTCGGATAAGATGTAACAATATAAAAACCATATGGAGAATTAGGATCTCTTTTTAATAATGTGAAAGTATTTCTTAGGTCATAATCAATTTTATTTGCACCCTTTTTAACTCCTCTTCCCACCGGATGTTTATATTTATAATTTAGACTTAATGTTGTACTTTCGGAGTTTAACAGCCAACCAGCAATTTTATCAGCATTCGCTTTTATTGTTAGTTCAATCACATTATTGGCAGTAGTTTTATTAGTATAAGTACTTACGTCTTTTCTTTCTGATTTCATACGATCAATTAATTCATTATCTTTTAAAGAAACATGTTTTAGAATTGTATGACCTTTATCTTCAGAATAATTTAATAATGTTCCTGCGTCAATATTGTTTATTTTATCTGAAATGAATTTGACTGCAGCATCATCAATTTTATCTGTTCCTTTTTTTACCGTCGTTTTGATTACATCGACTGCTTTCCCAATATTTTTTAAGTCTTTTAAGTCTCCAATAACAGGTATGAATGCAAATAATGCTAATCCAACTTCTTTAGCAGTAGCATTAGGATTAAATAAAGTATTGACAAGATTATATGCGTCTTTAAATTGACCAACAACAGGAACAAAATCGGTGACCACATCCATTAGTGACTTAGCTAATTCCTGTTTCTTCTTTTCCTCTGCCTCTTTTTGAAGTCTTTGTGCTTCTTTAGATATATCAACTGTTACGCCCTTATTAGCTTTTGATGAGATATAAGACTTTAGACTTCTATAAGTTTGCGCCCCGGCTACACCATCAACAGATATACCAACTGATTTTTGAAAACTTCTTACAGCTCCCTCTGTCTCGGAACCATATACACCATCCACTTTAACATTATATCCTGCCGAATTTAACATTCTTTGTAATTCCTTTACAGCCTCTCCTTTGCTTCCTTCTCTAAGCGTCTGACCTGTCCAATGATCATCGCTACCTGATGAGTTTGATCGGGACACTGTTGTTTGTGTTCTCACATACTCTTGTAGAGCTTGGTACGTTTGTTTCCCCGCAATTCCATCGGTCGTGATTCCAACCTTCTTCTGAAATTCCTTCACAGCCTTCTCTGTATTTGCTCCATAAACTCCATCAATTCCCCCAGGGTTAAATCCGGCTTTGTAAAGCCAAGATTGCAGCGTTTTCACATAATCATTTCGATCACCTCTTTTTAGCGTTTGCCCACTCCATAAATTATTTGCAAAGTTAGATGGATAAGTGACTCTACCAACACTATCCACAACGTACATTTTTGATCCCCCTAGTTATTTTTTGTTTATTATCATATCAGACAACCATCATGAAAAATGTCGAAACATGTCATAAAAACAAAAAAACCCCCTGCCAAAAGGCAGGGTTCCCATGGAGTAAGCCTATTCTTTAAGTAGAGCAGGATGAGTATAGTATTGTGTAGCTACTAATTCAAAGTTATTGTAATCAAAGTTTTTCCAATTTATCTTGTCTGCTGTCTCATGATCGAGACCAACCTTTAAAATCGTGTCAACTGACTCTTTTCCATATGCGTCAACCATTGAAAATTGCCACAGCAACACGACTTCGCTGATTTCTTTTCGTTTAAACAACGTTTCAAACAAATCTTTAGAATTCATTAGAATTTTTTTTCGAATACTATCATTAGAAAATCCATCGTCAGCATACAGTTTTGCAATTACAATTTTATCATTTGTGTCATCTGTTCCCATGTTGTCGTTTACCTGTAACTCAATAATACGCTTCTCACCCATATTCGTTTTCTTTCCTACTTCATCATAAATGATCGCTTTAACAATTTGATCGACCGTCTTCTCTTTTTGCTCAGCGTCTGTTTTCTTCGGCGTTTCCTCTTTCTTCACTTCATTAGCCTTGGATTCTTTCTGCTGTGTATTAGCTGCCTTATCCTCTTTCTTTTTAACATCCTCAGCCGACTCCTTTTTTTGCTTATCCTCTTCTACCTTCTCCACTTTTTCTTTTCGAGGTTCAGCTGTAGTTGTTTTTGCTGGCGGTTCCGTCGTCATCCCAAATACGACAACACTAACAAGAAAAATCACGGCTGTTGATTATCCAAAATTAGGCATACTCCTCCCATATATTCGGGCATACTCAAATAAGACAGCTGCCATCTCGGATTTCCATTCGAGAGGAAGTTGCCCAGAGAAAAAACGACGGACAAACGAAAGAAAGGTAAGGGACGAGGTTGTCCGTTTTTCCGTTCGATGATATAGCCATCTCAGTAACACATAAGCGATAAATGCCGCAAAAAGTTGGTTGTATACCGCATGCTCGTTGGTGCCAAATAAGGTCGGAACGTTTAGATATTGCTTGATCCATCGGAAAAACACTTCCACTGTCCAACGTTCTTGATACATCTCGGCAATCTTTTCCGCCGATGCCTCTAAGACGTTCGTGACCACACGGATTTCATGCCCGTTCGCATCCTGAAAGATCACGACGCGATGGCGCTTTTTGGAACGACATTGTTTCGTTCCTAACTGGCAAGTAAAATCCGCCACAATAGAAGAAGAGGAGGAAGAAAGGCGCTTTAGGCTCTTTTTTTGATGGATCTCGACATTGTCTTTCATCCGAATCACAAACGGTTGCTTCTGTTCGACAAACCGATCGAGGCGTTCAATTTTAAAGTACGCTCGATCTTCGACAAGAACCGTTTGTACGTCTGTGAGCCGCTCTCCCACCGGTCCATCGTGGCGCAACCCTACGGTTTCTACGATGTCGCTCGGCATTTGTTGCTCAGGGGAATACGCGACGTGCATTTTCACTCCGGATCGTTCCCCATGATAGGGTGCCCATGTCAGGCGGTTTTTCCCCACGGTGACGGTCGTGGAGTCTACTATACGCAATGCTTTTGGAAAGCGAAGCGAACGGCGGGTTTGGCGATTGCACTTAGAAACAACCAAAGCAAATAAGCGCTTCATCACCTCGTACGGAACTTCTTTCGCTTTCTTAGAAACCGTCGAGTAATGAAACGTCGGCAATCCGTACATTTTCGCCACATCGGCACCATGACGGAAACTTTTCCATTCGTGAAGTGCCGCCAGCAGAAAAAAATCAACCAACGTGCGCACCGTAAACGTCCGCGAAGTGTCATGGTAGCCAACGGCTTCGGTAATCGACTGGAGATCTTCATCAGAAACAATTTTTTGCATCAAATTTGGGAGTGTGGTATGCTTGTGCATAGAGAGCACCTCCTAGGTTTGTTTGTGTTGTTACTTACATTCTACAGGAAAGGTGCTCTTTTTTCTATGTTTTTTATGGATATTATTGGTTAATCAACACGCCTGACTTTCACCGTTTCGACTCCAACCCATTCTAAATCTTGGTTAACAGCTCCATTCGAAAGAGATTGCTTTTTAAAACGTTCATCTACATATGGAGCATACTTCTCTGCATAATTAATTGGCATTACTCATTACCTCCTGTATCCATTAGATTGAATTAAATCCAGCTAAAAACGGATCGTCTGGATCCCCACCAGTCGGACTACCCTCTGCCGGTTTAATACCTGTAATTTTTGGTTGATTGCTGTTTTCAGGTACAAATAAAAAGGACTTGGTTTCCTGCAGCGTCTTTAACTGCTCCTCCAGTCCTTTTGTGATGTTGCCGTTTTCGTCTAATTCAATTGCATTTTTATCGAGAAGCGAAGCAACTAAATCGGCGTCATGCACTTTTCCGTTGATCGCGAGTTTAATCGCGCTGTTGAGTTGCGTTTCTTTGATTTTCGCTTCATATGCCGCCTTCTCTTCTTTATATTGCTTCTCTAAGTCCGCAAGCTTCGTTTGAAGTTCTTCATTTCCTTCTGCTTGCTTCTTGAGTTGTTTTAATTCGTTGTCGCGTTGTTCTAGCTGCTTTTTCATGTCGTCGAGACTTGTTTTTAAGTCGTCTACTTTCGCTTTTTGCGCTTCTACCGACTTCCCGTGTTCGGCCATAATTTTGTCAATGACGTCTTTTTCAAGACCTAAGCTTTCGAGAAATTCACGTTTCATGTTTACTCCTCCTCTGGTTACGTTTTTTTACGTGGTTACGGCCACGAACCGCTTTGTTCTTTAACGTCTACAAATGCTAAAAAGACAAGAGGAAATAAAAAAGCACATAACCGTTTTGTTTGGTTAGGTGCTTTTATCTAGCAAATTCTTAATCACTTGATATTTTTTTTGCACCACTTGTTTCAACTCTTCTTCTCCAATGTAGTCACTATAGTCTTGCCTATGAATCGGATCCGGTTCGTACCAACCGCACGCTTCCGAAATATCATCAAACGCATCGATATATTTTTCATCTAAATCTGCATTATCGAAATATGAAGCATACATAGCAGGAAAATCATAAGAAAATTGCTCTGGAGACAAATTTCCTTCAAGATAGCCTTCGATGCACCACAACAAATCATCCATCGATTTCCCTCCAATCTTTTTTTGGTTTCTTTCTAGTAACAATACTAACAATCTCGCCAGTATCATTAGCTTGTATGACAGCAATACCGTCTTTAAAATACACCGTTTTGTTCCCTTCTGCCTGATGATATTTTTTACCTGTCTTGAGTACATCTAAAACATCTTCTTTTGTAAATTTTCTTTTTCCTTTGCTTTGTTTTTGACCCAGCACACGATTCACAGCATGTTCTTTAAAGGAAAATCCTTCATTTTTAAAATATTTAAAGGTATCATTCATTTTTTGAAGATATTGCTTGGAGTACTGTCCAGGATTCCTTATCTCCAGTGTATTCCCTTTGATGTGTCTATTATACCACTCTTCATACGAAACGGAATCCACCAAACCGTTCATGAGTCAGTCAAGACTTTGTGGGAACTTTTTTGATTTGCTGAAAACAGATGTGAGTCATAGGTTAGCGAACCATTTTTTTGAATCCCATCCGTAAGCGCTTTCGGACTCTCATCCCTTGCCATGACAGACCGATATGTATACCTTTTTTTACCATGCCTTGAGTTCAGACAGGGCATGATAGATCGGTGTCCCGGACGATTGCTGTAAATATGGCACGTTATTCCGCGTTACCTCCGGAAGAAGACGGCGGACGCGTTGTTTCGCCTTGTTCACGATCGTCTGTTTTGTGGATGCCGTCGACGCCGTTTCCTCCGCCGACTGCGACGATTCTTCTCCTAAACAACGTCCGAAAAGACGAATCCCATCCATCCGGGCAATCATTGCCTTGAAAAACGCCCTGAGTCCCTTGTCTGTCCAACTGCGGCGGTATTTCACCCGATACGTCAACTGGCTCATCACGCTTTCAGCCCTCCCCATCGGATACATGCCCGTTGTGTCCACTCCTTGCTCCTTCAGCCATTCCCGGTAATCACGGATGCATCCCGGCATCGATTCGATCCGGTGGATCAAGGCAGCCAGCTGTTGTTCTTTCGCTTCGTACCCCAGCGTGCCGAGGACGCTGTTCAGTTCCACAAGCAACCCCTCTTCATCCTGCTTCGCCAGCTTTTGCCGAATCGCCTGCCACCGTGGATGGCCCGAGAGGCATTGGCGCAACTCACGCGCCACGTGGAATCGATCCAATTGGAAGCAGACCCGTCCCTTGAAATACTCCCGGCACGCGGTAATCCATGGAGCGCCGTCCCCGTTGATGACAAGAAGATCCCGACACGGATCATAGGCATATTCGTTCATCAAAAATTCCTCGAAGCCTTCCCACACCTCCCTCTTGCCCTCATGGACGTAATGGCGCTGATTGACAAATTCGATCCGTGAGCCGTTGCGCTTCCACCCTTCGTGAACGGTCAGGATTTTGTCTTCCTTGGCCCGTTTTCCCTTCCCTTGGCGAGAAACAAACAGTCCATCGGCCTCCACAAACAGCACCCGTCCATATCGCTGGTCAACCGGGCAGTGCAGCGGTGCTTCAGCTTCGAGCACCAACTGGCGGATCGCCTCATGGCTCATCACCGGATACCCGACCATCTGGGCAAGCGTATGAGCCGCTTTGCGATAGGAAGAGCACTCCACAGCCAATCCCACCGCCGTTTCTTCTAGACAAGGGCTGATTGACTGCGATCCATCAAACGCTAAAAAGGAATCAAGCAAAAACGTGTAACGGTTTTGTTCTCGATCCAAATAGTAGTTCCGCTCAAAGGTGACTTCGCCAAACAGGGTTTGAATCGTGGTGCGTCGTTTGTCTTTCAAGTGGTATCGGCGCTTGTCCCGGGTTTCCGCCAATTGTCGGTCGATGTCCTCCAACAGAGCCGTAAACAGCTCGGCGAAGGAGTTTTGCAAGGCCCGAAACAAATCAAGTTCGATCTCTTTCCATGTCAACGAATTTGTGGTAAGATGTTGTTGAATATTCATGGGACTCTCTCCTCCTGTTTGATGGTGTGGACAATGATCATCTTACCAGGGAGAGGGTCCTTTTTCATGTTTCCCGCTTGGGATCCTACCGCGCTTCGCTTGGTGGCCCCGATGAGGGGATTGCGAACCTACGTTCCCAACCCCCTCATCGGGGAATTCTAAGAATTTCTCCCACAAACATTTTACTCACACTCCCACTTACTCCCTTTGGTCGTTGAAGTGGGAGTCTCCTGCGCGAAATAGGATGAAGAGTTACTCTTCAAAAGAATTAATTAAAATGATACAGCAAGACGGATGGTACATAGTCAGAACGACTGGCAGTCATCATCAGTTTAAACATCCTAGTAAACCCGGGTTAGTCACCATCCCTCATCCTAAGAAAGACTTACCCACCAAAACAGTAAAAAGCATACTCAAACAGGCAGGGCTACTCTAAGCCCCTCCTAAAGGAGGTTGATATATATGCATAAAAAAGACCGTTATATTTACCCAGCTATTTTCGATTATGGTAGCGATGGGATATCTGTTGAGTTCCCTGATCTTCCTGGCTGCTTTACCTGCGGAGACACAGAAGAAGAAGCATTTCAAATGGCAAAAGAAGCGATGGCATTGCATCTGTATGGATTAGAGCAGGAAAATGAAGAAATCCCTCAGCCTTCAAAAGTATCGGAAATTCAAACAGAAAAACACCAAGTCGTTGTGTTCGTCGAAGTATGGATGCCACCTTTTAGACATGAAATGGAAAACAAAGCAGTTAAAAAGACGTTGACTATCCCGAAATGGCTTGATGATCTAGCGAAAGAACATAACGTGAACTACTCCCAAATTCTTCAAAAAGCATTAAAGAAGCATCTTGGTGCTACCGACCGATAAATAAATTATAAAAACCCGTGGTGCTAGTTGAGCGCTAGCGCTCAACTAGCACCACGGGTACAAATAAACGAGACGTAAATCCAATGTAACGCTGTTAACTCCACACCCATCGTCCTCTTCCCCTTTTCATAAACTGTAATACAGCATATGAAAAAGGGAACGATGTGTGCGAACGCCTAATCACTTTTACGTCCAATCAAAAAATAAAGTTGATCAACAAGATTTGGTTTATCGATGAATGGATTGCGATTTCCTTGAATTCGAAAAATCGCCGCATTTCGATGCCTCTCATATGTTGTAACAGGAAATTGTTTATGCCATTGAACAAGTAGCGGAATATAGACTTGATCAATAAAAGGCTGTTTGATTGCTCGTGGATAGCGAACGAGAAAGTATAGCATCGCTCGCGCCACCGCCCCTTTTCCGTGTTCAGGTTCAAAATGTTCCCCGTATGCCACGCCACAATCGTTTTGAACGATTTCATTAGGAGACTCTGGTTCATAAAACGGAAAATCCGCATACGGAAAATTCGAGCGAATAGAATTGCATCGCGGTTCACAAACAAATAAGTGATGCAAATCCCCTTTCATTGGTTCCTTTGCCCCAAACCACGATTGTGGCACGACATGTTCGGCATTAAATTTCAATTGTTGATCAACCAATTTTATTTTTTGATTAAAATCGAGTTCGCTTTTTTTTGCCTTTTTTACAAGCTGAACAAATTGTTCATATCGCTTTTGAATGATCTCGTAATCTTGTAAAATAATTGTACGTGGATCTTTCTTTTTCCCCGAATAAATGCTTTTTACTGTTCCATCCGGCTGCAAATCGACCCATGTGTATAAATAGTAATCTTTGCTTAAAAAATACGGGATGCGACGTATATGCGTCCGTTTCATTAAATCGTGATACGCTTGAAATAACAACTTTCCATCCGTTTGATGATCGATGTGTTCGTAATATCGGTCAATGATGCGCTCTTCTTCCTTTTCGTTATAATATAAAGCGTTTTGTTGCCGAATTTTTTGTTGATTTTCAATAAGTTCTTGCAAAATTTCTTTCTGTTTTTCTTCCCAACGCTTCAGCTGCTCTGCATGTTGATGGATAACATCTTCCACCATTCTTCTCTCCAATCATTTTTACTATAATGTATTCGTATATTGTCCATTACGTCTCCGCTCTTTTGTTTCATACACCTATTATAATCAATATGTACACAATAAAAAATATGACTCCCCTTACTAAAATATCTCTTAACAAATATAGAAAGCTCTTGCCTTTCATTTTCACCAGCAAGCCTTTCTTTTGATAAAATAGATAGTGACAAAAATCGAACATAGATATATTTTTTATTAATACGAACAAAAAACAATGAAATTATGTTATATAACAATAAAGGATTATATATAGAATGTAATACTTGAAAGAAACACCCATATCGGAGGAGAAAAAATGAGAAAGCGATATGAAAATTTAGGTGGCGTCCCAACAACGAAATCGTTTGCTGACTTGCGGAAATGGTATGCGGAAAGAAGACAAAAAAAGAAAGATTGGTCATATACTTTGCCTTGCGAACATATTCAACCTTCGTTGCTACATACAAATACGGGGCAAACGCTACTCACATGGATAGGGCATGCGACATTCATTATTCAAATAAACGGATTGACGATTGTTACAGATCCAGTTTGGGCAAAACGATTAGGAACGATCCGCAGACTAACGGAGCCCGCTCTGTCGATTGACGATCTACCTCCCGTTGACGTCATATTAATTTCTCATAGTCACTACGATCACCTACATTTTGCGAGCATTAAAAAACTGAAAGGAAACCCACTCATTCTTGTACCGAGCGGGTTGCGTTCATCCTTTCTGAAAAGAGGGTTCGAGCATGTTGTGGAATGCAATTGGTGGGACACCGTTGTCGAACGAGATGTTTCATTCACATTCGTTCCTGCACAACATTGGTCGAAACGAACGTTATTTGATACAAATACGTCCCATTGGGGTGGATGGGTGATTGAAGCAAAAGATAAACCGACGTTTTATTTTGCAGGGGATAGCGGATATTTTCATGGATTTCGCGATATTGGGGAACGTTTCCATATCGATTACGCTTTATTGCCGATTGGTGCATATGAACCCGAGTGGTTTATGGGGCCTCAACACGTTACCCCTGAAGAAGCCATTCAAGCATTTGTCGATTGCCGGGCGAAAACATTTATTCCGATGCATTATGGCACATTCCCGCTAGCTGATGATACACCAAAAGAAGCGTTAGATCGCCTTTATGCTGAATGGAAACGTCGCAACTTTCCGAACGAACAACTACGTGTGCTGAAATTAGGCGAAATCGTACATTGTGAAACCGCCACATAAAGCGTGGCGGTTCAGACTTATTCTCTTATATACATATATCTTCCGTTACCCCATTTTGCAATACGTACATGCGATAATACAATCCTCGTTTTGCAAGCAATTGCTGATGAGTGCCACGCTCGACAATCTCCCCTTGATGCAAGACAAGAATTTGATCTGCATCCTGAATGGTTGATAAGCGATGGGCGATGGCAATCGTTGTTCGCCCTTTTCTCATCTTTTCAAGCGCTTGTTGAATTGCTTCTTCTGTTTCTGTATCAATGTTTGCGGTCGCTTCATCAAGCACTAATATTTTTGGGTTCATCGCAATTGTACGAGCAAACGCAATGAGCTGACGCTGGCCGCTTGAGAACGTCGTCCCTCTCTCTGTCACGGGATGATCATACCCTTTTGGCAACTTTTCAATAAACGCATGAGCTTGAACGAATTTGGCAGCTTGCTCAATATGTTCATCCGTCAAATGTTGATGATGGAGCCGAATGTTATCTCGTACCGTCCCATAAAACAAAAATGGGTCTTGAAGCACAAGGCCGATATGTTTCCGCAACTCTCTCTTTGGATACTCTTTAATCGAATGACCATCAATCAAAATATCACCACGTTCAAACTCATAAAAACGCATGAGCAGTTGAATAATTGAGCTTTTTCCGCTTCCGGTATGACCGACAAGCGCGACGGTCTCCCCAGGCCGAGCAATAAACGAAATGTTTTTTAGCACATCCCGTTTTCCATCATAACTAAACGATACGTTACGAAATTCAACCGTCCCTTTTTCAATCACGAGCGGTTTTTCAGCTTGTTTCGGTTCTTCTTCTTGTTCATCTAACAATTGAAATACACGTGAGGAAGCAACGAGCGCTTGTTGAAACATCGATAGCCGCATCATCATTTGGTTAATCGGTTCAAAAAAACGCTCTAAATAATTGACAAAAGCATATAACACTCCAATTTCAACTGGACTTTGAAAAGAAGAAATACCGAAGTAACTTAACACAACAATGAGCGAAAACACATAAACTAAGTCTGTTGCTGGACGAAGCAATAAACTATCTAGTTTAATATTTTTCATCGCTGCCGTATAATGTTTTTCATTAATGACTCCGAATTGCTCTTTCATCCGCTTTTGTTGACGGAACGCTTGAATGATCGCCATTCCTTGAAGTGACTCATTTAATTTCGCATTGAGTTGACTTAAATATTCTCGTAAATCGCTATAAAACACCGAACTGTACTTCCGATACGTACGGATAATAAAATAAATGGTCGGTAAAATGACTAAACAAAAAGCAGCTAATCGGACATCAAGCAAAAACATTGCGACAAACACGCCGACTAAGAAAAAAGCACTTTGAATAAACGTGACAAGCACTTCAACAAACATTTCTTTAATGGCTTCTGTATCATTTGTCACTCGTGAAACGATGCTTCCAGCTGGCGTGCGATCAAAGTAACGCATTCCTAATGATTGCACTTTCGCAAACACGTCGATGCGCAATTGTTGAATGATTTTTAATGCAATCTCTTGGAACTTTAATAATTGAAAATAAGAAAGAAACACTTTTCCGATATGAATCATGATATACGCTGTCGCTAGTCCGATCATTGCTCGAAGCGGAAATGTCATCTGCGCTAAATAATCGTCAATAAAAATTTTTACAATGATCGGACCAAGTACGTCTCCAGCAGTCGTTAACGCTAAAAGAAAAAAAGCGAACAACAACGACTTTCGATGCGGTGCAGTATAGCCCATCAGTCGCATAAACACTTGTCGTTGATTCATATTTGATTTCATTGCGCACCCCCACGTTCCACAAATTGTTCAAGCTGTTGACGAACGTACATATCCCGATACCATCCGTCTTGTGCAACGAGCTCGTCATGCGTGCCACGTTGAACAATTTTTCCATCTTCAAGCACTAAAATGAGATGTGCATGTTGAATGGCACTTAACCGATGTGTCGCAATCATTGTCGTCTTTCCCGCACGATTTTCTTTCAATGACTGCAAAATACGCTCCTCTGTTTGTGCATCTACAGCCGATAGCGAATCATCTAAAATGAGCACTTCTGGATTAAGCAACAGCGCACGAGCAATCGACAACCGTTGTTTTTGTCCTCCAGATAAAGAAACGCCTCTTTCGCCAACGACCGTTTCATATCCTTCTGGAAACTGCATAATATCATCATGCACTTGAGCGAGTTTAGCGACCCGTTCCACTTCTTCTTGACTTGCATCAGGGCGAGCGAACGCAATATTATCTCGGATGGAAGCAGAAAAAAGAAAATGATCTTGCGGGACATAGCCAATCGCTTCACGCAATCGTTCTAATCGATATTGCGTGATCGAATATCCACCAAAATACACGTCTCCATCTATTCCAACAAACTCCCGCAGCAACACTTTTAAAAGCGTTGTCTTTCCGGCTCCTGTTTTCCCGACAATTCCTAACGTTTCCCCTTTCTTTAACGTAAACTGAATGTGTTGCAATATCGGTTCCGTTTCATTCGGATACGTAAAGGAACGAATGTCATATGTGATGTCACCTGTCGGCACTTCATCAAGCAATCCATCGTCTTCTTGTATATCCGATTTTTCACGCAACAATGATGACACCCGATCATACGAAGCCCTACCGCGTTCGACAATATTAAACAACCATCCAAATGCTAACATCGGCCAAATGAGCAGTCCTAAATACATCGTAAAAGAAACGAGCTGTCCAATCGTTAGCTCTCCTTGAACGACAAAACGTGCCCCAAAAACAATCGATAAAAAAAACGACACGCCGACAATGAGCGAAATCGTTGGATCAAACAACGAATCAATGCGAGCAACTGCCATATTTTTTCGAACGACGTCATCAACTTGCGCTCGAAACGATTCAATTTCTTCTTTTTCTTGTCCAAACGTTTTTATTACTTTGATTCCAGCGATGCTTTCTTGTACTTTATCGTTTAAAGCAGAAAATGCCTCTTGCGCATAATGGAACCGTTGATGAAGCAAAGAACCGTAATAGCTTGTTAAATACGCCATAAGCGGCATCGGCAATAAACAAATGAGCGTCAGTTTCCAGCTAATTGTTAACGCCATTGTCGCGATGACAAAGCCCCCAATGCATAATGAGTCAACAAGCGTCAAGACGCCAACACCTGCTGTTTGTTGAATCGCTTGTAAATCATTTGTCGCATGTGCCATTAAATCACCGATGCGGCGATTTTGGTAAAATGACGGCGACATCATCGTAAAGTGCTCATATAGCCGATCGCGCAACAACCGGGCGAGCTTTGCTGCTGAGCCAAAAATCATCGTCCGCCAAACGTAACGACAACCGTACATACAAAGCGCAACACCTGCAAGCAAACTTAACCACATAATCAGCTTTTCTTTCGTCAGTTCCCCTGCTTTTACAGCATCCACAACGTGCCCAATTACTTTTGGGGGAACAAGCTCAAGCAATGAAACGATCGCAAGTAATATAATGCCGATTATGTACGCTTTTTTTTCTTGTTTAAAAAACCACATTAAATCGAGAAATACTCTCATACACTATCCCTACCTTTTCGTGCTTCGATTGTCGTTTCGTTCTATTTTATCAAATATTCCAAAAATAAGAAAGTTTTTTTGTTATGTTAGTATATAAATAGTGTTACTCTTATCGCATACTTTTACATATGCAGGCCAATCTAAAAAAGACTAAAACGAATAAAAAAGGTGGTTGTTGCGATGGATTTACAAACAGGAAAATTATACTGGCCAACGACATTTCCTGATGCCCCCTTCGTATCCACCGCTAGACAACGACATACAATGCGACGTATTAATTGTCGGAGCGGGCAGATCAGGAGCGTTATGTGCTTATTATTTGAGTGAAACGGATTTAGACGTTGTTGTCATCGACAAACGAAAAGCAGGATACGGAAGTACGATGACAAAACTACGCCTTGCTTATGGAATGGCGCAATCCGTTTTTATAGCCGTCCGTCCACACCGTTCCTCTCTCTCATTCATAAGATAAAATAGAGAGGAGGAAACGAAATGAAAAAATGTTGTTGTGCACCTGTGCGTCATAAACCAATACCACCACAGCGCGATGAATGCCCGTGCTGTGTCGAAGGAATGAAAGAGGTGCTAGCACAGCTAAACGGAAAAAAAGTCGATGTTGCCATGCTCGATCAAACAGGGTCAGGGCAAGGAAATAATAATTTTACTGTTAGTGAGATCGTAAATGACTTGATTGTCACCGGTAAGATCCCTGGAAGCGGACAAAATAAACGTTCAGCAGCATTTCCGATTTGTAACGTCGTCGGGGTGAGAGGAAATGTGTTAAAGGATATTCCTCTTCCCGCCATTGACGAAACGTGTGATTGTTGTGGACGTTCAATTACAAGCTTTTTGCAACGTATTCAAGGACAAACGGTAGATGTCGATACACTTGCGACGGGACAGTTTAACAATATACAAAATGTTACAATCGATGCCGTTGGGAAGGGAACCGTGCGTTTGACAACAATGAACAACACATGGATCATCAACAGCTGTTTTATTTCGGGCATATTTGGCTTTACGCGATAAGAGAGCTTCGCTTGACGCGTCGCTCTCTTTTTATATCGGACAACTGGGTATGTGATGTGGTGGGCATATGTCGACTTGTTGTTCGACGCGCGGCGTGCATGTTGTTCCTTCAATTTCAATTTTGACACGTCCGAGCGATTGAATATGTTGACAAAGATGAACAGAAATGAGTATTTGCGGGCACGTTGTTGAAAGAAGCGCTGCTTTACAGTCAGCAACAACCGTTTCACAAACGATATCCGTCTCTGGCGGGGCACATAATAATACGTCCTCGATCGTTGCTAGTGAAATCGGTTTTGTTTTCCATACCGTCCCATCTTTTCGTGTACATTGTAATACAATAAATGTTTCAACGAGAACATATATTTTTTGCAATGCAACTTTCTTTCCGTTTGGCAACGTGACATGCACCGTCTGGCGTTCATCAAGCACACGACAAGTCATCTGTTCTGGCACAATCGGCTGACCGCACGCATCGGTCAATATACAACGAATATGTTCACAATCGTCAAGACGATCGAGCTGTTGATGAAGTTGAATGCATACACGTCCGACGCACGTGCCATTTCCTTTACATTCAACATGCACATCGCGCAAATGTGACATCGTCAATGAACGGGATTCCCCTTCTTGTAATGAACATACGATTTCTCCGTTAATCAAAACGTCCATTTGTCGTCCGCACCCTTGTTCATAATATACAACCGTCACCGTTCCAAACGCATGCACATGTTCTTCCGCTGACCATACGATCGTTTTTTCCTCGCATGGCGCGCAAATGTTAACACAAATATTATGCTCGACAATCGGCTCGGTCAACGTCTCTCTTTTCGTTAATTTTATCGAACGCGAAACCCAATCAAACACTTTTTCCACATGAATACAATGCTTCTCCACCTGCCACTCCCTCCTTTTCATTCGATATATCATACTATGTGTCGATATACATTCGTGCATAGACGTACGATGAAAAAATGTAATAAAAAATAGGTACGAAACATAGGACAACATCCTACACACTTTTTTGTTTGCTGCATTGTATATAAGGGAGGATTATTCTTCCATAAAAAACAAAAAGGAGCGGATATAATGAGCTGTGGCGGATGTTGTCCAGACCGTCCAATCGCGACGGATGAAGTTTGTCAAAACTGGGAGTTTCGTTGCGACAGTACAGATCGTACGATTTGGGAAGCAGATGGGGATGTCATTAAACCATTTGGAACCGTAACGGTATTAGTGGAAAATAGTTGTGATGGTGTCGAAGTACATGTGAACGATACATTAATTGCTACGTTAACAGAAGGACAATCGTTTTCTAAAACATTTAATAGTTTGAAAAAAGTATCAATTACATGTCTTAAACCCGACGGATCAACTGGTTCTATTTGCTGTGGAAAGTTATGTATGACTGTGCATTATAAAAAATGTTAATGAATGAAGGTGTTCCGTTAGTTGGAACACCTTTTTAGTGAATATACGTTTTCGATACTGGTTGTTCCTCAGCAGATAGTAACCGTTCAAGAAAATCGGTGCGCTCTTGTAGTTGAGCGACTTCTTTTTTTATTTCTTCCATTTGTCGTTCGACTTTCGTTACACGCGCTTCGAGGTTCCACGTTTGTTTTTCGAGGGCGATCATGTAGTTCCACATGCGCATAAATTGTTCGTCAGACAGCTCATGAGGCGCCTCTAACTGAATAATCATTCGCTTCCTGTAAACTTTTTCAATCGCTTGTTCAATGTGAGGCATATACAACGCTTGTATCCAATTTTTTTGCAGTGGGTTTGTACAATGAATGATGACTTTATCGTCTTCCATCGTCGCTGTCGTTCCTTCAATCCATGTTTCAAAAGCAAGTGAGGACATCACGCGAGATAAAACGTTTTTCACTTCTGACCACATTGTTTTCCCCCCTTTCACACATGAAATTAAACAAAAATAAAAAAATTCCTGCTTATTTTTTTCGAAACGCCCACCATTGTTTTGTCACTTCATAAGAAATGCGATCATACAATTCATCCGTTGTTGTCGCTTTAACGACTTCGCCATCGATTAGGACAAACGGGCAATGTTTGCATGTTTTACATTTACCAACGCAATCCTTTCGTTTTATTTTGACATGTTTGAATGTTTGTTTTAGAAACATATATAACGTTTTTGTTGCAAACTTATTTTTCTTGCAAAAGTGCACTTTTTTCATTTCGTCACACTCCAAGTATGATAACTATAATCATTTTCATTTCTATCATACTTTGAATGTTTGCTTCCTTCAATGATTTTTACTTGGCATATTGTTGTAAATGCTCAAGCGAACGAATGATGTACGGAATCATCTGCAATAAATCGTCGACATGACTTTCGTTAATCATGCGTTCGAAATCAATCGTCACTTGATGAGTATATCGTTCATGTTTTGGGTATGTATACGTGAACGTTTGTATAACTGTGCGCTGTTCCCCCCAAATGTGCTTTAGCATCTGTTCTACAGCTTGGCCATCGACATGTGTAGCCGAAAAAGAAAACGAAACGGTCATCGTGCATCCGGCCTGCGAGATTTCTTCATATAACAATTCGTTTGCAATATGTTGAAGCGTCATCGCGAGAGAAATAGTGCACGTCACTTTACGCGCATGCCGCAATTGAAAAGAAAGCGCATATGCGCGCGTAAATTTCGCTAAATCAATGATGTCTGAGCGATCAACAACTGTTACGAGTTCATCTGTTACATCTAAATCATAAACGGCTCCTTCTACGACCGTTTTTAAATTGTCGAAAATCGTTGGGTCAAACATATGCTCATCCTCTCGATTTTTTATATATTTTTGAGCGAACGATACGCCGCTCGACTTCTGTCAGATTAACGGTGTAACCGATTCCAATCTGTTGCCGAACGAAAATTCGTCCATTGTCAACGGTTACTTTCGGATCAATGAAATCCCGTTCCCAATAATTTGCTGATGCCGCTGTATCCCCCGGGAGAGAAAAATGAGGGAGAGTTGCTAAAGCAATGCTATGGGCTCGTCCGACTCCGCCTTCTAACATACCACCACACCATACAGGAATATGATGTTGTTGACATAAATCATGAATGCGTTTCGCTTCTGTCAGTCCACCGACCCGACCAATTTTTATATTGATCACTCGGCAACTTTTTAACTCAATCGCCCTTTTCGCATCTTCATACGAACAAATGCTTTCATCTAAACAAATCGGCGTTTTTAATTTCGCTTGTAGTTTTGCATGATCGACAATATCATCTACAGCAAGAGGTTGTTCAATCATCAGTAACTCATAGTCATCAAGCGCTTTCAGGCGGTCGATATCCCGTAGCGAGTAAGCGGAGTTTGCATCTACCATGAGCGGAACGTCTGGAAAATGATGACGAATCTCTCGAACAACATTTACATCCCATTCGGGCTTAATTTTTATTTTTATACGTTGGTATCCTTCCGCAAGCGCCTGTTCGATCCGTTTTAATATATTTGTTATCGGTTGAATGCCAATGCTGACGCCGACTTTCACTTCTTTTTTTTCACCGCCGAGCGCAGAGCTTAACGACACCCCATGTCGTTTCGCAAACGCATCCCAAACGGCTCCTTCAAGCGCTGCTTTTGCCATGTAATTGCGGCGAACAATCGAAAATCGGTCACGCAATTCGTCAGGATGATAAACGGGTGCTTGAAAAAGAAGCGGAATTAAAAACGTTTCGAGCATATGCCACATCGTCTCAATCGTTTCTTCTGTATACCACGGAGCAGAAAACGCGACACCTTCTCCCCAGCCACACACACCGTCTTCATCAACGACTTCAACTAATAAAACTGGACGCGTTTTCATCGTCCCAAAACTTGTCGTAAACGGTGATTTTAATTCCATTTGTAAGTATCGTAAAATAACTGTATGTATTTGCACAAACATCCCTCCGAAACAATTATACAATAAATGAAAAAAGCTGACCGAGAAAACGATCAGCCTTTTATCTAACTTGTTTTCCGTTTTCGGCTAGCAATATCAATCCAAACCGCTAAAATTAAAATGCTTGACGCTTGGCGTCTCCTTTGACTAGCATGTATATATTTTTTCACGACGGAGACGCCATTTTTTGTTTTCCTAAAAGAATCACTGTCGCAATAATGAGTAAGCTTCCAACCGTTTGAAAAAAGCCGAACGATACGTGTAAAAATAAAACGGACGCAACAATAGCTGACAAAGGCTCTACACTAGATAAAATGCTCGATTCTGTCGGAGATAAATGCCGAATGCTCTCAACAAACAGTAAAAAAGCCAACAATGTGCCACATATGACAATAAAAGAAATAACAATCATTGTTTGAAAATCAAGTGTTACAAACGGAGCAAAGAGCGAATCGACAGCTGGGATGATAGTCACTCCTCCGATCACCATTGCCCAGCCAACAATGATAAGAGAATTCCACTTTTTTAATAATTTAGCTGAACAAATCGTATAAAACGCAAGAAGCACTCCCGATACAACCCCCCATAAAAACGCGGGAAAAGAAATGCTTAGCGCCCCTATTTTTCCATTTGTTAACAACAAAAATGTACCGCAAATCGCTAGCATAAGAGCACCCCAAATCGAAACAGATGGATGTTTCCGCTCACGAATAAAAAAATATAATACGATGTAAATGGGCGCTAAATATTGCAATAACGTTGCAGCCGCAGCATTGCCATATGCAATAGACAAAAAATACGTATATTGCACCCCGAGCATGCCAACGAAACTAAATAAAATGAGCAACAACCGGCTATTTCGCTCACGCCAAATGTGGAACAGAGGAACACCTCGAAACGATGCAAAAGCTAATAGACAAATTCCTGAGATCATCATCCTCACACAAACAAGCCATTCCGTCCCTACATGTTTTTGTTGGAACACCCATTGTGCCGCTGTGCCAGAAAGCCCCCACATCGTCGCAGCAATGATTACCATCCATAATCCTTTTGTACGCGCTGACATGCGCCTCAACCTTTCACTATTTGTTAGTTCCCATTATAAACAAACGAAAAATTTTGTAAATACAAATATTTCTTTATTAGAAAATAAATTTACATTTTTTCGTGGTCCTTAATAAAAATTTGTGCCCTTTCGCCTTTTAACACAGCTTCTTTTTTACGAAACATCGTGTACACAATTAATAACAACGATAAAACACCAAACAAGACAACCATATATTCTAGTCCGATCGTATCTAATAAAAATCCCGTAGCTAACAATACGACTTGGAACGTCACACGATCAAACATATTTTTAAATGAAAAAAAGCGACCGTGATACAATTTCGGAACGCTCGTTTGAAAAATCGTCGCGATCATCGGAAAAAAACAACCGACGCATATGCCAAACAATCCAAATGAAACGAGCGAAACCCATTTGACATGAGCGAAATATAAAGATAATTGTGTAAAAGCAATAAAACATGTTAATCCATACATCCATTTTACGTATGTTTGTTCACGAGCGATATATTTAATGAGGAAGGCCCCAAATAAAAAACCAACGCCTTCAATCGTATATAACCACCCTTTAATCGAAGGGTCATTTTGTAATTCACTAATATTAATAACCATCAAATTGAATCCCCCAATAAACAACTGCGGTACAATCGTTAAAACAACAGCCGTATAAACAACAGGCAATACGCGAATGATCGGGAATATGTCTGTAAATCGTTGTTTTTCTTTTGTATAACTGCTTATGTCTCTCTTTTCTTCTTTTATATCAATAAAAAAAGTAAGTAAAAATAATAAACTGTATGCGACTATTGCGCCAATATATAACGTTTGCAAACTTGTAATCATAAGGAGAGCACCACCAAAGGCGGTACCAGAAATTCGTGATAGCGCTGAAATATTCATATGCATCCCATTGATCGTCATGAGTTGTTTCTCATCCCGCACGACAAGTGGGATGATTGCTTGCAACGTCGGGAAATAGAAAGCAGCTGCGACTTGAATGGAGATCATAAAACATATCATGAGAAAAATAGATTCATATTTTAATGCAAACAGCATAAAAATAACGCTACATACACGACCGATTCCGGCGTATAAAAGAATACGTTTTTTTGCATATGTATCAATCCACTTCCCCGCGATTGGACTAACAATCACACTAGCAAGCAATCCCGAAAATAAAATAAGCGACTTTACAAAGTCAGATGGGACATGCTTTTGCATGAATTCTAAGTTTCCGATAATCCCAAGCCATAAACCAATCCCAGCAATAAACTCACCAATAAAAATAAGAATGACATTTTTATCTTTCCACATATGTATTCCTCTTCATTCCTTTCTATCTTCCAATACATGTATTTTATTGTACAATAAAACGATGCCAATGCATAAAAAATAAGACTGGCATACCACCAGTCTTATTCCACGTCTCCTTCCCAATTCATCATGCCGCCTACCATGTTTTTTACATGGAAGCCGCGTTCAGATAGCCATTCGCACGCTAATGCACTTCGACCGCCAGAATGACAAACGACGATATACGTTTTGTTTGGATTTAGTTCGTTTAAACGAGCAAATAGTTGCCCGAGCGGAATATGGCGCGCATTTGGAATTTTTCCTGCCGCCACTTCATGCACTTCCCGAACATCCAGAACTTCGACATTTGCTTCATGACGTAGCGTATCCGCTTGTGTCGGTAAAATGTTTTCAAACATACCTACTCCTCCTACTTCACACTCGAGTACAATTTATAACCACCGTCTAAATTTTTGGCTTCAAAGCCATGTTCTTTTAAAATACGAGTAGCTAAATATCCGCGCAAACCGACTTGACATGTCACATAAATCGTTTGATCTTTCGGTAATTCATGGAGGCGGTCGCGCAAATCATCAAGTGGAATGTTGATGCTTCCTGGAATTGCTCCTCTTGTTTCTAATTCTTTCGGTGTGCGAACGTCAATGAGCAATCCACCGTTCGCCACAATATTATCAATTTCATGCCATTGCACCGTTTCTACCATACCATCTAACAAGTTTGACGCTACATATCCAGCCATATTGACTGGATCTTTTGCTGATGAAAACGGTGGAGCATAGGCCAATTCTAAATCTGGTAAATCATATACTGTCAATCCACCTTTTATCGCTGTGGCAATAACGTCAATACGTTTGTCCACGCCATCTTGTCCGACTGCTTGCGCTCCATAAATGCGACCTTGACGATCAAAAATTAATTTTAACGTCATTTGTGTTGCGCCTGGATAATAGCTCGCATGGCTCATTGGATGAACGTGAACAACTTCATAATCGATGCCGTGGTGTTTTAATATTTTTTCGTTCAATCCTGTGGCTGCTACAGTCATATGAAAAATTTTAGCGATTGACGTGCCGAGTGTTCCGTTGTACTTCACATCATGGCCATTAATGTAATCAGCAACAAGCCGCCCTTGTCGATTCGCTGGCCATGCGAGCGGAATGAATGTTTCAAATCCATGAATGAAGCTTTTCACTTCAATAGCATCACCGATCGCAAAAATGTTCGGATCAGACGTTTGTAAATGTTCGTTCACTTTAATGGCACCACGAAAACCAAGTTCTAATCCTGCCTCTTTCGCCAATTGGTTTTCTGGCTGGACACCAATGGCTAAAATAATCATATCTGTTTCGATCGTGCGTCCACTTTTTAACACGACGCGCCGTCCTTCGTTTTCAAACGCCTGTACGCCATCTTCTAAAATCAAGTCAACGCCGTGCTCTTTCATATGTGTATGCACAATCGCTGCCATCTCGTAATCGATCGGTGCCATCACTTGATTCGCCATTTCTACAAGCGTCACATGCACACCGCGTTCTGTTAAGTTCTCAGCCATTTCTACACCGATAAAGCCACCACCGATAACGACAGCTCGTTTCGGTTTTTCATTATCAACGAACGAGCGAATACGATCCGTATCAGGCACATTGCGCAACGTAAAAAGCGCTTTTGCTTCGTCTATACCTGGAATTGGTGGGACGATTGGTTTTGCCCCTGGCGATAAAATAAGAACATCATACGGTTGTTCATATTGTTCATCTGTTCGTAAATGTTTTACCGTTACCGTTTTTCGCTCACGATTAATACTCGTCACTTCACTTAAGTTACGCACATCAATACGAAACCGTTTTGACATGCCATCAACCGTTTGAACAAGCAACTTGCTTCGTTCTTGAATGACATCCCCAATGTAATAAGGGAGCCCGCAGTTTGCGAATGAAATATATTCACCGCGTTCAAACATAATGATTTCATCTTTTTCGCTTAACCGACGCAAACGTGCCGCAGCGGAAGCACCTCCAGCCACACCACCAACAATGACGATTTTTCTCATTGTACATCCCCTCCGTATACAAGTACGTGTAACCGTATTATAACAAACAATTGCTTCATAAAGTTTGAACAGTTAGTGACATTTTACCATATTTAACTCATTTACATGCTCGTGCCCTTTTATATAATATCCTTCTATTGAGAAATGATAACGTCTAAGTAAACGGATCGCGACATTTTTCGCTAGATTGCTTTTTGCAATGACAATCACTTGACGGTTCGGAATGGTTTGATAATAACGTTTTAAGTATGCAATGGGAACGCGGAGAGCCCCATTCATTTCGTCTGCCTCGTTGTAGTCACGTACATCAAGCAACGTCACTTGTTCATATGATGATAAAGACGTCAACTCTTTGACACCACGAACAGGTACATAGCGATAATATAAAGCATATAGCACGAGCACACCGATTACTATATAAGTCATGTTGTCTTACCTCCCTTTTACATCATACCCTAACAGGTATATAAAATCAATAAAAAAGAGCTGATTTTATTCAGCCCTTTTTAGTGTAAGCAACCTCTGTTTTAATTGTTCTTCCATTTCAACAAGCTCTCGTTCCACTTGCTGACGCTTCATGCGCCCTTCTTGTTGAATTTTCAATGTTTCTTCAAGTGTTTCTAATAAATTTTCTTGCGTCTTTTTTAACGTATCGATGCTAACAAGCCCTTCTTCATTCTCTTTCGCTGCTTCAATCGTATTCATTTTTAACATTTCCGAGTTGCGTAACAACAATTCGTTCGTCGTTTTTGTTACCGCTTTTTGTGCCTCTACCGCTTTCTTTTGGCGGAAGAGCGTTAGTGCGATAACAAGTTGATTTTTCCAGAGTGGAATGGCTGTTAAAATGGACGATTGAATACGTTCAACTAACGTTTGATTGACATGTTGAATGAGCCGAATTTGCGGTGCCGTTTGAATTGTAATTTGTCGACTTAATTTTAAATCATGAATCCGTTTTTCAAGTCGATCAGCAAATTGAATCATATCATTGACTTCTTGCACGTCCATTTGATTTTGTGACTGTAATGCCTTTTTCTCTAGCTCTGGAATCGTTTTTGTTCGCAATTGCTCTAATTTCAACTCCGCTGCAGCGATGTAAATGTTTAAGGCATCAAAGTATTCTTTATTTTTTTCATATAATGTTTCTAACATCATAATGTCACGAAATAACATTTGACGATGTTTCTCAAGTTGATCCGCGATGCGATCAATCTCCACACCAAGTTTTTGATATTTAGATAAAATATGTTGAACGGACTGTGTAACAGATTGAAGCATGCGAGCTAAGAAGCTTTTTTTAGTCATTGTCAATTCTTCTACATTAACTTCTCTCATTTTAATCATAAGTTCATGAATGACTTCCCCAACAGGTCCAACATCTTTCTTTTGCACATGATTTAAAATCGAATGGGAAAAGCGTGACAACTCCGCTTGCGCTGCTACTCCATATTGTAAAATAGCTTGATGATTGCGCGGATCAATTTGCTCAGCAAGTGCTAACGCCTTCTGTCGATGCTCTTCTTTTAATTGATCAATGAGACGCGGAGATGATGGATTGACGCTTGCTTCTGTCACTTCGCCAAATGGACTGGCAAGCAACGAATCGATCGAACTTGTCCAAAGCATTTCATCGTTTTTGCTCATGCTTTTTCTCCTCCGTCACTGTTATTGTATGTTTTGTTGGTAAAGAAAAGGGATCGTCTGATGCAATCGTATGTTTCACAAGCTTTACTTCCGTCTTTAAATCAAACAAATCTTCTTCAAGCATGTCCAACAGTTCATTTTCCGCTTTCATTAGCGCCAGATCAAGTGCTCCCTCTGCTTCCCTCATCGCCTGTCGAATCTCCTCACTTTTTACGGGTTGTTTTGTTAAATAAATATATTTATCAATAATGGTAACAATGGAGTCCAATGTTGTGTTAAAAAACGGTTGCGCGACAGCTAAACGATCCGGTTGTTTTTCAACAATTTCAACTATTTTTTGACAGATGGAGTATAAACGAGAAAGCTTAGAAAACATCGAAATCGAACGAATTCGCCATAAACTTTGTCCGATTTTCCGAACCTTTTTTTTCGCATCTTTCAATCGCTCGTCTTTAAAATCATGCAATCGATCCTTCTTTTCTTTTTTCTTCATGTAAACGGAATAAATCACTCCTACACTTACACCAATCAAAAATGAAATGAAAAAAGGCAAACGAAATGCAAACAGCGAGATCAGGGCACTAAATAAACCGATATTCCATGATACAAACCACCGCCATATCGTCCGAATGAATCGTTTCATTGTTGTCCTCCCATCGTCTATGTTCCTTTATTTTACTATGATTTTTTATGAAATGAAAATGATGACTATATTACGTACGAACGAGAAGATATGTTTCGACTTTGACAAAAAAAGACGCAACATGTCGTTGCATCTTTTAGTTCGAATCGAAACGAACGATACGAATCCGCTCTCCTCCAAAGAGCGATATTTGCTTCGTTTGTTCTCGTTCATCTGTCACCATTTTCACTTCATATAGGCCTGGAACATACTCTCCTACTTTCACTAACGATGCATTCGTTTCACCGACGTATGTGTCGTTAATCAAAATACGAGCCCCTTGCTCGTTCGTTTGCACATATACATGATACAGCGTCGGTTCAAATTTGTACGTTCCTTGCGACAATTTCATTAAAAAAATCGGCGGAGTTGACGTTAATCCTTTTATGTAAACTCGATCATCTTTTTGTTGCGCTAACTCTTTCCTTATTTGGTCATAACCCTCTGGATGTTTACGTAAATACGCAAAAAGTGGTAAAAGTGACGCCTTTTCTTCTAATGGAGCATCAATGAACTGTTTCAACGTATTCATATCTTCTTGACGTAACGCGGTGATGAATTGCTCAATTACTTTCTGTTCACTCGTCTCTTGTTTCGCCACTCCCCATGCACCGACGACACACGCGCTTACAACGAATAATAAACATACAAAAACAAATCGTTGTTTTCGTTTTCGTCGTTCGCTTCGTGTCATCGCTTCTTTTTGTAATCCCCCTTTTTCATTCACACGTATTTCCCCTCTTTTCTCATATTTACATCATCATATGTATGAGAAGAAAAGGGAAAATATGAGAAAGAGAAGGGGCTACACACCATATATGTACATCACGGTGTGCGCCTTGTCAACGATAACGTCACAACTTCCCAATATGCCTACTTTTTCTTGCTTGTGTACCATTTTACAAACAGGCTTTCCATGCCGAATGAGAATAATCATGCACGCTTTCCTTCCATCATTTGAAACATAACAGCATACAACCATGCGCTACATACGGCAAGTAACATTAAAATAAAAAACGTCCAATGATACGCAAAAGGAAGCGTCAAAGCGAGTGGAGCCATCATGCGCCCAAGCGTAAAACGTAGGCTCGCTGCAGCAAAATATTGTCCACGCATATGATCAGGGGCTAATCTAGCGACAAATGTTTGTTGTAAACCAACCGTCATAAGTTCCGCAAGTGTAAATATACCGATTAAAATGACCATGATCCAAAGGGATGTCGTTTGACCGAAAAAGAAAATAGCGAGTCCATACAAAAGAGAGGACCATACAAATACCGACTTTTCTTTGTAGTTTCCCATCCATTTCGTTACCGCCACCGTAAATAAAGCAACAAGCAATCCATTTTCAGCAATAAGTACACTAAATGCTTTTTCTCCGCTCAACGAAAGTGACCAATGATCGGTAGAAATTAACGTTTGCTCTGAAACAACGTCTTTCACATACACAGGGATTAAAATATCAAGTTGCATAAACGTTTGGGCAACGAGGACACCAGCAATGATAAACAAAAGAAACGTGCGGTCTTTCGCAATAAGACGATAATTTTTTAATTGCTCAACAAAAAAGGTGTACCATGTTCCTGTCGTTTTCGCCCACAACGGTGCCGTTTCCTCTAAGTAAATGAACAAAACGGTAGCAACAATTGCACAAAATATTCCGGCAACGAGCAGTAAGTAAAAAAAATGTTGTGGATAAAAAATTCCTCCAAGTAGCGGACCAATAACGACCATTACATTATTCATCGTGTAAAATACAGCAAATACACTACTTTGATCCTTTTCTGCCACGACATCGGCAACCATCGCTTGACTAGCAGGCCAATAAAGTGAACCGCATACACCTACGAGGGCAAAACAAATAAAACTCATCACAGGTGATGAGAATAGTGGAGAATTGACTAATGCAAATAAGAAAAAAGCAACTGCCTGCCCACACGCAGCGAGCACCATCATTTTTTTTCTTCCAAAGCGATCAGCAAAATACCCTCCAAGTAAATTAGCAATTACCGAAAATAATTGCGAAATAACAAGCAATACACCTGTTTTTTCTCGACCGAATATGCCAGAAAAATAAATAGCGATAAAAGGAAATATCATCCAAAAAGTAACTCCAACGAGTGATTCCCCAATTAAACGAATACGTAAGTTTCGATCCCAATCTCGTATTCGCATCGTATCCCCCCTTAAAAACAACTATTTTTTTATTATACCATTTTCGTACAAAAATTTCTCTTGTAAAAAAATATTGACAAAAATACAAAAAATTAAGAAAATAAAATCAGAAGGAAGTGAACACAATGAAAATAATGAAAAAATATTATCGTCTCATATGCGACAGTTGTGACAATTATAACGTTACTTCCTGCTTTTTTAATCACAAATGATGTAGGCGTTGTTGATGCATTTCTTTCTGCCATAAAAGATTAAATCTCCTGCCTAGGCAGGAGATTTTTTCATCCATTTCCTCAATAACCCATGTTTTGGTGCAATCCATAAAGAAACAAAGAAGATGACACCGGTTGATACAGCAATTGCTCCAGAAATAGAGACGTTGAATGCTGTCGCTCCCACGTAGCCGATTACCGATGCCAATACACCGATAAAAGCACTACATATAAGCATCATGCTAAGTCGATCCGTCCATAAATAAGCTGTTGCACTCGGTACAATAAGCATCGCTACAACTAAAATGGCACCAACACTATCAAATGAGGCAACAGTCGTTAACGACAACATCCCCATTAATACGTAGTGAATCAGCACGACCGGAATTCCAAGCGTAATTGCCATTTCATGATCAAATGAGCTAATTTTTAATTCTTTGTAAGCAAAAACAATAACGAATATATTGATCGCTAAAACAAATCCAAGCAACCAAACGGCTTTCGGTCCAATACTTCGTCCGCCAACTTCCAGCACATCCCACGGCACAAATGCAATTTCACCCATCAGCGCATGTTCGACATCTAAATGAACACGATCTGCGAATAAGGAAATGAGGACAACCCCGATCGCAAACAAGCATGTAAACACAACCCCGATGGCTGCGTCACTTTGCACCCCCTTTTGATGCAACAATTGGACGAGAAATGTTGTTAGCAATCCGACAAGCAAAGCGCCGATGAGCATAGACACCCCTTGCAGTTGATGGCTTACCATATACGCCCCCACAATTCCTAGCAATACGCTATGACTGATCGCATCAGAGAGCATCGACATTTTCCGTAATACGAGAAATGTACCGACTAATCCACAGTTAATCCCGACAAGAGTTGCAGTAAGCAAAATCCAAATCGTATAACTCATAACTGCTCCCCTCGCTCATACATTAGTTGTTTCACGCGCAATTTTTTTCTTTCTACATGCCGACGAATGATTTTGCTACATAAACCACGTTTCGGGGCGAATAAAAACGAGAAGAGAAACAGAGCCGTCGCAAAAATAATAACGAGTGGACCGGTAGGCACATAAGCAATCAAACTCACATATGCCCCAGCAACTCCAGATAAAGCACCAAATACGCCGGCTAACAATGTCATCCATCCGAGTCTTTCAGTCCAATATCTTGCAGCTAACGCCGGCGTAATGAGTAGCGCAGACATTAACACAACGCCCACAGCCTGTAAACCAATCACAACAACCGAAACGATTAAAAACATAAGCACACCATTCAACAACGACACAGGTATACCGATTCCTTGCGCAAATGCTCGATCAAATGTAATGATTTTGAACTCTTTGAAAAAAAAGAGGATCGTTATAACCATTAGTACAGCCGTTATGGTTAAAACGTTCACATCATTTCCAGTTAACGATGCTGCTTTTCCGAACAAAAAGTCATTGATCCCGCTCTGATTTCCACCTTCATGTTGATTAATCCATGTTAATAGCACAATGCCTAAACCAAAAAATACAGACAATACGATGCCAATGGCAGCATCTTCTTTAATGCGCGTATGTTTTACAATAAACTGAATACATACTGTTGCCATATAACCTGAACAAGCAGCACCAATTAAAAAAACGAGAAGCGATTTTTGTCCATGGAAGAGAAAAGCGATACAAATGCCTGGTAACGCGGCATGTGCCATTGCATCCCCTATCAAACTTTGTTTCTTCAACAAGGCAAACGTGCCAATCATCCCACTCGCCAATCCGAGCAAAGCCATGCTTGTAAATACCCATTGAACATTAACATCCATTTCGTTCACCCCACAATATGTGTGGTAGAGAGAAAAGTCACTTTCCCACCATACGTGTTTTGAATATGATCATACGTGAATGTGCGTTCCGTTTCACCAAACGCTATGACACGTTTATTTAACAATAAAACATAATCGAAATAATCTCGCACCGTTTGCAAATCATGATGGACAACCAATACCGTTTTTCCACGCGTTTTTAGTTCATTTAACAGTTGAATAATCGCTTTTTCTGTCGCGGCATCCACTCCAACAAACGGTTCATCCATAAGATAAATAGAAGCATCTTGTGCGAGTGCACGCGCTAAAAACACACGCTGCTGCTGTCCACCAGATAGTTGACTAATTTGCCGTTTCGCATAAGGCAACATGCCGACTTTATCTAAACATTGCATTGCAATCTCTACGTCTTCTTTTCGTGGTCGTTTCCATAGTCCGATATGACCATATCTCCCCATCAATACAACATCAAGCGCATTCGTTGGAAAATCCCAATCAACAGAATTTCGTTGCGGAACGTATCCGACAAGATGTCTTTGCTTCTCATACGGTTGGCCATATACGAAAACATTCCCGTGCATACGCGGAATAAAATTTAACATCGCCTTCATTAATGTTGATTTTCCTGCTCCGTTTGGACCGATAATCCCTACTAACTTTCCTTCTGGAACAGAAAATGATACATCTTCTAATACAAGTTGCCGATCATACGCAACTGTCATTTGGTCAACAACTAGCGGATTCATCGTCCTTCCCCCTTCAATGCTTGTGCAATCGTTTTAACATTGTAACGATACATACCAATGAACGTCCCTTCTTCAGTCCCCTTTTTTCCGAGCGCATCTGAAAATAGTTCTCCACCAATCGAAACGTGATGGCCACGCTGTTTTGCTCCTTCAACAACCGCTTCAATTGCCTTTTTCGATACACTGCTTTCCACAAATACAGCTTGAATATTCCGGTCAACAATCATATCAACAAGTTCTTGAATATCTTTCAATCCGTATTCTGCATCTGTACTTAACCCTTGTAGGCCAACTACTTCGATATCATACGCACGACCGAAATAATGAAAAGCATCATGGGCTGTAATTAAAACACGCTGTTTTTTTGGAATGGCGTTCATCTCTTTTTTGGCTTCCTCTTTTAACTGCATGAGTTGAGATTCATATGCTTCTGCTCGTTTTTGATATATTTGTTTATGTTTCGGATCCACTGCACTTAATTCGTCTCTTACCTTTTGCGTTGCATATCTCCACAAATCAAGATCAAACCATATGTGCGGATCATACACTCCGTCTATTTCAATTAACTTCTCTTTCGGAATCGTTTCACTTACTGCGACGACTTTTTTCGTTTTTGACATTTTTGTGAATATTTCTCCGAGTTTTCCTTCTAAATGAAGCCCGTTATAAAAGATGATGTCTGCTTGACTTAACTTCTGAATGTCACCTTGTGTCGCTTTATACAAATGCGGATCTACCCCTGGCCCCATCAACGCTTCCACATGAACATACTCTCCCCCGACATGTTCAACTAAATCTGCAATTTGCCCCGTTGTAGCGACAACGTAAATAACGTCTTTTTTAGGTGCTTTCGTTTCACAACCGAACAACAATAATAAAACGGTCCATACAACCAACCATTTTTTCATATACATCCTCCTTCAAAAGTTGTATAAGGATATAAAAGTTTCCTCAATGCAACATAAAGCCAAAAAAATTTGTTTGCCGCCCATTATATGCCCATTATATGCATGAACAAAAAACGTGTGACATGTGGAACAAGCAAACAATGATGATTAAGGTTAAAAAAGTTTCTTTAAACCAAATTTAATTTTATCTTATTCTTTTCTTTTCTCCCTGTCAATATTTTAATTTTCAAAAAAAGAAGTTTTCATTCATCTCATGCTATAATATCGATTGTCCGACACAAAAAAACAACTGTTTTTTAGAGGTGAACAACATGACGAAAACAGAATTGAAACAAAGCATCGGCTTTATTACAGCAACAGCCATCGTCGTTGGTACTGTGATAGGATCCGGTATCTTTATGAAACCCGCTGTTGTCATTGAAGCAACTGGAAATTCAACATTTGCTCTTCTCGCTTGGATTATCGGGGGAATCATTACGTTAGCTAGTGGGTTAACGATTGCAGAAGTGAGCTCAAAAATTCCTGAAACAGGTGGATTGTACGTATATATTGAAAAAGTTTACGGGAAGTTTTGGGGCTTTTTATGCGGATGGGTACAAACCATCATTTATGGGCCTGCCGTCATCGGTGCACTAGGGCTGTATTTTGGTACAATGTTTGCAGGTATTTTTTCTCTACCAAAAGAAAGCGAACTTTGGATCGGGATCATGGCAGTCTTGTTTTTGTCCGTTGTAAATATGCTTGGTTCTCAGTTTGGTGGAATCGTTCAAAGTGTGTTAACGGCAGCAAAACTATTGCCTATTTTTCTTATTATTGTCTTTGGTGTAGTGAAAGGAAATGTACCGATTTTCGGCATGGATAGCGGCTCTAGTCAAGCAATAAACTTCGGGGCGGCAGTTTTAGCAACATTGTGGGCGTACGATGGATGGATGAACGTTGGGTTTGTTGCTGGTGAGATGAAAAATCCGGCAAAGACGTTACCAAAAGCGATTATCACCGGTATTCTTATTGTCATGTTTGCCTATGTAGCTGTGAATGTAGCATTACTTCACGTGCTTCGCGCTGATGACATTGTTGCACTCGGTCCGAATGCAGCGAGTGAAGCTGCAACCATTTTATTCGGATCATTTGGTGGAAAATTGATCGCTATTGGCATTTTAATTTCTATTTTTGGTTGTTTAAATGGAAAAGTACTCACATTCCCTCGCATGCCATTGGCAATGGCAATAGATGGGCTATTTCCACTTGCTCGTTATTTTTCTCGCATCCATCCAAAGTGGCGCACACCTGTATTAGCAACGTTCATGCAAATTACTATTGCAATTATCATGATGTTACTTGGTAATGCAGATCGCTTAACGGATATTGCTATTTTTAGTGTCTTTTTATTTTACGGCTTTGCTTTTTATGCGGTATTTTTATTACGAAAATCATTACCATCTAACGAACAATTATATCGAGTGCCATTTTATCCTTTCACCCCGATTGTTGCTATTGTTGGCACAGCATATATTATTATAAGTACGGTACTCCATGCACCGCTCGATACATTTTTATCGATTGTTGTGACGATATCTGGCATTCCGGTGTATTATATCGTTACAAAAAAGCGACAAGGATAACCCTTTGTCGCTTCTTTTAACAATCTCTTCCTTTTCCTGAATCCGTCACGTCAAGTAACGGTTCTGGATAAGGTTGAAAATATCGTTGTTTCAACAAATATTCGTTTTGATAGCGAATGACCCATGAACGAATGACGGCTGTTACACTACTTAACGGTAGCTTGCCTGCCCGATATTTTTCTAACAGCTCATGGACATACCGTTTTTCCTCACCATAATGCCACACTACCCGTACTCCTTTCACACATATTTTCGCTTATCATATCGCATAAACAGAAAAAATACACGCATCAATGTGTTGAAAAAAAACAAAAAATTTCGAATTTGAACGTTTATACAAAAAAATGATTGATTATATCGTCACTTTGTTTTATTATGCTTTATGTTGCCTATTTTACTATAACTTAATTATTATTTATTCGTATTTGTGTATTTGTATAATTTTATACTTTCATATTTATGCAGTCCTTATCGCTCGTTTATATTTCTGAATCATTTTGCTATATTGACTATTTTCATTTTTATATTACGATAGTAGTAATGTTATGTATCCGTTTTCAAAACATAAAATGGAAGGTGGTTTTAGAAAATGAATGTCGTACAAAAAGAAAAACATACACAATCGCATCATCTCTCTGACATACTGAAATTTCTTATTCCTTCGCTTGTTGGGGTATTTTTATTTATGATCCCTGTTCCTTATAAAGGTGAGATGACGATCCCTGTAGCTATTTTAGCTAAATGGGTCGAAGGAAACTTTTCTTCAGTCATTCCGACAATTTCTGTTTTATTTATGTTTATCGCTACGGTTGGCACAATCGTTGCAAAAATTGCTTATCCTTCTTTCATCATGAACAGCCCATTTCTTCGGCGTTTATTCGATGTGAATGGTTTGTTCGTCGTTGCGCGCATCGTTGGAACAATTTTAGGAGCGATGACGTTGTGGCAAATCGGTCCGGAATGGGTATGGTCAGAAAATACAGGTGCTTTGCTGTTGTATAGTCTCATTCCCATTTTGTTTTCCGTCTTCTTATTTGCGGGCTTGTTTTTACCTTTACTATTAGATTTCGGATTACTTGAATTATGTGGCGCACTTTTAACAAAGATTATGCGTCCGGTATTTAAATTACCTGGTCGCTCGTCCATTGACTGTATTGCTTCTTGGTTAGGGGACGGAACGATCGGCGTATTGTTAACAAATAAACAATATGAAGACGGCTTTTATACGAAACGGGAAGCAGCGGTGATTGGAACAACTTTTTCCGTTGTATCGATTACATTTAGCATCGTTGTCATCACGTATATGAAACTTGAACATATGTTTGGCGCATACTATTTTACGATCGTCGTTGCTGGTCTTGTAGCCGCGATCATTATGCCGCGTATCCCTCCATTATCAAAAAAGCCAGACACATATTATCATGAACATCACGCTCCCGTTGATGAAACAGTACCAGCTGGCTATACTCCTTTTCAATGGGGATTAAAACAGGCAACAGAAGTGGCACAGCGCAATAGCGACATGGGGAAATTATTGAAAAACGGTGTACAAACCGTGATCGATATGTGGTTAGGCGTATTACCTGTCGTTATGGCCATTGGAACGGTCGCATTAATTATCGCCGAAACAACACCGGTATTTGAATGGCTCGGTAAACCGTTTGTACCGATCTTGACGCTCCTACAAGTGCCAGAAGCGTCAGCCGCTGCACAAACGATGGTTGTCGGCTTTGCGGACATGTTTTTACCTGCCATTATCGGTAGCGGCATTGAAAGCGAATTTACTCGCTTTGTTATCGCTTGTGTTTCTGTAACACAATTGATTTACATGTCCGAAGTAGGCGGATTGCTACTTGCGTCAAAACTACCAATTACGTTTAAGGATCTCGTTGTCATTTTCCTTCTTCGCACATTTATTACGTTACCAATTATCGTTTTTATTGCACATTTCATTTTTTAACGCAAAAGGGCAGTCATCTCGCCCTTTTTTTATTTCACTTTTATTTGTCCATCCCAATGGCGCGTTTGATTCATAGTATGGAGAGAGGTGACGTATATGCTTAAACAACATATCGGAAAAACAATCGGCTTATTCGTTAGCCAACTTGTATTGTTACCAGAAATAATGGCTATGAACGGTACAATTGATTTAACACAACTCCATGGAACAGAATTATATGTTGTCATTGGTTTTTACGTGTTTCAGACGATTATCGGCATTTATTTTGGTAATCGATATGATCGAAAAAATAGTTTGTCCATTTCGACAAATTATGATAAGATGACGGCAAAGGCATTTCATCAAACTCCTCTTCATATTTCCCACTAGAAATGCCGTATACCTTTATGATGAAAGGTAGGTGAATCAGGCGTGCAAGAACAACTTCTCCTCCAGCTCGTTAACCTCGTCCAAAACTTATCCGAAGACATGCAATGGATGAAGCAAGAAATACAAACAATGAAGCAAGAAATACAAACAATGAAGCAAGAAATACAAACAATGAAGCAAGAGATGCATGAATTAAAAACAAAAGTGCATAAGCAGGAAGAAGATATTCATTGGTTAAAAGAGCAAATGAAAGAAAATACGGCAATGATTAAGGCTATTCGAGACAATCAATTAGAACAACGTAGCCTTCAAGATGCTATGCGTCATGAAATTGCCCACATTCGTGGGGAAATGGCTACAAAGCAGGACATTGCCTATATCCACGAACGACTTGACTATCAACTCGGCCGTATTGCACGTGCAGAGGAAGAATTGCACATGCTCAAAAAAGCAAACTAAAAGCAAAGCCGTCGCTCCCCTCTTGGAACGACGGTTTGTCTTTTATTTTTGCACTTTTTCTAGAAATGCTAACATATGCTTAATATATTCCTCTTCATACATCGCAAAACTTTTCACATGTTTGGCTTTGTCCGTGAGCCAAAGTGCAAACACTTCTGGATGTTTGTTGTACATCTTTACACTTTCTTCATATGGAATAGATAGATCGGCTTTGCATGGTACAAGCCATTTTTTTGTCTTTCGTTGCCTTTCTACCTGTATTTGCATCGTCCTCACCTCTCTTTTTTCCATTATGTCGCGAACGAAAACAACAATGCACAAAAATGTATATCGATGTGATATAATAAACAAAATGTCTTTCAATGAAAGGAATGAGACTATTGGCTTTTACCCATACGTTTACGAAAGAAGAAGAAATCGTGCATGCGATTACTCATGGCATCGGTGCGGTGTTTAGTATCGCGGCGCTCGTTATTTTGACGGTCATGGCTGCGATGTACGGAAATGCATGGCACGTCGTTAGTTTCACGTTGTTTGGAAGCACGATGCTTATTTTGTATTTGTCATCAACGATTGTGCACGCGTTGCCGGAAGGGCGCTGGAAGCGATTGTTTGAGATTTTCGACCATTCGGCGATTTACTTTTTTATTGCAGGCACGTATACGCCGTTTCTGTTTTTAGCGGTGAGAGGAGCGATCGGTTGGACATTGTTTGGCATCGTCTGGGGGCTTGCACTCTTCGGTACCGTATTTAAATGCTTTTTCGTCGATCGGTTTTTATATACATCGACGATTATATATATCATCATGGGCTGGTTGATTGTATTTGCATGGAAACCGCTCGTTTCCAGCCTTTCGCCAAACGGTGTGTTATATTTAGTCATCGGCGGAATTTTGTACACAGTCGGCGCTGTTTTTTACGTATGGCGCGGCTTTAAATTTCATCATGCCGTCTGGCACTTGTTTGTATTAGGCGGGTCTGTGGCTCATTTTCTGGCTGTATTTGTTTTACTATAAGGCAAGGAACCGACTTGGTCCCTTGCCTTTTTATACTTCTACCTCTTTCGTTTCATTCATCACTAAATCAAAATGACGAACCGATAACATCTCGGCATCGAATAAATCGCATCCCCAAATATGCTGTAAGAAAAGGCGGGCGATAATTTGTTTTCGTTCGTTTTCTTCCGCTTCTTTTAACGCTATGACGCCCAAATATAAGTCGCAAAGGCGATTGGCGATTTAAGCAACGACGCGATCTCCTTGCTTGACCCCCAGTTTTTTCAGCGCCGAAGCGAAGGCTGCCGTTTGTTGTTTTAACTCTTTCCACGTCACTTCACGCACCGAAACGTGTTCGGAACGGAACAAAAGCGCTGGCTTCTCCTGCATGTTGCGAAAAATGTGTTCCACATAGTTTAGCCGTGCCCCTGGAAACCAGTTTGCCCGTGGCATTTTTCGTTCTTATAACACACTGGTATACGGTGCAGACGACTGAACGCTGCAATATTCCCACACCGTTTCCCAAAATTGCTCAAGATTCTCGACCGATCATTTCCATAACGCCGCATGCGAATCAAACGTAAGCCCTTTTTTTGCTTCTAGCCAATTCATATACTTTTTCACGAAACTTACGCAAGGAAGCCCCTGCCTTTAGGCACGGGGAGGAATTGCCTTACGCAAGTTCCGCCACCCCCTTTCCATAAGCATATCCGTCAAATCGCTGAATGACTTGGACATATCTATAATTTATTCCTTGTGCGATACGCTTTCCGTCCTTGCCTTTAATATCGAAACTTCCAGTCTTTCTACATGCGACTTCGCCAAACCAAACGCCTTGATATTTCCCTCTTGGGACAACAGCCTTAACCATGTCCCCTGTTTGAAAACCAAAGAAGAATTTTTGTCTTGCAAGATAACCTCTTGGGAAGCCATATCTATCTAGGTTTGTACGAGAGCGACTACCACGCCCTTTTGCCTTGATAAATAACACTTCTTTTGTTTTGAAATATAAGTGATTTGTTGTGCTTTCGCCTACACAACAAGCGTCAAAATAATGTGTTTTCGGCAAGTCTAAACGAATACGATTCATTTTTGTTCGTGCACCTGTTCCACACTCGACATCTAATCCTGTCTGCTTTAACACTTCATACGCTTTCCATCTTGTCGAGTTGATAGCACTTGTATCCTTTAATGATTCTTTGACTTGCTTTTGAATGTGCGGATACCCGAATTCTTCTGCTGTCTTACTTCCTTTGCGCTGATTACAGTCATGACAGGCAAGACATAGGTTATCCACTCGGTCTGTTCCACCTCTCGATTTTGGAATGATATGCTCCACTTCAAGTGGAACATTTTCTTTTCCGCAATAACAACACTTCCGCCCAAACTTTTCAAGCAAATACTCCCGTACTTCATATCCTTGTAGCGTGCCTTGTTGATACTCTACACCATTGATTTCAGGATTTCGCATGAGTTGCGTGTCGAATTTGGCATTTTCGTATGATATATGTCCAATGGGGCATAACTTCTTTAGGCGGTTAACCCATGTTTGGATATTTTGCACGCGACTCTCTAGTGATGGCGGCAACCACCCCTCCTTTCGCTTGCGGTTCAGAAAGCGTGGTTTTCTGTATCTTGTTTTTCGATTTCGTCTTGCTCGACGAAAAGCACGCCTTTTATCCATTCTTTCCTTGATGTCTGTGCGATGGTCAAGTTGCCCTAACCATACCACTTCTTGTCCTCGCAAAATCGCTAATCCTGTATGCCTGCTTCCATAGTCGATTTTTAGCCGATATGTTGCTTTAATTTCTGATTCGTCTACTGATTTTTTCAAGATGATGGTAAATGGAAATCGCCTGTAAATCGCCGCCTTCCCTTGTTTCAACAGCTTTCTTGCAACTGCTTCGTGACAAGGAGCAAGCGGACACTTATTTGTGTCTAACACAAAAACCATAGGGTCCTCCCCTTTCCTCTGCTTACGCAGGTCATATTCTCCTCGACCATGTTATAGATGCTTGTTATGTGCAAGACACTAGCGCCACCCACCACGCTTGTTTAACCTTGCACGACAGAGGAACGGGCTGGAGAAGCACCCGAACGTGTCATGACATCTATAACGTAGGCTCTGTTTCAAGCCTTGGTCTGGTCAACATGGGGCTTACAAGCCCATGACTTTAGTCATTGGGTTGTTGACGCTTGATTGTTCGATTTGTTCTTTCGTTGGCGTCCATAAAATATCCCTATCCGTAGTCGCTTTTATTTTCTAGCCCCCTTCTTCAAAAAGAAAGAAAATTAAGAACATTTACATTATACTATATGATTATCCGAAAAATATACAAAAAGACGCATCGGCTTTGTTGGCCATGCGTCTTTTTTATCCAAATACAATTTCTTGACGTTCGTCGTCCCATTTCATTTCAACGTGTTTTTTCTCTTCATAAAATGTATACGTCTTTTTACCAAATTGTACAACTGTTCCTTCCCATGCGTGTTCAATATAAATCATCTCTCCCTTTGGCACAGCTAACACCGTCTTAATACCAAGCGAAGATCCGACTTCTTTAATTTTCATCCCTTTTTGCGCATACGCTTCACCACCGCGTAACACTCCATGAACAGTCAATGTGCCTCCAGCATAAATGTTACAATTGTAACACCCTTTTCCCGTTACAACGACATCTCCACTTCCGTGAATGACGCTATTTAAAGCGTAAGAAAGCTCAATTGCATCGTTTTCTTCGCGGTCGTATTGCCCGATAAACGTGTTTAGTTCTCGAAGCAAATTCGCCATGCCTCCTAAACAATGAAAATGATTCGGACGATCAGCAAGCAAACAACTATCTAACTGCGAACCAATATCGAACCACTGTTCACCAATTTGTTCGCGCTTTTGCTCACACATCGTTTTATACTGTTTCATTGCTTCCATCGTCGTTTGAAACTTGCTTTCAAGCAATCTCTTCGTCAGCGGATAAATGTCTTGTTCGCGAATTTTAGACATGACCATTAGTTGTTGAATCGCAACAATCATTCGCTCAAGTGAGTGACGAATTTGTTGTAATAAACCGATAAGCTTGGTCACAATCATTTTGTTTTCTCCCGATGTGACTGTCCCACTAATGACGTTTTGTTGAATAAAAATCGATTGTTGCGCACGAATTTTTGCGCGATTGACATTTTGTAAAATCATAATGGTACCGAGCGCTTCCACAACCATTTCATCTTGGACGTTTCCTGTAATTTCAACATCGCCTTTAAAATGAATATTCCCGACTGATAAATCGACATCGCCTTGATGAACAAGTTTCGGAATAATCGAAATGACAACAGTTCTCCCTTTTTTCGCAATTTGCGGTCGCCCACCTTGTGTAGCTGAAATAAGGTTTTCGTGCATTGTCACTCCTTTTCCGAGTTTAACAGTAACAGGATGGACTTCACGTACAGGAATCACTTCATTTGTTACCGTTAATCCCGGTTTCCCTAGTTGGGGAGGATGAACAATCGCAATCAAGTCACCTTCACCAACGGTCGCAATCATTTCTATTTCACGATAATCAACGGTTCCGTCTTCACGTACTTTCGGCTTCCTTTTCCCTTCTCCTACTTTAACTTCCACCCAGCCGTCTTTTCCTTCTACCGGTTCGATTCCTTTTGCAATGACAACAGTTACTTTTTTCTCTGAGTGTAACGCCTCACGAATCGCTTCTTGATTCACTCCGTAAACAATACCTAACTCCTGCAGTTTCGTCATCACTGCTTCATGTGACACATCATAAATGAGTTCAGTCTCCATTTTTGCTTGTATATGTAATTTATTAGATGGCTCCATATCTTCGAGTACATACCAACGCCGTCCCCCCGGTGCAAACGTCAACGTTGCCTCCATCTTTCTTGCATCTACATCAACTTTCCAAACTGATTGGGTAATGCTTTCTTCCTTTGGATAAATGCGAACGTCATCCCCTTCTTGTAACGTCACCTTTCCTTCGATCGCTTTCCCGTTATGCAAACAAATGACTCCCTCGCCAATAATGATCGTTGGGCCTACGTCCAAACATTCGTAACAAAAATCTCCGTCTTGTATCCACGCTTTTCCTTCTTTCTGCTGAACAGTTTGCTTTGTTTGATGCTTCTTCGTTAGTCGAACAACAGCTGGTTGCGAAACGATACCAAACAGCTTTTTACGTTCTGGTTGAACGATTTCAATGATGACATCTTCTCGCACCGTTTGAAGTTGCTTTAGTCCCTCTTCGATAGCCTCCTCTACCGTGTTTCCTTTTACCTCGATGCAATCCATTTTTCCCCCGCCTTTTTCCCCTTATCATTTATTCCTGAATCCGTGACAAAACATCTTTACAATGGTCGCAAACCGTTGATACGATAAGGGAAAACGACGTTGACGATTCTTCATCAAGTAGGTGAATGTGATGAAAGATTTCCCGATTCGGTTTGTATTGACAGATGAAGCGATTACTCCAAGTGCTGGGCTTGCTCTCGTGGGCTACTTACTGCACCAAACGAAGCTGGATAAACGAGTAAACGCCCTTCGGCTCCCAACGGTTCGTCGAGATGTGCACATTTCCCATAGCGACGTCATTCGCTCGATGATTGGCTTGCTTGCCACAGGAAAAACGGATTTTGATCATATCGAAGCGTATCGTCAGGACGATATCTTTTCGACATCAATGGGCATTCGGCACGTACCTTCCTCCCCAACGTTGCGACAGCGACTCGATCAGCTCGCTTGTCTTCCGATGACCGAAACCATCATTTGGGAGGAATCGATGCGTCTGTTGGTTCGACAACACGCTACCTTGTCCCCTTGTTGGGCGAAAGGGAAAACGACATGGCTTCCCCTTGATATAGATGCTTCCCCATTTGACAACTCCGATACGAAGAAAGAAGGAGTGAGTCGAACGTATAAAGGATTTGACGGTTTTACGCCGTTGTTTGCGTATGCAGGGAAGGAAGGGTATATCGTTCATGCCGAGCTGCGTCCAGGGAAACAACATGTACAAGACAACATGCCTTCGTTTTTAACTACCGCCATCCGTCGAGCTCGTCCGCTGACCTCGTCTCGTCTGCTTGTCCGCATGGATGCAGGAAACGATGCGGAAGCGAATGTGCACGTATGTCTAAAGGAAGACGTGGACTTTGTCATCAAGCGAAACTTACGCCGAGAATCGAAAGCGCTTTGGTTCCAGATCGCTTCGCAAAAGGGCAGACGCGTCGATGATGGACAAACAGAAGGAGTACAAACGTATGAGTTATGCCTTCCACAGACAGCAGCAATTGATGGACACACGTATACGTACGTTCAAGTCACCCAAGTGACGGAACGAACGATGGAACGAAATGGACAGCTGATGCTCGTTCCTAATTACGAAGTCGAAAGCTACTGGGTGCGCCTCGAAGGATACGAGCATGTTCGAATGAGTGATGTGCTCGCATTGTATCACGATCATGCGACATGCGAACAGTTTCATAGCGAACTGAAAAGCGACTTAGATTTAGAGCGACTTCCATCAGGGAAGATGAAAACGAATGCGCTCGTGTTAGTCATGGGAGCATTCGTGTACAACCTTCTTCGTCTGATTGGACAAGATCTATTAAGCGATCCGAGACATCCATTACATCATAAAGTGAAACGCCGCCGCATCAAGACGATTATTCAGACGGTGATCACGATGGCAGGTCGACTCGTCCGCCGATCACGACAGATCTGGATGAAACTGACGCGAAGGAGTGGCTATAGCGAGCCCCTTCTGAACATTTACATAAAATGGAGAGAAGGAGCATAACGAACGATTGTTCGCAATTCTGTACTCATCCTAACCCTCTGTCCTTTTTTGTTTTTTCTTTGGTTTATATACCTAAAAAAGATATTTATTTCATTTCTGAGAGTGAAGATGACATCTGTTTTAAACATAAAAAGGGAATGGTGGATCACACATCCATAAAACCAGCAAAAAAGTCAAAGTCGATGTCAATCCATCACGGATTCAGGTTATTATTATTTTTATTATAATAGGAAAAGAAAGAAAGAAATAGGGAAAAAAGTCGAACAGTATAATAAATTTATAAAAAAGGATGGATGACGATGAAAAAAAGATATATATGTAGCGCCGTGTTTTCGATTAGTCTATTGTTAAGTGGTTGTGCGCAAAAAGAAAATAATCATACGTCTACAGAACATGAAATGGGTGATATACGTGAGGAAACTGCCTCGATTCATATACTTCCATCATTTTTATCTTCCTATAATGAGTCGATGGCTCATTTGTACGAACAGGCTGCAAAACATCAAACATTACTAGAACATATCCCTTGTTATTGTGGCTGTGGTGAGTCGGTTGATCATAAAAATAATTACGACTGTTTCGTATATGAAAATAAAAACAATGGGGCAATCGTTTGGGACGATCATGCGACAAAATGTGGGGTTTGTTTAGAAACTGCAGCCATTTCGATCGAACAATATGAGAAAGGGATGCCTATCAAAGACATTCGCCACCTTATTGATGAAAAATATAAAGATGGATACGCCAAACCAACACCGACAAAGCCGATGTAAAAAACCGAGCATTTCGCTCGGCTTTTTACTTTTTCGTTAATTGCCACGCCTGCTTGAGATCTTTCCATGAAGACGCTTGATTATACATGAGCACGCCGCCACGATACACTTTTGAACCAAATACGAATAAAAAGGCAATTGTTCCGACGAGCAAACCGATGCTAAGGACAATTTCCCAAGTTGAAACGTTCAACATGCCAATACGTAAAAACATAATCATCGGGGTAAAAAACGGGACAAACGACATTGCTGTAATAAATGGTGACTCCGGTGCATTTAAACCAAACATCGCCATGATAAACGCTGCGACAACGAGCATCGTCACAGGACCAGCCATTTGTTGTACTTCTTCGACGCGGCTGACAATCGAGCCAAGTACCGCAAATAACATCGCATACAACAAATAGCCAAGCAAGAAAAAGAGAATGCCATATAAAATAAGGGGGAGAGGCAGTTCATCCATGCCAATTAGCTGACGCAACATATCACTATTTTTCATCGATGCATAACCAACCGAAAATATGAGAATAAATTGCGTCAAACTTAACAAAGCAATCCCTAAAATTTTTCCGAACAATTGCTGAATGGGTGAGATGCTTGATATTAAAATTTCCATAATGCGAGATGACTTTTCTGTTGCTACTTCCATCATAATCATACTTCCGTACATTAACACAAACATGTACATCGCAAACAATAGCACATAAACGATCGCCCTTGCTTGATTTAGTTGTTCTTCTGTTTTGGCATGTTGTTCAAGCGCCACTTTTTCCATCACAATCGGTGCATATAGTGCGTTGATTTGTTCATACGTTAACCCGATTTGCTTTGCCATCATCGCGATTTTGACTTGTTGCAATGCTTGCTCAATTTCATGTGTGACATCACTATCTGCAATATTTTTTGCATAATATGTCACTTTCGGCTGACCGTTTTGTACATCAAGTACAATATACGCATACCACTTTTCTGTTTGGACAAGTTCTTTTGCCTGTTCCTCGCTTTTATCATGGCGAACAAGTTTTATTTCTTTATTCGATTGCAATTGCGATTGCAATGCTTCGTACCACCCATTTGTTTCATCAATAACACCAATTGTTTTTTGAGCATTATCGCTAAACGCTTCAATGATACGATCTAACTGACTAATACCAAATACAATAAAAGCAGTAATGATCGTTGAAATGAAAAAAGACTTTGATTTTAATTTTGTTACATACGTATGGAGAAAAACAATCCAAAACTTATTGTTCATACGCTGCACCTACTTTCTCAATAAAAATATCATTCAACGATGGTTCTTCTAATGAAAATGTGCGAATAAATCCTTTCGAATAAATATGCTCAAGAATATGTTGCGATACGCTCTCATCTGCTATTTGCAAACGAACTCCTTCCACGGTCTTCTCCATTTTTATTACTCCTGGAATGTGTGTTAACGTTTCAAACGGAAGTTCTCCGTGAATAATGACATTTTTCTTGCCGAAAGATTGCTTAATTTCTTTAATTGATCCATGAACAATCGGTTTTCCTTTATGCATAATGCATATATATTCACATAATTGTTCAACATGTTCCATTCGATGACTTGAAAAGACAATCGTTGTTCCTTGTTGTTGTAAATCTATTACTGCCTTTTTCAACATTTCAACATTTACCGGATCTAATCCGCTGAACGGCTCATCTAAAATAAGTAGTTGTGGACGATGTAACACCGCAGCGATAAATTGAATTTTTTGTTGATTACCTTTCGATAACTGTTCTACTTTTTGATTTTCATATTGCGGGATTTTAAAACGCTCCAGCCAATTGTGCATTTCTTTCACAATTTCTTCTTTATGTAATCCTCGCAATCTCCCTAAATAAATAAGCTGTTCTTTTACTTTTAACTTTGGATACAATCCTCTTTCTTCCGGCAAATATCCGATAAGATGACTATGTTTGTACGTGATGCGCTCACCGTCCCACGTAATCTCCCCTTTTGTCGGCTCAAGTAATCCTAAAATCATTCGAAACGTTGTCGTTTTCCCCGCTCCATTCGCTCCTAGAAATCCAAACATACGCTGTTTTGGAATAGATAATGTTACGTCATCTACCGCTACAAACGAACCGAACTGTTTTGTTACATGTTGCAACACTAATCCCATGTTTTCCACTCCTTTCTCCTTTATTCCATTATAACGTATAAATACATGTAAAAGTTTCATAAATTTACTTTTTTATGTTCAAAAAATCCATTGACATCTCCATTTTTTTGTTTCATAATTCTGAAAAAGAACATATGTGGAATAAGGCACGGGACGAGTAAACTAGTGAAACATGCAAGAGAGTGGAATCCATAGGCTGGAAGGTTCCTCATGGGCAGCTAGTTGAACCTACCCTATACGGCCGCTTATGCAAACATAAGCCGTTCCCCCGACGTTACAGGGCAAGAGGTGGGCGCATTGCGCCAAAAAAGGTGGTACCGCGGAATCGACGCTTTTCCGTCCTTTTCTATAAGGGCGAAAAAGCGTTTTTTTATTTCAAGGAGGTGAAAAGGTGAAAAAAAAGCGAATCGTTGTCAAAATTGGTAGCAGTTCGTTAACCGAAAAAAATGGCACACTTTCAGAACAAAAGCTTGTTGAACATGTCGAAGCACTTGCTTATATGAAGCAATTAGGACACGATATCATTCTTATCTCATCAGGTGCCGTAGCAGCCGGATTCGGTTTACTTGGGTATCGCTCACGCCCGAAGGCACTCGCTGCGAAACAAGCAGCGGCAGCAGTCGGTCAAGGCTTGCTTATGCAAACATACATTTCCGCCTTTCGTTCGTTCGATATTGTCACAGGGCAGTTGTTGTTAACGCGTGCAGATTTTTACGATCGCGAGCGGTTTCGTAACTTATTTGCGACAATTTCTACATTGTTAGAACGTGGCGTTCTTCCAATTATTAATGAAAACGACTCAATTTCAGTGGAAGAGTTGACGTTCGGAGATAACGATTTATTGTCCGCGCTTGTAGCCGGTTTTTTGCATGCGGATGCCTTGATCATTTTAACGGACATTAATGGGCTATATGACAAACATCCAAATCACCCTAAAGCAAAAAAATATTATTTTCTCTCAGAAATGACTGACGAGCTTATCGAACAAGCTGGCGGTAGCGGATCAGCGGTTGGAACGGGGGGAATGAAATCGAAGCTACTTGCCGCACAAAAGGCTCTTTCTTTTGGTGTCAGCGTCTTTATCGGGACAGGAACAGGAAAAGAAAAAATCAAACATATTTTAGAAGGAAAAGGCGACGGGACGTATATCGGCTCTCCTTTTCAAGAACAGATGCAAATGCGCAAACAATGGATTGCTTATCATTCAAAAGTGTCCGGAACAATTGAAATTGATGAAGGAGCAGAAAATGCCCTTTTACATAAAGGAAAAAGCTTGTTGCCTGCTGGCGTAATCAATGTATTCGGTTCATTTCAAGCGCTTGATGTTGTCAATATTGTGAATCAAAAAGGTGAGGTGATCGCTAGAGGGCAAGTATATTATGCTGCCGACGATTTAGCAAAAGTAAAAGGGCTTGCAAGTGAAGAAGCAAAACGATACTCCTTCCACCGCCGACCAGAAGTCGTTCATCGCGATAACTTAGTATGTTTTAAAAAAACAACAGTCCAATAAACACGAAAAGGAGCGAAAAAAATGAACGAATTACTTACAAAAGCAAAGAAACTAAAACAAGTTTCTAAACGTTTAGCATCATTATCAACGGAAGAAAAAAACAAGGCGCTTGCGATCATCGCGGAAACACTAATTGCGCGAAAATCGTACATTTTAGAAGAGAATGAAAAAGATATGACAAGTGGAAAAGAAAACGGGCTCTCCCCTTCCTTGCTTGACCGACTACAACTGACGGAAGAACGTATTCACCAAATTGCTGACGGTGTTCGCCAAGTGATTCAGCTACCAGATCCAATCGGCGAAACGATCGAACAATGGACGCGACCAAACGGGCTCAAATTAAAACAAATTCGCGTGCCGCTTGGTGTTGTCGGTATGGTATATGAAGCCCGTCCAAATGTAACAGTCGATGCAGCTAGTCTTTGTTTAAAAACGGGAAATGCCGTTTTGTTGCGCGGTAGCTCGTCCGCCATTCACTCGAATAAAGCACTCGTATCCGTCATGCAAGAAGCGTTAAAACAATCGTCAGTTCCATCCGATGCGATTCAATTATTAGAAGATACGAGCCGTGAAACAGCACAACATATGTTTCGTTTAAAAGAATATGTGGATGTTCTCATTCCACGGGGAGGTGCTGGACTTATTCAATCGGTCGTCGAACACGCCACAATTCCTGTGTTAGAAACAGGCGTCGGCAATTGTCATATTTTTATTGACGACTCCGCCGAAAAAGAAATGGCGCTCGATATCGTCATAAACGCTAAACTACAACGTCCGTCTGTCTGCAATGCGGTTGAAACGGTCATCATTCATCAAAAATGGCCATATATAAACGAGTTGCTTGAAACGCTGCATGAAAAAGGGGTCGAGCTGCGCGGCGACAAACGGCTATCGTCTACATATCCGTTCGTCCGTGAAGCGACAGAGGCCGACTGGGCGACTGAATTTTTGGCCCCGATTTTAGCGGTGAAGCTCGTCGAAACGGTCGATGAAGCGATAGAGCATATTGAACGCTACGGTACAAAACATTCCGAAGCGATTATTTCTGAAACCGATGAACATGTAGAGCAGTTTTTTGCTCATGTCGATGCCGCTGTATTGTACCATAACGCCTCCACTCGCTTCACCGACGGCGAACAGTTCGGATACGGCGCGGAAATCGGCATTAGCACGCAAAAACTGCACGCCCGCGGTCCAATGGGCTTACGCGCCATCACGACAACAAAAACACTTGTATATGGAAATGGGCAAGTGCGGACATAAAAACCAGCCTCTATATGGGGCTGGGTTTTTCGTCTTACCGGATCGCTTCTAATACCTCTGCAAACCGCTTGCACCCTCCCTCCCATTTCGCTTCTTCCAATCGCAACGGAATTGGGATATCGCAATGGATGGCCGCCAGTTTTCGCGACAAATGAAGCAAGTCGAGATGTTCGGTTATTTTTTGTTGCTGTGCTTTTGTTAAGTTCGCTAAATTTTCGATGATTCCTTCAATTGATCCGTATTGTTGAATAAGTTTAAACGCTTGTTTTTCCCCGATGCCGCGCACGCCTGGATAATTGTCGCTTGCATCGCCCATGAGCGCTTTCACATCGACGAGCTGATGTGGTTGAATCCGTTTTTCTTCAATAAAGCGTTCAAGCGTGTACGCCTCATAGTTGCCAATGCCTTTCGCCAACAAATAAACGGTGACATGTTCCGAAAGAAGCTGAAATAAATCGCGGTCTCCTGTAATAATAGAAATTTGCATATGTTCGCGATATTGCTTGACGAGCGAGCCGATGCAATCGTCCGCCTCGGCACCGAGCACGCCGATATTCGGAACACCGAGCATTGCGACCACTTCTTTCGCTAAATCAAATTGCGGAACTAATTCACACGGCGGCTCCCCACGATTCGCTTTATAATCTGGAAACCATTCCGTGCGAAACGTCGTACTTCCCATATCCCAACAACAAACGACATGCGTCGGTTGGAGCGCATTTGTCGCCGCTTCGATTTGCTTTATTACACCACGTACCGCATTCGTCGACACCCCACGGCTATTCATCATCCAACGTGGTGCTGTCGCATAAAACGATCGAAACAATAACGCCATCCCGTCGATTAATAACAAATGTCCTCGTTCCATCTTCGTTGTCCTTTCTATGTATCGATGAAACAAGTATAACAAAAAACCAACCCATATGGGATGATGGAATCGTTCGAAAAATATTTTGTGCAACGTATCATGGTACCGTCAAGAATTTTGTGTAATGTAAAATAGATAGGGTATCTCTGAAATAGATTTAGAATAGAGGGGAGACTGGTTTCCTCCACACAAGAGACTGAATATTCAGTCTCTTGTGTGGAAAGGGAGAATCCCCTTATCTCATTTATTTACATTATTTGGTTAATTGTAACGTTCTTCAAACATTCGTTGAAGGGCTTCATGTGCTTCGGCAAATCCTCGCAACTTTCGCCCTGCCCATTTCTCATTAAAATCTTGGATGGTCAAATACACGATTTTTTCAGCGGCTTCTAAACTGCTCAAACTGTTCATCGGTTTTAGACGTTTCCGAATCTCCTTGATCGTTCGTTCAATGGCATTCGTCGTATAAATCACACTTCGAATACTGCTTGGATAATCCATAAATGTAAGGAGAACATCCAACTCATTGGCCCAAGATTGAACTTCTCTCGGATACTTGCTGGACCATTTCGACTCAAACTGTTGAAACATCTGTAACGCCATCTCCTTATTCGGCGCGCGATAAATCAGTTTGAGATCCTCTGCCACTTCAAATTGATCTTTTTTTCGAACACGGCTGAGGGTGTTACGGACTTTGTGAACGACACAACGCTGCACATCGGCTTTCGGATAAACCGCCTTAAAGGCTTCCTCCAACCCCGGTAGTCCATCGAATACGCCCAGAAGCACTTCCTTGACGCCTCTTTGATAGAGGTGTTGAAGGATTTCCTGCCATACATAGGCGCTATCTTGTCCTCCCACAAAGAAATCAAGAATTTCGCGATATCCTTCCTCGTTCACCCCTAACACCACATAAATGACTTCTTTCTCCACGGTTTCGCGACGAAGTTTTACGTATAAACCATCCAAATATAAAGCCGAATAACGCTGATGTAGAGGACGATTGTGCCATTTCTCGATGTCTTCCTTCACTACATCGGTAATACGACTGATTGTCGTTGGAGAATAGGCATTTCCTAAAATTCGTTCGATAAACTTGCCAATTTCCCTCGTACTCATGCCACTTTGATACATTTTGATGACGGCTTCCTCGAGCCAACCAGTATGACGTTGGTAAGGGGCAAACAGCTGCGTTTGAAATTCCCCATTTCGATCTCTTGGGACCAAAAGGCCTTCAATTCGGCCATATTGCGTATCTAGATTTCGTTGATAGTAGCCGTTTCTCATATTGGATGTGTCCGCCTGTTCGATTTCGAGGAAATGTTTGATTTCTTCCCGCATAATCAGCTCTAATTTTTCCTTCACAAACTGACGAATGACACTTTCCAGTTGATTTGCCCAGTCTACATTCGGTATACTTTTAGACATAGGTAGGGTTCTCCTTTCTCTGGAATATTTGGGTTCAATCAGAGAATACCCTACCTTTTTTCTTTTGGTCTAGCAAAATGCTTTACACAAAATTTTATACATCATCTTTTAAGGTGCATGTATATATTAAAGATTCTTTCACGCTTCAAAAAATAGTAAACGCTTTTTAAGGCTAATATTTTTACAAAAAAAGGAGGGCGATTCGCCCATCCGTTAAATTTTCATAATGCCGCCTGTACTAGCTGACGTGACGAGTTTCGAGTAACGGGCCAAATACCCGGTTTTTACTTTCGGCTCAAATCCTTTCCAATTTGCTTTTCGCTTTTCCCATTCTTCTTCTGGAACGAGGACATCAATTGTTCGTTTCACAATATCAATGACAATATGGTCACCATTTTGTACAAAAGCAATTGGACCCCCTTCGGCAGCTTCTGGCGATACGTGTCCGATGGATAAGCCGCGAGAAGCACCGGAGAAACGACCGTCCGTAACAAGCGCCACTTTCGTTCCTAACCCCATACCGACAATTTGTGATGTCGGGGCTAACATTTCTGGCATGCCAGGACCACCTTTTGGTCCTTCGTAACGAATGATGACGACATGACCCGGTTGTACTTTTCCTGCCGCAATGCCTTCAAGTGCCTCTTCTTGAGAATCAAATACGATTGCTGGTCCTTCATGGCGTGTAATGCCACCTTGAATGCCACCTGTTTTAATGATGGCGCCGTCTGGAGCCAAATTTCCAAACAAAACAGCCAGTCCACCTGTTTCTGAGTACGGATTGTCAATTGGACGAATGACTTCATAGTTTTTTACTTCGCATCCTGCAATGTTTTCACCAAGTGTTTTGCCTGACACCGTCAATGCATCTAAATGAAGGGTGCCTTCTTTTTTCGACAGTTCGTGCAATACTGCAGATACACCACCCGCTTCGTGCAAATCTTCAATATGCATATCTGATGCTGGTGCCAATTTTGCTAGATGCGGCACGCGAGATGCGACCTCGTTAATACGCTCAAGCGGATAATGAATGCCTGCTTCGTTAGCAATGGCTAGCGTATGTAGAACCGTATTTGTTGAACCGCCAAGCGCCATGTCGAGCGCAAACGCGTTGTCAATAGCTTTTTCAGTTACAATATCGCGCGGTTTAATATCATGCTCGATTAGATACATTAACTGCTGAGCTGAACGTCGTACAAATTCTTTTCGTGCCGGATCAATCGCTAAAATCGTACCGTTACCAGGGAGCGCTAAGCCAAGCGCTTCGGCTAAACAGTTCATCGAATTTGCTGTAAACATTCCTGAACAAGAACCGCATGTCGGACAGCCGTACTGCTCAAGCTCTTGTAGTCCTTTTTCGTCGATTTTCCCTGCCTGATATGCACCAACGCCTTCAAATACAGAGGAAAGCGAGATTTTTTTTCCATCGCTTGTGACACCCGCCTTCATCGGTCCGCCGCTAACAAAAATGGTTGGGATGTTTAAACGCATTGCTGCCATCATCATACCAGGGGTAATTTTATCGCAGTTTGGAATACATACCATCCCGTCAAACCAGTGTGCAGAAACGACTGTTTCGACAGAGTCTGCTATAATTTCGCGGCTCGGCAATGAATAGCGCATACCGATATGCCCCATCGCGATGCCATCATCGACTCCGATCGTATTCATTTCAAACGGTACCCCACCTGCTTCACGAATCGCTTCTTTGACGATTTTCCCGAACTCTTGTAAATGAACATGCCCTGGGATAATATCAATATACGAGTTGACAACCGCAATAAACGGTTTATTGAAATCTTCTTCTTTTACTCCTGCTGCGCGCAATAAACTGCGATGTGGTGCGCGATCGAATCCTTTTTTAATCATATCGCTACGCAAAGTAAATCCCCCCATCTTTTCTGAACTTGTTAAACATTGTAACACTTTTTTAAGTAAAATGACAATTCTAAAAATACAGAAGGTGCCCTATCTTTATTAGGACACCTTGAGCGTTTTTGTTTTCATGACATCATCATTAAAAACCGATCCACTTCTTTTGCCGCCTCTCGCCCTTCATGAATCGCCCAAACAACAAGACTTTGTCCACGTCTTGCATCGCCTGCTACGAATACCCCTTCGACGTTCGTTTTGTATTCTGTCGCTTTCACTTTTTTGTTTACTGTTTCTATTCCGAATTGCTGTAAAATTGGCTGATCTGGTCCTTCAAAACCGATCGCGATCAATACAAGATCACACGGCCATACTTTTTCTGTACCTGGAATCTCTTTAAATGTAACACGCCCATGTTCATCTACTGTTTTTTCCATTTGAATGGTATACAACGCTTTTACTTTTCCGCTTCCATCGCCTACAATTTTTTTCGTTTGAATGCAATATTGACGTGGATCGGCCCCGAACTTCGCTTCCGCTTCTTCATACGCATAATCAACCGTAAAAACAAGGGGATATTGCGGCCAAGGGTTGTCATCCGTACGCTCTTTTGGCAACGCGGGGTGTTTACCAAACTGCACAACGCTTTTACATTGTTGACGAAGTGCTGTTGCTACACAGTCTGCTCCCGTATCACCGCCACCAATGACGATGACATGTTTATGTTTTGCATCAATAAACGTTTCTTCTTTTTTACCAGTCAACAACCATTTTGTTGTTACAGTTAAATAATCCATTGCCAAATGAATGCCGTCAAGTTCGCGTCCTTCTATGACGAGATCACGTTGTTTTTGCGCTCCGATACAAAGCACGACAGCATCATATTGTTTCCGCAACTCATCAGCTGTTATATGCTTGCCAACTTCCGTGTTGGTTATAAACGTAATTCCTTCTTCTTCAAGCAAACGTACACGCCGTTCAACGACATCTTTTCCAAGTTTCATATTTGGAATGCCATACGTTAACAATCCACCAACTCGATCGTCACGTTCATACACAGTCACAACATGACCCGCTTGATTTAATTCATCTGCACATGCTAAGCCGGCAGGTCCTGATCCGATCACCGCCACCCTTTTCCCTGTTCGCTTTTTCGGGATACGCGGCTGAACCCACCCTTCTGCAAATGCTCGATCAATAATCGCTCGTTCAATGCCTTTAATCGCTACCGCATGATCCGAAATGGCTACTGTGCATGACCCTTCGCACGGTGCTGGACAAACACGCCCTGTAAACTCCGGAAAGTTGTTCGTTTTTACTAACCGTTCAAAAGCCTCTTTCCACCGTCCGCGATATACAAGATCGTTCCACTCTGGAATAAGATTATGAATTGGACAGCCTGACGTTAAACCGTTCAGTTCCATTCCCATATGACAAAATGGCGTACCGCAATCCATACATCGCGCCCCTTGTCTAACTAACATATCCGTTGAAAATGGTTCCGTATATTCTTTCCAATCGCCTAAACGAGAAAGAGGATCGCGCTTCTTCTCTTCTTCCCGCACATATTCCATAAAGCCTGTTGCTTTCCCCATCGTTCTCCTCCTTCCTGCTTCTTTCGGAGCGATCGCTTATTTCGCGATCGCTTCCATCACTTTCGCATCTTTTTTATTTACGACTGCCTCAAACGCCTCCAATATCGCTTCATCATGCGACATCCCGCGTTGCTTCATCGCTTCAATTGTCTCAATCATAAGCTTATAGTTTTTCGGAATGACTTTGACGATGTCTCTCACAACACGTTCCCAATTCGCAAGCACATACGCTGCTTTTGGACTTTCCGTATATTCGTAATGTTTCATAATCATTTGTTGCACATCTCGTATTTCGTTTTCATCTACTAATGATTCAAATAAAACAAGTTCTCGGTTTGCACGTTTTTTCCACGTATCGTCATGAGCAAATACGTAAGCTACACCACCAGACATTCCAGCAGCGAAATTTTTTCCAACTGATCCGAGAATAACGACGCGCCCTCCGGTCATATACTCACAACCATGATCCCCTACTCCTTCAACGACCGCATGCACGCCGCTATTTCGAACACAAAAACGCTCGCCAGCCCGACCACGAATATACGCTTCACCGCTTGTTGCACCGTAAAACGCCACGTTTCCAATAATGACTTGATCATTTACAAACTCCGCTTCATGTGGTGGACGAATGATCACTTTTCCACCTGATAAGCCTTTGCCAACATAGTCGTTGGCATCGCCAATTAACGTCATCGTCATTCCTTTTGGTACGAACGCGGCAAAACTTTGTCCTGCTGAACCGTGAAAATATAGTTGAATTGTATCTTCTGGAAGACCTTCTTCACCAAATCGTTTTGATACTTCGCTACCTACTATCGTGCCGACTGTTCGCTGTACGTTGTTAATGCGTACGTGCAATTGCACAGGCTTTTTCTCCTCTATTGCTTGCTGGACAGCTGGCAAAATCGTTTGGTAATCAAGCGTTTGTTCGAGACGGTGATCGTGCGGTTTAGAAAACGTTCGCGGTCCTTCCACTTGATACAACAAACGCGATAAATCAAGATGTTTCGCTTTCCAATGCCGCTTTGCCCGCTCGCTTATTTTTAATACATCGACGCGTCCAACCATTTCTTCGATTGTACGGAAGCCAAGTTGAGCCATAATTTCGCGCACTTCTTGAGCGATAAAATACATGAAATTCACAATATGCTCTGGTTTACCTGTAAATTTTTCCCGCAGTTTTGGATTTTGTGTCGCTACACCGACTGGGCATGTATCTAAATGACAAACGCGCATCATGACACACCCTAAAACGACAAGTGGAGCCGTCGCAAAGCCAAACTCTTCAGCACCTAATAACGCCGCCATGACAACATCGCGACCAGTCATTAATTTTCCGTCTGTTTCTAATACGACGCGATCACGGAGTCCGTTTAACATCAGCGTCTGGTGCGTTTCAGCTAAACCGAGTTCCCACGGAAGCCCGGCATGTTTAATGCTCGTTTTTGGCGAAGCACCTGTACCGCCATCATATCCGCTAATGACGATCACATCCGCACCACCTTTAGCCACTCCTGCCGCGATCGTACCAACGCCAGATTTTGCGACAAGCTTCACGCTAATGCGCGCATCGCGATTTGCATTTTTCAAATCATAAATGAGTTGGGCTAAATCTTCAATGGAATAAATATCATGATGCGGTGGTGGCGAAATAAGTTCCACACCCGGCGTGGAGCCGCGTACTTTTCCAATCCACGGATATACTTTATTCGCAGGCAGTTGACCACCTTCTCCAGGCTTTGCTCCTTGCGCCATTTTAATTTGCAGTTCATCCGCATGAACTAAATAATGACTTTTTACACCGAAACGACCGGATGCAACTTGCTTAATTGCACTACGACGAAGATCGCCATTTTCATCCCGTACATAGCGACGCGGATCTTCGCCACCTTCTCCACTATTACTTTTTCCACCGATGCGATTCATCGCAATCGCAAGCGCTTCATGTGCTTCTTCGCTCAATGAACCGTACGACATCGCCCCCGTTTTAAATCGACGAACAATCGCTTCTACCGGTTCGACTTCATCAAGTGGAATTGGCGTACGCGTTTCGTCAAACTCAAACAAATTGCGCAAAAACGTTAGTTGCTCTTCATTGGCCATGTTTGAGTACTGTTTAAATAACTCATAATCATTCTTTCGACATGCCCATTGTAGCGTATGAATCGTTTTCGGATTAAACGCATGATGTTCACCGTTTTTACGCCATTGTAATTCACTTCCTGGCTCTAGTGTATGATCATAAGATGTTTGAAACGCTTGCATATGGCGCATTTTTGCTTCTTGGGCAATTTCGTTCAGACCGATTCCACCAATTTGTGATGCCGTTCCCGTAAAATATTGTTCAATGACATCGTCCCCAATGCCGACCGCCTCAAAAATTTGTGCTCCGCGATAACTTTGTACGGTGGAAATGCCCATTTTGGACATCACTTTGACAACGCCATCTGTCGCCGCTTTTTTGTACGTTTCAACTGCGACTTCGTACGTGGAAGCAATAACTCCTTTTTCGACTGCTTCACGAATAGTTGCAAATGCCAAATATGGATTGACCGCATCCGCTCCGTAACCGATTAACGCTGCGAAATGATGTACTTCGCGCGCTTCCCCACTTTCAACAATTAAACTCACTTTCGTGCGCGTCCCTTTCCGTACGAGATGTTGATGCACCGCGCTGACTGCCAAAAGAACAGGTATGGCTATGCGCTGCTCATTCATTGAGCGATCGGATAAAACAATTAACGTCACACCATTAGCAATTGCTTCATCTACCGCTTGACATAATTTGTCTAACGCTTCTTTTAAATCATTTGTAAAAACAGTAGACAATGTAACGCATAAAAATTCGCGGTATGGATTCATTCGCAATGCTTGTAATTGCTTATTCGTGACAATTGGAGAATACAAGCGAATGCGCCGCGCAGACGACTCATCTGGATGCAACACATCTCCTTCTTTTCCGAGCCACGTGACAGTGGATGTGACAACATATTCACGAATCGCATCGATCGGCGGATTTGTTACTTGCGCAAACAGTTGCTTAAAATAATTAAATAAACTTTGTGGCCGATCTGATAAGACAGCTAACGGCGCATCATTCCCCATCGCCCCTGTCGGATCTTTTCCTTCCGTCGCCATTGGGATAATTGTTTTTTCAACATCTTCATACGTATATCCGAACGCTTTTTGCCATGTCAAAAGGTTGTCAAACGGTTGTTCATGATCATCTCCTGCGCATTCATCAATTGAAACCATTTGTTCGTTCACCCATTGACGATACGGTCGTTCATTGGCGATTTGTTTTTTTACTTCTTCATCAGAAATGATTCGACCTTGTTCGAAATCAATAAAAAGCATTTTCCCAGGGCCTAATCGTTCTTTATATAAAACGTTTTCTGGTGCTACATCAATCACTCCGACTTCCGATGAAAAAATAATATAGTCATCTTTTGTCACATAGTAACGAGCTGGACGAAGACCGTTTCGATCTAAAATGCCACCAATTTGTTTTCCGTTTGTGAACACGATTGCCGTAGGACCGTCCCACGGCTCCATGAGACAGCTGTGATATTCATAAAATGCTTTTTTGTTGTCATCCATCTCTTTATCCCAATACCACGGCTCAGGAATGAGCATCATCGCTGTTTCAGCGAGCGATTTTCCAGCTAACACAAAAAATTCAAATGCATTATCAAGCATGGAAGAATCGCTTCCGTTCGTATCTAAAATCGGGAGTACTTTTTGTAAATCTTCCCCAAACATCGGGGAGGAAAACTGCTTCTCACGCGCCATCATCCAATGAATATTTCCCCGTAACGTATTAATTTCTCCGTTATGAATCAAATAGCGGTTTGGGTGCGCTCGCTCCCAACTCGGAAATGTATTTGTGCTAAAGCGTGAATGAACGAGCGCAAATGCGGAACGGAATCGCTCATCTTGTAAATCGATATAAAAAGCATCAAGTTGCTCAGGGGTGACTAGCCCTTTGTAAACGATCGTTCGACTGGATAAACTCGCAAAATAGTATTCATTGTTTTTCACTAACTTTTCTGCCCGTTTACGAATGACATATAACTTCCGTTCGAACTGTTGGTCATCAACGATATCATCGCTTGCTGCGATAAAAAGCTGACGAATAAACGGACGACTTTTTTTAGCCAATGTTCCGAGTTTTCCGATATCTACAGGTACATCACGCCATCCGAGTAACGTTTGTCCTTCCTCGCAGATAATTTCATTGATTTTCCGCTCTAAAATGACTCTCTTTTGTTCACTATGTTCAAAAAAGAAAACCATTCCGACCCCATAACGCCCTTTTACAGGAAGTGAAAACGAACAAACGGAACGAAAATAATCGTCCGGAATTTGTACCATGATTCCCGCACCATCACCCGTTTGCGGATCGCTTCCTTGGCCTCCCCGATGCTCTAGTTGACGTAACATGTGAAGACCTTGCTTCACAATATGATGAGACGCTTCACCTTTTAAGTGAGCGTATAACCCAATCCCGCATGCATCATGTTCAAATTGTGGACGGTACAATCCTTGCACTTTTGGTAGTCCTCTCATGCGAATCCCCCATTCCGTTATCATGTATGTATAATTGTAGGTTTCAATAATTATATAAACAATATATAATTTAGATAATATTCATCTCATTTAAAGAACGATAGAAAGAGGTGGAAAAAATGGAATTAAGACAATTAGTTTATTTCACAGAAGTTGCCAAACGAGAACATGTATCGGAGGCTGCTGAAGCGTTACATGTCGCTCAATCCGCTGTCAGCCGCCAAATCTCAAATTTAGAGGATGAACTCGGGGTTAAGTTATTTGAACGAGAAGGAAGGAATGTCAAATTAACACCTATCGGCCGTCACTTTTTACAACATATTGAATTAGCATTAAAAGCAATTGACTATGCGAAACAACAAATTGAGGAGTATTTAGACCCTGAACGAGGAACGATTAAAATTGGTTTTCCAACAAGTCTCGCAAGCTATACGATGCCGATGGTCATTTCAACTTTTAAGCAACAACACCCTCATATTTCTTTCCATCTGCGTCAAGGCTCATATAAATTTTTAATTGAGGCGGTAAAAAAACGGGAAATTGATTTAGCTTTTTTAGGTCCTGTGCCAACAGAAGAAAAAGGCATTCAAGGGGATATTTTATTTACGGAGTCGTTCGCCGCACTCATTCCGACAGATCATCCACTTAGTCAAAAACGAAGCATTGCTTTAAGCGAATTGCGGCACGAACCGTTTATCATGTTTCCGGAAGGATTTATTTTGCGCCAAATTGTCGAAGATGCCTGTAAGCAAGCGGGCTTTTCTCCAATCATTTCGTCGGAAGGGGAAGATTTAGACGCGATCAAAGGACTCGTTTCGGCAGGAATCGGGGTAACTCTGCTCCCTGAAAGCACATTTTACGGAACAACACTTCGTTATACAGCGAAAGTCCCGATCGAATTTCCACTCGTTCGTCGCAACGTCGGAATCATTTTACCAAAATGCGACCTCGCACCTTCTGTCAACGTATTTTATCAGTTCGTAAAACAATTTTTTGCTACGTTAAATCAATACCAGTAAGCCAGCTGATAAGCGCAGCTGGCTTACTGTGTGACTACATAGACAAATCGATGCCGACAACGCCAACCACGTAACCTAAAAGTTTATCTTTACGACACACTTTTTGTAGAAAACACCCACATACGACTTCCGATCCAGTTGATCGCCATTCCGCTTATCGTCGCTATCATTTTGTTTAAAACAATCGGAAACATTTCTCTGAAACCGTGTAGCATCATGATCGTCACGATGAGAGAACAAAGGTTTACGGCAAGAAAACGAACGAATTGTTTTTTCCCTCCTCCTACTGATCGAAACGTCCACGCCCGATTCCATATGTAGCTATTGATCACACCTGCACTATAGCCAAACATTTGTGCCCACATATATGGCACATGAAGTGCTATGAGGGAGAAAAATAACAAAAAATCCACAAATGTATTACTCACTCCAACAACAATAAAACGAAACAACGTAACGATGTTATTCAATGTCATGCAACACCTTCTTAAAAAATTTACAAACTCATATTGGATTTTTATGTTAATATAAAAAGGTGAGGAATTTCAACTCATACAAAAATATCCATATCAATAAAAGGAGCTATCAAACATGGAGCACAAAATTGAGACGATTCCATTTGAATTAACCATTGTAGGAAAAGGGTACCGCGTGAAAACAGACGAAGCATTCCAAATGATTCCTTCGCTTTGGGCTTATGCCGAACAAGATGGATTTATGCAAAAACTGATCGATCTCTCATGGGAGCATCCAAAATGCACACTTGAAGGGCTGTTGGGTGTTTGTGGGGAAGAAGCTAAAATAACAGGCGAACAGTTTACTTATTTTATGGGAATACGTTATGACGGGGAAGTTCCGAGCGATATGCAATATATGACGATCAAACATGACACGTGGGTGGTGATTTCAAACGTAACTGAGGCGTGGAATCAATTATATGAATGGCTTCCTTTTTCTCAATATGAACTTGCTGATGCTCCGTGTATTGAATGTTATTATGCGCCGGATCACCGTCCTGAAAATGAATTATGGGTTCCCGTTATACGTAAATAACCGAACAAACATAGCCAAAGGAGCGGGAGCAGAGCACTCCTTTGGCATGCAAGTTAAAAACAAACACGGGCAAGCCCGATGACACCCGATACCGTCAACGGACTAAGTAACGTAGATAAAAATACAGCTTGAGCAGCATACTCTGGATGATGATTATATTCTAATGCGTACAACGCTGTGTTTCGTGAACAAGGATATGCACTAGCGATGAGTAGTGCTTGAGCTGTCGTCCCTTTGATATGTAAAAGTGAAACGATTAAAAAAGCGATCAAAGGAGATAAAACGAGACGACTACCATTCGTTATAAACATAAGACGAGGAAGCCGCTTCATATTCATATAGGCGAGTTGAGCACCTAACGTCAGCAAAGCAATCGCCAAAAAGGCATCGGCTACACGTTCGAGCGGCTGCCAAATAAACGATGGTATTGGAATATGAGCGAATCGAAACATCACACCGAGAATAAGTGCGTAAATAATTGGATTTTTTAAATAACTGCCAAAACGTTGCACATTCACACGAAAACCTGTTTGATTTTCCATGTTTTCTCCTCCTTTGATTCCACTATCCTCTTTATTTTCCTTCAAAAGGTAGCCCGTGATGACTTTTCATAGATTTTTTGACGCTACCTTTATATTATTGTATGCATAAAACGCAATAAAAAAGGAGCTCCTAGATAAAAAGAAGCTCCGAACATAACTAATCATTTACACGAACAGTTTTATTTTTTCTTCTTCATTCATAAAGTGATATTTTTTCTCGACATACACTTGATGCCAAACCATGAAAGTGAGTACTGTCCATACTTTCCGACTATGATCCGCTTTGTTTTGACAATGTTCCTCTAGCAGACGATACAATACATCTTTATGAAATAGATGATCTGTTTCACTTTCTTTTATCGTACGTTTCGCCCAGTCATATATTTCATCTTTTAACCAATGCCGAATAGGAACAGGAAAGCCTAGCTTTTTGCGATGTAAAACATGATCCGGAACAATTCCTTCTGCTGCTTTTCGCAAAATATACTTGGTTGTTTTATTTTTGACTTTCATTTCTGGGGCGATTTTCGTGGCTACTTCGAATACTTTTTTATCAAGAAAAGGGACGCGCAGTTCTAAAGAATGAGCCATTGTCATTTTATCTGCCTTCAACAAAATATCGCCTCGCAACCATGTATGAATATCAATATGTTGCATTCGGTTGATCGGAGGATATCCTTCTGTTTCGTGATAAAACGGTGCGGTAATGTTAGTGTATGATACATTTGGATCATATACTTTCAACAATTCTCTCTTTTCCCGCTCACTATACATCTTTGCATTGCCAATGTAACGTTGTTCGATTGGAGTGATCCCACGTTCAATAAAACTTTTCCCCTTTACCCCGTCTGGCAATACTTTTGCGATCATCGCTAAAATAGATCGTATGAAACTCGGGATTTTCTCGAATATTTGTAAAGATTTTGGTTCGTGATAAATGTTATATCCCCCGAACAACTCATCCGCCCCTTCGCCAGAAAGAACAACGGTTACATGTTTTCTAGCCTCTCTTGCTACGAAATAAAGAGGGACAGCTGCAGGATCTGCTAATGGATCGTCCATGTGCCATATAATTTTCGGCAATTCCTCCACATATTCGTCTGGAGAAATGATGTAACTGATGTTTTCAACTCCTAACTTTTCTGCCGTTTCTTTTGCTACATCAATTTCATTAAATCCTTCTCTCGCAAATCCAACTGAAAATGTTTTGATATGCGGATGAAATTGTTTTGCAATAGCTACAATAAGCGAAGAATCAATTCCTCCTGACAAAAATGAGCCGACCGGAACATCGCTACGCATATGAATACTTACCGAATCAAACAACACTTGTCGAATTTCTTTGATGAGTTCACTTTCCGATTGATTAATTGGATGAAATGTAGCCTTCCAATAGCGCTGGATATTTAATTTTTCTCCTATTTTTTTCTTCATATAATGTCCAGGTTCTAGCTTACGAATGTGAGCAGACATTGTCAATGGCTCCGGAACATATTGAAAGGTTAAATAATGTTGCAAAGCTTCATGATTTAGTTCGTCGTGTTCAAGAGCATATAAAATGCTTTTCTTTTCAGAAGCGACAAACAGATGATCGTCTTTTTCTACATAAAAAAAAGGTTTAATTCCGAACGGGTCACGTGCTGCAAAAATTTCTTTCTCTTGTTTATCCCAAATCACAAATGCAAACATGCCACGAAGTTTATTTACCACGTTTTCTTTTTCAATACTATATAAAGCAACGATCACTTCTGTATCAGAATGGGTAGAAAACGAACACCCTTTCTTGATTAATTCGTCACGCAACTCGACGTAGTTGTAAATTTCCCCGTTAAATATAATCCAATATCTCTCATTTTCATAACATAGTGGCTGATGTCCACTTTCAAGGTCAATAATACTTAAACGTCGAAATCCAAAACTTACATGCTCATCAAAAAAATAGCCATAATCATCCGGGCCACGGTGAGTGATAAGATCGTTCATATTTTGGAACGTTTCTTTCCAGTTACTATTTATCTCTTTCGGAACATCAGAGATATAGCCAACAAAACCACACATCCTACAGTTTCCTCCATCTAGTCGTCATTTTGCACATGAGAATGATTAAACTTGCTGTTTCGTTTTTGCTATTTTATTTAAACAATAAAATGTGGAGAAATGATGAACAAAAACTCTCATTCACATAAAAGACTATACCATAAATTTTGACCACTGTCTTTATAAGCTTTTCTCCATACATTTTGCACATTTATTTTTTATGATGATGTTACTATGACTTACATCACAAGTTTATGGAGGGAAAGCGATGAAGAAATTATGGTTAGGAACTGTATTGGTAGGAGTCATTGCGCTGAGTGCAGCTTGCTCAAATAATTCTTCGATGCAAGGACACGACATGTCCAACATGAATATGAAGGAAGAAAACACCGCACAGGACTCCAGTAAGAAACTGCCTTTGGCAACCAATACAGAAGTTTTATCCGGTAAAGAGATTAATCTTACTGCTAAGGAAGCATTATTACAAATAAATGATAAAGTAAAACTCCCGGTATACACGTATAATGGATCGGTACCCGGTGCGCAAATTCGCGTAAAACAAGGAGAGCGCGTAAAAATTGTCTTTAAAAACGAATTACCTGAGCCGACGGCGATTCACTGGCACGGCTATCCTGTTCCAAATGACCAAGATGGCGTCCCCGGTGTCACCATGGACGCAGTAAAACCTGGTGAAACATTTACGTATGAATTTACGGCAACGATACCTGGGACATATTGGTATCATTCCCATCAAAAAAGCGCCGAGCAAGTGGATAAAGGATTATACGGGACATTAATCGTAGAACCGAAAAATGAAGAAAAAGTCGATCGAGATTACACGCTTGTATTAGATGAATGGATGAGCGACCCGGACGCCGAAAGCCATATGGACATGAATATGAGCGGCATGGATCATAGTAATATGAATAATGGAAATAGCTCTGATAATCAACAAATGGATATGAACAGCATGGGACATAATATGAATATGTACGATATTTTCACGATTAACGGAAAAAGCGGGGCTGCTGTCCAACCGTTAAAAGTGAAAAAAGGCGAAAAAGTGCGGCTTCGCCTAATTAACGCAGGGTACATGTCCCACAAGCTTCATTTGCACGGACATGCGTTTCAAATTGTCGCAACGGATGGTCAGCCGATCAACAACCCACAACCAATCAAAGACGAATTGTTAAATATCGCTCCCGGCGAGCGTTACGATATTGAATTTATAGCGGATAATCCAGGAGAATGGTTACTAGAATGTCACGGAAATATGAAAGGTATCGATGGCATGAAAGTAAAAATTCAATATGAAGGACAAACAAACAACACGGACAAAGTAAACGCAACAGAAAACCTCCCTGTTGTGGATATAACAACATACGGAAAATATGAAGTAGGTTCATTTACGTTAGACCAAACATATGATGTTGAATACACAATGAATTTAGGAACCGCCATGGGCAAAAATGACATGATTTTCACGATTAACGGCAAAACGTACCCTGACACAGCGCCGATCAACGTGAAAAAAGGCGATCTCGTCAAAGTAAAATTCGTGAACAACTCGCCGATGGATGTCCATCCGATGCATTTACACGGCCATTTCTTCCAAGTATTAAGCAGAAACGGCAAGCCAGTCACAGGCTCTCCATTAATTAAGGATTCGTTAAATGTAAACCCTGGTGAAGAATATGTCGTCGCGTTTAAAGCAGATAATCCGGGAAATTGGATGTTCCATTGCCATGACTTGCACCATGCTTCAGCAGGAATGGTCACAGAAGTCAAATATACCGATTACAAATCGGATTATACCCCAGATCCGAATGACACAACGAATAAAGGGGAATAAAAAAGCTGAAGGTGCTGATCAAAAACGCGAATGCGTCTTGGGATCAGCACCTTTTGAATAACAAGCTATTCCCAAACAGCGCATATGGTTTGAATTGAAATCCAACTTTCATTTAGCAATCGTTCAACGTGCTGTTTTAATACAGGAATCTTATTTCGAACAACATCCCAAACAATTCGGTAATTAATGGAGAAATAACCGTGGATCATCATATCCCTCATGCCAGCCATCTTTCTCCACTCGATATGTGGGGATGCCTGTCTCATTTCGTCTGGAATGTTTTTTGCTGTTTCTCCGATTACTAATATGTTTTTAATGACCGCATCTGATATTAAATCATTATCTAGAAAGTCATCATAAGAAAGCCCTTGGGTGTACTTCTCAATTTTTTCTGCAGCGACCAAAATATCTTGTAAAAAAACGCTAGGCTCTCTCTACATACTTAGCACTCCTTAAAATAGTCGGCTTTAATGTCGGTTTGATATCATCTACAATAACTAAATCTACCGGTTTTTGAAAATGATCTTCCAAACTAAATTTCAACTCCATATAATTATCGAATGTCATCGCATGATCTATAAATTCTACCAACACATCAATGTCACTCGATTCTCTTTGTTCTCCACGACTGTATGAACCAAATAGTCCGATTCGCTTTACGCCATACTTTTTGCTCCATATATCTAAATTTTTTGACATTTCACGAAGTATGTCTTAAATGAATCACCACCTTTTTCTTCGTATCTGCTATTTTCATCATAACATCTCGGCTTTTTATTATTCTTCGTGAAAAAGAAAAAATTTGCGCTATTGAAAAGGGGTGCCCGATTATTTTCGGGACACCCTCTCTCCTCACTTCACATCATATCCTTGCTCTTCAATCGCTTCTTTTAGTTTTTCTACGCTTACTTTTGTTTCATCATAATCTACATTAACCGTATCCTTGGTTTCAGATCGCTTCGCAAAAAGACAAACACATCGCTGACGAGGGGATACAAACGTATGAGTTGTGCCTCCCACATTCACTCTTAATCCAATTGAATTATTAATGGAACCATGTCATTTCTATATAAGGAAAAGAGTACAGTACCCCCCCTAGAGCATATAGCATCGCTCTATCCTGAAAATACCCGAACTCCAAAATGTGTAAAGTTGTAAAATTCAACATAGAGGTCTTTTCATCCTTCCGATGGTGACGAAATTTTTTTGTCATGGGAGTCTATATAGAAAACATTCCCTGTATTTACTTGGCTGCCAATCAGTATAACACGTCAGCCAAACGCTTGCAATCCATCCGCCTTCCGCGTATTTCCGACAGATGAAGGCCAAGGGGGCCCCCATCCGTCTTACACCGGGTCGTTATCGACGCCACTGTACGATTCAATCGCTTGATCGAGCGCCCGGTAGGCCTCAGCGAAAGCGTTTGTCGCCGATTCATCTCCCGCCTCGGCCAGCTCCATTCGCGCATTGCGCGCGTGAGTCACCGCACGGATGACATCTTCGATCATTTGCCGTTTATCCCTGGCGCTCGCTTTTAACCGTTCAAGCTCATGAATCGCCCCATCAAGACTCGTCGAGCGCGGTTCGTCAAACGATTGTTCCAGCTGCTCTTTCACACGCTCCAATATTTCTTTCATGATCGCCCATCCTTTCTCTATTCGTTGTCATCCGCTAGTGTGGGCGATTGGCGGCAAACTATGCATTACCAGGACGCTGAAATTGTGTTTATTCATCTACGTACACATCTTTCAAACCAGCCCAAAACGCGGCGATGATCGACAGGGCGACGATGATCATCGGCGCATACATGATCAAAAATGTTTGCATTATCCTTTTCCCCCTTCCCATTTTCCTTTAACGTACGCCTTGTTAAACACAAAGAGGCGCATAAGCAAATAAAGTGACGGAATTAATAACAGGAGGCCGGCAATAAACGCGACGATCAACGCCATAGCCATCGTCTCATTCGTAAACCCGTCATAAATCGTCAAATACGGGTATAACAAATACGGATAATGTGAAATGCCATAGGCGTAAAAGGCGAACGCGTATTGAAACAACAGCGCAATAAACGCCCAGCCGAACCGCCGCTGCCGCCAAAGCAGCCAAACGGTAATGACAAAAAACAAAAAGGAAATGACCAGCATCCACGCCACATTCCATAGGTTGGCGTAATGCTCGGGATTATGGTAGCGGAGCTGGTAAATAATGAGCAGCGCTGACAACATCGTCGGCCCGCTCCAAAGAAGAGCGTAGCGGCGCAACAGCGCCCGCGCCCGTTCATCCTTGGCCTCGTCCGCATAGTACGTTAAGAAAACGGCAGAAATGTAAAGAACACTCGTCACACTGAGCAGCACAATGCTCCATGACAACGGGCTTGCAAACAGCTTCCCATAATCCAGCGTAACGCCTGAGGCGCCTACCTCCACAAACCCGCCTTCAGAAATCGTCAACACGATGGACAGGGAGGCCGGAATAAACAACCCCGTCAATCCATAAGCGATTAAATACCAGTTCCGTTCCGTCCCCCCATACGTATGAAACGCATAGTACGAGCCGCGAATAGCTAACAAAATGATGGAGATGCTCGCCGGGACAAGCAAAATAGAACCGTAATAATACGCCGTTTTCGGAAAAAAGCCGACAATGCCGACAAAGAAAAAGACAAGAAAGACGTTCGTCACTTCCCATACAGGGGAAAGATAGCGCTGAATGATGCGGTGCAAAATATGCTGTTTGTTTGCCCAATGGCTATAGGCGCTGAAAAACCCAGCCCCGAAATCAATCGAGCCAACGATAATGTACCCGAACAAAAACAGCCATAACACCGAAATGCCAATGACTTCGAGCGTCATGGCGCCACCTCCCCATTATTGGACCGCTCTGCCAGCTCCCGTTCAACCGGGTTGCGGCGGAACATACGGATGAGCACTATTGCGCTCGCAATTACTAACACCATATACAAAAGGCAAAACAACACAAGCATCGTATCCACATGCGCCGACGATGTCGCTCCTTCCGCCGTTTTCATATAGCCACGCAAAATCCACGGCTGCCGCCCGACTTCCGCTAAGTACCATCCCGCCTCAATCGCAACCATCGCCAGCGGCCCTCCCGCCACCAGCAGTCCAAAAAACCACTTTTTCGCCGTCCACTTCCAGCGGAAAATCGATCCGAGCCAATACGCGGCTGCGACAACCATTAAAAACACCCCGATCGTGACCATCACATCGAATAAGTAATGAATGTACAGTGGTGGGCGTTCATCTTCCGGAAATTCGTTCAGCCCGGTCACAACCGCCCCCGGGTGGTTGTGCGCCAAAATGCTTAACGCATATGGGATTTTAATGGCATACTTCACCTCGCCATCCTCTGTCAGCATGCCAAACAACACGAGCGGCGCGTGGGAGCTCGTTTCAAAATGCCATTCAGCGGCCGCCAGCTTTTCTGGCTGGTATTCGGCTAAAAATTTGCCCGATAAGTCGCCAATCAATACACTGGCTACCGAAAAAATAAAAACTGTTTTCATCATTAAATGAAGTGCCTTGCGATGATAAATGTGACGATTGCCTTTCCATAAATGCCAAGCGGCAATCGAAGCAAGCACGAATGCTGACGTCATATACGAAGTCGCCAGCACATGGGCGACTTTCGTCGGCATCGCTGGGTTGAACATAGCCGCGATTGGATCGATGTTGACAAACTCGCCGTTTTTAAATTCAAACCCTTGCGGCGTATTCATAAACGCGTTCACCATCGTAATAAACATGGCTGATGCTGAAGACCCGATTGCCACCGGGATAAGCAAAAGCAAATGTTTTTTCTGATTTTCGAACCGATCCCATGTATACAAATAAATGCCGAGGAAAATGGCTTCAAAAAAGAAGGCGAACGTCTCCATGAACAGCGGCAAGCTGATCACTTGGCCAGCCAGCTGCATAAAGTTCGGCCATAAAAGCGACAGCTGCAAGCCGATCGCTGTTCCTGTCACCACGCCAACCGCTACGGTGATGACAAAACCGCGCGTCCAGCGGCGAGCGAGTAAGATGTAATGCATATCATTTTTGCGAATCCCAACCCACTGGGCAATGGCGATCATCAGTGGAACCCCGACGCCGATCGTGGCATAAATGATGTGAACCGTCAGCGTCAATCCCGTCAAAATACGGCTAAGCAGCACCGGATCGTAACCGTTCACGATTCATCCCCCCTTATGAAAACAAGCGACCAATCAAGGAAAGCAAGACAACAGCCGCAACAGCAAAGCTAACAAACACAAGCGTTTTTTCATGCCGCTTCCACATATCTACCCCCCCGAGCAAACAAACAGTGGTGAAGAATTTGTGACAATCATCACAAATTATCCACTTCATATTATTTCATATTATTTCATAAAATCGTGGACGCTATTCGGCATGATTTCGAATAATTTGTGTCATTTTTCACATATTCATCGTGACAAACAAAAAAAGCAGGGGATCCCTGCCCTCATGTTATAAATATTTCCGATGCACCTTTTTCCCGTCATACGTAAACAACATCGGCTTTTCCTCGACGACCGTCTCCATATGGACCGGACGGCCCCACAACTGATAAATGTATGGGAGCACTTTTTCTAAATACTTCAGATCGAGTTCGATTCCTTCATACCAATGCTTCAAATACAACTCTCCGTTGCGCATATAATCGCCGTCATTGACCGTGATATACGGGAATCCGCCGTTTACCCGCATGCTGACGAGTTAGTCGCGGATATGATCCCAGTTTTTGTCGACGATTTTATATTCTTTCCCCTGTTTTTGGAACAAATACATATCTTCGCGCATAACGAGCTCTTTCGTTAAATAGTTGCGCAAAAACGAAATGTCGGATTCGAGTTCGCGCACTTCAAAAATTTTCGCCCTCCCCGACCCCGGCTTGACGCCGTATTTTTTCATCTCCTCAGTCGGGTTGTTCCACCGCTCTTCAATGTCTTCAAAAATTTTCAGTCCTAAATAACACGGATTGATGCCAGTGCGCGACGGTTGCACGACGTTGGCGTTCAGTTTCGCAAATTCAATCGCCTCATCGCTCGTCAAATCCATCTCGCGCAAAATGCGCTGATGCCAATACGTCGCCCAGCCTTCGTTCATCTAAGGTGATTATTTTATCCTGAATCCGTGATGGATTGACATCGACTTTGACTTTTTTGCTGGTTTTATGGATGCGTGATCCACTATTCCCTTTTTATGTTTAAAACAGATGTCATCTTCACTCTCAGAAATGAAATAAATATCTTTTTTAGGTATATAAACCAAAGAAAAAACAAAAAAGGACAGAGGGTTAGGATGAGTACAGAATTGCGAACAATCGTTCGTTATGCTCCTTCTCTCCATTTTATGTAAATGTTCAGAAGGGGCTCGCTATAGCCACTCCTTCGCGTCAGTTTCATCCAGATCTGTCGTGATCGGCGGACGAGTCGACCTGCCATCGTGATCACCGTCTGAATAATCGTCTTGATGCGGCGGCGTTTCACTTTATGATGTAATGGATGTCTCGGATCGCTTAATAGATCTTGTCCAATCAGACGAAGAAGGTTGTACACGAATGCTCCCATGACTAACACGAGCGCATTCGTTTTCATCTTCCCTGATGGAAGTCGCTCTAAATCTAAGTCGCTTTTCAGTTCGCTATGAAACTGTTCGCATGTCGCATGATCGTGATACAATGCGAGCACATCACTCATTCGAACATGCTCGTATCCTTCGAGGCGCACCCAGTAGCTTTCGACTTCGTAATCAGGAACGAGCATCAGCTGTCCATTTCGTTCCATCGTTCGTTCCGTCACTTGGGTGACTTGAACGTACGTATACGTGTGTCCATCAATTGCTGCGGTCTGTGGAAGGCATAACTCATACGTTTGTACTCCTTCGGTTTGTCCATCATCGATGCGTCTGCCCTTTTGCGAAGCGATCTGGAACCAAAGCGCTTTCGATTCTCGGCGTAAGTTTCGCTTGATGACAAAGTCCACGTATGCACATTCGCTTCCGCATCGTTTCCTGCATCCATGCGGACAAACAGACGAGACGAGGTCAGCGGACGAGCTCGACGGATGGCGGTAGTTAAAAACGAAGGCATGTTGTCTTGTACATGTTGTTTCCCTGGACGCAGCTCGGCATGAACGATATACCCTTCCTTCCCTGCGTACGCAAACAACGGCGTAAAACCGTCAAATCCTTTATACGTTCGACTCACTCCTTCTTTCTTCGTATCGGAGTTGTCAAATGGGGAAGCATCTATATCAAGGGGAAGCCATGTCGTTTTCCCTTTCGCCCAACAAGGGGACAAGGTAGCGTGTTGTCGAACCAACAGACGCATCGATTCCTCCCAAATGATGGTTTCGGTCATCGGAAGACAAGCGAGCTGATCGAGACGCTGTCGCAACGTTGGGGAGGAAGGTACGTGCCGAATGCCCATTGATGTCGAAAAGATATCGTCCTGACGATACGCTTCGATATGATCAAAATCCGTTTTTCCTGTGGCAAGCAAGCCAATCATCGAGCGAATGACGTCGCTATGGGAAATGTGCACATCTCGACGAACCGTTGGGAGCCGAAGGGCGTTTACTCGTTTATCCAGCTTCGTTTGGTGCAGTAAGTAGCCCACGAGAGCAAGCCCAGCACTTGGAGTAATCGCTTCATCTGTCAATACAAACCGAATCGGGAAATCTTTCATCACATTCACCTACTTGATGAAGAGTCGTCAACGTCGTTTTCCCTTATCGTATCAACGGTTTGCGACCATTGTAAAGATGTTTTGTCACGGATTCAGGTGCTCATCTACAGTCATAAAAATTAACTATAAATTTACATGATAAGAAGGGAATTCATTAGTAAACGGAGAAAACCATGTTATAACTATAATCACAAAAAAGGATGGTTTGTATGAAAAAAAGAAAACTGATTTCTACCCTAATGTTAGGGAGCATTTTGTGCTTACCTGTAGTCGCGCAAGCTAATTCTCCGAAGCAAGAAATCTCAACACAGTCTATTTCTTATGATACTATCAGTGTTGAGGAGGCTAAAAAAGCCATTAATAATTTTATTAAAAAAAATGAACAGTTATATAATTTAAGAGACGGTAAAATTGTATTTAAAGAACATCTCTACGATATTGATGATACCGTTGTGGGATATTATTTCGCTGTGGAGTCCGAAAAGACAAAAGGCTATTTTATTACTTCAGCTGTTGATACAATAGATCCTATGATACAGTATGGTGTAGATGTAGACCTAGAAGAAACTCTGAATAAAAAAATGAAAGATGAAAAAGTTTACTATTTCGGTGTAAACAAATTTAGCTTCGGTAAAAGCGGTAAGGAGGTAAAAGAAAAATTTGAGAAGGCTAAATCTGCAACATTAAAGAAATTAAAAGACGAAAAAAAAGATGGAACAGAAGAGTATAAAAAAGTTGAAAAAGCACAATTAAAATCGTTGAAAAAAGGTGATAAGAGAAGCCCAGGTTGGGACGGTTTGTTGAAAGATAGTGGCAACGGAATGGTATCTATCGCCGCTACAGACTATAAAGTATTAAGTGGCGTTGACCGTATCTATCAGCGTAGTTCCGGAATTAATAATCCGAATTCAGCTTGTGGTCCAACAGTAGCCGCTATGATTATGGATTATTATCATGATGAGTTAGGTTATAATGTTCGAGATAACGCTTATTATGGCTCATGGGCCGCGTTAGTTAATCATCTTTATAACGAGATGGGGAGTACATGGTTAGGAACAACAATTACAATGTGGGCCAACGGTGCTCTTACACACGTTTACCATACAAGTAATGCTTGGAGCTCTAATACAGTAACAGATGCGGTTGGGAATAGTTCTAAGTTTATTGGTGCCATAGATAGCAACGATCCTGTTGCCATCCGTTTTGATTTATTTGACTCTGGTGGAACATCAATCGAATATCATTTTGTTTGTGGAATTGGATATGATAAAAACGGTTCTTATGCAGGCGATTTACATGTCGCTTACAAAGATCCTGATAATGGTGCGGATAATACAGGTACGCACTGGTTTGATTGGACAGACGATGACCAAGACATCGATTTTGCGTGGCTATCCTAAACATAAAACAGCCCTTATGTTAATTAAGGGCTTTTATCATTCATATAAATTTATAAAAATGGATAAGTAGGATCGTGGGGTTGGGACTCTTCGGGATGCCCCCGGACCGCGCCTGTTGACCAGTCACCCTCGCGTATGAGAACTCACGTTGGGCCATGGGCTGCCTGGAAGCTGCTCCTTCCAGCATGGGGAACCAACGGGAACAGCCTGCGGGTTAGACGTACGAACAGGAGCCGGGGAGACAGACTTCACGAGTAGTCAAGGCTACAGAAGGAAGAAGAGTGTCCCCGATGATCCTCAAGATCATTATCTAGGAACATCGCGAAAAGTCCAACCCCGATGTTTGTGAAATATGTTTGCGACCCACGGGGGAGGGGCGCCCCTCCCCCGTGGGCAAGTCACCCAAGAATATGCGATTGTCAAGGAGCATATCGAACTGGAAATTCGATTTAAAAATCTTTCTAAACATACTATACGAGGAGGAATTATATTGAAGTTATTCTCTAAACAACTTATTATATCATTTTTAGTTTGTTTATTGATGTTATATCTAACGGAACTTTTTACGATAGAGCCTCACGTAACTTCAGGGAACGGAAATCCAGGGCTTCTTATTATTATGTTAGCTGCAATTTCATTTTTGTTCTTTGGGAGGGGGTTATGGAAAATCCTCACTAACATGAGTATCTCAAAGAGAGGTTTGTTGTTTATGAGTATTGGTTCACTCTGTATTTTAAGCATGTCCGCTTTTTTAGAAATTATATATGTTTTAGACTTAATTAAACAACTCGGAGGACCCCCATCTAACATAAATTCTAGAATCTACCGTTTTAGCTGGATAAATCAATATACAAATACTGTTTATGTTAATGCTTATACGTTGTTAATCTTTATTTCAAGTATTCTTTTAATTTATTCCATACAAAAACTGTTTACAAAAACCCGTGGTGCTAGTTGAGCCTCAGCGCTCAACCAGCCCGACCAGGGAATAAGCCAACAAAGATTAATAACTTTCTTTGCGGTTACAGAAGAGTGAGCTTGTTTCTGGTCGAATGATAGTCCATCGAGTAGCCAGCGTAATTGGCGTGGACTAATTTTTAAAGGTTCCGAGTGATGCTCAGAAGGCCAATCAAATGTTCCACGTTCGAGTCAGCAATAATACAACCAAAATCCGTTATGATCCCCACGAATAATTTTCAATTTTATCCATATCTAAACTGCTTTAATTAAGATTTTGAAAGAAATTATGACATGGATATAGGGATAAAACTAGGTGGGAAGAGTTTGACGCTTACTTTTATACATACCTGTTATTTTCATTATAAATTATAACATCTCGTTTTTTCATTATTCTTCATAAAAAGAAAAAAACTTTCGATACTACAAAAAGGGCATCCCTTCGACAGAGGAATACCCTTTTCTCCCTTACTTCACATCATATCCTTGCTCTTCAATCGCTTCTTTTAGTTTTTCTACGCTTACTTTTGTTTCATCATAATCCACATCAACCGTACCTTCTTGCAAATGTACTTCGACGCGGCTGACTCCATCTAACGTTTGAAGTGCATTTGTCACCGCCGCTTTGCAATGTCCGCATGTCATTCCTTGTACTTGTAACGTAATCGTCATCATCCATTCCTCCTTAAATGTTTATATTTTCACGCGTTTCAAACGAAGCGCGTTTGTCACAACGGATACAGAGCTAAATGCCATCGCTGCCCCAGCGATCCATGGTTCCAATAATCCGAGAGCGGCTACAGGAATGCCAACTGTATTATAGAACAAAGCCCAAAACAAATTTTGCCGAATGTTGCGCATCGTTTGCCGGCTCAGTTCAATCGCTTTTGGAATATGCAGTAAATCGCCGCCAACAAGCGTCACATCCGCCGTTTCAATCGCGACATCTGCGCCTGTGCCAATCGCCATCCCAATATCCGCTTTCGCAAGAGCTGGAGCGTCGTTAATTCCATCACCGACCATCGCCACTCGTTTCCCTTGCTTTTGCAATTCCTCGACGATGTTCGCTTTGTCTTCCGGAAGCACTTCCGAATACACATGTTCTATGCCGACTTGTTTGGCGATCGCTTCGGCTGTTCGTTTGTTATCGCCTGTCACCATATATACATCGATGCCCATTTGTTTTAATGTCGCAATCGCTTGCTTTGATGTCTCCTTGATCGTATCAGCAACAGCAATCATTCCAGCAAGCTGTCCGTCGATGGCAACGAGCATGACCGTTTTTCCTTCGTTTTCAAGCTTTATCATGGCTAGTTCATGTTCGGCGATTTCGATCCCTCGTTCGTTCATTAATTTTCGTGTGCCAATGAGTACATGTTTTCCATTCACCGTTGCTTCAATTCCATGTCCAACAAGCGCAGAAAATTGCGTCAACGGCTGCGCGATAATTCCGTTTTCTTTTCCATAAGCCACAATCGCTTGTGCCAATGGATGTTCTGAAGCGCTCTCGGCTGAAACGGCATAGTCAAGCATGTTTTCTTGGAATTGTAACACATCTGTCACTTCCGGTTTTCCTTTTGTCACTGTTCCTGTTTTATCCAGTAATACGGCATTGATTTTATGCGTTCCCTCTAGGTACTCACCTCCTTTAAAGAGAATTCCTTGTTCTGCCCCTTTTCCTGTACCGACCATAATCGATGTCGGCGTGGCAAGACCGAGCGCACAAGGACACGCAATGACAAGAACAGCGATGGCCACTTCAAGCGCTTTTGCCAAATCACCCGGCGCAACAAAGAAGTACCATATAATGAATGCAACGACAGCAATTCCTACAACAATCGGTACGAAAATGCCGGAAATGGTATCCGCCATCCGCTGAATCGGGGCTTTCGACCCTTGCGCCTCTTCAACGATTTTAATGATATTGGCCAGCGCGGTATCTTTTCCGACTTTTTCGGCACGAATGGTCAGTACGCCATTCGTATTCATCGTCGCCCCGATCACATAGTCGCCTTCCTTCTTATCAACTGGAATCGATTCACCAGTAATCATCGATTCATCTACGGAAGATGCCCCGGCGATGACCGTACCGTCTACCGGGATTTTTTCTCCTGGCTTGACAAGAATCGTATCGCCGATCACCACTTCCTCGAGCGGAACCTTTCTTTCCTCCCCATTACGGATGACAGTCGCTTCCTTTGCCTGAAGGCTCAACAGCTTAGAGATCGCTTCGGTTGTTCTCCCTTTCGCAAGATCCTCAAAGTATTTGCCGACAAGCACAAGCGTAATCAAGACGGCACTCGTTTCAAAATATAATCTTGGCATATATTCAGGATTCCCAAGCGTCCGAAAAGCTTCATACAAGCTGTAAAAGTACGCAGCCGATGTTCCAAGCGCTATGAGAACGTCCATGTTTGCGCTTTTATTTCGTAACGCCCGGTACGCCCCGACATAGAAGGGACCGCCGATGTAGAACTGAACCGGTGTAGCTAAAAGAAGCTGGAACCACGGATTCATCAGCAGATGCGGCATCGGCAAGCCTATATCAAACGGCATATGGGCAAGCATCGTATAAAGCAGCGGCAACGATAAGATGATAGAAATCGCGAGTTGCCGTTGTTTTCGTTTCAGCCGCTCTTCTTTCCGGCCAGCATCGTCTTGTTCTTCGTTTCGAATCTGCCCCTTGTACCCAAGCTTTTTGATTTTTTCTAAAATGTCTTCGACAGATGTAACGCCTTCCTTGTATTCGACAACAGCACTGTTTGTCGCCAAGTTTACAGCAGCGCTTGTCACACCTTCCATCCGATTTAACCCTTTTTCAATCCGTGTCGCACATGCCGCACATGTCATTCCTTCAATATCAAGCGTCACTTTTTCTGTCGCAACGCCATACCCCAAATTCTCAATTTTCGTTTCGATATCGGCGATTGTTTGTTTCGATGGATCATATTTAATCGTTGCTTTTTCCATCGCCAAATTGACATTGGCTTCTACTCCATCCATCTTATTTAGTACTTTCTCAATCCGATTGGCACACGCGGCACATGTCATGCCAGTCACCTTCAGTGTCACGGTTCTTTGTTCATCCATCCACCTTTCCCTCCCTTACTTTGAGAATTGCTTAATGACATCCATTAATTCACGAATCGATTCTTCTCCGCTTCCTTCACGGATCGCCTTGGAAACGCAATGACTGACATGGCGTTCGAGTAAATTTAATCCGACTTTATTTAACGCGGCCGTGATTGCAGAAATTTGCACTAAAATATCGATGCAATACCGATTGTCTTCGACCATTTTTTGCACCCCGCGCACTTGTCCTTCAATGCGCTTCAAGCGCTTCATAATGCTTTCGATCTCTTCTTCTGTACGCGGAACCATTTTTTTATCCATATTATGATCTTCGCAATGGTTCATCAAATATCACCTCTTCAATTACATTATACCGGTAATGGGTATATAAAGCAACGAAAGTGTTGACAACATTATTATCGTCAACGTTTTCCCATGATCTATTCACTTTTGGTAGATTTTTTATGAAACAAAAATTCTATCACTTCAGTTTGTCGAGAGGGTACGAAATGTAAATTATAAAAACTTTACTCGTGGTGCTAGTTGACCGCTAGCGCTCAACTAGCACCACAGGTCAATTATAATATAGGCATGTACATACGACGAGTCACACGCAAAAACAAAGATGGAACGATCATGGCCTATCTCCAGCCTGCTCACAACGAATTGGAACCCGAAGTCCAAATATGCGAAAGCGAAGGTGATGGATTCGTTCGGGCACGAAGACGAGGTGGATCGCGCTGTCTTGGGGCGTTTGGCCAAAAGTTGCGATTCCTTTCCCCTGACTCATGAATCATATCCGAAAGTAAGAGAAGAGTGTGAGCGTCTCATGCTTGGACATTTTTCTTCCAAAAACAGAGACTTTTCTCAACGAATCGAACTGACGGACAAACAGACTCAACTCTTTGCGGCTCTAGGGCTGAAACTTCCTCCGAAGATTCTATGCATCCATCCTCGCACCTAGATACACGCCCGAAGTATGCCCAAATGCCTCTCGTCCCTTTTGTATCAACGGATGAGAGACATTTGGTTTGCCTAGTCACTGTCGAACTCAGGCATGACAATCAAAACAAAAAGAAAACCACCTCTTTTATAAGGTGGTCTTTGGTTCACGCCGGATATATTTTTCTTTCAGGTTCAAAGCTTTCACAAAAGTTTCAACTGATCTCGTCACAGTAGCAGGTCCGATTGTCCTTTGTGTTCTTCTAAATGTTTGAAGATCTCTTGCACCATATACTCCAATGCTTGCTTCTGGTGTTTTAGAACGAATGTATTTGTAGGCTATTTTAGCCTCTTTTGTTGACGGTAATTCCAGAATAACCGACTTATCATCCGCAGCAGAAATAATATAAACTTTGCTCATTTTTCATTTCCCCCACTTATTACGTGAATTATACCCGACTGATACCTAACTTTACCCATTTTAATATTGGTCAACGTCATCAATATCTTCATCGTTTTCATCTAAATATTTGTTTGAAAATGCTTGTTCATAAATATAGTCTACATATGACTTAATTGCAACTTCATCGCTATTAGGAAATCTTGGAACACTTTCAAGCCACTTACTCAAATCCAACGCATATTGATTTAATTGATCATTATCCATTTTGTATATTTGTTCATGTAAATATTCATTCAATAATGCATGTGTTCTTGTCCAAAATTGAATTTCAATAGGGAAAACATAATTATTTGGTCTTATATAAACGTGAATAGCTTTATACCCATCATCATAAGTTTTCCCTAATGTTTGATCAACAATGTTGCATGCATCTTGTCCATACGGACAACATGTTACAAATTCATGAACTATCTGTTTCAACTCTGCAGTCTCTGCTTTAATAATAAATCGTATTCCTAAAATGTCGTTTGCAATTTTGTAGAGCTGTTTTGTCAATTGATTACGTTCTAATTTCAGCTTTATTGATACAGGATCCTTGTAACGGTAAGTAAAGTCAATTTCAGGAATATGTTTAATTAATTCAACGATTTTATCTGGATATTCTGCTGTATTTAAATAATACTCTTCTACCTTATTTTTTAGTTCCTCAAAAAGTTCTTCGTCAAAACCTTTGTATCTGCGAGAAGTCTTGATTTCCGGCCCATGTTCAATAATTTTTTCTATAATTCCCCAAATTCCTTCATACGGCAACATAAAATTTCCCCTGCCAGATAAAAAATCTTAACTACTAATAGCATAACGTGATTAACGTATGTTGTAAATTATCATTACAGGGAGAGAGTCCTTTTTGCATCTTTTTTGCTCATCCCCCTTCTGTTCAAGGAACCCTCCCCTTGAAACATATGGAAGAGGATTTAGCGCCCTCCCACAAACATTTTACTCATACTCTTTTTATAGTTTCCCTTTCGATGCTAGTTTTGTCCAGCTTTCACCGTTATTTTTCGTCATGAAAATATCCCCGTTCATCGTCGCAATCACTATTTCGTTGTCATTTGCTGGATTAGAACTGATATACATGATATGATCTTTTTCGCCCAACGGAGGAACGGAAAGAACTTCTTCTTGTTTTGTGTCTAGTGATTGTTTGATTAGGATCGGCTTATCGTTCTCTACCGCTGCAAATACAATCGATTTTTCTTGGAACGCAAACGTCGTCGTATTGATTTTTCGCGTGAACCGTTCAAACGTATTCCCATTATCTCTTAAAACAAAAATTCCTTCCGATGTACTAATTCCAACCATATTTTCATCCGTTGGGTGGGCAGCAATCGTTCCCGCTGCAGTTTGCGGCAAGCCGTTCAATTGACTTGGCGACCACGTTTTGCCGTCGTCTTTACTGTAAAATACCCCTTGTCCTAGCTTTTTGTTTTCTTCTTCGTTCACCACATAAATGGTATGGCTTTTATAGCCAACGGTCATATAATGAAAATCAGATTCTTTATAAAATCCTAAATTCATCAATGTTTGTCCATGATCAAAACTTTTTACAAGACCAAGCGGATTTCCTAACGATGAACCTTCTTCCGGATGCCCTGAGGCATAAAAGCCGTCGTCTGTTGCAGAAAAGCCCATATAATCATGTTTATTGGAAGTCGTTTCATACCACTTATTATTTTGGTAAACAAGTAAACCTTCATGTGTAGCAAAGTAAATCGCATTTTGGTTGCCTGCATAACCAATTCCATGTAAATGTTCGAACTTTCCTTCTTTCTTTTCTTTAAAGAAAGGATTATTTGTAACAGATGTGTTGGATTTTGCTTGTTCTTTACTCGTAATAAAGGACTGTTCTTTTTCATTGGATGATGAACAAGCGCTTAGAAGAAAAATGGCTGATGTCATGATGATTGCTTTCGTCATTTTTGTCATGATTGATTCTCCTTTGTATAAACGTAGATTTTGTATATGCAAGATGTAATGGGGCGTTTACGTCTTGTTCTGAACAACTTTTTTCCAAGTAAATAGAAATAAAAAAACAGCAAAAACAGTCGATATCACTTTCCCTTGCCATGTCCAATTCATCACTTGATACACCGAATATGCCTCTAACAAAAGTGCTGGCAGCTTTCCGAGCGAGCTGGCGGCTGTAAAAAGAAGGAGCGACATGCGTCCGAGCGCGGCAACGAACGTGACTATTCCTGATGGAATAAACGGAAGAAGACGCAACGATAAAACGAGCAAAAACGCTTCTTTTCCTTCTGCCGCAAGCAAACGTTTGACTTTCGGATAGGAAAACCATTTCGTTTCCGAAAGTTTCCGAAAACCTTTTCGATACAACAGAAACGATACAATCGCGCCAACCGCTTCCCCTACAAACGATAAAAAGGTGCCTTTCCAAAAACCAAATACCACCAAATTAGCCGCAGTGAGAAAGACGCTCGGGACAACGCCTAAAATACTGATCACGATATTGATTGCGATGCTGATGAGAAAAGCGATCGATGGATACGTATGAAATAAAGCAATTACTTGCTCTTCCATTTATATCCTACACCCCAAACGGTCTGCAAACATTCATCGATCGGAAAACCGACTTGGCGGAGCTTTTCGCGAATATTTTTCACATGCGAATCGATTGTCCGTTCTTCTGTATTGGCGTTATACCCCCATAATGCCACGATGATCTGTTCTCGGCTAAATACTTGGTTTGGATGTGTGAGAAAAAGTCCTAAAATGGCAAACTCTTTTGGCGTGAGAAAAATATCGTGCCCATCGTATTGAACTTTATGCTGCGCTTCATCCCAAACTAAGCCGTTAAACTCGAGTTTCGTTTGTTTTCCGACCGAACGGCGCAATACCGCCTCAATCCGAGCGAGCAATTCGGATTCGTCAAATGGTTTTGTAATATAATCATCTGCTCCGATTTTCAACCCTTGGACAACATCTGTCGTTTCTCCTCTTGCTGTTACCATAATAATTGGGACATTCGAAAACTCTCGTATTTGTTTGCACGTTTCCCATCCGTCCATCTCTGGCATCATCACATCAAGCAAAACGAGGTCCGCTTTATTGTTTTCCAAATAGCGGATCGCCGCTACTCCCGACTCGCATGTCACACAACGATACCCGTTCGGGATAAGATATAGCTTTAATAAATCTAACATTCGTTTTTCGTCATCCACTAGTAATATCGTGTACATGTTCATCTCCCTTCGGTAACGTAATAATCATCGTCGTCCCTTTTCTACAGTGGCTTGTTGCATAAACCAAACCGCCGTGCGCTTCGACAATTTCTTTCACAATCGCCAGACCTAACCCTGTGCCCCCGCCTGTTCGCGACCGTGATTTATCGACTCGGTAAAATCGTTCAAAAATATGCGGCAAATCTGCTTCAGGAATTCCTATTCCTTCATCGGAAATAGCGATCATCACATTATTTTTCTCCATTCTCCCATCAATGGAAACGGTAGAGCCTTGATGCGAATATTTTAACGCATTGTCTAAAAGGTTGATCATCACTTGTTCAAAACGCTGTCGATCAATATGGACAGTAATGTCTTCATCACAGCGGTAGACAAGCGACATATTTTTCGCCTGAAACGCAGGATACATTTTCTCGTATACTTTTTTTAAAAAAAGGCAAAGCGGAGTTGGCTCTTTCTCGATTTGAAACGAATGTTGATCCATTTTCGCAAGCTCAAACAAGTCTTTCACTAATTTTTGCATATGCTCTGCTTCCTCATAAATAATGGACAAATATTTTGCTCGTTCTTCCTCGGCGATGTTCGGTCTGCGCGCAATGTCGGCATATCCTTTCACATAAGTAAGCGGAGTGCGCAACTCGTGTGAAATACTCGCTAAAAATTCATTTCGTTCTTTCTTTAAATATTCCAAATCGGTCGCAAGGGTTTGAATCGCTTTTCCGAGCTGTGCTAACTCATCTTCTCCTTTTACTTGCACACGAACTGAAAAGTCCCCCTTGCTTAGTTTCTCAGTCGCTTGTTTCATTCGAACGAGCGGAATCGTAATCACCCTCGATAAGAAAAAAATCGTCAAAATCGTCAAAAAGACAGAAAGAATGCCGACAACGAGAAAATGGTGTTTTAATTTGGCAATCATGTTTTGAATGGAAGCCGTCCGCTGAAACATATAGACATGTCCTTTTGTTTTGCCGTCCATCCGAATCGGGCTGGCGGTGGCGATATACGATTCATTTTTCCAGTTGCTTTGCACGACCATTCCGCTATGTGGAATGTGGCGGACATCCACAGACGGAATAAGTTTTTTCGCAAACGGCAAAATATGATCAGAAAAATACAACACATTCCCTTTCGCATCGGTAATGACGACATCCGTTTCTGCTTCCGACTCCATCATGACGACATGTTCTAACGTGGAAGGGTGATAGCTTTTTTCCAATACATCCCGGTGATTGTTTCCTCTTGCCAGCAACTGCTCAAATTCTTCATTAATCCTCGCGTTCACAAGTGTCACATATAACGACGCAAATAATACCGTTTCGATTCCTAGTACAAAGACAAAAAACAATAGCCCTAACTTAAACGAAAGTTTTCGCACAAAAATTCCTTCCTTACTGGCGTTTTTCTTCATTATAGCAAAAAAAATATGGAGAAAATGTGGAGGGACGATATGCACCTGTGGAGTTGTGATAGTGGACTAGCATGATCGCTCCGATATTTGCATCGAGTATTTCTATATTTATCCAACATTTTTTTAGATTAAACATCGCTTTCTTGATTTTGCAAAATTTCAATTCCTTCTGCCTCTATAAACTTCTTCTCACATTTTCTTTGTTCAAAAAACTAGTCGATCATGATAAAATATTATCCAATTAGGAAGATGGAGGAAATCAAATGCATAAAAATATGTGGATGTTTCTTTTTACAATCGTTGGAATATCACTCTTTTACTTCATCCAAAAAGATGATGATATCATAACAAAAGCGAACGTAATTATTTATACCGATGGAAAAACATCATCTGAAAAAGAAATAACAGACCTAAAAACATTACAATCATTACAGCGCGTATTTACAAAAATTGAATGGAATCGATATATAGAAGTGAAAATGGTTAGACAAGAAGATGCCGAGCTCATTATGTTCAGACAAGTGAAACAACATATGCCTGAAAAAACGCTCCAGTACAGAATATGGTTCGAACATGCAGACGTTGGGGCAACGATAATAAGCAGTGATCCAGAAGAAAACATAGGTACGTTAAACAAAAATGATGCAGAAACATTAGAGGACATCATATATCAAAAATAACAAAGGGGCGGAGAGGGGAAAAACAGAGAATGGAAACACTAGTCACGATATGTTTGGAAATGTTGGGTGGATTGCTAGATGTTTTATTGTTAGGCCAGTTTAGTTACTTCACCGCAAAACGAAGATTGAAACATATGCAAGCAACAGGTATGATTGAAACACAAAAACCGTTCGACAGAAACACTGTAAAGCGTTTGTTAAAAGATCCGAGCATTTCTACCTATTTATTTTCAAAAACAAACTACAAAACACTTTTACATGATAAAGATATACAAAAACAGTTTAACGAAGCGATCAGCAAATATGTATAAATCGCCCACGACAAAGGTGGGCGATTCGTTTTATTCCTCACCCCAAATATCTTGCAACGTCCATGCCTCAACAGAAAGCACCGTCAAAATTCCACCCTCTGCGAACAATTTAATCCCTTGACTCGTTTCAGATGGATAAATCCTCCCTGTCATGACAAGCCGGCCGCCGTTGACAAATAGTTCAACAGAAGAACGGTCAATAAAGACATGGAACGTGACGACGTCTTCTTGCTTATCCAATACGGCACGGCGAATGCCGCCCTCTCCTTTTCCGGACCGGTTTCGGTCAAACGTCACGATCGAGTCTTTCACATCATAGCGGAAGATCGTTTCTTCGCTTCCGTCTTCCGCACAACGCACTTTCACACCAAACGCGTTCCCTTGAAAATCGGCTAACGAAAAACGAACGAGCAACTCTAAACGGTCGCCTTTCACAGGTAACGTATATGTACCTTCTCGAATTGAAATCGATTCCAGCCGCACGTGACCTGCGCGTAGTAACTGCAATTCCGGCACCGGCTTCATCAACAGTTTCTCATCATCCGCTAATTCCAAAAGACGAGGGATCGTCAACGCCCCTGCCCAACCATGTGCTTGCGTCGGCATAAAAGACTCCCACATATCCATCCAACCGAACAAAATGCGTCGTCCTTTTTCATCTTCGAACGTTTGAGCGGCATAAAAATCAAATCCTTTATCCAACTCTTCAAACGCTCCGTGCGCTAGTTTTCCTGTTTCATAATCAAGCGTTCCGACAACGTAGCCCGTTTGATGGAGATTTTGAAAACGATCACCATCTCGTTCGATACCTTGCGGAGAAAACAACAATACATTTTTCCCATTCAAATGAAAAACATCTGGGCACTCCCACATATATCCTAAGCTACCATCGCTCTGTGCAAGGATGTTGACATATTCCCATTGACGCAGATCTTTCGACTTATATAAAACGACTTTTCCGTTATTCCCCTCTCTTGTCCCAAGCACCATATACCAGTCGTCGCCACGCTTCCACACTTTCGGATCGCGAATATGCCCTTGGCAGTCAAATGGTGGCTCGGAAAGCACAGGATTGGACGCGTCTTTTTCAAAATGGATGCCGTCTTTGCTTGTTGCAATACATTGATATTGCTTCAATTCCGTTTGTTCTTCATTTAGCCAAACGTTTCCTGTGTAAATGAGTGTCAGGACACCATTATTATTGACTGCGCTTCCAGAGAAACAACCGCCTTCGTCGTACCACTCACTCGGTGCAAGCGCAATCGGTGCACGCTCCCAATGTACGAGGTTTTTACTTTTCACATGCCCCCAATGCATCGGCCCCCACTTTGGACTGTCGGGATGGAACTGATAAAATACATGGTACTCTCCATTCCATTGAATCAATCCGTTTGGATCATTCATCCAGTTTACCGGCGCCATAATATGGTATGCTAAGCGATACGTGCTGTCCATTTTTTCTTTTGCACGCTGTACTCTTGTTTCTGCTTCGTTTATAAGTTTCGTATGTTTAGACATACATGAGCCCCTTTCCATATTTCACTTCATATTCTCCAACAAAACGCGAAAAAAATTTTTTATTCAAACACAATTCCATTTCGTTTCATCCATTGTTCTGTATGGTGCACCGCGATACCAGAAAAACTTTTTGTTCGGGCGTAATGTTTTTGGACAATAGCAAGTTGCTCGTTCATGTATGCCTCATCTTCTTCAAAAGTGGAAACGTCATCTCCTTCACCGACTTGTCCCGTTTCTACGCCGACGACAACTTGTTTTCCGTATTTTTTAGCTAATCGCATTTCTTTTTCCACAATGTTAATGATCGCATCAGCCCGATCGCGATAAGCCATGATCGTTACGCCATCCACATGAGCAATAACCCATTCCGCGAGCGTTTTATCCCTATGTTTTACTTCGTCAAACCAAAATGGGATATCCACCTCGAACCGCAACGATCGCTCATTCGCTAGTTGACGGGCGCGCTGTAAAACAGATTGGTACGAGACGATCGCCTTCTCGCGATTCGTACGCCACCATACGTGCAAGTACGGTTCAACGTCTAAATGTACGCCGCTAAACTTTTCATTTGGCTGAGCGTCATTTTCATATTGATCTAGCCGTTGAAATAGGCGCTCCAACGCTTCTTCATGTTCAATCCAATTTGGGGCTCCATCGAGCGCATAAACTCGAATGCCCTTCTCATTTGCACGACGAATAAATTGCCGGTACGCATCTATTGGAACTTCTTTGTCAATTTGCACATATACGTCGCTTATTCGCTTGTTTTCTAAAAACGAAAGGACGCGGTCTTCATCTTGAATGAATAACCATGGATTCCAAAGCCACGTCGCCCGCACTGTTTCATTTCCTTGCGCTAACAAATAACCGCCCCCCACGATCGCTGTGAAAACGATAATAATTGTCACAAATGTTTTCATATACTCTTCACGAAACTTACGCAAGGAAGCCCCTGCCTTTAGGCACGGGGAGGAATTGCACCTTACGCAAGTTCCGCCACCCCCTTTCCATAAGCATATCCGTCAAATCGCTGAATGACTTGGACATATCTATAATTTATTCCTTGTGCGATACGTTTACCGTCCTTGCCTTTAATATCGAAACTTCCAGTCTTTCTACATGCGACTTCGCCAAACCAAACGCCTTGATATTTCCCTCTTGGGACAACAGCCTTAACCATGTCCCCTGTTTGAAAACCAAAGAAGAATTTTTGTCTTGCAAGATAACCTCTTGGGAAGCCATATCTATCTAGGTTTGTGCGTGAACGACTACCACGCCCTTTTGCCTTGATAAATAACACTTCTTTTGTTTTGAAATATAAGTGATTTGGTGTGCTTTCTCCCACGCAACAAGCGTCAAAATAGTGTGTTTTCGGCAAGTCTAAACGAATACGATTCATTTTCGTTCGTGCACCTGTTCCACACTCGACATCTAATCCTGTCTGCTTTAACACTTCATACGCTTTCCATCTTGTCGAGTTGATAGCACTTGCATCCTTTAATGATTCTTTGACTTGCTTTTGAATGTGCGGATACCCGAATTCTTCTGCTGTCTTACTTCCTTTGCGCTGATTACAGTCATGACAGGCAAGACATAGGTTATCCACTCGGTCTGTTCCACCTCTCGATTTTGGAATGATATGCTCCACTTCAAGTGGAACATTTTCTTTTCCGCAATAACAACACTTCCGCCCAAACTTTTCAAGCAAATACTCCCGTACTTCATATCCTTGTAGCGTGCCTTGTTGATACTCTACACCATTGATTTCAGGATTTCGCATGAGTTGCGTGTCGAATTTGGCATTTTCGTATGATATATACCCAATGGGGCATAACTTCTTTAGGCGGTTAACCCATGTTTGGATATTTTGCACACGACTCTCTAGTGATGACGGCAACCACCCCTCCTTTCGCTTGCGGTTCAGAAAGCGTGGTTTTCTGTATCTTGTTTTTCGATTTCGTCTTGCTCGACGAAAAGCACGCCTTTTATCTATTCTTTCCTTGATGTCTGTGCGATGGTCAAGTTGCCCTAACCATACCACTTCTTGTCCTCGCAAAATCGCTAATCCTGTATGCCTGCTTCCATAGTCGATTTTTAGCCGATATGTTGCTTTAATTTCTGATTCGTCTACTGATTTTTTCAAGATGATGGTAAATGGAAATCGCCTGTAAATCGCCGCCTTCCCTTGTTTCAACAGCTTTCTTGCAACTGCTTCGTGACAAGGAGCAAGCGGACGTTTGTTTGTGTCTAACACAAAAACCATAGGGTTCTCCCCTTTCCTCTGCATAAAGCAGGTCATATTCTCCTCGACCATGTTATAGATGCTTGTTATGTGCAAGACACTAGCGCTACCCACCACGCTTGTTTAACCTTGCACGACAGAGGAACGGGCTGGAGAAGCACCCGAACGTGTCATGACATCTATAACGTAGGCTCTGTTTCAAGCCTTGGTCTGGTCAACATGGGGCTTACAAGCCCATGACTTTAGTCATTGGGTTGTTGACTTTCCATATAACCGCCCGTCACATTCATTATAGACTGATTATCCAGCACTACGTTCGTGCGTTTTTGACGATTTTTTAACATAAAAAAATCTCCACAAGCCATCGTGGAGATTTAAGCAAAATACAAAATATAAATGACCGCTGCAAGCACAATACGGTAAATGGCAAATGGAACGAGGCGAACACGATTAATTAAACGTAAGAAAAAGCGAATAGTAATTAACGCAAAAATAAACGCGCTAATAAAACCAACAACGAAAAATGGTAGCGCATCAAACGTGATGTACTGCCAGTTCTTCAATAACGAAATGGCGCTTGCTCCTGCCATAATTGGCACCGCCATAATAAATGTAAAATCAGCTGCAGCACGATGGCTCATGCCAACAAGTACGCCACCTGAAATGGTCGAACCTGAACGCGAAAAACCAGGCCAAAGCGATAAACATTGAACAAGACCGACAATAAACGCCTGCTTATATGTAATATCATCTACAGTTTGTGCTACTGTTCGTTTTCCGAAACGATCCGCTGCGATCATCAACAAAGCTCCAAGCACAAGCCCAATGAGCACCGTTTTTGTGGAAAATAAATGTTCATCAATATAGTCTTCAAATAAAACCCCCAACACTCCAGCAGGCAAAAGACCAACGAAAATGTGCATCAGCGTCAAGCGTGGTCCTTTTCTCACTTCACCTTTTCGTAAATAAAGCAACTCAAAAAATTTATCTTTAAACACAACAACAGCAGCTAAAACCGAACCGAGCTGGATGACGACTTTAAACGTGTTTGCCCCATACTTTCCTAAAAACTCGCTCGATTTTAGCCACATATCATCAACAATAATCATATGACCTGTCGATGAAACAGGTGCAAACTCTGTCGCTCCCTCCACTAGCCCTAAAATGATCGCTTTCATTAATTCAATAATATGCATTCATGTCCATCCTTTCTTGATTAGTGAAATATGTATAATTCCTTTTCATGACCTACTCTATTGTACTACAATGCTTTTATTTCTACTACTTACATGTGAAATTTACTTTCAAAATGCAAAACGGCCACGCACAATAGTGCACATGGCCGTCTTTGTTTTATTTAATCCAATATTTACGCACATATGTGATAACCCACCGATCAATTCCAAACTTTCCTGCATTCGCTCCTGCAACAAGAATAAAAAATAATTATATAACAGATATTGATTTTTTAAATCTGTTATAATACAATGTAACTAACAAAAGAAACGTGCGAAAGGGGTTTTGTTTATGGATATGTATACGAAAGCTTACCAAAGATACGTTGAAAAATGTCGTGAGTTCGGCATTGAAGCAATTGATTTAATCGAATTTATTCGAAATTTGACAACTGAACAAGTCCAACATATGATCCAGGGTTAAAGATTGGAGTGAAACGATGAACGGAGATACGGATGTAAACGTATAAATCCCCCATTTTATTCTGTAAACAGAATGAAATGGGGGATTTTTATAATTTTTTTATAAAAATATTTTTTATACTTTACTATTAAATATTAATTTAGTATAATTCTAATGTACTAATCATTATCACGTAACTATTCACCCCAGTGCTAGTGTATAAAAAAGCCCAGCACAAATAGGGCATTTCGGTCATAGAAAATGCCCTAGGTAGCGGAAAGAACTCGATCGATCGTTTCGCCTGCCAACAGAAGACATAACGAATCCCACACGTTTTTTTCGTGTTTCGTCAGTGTGGAAACGATGCTTCTTGCGATGCAAAACGACTGCGCGAATGTTTCTTCGCGAAACGTACCCGAAATGTTCTCTTTGACTTTGACCATGCGAAGATCGCGTTCGGCTTGGTTGTTATCAAAGGGAACATGTACTTCACGTAAGAAACGCAGCGCTTCTTCCTTTCGTTTTTGAAGGCGTCGAACAAAAGCGAGTGCTTTTTTCGGAAGAGGCGTCATCGTTTCTAATCGGTGTTGTGCTCTTTCTAGGATGCGATCATACACTCGTTCCCACCGTCTCGCTTCTTCTTCGGAAAGTGCACCGTGATGGGCTTCGACGGCTTGCTTGGCGGCTAACAGAAACGTGGTCATGCGCATCGCCCACGTATGCCCCTGTTCGATGAATCCTTTTAACTCACGCAAATGGTGGGCATGACAAAGGGCATGGGTGGCATGTGTGTATTTCGGATACGTACTGAACGCATCGTGCATCATCGTCCCTTCATATCGGGGAAGAATCCCGATATCATCGGTCGCTTTTTTTCCACGAGAAGCGTGAGGAGCCAAGTATGTATATCTCGATGTACACGCGACATGCACCCATGCGAGTTTCCCATTGATGCGCAAACTCGTTTCATCGACATGCAGGATGTTGGATTCAAGTAAGGCGTCTTCGATGATGTCCATATTGGATTCCAGCGCTTCGCGTCCTCGTTTCACCATATTGGCAAGGGTTCCTGTACTAATCGAGTGTTGATATAACGCTTCGATTGTATCACTTAAACGCTTGTACGGGATCAATTGGATATGATGTAAATAAACAGCGAGCGCCGTGAGCCGTGGACCGTATTGCACATGATTCGTGATATGGGATGGGAATTCGGCTTGTTGCACGCATCGACAATGTGGACACGATTTCACTTCACGTTCATGTTGTGTCACCTCGATCGCCACAGGAGGGACATCAAACACTTGACGGATATCGACTTTGAACGGTTTGACTTCACGCAAAGAAGCTCCACATCCTTGACACGTATGCACACGGTGGACGACACGATGATGTGGATGTTCCACTTGACGGAGCGTCGTTCCTTGATGTCCTTCTTGTCCGCCTGGCTTGTTGCCAGATGGTTGACGAGAAGAACGTGTGTTGGCAAAACGGTCAGAAGATGGGGGCAAATGGCTATTAGAGCTGTTTTTTTTCGTGCGTGCTTCCAGCTCTTGAACGCGATACTTGAGTTGTTCATTTTCTTTGCGTAGCTGTTTGTTTTCTTTCAACAGTTGCTCAATGACTTGTTGTTGGTGAGTAATGAGCTGCTTTTGTTGTTGGACTTTGCCGATTAAGCTCTCAACTGTAAATACAGCTTGTTGTACCGTCAACATGCGATTCACCTCCTTGTCTATCAATATTCACATCATGGACAGGAAAAGCAAAAAATATTCAGCTCACTTTATGATGTGGCTGAATAGTTACATTATCACTTCATTGTGTATACAACTGAGAGACAATTCATTTCATTTATATGCTAGAAAGGGGAATAAAAGAGTGGAAAACAAAAACGAACACGTATCCAAATGCCCATTCCATGGGAGCGTGACAAGTCACGCTTCAAACAAAACAACAAACAAAGACTGGTGGCCAAATCAACTAAACTTAAACATCCTTCATCAACATGACCGAAAAACGAACCCACATGACGAAACGTTCGATTATGCGGAAGAGTTTCAAAAACTTGACTATTGGGCGTTAAAAGAAGATTTGCGCAAACTGATGACGACAAGCCAAGATTGGTGGCCTGCCGACTACGGTCATTACGGACCGCTATTTATCCGCATGGCTTGGCATTCGGCAGGAACGTATCGCATCGGTGACGGACGAGGTGGAGCATCAACAGGCACGCAACGTTTTGCCCCGTTGAACAGCTGGCCGGACAATGCGAATTTAGATAAAGCACGTCGCCTGCTGTGGCCGATTAAACAGAAGTATGGCAATAAAATTTCGTGGGCGGACTTAATCGTATTAGCTGGCAACGTAGCCATTGAGTCGATGGGTGGAAAAACGATCGGGTTTGGCGCTGGCCGTGAAGACGTATGGCATCCAGAGGAAGACATTTATTGGGGTGCGGAAAAAGAATGGCTCGCTTCGGAACGTTATACAGGCGATCGTGAGTTAGAAAATCCGCTTGCTGCTGTGCAAATGGGACTCATTTACGTCAATCCAGAAGGTCCGGACGGTAATCCAGATCCGCTCGCAGCCGCACGTGACATTCGTGAGACGTTTAAACGAATGGGCATGAACGATGAAGAAACGGTGGCGCTGATCGCAGGCGGTCATACGTTTGGTAAAGCGCACGGAGCTGGCGATGCATCGCATGTCGGTCCTGAGCCAGAAGCCGCTCCAATCGAAGCACAAGGATTAGGTTGGATCAGCTCATACGGAAAAGGAAAAGGACGCGATACGATTACAAGTGGCCTAGAAGGCGCTTGGACACCAACACCTACAAAATGGGATAACAGCTATTTACAATTGCTTTTTGAATATGAATGGAAGCTAACAAAAAGTCCAGCTGGTGCGTATCAGTGGGAAGCAGTGAACTTAAAAGAAGAACATCTCGCTCCAGATGTCGAAGATGCGAACAAGAAAGTGCCACCGATGATGCTGACGACCGATTTAGCGTTACGGTTCGACCCAGCATATGAAAAAATTGCTCGCCGCTTTTATGAACATCCTGAAGAATTTGCTGATGCGTTTGCACGCGCATGGTTTAAACTTATTCATCGCGACATGGGGCCGAAAACGAGATATCTCGGTCCAGAAGTACCGAAAGAAGATTTCATTTGGCAAGACCCGATTCCAGCAGTCGATGTGGAATTAACTGATGCAGAAATCGAAGACATCAAAACGCGCATTTTGCAATCAGGACTAACAGTGAGCGAGCTTGTAAAAACAGCTTGGGCGTCCGCTAGCACATTCCGCAACTCCGATAAGCGCGGCGGCGCAAACGGTGCGCGTATTCGACTCGCTCCGCAAAAAGATTGGGAAGTAAACGAACCAGAGCGACTTGCCAAAGTGCTTTCCGTTTACGAAGATATTCAACGTGAACTTCCGAAAAAAGTGAGTCTTGCCGATTTAATCGTACTTGGCGGTAGCGCAGCTGTCGAGAAAGCTGCACGCGACGCTGGTTTTGACGTTCGTGTACCGTTTATGCCTGGGCGCGGCGACGCAACCGAAGAACAAACAGATGTCGAAAGCTTTGCTGTATTAGAACCGGTTGCGGACGGATTCCGTAACTACCAAAAGAAAGCATACAGCGTCACGCCTGAGGAGCTGCTTGTCGACAAAGCGCAGTTGCTTGGCTTAACCGCTCCAGAAATGACTGTATTAGTTGGTGGATTGCGCGTGTTAGGGGCAACGTATCGCGACCTTCCTCACGGTGTATTTACGGATCGTATCGGCGTGCTAACGAACGATTTCTTCGTCCACCTCGTCGATATGAGCTATGAATGGGTACCAAAAGAAGATGGCTTGTACGACATTCGCGACCGGAAAACAGGAGAAGTTCGTTGGACTGCCACACGTGTCGACTTAGTGTTCGGTTCGAACTCGATCCTCCGTTCGTACGCCGAATTTTACGCCCAAGACGATAACAAAGAAAAATTCGTCCGCGACTTTATCAAGGCTTGGGTAAAAGTGATGAACGCTGACCGCTTTGACCTGCGGAAAAAAACAAAAGCATCCGTTACAGTGTAAACGAAAAAGCAGGCGGACGATTGTCCCCTGCTTGTTTATTTCTCATAGATAACGACTCCGTCACGCTTAATTTGCTGTGCGATTTCTTTGTTCAACGAGTCAGCAAACAACACATCGAACGAATAAATACCGACGATTTCATCAATCGCATCGATGACTTTCCACTTTTGCTTTCCTGTATAATCAATGCATAGGTCAATGTCAGAGTTATAGCGTGCCATCCCTTTCGCGCGCGAGCCGAATAAAATAACTCGTCGGATCTCTTCTTCACTTTGAAAATATGCCATTAAGCGTTCAAATACGGTTTGGTTAATTCCATATGTTGTCACGATCAATCACGAAACTTACGCAAGGAAGCCCCTGCCTTTAGGCACGGGGAGGAATTGCACCTTACGCAAGTTCCGCCACCCCCTTTCCATAAGCATATCCGTCAAATCGCTGAATGACTTGGACATATCTATAATTTATTCCTTGTGCGATACGCTTTCCGTCCTTGCCTTTAATATCGAAACTTCCAGTCTTTCTACATGCGACTTCGCCAAACCAAACGCCTTGATATTTCCCTCTTGGGACAACAGCCTTAACCATGTCCCCTGTTTGGAAGCCAAAGAAGAATTTTTGTCTTGCAAGATAACCTCTTGGGAAGCCATATCTATCTAGGTTTGTGCGTGAACGACTACCACGCCCTTTTGCCTTGATAAATAACACTTCTTTTGTTTTGAAATATAAGTGATTTGGTGTGCTTTCTCCCACGCAACAAGCGTCAAAATAGTGTGTTTTCGGCAAGTCTAAACGAATACGATTCATTTTCGTTCGTGCACCTGTTCCACACTCGACATCTAATCCTGTCTGCTTTAACACTTCATACGCTTTCCATCTTGTCGAGTTGATAGCACTTGCATCCTTTAATGATTCTTTGACTTGCTTTTGAATGTGCGGATACCCGAATTCTTCTGCTGTCTTACTTCCTTTGCGCTGATTACAGTCATGACAGGCAAGACATAGGTTATCCACTCGGTCTGTTCCACCTCTCGATTTTGGAATGATATGCTCCACTTCAAGTGGAACATTTTCTTTTCCGCAATAACAACACTTCCGCCCAAACTTTTCAAGCAAATACTCCCGTACTTCATATCCTTGTAGCGTGCCTTGTTGATACTCTACACCATTGATTTCAGGATTTCGCATGAGTTGCGTGTCGAATTTGGCATTTTCGTATGATATATACCCAATGGGGCATAACTTCTTTAGGCGGTTAACCCATGTTTGGATATTTTGCACACGACTCTCTAGTGATGACGGCAACCACCCCTCCTTTCGCTTGCGGTTCAGAAAGCGTGGTTTTCTGTATCTTGTTTTTCGATTTCGTCTTGCTCGACGAAAAGCACGCCTTTTATCTATTCTTTCCTTGATGTCTGTGCGATGGTCAAGTTGCCCTAACCATACCACTTCTTGTCCTCGCAAAATCGCTAATCCTGTATGCCTGCTTCCATAGTCGATTTTTAGCCGATATGTTGCTTTAATTTCTGATTCGTCTACTGATTTTTTCAAGATGATGGTAAATGGAAATCGCCTGTAAATCGCCGCCTTCCCTTGTTTCAACAGCTTTCTTGCAACTGCTTCGTGACAAGGAGCAAGCGGACGTTTGTTTGTGTCTAACACAAAAACCATAGGGTCCTCCCCTTTCCTCTGCTTACGCAGGTCATATTCTCCTCGACCATGTTATAGATGCTTGTTATGTGCAAGACACTAGCGCTACCCACCACGCTTGTTTAACCTTGCACGACAGAGGAACGGGCTGGAGAAGCACCCGAACGTGTCATGACATCTATAACGTAGGCTCTGTTTCAAGCCTTGGTCTGGTCAACATGGGGCTTACAAGCCCATGACTTTAGTCATTGGGTTGTTGACAATTTGTGCCGTATTGCGATAGTTAATCGTCAATACTTTTGAACGGCCTTGAAAACTTAATCCCGTATCTTGCACATATGAGCGTTTTCGTCTATAAATCGTCTGTGCACGATCTTCCACAAGAAGAAGCGATTGTGTTTCTGGGTTTAGTAGCTTACTAACGAGCGCAAGCCATTCGGAAGAAAAGTCTTGCCCCTCGTCAATCAAAATTGCGTCGTACATCGGCAAAATCGCTTCTTTTTTATCAATCTTTTCTAATATGTGCGGAATTTGTTGTTCTGATATCACGGCTGTTGATTATCCAAAATTAGGCATACTACTCCCATATATTCGGGCATACTCAAATAAGACAGCTGCCATCTCGGATTTCCATTCGAGAGGAAGTTGCCCAGAGAAAAAACGACGGACAAACGAAAGAAAGGTAAGGGACGAGGTTGTCCGTTTTTCCGTTCGATGATATAGCCATCTCAGTAACACATAAGCGATAAATGCCGCAAAAAGTTGGTTGTATACCGCATGCTCGTTGGTGCCAAATAAGGTCGGAACGTTTAGATATTGCTTGATCCATCGGAAAAACACTTCCACTGTCCAACGTTCTTGATACATCTCGGCAATCTTTTCCGCCGATGCCTCTAAGACGTTCGTGACCACACGGATTTCATGCCCGTTCGCATCCTGAAAGATCACGACGCGATGGCGCTTTTTGGAACGACATTGTTTCGTTCCTAACTGGCAAGTAAAATCCGCCACAATAGAAGAAGAGGAGGAAGAAAGGCGCTTTAGGCTCTTTTTTTGATGGATCTCGACATTGTCTTTCATCCGAATCACAAACGGTTGCTTCTGTTCGACAAACCGATCGAGGCGTTCAATTTTAAAGTACGCTCGATCTTCGACAAGAACCGTTTGTACGTCTGTGAGCCGCTCTCCCACCGGTCCATCGTGGCGCAACCCTACGGTTTCTACGATGTCGCTCGGCATTTGTTGCTCAGGGGAATACGCGACGTGCATTTTCACTCCGGATCGTTCCCCATGATAGGGTGCCCATGTCAGGCGGTTTTTCCCCACGGTGACGGTCGTGGAGTCTACTATACGCAATGCTTTTGGAAAGCGAAGCGAACGGCGGGTTTGGCGATTGCACTTAGAAACAACCAAAGCAAATAAGCGCTTCATCACCTCGTACGGAACTTCTTTCGCTTTCTTAGAAACCGTCGAGTAATGAAACGTCGGCAATCCGTACATTTTCGCCACATCGGCACCATGACGGAAACTTTTCCATTCGTGAAGTGCCGCCAGCAGAAAAAAATCAACCAACGTGCGCACCGTAAACGTCCGCGAAGTGTCATGGTAGCCAACGGCTTCGGTAATCGACTGGAGATCTTCATCAGAAACAATTTTTTGCATCAAATTTGGGAGTGTGGTATGCTTGTGCATAGAGAGCACCTCCTAGGTTTGTTTGTGTTGTTACTTACATTCTACAGGAAAGGTGCTCTTTTTTCTATGTTTTTTATGGATATTATTGGTTAATCAACACGCCTGTTCTGATATTTTTAAATCATGTTTCAACCATTCATGGAAGTTGCGCACGATAATTTGCTCCCTCGCTGTGTTTGCCATCGCATTTTCTTTCGTAAAATCAAAATCGAATAACGAATCTGGTTCACTTAACATATGCTCGAGCATTTGGCGAATCCCTTGCGCTAGCGAAATGTTATAACACAAAATTAAAATTTTCCAATCAGGATGTTGTTTCGCCAACAGTTTTGCGCGACTAGCTAAAATAAGCGTCTTTCCGCTTCCTGCTACGCCGCGAATCAGACGGTTTTTATCTCCAAGCTGTTTTGCTAAGTTTTCTTGATGTAAATCCATCGCTTTAATGTCGTGAAGCGATAAAAGCACTTGATCTTGATACGGCGTAGGTGGCCGAAACTCCGCGCTGATGCGCACCTCTGGAAAAAGATGATAACGGATCGCATCAATTTCCTCTTTCGTTAACGGCGTGCGCAATCGATACGGAACGACAAACATATTCCATATTTTTTCAAACAACACTTCTTCGCTAAATGTTTCTTTGTCTGGATCAATTTCATCCCGCAACAGACAAAAATTCGGATCAATAACTGGATACAATTGCTTTTTCACTAAATCTTTTTGCGAGATTCTTGTAAACACAACCCCATAACCGTAAGGAAACTTTACGTAAGGAAACTTTAACTGAAACTGATACTTTCCTTCTAAGTGGACTAAATTTTTGTCTTTTTTTAACACATCAACAATGTGAAATGCGTTATCTCTCGCTTGCTTAAACGGGCTTTTTACTGTCGCCTGCTCGCCAGCGCTATTTACAATCGTCCATTCATCATTATTCAAATGAAACAACGTCGACAATGTGTAGTCTTTCACTTCAAGCACAACAAGCCCTAAATCAGGTCCGATAATGACAAAATCCGGACGTCTTCCCCGAATCTCCGGTTCATAATAGACAATATAGTCATCTGGTAAATACGTTTTTAGCGTTCGAAACAACAACCGCTCCCCTGCTGTTGCACTCGAACGAATCGTTTCCGGAATCGTGTACGCCATCTCAACCAGCTCCAGTGGAAAATAGGATTTTTATACCATTATAATATAAAATAGGTTCATCACCACAACATGTACTTGACAAGCGGAGGATTTTCTTGAGCCGCCGTGTACGAAAAATCTGATTTACTGATTTTTTCTTATAAGTACAGAGAAGGCGTGTTCTGAAATAGTCAAGTACAACTTTCGGTGAAGATCCATAAAATAGGTGGGTTGTGGCTAGAAGAATGAAAGTTTCTTTAATGGTCAATAAAATTGCTCACTCGAAAATGGAGTTACCGAACAGTGCCTGACACCGTTGCTAAAAATTTATAAATTTTTGTGTCTACTTTATTGACCTAATATCAAGGTAGCCACGGTCAAACACATACATGCATTCCTTGTCATCCACCATGATTTCAAGCTGTCCACGGTCATGTTCTCTTGCCGTTGTCATCAAAGCTTTTTCAGGATAGGATATCCCCTTTTCCATAAACACAAGGCGCAAATGTAGCTTTACACCCGCCTTTGTTTTACGAAACTTCGCCCATTTATGGTTGGTCAAATTAAGTGGCAATGTGCTTGAATCAATGATTTTTAAAGGCATGACCCGTTTTGTGTGTTGTGTTTTGGCATGAATTTTTGCGACTAAATCAAGAAAAAGCTTTTGAAATAGATCTGGGTTTATACCATTTAATCGCCGTGACAACTGTGAAATACTGATAGAATTAAGGCCGACCCCTTTTTGAAGCTGGTCATCAAAAAGGCAATCGCTTAGCGCATGGAGACTTTCGATTTCTTCCAATTGCGCAAAAAGCAGTAATTTTAGAAATGACTCTGTCGTTAATTTTTTCGTATAGTAATCTAATTTCATCGTTTTCACCTGTTCTTCAAATAATTGAAGATTTATTGGCGAAAACCATTGTCCAAATGAAGTTTTTCGTGTAATCTTGTCCATGAGTTTGGTCCTTTTTAGTGGATTTGGACGGGTTACCACCTGACTTATCCATTATAAAGGACTTTTTCTTTTCACAAAATAAAATAAGTGAAGATTGTGAGTCTTTTTAATATTAAAATTAAATTAATACAACACTAGTGAAAATTAATGAAATTTATTGTAAAATATACATAGAATGGGTTCATCACCACAACATGTACTCGACAAGCGGGGGATTTTCTTGAGCCGCCGTGTACGAAAAATCTGATTTACTGATTTTCCCTTATAAGTACAGAGAAGGCGTGTTCTGAAATAGTCAAGTACAACTTTCGGTGAAGAGCCATAGAATGTATTTTAATCTCCTTCGTATGCAACTTTTGAAAGCGTAAATATATTTTTGGAACTATAGGAGAGAGCAATGTGAAAAACGGTCCAGTTTATAGTAATATCTCAATGATTAATCGAGCATTCCGTACACTTGGTTCCCCACTTCATCGTGATCTTATTGTCGATTTTGTTCGTACACATTGGGGAAATGGAAGGGGTCTTTCTCTTGAAGAAGCGAGAAATTTTGTCAAGCTTCCCCTTGAAGCACAGTTTTATTATGAAAAAACGGAGGAAGATGATCATTTTTCTCGCAAAGAAATTCACAATAAGAAATTAGATAGATTATATCATCAAATGAAGATAAATCCTTATCCGCAACTTTATTCCAGATCACTTCAAATTACCATGAGTGACATTTATTTAGATCCGAGATTTGATACTATTTCCTCTGAAGATGGAAATATCTATATTGTATTAAGTAAATGGAATTTATTAAATGATTTAGTCTTTCGCTACATGCTCAAAAACAATATTGATAAAATCCTTGTTTCTGACGTGTACCGGAGTGTTTTATTGAAATATTCAATTGACGACCCTTATGCTTATTTTTTTCCAAAAATTGATCCGCGTTTTTTTGTTGATAGGAAACAAATGGTCTCACTTGTTGGAAAAAACGATCATGACTCATTTATTTCTATTCAAATAACCGATTATATTAAAGAAGAAGTCGCACTTAACATACCTACTATCAGACAATTTGTAATGCATGAAGAAGGTTTTGTAAAAATTCGTGATGTCATTCGATATGTTTTTCAATTACAGCCTCATCAAGCGCTATTTTCTTCATATTTTGCAGCTATTAAACAAATTGTTCCTTTATTAGATAATGAACTTATGTTAATCAATGAAGATTCGTTAGCATATTCGACAGTTGAAGAACATCCAGTCATAGAAGTAAAACAACGACTATACGGAGTTACTAACCTTTCTTCGATCTCTGAGCGCATTGAAGAAATAGGTAACTCTAAAGAATCTTCACGTTCTATATCAACAAAAACAGCAACTGCCAATACTACAACACGAACGAAAAAAAGGGAGAAGCTAAGCTATACTTTGCGCTATTACGATCGAATTCAAGAGACGTTAGCTGCACACTATTTTACGGATTGGATTCAAAATGGTTGTTTAATCGTTCACTTCTTAGACGATGAAAAATCAATCTCTCTTATCTTGCGTTACGATGAACATGAAAATATTTTATATGGGCAACACCTTAGCAATTTGATGATTGATTACGATTTAGAGCCAGGCCAAAAACTAGAGTTCTTCCTTGAAAATGAACAATTGTATATGATGCTAGGCTCTTTTGACGAGAAGGCACATACTGAACAAATGAAATATGAAGATATCGCAAAGCTTTCCCAAATGAAACAGCATGGCACTAAATCACTAATGCAACAGTTAGCAGAACTGCTCATGCTTCATCCATCAGGATTACATATTCGTGAAATAGTTCGCGATATACAGGAGGAGAGTAGTTACGCTGAGAGCAGCATTCGTAACACCTTATCTTCCTATCCTTTTTTTGAAAATATTGAAGGGAAAGTAGGATATTGGAGGTTTAATCCTCGTCAATGGAGAAAAAAATACATGGAAATTCCAAAAGAAAAAAAGGAATACTCCAAAAAGGAGTACTTTCCTTCATTACGTCAAATATTTAAACATCGGGCACTTGCTTCAAACAGAACAAAGCGCCGTTTAACTAATCACCAGTATAAAGTATTACCGAAAGAAACGTTTCTTTCACTGGCGTGGGAATACTACTCTTTTACAATTTATCAATATGCAAAAAATTTTTCTTCTTCGCTTATTCCTTTAGAGGATCTTTATCAAGAAGCCTATTTTGCTTTGAATAAAGCATATAACCGCTATAATCCAGATATGGGCGGAAGTTTTTATCATTATTTTCGGCGACATTTATTTGCACATCTTCAGCGTTACAAATTAAATCATTGTAGTCTTATTAGAATCCCGATTCACCGAATCATGCAGCTTATGAAAGAAGACCAAACAATTGAATCACAACTATTAGCAAATGAACAGACCATATCACCGGATTATGACTATATGTTATACAAGACAAATTATATAAGCTTTGAAGAACTTTATTCGCAGTATGATGAAGAAGCGAACGATGAAATACGCGCACACCTGTATTGCTTCTTCCAAAATCCTATGTACGAGGATGATAGTATAAAAAGAAATGTAAATATTGACTACTTGCAGATCGAGGAACCCGAGGAATGCCAATGGCTCCAAGACGAAAATAGCTATGAGGAAAAAATATGTGATCGTCTGCTAGTAACCGCAGCTCTCCACTATTTAAAACAAAATGCAAAAAACGACAAAGAATACAACGTAATTTTATATCGCTACGGTTTTTTGACAGGAGAGGAAATGACGTTGCAAGAAGTTGCAAATGTATACGGCATTTCCCGTGAAAGAGTGCGTCAAATTGATAATAAAGCATTAGAGAAGTTAAAAAAAATGGTCTCATTATAAGAAAAGGATGTCTTCAATGGATAATTTATTTTGAGTAAGTGACGTGTCATGTAGTGTATTTTGTGCTTATTACTGTAAATGAATAACAAGGAATGCGAAAAGGAGTAGCGATGGTTATCCCATCGCTACATCCGTTAGAAGCGATCCAGTTGATACAAGGTCCATTGCCCACACAAAATAGATTATAATTCAAAAAACGCGAGATCCTCACCGTTACTTAAAGGAATTAATGTACGTCGGTCAAGAAGTTGATTTCCCCATTCACACGATGTTTCGGAAACAAACCCACAAGCGTGACAAGCAGCACCGTTAATCGTAGACTGTAATTCAAACCGTGCATCCGAACAATGCGGATCCGATGAACAATGTTCCATTTTCTCTAATGCCCGCACGAAGATTTCATATAACTTGTCAGGTTTTGATAATTCAATTAACCCGCCTAATCCCCCTTCTGAGTCAGTCGATGCCGTATAAATTAGCACGCCATGCATTTCCTCGTTACAATACAGCCTTTCCCGCAATGACGTAGTGGCATATCCAGAAAACCTCGCAAATTCTTGAATCATCGCATGGCTAAACGTATGAATTAATATATGACGAGCTTTCAAGTAAATAGATGAATTACCCATTTGTTTCCTTCGCTTATTGTAACGATCAAAAATACTGGATAGCTCCTCTTTTACACGTTTTCTATTTTCCCATTCTATCAGTTTCTGAATATCAAATTGAAAAAATATACCTTCTCCTAAATTTTTCACAGCGGGCAACCAACCAGATGATCTTATGTCTTTCATAACCGAACAAACAGGAATTTCTGTTGTATCAAACGGGTCTAAATAATGAAGGCGTGTGAATCCCCTTAATACTTGAATTTCAGGTAACGATTCTATTTTCACAATAGACGAAAAATATGGCCTCATTTGTTCATGAACATCTACCCCCATACATTTAAACCCCGTATCCTCTAGATCATCGACATTTTTCTTTATTATCGTATTCCACTCTTGTTTACGAATAGTTTCGTACGATACACTTTGTTCGTGATCTTCATTTAAAATTTGTTCAACCAGCGACAACTGGATTTCTTCAATTTTTAGTAATTCCGTTGCCATCTGCTTAAAAAATCCTGTTTTCTTGGCAATATTTAAAGCCTCTTTGTGCCTCTTCACTCGTTCAACTAAAATATCATCTTTCCCATCGCTTAAAGGAACACCCAGTGTACTAAAGATAAGCGGTGTGTACAGTTTAGATGCCCCACGTAAAACTGTTTCCATTTGTTCGCTACACGGCTCTTCGTCCCCTATCCAAGGACGTTCTCCATTACACGCTTTTGTAAAACTCATAATATGAGCTAATGATTTCTTTTTCTTACATTTTACACATTGAACGTACATATCAGAAAGAGAACCCGCTATCCCTTGATAAGTCATCTTTAATATCGGTTGCTTGCATCCCTTTTCTTCATGCAACCAATCAATCCAAGGAAAATCATGAATATGACCATTTTTACACGCTAAGACAAAGCGGCTTGGAAACAATTCAACTTTTAATCCCTTTTTTTCACAATGATAACACTGGATTTCTTCCCACTCTGTCATCATCCCACATTTCGGACATATTTTCCATTTCGGGAATGGTCTTGCCGTTATACAGATTTTATCTTGTCCCTCATTCAGTAGCCGCAATCGAGAAACGCCCAATGCATTCCTTACTCGTTCATCTTCTATTTCATTTTTTCTTCTAAAATCCCACAAGTCCGCAGCCATAATCATAACACTTCCTTTTAGCATATCTACAATGGCTCCGGGTCCATGGTAAAATAATAACTGGCTTGGTCTTAACTGTCCCATTTGTTTACTCACCGTTTCACACCTCAATATCCCTCAATAAATTAAATTTTGGTTACTTTTTTTCCTTCCATTTAACTACTTTAATTTCTGTTTCTACACTTCGTAGCGAATGCATAGCAGGTCTAGCATCTTGCGGATCGTTTTCGTTTCCAAATGCTTTTAACAAGTAAGGTATGCGATTGTAATTTGATTTTTGGTAAGAAAGTCTCTCGTGTTTATTGGTCATTTCAATCCACCATTGCAAAATATCCTCCATGTTTCTTTCAAATTCTATTTCTGAAATCTCACCTGTCTGCATCGCTCGTTTCATTAGGAACTGCTTAATCTTTTCTACCTCTTCATTTCTTTCAAAACACTTCGCGCTTTGTTCTTTGCTAATGGCTGGTATACCTTGACGTATAGAGCCAACTAACACACCAGTTAATCCTCTCTGAAGGCTACCGTACGCAAATGGCGTAACACTCGTAGGCTCTACAAAACGATAAATCGAACTATGATACGATCGAAATCTTTCATAATGCGATAAATCACGCGAACGCAAGGAATTGAACAACGTTAATACGAGACCAGGATACATCCGACCAACACGACTTGTTGCTTGAATATATTCCGATGTTGTTTTTGGCTGCCCGTGTACAACCATTACTCCGAGGCGATTAACATCGACACCTACAGAAATCATATTCGTTGCAAGCACAGCATTAAGTGCCCCTTTTTCTTTATGCGTTTTTTCCATTAACGACAATAAACTTGGTATTTCTCGTGCCTTTCTTCGACTCGTCATTTCTTCCACATAGAGATCTCTTTGCGCAAGTTCTTCATTCAACAGTTTTAATCGAACCGGAATCTCATCTTTAAATAACATCGTTGTACCAGCTAGTTCTTTTACGGTATTAAAATACCCTAGAATCGTCCAATATGGGTCAATCGCGTTTCCTTTGAACTTCTCGCTAATTGCCATTAGTGCTGCATAAACATGAACCGTATGAATTTTCCCACTAACTCCTGGTGCGCAAATACCAACATATAACCGACCTGGTTTTTGTTGTGTAGGGACTTCGTATGATACAAAATTATCGCTAGCCTTTAACACAGGTAAAGGAAACTGACTCGCCTTTCGGCCGTAAAGACGCTGAATTTGTTCATTCGCCCCACGAATAGTAGCTGTAGAGGCAACAATCTTCGGTCCTTTTCCTTCGTGCTGGCACAAATAGTCAATTGCTAATTCGTACAAACCTGTTAAAGATCCTAATGGACCAGAAATCAAATGAAGCTCGTCCTGAATAATGAGTTCTGGTGGCTTCAAACAGTGAATCTTTCTATATCCACGTCTATTAGTTTCTGAAAAAATAAAACCGTTTCCAAAACTATAATAGTTTTTATATCCAAACAGCTCATACATATCTTTTTTCCAAGCAATTTGTGCAATTTTATCAACCGTCCCGATGAGAATGGTAGGGACGTATTGATAAATAGCCTCATCAATCGTTAGAGCTGGAATTCCACTATCCTCTGAAAAAGGACATTTATGATAATGACAGCGAATCACTTGCTTATGGTTATCAACATAATAGTCTTCCGCTGTCAACTCTGTTCCGCACCATGGACAGTGCGTCAGCTGCATCGGATTTCCTTCCAATATTTCGTTTCCTTCTTTTATTTGTTTCATTTTCTCGATGGCATCCTCATATGTATTAGGTGATGAGGACTGTCCGATCCAAAGCCCAATACGAAACGGTTCTACCCCATATTTTTCAGGCTCTTTTTGCCGAATGAGTTCCGCTGCACAAATCATAACTGCGGCCCTCTGAAATTGTTGTGTCGTCAATAAACGTAACGTATAACGCATAAATATGGTAACTCCCGCATACGTTTCTGGACAATCTGATTTCCCTATCAAGCGACGATATCCCATGGTGAATGCCGCCAGCCCTAGATATGCTTCTGTCTTTCCTCCCCCCGTCGGAAACCAAATTAAATCAACCACTTCCCGATCTTCGTGATTTGGATCAACCATTCCAGCAATGTTCATTAATAGAAATGCTATTTGGAACAGTCGCCATTCTCCCGTATATTTCGGCTGTATTCTTTCTTGGAAACTACGATAATGCAAAGCTACCTTCGAATGAGCTTGTTGAGTCACCATAACTTTATTCGCAAACCGAAACGCTTCTCTCACACATGCGTTACTTGTAATTAGGCTAATTCCCTCTCGAATCCGCTTAATTATTTTCTCAATCTCTCGAACATTTCTCTTCGCTACTTCTTTTAGATGGCTCGGTAATGATGAAATATGCTTTTTTTGTTCGTTCAGCCATTTTTCGTATTGGTTAGGAATGAAAGACAATGTTGCCTGTAGCCCTTTTTCATCCATTTCGCTCAATTCTTTCATGGAAAAGCGAACATCTGAAAAAGATCGATGTTCCACTGCAGGCAACTCATAAAATGGAAGCCATTTGCTCTCAATGATAATGTAACTATCGCTCTCTTTCCAATCAACACCGACCCCATGACCGACGGCATACTCATGAGAATGACGGCCATATAATAGCTCATCTTCATAATGATTCACGTCTGCTTTCGAAGAAAATACGGCGATATTCTCTTTTGGGATCTCTACAACCATTTTTGTTTGAAACATAATTTCGCTTTGTTTGGGATATGAGTCCCGTTCATAGCTGTTCATTAAAAACAAGCTAACGTGATATAAACCGTCATGATATTTTACCTTGCAACGTACGCGAGCCGGCTCATTTTTTGCCTCATATGTCCGGTTTTCCGGGACGAACTTCCATTCTTCTTGCAATTGAGTTCGGGTATGCTCTTTATCATCGTACATTCCCCAACTGATTTGTACTTTTATATCTGTTAGGGATTTCATTTTAAAACTAAACCCCATGGACGATGGGCGAAATACGTGTCGATGAATTAGTACTTCATCCATCGCCTCATCTTCTAGCAATTGTTTAGTTTCAATATGATTTTCTTCTTCATTTAAAACATCCGACGTTGAACCAAATGGAACAAGCTTCCCTGTTAAATAAAGAGCCATCGGTGTCTTTTTTCGACCTAGCGTTTCATTTTCTTCAAACGGACCAACAAGGAATTTTTCTAGTTCTGAAAGAATGATCGAACGCATCTTAACGTACTCGCTCATATCTATAGGAGACTGTGAGATTTGTATATCTTTAAGTTTCACTTTCTCATTTTCTATGACAAAAACATCACTGTACTCCTCCACAAACCGTTTAATCGCCTTTTCTGTCCAGAAATTCCCTATTGTTTTAAGGTCTGATAACTTGAGCTCTTTGTGACTCTTTAAGTATTCAAGCAGTTTCTTTGCCCCTGGTTTCATAAAAAATCCCCTTTCATCATTCGGTATTGCTCCTTCCCAGACAAATCTTTTACTTATATACATGCACTTTAAAGTTATAACTTCTGTATGAACACCCTTTTCCATGGTTATACTGCTCCTAAATACCCACGTATAAAAGGAGCGGAAATGACATGAAACGTCTTAAAATTACAAATGATCACGGTTGGACACCTCGAACCCTTCGGAAACAAGAACGGAAAATCAAAGATGCTTCGCTTCGTGTTCGGGTAACTGCCGTTCGCCTCGTCATAGAAGGGTATCTTGGCAAAGACGTCGCAAAAATGGTCAATCTGTGCCGTCAATCCGTTGCCATCTACGTTGCACGTTTTAATGAAGGTGGGCTCGATCATTTACTCGATCGCCGCTTGCCACCTGGTCGCGTGCCATTTCTTACGGAAGAACAACAACAGGAAATCAGACAACTGATATTAACTACCACCCCTGTGGATGTCGGGTGGGGCATTTCTTCGTCATGGAACACACGTATATTGCAATCTTACATCCAACAAACTTATGGCGTTTCGATGTCACGAGAAGGCATTCGCAAGTTATTGCATCGTCTTCGTTTGTCATGGACACGTCCCACTTATAAACTTGTCCAAGGCGATCCAGTGCTTCAAGCAGCCTCTGAAAAAGAACTCGAGTTTATAAAAAAAACGAATCACGAAAGAAATCATTCTTCTTCATGTCGATGAGACGCATGTTCGCGCATATCAAGCACTTCGTACGACATGGGCAGAAGTAGGGAATCAAAAACAAGTGCCAGGCTACGGTCACCATGCCCACGTGTCCATTTTTAATACCGTCGACGTGCGACAAGGCGATGTCGTGTTTCATCGCGCATCATCCGCCCATGCCGAAACGTTCCTTGACTTTTTGCGCCTGTTGAAAGAAAAATATTCCGATCGATTTATCGTGCTTGTGTTGGACAATGCGCGTATTCATCATGCCAACATGGTGCAAGCCTTTCTTGATGGAGAGGAAGGCAACGCCTTTCACTTTATTTTTCTGCCACCGTATTCCCCACATTTGAATCCGATTGAACGGTTATGGACGTGGCTGAAAGATGAAGTCATCGCCAACGTCCTGCATAAAGATCAAAAGGACATCGCCCAGTCGATTACTCGTTTTGAACAATACGTCTTACAGCATCCAGATGAGTTATTACGCCGCATCGGGTGTGCTGCGTGAACCAGAGGTTAAAATGTCAATTTGGATGTATATATAAAATCGATTAAGCCTTACAGACGGCATTACTCCCCCAAAAAAACTCATACGTCGCGATTATCTTCCGAAGCGACCCTTCGTCTTTGATCGGAAACAGTTCTCTTTCTGTACATGTATAGTAACATTCCCAATGAATGACTGTGTTAATAATATCAAGAACAACTTTGTCTTGTCGTTTGAACGTTTCTCTACAAATTGAACGGCGTAAGTTCCCAAGAATTGAAACCATGGACGTCCATCCCCTTCGCTTTTTTATTTCGAGATTTCTTGCTCCCCCCCACCCCTCCTCTCAAAGTACACATGCAACCGATATTCGCAAATCTGTTGCGTCCATTCGTATAGCATGTGTTCGTCTTCTGGCGCGATGGAGAAGTTGAGCGAGAAGACGTTATTTTCAAACGAAACAAGCCCATTGGAACTGCCGCTCCATTTCGTCATCGGCATTTTGGCAATGAGTTTGGCGACTTTTTGCTCGTCGTATTGCCATAAGCGCTTCGTTTCCCCATCAGAGAAATCGATGCGCTTTCGGTATTCTTTTTCCGTTAAATATTGATGGAAAAACGGTGCGGCTTCGGCTGGCGTGATTGGCAAATGCCAACGTGACGTCCCTCGGTTTAACATCGCCTGCAAGACGACCATTTTGTAGCTTTTTGTCATCACTGTTCGCTCGACTTCGATAAGCCATGATTCGTACTTTAAAAACACTTCTTTTTCCCGCTCGGACAATTCATCTGCCCAGTAAAGAAAGCCGACGTACGATTTGAATTCGTCCCTGTATTCTTTTGCTTCACTTCGTCCATGCAAATGAAGTTCCAAGTACGTCGGACGGCGGCCGAGCTGTTGTTTTACGTCGTAATAGTCTACTAATAATTTTTCTTTGCGTGGTTGGCGTTTTCTGCGCATTTCTTCTAATAAGTGAACGACACGAACATCAAAATCGACAACACATCCGTCAGGGGCAACAGGGATCACAGACTTTTGTTTTTTTCTTTCTTCTTTTTGCGTATCGAATAAGGCGAGTTTCACATCGGCATTGCGATAGTTTCCGATTAAGTCGATAATGACGCAATATTGTTTTTCTGGATGAAGACGCAAGCCGCGCCCGACTTGTTGGGTGAAAATCGTTAATGACTCGGTCGGACGGACGAATAATAGCGTATCAACCGCTGGAATATCGACGCCTTCGTTAAATAAATCGACGGTGAAAATCGCGTCTAATTCGCCTTTTTCGAGTAGTTCAATCGCTTTCGTGCGCGTGATATGTATTTGTTTGGAATGCAAACTAATCGCTCGATAACCGTGGTTATTAAAATAATCAGCTAAAAAATCTGCTTGGCGAATGGAAGAACAAAACACGAGCGTTTTCGTTTGCTTATATTTCTCCCAAGCTCGCAAAATATTTTCTGCCATTTCGTGACGAAGTTGTGCTTGCAATAGTTGTTCTTCATCGTAGTGGTTGCCGCGCCAAGCGATTTTCGTATAATCTGTATCGTCATATACGCCATAATAGTGAAATGGCGCAAGCCACCCGCGCTGTACCGCTTCGATAAAATCAATACGGTACGCCACATTTCCGTCGCAAAGCGCGTATACGTCTTTATAGTCATTACGATCAGGCGTCGCGGTAATGCCAAGTAAAAATTTCGGTTGGAAATAAGAAAGCACACGCTCGTATGACTTCGCGGCGGCATGGTGAAATTCGTCAATCACAATAAGGTCAAATGCGTCTTTTGCAAATATTTCTAAATGTTTTTTCATGCTTAACGTAAAAATCGACGCAAAGACGACATCGGCTTGCCGTTCTTTTATTTTACCGTCGTAAATGCCGAACGTTTTCTCTGGCATAACTTGCACAAACGACCGCTTCGCTTGATGCAAAATTTCTTCCCGGTGCGCTACAAATAGCACTCTTTGAAACTTTCGGGCGAAAAAAGCAGCTAAATACGTTTTACCTAGCCCTGTTGCCATAACGACCATCGCGCGATCGTATCCTTCTTCGTACGTTGCTTCTAGCTGGGCGAGTGCTTCCACTTGCGCAAAACGCGGTCGAATGACTCCGTATGATGCTTGTTCATCGTGAATGACTTCCATCTTTTCTGTCATTGCGATAGGAATCGTCAATTCCACTTCCTCTAGCTTCGTCCATTGTCGCACGAGGTTCGTATGACGTTGATGATAATCGTCATATTGTTGTTCATATTGCTTTAACGTTTCGGCGTTTACTTGTACCGTTTGTTCCGCATAAAAAAGAGTTAAAAACTCATTCATCACCTGAGCAAATACACTTTCTTCCACGCATTTAGGCACGCCAATATTCCATTCTACACCGCTTGTTAACGCTGAACGGGATAAATTCGATGAACCGATAATAAAATATCCATCATCTTCATTCTCAAATAAATACGCTTTCGGATGGAAAGAAACGCCGTCACTTTTCCATAACCGAACTTCAATGTTCGGATGGATCGCTATAAGTTGACGCAAAGCTTCTGGTTGTGTGACATATAAATAATCACCAGCGCAAATTTTAATATCGGCTCCCCGCTCCGCTGCACGTTGGAGCGGTTCTTTTATGACCTCCACGCCCGACTTCATCACAAACGACGTTAAAATATAAATTGTTGAAGATGTTTCGATATACTCGTTTAGCTTTTCGATCAAATGACGTTTAATAAACTCGACTTTACTCATCGTGTACCTCAATTAAGAAAATTTTCTCTTTAAACCCCCCTCGCTTTTCCGCTTTCGATGCCCGAACCGCTTCGACTTGTTCGATCGTCGCTCCATGGCATGCAGCGAGCGCATGAATAATTTCCAATAAATCAGCTAGCTCTTCGACCGCTGTAACATCATCTGGTGCATTCATATATTCCTCTAATTCCTCAAACGCTTTTTTTCGCAGTTCTTGGCGATATTCCTCATCACTTAATGTTCGCGTTGTAAATGTCTTCCCTGCTTCTTCAATAATTTTAGGAATCAAATCTCGAACCAATTTATTATAAACAGGCATCGTATCCTCTCCTTTTCTTGTTCATCTCTTTCTATTTTACAATATTACCCACTCCTTTGAAATAAAAAACTGTCTCAAGGGCATTATTGTAGGGATAAAAGGAAATAGATAAACATAGAAAATAAAGCCCACTTTCTCATATTCCTCTCCCTCATCTTTTCCTTCCTCTCGCCATACATACAAATCCTCACAAATCGACAACATAATAAACAGCATACATAAGAAAGGGAGGTTTATAATGAAACTTCACGGATTTAATAACTTAACGAAATCGCTTAGTTTTAATATGTACGACATTTGTTACACGACAAGCGCAAGCGAACGGGAAGCGTATATTTCATACATTGACGAAGTGTATAATGCGGAACGGTTGACGAACATTTTAAAAAACGTGGCGGATATGATTGGAGCGCACATTTTGAATATCGCCAAGCAAGATTATGTTCCTCAAGGGGCTAGCGTCACAATGCTTATATCAGAAGGACCGATTGAAGTGCCGAAAGAAGAACCGCCTGTGCCACAAGCGGTCGTTTGTGCGCTCGACAAAAGCCATATTACAGTACATACATATCCAGAATATCATCCGAACGACGGAATTAGCACGTTTCGGGCTGATATTGATGTTGCAACGTGTGGAGAAATTTCACCGTTAAAGGCGCTTGATTATTTAATTCGCTCATTTGAAACCGATATTATGATTATCGACTATCGTGTACGAGGATTTACACGCGACACTTCAGGAAAAAAGTTATTTATTGATCACGATATTACATCCATTCAAAACTACATCCCCGATGACATTCGCAAACAATACGATATGATTGATGTAAACGTGTATCAAGAACATATTTTCCATACGAAGTGCAAATTGCGTGAGTTTGATTTAGATAGCTATTTGTTTGAGCTGTCAAAAGATGAACTGACAAAAGAAGAAGCAGATACGATTACACATAAATTGCGCGTCGAAATGGATGAAATTTTTTACGGAAAAAATATGACACCACCTAAGTGATGTCAATAAAAATGCAATGATATGTTGCGCGAATCAGTCCTTGTTCCGAAAAACGTTGTTCATATTCATGCATCATTGTTTTGAAGACAGATGGTCGTTGGCAATAGCGACCCGACGTGCTATTTGTTGCACCGATGTGACGAAGTGATAAGAAGAAGTCACGTACAGATGGAAAATATTCAACTTCAAACTGTTCGTGTCCACGCGCTCGAATATGCATAGCGAGCCACTCGGAAAACGTCGGAAACGATGGGCCGATGCGAAGCGGCTCGTCAATTTGTTGAATGGCGAGCGCATACGCAAATGAGGTGTGCAACTCGTGAAACGTTCGGTCGCCAAATGTTGAAAAAAGAAGTTGTCCTCTTTCGTTTCGTTGTTTGGCGAGTTTGGCGATCGTTTGTTTTGGAGTCATAAGCCATTGAAACGTCGCGTTAGAAATAATGAGATCGTACGTTTCATGTAACTCAGCTTCTTCAATGTCTGCGCACAGCCATGTAATTGGTGCATCATTTAGCCTTTGTTTCGCTTTTTCAATCATGCCTGGAGCGATATCAACTGCTGTAAGTTTTGCCTGCGGATAAGCGTCATGTAACAGTTTCGTTAAATATCCCGTACCACAGCCAATTTCTAAAATCGTTTTAGGTGGATGATCGATGCGTTTTATTAATTCATGGGCCATCTTTTTTTGGACGTTCGCAAACTGATCGTATGTCGTTGCTCGTTCGCTAAATCGTTTTTGCATCAATTGTTTATCAATCATTTTTTCCACCGCCTAACCACGTTTGAATGTAATGGGCACACGTGCTTGGCTGTGTGACGTGCGGGGCGTGCCCGACATTTGGCATAAGCATGAACGTACAATGATTGGTTCGTTCATATACATATTGAGCGGCTTGCGGTGGACAAATGCGATCACGCTCTCCATGAATGAGTAGGAGTGGTACATCGATTTGTTGTAACTGATCCCGTACGTCTGTCGTTAATAAGTAATCTAATCCTAGCAACAAGTCTGGGATATGATGATGCATATAACGGAACGGTTGCGCTTCTTCCTCGCCCCATAACATATCAATAAATGATTGTATTGTTTTTTCCGGTTGGCGCATTAATTGTGTCTTCATTCGTTCCACAACGCGTGCATGCCAGCCGATCGGATAATCGTCTGTCATCGTAAACCGGCTCGTCCCTCCGATGCATACGAGCGCTTGCACATGTTCATGCATAGCGAGCTGTAAAGCAACGAGCGAGCCAAGCGACCAACCGATCACAATCGACGGGACGGTTAAAGCGTCTTTTGCTTTCGCTAAAAAATGATTGACATCATGCATATGCTCCCATGCGACGACGGTAACATGGCTTGGCTGGAGAGCTTGAATAAGCGGAGTAAACACTTCTCCTTTCATTCCCCATCCCGGCAATAACAATATGTTCATACGATCAGCCCCATTTCTTTTCCGACTGCGGTAATTTCAGCAAGCGCCCAATCGAGTTGCTCTTTTGTCATCGTCGCCATAAGTGAGAAACGAAGGCGCGCCGTGCCGTCTGGTACCGTTGGTGGACGAATCGCAACCGCAACAATGCCACGTTCACGCAAGCGGACGCTAAAAGCAAGCGCTCGTTCGTTATCGCCAACGATAATTGGCACAATATGCGTCGTGCTTTGACCAATATCGAATCCCGCCTGTTGCAGATGCGTGCGAAAATAATCACTTAACGCATGTAAATGATGGCGCAATGATCGTTCTTGTTGTACGATCTCAATAGCTGTACAAATGGTGCCGAGCACGCTTGGAGGTAATGCGGTTGTGAAAATAAATGGACGCATCGTATTAATGAAATAATCAATAACGACTCGCTTTCCCGCCACATATGCCCCGTATGCACCGAGCGCTTTACTGAACGTTCCCATATGTACGTCAATCTGTTCAGCAATCTCGTGTTCGTGAGCCATTCCTTGCCCTTTTTCTCCATATATACCGCTCGCATGTGCTTCATCAACGACAAGCATCGCACCGTATGTTTCTTTTAACGCGACGAGTTCGCGTAGCGGGGCAACGTCCCCGTCCATGCTGAAAATCGTGTCCGTCACAATAATTTTTCGTTTATGTCTTTCGGCTTTTTTTAATAGCGTTTCTAAATGATCCACGTCCGCATGGCGATAGCGTTTCACTTCCGCTCGGCTTAAAATCGCACCATCTACAATGCTGGCATGGTTCCATTTATCGCTAAAAATGACCGCATCCCGTCCTGCTAGGGAAGAAAGAATGCCGACGTTTGCTGTGTATCCGCTATTGACGATGAGTGCAGCTTCACACCCTTTCCAACGAACGAGCGCATCTTCTGCTTGTTCATATAGCGGATGGTTGCCAACAACAAGGCGTGAAGCCGTTGCTCCTACACCGTATCGTCTTGTGGCTTCCATGCTAGCGTGAATAAGCCGTTCGTCATGTGCAAAACCTAAATAGTTATTCGATGAAAAATTAAATAAGTGACGGCCATCGATATGTATAAAACATCCGTCGCTTTCTGCCTGAATCAACGTTCGTTTTTGCGCTTTTTCCGCAAGTTGTTCGATATGTATTTGCAATTCCTCCCACAACATACCTCTCCCCTTTTTTGTAAACCTATAAAAAATAAAAGTTTACATTTATCGTATCATACGTTTATTTCTTTTTCCATAATAAATAAACAAAATAAGGAGCACCGATGATCGACACGATGACACCAGCAGGGAGGCCATCTGGTTCAATTAAATTGCGCCCAATCGTATCAGCAAGCAACAATAACGCACCACCCATCAGCATCGTCACAGGTAAACTTAACTCGTTTCGAGGACCAACAAGCGCCCGAGCAATATGTGGGGCCATTAAACCGACAAATGCGATACCGCCGGTGACGGAAACGGCCGATGCGGCAAGCGCCACCGCCGTCAATAGTAAAACGAGTCGTTCACGATCGAGCGATACGCCGATGCCAATGGCCACAGGATCATTCAATTGCAAAGCATTCAAGCGATGAGCTTTATATAAAACGAACGGAACGAGAATGATGAGCCACGGCAACAATGCGAGAACGAACGCCCAATCGAGCCCCCAAATACCTCCGGCTAACCATTTTGCAATAAAATCGACTCTCGTACGATCTGCTCCTGAAATAAGAACGATCATCAATCCCGAAAACGCCGTAGCAAAACCGATTCCGATTAACACGAGGCGAATCGGTTGAAGTCCTATTTGTTTATTGTACGACAACGTATAGATGAGAATCGCTGTAAGGAGAGCACTGCAAAAAGCGACGAGCGGAATAAGGTAAGCAAATGATTGTGCCTGAATCGGAACAAATAAAAAGAACAAGGCGACACCAACACCTGCGCCCGCATTTATACCGATAACACCTGGATCGGCTAAATCGTTGCGCATCACAACTTGTAAAATGGCACCAGACAACGCTAATGCCACACCTGCAAGCAACGTAATAACGATGCGTGGCAAACGAATCGAAAACAAAATGAATTGCTCTTTAAACGTCCCGTCACCTAAAAGCACCGGAATGAGACGGTCGAAAGATAAAGAAGAATAGCCTGTTCCCATGCTGATGATGGCCGTTATGCAGATGAACATAAATAGAACGAGCAAAATGATACGCTGTTTTTTTCGTAACTGAGGTACGATCATAGCATTTTCTCTCCTTTACGCACGATGAAAAGAAAAAACGGAAGCCCCATGACAGCCACAACAGCGACAACGGGCGTCTCGTACGGTGCGTGAATCATTCGTGCGACTGTATCTGCAAATAACATAAATGTCGCACCGCCGATCGCACTCATTGGCAAAATAAATCGATAATCCGTTCCAACAAACGAACGGACAAGATGCGGAATCATTAAACCGACAAATGCTAAATTGCCAACGAGCGCAACGGACGCACCAGCTAGTACAATAACGATGAAAAAAAGAATCATTTTCACACGCGTCAGTTGTTGACCAAGTCCGACAGCTACTCCTTCACTCATGCTTAAAATCGTTAATTGTCGGCTTTGCCAAAAAGCAATAAGCATCGCGAAACAAATGAACGGGGTAACGATTTTCAATTCATGCCATGTCGTTCCCATCATGCCGCCAGCCGTCCACATCGATACGTCTTTCGATACTTTATATATGAGACCTAATGCTTCTGAAACAGCGTATAAAAAAGTAGAAATGGCAGCGCCGGCTAGTACAATCCGAAACGGTGAAAATTGTTTACCGCCCACGCTAAAAACGAGCAAGCCTCCGAACGCAGCACCAGCAAAACAAGCGAGCACCGTTTGTATATAGTTTGTAGAAGGAAAAAAAGCAAACACGATCGCTAAAGCCGCATTCGCTCCTGCCGTTAGTCCAATAAGTCCCGGATCTGCAAGTGGGTTGCGCGTCATCCCTTGCATAATGGCGCCAGCGACAGCCAAGGCTGCACCTACGACGACAGCTGCGAATTCACGTGGTAGGCGAACTTCGCGAATCATCATTGCCACTTTATTTGTCTCTGGTGCTGTGATCGCTAGCCATATGTCTTTCACTGTCGTTTCTGCTGCCCCGATGACAATCGCGCAAACAAATGTCGCAATGAATACAATGAAAGCGAGCAAAAATTTTTTCAGCATACGCATCCTCTCTTTTCTATTTACATAAAGAAAGAGGAATTCACGACGAACTCCTCTTTCTTTATATTACTCACCTAAAAAGTGCTTTTTGAAAAATTCAAGCTGATATTCTAATGTAATTGGGTCGTTAAAGTAAAATTCTTTCGCATTCGCTTCAAAAACACGATTATTTTTTACAGCTGGAATATTTTTGTATGTTTCTGTTTCTGTAAATGAAAGGTCACCATCTGCGTTTTTGCTGAAGATGACATAGTCTCCAGCAAATTGTGGAAGCACTTCAAGGGAAATCGCATAGTATCCGTCTTTCAATGCATGTTCTTCAACGGCTTTCGGCATTTTTAATTTCATTTCTTGATATAAAATTTCTGTACCACGACCCCAGTTATTGCCGAATACGTACAATTGTTTATCGAAGTTTTCAATGACCGAAACGGTTGCATTTTCACCAATTTTCGCACGAATTTCTTCACCGGCTTGTTGAGCGCGCTTTTTAAAGTCATCGATCCATTGTTTCGCTTCTTCTTCTTTATTTAATAGTTTTCCAATTTCCAAATGTTGTGTTAAGTAATCCACTTTTCCGTACGTGTACGTGACAGTTGGAGCAATTTCTTTTAATTTATCTAAGTTTTTGTTTGTTGACGCAGCGATAATTAAATCTGGCTCAAGCTCGATAATTTGTTCTAAACTTTCATCTGTTACTTCTTTTGCATCTTTTAAATATGGCTCATAACGAGGGTTCATTTTTGCCCAAGAATCAACACCAACAATTGGCACATCTAACGCCATCACACTACCTGCTAAAAATGACGATAAAACAACAACGCGCTTCGGATTCGTAGGCACTTCGACTGGGCCTGTTTCAGATTGATATGTCATTGTTTTTGGTTCGTTCTTTTCTTTTGCTTCCTTTTCTTGTTCTTTTTCTGCTGCTTGGTTACCGCACGCACTCAAGATGAGGACGAACAAAAGAAGAATGGACATCATTCGCTTCTTCAACATGTTCTGCATCTCCTTTTATTAAATGATATGTGATACACATCGGTTTGTTTGTTCGAGGGTCACGACCGATTTCCGCGTCAATATGAAACACTTTTCGTAATACATCTCGCGTCATCACTTGTTCGCACGTTCCTGCTTGAACAATTTTTCCGTCTTTCATCGCAATCATATAATCAGCAAACCGAGCCGCTTGATTTAAATCATGTAGCACCATGACGATCGTGCGTTGTTGTTCTAGGTTGAGACGCTGGAGTAATTCGAGCACTTCTAATTGATGAGCCATATCTAAATATGTTGTCGGTTCATCTAAAAAAATGATATCAGTCTCTTGCGCAAGCGCCATCGCAATCCAGACGCGTTGTCTTTGACCACCTGATAGCGAGTCAACGGAGCGATGTTTAAATTCGATCGTTCCGGTCACTTCAAGCGCCCAATCAATAACTTCATAGTCGCGCTTCGTTAGCCGACCGAATCCTTTTTGGTATGGGAACCGTCCGTAAGAAACGAGCTCACCAACCGTCAATCCCCCCGGACTTTCCGGCGTTTGCGGTAAAATGGCCATTTTTTGCGCCAGCAATTTCGTATGCTCTTGCGAAATTTGTTTCCCGTCTAAAATGACCGCTCCCTCTTGATGACGAATAATGCGCGTCATCGCTTTTAAGAGCGTCGATTTTCCGCAACCGTTTGGTCCGATAATCGTCGTTATTTTTTCATCTGGAATATGTACAGTTAACCGATCAACAATGACGCGTTCTCCATATCCGATCGAAAGTTGCTCTGTATACAACCGTGACATATGTTTACCCCCTCGAACATGTAGCCAACTAATCGATATTGAGAATTAATATCAATACACATTGTAATTTACATGAATTGATTATCATTGTCAATTATTTTTTTATGAAAAAACCAACTTCATTCTGAGGGAAGTTAAAAATGTGTTTTTTTTTCTTTTTATTTGTTTATTTAGAACAATGTTTAATAAAAGTAAACTAAGCATTAATGAAGCGGTTTTCGACTAGGAAAACCGCTTGAGTGTACGAGCAATGTTCCGTGCTTTCGCATATAAGAGCGTAGAAGCTGATTGCATGCATTGTTCTACCGTCATCGGTTTTGTCGCAATCGCATCACAGCTAACAAAATATGCGTAGAGCTTTTCAAACCCATCGCCGAGACTGCCTGACAATAAAAAAGCAGGGACGTCATATTCGTTCGCTAATTGTGCGACATAAAATGGTACTTTTCCATATAACGTTTGCTCGTCGCTTTGTCCTTCTCCAGTAATGACAATGTGAGCATGTTTGATTTTTTGCGGCAGTTGCACCGTTTCACCAACAAGTTTTGCCCCGGAAATTAATTTCCCTCCAAGCAATAAAAAGGCAAAACCTAAACCTCCTGCCGCACCAGCTCCGCGCTCACGTGCATATGAACGACCAATTTGCTGTTCGATTGTTTGCGCATACGTATATAGCCATCGATCCAATATACGAACCACTTCATCATTCGCTCCTTTTTGCGGTCCAAATACGTACGATGCTCCTCGCTCTCCACAAAGCGGATTATCGACATCACATGCGATAAGAAACTCGCTTTCATGCAGGCGTCGATCAAGCGATGTCATATTGACATGAGCGATTTGTGGCAAAGAAGACGGGACCGGAGGCAATGGTTCCCCTTTAGCGTTCGTAAACGTCGCACCGAGCGCACATAACATGCCGAACCCACCATCATTTGTACTACTTCCGCCAAGCCCAATGACGAAACGGCGATACCCCGCATCAAGCGCTGCTATGATCACTTCACCTACACCGTACGTTGTCGTATGGAGCGGATTTCTTTTTTCGTTTGGAACGAGCGGCAAGCCGATGACTTGTGCTACTTCAATGACCGCTGTATCACCGACAACACCATATGCTGCTTGTTGCATATCAAAAAGTGGGCCGTGGGCCGTTACCGGTTGAAAGAATCCATTCATCGCTGAAACGATCGCTTCCATCGTCCCTTCTCCCCCGTCTGCCATCGGAACAGCGATGACGGTCGCTTCCGGATATTCACAGCGAAACGCTTCTTTTATAATGGTGCACACTTCGCTCGCTAATAAACTTCCTTTAAATGAATCCGGTGCAATGACAACATTCATGCGCTCACAACCTTCTTTAATATATTTTTTCCATCTTGCCGAATAAACAAAACGGTCATGATCGTTCCACGCTCGCACGAAAACGGTCCGTTTGTCATCATTCGTTCATGATCACGATAAGGTGAACGATATAAATCAAATAAAAACGTCGTCGCATCGATCGAATCGATAAATATAATTTCAGCAAACCATTCACCATTCACATACGAAAGCGGTGGGCCGTCTTGTCGTTCAATGGAAATGAGTTTTTTTTCGTCACTAATTTCACAGAAAGCGACGCCAACATCATCTCCAGCACAAAAGCCGATAAGCCGTTCTGTCGTCGTAAATGTGAGCGTCTCTCCTTTGACTTGTACATCAACCGTTCGTTCATGGGCACAAATAAACATGCCTTCTACATATAGTAACTGCTGATCTCCCATAATGCTCCCCCTTTTTCTCATCATATCACTGCGGGAAACGTTGGCACAATAAGCAACAGTTTGTTACAATGGCATTATGCTGAAAATAGCAATCAGGAGGTATATAGCATGTTAGAAAAACAATTGGAAAAATACGCACAATTAGCTGTACGTGTTGGGGTTAACATTCAACCAGGACAAACGTTGTTTATTAACGCACCGTTACCGTCTGCCCCACTTGTGCGCGAAATTGCTAAAAAAGCGTACGAAGCGGGAGCAAAACATGTGCATGTCGAGTGGAGCGATGAAGAGATCACGTACATAAAATTTAAACACGCACCAGAAGAAGCGCTTCATGAATATCCGACATGGCTTGCGAAAGGGCGTGAGGAAGTCGCTGAAAAAGGTGGGGCGTTTTTAAGCATTTATGCACCGAATCCAGACTTATTAAAAGATATTGACCCTGCGCGTGTCGCAGCAGCAACGAAAGCAGCAAGCCTTGCGCTACAACATTATCGCAGTCGCCTAATGGCCGATCATAACTGTTGGTCGTTAATTGCTGTGCCGACGCCAGCATGGGCGAAAAAAGTATTTCCGAATATGAATGAAGACGAAGCGATCGCAAAATTATGGGACGTTATTTTCCAAGTGACACGCGTAGATCAAGACGATCCGATTGCGGCATGGAAAACGCATAACGAAAAATTAGCGCGCATTGTCGATTATTTAAACAATAAGCAATATAAACAGCTCATTTATAACGGGCCAGGAACAAATTTAACGGTGGAGCTTCCAGATGGACATATTTGGGCTGGTGGTGCAGCGAAGAGCACAGATGGCATTATATTTAATCCAAACATACCAACCGAAGAAGTATTTACGATGCCTCATAAAGATGGAACGAACGGCGTTGTGCGCAATACAAAACCGCTTAACTACGGTGGAAATATTATTGATGGCTTTACGCTTACATTTAAAGATGGAAAAGTCGTTGATTTTACAGCAGAAGTCGGTTACGATACATTGAAACATTTGCTTGATACAGACGAAGGCGCACGCCGACTAGGAGAAATTGCGCTCGTCCCGCATCGCTCCCCGATTTCTCAATCGAATCTTGTTTTTTATAATACGTTATTTGATGAAAATGCTGCCTCGCATTTAGCGCTTGGCAAAGCATATCCAACAAATATTGAAGGCGGAACGAATATGCGCACAGAGGAGTTGCTTGCACGTGGCGCGAACGATAGTTTAGTGCATGAAGATTTTATGATCGGTTCGCATGAATTAAATGTCGATGGGGTTACAAAAGACGGTGTGCGCGAACCGATTATGCGAAACGGTGAATGGGTCATTTCGATTTAAAAATGTTGCGGCGTTTGTCCGCAACATTTTTTTTCGTTCGCATAGCTTGCCACAAATGAAGCGAAACAACAAGGACGAAATCGAACGGTCGTGTATAAAAAGGAATACTTGCATGAAACGTAAAACTATACGACAATAAAAGTAAAAACAATTAAAGGAGCGACAAATATGAAACAACGGTCGAAGTTACTTATTAGCATCGTTGCGGCTGTTACATTGCTTTCCGCTTGCAACGAACAAACAACTGCGCCAGCAAAACAGCCTATTGAAAATAAAGAGCAAAAAAAACAAGCACCGGCACCGCTTGAATTGACACTTGTTGAAAGTACAAATCAACTGTTTACGATTTCATTATTACCGAAGTTTAGTTTAGAGGCAGAAGAGCCAGGAAAAGATGTCGTCATGCATGAAAGTGAGCAAGAGCAATGGATGCGCATTGAACTTTTGCCAAAAGAGGCGAAAGAGCAAATGGAAACGTACGCAAAAGAACGGGCTATGGCTGTCTCTGAGGAAGCTACTCCGTTTGAAGGGACATTGCCGTTTGAAGATGCTATTGTATACGAAGCATCTGTCGATAATAGTGTCGTATATATTATTGGCGTAACAGAAGATGCACCGATGTTTTTAACGGTGTTTACGAAAAAAGAAGATAATTGGCTTGACCGCTTTATGACGATGGCAAAAACGATTCAACGGACCGAAACGGAAACGAGTGAACAACCGAACGAATCATTTTTCACATACAAAAGTAGCAATCAGCCGTTTCAAGCAAACATTTTAAACGGTTATCAAGCCGAAGCGGTCGAACCGGGCAAAGATATGATTTTTCTCGACGAAGAAAAAGCATCGATGACAGTAGAACTTATTGATGATGGTGCGGACTGGTCGTTAATCGAGGAACAAGCAGAACAGTACGTAAAGGCAAGCAGTAAAGACGGCACAGTCGAAAAAGTAACGTGGACAAAAGGAACGCTTTTAAACGGAGCGGACGTATATAAAAGTGCCATTACAGATGGAGAAGTATATGTATTTGTTGTAAAGAGCGGAACGCCGATGCGACTCACCATTTTCGTTCAGCAAGCTGATGGGTTAGATCCGTTTTTGCAAATGGCAGAAACGATTAAACGTATTGACTGAGGAGGGTTTTCGTGGAGCTATTAGAAGCATATCGATCATTATGGTCACACCGTTCGTTGCCTGCTACAGAAAACAATGCAGAAACTGTCCTATACGATGCGATTCGCCGCGATTTATTAGATGAAATGACACATCCTCGTTTGAGAAAATCGCCTTACGAAAAATTTTCATTGGCGCTCAAGCGCATTGCGTCATCATCGCTCGATGCGAAACAACAATACGAACTCGTCCGTTTATACGTACAACAGCTTGAAAACTTGCCTTCCCGCTAAGGCAAGTTTTTTGTATAATATCTCGTCATTTGCACAAAATACGTAGCGAATATAATACGAGGAGGTTTTTCGATGGATCCGTTTCGTTCATTAGATGTGATGCGACGAGATGTAGAACGTATGTTTTCTAGCTTTCCTTCCCTTTTTTCGCACGTAGATGGTGTGTTTCGTATGCCTCGCGTCGATGTGCATGAAAATGAAAAAGAAATGATTGTGACGTGCGACATTCCGGGGCTAGAGCGAAAAGAAGACGTCGATATTCATATCGATCATCAAACGTTATCGATTAGCGGACACGTGCGCCGACAACACGACGTACACGATGAACATATGCATCGGCAAGAGCGGTTTTATGGGCGGTTTCATCGTACCATTCCTCTTCCCTCCCCTGCCGCACATGAACATGTTCAAGCATCATATAAAAATGGTGTACTTGAAATTCGTATCCCGAAAGCGCAGGCTGATGAGAAAAAACGAATTGACGTACAATTTCATTGACACCGGCACGATCGCCGGTGTTTTTTTGAAACTTTTATGCGGTTCACACGTATGTATGCATGGGGTGAAAGAAATGGATGACAAATCGTTTTTAATCGAGCAACTTCATCTTATTGAACAATGGGAAAAAGAACAAAAGCGCATTTGGTTTTGGGAAAAAATAAGCCGTTTGCCTTTTGCTTTACTTGATCGATTGACCCCGGCGTGGATACATAAAAAAATGGCGCAATTGCTTGATGAGCTTGGCCAATATATTCAAACAGGCGGACAATATTTAGTAAATAAAGAAGCCGTTTTATCAACGTTTTATGGAGTGCCAACGCTACACGCTGTTCGTTCGATTCCTTTACAACGGATGAATGAAGCGTGTGAAACATTAATTGCGAAACGTAAAACGTTTGCGATGTATCAAGGGGCAACGACAGGATTGGGTGGAGCGTTTACGTTGCTTCTCGATATTGCTGTTGTTTTAGGCACCGCTTTAAAAACGTTGCAAGAAATTGCGATCGTATACGGATTTGATCCACATGAAAAAGAAGAACGATTGTTTATCGTCAAATGTTTACAATTTGCGCTTGCTGACGTCGTTGGCAAGCAAGCGATATTAAATGAATGGACAGCAAAAAATGAACGACAAACGATGTCACAATTACAAGGATGGCGCGAAATCGTTTGGGCGTTTCGCGACCAGTACGGTTGGAAAAAGTTGTTTCAATCCGTTCCGATTGTAGGAATGTTATTTGGAGCATGGACAAATCAAACGATGATTCACGACATTGCTGAAGCAGGTGCAATGTTTTATCGTAAACGACGCATTATAGAAAGGTTGGAAGAAATAGAAAAGGCGGGATCCCCCGCCTAACGTTACGCTTCATCACAAGGAATGACGGCATCATGAAGCGCCATGTTTACTTGTTGTTCATATCGGTTTCGTTCTTCTTCTGTCCAATTGAAATATGATTGCATAAATGCAATGACCGCTTCTTTTAGCTGGCGAACCGCAGCGATGTCAAAAAAGAGCGCTCCGGTACGTCGAATGAAAAAGTCAAGTGGCGTAACGGTCATTTCGTGTTCGAGCGCATAGATGCACATCACATACCAATCGAGCGGTAGCGATACGTTATTAGGATCATACGTACGAGCTAATGCAAATAAACGATCAACATTCGTACCGTATCGCTGCACGAGCTGTTTTGCTTCTTTTTCTGTAAACCCGTAAGCAAGCCCTTCAGCTACTTTTTCGGATAGAAACGTATGCCACCGGCTCGCACCACCGACGTCTCCACCAGAAATTGGTAAATGTTTCGTTCGGCAAGGCGGATACGCCCCATCTAACTGTTTAGCAATAAGGTCAACAACCGTTTCCGCCATTTTGCGATAGCCAGTTAACTTTCCTCCCGCAATCGTAATGAGACCAGACGGGGATTGCCAAACTTCGTCTTTGCGGGAAATTTCAGACGGATCTTTCCCTTCTTCATAAATGAGCGGACGAATTCCAGCCCAGCTTGATTCAATTTGTTGTTCCGTCAAATGAACGGACGGAAACATGTAATGAATGGCACGTAATAAATAGTCGCGATCTTCACGCGTCATTTTCGGATGAGCGCGGTCTCCTTCGTAAAACGTATCTGTTGTTCCCACGTACGTTTTTCCTTCACGCGGAATGGCAAATACCATCCGACCGTCAGGCGTATCAAAATATACCGCTTGCTTAAGCGGAAAATGTGCTTGGTCGATGACGATGTGTACGCCTTTTGTTAAACGCAATTTTTTTCCGACATGTGAGCCGTCTTTTTCACGCAGTACATCGACCCATGGACCTGCTGCATTCACTATTTTTTTCGCATAGATCGTAAATGTTTTTCCTGTCGTTTGCTCGCGACACATCACGCCATGGATGCGCCCGTTTTTATCGTACAAAAACGACTCCGCCTTCACGTAGTTGACAGCATGCGCCCCGCATTCTACTGCTTTTTTAATAACTTCAATCGTCAAACGTGCATCATCTGTGCGATACTCAACATAATACCCGCCACCGAGCAGTCCATCTTGTTTAATTAATGGTTCTTTTTGTAACGTTTCATGCGCGGATAACATCGTTCGCCGCTCTTCTTTTTTAACGCGTGCTAAATGATCATATACCCATAATCCAATCGACGTGCTCCATTTCCCGAACGTGCCGCCGCGATGAATCGGCAATAACATCCATTCCGGCGTCGTCACATGAGGACCGTTTTCATATACGATGGCTCGCTCTTTCCCGACTTCTGCAACCATTTTCACTTCAAACTGTTTTAAGTAACGTAAGCCCCCATGAACGAGCTTCGTTGAACGACTCGATGTTCCAGCCGCGAAATCTTGCATCTCAATGAGCGCTGTTTTCATGCCGCGCGTCGCTGCATCGAGCGCAATGCCACAGCCGGTAATTCCCCCGCCAATAATCAGCACATCGTACGTCGTTTGGCTCATTTCTTCTATCATTTGCAGTCGTCTTTTTGCTGAAAACATCATCATTCCTCCTTGTAAAAACAAAAAGAGACCAAAACAGGCACAATAAGTTTTGCTTATTATGCATGTATGGTCTCTCTTCGTCTCTTGACATATATGAACTTTAGTTTCATTGTATCATATACGTGGAAAAAGGCAACTATTTTGCACAAAAAGCCATTTAATAGCTGAACGTGGCTTACATAAGCTAATATTCATTCCTTTTTCTTTATATTTGTTGACGATGCTTTTTACATTAGAACGCTTGTTTTGCTTCGGTTTTTTATGCATGCGACCTCTTCCTTTCTCATCTCTTTTACGTATTTACGAATGACGACATAAAAAGTTTCGCGCACGATTTACTTTTTTCCTGCATATATTATGAACAAACGTATGTCATAAGGAGTGAATGTTGGTGAAAAAAGATTTGTCTCATATGCTTGATTCGTTTTTTGATGATCGTTCGTTAAAAAAATTATTGCATACGCTCGATGCATATGTTCATCGTGCACTTTCACCTGTTTATATTCCGATTGATGTGCGTGAAACGAATGAGGAATACGTCATCATTGCCCATATTCCAAACGCGAAACGTGACGGTATTCATTTGCAATTCATAGACGATACACGCCTGTTATTGTCGGTCGTTTACGATGAACAGACGGAAACGATTGATGACGAAAAGAAAATCATTCATCGCCAACGCACATACGAACGAGCAACAAAATCTATTTTCCTTCCTTATCCTGTTGCTGAATCAGACATTCAAGCATCATTTCAAGATGGCAAACTGATCATTCGTCTTCCACAGAGAAAAACATTTATCCCCATCGAATAAATACACGAAAAAACGCAAACGTTACAATTTAAACGTTTGCGTTAGTGCTTTTACAAGACCGCTCATCTGGTTCATCACTTGCACCGCCTGCCCCATCGTATTCATCATTTTTGTGATGTCATACGTTCCCTCTTTTGTTTTAAACTGCTCAAGCAAGCTTGGCGGTTTCGGGGCAGGAACGAATGGAGGCATCGGCGGTACAAAAGGAGAAGCCGCTGGCGGAGTGAATGGAGACATCGATGGTGCAACAGGGGGAACGACTGGCTGAGTTGGAAACGACACCGGTTGAGAATAGTATGGATAATAGTTCACTGGTGGAATATGTGGCATTTGCATCGTAGGCCACGATTGATACATATGTTTTCATCTCCTTTCATTACATCGTATTCGCTTGAGGTAAAATGGTTCGTAACTAATCATGTCAATCAATGTCGAAATTCTCAATTTTTTGAATTTAGCATGTCGTCTTTTTTTATGTTATGATAAATGGAAAAGGGGGAGGGAATAATTATGACAATCATTGAATTAAAAAACAAATTTATTGCGACAAAGCAATATGAACCGATCGATGCGAACGAACTGCTTGATTTTGCGCGTCAACTTTACTTGCGCAACGAATTGCCACTCGGCGCATACCGCCATCTCGTTCGTGATTTAGAGGCGCTTGGAGCATACAAACCCGATGATGAGCGAGTCGAGCAATATTCAGGAAGCATTGAATGATTAGTTCCCTTTTGTGCCATGCTAAGTAAGACGTTAGCATGACAAAGGAGGCATCTGTGAAAATGGGTCGAGGTGTTCATTTTCATCATAAGAAAAAAGGGCATGAAAGCGAGAAGCCAAAACATGGCGCACAAGTTGCAGCAAAACGGCAGGAAGTCGTTGACTACGCTATTGAACCGGTAGGAAGCGAAGAGCATCGCCCGGTGACAATTGAACGAGTAAAAGAATAAAAGGTGGCTGCTATGCCACCTTTTTATATCGCAGGAACGAACATGTACGTTTCTTTTTTTTCGATTCGTCGTTCAATATTATCGAGTTGACGTTCGATCGCCTGTAAACTGTCTTGCTGCATATCGTAATGCGTAGCCATTTGTTCTGCCGTACGCTCTTTTAATTTATTTTCTAACTGTTCAATTTCATCAAACAACTGTTGTAGTTGCATTTGAATATGCTCCATCCTCCAACTCCCCTTTCGTCCTTTGCCATACATATTCTCCATCCACTACCTCTTCCCTTCTCACTTGACAAAACTAGAAGAAATTCGGCAAACAAAGTGTTGTGTGTACAGAATTCGACAAATGTATTCGTATGTTTTTGACATGATCGGCCAAAATAAAACGAAGAAAGGAGGAAATCCGATGGCAAAAAAAGAGCAACCAAAAAAACAAAAGCCAAAGCAAAAAGAAGCGACAGGCTTTGGCGACAAAAAGCTAGAAGGCCCGGACCGTCCTTCTACATAAGGAAAAGAAGCGAGCGAATATGCTCGCTTTTTCTAATTTTCACGAAAATGACGAACGGACGAAACATATGGTATAATGTTGAACATTCAAGGGGGGATGATATGTTTAAATATCCGAATGGGCGAGCGTATGAAAAAAAAGAAAATGAACAGACGTTGCACGCCTCTGCTTCTGATACGCATGGGAATCGCGGAATGACGCTCGAGGCGGATGTAAATGAAACAAACGCCTACTACTTAGCTCAAGGTATTGCTGTCATTCATAAAAAGCCAACGCCAATACAAATTGTACGCGTCGATTACCCGAAGCGAAGCGCTGCTGTCATTAAAGAAGCGTACTTTAAACAACCGTCCACGACGGACTATAATGGCATATACCGTGGGAAATATATCGACTTTGAAGCGAAGGAAACGCGGAATCGTACATCGTTTCCACTTCAAAATTTTCATGAACATCAAATCGAACATATGAAGCAAGTATTAGCCCACGGAGCGATTTGCTTCGTGATTTTGCGTTTTACGACGCTCGATGAAACGTATTTACTCGACGCACATCACCTCCTTGAATATTGGGAGCGCAAGCAACAAGGTGGGCGAAAATCGATGACAAAAGCGGAAATCGAACGACACGGTCATCTCATTCCGCTTGGCTATCATCCACGAATTGATTATATTCAAATAGTGGACAAACTATATTTTTAGAATAGGGGGAACGATATGGCGAATTATCGTTCACGAACAGAACGAAAACAATCGGAACAAAAAAAACAACGTCCGCGTGAGCGAGGGCGTTCAATGGTGAAAAAAATTATGCTTATTATACTGTTGATCATGACAATCGGAATGTTTTCAGGCGTCGTTACATTTGCATGGATGATTAAAGATGCACCGCCACTTGATGAAACGTTGTTGCGAGATCCTTTGGCTTCGATTGTTTACGACGTCAACGGGCAAAAAGTAGTAGAACTCGGTCAACAAAAACGCATTTACGTGTCGTATAACGATATTCCGAAAGTGCTTGAAGAAGCTGTGCTCGCCACAGAAGATGCCCGCTTTTACGAACATCATGGGTTTGATATTGTGCGCTTTTTCGGAGCCGTTTTAGCAAACATTCGCGAAGGATTTGGCGCTGAAGGTGGAAGTACAATTACGCAACAAGTTGTCAAACTTTCCTTTTTAACGCCTGAAAAGACGTTGAAACGAAAAGTGCAAGAGCTATGGCTCGCCATTCGGTTAGAGCAAAAATACTCAAAACATGAAATTTTAGAAATGTATTTAAACAAAATTTATTACTCAAATCGGGCGTACGGTGTAGCTAAAGCAGCGGAAACGTACTTTGGCAAAAGCGATTTATCGCAATTAACGCTTCCTGAAGCGGCATTGCTCGCCGGCATTCCGCAAAGCCCGAACAACTACAATCCGTTTACGCATCCAGAAGCGGCCGAAAAGCGTCGCAATACGGTGCTATCGCTAATGGCGAAACATGGGTTTATTTCGAAAGAAGAAGCGGAAGAAGCGAAAAAAGTGCCCGTACAGTCGTTATTAACAGAAAATAAGCAGCAAGGTGATATTCCATACGACTCATTTATTGATCAAGTCATTGATGAAGTGACAGAAAAAACAGGGCTTGATGTGTTTACGGCTGGATTGCATATTTATACAACGTTAGATCCGAACGCTCAATCATATGTAGAGAATTTATTGAATTCCGATGAAGTCATTCGTACAAATAAAGCTGATTTTCAAGCTGGTATTGCGGTCGTAGATACGAAAACAGGCGAAATTCGGGCGCTTGGCGGCGGTCGGAAAAAAGAAGAAGGGGTAACATTCGGATTTAACTACGCTACAGATACACGGAAACAACCTGGTTCAACCATTAAACCGATTGTCGATTACGGTCCAGCGATCGAATATTTAAAATGGTCGACGTACCATCAATTAAAAGATGAACCGTACCAATACTCAGATGGAACACCGATTAAAAACTGGGACGGCAAATATGAAGGACAAATGTCGATGCGAACAGCACTTGCTCGTTCCCGCAACATCCCTGCCTTAAAAGCGCTTCAAGAAGTCGGTTTAGAGCGAGCAAAACAGTTTGCGAACAAGCTTGGCATGGGCTTTGAAGAAATGCATGAAGCATATGCGGTTGGTGGCGTCGGCAAAGGCGTCTCTCCACTCCAAATGGCCGGTGCATATAGCGCATTCGGAAACGGCGGCATTTACATTGAACCACATGCCGTAAAAAAAGTTGTGTTTCCAGACGGAACGGAGATGGATCTTCGTCCAGAACCAAAGGTGGCGATGAAAGACTATACGGCGTTTATGATTACCGATATGTTAAAAACGGCCGTTCAATCTGGAACAGGGACAGCAGCGAACGTACCAGGGCTTCATATCGCTGGAAAGACTGGAACGACAAACTATGATGAAAAAGATCGTCGAAAATACGGTCTTCGGGAAGGTGCCGTACCCGACAGCTGGTTTGTCGGCTATACGCCAAACTATACAGCGGCGATTTGGACCGGTTTTAGTAAAAAAAGCAGCGAAGCATATTTATCAAAACTAGAACAACAATACGCCAAACAGTTGTTCAAACGCGTCATTTCTCACGTAGATGACGGCAGCGGCGGTGACTTTAAACAGCCGAAAAGTGTTGTTAAGCTAGCTGTGAAAAAAGGAACAAATCCGCCGAAACTAGCAAATGAATATACGCCAAAAAGTGAAATTACGTACGAATATTTCGTGCGCGGTTATGAAGAACCGACAGAAGTAGCTGAAGATAAGCCAGAAGTCGTCGAACCGGTAAAAGACTTACGAGCACAATACGATCCAGCGACACAAACGATTTCGTTATCGTGGTCATACACGATCGATCCTGAAAAAGATGTGTCGTTTGAAGTAAGACAGACAGTAGATGGTCGTAAACCAACCGTTATTGCAACAACAAAAGATTCACAACTAACCGTTGAGGCAAAAGAAGGTTCGGTGTACTTATTTGAAGTATACGTCGTCACAGCAGATGGCACACAAAGCGCACCAGCTACGGCACTTGTGCAAATTCCAAAAGAAGAGACTGAGCAACCAAATGAATCAGAAGAACCAGACGAAAATGAAGAGCCTGAACAACCGGGAAACGAAGAAACCCCGGAGACGCCAACAAACCCGACCGAGCCAAACCCAAGCAATCCAGAGACGCCAACAAATCCGAGCGATCCGGGAACACCAACAAACCCGACAAATCCGACAAACCCAAATAACAATTCATCAACAAACTCGTCGGGAACGAACAATCAACAACGAAATGGAAATAGCGGTGGAACAACGAATAATCAATAAGTAAGAAAAGAGACTGAGAACGCGCTCAGTCTCTTTTTTGTTGAGCCATTTGTTTATAAAATAGCTTCATAAGCTCGGTAAATAGTTCATCTAATTGAACAAAAGAATGATGAAGGATCGGACGAGCAAAAATAAACGAAAGCCGATCCACAACATTTAACGGACGAAGCGGGAGCGACTGAACTTCCTTCTCCCATTCGTATACGTTGCTTACTGCTCGTTCATTGAGCCAATGTAACGCACATAAAAAGTAGCTTATTCCCCGAACGATCCCCTCTTTTGCTTCGTTCGCTTGACGCGCTGCAAACAATGGGGCGAGTTCACGCTTTTCTTCCTCCCAAAGTTGAAATATGGCAGGAAGCGACTGCTCTTTTTGTTGCCAAGGCTCTTCTTTTTGCGTTATATCGTAATAAAATGGCACGTGCTTCATCATCATCGGGAACGGTTGAAACGTATGGATATCATCAATGAAATCGGCCGAAAAAAAGAGCGGATGTTGAAACGTTTTTGGAACGATCATTTACATCTTTCCTTTCATCCGTTTTTTTCCTTCGCGACAAAGATGAAGCAATGGACAAACGTCACATTTTGGTGATTGCGCTTTACAATGATAGCGCCCAAAAAAAATAAGGCGATGATGGGTCACCGACCATTCTTCTTTCGGAATTTTTTTCATTAGCGTTTCTTCTACTTCTAGCACAGAATCTTTCCAACGACAAATGCCAAGTCGTTTGCTGACACGTTCGACATGCGTATCAACAGCAATCGCAGGAACACCGAATGCAACCGATACGACGACGTTCGCTGTTTTCCGTCCGACGCCTGGAAGCTTCATTAATTCATCGCGATTTTTTGGCACTTCTCCGCTATATTGTTCAATTAATATACGACATAGTTGTTGAATATTTTTCGCTTTATTCCGATATAGTCCGATCGAACGTATATCTTGTTGAAGCTCTTCTAGCGGAACAGAGACGTAATCTTCTGGTGTTTTATATTTTTCAAATAGTTGCTTCGTCACTTTATTAACGAGCGCATCAGTACATTGCGCCGATAATACAACAGCGATCAATAGCTCAAACGGATTGCGGTGAACGAGCTCACAATGCGCGTTTGGGAACATGTTTGCAATTTCATCTAAACAGTAGCGAATTTGTTGCTTCGTTAACATGTAACCATCCTTTCTACGACTGTTCAAGCCAATTATAAATCGGAACGGTTGGTTTATACGGTTGATCTTGTTTCACCTGGTTTTTTCGAAACTTTTTCGCATGTTGTTGCGCTTGCTCGATCGTTTTAATTCCGTTCTTTTTCCATTCGAATAAAATGCGATCAATGTAACGGAAATTTAGTTTTCCTGATAGTACAGCTTCACGTAATGCTGCTTTAATGATGAGCGGATCATGTTCATCTTGATCCATCCACATCGCTAACGTCTCGCATTCCATCGGGGAAAGTGGACGGCCAAATTCATGTTCAAAAACGGTGTACAATTGTTCTTCTTGCTCTTCTTCTTGTTTTTGTTCTTGAAAAACAGCACGAATAAGTTTTTCCCAAAGCGGATCGAGTGAATAGCATTCACTACGAATGTTATCATCCATTCGTTCTTCAATGGCTAAAAATCCTTTTTGCACAAGCTTTCGCAATTGTTGCATGCACATTTCAGATGAAATGGTCATGCGTGCAGCGATTTCATCTGGGGTTGGAAATGAAATGCCTTGTTCAAGAAACGAATGAATGTGTAACAGTAACATAAACTCTGTTTCATTTAACCCAAGCGTTTTATAGCTCGTTAACAATAACCTTGGAATTGCCACACTTCCTTCACGAAAAAAACGAATCATTTCATTATCCATGTCAAACACCTCACGCCCTATTATATCATAAAACAAATCCCCCATGTGAGCACGGGGGATTTCATCATTATGGGTATAAACGATTGAGTAAACGCGGAAACGGAATCGTTTCACGAACATGTTCAACGCCACAAATCCAAGCAATGGTTCGTTCAAGTCCTAGTCCGAAACCTGAATGTGGCACAGAGCCGTATTGACGAAGTTCTAAATACCATTTATACGCATCGAGCGATAACTGATGTTCTTCTAACCGTTGTTTTAATAAATCATAGTCGTGAATACGCTCTGAACCGCCAATAATTTCACCATATCCTTCTGGAGCGATTAAATCCGCACAAAGAACAACTTCTGGGCGATTTGGATCTGGCTGCATATAAAACGGCTTTAATGTCGTTGGATAATGCGTAATAAATACCGGCTTATCGAAGCTTTCCGCAATGGCAGTTTCATGCGGAGCGCCAAAATCATCGCCCCATTGAATGTCGTCAAATCCTTTCTCATGAAGAAGCTGAATCGCTTCATCATACGTAATGCGCGCAAATGGCGGCTTGACATTTTCTAGCTTAGACGTATCACGACCAAGCGTTTTCAGCTCGAGCTGACAATTTTTTAATACCGATTGCACAATATGGGATACGTATTGTTCTTGTACTTGTAAGTTATCTTCAAATTGATAAAACGCCATTTCCGGCTCAATCATCCAAAACTCAATTAAATGGCGGCGCGTTTTTGATTTTTCAGCACGAAACGTTGGACCGAATGAAAATACTTTGCCAAGCGCCATCGCTGCTGCTTCCATATATAGCTGTCCGCTTTGAGAAAGGTATGCATCTTCATCAAAATATTTCGTGTGGAACAATTCCGTCGTTCCTTCCGGTGCACTTCCCGTTAAAATCGGCGGATCAACTTTCACGAAGCCATTTTCATTAAAAAATTCGTACGTCGCACGAATGACTTCGTTACGAATTTTCATAATGGCATGTTGACGTTTCGAGCGAAGCCATAAATGGCGATGGTCCATTAGAAATTCGATCCCATGCTCTTTTGGTGTAATTGGATAATCAACAGCCATATGAATAAGTTCAATATTTGTGACGGAAAGCTCGTATCCAAATGGAGAACGTGCATCTTCACGCACTACACCTGTGACATAGAGTGAACTTTCTTGCGTGATGCTTTTTGCCGCCTGAAATACACCTTCGCTCACTTGCGCTTTTTCCACGACTCCTTGAATAAAACCTGTGCCATCACGCAATTGTAAAAAAGCGATTTTTCCGCTCGACCGTTTGTTCGCAAGCCAAGCACCAATTGTTACTTCTTGTCCTACATATTTATGTACTTCTGCAATTGTCGTTTTCACAAAAAGTCCCTCCAAAGACGTTCAACTATTATGTACATCATCAATATTAATACATTTCGACAAAAAAACGCAAGATGATCGTTTTCACCCATGAAAGAAAAGGCTAGCCATATCGACTAGCCACGCGTTTTTTCATTTATAAATGTTTCGATACGATTGAGAGCCTCATGAAGTGAATCAAGCGATGTTGCATAGGATAAACGCACATTGTTTGGCGCACCAAATCCTGAACCTGGAACGAGTGCGACTTTCGCTTCTTCAAGCAACGCTTCGACAAACGCATCGACATGTTCGTATCCAGTCATTGTTGCCGCTTCTTTTGCGTTTGGGAACAAATAAAATGCACCTTGTGGTTTCACGCATGAAAACCCTGGAATTTGAATTAAACGCTCGTAAATAATATTTAAACGTTGTTCAAACGCTTGACGCATTTGTTCAACTGGCTCTTGTGGCCCGCTATATGCAGCAATTGCAGCGTATTGAGCAATCGATGTTGGATTCGATGTGCTATGGCTTGCCAAATCGGTCATAGCGCCGATAATCTCGGCATCTCCTGCTGCGTAACCAATGCGCCATCCCGTCATCGAATGCGATTTAGATACCCCGTTAATAATGATCGTTTGTTTTTTTAGATCAGGTGAAAGCTGGGCAATCGAAATGTGTTCATGTCCACCGTATATTAGTTTTTCATAAATTTCATCCGACACAATAAGCACATCGTGAGCTAAGCATACTTCACCGAGCGCTTGTAGCTCTTCTTTCGTATAAATGACGCCTGTTGGGTTGCTTGGTGAGTTAATAATGACCGCTTTTGTGCGATCTGTCATCGCCTGTTCTAATTGTTGCGGTGTAATTTTAAACTCATTTTCTTCAAGCCCTTCGACATAAACAGGCACTCCGCCCGCTAGTTTCACTTGTTCAGGATAACTCACCCAATATGGCGTTGGAATAATGACTTCATCACCTTCGTCTAAAATGACTTGAAATAGCGTATAAAGCGCATGTTTCGCTCCAACACATACAATAATTTCTGACGGTTTATAGTCAAGTTGTTGATCACGTTGAAATTTTTTTATAATCTCTTGTTTTAATGTCGCCAATCCGCCAGATGGCGTGTATTTTGTATGTCCATCGTACATCGCTTTTACAGCTGCTTCCATAATATGTTGAGGTGTATTAAAATCCGGTTCACCTGCACCAAGTCCGATGACATCATGCCCTGCTGCTTTTAATTCTTTCGCTTTCGCTGTAATAGCAAGCGTTGATGATGGCGTTAATGATGCGACGCGCTTCGCTAACTTCATGAATCCTTCCCCCTCGCAAAATGATATCTTTTCAAAAAGGCCCCGTCTTCAAAACGAACGTAATAAAACGAATAACGGTCTCGTTCGTCAATATATGTAATTTCCCATAGCGGGATCCCTTTTTCCATTCCTAATTTTACTGATACGACTTCTTTCGGATGATACGTTTTAATGGACGATTGCGCTTGTTGTTTCGTAATACCTTCCGAAGCCTTTCGAACATCGATAATTTCCCCTTTTTCTGTCACCCACGCAATCATTTGTTCACCTTCGTCATTTTTTCCTATGACGATCACGTATACCTCACTACCTCGGTACGTATATACGTCATCGATATGGATGATCCCTTTTTTCTCTACCTGTTTCATCGCACGTTGTTCACTTTCGTTTTTAGATGATACCGCATCACTATATGCGTCGATATATAGAAATAACGCCGTAAACAACAAGCATACGAAGGCAATCAAAACCTTCTTCATTTTCATCCCTTCTTACGTTCGATAAATCGTAAATACAGCCTTTTCTTTATTTTCTTCATCAAGCGCTAGTCCAAACATTAAGTCTTTTTCTTTTAACGTCCGGTTTAAACAATCAACAATTTTATATAAGTCTGATGAGTATTCAACTTTTACAGTTGCTAATACTTCGATTTTACTTTCCACGACCCGATCCTCCATGTGCACAAATTTTGTTACTTATATCGTTTATTGCGAACGGAAACAATACAATTACACACCAATTTCGGTGTATAAACATCTTCATTGTAGCAACAATTTCCTACATTAGTCAATTTGAATTAAAAAAAATCCTATCGTACACACCGCGGGCCGAACGCTGGCCCTTTTTTAAAATGTCATGACGTCGTATTCCTCTAAGTTGCATTTCACTACAATGACACCAAAACGATTTGTCTCATAACAATCAATCCAGGCAGCGTACAGCCGCTCAAGCAACCGTTCATTCGTCCAGCTGCCATGTTTCTTAAAAATGATTGCTACTTGTGGATCGACATGTTTTAAAAACGATGTACGCGGGTAATCATTGACGCCGAAATGAGCAATTTTTAATATGTTTACATCACTAAGCGGCATCGTCATCAACTTTTGTTCCACATCGTCGCTCGCATGCGCCATATATAAAAGGCGAAGACGCCCGTACTGAATCGACATTGTTACATCTCCATTGTCAATATAGAGCGGCTGCATCCGAAAATGGGGAAACGGTTCATACACCTTTTGTTCTTTCCATTCGCTCACCACTTTCGGATCGTACGTTTGTTCAATCCATTTCACATTGCCGATATATTCCCGATCATCGCTCGTTAACAAAAGTTCGTCGATTTCGGTAATATGGAAATGTTCAAACCATCTTTTTAGTTCGCGTTCTGTATGCGGAGCCCCTGTATTTAACAATACCGTTTTTCCGCTTGCGTGTTTGAATAACGTCGCTTCCCCATCACTAAGCGGCAAAAAAATAATCGCCATTTCTTCTTCTTCGAGCATCATATCAATTTTTTGAATATGCCCCGCTGATGTTGAAGGATGCATTAAACTATTGCCTATCAAAAATAATAACACCCATTGCAAAACGTCCACTCCCTTCATCTACATCTTTTATCTTTTACCGATGAAGGGAATTTTATAGCCATTCGTTTACATGTTGTAAAAGCTCCAAAAGCGGCGCATGATATACCCGAATAGGTGGCAACGACTGTAAAAAATATTTGCTATATGATGCTGTTAACAATCGTTGGTCGAAGACGAAAATGATTCCACGATCTTCTTTTGTCCGAATTAATCGTCCAAATCCTTGCTTAAAGCGTAAAATTGCTTGCGGCAACGATAAATCGTAAAATGGATTGCCTCCTTTTGCGCGAATATAATCGCTTTTCGCTTCCATGACCGGATCATCTGGCGGCGCAAACGGCAATCGAACAATGACAACGCATGTCACTTCGCTTCCTGGAAGGTCGATTCCTTCCCAAAAACTACTTGTGCCAAATAAAATCGCTTGCTCAAACTGTTGAAAATGGCGTGTTAATTTCGCTGCGTTGCCTCCGCTCACTCCTTGAGCAAGCAATACAAACTGATCATCGTTAAATTGTTTCGCATACACATACGTTTGTTTTAACAATTCATACGATGTGAATAATACGAGCATTCGTCCCCTTGTATGTCGGGCGATGCGTATCACTTGTTGGGCTGCATGCTCCGCATATTGCTCAACTGTAACCGAAGGAAACGTCGGTAAGTCTGTTGGCACCATAAGGGCAGCTTGTTTTTCATACGAAAACGGAGACGGAATGATGCGTGTGAATGGATAAAAATCGTCAAGACCAAGACGCGAAATGATAAATGAAAAACGAGCATTTGTCGTTAACGTAGCCGAAGTTAAAATAACGCTCCGCTTCCGTGAAAATAATTGATCAGCAAAAAAATGAGCTAAATCGAGCGGTTGTGAAATAACTGTGACTGCATTCACTGCGGCTTTTGCATCTACTTCGAGCCAACGAACAATATCATCATCATCGCTCGTTAACAAATGTTGCAACGTACATAAAGTATCAATAAACGTCGTAAAAGGCTTCACATCTTCTTTTGGAATATCGTTTATCATTTGTGATAACTGTTGCACGTCATTCATTATGCGCATAAGCAACTCGATCGTTCCGCTCCACTCTTTTCCGTATTCTTTCCAAGGAATGAAACGATAGCGAATGCGTCCATCCCCTTTTTGTCGACGCAACACATAATGACGCAGAGATTGAAATAGTTGATTGAGTTCGTATTCAAGATCCCCTAAAAGCGAGCGAAGCGCCCCCATTTTGTGTATCATAGCGATGTCGTTCATTCGTGTCCACAATAAACGAATGTATTCGTATGAAACGTGCCTTCCGAAAAAGTGAGCAGCTACATCTTCTAAATGATGCGCTTCATCAATAATGAGTTGTTCATACGGTGGCAAAAATTTTTCATCCGCTGTTAAATCGTGCATAACAAATGAATGGTTTGTAATAATAACATGTGCATGTTTCGCTTTTTCTTTCGCGCGAACGAAAAAATCGTATTCTTCATTCGTATCATCGCTATGTACATCTTCCCAAAATAGCGCGCCACCTGCCGTTAAGTTTAGTTCATCAACATCCCCTGTCTCTGTTTCTGTTAACCAAACAAGCAATTGACATTTCGTTAACGCAATATCGTAATTTGTATCGATACGTTTTAACGTGCGAGCAAATTTTCGTACGCTCATATAGTTTCGCTTTCCTTTTAAAACAGCGGTCGTAAATGGGAAAGGGACGAGCTGTGCAACTCGCGGCAACTCTTTTTCAATCATTTGTTTTTGTAGCTGGAGCGTATAGGTGCTAACGACGATTGGCTGCTGTTGCTTCACCGCATAAAAGACGACCGGGAGCAAGTACGCCATCGTCTTTCCGACGCCCGTTCCCGCTTCAATTAACGCATGTTGGCACGTTTGTAGCGCATAGTTAACGTCGTCCATCATTTGTTTTTGTCCTTCTCGATATTCAAACGGCGCCACAAATGGATTTGTCGCAAACCATTGTAAAAAAGATGGAAGATGTTCAGGACGATCAACTCGTTTTGGCGAATCCCATGCTTTTAAAGCAATGCCTTCATATTCAACGACGGATTCATTCGTTTGAAGCGAGCGTTCTTTTTTGGAAATGAATTTATCTAACAGAGCGGTCAAATCGCTTTTTAACGGTTGACTATGGCGGCGTAATTGTTTTAATGTCACAAGCGGTAAACGAGATAGCTTGTGCAGTAAAAAAAGAAGCAGTTGCGCCGTTGCTTCTGCGTCGTAATCTGCTTGGTGCGGGCGATCATGCGCAAGCGACAACGCTTCGGCTAAGTGATTCAGTTTATAGCTTGATTGTGTTGGCATAAGAAAACGAGCGAGTTCTACCGTATCTAAAAGCCGACATGTCGGTGGTTGTATTCCGCTACGAATAAATTCCTCTTGTAAAAATGCCCAGTCGAACTGAACGTTATGCGCGACAAAATAAGCTCCTTCCCATTGTTCAACAAGCATCGCAGCGATATGTTGGAACGGCGGAGCATCATGCACCATCGCATGATCAATACCTGTTAGTTGTTGAATAAACAGCGGGATATCCCGCTCTGGCTGAACAAATGTTGAAAAACGTTCACTAACTTTGCCGCCCTCGATGACGACAAAACCGATTTGGATGATGCGATCTTCTTTTTTCGGGGCATTTCCTGTCGTTTCAATATCGACGACGACAAAGCGATCATTCATCTATTTTCCACCTCGCATGTATGTGACAAATAAAAAGAGGCGGCATGGCGCCCGTTATAAAACGGTCGCCGCCGGCTCTTGGACAATGAGTTCTTTAATGCGGTTATGCTCGTCCATAATCGCAATTTTCGGACGGTGTGATGCTAATTTTTCTTCTGGTACGAGTACATATGAAATGACGATGATAATATCATCTTTTTGCACGAGACGGGCTGCTGCTCCGTTTAAACAAAACACACCGCTTCCTCTTTCACCAGGAATAATATACGTTTCAAATCGTGCTCCGTTGTTATTATTTACAATTTGCACCTTTTCATTTGGCACCATGCCAACAGCATCTAAAATATCTTCATCAATTGTAATGCTACCGACATAGTTTAAATTGGCTTCCGTCACGCGAGCACGATGAATTTTAGCGTTCATTAATGTGCGAAACATGGTGTTTCCCCCTTATTGTACGTTCATAACGATATTATCAATCAAACGCGCATTTGTAAACCGCACAGCGAGCGCAACAATAATTTTTCCCCGTAACGTGTCGAGCGGCTGCAACTCTGGATACGAATAAATCTCTACGTAATCGATGACGCCGGTTGTATATTGCTCAATATGGTGCACAATCGCTTTTCGTACGGTCTCCACGTCACGTTCTCCTGCTTCAATGAGCGTTTTTCCTTTTTGTAAAGCAGCATATAACGCCGGAGCTTCTTGCCGTTCTTGCTCGCTTAAATACACGTTGCGTGAGCTTTTTGCAAGGCCATCGTCTTCACGTACTGTCGGAACAGCAACGAGTTCGATCGGAAAATGGAAATCGCGGATAAGTCCGTCGATGACCGCCACTTGTTGCGCATCTTTCAGCCCGAAATATGCGCGATGTGGCATGACGATATGAAACAGCTTCGTCACCACCGTTGCGACACCGTCAAAATGACCAGGGCGGGACTTTCCACAAAGCACATCCACTCGTTCATGCACTTTCACTGTGACCGACGGTTCATGCGGATACATTTCTGTCACAGAAGGGTAAAATATAATGTCCACACCTGCTCGTTCAGCTATTTTATAATCACGCTCAAAATCACGTGGATAACGATCGAAATCTTCGTTTGGTCCAAATTGAAGCGGGTTAACAAAAATGCTTAAAACGACGATGTCATTTTCCTTGCGTGCCCGTTCCAACAACGCCACATGACCTTCATGCAAGTATCCCATCGTTGGCACAAAACCGATCGTTTTTCCTTTTTGACGCTCAGCCATTATACAGTCTTGCATCTGTTCGATTTTTTCGATTGTAATCACAATTACTTCCCTCCGTATAACGCTAGCCATTGTTGTTCGTTCATCATAAATGATTGCCCATCGCTCGGGAATTGACGTGTTTTGACGTCAGCCACATACTCGGCTAGCGCTTGCTGCATCGTTTGCTGAACGTTCGCATATTGTTTAACAAATTTCGGTACACGTTCTACACCATATCCGAGTACATCGTGATAAACAAGCACTTGTCCATCCGTACCAACTCCCGCTCCAATACCAATTGTCGGGATGGCTAGTTGTTTCGTAATCGCTTCGCCAAGTTGCTTCGGCACACATTCTAAAACGAGCGCGATCGCCCCCGCTTGCTCGCACGCTTTTGCTTCCTCTAGAAGACGTCGAGCACTTTCAGCATCTTTTCCTTGTACTTTATATCCACCTAACACCCCGACCGATTGTGGCGTTAGGCCGAGGTGAGCAACAACAGGTACACCTGATTGTGTTAAAGAGGAAATGACTTGCAATACAGGACCTGCTCCTTCCACTTTGACAGCATTAGCCCCTGATTGTTGCATGATCGCTTTTGCATGTTGTAACGCATCGTTCACCGTACTGTAAGACATAAAAGGCATATCTGTCACGATAAACGTATGTGGCGCGCCACGGCGAACGGCTTTCGTATGATGAATCATATCTGCAACCGTCACAGGAATCGTTGAGTCGTATCCTAATACGACCATGCCGAGTGAATCGCCAACTAAAATCATGTCAACACCGGCCGCCTCAGCTAGTTTTGCTGACGGGTAATCGTAAGCTGTCAGCATAACGATTGGCTCATGATTTTTTTTCATGTTGAGAAAATCTAATTTTGTTTTCATTAATATCCTCCTCTCATATGCAGAGGAAATGGATAAAAAAAGCCTTCTTTCTGCCAAAATGAGAAAGAAGGACTTTTGTTCTACTCCATCCCTCTGTCCCCGTCCGTTTCATCGGATCAAGGCAGAAATGATCATAAATACGTTGTATGCGTGCGCGCGTGGTGCAGTTCTTACAAAGATACTGCCCAATATCAACCGCTTTCATTTTAACAAATATTTCGGAATTTTCCTACTGTTTTTTTATTTCAATATCTGCAGAATAAATGTAATGAACGGCTCCGTCTTCTGTTTGCACTTTTAACGTGCCCGAATCTGTAATGCCAAGTGCTACACCACGAATGGCTCCATTTAATGTACGCGCTACAATTTGTTGACCGATCGTTACCGAATAGCCTTCCCACAACAGTTTAATCGGTAAAAAACCATGTTGTAAATATTGTTCGTATAACTGTTCTAATTTTTGCAATAACGTTTGAACAATTTTCGGCCGATGGAACGTTCGTCCCGTTTCAATCGCGAGTGATGTCGCAATTGGAGCAATATCGTTTGGAAACTGTTTTTGATTGACGTTCATGCCGATGCCGACGATGACTGCTCGCACTTGATCGGGATCGGCTTGTAATTCTGTTAAAATGCCAGCGACTTTTTTACCATTGATTAATATATCGTTTGGCCATTTAATGTCCGGTACGATATTTGTTATCTCTTGGATCGTTTGAGCGACCGCAACAGCCACTAAAAGAGTTAATTGAGGAGCTTGCTGTAGCGGAATGGACGGACGTAAAATGATGCTCATCCAAATTCCTGTTCCTTTCGGTGAATGCCATGACCGATTTAAACGGCCTCTTCCTGCCGTTTGTTCTTCTGCAATGACAACCGTCCCTTCTTCAGCACCTTCATGGGCAAGTTGATGAGCCAATTGTTGTGTTGACGGCACGCTTTCTTGATCGTATACACTCCAGCCAAAACGTTTCGTTTTTAATCCGAGTTGTAGCTCATTAGCATTTAGTTTATCTGGCATTTTTTTTAAGCGATAGCCGAGCTTGCGAACCGCTTCAACTTCAAATCCTTCTTTTCTTAAGTCTTCGATATGTTTCCAAATAGCTGTTCGTGAGCAACCGAGCTGCTCGCTAATTTTTTGCCCGGACAAAAATGTTTCGCCTGCTTCTGTAAATAGTTTTAACAATTGTTTTCTCGTTTCTGATTGCACATCGCCCACTCCTTTAACTTCTCTTTCTCATTTTCTACTTGACGATGCAATACGGCACGCTCGATGTTTTCAATCATTTCCGATAACCAAGGACCGCCTTTTTTCTTAAATAAAACGAGCAAATCATGACCGTTGATCGCCAACTCTTTTCGATTGTGAATCGGCAGCATTTCCCATTGTTTCAATAACGAGTGAACAGACGGTTTGTCGTCATAAACAGCTGCACGTATACGTTCAATGTGCGGAATGTACGGTCCATACTCGTATAATGCATCGATTGTCCAGTCCGTAAGTGAGCGAATATGTTCAAGCGCCTTTAAACAAATCAAAATGTCACGAATGAGATGATTCGACAATTTCCAATTTTTTAATTGTTCACGATGAAAGTGAACGACAAATGCAAATCGTGCCCACGCTTCAATGCGATCGACTGGTACTAAAGAATAACTACTTAGCTTGATCAGCTCTTGTTTTTTTGTTGCAAGCTCAGGCAAGTAAGCAAATAAATTCGTCTCCACTAAAAGTGCGATCGCTTTCGATACAAATGGACCGAGCAACAATTTCTCAAATTCAACAGCAATGCGCTCAACGGCGATATGTTGTAATAAATGGCCGTATTGTATGATCGCTTGTTTCGTCTTGGATGATAAAGAAAAACCGAGTTGACTGACAAATCGAAGCGCTCGCATCATCCGCAACGCATCTTCGTTAAAGCGTTCAGCAGCATCTCCAACTGTTTCAATGATGCGCTGCTTTAATGCTTCCACTCCTCCAAACGGATCGATGATCTCACCGTACTCGTTCATCGCGATCGCATTCATCGTAAAATCGCGCCGTTGCAAATCTTCGTTAAGAGAACGAACGAACGTGACATCTTTCGGTCTTCGGTAATCTTCATACCGCCCTTCCTTTCGAAATGTCGTCACTTCATATGAAACGCCACGTTCAATGACCATTACTGTGCCATGCGCAATACCAACAGGAACCGTTCTAGGAAAAATGGCCATCACTTCTTGCGGGTGGGCCGATGTCGCAATATCAATGTCTCCAATCGGTCTTTGTAATAAATAGTCGCGCACCGCACCACCGACAAAATACGCTTCATGTCCATGGCGTTTTAACGTTTTAATGACAGAGAGCGCCTGCCGAAACTGTTCGTTCATCGTTCTTCCCCTTTAAGTTGAAAATAAATATGTTCATATTGTGCCACAATTCGCTCAGAATAAAATTTTTCGTATACCGTTTCATATGCGTTTTTCCCCATTGTCTCGCGAAGTGTTTCATCCGTCAGTAAACGAAGCGTTTGACGCGTCGCATCGTTTATATCACCGAGCGCACATAAAAAGCCGTTTTTGCCATCTTCAATTACTTCAGGAATGCCACCGATCGCTGTTCCGACGCATGGAACTCGACACGCCATCGCTTCCAGTAAAACGAGACCGAAACTTTCTTTTTCTGATAATAATAATTTCACGTCACTAATGGAATACAATTCCGCTAAATTTTCTTGCTTTCCTAGAAAACGAACGTGATCGCATAAATTTAATTCTTTTACAAGGCGACAAACGACCGTCATTTCTGGCCCATCACCGACAAGAAGCAATTTTGCAGGTACTTGTTTGACGACGAGCGCAAACGTACGAACGACATCGCATACCCGCTTCACTTTCCGAAAGTTCGACACGTGAATAACTACTTTTTCGTGCGGTGCGATACCGTATTGACGACGGAGTTCATCGTTTCGTCGTCTGCTGTATACACGTTCATCAACAAAGTTGTATACCGTTTGAATCGGCTTTTGCACGTCAAGCAATTCATATGTTTGAACCGCTAACGCATTCGATACTGCTGTGACGACATCGGATTGCTCGATGCCAAATTTAATTAAATCGCTTAATGACGGGTCGTATCCGAGGACGGTAATGTCTGTACCATGCAACGTCGTCACAATTTTCAAATGGTCACCAACCATTTGTTTCGCTAAAAAGGCGCAAAGAGCGTGCGGAACAGCATAGTGGGCATGAATGATGTCGAGCTCTTCTCGCTTCGCAACTTCTGCAATTTTACTCGCCAACGCTAAGTCGTATGGGGGATATTGAAATACAGAATACGGGTTGACCGTTACCTCATGATAGTAAATATTTGGATATATTTTGTTTAGTCGAAATGGAATGCTTGACGAAATAAAATGAATGTCGTGCCCGCGTTCAGCAAGCATTTTTCCTAATTCTGTCGCAACCACTCCAGATCCGCCAACTGACGGATAGCAAACGATTCCTATTTTTAGTTTCATCTTTCTTCCCCTAACAAATCATGTGCAAGTATCACTGGTTTTTTTGATATAAATCCTTCTGCGAACGAAACACCGACTTCTTTTCCGAACAATCGCTCGCGGCTTTCAACGGTTTCAATATATCCGTTCGTTAACGGTGTGTCAACTGAGTTGCTCGTTCGTTCAAACTGGCTTTCATACGCGCGTAAACTCGCCAACTTTTTGTCGATTGTATCACTAATATCGACGACAAAATGAGGGCGATGAAAACCGTTGATCATATAAAAATAAACGGCATGTACGCGATGAGGAGGGAGTTCTCCATAACGGCGAATGGCGGCTGAAAATACCGCTTCTTCCACCAATCTCGCGCATTGCCCATGATCCGGATGGCGATCTTCCCAGTACGGTGCAAATACAATTTTCGGTCGATATGTCCGAATGACTGTCACGATCGGATCAATATGCTCTTTTTGTACGATAAGTCCACGATCAGGAAGTTTGAGCTGTATGCGTGTGCGAACACCGAGAATGTCAGCTGCCCGCTTCGCTTCTTGTTGTCGAGTATGTACCGTTCCGTTTGATGATAATTCTGCTAACGTCAAATCGCATATGCCGATGTCATACCCTTGTTGCGCGTATTTCGCAATCGTTCCGCCCATGCCAATTTCGACATCATCTGGATGAGCCCCAAATGCTAATATATGCATCATTCTTTTCCTCGCTTCACAATATTTCGCCATGCAAAATCGCCACGTTCTAAACCGTGTATAAGCACTTCTGCTGTTCCCATGTTTGTTGCCAACGGAATGGCATATACGTCACAAAGACGAATAAGGGCACTAACATCTGGCTCGTGTGGTTGAGCGGTTAATGGATCGCGGAAAAAAATGACCATATCCATATCGTTATTTGCAATCATCGCACCAATTTGTTGATCGCCTCCAAGTGGTCCAGATTGAAAACGGTGCACAGAAAGACCGGTCGCCTCTTGAATGCGCAACCCTGTCGTCCCTGTTGCATATAATTCGTGTTCAGCTAAAATATGTTGATAAGCTGTAACAAAGTGAACCATATCTTCCTTCTTTTTATCGTGTGCAATTAATGCAATTTTCAAGTTTATCGCCCCCTTATTCAATTAAATGTTCTAATCCGTATACGAGCGTTTCTAACTTCATCACCGTTTCAACAGAAAAGCGAACACCGGACATAAATGATGCACGGTTAAACGAATCGTGCCGAATCGTCAATGTTTGCCCATCGCCACCAAAAATGACTTCTTGATGCGCGACAAGCCCCGGCAGTCGAACGCTATGAATGCGCATGCCGTCATATAATGCTCCACGTGCCCCTTCCATCGTTTCTTTTTCAGCTTCATGCCCTTGGGTAAAAGAAGGGCGCACTTGTTGAATGAGCTGAGCTGTTTTTAACGCTGTACCAGACGGCGCATCAAGCTTTTGATCGTGATGAAGCTCAATGATTTCTACATGCGGAAAATATTTAGCCGCCATTTGCGCAAATTTCATCATTAAAATGGCACCAATCGCAAAGTTCGGTGCAATAATCGCACCAATTTTTCTCTCTTCCGCTATTTGTGTTAAACGCGCCAAATCGTCTTCTGTAAATCCTGTCGTACCAACGACCGGTCGAACACCGTATTGCAACGCAATCTCTGTATGATGTTTTCCAACTTCTGGCGTTGTTAAATCGATCAATACGTCCGCTTGGACTGTTTGCAAGCAACGCTCCAAATCTGTAAAAATTGGAGCTTCAATGGCTGGAAAACCATCGAGTTCCGCCAACGTTTTTCCTTCGTTCATCCGGTCTACAACCGCTACAAGCTCAAAATGTTTTGTTTGATGAACGAGAGAAACAGCTTCTCGTCCCATTCTCCCACGTGGTCCTGCAATGACAATTCGAATCATCGTTCCTCTTCCTTTCTCGTCCAACGATCACGATCTCGTGTTTGAAATTTATGCATGACTGCATCATGCGCTTCTTGTAAATCGATATGTAACGAATTCGCCATACATATAAGTACAAATAATAAATCGCCTAATTCTTCTTGAATCGTTTTTTCTTGTTCCGTTTTCTTTTTCGGTTTTTCACCATAATAATGGTTCACTTCACGAGCAAGCTCACCTAATTCTTCTGTTAAACGGGCCAGCATGGCAAGCGGACTGAAATATCCTTCCTTAAACTGCCCGATGTATTCGTCGACTTCTTGTTGCAGTTGCCGCATCGTTTTTTCCATTGTTCTCACCTCTTACATTCATGTTAGCTAAAAGTGGGGCGTTTGACAAATGTTTTTGACGGGTATGATGACGTTCCTCTATAATAAAAAACGCAGTCATACTCAAGGGGTGAAGACGATGAAACTTAAAAATGTCGCATTTATTTTACTAGGATCGGCAATTTTTGCGTTTGGACTTGTCCATTTTAATATGGAAAATAAACTCGCAGAAGGCGGCTTTACAGGGATTACACTTCTTTTATACTTTTTGTTCGGTATCGATCCTTCCATTTCAAACTTAGTACTGAACATTCCGCTCTTTTTTATCGGCTGGAAGTTGCTCGGGCGGACGACGTTTGTTTATACGATTGTCGGAACGGTTAGTTTATCTATATTTCTTTGGATTTTTCAACGGTACGGGTTTCACATTCCGCTCAATAACGACTTAACGTTAGCTGCATTATTTGCGGGGGTTTTTATCGGAGTCGGTCTCGGTATTATTTTTCGATACGGAGGAACAACAGGTGGTGTCGATATTATCGCTCGCCTCGTCTACAAATATAAAGGTGTCAGCATGGGAAAAACGATGTTTCTTTTTGACTCATGCGTTATTGTTCTTTCGTTGTTGACGTATTTACCGTACCGTGAAGGGATGTATACACTCGTCGCCGTATTCGTCGGGGCACGCGTCATCGACTTTTTACAAGAAGGGGCATATGCAGCAAAAGGGGCAACCATTATTTCTGAAAAAAGCGATTTAATTTCCGAGAAAATTATGACGGAAATGGAACGTGGCGTTACGATTTTAAAAGGAATAGGGTCATATACGAAACGCGAACGAGATGTTTTATATTGCGTCGTTGCCAAAAACGAATTGTCACGTTTAAAATCAATCATCACGTCTGTTGATCCACATGCGTTTGTTGCGATTAGCGATGTACACGATGTGCATGGAGAAGGATTTACGTTAGATGAAAATAAACAACCGTTACATGAGTAAAAGCGTCCGACGATGGACGCTTTTATTGTTTATCCCTCACCATTTTCCCCTCTTTTTCCCCACGATATTTTCGCCATCCAACGTACGTTAACGTCATAATAATCATGCCACCAATGGACGTCATAACCCACCATAGCGACGGAAGCGTCGTCTCTTTTTTTCCGTCAGCAAACAACACTTGTAAATCTTCTTCCATTTGTCGCAACTCTTTCATCCGCTCTGTTGCATGCAATTGGCGAAAAGCAGGGGCTTCTAAAAGCGAAATATGGGCAGATACACGTTGCACTTGTTCACGATCAGCGTTAATTTTTACGCTCGGTTCAATAAGTTCATACCGTTGTAAAAATTGATGAAACGCTTGTTGAAACGATTGTTCGTCTTCTTGCTCCATCGCTTGTTTCATCTTGTCAAATGCAGACATGACAGCGTATTTCATTTCTTTCCAGAGCGGCTGATGTTTCGAATGAACGGCATCAACAGCGAGCCGAAATTGCGTCAATTGGTTAATTCGTTGTTCCGTTGGCACACTCGACGCTGTGACCGCTCTCAACGCTTCTTCGTGCGTAGCCGTTAATACATATATGACATCCATCGAATGAATATCTTCACGAAATAATGCGAATTGTTTTTCGAAATATTCCAATAGCTGTTTCGCTTCTTGCAAGCGATCATTTTTTGTTAACTGAAGCGCTTCGTCAGAAATTTGATCGAGTTTGTCCCACTCATGTCCGTTTGCATATACTGTATACGGAAATAAACAAATCATGATAAACATCGCGATGAGTCGAATGCGCATCTCCTTGTCCCTCCTTACGATCTTACTATTGAATATATGACCGCAAAAAGAGACATAGACCTCGATTTATCGCCGACGTGAAAAAATGTACGCCACCGCAATCGAAGCAATGCTTAACCAAAATGTAAAATAGCCGATTTGTGGCGTATATTGCGCCAACATTTGATATTGTGGCATCATCCCAAACACATAATCAATAACATCGTTATGTAGCGTCCAAATGGCTGCCACAACAACATGAATGAAGGACATCCGATAATAAGAAGCATACAACAACGCTTGCACGGCCATCGCTCCGTGCGATACAACGAGCATCCATCCCGCCCAACCGAGTTCTCCTGTCACAATAAATACAAGCATGTTCATGACAACAGCCCAAATGCCGTATTTCACAAGCGTGACAACCGCCAACGCTTCCATTAGCGGCCAATGTGTATGACGAAGCCATGCAATTAAAACAAAAACAAAAAATAAGCTCGCGGTTGGACTATCCGGCACAAACGGAAGAAAAATCGTTGGCGTTTCGGATAATTGCGGCCTATACCATATGTAACCATAAATTGTCCCAATGACATTGACGACCAATAATAGCATAAGAAACGAGCGATGCATCAACCAATCATGTATGTGTAACATATATTGACCTCCCATATGTACAAAAAAGCTGACTGATGTTCAGTCAGCTTTTACAAATTATTCTGCTTTTAAACCTGCAACGAACTCTGCAAGTTTTTTCAACTCTTCATCTGTTCCTTTAAAAATGCCAGCAGGCATGCCACCTTTACCATTTTTCGCAATGTCGGCAATTTCTTCAGGAGATAACCCTGTACCAACAAGCGATGGTGCAGCTGGACCGCCTTGCAAGTTTTCACCGTGACATGTTAAACATGTGTTTGCTTCTAAAATTTTATACCCTTCTGCATTTTTGTCGATCTCTACTTCTGCGCGAATTTTTCCTTGCTCAGCTGCTGCTTCCCAGTCGTGCGTGACGACAGATTCCCATGTTAAGAAAATAATTGCAGCAAGCGTAAGCAACATCATACCGACAGCAACCGGACGCTTCGATGGGCGACGCTCCGGACCGCGATCTAAAAACGGTGCAAGCAATAACGCTCCGAATGCAAGTCCAGGAATAATAATTGCCCCAACAACCGTATACGGACCAGATGCGTATGAGTACTTCAATAGCTGGTATAAGAATAAAAAGTACCAGTCTGGAAGCGGAATATAGCTTGTATCTGTCGGATCCGCAATCCGCTCAAGCGGCGACGGATGCGCAACAGTTAAACATAAAAAACCGATCAAAAAGACAGCACCGACCATCCATTCTTTTAATAAGAAGTTGGGCCAAAACGCCTCTGTTTTCCCCGGATATTCGGAATAGTCTTTCGGAATGTTCGGCTTGCGCGTAGCAGGCACGCGCGAGTCGCCGACAAATTTCATCCCTTTTCCGCGATGCATAGCATTCCCTCCCTTATACTAAATTTTACAGCGGACCAGAAATACCTTGTTTTCGAATCATTAAGAAATGGGCAGCCATTAATCCCAATAATGCTGCTGGCAAGAAAAATACGTGAATAGCAAAGAAGCGTGTTAACGTTTGAGCACCAACGATTTCATGATGACCTGCCAATAACGTTTTAATCGCCGGACCGATGACTGGCGTCGCTTCAGCAATTTGCAATCCTACTTTTGTCGCAAAGAGCGCTTTCATATCCCAAGGCAATAAATAGCCTGTAAAACCAAGACCCATCATTACCATAAAAATAAGCACACCAACGATCCAGTTTAATTCACGTGGCTTTTTATAAGCGCCTTGGAAAAATACGCGCAACGTATGTAAAAACATCATCACAATAACAAGGCTTGCCCCCCAGTGATGCATGCCGCGCACGATTTGTCCAAATGCCACTTCGTTTTGTAAGTAATAAACAGACTCCCAAGCGTTTTTAATATCCGGTACGTAATACATCGTTAAAAACATACCAGATAAAATTTGGATGACTGTAACGAAAAACGTCAATCCACCAAAGCAGTAAACAAATGCTGAAAAGTGATGCGCAGGGTTTACGTGCTCAGGCACTTCATGATCTGCGATATCGCGCCACAAAGGCGTAATATCTAGCCGCTCGTCAACCCAATCGTAAATCTTGTTAAGCATGTATTACGCCTCCCCTCGTGGTTTCGCTTTACCTAAATACAACGTGCCATCTTTTACTTCATACTCATAACGGTCTAATGGAGCCGGTGGCGGCGTATTTGGTACGTTCGTTCCGTCCTTTTCGTATAACCCATAGTGACAAGGACAGAAGAAACGGTTTGGATTGTTTTTGTCGCCGTTCCAGTTCACCGTACAGCCAAGATGTTTACAGATTGGTGATAGCGCAACAATATCCCCATTTTCATCTTTAAACACCCAAGCTGATCTTGGCTCTTCCGACTCGTACCACGCATCTTTTACTTTTACTTTAAAGTCAAAGCGCTGTGGCTCTGTCGTAATGTCCTTCACTTGGGCTACAGCAACCATATCTTGCCCAGCTTCTTCTTTTAAAATCGGATCTAAGGCGAAGCGCACCATCGGTGATAAAATGCCCGCTGCCATAAATCCGCCTACACCTGTTAACGTGTAGTTTAAAAATTGCCGTCTTGACACGCGATGCTTTTTCTCGCTCATCGTTTTCCCCCCTCTATACGAAGTTAAGTCCATCCGGACGAATTGTTATAACACATATATAAAACTAGGACAACCTAATGATATATCATGTTTCCATCAAGGTCAATATAATGATAGTGTAAACGCTATCTAATTTTTTAACGTCCATTTTGCCACTAACGCATCCATCACTTGCTCGACTTGTTGGCGCACGACTTTTTGCTTATATGTGTCATCTGCATGTTCAAGTGGAAGCGCTGGCACATAAACAAACGTTTCATCTGCGATATCCGCATGGGAAGTGATGAAACATACGTGTTGAAATCCTGCTTGTTTCAACATGTTTGTCCATTCTTGCACACGCGCTTGTATTTGCTCTTGTACGAAGTATGTTAACGGCGGAAATAGCATCACCCTCCCTTTAAATTGCCGTTCCACTTCATTTGCAATCAGTAACGTATGCTCACTCATCTCAGCAAACGCTTTCATATTTGTACACCCAATCGGTATGCACGGAACGAGCGCGGTATCCACGTACTCCTTCGCTTGATGATACATGTCCACATCTTTTGCTGTCCATTTCATTCAAATCACTCCTTATGTTTCCATCTTACACGAAACTTATATGTATTTTTTTGAACATTTTGTGACAAATATATACATCGTAAAAAGCGTTGCGAAACCACGGGGTTAACGCAACGCTTTTAATTGTTCGGTCAGCTCGCGAAATTTTTGTTCATCTTGCTGATCTAGCGCCTCATCAATTAACCGCATAATTTTTTGGCGTTGAAAATGTTGAATCGATTGATGAACGATTGTTTCAACGAGTTGTTCATCTTGCTTGTTCGTTCTTTTTGGCATATATGGATTTTCTTCGAGTACCGCCACATATTGTGGCGAATGGAAAGCACCGCGAAAATTCAGCTGAATGTAAATATCTTCATCACGATTTAAACGAATGTCGTGAAACGATTTTTCTGCATCTGTCGTAACGACGTTTTGCTTATAAAATCGAAATGGCACATCGTCGACACAATGTGTTGACATCATCATGCCGCGCGGACAATATTCTGCATGTTCAACAAAGTGCACTTTTTCCATAAGCGTATCATGACTAAGTAAGTAGTTTAAAATCCACACACATTCACGACGTTTTAATTGATAATTGTTTAAAAACCAACGAACAAACTCTTTCTTCTCCCGAACGGAAACCATTCCCTTCCCCCCCTTGCATCCGAATGACAGCTTCATTCAAACTGCAACATCATATGGGCAACCTCTTCGTTTGTCGGATCGATACGCAATAGTTGTTCAAATATATCTTTTGCTTTCTCTCTTCTTCCCTCCTCAAATAAAAAATAGCCAAAATCATATAAAAAGTTTGGATCATCTTTAAAAAAAGTATATGCCTCTTCATAATGATTTAATGCCTGATCATACATTTCAAGCTTTTGCTTCGCCTTCGCAAGCTCCCACTCAAATTGTGGATCGTATTCGCCTTGTTCGATCGCTTGTTGAATGACATGTACAACGTCTTCGTACCGCTCCTCATGAAATAGTAAACTCGTCTGTATAAACAACGCTTCTAAATAACCTGGATCAATGTCAAGCGCTTTTTCAATGTACGTTAGCGCTTCCTCTCGTTTTCCGAGCTTTAATGCAATCTTTCCTGCATATACAAGCAATTGTTTATTCCATTCATCTATTGTTAATCCTTCTTTTGCTATTTCGTAACTTTGTTGTATATCTCCTTCTTGTTCATACGATTTTGCTAAAAATAAATAAAGAGGTACATACTCACGATCGAGCGCCTTTAACTCGCTTAATTTTGCAATAGCTGTTTTATATGCTTCTGCTTGATACGCAGTAAATCCGTATTGAAATAACGTATGGGCATCGAAGCGTTCACTTAGCGCTTGTTCATAATAAGATAGCGCTTGTTCAAATTCACCAAGCAAGCTGTACGCTTCCGCTATGCGCTGGGCGATGACAGTACCTGCAATCGTTTTCGTTTTCGTGATGATTTGTTCATAATATAGCAAACTTTTTTCATATTGACCGTTCGTAAAATATAACTCCGCTAACGCAAATTGAACAAGCGGTTCGTTCGGCATTTTTTCATACGCTTTTAATAGTTTTTGTTCACTTACTTCTTCTAATCCTTGCATTTGATAAAGGTCGGCCATTAACAAACATGCGCGCACATAATATGGGTCATCTTCTTCTATATCCATCAACAATTCAAGCGCTTCTTCTTCTTTATCCATCTCTGTATATATTTCTGCTAAAAAGAGTTGTAGTTCACGTTCGTCTGGATAACGTGTAAGCAACATATGAATGAGCGATTCCGCTTCTTCTAACAATCCCCACGAAAATAGTTGGTCAGCTAACGTATATCGCTCTTCATCGCTTCCGTTTTGTTTTATTTGTTCCGCAAGCGCTAATGCGCGCTCCACATCTCCTTGTTCAACGAGTTGCACGATTTGATCTAATTTTCCCATCAATCTCACCCTCATCATTCGTATCGTCACGCTTTATCATACCATCGAACAAATAAGCATGCAAAAAAAGAAGCTGATCCGTCATGGAATCAGCTTTGTAACATGCGAAGATGATCAAAAAACGTCGGATATGATACTGCAATTGCTTCGGGATGCTGAAGGGTGACGCTTCCTTTTGTGATGCACGCTGCGATCGCTAACATCATGCCGATGCGATGATCACCGTAGCTATCGACAACCGTATTTTCTGCATAAAGCGGTGTTTTTCCATGAATAATCATTCCGTCTTCTGTCGCTTCGATATCGGCGCCAAGCTTCCGCAATTCGGACACAACTGTTGCGATGCGGTCCGTCTCTTTGACTTTCAATTCGCTTGCGTCTGTAATGATTGTTGTCCCTTCGGCTTGCGTCGCTAAAAGAGCAATAATCGGAATTTCATCAATTAATCGTGGGATGATATCGCCACCGATATGCGTCGCCTTCAGCGTCGAAGTGCGCACTGTTATGTCAGCTACTGGTTCGCTGTCTTCGTTGCGAACATGTTCGATAGAAATATCCGCCCCCATTTCAATCAACACATCAATAATACCTGTACGCGTCGGATTGATTCCGACATGTTTTAACGTAATTTCGCTGTTCGGGACGATCGCACCAGCGACTAAAAAGAAAGCAGCAGAAGAAATATCGCCCGGCACTTCTATATCAATCGCCTGAAGCGTTTGTCTCCCTGTAACAGAAACACTTAATCCATCGACGCGCACGTCTGCACCGAATGCCCGCAACATACGCTCGGTATGATCGCGCGATTGATGTGGTTCAATAACCGTTGTTGTCCCTTCCGCATGCAAACCAGCAAGCAAAATGGCTGATTTGACTTGCGCACTTGCAACAGGGGAATGATATGTGATTGGCTGGAGTTGTCCGCCTCGAATCGCTAACGGCGTGTAGCGTCCTTCCTCTCTCCCGTCAATGTGCGCCCCCATTTGTTTAAGCGGTTTTGTCACGCGATCCATTGGCCGTTTTGCGATCGAATCATCCCCGATTAAACAAGCATGAAACGGGCAAGCGGCTAAAATACCTAACAATAAACGGGTAGTCGTCCCCGAATTCCCGACGTTTAATATATGTGTCGGTTCTTTTAAACCTTCAATCCCTTTGCCTTCTACAATCACTTCATTGCCGTTTTGCGTAATAGTCACACCCATTTTGCGAAAACAATCAATTGTACTTAAACAGTCTTCACCTGTTAAAAAATTTGTTATTCGCGTCGTTCCGTTCGCTAATGCACCAAACATCACTGCGCGATGAGAAATCGATTTATCTCCCGGAACAGCAATTTCTCCTCGTAATGCGTGGATATTTGTTTTTAACTCCATTATTCCACCCTCTTTTACACAACGTACGTTTCATAATTCGTATTCGCTTCAATGCAACGTTTCGCTCGTTGACGGTCATCTTCTGTTTGAAAACTTAAACGAAGCACACCGTAAATATCTTCACGCGTTTCGATAATGCGAATATTTGTAATGCTAATGCGCTCTTTTGCTAAATAACCTGTAATTTCTGAAATAACCCCCGGGTAGTCTGGCACATCGACGTATAAATCGTAAAAGGAAGGGATCGCTCCTTTCGTTCGAACAGGCAACCCGTCACGAAACTGTTTTGCTTCATGAAAATAGTGATAAATGCGCTCACTATCCCCATCAGCAACATACGTACGAATTTTTTTCATTTCCTCGATCCAACGATCAAACAGTTGCAACAATTCCTCTTTATTATGTATAAAAATATCGCGCCACATTTCTGGATTGCTTGAAGCGATGCGCGTAATATCACGAAAGCCACCCGCGGCTAATCGGCTTACAAGTTCATCTTCTCGCTCATATTGTTGTGCCTGATGAACGAGGCTTGCAGCAATGATATGCGGAAAGTGGCTAATAACACCGGCGATGCGGTCGTGCTCCCTCGGCGTTAATGTAACAAAATGCGCTTTCGTTCCTTTAAGCCATTGTTTTAGTCGTATGACATCTTCTTCTTTCACATGTTCTGTTGGTGTTAAAATGTAAAAAGCATTTTCAAATAAATGGGCACGCGCAGCCGCCACACCGCTTTTATGCGAGCCAGCCATCGGATGTCCGCCGATAAACGCCACTCCTTTTTCTAATAACGGCAACGCTTGCTCGACAATGCGTTCTTTTGTACTTCCAACATCGGTTATAATGACGTGCGATCGTAACGGAAGATGAGCTAATTCTCGAAGCAATTGCTCTGTTTGAACGACAGGTACAGCAAGCACGATGACATCTGCTTCACACGCAGCGTGAGCAAACGAAGGGACCGCTTCATCAATGACGCCAAGCGAACGAGCTAAACGTAGCGATTCGTTCGATACGTCATATCCAATCACTGTCGCGTCCTCATGCGCTCGCTTGATCGCAAGCGCAATCGAACCACCAATTAAGCCGAGACCGGCAATTAAAATGTTTCCTCGCAAAGATGCTCACTTCTTTCTTTCAACATGTTTGTTAACGCACGAATAACCGTTTCATTTTGTTCCGTCGATCCGACTGTAATGCGCACAGCTGTCGGAAAGCCGAGGGCGCATCCTGAACGAACGATGATCCCGCGCTGAAGCAAATACGTAAATACTTCGTCACCACTAAAGCCGAAATCAATTAAAATAAAATTCCCTTCCGACTTGTAATAGCGCAAACTATGCTCCTCACAAAATGAGTAAAATTGCTCTAAACCTTGTTTATTTTTTTGTGCACATTGTTGAATAAATGTTTGGTCTTTTAATGCAGCGAACGCAGCGGCTTGAGCAAGACGAGACGTATTGAACGGTTCACGCGCTGGTTCAATCGCTTGCAGAAGATGTTCATGTGCAATGCCATATCCGATACGAAGTGCGGCTAACCCGTACGCTTTAGAAAACGTGCGTAAAATCATCATATTTTCATATTGTTGAAGCAAAGAAACCGTATTCGGATAATCTTCCGCTTGCACGTACTCATAATACGCCTCATCGACAACAACGAGCACATGTTGTGGCACTTTGTTTAAAAAAGCGCGTAAAGATGCGTCATTCACATACGTCCCTGTCGGGTTGTTTGGACTGCAAATCCAAACGACGCGCGTATTATCATCGATCGCTTCAAGCATCGCTTCTAAATCATGATGTCCGTCTTGAAGCGGAATTTCTCGCACTTCCGCGCCTTCGATGATCGCATTATGACGATATTGTGGAAACGTCGGCGTAGCCATTACCGTGTTCGTTCCTTTTTGTAAAAATGCCCGACAAATGATTTGAACGACTTCATCGGAACCATTTCCGAAAATAAGTTGTTTTTCACTAATACCAATGTGCGCTGCGAGCGCCTCGCGCAACGTTCGGCTATATCCGTCGGGATATAACGCTAAATGGTCAAGCTCAGCAATAATCGCTTGTTGAACAAGCGGTGAACAACCGTACGGATTTTCATTTGACGCTAGCTTAATGACCGTTTCTAACCCGTATTCACGTTTCACTTCTTCAATCGGCTTGCCCGGTTGATACGGTTTTAGTTGTTTCAGTTGTTGTTTCACTTTCATTTTTCCTCACCCTTTTCAATGGTTCAATGAGCGAAGCGACATATTGGGAAAAAGCGATGAGCGCATGTTCGCGTGCATGCACGTCGTTTAATTCGTCTTGAAGCTGTTCAATTTTTTGCACAATAGCGCTACCGATAACGACACCATCACATATATGTTGAAGTCGCTCTACTTGTTCAGCCGTAGAAATACCAAATCCAACGACGATAGGAACACGGCTATATGATTTTACTTGTTGCAAAAATTCGTGCAATTCCGCTGGCAATGAATCCCGAATGCCCGTTACACCTAACGATGACACGCAATATAAAAACGATTGGGCTTGCGATGCAATCATCGCGATGCGCTCATGAGACGTTGGAGCGACAAGTGAAATATAAGGAATGTCATATGTGTCGCCTAATGTTCTCATATGCTCGCTTTCTTCAAACGGTAAATCTGGAATAAGCACGCCGCTCGCACCATTTTGTTGCGCTAAAGCAAAAAAGCGTTCTTCTCCTAATTGTAACACAGGATTGTAATACGTAAAGACAATAATCGGAATTTTTACACCTTTTTTTCTCATTCGCCCGATGAGTTCAAGCGCTCTTGTTAAGGTCATTCCATTTTTTAGAGCTCGACTCGCTGCCCGTTGAATAATCGGCCCATCTGCAAGCGGATCGGAGTACGGTACACCGAGTTCTAATATCGTTGCACCTGCCTGTTCAAGAGCAATAGCTAAATCGATCGTCACGTCTTCAGATGGATCGCCCGCCACGATAAATGGAATAAAATGTTTCATTTCCGTTCATCCCCTTCCAAATAGTTCATCACCGTTTGTACATCTTTATCGCCTCTTCCCGATAAACAAACGAGAATCGTTTCATGTTTTGAACGAAGGGGGGCGATTTGAAACGCTTTGGCGAGCGCATGCGCAGATTCGATTGCTGGAATGATTCCCTCTGTTTCTGCAGTCATTTGAAGTGCTGCAATCGCTTCCTCGTCCGTTACACTTTCATAACGAACGCGACCAATTTGTGCCAAATATGCATGCTCTGGTCCAACGCCTGGATAATCCAATCCCGCTGAAATGGAATACGGTTCAGTAATTTGCCCATGTTCGTCTTGCAATACGTATGTGAGGGAACCATGAATGACACCTTTTGTTCCTTTTGTTATCGTTGCGGCATGCTCCGTCGTATGCACACCTTTTCCGGCTGCCTCAACGCCAATACATTCAACATCATCCTCTAAAAATGGATGGAACATTCCGATCGCATTACTTCCACCGCCAACACAAGCAATGATTGTGTTCGGCAGTTTTCCTTCTGCTTTTAACATTTGTTCGCGCGCTTCTTCGCCGATAATACGTTGAAATTCACGCACCATCATTGGATATGGGTGCGGGCCAACGACGGAACCAATCATGTAAAAATGATCGTCACAATGCTCGACCCAATAACGAATCGCTTCATTTGTTGCGTCTTTTAATGTACGATTGCCGCTTGTTACTGGAATGACTTGTGCACCAAGCAGTCTCATACGAAATACGTTTAATGATTGCCGTTTCACATCTTCTTCGCCCATAAATACTTTGCATTCCATCCCAAAACGAGCGGCGACGGTCGCTGCGGCTACGCCGTGCTGTCCTGCACCTGTTTCAGCGATAATTTTTCGTTTTCCCATTCGTTTTGCTAACAACGCTTGCCCGATCGCGTTGTTTATTTTATGGGCACCTGTATGGTTTAAGTCTTCACGTTTAAAGTACATTTTCGCCCCGCCTAATCGTTCTGTCAAGTTTTTTGCAAATGTTAAGGCGGTCGGACGACCTGAATATTCATACAAATGATGCATATATTCCGCATGGAACGAAGGATCGGTCAATGCTTCATGCAATTGGCGCTCTATATCAGCTAACGGACGCATTAATGTTTCTGGAACAAACTTTCCACCAAACATGCCAAAGCGACCACGTTCATTTGGCAATGTCAACATATTTTCACCTTCTGTTCAATTTGTTTTATTTTTTGTTCATTTTTTTGCTCGTTTTCTTCAATTCCGCTACTAATGTCTATACCAAACGGTTTATAGACTAACAATTGCTCAACATTGTTCGGCGTAATGCCTCCAGCAATGAAGCATGGAACACCTTGGCGAGTCGCTTCTTCCATGTAATACGGAACAACGCTCCAATCAAACGAGATGCCTGTTCCGCCCCACGCTCCTTTCCGACCGCTATCAATAACAAAGCCGTCCGCGATTCCTTTCCAAGCGCGCATATATGTCCACGCCTCTGGGGCATGATGAATCGCTTTCCAAACGGGGATGTGAAACGATTCTTTTAATTGTTTCACCGTCTGAACCGTCTCCATGCCGTGACATTGAATAACCGATAAAGGAACGTGTTCCAGAACAGAAGCGACAGAGCAAATCGTTGGGTGGACAAAGACGCCAACGATTTGTTTTGCACCAAGTTCAACGAAAGATAACCATTGTTTCACATCTTTCGGTTCGACCTTCCGTTTACTTTCAGCAAAAACGAACCCGATATAATCCGCCTTGCTGTGTGCAACAAGCTGTACGTCATGAAATGAGCGATTACCGCAATATTTTAAAACGGTCATACATACCGCTCCCCAAATAATTCATAAACGGCCACACCAACATCTCGTTTGCGCATAAGCGCTTCACCGACGAGCATCGCGTGAGCACCTGCTTGGCGAACAGTTTGTACGTCATCATATGTGTGAATGCCACTTTCGCTAACAATGATGCAATTCGGCAAAAGCGGAACAATTTGTTTTGTGACATGAAGCGATGTGTGAAACGTCGTTAAATCACGATTGTTAATACCAATCACTTTCGGTGTGAAACGTTTTAAAATCGCTTCAACTGTTTTTGGAGCGTGCACTTCTACTAAACATTGCAATCCCATTTCGTGCGCTTCTTCATATAGTTCATGCAAAAAACTCGGATCAAGCGCTTCACCAATGAGTAAAATCGCATCTGCCCCAATACGCACACTTTCGATAAGTTGTTTGCGATCAATAATAAAGTCTTTACGTAAAATTGGGATTTGCACGTGTCGTTTCACTTGCGTCACATACGAACGATGGCCAGCGAAATATCGTTCATCTGTTAAAACAGATACGGCATCCGCACCTGCCTGTTCGTATGAGCGGGCAATATCAACAACATTCACATGTTGTCGAATGATTCCTTTCGATGGTGATGCTTTTTTCACCTCTGCAATCAGTCCTAAAACACGATGCGGTTTTGCTAAAGCATCGTAAAACGAACGGCGTGGAAGTTGTTCGTACATTTCAGGCAATTGTAACGATGCCACTTCTTCTCTCTTTGTTTGCAAAATTGCCTCAAGCATACATCACACCTCGCAATCGTTGCAAATACGCATATGCACGCCCTGTTTCAATCGCCTGTTTCGCCATATTTACTCCATCGATTATATCGGTTGCCGCACCAGCAACGTATAAAGCAACGCCGGCATTTAGTAAAACGATATTTGTCGCACTTTCATTTGCACGTTGAGCAAATACACGTTCAATAAGGTTGGCGCTCTCGCTCACGCTACGAACGCATATGTCAGATAAACAGCCGCGCGGTAATCCTACGTCTTCTGGTGTGATGATGTGTTGAGTCATATGACCGTCTTTTAGTTCAATCAATTGCGTTTCTGCGGCGATGCTACATTCATCTAACCCATCACTGCTTGTGACAAACACCGTATGTTCTGTTCCGATTTGTTGTAGTGCTTCCGCCATGTTTCGTGCATCTTTTTCATTAGGTACGCCAATAATTTGCCTTTTTGGGAGAGCTGGGTTGACAAGCGGACCGAGCAAATTAAATACTGTGCGCATTTTTAAGCTTTGGCGAACAGGTGCAACATGTTTCATCGCCTCGTGATAAAAGGGAGCGAATAAAAAAACGAGCCGATGTGTACGCAATGCTTGCTTTGCTTCTTCTTCTGTCTTTGGCATCGGAATAAGGAAATGCTCGATCACATTGGCGCTTCCGCTTGTCGATGAGACGGCACGATTGCCATGCTTCGCAACAGGGATATCGAGCGATGCGACAAGCAAGGCCACCGCTGTCGAAATATTGAACGTCCCTTTTCCGTCTCCACCTGTTCCACACGTATCAATGACCGGTTCGTCGAACGAAACCGTTCGCATTCGTTCACGCATCGCCCGAATAAAACCAACAAGCTCATCGACCGTTTCACCGCGAAAACGCAACAAAACTAAAAAAGCAGCTACTTGTTTTTCGTCCACTTCCCCGCTCATCATCGCATGCATCGCCTCATACGCTTCTTGTTCCGTTAACGTTTGTTGGGCGGCACATTTATGCAAAAATCGTTCAAACATGTTGTTCCCCTCCTTTAAATACGCGTTCTGCAAGCTGAATGGCATGAATTAAGGCGCTCGCCTTATTTCTCGTTTCTTTCCACTCCAGTGCAGGCGATGAATCGGCAACAACTCCAGCACCAGCCTGCACATATGCCACTTTATTTTTTAATACTGCTGTGCGAATTGCTATGCACGAATCAATGTTGCCATCGAAGCCGATATATGCAATCGTTCCCGCATATACGTTGCGGGCGGTCGGCTCTAACTCTTGAATAATTTGCATCGCCCGAATTTTTGGTGCTCCGCTCACCGTCCCGGCAGGAAAAGCCGCAAGGAGCGCGTCAAGCGGGTGAACGTCATCGCGAAGCGTTCCCGTTACTTTTGAAATTAAATGCATAACGTGCGAAAACTTCCCGATTTGCATCAATTGTGGGGTGCGCACCGTTCCATATTTGGCAACGCGACCGATGTCATTGCGAGCTAAGTCGACAAGCATGTAATGTTCCGCTCGCTCTTTTGGGTCATGAAGTAACTCGTTCATAAGCGCCGCATCTTCGTGCTCATTTTTACCGCGACGCCGCGTCCCTGCAATTGGATCAATTTCAAGCTCTCTGTTTCGTACTTGGATCAGTTTTTCTGGGGAACTGCCAACAATAAGTTCTTCACTAAGTTTTAAATAAAATAAATATGGCGATGGATTTAATAGACGCAACAAGCGATATAGCTCGATTCCATCAATGGGCGTTTCGATCGCAAATCGTTGCGACAAAACGGCTTGAAAAATGTCTCCACTTGCAATGTACGTTTGAATGTTTTGAACCGCTTTATAAAACATTTGTTTGTCCATATTTGAATACACACGCTCAAACGAAACCGGTATATTCGGATCAACCATCATGTGCGCTTGCTCATCATAACCGTGAACGATTTTGCGTGCCAACTCATCTATTTTTCGACAAGCAGCCTCGTATTTTTCGGCTTGTTTTGCTTCATCATCCATTTCTGTTAAACGAACGTAATGAATGAGTAATAGCTCTTTTTTTACATGATCGAAGGCGAAAAGTGATTCACAAACGACAAAATGGACCATTTTCATTTGCAAATCGTTATACGCATGATATGGGACTTTCTCAATGGAAGAAATAAAATCGTAGCTAATATAACCGACAGCTCCTCCACGAAATGGGACGTCTAATGATAACAGTTGAACGTTTAAATGATGTTGCATCATTGCAAATGCTTCTTGTATTGTTGCTGTACACGCGAGCACTTGTTGATGTTCTTTCACAAAAAATTGTTTGCCGTCATCGCTTTCAATCGATACAAACGGGCGAATGCCGATGAATGAATAGCGCGACCAAGGGGACATATCGTCTTTGCTTTCAAGCAAAAACGCTGCCTCATCACGTAACGCCATCAATAGTTGAATCGGTTGAAGCGTATCTGCAAAAAAACGGCGTACAATCGGAATCGTTCGAAACTGGGAAGCTGTTTGTAAAAATGTAGCTATATCCATGATCGTTCTCCTTTCTTGGAGAATGAACATGAGGGGAAACGAAGAGGGAAACAAAAAGCCTAAAGACGGGCAGTCTTTAGGCGTACGTATCCTAATGATCCTCTGCTCCGCTCTCACTCATTCTCTACTCAACTCTTACTCTACTCAACTAGCTTATAAATCATCATATTATATGTCTGACTTTTTTGTCAACTGTAGATCTGGCCGAAGCTGGACGGCATCACGTAAATATATGTGGTGAATATCTTGCTGTGAGCGCTTCGTATGTACAGTCATCATGACGCGAATACATTTCGGCAATGCATGAGGAACGTTAATTTCTCGCATACACATAACAGGAACATACGTCCAACCGTCGAAATGACGCAATGCCTTAGCTGGAAACGTGGCGTTTAAATCATCTGTCATCGAAATAAGAATGGATACAACATCTTCTGCATGTACATCGTTTTGACGAATCATTTCTGTCAGCAATCGCTTCGTCTCGTCTATAATTTCTCGTTCATCGTTATCATTTACCGTCGTTGCCCCGCGAATCGCTCGAATCACACTTTCCTCTCCCTTCTTCGGCAAACGCGTATAACCATCGCAATAGTTGTTCATCGCTTATTTGTTCAACACATACGGTTCCGATCTCTTTCATTAGCACCATACGCACCGTTTGATCTTTCGCTTTTTTATCTTTTTTCATTTTGTCGAGCAAACGTTCAGGCGATACGTGTGACGGAAGGGATGTCGGAAAACCGTAACGATGGAATAACGTCCGAAATGACGAATAAAAAAGCGGTTGATTGTAAAAACGCTCGCTCACAAAAATAGCAAATAACATGCCGAGGGCAACCGCATCTCCATGCGTCATTACCCCATAGCCGAGTTCACTTTCTAAAGCATGACCGAGCGTATGACCAAAGTTTAAATAAGCGCGAACCCCTTGCTCTTTTTCATCTTTGGCGACAATAGCTGCTTTAATTTCAATCCCTCTTTGAATCGCATATTGCAAACGATCGCCACGTAAATCATCTAGCTGTTGCACGTTCGCTTGTAACCAGCCGAAAAAAGCGCGATCATAAATTAAGGAGTGTTTCATAATTTCTGCGAAACCTGACCTCATTTCTCGTTCAGGAAGCGTATGAAGTAAGGAAATATCGTAAAAAACGAGTTCAGGCTGGTAAAAAGCTCCGATCATATTTTTTCCAAGCGGATGATTGATAGCCGTTTTTCCTCCAACAGCACTATCGTGCGCAAGTAGCGTTGTCGGTACTTGAATGAAACGAATGCCGCGCATATATGTCGCTGCAACAAAACCGGCTAAATCTCCGACGACCCCTCCCCCGAGCGCAACAATTAACGAATGACGATCGAGATGATTTGTTAACGCTGCCGTATGGCATGCATAAAATTGTTCAAATGACTTCGCTTCTTCTCCACTCGGAATAATATGCGTGTATACACGGTCATATGTTTGACGAAGAACATGCTGCACATCAGCTAAATAAAGCGAAGCAACCGTTTCATCTGTAATAATGAGTACTGCTGTCACATTTGGACAGACGCGGTCAATCATGCGATCAAGCATAGGTAATAGTTCATTTCCAATAACGACTTCATATCGTTTCGACGGCGTAGCGATGTGAATGCGTTTCATCATTAAAACTCCTTTGCGTACCGGCGCATCGCTTCGACATTTTCGATGATCAAATCGATGCGATCTTGTCCAAATTGTTCGACAATAGCATTCGCAATTTCCCATGCTACAACGGCTTCGGCCACGACGCTTGCTGCTGGAACTGCGCAACTATCAGAGCGTTCGATGCTTGCCGCAAACGGTTCTTTTGTTTCTATATCGACACTCATAAGCGGCTTATATAACGTTGGAATCGGCTTCATCACTCCGCGTACAACGATCGGCATACCCGTCGTCATCCCGCCTTCAAATCCGCCAAGTCGGTTCGTTTTGCGCGTATATCCCGTTTCTTCGCTCCATATAATTTCGTCGTGCACTTCGCTTCCAAAGCGACGTGCCGCTTCAAATCCGATACCGAACTCAACGCCTTTAAATGCGTTAATGCTCACGATCGCCGCAGCAATTTTTGCATCTAGCTTCCGATCATAATGCACATAGCTCCCGACACCAACTGGAACACCTTCAACAATGACTTCGACAATTCCACCAATCGAATCGCCTTTTTCTTTCGCTTCATCAATGGCCGCCATCATCTTTTTTTCCGCTTCTGCATCAAAACAGCGAACAGGAGATTGTTCTGTCACTTGTTGTAATTCCTCAAGCGATGTATATGCGGTATGTTCCGCCTTTACCCCACCAATTTCAACGACATGACTGGCGATACGAATACCTAATTCTGCTAAAATGCGCTTCGCTACCGCTCCTGCTGCCACCCGCACCGTTGTCTCACGTGCAGAAGAGCGCTCTAACACATTGCGCATATCACGATGACCATACTTTATTGCTCCATTTAAGTCCGCATGTCCCGGACGCGGACGTGTTACTTTTCGTTTCACTTCTTCTGTATCATCAGCAGGCGGTTCGATACCCATAATGTTCGTCCAATGTTTCCAATCGCGATTTTCAACAACGAGTGTAATCGGAGAACCGAGCGTTTTTCCATGACGGACACCGCTTAAAATTTTTACTTCGTCTTTTTCAATTTGCATGCGTCGCCCGCGACCATATCCTTTTTGTCGGCGCGCCAAATCTTCGTTAATATGCTCCGCTAAAAGCGTCAATCCTGCAGGGACGCCTTCAATAATGGTTGTTAATTGTGGACCATGTGATTCACCAGCTGTTAAGTACCGCAATTCTCTCTCTCCCTTCATCTCTTTAAAGCGATTATGTATGAATATAGCACATTTTTCCCGCAGACGTAACCCCTTAATTGCACAGAAAACGACCGAATTCGGCCGCAACTACATTTTTCGATAAAAAAACGTATCTTCTACTTCAAAACCGTATACCGTTGGATTAAAAATTTGTTCCGTGCTACCGACGAAAAAAATTCCCCCAGAGCGAAGAGCGCGATTAAACTTTAAGTACAATTCATGTTTTGCTTCTTCCGTAAAGTAAATAAGTACGTTTCGGCAAACGATTAAGTCAAAATTCGTATCGAATGGATCGGAAAGCAAATTATGTTTTTTAAACGTTACTGTTCGTTTAATGTCATCGATAATTTTATAGTGGGATCCTTCTTTGACAAAAAATTTTTTCTTCACGTCCTCTGGCACTTCTTGAAGGGAACGCTCCATATAAATACCAAGCTTCGCACGAGCCATAGCGTTATCATCAATGTCAGTAGCTAATACAGATACTTGCGATAATGGCATAAACTTAGATAAAATGATGGCCAATGTATACGGTTCTTCTCCAGTTGAGCAAGCAGCGCTCCATACTTTTAACCGTTTGTTTTTTTCAAGAAGTTTCGGAATAATTTTTTTCTCCAACACTTCCCATCGTTTTGCATTGCGGAAAAATTCAGATACGTTAATCGTCATGCGGTCTAAAAACTCATGATACAACGCTTGGTCATGATTCATCGCCCGAAAAAATTCATCAAAATTTTTAAATCCTTTCTTTTCATAGAGAGAAGTTAATCGCCGTTTCATTTGCGCTTCTTTGTATAGCGCTAAATCGATGCCTGTCTTTCGTTTCACGTTTGCAATAAATTGTTGATAATCACTCATACAAAAAACTCCTCTTCCTTTTCTTTCATACATACAGTATAACGAAAATGTGAAAAAACAGAAATAAAAAATAAAGATAGGCATGTGCCTACCTTTTTTAATATACCCACTCGTTCATTAGCTTGCTGTAGGAAACGAGTTCTTCCTCTTTGAAAAATAGTTGAATTTCGCGCGCCGCGCTCTCTTTCGAGTCAGAGCCGTGAATAATATTTTTTCCGACTGTTAAGCCGAAATCACCGCGAATTGTGCCTGGCAACGCTTCTTGCGGGTTCGTTTTCCCCATCATTTGACGAGCTGTTGCGATAACATTTTCGCCTTCCCATACCATCGCAAATACTGGACCGGACGTAATAAATTCAACGAGCTCACCGAAAAACGGACGCTCTTTATGCTCCGCATAATGTTGTTCAGCAAGTTCACGCGATACTTGCATCAACTTTGCACCAACAAGCTGAAAACCTTTGCGCTCAAAACGAGCAACGATGTCACCGATAACACCGCGTTGTACCCCATCTGGTTTGACCATTAGAAATGTTCTTTCCATGACGAATTCTCCACCCCTGATACGTTATGTATTGGAACTGACTCCCTTGCAATTATATCATTTCGTACGCAAATTAGCAATATTCGCCATGAAAACGATTTAATTTTTTAATATTTTCGCTTACCAATATACTTTGCAATGTTATAAAGCGCGGTCCAAGCACGGTTGCGTGGCAGTTTTTGTAACGTATCGAGTGCTTTTTGCAAATAGCGATCCCCAAGCTCATACGATTTTTCAATCGCATTTGTTCGCTTAATCCCATCAATGACATCCGCCATTTCACGATTTGTCGTATGTTCGTTTACTTTCATAATTTGTTCTTTTACCGTCCGCTCTTTCATTGCATATAAAACAGGGAGCGTCACATGCCCTTGTGATAAGTCGCTTCCTGCCGGTTTGCCGAGTTGTTTTTCTGTTCCAATGAAATCAAGAATGTCGTCTGTAATTTGAAACGACATACCGACGTAATAACCAAACCAATACAATGTTTTATGCACAGCTTCTGGCGCTCCTGCTACGACCGCGCCAAGTTGGCAACTTGCCGCAATGAGCAACGCCGTTTTTCTTTTAATTCGTTGCAAATAGCGACGTAAATTTTGATCGAATCGATATTTATCACTAATTTGCTCAATTTCTCCTCGACATACTTCCACAATGGTGTTAGCTAAAATGCGGTGGGCAACTGGATCATCAATTTCGCACATTTGCTCAAGCGCCCGAGCGAACAAATAGTCGCCAACATACATCGCGAACCGATCGCCCCATTTCGCTTGAATCGTCTCTTTTCCGCGTCGTAACATCGCCCCATCAATCACATCGTCATGGACAAGAGATGCCATATGAATGAGCTCGAGCGCGACAGCTACTCGCTTCATCTTCTCAAAATGATATGTACCAAATTGTCCACCGAGCAAAACAAACACCGGTCGAATGCGCTTTCCACCCGCCTCAAGCAAATGTAACGATGCTTCATTAACGAGCGGATCAGACGTTTGCACGGTCAGTTTTAATTGTTCTTCAATTTTGTTTAAATCCCCGTTCAAAAACGAATACATCGCTTTTAGCTTCATTATAATTCACCTTAACATCCATCAGGTTTATGTCCGAGATGCATCGCTGCCACTCCAAACGTATACGGTTTCACTTGTACGTTTACAAAACCAGCCTGCCGAAACATATCCGCTAGCTCGTCCATTCCTGGAAATTCACGTGCTGACTCTTGCAACCACGAGTATTCTTCGTAACTTTTCGCAAAAATTTTCCCGAAAAAAGGCATGATATAACGAAAATACGCATAGTACAGCTGTCGAAAACCGATAAGCGTCGGTTGTGATGTTTCTAAACAAACAACTTTTCCGCCTGGTTTTGCGACGCGATACATTTCTTTTAATACTGTCATATAATCAGGTACGTTTCGCAATCCGAAACCGATTGTGACATAATCGAACGTGTTATCAGGAAACGGCAAGCTCATCGCATTGCCATGTACGAGTGTCACGTGCTGAAAACCGCGTTCTTTTACTTTTTCCTCCCCAACCTTTAGCATATTACGACTAAAATCGAGTCCATACACTTCACCGTTAGGTCCAACGGCTTCGGCTAACGCGATCGTCCAATCTGCCGTTCCACAACATACATCGAGCGCTTTCGTTCCTTTTTGTACGTTCATTCGTTTCATCGTATCTTTCCGCCATGCGACATGACGTTTAAAGCTAATAACAGAATTCATCCGATCGTAATGATCAGAAATTTTTTCGAACACGCGATGCACACGTTCTTCCTTCGATTGTTGCATAAAATCCCCTTCTTTCAACTGAAATCAAACGAGGAGATGAGAGAATTGCTCTTTTATTTCTTCATGTACATGAAACGGGAGAAGATCTTGTAATTTTCGCTTGCAGTGATCGATGTAATTGATCGAGGTTTCTGACTCCGTTTTCTCGCGATAAACACGTTTTAGCGCAAATAAGTAATACGCTACTTCCCCCCACTCATGGGCATGCACGTGTTCTGCAAGCTGCCGAAGCAATGCAGATTCAATGACAGCGATGCAATGAAAACGCTCAAGATCATTTGACGACAATTGCTGCAAGTGAATTTTTTTTATATTGATCTCTTTAATCGCTTCGGCAAAACGACGAATGAGTGAAATGTCATGTCGTCGCGCTAAAAAGTCGTAGTACAATCCGCTATATAAATCTCCCGCAAGTACAGTCAACTGCTTTTGTTGTGAAATTTGTTGCTCATCTACTTCATCATGGGTGTCAAGGGCGAGTTGAATTAACATCATAGCAAACACATAATCGAGTGCGATGTTTTCTTCCACTCGAGCCGAACGTAACATAGAAAGAGCAAACGATATGCGATCCTCATCGATCATGCGTGGTTGTATATAGCGATCTACATACGAATGGGCGATTGCCCGTTGAATGCGCGTTCGTACTTGTTCGATTTGCTGTTGCATATCCATGACTCATCACCCTTGCTTCCCAAAAACTCAAACTTTATTATATCATAAACCTTCTTCACGTTAACGATGATTTTTCGCATCAGATTGGATTTCGCCATGTTGCGTTTGAATAAGTGCTTTTCCGCGCACTTTAATCGCTGATGTATGCTCTGTAAATTGAGCAATAAGCACTTCCCCTTGATCAAGCTTTTCAGAATGATGAAAGCGCGTATCTGAGCCACGCGTTAGCCCGATGACATTCACTCCGTCTTCTAACGCTTTAATCACCACATAATCACCTTGCATCATACAATCCCTCCTATTTAATCAGCGCTAATATTTCGGAACGAGCTTTGTCATCTGTTGCAAGCGTTCCACGTACCGCAGTTGTAACTGTTTTCGCTCCTGGCTTTTTCACACCACGCATCGTCATACACATATGTTCAGCCTCCACAACAACCATCACCCCATGCGGTTCGAGCGTCTCCATAATGGCATCGGCTACCGTTGCTGTAATTCGTTCTTGTAATTGCGGTCGTCGCGCAACAGTTTCGACCGTTCGTGCTAGTTTGCTCAATCCCGTCACTTTTCCGCCACGTGGAATGTATGCGACGTGGGCCACACCAAAAAACGGAACAAGATGATGTTCACACATTGAATAAAACGGAATGTCTTTGACGAGGACAAGTTCTTCATGGTCTTCACTAAATACCGTTTGCAAGTGCACTTTCGGATCTTCGGTTAAACCAGAAAACACTTCCGCATACATTTTTGCTACCCGCTTCGGTGTATCGAGCAACCCTTCACGATTTGGATCTTCGCCAATCGCTTCTAAAATTAAGCGAACCGCTTGTTCAATTTGTTGTACATTCATTTGTTGCATCCTCCTACCATTCAACTTCACGTAATCCGATTCTAGCATATAAAGATGAAAAAAGGCAAAAAAGAAGAGGCAGCTCGCAACCGGCTACCTCTTTTGGCTGTATGTAATTTCTTACTTTACAGCATCTTTTAACGCTTTCCCAGGTTTGAAAGCAGGAACTTTGCTTGCAGCAATCTCGATTTCTTCTCCTGTTTGCGGGTTGCGTCCTTTGCGCGCCGCACGCTCACGTACTTCGAAGTTACCAAAACCGATTAATTGCACTTTATCACCGTTTTTAAGCGCTTCTGTAATTGCGTCAAAAACAGCATCAACCGCTTTAGATGCATCTTTTTTAGAAAGGCCACTTGCTTCAGCTACCGCGTTGATTAATTCCGTTTTGTTCATGCCACTCACCTCCTCCCAAAGCATATGTATCATACATTACTTTCAGTTGTTTACACTTTCTATTGTTTCTATACATTAACATGCCTTATATTAACTGATTCTTGCTCATAATTCAACATTTTTCGAGTAAAATCATGCAATTTGCCTACTATTCTCCAACGAACCTAACATTTTCTGAATAAAGATTATCATATCGCGCTTTTTTACTGCAAGAGAAAATTTTTGTTTCAAAGCAAAAAAGACCCCAAACGGAGTCTTTTTATAAAATGATCGCGATTAGTCCACCGGAGCCTTCGTTAATGATGCGCTCTAACGTTTCTTTTAATTTATAGCGGGCATTTTCAGGCATAAGTGCTAGTTTCGCTTGAATGCCCTCGCGAACAATGGAGCTGAGCGAACGACCAAAAATATCAGAGTTCCAAATGGAAAGCGGATCGTCCTCAAAATCTTGCATTAAGTAACGGACGAGCTCTTCGCTTTGTTTTTCTGTTCCGATAATCGGTGCAAATTCCGATTCCACATCCACTTTAATCATATGAATGGACGGTGCCACAGCTTTTAGCCGCACGCCAAAGCGAGATCCTTGACGAATAATTTCCGGTTCATCTAAGCTCATATCAGAAAGCGACGGAGCAGCAATGCCATAACCTGTTTGTTTCACCATGCGAAGCGCATCGGCAATTTGATCGTATTCCGCTTTCGCATAAGCAAAATCTTGCATTAATTGCAACAAATGATCTTTCCCACGAATTTCAACGCCGACAACTTCTTTTAAAATTTGATCGTACAACTCATCTGGAGCATATAAATCAATTTCTGCAATACCTTGCCCCATTTCAATGCCAGCTAAACGTGCTTCGTCAATGAAGTCATATTCGCTAAATTGCTGCACAACGCGGTCGACATCGCGCAATCGCTTAATATCTTTCACAGTATCACGCACCGCATCTTGATAGCTCTCGCGCAACCAATGGTTTTCGCGCAATACCATAACCCAGTTCGGTAAATTGACGTTCACCTCTAATACTGGAAATTCATATAATGCTTCACGAAGCACTTGATACACATCGGCTTCCCGCATCCCTTCCACACTCAAGGCTAGCACCGGGATGTCGTATTTTTCGCTTAATTGCCGCTTCAACGTTTCTGTTTCTGGATGTTGTGGACGTACTGTATTAATAATCATAATAAACGGCTTGCCAACTTCTTTTAATTCGTTGACGACACGTTCTTCCGCTTCGACATAATTTTCGCGCGGAATTTCTCCAATTGAGCCATCGGTTGTAATGACGACACCAATCGTCGAATGTTCTTGAATAACTTTTCGTGTACCGATTTCTGCCGCTTCTTGAAATGGGATTGGTTCTTCATACCATGGTGTATGAATCATGCGTGGTCCATTTTCATCTTCAAACCCTTTTGCGCCTTGTACAGTATAACCGACACAATCGACAAGACGAATGTTCACTTCAAGTCCATCGTCTACTTTTACTTTTACCGCTTGGTTTGGGACAAATTTCGGTTCTGTCGTCATAATCGTTTTTCCTGCTGCACTTTGTGGCAGTTCGTCTTGCGCACGAGCTTTATCTGCTTCGTTTTGAATATTCGGAATTACAACAAGTTCCATAAACTTTTTAATAAATGTCGATTTGCCCGTTCGAACGGCTCCGACCACTCCTAAATAAATATCTCCGCCTGTTCGTTCAGCAATATCTTTAAAAAGATCGACCTTTTCCAACTGCCTTCCCTCCCTTATATTTAAAACATATGAGGACATTATATGCATATGTTGTTGTCCTATTTGTTTATGACTAAAAAATCCCTTCTCTAAAATGTATTTATTTAGGGAAGGGATCATGACTTATTTCACAAGAAAAATTGGCTCTTTTTTCTTTTCATCAATCGTATAAGGAAGGGAATATGCAGGTACGAAAAGCGAATGTTTGACAAGCAGATCGCGAATATCGTCCCCGTATCGATAGTTATGAGGCTCTGTTTGCAGTTTTTCGTACAAATCCATGCGATAGTCGATATAAATTTCTCCTTTGCCGTCAATAATGAGCGGAAGATTTTTGCCTGAATATGGGCTGACAACATGAGGAGGTGCGTCTAAACGAAGTTTCTTATAATCGAGCGTAAATACCCCTTTCGCCAACATTTCTTTAAATGGCGGGTAACCATGCGCATCTTGATACATACGAATGCGCAATTTTAAATCGCGAATCGCTTCTGCCGCTCGCAAATCTAGCAATTTCACTGTCGGATTTGTTTCTACATCAACGAGAACATATTGATACACCCCACCGCTTTCAAATGCGTTTCCTGGCGGCTCAGCCATATATCGCGGCACAAGCAAATTGAAATCAATCGGATATTTTTGATAAATTGGTGTAGACATATCACGTGTTTTAATTGGTAGTAACCCACCTGTCGCTTGTCGATACTCATTTACAGCTTGTTGCACACGATCGACTTGTTCTTTATACGGAATTTTGTTTTGTGCTAATCGCTCTTGCGGATATAAACATCCAGATAATAAGACTGATAAAATAGCAATCATTATAGAATATAGCCACTTTTTCATCTTTCATCCATCCTTTTATTCTTGAACCGGCCCGCTAAATACGACAAATACGATAATGAGGCCAGCGATGATCATACTTATGTATGCAATCGTCGCTAAAATGATTTTGATAATCTTGTTTTTTACCTTATATCGACTAAAATAAATCGAAAATACGGCAACAAACATTAAACCGATTCCTGTTAATGAAATCCACATTTTTAAAAGACCTGGTGACATCGCTCTCCCTCGCTTTCTTTTATCCCGTCGTCACATAAAAAAGCTGAAGTAAAGCGGGGCGTCTTTACTTCAGACGATGACTAAACATGCACCATCCATTCGAGTCTGAGAATGTTTTTATAGCATTGTATGCAATATCTATAACAAAGCGCTCTTCACATGCCTATTTCAAAGAAAATTATAGCGAAATGTTTGCCAAATCTTCAAGTTCCGATGTTTTTCCACGCGCCATCAACGAATCTACTGCACTTTTTACATCTTTTCCGTTAAACAACACATCGTAAAGCGCATTTGTAATTGGCATATCGACGTTCATTTTTTTCGCTAACTGATAGGCAGCTTTAGTCGTTCGCACACCTTCGACAACCATTCCCATATTTGCTAGCACGTCATCAAGCGCATATCCTTTGCCAAGCAAATTGCCCGCACGCCAGTTGCGCGAATGAACGCTTGTACACGTCACAATTAAATCACCGATCCCTGTCAATCCTGCAAATGTTAGCGGATTGGCACCGAGACGGCTACCAAGACGAGCCATTTCCGCAAGCCCTCGCGTCATAAGCGCCGCTTTGGCATTATCCCCATAACCAAGCCCATCCGTAATGCCAGCAGCTAGCGCAATAATGTTTTTTAACGCCCCACCAATTTCCACTCCGATTAAATCTGGGTTTGTATATACGCGAAAATATTGATGATTCATAAATAAATCTTGAATGCGCTCGGCTGCTTCCATATTTTTCGATGATACTGTTACCGTTGTCGGATGGCGTAAGCTCACTTCTTCCGCATGGCTCGGTCCTGATAAAACGACGACGTCTTGTAACAAATGGGCTGGCATTTCTTCTTCAATAATTTCTGAAATACGTTTATGTGTATCCGGTTCGATTCCTTTGCTAACCGAAACGATCGTAATCGGCTGTTTCACGCATGTGCGAACGCGCTGTAATACATCGCGAATCGCTTTCGTTGGAACAGCTAATACGACCGTTTCAACCCCTTCAAGCGCTTTGGCAAGATCTACATAGCCAACAATCGCTTCAGGAAGATGAATATTCGGCAAATATTTTTCATTCATATGTTTTTCATTAATTTCATCGATTTGTTCTTGACGCTGTCCCCAAAGACGAACGTCATGTCCATTATCTGCAAGGACGATCGCCAAAGCTGTGCCCCAACTACCAGCACCTAATACTGCAACCATCTGATCACCCCTTTAATTTCGCGGACGTGCAATGATTTTAATCGGTGTTCCTTCAAATCCGAACGTATCGCGAATACGGTTTTCTAAAAAGCGTTCATACGAAAAATGCATGAGTTCAGGATCGTTGACAAACACAACGAACGTTGGTGGTTTCACTGCAACTTGCGTCATATAGTAAATTTTTAATCGTTGGCCATTATGTGTCGGTGTCGGATTCATCGCAATCGCATCCATAAGCACTTCATTCAATACATTTGTTTGGACACGCATCGCATGATTTTCGCTTACCATTTGAATAACAGGAAGCAACTTATGCAACCGTTGTTTCGTTTTTGCGGATACGAATACGATCGGTGCATAGTCGAGAAATTGAAAGTGATCGCGAATTTTTTTCTCGAACTCGTTCATCGTCTTCTCATCTTTTTCAATTGCATCCCATTTGTTTACAACGATGACGACACCTCGACCCGCTTCATGCGCATACCCAGCAATTTTTTTATCTTGCTCAATAATCCCTTCTTCAGCGTTAATGACGACAAGCACCACATCGGAGCGCTCGATCGCTTTTAGCGCTCGCAATACACTATATTTTTCGGTGCTTTCATACACTTTTCCTCTTTTGCGCATCCCTGCTGTATCAATAATGACATATTCTTGTCCATCTCTCTTGAACGTTGTATCGATCGCATCGCGCGTCGTTCCTGCGATATCGCTCACAATGACCCGTTCTTCCCCTAAAATAGCGTTAACAAGTGATGATTTTCCAACGTTCGGACGACCAATTAAACAAAACTTTATAACATCCGCATCGTATTCTTTCGTTTCACGCTTAGGAAAATGAGCAACGACCGCATCGAGCAAATCTCCGATGCCTAGTCCGTGCGTGCCAGAAATCGGAATCGGCTCTCCGAATCCGAGCGTATAAAAGTCATAAATGTTTTCACGCATGTCTGGATTGTCAATTTTGTTTACGGCTAGAACGACCGGTTTGTTAGAACGATATAAAATTTTCGCTACTTCTTCGTCTGCTGCTGTGACGCCATCTCGACCGTTTGTCATAAAAATGATGACGTCCGCTTCGTCGATCGCAATTTCTGCCTGTTGACGAATTTGTGTTAATAACGGCTCATCGCCAATATCAATCCCACCTGTATCAATAATGTTAAATGTTGTATTTAACCACTCCGCACTACTATAAATTCGATCGCGCGTTACTCCTGGTACATCTTCTACAATAGAAATACGTTCTCCGACAATGCGATTAAAAATCGTTGACTTCCCGACATTTGGGCGACCAACGATCGCTACAACCGGTTTCGACATATTCTCACACTCCTTCACTAAAATTCGAAACCCGAACAAAAAAGAAGCCCTTCCACTGAAGGGGCTAGCTTTCCCATTTTATCAAAAAAATCAATGTTTCACAATAATGAGCAAATCATCGCTTAATGCATGAGCAATGCCATCTAAAATCGCCTCTAAATTGGCTGCGATGCGCTGCATTTCTTCATCGGTTTCACAAACGAACGTCACCCCGCCCGCCACTTTATGTGGTGACGTCGTAATAACAGCTAAAATCATTTTTTCTACGGTCATTTTAACACCTTCCCTGCTTGATTCGTTTCAGACTTCGTCGGCATGCGAATTGCATTTTCTAACGTCGGTACATTACGAATGATCGCTTTTGCTTTTTCGATATCTTTTTCTTGCGGTAAAATAAAAATGCCAACTCGACCATCATCTAAATCACGCTTCGCGAGCGGCACGAGCGCTGGCGTGCCCGAGTCGCGATATACGCCTAATGCTGTTGAAATATCATGTAAAATTGCTTGGCGTTGACCAAGATTTGCGATCGTAGAGCGAGCGTTAAAGTTTTTCGGCTTTAAAATAAAGCCCATGCCATACCGTAAAATTTCTTCGCGACGTGCTTCTAACCCGATATTCATGATGTAAATATTATCAACATACAACCCCGCCCCTTTAAAATGTGGTTTTACATATTCCACTTCGACAATATCACCAAGCCGACTGCCGGACATGAATTTGCGAGCAAGGATAAACGAAATGGCAGTCGCAACAATTCCAAGCCATATATTCCAAACTAAATAAGCAAACGTGCTTAAAAATGACGCAAAAATAACCAAATAGTTTCTCCCTTCAAAAACAATCGCAATCCCTTCAATGTACGTCTTGCCGCGCGGAACAAGCTCGTATTGGTCAAGCTCATTTAACGTATTCCGTTCCATGTTGCGCACGTCACGAAACTGCGAAGCAGCTAATGCTAAAAATGTGATAGCTGCAAACTCTTTCTCCATAATGGCGGGCACCGCAATCGTTCCAAGTCCAGCTGCAATAAAACCAAGTGCAATATGAATAATTTTCCCATGCAAATACGTTGGATATTGACGGTAGTCCGTCTTTAATAAATATAGACGCGTTAACACACCGACCGTTACGCCAAATAAAATCGGGTACGTATATTCGTTCACGTCTTAACCTCCCTTGCTCGTTTTTGAAATCGTGTATCGATGTACATCGGTAACTGTTCAAGCCATTGCCATCCAAATAAACAGGCGCTCGCTAACACCCATCCATCCAAAAAAGAAAGAGAACCGATCAAATGGGGAAAGGAAAATTGCTTTAACACAAATGCGTATAAGAAATCACCTTGACAACAACCGACCGTTAACACAAGTAAACGATCATAAAATGAGCGATATAGTACAAACGATGTAAACAAAAGGACGAGCGCAAGCAACCATGTCGCTTCAGTAAACACCCAAACCGGATCGAACAATAATAAAAAATGAAAAGCTGCATACAACATCGTCATACTAGCACTTGCAAACGCAAAATAAATGAATGATCTTCCTGTTTTTTCCATTACAAAAGAGTAGCTAACCATCAACATCAAGATGTATGCAAGTGACATGTGGAACGAATAAATAGTTACATCATGCGCAGACAACGTAATTAATAATAAAATATATAGGCAAATAAGCAGGCGCACACGATTTTTCGGAGCGAAAAAAGTGTAAATCATCCATAAACACCAAGAAAGCCAATAAAAATAACTTCCTTCCACCATAACACCTCCACTTTCCATTATGTCTTATTTTTAAAAATTTAATCTCCGTATGTGAAAAAAGAGAGCGGGCAAAATAAAATAAGCAAGGAGGGATCAAGATGGGGAAAGATCGCCAAGAGAAAAAGTTAAAGCAATCGCGACGCGTGGAGTCTGATCGCGATCCTGCGAAAAATTTTAAAGGAAGCACAAAAACAGAAAAATAAGCTTCTACAAATATCAAAAAGGTGCCCCATTTTTTGGGACACCTTTTTCGTTATCGTTGGCTATAACGCGTTGTTTCAATACCTCGCTCGCGCAACCAATGATGCGTTTTTCCGGTAATGACGAGGGGAGCTTTTTGTAAGTCAAAAATCGTTCGAGTACCTAGTGCGGTCATGATGACCGTTAAATCTTCGTGCAACTGATTGATGTCTGCCATAAGTGCGTCCACTCCTTTTTCAATCAAGAGACGCAACATATAGCCCGCCATGCCTACCGCAGAAGCACCAAGAGCAATACATTTGGCCACATCGAGTGCATGTTGTACTCCTCCGCTTCCGATAATGCTTATACGCTGGACTTCGGACGCCACTTCCGCAATCGATGCTGTCGTTGTTATTCCCCATTCGTTAAAGTAATCAAGTTGGTTTTCACGCCGCTTATTTTCAATTTGCGCAAAATTTGTCCCCCCAAATCCACCGACATCAACGGCACACACACCAATATCTTCTAACTTTCGTGCTGTTTCTTTGCTCATTCCAAATCCGACTTCTTTTACGATCACAGGCACATCAACAGCAGAGACAATTTGTTCAATGCGTGAAAGCGCCCCGCAAAAATTGCGGTCTCCTTCAGGCATCACTAACTCTTGGACGACATTTAAATGAATTTGAAGCGCATTCGCCTCGATCATATCGATTGCACGTTTCGCCTCGTCAACCGTTGCCTCGCTACCTAAATTGGCGAATACAATACCATGCTTATTGACTTGACGAATAATGGTAAACGACTGTTGCTCTCTCTCATCTTTTAAAGCGACCATCTGCGAACCAACGGCCATGGCTAAGCCATATTCATTTGCGACGTAAGCAAGCTGTTCATTAATTTTTGTCGTCTCCGCACCTCCACCACCCGTCATCGCATTAATAAAAATCGGCGAACGTAAAGAAAGTTCGCCGATTTTTGTTTGTAAATCGATATGGGCAGTGGATATATTCGGCAAGCTATTGTGCACAAATGTAACATCTTCAAATCCGTGCAAGCGACGTTGTCCTGTTGCGAGGGCGTATTCAATATGTTGTAATTTTCGTTTTGCACGTTCCACTGCGATCACCATGTTATTTTAATTTTTTTAACTGCTCTCCAATCACTTCGCCAATTTGGAATCCTGTCGTTTCTGTTGAAGTTGTATATTCACGATAGTCTTCTTGTACGTCATCTTCAAGCAACTCACGAATGCTTAACGATAATCGTTTTTCTTGTTCATTTACGGCAAGCACTTTAACTTTTACGACATCGCCTTCTTTTAACACTTCGTGCGGCGTTCCGATATGTTTCGTTGAAATTTGCGAAATATGAACAAGCCCTTCTACGCCTGGCAATACTTCGACAAATGCTCCAAATGGCGCCAAACGTTTCACAGTGCCTTCTAACACGTCGCCTTCTTTTATTTTTTGTTCAATGTCATCCCACGGAGCTGGAAGTGCCGCTTTCATCGATAAAGAAACGCGACCGCTCTCCTCATCAATGGCAAGCACTTTGACTTTCACGACATCGCCTTCTTTTACGACATCTGACGGATGATCTACACGTGCATGAGCAAGCTGAGAAATATGTACAAGACCATCGACATCACCGATATTGACGAATACGCCAAAGTTTGTGATACGCGCAACCGTTCCTTCAAGCACTTGACCAACTTGAAGCGACTGTAATGCGGCTTTCTTTTTCGATGACTCTTCTTCTTCAATAACAGCTCGATGTGATAAAACGACGCGATTTTTTTCGCGGTCAAGCTCAATGACTTTTACAGCCAATGTACGTCCTTTGTAGTCTGTGAAGTCTTCAACAAAATCTTTTTCAACAAGCGAAGCTGGAATAAATGCACGGACACCAACATCCGCAACGAGTCCACCTTTTACAATATCTTTCACGACTACGTCAAACGTTTCACCGTTTGCAAGTTTGCGCTCAAGATCTTCCCAAGCTTGTTCCGCATCTGCTGCTTTTTTCGATAAAATAAGCGCTTCGTCTTCTACTTTTTTCACTTTTGCGATAACCGCATCTCCGGTGGACAGCACATCGCTTGCTTTTTCGATATGAAGGCTTGATAGCTCACTAATTGGAATAATACCAACTCGCTTGCTTCCTTCGACATCGACAAGCACTTGCTTGTCTTCTACTTTCGTCACTTGTCCTTTTACTGTGTCGCCTACTTCGTAGACACGCACATCGACTTGATTCATCTCTTCCATAGTGAATACCTCCTTACACTCCACACCTGCTCAACGACAGAAATATATGTTCAATGGGCGAACACCGATGTGTTCGTCCATTCGACACAAAGAAAAAAATTCCTTTTTCACTAATCTGTATTAAAACGCTCATTTTGTCAAGTCATAACTATTGATGTTCGTTTAAAAGTTGTTGAATATGTTCCATAATAACTGCCGTTACTTCATCGGCGCTCGCTCTCCTTTCCCGCCACGGCGTGAAATCAACGGGCGCACCGTATATAACTTTCAACTTTTTTCCAATGCGATAAGGACCGATAATGGCACACGGTACAACAACCGCTTCGCTACGCAACGCAAAAAAACCTGCCCCTGCCAATCCTTTTTTTAATTTTCCATCTTTACTTCGCGTTCCTTCAGGAAATAATCCAAGTACTTTTCCCTCTTTCAGTAAAGCTAAACCCGTTCTTAGTGCTTCACGATCCCCCATTCCACGACGAACAGGAAACGCATGTAAGCGTGAAACGAGTTGTTTTACAACCGGTGTGCGAAACAGTTCTTCTTTTGCCATAAAATGAACAGGGCGCGGACATGTGATACCAACGATCGGTGGATCTAGGTTGCTAATGTGGTTGGCGCAAATAATGACAGCACCTTCTTTTGGAATATGTTCCACTCCGCTTACTTCAATTCGGTAAAGCGGAGTCAGCACTTGTTTTACAACTGTGCGGGCAAACGTGTAAAAACTCACTACCCCTCCACCCTTTCTTGAACGATGCACATAATGCGATCGACCACTTCATCGATCGATAACGATGTTGTATCGATTTCAATCGCGTCTTCTGCTTTTCTTAAGGGAGCAACTGCGCGCTCAGAATCGATTTGATCACGCCGAGCAATTTCTTCTTTTAGCTGCTCGAAGTCAGATGGAATGCCTCTTAAAACGTTTTCTTCATGACGACGTTTCGCGCGTTCTTCAACAGAGGCAAGTAAAAAAATTTTCACTTCAGCATGTGGCAACACGTGCGTACCGATATCGCGGCCGTCCATGACGACACCGCCATGCTGCCCTAGCTCCCGCTGGCGTTTTACCATTTCTTCGCGCACAGCTGGATGTTTTGCTACATACGATACGTTGTTTGTAACATCATTTGTTCGAATAGCTTCGGTCACATTCTCACCATTTGCAAATACAAGTTGTCCACTCGGCGACGGCTTTAATTCAATATATGTATCATGAAGTACATTCATTAATTGTTTTTCGTTATGAACGTCTACACCGCGCTGAAGCGCGCAATATGTTAAGGCGCGATACATCGCCCCTGTATCAATATAGACATAAGATAAAGCTTCTGCTAATCGTTTCGCGACCGTGCTTTTTCCAGCAGCTGCCGGTCCGTCAATCGCGATCGAAATTTTCTTTTCCATAATGCCTCCCGTAAATCATTTTGTTTTCAACAAAAAAGCAGGAATGCTCCTGCTTCTTATATTGTACCATACCGCTTATCGTTGGTCGAATGTTTCAATCGTTTTTGTTTCGGAATTTTTCATGACACCTTCGTAATGAACGACTTTTACAATATAAGGAGCCAACGATGAATGAGAAACAATAAATTGAGCAAGGAGTAAAAAAATAAACTGAATGATTGCTAATTTCCATAACATACGTTCAACGTTCTTCACTTCTTTCCCTCCGCACCATTTTATTCTTATTATGGGAGAAGGAGTGCACGTTTATGCGTCAAGTTGCTCCTTTTTTCTTAGTTCAAGTTGTTTTTCAAAACTGTAACGAATTAATGTGAGACGATCAACATCGTTCACTTCCAAAAACTCCAAGGATGCTTTTACGACGTTTTCCTCAAATATACGCACAACACGGGCAGGAAAATGTAAATAATGATAATCTCCTGAACGCATATGTAGCACAAGCCAAATTTCAATGGTCATCCCGTGTTTTATCCCTGTTTCGTGATGAGGTAATACAATCGCTGCCCCACCTGCACTTATGTCGCTTGTGACGGTCGTAAATGGGACAAACTCATTTTGTAACGGATGAATCGCTACATCAACAATCGCATCGACACGCACGAACTGACGACGTTGAATACGAAGAAGTTGATTGTCTCCAGGATATGATAAAATGAGCAACGGAATGTTTCGTTTTGTGCGACCTAGCACTTCCGCTTCAAACGCATACACTGCTTCATCTTCTCCGACAAAACTGACCTTTAGCTGCGTTCCGTCTAACAAAAATGCTGTACGGTTTGTGCTCATATCAATTGGATAATCAATGTAAATTTTCCCGTCTTCTATTTCAGCCACTTTACACTTATACTTTTCCATATGTTCGCTATATTTTAGTTCAAGCGTTAACGGCACCCCAATTTTAACCAATGTGCAAATCCCCCTCACTAAAACATTTCCGTTATACGAAAAATACACCTCATAGCATTTTCAATTTGACAATAACATGATACCATCAAAATGAAAAGAAAAGAATTGGGAACGAGGAAGAAATTATGTGGGCTATTATTTCTGCGGGGATTGCCCCCGGATTAGCGTTGCTCAGTTATTTTTATTTGAAGGACGAATACGAAACCGAACCGTTATCACTTGTTTTACGCATGTTTTTATACGGTGCATTTTTAGTTTTTCCACTTATGTTTATTCAACACGTTTTAAAAGTTGAGCATATGTTGCCCAACCATTTTGTTGAAGCGTTTTTATCAACGGGTTTATTGGAAGAATTTTTTAAATGGTTTGTGTTTTACTATGCCATTTATGATCATCGGGAATTTAATGAACCGTATGATGGCATTGTGTATGGAGTAAGTGTATCGCTCGGGTTTGCTACGCTTGAAAACATTTTATATTTATTTGCCAACGGCGTTGAATTTGCAGTAACCCGCGCGCTTTTACCTGTATCGAGCCATGCGCTATTCGGCGTCATTATGGGTTTTTATTTAGGAAGAGCAAAATTTAGTTTGCCGAAGAAAGAAAAAAATTATATATGGTTGTCTTTCCTTCTCCCATTTTTATTTCACGGCATATACGACTACATTTTATTGACACAAGAACGCTGGATTTATTACATGCTTCCATTTATGATTTTTTTATGGTGGCTCGCTTTACGAAAAGTAAAACTTGCAAGAGGAATGTCGATAGAGATCCCTCAATCATCAAGCCAGGCGTAACGCTTGGCTTTTTATTATGTTTTGTTATGTATAAAAACGTCATTGTGACAAAAAATATCGTCAAAAGGTATTGTTTACACAAGGGAGGAGTCACAATGCGCAAATGGTTCATTTGTTTGTTTTTAATCTTTTCGTTCAGTTATACATCGCAAGTGCACGCGTTTTCTAAACAAGTTATCCAGCGCGGAGCTGTCGGTGACGATGTCATCGAACTACAAGCAAGATTGCAATATCTCGGCTTTTATCGAGGGAAAATTGATGGAGTGTTTAGTTGGCGAACGTATTGGGCGTTACGAAACTTTCAATACAAATTTAAATTGCCCGTAGATGGTTTAGCCGGAGAAACGACAAAGAAAAAATTAGTGCGAGCTTCAAAATATTACAAATCATTTGTTCATAACAATTTGCGAAAAGGAAATACATTTACTCATTACGGTGGCGTTCCGCTAAGCAAACAAGTAAAAGTCCGGCAAACGAAAGCCAAAAATCAAACAACTGCGAAAAAAACGACAAATACACGTAGCAACTCTAAACAAAGAGCCGTAAAACGTGTCAAAGCAGCTGCGGTAAATGTGCCAAACGGGTTTTCCCAAAATGATATACAATTGATGGCCAATGCTGTACACGGGGAAGCACGCGGTGAACCATATATCGGCCAAGTGGCTGTTGCAGCAGTCATTTTAAATCGTATCAATAGCCCTTCGTTTCCAAAAACAGTAGCTGGCGTCATTTTTGAACCCGGAGCGTTTACAGCCGTAGCAGACGGGCAAATTTGGCTTACTCCGAACGAAACAGCTCGCAAAGCTGTGCTTGATGCGTTAAACGGCTGGGATCCGTCAGGCGGAGCGTTATATTATTTTAATCCAAATACGGCGACAAACGGTTGGATTTGGAGTAGACCACAAATTAAACGAATTGGAAAACATATTTTTTGTAAATAGGAGGGGAGCTTTTTGCTACGAATTTTACTCATTGGAGCACTATCGATCGGCGTTGTAGGGACAGCCTATTGGGGATATCAGGAGCATCAACAAAAAAATGCCATTTTGATTCATGCTGAAAACAATTATCAACGTGCCTTTCATGATTTAACGTATCAAATCGACTTACTTCACGATCAAATTGGGACAACGCTTGCAATGAACTCACGTCAATCGTTGTCGCCAGCGCTTGCAGAAGTATGGCGCCTTGCTTCTGAAGCACACGCAACCGTTGGACAGCTCCCACTTTCTCTTTTGCCGTTCAATAAAACAGAAGAATTTTTATCGAATATTGGTTCATTCAGCTATCGTGCAGCCATTCGCGATTTGGATAAACAGCCGTTAAATGCAGAGGAATATAAAACATTGCAACAACTATACAAAAAATCTGCTGATATTCAACAAGAGTTACGAAACGTCCAGCATCTTGTATTAGAAAACAACTTGCGCTGGATGGATGTCGAGTTGGCACTTGCGACAAACAATCGTCCAAACGACAACACCATTATAGATGGATTTAAAACGGTAGAGAAAAATGTTCAATCTTATAATGAAACTGATTTCGGTCCTTCGTTCACAAGCGTAGAAAAAAGAGAAAAAGGATTTGAACATATTTCTGGAAAAAAGATTACGGAAGCAGAAGCAAAACAAATCGCAAAAACGTTTCTCGGTTTAAAAGGAAATGAAAAAATTGAAGTCGTTCATAGCGGAAAAGGTGCAAGTGATGCATTTTATAGTGTGACGATTAAAAATCCGAAAACGAAGAGTGAAACGTATATGGATATTACCGAAAGAGGAGGATATCCAATTTGGGTCATTGAAAATCGTCCTGTTAATAAACAAAACATCAGTTTAAACGAAGCGACGATGCGCGGGCTTCAGTTTTTAAAGCAACATAAATTTAACAACTTTGAATTGTACGAAAGCACTCAATACGATCACGTTGCTATGCTCACGTTCGTCACAGCAAAAGATGGTGTTCGTATTTACCCTGAATCAATTAAAATGAAAATCGCACTAGACGACGGAAACATTATCGGCTTTTCCGCTCGCGACTACTTATCGTCAAAACGTGAACGAACGATTCCAAAACCAGCAATTTCAATTGAGCAAGCGCGCAAAAAAATGAATCCGAATGTTACCATTATGGAAGAAAGAAAGGCGATTATTATGAACAACATGAATGAAGAAGTGCTTTGCTATGAATTTTTAGGAACGCTCGGAGATGACACATATCGCATTTTCATTAATGCACAAAACGGTATGGAGGAGAAAGTGGAAAAGCTTCAAAATCCTGAACCGGTATATGGCGAAATATGAAGGGGGCTGACCATTCAGCCCCTCTTTTCCGTCGTTTCAATAATGGAATCTCGCATAATATGAATCATCGCTTCAAGCTGTTCAAACGTACTAGCTAACGGAGGCATAAAGACGATGACGTCACCGAGCGGACGTGTCAGCATTCCTTTTTCTCTCATTTTTAATGTCGTTTTATACCCCATCCGTTCCATCCACGGATACGGTTCATGAGTATGGCGATCGCGCACAAGTTCGATGCCGCACATCATCCCTAGTTGCCGCACGTCCCCAACATGATCGAGCTGGGTAAATGATGCGAGCTGCTCAGCGACAAATACTACTTTCTCCTCCACTTGTTCAATTAATCGCTCCCGTTCAAAAATCTCTAGATTAGCTAAAGCAGCGGCGCAACCGAGCTGGTTCCCTGTATAAGAATGTCCATGAAAAAACGTTTTAAACTCTGTATAGTCGCCATAAAATGCTTCATAAATCGCTTCGGTCGTCAATGTAGCAGCAATCGGCAAATAACCGCCCGTAATGCCTTTTGCCACCGTCATGATGTCAGGTTGCACATCTTCATGCTCGATCGCAAATCGTTTTCCTGTTCGGCCAAAACCGGTAGCTACTTCATCGACAATGAATAAAATGTTATATTGCCGACATAATTGTTCTACCCCTTTTAAATATCCTTTTGGCATGACATGCATACCACCTGCCCCTTGAATCATTCCTTCAACAATCATGGCGGCAATTTCTTCATGATGTTCAGCAAATAACGCTTCTAATGCACCTAACGCCTCATCGCGCACAACGTTCGGATCGTTGCTTGGATGGCGATAGACGAGCGGAAACGGTGCTTTATAGCTCGTAAACATAAGCGGTTCATATACGGTGTGAAAAATATCGATCGCTCCGACGCTAATGGCACCGACCGTATCCCCATGATAACCGTTTGTGAGCGTCACAAATTTTTGCTTTTTATTTTCCCCGATATTTCTCCAATATTGAAAGGCGATTTTGAGCGCAATTTCCACCGCTTCCGCCCCGCTGTCGGAATAAAACACGCGCGTAAGATGACTCGGTGTCCATTCAATTAATTTTTCCGCCAATGCGATCGCAGGAATATTGGCTGCACCTAGAAGAGTCGAATGGGCGATTCGCTCAAGCTGCCCGCGGATGGCATCATCAATTTCTTTTTTTCGATGCCCATGCACGTTTAGCCAAAGCGATGAATACCCATCATAATACGTTTTTCCGTTCACATCTGTTAAAAAAATCCCGTCCCCACTTTCAATAACGAGTGGATGTTGTTCATAATCTTTCATTTGCGTAAACGGCAACCATAAATACGTTTTACTTTTTTCAATCCACTCGTTCATTGCCACCATTCCTTTCTCCATACAACTTCACCGCAACTACCGTCCGGCATATGTGGAATGTTTCCAATGACCGGCACGCCTGTCATCGTTTCGATCATACGTATATTGTCTCGCTCAATTTCATTTGTTGGAGTAGAAAATCCGTTCATAATAATGCCAGCAATATGTAAGCCATGCGCTCTAGCATATTCAACCGTTAACACCGTATGGTTAATCGTTCCAACACTCGCTCGCGCCACGATAATGAGCGGCAAAGATAATGCTTGTGCTAAATGGGCAACAAGAAACGATTCATCGACGAGTGGAACAGCAATTCCACCCGCTCCTTCAACAAGCACGAAGTCATACGTTTGTTGAAGTTTTTTCACATGTGCTACAATGCGGCTTGGCTCAATAGTTACTCCATCCATACGCGCAGCTAAATGCGGAGAACAAGGAGTTTGCAATAAGTATGTATATCCTTCTTCATCCGTCACATCGATCACTTGTCGATACATTTCCACATCCGGTGCAACCCATTTCCCCCCTTGCCATTGCGCCCCGCTTTGAATCGGCTTATAAGCTGTTGCACGTATTTGTTTGTTCATAAGGGTGCGCAACATACAAACGGTAACAAATGTTTTCCCTACGTCCGTATCTGTTCCTGTAATAAAAAAACCTTTCATTATGCTCCTCTCCCCCTTATTTGTCAACCTATATTTTATTATAGTTAACAATATAAAACAATAAAAAAAGCGCCCGAATTTTATTCGGACACTTTCTTCTCTCTTTTAGCAATGCATGTAGCAATCAAGTCACCGTGAAAACGACCGTTTTCAATAAAAATTTCATTCGCGTTATTTCCGGCCGCAATGACGCCTGCGATGAAAATACCTTCCACATTTGTTTCCATCGTTTCTGGATTGTACATCGGTCGCCCTGTTTCCTCATCAATGTGAACGCCCATGTTTTTTAAAAAATCATGATCTGGATGATATCCTGTCATCGCAAACACGAAATCGTTTTTTATTTTCTTTTCTTCGCCATTTACTGTATAAATGACGGCGTCTTCTGTAATTTCTTTCACATGAGCGTTAAATTCCATCGTGATAACCCCTTGGCGCACAAGGGAGTCAAATTCAGGCAAAATCCATGGTTTAATGCTTGAAGAATATTGGGAACCGCGATATAAAACGGTGACGCGCGCCCCTGCTTTAACGAGTTCTAACGCGGCGTCAACGCTCGAGTTTTTCCCACCGATCACGACACAATCTGTATTGTAGTACGGATGTGCTTCTTTAAAATAATGCGTCACTTTCGGCAAATGTTCGCCAGGCACGTTCATATAATTTGGGTTGTCGTAATATCCCGTCGCAATAATGACGTATGTTGCTTCATACGTACCTTTGCTCGTTTCAACAATAAACGAGCCATTCGCTTGCTTCGTTACGCGTTCGACTTTTTCAAATGCATGAACGCGAATGTTTTTTCGAGTGACAACTTCCCGGTAATAAACGAGCGCTTGATTGCGCTTCGGCTTTCGATTTTCCGTAATAAACGGCACACCGCCAATTTCTAAACGATCACTCGAACTAAAAAATGTTTGATGTGTCGGATAATGATATAGTGAATTGACGATGTTTCCTTTTTCAATGACAAGCGGGGAAAAGTTTGCGTTTTGTAAAGCAATCGCAGCTGCTAACCCACATGGTCCTCCACCAACAATAATGATTTGTTCTTTTTTCACTTGACGCTCACTCCAATTAAAAAATCTCCTATCATATAATGATAGGAGATTTTTTGTATTGATGCAAACATTAAATCCAACCACGGAAACGGCATGCTTCCGCCATCTTACGTACACCGACCATATATGCCGCTAAACGCATGTCAACACGGCGTGTTTGCGCTGTTTCGTATACGTTATTAAACGCTTTCACCATCACTTTTTCCAGCTTTTCTTCCACTTCTTCTTCCGTCCAGTAATATCCTTGATTGTTCTGCACCCACTCGAAGTAAGAAACTGTTACCCCACCAGCGCTCGCTAGGACGTCAGGAACGATTAAAATGTCGCGCTCCGTTAAAATTTCTGTCGCTTCTAACGTCGTCGGACCGTTTGCAGCTTCGACGATGATTTTTGCTTTAATGTTGTGGGCATTTTCTTCTGTAATTTGATTTTCGATGGCAGCTGGAACTAAAATATCGCACTCTAGTTCAAGCAATTCTTTGTTTGTAATTGTATTTTTAAATAGCTTCGTCACGGTACCAAAGCTGTCGCGACGATCTAATAAGTAATCAATGTCAAGACCGTTCGGATCGTACAAACCGCCGTATGCATCAGAAATGCCGATCACTTTCGCTCCCGCATCGTGCATAAATTTTGCTAAATAGCTTCCTGCGTTACCGAATCCTTGCACAACAACACGCGCGCCTTTTAAGTCGATGCCGCGCTTTTTCGCTGCTTCACGAATGCAAATGGTAACCCCTTTCGCTGTTGCCGTTTCACGACCGTGTGAACCACCGAGTACAAGCGGTTTTCCTGTAATGAATCCCGGCGAGTTAAATTCGTCAATTCGGCTATATTCATCCATCATCCACGCCATAATTTGTGAATTTGTAAACACATCAGGCGCAGGAATATCTTTCGTTGGACCGACGATTTGGCTAATGGCGCGAACGTAACCGCGACTTAATCGCTCTAATTCACGGAACGACATGGTACGCGGATCACATACAATTCCACCCTTTCCGCCGCCATACGGTAAATCAACAATCCCACATTTTAAACTCATCCAAATAGAAAGTGCTTTCACTTCACGCTCCGTGACGTTCGGGTGAAAGCGAATACCCCCTTTAGTTGGACCGACCGCATCATTATGCTGTGCACGGTAGCCAGTAAACACTTTTACTGAGCCATCATCCATGCGCACCGGAATTTTCACCGTTAACATGCGCAACGGCTCTTTTAATAGCTCATACACCTCTTCAGGATATCCGAGCTTTTCGAGCGCTCTATGTATGACGATTTGTGTTGCTCGTAGGACATCATGTTTTTCCTCGTTGGTATGCTTTTCGGCTACCATTTGTAAACCTCCCATGACCTTTTGTAAAATATTGTCCACCTTTCATGTCATAGTATACACCTTCTATGCGCATATGCAAAGAAGTTTTTATCGTTTTTTGTAATCGCTTTCAGAAAAACCGATCATTCACATCGCGATACGAAAGCGATATAATGAACGTACGAGAGAAAGGGGCGAGAAAGATGAAAAAACGAATTTTGTTTTGTTTTGCACATCCTGATGACGAGACGTTTACGGTCGGAGGATTGCTTGCGACATTAGCGAAGCGTGAGGATGTCGAAACGATCGTATACAGCGCAACGCTTGGCGATGCCGGAAAGTGTGGGAACCCTCCAGTTTGTACGAAAGAAGAGCTCCCCTACGTACGTAAAAAGGAATTGGAACAAGCAGCGGCTATTTTAGGTGTTGATCATGTCATTACCGATACATATCCTGATGGAAAATTACCCGAACATGAAAAACAGCTTGTCGATACGATTCGTCATATCATTGAACAATACAAGCCGACCGTTGTCGTAACGTTCCCGCCGCATGGTATTTCGGGACATCGTGACCATCAAGCGATTCAACGCGCCACATATCAAGCGGTAACATCGATGGATCATATTGTAGAGCAGTTGTATTATGTAACTGTCGTTGGTCGCCCGGATCGTTACGGTGACCCAATTGAAAACATCGATATCGTCTTCACATTCACAGATGAAGAAGCAAAAAAAGTGCGCAAAGCTTTACTTGCCCATCGTACACAACATTTATCCGTTGAACGTGTATTTCCAACTGTCCATCGTGACTCATTTCATAAATTTCAAAATAAGGAATTCTTTATACGTGCATGGACAAAAGAAGATGAACCACCTTACCCATTTTAAAAAAATAACCTTCGCAATAAGCGAAGGTTATTTTTTTACAAAGTATTTATATATTTGGTCAATCGCTTCGTTGGCGATCAATTTTTTGCCGTACTCTTCGACACGATAAATCGTCAATGTCGATGGGCTTCCATATTCAGCTAAAATAGCAACAAAATCATCTGTTGGAATGACAGATTCTGCAAAATGTAAATAAAAGCGTCCTTCATAACTGTAAAGCGAGCCGCCATGACAACCGAGCGAATAAAGACGCGTCGCTAATTGAATGACATCTTCAAACGTTTGAAATTCGAAAAATATATCATCGCTTTCATCTAGCGTGACTTGCATTTCAATATAATCGTCGCTAAACTCGTCTTCCTCATCTGTCATCTCACCTTCGCTCGTTACGATCACGACCATGCCCTGTGCCGGTAAAGAGTACACTTCAACAGCGACCGACCCATTAATTTCAAAGCCGAGCTCCTCACTTGCTTCCTCAATCATATCACGAAATAGCTCATGCACTTTGAACGTATCTTTCCATAAATCTTCTTTCGTTAAACCGCGCTCGACTAAATCGTCAAATGTGAGGAATATTTTAATTTTATTGTAGTTTAAGCGTTCAAGCCGCATAAACATCCCTCCTTACCTACACAGACTCTACTGTTAGCATATGACGAACATGTAGAAATGTTCGTCATATTACTAATGAGTTTACATCGTTTTCTCCCTTTTAGACAAGTATTTTTCATTGGATTTTAACCATTCATCCCATTGCTCTTTTGACTGCCCGAGAAGATGATCGCCATATTTACTTTTCATTTGTTCATCGACTTCATCAAACGCTCGTCCCCCAATTCCAATACGAATCGCTGGGTATGTTTGTTTCAATTGATCGACGAGTTTTAGCGTCGCTTGTACGTTTTGTTGTAACGTGCACGATAAAAAAATATAACATGGTTTCACTTCATTAATGACAATCAGTAAATCATGATGGTCAATAGTTGCACCTAAATAAATAGTCTCGTATCCTTTTCTGCGCAAATATAACGTAAAAATAAGTAACCCTAGTTCATGCCATTCGTTTGGCCCGCAAACGGAAATCGTTTTTGGAAGCAAGCGATGAACCGGGAGCATGGAAAACGCCATCCCAAGCCGTGAACGTAAAAAAGCGGAAGCAAAATGTTCATGAGCGCTCGTAATTTTTCCGTTTCCCCATAAATCTCCGATCCGTACAAGAAGCGGGCTTAACAAGTCAAGCGCGACTTTGTCAACCGTATATAAACTAAACGCCTCATTGAGCAATTCATGTGCTTTCCATTCTTCAAACGATAAAAGCGCCTGCAACAACCGTTCGCGAAGCGTAGTAATGTGATCTTCTGCTTGCATGCGCACTTCTGCAGGACGTTGTTCTAACAAAGAAACGGCTTGACTAATCGTAAATCCTTGATTCACTTTATCAACTAGCCATTTCAATATTTGCACTTGTTCCTCTGTATATAGACGATGTCCCGCTTCATTGCGCGGTGGGGCGATAATTTGATAACGGCGCTCCCACGCTCGCAACGTCCCAGGCTGAATACCTAACATGTTTGACACTGCTTTCACATTATATTTTCCTTCTTGCGTTGACATATAAAATCCTCCATCTTTCGCATCATTCTGTCAACATTATAGCGAACATGACGGAGGTGTGTAAATTTTGTATAAGTTTTGCTTAACTTCTCTTATGTTTTAACTCGATCAGATGCGTTTCCGCACGTGCACCGAAACGAAATGGAAGCGTCGTTGTCCCGTATCCGTTGCTCACAAGTAGCATCGTCCCATTTATATTTCGCAAACATCCTTTTTCATATAGCCCAAACGGTCCGAGACGAATTTGTCCGCCATGCGTATGTCCGCTTAAAACGAGCGCAATTTCATGTTGTGGCTTAATTTTTTCAATGATGCGCGGATCGTGGCTAACAAGGATGCGAAAAGTTGTCTGTTCGGCATCGCTTAACGCAAGCTCGAGCCGATCTCGCCTTTTGTTCATATCATCGACACCGAGCAAAGCGATGCGATCACCTTGCTCACTTTCAAACGTAACTGCCGTATTGTCTAATATTTTCACGCCATTTTCAAGCAATAGTGCATCTAACTCATGGTAATCTACTTCGTAATCGTTATTTCCCCAAACAAAATAAACGGGACCGAGCTTTTTCAACAACGCAATATTTCGTTTAACACGCGAAAACGGAACCCCTTTTTCAGTTAAATCGCCGCCGATAATAACAAGATCGACTTTTCCTTTTAATGAGCCAATTAACGTTTTCGATACACGTCGACGATGAATATCTGAAATAAAAAAAATACGAAAGCGAGAAAAGCTTTCTGGAAACGTTGAAAATGGCAATGAATGAAAAATAACACGATTCCGATGTGCTTCGATCCACATGTATAACATAAGTGCTACAAATATTGCTACAATATACACCATTTCAATTTTCCCTCTCTTTGTATACACTCATTGACATCATACCATATACGAAAGAAAAGAGGAAAAAAATTGCCGTTTTTTTTACATCAATCGTCGCCAATATAAAAAACGTCAGTAATACGCTATACGAAAGAAATTGCTCTTTTCGATTCGTCGGTTCCTTTCGCCATGCTTGTAACGTATGCCAAGTCGCTGCGCGAATGAGGATCGCATTGGAAATGAAACCGATAAAGAAACTAACAAGCGCAAAAAATGTTTTCATTGGATCAAAAATCATATCCGTTAAAAATGTAACTAATACGAACGGCTCGACCGCTGGCGTCCAAGCGATCATAAAATAGCCACATAACAATCCAACAATAAAAAGAAACCACATGTTGCCCCCTCCCTTCTTCAACATATGAAGCGAGAGAGTGTGTGGTCACTTATTTTCATGATAAAGCGTGATATCATATGTTTCTTTCATCCACTCGTAAAGAACATGCCTTTTTTCCCACGTTCGTTTTTCAAGTAATTCGCTACTTTTTTGAATGAACTCACAGCGGAGTGCATGGAAATCTTGCTCCGCTTTATCACTTTTCTTTTTACAAAATGAAACAAACCAACCAAGCGATCCAACGAATGCAGTAAACCAAAGAATGCGTTCATCATCAATCGCTGCTACAATCATTCGTTCTGTAGACGAATGATTTGGAATAACAACCGTTTGGTATATATACAATCCAAATAAAGCGAGTGAAAACAAAAACAAAATGAACGACCACTTCATTCTTTTTTTCATGTCTTCCCATTCTCTTTTATGCGTTATCATTCGTTGTAAAATCGCCTTTGTCACTTCATCTAATTCAATTGGGAAAATCATAGCCACCCCTGCCGATCGTGTTTTACTACGATTGTATGTCCATCGACAAAGTGGTATACCTTATTTTCCATTCATATTTGGAATTTTTAACACTTGTCCTTTTTGTAGTTTCATGCTCGTTAAATGATTCCATTCTTTAATGAGGTCCATTCCTTTTTCATTTCCGTAATATTTCATCGCAATGCTATATAACGTTTCATTTTCTTGTACGGTATGATAAATAAAAGATGATTCTGTTTCATTCGATTCTTGTTCCTCTTCTTTTGCTTCGTTTTCAAGCGGTTTTTGTTGTGGCTTATGCCCTTTTTGTTGATCGACATCAATAGTCTCATAGCTTTCATCATCAATCGTCACGACTTGGACGGGACGCTTCTCAACTAAGTGATATATGCTGTAAATGGAAATCGGCAATAAAACGAAAAAGAGCGCAAGAATGCGAACGAGTGGATGTTTAACTTTCCATTTCGTTTTTTTCTTTTTATGCACTTCGCTGCGCGGTGGCAACTGAAGCTCATCTTCTTGTTGCTTACTAATATTATCCATTTTTTCACGCAAATTTTCCGCTTGGTCTTTACGCATCGTTTGTCACCTCCTTTGTACGATACCGGATGTGTAACGCTAAAATAAAATCAATGAGAAAGTGGGCAAAAATCGTGACCCATAAATTGCTTGTCCATTCATAGATAAGTCCAATCCAAAAGCTTAAACTAACGACAGCCAGAAGAAGGAGCCATTTTCGCCAATAACGAATATGCAATAGAGAGAAAATGATGCTTGCGAAAAATAGGCCGACATGCGTCTGAATGACACCACGAAACAATAGCTCTTCACAAAATGCAATGACCATAGTCATGATAAAAATGTGCGGTACCGAACGTGAACGAAATAATTTTTCATTGATTCCACCATCATCATACCATTGTTCAGGTGCATACTGAATAAGTAAAAAATCTACAAAAAGAACGAGCGCCGCACAACCGCTACCGTACAATAGTATTTCCCGTATATCCCACTGCCACATCGAAAAGAAGGTCGCAGGCGTAAATAAAAATACACTTAAAATGAGCGCAATAAGAAAAATAAGCGCTTGTGTTACATATAGATGATAAACGATTTCTTCATCGTTCATTTGACTAGCTATCTCCATTTGTTTTTTAATCATTTGTCCTCACCTTTATTGCAAACATGGAACAGAGCTCTTCCTGCCACGGGCGCAAATGTATTTGTTGAATATGTTTTACAGGAGCGTTTACGTATATATCAGCGCCACACCGGTCACAACAACGCTCATTCGGAAGTGGTTGTTGTTCAAAATATGAAAGCATCGTACGCCGACGACAAGTTTGTTCGTTTATCCATCGTTGCATAAATACCCATTTTTTTATTTTTTCTTGTTTTCTTTGTTCTATATGGGCGTATAGTTGATTAGCTAAAGTGTGTATATCTTCTTGCATATTCATTTGTTCTAGCCAATACAATAAAAGACGTTGTTGTACGTCTGTTAACCCCATTTCCTTCCGCCCATGGCGTAGAGCGTCCAATGCATAGACAATTTGTTCTTTTGTTGGAAATTCCATATCGATCATCAATTGTCCCATTTGTTCATCGCCTGAGGCATACAATAATATGGCAATACTTTCGTTTCCATCGCGCCCAGCGCGCCCAACTTCTTGCCAATATGCTTCTGGTTGTGTCGGCAAGTGAAAATGGATAACAAAGCGAACGTTCGGTTTATCAACACCCATTCCAAACGCATTTGTACAACAAATGACGTCTAACTGATCATAAACGAACTGTTGTTGAATAAGAAGTCGCTGTTCACCATCCATCCCTCCATGATAATAGCTTACGCGATGATCCTCACGAAGCACTTCTGCTAATGTTTCTGCCCATTGTCGACTAGCTACATACACAATTCCCGGTTTAGGTAACGTGGCGACAAGCTGTTTTAACGCCTTGATTTTTTCTTCTACCGTTTGAACATATTGCACGTATAAACAAATATTTGGGCGATCGAGCGGGTATATATGTTGCTTCACGTCGTCGAGTTTAAGCGTCGTTACAATATCAGCGATAACTTGACGTGTAGCTGTAGCCGTTAACGCTAAACATGGCGGATTGCCGAGCGTTTGGCGAAGAAGACCGAGCTTTAAAAAGTCAGGGCGAAAATCATGTCCCCATTGTGAAATACAATGTGCTTCATCTACGACAAACAACGAAATGTTTATGCGTGTTAACGCTTCGATAAGTAAAGGGGATTGTAAAATTTCAGGCGAAGCATAAATAAAACGATACGATGCTAACTCACGCAACACATCTCGTTTTTCGCGATAAGACAGAAAACGATTGAGCGCTACAACACGTTTTTCACCACGATTTCTAAGCTGCTGTACTTGATCTTCCATAAGCGAAATGAGTGGGGAAGTAATTAACACACTGCCGTTTAATATATAACCCGGGAGCTGATAACAAAGCGACTTTCCACCACCGGTCGGAAGCATAGCAACACAATTTCGTCCATTCAGCACATCTTCAATAATTTCTCTTTGCCCCATGCGAAACGAATCGTAACCAAATCGTTCCTTTAATATGTTAAGCATCTTCCCCCTCCCACCTTGCCAACGCAAGCCGAATTTCAAAATAAGAAACGTCTTGTAACACTTCTTTTATCGCCCGTAATTTTTTCGTTTGTAATTTTTGTGCTTGTTGAATAATGCGCTCGCGTTTATTCTCCTCTAAAAATGGCGTCGTCACAAACGTTGGAATATATGTAGCGATTTCGACAATATGATCTTCAATCGTTCCTTTTTTCAATCCACGCAACTCGACAATTTGTTCAAGTGAATATCCTTCCTTTAGCAATTCCCATGTTTTTTGAGCGGAATTCGTTAATTGGACACGTTTCTGTTCCCGCAGTGAAAAAAGAAGCGGAAATTTTTCCTTTTCTTTTTCCGTCATGTCAAGCATAAAATGAAGAACATTTTGAAACGATAACAAAACCGCCACATCTTCTTCCTTTATGGCATAGGCAATTTGTTCGTTCGTCCATCCGATACGCTCATGACTTGTCAACCGCCAAACGAAAATATTAGCATCTTTTTCCTCTACACAACGAAGTAGCTCGTACATTTCTTCATATAATAAACGAGCGAGCGCTTGTATATGTTTGTGTTGCAACAACCATCGCTTCACAAACGATTGAATGTGTTCATCGCGATGTACAGGCTCAAATGATGTACGATGAATGATATTTGCAATCGTTTGAATAAGTAAAGACAACCTTTTCCAAAACAAAGAAGATTCATTCATATACTTCCATCCATCAATGTAAGGAGGAAGGATAAAGCGCCGAAGTTTCTCTTTTCCACTTGCGGTTGTGCAATATATGTGTTCGTCCACTTGGGAAATCAGTCCATCCATCTCTAATGCTCGTGTGACGTCAAATAAACGAGTACGGTCAATTGGTACCGTCCCAAATAGACGACTAACATCATACCATTTACTATCTTGTAACGTTTGTGCTGTTTTTTTGCCATTCAGTAAATGATCGATCGCAGCGAGCGACCGTTCTCCCCGAAATCGGTCGATACAAAATAAAACGATGTGTTGTAACATGCGACATTCACTCCATTTTCCCTTTCATTTTACCAGATTAAGCGAAGCAATGTGAGGGAAAACTGTGTACTGATAAGCATTTTCATTGGAGTTTTTTATTGAAAAGTTACCGCAACACATTTATTATAAAAGTGTGAGGAATACGTTTCCAACGTTTCATATGAAACGATTGGTTCCATATAATTAAGGAGGGTCATTGTATGCCGAAGTACACGATTGTTGACAAAGAAACATGTATTGCCTGTGGTGCATGTGGAGCAGCTGCACCTGATATTTACGATTACGATGATGAAGGTATCGCTTACGTAACATTAGACGACAACCAAGGCATTGTCGAAGTACCAGACGTATTAATTGACGATATGATGGATGCGTTTGAAGGCTGTCCAACAGACTCGATCAAAGTCGCGGACGAGCCATTTGATGGCGATCCAAACAAATTTGAATAAAAACGTCTAAGGGCAAACTTCACGTGAAGCTTGCCCTTTTCTTTCGTTCAGTCATTGTCACCACTTGTCCAATCGACTATAATAAAAAAGTATACATAACAAAAAGGAGGAATTTGGCATGGCGTTTGAAAACAAAATTGTTGAAGCATTTATTGAAATTCCAACAGGTAGCCAAAACAAATATGAATATGACAAAGAGCGCGGCATATTTAAACTTGATCGCGTCTTATATTCGCCAATGTTTTATCCTGCAGAATATGGCTATTTAGAAAATACACTTGCATTAGATGGCGACCCGCTCGATATTTTAGTTATCGTGACAAATCCGACATTCCCTGGCTGCGTTATTGAAACGCGTGTCCTTGGCTACTTAAACATGGTAGACGGTGGCGAAGAAGATGCAAAATTAATCGGTGTACCTGTTGACGATCCTCGCTTTGCTGATGTGCGTAGCCTTGAAGATCTTCCACAACATAAATTAAAAGAAATCGCTCATTTCTTTGAACGTTATAAAGACTTAGAAGGAAAGAAAACAGAAATCGGTACGTGGGAAGGCCCAGAAGCGGCTGCAAAACTCATTGACGAATGCATCGCTCGTTACAATGAACAAAAATAAATACATTCCGTGTTTTAAGCTGGCTTTTGTCCAGCTTTTTGTCTTTTTTCCGAACATTCATATATAAAAACGCTTTCATTTGTATGACCTTTCCGAAAGTTATTGACACGTGCATACGGGTATGTTAAATTATCAGAAATTTAAAAACTTATTAATTGAAAGGAGCGAATGTTTGTGATTCGCATTTTAGTAGCTGATGCAATGAGCGAAGAAGGACTTGCCCCACTTCTTGCTGATCCAACGATCGAAGTCGTGCAAAAAAAGGTAAGCGAGGTGGAGGGCGAACTTGATCAGTTCGATGCGCTGCTCGTCCGTAGCGCGACAAAAGTGACTGAACAATTACTGCAAAAAATGACGAATTTAAAAATTGTAGGACGCGCTGGCGTCGGGGTGGACAATATTGATGTCGATGCAGCTACACGATACGGTGTCGTCGTCATTAACGCTCCAAACGGCAATACAATTTCGACAGCGGAACATACATTTGCGATGATGGCTTCATTAGTGCGCCGTATTCCACAAGCGCACATTTCAGTCAAATCACGTGAATGGAATCGTTCCGCTTTCGTCGGTGTCGAGTTATTCGGAAAACATTTAGGTATTATTGGATTTGGTCGCATCGGTTCTGAAGTAGCAAAGCGTGCGCGCGCATTCGGTATGCACGTTCACGTATACGATCCATTTTTAACGAAAGCGCGAGCAGAAAAAATCGGTGTCGATGTTTGTACACTTGATGAGTTGCTTGCACAAGCGGATATCATTACTGTACATACGCCGCTAACAAAAGAAACGAAAGGGCTTCTCGGTCCAAAAAACTTGGCAAAAACGAAAAAAGGGGTATATTTAATTAACTGCGCCCGCGGTGGAATCATCGACGAACAAGCACTTATTCCGTTTTTAGAAAACGGACATGTGGCAGGCGTTGCGCTCGATGTATTTGAACAAGAGCCGCCGGGAGACCATCCGCTTCTCTCTTTTGATAACGTCGTTGTCACTCCACATCTTGGGGCATCGACAGTCGAAGCACAAGTGAACGTAGCGACACAAGTAGCTGAGGAAGTATTAAAGTTTTTACAAGGAAAACCGGTCACATCGTCGATTAACTTGCCGACACTTTCAAAAGATGTATATGAAAAAATTCAAGCATTTTATACATTAGCTCGAAAAATGGGAATCCTCGCCTCCCAATATATGAGCGAACCCGTCCAAGAAATTGCGATTACGTATTCAGGCTCTGTTGCCGACTTAGAAACGACATTTATTACACGTAGCTTGCTTGCTGGATTTTTAAAGCCTCGCGTCGCTTCAACGGTCAATGAAGTAAATGCAGCAATGATCGCAAAAGAGCGCGGCATCGCCTTTAGTGAAAAATTTTCAGCAAATGGAAACGACTACAACAACACCATTACATTAACGGTATATGGTGAAAATAAAACGTTTACGATGAAAGGCACGCATATCGCTCACTATGGTGATCGGATCGTTCATTTCAACGGTTTTGCAATCGATTTTGCTCCAGAAGGACATTTGTTGTATATTCAACATCATGATAAACCGGGAATGATCGGAAAAGTCGGAAACATTTTAGGTGCCCATCAAGTAAACATCGCAACGATGCAAGTTGGCCGTCAAGAAGTAGGCGGAAAGGCGATTATGATGCTTTCGCTCGATAAACCGCTTGATGATGCGCTTGTTGAAACGCTTGAGCAAATTAGCGATATTGATGCTGTGAAAAAGTTGGAAGTATAAAAGGTTCAGCCTCTTGGCTGAACCTTTTTTATCCAAGTGGAACCGCTTTTCGTTCCCCTTTCGAAAATGTCATAATTTCGGTGTAACCGACTGTTTTGGCCAAAGCAATCGCTTTGTCATAATCGGCACCGACATCTTGTGGCACATGCGCATCGGACGACAACACGATCGGAACGCCCTTGTCGTAGCACATTTGTAATAAGCGAGGATCAGGATACAGTTCACCGACCGGTTTACGCAATCCTGCTGTACTAATTTCTACGCATGTTTTCGAGTTGGCTAGTGCCGTCGTGGCACGATCGTACTGTTCTAACAAAAATTCCTCATCTTCTGGCACGTATTTAAAAATTTTCACTAAATCTAAATGACCGATAATGTCAAATAAGTTCGACTCAGCTAACGTGACAACTTGATCGAAATATTTTCGATATGTATCGTATATATCACGACGATCCCACTCTTTCCGAAACTCAGCTAAATCAATGCCAAAATCATCAACCCAATGAATCGAGCCGATGACATAATCGAAATCGTAAGCGCGAATGAATTGTGCCATTTCTTCATGTTTGCCTGGCGTGTAGTCCATTTCAATCGACATTTTCACATCAATTCCAGCATCCCACGCTTCGTGAAACAAACGAACGTAATCGGCCATATCATAGTAGCGACGCTCTTCAATCCACGGATTCGACAAAATGTTTTTCGTCTGATAAAAATGATACGCATGTTCGGAAATACCGAAATGTTCAATTCCTTTCCGTGCAGCTTCATCCGTAAATTGCTTTAAATAATCGAGCGTTAACGTGCCGCGCTCTAAATGATTATGGTAATCTGTTAACATTGCTTTCTCCCCCTCTCTCGTATTGTTTTTCATTATATAGCACAACGTTCTCTTTTTCTAGTTGTTTAATCCAACAAGAAACAATAAATGAATGCATGCAGCCATCCCAACAACAACGAGCACTCGTTTCATCATATCTTCCATCGTTTATTCCCCCCGTTCACCAATGACCATATATGTTGTATGCGAAAAAATGAACGGTTAGAACGATAAAACATGACATTTTACAATTCATTTACAATCGGATAAAAAAGCGTTCCAGCAAGTGACTGCAATAACGGCTCTTGCTTTTGATGATAACTTACAAGCACACATGTCGCTGGGCCAGCAGAAGCATGTGACGGAAGGGAACAACGAAGTGGGCGTTCCCCATGCATAAGCTTCCACTCATGCGATATCCCTTTTGAACCAACTGGGATTATTTCATACACTCCATCTACCTGCAGCAACATGCGAAATAAAGAAAGCGGAATGATTCGATCTTTCTTATGTATGACCGCTTCACCAACGAGTGGTTCTCCGATGACAGCCCAACGTGCATCCATTGGTGTAATATTTATTCTCTTTTCCTCTTTCCTTACCGTTCCGACAGCAACAACTCCAACAGCTGATTGCATAAGCGGCATGTTTGATTCGCTACTTCCTGTTATAGGAAGCGACAACTGTAACTCCACCATCGTTTGTTGGATGCCTGCGACAAGTTTATCCCATGATCCATCATCGACAAAGTTTTGTAGTACAAAAGCTTTTGGCGTTGCTCCAATGCTCATCAGTTCCATAAGCGAAACGCGAGCTCCATAGTAACTAACAACATCATATGGCGCTTGAACAACATCATATTGCTTTAAGCCAATTCCACCTGAACAGTCAGCGGCAAAAACGAGCTCATGTTGTTCATCAAATGGCACACATAATACGTCACGCATGCTGCTTCCCCCACGCGCGTTGCAACGCTTTCGACACGACAACAGCAATTGCTAAATTGACGCCCGTAGCTAATGCAAGAGACGGAATGATAGAAAGTACAAACGCCGGGCTCATGATCCATGCAAAAGGTAACGGTGCAAGTAGTGCATTACCGATAAAAAAACATACATAACTAAAAATGAACCATCCTCGTCTTATCAACAAACCGACAATGTATAAAAGAGCGGCCATTTCAATAGCCACAAGTATATGAAATGGACCAAGCGGAAATCCGCCAAATAAAGCAGATACAACATGTCCAACACTTGCCACAACCGCAGCAGCTGTTGGCCCGAGAAAAACAGCTGCTACAACCGCAGGTGCGCTATCGAGCGCAATACTTCCGATTGTAAATGGGATTTTGATAAGCGAACCAATGACGGATAGACTAATAAACATAACAAGCAACGTGAAACGCCTCATTCCAATTCACCTTCTTTTTCATTTTTATCACGAAACACAATGGCGCTTCGTTCATATTCTACATCTTTTACTTGCAAGCGAGCGTTGACGACGCGCGCAACGGCAAATAAATAGTCTGATAAACGATTCATATATTGTAAAACGACTTCATTCGTTTGTTGTTGCTTCATTAACGCTACAACATAACGTTCTGCTCTTCGTGTCACCGTCCGTGCCATATGTAACGCAGCAGCTTGTGGAGACCCCCCTGGCAAAATAAACCGTTCAAGCGGCGGTGCTTGCTGAATATATACATCGATACGTTCCTCTAAAAACGCGACCATATCGGGCTTTACTTTGTATGGCATTTTCTCGCCAACGATGGCTAAATCGCCGCCACAATCAAACAATTCATGTTGAATGCGCTGTAATTCTTGATAAATATCGCGAAACCGTTCATCTTGTAATAATGTCATCGCCCAACCGATGACCGAATTTGCTTCGTCAATCGTTCCATACGCCTCGACACGCACATGATTTTTATCGACTCTCCCACCAACTAAACTTGTTTGCCCTTGATCTCCTGTTTTTGTGTACAATTTCATATGAACCACCCCTATTTTATTTGTTCATTTATCCCACACCATACGTAATCAACACGGCTGCATATGCGCGCCAATTGTTGATACGACCAACCGACCGCATCTCGCCACGCTCGTTCATGTGCCTCAATCGGGACGATCCCTTGTCCGATATCGCAGCCAATCCAAACGACCGTCCGTTCTTTCTCTTTTTCCCATTGCTCCCATGCATTCATATACGACATCATCGCTTTTTTTTGCTCATCTGTGTAAGGAAGAAACCTTTCGCGAATCCATTGTTCTATTCCTTCTAGCACAACAACAGATGCCGTTTTTTCATCATGGGGAGGCGGAAGTGGTCGTTCATATGCGCAATGCCAAATATGCGGGGTATGCGTGAGTGAATAATATGCGTTTACCCATTTTCGCTTTCCTTGAAACGCACCGCCGCTAACGAAATGCATCGTTTTCTCTCCTTCCAACGTTCTCTCGTATTGTAAAGTGTTACTCCTTCACCAAAAGGGACGTGCCACTCCCAAAACGGACGTGTTTTAGGAGCGTACTGCGACAATAAGTAACGTATGACTCCCCCATGCGTCACAACGACAGTATGAGAAGCCGAGCGGCTAATGAGATCATCGATCGCTCGTTCGATACGCCCTTGAAAATGGCGAAACGATTCGCCATTTGGTGGTGAATGGTGAATGGGATCATCTATCCATCGCCGATATGACTCGACCGTCTGTAACTCGGCGTACGTTTTTCCTTCAAAATCGCCAAAATGGAGTTCACGCCAACGATAGGAACATTCAATGACGTGATTTGGAAACAAAACATACGCCGTTTGCCGACAACGAAGCAAGTCGCTTGTAATCACGACATCGGCATGTAGCGAGTGCGACACATTCGGCTTTTTCACAATCGGTACATTCGTCCATCCGATATATCGTTTCTCCTCATTTTCCTTCGTTACAAAATGGCGAATGCATGTAATAGCCACATGACGAACCATAAAAACGTTTCGCTCCCTTCAATAAACGCTCCTAACACATCGCCAGTTACTCCACCAAACTGTTTTACGACAAACGCTTTCGCTATCACATAAAACAACATAAGCGCCAAAAACAAAACGAGCGTCTCACGCGATAAGAAAGCAATAAGCCCATACATAACAATAATCGGCACATATCGGTGATCGACATATTGGCGAAATGCAGCCGCCATACCCGTTTGTTTCGCAAGCGGCGCAGTCAATAAAAGCAACGCCATCCCGAGACGCGAAAGGAGCGGAAGGCAAAAAAGAGAAAATAGCGAGAAATGTGCGATCGTTTCAAACATAAAAATGAAACGAAAGCCGAGCAAAAAGAAAAGCGAGAGCACCGCAAACGACCCGACGCGCGGATCGCTCATAATTTCGAGACGTCGTTGTTGATCGCGATACGAAAAATATGCATCGCTACAATCCATCCAGCCGTCCGCGTGCAATCCTCCTGAAAGAAAGATAGAGGAAAATAATAATAAAAACGACAAAACAAGCGAAGAAATGTGATCGGACAGTACCACATGTATGGCAACAAGAAAAAGTCCGATGATTGCACCGACGAGCGGAAACGACAACACAGCTATGCGACCTGTTCGTTCATTCCAGTCCACTTGCATTCGTAGCGGGAGAACAGTTAAAAACTGTACCGCTAATATGATTCCGCGCCACATGGCCATCTTCCTTTCTTCACAATGGGCAAGCCGTAACGCATCAAAATGGCTACATCGCTACACGCAACAATCTGTTGATGCAATAAACCGAGACCGTGCATATACGTATACGTTCCTCGCTCATGCGGCACACCATCGCAAAATAGTTCGTTGCTCACAACAATGAGCGCTTTCACTTTTTCGCCTAATTGTTTTATTTGCTGGGCGATGCGCGGCACTTTTACATGTACGTTCCATTCGTCATCGCGAAATAACTCATTTGCCCATAAATTCGTTAAACAATCAAGTAAAACAACATCACACCCACCAAACATCGGCATGATACAATCGAGATCATACGGTTGTTCCCACGTTTGCCAGCCGTCATGTTTCCGTTGTGCTTGGTGGTGAGCAATGCGCGCTTCCATTTCTTCGTCTGTCCGCAGCGCCGTGGCAATATAATGAAGGGAATCAGTCGGTTCGGCGATCATTTTCGCGCATCGTTCTGCGAATGAAGACTTTCCGCTACGCACCCCTCCGCTAATAAATACAATCATTGCTTCCACCTTCTTAAATAAAAGAGGAGGTGATCGTTTTCCTCTTTCGTTCGAACCGCAAAACGGACATATTTTCCGTCCAGCCCTCGAAAATTAAACGTATGCCGCGCGACAATACCATGTTGTAAAAGAAAAGGAAAAAGCGTGATCGTTTCGTCGTATAACATATAAAAATTGACGACAGACGGTGAATATTTGTAGCCAAGTTCATTCAATTGTTCAAATACTCGTTTTCGCTCCGATGCAATGTACACTTTCGTTCGCTCCACAAATGCATCGTCTTTTAATAATTGTTTCGCTATTTGTTGAGCAATCGTATTGACGCTCCACGGTGGCTGTTTTTTCATTAACTTTTTTACGACGTGTTCGTGTGCGAGCACATAGCCGAGCCGTACACCTGCCAGTCGATACATTTTCGTTAACGACCGCAACACAATTAAACGATCAAACGTACGTAAAAAAGAAGAAACGGAATAACCGTCAATCCAGAAGTCATAAAATGCTTCGTCAACGACAACATATACTCCTTCATCATGCGCCGCATTTAACAACGTATGCATCGTTTCTTCTGACCATGCGGTACCGGTCGGATTGTTCGGATGACAAACAAATAGTGCGTGTAAAGACGGCAAGTTCGCAACCATTTGGTCTAGCGGTGGTTGCCAATGTTCATCTAACATAAACGAGTGAACGGTACAACCGTAAGCTTCACATGCCTGACGATATTCTGAAAACGTTGGCTCAATGATGCCAATACGTTTTCCTGCAAATTGTTCAGCAAGCAAATAAATGCATTCTGCAGCACCATTGCCGACAAATACGTTGGAGCGCGTTACATGTTCTCGTTCGGCAATGATTGCTCGAAGCGTTTCGCTTCGCTCTTCAGGGTATACGCTCATCCAGCGAACCCATTGTTGTTCGGTTGGCATATATTCGTCTGGAAGCGGGAACGGATTCACATTTACGCTAAAATCGATATACGAACTCGGCATATCCATGTGCATCGCTTCGTATAAACGACGCGGATTAGCCCCATGTGCAGGCAACTGCAAGCAAACTCCCCCCGATCGTAAAAGCTATTGTTGTACGTCTCATTATCGCCACCGCTTGCTTAATATGCTCACATTTCAACGGAACGGATGCATCGCCAATCGTTGGACGAACGGATATGACCCCGTTGTATGTATTCACCCCTCCGAGTTGAACACCTAATAGGGCAGCCATCGCTGCCTCGCACCATCCGCTATTTGGGCTTGGATGGTTGCGAGCATCGCGAAATAATAGTTTCCACATGCGTATGTTTGCGCGATGAATAAGCAACATCACACACGCTGTCAGTCGCGCAGGAACGTAATTGAACGCGTCGTCTAAACGGGCTGAAGCCCAGCCAAATTGGGCATACCGTTCATTTTTATATCCGAGCATCGAATCGCACGTATTTACCGCCCGATACAACATGGCTAACGCTCCCCCGCCAAGAAAAGCATAAAAAAGGGGCGCCGTTACTCCATCGCTCGTATTTTCCGCTACCGTTTCCACACATGCACGCACAATTCCATCTTCTTGTAACTTCTCTGTGTCACGTCCAACGATCATCGCCACGTTTTTTCTCGCTTCATCGATGTTGTCTCTTTTTAGCGGATCAAGTACATCGTATGCGGCTTTTGCTAATGATGTTGGCGCAATCGAAGTAAAAATGATAATCGCTTCAACGAAAACCCCCACTATAAGAGAAAGTCGATATGCGCTTGCAATCAATGCATAACTCATTACAAATGTGAACGTACAGACGACAAAAAGGGTGAACACTCCTTTTCCTTTTCGCCATCTTCCTTTATTAAAACGACGATCCATATACGCAATCATTTGCCCAATCCAACAAACCGGATGGAAGCGGCGGGGATCGGCGAGCAGACGATCAAGCAAAAGTGCCAGCCATACCGCCCATATATGCGTCATCAACTTTCACGAAACTTACGCAAGGAAGCCCCTGCCTTTAGGCACGGGGAGGAATTGCACCTTACGCAAGTTCCGCCACCCCCTTTCCATAAGCATATCCGTCAAATCGCTGAATGACTTGGACATATCTATAATTTATTCCTTGTGCGATACGCTTTCCGTCCTTGCCTTTAATATCGAAACTTCCAGTCTTTCTACATGCGACTTCGCCAAACCAAACGCCTTGATATTTCCCTCTTGGGACAACAGCCTTAACCATGTCCCCTGTTTGAAAACCAAAGAAGAATTTTTGTCTTGCAAGATAACCTCTTGGGAAGCCATATCTATCTAGGTTTGTACGAGAGCGACTACCACGCCCTTTTGCCTTGATAAATAACACTTCTTTTGTTTTGAAATATAAGTGATTTGTTGTGCTTTCGCCTACACAACAAGCGTCAAAATAATGTGTTTTCGGCAAGTCTAAACGAATACGATTCATTTTTGTTCGTGCACCTGTTCCACACTCGACATCTAATCCTGTCTGCTTTAACACTTCATACGCTTTCCATCTTGTCGAGTTGATATAAATGGAAATCGCCTGTAAATCGCCGCCTTCCCTTGTTTCAACAGCTTTCTTGCAACTGCTTCGTGACAAGGAGCAAGCGGACGTTTGTTTGTGTCTAACACAAAAACCATAGGGTTCTCCCCTTTCCTCTGCATAAAGCAGGTCATATTCTCCTCGACCATGTTATAGATGCTTGTTATGTGCAAGACACTAGCGCTACCCACCACGCTTGTTTAACCTTGCACGACAGAGGAACGGGCTGGAGAAGCACCCGAACGTGTCATGACATCTATAGCGTAGGCTCTGTTTCAAGCCTTGGTCTGGTCAACATGGGGCTTACAAGCCCATGACTTTAGTCATTGGGTTGTTGACCCTTTCGCTTTCGATAGCGGTCAATAGCTGTTTGCGTTGCTTCATATACGAGACGAGCTAGCTGTTTACCGATCGGTGTAATCGTTCCAGCGTATGCATAATATGTTCCTTGTTGGGACGCAGCGATGGCCGTACAATCGGTTGATGTTCCTGTCGCGATCGTATTCGTTTGCGGATCGACGACTTGTTTATCACACAACGCTTTTGCTTTTGCTTCTGTTGCAGTCATTAGCGCTTGCACGAACGCAGCTTCTGATAAATGACCATCGATAAAAACGAACGTATTAATCGTCCCTGGAGAAGCGACTACATCTGTACGCCGCCAAGCATTTGCACTATCTACCGCATTTCCAACTCCAGCGGTCACCGCAACAAACAACCGAATATCTTCATCAACAAATGAAAACGCTACATCTTTCACATCGACAGCGGTCATCATTCCGACCGTCCATTGCTCATCAAAACCGTGTTGCCTCAAAAATTGAATCATCTCCTGCTCGGCATTGTCACAACGATAATCAAGCGGAACATGCCGATTGACGAACGTCGTCGCCCAACGTATACCGCCGCCAACAAGGGCAGATGAAAGCACTTTAAACGGCTTAGCTGTCTCTACGACGAGCATCGTTTCGTGTTCTTTGACGTGCCATAATCCCTCGTCTATATGCGGCATAGAAAATGGAACGAATGTGACGAGCGGCTTCGGTAAAACCGGGTGTTCGTGACGTTTCATTTTTGTTTCAAATACGCACTCAATCATTGATTCGCTCAACAATTCCCGCGGCGTTCCGCATGCAACAGCTTTTCCATCCTTCAATAAAAGAAGTCGGTCGCAATAAAGCGAGGCAATATTTATATCATGAAAAATAGCTACAACGGTAAGCCCTGATTGTTTTAATAAATTGAGCAACTTAAACTGCTGCGCCACATCCATATGGTTCGTCGGTTCATCTAAAAGCAATACACGTGGTTGTTGCGCTAACGACCGTGCGAGTGCAGCGCGTTGCCGTTCCCCTCCACTTAATTGTTCTAACCGTACATGTTGTTTATGCGTCAATGTAACGGAATGAATCGCTTCAGTAACAGTTTGTTCATCCTCGTTTGTCCAGCGCGGCAAAAGCGATGACTGATAAGGATAACGACCGAGTTCAGCCATTTCTTTTACTGTATAACCAAACGAAATATCTGTATGTTGAGGTAACGTCGCAACGAGCTTTGCATATTGTCTCGGTTTATACGTCTGAATCGGTTGACCGTAAACAAACATATCCCCTTGTTGCAAAGGAAGTTCACGGCTCATCAGTTTCATTAGCGTCGTTTTCCCGCTTCCGTTCGGTCCTAACATACCGAAAAACTCCCCTTCATAAACGGTAAACGAAACATCTTCCAACACTTTTTTTTCCCCATATTGATACGAAACGTGCTTTACATCTATCATATCGATCACGTCTTCCGTCTTAAACTTTTAAATAACAATATTGCAAACAATGGTGCGCCAATAAATGATGTGATGACCCCAATCGGCAACTCCCGCGGGGCAACGATCGTTCGCGCAACTAAATCTGCTAATACGAGAAACGTTCCCCCATACAAAAAAGAAAGCGGCAATAATCTTTTATGATTAGCTCCACAAATGAGACGCGTCATATGAGGGATGACAAGACCAACAAACCCGATCGTCCCTGATACTGCCACAGCTGCTCCTGTAAGTAGCGATGCGCTCAACAAAATAAATAGTTTGCGCTGTAACACATGCACGCCAATGCTTGCAGCTGCTTGTTCCCCAAACGAAAATGCGTTTAGCTCGCGAGTGTGAACAAATAGACCGATAGAACCGATCACGAAAAACGGAAAAAACAAGGAAACGTACGACCAACCGCGCATCGCTACGCTCCCCATAAGCCAGCCGATGACTTGACGTAGCTCTTCTCCACTTAGGGCAACCATAAGCGAAATGAGCGAACCGAAAAAGGCGTTCATCATAATACCAATTAAAACAATCGTCTCGATTGCCATATTCCGCTCTGCAAGTCGCGCAAATAATAAAACAAACAATAACGTCATCAGCGCAAAAATAATGCTAACAATCGGCAACGTAAACCGCCCGAGAAGTGGTAAATGGAGATGAAAGAAAAAAACGATGACCGCTCCGACAGCTGCACCAGACGATACTCCGATCGTATACGGATCAGCTAAAACGTTTTTTAAAAGCCCTTGGAACGCTACACCAGCAAGTGCTAAGGACGCCCCAATCAAAAAGGCGAGCACTACTCTCGGCACACGAATCGCAATAATAATTTGCGAAATGGTGGCGGGAACGTCCATCGGTGTATGAAACAAATGATGCGACAACGTGTCCCATATAGAAGAAAAGGGAATCGATTGTGATCCAATCGATATCCCTAACAATATGGCAGCCATCGCAATGATTGATGCAACGATGTAATTATTGAAAAATGTCTGGATAAACGACTTTGGCAATTTCTTCGACCCCTTCAGCTAAACGTGGTCCTGGACGAGAAACTAAATCTGAGTTCACATCATATACTCGCTTATTTTTGACAGCCGGAACGTCTTTCCATGCTGGGCGAGCGAGCACTTGCTCAACTGCGTTCGGCGTGTAATAACCGTACGTCGTAATAATGACATCCGGGTTTAACGCCACTGCATCTTCTTCCGTAAACATCGGCCATCCTTCTTGATCACCTGCCGCATTTTTCGCATGAATGATCGTTAACATCTCATCCATAAATGTTCCTTTTCCGGCTGTATAAATTTCTGGTGCAGGCGAGACTTCGATCCAAACGGTTGCTTCTTCTTTCACCTCTTTTGCTTTTTCAGCAATGGCATCGATTTTTTGCTTCATTTGTTTCACAACGTCCGATGCTTCTTTCGTTTTCCCTGTCGCTTTACCGATTAGTTCAATGGAAGCATACACGTCATTCAACGATGTAGCATTTGGCACAACAATGACTGTAATGCCCGCATCTTTCAATTGTTTTAATCCTTCTTCAGAGTTATGTGCACTTGACGCGTGTGCAAGCACAACGTCCGGCTGAAGCGCGATAATTTTTTCAACATTAAACTCCATGCCGCCGATTTTTTCTTTATTTTTCACATCTTCCGGATAGTTATCAAAATCGCTTACACCAACGATTTTGTCGCCAAGTCCTAACGCATACGCAATTTCTGTATTGCTCGGGATAAGCGAAACAATTTTTTCCGGTTCTTTTTCAATCGTGACATCACCAACCGCATCTTTTATGGTGACTGGAAATGCGGCTTGTTCCGTTTTCGCTTCTTGCTTCGTCTCTTTTGCTGGCTCTGCGTTATTCGCGCACGCCGCTAATCCGAGCGTCAGCACGAGCGCAAGAAGCCATACATACTGCTTCCATTTTTTCATCGTTTTTCCCCCTCTTTGTATATAAAAATAAAAAGCTCATCCCAAATGGAATGAGCTGGAAACAACAAAAGACAACCGTCACCTTTGTCGTTTCGCCGTCTCACTCCCCGAAGACGCGAATGACGATGCAAAAAGGCAGGTCTACTGACTTATGCGTCATCCTACTTTGAAGCCTTCCCATACGAATTGTACAGTGGCGTCCTTCATTTCGTCAGCATTTACAGTTGCGGGGACAGTTCTGGACTTGCACCAGATTCCCTATTAAGTCTACTAGGTTTCCCATTCGACACCTTTTTGCAACGAACGTATACAATTGTCGAACAATTTTTACGTTTCTATCATAGCCGAAAACGTCGCTTATGACAACAAAAATTTTCTATTTCAATGGAAGTGTAAATGTAAACGTCGTTCCTTCGCCGAGCTTACTATGAACAGCGATCGTTCCTTTATGCGCCTCAACGATGTTTTTCGCAATCGCAAGACCTAATCCTGTGCCAGAGCGACTGCGTGTACGTGCTTTATCCGCTTTGTAAAAACGCTCAAACACGAACGGCAAATCTTCTTCAGCAATGCCAGAGCCTGAGTCTCGAACAGAAATGCGCACCGCCTCTTCGTCCCCATCGACTATGACACGAACTTCCCCACCGTCATCTGTGTGACGAAGAGCATTATCAATTAAATTCGTCAGCACTTGTTCGATACGGTCAGGGTCAAGCAACACGACAAATTCTTCATTTATGTCCACGAGCAAGCGAACTCCTTTTTCTTTCGCTAACGCTTGAAACTTATGAATGATGCGCTCGGTGTATGAACGAAGCGGCACGCGCTCTTTATGAAGCGTTAAATGTCCTGCTTCCATACGCGCTAAATCAAGCAAGTCGTTAACGAGGCGACCCATGCGCAACGATTCATCATAAATGACTTTTGCCAATTCTTTCTTTTCTTCATCTGTCGCCGCGATGTCGTCGACAATGGCTTCACTATACCCTTGCAACATGGCGATTGGCGTTCGCAACTCATGCGAGACGTTGGCGATAAAATCTTTGCGCAACTTATCGAGCCGACGCTCTTCCGTCATATCTCGAAGCACTGCAACCGCCCCGCGAATCACTTTGCCATTGTACAACGGCGTCATCACAATGACCCAATTGCGACCTTGTAAAGCAATTTCTGCTGCTTGTTCTTTCTCTTCCGCCACCGCTTTCGTAAACAATTCATTCACTTGCGGAGGAAGCGGCGATAAATCGTCGCGCTGCCCTTGTTCGTAGTACCATGCTTGTAAAAATCGGTCGGCAGGTGGGTTTGTAATAAGCACTTCGCCATTGCGATTGAGCGTAATGACGCCATCCGCCATGCTGCTTAAAATGCTCGCTAGTTGTTCTTTTTCTTGATTTAACGCATTAATGTGAAATTGCAATTGCCGACCCATCTGGTTAAACGCCATAGCCAGTTCCCCAATTTCATCATGGGTGACGATCGGCACTTTGGAATCGAATTTCCCGCGCGCCATTTCAAACGCGACTTGTCTCATTTTTCTAAGCGGTGCCGTAATTCTTGTCGATAAGAAAAAGGCAAATACCGTCGTTAACACAATAGCAATAAATGCAGCAAGAAAAATAAACTTCGTCGTTTGTTTTGTCGTTTCTTCTACAGCTTTTAGCGATTGATATACAAACACAGCACCGTTTCCATCAGATGTGCGAAGCGGCACACCAACAATAAACAACTCGTTATAAACCCGATTTCGCATCGTTTCGTTTGGCATCATCGCCCGTTTCACTACTTTCTTTCCATCAAATACGCGCGACAACTGTTTATCTTGTTGAACAAACGAAAGCGGCAAATCAACGAGCTGTTCATTTGGTGAGTACCAATAATGACGATCGTCAATAATAATCATTAGTTTGGATACATCATCAACCATCGTCCATGCAATTGAGCGAGCAAACTGCTCATCATGCTCGGCGACGACGCGGGCAACTTTTACTGCTTGTTGAGTGAGTTGCTCTCCCGTTTTTTCCAAATAATATTTTTCAAAAAAACTTAGCAACAAAACGGTTAAAATAAAGAGGACGAAAGCAACAAGCAATAAAATTGTCAGCCATAATTTTCCGACTACACTACGCCATAGTGCCATCATTCATTCACGACCTCAAATTTGTACCCAACGCCCCAAACGGTGACGATCATTTTCGCTGCTGCTGGCGATACTTTATTTAACTTTTCGCGCAACCGTTTGACATGCGTATCAACTGTTCGTAAATCACCAAAAAATTCGTAATGCCATACTTCTTTTAACAATTGCTCGCGATCAAACACTTTATCTGGTGACTTCGCTAAAAAATGAAGCAACTCGTACTCTTTCGGAGTTAAGCTAACTTCATGCCCATCTGCTGTCACCCGATGCGCATCATGGTCAATTGTTAAATGAGGAAATACGAGCACATCTCGTGTTGTCGTATCCGTTGTTACATATGGAGAGTTCGCTGTACGGCGAAGCAGCGCTTTCACGCGGAGCACCACTTCACGCGGGCTAAACGGCTTAACGATATAATCGTCCGTTCCTGCTTCAAATCCTTGCACGCGATTAGCTTCCTCTCCCTTCGCTGTTAACATAATGACGGGTGTCGCTTTTTTCTCACGCAACTGTTTGCACACTTCAATACCGTCTTTTCCAGGTAACATAAGGTCAAGCAAAATCAAGTCATAATCATTGTCAAGCGCTAATGCTAGCGCTTCTTCACCGTTTTCTGCTTCATCGATCATATATTGCTCACGTTCTAAATACATACGAAGCAAACGACGAATGCGCTCTTCGTCATCGACAACTAAAATTTTAATTTCCTTCCCCATGATGTCATTCCCTCCTCGTTCACTATTGTACAAAACTGCCATACTTTTTTCTACTCATCATAAAAAAAAAACGCCTTCTTTATGAAGGCGTTAAGACGCAGCATAAGAGTGTAGGCCTGCAATCACTAAGTTTACCGCTATTAAGTTAAACATAATGATCGCAAATCCAATGACCGCAAGCCATGCGGACCGCTCGCCATGCCAACCTTTTGACAATCGTAAATGTAGAAACGCTGCATAAAACAGCCATGTGATGAGCGCCCATACTTCTTTCGGATCCCAGCCCCAAAAGCGCGTCCATGCAATTTGTGCCCAAATCATCGCAAAAATAAGCGCACCGAGTGTAAATATCGGAAACCCAATCGCTACAGAACGATAGCTGATTTCGTCAACAACATCTAAATTCACGTTTTTCACAAGTGGTTGCAAAGCTGCTGCAATACGTTTGCGTAAGAAAAGGCGAAGCAATCCATATAATACACCACCTGCAAACAATGACCAAATTACTGTATTTAATTTGCGAGCATTAATAATTGCAGGCATATGAACGAACGGTTCCATCCGTCCTTCCGTTTTTAACACCCCTTCATGCGGGCCGACAAGCGCTGGCATATGGTACACCATTTCACTTTGCTGTCCATTTTTGTCAATCCATTCAAACGTAGCTTCATAACCAGCCACACGAAACGATGTAGTTACGATAACAAAACCGAGCGTGCTAATTAAGAAAAATAACACAAACTCTAGCCAAAACGTACGTTTGCTCGCTTTCGACTGATCGACTACTCGAATTAAATAAATGAGCCCCGCTGCAAAGCTAATCGCTAAAATGGCCTCGCCAGCTGCGGCCGTCGTGACGTGAATATGCAACCAATCGCTTTGTAAAGCTGGGATGAGCGGAGAGATTTCCCTTGGAAACATGCTTGCATACGCAATCACTAAAATGGCGATTGGCAAAGTAAATAAGCCGAGTAAACTCGTTTTATAAATAAAATAAATGACAATAAACGCGCCAACAAGCATCATGCCAAAAAACGTCGTAAATTCGAATAAGTTGCTGACAGGTGCATGTCCGGCTGCGATCCAGCGCGTGATGAAATAACCAAGCTGAGCGAGAAACCCAACGATCGTTACAAAAATTCCGAGCGTTGCCCAACGGTCTACTCCTTCTCTCTTTTTAGGACGAATCGCGCCCCCAAAGAAGAATGTTGCGACTAAATAAAGAACAAATGCAACGTACAGTAACGTGCTGCTTAACTGAACCACGATGTTCCCCCCTTATGACCGCTTGTCCAATTGATCGATTGGCATGACAAACGGTGTATCGTTAAATATTCTTTCAAGCTCCTTTTTTAATCCAAACCAGTTTTTGTTCGTATGTGCTGCAATAAGCACATCTTCGTTGATCCGCTGAATCCATACACGCCGGTGGTTCCAATACATTCCTTGTATAAGGCCAATCATAAAAATGGTGCCCCCGATACCTAAAATCCAGAGCGTAAAATCACGACGGACGGTTAACGCCGATACATGTCGTGTGTCAGCACCAGCAAACGCCATTTTATACTTGTTATCACCGAACGGTTCGATCGTTTGACGAATAGCAGTAAAACTGACTTCCCCTTTCGGACGATCTGGGGCAAACATTTTAAATACAAACGCCGGATTGTTTGGCACTTTCGAGCGCGTATTCGGATTTCCATTTTCATCAAAATAAAAATCTGGAAAGTAGCTTAATAGTTGTACTTTATAACCGTTGCCAAGATCATATTCTTTCTCCGGTTGGATTAAATCAACTGTAATCGTACCAAAAGACTTGGCCGTTTGTTTATCTGTCAAACGGAACGACATACTTTTTAGCTCATTCAGTTTAAAGTCCACTTGGTACAATGCATAGTAGTCGTGTTTGAGCGGCTCGTTGACACGAATGGAAAAGCTTTTTATTTTTTTTAACTTCGGCTCTTCCCCTGCAACAACTGGACCAACACGCTCGTACAATACGACGTCCGTTTGATAGTTTTTCGCCATCATTCCGTTACCGACGCGATCAATCGCCGCTTGAAACGCTTCTTTCTCTTTTCCTTTCTCATACACTTCAAAAATAAACTTTTTATTTTCTAAAAAATATTTTCCTTTCGTTCCCGGAATTTCTTTTATTTCCCCTTCACGAATCCACATGTTTTCATCCACATACATTCCCGGAACAAATCGAAGCATCGCACCGATGAGAAAAATGATAAGTCCAATGTGATTCACATACGGTCCCCAACGGGAAAAACGCCCTTTTTCTGCTAAAATGCTTCCGTTCTCCTCACGAATACGATAACCCCGTTTCGTTAACCGATCGACCACGCGAGGCAAAGCATTTTCGTAGTCTTTCACTTGTGAACGGCTAAATAGACGTTGGCGTTGTAAAAATTGTTCATTTCTCGTCACCCGCTGATTGTTTAACGCCCGATATAGTGGCACGACACGGTCTAAACTACAAATGACGAGCGATACACCAATGAGCGCTATAAGCAACATATACCACCATGAGCTATATAAATCGTGAAATCCTAGCGCGTAATACCATTTCCCGAGCCAACCGTACTGCTCCTCATAATATTCAGCTGGCGACACTGTTGGCGGAATGTACATCTGTTGTGGATAAATTGTGCCGATGGCCGAAGCGACTAACGTAATAACGATAAGCCAAACCCCAACTTTAACAGACGAAAAGAAGTTCCATATTTTATCAACAATCGTTTGGTTGTACGTTTGCGAACGGCGAGCGCTTCCTTCATAACGCATGTCCAATAACATTGGCACTTCTTCTAACGGTTTACCACATGCTTCACAAAGAACTGTACCAATCGGATTCACATGCCCACATTCACATTTTACTTGTTCCATGTCGAAAACCCCTTACGGCTTAATTCGTTCCATATATTTTTTTACATCCTCTTCCGTCATCGCCCCTGTAATGATATCTACAATTTTGCCTTCTTTGTCAATTAAAAATGTCGCTGGCAACGGACCGATGTTGTATGCATTCATGACTTGATCTTGCTGATCGATGACGACTGGAAACGTCAGCTGAAAGCGATCAACGAACGTTTGTACTGTTACTTTCGCCTCACCAACATTGACCGCAATCACTTCTACTCCCTCATTTTTATATACGTCGTATTGTCTATTAATGTATGGCATTTCTTTTTCACACGGTTTGCACCACGTTCCCCAAAAGTTTAAAAATACACCTTTTCCACGATAATCGGATAGTTGAATTTTGTTGCCGTTTAAGTCGGTAAGTACGAAGTCTGGCGCTGAATCACCAACTTGGATCGCCTTTTTGTCAACAAATACATTGGAATAAATCGTATAGCCAATGGCTGCAAGCATGATAGCTAAAATGACCGTTCGAAGCCAAAATCGCCTTTCTTTCATCCTATTTCGCGCAGGAGACTCCCACTTCAACGACCAAAGGGAGTAAGTGGGAGAGGAATGCGCGTTCCCCCTTTCTTTTGTGTATGATATAATAAAGGCGTGGAGAAAACCGTTCAATAAAGGCACTCCAATAACTGCTACTCGATGTATGGAGTTGGTTACAGGAAACGTTGTAACCGTAAAACATCGAGCGTAGGTCCGTCTGTTGTGTGTGGAAGCCAAGTACTGCCAACAGACACACCGAGAGAATCGGTAACGATGCAGGCATGACCTGCGTCGTTGGGTAGTCGTCAACCTGCCCCTGATGCAACCCCAAGTCAAGGAAGGAGGAAGAAGTCCGTTTGCACTTCTGGGGAGTTGCAAGCCCTCACTTCAAGCGTTAGCTAAGTGGGGGTAGTTGACCGCCAACTCTCCTATAAACCGTTTTCATCAACCTCATTATACAAGTTACTACTATACAAATAATGAAAATGATTTGAACAAATTGTGACAAAATTATGATACGTACGGCGAACCAGCTAATGCAAGCGCACGCAATTGCTTCACTTCATGCGGCGACAGTTCTCGATAATCTCCCGGATTCATCCCTTTCAAGTCTAAAAACGCATAACGTTCCCGCTTTAACTTTAAAACAGGATGTCCGATCGCTTCGAACATGCGGCGCACTTGACGATTTCTCCCTTCATGAATGCGAAGTTCAACGATCGCCGTCTGTTTCCGTTTGTCAATTGACAATACTTTCGCTTTCGCTGGCGCTGTTACCCCATCTTCTAGCGCAACACCTTTTTCAAGCCGTTTCACTTTTTCACGTGCTGGGATGCCTTTTACTTTTGCAATGTACACTTTTTCAATTTCATAGCGCGGGTGCATTAATAAATTAGCAAACTCCCCATCGTTTGTCAGCAGCAACAATCCTGACGTATCGTAATCTAACCGTCCGATCGGATAAATGCGCTTGTTTACATGTTTGAAAAAGTCAGTCACTACTTTTCTTCCCTTTTCATCTTTTACGCTACAAATTACACCGCGCGGCTTGTATAACAAATAATATACCGGCTCTTCGCGTTCGAGCGGAATGCCATCCACTTCAATGCGATCTTGTGGACTAACTTTCACCCCAAGTTCCGTCACAACTTTTCCATTTACTTTCACTTTTCCTTCGACGATCAATTGCTCTGCTTTTCTTCGCGATGCGATGCCAGCATGAGCAATTACTTTCTGTAATCGTTCCATTTCATTCACCTCACTATATAGTTTTACCATATTCGGTACAGGAGTTCAAAAATAAGAAAGGAATAGTTTTACCATATTCGGTACAGGAGTTCAAAAATAAGAAAGGAGAAAGACGCACGAGATGCGACTTTCTCCTAGCAACGCTTGTATGAAGGAAAAGAAACAATAACAAAAGAAATAAGCAGTAACCAAACGATTTTCACTTGAAAAAACATATATAAAAAGAATAATAAAACAAGACCAACCAAATAGAAAGCAATAGCTTTCCTTCTCATCGAACCCACTGTTTTATTTACAAACATGTAATGTAGCCATGAAATAAACAGATGAAACATATATAAAATCAAAAATATAGCTGTAAAAACAACAATACTTTCCGGACTACTCATCTCGTTAGAAAAAAGAGGGTGTTCAATCATCAGAAGTACCAAGCTATATACAAAACTTAAAATAAAGGATAAAACAGTAATATTTAGAATCAATCTCTTGTTTTCAGTCATTCCCCACACTCACACCAATCTAAACATTGTATTTTATTATTCAAACCAGTCGAGCCCGTATACTCTGATCATGTTAACAATATATCTGTCATCGGGCAACAAGCATATCGACCGCTTCATTTCCCAAACATCCATAATACAATAATAAATGATACAATAAAGCTAATGAGATCGGCAAGTAAGCCGACTTTTAATGCATCGCCCATTTTGCGAATGCCGACGGCACCAAAATAAACGGTGAGCACGTATAACGTCGTTTCTGTACTTCCTTGAATCGTGGAGGCTAACCGCCCGATAAATGAATCTGGTCCGTATGTTGCGATTAAGTCGGTGACCATGCCGAGCGAAGCGGTTCCTGAGATCGGACGAATGAGCGCAAGCGGAACGACTTCAGACGGCAGTCCGAGCGGGACGATGAACGGTTTTATATATGAAATAAAAAAATCAAGCGCACCGGAAGCGCGAAAAACGGAGACAGCAACGAGCATACCAACTAAATACGGAATGAGAGAAAAAGCGATTTGAATTCCCTCTTTCCCCCCTTCAACAAACGCCTCATACGTCGGCACACGCTTGTACGTTCCATGCAACAAAATGCAAGCGATTAAAATAGGAATAAGCCAAAGCGATAAAAATTGAATAACGTGCATCACAGTCCTCCTTTTTTCCGCCTCCGTATGTAAAACGCGCGGTCAATCATAATCGCTGATATTGTCGAAATAAGGGAAGCGACAAATGTCGTGCCAATAATTTCTCCAGGTGAAGCTGATTGATATGTCATGCGAATCGATATGACCGTCGCGGGAATAAGCGTAACGCTTGCGGTATTTAAAGCGACAAACGTAACCATCGAACGGCTCGGTTCGTCTGTTTGACCGTTTAATTGCTTCAATTGCTCCATCGCTTTAATGCCAAGGGGAGTCGCAGCATTGCCGAGCCCAAACATATTTGCAATCATGTTCGATAATATATACCCGAGCGCAGGGTGGTCAGGCGGCACTTCCGGAAAAATTTTTTTCGCAATTGGTCGAAACAAACGGGCAAAAAACGAAAGTAGCCCAGACTGTTCGGCAATTTTCATTAAACCGAGCCAAAAAACGAGCACGCTAATTAAGCCAATGCTAATCGTCACCGCCTCTTTCGCCCCTTGAAACATCGCCTCGTTCACATCTTTCATCGTTCCGTTTATTCCCGCAAACAGAAGTCCAATAAGCAAAAGCGCAACCCAAATGAGATTAACCATCGCTGCCCACCCCTAACAGCCAATCAAAAAAAGAACGCTTTTTCTTTTCCTGCTTATAAAAAATAGGGGCGTCGTCAACTTTTTCGTTTCCGATGTATAGCTCAGCCCTTCCAACGACAGACGGCACGCCTGTCTCTTTCCAACGCTCTTGTGGACGAAGCAATTTTCGCTCTAAACGAATTAACGACTCTTCTTTTTTTGTGACCGGATATATAAAATCGCGTGCAACGAATAGATGATCACCATAGAAAGGATCTTTTATATCTTGAACGATCGTAGTTGCTTTAATCGTCACAAGTTCATAATTCGCAAATCCGTGCTCATACATAGCAATATGATCGTTCCAATCGTCCCCTGCGTTAATGGTGACTGCAATCAGTTCAAGACCATCTTTTGAAGCAGTTGTCACTAATGTGCGCTTCGCCCGCTTCGTATAGCCTGTTTTTCCACCTGTGCAATATTCATATAAATGCGTCAACAGTTTATTTTTATTGGGCCAAACACGGTCCCAATCTTCTGTCGGATTTGGGGCACGATACAATTTCGTTCCCGATACTTCGCGAAATTGTTCATTTTGCATTGCATATCGCATAAGTAGCGCCATGTCATACGCAGTGGAATAATGATTTTCTGCATCATCTAACCCATGCGGATTCGCAAATTGTGTATTTGTCATGCCGATTTCTGCCGCTTTTTCATTCATTAAAAACACGAAGCCTTCGACGCTACCGCCAACGTGCTCAGCGATTGCCACCGCTGCATCGTTTCCAGAACGAAGCATAAGCCCATATACTAAATGTTTGAGCGCAATTTTCTCCCCTTGTTTCAAATAAATAGAGGACCCTTCTGTGCGAACCGCCCGTTCACTTACCGTCACAAGCTCTTCCCATTTTCCCGATTCGATTGCTAAAATGGCTGTCATAATTTTTGTAATGCTCGCAATGCGTCGTTTCGTATGGGCATCTTTTTCAAATAGCACTCGTCCTGTCGTTTGTTCCATTAAAATCGCGCTTTTCGCACTAACCGACATCGCCTTCGCTTCATTCGGAAAAAGCGAACAAAAAAAACAAAGCACGATCATCCATATGAACCATTGCCGTCGCATACACCCTCATCCCTTTGTCCGTTTTGTACAAGTGTATGCATAAGTACATGATGTATGACAAAAAGACCGCTACATGACGCGGTCTTTTGCTTTTACAAATCGTCGCGCGACATCTCCACGTTCAAGCTCCATCTTTAATCGCTCAAGCGCCTCTTCATCTACAAATGGCTTTACACGCTCAAGCCACGTTTGCACGTGATGAATATATTGTCGCATACAAACACACCTCCTTCGGCATCATATGCAATAAAAAAAAAGAAGCTGACACACGCAGCTTCTTTATTGTGATTGAATCATTTTTGTTCGGTAGTCTGTTTCATAAAATTCGAGTTCTTCCCGCATCGTTTGAAAATCAGCCTCAATCGCATGGAGCAATTGTTGTAACGATGGAGGAGCAGGTTGTCTCAATTTAATTGAATGTCTTCCTGTATACGCTGAACGGCTATCTTCATACCATAAATCGCGCTTTGGCGTAAAAAACTCCGCCACACATGAATGATAAATTTTGTATAACGCCTGTTCTGCTGCGGCTTTCCGAAACGGTTCTTCTTGAAGGACGATGCGACATGCATCAATCCCTTCTTCACCATATACAGCTAAACGGCGTAAGTCCGCAAGCACCCCTTCATAATAATGGCGGTCTCCTGCGCATTCTTCTTGCATTTGCTCAATCGTCGTTTCGTTTAAATAACGAGTAATTTGTTCTACAATGCGACTCAACAATTGCTCGACTTGCTTCGTTTGGTTAAAAACAACAGTATTCCCCATCTCCATCCTCCTTTACGGTTGCGCAATAAATAAAAGCGGTGATTTCACATCGTACGCTTGTTGTTTCGCAAGCGACTCAAATACTTCGGGCAATTTCGCAAAGTCGATCGATGAAAAATAGCGACGAAGCTCTTCTTCCTCACTTATATATACACGTTTTCGCGTCCGAAGTGATGGATCGGCGAGCAAACAAACGAGCGCGACAATGTCTTTAAAATATACGTCTTTCCCACCTGCTTGAAATACAGGATCTTGTTCATACGGCGTCCATTGTGAAAAACGCTCATCGAAATATCGAACATATAACACACGCAACGTTCGCTCTGTTCCATCGTCGTCAACAAACGTTACTTCCGAACGGTTAAAAAAATCTTCCGACGTATTCGGCTGTGCTTTTTGCAGTTCATAGCCATGACAAGAAATAATTTTCACAAACAATACACCCCTTTTTTCAACAACGAAGCTACATTTATTTTACCATAAATTATGAATCATGCGAAAAATTTTATCATTCCCATAAAAAGAAGCCCAAAGAAAAAACGAAAACTCATCGTTGTTCGCTCGCTTCTTGCAGTTGTTCGTTGAGGCGTTCGAAAAATAAGTCGGCTTCGCGTTCTTCCCCTTGCTCGTCCCATTCTGGAAGAGGAGGAAGTTCGTCTAACGTCTTTAAGCCAAAGTAGTCTAAAAACTCCTTCGTCGTTCCATATAAAATCGGGCGACCTGTTCCTTCTGCGCGACCTACTTCTTTAATTAACGCTTTTCCTAATAGGGTTTGAAGCGGTTTATCGCTTTTAACACCGCGAATGTGCTCAATTTCTGCGCGCGTAATCGGTTGGCGATAGGCGATGATCGCTAACGTTTCAAGCGCTGCTTGTGACAACGATGACGTCGTTGGTGACTCAACAAGTTTTTGCAAATATGGAGCACATTGTTTTTTCGTCACAAGTTGAAGCGTTCCTGCCATCTCGACGACCATAATGCCACGCTCCGCTACGTCATACATATGCTTTAATTGTTGCACAAGTTCATATACACGTTCTTCTTGAATATCAAGCACATCAGCCATTTGTTTATACGTCAATCCTTCTTCGCCCGCCGCAAACAATAACGCTTCCATAATCGCTAATTCATTCATATCGATCACCTTTTCGTCGAATGTATAAATCGGCAAAATTGTTTTCTTGTTCAACAATAATTTCATTTCGTTTCATAAGTTCAAGCAACGCTAAAAACGTCACGACAATTTGCTCGCGATCGTCATACGGAAATAAATCGTAAAAGTTCATTCGCTCTCCATGTTTTAATATGTGTAAAATCTCTTCCATCCGTCGTCCGATCGGAATTTCTTGACGCGCTACTTTCGTATGAAGCGGTTTTTGTAATTTTTTCCGCCGCAACAATTTCGCGAGCGCCCCAAGCATATCATACAAATCAACATCGAGCACAAGCGGTGCACCGTTTTTCGCATAAGCCGTTAAATCGCTTGGCGGCTTCGTAAATAAAAGCGCTCGCTCTTCTTCTCGCTCGCGCAACTGTTTCGCTGCTTCTTTAAACTTTTTATACTCGATTAACTGTTGCATTAATTGCTCACGCGGGTCTTCTTCGATAAATAATTCTTGATCCTCCAGCGTTTCTTCATGTTTTGGCAACAACATTTTACTTTTCATTTCAATAAGCGTTGCCGCCATTACTAAATACTCGCTCGCTACATCAAGTTGCAATTCTTTCATCGCGTGAATGTAAGCCATATATTGCTCTGTAATTTGTGCCACAGGAATATCATAAATATCAATTTCATAGCGATGAATTAAATGGAGCAATAAATCAAGCGGTCCTTCAAATTGATCTAATTTCACATGATAATGCACATTTCATCCCACCTTTATTCATAAGTAATAGTATAATATACGTAAGCATATGAAAAAAGGGGGCCTTCGTTTGTATCCAAGGGCATATATCGAATATTTACTTCACTTTCACGCTACGCGCGACTATTTTGAATGCCATGAAGTGCTAGAAGAACATTGGAAACAAACAGGCGAACATGTATGGGTCGGCTTCATTCAGCTCGCGGTTGGGATGTATCATTATCGCCGAGGAAATATTGCGGGAGCAAAACGAATGTTTACAAAAGCATTAAACACATTCGAAAGAGAAAAGCAAGCATATGAAGCGCTAGGCATACATGTAGAACAACTCATTGCGCTTATTCATACATATGTAGAGCGAATCAATCATGGACAACCGTATGAAAGCACTTGCTTGCCAATCATTGATGCTTCCTTGTTGCATATATGTCAACAACAGTGCGATCAAAAAGGGCTAATATGGGGGAAAAAAAGCGACATGTCAAACGAATATATCATCCATAAACATATGTTGCGCGACCGAAGCGACGTCATCGCTGAACGCGAACGGCAAAAACAAAAAAGACAGGGACGCTGATCCCTGTCATTGTTCACATCTATCCAAAAATGGAGCGGTCATGTCATTGGCACATAACGACTTGTTTGGATACAATTCTTTTAACGCTTTCACCATTTGTTTTCCAATTCCTTGATGACGATGGGACGGATTAACGCTAATATGCTGCACTTCAACCGCATGTTCGCGCACAATCACACCGATAATGCCAATAAAATCTTCTTCTTCCTTCCATAAAAACAGCTGCCAATCATCGTTTGTCTCGTAGTTTTTCATCGTTTGTCGCAACTGCTTTAAGTCTTTTTCATTTGGCATAAACGACAAAAGACCCATCGCAATTTTCTCATAGTTTTTTCGATAGCGAACTAGCATACGAATCCCTCATTATCGACAAGACTTATTGTTTACTCGCTATTGCTATTATAAACGGTCTTGTCGCTTTTTTAAACCTTTTTTATCGCGAGCATATTAAGAACGAGCATATTAAGAAAATGTGCGCATCACATTCGCCATTTCAATGGCGCTAAGCGCTGCTTCCCATCCTTTATTTCCTGCTTTTGTCCCAGCGCGTTCAATCGCTTGCTCAATCGTATCTGTCGTCAACACGCCAAAAATAACCGGAACACCTGAAGAAAGAGCGGCGTGCGATGTTCCTTTCGCTACTTCATTGCATACGTAATCGTAATGGCTCGTTGCTCCGCGAATCACGGCACCGAGGGTAATGACCGCATCGTATTTTTTCGACTCCGCCATTTTTTTCGCGACAAGCGGAATTTCAAATGCCCCCGGCACCCAAGCGACATCAATATGTTGCTCCTCTACTCCGTGGCGCTTTAATCCATCAAGTGCACCGCTTAGCAATTTGCTTGTAATAAATTCGTTAAATCGCGCAACAACAATGCCTATTTTTAGTCCTGTTCCGACTAAATTTCCTTCGTATACGTTCATTTTTTCTCCTCCTTAGAAATGCAACATATGTCCTAGTTTTTCGTATTTTGTGCGCAAATAGCGCTCATTATGGCGTTTGGCTGGCATTTGTAGCGGCACACGCTCTACCACTTCTAAGCCGTATCCTTTCAGTCCGGTAATTTTCCGCGGATTGTTCGTCAACAAACGCATTTTTGTCACACCTAAATCTTTTAAAATTTGCGCGCCAATTCCATAGTCGCGCAAGTCTGGGGCGAAGCCGAGCTTTTCGTTTGCCTCGACCGTATCATAGCCTTGCTCTTGCAACTTATATGCGCGCAATTTGTTGAGTAAACCGATGCCGCGTCCTTCTTGACGCATATATAACAATACCCCTCGACCTTCTTCTTCAATTTGTGCGAGCGCTGCATGAAGTTGCGGACCACAATCGCAACGATGCGAACCGAACACGTCACCTGTTAAACATTCCGAATGGACACGTACGAGCACAGGTTCATCTGGGATGATTTCTCCTTTCACGATGGCGATATGTTCTTTTCCGTCTAACGCATTTGAATATCCGATCACTTTAAATTCACCAAAGTCCGTTGGCAACATAATTTCCACTTCGCGTTTGACGAGCTTTTCTTTTCGATTGCGATAAGCGATTAAATCTTTAATCGTAATCATTTTCATATCGAATTGTTCCGCGATTTTCTTTAAATCAGGCACGCGCGCCATTGTTCCGTCATCTTTTATAATTTCGCAAATAACGCCTGCTGGCTTTGCCCCGCAAAGACGGGCTAAATCGACCGCAGCTTCCGTATGTCCGGCGCGACGCAATACCCCACCTTTTTTCGCAACAAGTGGGAAAATATGACCTGGGCGTTTAAAATCGCTTGCTTTCGCTTCTGGATTTAACATTTCTTGAATCGTCAACGAGCGCTCAAACGCGCTAATGCCTGTCGTTGTCGCTTTATGGTCAATGCTGACGGTAAACGCTGTACCATGCGCATCTGTATTATGATTAACCATCGGCGCTAAATCGAGCCGATCAGCCAACTCTTCGGTAATCGGGACACACACAAGACCACGACCGTGTGTAATCATAAAGTTAATGACTTCCGGCGTTGCTTTTTCCGCAAGCGCTACAAAATCCCCTTCATTTTCACGATCTTCATCATCGCAAACGATAATAATTTTTCCTTGCATTAAATCATAAATCGCCTCTTCAATTGTATGAAACATTTCGCTCACCCCTTATATCCGTGCTCTTGTAAAAATTGCATCGTCAATCCTTCACGCTTTCCAGCAACGAACTGTTCAACATATTTTCCAATGATGTCACATTCAATATTGACAATATCGCCAACTTTTTTTGCTCCTAAAATCGTCGCTTCACGCGTATGCGGAATGAGCGAAATTGTAAACGTTCGGTCCGTTAAACCGAAAATCGTTAAGCTTGTGCCATCGACAGCAACTGATCCCTTTAAAATCATATATTTACGTAAATGGCTTGGCACTTCAATGTCATAATAAACAGCGTTTGCGACAGGCTGCTTACGAATGATGCGTCCAATGCCGTCAACATGCCCCGAAACGAAGTGCCCACCAAAACGACCGTTTGCTGCCATTGCGCGCTCTAAATTGACTTTCGCTCCTACTGTAAGCGTTCGAAGCGATGTTGCTCGCACCGTTTCAGGCATGACATCGACAGTAAACAAGCGATCTGTAAATGACGTCACAGTTAAACAAACGCCATTGACAGCAATGCTGTCACCGAGCTGCACGTCTTGTAACACTTTTTGTGCCCCGATCGTGAAGACGATCGCTTCCCCTGTTTGTTTCATTTGTTGAATCGTGCCGATTTCTTCAATAATTCCTGTAAACATCGCGATCATCCTTTAGCAACGATTTTTATATCTGGTCCGATCCTTTCGACATGTTTCACTTGTAAACGAAGCGCATCCATCATTCGTCCAAACCCTTCTCCACCAATGGCAGAAGGAGCTTCATTCCCCCCAATCAACATCGGTGCGATATACGCAATCACTTGTTGAACGGAATGAGAATGTAGAAAACTACCGTGCACATGCGCTCCACCTTCAACAAATATGGACATGATGTTACGCTTACCAAGTTCACGTAAAAAAGATGGTATATCAATTTTATTCTCATTCATGCGAATCATTTGTACACCTGCACGTTCATATGGCTTCATTTGTTCTTCTGTGACGTGATGGCCGACGACGATCCATGTTGGCGCCATCTGATCTGTGACGACATTCGCGTGAAGCGGTGTACGTAAATGTGTATCGAGAACGATTCGAATTGGTTGCTTTCCTTCATACCCAAAACGAACGGTTAAGCTTGGATCATCTGCTAAAATTGTGCCGACACCGACAACGATCGCATCGTGCATACGTCGATCGCGATGCACGTCACGCCGCGCATCTTCCGACGTAATCCACTTGCTTTCGCCCGTTTTTGTTGCAATTTTCCCATCTAAGCTCATTGCATACTTTAACGTCACATACGGCGTTTTCGTTGAAATATAATGAAAAAACATTTCGTTTAACGCATCCGCCTCTTCTTTCAACACTCCGACGGTGACGTCAATTCCTGCTCGCTTTAATTTTTCAATGCCTTTTCCTGCCACGAGCGGATTTGGGTCCGTCGTCGCCACAACGACGCGCTTCACCTTTTTTTCAATTAACAAATCAGCACAAGGGGGCGTTTTTCCGTAATGGCTGCATGGTTCAAGCGTCACATAAACGGTTGCTCCTTCCGCTTTCTCGCCCGCCATGCGCAAAGCGTGTACTTCTGCATGTGGCTCTCCTGCTTTTAAGTGTGCGCCAAAGCCGACAATTTCACCATGTTTTACAACAACAGCCCCAACAAGCGGGTTCGGTGACGTTTGTCCGCGAGCTGATTGCGCTAATTGTAATGCGAAACGCATATATTGTTCGTCCATCTCGCACCACCTTTCTTTCTTTATAAAAGATAAAAACCCTAGGAACGACGTCCTAGGGCAAGATGTATGTAAAGATCGCCTTTTTTGCATAGCAAAAATGACCCACCGCCAAGCTTATTTTTTCAATAAGTGGCGTGAGTTTTGGCAATCCTTCTCCCATCCAGACTATACTGTCGGCTCCGGAATCGCACCGGATCATGCCTTAACGGCTCGCGGGCTGAGAAACATCTGTTTCATTACCGCCGGTCGGGAATTTCACCCTGCCCCGAAGGATGCGTTTATTCCATTTTTATTCATTATAGCACAATAAAACGAAATGTCTATTACTTTGCAATAAACAGCCAATACATTGCTCCCCAAACGAAACTAACGAGTAAAAGGATGAAAAATAATACCCAGTTTTTTTTCATCGCTTCATCGTCCCTTTTATTGTTCGTCCCACACCTTTACTTCTTTCATGACATCACCATTTTTCATCGCCTTTACAACATCCATTCCAGCGGTGACTTGACCGAATACGGTATGCACACCATCTAAATGCGGCTGCGGCTCATGGCAAATGAAAAACTGGCAACTTCCTGTATCACGTCCGCGATGCGCCATCGATATCGCACCTTCGATATGTTTATGCGGATTGTTATCTGTTTCACACGGAATCGTATAACCTGCATCGCCTGTTCCGTTTCCAATCGGACAGCCACCTTGACTTACAAATCGCTTAATGACGCGATGGAACGTCAGCCCGTTATAAAATCCTTCATTCGCTAGTTTTTCAAAATTCGCAACCGTTGTTGGCGCTTCATTTGGGAATAGTTCAAACTCCACCTTTCCGCCGTTTTCCATTAAGATATATCCTTTTTTCTTCATGAAACTTTTCCACCTTTCTATCGTAAAAACAAACGTAACTTCATTTTACTATATTTCTCTTCTATGTTCACGCAAATGTTTGTACAATAGTATGGAAGATGTTGAAGGAGGTTATGAAATGAAGAAGTGGTTTACGATATTTATTTTATTGCTGTTTATGATCCCATCGGTTAGTTTAGCAGATGCGATTGAAGGGGACGTCATTATTACGCTCGGCGAAAATTTAACAGAACAGCAAAAACAACAAATATTAAAAGAAATGAATGCGCCAGACAACGCTGAAATCATTACGGTTACAAATGAAGAAGAGCATAAATATCTCGGCGGCATTATTCCGAAAGGACAAATTGGAACGAAGGCTATTTCATCCTCAAAAATTACGATTGGGGCACCTGGTTCGGGGTTGCAAGTCGAAACGAATAACATTAACTGGGTAACAAAAGAGATGTATATGAATGCGCTCATTACTGCTGGAGTAAAAGATGCAGTCATTTACATTACTGCACCGTTTCCTGTATCGGGAACAGCTGCGTTAACAGGGTTAATGAAAGCGTACGAACTTTCATCAAATGAAGCGATCCCGGACGAAGTAAAAAAAGTAGCGAACGAGGAAATGGTGAAAACAGCACAGCTTGGCGAATCAATCGGAAATGACAAAGCGGTCGCACTGCTTGCGAAAATTAAAGAAGAAATAGCGAAAAATCCACCGCAAACAGATGCAGATATGCGTGCGCTCATTGAGCGGATCGCTCAAGAGCTTGGCATTACGTTAACAGAAGACGAAATAAACAGTTTGCTTTCCTTATTTAACAAAATGAAAAATGTGAACATCGACTGGAATCAAGTGAACGAACAGCTTGCTCAAACGAAAGACAAGCTATCTGCTTTTTTACAAACAGAAGAAGGTCGAACGTTTATTCAACGCATCGTCGACATTTTACGAGAAATATGGAACGCCCTTCGCGGAGCATTTGGGGCATAAAAAAATAACCGAGGTTGTCGCCTCGGTTATTTTTTTACTTTTGTCTTAAGTGGCAAATCGAGTCGAATTAAATCTTCATACGTTTCACGCTTCACAACAAGCTGTGCTTCACCGTCTTCAACAAATACGACCGCCGGACGCGGAATGCGATTATAGTTATTTGCCATCGCATAGCCGTAAGCTCCCGTACAAAAAACAGCTAAATAATCGCCCGGTTGCGCTTTCGGAAGCGGTAAATCCCAGATGAGCATATCGCCTGACTCACAACATTTCCCTGCAATCGCCACAACTTCTTCACAATGGTCATGCATCCGATTCGCTAGCACTGCTTCATATTTCGCTTCATATAGCGCAGGTCGAATGTTGTCGCTCATTCCCCCATCTACCGCAACATATTGACGAACGTTTGGCACCTCTTTACGCGAGCCAATCGTATAAATCGTTGTTCCAGCATCACCGACAAGCGAACGCCCCGGCTCAATCCAAATTTCTGGGAATGGTAAATGAAATGAGGCTACGTTCCGTTTCACTTCTTCAATAATTTGTTCGACGTACTGTTCCGGTGCGAGCGGATCATCTTCTTTCGTGTACCGAATGCCAAAACCGCCGCCAAGATTGACAACTTGCGCAGTGAAATGATGCATATCACGCCATATAGCAAGCTTTTCAAATAATTTTTTCGTCGCAAGGACAAAACCTGTCGCATCAAAAATTTGCGAACCGATATGACAATGAATGCCAAGCACATGAATATAGGAAGAAGCGAGCGCACGCTGTAACGCTTCATCTGCTTGTCCGTTATGCAAATCAAATCCAAATTTTGAATCTTCTTGCCCTGTTAAAATATAGTCGTGCGTATGGGCCTCAATGCCTGGTGTGACACGTAATAAAATCGGCATCGTATATTTATGAGTGCGACAAAGTTGTTGCAACATCTCTAACTCATAAAAATTATCGACGACAACACAACCGATTTTTGCTTCAACCGCCATTTGTAACTCTTCTTCGCTTTTATTGTTGCCGTGAAAATGAATGCGTTCGACCGGAAATCCAGCAGCTAACGCGGTGTACAGCTCACCGCCCGAGACGACATCGAGAGATAATCCTTCTTGTTCCATTAATTGCACGATCGCTATTGTCGAAAACGCTTTGCTTGCATACGCGACTTGCGCACGTACACGATGTTTATCAAACATACGCTTAAACGCCCGAGCACGCTCGCGAATAAGGGCAACATCATAAATGTAGAGTGGGGTTCCGTATAGATGAGCTAAGTCAATCGTATCTACGCCGCCAATTTCTAAATGACCCCGTTCGTTTATTCCCATCGTTCCGTGCATAATTATACATCCTCCTGATGATTCCGAAATAATTAAAGAAAACGTACCATAAATTTTGGTACGTTTCAACCTTTTTATGTCGATTGTTTTTGTTTGTTTTGTGGATGTACGATGCTTGGGCGAATCGATGAGCCAGCCACAGATCGTCGTACAATAATTTGCATAAATGCCCCGGGATCAAAGGGAATAAACGGCCATAAATATGGAGTATTCAACGAGCGAATGTTCGCAAGGAAAAGTAAAAACACTGTAACACCAATCATAAACCCAGGTACACCAAACAACGCAATGATCACTAAAAATAAAAGACGGAAAATTTTATTTGCAATGCTTAGTTCATAGCTCGGTGTCGCAAAAGAACCGATCGCAGCAACAGACACGTATAAAATCACTTCCGGCACAAACAGCCCGACGTCAATAGCGATTTGTCCAATTAACGCCGCCGCAATTAAGCCCATCGCTGTCGATAGTGGTGTTGGCGTATGGATTGCAGCCATTCGCAAAAACTCAATACCAATATCAGCAATGAGAAGTTGCACAAAAATCGGGATATTTGTTTTTTCATTCGGACCGATATATGATAATTTTTCTGGCAATAACGACGGGTCAAGGACAAATACAAACCAAAGCGGGAGTAAGAAAAGTGAAGCAAAGATGCCTAAAAACCGCACCCATCGTACAAACGTTCCTACAGCTGGCGATTGCCGATATTCTTCCGCATGTTGAACGTGATGGAAATACGTCGTTGGTGTAATAATAACGCTTGGCGACGTATCAACCATAATAATCACATGCCCTTCTAACAAATGAGTCGCTGCGACGTCAGGTCTTTCTGTATAACGAACGAGCGGATACGGGTTGTATCCTTGTTTCACTAAAAATTCTTCAATTGTTTTATCTGCCATCGTTAACCCATCAATTTTAATTTCGTTTAATTCCTTCTTAATGAGTTCAACAAGCCCCGGATTGGCGACATCCTGAATATAGGCGATACAAATGTCCGTTTTTGAACGCTCACCCACTTGCATCATCTCAAAGCGAAGCCGTTCATCACGAATGCGTCGGCGAGTGAGTGCTGTATTGATGATAATATTTTCAACATATCCGTCACGTGCCCCGCGCACCACTTTTTCTGTATCTGGTTCCTCAGGCGAACGTCCTGGATAACTGCGGACATCAACAGCAAACGCTTTCGTCTCTCCATCAATAAACAATAAAATTAAACCCGTCAACAAAAAGTCGACCGCCTCATCTAAACTTTTTACTGGATTCACCTGTTGATGAACGAGACGGTTTTCAATAATTCCAGGCAACTTTACTGATTGTCTCTCGCGATCGTTCACTTGAACAAGCATTTCAAGTAACTCGATAATATATTGTGTATCACAAAGCCCATTACAATAATATAAATGAACGTCTGTTTTTAAAATGTGTAGCTTGCGAACACCTAAATCGAAGCTCGTTCCAACTCCGATGGCATTTTTAAAAAACTGTTCGTTTTCACTCAACTTCGAAGAAATCGGTGTGCGATTTTCTGTTTTCATCGCGTTTGCTCCTTTCAAGAATATATTCAATGGCTTTTCGCGTAATCGGACAACCGTTGCGAATATCGTCACGACGCCTCATTTTTCCGATGTCACCGATTCCAACGATGATAGGAATCGGCAAATCATCTAAACAATAGACGGTATCGCCATTGATCCGACCGAATTCCCACTCGCGAATACCTTCTTTATCGACACCGTACGTTGTGAAGTTCCCATCATAATCAATGCAAATATTTACTTTCGTCCACTCTTGATTGTTCGTATCAGACGCCACCGCTATCGCTCCGAGCACATCAATTTGTTCATGTGTTGCAACATAGCGAAGCGCTTGTTCTCCCGCTCCTTCACCGATAATGCCACTATCATCAAACATGACAAAAACAGGGTCATACGGCGTTTGCAAAATAAGTTCAACAAGCTGTTTTCCTGTCAACTGTGATGGGTTGCCTTGTGATTGGCTAATGCAACGAGCGCCAAATTGTTTTGCGAGCTTCTCGAGTGCACGTTGCACATGTTGATCTCCGTCTGTCACTAAAATAACTTTCCTTTTTTTCATTTCATCCGTCCTCTCGGCTTACAAACAACAGCGGTCACCCATGCTATAGCGATCGGAAAAGAAAGAAAAAAAACGATATTTGTAAAGTCCCCTGTTTTCACCGCTTGTATACAAGAAGCACCAACGTGAACAAGCGTCATTTCTATCCCCGCATGCGCCAGTGATTGCATAGGGTCGTATAAACTTGTCGCTTCGAGCGCCACGCCAATAAGCAAAAATATTGTCACTAGGCGAGTGAATGACCATTTTATAAGCAATAATTGCCCGATAAGCGATAACATACCGCCAATGATAAATGCGTATACGTACTCCATTTTCAAGTCACCGCTTCAATCGCAATCGCATGAGCGATCGCCGGAATCGTTTGATTTTGCTTCATCATCGTACTATTAAATAATGCTCCCGTCGCAACAACGAGCATCGTCTTTATTTTTCTCTCCCTCATTTTCTCAAGAAAATAACTGTACGTTACAACAGCACAACATGCACATCCGCTTCCACCTGCAAATGCTTGTTGTTCCGTATCGTAAATAAGCACACCACAGTCATCGTATCTCTCACTTAAGTTCATACCTGCATCATAGCATAACGACTTTAATTCACTACTCCCAACTTTTCCTAAATCCCCTGTGATAATCACATCATACGCTTCGATCGAAAGCCCACAGTCTATCAAGTGTTGCCTAATCGTTGCAAATGCTGCTGGTGCCATCGCTCGTCCCATATCGAGCGGATCCGTCACACCGCTATCGATCACGCGTCCGATCGTTGCCGTGCGAATCCGAAATGGCGAACGTGTCGTACTTAATAGCGCTGCTGCTCCTCCTGTTACAGTCCACGATGCGCTTTCCCCCTTTTGAACGCCAATTGTCGTCGGGAAACGAAATTGACGTTCCGCTGCACCATAGTGACTGCTTGTTGCAACTAGCACACGATGGGCAAATGCACCATCAATGAACGTACTAGCCACAAGCATGGCTTCCGTCATCGTTGAACAAGCGCTAAATACACCTAAAAATGGAATATGTAATTCACTTGCAACATAGTTCGCAGTAACCGTTTGATTCAGTAAATCCCCCGCGATAAATAAATCGACATCGTGCGTTTGTACTTTTCCTTTCGTTAAACAAATCATAATCGCTTCTTTCATAAGTCGCCGTTCCGCGAGCTCCCAACTTTGTTCACCGCAATATAAATCGTCGTAAGCACGATCAAATGATGAACCGAGCGGACCTTCACGCTCTTTCGGTCCAACGACGGTACCGCTCGATTCGATATAAATGTTTTTCTCAAATACAATCGTTTGCTCTCCGATTTTTTTCATCGAACCCCCCCTTATAAAAACAACGCTGCAACGTATGATGCAACAACTAATGTGACAATGATACTCCCGCCAACAGAAAGCATATGTTCTGCTATTCCCTCATTGCGATACTCAAGAGCGCTAGCACTCCATATGTTTGCTAGACTCATCATCGGTACAATCATTCCCGCCCCTGCAAATTGTGTCAATCGGCGATAAAATCGGATTGGCGTAAATATCGCAGCACATACCATCAACGTCCCGTTCATCCAGCGAACGGCTTCCGCTTCACCCATATGAAACAATATGATGTACATATCGCGAAGCGCTTGGGCAACGACCGCAATGAATCCACCGACTAAAAAAGCTTTCAACATACGCCTCCTCCTAGCGATCAACGAAATATATCCAATGGAAAAGAGAGCCCGCCACTTTACCAAATACCATTGCCATGAGTAACATGACAATTTGTTCGTCGATACCAAGCCGTTTTGCTAAAATCGGAAACACATTTAACACTTCCGTTAATGCCGCAGCAAGCATACCGACGAACACACCGCTCAATAAACCAATGACACTTGTCACAATTGGCGGAAAAGAAAGCAACGGATCGCGCAAGCTAATCCAGCTACTTACAACCGCACCAAGTACAACACCCCGTTCATACGTCGCAATCCATTTCATCGTTTTTGTGAGTTGGGTCAAGCGTGGAATAACACCGAGAACAGTTAAAAACGCGACAAAACCAGAACCGACAGCTAGCCCTCCTGCCAATCCAACAAAAGCTACAACAAACTCACGAATCATCATCCATTCGCCTCATCACCTCTTTATTTTCATGCATAATGACATATTGATCGAGCGATTGTTGGTATTGAAACATCTCAACTTCAAGTGGGCTCGGTTCTTCGTTAATTCGCTTTTTAAAAAAGTGATTAAAAAATAAAATCATACCAAGTCCAAGCCCGAGTGAATACGGAATTTGAAACCATAACGGTTTTTCTACTTCTTTCCCTGTAATTACCCGATACAGCCGTTGTTGTACTTGCTGCATGCTTACATCTTCATGAAAGTTCATAATCGCAAGACCGGAGCCAATGAATAGAAGAAGCCATACGATTGGGACGTACAAATACCCCCATCGCTTTTCCTCATAAACGACTTCAACGATCGTTTGCGACGGTCCAAGTGATTGAATATCGTCTTGAGGAACAACGTTCATTAACGCTTTCATCACATGCATCACATCGATAATGACAATGTTGCGATCTTTTTTCTGCACCGTATAAATAGGAGTTTGTACAATATCATCGATTCGTTTTGTTGCGACAACTTGTGCCACATCCCCTACCCGAATCGTTGCATTCGGCTTCACTTGAATACGATGACGCATTTTCAAAAAAATCGTTTCTTTCATACTGACACCTTGCTTCCATCGTTGTACTAGTAGTATGAGATATGATCGCTATGTATATGCATAAAAGCCCGAACGGACTTATTCATCCATTCGGGCTTTCATTTGTTGCAATATTTTCTTCTCTAAACGAGACACTTGTACTTGAGAGATGCCTAATCTAGCTGCCACTTCTGATTGGGTTTGGTCTTTATAATAGCGCAAGTAGACGATGAGTCGCTCTCGTTCATCTAGCTCTTCCATTGCCTTTTTTAATGCGATTTTGTCAAACCAAACGTCTTGCTCGTCCGCAATTTGATCAAGCAACGTAATCGGATCACCGTCGTTTTCGTACACCGTTTCATGAATGGACGTCGGTGAACGGACAGCTTCTTGAGCTAGCACAACATCCTCGGGTGAAATTTGCAAAAACTGTGCAATTTCATTCACCGTTGGGACGCGACCGTTTTGTTTCGACAATTCGTCTTTTGCTTTTCTAATTTTATTGCCAATTTCTTTTAATGAACGGCTCACTTTGACGGACCCATCATCGCGAATGAATCGTTGAATTTCCCCAAGAATCATCGGTACCGCATACGTTGAAAATTTGACATCGTAAGATAAATCAAATTTATCGACCGATTTCATTAAACCGATGCAACCGATTTGAAACAAATCTTCAGGCTCGTATCCGCGGTTTAAAAACCGCTGCACAACCGACCAAACAAGCCTCATATTTTTTTCAATAATCTCATCGCGTGCTTGCTGGTCACCTTGCTGGCTCCTCCGAATCAATTCTTTGATCTCATGGTCTTTGACAGCTTGTACCTCGACATCCATAGGCACGTCTCCCTTAATTACATAGCGCTTTGCTTTTCGTTAAATGCTTAATCAGCTCCACCGTTGTTCCTTCGTTAACTTTCGAATAAATATTTACTTCATCCATGAAATTTTCCATAATCGTAAACCCCATGCCAGAACGCTCGAGCTCTGGCTTTGTCGTAAATAACGGCTGTCGCGCTTCTTCCACATTTTCAATCCCTTTTCCGTGGTCGCGAATCGTTAAATGAACCGTATGTCCTTCAATGATGACAGAAATGTAGACAACGCCGCTTGGATCATTTTCGTAGCCGTGAATAATCGCATTTGTTACAGCTTCGGATACGACTGTTTTAATTTCGGTTAACTCATCGAGCGTCGGATCGAGTTGCGCAACAAACGCTGCAACTGTCACACGAGCAAACGATTCATTTTGGCTGAGGGCGGAAAACTGAAGGTGCATTTCATTTCTCATTTACGCCACCCCCAACGTTTGTAATGCGTACTGTTCATTCACTTCTAAACGAATAATTTTAAACAGCCCTGACATATCAAATAAACGCTTAATGGAAGGAGAGACAGAACAAACAACCATCTCCCCACCCATGCGTTGTATTTGTTTATATCTTCCTAAAATAACACCTAATCCTGAACTATCCATAAACGTTAACTCATTTAAGTTTAAAACGATTGCTTTTATTCGTTCTCGTTCTAATACATCCGTAATTTCTGCACGCAACTGTTCTGCTGTATGATGATCGAGCTCTCCAGCTAATCGTACGAGCAATACATGTTGTTTCACTTCTAATTGAATCGATAAACTCACGATCATTTCCTCCTTATCCTCTTTAGGTTAAGGAAGAATTCGATTTGTTTATGCGTCAATCCTTCTTCCCGACAAAACTAGTCGCCATTCGCCCTGTTTCGTCAAGATGTGCGCGAGAATGAGTTAAACATTCGTTTAAACAACTCCCACATATTTGCTTCTTCCACTTGCTCTTTTGCTACTAAAGGACTTTTGGCAATCACCGCTCCATCTTTTTTCACAACGAGCGTACCGAGCACATCTCCTTTTTTTACGGGAGCTTTCGCTTTTTTATTCAACTTCCATGTCGTTTTTACTGCTTCAGATTTTTCCCCTTTTTTCAACAAAACAGAAATGGGCTCAGACGTCACAACGGCGACCGACTTTTTCTTTCCTTTACTGACAGGAAGCATGGTGATCGTTTCGCCTTTTTTATAAAGCGGTTTCGTTTCATAATGACTAAATGCGTAATCTAACATTTTTGTAATTTGCGCATTTCGTGCTTTTGGCGTTGGTGCTCCAAAAACGACGGCAATGACACGCATATTGCCTTTTTTCGCTGTGGCTGTTAAACAATATTTCGCTTCGCTCGTGTAACCCGTTTTTAAACCATCGACACCTGGATAAAATTTCACAAGTCGATTTGTATTGACGAGCCAAAACTTTTTGTCAGTATTTTCTCGTAAATAATCTTCATACGTACCTGTGTATTTTGTAATTAAATCATATTTCAATAGTTCCTTTGCCATCACAGCCATATCGTACGCAGTGCTATAATGATTTTTCGCTGGTAAACCTGTCGTATTTTCAAATGCCGTATGTTTTAAACCAAGTTTCCTCGCTTTTTCGTTCATCATATGGACGAACGCTTCTTCTGATCCTGCAATTCGTTCCGCTAACGCAACCGCTGCGTCATTGCCTGATCCGATCGCAACACCTTTTAATAAATCGTCAACCGTCATTTCTTCACCAGGTTCAAGAAAAATTTGCGATCCACCCATCGATGCGGCATATTCACTAGCTCGCACTCGTTCATCTAGCTTTAACTTTCCTTGATCAATTGCTTCCATAATGAGAAGCATCGTCATAATTTTCGTCATGCTCGCTGGTGGAAGTGGCTCATGGGCATTTTTTTCATACAAAATAGCCCCTGTATCTCGTTCAATTAAAATGGCTGATCTTGCCTCCGTTGCTAACTCAACTTTCGGTTGTTCCGCATGCGCGGATACGATCGGAAGAAATAATAACACGATGGCAAGTGCGTAAAAAAATCGCTTCATCTCCAACCCTCCATTTCTTTATACTTGCCATCCTTTCCATTTTTTATTTTTTTATACATAAAAAAACCTGAAGGAACGAATCCTTCAGGTTACGAAATTTTATCGTAAATTAATGTTGGAGCTTGAACAGGTGTTGCTGAAATACGAATGTTTTCATATAGTTTTTGTTTTACATCATCAATTTGTTCGCGGTTGCTGTAAATGGCGACAAGCGATTCGCCTTTTTTCACCGCATCGCCAACTTTTTTACGAAGCACTAAACCGACGGCTAAATCAATTGTCGATTCTTTCGTCGCTCGCCCTGCACCAAGCCACATCGCCGCCGTTCCGACCGCATCCGCGACAATTTCGGATACGTATCCATCTTCTTTCGCTTCTAGTTCAATAATATATTTTGCTTGCGGCAATTTGCTTGGGTCATCGACAACAGATGCATCGCCACCTTGCGCAGCTAAGAACGTTTTAAATGTTTGAAGGGCTGAACCGTCTTTCATCGCTTTTTCTAACATATGACGAGCTTCTTCAAGCGAAGATGCTTTTTCCGCTAAATATACCATGTGGCTACCAAGCACTAAGCACAGCTCTTGTAAATCTTCTGGACCTTCTCCTTTTAACGTATCAATCGCTTCTTTCACTTCAAGCGCATTTCCAATGGCATAACCAAGCGGCTGGCTCATATCAGAAATAATTGCCATCGTTTTACGCCCAACCCGATTTCCGATATCGACCATCGCTTTCGCTAATGCTTTTGCATCGTTTAAATCTTTCATAAACGCGCCCGCACCTGTTTTTACGTCAAGTACGATCGCATCTGCCCCTGCGGCAATTTTTTTGCTCATAATCGATGAGGCAATTAACGGAATGCTATTGACCGTTGCCGTCACATCACGAAGCGCATACAACTTTTTGTCCGCTGGCGTCAAATTACCAGACTGACCGACAACGGCAATTTTATTTTTATTGACAAGATCGATAAATTCATCGTTCGTAATTTCAACGTGAAAACCTGGCACCGATTCTAGTTTGTCGATCGTTCCACCCGTATGTCCAAGGCCGCGCCCAGACATTTTCGCAACCGGAACACCGACGGAGGCGACAAGAGGGCCAAGCACTAACGTTGTTGTATCGCCCACTCCGCCCGTTGAATGTTTGTCTACTTTAATTCCTTCAATTCGCGAAAGGTCGATCGTATCGCCTGAATGCACCATCGCCATCGTCAATTCCGCTGTCTCTTCTTCATTCATGCCGCGGAAAAAAATCGCCATCGCTAATGCGCTCATTTGATAATCAGGAATATCGCCTTTTGTGTAACCTTCAATAATAAACTGAATTTCTTCTTTCGTTAACGCATGACCATCACGTTTTTTCTCAATTAAATCGACCATTCTCATCGTCGTTCACCTTCTCGTTTAATTTTTCGCCATGTTGCGTACGATCGCCTTCACAAATCGTAAAAAGTCGGCTTTTACTTTTTCCGTCGTTTCGATTACTTCATCATGTGTGAGTGGCTGATCTAAAATACCTGCAGCCATATTCGAAATACACGAAATACCGAGCACTTCCATTCCAGCATGGCGAGCAACGATCACTTCAGGCACCGTTGACATACCAACAGCATCGCCACCCATGACACGAATCATACGAATTTCTGCCGGCGTTTCATACGCTGGACCCGTATTGGCGACATACACACCTTCGCGCACACGTAAACCGATGTCGTTTGCTACATCTTTGGCAAGTTGACGAAGTCGTTTACTATATGCTTCCGACATGTCTGGGAAGCGCACCCCAAGTGCAGAATCATTCGGACCGATAAGCGGATTGCCGCCCATGTTATTAATATGATCTGAAATAATCATTAAATCGCCCGGTTCAAACGATTCATTTACACCACCTGCCGCGTTCGTAACAACGAGCTGTTCGACGCCGAGTGCCTTCATGACACGGACCGGAAACGTGACTTTATCAAAGCTGTATCCTTCGTAATAATGGAAGCGCCCTTGCATAACGACAACTGTTGCCCCTTCTAACTGACCGTATACGAGCTGACCGGCATGCCCTTCAACCGTCGATACAGGGAAATTCGGAATGTCGCTGTACGGAATTTTAATGGCTTGTTCAATCTCATCGGCCAACACACCTAAGCCAGAGCCAAGAATTAAGCCGATTTGCGGTGAAGTTGGAAACTTTTCTTTTAAAAATTGTGCCGCTTGTTCAATAGCTGCTCGATTCATTTGTTCACGCTCCTTATTTCAACTCTTGTAAAAAACTTGTTCCGTATTTTGGCATCTTCACACCAAAGTTTTCTGCAATCGTTGCACCTACATCTGCAAACGTTTCACGCAATGGAAGTTGTTTACCTCCGTTCATGCTTGGGCTATACACAAGAAGCGGTACGTATTCGCGCGTATGATCTGTGCCGTGATGAACAGGGTCGTTTCCATGGTCTGCTGTAATGATTAATAAATCGTCTTCTTTTAAACGTTCAAACACTTCCGGCAAACGTGCATCGAACTCTTCTAACGCATCACCATATCCCTTCGGGTCGCGACGGTGACCGTATAGTGCATCAAAATCAACAAGATTCAAAAAGCTGAGTCCTGTAAAGTTCATTTGTAACGTATCAACTAATTTGTCCATTCCGTCCATGTTTGATTTTGTGCGCAACGTTTGTGTCACACCTTCGTTATCGTAAATGTCAGCAATTTTTCCGATCGCAATGACATCGTACCCAGCATCTTGCAGTTCGTTCATCACCGTCCGTCCGAACGGTTTTAACGCATAATCGTGACGATTCGCTGTCCGTTGGAAGCTTCCTGGCTTCCCGATAAATGGACGAGCAATGACGCGACCGACCATATATTTTTCATCAAGCGTCAATTCACGCGCAATTTTACAAATGCGATATAGTTCTTCTAATGGAATGACTTCTTCATGCGCTGCAATTTGTAAAACGGAATCGGCTGACGTATATACAATAAGCGCACCTGTTTCCATATGTTCAGGGCCGAGCTCATCAATAATCGCTGTGCCACTTGCTGGTTTATTGCCGATCACTTTTCTTCCTGTTCGTTTTTCTAATTCCTCAATTAACTCTTTTGGAAATCCGTCAGGAAATACTTGAAACGGTGTATCGATACGAAGACCCATTAACTCCCAATGACCTGTCATCGTATCTTTTCCAGCGGATGCTTCTTGCATTTTCGTGTAATAAGCAAGCGGCTTTTCCGCTTTTGGAATACCTTCAATTTCGCGAATGTTACTTAAACCTAGTTTCGCCATATTCGGCATGTTTAAGCCACCGCGATGTTCGGCAATATGCCCAAGCGTATCCGCACCTTTATCGTTATATTTTTCAGCATCTGGCGCTTCGCCAATTCCAACTGAATCCATCACAATTAAAAATACACGTTTATATGTAGGTTTCACCGTTTTACCTCCTCAATCGCTTCACTCATTTCATAGCATGCTCACTATGAAACAAAATCACGCATTGTTCCTATTTGTCAGAAGTCTGACAACTAAATTATAAAACGTTTTCATAATGAATTGCAATAAAAAAACTGTGACAAATTATCGTCACAGTTACGCTCGTGGATGAAACTGTTTGTATACATCTTTTAAACGCGTTTTCGTTACGTGAGTATAAATTTGCGTTGTAGAAATATCCGCATGTCCGAGCATTTCTTGTACGGCGCGCAAATCGGCCCCATTTTCTAATAAATGAGTCGCAAACGAATGGCGCAACGTATGAGGAGTTAATTGTTTTTGAATGTTCGCTTCTTGAGCGAGTCGCTTTAAAATTTTCCAGCATCCTTGTCGTGTTAAACGCTCACCATGATGATTTAAAAACAACGCGTCTGTCGTGCCCTTTTTTCTTTGTAACAGTTCTGGTCGACCTTGCTCTATATACCGCTTTAATGCTTCTGTCGCCATTTTCCCGATTGGAACGATGCGCTCTTTTCGACCTTTTCCGTAACAACGAATGAATCCCATCGTCAAATGAACGTCAGATATGTTCAATTGAATGAGCTCGCTTACACGAATACCTGTCGCATATAAAAGTTCTAACATCGCCTTATCGCGAATGCTAAACGGTGTGTTTTGTTTCGGTGCCTCGAGTAAAGCCTCAACTTCCGCCATCGATAACACGTTAGGCAATTTTCGTGGCAGTTGCGGCGTCTCGATATGAACGGTCGGATCTTGATCAACCGCTTTTTCACGCAATAAAAATTGATGAAACGATCGAACAGATGCTAGATGACGGGCAATCGTTTTCGGCGAGCTTCCTTTTTCTTTTAAAAACTTTAAAAATTGCATAATATGAAAACGGGTTACATCGTTCCAATGACATAGTTGTTCGACTTTTTGTAAATATTGAACGTATTTTTTTAAGTCACGCTCATATGATACGATCGTGTTATGTGCTAAATTGCGCTCAACAATTAAATAGTGAATAAAATCTTTTACTTGATCTTCCACGCGCACCCTACTCCCCGTTTTGATAGAAAAGCAATAGCCGATCGAGCCAATGTGTTTCTTGCTGCTCCATTGTCGATACTTTCACTGCTGATCCCATCGGCTCATCGTAGCGACGATAATAGTTATATTCTTCACTCATCCATACAATACTATAATAAAATAAAATCGTACATCCCGTAAATAAAAGAAAAACCTTTAATACATCCACGATTGTTCTCATGGCATACCTCCGTTAACTGTCATATAGTAAGAGGATATGCCTGTTTCATTGCATTTTATACATAAGTGAAAAAACCTTTTCATAGCCGAAAAGGTTTTACTGCTCCTCATGCTTATCTTGACAACGATGACAGATGCCGTGAAACGTCAAGCGGTGATCTTTAATTTTAAAATTCCAATCTCGTTCCACAATCGCCTCGACATCTTCTAATAAATCTTCTTGAATTTCATCGACCGCGCCACATTCAATGCACACTAAATGATGGTGAAAGTGCGCCGCCCCTTCCTTACGAAGATCGTAGCGGGAAACGCCATCCCCGAAGTTAATTTTATCGACAATTTTCAACTCTGTTAATAACTCCAACGTGCGATATACAGTAGCTAACCCAATCTCAGGCGCTTTTTCTTTCACGAGGAGGTAAACATCTTCCGCGCTTAAATGATCTTCTTCATGTTCGAGCAACACCCGTACTGTCGCTTCACGTTGCGGCGTTAATTTATAGCTTGCTGCATGCAGTTGTTTTTTTATTCGGTCAAGCCGACTTTCCATTTCCTTTCCCTCCCTCGTTACTCATTCTCATTATAACAAAAGAAAGGAACGTGTCAAAATAAAATGATTACAAATTGATAAATAAAATGATTATTAAATAATAATTATTTTTCTATCCATTGCACAACTTCTTTCATGAGCAACGGGGATACATATGCCTCAAGAGAAGAGGCTAACGCTAAAGCGATACTAAACGATAACATAACAAACGTATAGCGAAGCATCGCACGAAAAATTGGTTCATGTGTTCGCTTCACAAATTGGTGACGAATCATTTTTAAAGAAAATGAAATGGATACAGCCGCCATCACAATAAAGATCGGAACGAGAATGATATTTTGCGGAACGACAGATACGAAAGCTAGCAAAAATCCGTTCCAACCCATTTGGCTGACTAAAAACCCAACTGTAAATCCAACAACGAGGCCTTTTAAAAATAATAAAATTAAAATAAGTGGTAGCCCCACAAGCGACATAGCTAAAATCCACATCAAGCCGATATATTTCAAATTTTGCAAAAAACTTTCTTTCCATACATCATGTGCACTCGCCATGTTTCCCGCAGAAACTTGTCCAAAAAAATTCGTTAAATAATAATATAAATCTTCTTTTTGGCTAAAGCTTAAGCTATTGACGACAATAGCACCAAAAATAATGCCCATCACAAAAAGAACGACGGTAAATACATATGTCGTGTAATGCTCTTGTACGTGTTGCCCCCATGTTGTCGTCCATGATCGTTTTCTCATCGCTCCATCCCCCTACACGCTCTGTTACTACATTGTATGGGAAAAGGGGCGTGATATGACAAAAAGCGGTCGCGATGACCGCTTTACATATGCAATTGCCAATATAAAAGCGCGTAAATCGTTTTTGCATCGTAAATTTGTTTGTCTTCAACCATTTTCAACGCTTCTTCTAACGTGACTTCGAGCACATCCACAAACTCGTCGTCATCGAGCATTTGCTTTTCGCTTTTTTTCGTCAGTCCTTTCGCAAGGAATATATGTACTAATTCATCTGCAAACCCAGGCGATGTGTAAAAAGAGTGAAGCGGATCCATTTTTTCACATACATATCCTGTTTCTTCTTCTAGCTCTCGCTTGGCTGTTTCAAGCGGTGCCTCCCCTTTCTCGAGCTTCCCTGCTGGAATTTCCACCAGCACCCGCTCTAGCGCTTTTCGATATTGACGAACGAGCACGATTTTATTTTCTTCTGTGATCGCAAGTACCGCAACTGCTCCAGGATGTTTTACAACTTCTCGCTTGCTCATTTCTCCATTTGGCAATAATACATCTTCAACATACACATCAATCACTTTTCCGGAAAAAATACGCTGTTGATTCATCGTTTTTTCATATAAATGATCCATTATTTCACCACCATGTCATCGTTTCATATCGATTGTACTACATCTACGAAGACAAATGGAAAACTTATTCGTTATAATGTTAAAAAAGGAGGGAGCACATGAAAAAACGGAAACTCGGACATTCGAACTTATATGTAAGTGAAATTGGCTTCGGTTGCATGTCGCTTGGAACTTCGGAGGGCGAAGCGATTCGCATCATTCATGAAGCGATCGACAAAGGGGTCAACTACTTCGATACAGCCGATTTATATGATCGTGGAGTGAATGAAGAAATCGTTGGAAAAGCGTTAAAAGGAAAGCGCCACGATGTCATCATTGCAACGAAAGTAGGGAATCGTTGGACAGAACAAGGAGACGGTTGGACGTGGGATCCGTCAAAAGCATACATCAAAGAGGCTGTTAAACATAGCTTGCGACGATTACAAACCGATTATATTGATGTATATCAATTACATGGTGGGACAATTGATGATCCGATCGATGAAACAATTGAGGCGTTTGAGGAATTGCAACAAGAAGGCGTGATTCGTTATTACGGCATTTCCTCCATGCGCCCAAACGTCATTCGCGAATACGTCAAACGCTCGCGCATCGTTTCTGTTATGATGCCATATAGTTTGCTCGATCGCCGTGCTGAAGAATGGTTTCCGCTTTTGAAACAACATCACATTAGCGTCATTGCACGCGGGCCGCTAGCGAAAGGATTATTGACTGAACGTCCACTTGACCAAGCAAGCGAAGAAATAAAACAAAACGGCTATGTCGATTATTTATTCGATGAATTAGTCACACTTATTCCAAAACTAAAAGCCGTTGCACCAAATGAAACGCTAACGGCGATTGCTCTTCGTTTTTGTTTAGCGCACGAAGTCGTCGCAACAGTTGTTCCAGGCGCAAGCCGATTGACACAGCTCATCGAAAACGTCGCTGCTCAATCAGTCACATTGACCGATGAACAAGTGGCTTTATTAAAACAGCTAACAAAACAAACGATATTCACCGATCATCGGTAACCGAGGGGGGCGCCCTCGGTTATTTGAATTTTCGCCAATCTAAGTCACGAAACTTACGCAAGGAAGCCCCTGCCTTTAGGCACGGGGAGGAATTGCACCTTACGCAATGTTCATTCCCTCCCTTCGATATGTGTATCCGTCGAATCGCTGAATGACTTGGACATATCTATAATTTATTCCTTGTGCGATACGTTTACCGTCCTTACCTTTAATATCGAAACTTCCAGTCTTTCTGCATGATACTTCGCCAAACCAAACGCCTTGATATTTCCCTCTTGGGATAACAGCCTTAACCATGTCCCCTGTTTGGAAGCCAAAGAAGAACTTTTGTCTTGCAAGATAACCTCTTGGGAAGCCATATCTATCTAGGTTTGTACGAGAGCGACTACCACGCCCTTTTGCCTTGATAAATAACACTTCTTTTGTTTTGAAATATAAGTGATTTGTTGTGCTTTCGCCTACACAACAAGCGTCAAAATAATGTGTTTTCGGCAAGTCTAAACGAATACGATTCATTTTCGTTCGTGCACCTGTTCCACACTCGACATCTAATCCTGTCTGCTTTAACACTTCATACGCTTTCCATCTTGTCGAGTTGATAGCACTTGCATCCTTTAATGATTCTTTGACTTGCTTTTGAATGTGCGGATACCCGAATTCTTCTGCTGTCTTACTTCCTTTGCGCTGATTACAGTCATGACAGGCAAGACATAGGTTATCCACTCGGTCTGTTCCACCTCTCGATTTTGGAATGATATGCTCCACTTCAAGTGGAACATTTTCTTTTCCGCAATAACAACACTTCCGCCCAAACTTTTCAAGCAAATACTCCCGTACTTCATATCCTTGTAGCGTGCCTTGTTGATACTCTACACCATTGATTTCAGGATTTCGCATGAGTTGCGTGTCGAATTTGGCATTTTCGTATGATATATACCCAATGGGGCATAACTTCTTTAGGCGGTTAACCCATGTTTGGATATTTTGCACACGACTCTCTAGTGATGACGGCAACCACCCCTCCTTTCGCTTGCGGTTCAGAAAGCGTGGTTTTCTGTATCTTGTTTTTCGATTTCGTCTTGCTCGACGAAAAGCACGCCTTTTATCTATTCTTTCCTTGATGTCTGTGCGATGGTCAAGTTGCCCTAACCATACCACTTCTTGTCCTCGCAAAATCGCTAATCCTGTATGCCTGCTTCCATAGTCGATTTTTAGCCGATATGTTGCTTTAATTTCTGATTCGTCTACTGATTTTTTCAAGATGATGGTAAATGGAAATCGCCTGTAAATCGCCGCCTTCCCTTGTTTCAACAGCTTTCTTGCAACTGCTTCGTGACAAGGAGCAAGCGGACGTTTGTTTGTGTCTAACACAAAAACCATAGGGTCCTCCCCTTTCCTCTGCTTACGCAGGTCATATTCTCCTCGACCATGTTATAGATGCTTGTTATGTGCAAGACACTAGCGCTACCCACCACGCTTGTTTAACCTTGCACGACAGAGGAACGGGCTGGAGAAGCACCCGAACGTGTCATGACATCTATAACGTAGGCTCTGTTTCAAGCCTTGGTCTGGTCAACATGGGGCTTACAAGCCCATGACTTTAGTCGTTGGGTTGTTGACTTTCTTCTAACCATTCGGCAAACGTTTTATTTTTTTCACGTTTGCGTGCTTCTTCTTTTCGCTTCGCTTCCTCTTCTTCCTTTCGTTTTTGTTCTTCTTCTAGTAGTTCCTTTTGTTTTTGCTTTAACTGCTCAATCAGTTGCTCATTTAATCGATCTTTTAGCATAAACATCTCCTTCTTTTCTCAAACTAATGACGAATAAACATAAAGAGGTGAAGCTTCATGACAACAAATAAAAGCCAAAAAGGAAAACCGACAGCTGATACCGTCCGTCCTATCATAGCAAAAGAGGAGTTGGAAAAAGCCATTCACCCGACAAAACGGCAAAACTCCCCGCAATAAGCAGGAGGGCATCTCGCCCTCTTTATAAAATATCAGTAATATTTGGCATATGTTGTTCAATCCAAGCAAGCGCCTCATCTAACTGAACGAACGATTGTGTTTCAAATGTCATTTCATCTTGCAAAAGCCAAACGTCGCGCTCATCATTTGAAAATCCCGCAACAGACCAATGAAGCAAGCTATATGGGTGGTTATTGTACAAAAACGACACCCACGTTTTTTCCTTTACTATTTTCCGAAGACGATTTACTTGATCGTTCACAACTATCACTCTTTCTATGTCAATTACGTATACATCCTTATTTTAACTCAATATTGTAAAACAAGAAAAGAGATCTCGAAAAAGAGACCTCTTTCATTGTTGCTTCGGAACACGACGACGATAAACGACGTAGCTGCGCCCTAAATAACGAAACGGCATGCTAAATATGTGAACTAATCGTGTAAACGGCCAAACGATAAAAATACATAAAGCAGAGACGATATGAATTTTAAACCAAATCGGCACACTTTCCATATACGTCGGATCGGCACGGAACGTTAAAACGGTACGAAACCATGGACTGATCGTTGTACGATAATCAAATCCATTAGCATTCACATTCAGCGATGTAGAAGCGAAGCCCGTCAACATGACAATCGCTAATAAAATTAAAACGAGCCAATCCGCTTTACTGGTTGTTAAACGAATGCGCTTGATCGTTAAGCGCCGTTGAATTAAAATGGCTAAACCGATAATAGCAACAATTCCTGCAGGGAGACCAAATGCAATCGCCATCGTATGGTACATATGCTCGGAAACGCCTATCGCATCATAAAACGCTTTCGGAATAAGAATGCCCATCACATGACCGATGAAAACGAAAATGATCCCCCAATGAAACAAAATGCTTCCGAGCCGCAACGATTTTTTTTCAAGAAACTCGCTCGATTTTGTCGTCCACCCGAACTGATCGTGCTGATAGCGATAAATATGTCCGCCAATAAAAATCGTTAAAACGATGTAAGGGAAGTATCCCCAAAGAAATTGTTCGAGCAATTACGACACGCTCCCTTCTGCCAGTTTACACACACCAATTTCTTCAAGTGCCATGAGCAGTACATCAAATAAAATGGCGTAGTAACTTTCAGCCGCAATTAATTGCTCACGAATATGAGAAATATGATTAAAATATTTTTGCATGAGCGGTTGGACATACGTACGCTCTGCTTGAGATGCGAATTCAAGCATGAGCGGTAAATAGTCTGGCAATTCCTGCTCTGTTACGTCAAACCCTGCTGATTTGTATAATTGCTTCAATTGTAACAGCTCAATTCCTCGCTCTCTCTGTTCGCCCGTGCTCATATATGTGACATATAAATTTGTTTTTTTTCCAAAATCAAACGTATACACATACGTTTCAATCCACGTCATTTCATCCGTTTGTTTCACATAGTCAATAAATTTTTGTATGTTTTGAACGATTGGACGATGCGGAATATGTTGACTAAACGTCGCACAATCATCTAGTTGTTTCCGCCATTGCCGATCTGGGTACGATAACAAATACGAAACGATTTCAAACACCGTTTGTACGTGAGCATAATCCATTTACATCCTCTCCCTTATGACGAAATCGTGCCACACGAACCTGGTCCGCCCATAAAAGATAATCCACATGTACCTTGCTCCGCATATAATTCAGCAACTTGTTCGCGATGCGATGCTGGAATAACAAAGCGGTCGTTGTATTTTGCAATCGCCAATAAACGGTACATTTCTTCGATATCTTTCCCGGTTAGTCCTAACGATTGAACCATCTGTTCATTCGGTTGTTTATTCGTTTGAAGCGCACGCATGTATAAACGCATCGCAGCCATTTTTTTCAGCACTGTACGAATATGTGCTTGGTCGCCAGCTGTTAATAAGTTAGCTAAATATTCAATTGGAATGCGCATCTCATCAATTGCTGGGAAAATGTCGTATTCACTTGCTCGACTTCCCTTTCCTTCAATCATATTTGTAATTGGACTTAATGGAGGAATGTACCATACCATCGGCAATGTTCGATATTCAGGATGTAGCGGTAAGGCAATTTTCCAATCCACGATCATTTTATAAATAGGTGATTGCTGCGCCGCTTCAATCCACGCTTGCGGAATGCCTTCTTCTTTTGCCTTTGCAATCACTTCTGGATCATGCGGATCTAAGAAAATCGATAACTGCGCCTCGTATAAGTCTTTTTCGTTCGTGACGCTTGCCGCTTCTTTTACCCGATCAGCATCATATAACATCACGCCGAGATAGCGTATGCGACCAACACACGTTTCTGAACAAATCGTTGGTAATCCCGCCTCCAAACGTGGAAAACATAATGTACATTTCTCTGCTTTGCTTGTTTGCCAGTTAAAATACACTTTTTTGTACGGACAGCTTGATACACAATATCGCCAAGCACGACAAGCATTTTGGTCAACAAGGACAATACCGTCCTCCTCACGTTTATACATCGCGCCAGATGGACAACTAGATACGCATGGAGGATTTACGCAATGCTCACATAGGCGCGGCAAATACATCATAAATACTTGTTCAAACTCAGCTTGAATCGACTGTTCCATTTTCACTACATTTGGATCTTCTAACGCTGTAGCGTGGGCACCAGCTAAATCGTCTTCCCAGTTTGGTCCCCATTTGAGCTCCATAAATTCACCAGTTAATGCTGATTTTGGCCGCGCAACTGGCTGATGTTTTTTTTCAGGGCTATTTGTTAGTGTCTCGTAATCGTAATTCCACGGCTCATAATAATCATCAATCGTCGGTAAGTTAGGGTTATAAAATAAGTTGAGTAACCGATTTACTTTCGAGCCAGATTTCAATTGTAGTTCACCGTTTTTTAGCTCCCAACCACCTTTATATTTTTCTTGATCTTCCCATTTCTTTGGATATCCGATGCCAGGTTTCGTTTCTACGTTGTTAAAATACATATATTCGGCACCTGGACGATTCGTCCAGGTGTTTTTGCATGTAACGCTGCACGTATGGCAGCCAATGCATTTATCTAAGTTCATAACCATACCAATTTGCGCTTTAATCTTCAAGCCAATCGACCTCCTTCAACTTGCGGATAATGACGTTCAAGTCGCGTTGGTTTCCTGTCGGTCCATAATAGTTAAATCCGTAACTTAATTGTGCATAGCCACCAATCATATGCGTCGGTTTGACATGAATACGCGTCGGGCTATTATGCGTACCGCCACGGTTGTTCGTTAACTTTGATCCTGGTACGTTAATGTGGCGATCTTGTGCGTGATGCATGAATGCAATTCCTCTAGGAAGACGGTGAGAAACGACCGCACGCGCAACAACAACACCGTTTCGGTTGAAACATTCAATCCAATCGTTATCTTGAATACCTGCTTCCTCGGCATCTTCTTTGCTTAACCAAATCGTTGGTCCACCACGGAACAACGTTAACATCGGTTGCGAATCAAAATACATGCTATGGATGGACCATTTATTATGCGGTGTTAAATAATTGAGCGTAATTTCTTTTCCCTCAACATCTGGGCGATTTTTTTGGAACGGTTTATGTTGCAAAATTGGTTTAAACGTTGCCATCGTTTCACCGAACTCTTGCATTAGTTCATGATCAACGTAAAAGGATTGACGCCCTGTTAATGTCCGCCAAGGAATGAGGCGCTCGACATTCGTTGTAAACGGTGAATAGCGACGTCCACCTTTTTCCGATCCGCTAAATGCTGGCGACGTAATAACTGTTTTTGGTTGTGCTGTAATTTGTTCAAATGTAAAACATTCTTCTTCCCGCTCTGCCGCTAAATCTTTTAGCTGTAAACTCGTTTTCTTTTCAAGGGATTCCCAAGCTTTCACCGCAACATGACCATTTGTTGTCGATGAAAGTGTTAAGATGGCTTCAGCTACTTTTTTTGCATCACTTATATCTGGACAACCTTTCGCGACCGAGGAATGTTGCACCGTTCCTAACACGCGTTTTAACTTTTCGTATTCTTCTTCTACTGACCATGTCATCCCTTTTATACCGAAAGGCGCTTTTACGACATTCGGACCGAGCGCTGTCATTTTTTCAAATATTTTTGTATAATCGCGCTCAACGACATGAATTTGTGGCATCGTTTTTCCTGGAATTGGTTCACATTCCCCTTTACTCCAGTCTTTAATTTTTCCGAACGGTTGTGCTAACTCTTGTGGCGTATCGTGAAGAATCGGCGTTGCCACAACCTCTTTTACCGGTGTCATCCCTATTTCTTCCGCTACTTGTGACACCGCCTTCGCAAGCGATTTGAAAATTTCCCAGTCTGAACGTGCTTCCCATGGTACAGCAATTGCTGGATTAAACGGATGTATAAATGGATGCATATCTGTACTGCTCAAATCATGTTTTTCGTACCAAGTAGCCGCCGGCAATACGATATCCGAATATAATGCCGTTCCAGCCATCCGGAAATCTAAGTTAATTAATAAATCTAATTTTCCTTCCGGAGCTTCATCGCGCCATTGAATTTCTTCCGGACGCAAGCTATCTTTGTCGTCGTTCATTAAACCGTGGGTTGTTCCAAGCAAGTGCTTTAAGAAATATTCATGTCCTTTTCCGGAACTTGAAATTAAGTTCGCACGCCATACAATTAAGTTTCTCGGGAAGTTTTTCTCGTTATCTGGATCTTCAATCGCAAAGCGCAACTTCTTCTCTTTCAATTGCTGAGCGATGTATTTTCCGATTTCCTCCGGCGTTTTCGCTCCAGAAGCAACCGCTTCGTTGTAAAGATCGATTCCGTTTTTCTCAAATGTCGGATAAGACGGAAGCCAACCTAAACGCGCCGCAAGGACGTTATAATCGGCATAATGTTGGTAACGCGCCTCTTTAACAAGCGGTGAGACGAGTTGCCCAACCGGCGTATCCTCATACCGCCATTGATCCGTTGCAAAATAATAAAATGATGTGCCGTTTTGCAGTTTTGGTGGAGCCTGCCAATCTCGTGCCGTCATAATCGTTTGCCAACCTTCTACCGGGCGCAATTTTTCTTGACCAACATAATGCGCCCAACCACCCCCGTTTACTCCTTGTGCACCAACGAATAAAACGAGGTTTAAGACGGCACGATAAATCGTATCTGAGTTAAACCAATGGTTAATCCCTGCGCCAACGATAATCATTGAGCGACCTTTTGTATCGATTGCATTTTGAGCGAACTCGCGCGCAATTTGAATAACGAGATCGCGCTTCACACCTGTGATGTTTTCTTGCCATGCTGGCGTAAACGGAATAAGGTCATCGTATGTTTTCGCTACTTCACCACCGATCCCACGATCAACCCCATAGTTAGCAAGCACTAAATCATATACGGTCGTAACGTATAATTCTTCATGCTCCATTTGTACGCGTTTTACAGGCACAGCACGTTTTAAAATTTTGTTTCCATCATGAGAAAAATACGGAATTTGTATAGTTACAACCTTGTCTTCTATGCCTAACATCGTCAGTCGCGGCTCGATCGCTTCCTCTGTTTCTTCGTCTACCATGTTTAAGTTCCATTTTCCTTTGTTTTCCCAGCGTGAACCAATTGTTCCATTCGGAATCGCAAAATCATTTGTTCGTTCATTCCAAAGCGCTGGTTTCCATTCCCCATTTGTCGTGTTCCGTCCAATATCAGACGCGTGTAGGAAACGATCAGCAACAAATTGCCCATCTTCTTTCTTTTTCAACGTAACTAAAAATGGAAAATCGGTGTATGTTTTCGCGTAGTTTGTAAAGTATTGTACTTGTCTATCTACATAAAACTCTTTTAAAATAACGTGCCCCATCGCCATCGCTAAAGCGCCGTCTGTCCCTTGTTTAACGCTCAACCATTCATCCGCGAACTTCGTCGATTCAGCAAAGTCTGGACTAATCGAGACGACTTTTGTTCCTTTGTATCGAACTTCTGCTAAAAAGTGAGCGTCTGGAGTACGCGTCATTGGAATGTTTGATCCCCATGTCATAATGTAACCAGCGTTATACCAGTCGCTACTTTCTGGAACGTCCGTTTGATCTCCCCAAATTTGTGGTGAAGCTGGTGGCAAGTCAGCGTACCAATCATAAAAGCTTAACATCGGTCCACCCATTAATGACATAAAGCGTGCACCTGCTGCATGGCTAACCATCGACATTGCGGGAATTGGAGAAAAACCAACGTTTCGATCTGGACCATATTTCATGACTGTATAAAGTAAAGAGGTGGCAACAAGTTTTAATACTTCATCCCACTCCGCACGAACAAATCCACCTTTTCCACGCGCCTGCTTATAACGCTTTGCTTTCTCCGGGTTTTCAACGATGCTTTTCCAAGCATCAATCGGATTTTTATGTTGCTGCAATGCTTCACGCCACATATTTAACAACACGCCACGAACGTACGGGTACTTCACGCGAAGCGGGCTATAAATATACCAAGAAAAACTTGCCCCACGCGGACAGCCCCGCGGTTCAAAATCGGGCATATCCGGTCCTGTTGTTGGATAGTCGAGTTTTTGACCTTCCCATGTGACGATACCGTCTTTCACATAAATATCCCAACTACATGAACCTGTACAGTTTACGCCATGTGTTGAGCGTACGACCTTGTCATGTTGCCATCTTCTACGATATATTTGCTCCCAATCGCGATCTTGATATGTGACTTCACTATGCGCATCTGCATGACGTTCAATCGGTTTCACGTAGTTCAATCGTTTGAACAACGGTGACTTCTTTTTCACATCGCTCACTCCTCTTCGTATGAAATCCTTCTATCTCCACTATAAACGGGAACATCACAAATAAATGTGAGGTACCTCACATGTTTTTTAATTGTCACAAATATGTCGAAATATATAAAAAAGGCCGACTAAATCATTAGTCAGCCTTCTATTTCGTTTATTTTTTTCGCAAGTTCTTCTTTTTCTTCAGATGATAATAGCTTTTCTGCCATCGGGAAAAGAACGCATTCTTCTTTCGTAAAATGATCGGTTAAAATCATATAAGCGTTCATCACATAGGAAGCGAGTTCTCTCGCTTCATGGATGTCAATCGTTTCCGTTTTCTTTAAGAACGTCGAGATGTTTTCTTTCGCTTCATGATGTTCATATTCCATCACCGCAATCGGTCCAGATTCTCTGCCGATGTATCGAGCCATCATAGGGAAAAGAACATCTTCTTCGCGACGAGAATGAGGATCGAGCTCTTGTAAAAATTGCTGCACATTTTCGCGTAAACGAACGAGCGCTTCGAGCACATTTTCTTCTTCCCCGTTATAAATTTTTTGTGCGGCAACAAATAGCGCGTATTTTTTTTCATTTAACGGCTCGTGTTCTTCTTTTAACCGTTGTAAAGGCGGACATAATTCAACTTCTCCGTCTCCAATGATGCTGCATGGTGAAAATTCCATCGTTTCTCCCTCTTTCCTTTTACTATTTACATGTTTATTGTACAAGAGAATGCGCGCGGGCTTGTGTGATGCGCATCACATCATTCAATCAAAAAATGAATATCGATTGACATTTTCACTCGATGTTACAGTATGACGAAGGACAGTTTTCACAATTAATTTGCCGCTTTAAATAATCTAAACTATGAATAATAATTTTCCGCCCTTTAAAGGAAACGATCCCTTTACTTTTCAATGCGTTCAATTCACGATTCACACTTTCACGCGATGTCGAACTGAAATGCGCTAAATCTTGGTGAGTAATCGGAACATCTAACAAAATACCATCGCTCGTTTGCACGCCATAACTATTGGCCATGCGGATAAGAGTAGAGTAAAGCGCCCCTTTTTTTCCATACAGTACGAGATCGCGAAATTTCGTATGTTGTTTTCGAAAATGATCGGTCATCATTTTTAAAAATTCCACCGCAAATTCCGGATTCGCGAGCAGCTCTTTTTCAATCGACTCGTTTTTAATGATGAGCACTTCGCTATCTTCCAATGCTCGAGCGTTAAATAAATATCGTCCGTTATCGGAGAAAATCATCAATTCCCCAATGACCGCATTCGGTCCGCACAACCGTAAACAAAGCTCTTTTCCGTCACCGGAAAATTTGCTGATTTGAAATTTTCCAGACAGCACAACAAAAAAGTTCTCGCCCACTTGCCCTTCTTGAAATAAAAACATTCCTTTTTTTACTTTGGCAGTCTTATACGCTAAGTTTTTTAATTGTTCGAAGTGTTTTTTGCTTAATATATTCGACATCATGCTGCCTCCTTCCTTAAGCAAAATATTTTTGATACAAGGAGCGTGCATCCATTAAATCTTTTGTGCCATGAATGAGCATTCTTCCGTCCGCAAACAAAACCGTGCGATGCCCTTCTAATTCGGTGATCATTAAATAATCATTGTATTGTACTTTTTGTCCGCTTGCTTTGATTTGTTGCGCCATTTCCTTTAAATCAAACGAATGAGGATGGCGAATTTGCACCGTTTCTCTTCCACATAAAACGGCCATTTTTGCTTTTGGTTCTTGAAGCGATGGATACGATCGATGCTCTCCGCAAGAAGGGCATTGCTTATTTTTTAATTTGTTCACTTTCAGAAAACGATGTTCATTTTTCCATAAATCAAACACAACGAGAGAATCCCGAATCGCTCGTTCATCTTCAACTAAAATTTTGAGCGCTTCTGCTGTTTGATAAGAAGCGACCATCTGAACCGTCGGTGCAATAATGCCAATGTTGTCACATGTCATATGATAAGAAGGCAAATGATGAACCAAGCAGCGAAAACAAGGCGTTTTTCCAGGGATCATCGCAAACGATAAGCCGTAACTTCCGACGCAAGCTCCATAAATCCAAGGAACGTTATATTTTTGAGCTAAATCATTGATTAGAAACCGCGTTTCAAAGTTATCGGTTCCATCGATCACGACATCGACACCTTGTTCAAAGATCGAAACGAATGGTTCATCATCGGCATCCATGACAAACGCACGTATTTCCACATCATGATTGATCGCTTCTAATCGCTGTTTTGCTGCAATCGCTTTTGGCAATCCGCTTTCGGCATCTTGTTCGCAGTATAGCGTTTGTCTTTGCAAATTTGTCCAATCCACATAGTCGCGATCAACAATCGTTAATTTTCCGACCCCTGCCCGCGTCAACAATTCGGCAGTTGCAGACCCAAGCGCGCCAACTCCGACAATGAGCACATGTTTGCTGCGAATTTTTTTCTGTCCTTCTTCGCCAATCGGCGAAAAAAGAATTTGTCGTGAATATCGCTCCATTGGTTACACCTCTTGGCGCTTAAAATTCCCGCTTTTTCCGCCTGTTTTTTCTACTAAATACGTTGGTCCGATGATAATCCCTTTATCAATCGCTTTGCACATATCGTAAATCGTTAACGCACAAATCGAAGCGGCGGTTAGCGCTTCCATCTCCACTCCTGTGCTCCCTTTCGTTTTTACAAACGTATCGATCATTAATTCATAGCGCTCTTCCTGACATCGCCATTGAAATTGAATATCTACACCTGTTAAAGAAATGGGATGGCACATCGGAATCAAATCGGCGGTTCGTTTCGCCGCCATAATGCCAGCCACTTGTGCAACCGCTAAAACATCGCCTTTTTCGATTTGCGCGTTTGTTATTTTTTCATACACTTCTTTAGAAACAATGACGCTTGAGACCGCATGTGCGGTACGAACCGTTTCGCTTTTATCGGAAATATCGACCATCTTCGCTCGTCCTTGCTCGTTTAAATGGGTTAATTTCATTTTTCATCCTCCACTCACCGGGGGGATCAGAGCGACGACATCCCCTTCCCGAATGATTTCTTCATCAGTTGCAAATTCTTCGTTCACCGCAATCATGATCGAAGAAACGGATGAGAGCGAATAGTTTTTTTCCAGTTCTTCGCGCAGTTGACGAACGGTTATTTCTTGGTGAGGAAAAATGAGTTCCTGACGATTGAATTGTTCTTTTAAATGGGCAAATAGTAAAACACGAATCATTCCTCTCTCTCCTTCGGGAAACCGTTTTCGTATTTGATCGTTCCTTGTTGATTGCCGATCCACATTTCGCCATCTTCCCAATGTTCTTTTTTCCAAATTGGCACCATTTCTTTAATGCGCTCAATCGCATACCGATTCGCTTCATACGCATCGGCGCGATGAGGGGTCGAGACAGCGATCGCAACCGCTACATCCATAATTTCTAGACGGCCAATGCGATGGACAATCGCCACCTTCGCTTCCGGGAAGCGCTCCATAATTTCCGCACCGATTTGTTCAAGCTTTTTTTTGGCCATCGATTCATATGCTTCATATTCTAAATACAGCGTTTTTTTTCCGTTCGTTAATTCTCTTACCGTACCGATGAACGTGACAATCGCCCCCGCATTTCGATCCACAACCGCTTGAATGACACGCGAAACGTCAATCGGTTCTTTCACAATCGCAAACATGCTTTTCCCCCTTAACATAGTTCATGATCCATTGCATATACTTGTTTTCTTCTTGAATGAAAAACGAATTTCCTTGTTTTAACGGCATCCAGCTAATCGAAGCAACCACATTGGGCAGTTGTAATAAATATACATCGCTTTCATCGCGAAGACAAACGATTTTTGGATAAGGAGAATGTTTAAATCCTTCGATGAGCAATAGATCGATTGCAAAATGGCGGTATAATTCGATTAGCTCCGAGAGATTCCAACCGTTTTTAGCTGTTGCCGTCAAAAGCAGCGTGCCGTCTCCTTCAACAGCGGAAACAACCGCTCCCGCTTCCCAATGACGCGTCGAATCTTTTTCCTTTGGAAGCGCCGGCTTCCCACCATGTCCATGGTGTTTTAATGTCCCCACTTTATATCCTTGTTTCGTTAACTCTTTTACACACTTTTCAATCAGCGTCGTTTTTCCGCTATTTTGATATCCTACAACTTGTAAAATGATCATGACCATTTCGGCGCTCCTTCTTCATCTTCAAGCAGCAGAACATCGACTTTCGTTCCCGCTTTAAAACCTCGCGATCCACCTGGTAAAACAAGCAAACTATTGGCTTGTACTAACGAAGAAACGATATTTGATTTATCTTTTCCAGCTGGTTCCACGTGTAACATTCCATCATTGTATGAAAGTTTGGCACGCACGAACCGAGTAAACGGATTCGTCTTTAAAAAATCCTCTTTTAAGATCGCTTGAACTTTCTTTAAATAGCAATTTTTTTGTCCGAGCATCGCTTTCAAAAACGGACGAACAAAAAGCTCAAAACCAACATAACATGCCGAAGGGTTTCCCGATAGTCCAAACAATACTTTTTTGTCGGCAACCGCAGCGGAGGTGACGCTTCCTGGACGCATGCCTACTTTATTGAACAATAATTGCGCTCCCAGTTTCTCGTACACGTTCGGAATATAGTCGAAATCACCAACCGATACGCCGCCCGTTGTCACGACGATATCCGCTTCTTGCATCGCTTTGGTTACCGCTTCGAATGTAGCCTCAAATGTATCTTTCACCTTTCCGTACACAATCGGTTCGCCGCCTGCTCGCCGTACTTGTGCTTTTAGCATATAGGCATTGCTGTTGCGAATTTTCCCTTTTTCAAGCGGTTCGTAAACTTCAAGCAATTCACTTCCTGTCGCAATGATCGCGACTTTTGGTCTTTTCATCACCGGTACGCGATAATAACCAAACGTGGCAAGAACCGCCACGACTCCCGGATTGATCACGGTTCCTTTTTCAACGAGTAAACAGCCTTCTTGCATATCTTCGCCGATTCGCGAAATATTTTCTCCTTCTGCAACTCTTCGTTTGATTTGCACAAACGTCTTCCCGTCTTTGATCACTTCTTGCGTTAATTCCACCATAATGACGGCATTTGCACCATCTGGAATCGCGGCACCCGTCATGATTTTAACGGCTTGATGCGGTTCGATGGGCCCTTCCCAAACCGTTCCGGCACCAACTGTACCAACGACTTCTAATAATACAGGGTGACTAGATGATGCTTCCGCTGTCGCCTCAGCTGAGAGAGCATAACCATCGTATGGTGAGCGATCAAACCAAGGAATCGGCATCGTTGCCTCGATATGTTCCGCTAAAATACGCCCATCACATTGTTCTAACGAAATATATTCTTTTTCCCCCTCACGACACCAAGCCATGACTCGTTCGATTGCTTCATCAACAGGAATGGGCTTGCGCATATATGTTCATCCTTTCTTAAACAATCTATCCCTACTTTTACTATATCGCTTTTTAATTATAAAATCGTGTGATGTATGTCACAAAAATAAAAGTGCTGTGACAAAATTCACATTTTTTTCATAAATATTGATAAAAAAAGAGGCGTATTGCCTCTAGCCAATCCACTTATGGAATTGTTCTTTTGTATTAATATTCATAAACGGTAGCTCTTCTGTCATTTCTATATGCTTTGCTCGACAAGCAGAAAGAAGTGTATGCATGCGATACTCTTCTCGTTGAAGGCAATTGTATATAAGTGATTTTACTCGATAGTGATACATGGCAATGAGCGGTTGCAACCTTCCGTTCACACGTGGCACAATGACGTCAAATGAGTCATCTGCTTGCTCCTTAAGCTTGTTTATGATCTTCTTATGAATAAATGGGGTATCACACGGCAATACAATATACCATGTCGCCTCATAATGCTTCATCGCTGAATAAATCCCGGCTAACGGTCCTTTTCCTTTATGTTGCGAAACGTCCTCTATCCATTGCACATCTTTCAGTTGAAGCTGTTTTTGAATATGCGGTTGAGCAACAACAACAACTTGATCAACTATCGGACGTAACGCCTCCACGCTATAAAAAAGGAAAGGTTTCCCACAACGCAATGCGAGCGCCTTTGGTTCCCCAAATCGTTTCGACTGTCCCCCTGCCAAAACGATCCCGATCGTTTTCATTGGCGACGAAGCTCCCAAACAAGATGACGAATTTCTGGTAAAATTAACTTTTCCATCGCCAAGCGCACCGCATTTGTCGATCCGGGCATACAAAAAACCATCATGTTGTTCATCGAGCCAGCAAGCGCCCGACTTAACATCGCTGCACTACCAATTTGTTCGTAACTTAAAAAACGAAACAGTTCACCGAATCCAACCATTTCTTTCTCAAGCAACGGTTGAATCGCTTCAATTGTCACATCGCGCTTTGTAAATCCCGTTCCTCCATTGATTAAAATAACGTCTATTTGTTCAGCTGTTTGAACGGCTTGTCGAATGGCAAATACGTCATCTTTGACAATTTCATATGCAGCAACGATGATATCCGCTTGCTGTAATTGTTCGTGAATGATTTGTCCACTCTTATCCGTTTCATACGTACGAGTATCTGAAACAGTAACAATTTTACAACGAACGGGAAGCGTCGCTTGCTTTTTATGATCATAAACACCCATGTCGTTAACCCCCAATATATGACATTTCGATTCGTTTTCCGTTCCACGCCGTTTGTTTCCCACGCTCCTCTGAATAGCGATCGGCTCGTTTTCGCCAAACATGTTCAATACATGTAAGGAGTTGTTCATCGCTCGCTCCAGCGCGCATCATGCTTAATAAATCTGTTCCGTTTATCGCGAATAAACATGTATACAGCCTTCCATCAGCGGATAGTCGGCCCCGTGTACAATCGGAACAAAAAGCGGCAGAAACCGAGGAAATAAAACCGACTTCCACATCTGTTCCTACGTAACGATAACGTTTAGCTACTTCACCGACATGGGCAGGAGCAACAGGCTCAAGCGGCATATGTTCAGAAATCATGTCATAAATTTGTTTACTCGTCACAACATCGTCTAACTTCCATCCATTCAAGGAGCCAACATCCATAAATTCGATGAAACGGAGCGTTATACCTTTCTTTTTAAAAAAGTAAGCCATCGGTAAAATTTCATGATCGTTTAGCCCTTTTTTGACAACCATATTTACTTTCACATGGAGCCCTTCTGCAAGCGCTGCATCAATTCCTTCTAAAATGTGCTCAGAACGTACGCCAACTCCATTCATTTTTGTAAAAATGGTATTATCAAGTGCATCTAAACTCACATTCACTCGCTTCATCCCTGCATCTTTTAATTTTTTTGCATACTTTTTTAAAAAAAATCCATTTGTCGTTAACGCTACATCTTGAACACCTTCAATATTTGTCAACGTCGCCACAAGTACATCAATATTTTTACGCAATAACGGCTCGCCACCCGTTAAGCGAATTTTCCTTACTCCTAGTTGTACGAATAGTCGGGCTAAACGCTCCATTTCTTCAAATGTCATCAGTTGTTCCCGCTTCATAAAACAATACTGTTTTCCCTCTATATCCGGCATGCAATACGTGCAACGAAAATTACACCGATCCGTTACCGACATGCGTAAGTCTAATAATGGACGTCCATATACATCATATACCATCGTCAATCCCTCATTTCATTTACCGAGGTTCTATGTCCATGTTACTAAATTTGTGAACAAACAAATGTGACGTACGTCACACAAACATATTTGTTCATATAAAATTCGTAAATTTTTATATGCTTCCATAGGACCTTAATCCTCTTAAAGACACTTCAGTTGCGATCCATAAAGTCCGACCTCTACGTTACTCTACTTCTTCACTGTAGGTTTGCACTTAATTTTCTGTGAAAATAACGTATCCATAAACAAAAAAACGCATTCCTCCCCATGCTTGAAAGCAGGGGTTTCCTGCGTGATTAATCATGAACTTTCACTCTACAAATCGTCTAGTTTTAGACATATGATTTAGATTATATAATGTTTGTTCCCTTCTTTCACTAATCATCCACGATTTTTTCCACTGTTTTTGCGCAACGACTAATAACAACATACATAGAAATGAAACTGTACTTAATGCAAGAAATCCTGATGAGAAAGAACCAGTTACTAACTTTAAGTTCCCCAACACCTTAGGAAGAAAATACCCACCAATTCCTCCTGCCGCTCCAACAATTCCTGTAATCATTCCTATTTCTTCTTTAAACCTTTGTGGAACTAATTGAAATACAGAACCGTTTCCCATTCCAAGACTCATCATTACAATGAATAATAATATAATCACTTTATCTAAACTCGGGAGGAAGGAAATCGCAGCAAACATGAACCCTATGATCGTATATAAACAGAGTAGCATACGCACACCACCGAATCGATCCGCTAACCATCCACCAATGGGTCTAAAAAAACTCCCAGCAATGACACAAATAGTTGTAAAATCTGCGGCCCTTACCGGATCAAGTCCGTATTGAGTAAAGAAAAAAATAGTCAGATAACTTGACATACCTACAAATCCTCCGAAAGTTACACTATAGAGAACACAAAACAACCATGTATCTCTCTGTTTAAGTACATTTTTGTAATCAATAAATGTTTTTGGATCTGGTTGATTCGGACTATCTTTTGCAAACAATGTAAACACAATGAATGTAATTACAAGCGGAATAAGGGCAAATCCAAAAACAATACTCCAATCACCATAGTACTGGGCAATACGATTAGCAAATAAAGTAGTAAGGACTGTTCCACTATTTCCAGCGCCAGCAATCCCCATAGCTAATCCTTGATATTGTGGTGGATACCAACGGCTTGCGAGAGGGAGTGCTGCGGCAAAACTAGCTCCAGATACTCCAAGCAATAGTGCCACAATATAAAGCTCTGACAAATGATTAGCAAATAACCATCCCCAGACGAGTGGGATTACGGTAACGAGCATACCTAATTGAGCGGTTTTTTTTGGTCCAATATAATCGGCCAACCAACCGAGAATAAGACGTAAAATAGCTCCACCTAAAATAGGTAGTGAAACCAAACTAGCTTTTTGTGCCTCATTCATTTGAAAATCATTCATAATCACGACCGATAGTGGTCCAAGTAACACCCATATCATAAAACTAACATCAAAATACAAAAATGCACTAAACAGAGTCGGAGTATGACCACTCTTTAAAAATCCTTTTATTCCCATCAACATCTCTCTCCTTTTATCATAGAATGTTTTAGTTTCTTTCTAGATCAACAACAGGAATAATTCTTGCAGCACATCGCTTAAATCCAGGCATCTTGCAGTATGGATCCAATTCATCATCTGTAATCTGATTAATATTTTGAAACCCACTCCAATGAAATGGAACAAATACAGTATCTTCCCGAATTTTATAGGAGTACTTGCTTCTTACAATGGCATATCCTCGTTTTGTTTCAAGTTTTACTAATGCGTTGTTTTCGATTTTATATTTTTTTGCTGTATTTGGGTGAATTTCCATAAATGCTTCAATTTGTCGAGACGCAAGCGCTGGGCTTCTTCTCGTCTGCGTTCCGCTTAAATAGTGAGACAACACTCGTCCTGTCGTCACATAAATCGGATATTGTTCCGTCGTTTGTTCTTTTTGATATTCATTGTCTACAACCGCTAAACGTGCTTTGCCGTCTGGGTGAGCAAACGATTGTTCAAACAGTCTTGCGGTGCCGGGATGGTCGGGCGAAGGACAAGGCCAATACACACGCTCGTTTCGCAAACGTTCGTACGTAATGCCATAATAATCTGCCAAACCGCCGCGGCTGGCAACTCGCAGTTCGTGAAAAATCTCTTCCGCTGACGAAAAACGGAAATAGTCGCCTTTTCCTAGCACTCGGGCAATCTCACAAAGAATCTCCCAGTCATGCTTCACCTCCCCCGGACGTTTCCGCGAAGCCGGACGCCACGTCACGCGGCCCTCTAGGTTCGTCATCGTTCCTTCATCTTCTAAATAAGAAGAGGTTGGCAATACTAAATCAGCGAGTTCCGCTGTTTCCGATAAAAATAGATCGACGACGACTAAACATTGCAATTTTTTTAACGCTCTTTTTACAAAGCGAGCGTTCGGACTGGATACAACGGGGTTGGAACCCATCACAAACAAGCCCTTAATTTCCCCTTCATCTATTTTTTGTATCATTTCATAGGCGGAAACCCCCTTCCTCGGCAGTTCTTCTTCAGGAACTCCCCAAACGCTTGCAATATATTTCCTGTGCTCCGGATTTTCGATCGAACGGTAGCCAGGAAGCTGGTCAGCCTTTTGCCCGTGTTCCCGTCCCCCCTGTCCGTTGCCTTGCCCAGTAATCGCCCCACAGCCGCAGCCAATTTTCCCAATTTTTCCTGTTACAAGCGCCAAATTTAGAAAATTACGGACAGTCATATATCCGTTTGTTTGCTGCTCAACGCCTCTTGCGGTAAAGATCATACCGGTTGGTGCCGTGGCATACTGCCTTGCCGCAAACTGAATCACTTCCGGAGCAATTCCTGTCATCTCCGCCATTTCATCTAGCTGAATTTGCTCAATATGTTTCTTTAACTCGTCGTATCCTTCTGTTCTTTCTTTAACAAATTGTTCATCAACATACCCTTCAGCAAAAATGACTTTCAGCATGCCGTTCACAAATGCCACATCTGTCCCCGGTTTGATTTTAATATGCAAATCAGCTAGCCCGCATGTAGCCGTTTCCCGCGGATCAATGACAATGAAAAACGTCCCATTTTTCTTTGCTTGATGAAAATATGGCATAATCGTCGGCTGACATTCCGCAACATTCGTACCTGCTAATATGATGCAGCGAGCATGAGGGATTTCTGAAAGTTTATTCGTCAACCCGCGATCAAGGCCAAATGTAGCATTCATCGCCGCCGCTGCAGCGGACATGCAGTAGCGACCGTTATAATCGATATATTTCGTTTTCAAAGCAACGCGAGCAAATTTTCCTAATAAATACGCCTCTTCGTTCGTTAGCGAGCCGCCTCCATATACTCCAATAGCATCATTTCCGAATTCTTTTTGAATATTCTTGAAATTTATTTGTATAAAAGAGAGCGCCTCCTCCCAGCTCACTCGGACAAACCGACCATTTCTTTTCAGCAGCGGAAATTGCAATCGCTCGGTATGCAATGCGTGCTGATGCGCATGAAGCCCTTTGATGCAAAGCCGTCCGTTTGAAGTGGGATTGTCTTTCGGAATCACTTTATAACAATTTCTTCCAACCACGCGTTCTTCAACGAACTGCATCGCACATTGAACGCTACAAAACGGGCATTGTGTATCAAATAACGTTTCCGACGCATGATCTTTTTGCTTGTGCCGAAAATAACGTAACAATTCTTTTGTCATATTCATTCACCTTATTTACAGTTGTATATATATTTTTCCATTTTCAATTTCTACCTTATATGTTTTCACACAGCCGTGATCAGGTGCTTGCACTTTCCCATCTTTTATGGAAATTTTCCAATCATGAAGAGGACAAAACACAAACTCCCCGCTGACAATTCCTTGAGACAAATCTCCTCCTTTGTGCGGACAGCGGTTTTCAAGCGCATAAATACGGCCGTCTGACAACCGAAATAACGCCAGCTCCATTTGTCCCACTTTTACGCATTTTCCTAATCTTTCAGAAAGGCGTTGTACTGTTCCGATCTCCATTCGTGTCATCTAACTCTCCTCCTACCTATTCACTGGCACTTTGACTTGTAGACTTGTGAACAACTTTTCTTGCATCTCTTTATTTTCAACTATCTCTTTCCATGGATCTTTCGTGGCTGCTAGCGCTTCCTCCAAACGATCCAGCAATTGCCGGCGAGTTTCCTGATCAAAAATCACTTCGCGAATATGCTCAAGCCCGACTCTCTCGACCCATTTGGATGTGCGTTCTAAATAGTTAGCAGACTCACGGTAATATTGGAGAAACGCCCCTGTCATTTCAATCACTTCTTCTTCTGTCCTTACAGTGCATAGCAAATCTCCCGCGCGCAAATGCGTACCACCATTTCCGCCGACGTAAATTTCCCAGCCGCCATCGACACCGACGATGCCGACGTCTTTAATTCCTGATTCTGCACAGTTGCGCGGACAAGCAGAAACAGCCATTTTTACTTTATGCGGCGTATTCAACCGTTCAAATTTCTTTTCCATATCAATCCCCAGTTTTGTAGAGTCTTGTGTACCGAAACGGCAAAATTGCTTACCAACACACGTTTTGACTGTGCGCAGCGCTTTTGCGTATGCATATCCAGATGGCATGTCTAATTCGGCCCAAATGCGTGGCAAATCTTCTTTTTTCACTCCTAATAAATCAATGCGTTGTCCACCTGTTAACTTAATCATTGGCACGTTGTACTTTTCAGCGACATCAGCAATTTTCCGCAATTGCTCTGCCGTTGTGATCCCTCCATACATTCTCGGAACAACCGAATACGTTCCATCTGCTTGAATATTCGCGTGAAGCCGTTCATTCACGAAACGCGACTCCGCTTCATCGACGTATTCACTTGGATACAACATGCTTAAATAATAGTTCAACGCCGGGCGGCATTTCGAACAACCTTCTTCATTTTTCCAACCAAGGACGTTCATCACTTCTTTCACATACTTCAAATTTTTCGCTTTAATTTCATCAATCACTTCTTCACGACTTAATGTTGTACATCCACAAATCGTTTCTTTCATCGCATATTTATCAAATTCCTCACCAAGTGTATACTCTAATAACTCCGCTACTAACCCTTTGCATCCTCCGCAGGAACGTGAAGCGTTCGTACAATCACGCACTTCTTCAACAGTTTTTAACCCATGCTCCGCAATTGCCTTACAAATCGTTCCTTTCGTTACCCCGTTACAACCACAAACGACATCCGTATCTGCCATTGCAGCCACCATGCTTTTATTGGATGAATTCGCAGTTGATTGGAAAAACGATAATTGGAACGAGTTAGAAATATTTTCATTTTTATTAATCATATCCAGTAGTTTCCGGCCTTCGCTTGTGTCGCCAAACAAAACCGCACCAACGATTTTTCCGTCACGAATGACAACTTTTTTATAAATTCCACGGAATTCGTCATATACTTTAATCGATGCCGTTCCTTCCCCATCCATAAATTCTCCGGCAGAAAACAAATCGACGCCAGAAACTTTTAATTGCGTAGAAACAACCGAACCTTCGTATGGACGTCCCTTAATGCCGCAAACCGCTTCGGCTAATACTTTCCCTTGTTCGTAAAGCGGCGCTACAAGACCATACACAATTCCCCGATGTTCCGCACATTCACCGACCGCATAAATATGAGGAACGCTCGTTTCTAAGTAATCATTCACGACAATCCCTCTGTTTACCGCGATTCCGCTTTCCCGCGCTAAATCAACGTTCGGACGAATCCCTACGGCCATGACGACTAAATCCGTTGCAATTTCTGTTCCGTCTTTAAAGCGAACCCCTTCGACGCGGCCATCTCCAAAAATCTCTGCTGTTTCCTTTTTAAGCAGGAAATTCATTCCTTGTTTTTCTAATTCACGCTGCAACAGTTTCGACGCAGTTGGGTCTAATTGGCGTTCCATTAAATAGTCAAAAATATGAATGACATCAACTTCCATCCCTAAATTTAAAAGACCTCTCGCAGCCTCTAAACCTAACAATCCACCGCCAATCACTGCGGCTTTTTTATACGTTTTTGCATATTCCATCATCATTTCGCAGTCTTTAATATCGCGAAACGCGGTGACCCCTTTTTTATTCGCTCCTGGTATCGGAAGAATGAAAGGCTTAGAGCCTGTGGCGATGATTAATTTGTCATATTGAACAGTTCGCCCTTTGTCTGTCCGTACAAACCGCTTCTCTGTGTCGATGTTTATAACCGTTTCACCAACGAAAAGTCGGATGTTATTTTTTCGATACCATTCCCAATCGTTCATCGTAATGCTATCGATTGACATGTCTCCTTGCAACACAGTTGATAATAAAATACGATTGTAGTTTGGATAAGGCTCACTTCCAAAGATCGTAATATCAAATGCATCACCATCAATCTTTAAAATTTCCTCAACACAACGCACTCCAGCCATCCCGTTGCCGATCAATACAAGCTTTCTTTTTCCCATTTATCTTCAACCTCCATTCAGTATAAGTTTTGAATTCATATTTTGTTTATCAATGAAGTACAAATAAGTTTTTACCTAAACCAAAATTTACATATTAAAACAATCAATGTTAATGTTCCGATTTTTCTGTTTTTTTTATTCATTCTATCCTTCTCCTTTTTTATTTAACATTATACTAGTTGGTTATATAATGTCACATGTTTTGTAATAAAAAATAACATACTTTTTTTTTTTTTACATAAACCAGGAAATGATAGATCTCATACGAACGACTTCTCCGATGACGATCAACCCTGGACTTTTAACACGATGTTTTTCAATAATTAGAGATAAATCTTTCAATTCCCCTGTAAGCACTCGTTGTCGACTCGTTGTCCCTTCTTGTATAATGCAAATTGGTGTATTTGGCGAGCGACCATTTGATATCATTTGTTGTTCAATATACACAGCCTGATTAATACCCATATAAATAACAACCGTCTCTATACTAGCAATATTGTCCCACCTTATCTTTTTCTCATCGCAATAATGTCCTGTTACAAAAACTACTGTAGAACTAATATAACGATGCGTTAAAGGAATGCCAGCGTAAGCACAAGCACCCACCCCTGACGTAACACCAGGAACAATCTCGAATGCTATATGGTTCTTGGCTAACACTTCTGCTTCCTCACCTCCTCTTCCATAGACAAACGGATCCCCACCTTTCAATCTCGTAACAATTTTTCCTTCACGGGCATACCGAGTAAGCAAACTGTTTATCTCATTCTGATTCATGAAATGACAATCGGGACCTTTTCCGCAATAGATAATCTCAGCCTCTCTTTTTGCTTCCACCAAAAGTTGTGGACTGACGAGCCGATCATACAAAATCACATCTGCTTCACGAATACAACGAATCCCTTTTAACGTAATTAACCCCGGATCACCCGGTCCAGCACCAACCAAATACACTTTTCCCATACACTTCCCCCTTTTATAATATCTTTATGTTATATTTTATTACACTAACAAAAAAATAAACATTTACTATGTAACAAAACATGACATTTAATTTCAAAAAAAAAGAGCTGACCCAAAAAGGAAAGGAGGGTAATGCTCCCATCTGAGGTGAAATGGGAAAATAGACCACCAGTGAAAACCCAGTAAAATCAAGGGTTTCAGAGGTGGTCTATTTCACATACTTAGGTTAAATTTCATCAAAAAGGGGGCTTTTGGAGTCAACCTCCTTCTCTCAAAAAAAACAAATGCTCAGGCGGTAAATATACTTTTTTATTATGCATATGTCGCCACTGTTCTTCACTCACACTAGCTTGCAATATAAAATGATCTGTTTGTATCGTCACATCATACGTATATACATGTGAAGCAACACGAATGATACGAAAAGGAAATGCGTTGCATATCGCATCATCAACAAAGCGAATATGGTGCGAATGAATACCAACATATGTCGCCCCGCTCTTTTTTCTATGTGCAGGGACGATTAATTGTGCACCGTTGACATAACCAATCACCTCGTCTCCCTTTTCAACAAACGTACAAGGAAATATATTTTTACAGCCGACAATTTTTGCAGCCTGTACATTGTCCGGTTCATGAAATACACATTCTTTCTTTCCTTGTTGTATGACGCGACCACGGTCATATAAAATAAGTTCGTCACATAACCGATAGGCTTCTTCTAAATGATGTGTAACAAAAAGAACGATACCAGAAAAGTGTTGTTGTAAATAAGAGAAAAATTGTTGTTCCATCACTTGTTTTGTATGGTGATCTAACGCTGAGAACGGCTCATCAAGCAATAATATACTCGGTTTTGTAACAAGCGTTCGTGCAAGTGCCACTCGTTGTTGCTGTCCTCCGGATAATTGGTGGGGGTAATGATTCTCATACCCTTTTAATCCGACATTTTCAATCATGTTCATAACCGTATGTTGTACTTGCTTTCTTGGCCATTTTTTTAAGCCAAACGCAATATTCTCGTAAACGGTCAAATGGGGAAAAAGGGCATAATGTTGAAACATATACCCGACATTTCGATGACGGGTGGGGACGTGAATTCGGTTGTCCGAATGAAAAAACAAATGATTATTCAATTGAATAACGCCTTCATCTGGCCGTTGCAGCCCCGCAATACTTTGTAACGTTAAACTTTTTCCACATCCTGATGGTCCTAAAATACCAATGACCCCTTTGTGTATTGTAAAATTTACATCTAACTGAAAATGAGAAAATGTTTTTTTAATGGCGACGTAAAGCATCGTTTTCTCCTCGCATCATTCGCTTCTCTAATCGTTTCATCGTATACAATAAAACAACAGATACACTCGTCATGATGATGACAAGTATATTTGCCATTTTTTTATTTCCTGCAAGCAATGCATCGTAAATAGCGATCGGCATCGTCATCGTTTCATTCGGAATGCTTCCTGCAACCATAAGCGTCGTACCAAAATCGCCGAGCGCACGTGCAAAGACAAGTGTAGTTGCAGATGCAATGCTACGCCAAGAAAGCGGTATGACGACAGTAAAAAAAATATCCCACTCCGATCGTCCAAGTACGCGCGCCGCATTCAACAATTGCTCGTCAATACTTGCAAATGCTGCCCGTGCCGTTTTTACAAAAAACGGCAAAGCGACAACAAAAGCGGCAACAACCGCTCCTGTCGGTGTAAATACAATCAAAATCCCAAATGCTTCTTCCAACCAACGACCAATTGGACTTGAGCGACCAAGTAGTACAAGTAAATAGTAACCGAGAACGGTTGGGGGCAATACGATTGGCAACGTAAATAAAGAATCAAGTATATCACTTATTTTATCGTTAGAACGACTTAAATAGTAAGAAATGGGCAATCCGACAACAAGTGCACAAACCGTTGCTATTGTTGCTACTTTTAATGACAGAAAGAGCGGAAAAAGATTGACCGCCTCCACAATTATTCCTCCTCAGGAATGATAAAACCATACTTTTTCATGATGCTTGTACCGATTGGTCCTTTTAAAAATGTGAGAAATTCGCGCGCCTCTTTTTCATGTTTCGTCGTTTTTACGACGACGACAGCTTGGCGAATCGGTTCGTGCATATGTTCATCAATAAGGTAGAATGGAAGATGATGATCCTTCATTAGTGCAAGTGCCACGATCGCCACTTCAACGTTGCCCGATTCCACATAAGCAAGCGTATCAGCAATGTTTTTCCCATAAACAAGCTTCGGCTCTACTTGTTCCCATAAACCCGCTTTCTGTAACGCTTGCTTTGCTGCTAGTCCATACGGTGCATGATCCGGGTTAGCAATCGCCACTTTTTTCACTTCTTTTTTCAGTAAATCTTGTAATGACGTTACAGCTACTCCTTCTTTTACGGCAAGTCCAATGCGCCCAAAGGCGTATATGTTTTTTGTTTGTTCAAGAGCGATATGCTCGCGAACGAGTTCATCGACATATTCTACATTCGCTGAAGCAAACATGTCAAATGGAGCCCCTTGCTTAATTTGTTCTGCTAGCTGACCACTCGAACCGAAAACAAATGTAACGTCTATTCCCGTTTCTTTTTTAAACTGCTTCCCAACTTCTTTAAATGCATGGGTTAAATCTGCAGCTGCCGCAACTTTAATGGATGGTGTCGCATTTGGTTGAGCGGCGTGAGGATTACATGCCACTAATAACAAAATCATAATAAAAAAACACATTTTTCTCACTTTAGTCCCTCCATATATCAAAAGGGAATATCTATTACAGATATCCCCTTCTTTTATTCTTCTAACATTTCACTTCCGCATTTTTTCTAGCATAATAATACCAGTTCATAATCAAAGATACAACATAAAATGCGATAAAGAAATAAAATGCCGTAATTGGTGTACCTGTATTTTGGGAAGCCCAACCAAACAATTTTGGAATAAAGAATGAACCATATGCCGCAAACGCTGCCGTAAAACCAAGAACAGGTGCTGCTTCTTTTGGTGGGAAGATGATTGGGATCATTTGGAATGTTGACCCTGATCCCATTCCAGCAGCAATAAATAAGATCATGAAAGATACAATAAATCCGATAAATTGTTTTTCAGTTGTAAAATACATAACCGCAGCAGCACCAAGCCCCATAACAATTAAAACGTAGTTTGTTACACGCGCTCCTCCTAATTTATCGGCCAACCATCCACCGACCGGACGGAATGCAGCTGCTAAAAACGCTCCTAAAAAGGCGAGCGATGCATGTTCTGGAAATTGTGATGTTAATAAAAGAGGAAACGCCGCGGCATATCCAATAAACGAACCGAACGTTGCAACATATAACCATGTCATAATCCATGTATGTTTTCGTTTGACGATAACAAACTGCTCCGATACAGATTGTTTTACGTTGGGCAAGTTATCCATACCGAAATATGCTAAAATCGTAAAAAACACAATCGGAATGACCCAAATAAATGCAGCGTTTTGCAACCAAACTTTTGAACCGTCTGCCAACACTTGTGGTTCGCCACCGATCTCTCCAAACACACCAACTGTTACGATCAACGGTGTAACAAACTGAACGACCGATACACCCATGTTTCCAAGGCCACCGTTAATGCCAAGTGCTGTTCCTTTTTCTTTTTTCGGGAAGAAAAAGCTAATGTTAGCTAATGCAGATGCAAAGTTTCCTCCACCAAGCCCACAGAGAGCAGCTAATAGTAACATTACCCAATACGGTGTATCGGGATTTTGGACTGCCAATCCAAGTCCAATGGCAGGAATAAGTAACACCCCTGTCGAAAAAACAGTCCAGTTTTTTCCTCCGAATTTCCCGACTGCAAACGTATAAACGAAGCGTAACGTTGCCCCAACTAATCCCGGCACAGCAGCTAACGTAAACAATTGACTTTGCGTAAACTGAAAACCAATGTCATTTAATCGGGCGGCAATGATAGACCAAATTTGCCAGACGATAAATGCAAGCATTAGTGTTGGAACGGAGATCCAAAGATTTCGGCGAGCATGTTTTTTCCCTTCTTTTTCCCAAAACACAGGATCCTCTGGGTTCCAATACGAACCGATACGACTTTTCCGTTCAACATATTGTGACACCGTTTTCAATGTTTGACTCATAACAATCGTCTCTCCTTTTTGAAGTATGATTGTAAAAATGGTTTCTGTACTTTCATCATAAAGAAAGCACATAAATAAAAATGTGATGTGTATCACATTTTCTGAAACGTTCATACAATGTTAAAAAATGATATTTAAGCAATCGTTTTACGTAACTGTCTCATGATGAGCATCGCAACCATCATCGTCGCTGCAACCTACCAAAAACCGTATGAATACGAATTTGTCCATTGTTTAAACATACCTAAAATATTAGGTAAAAAGAACCCTCCTAAACCATCTGCGGCACCGACAAAACCTGTTAAAATTGTTTTAATCGTTCCATCTTTATTTCCCCCTTCGCTCTATCATTTAGCAATTTTATCGTAAAAAAATTTATTAATCGGTACTGCTATATTGTTCGCAATTTTTGTTATGTTCACAAAATTTTCATACGTTCTTTCATATGAATAAAATGTTTGTAGAAAAAAGACAAGTTCCCAATTTACACAAATAAGGAACTTATCGCCTGTATGGATGAATAGAAAAAAGCCGGCTATTCGCCGACCCTTTCTTTTTGCCTCCACGCCTTCGGGATGTAGATGCAGTACGGTTCGCTTGCTAAGTAATCGCCTGTAACCGCATATGCTCTTGAACGCGATCCGCCACAAACGTAGCGAAATTCACATACGCCACATTTTCCTTTATATCCGTCTGGATTTCTTAACTGTTTGAAAATCAGAGAATGGCGATAAATATGGGATAACGGTTGTTCACGTACATTCCCTGCTTTTACAGGCAATAGTCCACTTGGATATACGTCACCAATATGCGAAATAAATACAAAACCGTTTCCATCGTTTACTCCTTTTGGGGCACGTCCTAGCCCATCTACTTGCCCGGTCAGCCCTTTCATTAACACGTCTTCATAACGAATGTCACCGTGAATTTGTTGCTCTCGCATTTTTTGCTGCAACACAACACGTCGATAATGTTGTCCTGCAGTCGTTTTAATATCAAACGGTACACGTTTACTCGTTTCATAAAGCCAACGAAACACTTTTTCATGCTCAACGGGTGAAATCATATCCGTCTCTTTCCCCCTGCCTGTCGGTACGAGAAAAAATACGCTCCAAAGCACACATCCAAGCTTTTCAACAAGTTGCACCATTTCATCAAGAACATGAACATTATATCGAGAAATGACCGTATTAATTTGCACCGGTATTTCCAACTCATGTAAATATTCGATCGCCTTCATCGTTAAATCAAAAGAGCCGGACATGCCCCGAAAATGGTCATGAATTTCCGCGTTTGGGCCATCTAAACTAAATGCCCATCGCGCTAAGCCGACTTCTTTTGCTTTTCGGATCGCTTCTTTTGTCACGTTTGGTGTTGCACTTGGGGTCATCGATACACGAAGTCCTTTATCAATCGCATATTTAGCGATGTCGTACACATCTGGACGCATCAGTGGATCGCCACCTGTGAACACGAGAAGAGGCTGATCCATTTCATAAATGTCATCAATAAGTTGTTTTCCCTCTTCAAACGTTAATTCACATGGGTCACGATGATATTGCGCTTCGGCCCGACAATGAAGACAGTTGAGTTGACACGCTCGCGTCAACTCCCATATAACGATAAATGGATTTTGATGAAAATCACGCATTTTGATCCCTCCGATTCAATCACTACTTCCCATTGTACAAGAAGGAATATTTATATCATGTGACATTGATCACAAAAAATCACATCCATTTATCTTGTCACTGTTCTGACAAATATGCACGTCCTTGCATTTCTAATATAAAATAGATAGTATATACGATATAAGGTATACAAGGAGGTGGAATATATGGCAAAAGTACAAATTAAAGTGATGGATAATGGTTCATTTCGTGTAACCGGCGATGTCGAATTAATTGACATGGAAGGAAACAAGTTTGAAACAAAAGAAACGTTTTCTCTCTGTCGTTGTGGGCTCTCACAAAACATGCCGTTTTGTGATGCAGCCCATAAAGGAAAATTTCAATCGGTCGTTCGCGCCCCGAAAAACGAATGAGCCCGGCTTTTATTCCGGGCTTTTTTATTTTTTAGCGCTCAACCAGTGACATGCGCGGATTCAATATTTGATTTGGACTTTTTAATTGAAAACACCCTGCTCCATCGACAACGTCAAGCGTCATTTGATCATCGAAAAAAATGAGCTGATGTTTTTCCATCCAAATGGGCATATCGTTTGTTTCAATCTCCACATCATGTTCGTCTAATTGATCGACAAGCAGTAACATAGGTACTCCGTTTACGGCACATCCGCAACCATCTGTATCGTATATGAGTTTCACATGTTTATTTCCTTGAACACGACGAAGTTGTTCGATCGCTCGTTCCGTGATCGTGATTTTCACCATTTACACCTCGCTTACTTTTTTAAAAATGCTTGTTTGCCGATTTTTTCAATGAGCGATGGAAATAGTTGATATATACGACTTCCCATATGCATCCAAAACGGCAGATTCACTTCGCGCGTAGGGGTAAGCATCACATCAACGACGCGCTTTGCGACAAATTCCGGGCGAAGCATCCATCGTTTCACGTTTTTCACATATTCTCCGGACGTATCAGCAACGGTAAAAAAGTTCGTTTCGATCGGTCCTGGGTTTACAGCTGTCACATAAATGCCATACATGGACGCTTCCATTCGTAAACTATTTGTAAATCCGAGCACAGCATGTTTTGTCGCCGCATATACGCTCGATTTCGGCGTGGCAATTTTTCCTGCTTGCGATGCGATATTAATAATATGACCCGATCGTTTTTCCATCATATGCGCATACACTTTTTTCGTACAAGCGATCAATCCGAGCACATTGACATCAAACATTTGCTTCGCTTCCGAAAGATCAATCTGTTCAACATATCGAAATACGCCGAAACCAGCATTATTGACAAGAATATGGACATCGATCGAGGTGAGCAAGCGATCAAATACATCGTCTACTTCTTTTACGTTACTAACATCTAATTGCTCATATAGGCAAGAAATACTGTACGTTTGTTCAATCTGTTGCGCAATTTGCGCTAGCTTTTCTTTTGAACGTGCGAGCAATACAGGTATTCCTCCGCGTTTAGCTGCTTCGTATGCGATTTGCTCACCGATGCCACTCGATGCTCCTGTAATCACAACGTATTTCCCTTTCAGTTTCATGATCTCACCGCTTCGTACATATATATTTGATCAACTTTTTCTTTCTTCACTGCACCTATCGCCTCTAAATAGTCCAGTTGGCCAATCGTTTCAGACATCGTCAACAAAAACTCTCGCTCATATACAGTCGGGAAAAGTGATCGACATACGTCAAATACCGTCATCGGCTTTTCATTCAACAGTTGCCACACGTACTGTGCACGTTCTTTTTGTTTTTCAAGCCGCTTGTCAATAAGCGGTGCGACATCCGTCACATCTTCCCCATGTCCCGTAACAATTGTTGTAATGTCGTACTGGAGTAGTTTTTTTAATGAATCATTATATTGCAAAAGTGGTTTTGGGCGCTCTTGTTCACCGATCGCAGGCGGCTCTAACAGCGGATTGGATGAAATCGCTGCTAGCAAATGGTCGCCTCCGATCATCAGACCGTCCGCTTCACGATACAACACGATGTGACTTTGCGCATGACCTGGCGTTTCGATAACTATCCAGCCTTCGATCACATCCCCTTCTTTTACTTCTTGTGTGAGCGAGCGCTCGCACGAAAAGCGAAGAGAACGCCGAAAGTTTCCTAGTTTCGTCACACCCTCTTCACCAACGCCACACTCGATTAAAAATTGTTCGAAATATTGTTGGTGCCACGAAAAAAAAGCAGCATCTTTCGCAATCCAAGGCGCAGCTTTGCGATGCCCGATAACAGGAAGTGACGGCGGCAAATAATCAAGCAAACCGACGTGATCTGGATGGTGGTGCGTAATGATGACTTGTTCAATATCTGTCGGTTGGTAGCCGATGTTCTGCAATTCACGAACGAAAACGTTCCATGCTTCCTCCGTTTTCACCCCAGCATCAACGAGCGTTAATCGTTCTCCTTCAAGGATATACATATTCACATCCCCAACGGCAAATGGCGTTGGAACGACAATGCGATGCAACTGTTCCATCGTTCTAGCTCCTTCATTATATCATCATAATTTTCCGTCTCGTCTGTTTATCAGTTTACACTTATTTTTTCTATTTGTCATTTATTTTTATTTATTTATTAAAAAATTCAGAAAGTAATTAGACGAAACCTATTGACAACACGCTCGTTTTTCATGCATAATTGCAAGCAAATCATATATGTGCGAAGCGATGAATAGGGCCAGTACATGATAAATGGTAACAAGAGAGTGAAACCCGTAGGCTGAAAGGTTTCATTACCCTCTTTATCATGGAACCTACCCTATGAGCTGTTAGGCAAACCTAACCGTCTTGCCGACGATACCGGCATAAGAGGTGGGCACATTGTGCCAACAAAGGTGGTACCGCGGAAACGAAAGACCTTTCCGTCCTTTATCGGACGAAAGGTCTTTTTATTTTGGAGATAAGGAGGTTAAAAAAATGACGATCACGTTTCTCGGTGCAGGATCGATGGCAGAAGCGCTTATTTCAGGAGTTATACAAACGCTATATGAACCAAAGCAAATGATCGTAACGAATCGCTCGCGCATGGAACGACTAACGTATTTGCAACAAACGTATGGGGTGCGAACGGAAACGAATAAAGAACAAGCAGTAAAAGAAGCTGATATTATCATTTTAGCCATGAAACCAAAAGATGTTGCGGAAAGTCTTACGCCAATCGCACATGCTTTTTGTGAACAACAGCTTATTATTTCATTGCTTGCAGGAGTGACGACCGATACAATTACATCGCTAATCGGGAAACAAATCCCGGTCATTCGCGCCATGCCGAATACATCCGCAGCCATCGGACAATCTGCCACAGCATTAGCGCAAGGGGCATATGCAACCGACGAACATATGCGCATCGCAAAAACGTTATTTGAAACGGTCGGAATTGTGACGATTGTTGATGAAAAGCACTTGCATGCTGTGACAGGGTTATCTGGTAGCGGACCTGCTTACGTGTATTATTTAGTGGAGGCAATGGAAAAAGCGGCCGATGAAATCGGGCTTGATCACGATATTGCGAAAGAGCTCATTTTACAAACGATTATCGGTGCCGCCCATATGTTAAAAGCGTCGAACAAACATCCTTCCATTTTACGAAAAGAAGTCACAAGCCCAGGGGGGACGACTGAAGCAGGCATCGGCGTGCTCGAGCAATACCGCTATCAAGAAGCAATGATTGCTTGTATTAAACGGGCAACTGAACGATCAAAAGAGCTCGGTGAAGCACTTCTTTCCTCCGTTCAATAAAGCAAATTGTTTTTCTTTTCCAACAATACGTGATATCATTTTTGTAAACAATACGATCGGAGGGATGTTGTATGCTTTTTTCGCCATATACGATACGAGACGTCACATTGAAAAACCGCATCGTCATGTCGCCGATGTGCATGTATGCGTGTGATCGCGAAGACGGAACGGTACACAACTGGCATCTCATTCATTATGCAACGCGGGCTGTCGGGCAAGTCGGACTTATTATTGTCGAGGCGACGGCAGTTACACCACAAGGGAGAATTTCGGCACGCGATTTAGGTATTTGGAGCGACGACCATATAAGTGGATTGCGTACGCTCACGACGCTCGTTCATGAACAAGGAGCCAAAATTGGCATTCAGCTTGCACATGCCGGACGGAAAGCGACCGTTTCTGGGGAAATCATTGCTCCTTCCCCTATTCCGTTTGATGACAACATGCGCACACCAAAAGAAATGACAAAAACGGAAATTGAAGAAACGATTCACGCCTTTCAGCAAGGGGCGCGGCGAGCAAAGGAAGCTGATTTTGACGTCATTGAAATTCACGCTGCGCACGGCTACTTAATTAACGAATTTTTATCGCCGCTTACAAACAAACGAACGGATGAATACGGTGGAGAAGATCGCTATCGTTTTTTAGGTGAAGTCATTGAAGCGATAAAAGAAGTGTGGGACGGCCCACTATTTGTGCGCATTTCTGCACACGACTATCATCCAGACGGGTTAACAGTCAATGATTACATTGACTATGCTCAACGAATGAAAGCGCAAGGTGTTGATTTGATCGATGTAAGCTCTGGCGCCGTCGTTCCAGCAAAAATTGATGCATACCCTGGCTACCAAGTGCCGTTTGCTGAAACGATTCGCCGTGAAACAAATGTGCCGACAGGAGCCGTTGGGCTCATTACGTCAGGGTTACAGGCAGAAGAAATATTACGGAACGGGCGCGCTGATCTTGTTTTTATCGGGCGCGAACTTCTTCGCAACCCATATTGGCCAAAAACAGCCGCAAACGAACTTGGCATTCAGCTTGAAGCACCGAAACCATATGTCAGAGGATGGTAAAACACGAAAAAGGATGTCACATCGTGGACATCCTTTTTATACTTCAAAATAATAATGTGCGTGGAGTTGACATCCCGGATTAAACGCCGCGTTGCAATGTGGGCAATGGTAATTGCTTGTCATATATTGTTCAATCGTCAGCTCCGTTTGACAAACACCACATAAAACCGCTTTTTCATAAAAACGCTCTTTCGGCCATACCGCATGCTTGCCACAACCATGTTCTTCATGACAGTACACGCACGGGAAATACGTTCGACAACAATAAAACTTAATCGCAATGACATCGCGTTCACTATGATAATGTACGCATCGTGTCTGTTTATCGATGATGCTCCCTTTTACTTCGGTCATCGTTGATCATCTCCTGTCCGTCGAATCGGAAACAATGAAAAATCGAAAGCAAGCGCAACATTCGGAAAAATAGTTTTCGCTTCTTCAACGAGTCGCTCACACATCTCCCCTTGATAACGAGAGCTAATATGCGTCAAAATGAGTTGTTTCACTCCCGCCTGTTTCGCTACTTCTGCTGCTTGCCACGTCGTTGAATGATAGTAATCGTGCGCTAAATGCGCTTCTTCTGCGCTAAATGTCGCCTCATGAACGAGCACATCTGCTCGTTTCGCAAGTTCAATGCTCGCCTCACAATAACGCGTATCTCCCATGATCGCAACAATGCGCCCTTTTTTCGGTTGGGCAACAAATTCACGACCATCAATGACAGTTCCATCTTCTAACACAACGGTCTCTCCACGCTTAATTTTCTGGTAAATAGGCCCCGGTCTCACACCAAGAGCAAGCAGCCGATCGACGAGCAACGTGCCCGGCAAATCTTTTTCGACAATGCGAAACCCATATGAAGGCAAACCGTGATCGAGCAGTTTTGCTATAACAACAAACTGTTCGTCTTCGAATATGATCCCCTCTGTAAATTCTTCAATATACAAATCATATTTTAGCCGTGTGCCGCTAATCGTTAAGGCTGTGTCAATAAATGTACGGATACCTGCTGGACCGTAAACGACGAGCGGCGTTTCCCCTCCTTGAAATGAGCGGCTGCCAAGCAATCCAGGCAAACCAAATATGTGATCGCCGTGTAAATGGCTAATGAAAATGCGCTCAATTCGTCTTGGGCGAATGGACGTATGTAAAATTTGATGTTGGGTCGCTTCACCGCAGTCGAATAACCATGTCGCCCCTCTTTCCTCTAACAACTGAAGCGCAACGGCTGACACGTTCCTACCTTTCGACGGGACACCAGAGCCTGTCCCTAAAAATAACAACTCCACGCTTTCATCCCTCTCTTTTCTTTAATCAGATAAAACATTTGCGTTTACCACAATAAACCTCTAAAATTACATTATCATGAACCTTTCAAAAAATGAATAAAAGCGAGGTATATGATCCGTGACTGACGTACAACCAAAAGCGACAATTGTAATTTTTGGTGCGACTGGCGACTTAGCAAAACGCAAACTATTTCCATCCATTTATAAACTTTATCAAAAAGGAAAGCTGTCTGAACAGTTTGCTGTTGTCGGCGTTGCCCGTCGCCCCCATACAGACGAATCGTTTCGTCATTACGTAAAAGAAACGATTGAAGAAGCGACAAAGCAAGAGCTAATCGATGACACATTTATTTCCCATTTTTACTATCATTCATTAGATGCGACAAATACGCAATCATACGAACAATTAAATGAACTATTGACACATGTAGAAGAACAGTTTCACATTCCGGGTAACCGCATTTTTTATTTAGCGATGGCACCGGAATTTTTCGGAACGATTACATCGCATTTAAAATCAGAAGGACTGACGACAACGAATGGCTGGACACGATTAGTCATTGAAAAACCGTTCGGTCATGATTTACAAAGCGCAAAAAAACTAAATGAAGAAATACGCCAATCGTTTTCAGAGGAGCAAATTTTCCGTATTGACCATTATCTCGGCAAAGAAATGGTGCAAAACATCGAGGTCATTCGTTTTGCGAACGCCATTTTCGAACCGCTCTGGAATAACCGCTTTATTGCCAATATTCAAATTACATCAAGCGAAACGCTCGGTGTAGAAGATCGCGGCCGCTATTATGACCATTCTGGGGCTCTTCGCGACATGGTACAAAACCATATGTTACAAATGGTCGCGTTACTAGCGATGGAGCCGCCAATTAAACTTACAACGGACGACATTCGCAACGAAAAGGTAAAAGTGTTACGAGCTCTTCGTCCTGTTACACATGATGAAGTCGATCAATACTTTGTACGCGGCCAATACGGAAGCGGCATTGTGCGAGGGCAAAAAGTCATCGGCTATCGTGAAGAACATAATGTCGATCCAACCTCCAATACGGAAACGTTTGTAGCTGGAAAACTTTTAATCGACAATTTCCGTTGGGCAGGTGTGCCGTTTTACATACGAACAGGAAAACGAATGACAGAAAAATCGACAAAAATTGTCGTACAGTTTAAAGATGTGCCAATGAACTTATATTATGGCACAAGCGAACACGTACATCCAAATTTACTTGTCATTCATATTCAGCCAGACGAGGGCATTACCCTTCACTTGAACGCGAAAAAAAGCGGCGAAAACATGAAAACGACGCCGATAAAACTCGACTATTGCTACAACTGCATCGACGGCATTAATACGCCGGAAGCGTATGAAAAATTGCTATATGACTGCATGCGCGGCGATGCAACAAACTTTACGCATTGGGACGAAGTCGCTGCCTCATGGAGCTTCGTCGACCCGATTTCAGACGTATGGGCAAACACAGAAGCTACAGACTTCCCGAACTACGAAGCCGGCTCGATGGGACCGAAAAAAGCAGACGAGCTATTGCAAAAAGACGGCTTTCATTGGTGGCCGCTTAGCCCAAATATGTGAGGAGGAAACGAACATGAACATGTACGATGTTACTGCCCCAATTTTTGAAGGAATGCCTGTGTATAAAAATAAGCCGGAAAAACAACCGAAGCTAATGACCGTTACGAACGATTACGTCACCGAATCGCGCATCGATATGGATGTGCATACAGGTACGCATATCGACGCACCGCTTCATATGGTAAAAGACGGTGAAACGTTCGAAACGATCCCGCTTGAAAAACTTGTCGGCTACTGCAAAGTATTAGACGTGACAAACGTCGATGATCGAATTACAAAAGAAGATCTCATTCATTTTGACATTCAAGAGAACGATTTTATCTTATTCAAAACGAAAAACTCGTTCGACGACGCTTTTAACTTTGAATTTATTTACGTTGCCGAAGATGCGGCAGCGTACTTAGCCGAAAAACGTATTCGAGGTGTTGGTATCGACGCGCTTGGCGTCGAGCGCAATCAAACAGGACACCCGACGCATAAAACGCTGTTTAGCCATGGCATTATCATTATCGAAGGGCTTCGGCTAAAAGACGTCCCAGCAGGCGAATATTGGATGATCGCTGCTCCGCTTAAACTCGTCGGCACTGACGCTGCTCCAGCGCGCGTATTGTTGTTTGAACAATAAACAATCCCCCTCGTGGTGAGGGGGATAACTATTTACTCACTAAGCTAAATGTTTCTGAATTTCCGTTCCAATAAATAGTAACTGTCAACTTATCATGTTTCGATAAAAGCGTTCCACCTGTATATGTTCCACCTGAAGTATCTAATACGCCACTTTTATTTAACTTTACTTCACTTGCAGAACCCCCGCCATCAACACCTTCAACCTTATAACTTATTGTCGTAATTTCCCGAGCATCCCCTTTATATTTGAAGACTATATGTTTATCTTGCCTTTTTCCAGTTTGTCGTACACTTATCTCTCCAGACCAGTGTTTACTCTCCCCACTAAAGCTTAATGTTTTACTTCCCACACTAGAACTTGTTATTTCGCTATTACAAGCGGTAATAAGAATAGAAAACAATAGCCCTATAATTATCGGGAATATTCCCTTCAGGAACAGGAAGAATTGTGCCTTACGCAAGTCCCGCCCCCCTTTCTATACACATATCCATTAAATCGTTAAATAACATGAATGTATTGGAAATTGATGCCTTATGCTATAATTCCTATCTTTTCCTTTAATATAAAAACTTCCATAACGTAGGCTCTGTTTCAAGCCTTGGTCTGGTCAACACGGGGAATTCAAGCCCACGACTTTAGACTTGGGTCGTTGGGTAGTTGACGGCTACAGTTTTTTCCTTCCCACTATAATAAGAAGATGATGTTCATGCTCAGTTGATTCCCCTGGATGAGACTCTAGATAGGAGAAAGGTTTCACTTCTTCCATATCAAATCCATCAAACTCAGCCAAATGGTCGTTAGAGAGGAAATAAACTGGACGGTAGGGGCGATGCGGTCGTTCGAACATGTTCTTTTCAATTTCCACTCCGATACCAAATTCAGCATCATGTACCGACAAATCCGACAAAAACAAAATTCCATTCGCTTTTAGAACTTGATGACACTCTTCCATCATTTTTTTCCGGTCTTCGTAACGAAACTGATGAAAAACCTTATGTGAAAAAACTGCATCGTACCCATCATGAGGATGTTTCATATCCAAAACACTGTCTACATAAAAGTCGATCGTTAAATTTTTTTCTTGGCTCCAATGTTTCGCTAACTTTATCCCTTCCTCGGAAAGGTCGATGCCCGTCACCTTGAAACCTTTTTCATGGAAGTAAACGCATTCTCTTCCATACCCACATCCAGCAACCAATATATTTTTACATCCTTTTTCCGCAAACAACTGTGCCGCCATTTTAGCTGTAGGTCCCGGCTCATCTCCCCATACAAATCCAAATCGTTTGTATCTATTTTCCTGCCACTTTTTACTCTCGGAAGGTTGCAAGTTCCAATAATTGTTCAAGTCCATTAAATCTTCCCCTCTTTCTCAGAATACACAAAAACAATTCTCGTATAGAGTTATTCACTGTTCCCATTTTCTTCGGAAAATAGCACATATTCACCCCCGTTTTTCTAAATAATACCATAAAAACATCTAATAATTCATCTGAATTTAACAAAAATTCCCGAAACAAATTTACAACCTGAATCCGTGATGGATTGACATCGACTTTGACTTTTTTGCTGGTTTTATGGATACGTGATCCACCATTCCCTTTTTATGTTTAAAACAGATGTCATCTTCACTCTCAGAAATGAAATAAATATCTTTTTTAGGTATATAAACCAAAGAAAAAACAAAAAAGGACAGAGGGTTAGGATGAGTACAGAATTGCGAACAATCGTTCGTTATGCTCCTTCTCTCCATTTTATGTAAATGTTCAGAAGGGGCTCGCTATAGCCACTCCTTCGCGTCAGTTTCATCCAGATCTGTCGTGATCGGCGGACGAGTCGACCTGCCATCGTGATCACCGTCTGAATGATCGTCTTGATGCGGCGGCGTTTCACTTTATGATGTAATGGATGTCTCGGATCGCTTAATAGATCTTGTCCAATCAGACGAAGAAGGTTGTACACGAATGCTCCCATGACTAACACGAGCGCATTCGTTTTCATCTTCCCTGATGGAAGTCGCTCTAAATCTAAGTCGCTTTTCAGTTCGCTATGAAACTGTTCGCATGTCGCATGATCGTGATACAATGCGAGCACATCACTCATTCGAACATGCTCGTATCCTTCGAGGCGCACCCAGTAGCTTTCGACTTCGTAATCAGGAACGAGCATCAGCTGTCCATTTCGTTCCATCGTTCGTTCCGTCACTTGGGTGACTTGAACGTACGTATACGTGTGTCCATCAATTGCTGCGGTCTGTGGAAGGCATAACTCATACGTTTGTACTCCTTCGGTTTGTCCATCATCGATGCGTCTGCCCTTTTGCGAAGCGATCTGGAACCAAAGCGCTTTCGATTCTCGGCGTAAGTTTCGCTTGATGACAAAGTCCACGTCTTCCTTTAGACATACGTGCACATTCGCTTCCGCATCGTTTCCTGCATCCATGCGGACAAGCAGACGAGACGAGGTCAGCGGACGAGCTCGACGGATGGCGGTAGTTAAAAACGAAGGCATGTTGTCTTGTACATGTTGTTTCCCTGGACGCAGCTCGGCATGAACGATATACCCTTCCTTCCCTGCGTACGCAAACAACGGCGTAAAACCGTCAAATCCTTTATACGTTCGACTCACTCCTTCTTTCTTCGTATCGGAGTTGTCAAATGGGGAAGCATCTATATCAAGGGGAAGCCATGTCGTTTTCCCTTTCGCCCAACAAGGGGACAAGGTAGCGTGTTGTCGAACCAACAGACGCATCGATTCCTCCCAAATGATGGTTTCGGTCATCGGAAGACAAGCGAGCTGATCGAGTCGCTGTCGCAACGTTGGGGAGGAAGGTACGTGCCGAATGCCCATTGATGTCGAAAAGATATCGTCCTGACGATACGCTTCGATATGATCAAAATCCGTTTTTCCTGTGGCAAGCAAGCCGATCATCGAGCGAATGACGTCGCTATGGGAAATGTGCACATCTCGACGAACCGTTGGGAGCCGAAGGGCGTTTACTCGTTTATCCAGCTTCGTTTGGTGCAGTAAGTAGCCCACGAGAGCAAGCCCAGCACTTGGAGTAATCGCTTCATCTGTCAATACAAACCGAATCGGGAAATCTTTCATCACATTCACCTACTTGATGAAGAATCGTCAACGTCGTTTTCCCTTATCGTATCAACGGTTTGCGACCATTGTAAAGATGTTTTGTCACGGATTCAGGTTACAACCTATAATCAAAGAAAGCCTATGCAAAAGCTGTCTGTATAAATTGAAATAAAGGTTTTCTCCCGTTCCACGGCGAATAAATAAAAGAGAAAATAGGGGAACGGAGAGAAAATATGATGCCAAATCACAAAGACGAGATCGAAAAGTTGTCCACTGCCATGAAAGAAGCAAAAAGTAAACGAGCATATGAACGCTACCAAGCGATTTATCTTCATTTGCAGGGATATACCAAAGGAGAAATCGCAACGATTATTGGTCGATCCAAGAAAACTATTTATAACTATATTCATGCCTACGCCCAGCGCGGTCTTGATGGACTGGAGATGAAATACTCACCTGGCGCCCCACGTCGATTGACCCCTGAGCAGGAAAAAGAGCTGGCTTTGATCATTGAACATCAGCTCCCCGTAGATGTGGGATTCGAAGCAAAATATAATTGGACGCTTGCGATAATCGCTGAACTCATTCAACAAAAGTGGGGGCCAACATACACGCTTCGCGGAACAAGTGACATTCTGCATCGGTTAGGGCTAAGCTATACGAAACCGACCTATACACTAGCCAATGCCGATGAAGAGAAACAAAAAGAATTCGTCGAAATCACCTTCCCTGAAGTAAAAAAAAACTGGTAGATGGGAACATCGCCCATGTCCTCTTTCAAGATGAGTCGATGATTCGTGATTACCAAGCGATTCAAAAAACATGGTTTGTCAAAGGAAAACAACGAATCATTCCGACGTTTGGAAAACATCAAGGGCTGAAGCTGATTGGCACGTTGAACTACGAAACAGGGGAAGTGTTTTGCATCGAAGAAGAACGCTATGACGCGGAAACATTTCTTCGATTTCTTCAACTTGTGTTAGAACGCTATCCCACAGGCAAAATAGTGATGATTTTAGATAACGCTCGAATTCACCATGCCAAACTCATTCAGCCATTTTTAAAAGAACACGAAGATCGGTTAGAGCTCGTCTTTTTGCCACCATACAGTCCGCAATTGAACTTGATTGAAGGGCTATGGAAATGGCTGAAATCAGACGTGATTTACAACGTGTTCTATTCGAGTGTGCAAGAAATTAGAAAGAATGTCCAAGCCTTTATTCAGCGAATCAACCAGAAACCAGAACAAACGATCGATCGTTTGTGTGTTCAGTTGTAAATCTTTAATTCAACTTATATGCATATCGGTTTTTACAGTTGGTGATTTTTGCGCAAATCAACGAAATCGACAGCTTGACAACGATGGCGAAACACGTAAAAGACACGAAAGAGCTTCACACAGAATTAGAGTTTGATGCCATTAGTACGTCGCAACTATCAAGGAAGCTAAAACATCTTTCTCCATCATTATTTGAGACGATTTTCCATTATCCCGTACAGATGATTCAACGTCCACTCCAAGCAACACCCACGGTTGAACAGAGTCGTCGATTACACATTATTGATTAAACAACGATGAGCATATGCATCTTGCAGTATCGGTGGGCAACGTTTCGAAAAACAAAAGCAAGCGTTCGCCCTCATTTGCGTGTGGTGGTGAAAAACGACATGGCGATTCCCGATCGAGGGGTTCACTTTCCTCAAACAACGCGGATTGAACACGAACACATGTCTTGCTGATGAAAACACCACGACGAGTTTCCAAAACATTAATTCCTAGTTGACTTATCAGAAAAATAAGAATATAATACCTTTTAAAATCATTAATATTTTTTCTATTCAGAATTGGTTGGGGGTGTTTTAATGCCTAATTAGATTGATTATGTATCCTTTCGTCAGTTGAGCAGTAAGCCTTAATTTTATGGGAAACATGCCTTCACTGCCTAGACAAAAAAGGCAAAATATTATTTGGTCTAAAAATTCGAATTATCAACCAGAAAGAGGGGATTGGCGATGGTACGTGTAAACAACCCAATCGTTTCGTTTTTTCTTGCTTTCATCTTGTTAGCAGCTGTATTATCCGGCTGCAGTAGTAATCAGACGAATAATGGAGCGAAAGAAAAAAATAGTAACGCAACGCCTTCTAAAGGTTCGGTTGAATTACTGAATGTTTCTTACGATCCAACTCGGGAGTTATATCAAGAATTTAACACGGAATTCTCTAAATATTGGAAAAATAAGAAAGGTCAAACGGTTACCATCCAACAATCCCATGGTGGGTCAGGAAAGCAAGCACGTGCGGTAATTGATGGCCTTGAAGCTGATATAGTTACACTAGCGTTAGCTTATGATATTGATATGATTGCTGATAGTGGTTTGCTAAAAAAAGATTGGCAAACGCATTTAGAATATAACTCGACTCCTTACACTTCAACAATTGTCTTTCTCGTCAGAAAAGGAAACCCTAAAGGTATTAAAGATTGGGATGATTTAACTAAAAAAGGAGTGTCCGTTATTACTCCTAATCCTAAAACATCTGGTGGTGCAAGATGGAATTATTTAGCTGCATGGGCTTATGCCAATAAAAAATATAATGGGGACGAAAAGAAAATAAAAGAATTTATGAGCAAGTTGTACAAAAATGTGGAAGTATTGGATTCTGGAGCACGGGGCTCTACTACTACTTTTGTTGAAAGAGGAATTGGGGATGTGCTAATTGCTTGGGAGAACGAGGCACTTCTTACGTTGAACGAATTAGGAAAAGATAAATTTGAAATTGTTGTTCCTTCCATAAGCATCCTCGCTGAACCACCTGTTGCTATTGTGGATAAAGTGGTAGACAAAAAAGGCACAAGAGAGGTAGCGGAAGCTTATCTTAAATATCTATACACCGATAAAGGGCAAGAGATTGCCGCAAAACATTACTATCGACCAAGAAATGAAAAAATACTTGAAAAATATAGCGATATCTTCCCACAAATTCATTTAGTAACGATAAATGACCTCGGAGGATGGAAAAAGGCTCAAGAAACCCATTTTAGTGATGGAGGCATCTTTGATCAAATATACCAGCCTAAATAACGAGGATCATTGTAAGGTACATAGGAAAGTTCTATGTATCTTCTCTTTTTTCTAGTTCTCGAGTACTCTTTTTAGAGGTGAGTCCATGATTAGTTTATTAAAAAGAAACATTCAAAAATCTAGTATACTTCCTGGTTTTGGATTATCATTTGGATTTACAATGTTATATCTCAGCCTTCTCGTTTTGTTACCTTTATCCATGATTTTCTTAAATACAGCTAGCATGAGCTGGAAAGAGTTGTGGGAAACAATAGCAAATCCTAGAGTTGTCGCTTCCTATAAATTGAGCTTTGGCGCATCTTTTATAGCAGCTTTTTTGAACATTGTATTTGGTGTGCTAGTTGCTTGGGTATTAGTGCGATATCCTTTTCCTGGGAAGTACATTGTTGACGGATTGGTTGACCTTCCTTTTGCATTGCCAACCGCTGTAGCTGGCATAGCATTAACGGCCCTATATACACCAACGGGATGGATTGGCCAATTTTTAGGGTTTAAGGTAGCGTTTACTCCCATTGGAATTATCATTGCTTTAACGTTCATTGGGTTACCATTTGTTGTTCGAACGGTTCAACCTGTCTTGCAAAATATAGATAAAGAAGTGGAAGAAGCATCCGTAAGTTTAGGGGCAAGTCGATTTCAAACGTTCACAAAGGTAATTTTTCCCGAACTATTGCCAGCTATCCTGACAGGCTTTGCTTTAGCATTCGCAAGAGCTTTAGGAGAATATGGCTCCGTCGTCTTTATCGCGGGAAACATGCCAATGCGCACCGAAATTACACCACTTTTAATTATGACAAAACTAGAACAATATGATTATGCAGGGGCTACCGCCATCGCTTCCGTCATGCTAGTGATCTCGTTTCTTCTTCTATTTGCGATTAACTTATTACAGTGGTGGTCAAATAAAAAACTTGTTCATCGTTAAGGAGGATACTTCATGGCTGGACATATTCGTATGCAACCAATGGACATACATGCACAACCATCTTCTAGAACGACAACTGAGCCAAGGTTTGTTCAATGGATCCTTATTGCTATTGTATTAGGATTTTTAACTTTATTTCTTGTATTACCTCTCATTTCTATTTTTGTAGAGGCTTTTGCTAAAGGAGTCAACGTTTATTTCGCTTCCATTCGCCATCCTGACACATTGTCAGCTATTAAATTAACATTCATTGTTGTTCTCATAACGGTTCCATTGAATGCGATATTTGGATTAGCTGCAGCATGGGCAATTACAAAGTTCGATTTTAGAGGAAAAAATATTTTAATTACCATGATCGATCTCCCTTTCGCTGTTTCTCCAGTAATTGCGGGATTAATTTTTGTTTTATTGTATGGGTCTCGTGGTTTGTTAGGACCATGGCTCCTTGAAAATGATGTAAAAATCATTTTTGCTGTACCTGGGATTGTCCTTGCGACATTATTTGTCACACTGCCGTTTGTTGTTCGTGAACTGATTCCATTAATGCAGGCACAAGGCTCTGCTGAAGAAGAAGCGTCATTCACTTTAGGTGCGAGTGGCTGGAAAACTTTTATGTATGTGACACTGCCTAACATTAAGTGGGGATTATTATACGGGATTATCTTATGTAGTGCCCGGGCGATTGGAGAATTCGGGGCTGTGTCTGTCGTTTCTGGGCATATTCGTGGATTAACAAACACGATGCCTTTGCACATCGAAATTTTATACAATGAATATCGGTTTTCATCGGCTTTTGCAGTTGCATCATTAATGTCCATTTTTTCTATCGCCACCTTAGTCGTGAAAAAGTTCATTGAATGGAAAAGCAAGAAGGATTTATAAGGGATAAATCTTTTAGAGAGGGGATTTAAGAAATGAACATAACAATAAAAAATATAGCAAAATCGTACGGGTCATTTCACGTTCTTGACAATATTAATATCGACATTCATTCAGGAGAATTAGTAGCACTCTTAGGTCCGTCTGGCTCCGGAAAAACATCATTACTTCGTATCATCGCTGGATTAGAAACGGCTGATCAAGGGACGATTTTTTTTAATCATCAAGACATTACCAATATAAGTGCTAAAGAAAGAAAAGTAGGTTTTGTATTTCAACATTACGCATTATTTCGCCATATGAACGTTTTCGAAAATGTCGCCTACGGTCTAAAAGTTCGACCTAGAAAATTACGTCCTTCTAAAAAAGAAATAGAAGAAAAAGTATACGAATTACTACGATTAGTGAGATTGGAGGCTTTCGCTAACCGGTATCCTTCACAACTTTCTGGAGGACAAAGGCAGCGTGTCGCGTTAGCTAGAGCATTAGCAGTAGAGCCAAACGTACTATTACTCGATGAACCATTTGGTGCTTTAGACGCTAAAGTAAGAAAAGAGCTTCGACGCTGGTTAAGAAGGTTACATGATGATTTTCATATCACAAGCATTTTTGTCACTCATGACCAAGAAGAAGCACTAGATGTGGCTGATCGAGTAGTAATATTGAATGAAGGAAGAATTGAACAAATTGGTAGCCCCGAAGAAGTATATAATCATCCTAATAGCCCTTTTGTTTATGATTTTTTAGGAAATGTCAATTTATTTCATGGTCGTCTTCACAAAGGGAAATTTTATGTAGGCAATGTTCAAGTGGATGCTCCTGAATTTTCCGATATCGAAAATACGACCGCTGTTGGATATGTCCGTCCACATGAAATTAATATAGCAAAAATAAAAAGCAATAGCGATGAAGTTCCTGCGGTGATTACACATCTCCATGTAGCAGGCTCTATTGTTCACCTTGAATTAAAAAGAAACGATGCAGGAGAATTTTTAGAAGCTGAAATAACAAAAGAACGGTACGAAAATTTGCAATTAAAAATAGGAGAACAAGTGTTTGTGAAGCCAAAACAACTGAAAGTTTTTGTCCCTGAAGACTATTCGATATAAATGAAAATTCGTCTTTTAATGTTTTGCATTTTTTCGAGTAATACAAATTCCCTTACTTTCTCGTGCTCTTTACTAAAAGTTGTGCTTGATTTGTTCACATCACGCCTCATTTACCGTTCATTAGAAAAAATAAGGAAACGAATAATTTTTGAACCTTCTTGTTCAGTAAAACGTATCACTTCTCAAACACATGTTGTAGTGATGAACGAAATCTTACCTAGCATTGGAATAACACCCCCTAGAGCCATTTGCCCTAGGGGGTTCGTTTATTTCAACCATTCCGTATGGAACACGCCTTCTTTGTCGATGCGTTCGTATGTGTGCGCACCGAAGTAGTCGCGCTGTGCTTGAATCAGGTTCGCTGGCAATGTTTCCATCCGGTAGCTGTCGTAGTATGCTAAGGCGCTGGCAAATGCCGGAACCGGGATGCCGCGCATCGCTGCTGTTGCGACGATTTCACGGAGCGATTGTTGATAGTTTTCGACGATGTCTTTAAAGTATGGGTCAAGCAATAAGTTTGGCAACGCTGGATCACGGTCGTACGCTTCTTTAATTTTTTGTAAAAATTGTGCACGAATGATGCAGCCGCCGCGGAAAATCATCGCGATATTACCGTATTGTAAATTCCAGTTGTACTCTTCAGATGCGGCCTTCATTTGCGCAAAGCCTTGGGCGTACGAGCAAATTTTGCTCATGTAAAGCGCGCGGCGTACCGCTTCAATAAAGTGCGCACGATCTCCTTCATACGGCTTCACGGCAGGACCAGCTAATAGCTTGCTTGCTTTCACGCGCTCTTCTTTCATCGCCGAAATGAAGCGAGCAAATACCGATTCCGTAATAATCGGAAGCGGGACGCCTAAATCGAGCGCGTTTTGGCTCGTCCATTTCCCTGTTCCTTTTTGTCCTGCTTTGTCTAAAATGACATCGACAAGCGGCTTTCCTGTTTCTTCATCAATTTTCGTGAAAATATCTGCCGTAATTTCGATTAAATAGCTGTCTAATTCCCCTTTATTCCATTCCGCAAACACTTCATGAAGTTCTTGGGCATTTAATCCGAGCACATGTTTTAATAAAAAGTATGCCTCGGCAATTAATTGCATGTCGCCATATTCAATTCCGTTATGCACCATTTTTACGTAATGGCCCGCACCGTCTGGACCGATGTACGTTGTGCACGGCTCCCCATCGACTTTTGCCGCGATCGCTTCAAAAATCGGACGAACGAGTTCGTGCGCTTCTTTTTGTCCGCCCGGCATGATGGAAGGACCTTTCAACGCCCCTTCTTCTCCGCCGGAAACGCCTGTACCGATAAAATGAATGCCGAGTTCCGCAAGTTCTTTATTGCGACGTTGTGTATCTTTAAAATACGTATTGCCGCCATCGATGACGATATCGCCTTTTTCTAAATACGGCTTTAATTGTTCAATCGTTGCATCTGTTGCCGCTCCTGCTTTTACCATTAATAAAATTTTGCGTGGCTTCTCAAGTGCGTTAACAAACTCTTCGATGCTATATGTACCGACGATGTTTTTTCCTTCCGCTTCTCGTAAAAACTCGTCTGTTTTTTCACGCGAACGGTTATATACTGCTACCGAATACCCGCGGCTCTCAATATTGAGCGCCAAGTTTTTTCCCATGACCGCTAAACCGATCACACCAATTTGTTGTTTCGCCATAGTAAACGTTCCTTTCTATTTTTGTTTGTTCAACAAAGAACATACCATAATCTTCTTTTCTCGTTCAAGTGTTCTGTTTCTCATTCCTCATATGTTCTTTAATGGTGCTTGCTCCTTCTAAATTGTCAAACAAGATCATCGGGTCAATCACGGTAATGAGTCGATCAGGCAAATTCGCAATACCGATGAAATATGGCGTCTGTTGATAAGCAAGCATATTCACCTCCTTCATCATATGTGGTGGAATATCAATAATTTCTTTTGCATCATCCACGATAAATGCTACATGCATATCCCCCGTATGGACGACGATGAGCCGTGTTTTTTCTGTTTCCGTATATGGATGACGATATAAAATTTGCGACGTATCAAGCACGGGAACGATCTCACCGCGAATGCGAACAACGCCAGGCATGTACGAAGGCATGCTTGGAATGAGCGTCGGATGGCTCATCTTTTCAATGGAAACGACATGTTCAACCGGAATGGCGTATTGTTCATTAGACAATTGGAAAACGACGACTTTATTCATCGTTTCACCCCCTTGCAGCCACTTCCTCAATAATAGCGATGACCATTTCAGTTGCTTTGACAAGTTCTTCAATTGGCATACGTTCATTTGTTGTGTGAATATCTTCATAACCGATCGCTAAATTGACCGTTGGAATGCCAAATCCTGCAATGACGTTCGCATCGCTACCGCCGCCGCTGCGCAACAACTCATGTGGACGGCCAATTTTTTCAGCCGCTCGTTTTGCCACTTCAACAACATGATCTCCGTCGCCAAATTTAAATCCTGGATACATCACTTCCACATGAACATCTGCACGACCACCCATTTCTTCCGCTACGCGCTCAAACGCTTCTTTCATTTTTGCGACTTGTGCTTCCATTTTTTCTGGCACAAGGGAACGTGCCTCAGCTAAAATGTCCACGCGATCGCAAACGATGTTCGTTTGTGTTCCCCCTTCAAAACGGCCGATGTTTGCGGTTGTTTCTTCGTCAATGCGCCCAAGCGGCATTTGCGCAATTGCTTTTGCGGCGATCGTAATGGCTGATACACCGCGCTCTGGAGCGACACCCGCATGCGCTGTTTTTCCGTAAACAGTCACTTTCAACTTTGCTTGCGTCGGAGCAGCAACGATAATTTGTCCAACTTTTCCATCACTATCTAACGCATATCCAAATTTCGCTTGAATGAGCGATGGATCGAGCGCCTTCGCTCCAACAAGCCCCGACTCTTCACCGACAGTAATAATAAATTGAATGAGTCCATGAGGGATTTGTTTTTCTTTTAACATGCGGATCGCTTCAAACATCGCAGCAAGTCCCGCTTTATCGTCCGCTCCTAAAATCGTCGTACCATCTGTGACAATGTAACCGTCTTGAATGGACGGTTTTACCCCTTTGCCTGGCACAACGGTATCCATATGAGATGTAAAGTAAATCGGATCGACTCCTTCTTTTGTCGCTGGCAATGTGCAAATTAAATTTCCCGCCCCATGCCCTGTTTGCGCTGTCGTATCATCTTCAATGACGTGCAAACCGAGCGCTTCAAACTTTCCTTTCAACACATCCGCAATCTCGCGCTCATATTTCGTTTCCGAATCAATTTGCACAAGCTCTAAAAATTCTTCAACTAGACGCTGCTTATTGACCATCATACTTCCTCCTATGTATGTACTCATCTTTAAGTATAACGGATTTTTACATCGTTTGCGAAATCGTACGATTATTTTTCGAAAAACATATACCGCCAAACAACTGGCGGTATATACTTACAACGGAATATTCCCATGTTTCTTTTTCGGGCGTTCTTCCTGCTTATGACGAAGCATGTCGAGTGCTTGAATAAGCTTGATTCTCGTGTCACGTGGGTCGATAACATCATCAACCATGCCGTATTTCGCTGCAACATAAGGGTTGGCGAATTTATCGCGATATTCTTCAATTTTTTGCGCTCTTGTTTCTTCTGGATTCGGGCTATTTTCGATTTCGCCTGCAAAAATAATGTTCGCTGCCCCCTGTGGTCCCATAACAGCAATTTCTGCATTTGGCCATGCGTATACGACATCCGCTCCGATCGATTTACTGTTTAATGCAACATATGCCCCACCGTATGCTTTCCGTAAAATGACCGTTATTTTCGGCACGGTCGCTTCCGAATACGCATATAAAATTTTCGCCCCATGGCGAATGATACCCCCATGCTCTTGTTTGACTCCCGGGAAAAAGCCTGTCACGTCTTCAAACGTAATAATCGGAATGTTAAACGAGTCGCAAAAACGAATAAAGCGGGCTGCTTTATCCGATGAGTCAATATCTAGTCCTCCCGCCATAAACTTCGGTTGGTTGCATACAAGCCCGACAACTTCTCCTTTGATGCGAGCAAAGCCAATGACAATGTTTTTCGCAAAATCTTTTTGCACTTCCATAAACGATCCTTTATCAACGACTTGTAGCACAACGTTGCGCACATCGTACGGTCTGACCGCGTCAATTGGAATCGCATCCGCTAAATCAGGACGGTAGTCATCTTCATTCGCAACAGGCTTGATCGGTGGTTTTTCTTGGCAGTTTGCTGGCAAATAGCTTAACAGCCGTCGTACTTGGGCAAGCACGTCTTCTTCTGTCGCTCCTGAAAAATGAGCGTTTCCGCTAATTGTATTATGAACGCGGGCACCACCTAAATCTTCCGCACTAATTTTTTCTCCTGTCACCGTTTCAATCACTTTCGGTCCAGTAATAAACATTTGGCTCGTTTTTTCGACCATAAAAACAAAATCGGTAATGGCAGGTGAATAGACAGCACCACCCGCACATGGACCCATAATGACTGAAATTTGCGGAATGACGCCAGAATAGATGGAATTACGGTAAAAAATATGGCCGTAGCCATCGAGGGACAATACTCCTTCTTGAATGCGGGCACCACCGGAATCATTTAAACCAACGATTGGTACACCTGTTTTTGCTGCTAAGTCCATAATATTCGCAATTTTTTTCGCGTGCATTTCCCCAAGCGCGCCACCGAATACAGTAAAATCTTGTGAAAATACAAACACTGTTCGACCATCGATTTTCCCGTATCCTGTGACAACTCCGTCACCCGGACCTTTTTTTCCTGCTAATCCAAAATCGGTGCAACGATGTTCAATAAACGGGTTTAACTCGACGAACGTCCCTTCATCCAACAAAAGATCAATGCGCTCCCTTGCCGTTAATTTCCCTTTCGCGTGCTGCTTGGCGATTTTATCGTCGCCGCCACCGAGTTCAATTTCACGCCGGCGGTCATATAGCTCATTAATTTTATCATACATATCCATTATTGCCCGCCCTCTCTTTCACAAAGCTCGTACAATACTCCGTGAGCGGACTTTGGATGCATGAAGGCGATAAGCGCCCCTCCCGCTCCGCGTTTTGGTTGCTCATGAATCATGCGAATGCCATTATTTTTTAACTCCTGAATGCGCAGTTCAATATCATCGACGCCAAGCGCGACATGATGAATCCCTTCGCCTCTTTTTTCAATAAAAGAAGCAATTGGGCTATGTTCAGAAAGCGGCTCAAGCAATTCAATTTTTACATCGCCGACTTTTAAAAATGCTACCCTCACCTGCTCTGATTCGACCGTTTCAATGCCAACGCACGATAAACCGAGCGTATCCGTATAAAACGGAAGCGCCTCATCTAATGATTTCACAGCAATACCAATATGATCGACTTTTTTTACTTCCATTACCCCAGCCCCTTTGTTGTTCTCGGCTGCAAACCGTGTATGTATTTCGACACCTTTTTTCTTTTTTCCTTCTTTTTTTGCATGTTTTCATACTTGTTTGCCGAACAGCATGTTTGTACAATAGGAAGAAGAGGTGAAGATGATGCATTCAAAAAAAGTGCAAAAAATTGTTGTTTATTTAATGCTCGGTTCGATGCTGTTAACATCTTTGCTTGCTGGATTAAGCATGTGGATATAGAACAAGCTGACCGTATTCGGCCAGCTTGTTCTATTTAAGCGCCCCGTACTTTTTCCCGAGCTGATGAAATGATTCGTTCGTTTTTACGATCGCTACTTTCGTTCCTAATGGCACGTTCGGATATAGCGCTTCGACATCGCGATTATGCATGCGTACGCATCCTTCCGTTATATAACGTCCAATCGATTCGGGTCGATTCGTTCCATGAATGCCGTACGTTCGACCGTCCGTTCCACGTGCATCAAATCCGATCCATCTCGTACCAAGCGGGTTGTTCGGTGCTCCTCCTGGAATGTTTTTTTTCCGATAATAAGGATTTACTGCCTTAACAGTTACCGTAAATATCCCTTCTGGCGTGAGTGCATTCGTTTTTCCTGTCGCCACTCGATATATGCGTTCAATTTTCCCATGGCGAATAAAAGCAAGTTGGTTCGTTTGCTTATTGACAATAATCATCGGATCACCCACGCGCGGATTATCTCCAAGCGACCAAAGCGGTGAAAGAAAAAGAAAGAAAGCAAACAAAAACGGCATGATCTCACCCTTTTTTCATCCTATTTCGCGCAGGAGACTCCCACTTCAACGAACAAAGGAGTAAGTGGGAGAGGAATGCGCGTTCCCTCTTTCTTTTGTGTATGATATAATAGAGGCGTGGAGAAAACCGTTTAATAAAGGCACTCCAGTAACTGCTACTCGATGTATGGAGTTGGTTACAGGAAACGTTGTAACCGTAAAACATCGAGCGTGGGTCCGTCTGTTGTGTGTGGAAGCCAAGTACTGCCAACAGACATGCCGAGAGAATCGGTAACGATGCGGGCATGACCTGCATCGTTGGGTAGTCGTCAACCTGCCCCTGATGCAACCCCAAGTCAAGGAAGGAGGACAAAGTCCGTTTGCACTTCTGGGGAGTTGCAAGCCCCCACTTCAAGCGTTAGCTAAGTGGGGGTAGTTGACTATTGTGCATCAAAAAAGAGCGATCATACCGTTATAACTGACTTTTAATGATTAAATATTGCTCCATCTCTTTTACAAAATGCAAAAGAGCAGCTCGCTCTTCAAATTCCTCGCGCGTTTTTGGCAAAGGCATTTGTTGGAACTGCTTTTTCATCTCCTCAAGTTGTCGAATAAAACGGTCTGCTGTATTTCCCGGGTGAATCGCATCGCTTAATTCATCAATAAAATCGGCAATCATATTTCGTTGCTCGACCGTATATGTCATCGAACTAATGAGCGGCAGCATGCGTTCAATAATTTCAAATTGCCGTTCGCGCATACGAAAATATCGGTAATAATAATCTTCATTGCGTAAAAAATGGTTTTCAATGTTTTGTAACGCAAGCGCTTTTGCTCGCTTTAACGTATCGCTCGCTAGCGCAATTTCTTTCCCATCCCACAAGCTTTCGTTCGTCCGTAAATAATGAACAATTTCTTTAAAAATGATGCGAAATAAATCTTCTACAATCCGTTGATATTCTTTTAAATCTTTTTCCACGCTTGGCATGTACATATTGACAAGTAAAGCGATACCGATCCCGATGATCATTAACATCACTTCGTTATATACGAGAGACCACGTCATCGCTTTCGCCATGTATACGTGTAAAATAATAACCGCACTTGTCGCAATCCCTTCGGTCACTTTCAAGGCAACAGTCGTTGGAATGAAAAACAGCAGCAATAAACCGATCGAAAGCGGATGATAGCGAAGTCCTTCAAAAAAGAAAAATGAAAACAATAAGCCAACTAAACCGGCAACAAAGCGAGCGCGCGCTGTTTGCAATGACTTTTTTTTCGTCACTTGAATACAAAGTATTGTAATAATGCCGGCAGAAGCAAAATTTTCAAGATGCAACCATTGGGCAAGCGCAATGGCACTCGCTGTTCCAATCGCTGTTTTCACTGTTCGATAACCAATTTTTAACACAAACATCACACTCCGCCCTCATTATAACATATTCAACAATAAAAGGTGCCCATAACGGACACCTTTACGTTTGCTCGTATAAACGAATCAATTGCTGTGCGGCCATTGTGACCGGCTGTTTTCCTTCCATCACCTGTTGTTCAATGTTCGGCAATTGTTGCTGTACAGCCGGATGGTGAAAAAAGCGGATGTGTAAATAATCTTTAATCATCGCATGCAACCAATCTTTCATCTGTTCTCTTCTTCTCTCCTCAAATACACCCGATTGTTTTGTCGTTCGGACGAAGCGCTCGATCACGTCCCAAATTTGTTCAATTCCTTCTTTATAGAGAGAAGAACAAGTATATGCTTTCGTCTCCCATCCTTTCGTGGCATGGCGTAAATAATGTAAAATTTGATTATATTCTTCTTTCGCCAACTCTGCTTTCTGTTTATTATCCCCGTCTGCTTTATTAATAACGATCGCATCGACGAGTTCCATCATCCCCTTTTTCATTCCTTGCAGTTCATCACCAGCGCCTGTTAGCGCAAGCAATAGAAAAAAATCAACCATGCCGCGTACTGCCACTTCACTTTGACCAACACCGACCGTTTCCACGAGAATAATATCATATCCCGCTGCTTCACAAAGCAGCATCGTCTCACGTGTTTTCCGATGCACTCCCCCGAGCGTGCCACCCGATGGAGAAGGACGAATAAACGCACGCGGATGACGAGCTAAATATTCCATGCGCGTTTTATCGCCAAGAATGCTTCCACCTGTGAGCGAGCTGCTCGGATCGATCGCTAATACCGCAACCCGATGACCTTTATCGCATAAAAATTGTCCGAATGCTTCAATGAATGTACTTTTGCCTGCACCTGGAACACCAGTAATGCCAATGCGAACCGAACGCCCTACATAAGGAAGGAGCTCATGCAATATGCGCTGTGCCTTTTCTGTATGTTTTGCTGCATTGCTTTCAATAAGTGTAATCGCTTGTGCTAAAATGGTGCGATTATTATTTAATACACCTGCGACATATTCTTCAATCGAAAGCTCTTTTCTTTTTACCCATCGTCTTTCTTTTGTCGGCTGAACACGATCGTTTCCTTTCACGTACGACGTTGCAAACATATTGTGGTCATCCACCCATTCTGGTCGAGATGTTCGCTCCTCACTCATTCGCTCACTTCCTCGTAACCGAGTCGTCGATAAATTTCGTGCAACACTTTTTGAGCTGCGACCGGGATGATCGTACCTGGTCCAAAAATAGCCGCTGCACCATGTTCATATAAAAATTCGTAATCTTGTGGTGGGATGACGCCACCAACGACAACAATAATATCTTCTCGCCCTAGTTTGCGTAACTCTTCCACAAGCTGTGGCAGTAACGTTTTATGTCCAGCAGCGAGCGAGCTCATCCCAACGACGTGAACATCGTTTTCAACCGCTTGCCGCGCTGTCTCTTCTGGTGTTTGAAAGAGCGGACCGATATCAACGTCAAAACCTAAATCCGCAAATGCGGTGGCGATCACTTTTGCTCCGCGGTCGTGTCCATCTTGTCCCATTTTTGCAATCAAAATGCGCGGTCTCCTTCCTTCTAACTCGTAAAATTCGTCCGTCATTTTTTTCACACGTACAATTTCTTCTTCGTTCGTAAACTCTGCGCTATATACACCGCTAACGGAACGAATGACCGCCTTATGTCTACCTGCCACTTTTTCAATGGCGTCTGAAATTTCACCTAACGTCGCACGAGCGCGCGCGGCTTCAACCGCTAACTCGAGCAAGTTCCCTTCGCCTGTTTCTGCCGCTTTCGTAATCGCTTGCAACGTTTGTTGCACGCGCGCTTCATCCCGAGACGCACGCAACTGTTTTAATTTTTCGATTTGTCGCATGCGCACAGCCGTATTATCGACTTCTAAAATATCGATCGGCTCTTCTTTTTCTGGACGATATTTATTCACACCGATAATCGTCTCCGCACCAGAATCAATTTTGGCTTGCCGTCTTGCTGCTGCTTCCTCGATGCGCATTTTTGGTAACCCTGTTTCAATCGCTTTCGCCATCCCACCAAGATTTTCGATTTCTTCGATGTGTGCCCACGCACGCTTCATTAATTCGTTCGTTAATGTTTCCACATAATACGAGCCTGCCCATGGGTCAATGACTTGGCAAATGCCTGTTTCTTCTTGTAAATAAAGCTGTGTATTGCGCGCGATGCGGGCGGAAAAGTCAGTCGGCAATGCAATCGCCTCATCAAGTGCATTCGTATGAAGCGACTGCGTATGTCCCATCGCTGCAGCATGCGCTTCTAAACATGTCCGTACGACGTTGTTAAACGGATCTTGTTCCGTTAAGCTCCATCCTGATGTTTGCGAATGTGTACGAAGAGCAAGCGATTTTGGATTTTTCGGATGAAACGTCTTCATCATTTTTGCCCAAATGAGGCGCGCTGCCCGCATTTTCGCTACTTCCATAAAATAGTTCATGCCGATTGCCCAGAAAAACGATAGGCGTGGAGCAAATGAATCAATGTCAATGCCTGCTTTTAAGCCTGTACGCACATACTCAAGCCCATCGGCAAGTGTATAGGCAAGCTCAATATCCGCCGGCGCACCAGCTTCCTGCATGTGATAGCCGGAAATGCTAATGCTATTGAATTTTGGCATATATTTTGCAGTATAGGCGAAAATGTCGGCGATAATGCGCATCGACGTTTCTGGCGGATAAATATACGTATTGCGCACCATATATTCTTTTAAAATGTCGTTTTGGATTGTGCCGGACAGTTTGTCTTGCGTCACTCCCTGCTCTTCGGCGGTAACGATGTAAAACGCCATGATTGGGAGCACAGCCCCGTTCATCGTCATCGATACGGACATTTGATCAAGCGGAATGCCATCGAATAAAATTTTCATATCGAGCACCGAATCGATAGCGACCCCTGCTTTGCCGACATCGCCGACGACGCGTGGATGGTCAGAATCATAGCCGCGGTGGGTGGCAAGGTCAAACGCAACCGACAACCCTTTTTGCCCCATCGCTAAATTGCGGCGGTAAAAGGCGTTGCTTTCTTCTGCCGTAGAAAAACCTGCATATTGGCGAATCGTCCACGGTCGAACGACGTACATTGTCGGGTACGGTCCGCGCAAATATGGCGGAATGCCTGGCATATAATCGAGAAAATCAAATCCTTCAATATCTTTTTTTGTATATAGCGGTTTAAGCGCAATTTGTTCATTTGTTTGGAAGAAAAGGTCGTCAATGGATGTTTGCAGCTTTTCTTCGATTGCCTGCTTCCATTGTTGTTCGCTCACCGTATCGCCTTTGCGTTGGAAAGGAATATTCGTAAAATCAACTTTCCGCTCCATCTAAAGCCACCCCCATTTCCTTCATAAACGCCACAAGCGTTTCGTAGCAATTAGAACCGATATGAATAAATCCGTCCACCCCCGCTTCTATAAAAGTGGTTTCGATTTCCAGCGGTTGTTTTCCAGCGACGTAGACGTTTCGCGGCGGATTCGCATCCTTTAACGCTTTCGCAATCGCCGGAACCGCTTCCGGATAGCTTTCGTCTGTTCCGCAAATGATATAATGCGTTCCGTCTGCTTCTAACGCCCCTTTTATCGCCTCGTCAACCGACATATAGCCGTCATTTTTCACGACAGCGAATCCACCCGCTTCAAAAAAGCCGCTCATAAAATCAGCGCGCGCTTTATGATGGGCGATGGCGCCGAGATTGATGAGATGCACGGTTGGACGCTTTCCGTGCGTTTCTAAATGCCGCTCCGCTGCTTGGCGCAGCTGCTCAAACGGCTCAGACAGCCGCCATTGGCGAACTGGGGAAATGGCAATCGACGGACCGGTCATCGCGAGCGCAGCATCAATTCCTCGAGCGGTCGCTCGACGACGGACGAAAGCAATGGCACTATCTAGCCAATTTCCGGTCCGCTCCATCGTTTCACCATCATACGATTCATCTTTTGTCGGCGATACAGATTGGATATTCGGTTTTGGCTCTGCTACATTCGCATAGACATTTGTACCAATGATGCGCTCTTTGCGCATTTTGACGTTTTGTTCGCGCAGCTTGGCGATGTTTTCGATTTCTGCTTGCACCACTCCTGCTTGGAGCGCTTTTGTCACGCCGCCTTTTGCTTCGATTTGTTGAAATAGCTTCCATGCAGCTTCTGCAATTTGTGCCGTTAGCGTTTCAACGTAATACGAACCGCCAGCCGGGTCGATGACTTTCCCGATGTGCGCTTCTTCTAGTAAAATCAATTGTGTATTACGGGCAATTCTTCGTGAAAACTCATCCGCTGGTCGAATCGCTTCGTCAAACGGGGAAACGTGTAAACTATTCGCCCCACCGACAATCGCAGCAAACGCTTCTGCTGATGCCCGAAGCATGTTTACATACGGGTCATAAACCGTTTTCGTGAAATACGACGTTCGCGCATGAAGCGACATTTTTTGCGCTCGTTCGCTGCCGCCAAACGCTTGAATAATATTCGACCACATCGCACGAGCCGCGCGCAGTTTCGCGATTTCCATAAAAAAGTCAGCACCGATCGCGAACGAAAAACTCATTCGTTCGGCCACCTCATCGACCGTCAACCCGCGCTTTAAACATTCGTTGATATATTCGACGGCAGTCGCAAACGAAAACGCTAACTCTTGCACCGCATTGGCCCCACCGTGATGATACGGTTCTCCGTGAACGATGATCGTTTTTATCAAAGGCAGCTGTTCTTTCGCCCATCTCGTCACATCCGCCATCACGTCATACAGCGTCGAAAGCGACGTAGGAAGTTCTCCTTTTATCGCTAATGCCGAAAGCGGGTCCATGCCGATTGTTCCGCGCAATGAATCGAGCGGAAGTTGTTGCTTATGAAAATAAGCGATAAACAGCGCCAAAACTGACAACGAACATGCCCCTGCATCGAGACGAATCGAATAGTCGGAAAGCGAAATGCCAGAAAACATCGTTTCGACATCCTCTAGCGACGTGATAGAAAATCCGAGCTCGTCTAAAATAAGATGAATTTCCGTCTGTCCTCTTGCGATATCGTATGTTGCGATTTCGTTCCATTCCTTAGGACTTTTGGCAGAAATGGCTTGACTGACTGCCCATGGCTTTTTCATATACCCATCCGGCTCCGTCCCGCGCACATAGCTAGGAAACCCCGGATATTGCTCAGGAGTTGTCTCTATGTCGCTTCGTATATAGATCGGTTTTATTTGTAGTTGCTCATACGTTGTTGTCACTAACTTTTCAAGCGGTTTTCCTTTAAGCGATTTTTCTGCTTCTTGTTCCCATTCGTCATATTTCGGAATAGGAAACGAGGCGTTTTTCATCGTTAACAAATCCGCCATTAACAACCCCTCCCCTTTGAAGACATTTAAAGCGCTTTCTTTTCAATTTTTGAAACATTCATTACATATTTATTGTAGTATATATAGACTGCTTGGGCAACGAACAAGTGTAAAATGGATAATATGATGAAAGAGGGGTCCTAAGTGGACACCCTCTTTTCATTTAATAAATTGGCGTATTGTCTTTCGATATGTTTTCTAAAATTTGTTTCACGCGCGCTAAGAAGCGACCGCAAATTAAGCCGTCTAGGACGCGATGGTCAAGCGATAAGCACAAGTTGACCATGTCGCGAATCGCGATCATGCCGTCTTTCACGACAGGACGTTTGACGATCGATTCGACTTGTAAAATCGCCGCTTGTGGATAGTTGATGATTCCCATGGATTGAACGGAGCCAAACGAACCTGTATTGTTAACCGTAAACGTACCACCTTGCATATCTTCCGGACGGAGCTTGCCTGCGCGCACTTTTGCGGCTAATTCCGCAATCTCACGTGCAATCCCTTTAATCGATTTTTCATCCGCATGTTTAATAACTGGGACAAAAAGTGCGTCATCTGTCGCTACGGCAATTGAAATGTTAATATCTTTCTTTTGAACAATTTTGTCTCCTGCCCACATCGAGTTCATTTGTGGGAATTCTTTTAACGCTTGAGCCACCGCTTTTACAAAAAACGCAAAATACGTTAAGTTAAACCCTTCGCGCTTTTTAAATTCGTCTTTAATCGAATCGCGATAAGCGACTAAGTTCGTCACATCGACTTCAACCATCGTCCATGCGTGCGGTGCTTCATGTTTACTGCGAAGCATGTTTGTCGCAATGGCTTTACGCACTGGTGTGACAGGAATTTCGATGTCGCCCGCTTGCACAGAAACGCTCGGTGCTTGCTGTTTTGGTAATTCCACTTTTGGTGCGACTTCCTGTTTCGATACTTCTACTTGTTGGACCGGCTCGGCGACTTGCTTTGGCGCATCTGCTTTTGGCACGTTACCAGACTCAATGAATTTGAGTAAATCTTTGCGCGTAATGCGACCGCCCATACCTGTTCCTGTCACTTGTGTTAAATCGATGTTATGTTCTTGCGCTAGACGAAGAACAGCTGGCGAATAGCGTCCGCGCTCACCGCCTTGCTTTTTCATCGGTTGTTTATTCGCTTGTTCATTCGTCGGCGGCAATTCGTTTTCCACGCTCGTTTGCTTTTCTTCTACTTGTCCTTCTCCTTCGACTTCAATCGTACAAATGACGGCACCAACAGGCAATGTTTCCCCTTCTTTTGCGATAATTTCTTTAATAACACCAGCAAATGAAGATGGAATTTCTGCATTGACTTTATCGGTCATTACTTCAGCAAGTGGATCGTATTTATTGACGCGATCGCCGACAGATACAAGCCATTGGCTGATCGTTCCTTCCGTTACACTTTCGCCAAGCTGTGGCATCGTGATTTTCTCTATCGCCATCGTCACTCCTCCTTAAAACTGCGCCAATTCACGCATGGCCTTTTCAACTTTATCTGGGTTAACCATAAAGAATTTTTCCATCGTTGGCGCATACGGCATCGCTGGAACGTCTGGACCAGCGAGGCGCATAATTGGCGCGTCTAAGTCAAATAAGCAATGCTCAGCAATAATTGCCGCCACTTCGCTCATGACGCTTCCTTCTTTATTGTCTTCTGTCACAAGCAACACTTTTCCTGTTTTGCTTGCCGCTTCAATAATCGCTTCTTTATCGAGCGGATATACCGTACGCAAATCTAAAATGTGGGCAGAAATGCCTTCTTGCGCCAATTTTTCAGCAGCTTGTAATGCGAAATGAACACATAAACCGTACGTAATAACTGTAATGTCTTCCCCCTCACGTTTAACGTCCGCTTTACCAATTGGTAGCACATAATCATCTGTCGGCACTTTCCCTTTAATGAGGCGATATGCTCGTTTATGCTCAAAAAACAGCACCGGATCCTCATCGCGAATAGCCGCTTTTAATAACCCTTTTACATCGTATGGTGTAGATGGCATAACAATTTTTAATCCCGGTTGATTCGCAAAAATCGCTTCAACGGATTGAGAATGATATAGCGCTCCGTGAACGCCGCCGCCATATGGGGCACGAATGACAATCGGACAGTTCCAATCGTTATTGGAGCGATAACGAATGCGCGCTGCTTCAGAAATAATTTGGTTTACAGCAGGCATAATAAAGTCCGCAAATTGAATTTCTGCAATTGGACGCAATCCGTACATCGCAGCGCCAATGCCGACGCCAACGATCGCAGATTCCGCAAGCGGCGTATCAATGACGCGTTCTTCTCCAAATTGATCATATAGCCCTTGCGTTGCTTTAAATACGCCCCCTTTTTTTCCGACATCTTCCCCAAGTACGAATACGCGCGGGTCACGTTCCATTTCTTCGCGAATAGCCATCGTAACGGCATCGATATATGAAATGACAGGCATATTTATTCCTCCTCTGCGTATACGTATTTCAACGCATGTTCTGGTTGTGCATATGGTGCTTTTTCTGCGTAGTCCGTCGCTTCGTTTACTTGTTTCATGACGCGATCATGAATTTCTTTTTCCAGTTCATCCGTTAATACGCCTACTTCTTTTAAGTAGTTTGCAAATAAGGAAATTGGATCTTTTGATTTTGCTTCGGCAATTTCTTCAGGTGTACGATATGCGCGGTCATCATCATCCGATGAATGTGCCGTTAAACGATAAGCAACCGTTTCAATTAACGTTGGTCCTTCACCGCGGCGTGCACGATCGGCTGCTTCTTTTACGACGCGATATACTTCCAATGGATCTGTACCATCAACAGTATAGCCCGGCATGCCGTAGCCGATAGCACGGTCGGATACTTTTTCACAAGCTAATTGCTTTCCAATCGGAACTGAAATCGCATATTTATTGTTTTCGCACATAAAAATGACCGGCAATTTATGAACGCCTGCAAAGTTTGCTCCTTCGTGGAAATCGCCTTGGTTAGAAGACCCTTCCCCAAATGTAACAAACGATACGAAATCTTTTTTCTCCATTTTTGCTGCTAAAGCGATACCGACGGCATGTGGCACTTGCGTTGTAACAGGCGAAGAACCTGTGACGATGCGGTTTTTCTTTTTCCCGAAATGCCCTGGCATTTGGCGACCGCCAGAGTTTGGATCTTCCGCTTTTGCAAATGCGGAAAGCATCAATTCTGTCGGCGTCATCCCAAACGTTAATACGACACCCATATCGCGATAATATGGCAATACGTAATCTTTCGTGCGATCTAAAGCGAATGCTGCTCCTACTTGCGCCGCTTCTTGCCCTTGGCAAGAGATCACGAATGGAATTTTACCTGCGCGGTTTAATAACCACATCCGTTCGTCAATTTTACGTGCTAACACCATCGTTTCATACATTTGTAAAACGGTTTCATCGCTTAAACCGAGTTGTTTATGACGATTTTCCGCCATCATTCATTCCTCCTTTAAAAATGAATCGCTTTTCCATCAACAGCAAGCGCTGCTTCCATCATCGCCTCTGACAGCGTCGGATGCGGATGAATGGTGTGAGCAATTTCCCACGGTGTCGCATCAAGCACACGTGCTAATCCAGCTTCGGAAATCATATCTGTGACGTGCGGACCAACCATATGTACGCCGAGCAAATCGTCTGTTTTTGCATCAGCAACAATTTTTACAAACCCTTCAGCTTCTCCGTATACAAGTGCCTTTCCGATCGCTTTAAATGGGAATTTGCCGACTTTCACGTCATACCCTTTTGCTTTCGCTTCTTCTTCTGTTAAACCAACGCTCGCGGCTTCCGGACGACTATAAATGCATTTTGGCACCATCGCATAATCAAGTGGGTGAACCTCTTTTCCAGCAAGATGCTCAATCGCAATAATCCCTTCATGTGAAGCGACATGAGCAAGCTGTAAGCCACCGATCACATCCCCAATGGCGTAAATATGTTTTTCTTTTGTTTGATAGTATTCATTCGTTTGAATAAAGCCTTTTTCAATGACAATGTCAGTATTTTCTAATCCAATACCTTCAATATTTGCTTGACGTCCAACGGAAACGAGCATTTTGTCTGCTGTAAACGTTTCATTTTGTCCGTTGATTTCTGCTTGAATGCGGACACCATTTTCAACAACGAGTGTGTCAGGCAATACTTTTGCTTTTGTAACGATGCGTACACCACGTTGTTTTAATATTTTTTCAATTTCTTTGGAGACATCGCGATCTTCTGTCGGCAAAATGCAATCTGCATATTCAATGACCGTAACATCCACGCCAAAGTCATTCAACATCGATGCCCATTCGATGCCGATGACGCCACCACCGACAATAATGATCGAAGATGGCAACGTCTCCATACGCAATGCTTCATCTGACGTCATAACGAATTGACCGTCAATGGTTAAGCCAGGCAACGTACGTGGACGGGAACCTGTTGCAATAACAACATACTTCGGCACAAGCATTTCATTTTCCGTTCCATCATTCATCTCAACTGAAATCGTTCCTGGCATCGGTGAAAAAATGGATGGGCCTAGAATGCGCCCTGTCCCTTCATATACATCGATTTTCCCTTTTTTCATTAACATGTGGATGCCTTTATGCAGTTGATCAATAATGGCTTGTTTGCGCGCTTGTACTTTAGAAAAATCTAATCGTACCTCGCTAGCTACTACACCAAACGTTTCACTTTCTTTCGTTTGTGCATACACTTCCGCGCTCCGTAATAATGCTTTGCTTGGAATACATCCCGCATGCAAACACGTTCCTCCAAGTTTTCCTTTTTCGACAACCGCTGTTTTTAAACCGAGCTGAGCAGCGCGAATCGCAGCGACATATCCGCCCGTTCCGCCCCCAAGTATGACTACATCGTATTCTTTTGCCATCGTTTCATCCCCTTAAACCGTTGTTTTGACCGCTTGTGGATATTGTTTCGCTTCTTCTTCTCCGCGCAATACGCGAAGCGCCCCTTCAGCAAGCGCCTGCAGTTCATTCTCTCCTGGTTGCACGATAACATCGGCAATCCATTGTACGCGATCCGCAATTTCTTTCACAAACTGTTTTCCGTATGCTAAACCGCCCGTTAAAATAATGGCATCAACTTTTCCTGATAATACTGCGCTTGCAGCTCCAATTTCTTTCGCTACTTGATACGCCATCGCACTGTAAATGAGCTTCGCCTTTTCGTCGCCATTTTCAATCATTTTTTCGACTTTCACCGCATCGTTCGTCCCTAAATAGCCAACGAGCCCCCCGCCACCAACGAGCATGCGCATAATTTCCTCACGATAATATTCACCAGAGAAACAGAGAGAAACGAGATCACCCGCTGGCACAGTACCGGCACGTTCAGGGCTAAACGGACCTTCTCCGTCCAATCCGTTGTTGACATCAATAACGCGTCCGCGTTGATGTGCACCAACTGTAATACCCCCGCCCATATGCGCGACGATGAAATTGACTTCCTCATATGTTTTTCCCATTTGTTTAGCAACACGACGCGCTACTGCTTTTTGATTTAACGCGTGGAAAATGCTGCGACGCTCAATTAATGAAAATCCAGAAACGCGAGCAATCGGGTCAAGTTCATCTACAACGACTGGATCGACGATAAACGCTGGAATGTTTAATGCTGAAGCAATTTCGTGCGCTAAAATTCCACCGAGATTCGAAGCGTGCGGGCCTGAGTATCCGCGCTTTAAATCTTGCAGCATCGCCTCATTGACAGCATATGTGCCACCTTCAATCGGACGAAGTAAGCCACCGCGTCCGCATACTGCATCGAGCTTAGAAATATTAATTCCTTCATGGTCAAGCGTTTCTAAAATCGTTTGTTTGCGAAATTCGTATTGGTCAATAATTTTTTTATACGCTCGTAACGCTTCTGTATCATGACGAATCGTTTTTTCTAAAATGGAGCGCTCGTTATCAAAGACGCCAATTTTCGTTGACGTCGATCCCGGATTAATGACTAAGATGCGAAATGAATGTTCCTGCAATGTGTAACCCTCCATTTTTATCATCGACGAAGCGAGAACATACGTCCTCGCTTCATTGCATATTTTTAGCGCGTACGGCGACGGCTTAAAATGTGTTGACCGTTTTGTAAAAATTGGCTACGTGATTGACGCATTTTCGCAATGCGTTCTTCAGCTAAACGGTCGGCTGCTTGGTATGTTGGAATGCCGTCACGTTTCGCAATTTCGATGACTTTTTCAATATTGTTGTAAATTTGCTCAACTTTTTTCAGCGCACGTTCGCGGTTGTATCCATATAACTCATCCGCTACGTTAATGACGCCACCCGCGTTAATGACGTAGTCTGGCGCATAAACGATACCCATTTCATGAATGATGTCTCCATGTCTTGCTTCACGCAATTGATTGTTCGCAGCACCGGCAATAACTTTTGCTTTCAATTGTGGAATTGTTTGGTCGTTAATAATTCCTCCAAGCGCACATGGAGCGAAAATGTCGCATTGCACACTATAAATATCGTTCGGGTCTACCGCTTGCGCCCCAAATTCTTCAACAACGCGTTGCACCGCCTCTTTATTAATGTCTGTAACGATCAGCCTCGCTCCTTCTTCATGAAGATGACGGCATAAATTGTAAGCAACATTACCAACACCTTGTACCGCGATCACTTTTCCTTCAAGCGAATCGCTACCAAATGCTTCTTTTGCCGCTGCTTTCATACCGCGATACACGCCGTATGCAGTAATCGGAGAAGGATTTCCAGATGAACCGAACGCTGGTGAAATACCTGTCACATAGTCTGTTTCTTCATAAATAATATCCATATCAGCAACCGTTGTACCAACGTCTTCCGCTGTAATATAACGGCCATTTAACCCTTGAATGAAGCGACCGAACGCACGGAACATCGCTTCGTTTTTATCTTTACGCGGATCCCCAATGATAACCGCTTTTCCACCGCCAAGATTTAATCCAGCTGCTGCGTTTTTGTATGTCATCCCACGCGCTAAACGAAGCGCATCTTCAATGGCTGCATCTTCTGATTCATACATCCACATGCGCGTACCGCCTAACGCTGGTCCAAGCGTTGTATCGTGAATCGCAATGATCGCTTTTAATCCTGATTCTTTATCTTGGCAAAATACTAATTGCTCATAGTCGTATTGTTCCATATATTTAAAAATCTCCATCTTTCGTTCCCCCCTTGTTATTTGTCCGTTGCACAAATAGCTAGTGCTAGCGAGTATAATTTACTTTCTGCTGAATCCGCGCGAGATGTTAATACAATGGGTGCTTTTGCACCAGCAATAATCGCCCCTACTTGCGCGCGGGCAAAGTACACGAGCGATTTATATAGCACATTTCCCGTTTCAATGTTCGGCACAACTAAAATATCCGCATGTCCTGCTACCGAACTTTGAATGCCTTTATGTTGCGCTGATTCAACGGAAATGGCGTTATCTAAAGCGAGCGGTCCATCGACGATGCAATCTTTCAACTGTCCTCGTTGATTCATAAGGGACAATGCGGCTGCATCAATCGTTGCCGGCATCGCTGGATTGACAACTTCAACAGCGGCGAGTGGTGCAACTTTCGGCGTATGGATGCCAATTGCTTTTGCCACTTGTACTGCGTTCATAATAATTTCTGCTTTTTGTTGTAAATCAGGTGCGATATTCATCGCTGCATCCGTGACGAGAATAGGACGTTCATAATTCGGCACATCAAATACAGCAACATGCGATAAAACACGGCCTGTACGAAGTCCATATTCTTTATTTAGCACCGCCTTTAAAATCGTTGCTGTCGGTACGTTCCCTTTCATCAAGACACTTGCTTCCTTTTCATGCACCGCTTTCACAGCCATATGGGCTGCTTCCTCGTTTGTCGAAGCGTGAACGATGCGGATAGCGTCGTGACCGACATCTTGGACGTGTTCAGCAACGAGGCGTGATAAAACGGATTCATCGCCATATAAGATAAATCGCCCGAATCCTGCTTGTAGCGCTTGTGCGACCGCTTTTAACACTTCTTCGTCTTCTGCTGCCGCAACAGCTACCGTTGCTTCAGGAAATTGGGGTGCTTTGGTGACCAACGATTGTAGCTTCATCTCATCTGCTCAACCCCTTTGTTTTTTCGTCGCTTTATATTCTTGCAAAGGGCGTGCCAACTTTTTAATGGCGGAAACGCTTTATTTTATTTATTTTTATATTGCAACTTTTTGCATACTATGAACATTATTGCATGCTCTTTTTATCAAGTCCATACTTTTCAAGTTTGTAATATAAATTTCGAATAGAAATGCCAAGCTGTTTGGCAGCTGCCGTTTTATTCCCTTGACATGATTGCAAAACACGTTCAATCACTTTGGCTTCATATTGTTCCACAAGCACCGCTAACGGTTTGTTCACAGCCGATGATTCGTGTGATGAAACATGTTCTTGCTCCTTCGGCTTATGCAACAATGAAATATGTTTACGCTCAATGATGACTTCGTTATATTTCATAAAAATCATGGCGCGCCCTAATACGTTTTCTAACTCACGCACATTGCCTGGCCAATCGTAAGAGAGTAAATATGCGAGCGCATCATCTGTAATCCCTTCCACATTACGTCCATAGTCTTGATTTAGTTTTTGTATGAGTCGTTCACATAAAGCTGGAATATCTTGCTTTCGAGCACGTAGCGGTGGGATGTAAATTGGCATGCGATTTAACCGATAGTATAAGTCTTCACGAAAAGTCCCATCGGCAATCGCTTTTTCGAGGTGAACATTTGTTGCCGCAATGACACGTACATTAATCGGAATCGGCTTTGTGCCACCTACGCGCACAATTTCTTTTTCTTGCAGCACCCGTAATAGTTTGGCTTGCATATTAGCTGATAACTCGCCAATCTCATCTAAAAAAATGCTTCCGTTGTTTGCCTCTTCAAATAGTCCCTTTTTTCCTCCGCGTCTTGCACCAGAAAACGCTCCTTCCTCATAACCAAACAATTCGCTTTCAAGTAGTGACTCAGAAATGGCAGCGCAATTGACACGAACGAATTTGTGATATTTTCGATCACTCGCATTATGAATAGCATGTGCAAACAATTCTTTTCCTGTCCCGGATTCACCACGAAGCAAAATGGTTGCTGGTGTTTTCGCTGCCAATTTCGCCTGTTCAATCGCTAACATCATTTCCTCAGACGTGCCGACGATATCATCAAATGAATATTTCGCTTCTAACGTACGAATAATTTGACGAGCGCGTTGTAACTCAGAGGTCAACTGTTCAATTTCAGATACATCGTGGATGACACCGACGCTCCCTTTTAATACCCCATCAACGATAATCGGGGCTACATTCACGACGACATCTCGCTTTTTCGATCCGACTTTCATGCGCACACCTCTTACTGGCCGCCGTGTTTTTAACACTTTCATATGCATGCTTTCTCCTTCAGATATGTCCGCTGTCGCCGGTTTTCCGATCACTTCTTCTTCTGATAAGCCCGTTAACTTTGTGTACGCCGGATTAATTAAAATACCATTGCCATATTCATCAACAACGGAGATCGCTTCTTCAGAAGAATGAATAATGGCTTCTAACATCGTGCGAATTTCTTTTAAATTTGTTACTTCTTCCGCTAAATGAACAACTTCTGTAATATCTTTAAATACCGCAAAAGCGCCGAATAATTCGCCGTTTTCGTCGATTAACGGAATACGTGTCGTAATCATTTTTTTTCCGTTTTCTAATAACAATTCTTGGTTTAACTCGACTTCTCTTGTCTGTAATACGCGTGGCAATCCGCTAGCTGGAATGACATGCAAAATATGTGATCCTATAACTTCCTTTTTCTTTTTTCCAATCATCTTCTCTGCACTTGGATTCATGTGCGTTACAAAACCACATTCATCAATAACAATCATTCCATCATGTGTAGAGTTAAAAATTAAATCATGCTTCGTTGTTGCTGTTTTTAACGTAGCAATAAGTTGTTCTTTTTCTTCGACAAGTTGTGCAATAATATAGGCAATATCACCCGGAATGACGACCGTATGCGCAGCGCTTGCTTTACGCAACGTAGTAAACACTTCGTCGTCTCCTGTGACTTCAACAATGATGTCGATGTCGTCCGTTAACACATCACGCCAATGGTTGCTCGTTTGAATACCCATGTCACGCGCAGCCTTTATCCCTGGCGCATCGTCGTTTCGATCGACAATCGCCACAACATCCATCAGTTTTGTTTCATGAAACATTTTTAATAGCGCACTCCCACCTTTGCCTGCTCCGACAATTAATACTTTTTTCATTCCCATCACCTATTCGTTTGCAATTTTTTGCAGACGCTTTCATCATACATTGTTTTTCTCTTCTTGACAAACCATCAAAAACATTTATGATGAAAACAGAACAAACGGAAAGGGTTTTGTTTTATGCAACGAATGGTCGCCCTACTTATTTTACTTATTCCCGGATTTATAGCAGCATTAGGAATTAAATGGATGCGTGATACAGTGTTTGGCATTTTGCATCCACCTATCCCTTCAATTATTGTGCAGTTTTTGCTTGGCTTATTTTGTTTTCTTGTCGGTCTTAGCTTTATTGCAGGATTTATTTTGCATCGCGATCGAAAACGAAATAAAGTGCAACCACGCTTCCAAAAAAAGAAACACTTCGATTCAGAGTGATCGAAGCGTTTTTTCGCGTACGTTTTGCGCTTTTTCTGGAAAATCGGTAAATATACCATCCACTTCATATTGAAACATCGTTTTCATCAACTCTTCTTTATTGATCGTAAAAGGGCGGACGAGCAAGCGATGGGCATGAGCCGCTTCCACAAACGATCGATTTACAGTTGGGTGATACGGGTGAAGCGCTAGCGCCTGTAACGTATGAGCGTAGCTCCACGGCCGATGCAACTTTTCCATGTATAGTAGCGCTGTTTCAATATGGGGAGCCAATTGCTGACATGTTGCCATACTTTCGTGGTTGAACGAGGAAAAAATGACACGTGATGCTAAATCGTATCGTTCAACGAGTTCAATCACTTTTTCTTCTAACCGTTCATAAGGGATCAGGTTGTTTTTTAGCTCAATATTGATGAGTAACGACGTGTTTTTCGCCCACTCAAGCACTTCTTGTAACGATGGAATGGGACAAAAGTCGTATTTTTTAAATTTATAATTAGCATTTAATTTCCGTAATTGCCGATACGTCATTTGTCCTACCCATCCTGTTCCATCCGTTGTTCGATTTACTGTTTCATCATGAATAACGACGACAACCCCATCTTTCGAAAGTTGCACGTCAAGTTCAATTCCGTCCGCTTGCACACGTGCCGCTTCCATAAACGAAATCATCGTATTTTCTGGATGCGTTCCCGCCGAACCACGATGAGCAAAAATATGTGTCATCCTTTTCCCACCTTAAAAAATGTTTTATACTTAACGTATGAAAGGAGTGAAATGTATGCGACCGTTACAAATTTCGTTAGAAACCGCCCAAAAGCTAGCAAAAGCATTAAATGTCCCGCTAGAACAAATTATGCACATGCCTCAGCACATATTAATCCAAAAGTTACTTGAAATCGAAAAAAAGGAACAACAAAAAAGGTAGCCGTTCGACTACCTTATTTTTATTAGCTCGCTTTATGTTCAAGTCTTAGCCGATCAGCAACCATCGCAATAAATTCCGAGTTTGTCGGTTTCGCTTTTGACATGCTGACAGTATGGCCAAACAGAGAGGAAATGGATTCTAAATTACCGCGACTCCACGCAACTTCGATCGCATGACGAATCGCTCGCTCAACGCGACTAGCTGTCGTATTGTATTTTTTCGCAATGTCTGGGTAAAGCACTTTTGTAATTGATCCAAGCAATTCAACATCGTTGTATACCATCGCAATCGCTTCACGCAAATATAAATATCCTTTAATGTGCGCAGGAACGCCGATTTCGTGAATAATGCTCGTAATGCTTGCGTCTAAATTTTTCGGTTTTCCGTCACGAATTGGCGCAAGAATCGGTCGTTTGAATACGGCTGGTTTTTTGCCACATACGTGGCGAATTTGATTGACTAAATATTCAATATCAAACGGTTTTAAAATGAAGTAAGAAGCGCCAAGTTCAACTGCTTTTTTCGTTACATCTTCTTGCCCAAATGCCGTGAGCATGATTACGTTCGGCAATGGCTGTTTAATCATGCGCAGCTTTTCTAATACAGCCAAACCGTCTAAATGCGGCATAATGATGTCAAGAACGAGAACATCAGGATCGCGATCGCGCAGCAACTGCAAGCAATCTTGTCCGTTATATGCAACGCCAATGACTTCCATATCCCCTTGGCTTGTAATGTATTCTTCAAGCAAATGCACTAACTCACGATTATCATCTACAATGCACACTTTGATTGTACTCACGAAATCCTTCCTCCCTAAAGCAATGATCTTTTATCACACACGTGCTTAATTCGACACAATGGATGAAAATCCTTTTTCTTTTACGAAATTAGTCAAATAATTTATATTTTTCATAAAGCATTCGCGCATGCTGTTTCTTTTATTTTATACTACATGTTTACGTCGTGTCATGATAAAACATGACAAATTGCGTGGAAAAACAAAAAGCAAGCTAATATCAGCTCGCTTTTTGTTCGTTTCGATCATAAATGTTAATTCCAGCTTCATGCAACATCCATTCGATATGCACACCGTATCCAGATGTTGGGTCATTTACAAATACATGTGTCACAGCCCCAACAAGTTTTCCATCTTGAATAATCGGACTTCCACTCATTCCTTGAACGATTCCACCTGTTTTTTCTAATAGTCGTGGATCGGTTACTTTGATGACCATTCCTTTTGTAGCTGGGAATTTTTGCGGTGTCACACTAACGATTTCAACATCAAACGCTTCCACCCGATCTTGCTCGACGACGGTTAATATTTTTGCTGGACCTTTTTTTACGTCTGTCGACAGAGCAATGGGCATCGGTTTGTCAAAAATACCATTTTGAATCGGTTTTGAGAGTTTACCAAAAATACCGAACGGGCTGTTCGTTTTAATGTTACCAATCACTTGTTTATCGGCCGAAAATCTCGCCAGTTTTTCACCAGGACTTCCGTTTCTTCCTTTATCGATCGCCGTCACTGTCGACTTAACAATCGTTCCATCCCGAACGATAATTGGCTTCTTCGTATCCATGTCGGAGATGACATGTCCGAGTGCTCCATATATGTTTGATTTCGGATCGAAAAACGTCATTGTTCCAATTCCTGCTGCTGAGTCGCGAATGTATAATCCGATACGATACGCCTGATCGTGCTTATCTTTCAACGGAGTCAGTATTGTTTCAAACGTATGGTGATCACGAGCAACGGTTAATCGTAAAGATTTACCCGTTCTTCCCGCCTCTTCAATGAATGGAGAAACATCCGTCATTTTTTCGATTTTTTGTCCGTTAATGTGGGTAATCGCGTCCCCTACTTGAATGCCAGCCTTCTCCCCGGGAGATTGTTTTCCTTGTTCCGTCTCCACTAAATGGTGACCAACGACAAGAACGCCAACCGTATTTAACTTCACGCCGATCGATTGACCACCGGGAACAACTTTGAAATCTGGCAATACTTTTACATTTACTTGTTTAATTGGAAATCCTGCCATTTGTAAAACGACATCGCTTTCCCCAACATGTTGTCCGCTAATCGCTAATTTTTCTTTTTGTCGAACAGAAACAGCGTTTGTTGTTACAGCTTGGACAGAGCCAGATGCAGGCACATGAGCCGTTTGTCCTTGAAATAAAACAAGTTGTTTTGGAATATTTACATACTTTTGAAATGGTGTTGCCATACTTAGAACGATAAAAGAAACAAGGAGAAATGCACCTATTCCTTTTCTTAACTTGTCAAAATTCAAATGTCTTCACTCTCCTCGTTCCTACGTACACACCGAATCCTACACTATTTAATGTTGCCTGAAACAAATGAAATATAACCGGATAAAATGAAAAAAACAATGTCAATGTTGGTATTTATGTTGTTTCGTTTTTGATCTTTTTAGCTAATTGCAATAACTCACGTGCATGCTGTTTCGTTAAGTCTGTAATCTCCACTCCAGAAATCATACGGCTAATTTCGTTAATTTTTTCTTCTTCATTTAGCGCTTCGACGGTCGTTTTTGTTCGCCCGTCTATCGTTTCTTTTGCAATAAATAAATGCGTATCGGCCATTGCTGCCACTTGTGGTAAGTGCGAAATGCATAATACTTGCGAATGGCGTGCCACGCGATAAATTTTTTCCGCAATGGATTGAGCAACGCGACCGCTTACACCGGTATCGACTTCATCAAAAATGATGGAAGTGACGCCTTGATGTTTAGAAAAAATACTTTTTAAAGCAAGCATCATGCGCGACAATTCTCCGCCTGATGCAACTTTCGCAAGCGGTTTTAACGGCTCGCCTGGATTTGTCGAAATGTAAAATTCAACTTCATCTATTCCGTTTGATTGCAACTTTACAGGCGTTCCGTCAAGCAATGGATCATCGTACGTTCCTTGAGGTTTTCGAAAAACAACATCAAACGTCGTTTTTTCCATGTATAAATCTTTTAGCTCTTGATGAATGTCGTCGATCAGTTGTTTCGCATATTGCATACGCAATTCGCTTATATGTTTCGCTTCAACTAATAAATCAGCCGTGATGGATTGAAGTTCGGTCTGCAATTTATGAATATGGTCATCGCGGTGTTGAATCGTTTCAATTTCTTCTTCCACTTTCGCCGCATATTCTAAGATGTCACGTACTGTTTGGCCGTATTTGCGTTTCAAATGGTTAATTTCATTTAAGCGACTTTCAATTTCATCAAGTCGAAGCGGATCGTATTCTAATTGATCTAATTGCTCACGCAGTTGATGGGCCACTTCTTCTAACAAATAATAACAGTTCGATACAACTTCTTGAGCTTGTTTCAACGATGAATCGATTTCGCTCACATGATCTAAATGATTCATCACTAATCCAATCCAATCAAGTCCGCGTTGCTCCCCGTAAAGCGCTTCATAGCTACTTTGTAACGCCTCGTATATTTTCTGAAAGTTAACGATTTTTCGCCGCTCTTCCATTAGCTGTTCATCTTCATCTAACTGTAGCTCTGCTTTTTGAATTTCATCTAACTGAAAAGTTAATAAATCTAAACGATGCGCCATTTGTTGCTCATTCTCATTTAACTTTTGCAGTTGACGCTTGACTCGCTCGTACGCCGCATATAAAGCTTTATATTCCTCTAATGCGTCACGAATACGCTCGCCTCCATATTCATCTAATAAATATAAATGCTTATTTTCATCAAGCAATTCTTGATGCTCATGTTGTCCGTGAATATCTACAAGTGTGGAACCAATTTCACGCAATGTCGCGATCGTGACTAACTTTCCGTTCACGCGACAGACGCTTTTTCCGTTTATCGTTAGCTCTCGACGAAGCACAATCATCCCATCGCTTATATCGATGCCAAGCTCGGCACATTTGCTGTAACACGGGTGATCATCTTGTTCAAGCAAAAAAAGACCTTCGATTTCCGCTTTTGTTTCGCCGTATCGAACAAATTCTGCTGAGCCGCGTCCGCCAATTAACAAATGAATGGCATCAATAATAATGGATTTTCCCGCTCCCGTTTCTCCAGTTAAAACGGTTAATCCTTTTTCAAACGAAAGCGAAAGGGATTCAATAATGGCAAAGTTTTTGATAGATAACTCCGCTAACATCTTACGCTCACACCTTTATTACAGCATGTCCAACAATCGTTTTGAAATAACTTCTGTATCTTCTGGCGTGCGGCAAATAATTAAGCAAGTATCATCACCACAAATCGTGCCAACAATTTCATCCCATTCTAAATGATCGAGCAGTACACCGATAGCATGCGCATTTCCCGGCAGCGTTTTCATAACGAGCAGGTGACCTGCTCCATCAATTTTTACAAATGCATCCATGAGTGCACGTTTTAACTTTTGGAGCGGATTAAATCGTTGATCGGCAGGTAAGCTATATTTATATCGCCCATCCACCATCGGCACTTTTACTAAATGAAGTTCTTTAATGTCACGAGACACCGTTGCTTGCGTGACGTTAAAACCTTCTTTGCGTAACATATCAACAAGCTCATCTTGTGTTTCAATATCATGATTTGAAATAATTTCACGAATTTTAATATGACGTTGTCCTTTATTCAACGAAAACACCTCTTTCGTGTGTATAACATATGCATATTTATACTTCTATGTTACCGAACGACAGACGAGCAAACAAGAGGGAATAACCGATCGTTATTCCCCCGCATGTTCTTTATTTTCTTTCAACTCGCTGTGTGCCCTGGCAACTACTTCTTCTGGAGAAACAGTCAAGCGATTTTCTCCTACTTCTTTGCCTTCCCAACGTAAATGAAGCAAAAATTCAATATTTCCGTCACCGCCTGTAATCGGTGAGTGGGTTAGCCCAATAATGTCGTACCCTTCTTGTTGCGCAAATGCAGTAATTGTTTCAAGTACGTGCACATGAACACGTGCATCGCGGACAATCCCCTTTTTTCCGACAAACTCTTTTCCCGCTTCAAATTGCGGTTTGACTAAAGCAACGATATCGCTATGCGGCACTAAAATCGTTTTTAAGACGGGTAAAATTAATTTTAATGAAATAAACGACACATCGATCGTTGCAAAGTTTGGTAAGCCGTGTTGAAAATCACTCGGCGTCACATAACGAAAGTTCGTCCGCTCCATGACTACAACACGTTCATCTTGGCGCAGTTTCCATGCGAGCTGATTGTATCCCACATCAAGAGCGTACGACAACTTCACTCCATTTTGCAACGCACAGTCCGTAAATCCGCCTGTCGATGCACCAATGTCAACCATAATCTTATCTTTTACTTCAAGCGCGAACATTTGTAACGCTTTTTCAAGTTTTAGCCCACCGCGACTCACATACGGTAGCGCATTTCCTTTCACCGTCAGCGGAATGTCCACGGGAACTTTTTCCCCTGGTTTGTCAAGCCGCATTTCGTTTGAATACACAAGGCCAGCCATAATTGTTCGCTTCGCCTTTTCGCGCGTTTCAGCCAATCCGCGTTCGACAAGTAATACATCTAAACGTTCTTTCTTCCCTTTCATCTCTCATGCCCTTTTTCTTTTTTTCGGAGTTAATAAACAAATTCGTTCCATTACATGTTCTGTCGTTAGTCCAATTTCTTCAAGAAGTTGCGACACACCGCCATGTTCAATAAAACGGTCCGGAATGCCCATTCGATCAATAATCGCCCCATGATACCCGTGATCATGAGCAAATTCAATTACAGCACTACCAAATCCACCTTGAAGTACCGCTTCTTCAATTGTAAGTAACGGCATGTTTTGTTGCAGTAGCGTATGCAACATCGCTTCATCAAGTGGCTTAATAAAACGGGCGTTGACGACTTGTACAGAAACGCCTTCATTTGCAAGACGTTCAGCTGCTTGGAGCGCCATCGGAATCGTCGTACCGAACGTTAGAATGGCAACGTCTATTCCTTCACGCAACACTTCCCACGTACCGATCGGAATTTTTTTCAATTGCTCATCCATCGGCACACCAAGACCGTTGCCACGCGGAAAACGCATCGCAATCGGGCCGTCATCGTATTGAATGGCCGTATATACCATATGTTGCCCTTCATTTTCATCTTTTGGCATCATTAATACGATGTTTGGAATGTGGCGTAAAAAGGCGATGTCAAACACACCTTGATGCGTTTCGCCGTCCGCACCGACGAGCCCTGCACGGTCAATACCAAGAAACACGTTTAAGTTTTGGCGACAAATGTCATGAACAACTTGGTCGTACGCCCGTTGTAAAAATGTTGAATAAATTGCTAAAAACGGTTTCATTCCTTGCGTCGCTAAACCAGCAGCCATCGTGGCAGCATGTTGCTCAGCAATACCGACGTCGTACATACGCTCAGGGAATTCGCTTGCGAACCCTTCTAATTTTGAACCAACAGGCATCGCAGGCGTAATGGCAACAATGCGACGGTCTTCGCGCGCTAATTTGCGCACTGTTTCACTCACAACCGCACTCCAAGATGGAGCAGATTGTTTTGATTGGATGAAATCACCCGTTTCAATTTTATACGGTCCTGTTCCGTGCCACGTTCCGACTTTGTCGCTTTCCGCTGGGTGATATCCTTTTCCCTTTTTCGTGATGACGTGAACAAGAACAGGGCCTTTCGCCTTTTTTGCATAATGTAAGTTTTCAAATAAGTCTTCAAAGTTATGGCCATCTACCGGTCCAAAGTACGTAAAGCCGAGTTCTTCAAAAAATACGCCCGAAACGAGCAAATATTTAATGCTGTCTTTGACACGTTCCGCTGTTGTAGCAAGCTTTCCACCGACAGCTGGAATTTTCTTTAACAACATTTCTAATTCATCTTTTACCCAATGATACTTTCCAGCTGTTCGCAGGCGACCAAGTACATTATGAAGCGCCCCGACGTTTGGAGCAATCGACATTTCGTTATCGTTTAAAATGACAATCATATCTTTTTTCTCATGTCCGATATGGTTTAACGCTTCTAGCGCCATTCCCCCGGTGAGCGCGCCGTCCCCAATGATCGGAACGATATATTCGTCCGTTCCTTTTAAGTCGCGTGCAATCGCCATACCCATTGCAGCAGATAACGATGTCGAGCTATGCCCCGTTTCCCATACGTCATGTTCGCTTTCGCTACGTTTTGGAAAGCCGCACAATCCTTTATATTGTCGCAACGTATCAAATTGACTAGCACGCCCAGTTAAAATTTTATGCACATACGACTGATGGCCAACATCCCAAATGAGTTTATCTTTCGGGCTTTCAAACACTTTATGAAGCGCAATCGTCAATTCAACGACTCCGAGATTCGGACCAATATGTCCACCTGTTTTCGATAATTTCTCAATTAAAAATTGTCGAATTTGCTCGCTCAATTGAACGAGTTGTTCATTTGACATTTGCTTTAAAAATTTTGGGTTTCGAATCGCTGTAACATCCAACGCGATCACTCTCTTTCATGTAAGCTAAAACCTGATATCATACAATTTTATGTATTTTAATTATACAGATAAACATGTTTGTACGCAAAAAAGAGCCGCTTACACGAACGTGTGAACGGCTAACATTTCTTTTCCACTATACCACATGTTTCTTCTTTCCTCAATGCTCTTAATGATCGCGTGTTTCGACAATATCACAAATATAATGTAATAGCGACGCATCAATTTTTGCTTCATCAAGAAGTTTGCGCGCTTCTTTCATATGATCGCAAAGTTTTTTCTTTGCCCCATCAAGCGTCAAAAGAGAAGGATACGTCGATTTATCGTTTTCAATATCGCTTCCTACTTTTTTTCCGATCTTTTGTTCGTCTCCTTCAATGTCTAAAATGTCATCGCGAATTTGAAACGCTAAACCGAGATGGCCAGCAAATAATGTTAACAACGTTAATTGTTGTTCTGTTGCTTCACCTAATATCGCACCTGCTCGAACGCTATATTGCAACAACTTTCCAGTTTTATGGCGGTGAATGTATTCTAATTGTTGCAAACTAATTGTTTTTCCTTCTCCTTCAAGGTCGGCTACTTGTCCGCCAACCATTCCTTCGGGTCCAGCTGCTTTTGCTAATTCAGAAATAAGACGAACTTTTACATCCGATGAAATGGTTTTGTCATCTGCAACTACTTGAAAAGCGTATGTCAGTAACGCGTCGCCTGCTAAAATCGCATTCGCTTCACCAAATACTTTATGATTTGTCGGTTTACCCCGCCGTAAATCATCGTTATCCATGCTCGGCAAATCGTCATGAATAAGTGAATACGTATGAATCATTTCAAGCGCACAGGCAACAGACATACCGATGCCAATTGGTTTACGAAATGCATGTAACGTTGAGAGCAACAAAAGAGGGCGAATCCGTTTTCCTCCTGCTCGCAACGAGTAGAGCATCGCTTCTTTAATTGTTTCGGGTGCTTGCAACGATTCAATATACGTCGGTAGCTGCTGTTCGATTTGCTCTTTATATTGTCGCAATAACCGTTCCACATTTATTCCTCCTGCACTGTAAACGGTTCAAGCTGTCCATCTTCCCGTAAAATAAATTCCATTTGTTTTTCCACTTGTTGTAGCTTGTCGTGACAAAACTTCGATAATTTCATGCCCTCTTGAAAAAAATGAATCGCTTCTTCAAGCGGAACGTCCCCTTCTTCTAACTTTTGCACAATTTCTTCAAGTTTGTTCATCGCTTCTTCAAACGTCATACGTTCTCCTCCTCAGTATTTGAAACAATACAATGTGCGCGCCCGTCTTGAAAGCGGATTTGAACACGATCCCCTGTTTGCAATTGTTTTACTGTCTTAATGAGCGTTTCTTGCTCATCATACGCGAGGCTGTAGCCACGTTCCATAATTTTTAATGGGCTGAGCGCATCGAGCTTCGTCATCGTTGTTACAAGCGACCATTTTTTTTGTTTCATCACATCGTTCATATTACGAACAATTGTTTGTTGTAACGTACGAATGCAATCAGCCGCTTTTTCGATTCGCGATTGTGGATGATGTGCAAACAGTGTCAGTTGCAACTGTTGGAGTTTATGTTCTTTTTGTTTTAACATATCGTTCATTTGTCGTTGCAATCGGTCAACAAGTATATCTAACTGCTGCTCTTTTTGTTCGTAAAGCCGTTTCGGATAGCGAAACGCATACGATGAACGCAACGATTGAAGCCGTTTTTGTTCCGCATTTAACCGTTCTTTCGTCGCTCGAATGAGACGAGCTTGTTGGTCGGATACACGCGAAAGCAAATCTGCGACATGCGGCACAGCAAGTTCCGCCGCCCCTGTCGGCGTCGGCGCACGCAAATCCGCAACAAAATCAGCGATCGTATAGTCTGTTTCATGTCCGACGGCAGAAATAATCGGAACGCGCGAGGCAAAAATCGCTCGCGCCACGATTTCTTCATTAAACGCCCAAAGTTCTTCAATCGAACCTCCACCGCGTCCGACGATGAGCACGTCAATATATCCGATATCATTTGCTTTTTGAATCGATTGAACGATCGATAACGGAGCTTGCTCCCCTTGAACGAGCGTCGGAAATAGAATCACCTTTGCGAGCGGATAGCGGCGGCGAATCGTCGTTAAAATATCGCGAATCGCTGCCCCCGTTGGCGATGTTACAACACCAATATGTTGCGGGAATTTCGGAATCGGCTTTTTATGCTCTTTAGCAAATAGCCCTTCCTGCTCTAGTTTCTTTTTTAACTGCTCATACGCTAAATAAAGCGCACCAACACCATCCGGTTGCATCTCTTTTACGTATACTTGATACGTTCCGCTTGGCTCGTATACGGAGATTTCACCGCGAACAAGCACAGTCATTCCGTTTTCTGGTTTAAATGTTAGTTGGCGATTATGCCCTGCGAACATAACGGCTTGAATGCGCGCTTGTTCATCTTTTAACGTAAAGTACATATGTCCACGCGAATGATATGTAAAGTTGGAAATTTCACCTTTAATCCATAAATCTTGCAAATGGGGATCGACTTCAAATTTCCGCTTAATATACTTCGTTAACGCTGCAACCGTTACGTACCTCATCTCTGTCACAAAAACAACCTCGCTTATTTATGTTGTTCACGCGCTGCTTGCACCGTGTTGTGCAACAGCATCGTAATCGTCATCGGTCCGACACCTTTTGGCACAGGAGTAATGTAGCTTGCTACTTGTTTTACATCATCAAAATCGACATCTCCGCATAACTTTCCATTTTCTAGTCGATTCACACCGACGTCGATTACAATTGCTCCTTCTTTCACATAAGAAGACGTAATAAGTTTCGGTTTGCCGACCGCAACAATTAAAATATCTGCTTGGCGTGTGATCGCTTCTAAATCGTTTGTTCGGGAATGGCAATATGTGACTGTCGCATGTTCGCGCAAAAATAGTTGACCGACCGGCTTGCCGACGATATTACTTCGTCCAACGACAACGACATGTTTTCCTACAATATCAACTTGCAAAGATTGAACCATATACAAAATACCATACGGTGTACAAGGCAAAAACGTTTGTTGCCCCGTCATCATTCGTCCGACGTTTAACGGATGGAAACCATCGACATCTTTTTCGGGCGCAATCGCTTCAATCACATGTAGCTCATTGATTTGCGGTGGCAACGGCAATTGCACTAAAATGCCGTGTATTGAGCGGTCTTTGTTTAGACGAGCAATTTGCCCTAGCAAAAACGATTCGGATATGTCATTTGGAAAAGTCAGCAAAACAGAACGAATTCCAATTTCTTCACATGCCTTTTGCTTCGCTTTTACGTACGATTGTGAAGCAGGATGATCTCCAACAAGAATAACAGCTAACGCTGGCTCAATACCTTCTCGTTTTAACTGTTCGACTTCTTTTGCTAACTGCGCTCGCTTTTCTTTTGCTAATTCAAAACCGTTAATGATTTGTGCTGCCATAAATCCTTCTCCCCCTTATTCTTTTAAGACAATGTTTCTTTTATTTTTGCAAGCACGCCGTTAATAAAGCGACTTGATTTTTCATCGCCAAATACTTTGGCTAACTCAATAGCTTCATCCATACTTACACTCAACGGGATATCATCCATATATTTCATTTCGAATACAGCCATACGTAAAATCGAGCGATCGACGTTTGCGACACGCTCTAACGTCCATTTTTCTAAATGTTGGCGCAATAAATCATCAATTTCTTTTTGGTATTTAACTACACCAAAAACAAGCATCTCCATAAACGGATCTGTTTCTTCTTCAATGACGTTCGCAACCGCTTCGTGTGGCTCAATGCCTCCTACGTCAATTTGAAACAATGCTTGTAACGCTTTTTCTCTTGCTGTATGCCGCTTCATGACCAAAACCCTTTCTATCATATTGTCGAAAATTATATCATGATCATAACATATTTCGACGAAAGAAAACACTCACCTATGGAAAAAGGGCGATCCCGTAAACGAGATTGCCCCCTCTTCTTTATTCGACTTCCGATTCTTGTTTCGATGACTCGAATTGAACGCCGACAATATGAACGTTCACTTCAGCTGTCTCTAGCCCTGTCATCGTCAACAATGCTTGACGAACGTTTTCTTGAATTTTTTGTGAGACGGTTGGAATGGACACACCAAAGTTCATGACACAATAAATATCAATGATAATGCCGCGGTCTGTTAAGTCGACTTTTACACCTTTACCGTGATTTTTTTTCCCTAATCGCTCTACAACACCGGCAGCAAAGTTGCCGCGCATTTGTGCTACACCCTCAATTTCAGATGCCGCAATGCCGGCGATGACTTCAATCACTTCCGGTGCAATTTCTACTTTTCCTAGACCGTTGTGGCCATTTTCCATTTCCAATACGTGTTCAGACATAACAAATGCCCTCCTTTATCATTAAGAGTTCATTACATCGTATGTTTCTAAAAACTTTGTATTAAAGTTTCCTTCGACAAACTTTTCATGCTCGAGCAATTTCAAATGAAACGGAATCGTTGTATGAACTCCTTCAATAACAAACTCACTCAATGCGCGTTTCATACGTGCGATCGCTTCTTCGCGCGTCGGTGCATGAACGATCAGTTTGGCAATCATCGAATCGTAATACGGCGGAATCGTATAACCTGGATAAGCAGCAGAATCCACCCGCACGCCAAATCCCCCTGGAGGCAAGTACATTTGAATTTTCCCAGCCGATGGCATAAAGTTTTTCGCAGGGTTTTCCGCGTTAATACGGCATTCGATAGACCAACCGTTAAACGTCACATCTTCTTGTTTCAGCGTTAATTTCTCACCAGAGGCAATGCGAATTTGCTCTTTAATTAAATCGACACCTGTCACCATTTCTGTTACAGGATGTTCTACTTGGATGCGCGTGTTCATTTCCATAAAATAAAACTGGCGATTGCGATAATCGTAAATAAATTCAACTGTTCCTGCTCCTGTGTATTGAACGGCTTGCGCTGCTTTGACAGCTGCTTCCCCCATTTTTTGCCGCATTTCTTCATCAAGTACAGGAGATGGAGTTTCTTCTAGTAATTTTTGCAAACGACGTTGAATTGTACAATCGCGCTCACCAAGATGAATCACATTTCCATATGAATCGGCTAACACTTGAATTTCCACATGACGAAAATCTTCGATGTATTTTTCAATATACACCCCTGGATTTCCAAACGCTGTTGCTGCTTCTTGTTGTGTGATCGTAATTCCTTTAATGAGCTCTTGCTCATTTCGAGCGACTCGAATGCCTTTTCCACCGCCACCTGCAGTTGCCTTAATAATAACAGGATACCCGATTTCGTTCGCTAGCGCAATTGCCTCGTCAATGCTTTCAATAATTCCTTGTGAACCAGGAACAATCGGAACTCCAGCTTGTCTCATCGTCTCACGTGCAACATCTTTCGTTCCCATTTTTGTAATCGCTTCCGGACTTGGTCCGACAAACGTTACGTTACACTCACGGCATAGCTCAGCAAAATCAGCATTTTCAGCTAAAAAACCATATCCTGGGTGAATGGCATCACATTGGGTTAACGTTGCCACACTCATGATGTTTGTGAAATTCAAATAGCTGTCTTTAGACGTTTTTGGACCGATACAATATGCTTCGTCTGCTAATTGAACATGAAGCGCTTCACGATCGGCTTCTGAAAATACAGCAACCGTCTCGATGCCAAGTTCTTTGCACGCCCGAATAATTCGAACAGCAATTTCCCCACGATTGGCGATTAACAATTTTTTTATCATCTCGATCGCTCCTTTATTCAGGCTTCACAAGGAATAAAGGTTGTCCATATTCAACGAGCTGGCCATTTTTCACAAGCACTTCTACAATTTCTCCATCGACTTCTGCTTCGATTTCGTTAAACAATTTCATTGCTTCAACAATACATACGATCGTATCTTTTTTCACTTTATCGCCAACTTTTACGTACGGTGCTGCATCTGGCGATGGCGCTGCATAAAACGTACCGACCATCGGCGAGGTAATCGTATGTAAGTTTTCTGTTGCAACAACTTGTTTTTCCGGTCTCGCTTCTTCTTTCACTTCCACCTTTTCAACGACTGGTGTCACCGGCGTCTGTTGTTGAACGACAGCTGCCGGCGGCACGTCTACTTTCGGTGGAGCAACGACGACTTGTTCAGCTGCTCCAGCTTTTTTCATTTTAATTTTGGAGCCATCGTGCTCGTATACAAACTCCACAATGTTTGACTCGTTTACTAATCGGATTAATTCGCGAATTTCTTGAATTTTCAACATCGACTTACACCCCTCGCCCCATCATTTGTAGAAAAGATTATACAATACCATGATACGACACACCTTTTCCATTATTCAATAAAATGATAAGAAAATGTTAGAAAATTTATATCTGGTCATAAAAACAATTATTATTATATAGTATTATAAAATTTATTTTCAACCGAAAAAAAATAACCGGATTTCCGGTTATTTTTGGAAACGAACAGCTACGTCTTGTACGCGGCCGAGTTCGCTTTGAACGAGCTGAATGATTTCATTCGCGGCTTTTTTCGAATGTTCTTTTGCTTTTACTGTAATATGCACTTGATTTTCGTGAACGCGAACGAGCGCATCGTCGTATCCTTTCGATTTAATTAACGTTTCTAACACTGCTTCTTTTTCTGCAATGTTCGATAGTTGTTGCAACTGATCAATCGCCTTGCTTTTTTCTTCGGCAGATACGTTATTGGAAGCGACAATGGCATTGAGTTCTTGACGTAACTTGCTTCGCTCATCCTCAATTTCGAGTCGAAGCGCCGTAAATAGATCGTCGCTTCCTGTATTCGTTTGTTCAACAGTCACGTCTTCCTCATTTGCGACTTCTTCTTTCATCGCTTCATCCGTCGGTGTTAAACCTTTTTCATTGTTTGCCTCTTCCTTTTGTTCAAACGCTACTTGCTCTGTAAGCTGAGGACTTGTTACATAATACACCGATAAAACGACAACTAAACTAAACATAGTTAACAACCAAACCGTTTGTTTTTTCAACATATGTTCTCCCCCTTACTTTTTTGGTAAAACAGCAACGCGATGGCTTGGAACGTTCAACGTTCGCGTCACTGCTTCGACAATCCATTTTTTCACTTGCACTTGATCGGCTCCTTTCGCAACAACAAGCACACCACGAATTTCCGGCTTTTTCGTTTGCAAAACGAGAGGTGTTTCTTCGTCCCCTTTGCGCACGATCACAATTTTTTCGTCTGTTGATTCATCCTCGATTTGACGCTTTCCTCCTTCTTTATCTTCTTCCATCGTTCGCTTTTTTTGAACGGTTGCATTTTTTTCAAGTACGTTTCGCTCTGTGGCATCAACATTTACGATCACTTTTACTTCACCAACGCCAACAATCGCTTCAAGCGCTTCTTTTAGTTGTTGTTCGTATCGTTCTTCATAGTCGGCAATTTGCTTTAATTTTTTTTCTTCATCTGATTGGCGAAATACAGCTTGAGTTGCTTCTTGCTGAACTTGTTTGGAAGAAGAAAAGTTGAACACGTTGCCAAAAATCATAAACGATAAGCCGAAAACGAAAAGGATGACGATCAATCCGTTTTTTTCAATCCATTGTTTCACCCCTCCCTACTCCCTCCTTTCTAGATGAATCGTAATCATCTCTGGATCCACTTCCCACATATGCGCTAAAAAGCGGGCAATGTCGTCATGTTGTTCCGTTGTTGATGGTGATGATTGAATGCGAATGGGCTTGACAACAGAAGTCGCTTCTTCTGCCAACTCTACCGTAATTGCCTCAATCGGAGGTGGGATTTGGTCTGATTCCCCAATCGTTAATGAAACGTCCGTCACCGTTAACCCATATGTGCGCATCAACTCCTCAGCCGCTGTGTTCTTTAGCTGGACAGCCATTTGTTCTAAAATATATGCACGTTGCGAGGCTTGTATTTCTTTTTTCTTTCTTTCAATGTCATTTTCAATCGTTTCGTTTTGTTGTCGCTGAATGGAAGCAAACCACGTATCTACGTTCCCGTGAAACAAATGAAGAAGCGGAGAAAATAAAATGAAAATAAACAATAGGCCGACGACCATTTTTACATACTTTTGAAACGAACCGTTTGGTAAAATCAATTCAATGACAACAGCTAGCAAAATAAATGTAATGAGATGAGAAATCCATTCTGTCAAGAGTCCCACAGCGTCCATTCCCCTTTCAGCGAACCATCATCGTTAAATTTCCTGCTGCAATGATGACGGTCATACTTAAAAAAAACATAAGCGATACGATCATCAAAGCAACAAGTACATACATAATGCTTTTGCCCATGATGCTTAAACAGGAAATGACGATGCCGCCTCCCATCGGTTGTAATATAGCAGCTGCTAGTTGATAAATAAGCGCGATGACTAAAATTTTGATCGCTGGAAACGCTGCAATTAAGAGCAATAAAGCGACTCCGAACAACCCAACTGTATTTTTTAATAAGACGGAGGCAGTGACGACGGTGTCAGCAGCATCAGTGAACATTCGTCCAATAATGGGAATGAAGTTTCCTGCGACAAATTTAGCCGCCCGTATCGCAATTCCATCGGCAATGGCGGTTGTCGCTCCTTTGACAGACAACACGCCGAAGAAAATCGTCAACATGATCCCGAGTGAACCGACGCTAATGTTGCGCAACAAATTTGCTAGTTTTGTTACTTTATAATGTTCGCTCAACAAGCTAACAATGCTTAAAATTGTCGCTAAAAACAAAAGCGGCAATGAAAAACGCTCAACGACCGTCCCTGTTATATTCATAAAAAACAGCACAATCGGATGGAAAAAGGCAACAGATACAACTCCCCCTGATGACGCCATAAGCGCCAGTAAAATGGGTAAAAGCGCAATCATAAAGCTTGTCATCGTCTGAATAGCTTCTTTCGCATACGTCACCGCAACATGAAAACTATTTAATGCGATAATCATAAGCACCATATACACAACCGCATGCGCCACTTTGCTCACAGCGTGATATGAAAATGCGTTTTGTAACGATTGTAAAAATAAGCTAAATATCGTTAGTAAAATAAGCATACTTAGCAATTTTCCATTCGCCATAAGCTCATACAATAAAAACTTTATAAACGCCTGCAACCATTCGCTGAGCGACAGTTCTTTTTCCCCGTTAATAAACTGCCAAAACGATCCTTTTTGACTTTCCGGCAGTAGCCCTCCGTATTGTTGAACGATATGATCCCAATATTGCTTGATCGACTCTACCCCAACTTGTTCTGCTTGTTGTTTGACTAGCTCATTTGTTGGCGGTGAAGCTTGTACAATAGAAGGCAAGAAAAAAAGAAGAAAGAAAAATAAGATCGGAGCGCGCTTCATGTCATCACCCCTTCATCGGAAGAAAACTCAAAATGGTTTCGATTAGAGCAGTTAAAATTGGGATGGCCATCGCTAAAATTAAAATTTTCCCACCAAGTTCAATTTTTCCCGCAATCGCTCCCTGTCCTGCATCTTTTGAAATTTGTGCACCAAACTCCGCAATATAGGCAATGCCAATAATTTTCAAAATCGTTTCAACGTACACCGTTTGAACGTGTGCTTCATTCGCTAACGTTTGAACCATGCGAAAAATGTCTTGGATGCGATCAATTAAGAATAAAAAAATAACTGTTCCGACAAACACAGTCAGCAAAAGCGAAATATTCGACTTATGTTCGTTTAAAATCGTCACTAAAAACGTGGCAATCAATCCAAGTCCAACAATTTGTAAAATATCAATGGGTATTCCCTCCTAACTTTGAAACAAAAAAACGGATTTAATTTTTTGAAATAAGTCTTGGACGATCGAAATAACTAAAAATAAAATATAAATAAACCCTAGTAATGTAACCCATTGAGCATATTCCTTTTTTCCGAATCCTTCTAACACCGTATGCAAAAAAGCAACGACAATGCCTACACCAGCAATGCGAAAAATTAAATCAACGTCAACGCCCATTTTGAATGTCCTCCTCTACATGAGTAAAAGCACGATGAGAATGCCCGTTAACACGCCTAAACTTTTCATCATTTTTTCATAGCGCTGTTGTTTTTCAATGGCATCCCCTTCTTCTCTCTCTAAATGCACCATCGTTAAGCGAATGTAATTTTGTTGAATTTCATGATCGTACTGTCCAAGCGTCTCGCCAAACTGCTTCATAATTTCCAATTCCCCTTCTTTTAAAGCGGTCATTTTCCATATTTCATGTAAACTTTCTTCCCAAGCTTGACGTGCGTTCATCGTTCCTTTTTGCAACTTTTGCGCAAACGATTCAAACAACCATGACAACGGTTTCGATAGTTGCTGGGATAAGCGAAGGGAGGCGTCTATTAACGGTGTATGCCCGTACATAATTTCTGCTTCAAGCGCCTGTAACGCCATTTTTAACTGACGCAACTGTTTTGTACGCTCTCGTAAAAGTCGCGATGCTTCAAAACCGGACCATGTCGTTGCTAATATGATGCATAATGCTCCGATCCATTTCATTTACATCACACTCATCTTTCGATATACGTCGCGACCGCTTGAATCGCGAATGGCTTGAATCGTCCCAGGACGTCCGATATTCGTCAATTCAACAAAGCGCTCAAATACAGCTTGTTCTATAATCGGACGCAGCGATGGACGCTTCATTAAATCGTCCAAATGGCGACCGTGCGCTGTCATAAATAAGCCAACTCCTGCATGAACCGCTTCTAAAATAGCCGTACAATCCGCTTCGCTTCCAATTTCATCGACAACAAGAACGTCCGGGCTCATCGAACGAATCATCATCATCATCCCTTCTGCTTTTGGGCATGCATCGAGCACATCGACACGGCATCCGAATGTAAATTGCGGAATGCCTTTGACACAACCGGCAATTTCTGATCGTTCATCGACAATGCCAACTTTTCGAGGAGCAATATGTTGCTCTGTCACTCCACTACTGACGATGCGCGCAATATCACGAAGGAGTGTTGTTTTTCCTGTTTGAGGTGCGCCAATGATGATCGTATTCATCCATCGTCCGTCGTATAAGTAAGGAAGAAGTGGCTCAGCTATGCCGATTTGTTGACGGGCCATTCGGATGTTAAATGACGTAATATGTCGAATCGCTTTTACTTTTCCGTCTTCTACAATCACTTTTCCGGCTAAACCGACGCGATGCCCACCTTGAATCGTGATGTAGCCTTTTTTTAACTCTTCCTCGATTGTGTAAAGAGAATATTGACTTAGTTTATTTAATAGTTCGACACCTTCTTCCGTTTGTACAACATGCGGACATATGTACGACCTCCCACCAGCAATGACTTCCAGCGGCCGATGAATACGAATGCGAATTTCTTCAATCGTAGACCGGGGAAAAATAGAAAACGATTGAATGGCATCAACAAGCGTTTTAGGCAATATATTCAACACTGCTTGCATTCTCTTCCCCCCTCATTTCACGACATAAATACCGATCAATATACATACAACTCCAGCGCCGATCCATGCGAGCTTAAATAATGATAGCTCATTCGCTACTGCCACAAGCCCAATCATCATGACAACGAAAAAAATCGTCGGACCGACAACCGCAAGCAATGTGTTGACCGCAAGCGCCTTTTTTACGTCGTTGAACGACAACATAACGATCGCTGCGCTTAACTCAATTGCTGCAGATAAAAAACGTAACCCTGCCATCGTCCAAACCGTTGCATCAGTTTTCATCGCATCCTCCTTGTACAACAGTGCTAGTACAACGTATGCAGAAATGAGACAATTCAGAAGTATAGAGAGGAAAATTTGTGGGGGATGTACAAATAAAAAATCGCCCTGCTTTTTTTGCAGGACGATTACTTTTTATTATGCACGTGATACGTATGTGCCGTCTGTTGTGTTAATAATTAATACATCGCCTTCGTTGACGAAGAACGGTACTTGAACGACAAGACCTGTCTCTAACGTTGCTGGTTTAGAACCACCTGATGCTGTATCACCTTTAATACCTGGCTCTGTTTCAACAACTTTTAACTCAACGGTGTTTGGCAATTCGACACCAATCGTTTCGCCTTGATACATCATAATAAATACTTCCATGTTTTCTTTTAAAAACTTTAATTCATGTTCAATTTGTTTCGCAGGTAGTTCAATTTGCTCGTATGATTCCATATCCATGAACACATGTTGATCGCCGTTTGCGTATAAATATTGCATTTTGCGGTTGTCGATTTGTGCTTTGCTTACTTTTTCACCTGCGCGGAACGTTTTTTCTTGAATTGCACCTGTGCGCAAGTTACGAAGTTTTGAGCGAACGAACGCCGCCCCTTTTCCTGGTTTCACATGTTGGAATTCGATGACGCGCCAAATGTCACCGTCGACTTCAATCGTTAAGCCTGTACGAAAATCGTTTACTGAAATCATGTTCGTTTCCTCCTATGTCTATAAAGTAATGAGATCTTTTGGTGAAAGAGTGAGCCGCTCATTGCCGTTTTCTGTAATGACGATGTCATCTTCAATGCGAACACCGCCTAATCCCGCTATGTAAATGCCCGGTTCGACCGTCACAACCATTCCCGGCTGTAGTACTGTATCCGAACGCATCGAAAGTGCCGGCATTTCATGCACTTCCATGCCAAGACCATGACCAGTAGAATGCCCAAAGTATTCGCCAAATCCACAAGCAGAAATGTAATCACGTGTGAGCGCATCTGCCTCTCGTCCTGTCATCCCTGGGCGAATGTGTTCAACACCACGAAGCTGGGCTTGCAGTACGACATCATATATGCGCTTTAACTCGTCGCTTACATCTCCAACTGCAACCGTTCTCGTAATATCAGAGCAATATCCTTTATAATATGCGCCAAAATCAAGCGTGACGAGCTCACCTTTTTCGATGACTTTCTCTGTCGCCACCCCATGTGGCAATGCTGAACGCACACCAGAAGCAACGATGATGTCAAACGATGAACTTGTCGCTCCTTGTTTGCGCATAAAAAATTCCAACTCATTCGCCACATCTATTTCACGCACACCTGGGCGAATAAAATCGAGAATATGGCGAAATGCGGCATCGGCAATCTCGGCTGCTTCCTTTAATATCTTAATCTCTGCTTCCGACTTAATCAAGCGTAACTTTTCAACCGCGCCGGAAACAGGAACAAGCGTTGCTTTAATCGCTTTTTCATATGCTGAAAACGTTGCATATGAAAGATCGTCTTGTTCAAATCCGAGCTTTTGAATGCCTAATCGTTCGACTTGTTTCGCCACTTCTTCAATGAGCGTCTGCGTATGTTGCACAATTTCATATCCTTCAATTTGTCTTGTCGCTTGTTCAACGTAGCGAAAATCTGTAATAAATACGGCGTCTGTTTCGCTAATTAAAACAACACCTGCCGTTCCTGTAAAATTCGTCATATAGCGACGGTTATATTCATTTGTAATGAGAAATCCGTCAATGCCATGTTCATTAAATTGCGCGCGAAGCTTTTGTAATTTATCCAACGTTATTTCCCCTTCCCTTCAACTATATCAAGCAACGCTAAAATCGCCAATCGATATCCGTTTACGCCAAGACCGACAATTTGCCCAGCTGTTACGGGAGCGATGACAGAATGATGACGAAACGGCTCCCTTGCGTGAATATTTGAAATATGTACTTCGATGACTGGCGTTTGTATGCTTGCAATTGCATCACGCAAGGCATAACTGTAATGCGTAAACGCTCCGGGATTGAAAATGATCCCGTCATATAACGACTCCGCCCGATGAATTTGATCAATTAACGCGCCTTCATAATTGCTTTGATAGCACGTTAACTCTACTTCATATTCACTAGCAAATTCCGTTAGCTGTTTTTCTAGTTGTGCAAGTGTCGTATGCCCATAAATGTGTGGCTCCCTCATGCCGAGACGATTTAAGTTCGGACCGTTTAAAAGGAGGAATCGAACCATTCCCCCTCTCCCCCCTTTGCTGATGAAAATACATATGGTTATTTTACCACATCGGCCTGTTTTTGTCGCCTCATCTCTGCTACTTCGAATGAAATGGAATAACCGATAAACATTCCATATAGAATGTAAAAGCATACCATCGTGACAACTGTATTTCGCTCAAGTTGTGGAACAGCTTTTAATTGAGGAAAAATCGGATTTAATACGTAAAAAACAAGCACCCATAACCCGATGCCGAAAGCGACGCCTGGCCAAATACCTTGACGATTTTTTAAAAAAGCATAGTATACAAACGCGGCAACGACAGAAGCAATCCCAATGAACAAAATCGCAATCGTCTGACCGAGCGCTCCGTTTTTCCAATCACCGATTGCCCATGGTTGCAAAATGAAATTTGGCGCTACTTCTGTAAAACGGAAAAAATAAGCACAGTATGCGAGGAAACTCCAAAACACACCTCCAATAAAACCAATCAATGCAACTTTTGCTAAAACAGGCATTGGCTTTTCTCTTTTGTTTTGTTCTAGTTGTGCATCTTGTTTCATTTTTGTTTGCACAGCAATCACCTCCGTTTTTATCTTGTCCAAAATGTTGCATCTCATGTGTATCGTTTCTCATTTTTGGAAACAATACGAATACAAACGATACATCGACCTAGAGGTTTTTATCGTTTTCTTGTAGAATATAAGAAAAAAGAAAATAGGTTGGTGTCTTCTTATGAGCAAAAACGTATATGGTGGGCAGGCGGTCATTGAAGGTGTCATGTTTGCTGGACGTCATCATTCTGTCACAGCCATTCGTCGCAAAGACGGTTCGATTGAATATTTTCATGTTCCACGTCAAGCAAACAAAACGCTTTCCTCGTTAAAAAAAATTCCGTTTCTTCGCGGCATCCTTGCCATTATTGAAGCAAGTGCAAACGGATCAAAACATTTGCAGTTTTCTAGCGAACGATACGATCTCGATCCGAACGAAGATGAAACGTTGCAAACCGAAGCACCGTCCAAATGGACGATGATTTTAGGCGTTGCGCTTATTGGGGTATTATCGTTTTTATTCGGAAAATTTATTTTCACACTCATTCCTGTATTTTTAGCTGAATTAACGAGACCGATTTTCCCGTCGAAAACGGCACAAATACTTGTTGAAGGCTTTTTTAAACTTCTTTTGCTTTTGGGCTATATTTATTTTATTTCACTCACTCCACTTGTCAAACGACTGTTTCAATATCATGGAGCTGAACATAAAGTAATTAATGCCTACGAAAATGGTTTGCCATTGACCGTTGAGCACGTACAACGACAATCTCGTCTTCATTATCGTTGCGGTAGCAGCTTCATTTTATTTACTGTCATCATTGGCGTATTCGTTTACATGTTCGTTCCAACCGAACCGCTTTGGGTACGCGTGTTAAACCGACTTGCGCTTATTCCAGTCGTGTTAGGTTTGTCTTTTGAAGTGTTGCAAATGACAAATGCGTTACGAGACGTCCCGGTGTTACGTTGGCTCGGTTACCCAGGCTTATGGTTGCAGCTATTAACAACAAAAGAACCGACTAATGATCAAGTAGAAGTAGCGATCGCATCATTTCAACGGTTGCTTGAGTTAGAGGGAGAAGCGACGAAACAGCAAGAAGAAGTGGTGTAATGATAAAGGAGGTGGATCGATTGCGTCGGCGCCCATTCCCGCTTATCACGTTGCTTATTGTATTTGCTATTTTCGGGTTTTCTTATCGACTATGGAACGATCCAATTCAGTTGTTGAAACAAATATTTTTTATCGTGTTTGTTGTAGCTGTCTTTTACAGCATATATAAATGGATGCAAAGACAGCGCTCTAATCACTCATATCAAAAAGCGGTAAAACAATCGAAAAAGCTCCACCATCAAAAAACAAAGCCGACGTCGAAAAAACAAACGCGCCCAACCGCTTTAAAGAAAAAACATGCCACTCATTTAACAGTCATTGAGGGCAAAAAAGGAAAGAAAAAAAATCGGGCTTCTTTTTAACCCGATTTTTTCTTTTTAATATGTCCATGTTTTTAAAAATTGCTCTGCCCGTTCTTTTCCAAACGAAATAAGTTTCTTTTTTTCTTCATCGGTCATTGAAAAATCTGTGGCAACGACGTGTTTGATAGGGAGAAAAATAATGTTTTTCTCATGACGACGGGAAATGTATCGTTCATCGTGCGCCTCGCGCATCGTTTGAAACAACGCTTCATACAACTCAATCGCATTATTAATTTTCTTTTTTGCTTTTTGTGCCTGTTTTGCACTCAATTTGATACCAAGAACAGGTCTCTTTTTTCGTTCTTCATCAAATAAAAAAATCGGAAAATTGCTTAGTAAACCACCATCAACGACAATATGCTTCCCTTCGTCCGTCTTTAACCGCACAGGCTCAAAAAAATAAGGAATACCGACACTCATTCTTACTGCTTTTGCGACGGAAAAGCGGAGAGGATCAATGCCATATTTCGGCAAGTCATCTGGCAAAATAAGCATTGTCCCATTCGTTAAATCGGAAGCGACGACGCGCAATCGTTCATGTGGCAAATCAGCAAACGTGTACACGCCTTTTTTACTTAACTGCTCGGCGATCCATCGTTCAAGCTTTTCTCCTTTATATAACCCCATTTTCCAATAAAGGACGAGCCATTTTAACCATGCATACGGAATGATTGTATGTCGCTCATCGAGAAAGTCCATTAAATTCATCTCTTCCATCATGTCCACGATTTCCTTGCTTGTAAATCCCGCTGCAATAAACGAAGCAATGAGCGCTCCTGCGCTCGTACCAGCAAGCCGTTTAAAGCGAAAACCTTTTTCCTCAATCGCTTCATATGCTCCAATTAGCGCAAAACCTTTGACGCCACCACCGGAAAACACACCGTCAATCTCCATCCTCTTCCCTCCTCGCCATATATGTATGAAAAACGAGAAGAGTTGAGCATAAAAAAACAAAAAAAAGAACAAGCGTTTATGCCTGTTCTTGCTCGTTCTGTTTTTGAATGTTGCGAAGCGCTTCAAGACGTGACCGATCTTCTTCAAAATATTGTACTAAATCGCCAATGCGATCAATCGCATTCCAGCTTAAATGATGTTCAATTCCCTCAACATCGCGATAAATATTTTCTTCATCTACACCAATGAGACGCATAAATTGTTCCAGTAGCTCATGGCGATACACAAGCCGCTTGCCGATTTTTTTGCCCTTTGGTGTAAGGACAAGTCCACGGTACTTTTCGTATACTAAATATTCGTCTTTATCGAGTTTTTGCACCATTTTCGTCACAGAGGAGGGATGAACGGACAATGCCTCGGCAATATCTGATACACGGGCATATCCTTTTTCTTCAATCAATATATAAATTTGCTCAATATAATCTTCCATGCTTGGTGTTGGCATACGTTTCCCTCCTAAACAAACATCCGTAATCATTATGATTATAACATGTTTACCAAGCATGACAACTATTTACGTAAAATATTCAATCGTTGCTTCAGGAAAAAATTGTTCAATATAGGATTGGATCGTGTCATGCAATCGTGTTGCGTCTTGCCCAAGAGGGTAGTCAAGCGCCTCACGTTCAAAATAAACAAGCTGAGGAATAAATGGATTCATCCAATCACCTCAATGTTAGTATAGTTGATTGTTATGAGGTGATGAAATGCAATTTTTGTTATCCGGCATAAAAGAAAAAAGGAACGGATTTTTCCGTCCCTTTTTACATTATAAACCACATTTTAATTGCGCTCCGCAACTTGTGCACGTGTTGCAGCCGCCGATTTCTTCGACCGTTCCTTCGCGGCATACCGGGCAAATGTTGCCGACTTCTGAACCGATCGTGACGTCCGTTGCGCGCAAATCTGGAATCGTTTCAACAAGCGCCACCGCTCGTTTTTTCGGCTCTTCTGGAATTAATTCAAGCTGCTCCTCGACCACATTTTCTTCTGCTTTTAGTGTCAATACTTGCGCGTCACGGCTACCATCGACATAAACTGTGCCGCCCTTTGCACCACCTCGCCATAACCGCTCATACACCTTTTGTACTTGCTCAACCGTATAGCCTCGCGGGGCATTCACTGTTTTCGAGAGGCTAGAATCAACCCAGCGTTGGATGATGCATTGCACGTCTGCATGAGCTTCTGGCGATAAATCCATCGCTGTCACAAACCAATGCGGCAAGTTATTTGGATCTGCTTCTGGATGTTTGTCCAAATATTCTTGGACGATATCCGCTTTTACCTCAATAAACTTACCAAGACGACCACTTCGATAATAAGAAAACGAAAAATATGGTTCTAGCCCTGTGGACACGCCGATCATGGTTCCGGTACTCACTTATGTTACTTCTATCCATACATATTGGACAGAAGGCAGGTACGATATTGCTACCCGCTCCATATGTCGCCATATGGGTCAGACTATATCTTCAACCAAATCTCCTGTGAATGTCTTTTGCGATGACAAGGATACTCACATAAGGTAATTAAATTAGATAATTCATTCGCCTTTTCCCAATCACCGTTGAAAGCCCTAAATGGTATAATGTGATGAACTGATAATTCACGTCCATATTCAGCTTCTGTTATTCCACAATCTTGACAAGTAAAATTATCACGTTCCCTAGCCTTCCTGCGCTGAGCTCTCCAGTTTGGCCCATAATATTCTATATCTCCCCCTGCCCAAGCACCATTGTTTTCTCCAGAGAACATCCTAGTTCTTTCATAATAATCACCCATGCAATGCACAGAACAGAAATTAAGGTTTCTAACAACAGAAGGTTTTTTCTCGATTTTTTTGCCACAATTATTACATGTGACAATAATTCGCTTTTTATATTGAACTTTTCCTCTTTCACCGTTCGCTTTGCCTAGACATGTTCTCGAACAATATTTTGCGCTTAATTTTCGATTTTCTGGGACATCGAACGTTTTTCCGCAAGTTTCACAAATTTTTTCGACACGTTTTCTCAAATGTTGATTAATTTGATGGGCGTTCTGTATTAGATACATTCTCCTACATTGTTTATTACAAAAATTATTTTTTTGAATAATAGAAGGCTTTCGAAGCATTTCCCCTCCACAAAACGAGCAAAAAACTTTAACTTTTTTACTCATCTTTTTCCAAAATAATGGTGGATTCTTTTTTTGATACTCTGTTTTGCAAGATCGGGAACAAAACTTTTTTCTTTCAAAGTGACTAGGCTTTACATAAATTTCTTCATCGCAATTAAGACATTTTTTCTTCACAGGAACATCTCTCCTTTTCTGTCCTAATATGATTATTATAAAACAGAACAGGTGTTCCTGTCGCGAGATTTGGTTGCTCGGCGTGTAGTCGTTGAGGGGTCAGCCACGACTTCCCTGCGGATTGTCTGGTAGGATAATCCAACACTCTTGCATTTTTACCTCTTTCATGTGCTGGCAAGGCACAGGTAGCAAGAGATACGCCAGATTTCCCCGCATATAGCCGAGTTTTCACTGTATTTTTACAAATACAGGGGGCAACTACTTACCCGTCGGAGCCACGGTCAGCAAATGCGAGTTGCGAATGCCGTATTTTAAAATATCTTGGCGAATATCGTCCGGCATGTTTTTCATATAACCGGTGTGAATGAACGCTTCGCGCAATTTCATCGTTTCTTCTTCTGTTTCACCGACTAAAAACGGAAAACTTCCTTTTTCTTTCGCAAGCTCAATCGACGCGCGGTATGCCGTTGTCGCGATCGTTTTAAACAGTTCATCAACTAACTGATTACCTTCTTTGGAGCCATACTCTTTTTCACAATAAATAAGTAAGTCAGCTAGTCCCATGACGCCAAGACCGATGCGACGCTCCCCAAGCGCTTGCTTTTTATTTTCTTCAAGGAAATACGGGGTTGCGTCAATAACGTTATCTTGCATACGGACGCCAACTTCAACCGTACGCTTTAATTTTTCATAATCAACGACCTTCTTTTCTTTATCGACCATATTTGCCAAATTAATCGCGGCTAAATTGCACACAGAATAAGGTGCGAGTGGTTGTTCCAGCTTATGTTACCCTATCGGCTTTTTATCCGATAGCTCTAACGGTTCATTTCCCGTTAGCTCAGCATACGTTTTCATTACACACGCTCTTCGATAGTACCCGTCAACGTAAAAGGCAAATGTTCATAGATTACTCGCAGTTTCTCATAAGAAACTAGCTCACATTCAATGCCATATTTACGATGAATTTCAGTTAAATCATTTAAAGCCTTTTCTATCTCCTTCTTGTTCCTTGATTTAACTTCCACTATTCTGCAAACATTCCCATTATTATCGTAAATAAAGAAGTCTGGTTTATATAACCTATAACCTAGATCAAAAACTTGATCCTCGTAGCCCCATTGAATTGAATGATAATCTAAATATTTGGCATATGCATATTCATAAGAACTTCTCAAATAAAAACCTCTGTAAAATCCGGCATATCCCCTATTCATCCGGCAGTACACCGTCCTTGCGAAAAGCGTGTGTAATGCTGCGGCCTCTTGCGGAGATTATATTCTGCCTTTTTAGACAGGTTCACTCCGTATGCGTTGCCCCTGACTGAGTTTTTAGGCTCAGCCTTCGGTTCAGGTTCCCATCTCAGGGTTCCTGCTTCATTCCGCAGTTTTTTACGTGAGGCAAACTATTCACCACACGGATTTGTTGCGACTACTTTTTGTCCGTACGCTCTTGCATTCGTCATGTCGTTGGCGTTGTCGATAAAGAAAATACCCGGTTCGGCAGAATACGTTGCGCAAATGTTGATGAGCTTCCATAGCTCGCGCGCGCGAATTTTCCGATAGACGCGAACGCGATAACCCATTTTCTCCCATTCACGTACATCGCCGACTTCATGCCATTTTTCGTTGTAGATGCGCATTTCTTCTTCCGAATACGTCTCAACATCTGGAAAGCGCAATTCGTATTCTTCATCGTTTTCTACTGCCTGCATAAACTCTTTCGTTAAGCAAACAGAAATGTTCGCTCCTGTTAAAAAGTCCGGATTATGCACGCTATACGTACCGCCTGTCCGCAACTTTTCTTCCGCGTCTTTAATAATTTTTTCGCTAAAACCCCCGTATCCTGGGATGTTTTTATAGTTGACGATTCCTTGATACATCGCGCGCTCTTGTTCGGTAAGCGGCGTAAACTTTAATTTTTCTTTCGCTGCTTTTTGAATGCCTTCGTCTTCCGTATTTTCAAGTAAATAGCGTAAAATGCGCGGATTTTGCATTTTGGAAATGATGAATTCAATAATGTCCGGATGCCAATCGGCTAACATAATCATTTGTGCGCCACGCAACTTGTTACTCACTCATTTGAGTGGGCTAGGTCATTTCTGCCTAGCTCTCCGTCTTTCGAACGGAGATCAGACTATATCATCAAAGAAGAGAATATCACATATTTTCTATTCAATTTTATATCTCCATGTTGATAAAGGTGATGAAACAATTTTTTCACATCGTTAATACTAGATATGTGAAGGTCAAAACATCCTTCCTTTTCAGTCAATGCCTGGACATTTTTTGCAATACCTTTAGATTTCAAAAATTTTAATACCCCTTCTAACAATTTTCTCGATCCGGTGATACCAAATCGTGCTTTTAAATAGCTTTTATCCCTTTTTTTGTAATATCTCTTATATACCCTTATGTTTCCATCAGCATCAAATACTCCACGCAAGAAGCACCATTGCAGTTCATCGCTATTAAATTCTATCCAAGTTTCACTTCCGGTTTTTTTAGGGGTTATTCCTAATCTTATCAAATCATTACACATTTTTGTAGAATTAATAGTTAATGAATATTTGTTTTGCTCATTAGGTGCATTTCTTTTTCTAAACTTGATCGCCTCTTGCATGTTTAATTCTTTTGCTATATCGTAAATCAATTGTCTATCTTCTTCTGCTAAAGTTAAGACAAGGCGCTTTGATTTTTTACGATCAAAAATTGTGCCATCACCTAAGATATAGCCAACTAAATATGCTTGATTCGGAGTTTTTATATCAGAGAAATAATTTTCACAATAATTATATTTTTTGTTAGCTAATTTACCTGCTTCCCCAGGATTTCTGATTTCAAACATTTTCGTTTCTTCATTCCATCTTCTTAAAGTTCCCCTACTTACACCTAATATTTTGGCTATTTTAACTTGGCTATATCCTTCTTTATGGAGATCTTTTGCTTTTTTCAATATCTCTTCTTTGTCTCGCGCCTCGTAACCTCGTTGTCGAGTGTTACGATTTACTCCTTCCATGGTTCCCCTCACTCCAAACATTTTTATTTATTACATTCATTGTATGGAGAACTGTAGGAAGTTTCAATAGTCGTTGAACCTTCATCTCCGTTTCCAGAGATGCTTGGCTGCTGGTCGCCCATTGTTCCATCCAATTGATTTTTACACCGTCACGCTTGCCGTTGCCAGCTACGTTGTGGTTCAATTGGCTTTAGGGGGTTCCAGCAATTCGCGAGATTTTACTCCCGCCAATGGCACTACTTTAACGGGAGCCACCTTGTTCGACAAGATGGGTTAGTTTTGCAATGTCGTCTAGCCATGACACCGATCCGGACGATTTTCCGTTCACTCCGCGCGCAAGTGTATTGCGTGGACGAAGAGTCGAACCGTTCGTTCCTACACCGCCACCGCGGCTCATAATTTCCATCACTTGCTTTCGATGTTCAGAAATGCCTTCGCGAGAGTCTTTCACAAACGGCATGACGTAACAGTTAAAGTACGTCACTTCTGTCCCAGAACCTGCTCCGTACAGTACGCGTCCAGCTGGAACAAAATTCAGGCTGACGAGCTGTTCATAAAACTTTTCAAACCACTCTTTTCTTTTTTCTTCTGTTTTTTCAACAGCGGCTAGCCCGGTTGCGTTCCGCTTCGCAATTTGTTCATAAAAAATTTCGAGTGGCTTTTCAATGACATCGAGGGAACGAACAACAATACCTGTTTTCGCTTCCTCTCCTTCCAACACATGACGATATTCTTCTTCAACGAGCACGTGTGCTTTTTTATTTTCCCAGTCCAGCTCAACGATAAATCCAAGGCCACGCGCTGGAAACTTCGGATCTTCCTTCACGGTTAAAACGACAAAATCTCCGACGCTTAACGTCAACTTTTCCGTGTCTTTAAACGAATAGCGATCGAGCATCACTAAACGCGATACACCCTTATATGTAATGTGCATCTCAGGAGTAATCGGGTGCACTTGTGGAAACATACGAATGTCTTCATTCAACTTGTCCACATTCACCGTCATTTTTTCAGAAAACGCAACCGTCATTTTTACCTCTCCTCTACCAACATAATCTTACTACATTAAACTACCATATATCGACAACAAGAATCAATAAAAAAATCAATATGTAGTATGATTTTTTTAAAAACACATACTACATATTGATAATTAAGTCAAGTATTTTTTATTTGTCAAGAAAAAAATTTACCGTTTAAAATTCCATTCATCTGTTTCGTATTTGTTTTTCGCTAGTTGCTGAACGTAGAAAAGCTCATCATCTGTTAATTCATATCGTTCAAGCTGAACATTTAACCCTTTTTCAAATCCTTTGAAAAATGCTTCTTTCGCCTCATTGATCGTAATGTTTCGATCCGTTAATTCATTAATGGCGACTGCTTTGTTTTTAAAGTTTTGCCTTAATCGTTCTTTCACTCTTTCATTCGGATACTTAAATAGACTAAAGAGCATGTCTTCGTCTAAATCTAGTAAAATCGATCCGTGTTGTAAAATGACTCCTTTTTGCCTTGTTTGGGCGCTTCCTGCCACTTTTCTTCCTTCGACAACGAGCTCATACCAAGACGGTGCATCAAAACAAACAGCCGAGCGCGGATTTTTTAAATCTGCTTTTTCTTCTTCTGTTTTTGGCACCGCAAAATACGCATCAAGCCCTAGAAAGCGAAATCCTTCTAAAATACCTTGTGAAATGACACGATACGCTTCCGTCACCGTTTGTGGCATAGCTGGATGCGATTCAGACACGATAACGCTATACGTCAACTCTTGGTCATGAAGCACACCGCGTCCCCCGGTTGGACGTCTAACAAAACCAAGACCATACTTTTTGACTGCTTCCATATCAATTTCTTTTTCGACTTTTTGAAAATAGCCAATCGAAAGCGTCGGTGGATTCCAACCGTAAAAACGAATCGTCGGCGGAATTTTTCCTTCGCTATGCCATTCTAACAACGCTTCATCAAGCGCCATATTAAACGCTGGAGAACAATTGCCTGAATCAATAAATCGCCATACTTCTTTTTCCATCTACTCCACCCTTTCCTCTATCATTTTATAGTGTAACAAACATAATAAGTCAATGGAAAATGCTTTGCTTCTTGCCTAAAACATTTATATAATAGACATGGCAACGATGAAAAAAGGAGGAGGCATCATGACAATCGCTCTTATTATTCTCGGAGCAATTATTGTGTACGCGGTCATTACATACTTTTACCAAAAGCGAATCGTTCAAACGTTGACGGAAGAAGAGTTTCGCGCAGGCTATCGAAAAGCACAACTCATCGACGTGCGTGAACCAGATGAATACGCGGCAGGTCATATTTTAGGAGCTCGTAACATTCCGCTTTCTCAATTACGTTTACGCATGAAAGAATTGCGTAAAGATCAACCGATTTATTTATATTGCCAAAGTGGAATACGTAGCAGTCGCGCGGCACAAATGTTGTATCGCAACGGCTATCGGGATTTATACCATTTAAAAGGCGGATTTAAAATGTGGACAGGAAAAGTAAAGAAAAAATAAGGTGCCAAGCCAACACGCCTGGCACCTTTTGTTTTACTTCTGGTAACGCAAAATTGGTTTGCGAGCAGCCGTCGTTTCATCTAAACGCTTGACGACCGTTGTATGTGGTGCTTCTTGGACGATTTCTGGCGTTTCTTCCGCTTCTTTTGCGATTTGAATCATCGCATCAATAAATGCATCGAGCGTCTCTTTTGACTCAGTTTCGGTCGGCTCGATCATCATGCACTCTTCGACGATGAGCGGAAAATAAATTGTCGGCGGATGGTAACCAAAATCAAGCAAACGCTTCGCAATATCAAGCGTACGTACCCCTAATTTCTTTTGTCGCTTTCCTGACAAAACAAATTCGTGTTTGCAATGACGGTTGTATGGCAAGTCGTAATACTCAGCCAATCGGCGCATCATATAGTTGGCGTTTAATACCGCATATTCTGTCACTGCTTTTAAGCCATCCGGCCCCATCGAACGAATATACGTATACGCACGAACGTTAATGCCAAAGTTTCCATAAAACGGCTTCACACGCCCGATCGCTTGTGGTCTATCGTAGTCGAAATAGTAGCCGTTTTCTCCCTTTTCCACCGTTGGCTTCGGTAAAAACGGAATGAGATCCGCCTTCACGCCGACAGGACCTGAGCCAGGGCCACCGCCACCGTGTGGACCAGTAAACGTTTTATGAAGGTTTAAGTGCACGACGTCAAAGCCCATATCGCCAGGGCGTGCTTTGCTTAACACCGCATTTAAGTTCGCGCCGTCGTAATACAATTTTCCACCTGCATCGTGGACAATTTTGGCCATTTCCAAAATATTTTCTTCAAAAAGGCCAAGCGTATTCGGGTTGGTGAGCATCAATGCCGCTGTATCCGGGCCGACGACACGGCGTAAATCGTCTAAATCCACAAGCCCTTCTTCTGTCGATTTCACCGTCACCGTCTCAAACCCTGCGACCGTAGCCGAAGCAGGATTCGTACCGTGAGCCGTATCTGGGACGATGACTTTTGTGCGATTATAATCGCCATTCGCTTCATGATAGGCGCGAATCATCATCAGTCCTGTCCATTCGCCATGTGCACCTGCAGCTGGCTGCAACGTCACCGCATCCATGCCGGTAATCTCTTTTAAATGCTCTTGTAAGTCATACATGAGTTCAAGCGCCCCTTGCACCGTTTCTTCCGGCTGAAGCGGATGGATGTGAGCAAATCCAGCGAAGCGGGCAACATTTTCGTTTATTTTCGGATTGTATTTCATCGTACAAGATCCAAGCGGATAAAAGCCGGAATCGACCCCATGATTGCGCTTGGACAACGCTGTATAATGACGCATAATATCAAGCTCCGACACTTCTGGGAGTTCTGGTGCTTCTTCTCGAATGTAGTCAGTTGGAATGACTTTTGCGACATCAATGGCTGGCACATCTAACTTCGGTAAGCTATACCCAATTCGCCCTGGCTTACTTAATTCAAAAATAAGCGGTTGGTCTTTATGCATGACAATCCCCCAATTCTTTTACAAGCATGTCAATTTCTTCTTTCGTGCGTAGTTCCGTCACTGCAATTAACATACAATTTTGTAGTTCTGGATAATCACGCCCGAGATCATAGCCACCAATGATTCTTTTTTCCAACAGCTTTTTATTTATTTCTGCTACCGGCTTGTTCATGCGAACGACAAACTCGTTAAAAAACGGTCCTGTGAATACGACATCAAATCCATGATTGACAAACGTCTCTTTTGCATAGTGTGCTTTTTGAATATTCATCGTTGCCATTTCTTTTACACCGTTTTTACCAAGCGCAGTCATTGCCACCGACGCTGCAAGCGCGTTTAACGCTTGGTTCGAGCAAATATTCGATGTTGCTTTGTCGCGGCGAATGTGTTGCTCGCGTGCTTGTAATGTCAACACAAAACCGCGGCAACCTTCTTCGTCTGTCGTTTGTCCGACAAGACGTCCCGGAATTTTGCGCATGAGCGCTGATTTCACCGCAAAATAGCCGCAATGCGGGCCGCCAAATTGCGTTGGAATACCAAACGGCTGCGCATCGCCAACGACGATGTCCGCCCCGAATTGGCCTGGCGGCGTTAATACCCCTAATGCAAGCGGATTGCTGGCGACAACGAACATTCCTTTATGCGCATGAGCGATTGGCTCGATGTCTTTTAGCGGCTCGATTTGCCCGAAAAAGTTTGGATATTGCACGATGACGCACGCGACGTCTTCATTCATTTCTTTTTGCAAGGCGTCCACATCCGTTACACCGTTTTTGTACGGTATTTCTACTACCTCTAGCCTAGGACCTTTCGCGTATGTTTTCACGACGTCGCGGTATTCTGGATGCACCGCGCTTGATAACAACACTTTTTTCTTTTTCGTATGCGCCGCGCTTAATAACGCTGCTTCTGCTAGCGCTGTTCCACCGTCGTACATCGATGAATTTGCCACATCCATGCCTGTTAGCTCGCAAATCATCGTTTGAAACTCGAAAATGGCTTGCAATTCCCCTTGCGAAATTTCTGGTTGATACGGTGTATATGCCGTATAAAACTCGGAACGTGAAATGACGTGATCCACAATCGTCGGAATGTAATGATCGTACACCCCTGCTCCTAAAAACGACGTGTGTGTCTTCATATCCGCATTTTTTTCCGCTAGTGCCATTAATTCTTTCATTAACTCCGGTTCTGATTTTGCCGGCTTAATGTTGTACTCTCCTTGAAAACGGACGCTTTCCGGGATGTCAGAAAACAATTCGTCAATGGACTGTACCCCGATCGTTTGTAACATTTGCTGCTTATCTTCTTCTGTCATCGGCAAATAACGATGAAGCATAACTCTCTCTCCTCACATTATTTTGTACGCTTGTAAAACGGTGTTGCCACCACTCTTGCTTTTAACCGCTTCCCACGAACGTCTACTTCTACTTCCGTATCAAGTGCCGAAAACGCAGTAGAAATAAGCGCTAGTCCGATATTTTTTTTAAGCGTTGGCGATTGTGTTCCGGTCGTGACGAAGCCAATTTGCTCATTGTTGACATACACCGCATATCCGTGACGCGCAATGCCTTTGTCAATCATTTCGATTCCGACAAGTCTCCGTGGCGCTCCTTCTTCTTTTTGCTTCTTCAATACTTCTTTTCCGAAAAAGTCGACATCTTTATTCGTTTTTACTGCAAATCCAAGCCCTGCTTCAATTGGGGTAATGTCTTTGGCCAGTTCTTGTCCATATAGTGGCAAGCATGCTTCAAAACGAAGTGTATCGCGTGCACCGAGCCCGCACGGAAGTACCCCTTCTTCTTTTCCTGCTTCTAAAATGGCGCGCCAAAGCGTTGGGGCATCTTCTGCTCGACAATATAGCTCAAATCCGTCTTCTCCTGTATATCCTGTTCGGGACACGAGCGTTTGAACTCCTGCAACATCAACATGATCTGCAAAAGCGAAAAACTTCATCGTAGATAAATCGACCGTCGTTAATTGCTGTAATACTTTTTCTGCAAGTGGGCCTTGTAGCGCAAGTTGCGCAATATCGTTTGAAATATTGACAAGTTCGACATCCCCAACAACATGCTCAGAAAGCCAAGCAAAATCTTTCCCGATATTGGCAGCGTTTACGACGAGAAGATAATGATCGTCCGCTTTTTTATAAACAAGTAAATCATCAACGGTTCCCCCATCTTCATAACACATCAACGTGTATTGGGCGCGACCGTCCGTTAACTTCGCAACGTCGTTTGTCATCATTTTTTGTAAAAAAGCAAGACTATCTTTTCCTTTCACTTCAAACTCGCCCATATGGGACACATCAAATAACCCTGCACGCGTTCGTACAGCTTCATGTTCTTCTTTAATGCTAGAAAATTGCACAGGCAACTCCCAGCCACCAAAATCAATCGTTTTTGCGCCATACTCTGCATACAGAGGAAATAGCGGTGTTCTTTGTAACATATGCTCCCTCCTTGTTCATAAAAAAAAGACAGACGACCCCCATATTGTCATATGGTAGTCTCTGTCCTTTCACCTGAAAGTTTCCCTAAGAGTAATTAGGTGTCCTCGTGGGTGGTTCACGTTTGTGAACGCTCTCCAGAGCTGCGTCAAACAAGAGTTCTTTTGCCTGAGAGATTCGTGTTGCCACTTGCTCCTTCGGCGCTACGTGCTGTAGTCTCTCCCCTTGTTCTCATCCGCCCGTATACAATTGTCATTCTTGTGCCACACTATATGTGAACACATCAATGAAGGAATTTTACAAACTTTCTTACGTTTTTTATTATCTTATAACTTCTCATTTGTCGCAATACCTTTTTATAAATAAAATACGTAAGTTTATTTAGTTTTAAACAAAAATGTTCGGAAAATGAGGGATGCTTGATGAACATCACCATGCATTGGGAGAGAAGCTGGAAAGATGAATTTGCCAAACGTATTGAACGTGACGGCCCGTGGTCAAATTGGGAATTATATGAGTTGGCGCTTGAAGCAACGAAATCGTTAGCTATCCCTCAATTTGATGGGCTACAAGCGCCAAATCATTTACCACATGTCACCATTTTACCCCATCAATACGACGTTGCCCGTCAAGTCGTTGAACAAATGAACGGAAAAGCCATCTTAGCTGATGAAGTTGGACTCGGGAAAACGATTGAAGCAGGATTGATTTTAAAAGAGTATATGATTCGTGGACTTGTGCAGAAGGCGCTTATTCTCGTTCCAGCCTCTCTCGTGTCACAATGGGTGCAAGAATTGAACGAGAAATTTTTTATTCCTGCTGTTGCCCAAAGGAAAAGTTACGTATGGGAACAATGTGACATTGTTGTTTCATCCATTGATACGGCAAAAAAACAACCACACCGAGACATCATTTATGGACAAACGTACGATATGGTCATCATTGACGAAGCACATAAGTTAAAAAACAATAAAACAAAAAACTATGAATTTGTTCAAGGACTGAAAAAAAAGTTTTGTTTGCTATTGACAGCAACACCGATTCAAAATCGTGTAGAGGAAATTTTTCATCTTGTCTCTCTACTGAAACCAGGACATTTAGGAAATGCCGAACAATTTCAAAAAAAGTACGGAAAATTGCGGACATTACACGATGACGCCCATTTAAAAGAGCTCATTCGCAAGGTAATGATTCGTCATCGTCGCCATGATACAGGTATTGAGTGGACAAAACGGCACGTTGAAACGTTTTTTATTGATTTCTCGGAAGCGGAGCGAAATGTATATGAAACGATTCAACAGTTGAAGACTCATTTTTCAGATACATCGCTGTCACATATGACATTGTTGCGTGAAATATGTAGCAGCAAAGAAGCACTTTTTTGCACGTTGAAAAACATGTTTGAACAAAAACCTCATCTCGAAACGACAATCGGGGCATTGTTGCAAAAAATGAACGACATCACCGACCATACAAAAGCGAAAAAAGCGTTAGAGCTTATTCAAACAATAAACGATAAAGTTATTGTATTTACAGAATACCGCGCCACACAGTTGTATTTGCAATGGTTTTTTAAACAGCACGGCATTTCTTCTGTGCCGTTTCGCGGTGGGTTTAAACGAAGTAAAAAAGATTGGATGAAAGAGTTGTTTCAACATCACGCACAAGTGTTGATCGCAACTGAGGCAGGAGGGGAAGGGATTAACTTGCAATTTTGCCATCATGTCATTAACTACGACTTACCATGGAACCCGATGCGTCTTGAACAACGAATCGGGCGCGTCCACCGTCTCGGACAAACGAAAGATGTCCACATTTATAATTTTGTCGTGCGCAATACGATTGAAGAACATATGTTTACGTTATTGTACGAAAAAATTCAACTATTTGAACGAGTCGTTGGTGAGTTAGATGATATTTTAATGAAATTACAATCTCCTACATTTTCAAATCATTTAGAACGCATAATTGCTCAGTCGAAAAGCGAAGGAGAGCTAAAAATTAAAATACAAAATTTTGTAGAAATTTTTGCAAATATGGAGGATAATGTACATGCAGCAACATGACATTCAATCTTTTCTCGAACGTTTTTTTACCGCTACCCATTGCCCAATTTTAGAACATAGTGATGGTCATATACGCGTTCAACTTACCGTCGATATGGATAAACAATTAATGAATCGTCCTTTTTATTGGCATTATGTTGAACGCATCGGAGCCATAGGTGAACCACTGCAATTATCGCTTATGACAAGACAATCAGCTACGAAAGAAGGGGAATATATTCATTTCGGTTCACCGCGGCTTCACCAAATTTTTTCAATCGCCAAAATGAACGGACGATTCGTTCGCCTTTATGAACAAGTATGTGAACGTTCTGTTGCGCTTCATCCGTGGCTTCATACAAACATATTGCTCTCTTATGAGTGTGATCGAAAACAAGATCGTTTATTATCGTTAGGTATTCATCTCATTAGTGGAACGATTATTGAATCATTTTACGACGTGTTAAAAGAAAAACAGTGGACGGCAACAGTCCCTGATTACTGTTTTACCATTTCTCCACTTATTAAACCGCTGAGCGGACTTGCCCGACTTGAAGCTTTTGTGGAGCGTCTCATCTCGTCTGAAACACATCATTGGGCGGATGAAGCGCGAGCACGCTGGAAAGAAGAACTAGCATTATTGCAACATTTTTACGAAGGAATAGAGGAAAAACGAGAAGAATATGAAAAAGAAAAAGAAGCATTGCGACAAAGGTATGAACCGAGAATTCACATATCCATTATCAATGGCGGTTTATTTTATTTGCAAGCGAAATAAGGCTAACGTGAGCCTTATTTTCGCTTAAACAAAAGGATAACAGCATACGGAATGACGCCGAACCAGCGATATAAAAACGGTTGCTTTTGTTGTTTTTTAAACTCTTTTTTTTGTTGTCTTTGTTTTTTTCGTTCGTCTCTCGGTTGGTCTAAATATTTTACGACTTGTTCGGTCATAAATTTCACATAATCGTTTCCTGCCATCGTTCATCACCTCGATGCTAGTATCGTCAAAAACGAGGCGTTTTAAGCAAGGAGACGATGTTTTCTACGATGTCATCTATTGTGCGATTTGTTGTATCAATGGTCATATGCGCTTCTTGATAAAACGGAAGACGCTGTTCAAATAGCTGTTTCATTTGCTTTTGTTTATTTCCCATCAGTAACGGTCGGGTCTCATCATCAGCTAAACGCCGAAACAATTCATTTAGCTCACAATGCAAATAGATGACGATTCCATGCTCGCGCATAAATTGACGATTTTCTTCTTGAATGACAATCCCGCCACCTGTTGTAATAATCACATGTTCCTTTGGAAGCTTCTTTAATGCGTCTCGTTCATACGCTCGAAACGTCTCTTCCCCCTCTTCTGCGAAAATCTTTGTAATCGTTTTTCCGACTTGCTGTTCAATATATGCATCTGTGTCAATCACAGGCAATTGCAATACTTCTCCTAAACGTCTACCAACTGTCGTCTTTCCTGCTCCCATAAATCCTGTTAAATAAATCGCTTTCATGTTCCCTCTCCCTTCTAGTATGCTTCTCGCCACACTGATATGTTGTTTGTTGAAGCATCGAATTGAAATTGGACGTCGTAACGAAATTGTGCATTCGTTATGCACGATACAGTTACAGACCATACATCAGGCTCAATACGTGTTGCACGATATGTTGCTTGCCCATGAACAAATGAAACCGTTTGGGTTAATGATGACACGTTTTCTGGTGTACTGGCAAGCGTTTGTTTCACATAAATAAGCGCTTGTTTCATTAAGTAATCTGCTTCGTACCATTTCTTTTCTTCTTCAAAAAATTGTATTTCCGTATGATACAATGCAACAGCATGCAAAAAAAGAGCGCTCATGAATAACGCACACATGACGGTAAAGGGAAAAACAACTCCCCGTTCATGTTTCAAGCGAACGAAAAGATGGAATGAACGCTTCATATGCATCCCCCTTGTCTGTCAATACACGAATACGGATGCCTGCTCCCTCTTTTTCATATGATATTTGTTGAATAAACTGAAGCATAATTTCATGACCGGTATCATTCACACGTCGACGAATGATCGTTCCGTACTTTTCATACGTTACGCGCTCCCCTGTCCATTTATCGAATTGAATCGTCGTTCCGTATATACGAACATCTTTCGATTCCCTTAGTTCCATTTTTGCTTGTTGAATAAAAACAAGCCATTCAAAATAGTGAAAGTTTCCACGTTTGGCTGTATAGTTTGCTGCTAGATGAAATGCGGGTGTCAATAAAGATAAAATGATGAACAAAACGATAAGAGACATGAGTATTTCGATTAATGTGAATCCTTTCTCTTTTTGAATCATTGTCCTAACGACTCACATCTTTCTTTTGTTCGTTTCAACCTATCTTCCCAGCGCACACATTGCTCATTTGAACGCATAAACAGTGAAAATGTATGTGTACCTCGCACCACGACCGTTTCGTTTCCAATCTGCTCGTTCATCATCACCTCATATAAAATTTGATTGGCGATCGTTTCCGCTTTTTTGTTTTCTCGCTCTATCATAATGATTGTCCAATGAGCGATGATCATAACGATTACCCCACTCCACACACTAAGCGAAATAAGCAGTTCAAAAAATGTAAAACCTTTACAATTTTTGTACATACAATCGCCCTTTCCCTAATTGAAAAACGATTTTATATTTTTTGCTTCCATACGCAACAAGCAATGTTCCCGCCTTATTGATATTGCCATTTGGATAATAAAACAACGGTGGAGATAGTGTAGCCATTTGAAATCGAAAAGGGGAAGGGAAGGAACGAGCGATTAACTCCTTCCCAAACGTCCCACCTTCTTTTACTTGATAGCGACATACATCGAAATAAAACATAATCGCTACCGTTTTCTTTCGACTAATCGCATATTGTTGGGCATATAACATATCGTTACTAAACTGTTCTAAAAAATATTGTAACTGCCGCTCAGCTAACGTTTGTTGAAGCGGTGGAACGGTAAAAACCATGATCGTTGTGACAATAAAAAGAACGATCAACATTTCTACAAGCGTAAACCCTCGTTCATTCACCTTCTAAAACGTCTCCTTCATTTGTAATAACGATCTCTTTTCCATTTGGGCAACGGTTGCTCTCAATATATTTTCTATCTACTAATTGTTGCACAGTCGGGATTGTTCCGTATTCCATTTCGTACGCTTTCACTTGAGACTGAACCATTTTTATAAAAGCCGAACACCCTTTGTTGTTAATCATGCTGTTATGTTTTGTCACATTTGGAATCGTAATTAAAATTAAAATTGTGATAACCATTAGCACAATTAACATTTCAATTAATGTAAACCCTTTCTCATTTCGCATATACATTCCCCCATTATATGTGATTTAACAATTGAAAAACGGGCCATAGCATCGCCATATACATGAGAATAACGAAAATGCCAATGAAACTAAGCAACAGTGGTTGAATGATATATATCATTTTCTTCAGACGTTTTTCTAGTTTTTGCAATGAAAACTGACTATAATTCAATAATTCTTGAACTAATTCTCCATTCGACTGACCGTGACGAATGACGAAAGGTAGTTCCTTCTCGTAATATTTCCGCTGTTCGATGATTTCATCTAATTTTTCACCTGCGCATAGCTGTTGTTTCATCAATTTCGCTTCCTCTCTCAGCAATGGAAGGTGAGATTGATGCTCAAAAATTTGGATCGCCTCATAAATCGATAGTCCCCCTTTCAACAAATGGCTTAATTGCAATGAAAATACTTGCGTATGAAAAGAAACGATCCACGAGCGAACAATTGGGATGTTCATAAATAGATTCATTTGTCTATAAATAGGCCATGAACGAACGACAAAAAAGTAAAACAACACGAAGAAAATGAACACGATGAGCGCAATAGAAAAAATGCGAGGAAGCCATACCGCAACAGAAAAAATGAACGTAGAAAAAACAGAACGAGCATGAAATGAAGAAAGAAGATGAGAAAACTGCGGAGCTAACACTTGCTGAAATACGAAAAACATGGCGATACAAAAACTAAAAAGAAACAATGGGTAGCGTAACATACGCTTCACTTGCTCAACGTAATGTGCCCGCATTTGTCCGATTTCCCCTGCTTCAATAAACCCGCGAGCTAGTTGGCCGTGTTGTTCAGCGAAAAATATATATCCTAAAAGATGAGAATGAAATTGCATGCGTGAAAAAGTTTCATGAATCGATACACCGGCTCGCAATGCTTGCATGCAATCATCTAAATCTTTTTGTTTTGCAGCAGGTTGCTGAATTTGTAAAAACTCAATCGCCCGAGCAAGCGAATACCCTTTACTGAGCAATTTTCCAAGTTGGATGAAAAACGAACTTTGCTCTTGTAACGACCAATTACGACGTCGCTTCATCTAACAACCAACTTTCAATGACATGCTCGTGTAAAAAACCGAGCGCAATGCCTTTTTTAATCACATCTTTTAACCGAGTATACACGTATGTCGATTGCTCCCCTTTCGCTACCCGCATCGCTTGTGCCAGTTCACTTCCGTATAATAATTCATAAACACCGACTCGACGAACAGGTCGATACTGTCGGCAAAAAGGTGAGCACTCCGCTTCACAAAACGGACATTTCAATTGCACAAGACGTTGGGCTGTCACAGCGACTAACGTTTGCGCCATTTCTTGAAATGGTACACCAAACTCAAGAAGACGATAAATCGCTCCAACCGCATCCTTCGTATGCATCGTTGTTAGCACAAGATGTCCTGTAAGCGCTGCGCGTACAGCTATTCGTGCCGTTTCGGCATCACGAATTTCTCCTACCATAATCACATCGGGATCGTGTCGCAAAATCGCTTTTAATCCTGCAGCATACGTAATGCCAGCTTTTTCGTTCACTTGTACTTGCAACACATCTTCCGCCCGCTTTTCAACCGGATCTTCTAACGTAATGACATTTCGTTGAAAATGATGGCGACATACGTTTAACAAACTGTATAACGTTGTTGTCTTTCCCGATCCTGTTGGTCCTGTGAAAATCATAAGCCCATGGGAATAGTTTAATAGCGCGAGCAACTTTTTTATCGTTGAAGGAAATAATGCGAGTTGCTTGAGCGGAAGAGATGAATGTAACGGGAGCAAGCGGATAACTAAGCTTTCGTCGTAAATCGTAGGCAATGTCGATAAACGAAGATGGACAGTTGTGTGGGCAACGTTCATTTCCATTGCTCCGCTTTGCGGGCGGCGACGTTCACCAATATCCATATCAGCGAGAAACTTGAAATGAGCAAGCAAACGTTCACACATTTGTTTAGATAGCACATGCTTTGTAACAAGCATCCCTCCTAACCGAAATTGAACAAGCGCATCTTGCTTACGCGGAACGATATGAATGTCAGAAGCTTGAAGAATATACGCATCCTCAACGAGTCGGTCCGCCAATTGCTCGATTGTTTGCAAAACGATCCTCCTTCCTCCATTTTCTCGCCATCATTATTCAACATCTTTCGTCAAATTCCTGCTTCATTCGCAAAAAAATTCAAAAAAATATTTACCCATAGGGTGAATGTTACGAGACAAAAACACGACGATATTTTTTCGCAATGTTTTTTAATGGTAAGCATGGAGACACACCCCTCTCTTCACTTTTTATACATGTTGTATAACTTTTGTTTAATTTTTGTGCATTAATTTGTTTTAAAACTTTGTGAACGTTACAAAAAGACCTATATATGCATTTCCATTGTGGAAATACATGTATTATAATGTAAATGAATGAACATATAGGAGTGAGACATAATGGACCAAGTACTGAAAATTACAAGCGTCCTTGCTGATCCGACTCGTTATGAAATCTATCAGTATATCACTAGAAAACATCAAGAAGTAACCGTTCAAGAAATTGCTGATGCTTTTCATATTCACCCAAACGTCGCGCGTCTTCATTTAACAAAGCTAGAAGATGTAAATATGCTTGTATCGGAAACAAAAAAAACAGGAAAAGGTGGAAGACCGAGTCGATTATACCGTCTATCTGACGATGTGATTCAGCTCCATTTTCCGTTTCGCGACTACCAGCTGTTATCAAAAATTGCAATCCATGCGATGATGAAACTTGGAGAAGTAGGGAAACAAGCGTTGTATGAAACAGGAAAGTTATTTGGTCAAGAACTTGTACAACAACACGTCCAATCGATGCAAGCGCTTGAACAGTTAAGTGTGGAAGAAAAAATGAACATTTTACAAAAAGCAGCGGAAGCCGCTGGATTTTATCCGACATTCCATTACAGTGAAAATCAAGGGAAAATTTACTTTGAAATTTTCAACTGCCCGTTTAAAGAACTCGCATTTGCACATCCAGATTCTGTCTGTTATATGCATAACGCCTTTTTAAAAGGAATGTTAGAAGTATTATTTACAAACGCTGAACTTGTGACTGAAGAAATTATGCCATCAGGCTGTAATTCGTGTACGTATCAAGCCATTCTTAAAAAATAGAACGTTTACACAACCATTTCGAGTACATTATAATAAGTAAGGGAAACGGTCAGAAAAGGAGGGATACATATGGATCGTATGTTCCGCGTCTTGTCATTTTGGACAGGAATTTTTGCTGTCATGTTCTATCTTGGCCATATGCATACAACATCATTATTGTTCCTCGGCCAAACAGGATTCTTTCTTTTGTTAAGCTACTTAAAATTAACAGAAAGAATGTACATGTACATTTTCGGTGCGTACTTAACGGTCTTTTTTGCCGGATTTACGTACTGGACAACCTTTATGATGGTTCCTGGTATGGGCGAATAAAAAAGCGATGAGTGTACCTCATCGCTTTTTTATGTAAAAATAGGAATATTCATGTTTTTTTGTTGCACCATCACATGAAACGCCCTGCCGATATCGCTCATGACTAGCGAGCGAATAGCACGATTATGACGCTGTTGCTCAGAAAACGGATTTGGATCATGGTGGGCCATCAAATGATTTAAAATGCCTGCCTGCAATAAAAATTCATCTTGGCGCCATAAATGAGTATATGTCCACCCTGCTTGTTCTCCATAAAATCGTAACGCATCCCATTGAATGTGTGTGGTGAGATCCATCTCACCTGGATAACAAAGCGCATTGTCGATGAGCTGATGACGATAATAACCGCGCAAGCTCCCACGTTTTCGCGCTGGGTGTTTCCATTCCTCATCCGTATATCCATAATCTACTGTAAAAATAATTGCTTTATCGATTACTTGATTGAGCTGAAAAATAAACTTTTTCATCGCTAACGGAATTTCAAATCGCTGCCCGTCAACGAGCTGAATATTCCGTTCAACGATATATTGAGCAATTTGCTCATTTTCAAGCGGAACACATTTCTCAACAAGCTGATCGTTTTCTACTTCAATAAAGCACTCGTATATGTGACCTTCTCGTTTCTCAATGACATGAACAGGAAACGCATCAAATAGCTCATTGCTAAATACAATACCAGAAAAAGAATCAGAAAGCTCAGCAAAACTGGAGATGATACGAACGTAATCAATAAACGGAGCGAGCGTTTCCGCTTGTTTTTCCCGATGGTACGGACTTGCTTCGATCATTATATATTGTCCTTGTGAAAACGTTTTAGGTGATTGACGTTTCCATTGTTCTAAAACAGCGTAAGCAAATCGTCCTGTCCCCCCACCGATTTCACAGATGAGCGGTGGAACATGATACGTTTCTATCAAGCGAACAAACACATCTGCAAATACACGCCCAATGATATGCCCAACGTTACTCGTCGTAATAAAATCTCCTGCACGACCAATTTTTTCTTTTCTTTTCATGTAATATCCGTACTGTTCATCATACAATACGAGTTCCATATATTGTGCATAAGATAAACGTTTATGTTTCATTTTTTCTAACATTTTTATTCGCACCCTTTTTCACTATTGACATAGTGTTAAATTTGTTATATCGTTAATGTAGTAGCTTAACTATATCCCCTCCCATTATAGGAATAAAACATCCCCCAAATCCCTTCTCTGTACAGAGAAGGGATTTTTTTCTTAAAATCCATTTAAAAATGGATTTGTATCCATCTCCGCTCCAATTGTTGTCTCTGGACCATGTCCACACAACACAACCGTTTCTTCAGGAAGAACAAGCAACTTACGATGTATACTTTGTAACAATTGTTCGTAACTCCCTTCAGGCAAATCTGTCCGACCAATACTCCCTGAAAACAATACATCACCTGATACGATTGCTTGAGCATCTTCGATATAGTATGACACACTACCCGGCGAATGCCCTGGTGTTTCGAACACTTGAAGTGAGAAATCGCCAATCGTCAACGTTTTCTCTCCCTCAAGCAACACGTCAGCATCGTTTGTAGTAATTGCTTCTCCCATAAATAATAAAGAACCATTTTTCATTGGATCAGTTAGCCAATGTTGTTCTTTTTTATGTACATACACAGGAATGGACCACTTGTTTTTTACGTCGTCAACCGCTCCAATATGATCAAAATGAGCATGTGTAAGCAACACCGCAAGCGGCGTCCAGCCGTTCGTTTCAATATAATGAATGAGTTTTTCTCCTTCGCTGCCGGGATCAAAAATTAAACATGTCCCATTTTCATGAACAAGCACATACGCATTTGTTTGTAACGGTCCTAAAGGAATTCGTTCCCACTTCATTTCATTCCCTCACTTTTTGTATATATTCTATCCTCATTGTACATGAATAACATACGTTTTGCACCTCGACAAACGTAACAAAAACGATTACAATGAAAAAAGGAATAATCGGTGTACATAAGGAGGGAAAGTTATGCCAACAGGAGTTATTTTGGTTGTGATCTTTACATTAGTTACGTTGCTTGCCGCTTACGGCACGATCCGTTCATTACGTGAGAAAAATTTCCTTGGTGTGCTGTTCGGAATCGGAACGGTTGCTGTATTTGGTTGGTTTACAATTATGACTGTCATTCATCACGGATATCCAGTTGCCCATTAAAAAGACGCCAATATAGTGGCGTCTTTTTACGTGCGGGCAAGAGCTGTCACAAAAATACCGATGCTGTCTTTATAAATATTATGGAATTGAGAGAATGGAAGCGGATTTACCCCTTCACCAAGTTCAATCGTATACCCACATCGCTTCCAATTAAAAATAAACCAATCGCGATATCCAGCATGGCTATCAATATACCGAACAGGTACATAACCGCTCCATTTCGCAAATTCATTCACTTCTTCTTCTGCTTCGGGTGGCTCACATCGTTCATATCCCCAATAAATTTCTTTTCCTTGTGTATGAAATGCGAGCACCTTAAAAAAATCACGTTCTTTTGTCAACGTTGCTATCGCTTGTGCTTCTGGTTCGGTTAACGGAGAAAATCCAGGAAAATCACGCGGTGCGGGTGCTTTTGGAATTTTTCTTTCTTTCTCCACTTCCCATTTCGCAGGAAATTGATTGTTTAAATCAACCCCGCGAATATTTGCTTTCCATTGTGAGAAATCTTCACTTCCCCCATTTATGCGTACCACTTCATCTTCATAATGTTGTGCCGCTTTTTTTCCGTGTAATACAAGATCCACTCCATCGGGATTTACCATCGGAACAACGGATAAAGTCGTTCTTTTATACAATTGTTGTACATCATAGCCACAAAGATGCTGTTTGTTCTGTAGCGCTTCCACATATTCACGAACAAACGCCATCACAACTGCCGAAGTAATCCACTCGTTCGCATGAAACGAGGCATTCATATGCACATATGTTTCACCTTCTCCAATTTGTAACTCAACAATCGGTTTTTTTAACACACTTTGCCCAATTTCTTGCGTGCGGACGAACGAATGACACCGCAATTGATCGAGATCATGCATTAAAGTTGAAAAATCGTACATCGCTCTCCCCCCTTGTTTCATCGTATGAACAGTACATTTGTACATATGTATGTAAAAAAGCTAGCTCTGTCACAAGAGCTAGCTTTATCGTTTGTTTTCTTGTTGTTTATTGTAGAAACGCAATAAGTCACCATATACAATTTTGTCGGAGTAATCAAGCTCCTGACGTGCTTTTTCCATATACGGTTCACAATGAGACGCGTCGACTTCTACCCCTGTTTTCTTATCGTAGCATGCGTTTTTCGTATATACATAATCTTTTGTCACGAAGCTACCATCACGAAGAACAACGAAGTCCAGCTTATCTTTTGAGAATAAATCTTCACCAAAATGAATTTGGTTGCGTGTATTAATGCCAAGCAAATGAAGCAATGTCGGTTTCACATCAATTTGCCCTGATACTTTTGAAATGACTTTTGGATGCTTATCTGTTACGCCTGGAATATGGATGATCAACGGAACGCGTTGCAATTGAACGTGATCAAATGGCGTAATTTCATCCCTACCTAAATATTGAGCCATCGCTTTGTTGTGATTTTCAGAAATACCGTAATGGTCTCCGTAAAGGATGATAATAGAATTTTCATACAATCCTTCTTTTTTCAGCTGCTCAATAAACACTTTCAGCGCTTCATCCATATATCGAACCGTCGGGAAATAACGGTTTAACGTCCGACTATTTGACGTGTACTCTGGAACCATTTTATCCTCTTCCCCTAATTCAAACGGGAAGTGGTTCGTTAATGTAATAAACTTTGTATAAAATGGCTGCGGCAACGTTTTTAAATGTTGCACAGATTGCTCAAAAAACGGAATGTCTTTTAAACCCCAACCAACTGAATTTTCCTCCGTAATGTTATAGTCCGTCATCGAGAAGAAACGATCGTACTTCATTGATTGATACATTACATCACGGTTCCAGAAACTTTTATTATTTGCATGGAATACAGCTGAATAGTAACCGTAGTTTTTCAATATTTCTGGCGTTGCGTTATACTCGTTTGTCGCATGTGTGAAAAAGACCGCACCGCGTCCAAGAGGATATAACGAGTTTTCAATAATAAACTCCGCATCTGATGTTTTTCCTTGTCCTGTTTGATGATAAAAGTTATCAAAGTAATAACTTTGTTTAATAAAGTCATTCAAAAACGGCGTAATTTCTTGTCCGTTCACCGTATTGTTAATAACGAAGCTTTGTAATGACTCCATCGACACAATGATCACATTACGGCCTTTGGCAATACCAAATAACTCTTTATTCGGCGCTTTTTCATTCGCATTAACGTAGTTTTGAATATCCGCTAATTCGCTGCTATCCGCTAATGCACGTTGCGCTTTAGAGCGCGACTGTAAAATGATATCGTACACATGATAGTTGTATATACCTAAATTTTTGATCAACATTTCCCGGTCAAACGTGCGCGTTAACAACTCTGGGCGCTCTGTTTCCGCCAATCCTAAGTTAAATAAAGCAATCGCTGCGGTCGCAATAAAATATGTGCGACGAAAACGTTTTGTCGCTGGCACATATTGCGCAATAGACACTTTTTTATACGCCATCCAAGCCAGCAATGCGACATCAAGGAAAAAGAAAATATCCGAAACGTTCATCAATTCAAACACACTATTTCCTAAATCGCCCATGTTGTTCGTTTGAAACAGCACAGGAATGGTAATAAAGTCACTAAAAAAGCGATAAAACATGACGTTCGCATATAAAACAAATGAAACGATAAAACTCGTGATGACAATATAGCGATTCCGTCGTTTTTCGCTCATAAATAATGCAAGCCCAAAAATAAATAACAGGAAGCTTAATGGACTAATAAATAAAATGAACTCCTGCTTCCATGACTCAATTTTTATATCGAAACTATTTTTATAGACTAAATACGTTTTCAACCATAAAAGCAATACCGTCAAAAGAACAAAACGGTAGTTTTTCATATGCTCTCCCTCCTTTAATCCACTACACATCCTATGCTCATTCTATGCTGTATGAGGTACATCCGTTTTTTTACATTTTTTTATCTTAACCAAAAACAATATTAATACTTTCTTAACAAAAAAGCAACTGTTATCTTAAACTATAAACAGTATAATAGACAAGTTGCACATCCACATAGGACTGTTTTACACCTTTTCTTATGAAAATGCAAGACGTTTTTTTTCGACAAATTTTCGACAAAAAAACAGACGAGCGCTTCGTCTGTTTTTACAACATATTTGTTTTGACTAGCCATGCGCCACCGATCACACCGGCATCGTTTCCAAGCGTTGCAATGACAATTTCAGCCGCTTCAGCAACACGCGGAAATGCAAATCGTTTAAAATGACGAGCAACTGCTTGCGCTAACATATCCCCTGCTTTCGATACACCGCCACCGATGACAATTTTCTCTGGATTTAAACCGTTGGCTAAATGAGCAAGCGCTAAACCAAGATGAAACGTCACTTCATCAACAATTTGTAGCGCTAACGTATCATTCTCTTTCGCAGCATCAAATACATCTTTCGCCGTAATAGCCCCTACTTGTTTCCATACGTCTCGCAAAGAGCTTGGTTCATCGGTTCGTTGCAAACGCTCTGTCGCGATACGTGCAATACCTGTCGCTGAAGCAATCGTCTCTAAACATCCTGTTTTACCGCAATTACAAGATGCCCCTCCTTCTGGAATGGACGTGATATGGCCAATTTCTCCACCAGCACCGTTTGCCCCATGCACGATTTGACCGTTTACGATCACACCGCCACCAACACCTGTGCCAAGCGTGACGAGAATTAAATTTTTCGCGCCATTGCCCGCCCCTTTCCACATTTCTCCGATCGCTGCAATGTTCGCATCGTTATCAACAACGACAGGAAGACCTGTTTCCATTTCCAAACGGTCTTTCAAAGGGAAGTTTTTCCACCCCAAATTTACAGCTTCATAAATATCTCCTGTCGCCATATTAACAGGTCCTGGTGCACCGATGCCAATGCCGATCAACCGTTCTTTTGATTCATCTAATTCACGTAACTTTTCATCAATGGCTTTTGCAATGTGTGTTGTAATATGTTTCCCTTGTTCGGATTTATCCGTTGGAATCTCCCATTTACAAATGATTTCCCCATACATGTTCACAAACGCTAATTTGACTGTCGTTCCGCCTAAATCCACTCCAACTAACCATTGTTCCATTGTTCTTTCATCCCTTTTTCTCTTTTTTCTCGTTCGATTTGTGCTTCATGACGCAAAATAAGAAGCGCCATTTGATAATCTTTTACGTCAATGAGCTGCGCTTGAAATAATTCTTTCAGTTCGTCTTCCATCAATTCCAAATCAGCGAGGCGGTCACCGACGTAAATAATCGTTCCATACTTTTTTAACAATTGTTGTACATCGTATACAGATTTCATGTTCTTCACCTATCGTGTATAAGCGTTTGCAATCTACATATTCTAAATGTATAAAGAAAACAAAAGGGCGTCAAGAACTGAACAATAACTTTGCGACATTTTTCACATCTTACCGATCCGGATCTTTCGGGTGCAAGACAGTCGGTCGTCGATTTTTTAACGGAATTGGGGAACGGATGAGCACATCGCGCATCCCGCGATATGAAAACGGAATAAACGGCCATAAATATGGGACGCCAAACGATTGCATGCGAGCAAGCATAACTAACCATGCAGTAATACCAACAACGTAGCCAATGACACCAAATAATGCTGTAACAACGAGCAAAGCGAGGCGAACGAGCCGATTGGCTAGTCCTAGCTCATAACTCGGTGTCGCAAACGTCCCGATCGTCGCCATCGCAAAATATAAAATGACTTCGTTAGAAAATAAGCCAACCTCAACCGCAATTCCACCAATCATCAATGCTGCAACAAGCCCAAGTGCTGTCGCTAAGGCAGATGGGGTGTGAATAGCTGCCATTCGCAACATATCTAATCCAAATTCGATCAGTAAAATTTGTCCAAACAACGGAATATTCCCTTCCGTTGATTTTGCGACAAACGATAATGCATGTGGCACGAGCTCTGGTGTTTTCATCCACATATACCAAAGCGGTAATAAAAAAATCGATAGCCATACCGCAAGAAACCGAACAAAGCGCAAATATGCACCAACAATTGGTTTATTTCTATATTCTTCTGCATGCTGCAGATGATGCCAAAATGTTGCAGGTGTAATTAACACGCTCGGAGACCCATCGACAAAAATGAGAACATGTCCTTCATATAAATGAGCTGCAGCCGTATCTGGCCTTTCTGTATAACGAACGACAGGATATGGGTTGAAGTGCCTGCCTGAAATAAATTCTTCTACCGTTTTTTCCCCCATTGGCAAGCCGTCTGTATCAATTTTGGCTAATGACTGTTTCACTTCTTCCACAATGTGTGAATTCGCAATATCTTCAATATAACAAACACAGACATCCGTTTTTGAACGGCGACCAATTTGCATATATTCCATTCGTAATGAACGATCTCGCACGCGCCGTCTTGTGAGCGCTGTGTTAAATACAATCGTTTCCACATATCCATCGCGTGCACCTCGAACAACACGCTCCATATCTGGCTCTTGAGGTCCGCGCACAGGATATGTGCGTGCATCAATTAAAATCGCTTTTGCCATTCCATCAACGAACAAAGCGGTCGGCCCTGCCAACACACCATCAATTACCCGTTCGAAATCATCTGTTTGATCCAACTCTACATACGGAAGATGCGTTTTTAATAATTTATCTAACGGTTGTTCATCTAATGTGCCATTTGGTAGCTCAGATAATAATTTCATTAAATAATGAAGAATGTCATCTTTCACAAATCCGTCAATCATAAATAACGCCATGTCTTTTCCAGCATAATGCACGTCTAAGTAAATGACGTCAAAACTTTTCCCTACTCCAAGCTTTTCCTTCATATATGAAACGTTTTCTGAAAGACGTGAAGATACTCGTTCCACTCCAATCACCTACCTTACATTCATTACCATTCATCTTTGACACATGTAAATGTATTCATACATATTTCCTGTCATATGCACATACATTTTTTATAAATGTAAGCTTGACCGGAGGAATAAGATGAAACGTTTATTATCGATATGCATATTTCTTTTGTCATTTGTCATCATCATACAAGCGTTTGAACGGCCAGCGCATGAAGCGATTATGTTTTTCCCGATCGATCCGACCGTTCACTTTACAACTGCCGAAACAAAATTATCACTACAGCCCAAAAAGAAGGAGACACGCTATGTCGTCGATTGGATCGTCACTTCATCGCTTGATCGAACTGCTTATCTTCGGCAAGATGTTTCGTTGTTATTTGCTAACGGAAGGCTTGTTGCTACACAAACAAAATGGAAGGAAAATGGAAAAAGTCTCATTCAGCAAAAACAGATCGAACAAAAAGGAAGTCGATTGTTTCAAGCCATTTCGTATCACCAAGGAGAATTGCATAGCGACAATGATATTCGGAGCAGTCAAAAAATGAGTGGGGATGTATTATACGTCGTCGACTCATCCTTCGCACCACTTCAATCGTTTCGTAAACCAACGACAGCCGAACAAAAAACATGGGCCAACACATTAAATAAACAAACACAAACGATCGTGAACAAAACCGCTAATCAAATGGGGAACATATTGCCAGCAGACGATTATTACCATTTGTATTTACCGGAGCTCGTTCAATATAATGAGCAACCGTTTATGGATTTGACAACAAATGAAACGGAAATGATGATTGGAAACTTATGGGAAGGGTTGTACAAAAATTATTTTTTAGGCATAAAAAAACAGAACGGTTCGATTGAATCTCCAATCGGTAGCACCGTTCCGCTTATTTTAATCAAAAAGGATTACAGTAAACTGTTTGTCGTAACAGAAACAGCAGACGGAGAACTCGTCATATTAAAGCAACTGCTCGAGTTCAAGCAATAATCGTTGATATTGCTCATTATTTGGTTCAAGCTGCAACGCACGCTCTGCAGCTTGTTTTGCTTTTTCATAGTTTTTTTCTTCCGCATATAATAACGCTAAATAATAATACGCTTCATGAAAACGGTCGTTTTTTTCGATGGCATCATATAAATATTGTTTTGCATCATCGTAATCTTTTTGTTGTATGTGAATATAGGCACGCAAAAAATCTGCCTTATATGCTTCAGCATCTTGTTCATGAATGAGTGTTAACATTTGCTCTGCTTGGCCGTATTCTCGTTCATCAATATATTGCTTGGACAACGCAAGAATGAGTTGTGCTTGATCTGCTGGCGGTCGTTGAAAACCAATATATAAGCAAATAAACGTAACGACCGCTGTGAACAAAGCAGCAAACCATTGTCCAAAGCGAACACGTTCCTTTGGGAAATGAACGATATTTGCCGCTAAAAACCCACCAATTAAACCGCCAATATGACCTGCATTATCAATATTAGGAACGACGAGACCGAACGCTAAATTGATGCCGATGACAGTGATGACGTTCATTCCAATTGTTCGAAAAAATATGTGCGGTTTTGCTTTTCCGAAGTATAACAAAGCCCCAAAACATCCGAAAATGGCACCAGACGCCCCGGCAGATACGGATGATGAAAATAAAAAACTAGCAAGCGAACCTGCAAAACCAGCGAAAAGATAAATAAATAAAAAACGAAACGAGCCGTACAATTTTTCAACAAGTGGGCCTAAATAATATAGCGCAAACGTATTCATGAACAAGTGTAAAAAGCCGATATGCAAAACAATAGGGGTGAAAAAGCGCCACCATTCTCCTTGCAAAATAAGCGGATTAAACTTTGCGCCGTATTGAATGAGCGTCAACGTATTTGTACTTCCACCGTTCCATTCTAAAATAAAAAACATCACTATTTGTAAAGCAATAAACACATATGTAAATCTCGCTTTTCCACGTTCAAATATGCGCCGTTCATTTTCATACATGCGCTCTGCAAATGATAACACGTGTTGTTTAAACGTTTGTAATTCTTGTTGCAACATTGGAGAATCATCAGGTACGTACACTTTTAATGATTGATGGAACTGCGTGCTTAGCTTATGCAAGACGTCATACATATTGTAAAGATGCATCACATATGTTTGCATATGCACTCGCCCAGTCGTGAATGGTCGCTGAACATACAGTTCCCAATCGTCAACAGGGGGATACATCATGACATAAACGTTGATGACTTGCAGTTGGCGGCGAAATTGTCGCTTGCGCCATTCATCAACAGCGACTAGCGCGCGATTCATATCATTTTTTAATGACACACCCCAATCCATATCAGTGCGAACAAGGCGTACAAGCGGCGCTTTTCGTTCCCTCGTAGATTGCAACCAAACCTCCCGCTCATCAGGTGACAAATAAACGATTTCATAGTTCATCTGTAACAATTGAAACATCATTTGCCAATATACAAAATCAAAGCGAATGCCCAACCTTCCCTCTCCCTTCGCTATCATACCCTTCTTTTATCACACTCTCTTACAAAGCGCAACTATTTGTACTTTTGTAAAAATAATGTAGGAACAATGCGCTGGCGAATAAACGGAACGGACATTCCCCATTGTACCACTCGTTTTTGAACCGCTTCTCGTTTCAATATTTCGTTCAATAACCGATAACGAAACTGATAAAGAACGAGCCCTGCCATAACGGCAACGATCAACGTTTTTCCATTCAATATCATCACCCTCCTCATATTTACCGTTCCCTTTTCGTGTTGAAATTATAAAAAGGTTGCCTCATCATGAGACAACCTATTGCAATCCAACGCGCTTCATCACATCTTTTAATACAGTTGCAGAATGAGTAAATTTTTCTTTTTCCTCCTCGTTCAATTGTAGTTCAACAACTTCACGAATACCGTTGCGATTTACGATCGCTGGTACGCCAATGTACATATCATTTTGACCATATTGGCCTTCTAAGTAAGCTGAAACAGTAAGAACGCTGTTTTCATTTTGTAAAATCGCTTTTGTTAAACGAACAAGTCCCATGGCAATACCGTAATATGTTGCACCTTTTCGCTCAATAATTTGATACGCTGCATCGCGTACATTCACAAAAATGTTATCTAAATCTTCTTGTTTATATTGTGGCTTTTCTTTCATCATATCGGCAATTGGGCGGCAACCGATGAATGCATGGCTCCAAACAGGCAACTCCGTATCACCATGTTCCCCAATAATATAAGCATGTACGTTGCGCGTATCCACATCGAAATATTCACCTAACAAATAGCGGAAGCGAGCTGTGTCTAAAATTGTACCTGAACCGATGACACGCTCCTTTGGTAACCCTGAAAACTTCCATGTCGCATATGTTAAAATGTCAACCGGATTTGTCGCAACAAGGAAAATGCCATTGAATCCGCTTGCCATCACTTGATCAATAATATTTTTAAAGATTTTTGTGTTTTTTTCCACTAAATCTAATCGTGTTTCCCCTGGCTTTTGATTTGCCCCTGCCGTTAACACAACAAGATCTGCATCTTTGCAATCTTCGTAATTGCCAAACCAAATTTTCGTTGGGGATGGCGCAAACGGCATCCCATGGTTTAAGTCCATCGCATCTCCTTCTGATTTTTCTTTATTAATATCAATGAGAACAAGTTCTTCTGTCACTCCTTGGTTTAAAAGGGCAAACGCATAACTTGAACCAACAAAACCTGTTCCAACTAAAACAACACGATTTACTTTATTTGACATTTTTCTTCCACCTCTCGTATATATCATTTTACAATATGTGCATTGTTTATCTGTTTCATACTTACATTGTACACTGTTTCACAAAGCTTATAAGGCATGAATTATTAACATTTTGTTAATTTTTTCTCCTGTACAATATGAAAGCGCTTATGCTGTTTTATTATTCGTTTTCACAAACAACAATTCCTTCGTTTGTAATAATCATTTGGACAGGGATGTCATGCTGTTCAACCGGCAACGTAGAGACGATTTGACAATCATATGCAAGGGAAATTGTATCGTTTGGAAAATCAACTAAATATCGATCATAATATCCCCCACCATAGCCAAGGCGATATCCTTTACGAACAAAAGCAAGACCTGGAACAAATAGGAGCTCGATTTCATGTTTTTGCACTTCTCTCGTTTCTTCCACAATCGGTTCATATAAATCGAAAAAAGAGCGTTCCGTTTCTTGAAACGAACGAATTTCGCGAAACGTCATTTGTTTTGTTGTTACATCGCATTTTGGAATGGCAACTTTTTTCCCTTCTTGCCATGCTCGTTCAATGATACATTTTGTATCGATTTCGATTTGTTGTGAGATCGTAATACCGATCACTTGTGCCGTTTGCCAAAGATGTTGGTGAAATAATATATCGTGAATGATGTTCTCCTTTTTCTTGCGTTCTTCTTTTGTCATATGTAAGAGACGTTGTTTTATTTGTTGCCGCAATTGTTTCTTATTCATTAACCTTCCCCCTCTTTCATAAAAAAATAAGCAGCAGGAAAAAAATCCTACTGCTTACTTCGTTTCACGATGAACTGTTGCTTTTTTGTCTCGTGGGCAATATTTTTTCAATTCGAGGCGCTCTGGGTTATTGCGCTTATTTTTTGTTGAAATATAGTTGCGTTCGCCGCATTCTGTGCATGCTAACGTAATATTTACACGCATCGTTCTTTCCCTCCAAACAAAAGTATTGTAATCACACCTTTCCATCATATCATTTTTCTTAAACAATTTCCATATGAATTTTATACGTTTTGATATTGCCGAATTTTCTTTATATAGTATTTCGTATATTCTTTTGCTTTTTGAGCATTTGCTGCTTGTGAATAAATCGTTAACGTTGGTTCATCTACTTTCGGTAAAATGAGCGTCCATGCTCCATCTTCATGATATACTTTCATGCCATCTGTAAAATCTACATGCTTGTCATACGATTCTTCTAACAATTTACGCATAACAGCCGCCCGTTCATCCCATGGGCAATGAACATCACGGCATGATAAATGAATAGTTGGAATAGACGACACAATGGTACGAAGCGAACAACGTTCAATCGCTAACAAGTGCAATAGTTGTACACATGCATACAATCCATCGAAATAAAAATGAAACGGCTCATGATGATGTGCAAGCAAAAAATCTCGTCTCGTATCTTTTACATAAACAATATCTCCATATAACCGTTCTGCTAATGTGTGTAACGCAGACGGTGCCCAAGCAGGAACGGCTACTTTTTTCGTTTCGCTAAATAAAAGAGATGTGAGCACATGCAACGAAATCATTTCTTCTTTCGTCAATGTGATTCCTTGCCCGTCAAACATTCGAAAACGTTCCCCTGAATAGTCAAACACGATAGCAAATTGGGCTTGTTCTTGCTCGATTAGTTTCCGAATGTGTTCATCATCACGCTCTTTTGTCCAAACAACTTCTATCGCGAACAACAGAAGTGTGCGTTCAATGGTATGCTTCAATAAAGGAGAACTAGCGACGACAACTTTCCATCGCTCCGATGAAGAAAAAGAAATCGCTTGACGCAATGCGCGAATATACATTTCATCGTTCTCTTTTTGTTTCATTGCTTCGCCAATTTGAGCCACTGACATGTGATGTTCATGTTTCATTCGTTGTTCAATCGCGCGTTCCATCGTGCAATCAATGGGAAATCCTTGTTCATCGTGTATGTCAATAACTACTTCATCATGTTCGTTCAACGTCACAAATACGCCACCACGATATTGTTTATGAGAAAGAATATAACGAAAAGCAGGCAAATATCCCCCCTCATATACATTTGTGTACATACCGTACATATGCAAACATTGAGCAAACAACGATCCGAGCGCCTGAGACAACGGGTGATTGTCATAGCCCATTAATATGTGACTTCCTTTTTCATGTAGACTGCTATATGCTGAAGCCAACTGTGTGATAAACATCGGATGAGCATCAACATGAGCGCGCATGCTGATCCCATTTTGGCGAAACAATACGTTTGGGCATTGTTCACCCCATACAATTGAACCTTTCACTTTCGTTTTTTCTGCAATTGTTTTATTCGGCCAAATTTTAGCCGCATGTTGCACTTTCACTTTATTTTTTAATTTGCACTTTGCCCCAATGACCGCATAATCAAATATTTCATTTTTTTTACCGATATACACATCATTTGCTACAACTGCTCCCCGTAATTCACTATGTTCATCAATATAAACATTGGACCAAACAATCGATCGCTTTAACGATGCGTATTTACTAATAACTGAACGTGAGCCAACCACCGTATATGGTCCGAGTGTTGCATAGGCATCAATGCGCACATCGTCCCCAATAAGAATCGGTCCTTCTAATTTTACCTCTTGTGCAATGTTCACTCGCTCACCGATCCATACATCAGGAGCTATTTCTTTGTAATGAGAAGAAACGAGACGTTGATTTAGTAAATCAACATGTGTTTGATGATATTGTTCAATGATACCAATATCAGACCAATATCCATCCGCCTCATATCCGTATATTGGGTACTCTTGTTGAATGAGATGTGAAAAAATATGTTGACTAAAATCGTAAGGTGGATGTTCAGGCATATAATTAAAAATCGCTGGATCGCAAATGTAAATGCCTGTATTGACTAAATCGCTACACACTTCATTCCATTTTGGTTTTTCTACAAAATGAATCACTTTTCCGTTTCGATCTGTCACAATTCCACCGTATGAAAGAGGAGTCGCTTCGTGGTGCATAAGAACGGTAACTAATGCTTGTTTGGAAAAATGGAAATTGATTGCCTGCTGCAAATGAATTGTCGTCAACGTATCTGCACTAATAACAACAAACGTATCGTCTAAAAAAGACTGAGCATGTTTTACGCTCCCTGCCGTTCCAAGGGGCGTCGTCTCTTCAAAGTAATGAAGATGTACACCGAATCGACGTCCATCACCAAAATATTCAATAATTTCATCACTTAAATATTGAACGGTTACAGCAATATCCGTAATTCCGTGATGTTTTAACCATTCAATACTATACGCCATCACAGGTTTATTCATAATCGGTACGATCGGTTTCGGAACATGACAAGTTAACGGACGTAACCGTGTTCCTCTTCCCCCTGCCATAATGACCGCTTTCACAACATATCCCCCCCAAGTGAAAGCACACTTTGTTCCATCATATCATGACAATACTATGCGGACAATATACGAAAATTGTCGATTTGACATGAAAATGATGCATGATCGCTACATTCCTATGTATAATAAAGTGGGGTGACAAACATGATCGAATATACATTGATTGGACTCATTTCTTTTGCAATCATACTATTGCTTATTTCTTTCTTTCAAAAAGATCGTGTAAAAGAGGTAGAAGAACAAGTAGAGCAACTCACATTATCGACGATGCAACAATTGTACGAAATAAAAAAGCGAGTTAAAGCGCTTGAAGAAGAGCTGCTTGTCGGAATGGAGTTGTTTTCAACTGAAGAACAAATATGGCATCTACATAAGCAAGGTTGGACAAAAGAACAAATTGCCCGCAAACTCAACATGCCGATAGATGAAGTAAATATTGTGATCGCGAGGAATAAACGATGAGAAAGACAACACGTGCATTTGCGGTTGGAATGTTGTTTGCCACAACGATACTTGCTATCGTTCATTACACGAATGACAAGCAGTATACTATCATCAGCGAACAGCAGTATGAACAAATCGTTGCTGAACGAAATGAACTCGCTGAAAAACTCGAAAAACAAAAAAAAGAAATTGAAAAAACAACACCATCTCAAAAAGAAAAAGTGTACATTTATACGTTAACGATTGCCAAAGGAGAGGCAAGTCGCGACGTTGCTAACCGACTTGAACAAGCGCATATTATTGATGACGCGCAATCATTTTTAACATATCTCGATACACATCAATTGACGCGTGCGCTACGCCCTGGAACGTATGTTGTTACAAGTGACATGTCATATGAACAAATCACAAAAAAAATCACAAAATAAGGATGTCCGCTGTTGGACATCCTTTTCATTTAGTCGTTTAAATCGTAATGTTTTCCCTTTACTAAATAAAATACGTTCTCAGCGATGTTTGTCGCGTGATCTGCAATGCGTTCAATGTAGCGAGCCGTAAACGATAGTTGCGTAATTTGTGACATCGCATCTGGATGTGCTTTTGTGCGCTCGAGCAATTCCCGAATCGTTTCGCCGTACAAACGATCAACTTCATCGTCCATGTCAGCCACTTTTTTCGCCGTAACGACATCTTCTTCGTAATACGCTTTTAACGTTAACGAAAGCATATTTACTGCGATTTCATGCATTTTTTCTAACTTATTTAACGAGATGACAAACGGCTGCTCACCGATTCGAATGGCTGATTTTGCAATATTGACTGCAAAGTCCGCCATTCTTTCAACGTCCGTTGCAATTTTAATCGCAACAATAATGCGGCGTAAATCAATTGCGACCGGTTGTTGTTTTGCAATTAGTAAAATCGCAAAATCGTTAATTTCCTCATCAAGTAGATCAATTTTTGTATCGTTCTCGAGCACTTGCAATGCTAAATCGCTATTTTTTGTTTTTAACGCTTCAAACGACTGCGTTAATGCGATTTCTGCAAGACTTCCGAGCTGCAATAATTGGTCGCGCAACGTTTGTAAATCGTAATCAAATTTTTCACGTACAGCCATATTCACTCCCCCTTTTTATCATTTTGAAAAAATCGTGCGAGCGTACCCGCACGATTTTTTTATCCGAATCGACCTGTAATGTAATCTTCTGTTCGTTTATCGTCTGGATTGGAGAATAACTTATCTGTATCGCTATACTCGATCACTTCACCGTTTAAGAAAAAGGCTGTTTTATCAGAAATACGAGCAGCTTGTTGCATGTTATGTGTAACGATAATAATGCTGTAATTTTTCTTTAACTCCTGTACAAGTTCTTCTACTTTTAATGTAGAAATTGGGTCAAGCGCAGATGTTGGTTCATCCATTAAAATAACATCTGGCTCAATCGCTAAACAGCGCGCAATACATAAACGTTGTTGTTGTCCGCCCGATAATCCGTATGCGTTCGTATGCAAGCGATCCTTTACTTCGTCCCAAATCGCTGCACCGCGCAAACTTTTTTCAACGATTTCATCTAAAATTTTCTTGTCGCGAATGCCGTGAATGCGCGGACCGTATGCAACGTTGTCATAAATCGATTTCGGGAACGGATTCGGCTTTTGGAATACCATGCCGACTTGTGTACGCAATTCTTCCACACGATACGATTTATCAAAAATATTGCGACCGCGATACGTAATTTCCCCAGATGTACGTACATTCGGTACAAGTTCAATCATTCGGTTTAGCGTTTTAATATATGTCGATTTTCCACAACCTGACGGACCGATAATTGCTGTTACTTCATTTTCGTAAATATCTAAGTCAATATTTTTTAACGCATGATGTTCGCCGTACCATAAGTTTAAGTTTTTCGTCCGATACACAACATTTCTTTCTCTTTGTTCTTCAGACTGTTTATTTTTACGTTCTTTCACAACTGTTAATTCCATTAATCAGTTCCCCTTTCAACGCGCAATTAATAACGTTTTTGAAACTTGTTGCGAATGAAAATAGCAATCGAGTTCATAAAGATTAACACAACGAGCAACACGACAATTCCCGCTGCTGCTACATGTTGAAAGTCAGCTTGTGGGCGTGACGTCCAGTTGTAAATTTGCATCGGCATGACAGTAAATGTATCGAGAATGTCCTGTGGCAAGTACGCCAAAAATGTCGGAATACCTAAAACAACGAGCGGCGCAGTTTCACCAATTGCACGTGACAGCGCCAAAATGCTACCTGTTAAAATACCAGGAATGGCCGCTGGAAGAACGATGCGATAAATCGTCTGCCATTTTGTTGCCCCCATACCATACGATGCTTCACGCAATTGATTTGGCACAGCGCGAATAGCTTCTTGTGCTGCAACGACGATAACCGGGAGAACGAGCAAACTCATTGTCAAACCTGCTGCTAAAATGCTTCGACCTAAATTCAACTCGCGAACGAAAATCGTCAAACCAAGCAAACCGAATACGATCGATGGAACACCTGCTAAGTTAGAAATGTTCGTTTGAATAAAATCAGTGAACCGACTTTTCTTTGCATACTCCTCTAAGTAAATCGCTGTTCCAACCCCGAGAATAAGGGAAACAGGAGCAACGATCACCATCAACCAAAGTGAACCGACCAACCCCGCTTTTATCCCTGCTTTTTCCGGACGACGAGACGGGAAGTTATTTAAAAAGTCCATGTTTAGCCAGCCAAGTGCTTGAGTGAGTATCCGATATAGAAGGACGACGAGAACAATCAATCCGAATAATGTCGCTAAGAAAAACAGAAATTTTAACACATTATTGCGTAACAGACGACCGTTCATATGTTGAACGACACGTTGTTTATCAATTAATTTTTCCATGATTAATACTCCTCCCTAAAGCGACGAGAAATGTATTGTGCGAGTAAGTTCATGGCTAATGTGAACACGAATAACGTCATCCCGACCGCATAAATGCTGTAATAAACTGTTGTTCCATATCCAGCATCTCCCGTTGTCACTTGAACAATGTATGCTGTTAACGTTTGAATCGATTTTGTCACATCAAACGTAAAGACTGGAGACGAACCACCCGCTACTGCTACAATCATCGTCTCACCGACAGCACGAGAAATCGCCAGCATAAACGATGCCGCAATACCTGACGTCGCTGCAGGAAGGACGACTTTTAACGCCACTTCTAACTTTGTTGATCCGAGACCGAGCGCTCCTTCACGAATGGAGTTTGGTACGGAACTCATTGCATCTTCAGATAAAGAAGCAACCATTGGAATAATCATAATTCCCATGACAATTCCTGGGCTTAACGCGTTAAAAATCCCGAGATCTGGAATGATCTTTTGTAAAAGAGGTGTGACGAACGTTAATGCGAAAAATCCGTACACAATCGTTGGAATTCCCGCCAACACTTCTAATATCGGTTTTAATACTTTTCTTGCTTTTTCAGACGCATACTCACTCAAGTAAATCGCTGAAGCTAAACCGATTGGGATGGCTACAACCATCGCAATCGCTGTCGTTAAAAGCGTTCCTGTCACGAGCGGAGCAATGCCGAACGAACCTGTTTTTTCATCCCATGGAAGCCATTCTTTACTCGTTAAAAATTCAACGATTGATACTCGTTCAAAGAAAATAAATGTTTCAAATAACAATGTAAATAAAATGCCGATTGTCGTTAAAACCGAAATGGTAGCTGTTAATAGTAACAATTTTGGCATGAACCATTCCATAAACTGTTGTCCGCTTTGTTTTTTCTTATTTTCTTTAATCATTTCACGGACGGAATATGAACGATTCCCATCTGTCATCGCCATAATGTGAAAACCCCTTTCCAAATTCATGGCAAGATGAGAAGCGACTGTGGTGTCGCTTCTCATCTTTACGTTTCGTTATTTCAATCCTTCAAGCTTTTTCAATTGCTCATCATATTTTTCTTGTGGAAGCGCTACATATCCAACTTCTTCAGCAAACTCCGCACCGTTCTCTAATAAAAATTTCGCGAAATCATATACTTGTGGCTTTTCTTTTAACGCCTTTACGCTTACATACGTAAATAATGGGCGAGAAAGTGGTGCATACTCACCGCTTTGAATTGTTTCATGCGTCGGTTCTACTGGACCGTTTCCGTTATCAATTGGTACAGCTCTCAACTTATCTTTATTTTCAGTGTAGTATGCAAATCCGAAGTAACCGAGCGCATTTTTATCGCCTGCAATTCCTTGAACAAGTACGTTATCATCTTCAGATAATTGCGCTGTTTTGTTTAACGGTTGTCCATCTAAAATGACTTCATCAAAGTAATCAAACGTACCAGAGTCGTGTCCCGGTGAGAACAATTTAATTTCTTCATTTGGCCATTCTGGACGAATGTCTGACCATTTGACTTTGTCATTACCGTTTACCGCACCGGATGTAAAAATTTTCTTTAGTTCATCAACTGTTAAATAATCAACCCAGTCGTTATCTTTATTTACTAAAACAGAAAGACCGTCGAATGCAACTTGGAGCTCTTCAAATTGAATACCGTTTTGCTCAGCAGCTTTCTTTTCTTCATCTTTAATTGGACGAGAAGCGTTTGAAAAGTCTGTTTCTCCTTTTGTAAACTTTTCAAATCCGCCACCTGTTCCGGACAAACCAACAGATACTTTGACATCTGGTTGTTCACCCGCATACGCTTCAGCGGCAGCTTCAACAATCGGATAAACAGTAGACGATCCATCTACAACAACGTTACCGCTTAATTGCTCTCCGCCATTTTCGCCGCCTTGCTCAGCGCCGCCACCACATGCTGTCGTAAATGCTAATACAGCGCTTGTTACACTTGCGAGTGCAAACCATTTGTTTTTATTCATCTTTTGATTTCCCCCTACTTTTTCATTAGTTTTTGTCCCACGAGTTATAGAATAATGGAAAGGTATTAAATTCGTTTTAAACAAATGTTAAGCTTTTGTAAATTCGCTTTCTTTTATCTTTCCATTGTTTGTTCATCATTATTCAACGGTTCAGTAGAGGGTTGCTCTCCGAATTGGCGCTTTGTTTTCAATTCAAAATATGCATCTAAAATTTTTCTTCCAATGTAATTATTGATCGGATAATGGTTTCTCGGATTTTGATATACCCAAGGCACAACAACAGCAAACGCCACTTCCGGATTGTTGTACGGAGCGAAGCCAACTAACGTCAAATTGTATGTTGACGTCATCCGTCTCGACTTGATCGGTCCATCATAAAACGCCTGTGCGGTTCCTGTTTTTCCTGCTGGATCATAAGGGGCGTTTGCGAAAAAGGCACGCGCTGTTCCGTGTGAACCGTGCATAACGCGATAAAATCCTTCACGCACGCGCTCAATATACTCCGTTTTCATATCAACTCGATTTAACACTTTCGGCTCAAACGAATAAATGACATTTCCCATTTCATTTTTTTCGCTAATCGGTTCGCGAATTTCTTTTACGACATGTGGTTGAATGCGATATCCACCGTTAGCGATCGTTGAAACGTATTGCGCCATTTGAATTGGCGTGTATACATCAAACTGCCCAATAGCTAAGTCAAGTAAATGCCCTGGAAGCGTACTTTGTCCAGGCCATCCGATAATTTCCCCAGGCAAATCAATCCCTGTTCTCACACCTAAACCGAACTGATTAAAATATCGCCGCATAATCGAAAACGCTTCTTTTTTAATCGGCAACGGTTGATGCGGACGATATGTAGAACCTGCGATCGCAATAGCTGTTTTAAACATATAAACGTTTGACGACATTTCAAGCGCTTTTAAATCGTTCATCGGTCCCGGACGAATACCGCTATGCGATTTTTTCGGTTTAGTATCCTTAATATATAGCGGTTCATCAGTAAGCACTGTACCAGGTCGAATGACGCCGGTTTGAAAACCGGTTAAAACAGTAGCACCTTTCACTGCTGATCCCATCGCATAAGCAGATGTGATTGTTCCAAGGGCATAATCTTTGAACACTGCTTTCCCATTCTCATCACGTGTATACAGTTTCCCAGCTAGCGATAAAATCTCTCCCGTATTCGGGTCCATCATGACAACGAAAGCGCGATCAAGCAATTCGGTTCCACCGCGCCGTTTCATTGCCGTCAATTCTTCTTCAATAATTTGCTCGACGCGTTTTTGTAGCTCCATATCGATCGTTAAAACGATGTCTTTCCCACGTTGTCCTTGCGATATTTCAATCGTTTCAATAATATTCCCCGCTTTATCGGTCACATTTTTTATTTTTGCTTTTTGTCCGCGCAACACATCTTCATATTGAGCTTCAATGTAACTTTTTCCGACGCGGTCATTTCGGCTGTAATCGCGCGCTAAATAGTAGTCAAGCTTTTCACGCGGTAACCCTTCTTCCGATGATGTAATATTTCCCAGCACGGTACGAAACGTATCACCAAATGCATAATGACGATCCCAATCTGTCGTTACATCTACCCCTGGCAATTCTTCTAAATGCTCGCTAACAACCGCATATTCTTCATTCGTTACCCCTTCATTTTTAATCATTTGTGGCGTCAACGCGTATCCACTATTCATTTCCCGAAAAATAGCGACAACTTCAAGCTCCTTTTCTTTAATTGCTTTTACATCTTCTTCTGTAATGCGCTCAAGTTGCAGTCGATAAATATCTTTATCTCCCAACTTTTTAGCGCGAAACTGTTTCCATTCTTCTTCTGTAATTTTTTCTTTCGCCTTCTCCTCATTTGTTAAAATCCAATAATCTTTTATATCTCGCTCTGTCACACGATCCGTCGGCTTTTCAATATACATTGCTAACTTTTTTGCTACTTCAATCATTTCCGAAGGTTTTGTTGTTTGCGAGCGCGTATACGTGATCGCATGAAGTGGCTCGTTATCGACGACGACTTGATAGTTGCGGTCATAAATTTTTCCGCGCGGTGCTGGTGTATTGACTGTAACATTTTCTGTGCGCTCAACTTCTTTCCGATATTGTTCACCGTAAACAATTTGAATGACACCTAATCGTAAAATAAGCGCAGAAAACAGTAAAAACACAACAAAAAACAATACGTTTAGTCGAAATGGCAACTGCATTCTTTTTTTCTTTTTCTTTACATTTTTAGCTTGTTGTATTTGCTTCAAAACAGGCGAGCACCTCCTTTACTTGCTCCTTCCCCATTGTAAAAGAAACGCTCGCAAATTTCTACATTGAAAGTCGAATGTGCCGCACAAAAAAATAAATGATGAAATGACCAGATCCAACAATTAACATTAATAATGGAATCGCCTCTTTTGCATCAAATAACGTAATGGCTAATAAAAACAATAAGACAGACGTTGCACGGCCACCGTTCAAAAATAATTCTCTCATCACAATATATTCAATGCGCCACTCCTTTGCATGATTGCTTTGTCCAATGACGTCAAATGTAAGCGACAAATATGGGACAAGCAAAATCGGATAACCAACAGCAATAAGCGCACCGTATACGATCAGTTTGAAGTAGGATAAATCGAACACGAGCAAAAATACAGAAGCATACAATAGCACGCCACCAAATAAAATGGCATGCAGTCGCCAGCGTTGCTTTATATATTTAGAGGCAAGCGAATACGTAATAAACGAAACGACCGCATTGACGAAACCAAATACGCCAAGTGCTTTTTCTGTTCCTGTTGCCATAAATAAGAAAATAGAAACGATAAACACAAACGTTCCTTCCCGAAATCCTTGAAAAAAGTGAGCGTTTGTAATCATTCTCCAATTTTTATTTTTCTTTCGTTCGGCATACGCACGTTGTAACATGAAACGGCCTGCAGATTGCCTCCGATGTACAAAAAAGCTACATACAACAGCTGCAATAAATAAACATAAAGAGGATAAAAAAATCGCCATATACCCCGTAAACTTCTCACTTGAAGCGATGACCCATCCAGCAATTGGGGGGCCGATCATTCCTGCCACAGATGTCATTGCTCCAAGCAATCCATTAAATAAATCGCGCGTATTTGGCTCAGTAATTTCAAATGTTAAGACGTTAAATGCAAGCCAATAGAAACCATAACCAACACCAAGCAAACCACCAAGGAAAAACAAATGATCCATCGCTCGATTTCCACTGAATAATACGACTAAAAAAAAGAGTGCCAAAAACGTCACGCCCATTCGTAAAACGATGACGCGATCAATTTTTTTGGCGATTTTCCCAGCAACGATAAATGCAAGCGGCTGCCATGTGACAATCGCTAAATTGTACACACCTAGGGCATGAAAACTGTTCACTTTTTTCCAAACATATACGTTTACAAACGTATTGGACAAAGCGATGCTAAGAGAATACAATCCGCCGATTGCTAGTAAAAGAAACAATTGGCGATGTGTGTGAATGTACGCAATGATTCGTTTCCATCTGTTCATAGGCAAACTCCCTTTCTTGACAGGTAGTTTGCCTACTCTTTTGTAGCGATATGCAAAAAGAGCTCGACAAAAATTTGCCGAGCTCTTCCTCATTATTTTGCTGCTGCGTAACGTTTCGCAACTTCGTCCCAGTTGACAACATTCCAAAACGCTGAAATATAATCTGGACGACGGTTTTGGTATTTTAAGTAGTATGCATGCTCCCATACATCTAATCCTAAAATTGGTGTTTTACCTTCCATTAATGGTGTATCTTGGTTTGGTGTACTTGTTACCTCAAGCTGACCGTTGTGCACAACAAGCCATGCCCAACCAGACCCAAAACGTGTTGCAGCCGCCTTTGAAAATTCTTCTTTAAACTTTTCAAAGCTGCCGAATGTATTGTTAATTGCTTCAGCTAATTCACCTGTAGGCTCACCGCCACCATTTGGTGAAAGAATTGTCCAAAAGAGCGAATGATTTGCATGCCCTCCTCCGTTGTTACGAACGGCTGTACGGATGTTTTCTGGTACTTCGTTTAAATTAGCCATTAGCTCTTCGATTGTTTTGCTTTGTAATTCTGGATGACCTTCAAGCGCTGCGTTTAAGTTTGTTACATATGCGTTATGATGTTTCGTGTGATGAATGTTCATCGTTTCCTTATCAATGTGTGGTTCTAACGCATCGTAAGCATAAGGCAATTGTGGTAATTCAAATGCCATACTTCATTCCTCCTCATTTATTATGTAATTGGTCACAAATGAAACCGATAAATGATATTTAGAAACAGAAAAGTTTCATAAGTGAACCTACTTTAAGAGTACCAAAATAAAACGAATGTTTCAAATTATTTGCAAAAAAACTCGCTAATTCACTTAGCGAGGAAAATGGACCCTGCAGGACTCGAACCTGCGACCAGACGGTTATGAGCCGTCCGCTCTAACCAGCTGAGCTAAGGGTCCGTCATATTCGATGGTAATTTTATCAAAAAAGTCACATACCGTCAATACGTGCAAATGGTGAAACAAAATGGTTGTGTAGCGAACATAAAAAGAAGTAGAATGGGAATGATGATGCGTAAAGGATGTAAAGGATGTGAATGATCATGTGGAAACGGTTGTTACGAAGTCTTTATTCGCCCATACATATTGCCCGCTTTCGCTTTCATCCGATTGGAAAAGCGATTGGCTACGTATTCTTTTTATCGCTTATTGCAACGTTGCCGATTGCCATTTATTTTATAATAAGTATAAACAAAACGATCGACTCAACGCGCGAACTATTGGGCGAGGAGCTTCCCCCATTTGAAGTTGTCGATGGCATATTGATATCGGACGAAAAAAAAACAATTGAGCTCATACATCCTGATGTGACTATTTTATTAGATAGCACAGGTACATTAACTACCGATGACGTAGCGCGCTACACAAATGCAGTGGCGTTTTTAAAAGAAGACTTTTCGCTCGTTGTAAATGGCCACGTTCAATCGTATCCGTATGCCGTCATGCAAGTAGATCGCTTTACAAACAAAGACGTATATGAATTTACACGCACGTTGCAATCATTACTTCCTATCGTCATTTCACTATCATTTTTTGTTTTATACTTTTTCACATGTACAAGCAAATTCCTTTACGTTACCGTTCTCGCATTCATCGGTCTTATTTTCCGTGAAACATTAAATAAGCGCGGGACGTACCGTCATATGTGGAGCATTTCCGCCTACTCCATCACGCTAGCAACAGTCTTTTTTACCATTATGGAGGCATTACAGATTGTCGTTCCATACGCTGTCGCGTTAGATTGGTTCGTTTCTATTACCATTTTGTTCGTGTCTATTAAAGAACTTCCTTCCGTCAAAGAAGCAGGCTGATACGCCTGCTTCTTATAGTTCAAATGATGAATGGGATGTTAAACAAATGTGAAGTGATGTAAAAGAAGTGTAATTTTTGTGCATATATGATAAGGACAAGCCATATGCATGAAGAAAGAAGAACGACAGGTGGGGAAATAGGATGAAAAAAGTAGTTACCCTTCTTATCTTCATTGCTATATGTGCGATTGCTTACCATGATGTAACAGACGGAACGATTCATACGATTCGTGCGGAAAAAACGAACAAGCGGACGAACGAATTACCTTATCGCGAAATAACCGTCCAACGTGGCGATACGCTCCTCTCCATTATCGAACGTGAAATGAACGGTAAATTGCCTGTACCCATCGATCAACTCATTACTGATTTTCAAGCGCTCAATCCACATGTAAATGCGCATTCCCTTCAAGCTGGCAAAACGTATCGTATTCCACTCTATAAACAGAAATAGCAAAAACATTGTCAACAAATAAGAAACATTGCTACAATAAAGAATGATTTGATTAATACGTTAAAGGAGCGATTGACGCGTGAGTGAAATCATTCATCGTTCGAAAACCCGCCCTGTTCGTGTTGGAAACATTACAATTGGCGGGAATAATGAGGTTGTCATTCAAAGCATGACGACAACAAAAACGCATGACGTCGATGCGACTGTTGCCCAAATTCATCGACTTGAAGAAGCTGGATGCCAAATTGTTCGCGTCGCTTGCCCAGATGAAAGAGCAGCAGATGCGATTGCTGAAATAAAAAAGCGCATTAATATTCCACTCGTTGTCGATATTCATTTTGATTATCGCCTTGCTTTAAAAGCGATTGAAAACGGGGCGGATAAAATTCGCATTAATCCAGGAAATATCGGGAAACGCGAAAAAGTTGAAGCGGTCGTTAAAGCAGCGAAAGAACGTGGCGTACCGATTCGCATCGGGGTCAACGCTGGTTCACTTGAAAAGCGCATTTTAGAAAAATACGGCTATCCTACTGCAGATGGGATGGTCGAAAGCGCTCTGCATCATATTCGCATTTTAGAAGACCTCGATTTTCAAGACATTATCGTGTCATTAAAAGCTTCCGACGTTCGTTTAGCGATTGAAGCATACGAAAAAGCCGCTCGTGCATTTGACTATCCGCTACACCTTGGGATTACGGAATCGGGTACGTTATTCGCAGGAACGGTAAAAAGTGCTGCGGGACTTGGTGCGATTTTAAGTAAAGGAATTGGTAACACCGTACGTGTATCCCTTAGCGCCGATCCTGTCGAAGAAGTAAAAGTGGCTCGCGAGTTGTTAAAAGCATTCGGTCTTGCGGCGAACGCCGCAACGTTAATTTCTTGTCCGACGTGCGGGCGAATCGAAATTGATTTAATTAACATTGCAAATGAAATTGAAGAGTATATTGCCCAAATTAAAGCGCCGATTAAAGTAGCGGTTCTCGGCTGCGCAGTAAACGGGCCCGGAGAAGCGCGCGAAGCTGACATCGGCATCGCAGGGGCACGTGGAGAAGGATTATTGTTCCGCCACGGGAAAATCGTTCGTAAAGTACCTGAAGAGACGATGGTGGAAGAGCTGAAAAAAGAAATCGATAAATTAGCGGAAGAATATGCCTCGAAAGGGAAACAAAAATAAGAGGGGACATTCCCCTCTTATTTACAAAAATCGGACGAAAAAGCTTAAAATGATGGAGACAGCACCAATTCCAATCGCCCACGCCCCTAACGTTTCCGCTCCTCGACGGCGAGCGATAAATCCGAAAATAATGCCGGCCGCCCCCATAATGACTGGCATAAGGAAAAGAGAAACAATCGATAAAGCAAGTGCAAGCCAGCCAACGCCACGACCGTCTTCTCCACGCTCTACTTCTCGATCAGAAAATCGAATCGGCTCAGCAATTTCACCTGCTGTTTCTTCCATAAAATCTTGCTCAATGTTTGGAACCGTATCTATTCGTGCGTTGTCATACGCTTGACGCTCATTGTCCATAACAATTCCCTCGCTTTCGTAAAATGAGGAGCACTATTATTATGCAATAAGCGATACGTCATTATAGATGTTACTTTATGTCAATGTTATAATGGGCAAGAAGCACCCGACATGAAAGGATGAGCAAACAATGATCAAGCAACGATTTGGAATCGATATTGATGGAACAGTCACATGTCCAAGTGCGTTTATTCCATATTTAAACAAATCATTCCGAAAAAATTTAACGCTCGATGATATTACTGACTACGATTTAGTTCCTTTTTTAGATACGACAGAAGAAGAACTGAACGAATGGATGGAACGATATGAGCCGATCATTTATAGCGAAGCTCCTCTTGCGAACGGAGCACTAGAGGTCATTAATAGCTGGAAAGATGAATATGAGCTATATTACATTAGTGCACGAGGTCGTCACTTATATGAAATAACAGAAAAATGGTTTCAACAACAAGGCGTTCATTATCATCATATTGAGCTTATCGGTTCGCACAATAAAATTGAGGCTGTGAAAAAATACAACATCGACATTTTTTTTGAAGATAAATACGATAACGCATGCGACATTGCGGAACAATGTATGATCCCTGTCATTTTATTTGATACTCCTTACAATCGTGGTCCGCTACCAAAAGGAGTCATTCGTGTGTACAATTGGCATGAGGCAAAACAACAAGTAGAAAAGTTGCTTACAACAACAAGCTGACATTACACGTCAGCTTGTTGTTTACACATCGGACACGTGCCGTACACTTCAAATTTATGTCCTGAAATGGCGTATCCTTGCAAGTCTTCCGCTAATTCATTCATCGGACACGTAACAAGTTCTTTCGTTTTGCCGCACGTCATGCAAATAAAATGGTGGTGGTGATGGCTCATGTTGCATGTAAACCGAAAATGCTTTTCTCCAGATAGCTCAGTCATTTCTAAAATACCGAGCTCAACGAATAGTGCCAGGTTGCGATAAACGGTATCAAAACTAAGTCCAGGATACCGATCTTTCATCACATCAAGCACATCTTTTGCAGTTAAATATTTATCTGTTTTCGCAAACAATTCAAGCATTTCCTCGCGCTTCCCTGTATACTTAAATCCCTTTTCTTTCATTAATCGTAGCGCTTCAGAAACGTTCACGCTTCTTCATCCTCTCTTCCATTTTTTCCACATGATTGATCCAATTAATATGCAAACCGCTAGCAAAACAATTGTTCCACCGGGAGCTAAGTTTAAATAATAGGAAAGAAATAGCCCAACAATGACCGCAAATTCACCGAACAAAACGGAAAACCATAACGCCTGTTTAAATCCTTTCGCTATTCGAATACTTGCGGCAACAGGAAGCGTCATGAGTGACGAAACAAGCAAAATGCCGACAATTCGCATCGACGCACCAATGACAAGAGCGACTAGCACAATGAAAACAAAATGGAGCGACTTTACTTTTACTCCCGATGCTTGTGCATATTCTTCGTCAAATGACAAAATAAACCATTCTTTATAAAACAGAAAAATGACGGTAAGCACAATGAAAAAAATGATGCTAATCGTCCATACGTCCGTTCGGCTTACTGCGCTTACACTTCCGAATAAATATGAGAACAAATCTGTATTAAAGCCATCCGCAAGCGAAATGAAAATGACGCTTAAACCGATCCCTCCTGATAAAATGATCGGAATCGCTAATTCTTGATAATGTTTATATACCGTACGCAGTTTTTCAATAAATAACGAACCGACAACAGAAAAGGCCATGCCAATATAAATCGGGTTTAATGTTGCAAACGTAAAAAATTTTTTTTGCACAAGTAAGCTTGCTGCAATTCCTGCTAGTGTAACATGGCTTAACGCATCAGCAATAAGCGATAACCTTCTGACGACAATGAACACACCTAAAAGAGGGGCAATAAATCCGATCAATATACCGACAACAAACGCGTTTTGCAAAAACTCATATTGAAATAAAGCTTCTAACATACACACCCCCCTTTCTACGAATGGTCATGAGCAAGTAAATGAAGATGATGCCCATAAAAGGATGCGACATCTTCTGCTTTTAACTGTGCAAACTGCTGCACACTACCATGAAAATGTAAATGTTTGTTTAAACATGCAACATGCGTCACCTTTTCCGTAATTGTTCCGACATCGTGAGTAACAAGAAGCAACGTCATATGCTGTTGTTTATTTAATCGGTCAAGCATATCGTAAAAACTTTGCACATGATGTACATCAACCCCGACAGTCGGTTCATCTAAAATTAAAAACTCTGGTTGCGATACGATGGCCCGAGCGATAAATACACGTTGTTGTTGACCGCCCGAGAGCTCGCCGATATTGCGTCGGATAAATGGGCTCATGCCAACTGCATCAATCGCTTCATATACCGCTTTTTCGTCCTTTTTACTTAACCGACGAAACAAACCGAGCTTTCCTGTTAAACCGCTTGCGACAACTTCATATACGGTTGCAGGAAATCCAGTATTAAAACTGTTTGCTTTTTGAGATACAAAACCGATTTTATGCCAATCTTTAAACTGCTCAATCGGCGTGCCGAACAAAAAAATTCGCCCCGTTTGTGGTTTTAGCAATCGTAAAACACATTTTAACAATGTCGATTTCCCTGACCCATTCGGACCAACTAAACCGACGAACGCGCCTTTTGGAATACGAAAATTAATATGTTGCAATACATCTTCATCATCATACCGAAACGAAACATCTTCAACACGCAAAATATCGTCCATCGTTTGACCACCTTAATTCAAAATGATTCCGATTCATAGTATAGCGCATTTATTTTCATTAATGAATAGCAGACTTAAATTTCGCCCCACGTACTTCTTGTGTGTTCATAATGGTAATAAAAGCATTTTCGTCAATTTCGTATACAATCGACTTCAGCTTCGTCACTTCTAAACGTGTCACGACCGCATAAATGACTTCTTTTTGCTCGTCCGTATATCCGCCTTTTCCCATCAACTTTGTCGTCCCGCGTCCGAGTCGATTTAAGATTGCATCCGACACTTCTTCATAACGGTCTGATACGATCAAAACTGCCTTTGTTTCATCTAACCCTTGAATAACCGTATCAATCGTCTTAAAAGCGATATAATAAGTCAAAACAGAGTACATTGCTTGCTTCGGTCCGAATACAAACGCAGCCCATGTAAAAATAAAGATGTTTGTAAACATAACAAACTCACCGACAGAAAACGGAAATTTTTTCGTCATTAAAATACCTAAAATTTCTGTTCCATCTAACGAACCTCCATGACGAATAACAAGTCCCACACCCGCACCAAGAATCGCTCCGCCAAATACTGTTGCTAAAATGGAATCTGTTGTAAATGGGGATACATGGTGAAACAATCGTTCCATCACAGCTAACATAACGATAGAATATAGTGAGGAAAGCATGAACGTTTTTCCGATCTGTTTATAACCAAAATACACAAATGGTGTATTCAACAAAACGACAAGTGTCGCAAAGTTCAACCATGCGTAATTTGGAAGAATGCGATCAAGAATAAGGGAAATACCGATTATCCCACCGTCAATGATTTCATTTGGCACTAAAAACAGCTCGATGGATACCGCTGCAAGCGTGGCACCAATCGTCATCATCACAAGACGATACAACAAATGGCCAATCGTCTCTTTTTTATGTTGTCTTTTCATCCAAATCCCCCTTCTTTATGTTGTCTTTTCATCCAAATCCCCCTTCATCTATTTTATTATATCATTGCACACCTTCCTTTTCCCGCTCATATCGTAAACAAGGAGGGATGTTACGTGAATGTATATCATAAAATCGTCCAACATAAAATGAAATCCATTACCGCAAATGAGTTGATGATGTATGCAAAAGAATATAACGTTTCGCTTTCACCGAAAGATGCGGAAACGATTGTTCAAATGATGCGCGAGAAAACGATTGATGTGTTTAACGAACAAGCGAGAAAAAATTGGATTCGCGAACTCGCCCATCGCACATCACCACAACTCGCCAAGCAAGCCAATGAGTTCATTCGTCAATTTATACAGTAAGAAGGCTGCCGATGACAGCCTTCTACTCAACAATTTTTTCACGAACATTTGGATCGAATTGTTGTGCACGCAACATAGCAATTTCGAATTTATATGGCGGCTTCGCAGACGTTTTCTCACCGACATATGGCGTTTCTAAAATTTTTGGCACGTGCGTAAGCTGTGGGTGATGCACTATATAATTGAGCGCATCGAAACCGATATAACCAAAGCCGATATTTTCATGACGGTCTTTACGGCTTCCACAAGCATTTTTACTATCATTAATGTGCAATACTTTGAGACGGTCAAGCCCAATGATGCGATCGAATTCATCTAATACTCCGTCAAAATCATGAACAATATCGTACCCGGCATCGTGCGTGTGGCACGTGTCAAAGCAGATAGACAATTTGTCGTTATGTGTCACACCGTCAATGATTTTCGCTAACTCTTCAAAACGACTTCCACATTCTGACCCTTTTCCCGCCATCGTCTCTAAAGCAATTTGTACTTGTTGGTCAGTTGTAATTACTTCGTTTAATCCTTCGATAATTTTTTCAATTCCTGCTTCAATACCTGCGCCAACGTGCGCTCCCGGGTGAAGAACAAGCTGCTTGGCGCCAATTGCTTCCGTTCGTTCAATTTCTGAACGTAAAAAAGAAACACCTAAAGAAAATGTATCGACATTAGTCGTATTACCGATATTAATAATGTACGGGGCATGTACAACAATTTCATCAATCCCATGTTCTTTCATATGGGCAAGTCCTTTTTCAATGTTTAGCTGTTCGATTGGTTTCCGTCTCGTGTTTTGTGGCGCTCCGGTATAAATCATAAACGTATTTGCCCCATACGATACCGCCTCTTTACTCGCGGCTAGCAACATCTCTTTTCCGCTCATCGATACGTGCGAACCAATTTTTAACACGTTCTTCTCTCCCTTATTTCTTTTTCGCTCTTTGTTTTTTCAACTGCTCTCGCAATTTTTTCTTATATCCTGGTTTTACTTTCTTTTGTTTTTTCGCTATTTTTTCAACGAGTTGTCCCACTTCATCGACTTTTTTCTCTTTTTTCCGTCCGTTCCATGCATCAAGTTCGATCCATTCACCTTGACGCAAATCACGATGGAGAAAATGAATCCCTTTCTTTTCTAACTTAACTAACGCATGTTGATCGGATGCTTCATAAATCGTTGCAGCAATCCCCTCGTAACCTGCACGTCCTGTTCGTCCAGCACGATGAACGTAAAAATCTAGGTCTGACGGCAATTCATAGTTAATGACGTGACTGACGCCTTCAATGTCAATTCCGCGCGCCGCTAAATCAGTTGCAACAATATATTGAAATTGCAAATCACGAATCGCTTTCATCATTTTTTTCCGTTCACGTGGTGATAAATCTCCGTGTAACACACCTACTTTTAATCCTTTATCAATTAAGCCATTCGCCACCTCGTCAGCTGTTTTTCTTGTATTGACAAAAACAAGCGCTAAATATGGGTTGTAGCTCACTAATACATCATGTAAAAGTTGTAAACGGTCGCGATGACGAAGTGGGATTAAAATGTGTTCAATCGTTGGTGCTGCGATCTGTTTTGGGGCGATATGAATATGAGTCGGATTCTCCATATACTTTTTCAAAAACGGCTTCAACCTCTCTGGAACAGTAGCAGAAAAGACGAGCATTTGTAAATCTTCAGGCATACGACCCGCGACGCGATCGACATCTGCAATAAACCCCATATCAAGCATCACATCCGCTTCGTCAACGACGAGCATGCGAGCCGTATGAACAAACAACGCTTGTTCGCGAACGAGATCGTCAATGCGCCCCGGTGTACCAATGACAAGATGAGGTTGTGTTTTCAGTTTTTCAATTGAACGTAACTTATCTGTTCCACCGACAAAACAGCGTGCTATAATGCGATGATCGTTCGGGCAAAACTTTGTGATTTTTAACACTTCATGATAAATTTGCGTTGCCAATTCACGCGTCGGTGCAGTAATAACCGCCTGTACTTCAGCTACACGCGGATCAATGCGCTGAATGATCGGCAACAAATAAGCATGTGTCTTTCCTGTTCCCGTCTGTGACTGGCCGATGACGCTTTCACCACGCAACACGGCTGGAATGACACGCTCTTGAATCGGTGTCGGTTTATGGAATTTTAAATGTTGAATCGCCTCTATAATAAACGGATGAAACGGAAAACGCTCAAACATCGTTTCTCATCCCCTTTCTCAGTTCAATAAAAAAATAGACCAGTTACATATTATATACGAACATCAACCGTTCATTCAACTATATGAGCTTTCTTGCATATCGTAATATAGATAAATAAGCATAACACATAAAGAGAGGAGGAACTTCATTGCGACGTCCATTTATGTTTCCACCTTCACATCCACCGATGCCATCTATGTGGCAGCAACCAATGATGTGGCAAGCGCAAGGAGGCATGTTTTCACGATTGTTCGGCAGCCAACTCCCTACACAAGCTTTCGGTGCTCAAGGAGCATTACCGAGCATTGATTCGATGTTAACAAATGTACAAAAAATGTTAAACATGGTCCAAACGATTACCCCGATGGTGCAACAATACGGTCCACTCATTAAAAGCGTACCATCGATGATGCGAATTTTTCGCGAATTGAAACAATCTGACAACATAAACGAAACAACTGAAACAGCCAATGCAACAAGTGCAGCAACAACGGAGAAGCAAATAGAGCAAAAAATACCGAGAAAACAACGCCCCGTTCCAACAATAAAGGAACAAAAAAAACAACAAACGGATGAAAAAGGGAAATCTGTTCCGAAACTATATATTTAACTTTTGTATGTTCGCTTCTTCTTTTATATAATGAAGACGACAAACACGCCAAGAAGGAGCGAATCCATATGGAAGTCATTAAAATTACGCCACGCGGATATTGTTACGGAGTCGTTGATGCGATGGTCATCGCCCGCAACGCTGCGCTCGATCCGACATTGCCAAGACCGATCTACATTTTAGGTATGATCGTTCATAATAAACATGTAACGGACGCGTTTGAAGAAGAAGGAATTATTACACTTGACGGGCCAAATCGACTTGAAATTTTAGAAAACATCGATCATGGCACAGTCATTTTCACTGCCCACGGCGTTTCACCTGAAGTAAAACAACGAGCGAGAGAAAAAGGACTTGTCACCATTGATGCTACATGCCCAGATGTCACAAAGACGCATAATTTGATTCGCGAAAAGGTCGCTAACGGGTATGAAGTCATTTATATCGGTAAAAAGGGACATCCTGAGCCTGAAGGGGCAATTGGCGTTGCTCCACATGCTGTCCATTTAATTGAAACGCCTGAAGATGTAGAACAACTGGATATTCAATCGAAACGCATTATCGTGACAAACCAAACGACAATGAGCCAGTGGGACGTGGCACATATTATGGAAAAAGTAAAAGAAAAATATCCTCATGTCGAGATGCATCGTGAAATTTGTTTAGCGACGCAAGTACGGCAAGAGGCGGTCGCTGAACAAGCGAAAGAAGCAGATGTGACGATCGTTGTCGGTGACCCAAGAAGCAATAACTCGAATCGACTCGCACAAGTATCGGAACAGATTGCCGGAACGAAAGCGTATCGTGTTGCAGATGTAACCGAAATCGACATTGAATGGATTAAAGATGCAAAAAAAGTAGCGGTTACTGCTGGAGCATCTACACCAACGCCAATTACAAAAGAAGTTATCGACTTTTTAGAGCAATTCGATCCAAACAATCCTGAAACATGGAAACGCGAACGAAAAGTACCGCTAACAAAAATTTTACCGAAAGTGAAAAAAAGAGGCGAATAAGCCTCTTTTTTATATGAACGTAAACGGCTCTGTGTTGGCTTGCGATACGTATATATCGATATCAAACTTTTGTTGTGCACACATCGTTTTTAATACGTTTGCAACCCCTTCTTTCATCACCTTTTCGACGTGATGCCCAGGATCAACGACGTTTAAACCGAGCATTAACGCATCATGTGCAACATGATAATATAAGTCACCTGTTACATACACATCAGCACCGCTCATTTTTGCTTGATGAATATATTTATTTCCGTCTCCACCGATAACAGCTACTTTCCGAACGCGATTTGTTAACTCCCCAACAACACGAACTGTCGGCACGCGCAACGATGTTTTCACATGTTGTGCAAATTGCTGTAACGTCATCTCTTCACTTAATGTCCCAATTCGACCAAGTCCATATGTCGTTCCTTTATTGTCAAGTGGATATACGTCGTACGCTACTTCTTCATACGGATGAGCTTGTAACATCGCTTGAATGACTTTTCGTTGCAAACGTGCAGGAACAATCGTTTCGATGCGCACTTCTTCTACCGTCTCTAACTTCCCTTGTTGACCAATAAACGGATTTGCTCCTTCTTCTGGTAAAAACGTTCCCATTCCTTCGCTATTGAATGTACAATGGCTATAGTTTCCGATATGTCCCGCACCGGCATCACCAATGGCTTTGCGCACCGCATCTGCGTGTGTGCGTGGCACATATATAACGAGCTTTTTTAGCGGCTCTTCATATGTTGGAACGAGCACATCTACGTTTTGTAGTTGCAGTGCTTCAGCGAGCCAATCGTTCACACCACCTTTGGCAATATCTAAATTTGTATGCGCAGCATAAATAGCAATATTATGTTTAATACACTTTTCAATCATACGTCCATACGGCTGATCGGTCACAATATGTTTGAGCGGCCGAAAAATCGGTGGATGATGCGCAATAATTAAATCGATCTCATGTTCAATCGCTTCATCGACAACATGTTCTAATACATCTAACGTAATCATAATACGATGAATCGGCTTGTTTAACGTACCGATTTGCAATCCGATTTTATCGCCTTCCACCGCTAAATGTTTTGGAGCAAACTCCTCAAACAACTGGATGATTTCATATCCGTTTGGCGTTTTCATCGTTTTAAAGCCTCCTCTACCATTTGCAATGTTTCGAGAAATTGTTGCTTCTTTTTGATCGCCTCGTCCGTTTTCGCATACTTCAATTGCTCGATGACATTCTGCCAATGTTTCATTTCCATATCCCATTTTTTCCTAAACACTTCATTTCGCTCTTTCAATAAAAACGGACCGAGCAACAGCTCCACATGAAGTTGGGTGTACGGACGATAAGGATCACCACGTTCTGCAACAAGCACTTCGTATATTTGCCCATCCTCTTCCAAGATGCGCTCATCAATTAATTCCCATTCGTTATTTAGTAGCCATTGTCTTACGATATGTGCACCGACATTTGGCTGTAAAATAAGACGTTTTACAGCTTCTAACTTCTCTTTTCCATTTTCTAAAATGTTCGAGATGAGCGTTCCTCCCATTCCGGCTATTGTTACACAATCTACTTCATTAAGCGCTACAACTTGTAGACCGTCTCCTTTGCGAACGGAAATGACGTGAGAAAGCCCGCTCTTTGCGACTTGTTGCTTTGCAGAACGAAACGGTCCATCTGCCACTTCTCCAGCAATGGCTTTTGTTATGTATCCGTGCAAATACGCATAACACGGCAAATATGCATGGTCTGATCCGATATCCGCCAGTACGCTCCCTTTTGGAATAAATGACGCGACCGTTTGTAACCGTTTAGATAGCTGTAATTCGTTCACAAACATCACCCACACTTTTTTCTTCAGTTTATCATGTTTTGCAAAAAACGAAAAATCCCTTCACCGAAGTAAAGGGACTTTTTCGCTTCGTTTATTTTAATTCAGAAAGCCATTTTGCCATTGCGTCCGCTTGGTCTGCAGGAACTAATCCACCTGGCATGCTTCCGCGACCGTTTGTGATGACTTCTTTAATTTGGTCAACAGATAAACGATCCCCGACACCTTTTAATGATGGACCAACGCCACCTTCATAGTTAGCACCGTGACATGCTACACAGCTTTTTTTGTAAATATCTTCTGGACCTGCAGCAGCTGTCTCTTCTGTCTTTGCGCCGCCTTCTTTCTCTTTCGCAACCTCTTTCATATCTCCGAGGCCTTTCACAGACAGAAAGAAAATGAGTCCAATTCCCATCACCATAATAAGTACAAATGGGATTAATGGATTACGATTCATACTTTACCCTCCCTTATGTAATAAAGCATGTTTTTCAAAATGAAAACGTTACAAACAATTTTATTGTACTTTAAATTCCCATAAAGGAAAAGCCCTGTATGTAATTTTTTTAAATGAAAAATGAAGAAATAAAAAGGATGATACCAGCAATCCCGGAAATGATGAAATACGTAAGAGAGAAACGCCAACCAATCAATAACCAGACGAAACAATTGAACATAACTGCAACGGCTAATGCGCTCGTACTGCCTGAAAAGTAAACGTCACACAATCGAATCGAAAAAAGGAGGAGCGACAAAGCCCCAATAATAAGCGCAATATGTGTCAACATTTTGTTTTGTACAAAAAAACGAACAGCTATAAAACAAATTATGACAAAAAGTGACAAAATGAGCGTTTGCAAAACGAACGACAATTCAGTAAAATAAATGACAAGAAGGGCAAACGGTAAACATATGCCGATCATCACCGCGGTTGCGCGAATCGCCCATGTCGGCACTTGTCTCGCTGGCTGTTCAATATCGTCGCGATTTCCTTCCGTATACAACGCAAGCAAAAAGTCGCAATATTGTTCCGGTAGCAATCGCGTTTGTTTCCAATATTTAATTTCATTAATAATGATTTCTTTTCGTTTTTGTTCCATTGAATACGCATTCCTTCCTAAATAAAGAAATAGCTTACTTCCATTGTAAGAAGTAAACTATTTCTTGTAAACGGTTATTCTAAAAAGTCTTTTAAACGTTTGCTTCGGCTTGGATGACGCAGTTTCCGCAACGCTTTTGCTTCAATTTGACGAATGCGTTCGCGCGTGACGCCAAACACTTTTCCGACTTCTTCGAGCGTTCGCGTACGTCCGTCATCAAGACCAAAGCGAAGACGAAGCACATTCTCTTCCCGATCTGTTAGCGTATCTAATACGTCTTCAAGCTGTTCTTTCAATAGTTCATACGCGGCATGTTCAGCTGGAGATGTCGCATCTTGGTCTTCAATAAAATCGCCTAAATGTGAATCATCTTCTTCACCAATTGGCGTTTCAAGCGACACAGGTTCCTGAGCAATTTTTAAAATCTCGCGCACCTTTTCTGGCGTTAAATCCATCTCTTCTGCAATTTCTTCTGGAGATGGCTCGCGTCCTAAGTCTTGTAAAAGCTGGCGCTGAACGCGAATAAGCTTATTAATTGTCTCAACCATATGAACAGGAATACGGATCGTGCGTGCTTGGTCAGCAATCGCCCGCGTAATTGCTTGGCGAATCCACCATGTTGCATATGTGCTGAATTTATATCCTTTGCGGTAATCAAATTTTTCGACCGCTTTAATTAAACCCATATTCCCTTCTTGAATTAAGTCAAGAAAGAGCATACCGCGACCGACATAACGTTTTGCAATGCTCACAACAAGGCGAAGGTTTGCTTCAGCTAGGCGACGTTTGGCTTCTTCGTCACCTTGCTCAATGCGTTTTGCTAACTCAATTTCTTCCTCTGCCGACAATAACGGAACGCGACCAATTTCTTTTAAATACATACGAACAGGGTCATTAATTTTTACACCAGGCGGAACGCTTAAATCGTTTAAATCGAACTCTTCGTCTTTTAAATCATCGAAGTCCGGGTCATCTAAATCCGTATCATCTAGATCAGATTCACCGACAACTTCGATCCCTTGCTCACTTAAATACTCATAATATTCATCCATTTGATCGGAATCGAGATCAAACGGGGATAATCGCTCGGCAATTTCTTCATAGGTAAGAACACCACGTTTTTTACCTAGTTCAACTAATTGTTCTTTTACTTGTTCTAACGTTAAATCGGAATGTGTTGACTTTTCAGCCATTTATTCCCCTCCTTCCAAAATACAAAGACTTTCGCATCGCAATCATTTCGCTAGCAATACGTTTCGCGCGCTCATAATCTTTTTGACGTTCAGCTTCACGCAGTTCTGCTTCTTTTTGTTTAAGCAACTGCTCTTTCGGATAATTGAGCACGCATTGGAGGTAATCTTGTAACTCAGCCGATGAAATATTTTCGTTAATTGGCATCATCGACAATTCCGTAACAATGCGTTTTAGCTGCGAATCATGAATGCGTTCAAGCAACGAGCTCACATCGGGTTCGTGTCCTTCTTCGTAAAACGCATATACATAAGCAGCAATAGCGCGATGCTCCTCGATGTTGAACGCGCCTTCGATCGCCTCTTGTACCGTAAATGCGATCGATTTGTCGCGCAACATATGGGCAATTAACATTCGCTCCGCTTTTTGAAAAGCTGGTAGCAATTTCGCCTTCGCAGGTAAGATGACTGTTTCACGGCGCTCTTGTTTACGCTCTATTTGCTGTTTCTTTCCGTGAATCATCACTTGTTCCCGTAACGCATCGAGAGAGATCGAAAACTCATCCGCTAGTTGTCGCAAATAATAATCGGCTTCGATAGCATTAGATAAGCGACTAATTTCTCTGACTGCTTCTTCAATATAACGAAGCCGTTCGCTTTCATTTTGCAAATGGCGTCCGCGCTTCAAATATTCTAGCTTAAATGCGGTAAGCGATAAGCTCGCGTCAAGCACATGATGACGAAAGCGGTCAGCACCATATTTGCGCACGTACTCATCAGGATCGAGCCCGTCTGGTATCATCGCTACCTTAACATAGCAACCAGCTTCCGTCAGCGTCTCGGAAGCCCGAAGCGCAGCATCTATTCCAGCTCGATCACCATCGTAGCACACAATGACAGATGAAGCATTGCGCCGAAGCATGCGTGCCTGTTCTTCTGATAAGGCTGTTCCCATCGTTGCTACCGCATGGGAAAGGCCAGCTTGCACAGCAGCAATGACATCCGCAAATCCTTCAAATAACACCACTTGCTGCTTTTGGCGCATCGGTAACCGTGCCTCATGGAAGTGATATAAGATGTTGCGTTTGTTGAAAATAAGTGTTTCAGGACTATTTAAGTATTTCGGCTCTTCGTTTCCGATCGCCCTTCCTGAGAAAGCAACCGTCTCTCCGTGATGATTGTGAATCGGAAACATAATGCGGTGTCGAAAACGATCAAAGTATGAGTCCTCGCCTGACTTTTTTACAATTAACCCTGCCCTTTCCATAAGGGGAAGCGAAAAACCTTTATTTGTTAAAAATGTGACGGCCGCATTCCAAGCTGGCAAAGCGTATCCAATCTCAAACTGTTCAATGATTTCGCGGGTAAAGCCTCTTTGAAGCAAATAATTTAATGCTTCTTCTCCTTCATTTGTATGCATAAGCAAATGATGATAAAACTTTTTTAGCAACTCGTGCGCAGCAATCATCGTAGCTGTTTCTGTTCGCTCAGTTGGCAAATGATCATCAACGACGTGCGACAAATCAACATTTGCTCGTGGTGCTAGCCGTTTGACAGCTTCGATAAAAGAAACCCCTTCAATTTCCATCAAAAATGAAAACACATTTCCACCTGCCCCACAACCGAAACAATGGTAAATTTGCTTTTCAGGTGAAACGGAAAAAGAAGGTGTTTTCTCTCCGTGGAAAGGACATAACCCAAAGTAGTTGCGCCCTTGCTTTTTTAGTGAGACATACTGTTGAACGATGTCTACAATATCGACTGAGCGACGGATGTGCTCAACCGTTTCTTCAGGAATGCGTTGTCCCATATTTCAACAACTCCAAACATATTTCGACAAAACGTGTGGCTTTGTCCCAACGGTTTTGTATGTTTTTATTCTCCATCGCGCGAAACAATCCTTCTTTTTAAGAAAAAATATTGTCGAAAATCCCGATGCATTGTCACTTGACAATTAGCTATAAATAGTTTATTCGTCCTATGTTCAGTCTAAACCTGTTTTATCACAATTTTTTATTATAATATAAAAAACGTTAGTTGGCTATACAAATGTTTTTATAAAAAGGAAAAGCACATATCACACGTTGTGACTGTGCTTCACTTGTTTATTTTTCTCTTTTGCGCATAATATTTATAATGACATTCGCTGTTTCTTCAACGGCTTTGTTTGTTACATCGATAACTTCACAACCAATTTTCTTTACAATTTCATCAAAATATTGCAACTCTTCTTTAATTCGGTCAATGTTTGCGTAAATGGCACGATCATCTAATCCAAGTGATTTCAAACGCTCTCGGCGAATTTCATTTAACTTTTCTGGACTAATTTTTAGACCGAAACATTTTTTAGGCGAAACTTGAAATAGTTCTTCAAGCGGATCGACTTCTGGAACGATCGGCACGTTCGCGACTTTAAAACGTTTATGGGCTAAATATTGCGATAGTGGTGTTTTCGAGGTGCGCGATACCCCAATTAAAACGATATCAGCTCGCAAAATGCCACGAGGATCACGTCCATCATCATATTTTACCGCAAATTCGATCGCTTCAATTTTTCGGAAATAGTCTTCATCTAATACACGAACAGGACCTGGTTCACAACGTGGTGCCATTTGAAATAGTTGTTCCATTTGTTCAATGAGCGGTCCAATAATATCGTATACAGGAACTCCTTCACGTGCTGCCTCCGCTAATAAAAATTGACGCATCTCGGGTATAACTAATGTAAAGACGATAATTCCTCGGTTCATTTTTGCTAAAGCGACAACCTCTGATAGCGTTCCAACATCTTCTACGTACGGAACACGACGAAATTGAACGAGCGCTCCTTGAAACTGGCTCGCTGCTGCTTTCACAACGAGTTCGGCCGTCTCCCCTGCTGAATCGGATACGACATATACGATTTGACTCATATTTTTCCCCCTTTAAAGCACGTCTTCTTTTGCTAACGCGACAAGCACCTTTGTCATGTTTGTTTTTGTAATACGTCCAATGACTTCATACCCTTTGTCGACTTTTTTAACGACTGGCATCGCATCAATTTGTTTTTCAATTAGCTTTTGGGCGACATCAATCAACAAATCATCTTTTTCACAAAATGTAATATTCGGCATTCGCGTCATAATGATATTGACAGGAATAGACGTCAACTCCTGTTTTCCGATGCTGGCGCGCAGCAAATCTTTTCGGGATAGCACACCGACAAGCAGCGACTCTTCATCCACAACAAACAACGTCCCGACATCTTCTAAAAACATCGTAACAATCGCATCATAAACGCTCATGTTTTCATGAATGACAACCGGAATGGATTGATAGTCGCTCACCTTCATTTTCTTAATTTTATCAGCAAGCAACTGTGTCCCTGTTTTTCCTGTATAAAAATAGCCAACACGAGGTCTCGCTTCTAAATACCCTGCCATCGTTAAAATCGCTAAATCCGGACGTAACGTCGCACGTGTTAAGTTGAGCTTTTCAGCAATATGCTCCCCAGTAATTGGGCCGTGATCTTTGACGATTTGCAAAATTTGTTCTTGACGTTTATTGAGTTCGATTGTCGCTCACCACCTTACAATAGGCTACATTATAACATCATATTATAATTCATCTTCGTATTTTGCAAACAAAAGTGGGAAGCGGACAACGTTATATTTGTCCGCTTTTACCGTCCAACGTATGTAGTTGCTGTAAAAAACGTTTCGTCTTCAGCGAAAGGCCCGAATATTCGTCGTAATAAGCTGAAATAATCGTTTTTATTTGTTGTTTCGTTTCCGATTTGACAGCGATTTGACCGATGCGAGACAAATCAACGTAGTAAAAAAGGCGAAGTAATTTTAAAACCGATGGGGTCATCGGAATGCGGTGTGGATCGTGCTCAAAACAGCGGTGACACAAAAATCCTCCTTGTGCAATCGAAAAAGCAAACGTCCCTTCTTTTTCTCCGCAAATGGCACAGCCGTCTAACTTCGGATATAGCCCGAATGCCGGAAGCAGCTTCATCTCGTATATATACGTCAACACTTCCGCATCGAGTCCTTCGTTCATATATGTGAGCGTTTGTAAAAGAAGTTCAAATAAATATGGATTCGGGCGTCTTTCTTCCGTTGCTTTATCCGTCAATTCGACAATGTATGAAGCGTATGCTGTTAAAAAAATATCTTCACGTATATAGCGCATCGTTGAAAGCAATTCCCCTTGATGCAAGCTTCCAACCCCGCGACTTTTTTGAATTAAAAATATACCGTATGTAAATATTTGCGTGACAGAAGAAAGGCGGCTGCTCGGCTTTTTTGCTCCACGTGCCATCGCAGCAACCTTCCCCCATTCGCGCGTAAATATTGTGACGATTTTATTCGTCTCTCCATAGTCAATTGTTCGAATGACAATTCCTTCGCATTTTTCAAACATACAACATAACCTTCCAAAGTTACAGGACGTGGTAATCTCGTTCACTTAAATGATACGTAGAATCGCTCGCCTGCTCTTTCGTTTCGCGTTCTAGCTCCTTAAACAAAAGATACGTGTCAATATTTCCTGTTTGACTAAATAGCTTCCACGTAAAATCGAGCATCGAACCACACCTTTCTCTCGTTAGTTGACGGTGATTGAGCAGCTCACTTGTAGTTTGTCCGTTTGTCGCTGTCACAATGTTATTTAAAATTTTACAGCATTAATATTCATCTTCACGATAGCCAAGGTCTCGCAAATGTGCCATTTTATTACGCCAATCTTTTTGTACCTTCACCCACAACTCTAAAAACACTTTCGAACCGAGTAGCGCTTCGATATCAGCACGTGCACGTTGACCGATTTCCTTTAACATTTGACCGCGTTTGCCAATAATAATTCCCTTTTGCGAATCACGTTCAACGATAATTGTCGCCGCCACATATACGGTATCGCTATTTTCCCGACGTTCAATCGAATCGATGACAACTGCAATGGAATGTGGTACTTCTTCGCGCGTTAAATGGAGCGCTTTTTCACGAATAAATTCGGCGATAATAAATCGCTCCGGGTGATCTGTCACTTGATGCGCAGGATAATACTGCGGTCCTTCAGGTAAGTAGTTTTTAATTTGCTGCAACAACGTTTCTACGTTATTTCCTTGCAACGCTGAAATAGGAATGACTTCGGCAAACGAATGGAGTGAGCGATATTGCTCAATCAGCGGTAATAGATCATCAGGATGCACTTCATCAATTTTATTAATGACTAAAAACACTGGCGTTTGTACTTGTTTTAAACGTTCAATAATAAACTCGTCACCGCGGCCGAGCCCTTCTACAGCATTCACCATAAATAAAATTAAATCAACTTCTTGCAACGCGCTTTGCGCTACTTTCACCATAAAGTCGCCAAGCTTATGTTTCGGCTTATGAATGCCTGGCGTATCAATGAAAATGATTTGTGCGTCATCTGTTGTGTATACACCTTGAATTTTATTGCGCGTCGTTTGCGGTTTATCGCTCATAATCGCAATTTTTTGCCCGATGACGCGATTTAAAAATGTAGATTTCCCTACATTTGGTCGTCCGATAATTGCTACGAATCCTGATTTATATCCTTCCTGAATCATAAAAACCTCCATCGCATAAAGTTATGCTTGATTTTTATTTTACCAAAATATGAGCGCGATTTCACTACTATTTATGAAAATGTAAAGAATTTTTAAAAAATACATGTAAATAAGGCAAAAAAATGGAAATGCCAATGATGATAGAAAGAAAAGCAAAGACAAGTACGGCACCAGCTGCTAAGTCTTTTGCTTCCTTTGCCAATGGTCGATACTCATCCGTCACTAAATCGACCGCCCGTTCTATTGCGCTATTGACAATTTCCAGGCTGATAACGATACCGATCGTTATCAGCAACACAAGCCATTCCATTTTCGAAACGCGAAATACCGCTGCAGCGACGATCACAATAATCGCGGCTACGAGATGAATGCGCATATTTCGCTCATAACAAACCGCAAGACGAACCCCATTTAAAGCATACCATACGCTAGTGACAAATCGTTTCCAACGCACAATCGATCATCTCGTTAAGCCGAACTGTTGTAATAATTGCTCTTGTTTTGCAAACATTACTTTCTCTTCTTCTTCCGTTTCATGATCGTAACCGAGTAAATGTAAAAAACCGTGTACAGCTAGAAAACCGAGTTCGCGCATAAACGAATGACCGTATTGTTCTGCCTGCTCACGCGCTTTTGGAACGGAAATAATAATATCTCCAAGCACAGGTGGTACATCTATACCGACAATTTCAATTTCTTCTTCACCCATCTCCTCAAGGGCGAACGAAATAACATCGGTCGGCTGATCTTTTCCGCGATAATCGCGATTAATTTCGCGAATTTTTTCATTATCAACAAACGTGACGCTCACTTCTGCATCATCTGGCACATGCTCCTCTTTTGCAGCGTGTTGCAATAATTGCTCAATGAGATTAATCTGCTCTTCGGTCATCTCATTCGTTTCATCGATAAAATCAATAATTAACATACTCTTCCCTCTCTCCGTTAAAGTGCAAAAAGGACCCACATGAGTGCGGGTCACATTTACATTCCAGCATCTTCATATGCGGCGATAATTTTGCCGACAAGCGGATGGCGTACAACATCAGCTTGCTCCAAAAAGACGAATGAAATTCCGTTTACATTCGTTAAGATATCTTTTGCAATCATAAGCCCAGAACGAACACCTTTTGGTAAATCGACTTGCGAAATATCGCCGGTAATGACCATTTTCGAACCAAAACCAAGACGTGTTAAAAACATTTTCATTTGCGAAGGTGTTGTATTTTGCGCCTCGTCTAAAATGACGAACGCATCATCTAACGTTCTACCGCGCATATAGGCAAGCGGAGCAATTTCAATGGCACCGCGTTCAATTAATCGTTGTGTATGCTCATGACCGAGCACGTCATGAAGCGCATCGTAAAGCGGACGTAAATACGGATCCACTTTTTCTTTTAAATCTCCCGGCAAAAAGCCTAAATTTTCGCCCGCTTCCACAGCCGGACGCGTCAAAATAATGCGTTTGACTTGTCCGTTTTTCAATGCCTGTACAGCCATCACAACCGCTAAATACGTCTTTCCTGTTCCTGCTGGTCCGATGCCAAAAATTAAGTCGTGGCGCTGGATAGCTGATACGTATTGACGCTGACCGAGCGTTTTGACACGAATCGCTTTTCCTTTCGCGTTTTTTCCAATTTCTTCGTTGTATAGTTCAACGAAGTAAGAAATTGTTCCGTTTTTCGCCATTTGTAGTGCATAAAGCACATCTCGCTCGCTAATCACAATACCTTTACGAATAACAAGTAACAAATGGCGAAGCAATTCATCAACAAGCTCAACATGTTGCTTGCTTCCTGACACGCTTATCGCTTCTCCGCGCGTCACAATTGAAACACCGAGCTCCTGCTCAATGCGCTTTAAATGAACATCGTGCGTACCAAATAAAGCAAGCGCTTCATCTGCATTTTGTACGTTAGGGTAAATCGTGACAAACTGTTCCGACATTCCTCAATCTCCTTGAATAATTGGTTGTGGTGTCGCAATGTTTTCAATGACTTGGTAATGCATTTCTACTTTTACTTTACCATTCTCCTTCGTCACATGCAAAACTTTTTCACCTTGGATGGTCGCATCCGAAGGCAGCTGTCGCTTTAACTGTTCACGCGCGATTTGTTTCGCCACTTTCCTTGCTTGATCGTATGAATATTCACGAACAGCGATTTCTTTTTCGTGCCACACTGCTTTTTCATAGCGAATCGGTAACGTCCATGTCAAGAAACGAAACGTTTTTTCATCGACTTGTTTTTCAAATGTTGAAAATTTCTCTTTATGATTCCAAAAAAACGGGATTTTCCACGACCAAAAATGAACGTAATGTGTTTCGCGTTTTTTCCCTGTCAACATATAAAGTTCTGTTTTCATCGGAACGACGACTGTAGACTTGTACCACGTCTCACCTAAAATTTGACCGCGCGCTGGCACGATCTTTGTTTGTCCTTCTTTCCCAATAAATCCAGAAACGAGTAGTTGTCCCGGAACGACATGATCATTTATTTCTACAACTGCTTGCCCTTGCTCAACAAACATATACGTAATAACCGCTTTTTTCTTTGCAACAAGATGTTGGGGGGTATTCGATTTCGTTTCTGTCGGTTGCTTTTTTTCAACGACTCGGCAATATAGCGTTGTTCCACGCCATTCAACACCAATCCATGTTACCGCGTCCATATTCATTAACGTACGCTGGATCGTTTCGGGACTCGGAATCACAAACTGTAGCGCACCACGTTCAACCCCCATCTTTTTTAATTGTTGCCTCACCGTATGTTCTACTTCTGGATTTGCTCCTGTGATTTCAATGCGCCAAATCATATTAGACAATAAAAAAACGATGCATATAAAAGCAACTAGTCCGACAACGATACCGCTATTTTTCCATGACGCTTTCAACCAAAACGGTGCCCCATGTCGCTCAAGCACATATAGCTTACAACCACTTTTACGCATCGCTACTCGCACGTGGCGAATATCGCGAAGAAGTATATAACACGTGAGCGAATGTTCTCCCTCTCGCCTCACGTTCCATACGTATATCCCGCGGCGTGTAAATTCATTTAATAACCGTTCTAATCCTTTTCCAACAATACGTATGCGCAAGTTGCCTGACATTCGATACATCCACTCGTTTTTCACACCCGTCCCCCCCTATTCTTCTAAATATAATACTTGACTAATTTTCCCTTCGAGCAAAATTTCTTCTGGCAAAATCGTTTTAATGCTAAACGATTCCCCTTTAACAAGTAGCTGACCATTTTTTAACAACAAGCGTAATTCGCGATCTGTAAACAGAAGTAAACCGCGATGGTTTTCTATGTAAATATGAATATGCCCAATCATCGTAATGCGGGGGAGGTCAGCGACAACGTCCGCAGGCAGTTCCATTTGATTTGTTAACCATTGTCGCATTTTGTTTTTCCATTTTCCGATCATAAACAAAACCCCCTTTCATCTCATATGTATGAGCGAAATGGGGGTTATAGCACTTATTTTCTACCGTACGGACGCTTTGCGCGCGGCGGACCGAGTACCTCTGAAAAGATCACACCTTGCACGAGCGGATGTGTCGGCAATTGTTTCGTCTTTTTATGTTGCTCTTCTGCTGGCTGTGATACAGTCATTTGCTCTTGCACCTTCTTAACTGGACGCGTCGTCACTTTCGGTTCTACTTCTGTCACAACGACCGTTGTTTTTTGTTCTTGCTGTTGTGTTCGTTCAACTGTTTCCTCCACAGTTTTGATGCGTTTTCCAATCCAAGAAATAAACGCTCCTAAAATAAACACGACAAATATGTTATCAAGAAGCCAATCGATGAGCGTCATCATTTATTCCTCACCTTTTTTCCTCATCTGGGTTTTGTGTAAGTTTCCCAATCGAATCACGCATATTCGTGTCCGCCATAATGTTTTTTAAGTTCATGTAATCCATGACACCAAGCTTACCCGAACGGAGTGCTTCTGCCATCGCAAGCGGCACTTGCGCTTCGGCTTCCACGACTTTCGCCTGCATTTCTTGCACGCGTGCTTTCATTTCTTGTTCAAGTGCAACTGCCATCGCCCGACGCTCTTCCGCTTTCGCTTGTGCAATCTTTTTGTCCGCTTCCGCTTGGTCTGTTTGCAATTCTGCACCAATATTTTTCCCAATATCAATATCTGCAATATCGATCGATAAAATCTCAAACGCCGTTCCTGAGTCTAACCCTTTTGCTAAAACAGTTTGTGAAATCATATCTGGATTTTCAAGCACTTTTTTATGGTCATGTTGGGACCCGATCGTTGATACAATACCTTCCCCGACGCGAGCAATAATCGTCTCTTCCCCTGCGCCACCGACTAACCGATCAATATTAGCTCTCACGGTAATACGTGCTTTCGCCTTCACTTCAATGCCGTCCATCGCCACGCCAGAAATAAACGGCGTTTCAATGACTTTTGGATTGACGCTCATTTGTACCGCTTCTAATACATTTCGTCCTGCTAAATCGATTGCCGCACAACGTTCAAACGTTAAATTAATATTCGCTCGCTGTGCAGCGATTAAAGCGTTAACGACACGGTCAACATTTCCTCCGGCTAAATAGTGGCTTTCTAACTGGTTAGTCGTGACATCAAGCCCTGCTTTTTTTGCCTTAATTAGTGGATTAATGACACGTGATGGAATGACGCGGCGTAAACGCATCCCAATAAGCGTAAAAATACTAATAGGCACACCAGAAGCAAGCGCGGAAATCCAAAGCATAACTGGAACGAACGAAAAGAATACAGCTAATAACACAAGCCCTAACGCAATTGCAATAATAAATAAAAGTTGATCAGGTGTCATACGACTTCCTCCTCTTTTTTACATTCTCGAACGACGACTTTTAACCCATCTACATGAATAACTTCAATTGGTCGATGTCGTTCAATATATTCTCCTTCTGTGACAACATCTACACGTTCGCCATCAATGAGCGCTGTTCCTGCTGGCCGCAATACAGTGATGGCCACTCCGCGTTTCCCGACTAAATCCATACGTGCCTCATGGGACACATATCCTTCTTCATTCCGCTGTTCGTCGGTCAGCACTATTTTTTCAAAAAGCGCCATCTTCTTTTTGCTTACTCGGCTAAGCCATAATCCCATCATAAGCGCACCCACAATGGCTACTGCTAACGACATCGTAACAAATGGGGAATGTTTTGCTGCCAAAAATAAACTCCACACGAGCGTACCGAGCCCGAGAAAACCAATGACGCCACCTGGCACAAACAACTCAATGACTAACAAAATAAGACCAATAGCAAACAACATCATCGCCCCAACGCCGGTTAAACCAGCTGCTAAATGCGATGAGAAAAAAAGCAAAAAGCAAATGAGGCTTACAGTTCCTTTCCATCCCCAACGTGCATCGTATAGTTGCCAAACAAACAACACGCTGCCGGCGATGAGTAAAAGCGCAGCAAGAAACGGATGCGTAAAAGCAATAATGAAACCGGCCATCGTTTTTCCTCCCTTCACCTTTTATTATGTACGTATGGAAAGAAAAAAAGTTTCAAAAATGAAAAAACACCTTACGAACTCGTAAGGTGTTTTTAGCTTAAATGTTGTTGAACAAGTTTGTTCACGAGCGAGCCGTCAGCTTTTCCTTTCACTTTCGGCATGATCGCTCCCATCACTTTACCTATATCCGCTTTTGAGGAAGCACCGACTTCGGCAATCGTTTCTTTTACGATTTGCACAAGCTCTTCTTCGCTCAACTGCTTCGGCATGTAAAGTTCAAGAACCGTAATTTCTTCCTTGACTTTATCAACAAGGTCTGTGCGACCAGCTTTTTCAAATTCTTGGAGGGAGTCTTTACGCTGTTTTAATTCGCGAGAAAGTACGGTTAATTCTTCATCCTCGGTCAACGTTTTGCCAAGTTTAATCGCTTCATTTTGTAAAGCGGATTTCACCATGCGAATGACCGATAATTTGTCCTTCTCTTTGTTTTTCATCGCTTGCTTCATATCATTGTTCAAACGTTCGAGAAGACTCATAAATACACCCTCTTTTAATATTTGCGCTTTCTAGCCGCTTCAGACTTTTTCTTACGTCTTACGCTTGGCTTTTCATAGAATTCGCGCTTTCTTGCTTCTTGCAACGTACCTGTTTTTGAAACCGCACGTTTGAAGCGACGAAGAGCATCTTCAAGCGACTCGTTTTTACGAACGATCGTTTTTGACATCCTACTTCCCTCCCTCCGAACAAAACCGCTAATCCTTGGTACATGTTAAAACATGTACTTTCAAAGTATAATATAACCAAGCTCATAAGTCAACTTCTTTTTATGAGCTTAGCCGAATGGCTTCATGAGCATCGTCAATGACACGAACAAATTCCCCTTCGTTATATGGATAGCCTGCTTTTGTAATTTTCACTTTCACGAGTTGACCGACCATTTCTTCTGTTGCTGGGAATTTCACTTTTAAATAGTTATCCGTATAACCGACATATAATCCGCTCGTTGGATCTTCTTTATAAAGCTCTTCTGGAATGACTTCAAGCACTTGTCCTTCAAACTTTGATGCGTACTCTTTCGCTAGCTGATCGGAAAGTGCAATTAAACGATGCACGCGCTCGTTTTTCACTTCTTCATCGACTTGATCTGGCATTCTTGCGGCTGGTGTGCCTGTCCGTTTTGAGTATGGAAAGACATGCAGTTCGGAGAAGCGTTGCTCGCGAATAAATTCATATGTTTCCATAAATTCTTCTTCCGTCTCCCCAGGGAAACCGACGATTACATCTGATGTTACAGCTAAGTCTGGAAATACTTCACGTAAACGAGCTAGTCTCTCCGCAAAAAATTCAGTTGTATATTTGCGGCGCATTCGCTTTAACACCGCGTTTGAACCAGATTGCAACGGAATGTGTAAATGACGGACGATTTTATCCGATTGTCTCAATACGTCGATCACTTCATCTGTAATTTGGCTCGCTTCAATCGATGAAATGCGCAAACGTTTTAATCCTTTTACTTGCTCATCAATATCGCGCAACAACATGGCGAAATTGTAATCTTTCATATCTTCTCCATATCCGCCTGTATGAATGCCCGTCAATACAATTTCTTTATATCCCGCGTCAACGAGTTGTTGCGCCTGACGAATAACTTCTTTCGGATCGCGCGAGCGCATTAAACCGCGCGCCCATGGAATAATGCAAAACGTACAAAAGTTATTGCACCCTTCTTGAATTTTTAGCGACGCCCGCGTTCGATCGGTAAATGCAGGCACATCAAGCTCTTCATATACACGCGTTTTCATAATATTGCGCACACCGTTAATTGGCTGGCGTTGTTGTTTAAACTGCTCAATGTACTCTAAAATTTTGCTGCGATCTTGTGTCCCGATGACGATATCGACACCAGGAATCGCCATAACTTCCGCTGGAGACGTTTGCGCATAACAGCCCGTTACACAAACGACTGCATCAGGATTGCGGCGCACCGCGCGACGAATGACTTGACGGCTTTTTTTATCGCCTGTATTCGTTACTGTACACGTATTAATAACGTATACATCGGCGTGGCTTTCAAAGTCTTTTCGCTCGTATCCTGCTTGTTTAAATAACTGCCAAATCGCTTCTGTTTCGTAATGATTCACTTTGCATCCTAACGTATGAAATGCAACCGTTGGCATGTAGATCACCTCACCTAAGTTCCCATTCATAAGATACAGCGGATAATGCATATAATGGCGCTGTCTCTGCCCGTAAAATACGTGGCCCAAGACTGCATGCGACGAATCCATGTTCTTTTAATAACGCCACCTCTTGTTCAGAGAGGCCTCCTTCTGGTCCAAAAACGATGAGGAGAGAGTCCTCCTTGCTCATCGTTTGAAGAAGATGAGCAAACGAACGGTGACGTCCTTCTTTCGCCTCTTCTTCATACGCAATATATTTATAATTGATGTCGCGCGCCCATGCAATAAGTTCACGAATCGTCATCGGAGCACAAACAGATGGCATGTAAGCTCTGTGCGACTGTTCAGCCGCTTCTTTCACGATTTTTTGCCAACGTTCCACTTTTTTATCCCCTTTTTTCTCGTCCCATTTCACGATCGAACGAGAGGTGATAAGCGGAAGAAACCCTTTTGCTCCAAGCTCTGTTCCTTTTTGTAAAACGAGTTCGTATTTATCTCCTTTTAGCAATCCGCTTGCGACATATACGTGTACAGGAAGTTCAACGTTTGCCTCTATCCATTGTATAATACGGCAGTGAACAAAATCATTGGAAATTTGTTCGATCTCACAAAGCATCGTTTCACTACGTTCATTACAACAAAGAAGGCGATCCCCTTCATTCATGCGCATCACCCGTCCGATATGATGGACGTCATCGCCAGAAATCATGACGTGATCGCCAACGATTTGCTCGTTACGTACAAAATATCGTTGCAACACGAACACCCTTTTTATTGTTTTTTCGCAATAAACGCAACCCAGTCTTCCATCGTTAACGTTTCTTCAATGGTAAAACCAGCACGAAGAAGCCCTTCCTTCACTTCTTGTTTTTTCGTTTGAATGATACCTGATGTAATAAACACACCATCTGAACGCAACAGACGATACGCATCGTCGACAAAACGAAGAATAATTTCAGCTAAAATATTTGCGACGATGACATCTGCTTGTTCATCCATTCGATCAAGTAAATTGTTTTGCGAAACGGTGACAACATCGTGCACTTTATTCAACTTCACGTTCAATTTTGCACTTTCTACCGCAACTGGATCTAAATCGAGCGCATGGACACGCTTTGCCCCTAACATCGCAGCCGCAATGCTTAAAATGCCTGATCCTGTACCGACATCAACGACTGTATCCCCTTCTTTAACCGTTTTTTCAAGCGCTTGAATACACATAACTGTTGTCGGATGCGTGCCTGTACCAAACGCCATGCCCGGATCTAATTCAATAATTAATTCATCGCTTGAAACCGGTTCATACGTCTCCCATGTCGGAACGATCGTAAATCGCTCAGAAATTTTAACCGGATTGTAATACTTTTTCCACGCTGTTGCCCATTCCTCTTCATTCACTTCGCTAATTGTAATTTTATTTCGTCCAATGTCGATGTTATATAACATTAAGTTATTAATCGCTTGTTTAATTTCTTCGACCGTTTCACCTAAAAAACTATTCACCGGTAAATATGCTTTAATAATGACGCCTTCTTCGGGGTAATCGTCAGGATTGAGTTGGTAGATTTCCCCGTAAGTCGTTTCTCGTTCTTTCGTTAGTTCAAACGGATCTTCAATGACGACACCACCAGCACCTGCTTCGTGTAAAATATTTGAAATTGCCTCGACCGCTTCGTGTGTTGTATGAATGCTTATTTCTGACCATTTCATAAATCTACCAACTCCTCCTTCACGTTACTCCCCTTTAAATGCTCGCTTCACTTTTGCAAAAAAGCTGTCTTCTTGGCCATTCCCTTGACTGAGTTGTTCAAATTCACGCAACAATTGTTTTTGACGTTCCGTTAATTTCGTTGGTGTGACAACACGAACGCGAATATGTTGATCTCCTTTTCCGTACCCATGCACATTCGGTACTCCTTTTCCTTTCAAACGGAATTTTGTTCCTGTTTGCGTGCCAGCTGGAATTTTCAACTTCACTTTACCGTACAACGTTGGCACTTCAATATCCGCTCCGAGCGCGGCTTGTGTAAACGTAATTGGCATTTCACAATAAATGTCATCGCCATCCCGTTCGAAAAACTCATGTGGTTCAACGTGGAAAACGATATATAAGTCTCCGGATGGTCCTCCGTTTATTCCTGGTTCACCTTGACCCGCTAGACGCAATTGTTGGCCATCATCGACACCAGCTGGAATTTTGACATGAATTTTTTTTCGTTTTTTCACACGACCTGTTCCATGACATGTCGAACATTTTTCTTTAATAAACTGTCCTGTACCGCCACAATAATGACAAACGCGGCGGTTTACGATGCGACCAAACGGCGTCGCTTGTTCAATCGTTAATTGTCCTGTACCGTGACAATGTGCGCACGTTTCTTTTTTCGTTCCCGGCTTCGCACCCGAACCGTGGCACGTATCGCACGTTTCTTCACGTGGAATTTCAATATTTGTTTCCTTTCCAAAAACTGCTTCTTCAAACTTCAAACGCATCGTATATTGTAAATCGGCCCCTGCACGTGGCGCGTTCGGATCACGTCGGCGCCCTCCACCAAAAAAGCTACTAAAAATATCTTCAAAGCCACCGAATCCACCAAAATCAAAATCAGCGCCGCCAAATCCACCAAACTGTTGATTCGGATCGGTATGACCGAACTGATCGTAGTGCGCGCGCTTTTGGTCATCGCTTAACACTTCGTATGCTTCTTTTATTTCTTTGAACTTTTCTGCTGCATCGGGCGCTTTATTAATATCTGGATGATACTGTTTCGATAACTTTCGATACGCCTTCTTAATTTCTTCTTTTGTCGCGTTTTTACTCACACCGAGCACTTCATAATAGTCTCGTTTACTCATGATCACCCACTCCCGACTCGTTCACATGAACGTAATTTTATCATTGTCTCAACTTGTTGCGCAATACATTTGATGTTTCCATAGCAAAAAAGTCAAAGCCAAGGCAGGCCTGACTTTGACTTTTTCGTTTGTTTACTTATCTTCTTTCACTTCTTCAAATTCTGCATCGACGACGTTATCGTCTTTTTTGCCTTCGCTTTGTTGAGCTTGCGCTTGTTTAGCTGCTTGCTCGTATAGCTTAATTGAAAGCTGTTGGACAACTTCTTGCAGCGCATTTTTCTTCGCACGAATGTCTTCGATATCTTTTTTCTCAAGCGCTGCTTTTAACGCATCTTTTGCTTCTTGCGCTTTCTTCACATCCGCTTCGTCTACTTTTCCTTCCAATTCTTTTAATGTTTTTTCTGTTGTGAAAATGAGATGATCTGCTTCGTTGCGAAGTTCCACTTCTTCTTTCCGCTTCCGGTCTGCTTCTGCATTTTCTTCTGCTTCTTTAATCATGCGTTGAATTTCTTCTTCAGATAAGCCAGAAGAAGATTTAATTGTAATCGATTGTTCTTTATTTGTACCTAAATCTTTCGCACGTACGTGTACAATACCGTTTGCATCAATGTCAAACGTTACTTCAATTTGCGGCACACCGCGCGGAGCTGGTGGAATGTCTGTTAATTGGAAGCGACCGAGCGTTTTGTTGTCGGCAGCCATTGGGCGTTCACCTTGTAAAACGTGAATGTCTACCGCTGTTTGATTGTCCGCTGCCGTTGTGAAAATTTGCGATTTGCTTGTTGGAATTGTCGTGTTACGTTCAATTAATTTTGTAAAGACGCCACCCATCGTTTCGATACCGAGTGAAAGTGGTGTCACGTCTAACAACACAACGTCTTTCACGTCACCAGCAATGACGCCACCTTGGATCGCTGCACCAATTGCGACAACTTCATCTGGGTTTACGCCTTTATGCGGCTCTTTTCCGATTTCTTTTTTAATTGCTTCTTGAACAGCTGGAATGCGCGTTGAACCACCGACAAGAATAACTTTATCGATGTCCGCAGGCGTCAATCCAGCGTCTTTTAGCGCTTGACGAACAGGACCCATCGTGCGTTCAACTAAGTGTGCGGATAATTCTTCAAATTTTGCGCGCGTCAACGTCATTTCTAAGTGAAGTGGACCGTTTTCGTTTGCGCTAATAAACGGCAATGAAATTTGCGTTTGCATCACGCCAGAAAGTTCTTTTTTCGCTTTTTCCGCCGCATCTTTTAAGCGCTGCAATGCCATTTTGTCTTTCGATAAATCGATGCCGTGTTCTTTTTTAAATTCTTCAACTAAATAGTCGATGATAACTTGGTCAAAATCGTCACCACCAAGATGGTTGTCACCAGCAGTAGCTTTTACTTCGAATACACCGTCACCTAGCTCAAGAATGGAGACGTCAAACGTACCGCCACCAAGGTCGTATACGAGAATCGTTTGATCTTCATCCATTTTATCTAATCCGTACGCTAATGCTGCCGCTGTCGGCTCGTTGATGATACGCTCGACTTCTAAGCCTGCGATGCGGCCCGCATCTTTTGTTGCTTGACGTTGCGCATCGTTAAAGTAAGCTGGGACAGTAATGACCGCACGTGTCACAGGTTCGCCTAAATATGCTTCTGCATATGATTTTAAGTATTGTAAAATCATCGCAGAAATTTGTTGTGGCGTATATTCTTTTCCTTCGATTTGTACTTTATAGTCTGTACCCATATGGCGTTTAATTGAAATGATTGTGTTTGGGTTTGTAATCGCTTGACGTTTTGCGACTTCACCAACTAAACGCTCACCGTTTTTAAACGCAACGACAGATGGTGTCGTGCGACCTCCCTCTGGGTTTGGAATAACTTTTGGTTCACCGCCTTCTAATACAGCAACGCAAGAGTTTGTTGTACCTAAGTCAATACCGATAATTTTGCTCATCCATAATCCCTCCCTATTGATTTACTTTGACCATTGCTGGACGAATAACACGATCTTTTAGTTTGTAACCTTTTTGAAACTCTTCCACAACTGTGTTTGGTTCATAGTTTTGATCGTCGACTTGCATCACCGCTTGGTGCACATGCGGATCGAACGGTTTTCCAACCGATTCGATCGCTTCGACGCCTTCTTTTTTCAACGCTTCGATTAACGAACGATAAACCATTTCCATGCCTTGCAGTAACGATTTTGCTTTTTCATCTTCGACTTGCACTTGTAATGCGCGTTCAAAGTTATCTAAAATCGGCAACAAATCACAAACTAAGCTTTGCGCGCGATATTTTTCAGCCGCTTCCATATCTAAACGCACACGGCGACGATAATTGTCAAAATCAGCATGTAAACGAAGGAAACGATTTTCTGTTTCTGCCAACTTCGCTTCCAATTGAGCAATTTTTTCATAAGCAAGCGTTAACTCATCTTTTTCTTCTTGTTGCGTTGCTTCATTTTCCACTTGCTCTTCTGATGCTTGCTCGCTTTGTGCATCCTCATGTTGTTCAATCGTTTCATCATATGTACGCTGTTCTTTCTCCATCTTCTCACCTCCCTTAAACACTCGAAAAGCGGATGGGGAAATTCCCCATCCATAATATTGACATCGCTAATATTTTTGATACCACATCGTTAACACCTTCGACAAATCCGTTGCAACAAGGTTTAGCAGCGAAATGACGCGCGAATATTCCATACGGGTTGGGCCAAGCACAGCGATTGTGCCAAGTTTCTCCCCACCGACGGAATATGTCGCTGTAATTAAACTGCAGTTTTCCATCCCTTCGACATCGTTTTCGGTACCGATTTTCACCTGGATACCTTGTTGGTTATGCTTTCTTAGTAAACGATAAAACTCTTTTTCTTGTTCAATGATGTTAAATAAAGCACGAAGTTTGTCGATGTCGCTAAATTCCGGCTGACGAAGCATGTTCATCTTTCCGCTTAAAAACATTTGCGCAGGCGCATTTAAATCTAAAGAAGACGAAATCATGCGCAACATGTGGTCGTAGCTTTGGATGTGTTCGCGAAGAACGTGCGCAACTTCCGTTTGAATTTTATCTGTCAAATCTTCTAAAGGGACACCCGTCAACCGTTCATTTAAAATGTTTACCATCTTTTCAACATCTGATGGTGGAATAGATGGCGGGAGCGTCACAACATGTTTTTCAACATAACCTGTATCGGTCACAATAATCGCGACAGCCGTTTCCGCATTGAGCGGAATAATTTGAATCGTTTTTAACTTATGTTCTTTTACTGAAGGACCGAGCACAACCGTCGTATAGTTCGTTAAGTCTGATAAAATTTGCGCCGACTTTTGAATAAGCTTTTCTAATTCGTATATTTGTTCATGAAAAATCGACTGAATCGTTTGCACATCCTTTTGTGTTAACCGAACTGGCGGCAATAAATGGTCAACATAATAACGATATCCTTTTTGAGACGGGACGCGACCAGAGGAGATATGTGTTTTTTCAATAAACCCAAGCTCCTCTAAATCCGCCATTTCATTGCGAATCGTCGCCGAGCTAAACGTAATATCCTCCTTCTTCGATAACGTTCGCGAACCAACAGGATGCCCTGAACGAATAAACTCATCAACAATCACTTTTAAAATTAGCAATTGGCGATCGGATAGCAATGCTCATCACCTCTGTTAGCACTCTAATAAAGCGAGTGCTAAATCTACTATTAAGGTATCAAATTGAGCTTGTCGTGTCAAGATGAAACGCCGAGAAACGACTGAAATACTTCGTTTCCAAGCAATTTGCCACGATGCGTCAAAACAATCGCTTCTTCTGTCTCTTCAAGCAATCCGTTTCGTTTTTGTAAAGCAATCGCTTCATCAAAGACGTCATGCACCGTTTTTCCATATCGTCGAAAAAATTCATCTTTATTTACTCCTTCGCTTTTTCGTAACCCGAGAAACATATGCTCTTCCATTTGTTCCTCTTTTGACACAACATGTGTATTGATATAAGGAAATTGACCTCGTTCAATGAGTTGGATATATTTTTTAATCGGTCCGGCGTTTACGTACCTTACGCCGTTCATATAACTATGCGCTCCCGCACCAAATCCGTAGTAGTACTCGTTATTCCAATATGTCATATTATGGCGGCTGTTAAATCCGTTTTGGGCATAATTGCTTAGTTCGTATTGTTTATATCCGCGTTGTTCCATTTGTTCCATAATGATTTCATACATCTGTGCTTCTTCTTCTTGACTCGGCAATCGTAACGCCTGCTTTTTCATTAAGTTATAAAAAACCGTTTTCGGCTCAATAATTAACGAGTAGGCAGAAACGTGTTGAATGGGTAATGAAAACGTTATGTGTAACGTTTCTTTCAGTTGGTCGATGGTTTGTGTCGGTAATCCGTACATTAAATCGATATTTATATTATGAAAACCGAGTTCGTTCGCCCGTTCAATTGTTTCGATTGCCGTTTCCTTCGTATGTGTACGTCCAATGTGTCGTAGCAGTTCATTATCAAACGTTTGTACCCCGAAGCTAAGGCGATTGACTCCCCATTGCTTGAGCACATACAACTGTTCATCGCTTACTCCATCCGGATTCGCCTCTACGGTAAACTCAACATTCGAAGCGAGCGGAACTGTGCGATGAATGGCGCTCAATAATCGATCAAGTTGTTTAGCAGTAAGCGACGTCGGTGTACCACCACCGATAAACACCGTTTGTAATTGCGAGGTCGGAAAACGTTCAAACGTCCGCTCCATTTCGATGATTAATGCTTCAATGTACGCATCGACCGGTTGCTGGTGTAAAAACACTTTATTGAAATCACAATAATGACAAATGTGCGTACAAAACGGAATATGAATATATGCTGCTTGAATCACTCGTTTCACCCTTTTCTATACAAAAAACCGCAGAATGGTTCTGCGGTTTATTTTTGATCGTCCATCTTTAGTACAGCCATAAATGCTTCTTGCGGCACTTCAACAGAGCCAACTTGCTTCATGCGCTTTTTCCCTTCTTTTTGCTTTTCAAGCAACTTACGCTTACGAGAAATGTCCCCACCGTAACATTTCGCTAATACATTTTTACGCAACGCCTTAATCGTTGAACGTGCAATAATTTTATTGCCGATCGCTGCCTGAACAGGAACTTCAAACTGTTGGCGTGGAATTAAGTCTTTTAATTTTTCAACAATCACTTTTCCACGGTCGTATGCTGAATCGCGATGAACGATAAACGACAAGGCGTCAACTTTTTCACCGTTTAATAAAATGTCCATTTTGACAAGCTTCGATGGCTTATAACCGATCAATTCATAGTCAAACGATGCGTATCCTTTTGTGCTCGATTTTAAAATATCGAAGAAATCGTATACGATTTCAGCAAGTGGTAATTCGTACGTCAACGTCACACGTCGCTCGTCTAAATATTGCATATCACCGAAAATACCGCGTTTCTTTTGACATAGTTCCATAACAGGACCGACGTAATCGTTTGGCACCATAATTGTCGCACGTACATACGGTTCTTCCACACGTTCAATTTTTTGTGGATCTGGCATGTTGGATGGATTATCGACGGCGAGTTCTGTTCCATCTGTCAAATATACTTTATATACAACGCTTGGCGCTGTTGCAATAATGTCAATGTTAAATTCACGTTCTAAACGCTCTTGAATAATTTCCATATGCAAAAGTCCTAAGAAACCGCAACGGAAACCGAAGCCAAGCGCTTGTGACGTTTCCGGCTCAAACTGCAACGCCGCATCGTTTAATTGCAGCTTTTCTAACGCCTCACGCAAATCGTTATAGCGCGCTGTATCGATTGGATACAAACCGCAAAACACCATCGGATTTAAACGGCGATACCCCGGAAGCGGCTCGCTTGCTGGATTGTCTGCGTGCGTAATCGTATCCCCGACGCGCGTATCGCTTACGTTTTTAATCGATGCGGTTAAATATCCAACATCACCAACGGTCAACTCGTCAACGACTTTCGCTTTCGGCGTAAATACGCCCACTTCAACGACTTCAAACTCTTTTCCTGTCGCCATCATTTTAATTTTTTGACCAGCTTTTACTGTTCCTTCGACTACGCGAATGTATGCGACAACCCCTCGATACGGATCGTAAAGCGAGTCGAAAATAAGTGCTTTAAGCGGTGCATCTGGATCTCCGGATGGAGCAGGAATTTTTTGAACGATTTGCTCTAAAATTTCGTCGATCCCGATGCCGACTTTGGCTGATGCCAACACAGCTTCGGATGCGTCAAGACCGATGACATCTTCAATTTCTTGACGAACACGTTCAGGATCGGCACTTGGTAAATCAATTTTATTAATAACAGGTAAAATTTCCAAGTTATTGTCGATCGCCAAATATACGTTCGCAAGCGTTTGCGCCTCAATGCCTTGCGCTGCGTCAACGACTAAAATTGCCCCTTCACACGCCGCTAAACTACGAGATACTTCGTACGTAAAGTCGACGTGTCCCGGTGTGTCAATTAAATGCAGAATGTAATCGTTACCATCTTTCGCCTTGTAATGAAGCTGGACGGCATTTAATTTAATCGTAATGCCGCGCTCGCGCTCTAACTCCATCGAATCGAGCGCTTGCTCTTTCATCTCGCGCTCAGATAGCGCACCCGTCTTTTCAAGAATGCGGTCAGCAAGTGTCGATTTGCCGTGATCGATATGCGCAATAATGGAAAAGTTGCGAATACGATCTCGTCTTTTTAGTCTTTCTTCACGATTCATCTATGTTCCACTCCTATAATTTCCGAAATACGCTAGCTTTGATTATAGCAACAACGTTCGCAATATTCAACGTAAAAAAGAAAAGGCGGATCGTTATCCGGCCTTTTGCGCAAATGAAAGCATATGTTCAACAAGCGAATGAACGAAAGTGGCAAGCTGTTGTCCCGCTTTTGAAAACATGTTAAATGCCTCAATTTGTTGCAGTTTTTCTTTTTTCTCTTCGATGGATTGACCGAGCACGATCGTTTCATCTTTTGATACATGTACAACTTGCTCGAGGGAAGGATCGTTATACCCTTTCATTTTCCGCATTCCTTCGTTCGCTTGCTGCATGCCGAGCAATACCCCGACTAAAAAAATGACGGCGATGAGTAAACTTTGCATCATAAATTTCACCATCTTACTCACCTACTTTTTTTCTGCTGGTTGTGTTGCGTTCACCTTCTCCGCTTGCCAGTAATATTCGCTAAATACGTCCGCTACAGCTGCTGCTGTTCGATACAATTCTTGAAATGTATTATCCACACCGCCAAACTCAATTAAAATGGCGTTTTCCGATAAATCTTGATTGAACTTTCCGTTTGTACCGACTCCTTTTTTCTCAAACGTGCCACGGCTCAAGCCCGGATATTTTTTTTCTAGCAGTTCATGCAATTTTGTTACCAGCTGTAAATTTTTTTTATATTTTGCATTTTCTCCACCGATAATAAACGATACTCGCGCATAATGCACTCCGTTAATCGTCACCGTCGTATCGTTACGGCGTCGAGAATCGCGGTGAATGTCAATCAAATATTGCACGTCACGATTGTTTGCCATCGCTTCAACGACCGTTTTACGCGACATATCATACGCTTGATAATATTCCATGTTATTTTTCAACAACTTCCCTATAAAATCGGTCGTATCAACAACCGTTCCAATGCCGCGCTTTTCTAGCTCTTCTCCTAATTTTTTGCCGACTTTTGTCACATTCACAGTCGGATGATGCGCAAAGTTTGGATTTGTGACCCCTTTTAATGCTGGTAAATACGATTCTTGTGTATGCGTATGATAAATGTAAGCAACTTTCTTCCCTCCTGTCGTTTGCGACGGCGCAGGAGCAGGTGGTGTTTCTTCCTCCTGAAACTGTTCTTGCGCAGCTTCACGCTCCGCAAGCAACACTTCTAAAGGAGGCGGCGATTCATATGGAATGTTTGTAAAGTCCGTTCCCTCGCCCGCTAAAATAATTTCACTATCATACAACGAAAAACCAGGAAGCTCCCGTCCGAGCAAGCTGCGTGGATCGTTCAAATTAACGCTTGTCGTCATTTGAAAAAAATATTGAGAATACGGTAATTGTTGTTTATCTTTCGGCAACGTTTGACTAAAGTACACATTTTCAAAAGAAAGCAAATGCACGAGCGATTCCGTTGAAAAATGATTCGCCACTTCATGAACAGACGAAGAAGAGAGGCGATATGTCGATGTCGCTGTCATCGTGGCGACAACTGTCAACGTTCCCATAAATGTAAACAAAATAAATACAAGCCACTTTTTTATACTCGCTCCGTGAACGGTCACCATCATGTTCATCACTTCACCCTTTCAAAGCTTGTCTACTCTATCAATATGACAACGCTTTGAAAGATAGAACGAAAAAACTAATGCGTATATGCCCCAACGTTTTCTTGATCAATCCGATGGTGCAAAGCAGCATTCAGCCCGCTCGCCAATATGTTCGCCATCTCTTCAATAAATACGTCGACTTCTTTTGGTGTAACCATTAAATTATGACCGATCGGGGCAAGCACTTCATAAATTAACCGTCGCTTTTCTTCGTCATCCAATAGACCGACCATTCCTAAAAAAGCTGAACGATCTGCCTCGCTCGGTAAATCTTCTTCCGTTAACTTTTTTTTCTTTCCAAATACAAGACTTGCTGGCGCAAGCGCACGAGCTGCTCGATTGCCTTCCTTCATCTCGCGACCGAGATGCTTTAGCAACAAATCAATCGTATCGCTTGCAATCGATACAGCATCAACAACCGTCGGTACACCAATCGCAATCACGGGAATACCTAGCGTTTGTTTACTTAACTCTTTTCTTTTATTCCCAACGCCTGCCCCAGGATGAATGCCTGTATCAGAAATTTGAATCGTCGCGTTGACTCGTTCGATTGAACGCGCCGCTAACGCATCAATCGCAATAATAAAATCTGGTTGAGTTTTTTCGACAATCCCTGCAATCACGTCGCTCGTTTCAATTCCGGTCATCCCCATTACTCCTGGGGCGAGCGCACTCACCGAGCGAAATCCGTCTTGAACACTTTCGGGTTGCAACTGAAATAAATGCCGCGTCACTAATAAGTTCGATACAGCTAGTGGACCGAGCGCATCGGGAGTTACTTCCGCATTCCCTAATCCAACAACAAGACAACTTGCCTCTCGTGAGATGCCCAGTTGCTGTAAAAAAGCATAAAAATGTTTAGCAAAAAGCTTTTCTACTTTTTGCTGTAAGTCGGTATCCTGTGTACGAATACCTTGAGCTTCAATTGTTAAATACTTTCCTGCTTTTTTTCCTAACGTTTTTGCCCCTTCTTCCGTCACTTCTACAAATGAAAAATGAACACCATCTTCTTCCCAGTCACGAATCAATACCCCCTCAAGCGAAGTTTCCTGCTTGTTTTGTAGTCGTTCTTCAATCGCTATTTCATGCGCTTCAATCGCTAAATCCGTTCGTACACTATATGGTCGTAAATCGATCATACCGCTTCCTCCATGTATTTTTTATCATTTGTTTTATCCATTTTCCTCCTTTTTCATACAATCGTACTTTTCGTCTTTGCCCTATTGCATAATTAAGAGCAGTTTGGTAGAATATCACTTGTTCTTATTGTTCATCGAACTGTCGCGTATTGAACGTATATATTTGCGATCGGTTAATGGAGGTGAAAAAAATGGCAAACATTAAATCCGCAATTAAACGTGCAAAAACAAGCGAAAAGCGCCGCGCTCATAACGCATCTATGAAATCTGCAATGCGCACAGCAATCAAAAAATTTGAGGCGCTTGTTGAGTTAAAAGACGTGGAAAAAGCAAAAGAAGCTTTCGCATTTGCGACAAAAAAAATCGACAAAGCGGCTAGCAAAGGCTTAATCCACAAAAACGCTGCAAATCGCTATAAATCACGCTTAGCGAAAAAATTAAACAGCATTACAGCATAATGAAAAAACAGCTTGTCATACACGGCAAGCTGTTTTTCTGTTTGGGAGGGGAACATATGCATTGGGTGAAAGAACAGTTAAAAACCATTTCGTTATTTTCTCAACTATCTGATGAAGAATTAGATGCGATTGTACATATTGCAACCGTCCGCACATGCAAACCGAAAACGATCGTCTTTATGCAAGGAGATCCGCTCGATCGTGTTTTTTTCATTGATGTCGAGGCGCTACAACAAAAGCGGTAGATTGTCTCTCTACCGCTGTAACTTTAAGAAAAACAACTGCAACAACAACTGTTTGTCTGTTGCACTACTTTTTAGCGCATAATCTGTTTCCGCTAAATCATATAAAATGTGCATTAACTGCTGTTCCGAAAATCCGCCGGCATAACTTGCCGCCATTTTTACACGAAACGGATGAACACCTAACATCGAGGCTATTTGTTGTTGACCGTATCCTGTTTTCATCAATTCTTTCACTTCATAAATGAGCCGAAATTGGCTAGCCAACAATGCGACAAGCTTAATCGGCTCTTCATTTTGACGTAATAAATCTTGAAGCGTTTGCAACGCATCTGTGATGTTCCGCTTGGCAATCTGTTCAACGAGAACGAAGACGTTTTGTTCAAGTGTACGCGATACAAGCAACCGAACATCGTCAGCTGTAATGGAACGCCCTTCAGCAAAAAGCATCAACTTCTCAATTTCGTTTGCTAATGTCGCTAAATCGGTGCCTGCCAATGCAAGCAACACGTCAATCGCGTCATCATCAATTTGACATTGCCCTTTCACCCATTGTTTTAACTCTTTTTCGTTCAACGGCTTAGCAACGATGACATGCGCTTTTTTTAATAACGCTTTCGTCACTTTTTTTCGTTCATCAAGCTTTTCATACGAACCGACAAACATGACACTTGAAAACGGAGCAGGTTTGTCAATATAGGCTTCTAGCCGTTTCACATCGTGCTCTACTTTTTCTTTTCCTTTTTCCGCTGTCAAAAAATACGGCTGCTTGACGATGACGATTTTCCTCTCCCCAAAAAACGGAAGCGTTTCCGCATCTTCAAGCGCCACTTCAATAGGCGTTTCTTCGCAATCATATGTACTAACATTCCATTCACGTTCTTCGTCTGACAATGCCCGACGAATGATTTGTTCATACGCTTGTTTCATTAAAAAATGCTCCGTACCATATATGACATATAGTTGTTCCATGTTCTCTTCCCCATTCTTCATGACTTTCTTTAAAGAACATACAACGTTTCGGAGCATTTTACAAGGGAGTTAGCAGATGAGAATCGCCAACTCCCATTTATTTAAACGTTGGAAAACAAGCCCTAGGAACTCGTTTATCCAACGGATATCCTTATCTTTTCCGATCTGACGCGAACTATTTGTGACAACTGTTGTCAACGATGTAGATTTTCTTTCTTTTTTCCCTTATACTAATGGGTGAGAAAATAGGAGGGATGGTCATGAACGAATTTGAAAAAAACGTTCAATGTACGCGCAACGACGCCGTTGACTCAGCTGTTGGCTTCATCGTATCATTCGGCTTTTTCGCCACGATGTTCATTATCGCCACACTTGTAAAATTTTTCGGTGCGTAATGGACACCTAAAAGAGATTGCGTGTTGCAGTCTCTTTTTTCTTGTATATTATGGCAAGAACGTCTGAATGGTGCTTATCCGCTTATGAAAACGAATGACGACCGCACCGTGTTCATCGGTGCGAAATATGCGCACGTGATCGTGACGTAAACGTTCGATGACTTCCCGATGCGGATGACCATATCGGTTGCGGCGGCCAGCTGAAATGAGCGCCACTTTGGGACGAATATGTTGTAAAAATGGTTCAGACGTTGACGTTTTGCTTCCGTGATGACCGACTTTTAATATGTCGACTGGCAACGACGGGTACGTTCTCATAATTTGTTGTTCCCCTTTTTCTTCTAAGTCACCTGTAAATAGCCAATATGCTCCTCCCATCCATGCATACAACACAATCGAACCGTCGTTTGTCGTCTCTTCATTTCCAAATGGAGAGAGAATGTAAAATTGCGCTTTCCCAACCGCCCAACGATCGCCACTTTTCACTATTTGCACACGAGCGCCTTTTTTGCTCGCTTGCTCAATTAACGTTTGTTCCAAATCGTTTCGTTGTTGTTGCATACCAACCATCAATTTCCGGACACGAACTGCTTCGAATACATCGCCCGCATCTCCAATATGATCAAAATCTCCATGTGTTGCAATAAGCGCATCGATCGTACGCACACCTTTGGCCTTTAAGAACGGAACGAGCACATCTTCTCCGACACGAAATGACTGCTTTCGCTTTTTCCACAATTCATCGGCAAACGACATCGTTCCCCCGGTATCAATGATATAAATCGCCTTTCGATATGGAAGTTCAATGTATATACTATCTCCTTGTCCAACGTCTAGCATAACCACTTCCCCGCTCGGACGAAAAAACGGTGAAATGAAATGGATAATAATCACAAAAATAAACGAAAAACGAAAAAGATGCGCTCGCTTTTGTTGTTCAAATGAAAGGAACAAAAGACAGATGGAGAGAACATAAGCAACGATCAACAACGCTGGCGGACGACCGAGCGTAAGCATCAACGTATCGGAAAGTGAAGTCACAAGCGCATTTGAATGAGCGATGACTGCCGCCAATCCATATATGATTAACGGGCTAAGAAACGGGATACATATATGGACAAATAACGCTACAAACGAAAGCGGCAAAATAATAAACGAATAAAGCGGAACAAAGATGACATTTAACGGGATCGATAAAAGAGACACTTCGTAAAAATGATAAAGCAAAAGTGGTAATGTACTCATTTGTGCAATAAACGATGTCGCAAACAACTGTCGAATAACAGAGCGTTGATTTTGAATGAATGAGGAACAAATGATTAGCGCAAAACAAACGAGGAAAGATAATTGGAAGCCAAGATGAAACATCGCATACGGGTCTTTTGCTAATAAAACGAGGCAAGCGATGCTTAATGAATCGATTGTGCGCAGACGAGAAGAAGCGAGAAAAAAGCAACTCGTCATAATTGCAGCGCGCATGACTGACGGTGCAGCTCCTGCTAAAATGACGTACAGCGGAATGCATCCAAGCAATATCATCGTCGCTCGTTCCCTTGTTATACCGAGACGAATGAATAAATAAAAACAACCACCGACAAGCAACGTCATATGCAAGCCCGAAATCGCAAGCAGATGAATAAGCCCTAACTTTTGATAACTAGCGAGTACCGTTGGCTCTATATCGCTTCGTTCACCATAAATGAGCGCTTGCATAAACGCACTTACGTCATTTGGAAAGTGATGTTGAATGTAGCGAATACCGTCTTGACGAATCGTCTGAAGCCGTTCCATCCATGTGATGTTGGCGCGCATACAACGTTCGAGTGAAGTCGGACGAACAATCCAATGTATGCGTTGGTGAAATAAATAGCGGCGATAATTGAAGGCATACGGATTAGTCGGCAAAGAAGGCCGCTCAAGCATCCCTTGGAGTGAACACGTTGTCCCTATTTGCAGTTCGTCCCATTGTCGCTTTTCTTCTTCTGTACGGAGACGATAAATCAGTTGCAGCCGTTCATTTTGCCATTGAACGACCGTCTTAACTCGATCGCCGTCAATATAAATCGGAGCAATGAATCGCACAAAAAAGGTTGTCTCATTCCCCGAAAGTTTCGTCACATTATGCGCATCTACCCATTTGCTCCATAACGAGAAAAACAAATAACAGCACATGCACGCGAAAAATAACTCTCGCTTTCGCCAGAGTAAAAAGAAACTATACACAAATGACAACACAAAACAAACAGTTGATTTTGTTAACATAGACAAGACGGCCAAAATGGCCGCCATCGCCACGTAAACGATATCTCATCTCCCCTTTGCGTGCAAAAATGTCGGAATGGATTCCATATCAAACGGGACGTGCTTGACCGTTACGCCTGCTTGTTCGAACAACTGCAAAGCGAACGGGTGGTTTTTATAGTCGTTCGCATAATAAACAGCTTTTATCCCGCTTTGAATGATCGCCTTACAACATTGTAAACACGGAAAATGAGTGACGTATATTTCCGCCCCTTCTGTTGGCACACCAAACTTTGCACATTGTAAGATAGCGTTCATTTCTGCATGAATCGTGCGTACGCAATGATTGTCGATGACATAACATCCTTCATCAATACAATGCGCCCCACCTGCGATCGAACCGTTATATCCCCCAGCAATGATGCGCTTATCGCGCACAATGGTTGCCCCGACGGCTAGCCTTGTGCACGTGCTACGTAACGCTAACAAATGGCTTTGAGCCATAAAATATTGATCCCATGTAATTCGCTCCATCTACTTCTCCCCCCTTGTCCATTATGCCTTTAGTTTATCGTCAATTTTAGCGAACGACAATTTGTTCTTTTATTTTTTCAAGCGATTTCGAACCGATTCCACTCACATTCAACAAATCTTCGACTTTTTGAAACGGTCCATGTTCCTCACGATATGCAATAATGGCGGCTGCTTTCGCAGGTCCAATTCCTTGTAACGTTTGTAACTGTTCAATCGTTGCTGTGTTAATGTTGATTTTTCCACTTGAACTGCCCGTTTGACTCGTTGTTTCCACGATGATGTCTTCGCCTTTTTTCGGCACGTAAATGACCATTTCATCATACACTTTCATCGCCAAATTTACTTTCGTTTCATCTGCTTCTTCGGTTAGCCCTCCTGCCAGTTGAATGACATCGTGAATGCGGCTTTCCGGTGCCACTTCATATACTCCTGCTCGTTTGACGGCTCCTTTCACATCGACAACAACGGAGGCTTGTTCCTCTACTTGTTGTTCTTGCTGTTCTTCTTGTTCTACCTGCTCTAAAGGGAGCGGTTGTACGGGGGTGTCCTCTTGTTGTTGAATGATCCAAATGGTCGCTCCAATGACAATTAAGCCTACATACACCCAACGTTCATACGTTTTTATCCATTTCATGCTTTCACCCTTTCATAAAAAGGATCGTTGTCGCATACATATGACGTATAGTGGTGACGGATAAGGGGGGATACCGTTGAATATAGGATTTATTGGAACAGGAAATATGGGAACGATTTTAATTGAATCGTTCATGAACGGAAATGCCGTAAAACAAGAACAACTATTCATTACGAATCGCACGCTTGAAAAAGCGTACAATATACAAAAACGCTACCCAAACATCCATGTGATGCCGACGAATGAAGAAGTCGTAAAACACGCAACGATTGTTTTTATTTGCACGAAACCGTTGCATATGCCCGATGTTCTAAAGCAACTTCGCCCGCATTTGACCGATCATCATTGCATCGTATCGATTACGAGCCCCATTTCTGTGCAACAACTTGAATCGCTCGTGCCATGTAGCGTCGCTCGCGTCATTCCGAGCATTACAAATCGCGCACTCGCTGGAAGTACGTTAATTACGGTAAGTGAACGTTGCACAGAGGCGGATCGGACAACGATTGAACATTTATTCCGTTCCATTTCTCGTCCAATATACATAGACGAGCCTATTACGCGCATCGCTTCTGATTTAACGAGCTGTGGTCCTGCTTTTTTCAGCTACTTAATTCAAAAGTTTATCGATGCAGCCGTTCAACAAACGTCCATTACGAAAGAACAAGCAACGACGTTAACGACGCATATGATCATCGGGTTAGGTGCATTGCTTGAACAACAATTGTATACGCTACCGACATTACAAGAAAAAGTATGCGTCAAAGGTGGCATTACTGGAGCAGGCATTGAGGTGTTAGAGAAAGAGGTTGGGGATTTGTTCGTTCACCTCTTTCAAAAAACGCATGAAAAATTTTATGAAGAAACAGAAAAGGTGCGCCAACAAATCGACAATATTCGTGATTAACAAAAAAAATCCTGCTTATTTGTTGAAGAAAAATCCCAAAAGTGAGGCACTTTTGGGATTTTATTTTTGCGCAATGAAAAAAATGCGCTCGCTTTCTTTTGTTGGTTGTTGCTCTGTGAAATCCGCCCATACATGCAATACATGAAACCCTGCTTGTTTTAACCACATGACATATTGATCGACATCGTATGTTCGCTGTACGTGCATTTCATCGACTCGTTCATATACACCTTCTTGTAATTGAACGAAAAACGTGAGTTCGTGTTCGACGCTATGTGGCCATGGTCCTTCGTAACAGTTCCATATGTAGCTCACTTGGTCATCATTGCTCGCAAACGTCCCATGATGCAAAAAAACGTTTTCCATTTTAAACAAAGAATGCACATCAAATAAAAACAATCCGCCAGGTCGCAATTGTTCATATACACGCATAAACGTAGCGATAACGTCTTCTTCCTGTAATAAATAATTGAGTGAATCACAAAAAATGACGATTGTATCAAACGGCTCGAACGGGCCAAAATCGCGCATATCTTGCTGAAAAAACGAGAGGTTTACCCCCCGCTCCTCTGCTTTCATCTGCGCAATAGTCAACATTTGTTCCGACAAATCGACACCGGTGACGTCAAACCCTTTTTCCGCTAACCGAATCGCAAGTTCCCCTGTACCGCATCCGAGATCAAGCAGTCGTTTTCCATTGTGATACGAAGTAACCGTTCGTTCAACGAGGGCACACCACGCATCATATGGAGCATCGCTCATTAATTGATCATACCAACTCGCAAATCGTTCGTACGTCATGCCCCAAGATCACTCTCGATCCGCTCAAGCGGTGCGTCGCCCCATAAGCGTTCAAGATTGTAATATTCGCGGTCTTCTTTATGGAAAACGTGAACGACAACATCCCCTAAATCAACTAAAATCCAACGCGCCTCGTCAAATCCTTCAACACGTTTGACTACAACACCATGCTCTTCTGCTTTTTCTTTAATTTCACGCGCGATCGCTTGTACTTGTTTATCGGAATGACCGTGACAAATCATAAAGTAGTCAGCGACAAGCGAAATGCCTTTCATATTTAACGCTACGATGTTTTCGGCTTTTTTGTCATCCGCTGCTTGTACTGCAATACGTAAAATATCTCGTTCTGTCATGAAGAAACCTCCTTCAATTTTTTAGCTATATCATTATACGTATGGAACGTATCTGGGTAAATCGGTTCGCGTTTGTCCATTAAAAATTGGATCGTATTTTGAAGCGCTCGAAACAGCGCACGATCTAGATGTTCTCGCGCCAACACACGCACTTCGTCAACACCAGGAAACGAACGATTCGGCTCAATATAATCCGCAATATATACAATTTTCTCAAGCAGCGTCATATTTGGACGTCCTGATGTATGATAACGTATCGCTTGTAAAATGTCTTCATCTTGAATGCCGACTTCCGTTTGGACTAAATATGCCCCAACAGGCGCATGCCATAACTCTGGGCTATATGCTAACAAATCTTGGGGCATATGTTGTTCGATAATGATGCGCTTCATTTCTTCTTTTGTGCGGAATTTTGCATAGTCGTGAAAAATTGCCGCCAATTCCGCTTTTTGCACATCAGCTCCGTACAATTTCGCCAGTTCAATGGCTGTTTCCATCACGCCTAATGTATGAATATACCGTTGCTCTTTTAATTGTGTGCGCACGATCGCTAACGCTTCTTCACGTTTCATACAACCGATTCTCCTTTATATATAATTGAACCGCTTCCGGCAACAAATACGTGACACTTTTCCCACTTTGAATCCGCTCACGAATAAGCGAAGAAGAAACCGCAAACGTCGGCACATCCACTTCGATGATCGGATACGGTGTACGAAGAGAATAGCCAGGCCGTTTCACCCCGACAAATTGCACAAGCTGAACAAGTTCGTCAATTCGATACCAATTCGGTAAATATTCAACCATATCTCCACCGATAATAAAGTAAAACATCGTATCCGGATATCTTTGCTTCAACAAAACGATCGTATCGTACGTATATGATCGCTCTTTTCGTTCAAGCTCAATCGTTTCAACGCGAAAGTGCGGTTGATTCGCAATCGCCGCCCGCAACATATGAACGCGATGCACGTGATCCGTCACCTGTTTATCTTTATGAGGTGGAATGTAATTTGGCATAAACCATATTTCATCGAGCTGTAACTCCGTTCGTACATCATCCGCAATTAATAAATGTCCGTAATGAGGCGGATCAAACGTCCCACCTAAAATGCCTACTTTTTTCACCACAACGCTCCTATTTCGGTAACACAATTTGTTTATGTTCACGCGATTCTTTATATAATACGATCGTATGCCCAATCAGTTGGACGACTTCCGCCCCTGCACCTTCCGCTAATTGCTCTGCCACTACTTCTTTTTCTTCTTCGCAATTTTTTAATACACTCACTTTAATCAGCTCTCTTGCTTCAAGCGCATCGGCAATTTGCTTAATCATATTGTCATTGACGCCACCTTTTCCCACTTGGAAAATCGGTGTTAAATGATGAGCTAAAGAACGTAAAAATCGTTTTTGTTTTCCTGTTAACATGTTTTTCCTCCTAACTGTTGTATGACAAGTTGTTCCATTCGTTTCGTATTTGGAAAGATCCCTGTCCACTTTTCGAACGCTAGTGCACCTTGATAGACGAACATGCCTACACCGTTTTGCACGCGCGCCCCTTTTTCTTTTGCTTCTTGCAGCCATTTCGTCATGAGTGGATTGTAAATAATGTCGCTTACGATCGTATCTTTTTTTACATGCCGAAGGGACAGCGGCGTCGCATCGACATGCGGATACATGCCGACAGACGTCGTGTTAATAATAATATCGTACTCCCCTACCCGCTCTTCTGCTTCTTCAAGCGAATATACAGATGATTGTTTGACAACAAACGCCTCTGCTTTTTTGACTGTTCGATTACATACATCGACAGCGGCGACACGATGTTTAAGAAGAGAGAAATAAATGCCGCGCGCTGCTCCACCTGCACCGACAAGCAAAATGCGCGCACCTGACAATTCGACGTCCATTTGCTCGCATAGCGCTCGGACAAATCCTTCACCATCTGTATTATAACCAATCCATTTGCCGTTTTCATTGACGACTGTGTTTACTGCCCCCATTTGCTTAGCCGTTTCATCAAGCTCATCCATATATTCCATCACCGCTGTCTTATGCGGGATCGTCACATTAAACCCAGCACATTGTAACGCTTTTAAGCCTTCTACCGCCTTTTTTAACATATGCGGTTCGACATGAAAGGCGTGATAATGCGCATGAATGCCGAGCGATTGAAATGCATCGTTATGCATAAGCGGCGACAACGAATGATGAACAGGACAGCCGATCAGCCCAAACAATTTCAACATCCTCTCCCCCTTTGTGTTAAATGAGCGACTTCCGCAACATGACACCAACGCCTTTTGGCGCATATGCGATGACTTGTGCCCCAGGCTCGTGACACGTCACCCAGCCAAGCCCTGAAAAAACGATATCTGTTTTTGGTTCTTTTAACGTAAAATGATGGGCGACAAGCGGTGGCAATTGCTCGCAATAGCTTTTGCGCGGCGGCTGCAACAATTCACCAAGATGTCTTTCATACAATTCATCGGCATGTTCACGTTTCGTTCGATGAATAAATAATTCATTCGACATATAACATACAAATGGACGTCTCCCACCACTTACATAATCTAATCGAGCAAGCCCACCAAAAAACAACGTCTGTTGTTCGTTCAATTGATATACTTTCGGCTTAATTTCTTTTTTCGGTGTAATGACTTTTAAATCTTTCTTGTCAACGAAATGCGCCATTTGATGATGGTTTATAATTCCCGGTGTATCATAAAGCGCTGAGCCATCATCGAGTGGAATTTCAATCATATCAAGCGTTGTCCCTGGAAAATATGATGTCGTAATGACATTTCCTTTACCCGTCGCTTCTTTAATAATACGGTTAATAAACGTTGATTTTCCAACGTTCGTACAACCGACAACATATACGTCTTTTCCGTTGCGATACTCGTCAATCGCCGTCATGACTTCCTTCATACCATATCCTTTATGTGCACTAACTAAAAAAACGTCACGCGGCTGTAAGCCAAGTTCTCGTGCAGTTTGTTTCATCCAACGCGTGACCTTTTCATGTTTGACGGACTTTGGCAACAAATCCACTTTATTGCCGACAAGTAACACATCTTTTTTTCCGACAAACCGATGCAACCCTGGCAACCAGCTTCCATTGAAATCGAAAATATCAACGATTTTCACGACAAGCCCATCTGCTTGTCCGATGCCGTGCAAAATGTTTAAAAAGTCGTCATCTGTTAATGATACGTCTTGCACTTCGTTGTAATGTTTTAACCGAAAACAACGTTGACAAATAATCGGATCGCGTTCAAGCGCTGAAGGAGGCGCATATCCAATTTTTTTTTCATCTTCTGTTTGAATCGTTACTCCACATCCAATACAAATGACTTGTTCACTCATTTCGATCACTCCCAATGAATCATACCTTTTTTTCGCATCATATTTAAAATTTTTCTTTCTATGTTTCGGTTAATACGAGTAAAAAAGCCGTCTGTTTGTGCAACAGGGACGACTAAAATCGTATGTAATCCGATCCGATTGCCGCCGAATACATCGGTAAGAAGCTGGTCACCGATGACGACAACCTCTTCTTTTTTCAGCTTCATATCGTGCAACGCTTGTTGAAACGCTCGCGTTAACGGCTTGCGCGCCTCGAAAATAAATGGAATGCCGAGCGGTTTAGCGAACGCTTCTACTCGTTTTTTATTATTATTGGATACGACCGTCACTTGAATGCCGCTTTGTTTCATTTGCTCGAACCACCGAACAACCTCTGGCGTCGCAAGCGGACGATCCCATTCAATTAACGTATTGTCTAAATCGGTAATAATTCCTTTTATTCCTTTTTGCTTTAGTCGCTCCGGGGTAATTTCGAAAATGCTTTTTGCATGTTCATTCGGCAAAAAATATTTTAACATCTTTGCTCATCCTTTTTTCATTTTTTACATAAATAAACAAATTACAAAATTTTTCGACAAAATCTGACCATTTTCATAACTTGTGGATAACTTTATACACATATTCCACACTTGTTTTTCAACTTTCTCCATATGTTATAAACAACACATCCACAACTTACCCACAATTACATGTGGATAACCAGAACGATTGTTCTTGTTTTTAATTTATGGTAAAGTGAAGATGAACCTACCATTATATGTATACCTTCATTCATGTATACGTTAAGGAGGCGAAAAAAATGAAATGTTTACCTGACGACTTATTAATTGAATCATACTACAAAGCGAAAGAATTGCAACTGAGCCCAGAGTTTATTCAACTGATCGAACGAGAAATTGTCTGCCGTCGTCTTCACCATAAGCTAAAGCAGTCATCATAAGTTCGGGCTCTCACTCGCTTTTTTCTTTTAGACCGAGGAGCCCGAGCCGTTGTCCCACTTTAACTTCTACCGGCGGAACAATTTGCTCATCTAACGTGAATACTCCTTTTTCGAACAACAATACGACCGTTGAGCCGAACGAAAAATATCCAATTTCTTCTCCTTTTTTGACGTAATCATGTTCGTGCGTTAGCTCAATGCTATTTACAAACATCGCTCCGACTTTCACAATTGCCGTATGCATACCATTTGTACACAGTTCGGTAATTCTTCTGTAATTTTTAGAAAGTGGAGCCTTGCCATATTTCAATCCAAGGCGGTTTACAGGGTATGACTTCCCACCGAGCTCCCACTGCTTCACTACCTCTCCACATATTGGACTATGAATACGATGATAGTGACTCGGACTTAAATACAAAATAATAAACGTACCGTGCAAATACTTTTCAGCGATGCGATCATCGCCAAGCATTTCACGTATAGAGTACGTTTTTCCTTTGACGATGATTTCTTTTTGATCCGTAATGATGCCAACATCTTCAACAACTGCGTCCACAGGGCTGACGACGCTATTCGGATGTTCATCAATTGGGCGAAGTCCTTCTTTCAGCGTACGGGTGAACAGTTGTTGTAGCGTTTCATATTCATGCAGCTTTTTTTCCATTTCTTCTTTATTAATTTTGTATACTTTCGCATAAGATGAAATGAATAACCGACTCCATTTCGATCGTGTGAACGAAGCGAGACATTTAGATGTCATTCGTCGATTTGTTAGTTCAATTAACAAGCGATATAGCCATTTCATGAACGTTTTCCCCCTAAAGTAAAGAATATTCTTTACTAGTTCGCTTATTATCAATAAAATATTAGTAACCGAGTGATATTTTTGGCAAGTGGGTCAGCACGATTTCAATAAAGGAGTGAACTTATATGTTTTTATCCGACTATATTGATCATACCATTAAAAAACTTAAAGCGCATACGGCAAACGTATTGACGTTAACAAACTTAAGCTTAGGCGGTTTCGCGATTTTATTTGCGGTAAAAGGCCAGCTGAACGTCTCTGTATTATTTATCTTTTTAGCTGCACTTGCCGATCGTTTTGACGGAACAGTCGCTCGGAAGATGAATATCGAATCGGATCTAGGCAAACAATTGGACTCAATGAGTGATATTATATCATTTGGAGTAGCACCTGCACTATTGCTTTATCAAGGTTTATTGCACGAATTTGGCGCACCTGGTTCGTTCTTTACAATTTTTTATATCGGTTGTGGAGCATTTCGCCTTGCAAGATTTAATGTTACCGAAAGCAACGGGTATTTTATCGGCTTGCCGATTACAGCAGCAGGATGTTTATTGACGCTAAGCTACTTGACGATTCATTACTTCCCACCTTACGTCTTTATTTTTATTATTTTTACGCTTTCTCTTTTGATGGTTGGCTCATTTAGGCTAAAGAAAATTTAACCCTTGAAGGTTTCCTCTTCAAGGGTTTTTTCGTACAAATTTCCCTTTTCAAACATTCGGATAAATTATATGATAAACTTGGATTTATTTTTCATTCTATAACTTGGGGTGATATCATGGACCGTACGTCCTTAATTGGGCTCATTCTTGGCATTATCGCTGTCGGTGTCGGAATGGTGTTTAAAGGGGTAAGCCCAGCTGTGCTCATTAACCCTGCTGCGATTTTAATCATTTTATTAGGGACAGCGGCCGCAGTAACAATCGCCTTTCCAACGAAAGAAATTTCGAAAGTGCCGAAACTGTTTGGAGTTATTTTTAAAGAGTCGAAAACGCCAAAAATCGAAGAACTCATCCCTCTGTTTGTTGAATGGGCAAACATCGCTCGCCGCGAAGGATTGTTAGCGTTAGAAGCAAAAGTGGCTGAAATTGATGATCCGTTTTTGCGCAACGGATTAAGTTTAGCCATTGACGGACAGTCACAAGAATTTATTCGCGATGTCATGACGGAAGAAATCGAAGCGATGGAAGAACGCCATTTAGCGAATGCGACGATTTTTACACAAGCCGGTACATACGCCCCAACGCTTGGGGTACTTGGTGCCGTCGTTGGATTGATCGCCGCTTTGCAAGATATGTCTGATATTGAACGTCTCGGTCATGCGATTAGTGCGGCGTTCGTTGCGACACTTATGGGGATTTTCACCGGATACGTCCTTTGGCATCCATTTGCGAACAAATTAAAACGGAAATCGAAAGAGGAGATTAAAGTGCGGCAAGTGATGATTGAAGGGGTGCTCTCCATCATCGAAGGACAAGCACCGCGGGCGATCGAACGAAAACTAGCTTCTTACTTGCCGATGAGCGAACGTCAAAAACTTTTAGGACAAGGAGCTCAAAATAATGGCGAAAAAGCATAAAAAACATCATCATGAAGAACATGTCGATGAGAGCTGGTTAATTCCGTACGCCGACTTACTGACGTTGCTGTTGGCTTTGTTTATCGTATTATTTGCCAGCAGTCAAATTGACTCGAAAAAGTTTATGGAAATTGCGCGCGCCTTCAATAACGTATTTACAGGCGGTACAGGAGCGTTGCAATATTTAAGCCCTATTGAGCGGGAAGAAATGGACTCTGTCATTAAAGACTCACCAAACCAAAAACCGTACGTTAAAATTTCAAAAGAAGAATACGAGGAATTAAAAAAGATTCAAAGTAAATTTAACGAATACGTGAAAACGAGTCAATTAAGCGGTAAATTGTCTGTCGCCATGACAGAAGAAGGACTGCTTGTGACGATCGCAAACGACGTATTGTTCGATTCAGGTAGCGCCGATATTAAACCGCAATATCGCGATGTCGCCAAAAAAATATCGAATTTGCTCGTCATGAACCCACCGCGCAACATCGTCATTAGTGGACATACAGACAACGTGCCAATCAACAATGCAAAGTTTGCTTCAAACTGGGAATTAAGCGTCATGCGCGCCGTTAACTTTATGAAACTATTGCTTGAAAATACAAAATTAGATCCGCAACTATTTAGCGCAAAAGGATACGGTGAATTTAAACCGATCGCATCTAACGCAACAGCTGAAGGACGAGCGAAAAACCGACGGGTAGAAATTTTAATTATGCCGCAAGAACCGGCACAATAAAAGCGAGGGGATGCCCCCATAGCCATCAAGTTAAGAATTTGATCTTTTTTCAGCGCCAAAAACATGGTATCCTTTCTAACGAAAATCATCGTTGGAAAGGATTGTTTTTTTTGATGGCAAAAAGCAGCACCCTTTCATTGACTTGTATGCTGTCACGAAACTTACGCAAGGAAGCCCCCGCCTTTAGGCACGAGGAGGAATTGCACCTTACGCAAGTTCCGCCACCCCCTTTCCATAAGCATATCCGTCAAATCGCTGAATGACTTGGACATATCTATAATTTATTCCTTGTGCGATACGCTTTCCGTCCTTGCCTTTAATATCGAAACTTCCAGTCTTTCTACATGCGACTTCGCCAAACCAAACGCCTTGATATTTCCCTCTTGGGACAACAGCCTTAACCATGTCCCCTGTTTGAAAACCAAAGAAGAATTTTTGTCTTGCAAGATAACCTCTTGGGAAGCCATATCTATCTAGGTTTGTACGAGAGCGACTACCACGCCCTTTTGCCTTGATAAATAACACTTCTTTTGTTTTGAAATATAAGTGATTTGTTGTGCTTTCGCCTACACAACAAGCGTCAAAATAATGTGTTTTCGGCAAGTCTAAACGAATACGATTCATTTTTGTTCGTGCACCTGTTCCACACTCGACATCTAATCCTGTCTGCTTTAACACTTCATACGCTTTCCATCTTGTCGAGTTGATAGCACTTGTATCCTTTAATGATTCTTTGACTTGCTTTTGAATGTGCGGATACCCGAATTCTTCTGCTGTCTTACTTCCTTTGCGCTGATTACAGTCATGACAGGCAAGACATAGGTTATCCACTCGGTCTGTTCCACCTCTCGATTTTGGAATGATATGCTCCACTTCAAGTGGAACATTTTCTTTTCCGCAATAACAACACTTCCGCCCAAACTTTTCAAGCAAATACTCCCGTACTTCATATCCTTGTAGCGTGCCTTGTTGATACTCTACACCATTGATTTCAGGATTTCGCATGAGTTGCGTGTCGAATTTGGCATTTTCGTATGATATATACCCAATGGGGCATAACTTCTTTAGGCGGTTAACCCATGTTTGGATATTTTGCACACGACTCTCTAGTGATGACGGCAACCACCCCTCCTTTCGCTTGCGGTTCAGAAAGCGTGGTTTTCTGTATCTTGTTTTTCGATTTCGTCTTGCTCGACGAAAAGCACGCCTTTTATCTATTCTTTCCTTGATGTCTGTGCGATGGTCAAGTTGCCCTAACCATACCACTTCTTGTCCTCGCAAAATCGCTAATCCTGTATGCCTGCTTCCATAGTCGATTTTTAGCCGATATGTTGCTTTAATTTCTGATTCGTCTACTGATTTTTTCAAGATGATGGTAAATGGAAATCGCCTGTAAATCGCCGCCTTCCCTTGTTTCAACAGCTTTCTTGCAACTGCTTCGTGACAAGGAGCAAGCGGACGTTTGTTTGTGTCTAACACAAAAACCATAGGGTTCTCCCCTTTCCTCTGCTTACGCAGGTCATATTCTCCTCGACCATGTTATAGATGCTTGTTATGTGCAAGACACTAGCGCTACCCACCACGCTTGTTTAACCTTGCACGACAGAGGAACGGGCTGGAGAAGCACCCGAACGTGTCATGACATCTATAACGTAGGCTCTGTTTCAAGCCTTGGTCTGGTCAACATGGGGCTTACAAGCCCATGACTTTAGTCATTGGGTTGTTGACTCTTGTTTTTCGCTCTAAATTTCTGTTCTATTTGCCATTATGACGCAAGATGATCAGATAGAGACGCTTTCCGATGTGTGCGGATTGCCCACCATATCGAAACAGCCCAGCCAAATATGATGATTGCGTAAATCGTTGCATACCAGTTGCCAGGAGTTTCCCATGCATGAAGCAAGGTGCGAACGTTTGTGAAAATGATGACTCCTCCAACCAAAACCCCGAGCAAATGGGATGGCATCTTGCGGACAAGCCATGCGGCGATTGGCGCAGCGATGATTCCCCCTAACATAAGCGTTCCTACCCAAAACCAATTGAATTGTTCCCAGCCTAATGAAATGACAAATCCAATGGTAGCAGATAAAGCAACAGCAAATTCCGATGTATCAACTGTTCCCACCACTTTTCTTGCTTCCATTCCTTTATTCGCAAGAAGAACAGGGGTGGAAATCGGGCCCCATCCTCCTCCGCCAGTGGCATCAAGAAAACCGGCCACTAAACCAAGAGGAACAAGCTGCTTATTCGAAAATTTTCGCGGCGGTTGCTGATCCTGTCTAGGAGAAAGAAACAAAAAACGATACATAATATAAAACCCAAGCGCCAACAAAAATAGTGAAATATATGGTTTAATGAAATCTCCTGGAAGATTGCTTAAAAAGCAGGCGCCGACAAACGCGCCAAGCGATCCGGGAATAATTAATTTGATCACCATGTCGCGGTCGACATTTCCAAATTTAATATGAGATACGCCTGAAGCTGCGGTTGTGACCACTTCCGCTAAATGCACCGAGGCGGAAGCGACCGCCGGAGCAATCCCGAACACAAGCAACAGCGTTGTTGATGTAACCCCATACGCCATTCCTAACGAACCGTCGATGAGCTGAGCGATAAACCCAACAATCACAAACACGATTAACTTTTTCATTTTATTCCCTCCACCCAAAATAATCGAAATATTTTTATTAATCTATACGTTAATACCAAGTAATCATAGTTGTCAACTATGAATTATAAAAAAATAAAACGGAGTTCAAACTTATCATTTGAACTCCGTTTTGTCTAAGTGTAAACCAACGGAATTTGACATGTGATCATCTCCCCAAGAGTCGTTTGATGGGCAACAGGTTTATGAGCTTTATTCTTTGCGGTGGCAAATTGAATTGCTGTTTAAAGCGTGGAAGTCCGTTTTTGATTTGGAGAAAGTGAAAAAGATGAAGAAAGAACGGTTCGAATGCCATGTATATGGGACGTTGATTGCCATTTTGGAGACTCAGACCTTTCTGTTTCAAGCTCGAACGTATTGGCAACAAACAGAAGGGATTCAAATCAGCGAACGGAAAGCACTAGATGTTCTCCAATCCTATTGGCAACAACTGCTTTTGCGCCTATCCAAGGAAGAAATCAGCCTTTCTTCTCTCCTCCTTCTATTGAGAAAACATGGAAGAAAGGATCGAAGGAAAGGAAAAGAAACGGCATCGGATCTCTTGGTTAAATTAGGTATTTATTGATTAGATTCATAAAAACGCCAAATAACCCTCTCCAAGAGGGTTATTTGGCATGCCTAAAACATGTGGTATTCTTTTTCTTCAGCTAATGAATCACAAACATTGCGTATGGACACAACGACCCTTAACACTAAACTTGACGGGTATGGGATGCTCCCTCGCCTTTGTTCATCCTGTCAATATATCGCCATTTGGATAACGAATATTTGTTTTTTTCGGCTTCGCAATCGAATAAACAAGCGTCAACGGGCCTAATTTTCCAAACAACATGACGCCGATGATCAGCATTTTTCCTACTGCTGACAAATGCGGAGTCATATTCATCGAAAGCCCAACGGTCCCAAATGCAGATACAACTTCAAATAAAAGAACTAAAAATGGAGCATCTTCGGTAAGCGTTAAAATCATCGTGACAAGGAAAATAAACAACATGCTCATCGATGCAATCGCTAACGCACGCAAAATGATTGTATGACGAATAGTACGCTGCCAAATGACCGTTTCTTCTTTCCCTTTTAAAAAGCTCACCACCGCAAAAACGATCACCGCAAATGTCGTCAGTTTAATTCCTCCACCTGTCGATGTACTTCCTGCCCCGATAAACATAAGGAAAATCATCAGCATCGCTGTCGGCTGGTCAAGTGAGCCTACATCGATCGTGTTAAATCCTGCTGTTCTCGGCGTAATACCTTGAAAGTACGCTGCCCATAGTTGTTCGCGAAACGGAAGCGAACCGAGCGTCTTCGGGTTATTATGTTCAAATAAAAAGATGGCAACAATCGCTAGAACGTTTACAATAAGCGTCATCACTAACATGAGTTTCGTATGAATGGACAATTTTCTCCAACGGCGTTGATATAACACGTCAAATACGACTGTAAAACCGAGTCCCCCAACGATGATTAATAAAGTGATCGTCACGTTGACAATGGGATTGCCGACAAAGCGTGATAAATTGTCAGGCCATAACGCAAATCCAGCGTTATTGAACGCGGCGATCGTATGAAAAAGGCTGTAATATAGCCCTTTCGCCCATCCCATTTTCGGTACCCAATCAATAGCTAGCAAAATCACTCCAATACATTCCATAAACAAAGAAAATAACAGTAAATTGCGCGCCAAACGAATGACACCGCCAAGCGATGGCTGATTTAACGCTTCTTGCATCAACATGCGTTGCTTCATTCCGATTTTTTTTCCAAGCACAATGACGACGAGCACCGCAAACGTCATAATCCCAAGCCCACCAACTTGAATAAGCATCATTAAAACAACTTCTCCAAATACGGTAAACGTAGAGCCTGGGTCGATCGGAGCTAATCCGGTTACCGTTGCGGCAGATGTCGATAAAAAGAACGCATCAAGCCAGCTAATGTCCTTCTCTGTTGCAATCGGCAACTTTAATAACACCCCACCGACAACAACGAGAAAAAGAAACATAATTGCTAACAACTGCGGTGGGTTGAGTTTTAACGGTTTTGTCATTCCTTTTTGCACGACTCATCCTTCCTCGTATAGTATGTTTAGAAAGATTTTTAAATCGAATTTCCAGTTGGATATGCTCCTTGACAATCGCATATGTGTAAGTGATTTGCCCACGGGGGAGGGGCGCGCCCCTCCCCCGTGGATGGCACTACATCGGGGTTGGACTTTTCGCGATGTTCTTGGATAATGGTCTTAGGATCATCGGGGACACTCTTCTCTCTCCTGTAGCTTTGACTACTTAGAAAGTCTGTCTCCCCGGCTCCTGTTCGGACTTCTAACCCGCAGGCTGTTCCCGTTGGTTTCCCATGCTGGAAGGAGCAGCTTCCAGGCAGCCCATGGCCCAACGTGAGTTCTCATATGCGAGGGTGACTGGTCAACAGGCGCGGTCCGGGGGCATCCCGAAGAGTCCCAACCCCACGATCCTACTACGATTGGAGGTGATCTCATGAAACTCTACGTCGGGATTGACGTGAGCTCAACGGACTTATACACGTGTATCATGGATCAAGAAGGAAACACGTGCGCCCAATTCAAGGTGGACAATCATCTCCTTGGCGCGACCTTCCTTCGCGATCAAATCCTCCTGTGGGCCAACAAGCGCCAACCATCCGAAATTCTCATCGGGATGGAAGCCACTTCGGTCTACAGCTGGCATCCAGCGATGTTTTTCCACCAACAGGAGGAGCTGAAGTCTTGGAATGTCAAGGTGTTTACCATCAATCCAAAGCTCATTCGCAAATTTAAAGAAGCGTACACTGACTTGGATAAAACGGACGGCATCGATGCGTGGATCATCGCCGATCGGCTTCGCTTTGGCCGTTTGAAAGTGACAGCTGTCATGCAAGAACAGTTTATCGCCCTTCAACGGCTCACGCGCATGCGCTATCATCTCGTCCATCAGCTGACTCGGGAAAAGCAGTACTTCCTCCAACACTTGTTTTACAAGTGCAGTTCCTTTACCCAAGAGGTGGACAGCTCCGTGTTCGGACATGCCATCTTAGAGCTTCTTCTCGAGTCGTTTAGCTTAGACGAAATCAGTCAGATGGACGTGCAACAGCTCGCTGACTTCTTGCGCCAAAAAGGACGCAATCGCTTTGCCGATCCGGAATGCATCGCCAAGTCCATTCAAAAGGCGGCTCGTTCGTCGTATCGGCTTTCCAAATGTGTCGAGGATTCCATCGACTTGCTTTTAGGGCTATCAATTCAATCCATCCGTAGCCTTCAAGCGCAAATTAAAGAGCTAGATAAAGCGATTACTCGCCATTTGGAAGGCATCCCAAATACGTTACAAACGATTCCCGGCATTGGTCCGGTCTACGCCGCTGGCATCTTAGCCGAAATTGGACAAATCGAGCGCTTTGACAACCAAGCCGCCTTAGCAAAGTATGCAGGTTTGACTTGGTCTAAGCACCAGTCCGGTCGGTTCCAAGCCGAGGAGACTTCCCTCATTCGTTCCGGCAATCGCTATCTCCGTTACTACCTAGTGGAGGCTGCCAACTCGGTACAACGGCATGATGCGTCGTTTCGCACCTATTACCGGAAGAAGTATGAGGAAGTACCAAAGCACCAACACAAACGAGCCCTCGTCCTCACCGCTCGAAAACTCGTGCGTGTGATCGATGCGCTGCTACGCAACGGTCAAATCTACACGCCAAGAAAGGGGGAAGATCGATAGGGGTATCGATCTAACTGATTTTGCATTAAAACCCAGTTAATGACATAAGACAAGACTGGGCTTCTTAAGTATTGCCTTTTTTCGGGTCATCGGACAATCGAATTTCCAATTTCGATGATTTTTCACCTTGACATATTACCGCAGGACTTCACATCATGTTTTTATATTTCACGATTATATATCATTTTCTTCATTAAACAAAGAAGGAAAAAGAAAATAAAGTGTCCAAACACGAACAAGTTTTCTAATGCATATACATACATAAGCAACAAATGACCACCTGTGAGGTGAACGAACATGGGCACGATTTTTTCTGCGCTTGCTTTGTTTGTAAAAGAGCTCGTCTTTTTAGTTTCTTATGTAAAAAACAATGCCTTTCCACAACCGCTTGATGCAAAAGAGGAAGCGATGTATTTGAAACAGATGGCGAAAGGAGATGAACATGCTCGAAACAAGCTGATCGAACATAATTTACGTCTCGTTGCTCACATCGTGAAAAAGTTTGAAAACACCGGAGAAGACCCAGAAGATTTAATTTCAATTGGCACGATCGGGTTAATTAAAGCGATCGAAAGCTACTCAACCGGAAAAGGAACAAAGCTTGCCACATATGCTGCCCGTTGTATCGAGAATGAAATACTTATGCACTTGCGTTCGCTCAAAAAAACAAAAAAAGATGTTTCTCTTTACGATCCAATCGGGCAAGATCGCGATGGAAATGAAATTAGTTTGTTAGATGTATTAAAATCTGAAGACGAAGATATTAGTGATATGATTGAAAAAAATAACGAGCTCGAAAACATCGCCCAACATTTACATGTACTGGACGACCGCGAACGCCAAGTGATTATTAGCCGCTTCGGTTTAAATATGCAACCGGAACTCACTCAGCGCGAAATCGCCAAAGAGCTCGGTATCTCACGCAGCTACGTCTCGCGCATCGAAAAACGCGCATTAATGAAACTGTTTCATGAATGTTATAAACATGATAAAGGAAAAAAAGGATCGTAGTTAAAAAGGTGTCCCACACGCACTCGGGACACCTTTTCATACGTTACTAAGCTTCCGTCTATTTCTTATGCGTTTTTCAATATAATATACAAAAATGATGACTACAGCCCAAAACAAAAAGTGATTGAAAAGGACAAGCAATGGATGGCTGCTCCCCTTCATGAAACTTCTCCGATGGCGCCATCATCCTGTCCGCTTGAGCAACGATGTTTTCAAACTTTGACTGAAACGCTTTTTCATAATGTCTTTTACATCCCACTACGTTCAGTTGAACTACCGCTAGGCTAAAGCCATAGCGGATTCCTACGAACACCGAAATCCTCTTCGGTTATTTAGTAGGCGATCCCCACAGTTCCTGCGGTTAAGAAGCCTAATCGCTTCGTTTTTAATATTGATACTTGCGTTCACATCTCGGTCGTGATGAGTATGGCACACAGGACATTCCCATTCACGCAAAGCAAGATGTTTCACGTCTTTGTTTTGATAGCCACAGCACGAACAAAGCTGGCTAGACGGAAAGTTTTTTGCTACGGTGACAACTTGTTTTCCGTACCATCTAGCCTTGTATTCGATCATGACTTTAAACATTGACCAAGATACCTCTTGAATCGCTTTTGCAAGGTTATGATTTTTTAGCATATGGCTTACAGACAAATCTTCCATCCCGATGATGTCGTGGTTTTTGACAATCTCGGTGGAAATTTTGTGTAAGTAATCATGTCGTGCATCTGTTATTTTTTCGTGCAATCGTGCAACTTTTATTCGTTGCTTATTCCAATTCGATCCACCTTTTTTTCGTCTGGAAAGAATACGTTGTGCTTTTGCTAGCTGTTCTTCTAGCTTACGAAGCCATTTCGGGTTGGCGTATTTTGTTCGATCAGAAAGAACGGCGAATTCCTTCAAGCCAACATCGATGCCAACGGCTGAACCCGTTTGAGGCAACGCTTGCACGTCAGTTTCAACCAAAATGGACACAAAGTATTTCCCGCTCGGATTTCGTCTAATCGTAGCAGACAAGATACGCCCTTCTACTTCACGACTTTTAGCAAAACGAACAAGGCCAAGTTTAGGTAGCTTGATGTGTTGATCTAGCACAGCAATATTCCCATTTGTATGCTTAGTTGTATACGATTGCACAGCATTCTTTTTAGACTTAAAGCGCGGTTTGTCGTTTTGCTTTTTAAAAAAGCGATCGTACGCATCATCCAGATGCTTGAGTGAAGATTGAAGCGCAATGCTATCCACTTCTTTTAACCAAACGAATTGTTTCTTTAATTGCGTTAATTGAGAAGAACAAGCGTTGTAAGTTAATCCCTTGCCCGTTTGCTTATAAGCATCCTCCCATTTCGCCAAAAAATAGTTGAATACAAAACGCGAGCAACCGAATGTTTTCGCGATTAATACTTCTTGTTCTTTATTTGGATAGATGCGAAATTTATATGCCTTATTTACAATCATTGATTTTTCACCTCCTTATTCTCCGAAATGGAGTATTCTTGAAATCGTTAGATTATTGAAGCAACTTACAACCTATCGAATATGGCAAAAGCATAACAAATATCTTTCTCAATATTTTTGGAAAGAAAGAACCTTTTGGAGTGATGGATATTTTTCTTGTAGTATTGGAAATGTAAGCAAAGAGATTATCCAAAAATATATTCAAGAACAAGGTTATTAGGGCTTACATCCCCTAGCCTGAAGGCGTAGGAGTTTTACGCCCATCACCCATAAAACTCAAGCCTTGATAAATTTTATAGTGTCGAACAAATAAACCTGTAATCATTTTATCCCCCAATCAGTAATTTTTTTTCATTGCAAATAACCGTTAGCATAATCGATTGTTGCTCGACTATGATGAGGACAAAAATACATAGATGCTTTTATCGAACGTGTTGATTAACCAATAAAAACAAGTTGACATCGCTCTATTCCTAACTTTTCTGCCGTAGTCGGCAAACGAACCGTTTGCCGACTAGGAGTAGCATGTCCTCCTCGAGCAATGAACGCTTTTCTTGTTTGAGGGAAAAGGCAGAAAAGCTTGTATTCAGCCATATGATTCGATGTTTTTTAGTGAAATAATGGATAATCAACACTCATGATATACTTATTGTATTTTTTACTCTCTTACCTCGATATTCCGCGCCGCTTCATACACCTCATTTAAGAACGCATGTAGTACCGTTTCTTGAAAGTCCTTGTCTGTAAATAGCCGCTTAAATAGCTGTTCGTTAGAGTTTTTGGTTGCTAGGAAGCTTTTTAATGCCTGCGGGGTTTTGGAGCGAATAAAGTTTTCCCGCGAGCTGTTTTTCGCTTGGTGAATCGTGATTTCATCATGAAGCATTTCTTCTTTTGCTTGTTCAAAAAAGACGCGGTCGCTCGGTTTAAAGTCTGTGCCAAAACGCTGATTGATTAATTCGAGAATGGCGCTTAATCGGTCTTTCTTATCTTCTGTCGCTCCTGCTGATCCGCTGTCTGTTAACCCAGTTAGTTCCGATGCTTGGCCTTCTGATAAATCAATCGATCCTTCAAACGTTTTCTCTAACCGATAATACGTTAACTGCACCTCATCATCTAATTGAAGAGCACCTGTATTTGTATTTGGCAGCTTTTTCACAAGCATTTGCACATAAACGAACAGCTTGTGCAGGTTGGCATCGGTAAACGGTGCAATTTGACTAATATACGAATACGAACGAACAAACTTATTTAGGGCGTTTTTACATTCTGCTTGTTCTTCTTCCGGCAACTTGTTATACCGAACAACTGCCTGATCGACGATGCGATGCAGTTCTGCTAATTCCCCTTTGCGCTGGCGGCTTTGCGGTCGGAAAAACACCTCCGCATATTCATCGACTTCCCGTTGTTCAAAAATTTGATAACCGAATACGCGGTTTTTCAAGTCATATATTACGTTTAAGTCTGTTGTTTCCGCCAACTTTGTCGCCTCATAGTACTGTTTAAATGCTTCGTAAATAGTTTCTGCTTCGTTCACAAAGTCAAGAACAAACGTATCTTGCTTTGCTCGATGTGTCCGGTTTAAGCGAGAAAGCGTCTGCACTGCCTGTATGCCGGAAAGTTTTTTATCGACGTACATCGTATGCAGTAATGGTTCATTGAAACCCGTTTGATATTTATCGGCGACAATTAAAAACTGGTATTTGTCCGTTTTAAACTTTTTTGGTAACTCACTTTCCGCAAATCCATTGATTTGAGCTTCCGTTACTTCTTCTCCTGTCACATCGTCATACAGCGTGCCGGAAAAGGCAACTAACACCCCGTACGGATAGCCCTTTTCCTTCATGTACCGTTGCATCGCTCGATAATAGAGAAGCGCTTGCTGGCGGCTTCCGGTGACAATCATTGCTTTTGCTTGTCCAGCGATTTTATGGCGCACGGCTGTTTTAAAATGCTCTACAATAATTTCTACCTTCTGTGCTACGTTATACGGATGCAGCGCCATATATTTTGCCAACGCTTTTTTCGCTTTCTTTTGATCTAATTCTGGGTCATCGTCAATCGCTTTGGAAAGTTTGTAATACGTTTTGTACGTCATATAGTTCGCCAATACGTCTAAAATAAATCCTTCTTCAATTGCTTGGCGCATCGTGTATAGATGGAAAGGGCGCGGCACTTCTCCGTCGTACGTTCCGAACATTTCAAGCGTTTTTGCTTTTGGTGTTGCGGTAAAGGCGAAAAAGCTAATATTAGAAGGGCGACCACGCTTGGACACTTCTTTAATTAATTCCGCTTCACTATCTGTTGTCGCTTCGGCAAGCTCCGCCTCTATTTCTTCCCTTTCGCTGACCGTATAATCGCGCAACGCTTCACGTACTTTTTGCGCTGTTTCGCCTGTTTGGGAAGAATGGGCTTCGTCCATAATAATGGCAAAGCGTTTCCCCTGTTGCTGTTCGATTTTATCAAGAATGAAAGGGAATTTTTGCAGCGTTGTAATAATAATTTTCTTTCCAGTTTGAATCGCTTCGGCTAGTTGTGCAGAGTTTTTGTCGATTTTTTGCACAACGCCTAATGTTTGTTCAAACTGGGCAATCGTCCCCTGCAACTGCCTGTCAAGGACGACACGATCGGTAATGACAATCGTGGAATGAAAAACTGGTTCGTTATTTTTATGAAGACCGCTTAAACGGTGGGCAAGCCAAGCGATTGTGTTGGACTTTCCTGAGCCAGCGGAGTGTTGGATTAAATACGACTCTCCTGCTCCTTTCTCTTTCACGTCGGCGATGATCTTCCGAACGGCATCCAGTTGATGATAACGCGGAAAAATCATCGTAACTTTTTTCTTCCCGTCTTTTTCGTCTACTTCTAAGTGCATAAAGCGCTGCAAAATTTCTAACAAAGAATCGGGAACGAGAACTTCTTTCCATAAATATTCTGTTTGAAATCCAGCAGAAGGAGGATTTCCCGCCCCACCGTTATATCCTTTGTTAAAAGGAAGAAAATACGTCGATTCTCCAGCAAGCTTAGTCGTCATATACACAAGATCGTGGTCAACGGCAAAATGGACAAGCGTCCGAATTGGATGTTTGGTGAACTTAAACATCGTTTCCCTTGGATCACGGTCTTGTTTATATTGCCGTTTCGCATGGTTGACGTTTTGCCCGGTGGGACGGTTTTTCAGCTCCATCGTAACGATTGGAATGCCGTTTACTCCTAACACCATGTCTAGCGATTTTTGGTGTTGGTTAGAGTAGTGTACTTGCCGTGACACGGTAAATCGGTTCGCTTCATAGCGAACCAATGCTTGTTCGGACAGTTCATGCTCCGGTTTAAAATAAACGAGCTTAATTTGTTGCCCAAATAAGTCGATTCCTTTTCTTAACACTTCTAACGTCCCACGAAGCTCCAATTCTTTCACTAATCTCGCGATAATTTGATTGGCTGTATCCGATTTAAAATGTTTTTCGAGCTTTTGCCATACGGCAGGCTGTGATGTTTGGATGAATGTCATTAACGTGTCATGGTCTAAACACGTATCGCGGTTGTAGCCTAGCCCACGTACATACCCGGCTTCTAATAAATCAGCTTCAATCGCTGTTTCAAGCGCTTTTTCTGAACGATCCACTGCCATCCTCATCGCCCCTTACAAAATCGTCTCTAGCTCCTCCTCCGCCTCTTTCCAATCCGAAACATCTATCTGCCCCGTCACCGCTGCGGTAATAAGCGAAGAGCGGTATTCGTCTAGCAACATAATTTGACTTTCCGCTTTTTTTATAACTTCATTTACATCATTCGTTAATTTATCAAGAAACTCTATAATTGCTGCTTGTTCTTTGAGCGGTGGAACAAAAATTTTAAAACTGGAAATTGTTTCTTGAGTCAAGGTAGGCATTACACCACCTCCAGCGAATAGACGAACTTGATTCTGAATTAAATTCGAAACAAGGGAGTAATAGAAATATTTAGTTATCAATTTTATATCTGTAAATATTACTAATTGAGGATTGATAGTTGCAGCATCCTCTAAGCCATCTATCAGAGCTACTTTTCCTATCGATGAACCAGTTTTACAAAATATAATGTCATTATTTTTTATTTGAATTTCAGGGGATTCATAGTATTTTTCCCAAGAAAGATATGTTAAGTTATCTAACGATAAACACTGATCTTTTATATTCGAAGGGCTAAATGTTATTGCTCCTTCTTTTTCACCAACTATGTCTTCTGAGCTATAACCTCTAAATCCAATTCTTCCGTTTATAGAGCAAATGTTTTTAATTCTTTGTACGATCCAATGCTCCGGCACTTCCCCCAACCATTCAATGCCTGAATCTTTCATTGGAACGTTTGGATCGAGTCCTTTTGTGACGGCTTGGGTAATCAACGAGGAACGGTATTCCCTCATTAATTGTATTTTTGTTTTTAATTTTTCCTTAATAATTTCTATTTGGCTCTCTTTCTGTTTTAATATCTCGCCTATTTTTCTTTGTGTTTTAATTGGAATTTTCGGGGTTCTCAAATTTAAAAATTGTTCAGGATATAATCTTAGCCTTGATTCGATTATACCGGTTGAAAAACGGCGAAATTCAACTTTTGAATGCTCAGAACGAAGGTAATAATGTAAAAATACTGTATCCCAATTTTCTGGATCAATTAGACGATATACATTATATGAAGGGCTTACAACACCGTTATAGTCAGAAACACCTAGGCTTCCATTCCAAGCAAGCATGGTATTTATTACTAAATCTCCTTTTTCCACACATTTATATCCTTTTAAGGTACTCGCCCTGCTTAAAAAATCGCCATCTTCTATGAGTTCTGATTTTGGCTTAATCCCACTGTATTGAGATACAGATAATAAATTGGCGTTTTCGTCTTCGTTCGGAGTATTTATTTCTTTCCATATATACTTATTTCGAATGAGAGGCCAGTTATTTTTCATTGAACAATGCCCCCATCATTTCATTTATTTCTTTTTCCAAAGACAATATCTTGTCTCTTAAACTATATATGTCCTCTTGGTTTGGGATATCATAAAAATACCGAGCGAATGAAATCTCATACCCCACCACTGTCTTGTCATGGTCAATCCATGCGTCTGGAACAAATGGTTTGACTTCGCGTTCGAAGTATTGTTCTACATCTTCTTTCAACGGGACGTTTTCGTAGTCGCGCAGTTCTGGATTAGGCTCTAAATTGCCCTTGTTGTCTTTGCAAGGCTCTGCGTCCTCATCATGTTCACCAAAGACAGAGATGATAGCTTTTACAATAGCTGTGCTCAACTTAATGTCTTGTTCTTGGGCAGCCTTTTTTAGTTGTTTTAGGAACGTATCCCGGCTCATAAAAATTTTCCCTTCAAACGAAAGAAGGAGAGTTTTAATTTGTTGCTGCAGACGTTCCCCTTCTTCTATTTCCGCTTTCGCCGCTTCCCCTTTTTTCTTTGACTTTGCTAAGTTAGAAAAAGCACTTTCTTCTTCCAAAGCAGCTAGCTTTTCTTTCGTAACCGTTATTTTTAATTTTAATGGTCGTTCTACTGTAATGCGTCTATATCCAAAATCTTCGTTATCAAAAATTTTGACATGCTTTCCTTCCGTAAAATCACCGTACAACCGCGTAATTTCATGAATATGCTCATCTAACAACTCGTTTCGCTTTTCACCTAAAGGTTTGCGCATTTTTTGGAACAAATGCGTCGCTTGGATTAACTGGATTTTTCCTTTTCGTTTTTCTTCTTTTTTGTTCGTTAATACCCAGATGTACGTCGAAATGCCTGTATTGTAAAAAAGTTGGTCAGGCAACGCGACAATTGCCTCTAATAAGTCGTTTTCAATAATCCATTTCCGAATTTCCGACTCTCCGCTTCCAGCACCTCCAGTAAATAAAGGAGAGCCGTTAAATACGATCGCAATTCGAGAGCCGCCTTCGTACGCTGGCTTCATTTTTGATATCATATGTTGCAAAAATAGTAGCGAACCGTCCGACACACGCGGCAAACCTGCGCCAAAACGCCCTTCAAAACCAAGAGTTTCATGCTCTGCTTTAATGACATCTTGTACTTTTTTCCAGTCCACTCCAAATGGCGGATTAGATAACATGTAATCAAACTTCTCGTTGGCAAGCTGATCTTCTGAAAACGAATTCCCAAGTTTAATATTTTGCGGGTTATCGTTTTTCAAAAGCATGTCGGCTTTACAAATCGCATATGATTCAGGGTTCAATTCTTGTCCAAATGTAATCAACTCAGCCTGCTCATTTAGCTTACGGATATATTCCGAAGCAACAGAAAGCATCCCGCCTGTCCCGCAGGCTGGGTCATAAATCGAACGGATAACTCCCGGCTTTGTGAGTTCATCCGTACCATTAATAAAAAGCAAATTGACCATTAGCTTAATCACTTCACGCGGCGTAAAATGTTCCCCTGCCGTCTCATTCGATTGCTCCGAAAAGCGCCGAATCAGTTCTTCAAATATGTATCCCATTTCCACGTTTGACACACGATCTGGATGCAAATCAAAGTTTGCAAAATTTTGAATGAGAAGATAGAGAAGATTTGCTTTTGCCAAACGGCTAATTTGCTTATCAAAATCAAAATGCTCAATAATATCTCGTACATTTTGCGAAAATCCAAATAAATAGTCTCTAAAGTTGTCTTCAATATGTTGCGGGTCGTCCAATAACTTTTTAAGCGTAAAATTCGACGTATTGTAAAAAGGCTGCTCCGCTGCTTGTTGAAGTAAAAAATCCCCGTCTTCAATCGTCATTCCCATCGCTTTTAATTCTTCCAATTGCGAAAGAACCGCTTCCTTCGTCGGTTCTAGCACCGCATCAATACGCCGAATCACCGTTAACGGTAGAATCACTTTTCCATATTCCGATTGCTTATAATCTCCGCGCAACAAATCTGCATTCGCCCATATAAACGACACTTTATCTTGAAATTGAATGGAATCCATGGTGTTACCTCCTGCAGCTTCTATCTTTCCTTTATTTTACTACTATTATATAACGTTTGTGTGAATAAATTCGACAAAATTCACTATCACGTTTTTAAATATCTAAAAAAATAAAAGTGAAAAAGGATTATCTATCTATCATTGTCAATAAAGGAAATAATCGTGTAAATACATTATAACAAATGTTCATACACTGATGTATAGCCGAACGAAAAGCACGCCAACAAAAGAAAGGTCTCTGGAACGTATAGACAACAAAAAAGCTGTTCCGAACAACACTTCGGAACAGCTTTTTTAATCCTTATAGGTACGATAAAAACATCAAAATGTTTTTTGGCTAACATTTTTTTATTGATATTTCAATTCCTCATAGGTACGATACAAACCCCAAAAAAGTGTTGATATACAAGCACATGGAAAAGATACACACGGCCATTATACAACCATCCGAAAATTCAGTCAATACTCTGTATTTATTGATATCACTAAAAAATTCACAAAAAATGAAGTGTCGTCGATCCCCAGGGGTTTTTGCAAGATTGGAGGTCGACGACAGTTGTGAAGTTTATCACAAATAAATTTTATTAAAAACAGTCTCCTGTTTAGAGACTGTTTTATGCTTCGGCGTTCACTTCCGCGATAATAACAAAACCGATGACAGCTGTAATGACTAAGCCTGTAATCATCCACATCATCGTTTATTCCCCCTTTACCCATTTTCTTTTATTTTACACGTTTTTTCTTTGTACGAAAACAGGGGAATTTACTGTTCATTGTCTAATTTGCGCAAATATGTGTTGGCGCGGTGAGAGAAAATGATCGATGCAAGCATAAGTACGAATACGCCTCCGATTACGAGCGGGCGCTTTGTTGCGTCGATCGCTTCTGGAATGAGTGTGCCGATATATAAAAACGCACTAAGCGCAAATAAAACGAGACTATATGCTTTATAGTCGCGCGCTTTTCCTAACCATTTTTGCTTTTGTTCGTCCAAACCGATCGCCCCCTTTCCTCTTTTCAATGTATCATAGGAGCGGAGAAAGGGGGCGATGTAATTTATGCCAACGCTTGTGCTAAATCTTCAATTAAATCATCCGCATCTTCTAAGCCAACAGAAATGCGAATAAGTCCGTCCGTAATGCCGAGTTCAGCACGACGCTCTTTCGGAATGGAGGCGTGCGTCATTTTTGCAGGGAGGGAAATTAAACTTTCAACCGCTCCTAAACTTTCCGCTAGCGTAAAGTAGCGGACGCGCGTGAGCACTTGTTCTGCTTTTTCGGCGCTGCCGACGTCAAATGACACCATGCCACCAAAGCCGTGCATTTGTTTTTTCGCTACGTCATGATTTGGGTGTGACGGAAGCCCAGGGTAATACACGCGTGTAACAGCTGGATGATTCGTTAAAAATTCAACAATTTTGCTTGTATTTTCCTCATGTTCTTCCATGCGAATGCCAAGCGTCTTCATGCCACGCATCAACAGCCATGAATCTTGCGGACCGAGAATGCCACCTGTCGAGTTTTGGATGAAGTGCAAGTCGGTCGCAAGTTGTTCGCTATTAACGACGACAAGCCCTGCGACAACGTCGCTATGACCACCTAAATATTTTGTTGCGCTATGAATGACGATATCTGCACCAAGCGCAATTGGCGTTTGCCAATATGGTGTGCTAAACGTGTTATCGACGATCGTTAGTAGTCCGTGACGTTTCGCAATCGCTGCTGCCTCTTGGATGTCTGTAATTTTTAAAAGCGGATTCGTCGGCGTTTCGATATAAATGGCTTTCGTATTTGGTTGAATATGCGCTTCAATATTCGCTAGGTCGCTCGTATCGACAAATGTCGATGCAATGCCAAGACGGTTCAACACTTTCGTCATGACGCGGTATGTGCCACCGTATACATCGTCAGTTAAAATGACGTGATCGCCGCTATTGAACAACATCATGACGGCAGTAATGGCTGCCATCCCAGAACTAAACGCAAAGCCAGCATATCCTTCTTCCACATCTTTAATAAGCTCCTCTAGTGCATGCCGCGTTGGGTTGCCTGTGCGTGAATATTCGTATCCTTTATGCACACCGACCGCTTCCTGTTTATACGTGCTCACTTGATAAATCGGAACCGAGACAGCTCCTGTATGCACATCCCCAGCAATGCCACCATGAATCAATTTCGTTTTTCTTCTCACGTTACATCCCGCCTTCATAAATATGTTTACTTAAATATCGTTCGCTGCTATCTGGAAAAACGACGACGATGTTCGTTCCTTCTTTCGCCTGTTCCGCTTCTAATAAAGCGGCATGAAACGCGGCACCAGATGAGCTACCGACAAGCAGTCCCTCTTTTTGCGCAAGCTCCTTGACGCGACGAAACGCATCGTCATCTAAAATCGTATGAATCGCATCAAAGTAGCTTGTATCCATATATGGCGGTAAAAATTCCATGCCGATCCCTTCGGTGCGATGCGGGCCTGGTGCTCCGCCGTTTAAAATGGATCCTTCTGGTTCAACGATGACCGTTTTTATCCGCGCATTTTTCTCTTTTAGAAATTTCGCCGTTCCCATAAATGTGCCGCCTGATCCAGCACCAGCAACGAAAACATCAATTTGTCCGTCCAGTTGCTCCCAAATTTCTGGACCGAGCGTTTTATAATACGTGCGCGGGTTCGCTGGATTAGCAAACTGCTGTGGGCAGTAGGAGTTTGGAATTTCAGCCGCCAACTCTTTCGCTTTTCGGATCGCTCCTTCCATCCCTTCGCTCGTTGGGGTGTTGATTACTGTTGCGCCAAGCGCGCGCATGAGTTGTTGTTTTTCGATGCTGAATTTTTCTGGCACACAAAAAATGACGCGAATGTTTTTTCCGATCGCCGCAAGCGCAAGACCGATCCCTGTATTGCCTGCCGTCGGCTCGATAATCGTTCCACCTTCTTTTAACTTGCCTGTCGCTAGCGCATCGTTTAACAATTCTTGGCCTAGGCGATCTTTGATGCTTCCCCCCGGGTTAAAATATTCCAATTTCGCAAATATGCGTACCCCTTTTGGCAGCGGAAATTGCGTAATTTCAACGATCGGCGTATGCCCGATCAATTCATGCACGTTTTTCGCCACTTTCATATTGTGACCTCCCAAAAGATGAAAAGAAGGAGAGGATGCCTCTCCCTATTTATTTAATTCATTCACGAAACTTACGCAAGGAAGCCCCTGCCTTTAGGCACGGGGAGGAATTGCACCTTATGCAAGTTCCGCCACCCCCTTTCCATAAGCATATCCGTCAAATCGCTGAATGACTTGGACATATCTATAATTTATTCCTTGTGCGATACGCTTTCCGTCCTTGCCTTTAATATCGAAACTTCCAGTCTTTCTACATGCGACTTCGCCAAACCAAACGCCTTGATATTTCCCTTTTGGTACGTTGGCTTTAACCATGTCCCCTGTTTGAAAACCAAAGAAATATTTTTGTCTTGCAAGATAACCTCTTGGGAAGCCATATCTGTCTAGGTTTGTGCGTGAACGACTGCCACGCCCTTTTGCCTTGATAAATAACACTTCTTTTGTTTTGAAATGCAATTGGAGTGGCGTGCTTTTTCCCACGCAACAAGCGTCAAAATAGTGAATTTTCGGTAGTCCTAATCGTATTCGATTCATTTTCGTTCGTGCGCCTGTTCCACACTCTACTTCGCATCCGCTTTGTTTTAACACTTCATACACTTTCCATCGAGTGGCATTCACTACACTTGCGTCTTTTAGCGTTTTTTTGACCATTTCTTGAATATGTGGATACCCGAATTCTTCTGCGGTTTGACTTCCTTTTCTTTGGTTACAATCTCGACACGCAAGGCAGAGGTTATCTATTCTGTCTGTTCCACCTCTCGATTTTGGAATGATATGCTCCACTTCAAGTGGAACATTTTCTTTTCCACAATAACAGCATTTTCGTCCAAACTTTTCGAGCAAATACTCCCGTACTTCATATCCTTGTAGCGTACCTTGTTGATACTCTACACCATTGATTTCAGGATTTCGCATGAGTTGCGTGTCAAACTTTGCGTTCTCGTACGATATATGCTCAATCGGACATATCTTCCTTAAACGTTCCACCCATGTTTTGATATTTTGCATACGACTCTCTAACGATGGTGGCAACCATCCCTCCTTTCGCTTGCGGTTCAGAAAGCGTGGTTTTCTGTATCTTGTTTTTCGATTTCGTCTTGCTCGACGAAAAGCACGCCTTTTATCTATTCTTTCCTTGATGTCTGTGCGATGGTCAAGTTGCCCTAACCATACCACTTCTTGTCCTCGCAAAATCGCTAATCCTGTATGCCTGCTTCCATAGTCGATTTTTAGCCGATATGTTGCTTTAATTTCTGATTCGTCTACTGATTTTTTCAAGATGATGGTAAATGGAAATCGCCTGTAAATCGCCGCCTTCCCTTGTTTCAACAGCTTTCTTGCAACTGCTTCGTGACAAGGAGCAAGCGGACGTTTGTTTGTGTCTAACACAAAAACCATAGGGTTCTCCCCTTTCCTCTGCATAAAGCAGGTCATATTCTCCTCGACCATGTTATAGATGCTTGTTATGTGCAAGACACTAGCGCTACCCACCACGCTTGTTTAACCTTGCACGACAGAGGAACGGGCTGGAGAAGCACCCGAACGTGTCATGACATCTATAACGTAGGCTCTGTTTCAAGCCTTGGTCTGGTCAACATGGGGCTTACGAGCCCATGACTTTAGTCATTGGGTTGTTGACCATTAATTGCACAAGTTCAGATGAGTGAAGAGCTGCTTTTTGTAAAAATTGTTCAAACGATATGTTTGACTCTTTACCAGCGATGTCTGATAACGCGCGAATGACGACAAACGGGACGTTAAACTGATAACATACTTGCGCAATCGCAGCCGCTTCCATTTCAACTGCGTATAAGTCAGGGAATTGCGTGCGTACAAAATCGACGCGCGCTGGATCGTGCATAAATGAATCGCCTGTCGCAATTAATCCTTTTGCCACTTGAATGTCGCGAATATGCGCCGCGCTCGTTTCAGCCGCTTGCACTAACCGCTCATCTGCCGCGTATCGCGCTGGCATGCCCGGCACTTGTCCGTACGCATAGCCGAATGCCGTCACATCCACATCATGATGAACAACTTCGGTTGAAATGACGATATCGCCAACGTTTAGCGACGGCGCAAAACCGCCAGCTGAACCTGTGTTAATGACGACATCTGGCGCAAACCGCTCTAACAAAATCGTTGTTGACATCGCTGCGTTTACTTTTCCAATGCCTGATTTTAATAAAACGACGTTTGCTCCGTCTAACGTGCCGCTATAAAATGAACAATTTGCTACCGTTGTTTCTGTTCGGTTCGCTATTTTTTCTCGTAAAATGGCTACTTCTTCTTCCATCGCTCCAATGATCGCTATGTTCATCGTTTCAACCTCTTTCACTTATTGTTTGACAGCCTCCATCAACCAAACGAAGCGATTCATCGGCGTAAATGTGACCGTAAAACCGTGTGTAGTAAACATGCGGTCAAGGGCTGGAATCGTCGTATAATATTCGCGCTGTAAGTCTTCCGCTAAAGCGACGAATCCTTTTTGTTTCGCTTCTGCAATCATCGCCTCATACGCCTCATGGTCAATAAACGCTGTATCAGCAAACACTATTTTACCACCTTTACGAAGAAGTGCGCTATATTTGCCGATCGCTTCTTCTTTTTCTTGATCTGTTAAATGGTGAAATGCATATGTGCTTACAATCGTATCGATCGGTTCATTTGGCAAAGGAAACTGTAAAAAGTCTCCGTCTTCAATTGACACATGACCGAGTTTTTCTTTGGCGAGCTCACGCATCGGTGCAGACGGCTCAATGCCATATACCGTCTTGTTCGCTTCAATCAATTTTTTCGTTAAATTTCCTGTGCCAACGCCGAACTCTAACACGACGTTGCCGCTTTTTTCAACGACTGTATTTAAAATCGTCTCATATCCGTCAAATACGTCACGATATTGCTCATCGTGCCCGTATACTGACGAATCGTACGACTGTGCCCACGTTTCAAAGATGTCTAAAAACTCACGTCCCATGATGTCACACTCCATTTAAAATATATAATTCCTATAAGTATAGTATGAATTAAATGTACTGCTGTTCTCAATCTATCACATTTTTTTTAGATGTTCAATGGAAATGTGTTAAACTACGTGTAGAGAGGAGGAGGACGATGATTACGTTTGATTTAATCCAAGATAAAGTAGAATGTTTTGAAAGAGGCAGCGTCCGCATTCTCGTGACTTTAGTCATGAGTAAGGACGCTAGCATATGTTATTTATAATGTGGCTATAAAACCAGATAAAATCTTGATTTTCACTCATACACATGTTACCCTACAATTAGGTGATAATATATGGCAAAAATACACTACGGACGAGGTTATGTCTATTCTATTCAATATCATATCGTATGGTGTGTGAAATATAGACGCAAAATATTAACTGACAAAATAGAACAGCGTTTGGTGGAAATATTGCACAAGATTGCCGCAGAAAATGGGTTTGTGATACAAGAAATCAACGGAGATTTAGACCACATACACTTACTCATAGAATGTAGTCCGCAGCATTATATACCAGATATGATTAAGGCATTAAAAGGTGTAAGTGCGAGGTTGTTATTTAAACAATACCCAGAGTTAAAGAAACAACTTTGGGGAGGACATCTTTGGAATCCATCTTATTTTGTCGCAATAGTTAGTGAAAATATAGAAGAACAAATAAGAAATTATATTCACTCCCAAAAGGAAAGGTAGGTGAGTTTATCTATGTTAAGGGCATACAAATATCGCTTATATCCTAATGAAGAACAAAAAATACAATTAGCTAAAACATTTGGTTGTGTAAGATTTGTATATAATTATTATCTCGCTAAAAAGATAGAATTGTATGAAACAAAAAAGAAACAAATGTCTAAAACAGATTGTAATAATCATTGTAATAGGGAGTTAAAAAGCGAATTTGTATGGCTGAAAGAAGTAGATAAATTTGCCTTAACTAATGCGATTTATCATCTGGATAGTGCTTTTCATAATTTTTTTAAAAAACAGTCTGACTTTCCCAAATTTAAAACAAAAAAATCGCACAAATACAGCTATACGACTAATTTCACTAATAACAATATAGAGGTTGATTTTGATAACAACAAAATCAAACTTCCAAAACTTAAATGGGTAAGATGTAAGTTGCATAGAAAGTTTGATGGACAAATAAAGTCTGCCACTATTTCTCAAGTGCCGAGTGGAAAGTATTTTATATCCATATTAGTTGATACTGGAATAGAACAATTACCAAAAAACAATCATGTGTATGCTTTTGATTTGGGGCTAAAAGAATTTCTAATAGACAATCACAACAACCACATAAAAGACCCTAAAGCAATATCAAAGTATGAAAAGAAATTGGCAAAGCTGCAAAGACAACTTGCAAGAAAGAAAAAAGGAAGTAAAAATTGGAACAAGCAAAGAATTAAAATAGCGAAAGTAAACGAAAAAATAAGTAATACTAGAAAAGATTTTCAACACAAGCTATCTTCGAAAATTGTTTACGAAAACCAAGTAATCATTAGCGAAGATTTAGCTGTGAAAAACATGATAAAAAATTCACGTCTCGCTAAAAGAATATCGGATGTAGCATGGGGTGAATTTTGCAGACAGATAGAATATAAGTCGATGTGGTATGGTAGAACATATCATAAAATAAACAGATGGTTTGCATCATCGCAAACTTGTTCAGCGTGTGGGTGTGTAAACAAAAAAGTAAAGTTATTATCCATAAGAGAATGGGTTTGCGATCATTGTGGCACGATTCATCAGAGAGATGAGAACGCTGCAAAAAATATACTACAACAAGGCTTAAAAGAATTAGGTTTATTTGCATAAATATCGTACGGCAGGAACTGTCGGAATCATACGCCTGTGGAGTTAGTAGGTTGCGAGGACGATGAAGCAGGAAATTCTCACTGCGAAGTGAGAAGCCCGCGACTTTAGCCGTGGGAGGTTCACCATAACAAAGCGATTATGCTTGAAGTACATCATGTTTCCTATCAAATGCAACTGCTCGAAAACGGGCAACGTCTTTATAGTGCGATGGTGCATTTTAAAGCAAAAAAATAGAGCGTCACGGACGGCGCTCTATTTCTTTTAATTGCTGTACTTTTGTTGGCTTCCACCCTTCATTTGTCACCCATTCGATAAACACTTTATAATGTTCTGTTTTATCTTTTTTGGAAACGGTAGCAACGGCGTGATTCGGGCTGCCGCCATTTCCGATAAACCAAACGATCAGATCAGAAGATGAAATGCCTGTCGCATAGCTAATCGCATCAATCATTTCTTTCCAATCAACAGAGTTTTTCTCGTATGTTGTCACGTGTGGCTCTGATTGTGTTGTGCCGATCGGTTGCCATGACGGGTTCACAGTTTCACGAATAACGTTTGAGTTTGGATCATCGACAACCGTCTCTTCAACGGTGTCGTTCGATTGTTGCTCATTTGTTTCTGTTTCCGTTTCGGATGGTTGCTCATCGTTTGGCGGCTCATTTGTCTCCACTTCAACCGATTGTGGCGAAGCATTCGTTTCTTTTGTCGGTCGGTCGTTGGCGAACAACCATTTCCATCCGAAAAATAAAATAAGCGCAAATACAAGGGTAATTAACGTATTCAATATGCGGTTTACTTTTCTTTGTTTTGAACGTTTCGCAAAACGGCTGCTCACTCTTCATACCTTCCTTTCTGTTCTAACTCATATGTTGCGCGAACGATATCGGCAAAAATAGCGTTTGTGGCTGAGGCAGATGACGTTGTTTCTAATTGTACCACAACGAGTGCATATTTGGGACGATCGGCTGGGAAATAACCCGCAAACCATTTATTTACGAGTTCTCCTTTCCCTGTTTCTGCTGTTCCTGATTTTCCTGCTACGGCATATGGCAATGATTGAAACGAATGCCCAGTCCCTTCCGGATGCGTCACAACGAGTTGTAATAGCTCTTGTAGTTTGTCGATCGTCTCTTTCTGCAATGAATCCATCGTTAACCGCTTCTCATCAAATGTGAAAAATGTCGTTCCATTTTTATACATCATTTTCTTAGTGATGCGCACTTGTTTTGCCTCACCACCGCGAGCAATCGTTGCCATCATATTCGCCACCGCAAGCGGTGAGAGGCGCACATCTTTTTGCCCAATGGACGTTTGGGCAACGGCAAGAGGAATTTTTTTATCCCGTTCATCTGTCCAAATGTTCCCTTTTTTCTCTTCACGAAGCGGGCGAAATGATGAAAAATGATACACATCCCCTTCCCAACCGACGCGCGGAAGCAAACCGAGCTTTCGAGCATATACGTCAAACATATTTTCGTCTATCGCAATGAGCTGTTTTCCTAGCTCTCCAAACGTTCGATTGCAACTAATCGCAAAGCTATCTTCAAACGAGCGCATCCCTTTCTTTTTCTCTTCTTGTTCACCGTTAATTTTACGATCACAGTTAAACGTCTGTCCGTGAACAAGCCCGTTTTCAAACGCTGCGGCTGCAACGACAATTTTAAAAACAGATCCCGGCACTTGCGGAAGAAGCGCCTTATTTTCCATCGCTCCATCTTTGTACGGATCTCGTTCATCAATGGCGGGAGCGCTCGCTAACGCAACAACATCATTCGTTCGAACATCGAGCAAAACGACCGCTCCTTTTTCCATGCCATGTTGTGCAACGATTTGCTCAACACGTTGTTGCAGAGTACGATCAATCGTCGTTTGTACCGTAATTGGATAAAACGGATTCGCCTGCTCTGTATATTTCACATCCATACCGAACAGCGGTTCACCGCGCGCATCAACATGATACAATAGCTTTGTTTCCCCATCTGGAATGAGAAATTCATCAAAAGAACTTTGTAACCCAGATACACCAATTTTTGTTTTTGGTGATAATGTTTTATCCCCGTACCGTTCTTTCAGCAATTTTTCATTTTCTCCAAGTAAACCGATGACATGTTGCGCATATTTTTGTTTGAGTTCGTACTGTTTATGAACGGCAATGACGCCTGGAATATGCAGTGCATTGATTCGTTCCATTTGCCACGGTTGTAGTTGAATCGGCTGTTGACCATCATGTAAAATGATCGGACCTTTCGCCTCTTCTAGCTGTCGTTTAATTGTTTCTTTTGACACGGAAACGATCGCAGCAATTTGATCGATTGGCCAATCCATTTTCTTTAAAAACGGAAATAAAACGAGCGTTGGAACGTATTCATATGTGAGCGGCTGGCCGTTTCGATCAACAAACACACCGCGACCATCATCGATGACGAGTTGTTCCGTTCGCTGAGCGACGCTTTCCTCAATTAAATTGATCCCATGAAACGATTCGGTGCTCACAAGTTGTAATTGAACGAGTCGACCGATCAAACCGAATATGGCTAGTTGAATCATTATTAATATGATGACCATTCGTTTTTTTACCATAAAAAACACCTCGTCTTCATTGTCGACGAGGTGATGTATTTTAAAACCTATTTGACTGCAACGATTTTGACAACCATGTCGCCGCCAGGTGTATGAACAGTTACTTCTTCACCAACGCGACGACCGATGAGCGATTTGGCAATTGGGGAGTCGTTTGAAATTTTCCCTTCGAACGGATCAGCTTCTGCACTACCGACGATCGTATACGATTCTTCCTCGCCATCTGGAAGTTCGACAAATGTGACTGTTCTTCCAAGCGATACGATGTCTGTCGTTTCTAAATCTTCTTCGATAATTTTCGCATTGCGAATCATATTTTCAAGCATTTGAATGCGTGACTCCACGAACGCTTGCTCATCTTTTGCCGCATCGTACTCCGAGTTCTCCGATAAATCCCCGAAGCTGCGCGCAATTTGAATGCGCTCAACGACTTCTTTTCGTTTCACCGTTTTTAAATATTCAAGTTCTTGCTCGAGTTTCTCCTTCCCCGCTTTCGTCATTGGGTATTCCTTTTCCATTGACATGTCATTCACTCCTTTTTATTTATGTATGGAAAATGTACGAACGAGCAGTTCGTACAAAAGACAAAAAGTTTACATATTATCTATGCTATGGTATTACAAAATAGACTTTTGTTCAAGAATCGTTTGAATTTTTGTAACCATTAAATCGATAGCGACATGGTTATGTCCGCCTTCTGGGATAATAATATCAGCATATCGTTTCGTCGGTTCAATAAATTGATTGTGCATCGGGCGCACGACGTTTACATATTGTTCAATGACCGACTCAAGCGTACGACCGCGTTCTTTAATGTCGCGCAATAAGCGGCGAATGATACGAATGTCAGCATCGGTATCGACGTACACTTTAATATCCATTAAGTTGCGCAATCGTTCGTCTTCTAACACAAGAATACCTTCTAAAATGATGACATCTTTCGGTTCGACGCGAATAACGTCGTTTGAACGCGTATGAAGCGTATAGTCGTATACAGGTTTATCAATCGGCTCATAATTCAACAATTTATGAATATGTTCAATAAGCAAATCATTGTCAAAAGCAAGCGGATGGTCGTAATTCGTTTTTAAGCGCTCTTCAAACGGCAAGTGGCTTTGATCTTTATAATAATAGTCTTGTTCGAGCATTAAAATGGAATGTCCTTGAAAATGTTCATAAATGGCTTTCGTAACGGTCGTTTTCCCCGAACCGGAGCCTCCAGCGACCCCGATGACAACCGGTTTCTTCCTCATGTTAGTGCCCCTTTCTCATCATGTTGTATGGGAAAACTTCGCGATCGACTTTAAAACGAACAATTTGGAGCGGATGACGAGCAGCATCAAGCTCATTTCCTTCCTCATCCCAAATCGTTTCAATGACTTGTGTAAAGTTTTCAATTTCAGGTCCGAAAAATTCCACTTCATCGCCCGGCTTAAAGAAGTTGCGTTGTTGCAACGTCACGATGCCCGTTTCTTTGTCATAGTCAAGCACAAGTCCGACGAAATCGTACGTCGTTTTTTTGCTGTGAACGCCAAACATTTGCTCTTTATAGCCTGGAACACCTTCAAAAAAGGCTGGCGCAGTGTCACGATTTGCACATTTATCAAGCTCATCTAGCCACTCTTTACGAATGACGAAATTGTCAGGGTCAGCGCAGTACGCATCAATGACTTTGCGATACACGCTAACGACGGTTGCGACGTAGTGAATGGACTTCATGCGTCCTTCGATTTTTAAACTATCAATACCGAGCTCAATCATTTTTGGAATCGATTGAATTAAGTTTAAATCTTTCGGGCTCATCGCAAACGGATCGTCTTCTTTGTCAAATAAGGCGACCGCTTGATCGCCTTCAAGCTTGTACAAATCGTAATCCCAGCGGCACGACTGACAACAGCCCCCACGGTTCGAATCGCGCGCAGTCATATGGTTGCTTAGTACGCAACGTCCGGAATACGCAATACACATTGCACCGTGAATAAATGTTTCGATTTCAATATCGACTTTTTCTTTTATTTCGCGAATTTCTTCCGCACTCGTTTCGCGTGCTAAAACAACACGCTCAAGCCCTTCTTCTTTCCAAAATTGCACCGCTTTCCAGTTTGTAAGCGACTGTTGCGTACTTAAATGTACTTCTAATTTTGGTGCAACGCGACGTGCGGTTTCAATAATGAGCGGATCAGCGACGATAATACCATGCACACCAACACGCTCTAAACCGCGCAAATAATCTTCAAGCCCCGGAATGTTTTCGTTATGTGCGTAAATGTTTGTCGTCACGTAAATTTTTGCGCCATATTTTTTCGCAAATTGCACACCTTCCGCCATTTCTTCAAGCGTAAAGTTGTCGGCATTTGAACGAAGACCGTATTCTTGTCCGCCGATAAAGACAGCGTCTGCTCCATAATGAACAGCCACTTTCAACTTCTCTAAGTTGCCAGCAGGAGCAAGCAACTCTGGTTTTTTCACAATGACGCGCTTGCCATTGATAATTTGTGATATGCTCATGAAGGCTCCCTCCTTTTCGTTTAATATACCGTTTCTTTAAAGAAAAAGCCGGTGTCTAACGGGCGATGTGTCGGCTGAATCGCTTCAATGCGCGCAAGCAGTTCACCTTTTTCCTCTTCGTATTGCTCGCGATTTTCTGCACATAAATCAATGGCGCGGCGATATAATTTCGTTACTTCTGTAATATAATCTGGCTCATGAAGGACGCCGTCAATTTTAAAGCTATCGATTTTGGCGTCAATCATGTCTTCAAGTTCATCAATAATGCAAATATCATTAGGGCTCATAATGTGCGTACCGTTTTCATCTTCGAAAATCGGGTATTTGTTGTCGCGTTCTTTGTCGTACAAAAAGAGCCCTTTTGCGTATTTCATTTGTTGAATTTCCATAAACTTGCCTTGATATTCGAAATAGTTACCGATGAGAGAACGTTTCGATTGGAACATGCATGTCATTCCATGTACTTGCACTTCAATTTCCACTTCCGCATGATTTTTAATATCAATGATTTCTTCCATATTCAACTCGCGGGCAAGAACGGCACGTTTTGCCCCTTTTCGTCCCCAATAGTTGCAAGCGTACCAGTTTGTCGCTGTCGTTTCTGTATTCCAATGAAGTTTCATATGCGGTGCGACTTCCCGTACTGTCATTAAGACAGCTGGGTCGCCAAACACGATCGCATCGACTTGTTGCTCTGCTAAAAAGCGGACATAGTCGCTCAGTTCATCAACTTTGTCATTATGAAAAAGTGCGTTCATTGCGACATACACACGTACACCGTGCTTTCGTGCCACGTGCATCGCATCGATCACATCTTGACGTGAAAACTCACCTGCTAAACGCAAGCCGTACCGTTGTTCACCGATGATGACAGCATTCGCTCCTGCTTGTGCGAGTTGTTCAATATGCGCCACGCTCGTTGGCGTAACAAGCAATTCTGGTTTTTTCATTCTATTCACGAAACTTACGCAAGGAAGCCCCTGCCTTTAGGCACGGGGAGGAATTGCACCTTACGCAAGTTCCGCCACCCCCTTTCCATAAGCATATCCGTCAAATCGCTGAATGACTTGGACATATCTATAATTTATTCCTTGTGCGATACGCTTTCCGTCCTTGCCTTTAATATCGAAACTTCCAGTCTTTCTACATGCGACTTCGCCAAACCAAACGCCTTGATATTTCCCTCTTGGGACAACAGCCTTAACCATGTCCCCTGTTTGAAAACCAAAGAAGAATTTTTGTCTTGCAAGATAACCTCTTGGGAAGCCATATCTATCTAGGTTTGTACGAGAGCGACTACCACGCCCTTTTGCCTTGATAAATAACACTTCTTTTGTTTTGAAATATAAGTGATTTGTTGTGCTTTCGCCTACACAACAAGCGTCAAAATAGTGTGTTTTCGGCAAGTCTAAACGAATACGATTCATTTTTGTTCGTGCACCTGTTCCACACTCGACATCTAATCCTGTCTGCTTTAACACTTCATACGCTTTCCATCTTGTCGAGTTGATAGCACTTGCATCCTTTAATGATTCTTTGACTTGCTTTTGAATGTGCGGATACCCGAATTCTTCTGCTGTCTTACTTCCTTTGCGCTGATTACAGTCATGACAGGCAAGACATAGGTTATCCACTCGGTCTGTTCCACCTCTCGATTTTGGAATGATATGCTCCACTTCAAGTGGAACATTTTCTTTTCCGCAATAACAACACTTCCGCCCAAACTTTTCAAGCAAATACTCCCGTACTTCATATCCTTGTAGCGTGCCTTGTTGATACTCTACACCATTGATTTCAGGATTTCGCATGAGTTGCGTGTCGAATTTGGCATTTTCGTATGATATATACCCAATGGGGCATAACTTCTTTAGGCGGTTAACCCATGTTTGGATATTTTGCACACGACTCTCTAGTGATGACGGCAACCACCCCTCCTTTCGCTTGCGGTTCAGAAAGCGTGGTTTTCTGTATCTTGTTTTTCGATTTCGTCTTGCTCGACGAAAAGCACGCCTTTTATCTATTCTTTCCTTGATGTCTGTGCGATGGTCAAGTTGCCCTAACCATACCACTTCTTGTCCTCGCAAAATCGCTAATCCTGTATGCCTGCTTCCATAGTCGATTTTTAGCCGATATGTTGCTTTAATTTCTGATTCGTCTACTGATTTTTTCAAGATGATGGTAAATGGAAATCGCCTGTAAATCGCCGCCTTCCCTTGTTTCAACAGCTTTCTTGCAACTGCTTCGTGACAAGGAGCAAGCGGACGTTTGTTTGTGTCTAACACAAAAACCATAGGGTTCTCCCCTTTCCTCTGCATAAAGCAGGTCATATTCTCCTCGACCATGTTATAGATGCTTGTTATGTGCAAGACACTAGCGCTACCCACCACGCTTGTTTAACCTTGCACGACAGAGGAACGGGCTGGAGAAGCACCCGAACGTGTCATGACATCTATAACGTAGGCTCTGTTTCAAGCCTTGGTCTGGTCAACATGGGGCTTACAAGCCCATGACTTTAGTCATTGGGTTGTTGACCTCGTTTTCTCGATATCGCCATTCCGTCACCGATCGGAATGATGACTGTCTCATAGCGTGGATGCGCCATCAGCCATTCGTTATATGCTTGAATTTTTTTGATAAGCTGACGAATGCGTTTTTGTTCAATCGGTTCGTTTGTTGCTACAAGCCCTTTGAATAGTACGTTATCCGTTATAATAATTCCTCGCTCGCTTAATAGCGGCTCGTACAACTCAAAAAAGCGGCGATATTGTCCTTTTGCCGCGTCAATAAACAATACATCAAACGGAGCATGTTTTTTTACTTCATCGCTTATATGAAGCGCATCGCCAAACAATAACGTCATTTGTGCTTTTGTATTCGTTTGTTCTGCATAAACAAGCGCTTGTTTATAGCGCATTTCATCTCGTTCAATCGTAACAATGTGCGCATTTGGCAACGCTTTTGCCATGCGTATGGCGGAGTATCCGATCGCGGTGCCAATTTCTAAAATGCGCGTCGGTTGAACAAGTTTTAAAATGTGCAACATCGTTTCGATGCCGAGCGCATCCATAATCGGCACATGATGTTCATGTGCATATTGTTCCATCGCTACGATCGCTTCTTCTTTTTTTGGTAGTAATCGTTCTAAATAATGAATCATTTCCTCATTTACCAACGAACTGTCCTCCTCGCAAAAACAAGAGTTCAAACGAATTGAACTCTTGTTTCATCACGATCCATAACTTTATATATACTACCATAAATCAAAACAAAAAGCGAACGTTTTATTGCTTTCCGATATATTTTGCCTTTTCGCGATTATGTTCGTCAAGTGTTTTTGTAAAAATGACATCTCCCGCTGGCGTCGCTAAAAAGTAAAAATAGTCCGTCTCCGCTGGATGAAGAGCCGCTTGAATCGATGCTTCGCCTGCGTTTGCAATCGGTCCTGGCGGAAGTCCTTTATGCATATACGTATTGTAAGGCGAGTTTACTTCTAAGTCTTTGTAGTATACACGCGATTTATGCTGTCCGAGCGCATATAAAACAGTCGGGTCTGTTTGTAATGGCATACCTTTTTCTAATCGATTGTAAAACACGCTTGCGATTTTTTCGCGATCCGCTTTTTCCGTTGCTTCTTCTTCAATAAGTGACGCCATCGTTAGCAATTGATGGACGGTCAAGCCACGCGTTTCCATGTCTTCTGTATATTTTGCTAATACTTCTTCCGTTTTCGCAACCATGGTTTCAATCATTTCTTCAAGCGAAGGTTTTTCTTCTGTAAACGAATATGTCGCTGGGAATAAATATCCTTCTAATGCGTAACGAATGTTTTTATTGAAAATGTCGGACGTCAAAACAGAAGGATATTTTTCCACTAACTCCTCGATATATGAACGATTTGTTAGTTTCGCCATAATCTCTTCGGTCGAATAGCCCGTTTTTTGTGAAATGATCGTCGCAATTTGTGTCAGTTGTTTTCCTTCTGGAACCGTTATTTTTAGCTTCGCTTCTTTCACGACTTTTCCTGTTTTTAGTTGTTCAGCAATTTGTGCTAACGTCATTGCTTTTGTAAATGTATAATTACCCGCTTGAAAATCGGCGTGGTTTTTAAATTTTACATAGTAGCGAAAAATCGTTGCATCTTTCACTATGCCGTTTTTTTCTAATATGTTGGCAATCGTATATATGGATGAGCCGATCGGAATGTCTACTTGAATCGGCGTTCTATCATTCGGATCCACAGGCTGCAATGCGGAACGAATATATACAAACAAGCCAATGCATGCGGCAATTATCAACAATAACAAAGGTGCTGTAATGTATAGGACAATTTTTCGCACCGTCTTCGCTTCATGTTCTTGTAACATACGTCATCCTCCCTCACTTTTCACATTATACTACAAACACCGACACGACATAAATAAAAAAAAAGAAGCTGACGCATAGTCAGCCTCTTATTCTTCGTCTTCTTCCTCTTCACCGAGAAATGTGTTTAGCATTTCTTCGATCATATCCCATTCTTCTTCTGTTTCGATCGGCTGCAATTCTCCTGCCTGCCCATCTTCTCCTGGGATAAAAGAAGATGCGTGAATTTCAATTTCTTCGTTGTCATCTTCTTCTGCACCGATTGGGTAGTACAAAACGTAAGATTTTCCGAATTCTTCAGATTCAAATGTAAATAGTACTTCGCAAAGTTGTTCGTTGCCGTCTTCGTCAACGACTGTAATGTGTTTTTCACCGTGTTCCATCATGTTCACCTCAATTGTTTATGGTCCAAATAAGATTGTAAAATCATCACCGCAGCCATTTTGTCAATCACTTTTTTACGTTTTTTTCGACTAACGTCCGCAGCGATTAACATTCGTTCTGCCGCCATGGTGGACAGTCTTTCATCCCACAAGACGACAGGAAGTGAAAACGTTTGTTTCACTTGTTCGGCAAAGCGTTGTGTCGCCTCGCCGCGCGGTCCGATGGTGCCGTTCATATTTTTCGGAAACCCGATGACGATTTCTTCGACCGCATATTGCTCAATCAATTGCCGCAAACGGTCAAAGCCATATTCACCGTTTTCTTCATCGATACGAATCGTCTCGATGCCTTGAGCCGTCCATCCTAACTCGTCGCTTACGGCAACGCCGAGCGTTTTCGTTCCAAAGTCTAATCCTAAAATACGCATCTGTCTATTCCTCACGATGTGTTCGTAAATAGAATTTCACTAATTCTTCAATTAATTCGTCGCGATCGACTTTGCGAATCAAGTTTCTGGCATCTTTATGGCGAGGGATGTAAGCTGGATCACCAGACAATAAGTAGCCGACAATTTGGTTAATTGGGTTATACCCTTTTTCCTGCAATGCGTCGTATACGGTAAGCAACACTTCCCGAACATCGACGTCCATCGGTTCTTCCGGAAAGTTAAATTGCATTGTGTTATCAAACGAACTCACCGTTCTTTTGCACCCCACTCTCACGTTCCACGAAATCTGGCATATCCATCCTTACATCCATTGTACACGATTTCCACCGTTTATTAAACAGATTTTACCCACTGTTCGACAAATTTAAGTGCTTCATCTACTTTATTCGCATCTTTTCCGCCTGCTTGTGCCATATCCGCTCGGCCACCGCCGCCGCCGCCGCAACGCGTCGCCACTTCTTTAATGAGTTTTCCAGCGTGATAACCGCGGTCGATTAAGTCGTTTGTGACACCAGCAATTAAGTTTACTTTATTTTGTTGTACAGAAGCAAGCACAATGATCGCTGAACCTAATTTTTGTTTTAAATCGTCGACCATTGCACGTAAGCTGTTCATATCGGCGTTGTTCACTTTACTTGTGACAAGTGGAACACCGTTTACTTCTTTTACTTGGTTCACTAAATTTTCTGCTTCCATATGGCTTAAACGCGCAGAAAGCGATTCATTTTCACGTTGCAATTCGCGCATATCGTTCATGAGTGTATCGATGCGCGTTAACACATCTTTCGGATTCGTTTTTAATTTTTCCGCTACTTCTTTTAATAATGCAATTTGATCATTCATTAAACGATACGCAGCTTTTCCTGTAACTGCTTCAATCCGACGTGTGCCTGCCCCAATGCCCGATTCAGAAACAATTTTAAACAAACCGATTTCGGCTGTATTTTTCACATGGCAACCACCACAAAGCTCTAGGCTGTAATCGCCTACTTGCACGACGCGCACGATGTCACCATATTTTTCACCAAATAGCGCCATCGCTCCCATCGCTTTTGCTTCATCAAGCGGTTTATATTCAATCGCAACAGGGAGATTGCGCCAAATTTGCTCGTTAACGATCGCTTCAATTTGCTCGAGCTCTTCTTGCTTTACTTGACCGAAATGCGTAAAGTCAAAGCGTAAACGATCAGGAGCAACAAGCGAACCAGCTTGGTTCACATGCACACCAAGCACATCTTTTAACGCTTGATGCAACAAATGCGTCGCTGTATGGTTTTTCACAATATCGACGCGCGCTGCTTCGTCGACATGTGCGATATATGTGCCGTTCGTTTGAATGGTGCCATGTTCAACGACAATATGATGTAAATGTTGGCCGTTTGGCGCTTTTTGTACGTCTTTTACGTACGCTTTTCCTGTCTCTCCTTCAATCCAACCGCGGTCAGCAATTTGTCCACCGCTTTCTGCATAAAACGGCGTTTCACGTAAAATCAATTGCGCTTCTTGTCCTTCGCTTACCTCGTTGACAAGTTGTCCGTCTTTTACGATTACTTCGACAACAGAAGAAACAGAAAGCTGGTCATAACCGACAAACGTGCTTTCTACTTTAATGTCGCCTAATACACCGCCTTGGACTTGCATCGAATCAACATCTTGACGTGCAGCACGTGCCCGTTCGCGCTGGCGCTCCATTTCACGTTCAAAACCGTCGTGGTCGACTTTCATTCCTTCTTCTTCCGCATACTCTTCCGTTAATTCCACAGGGAAGCCGTATGTGTCGTACAAACGGAATACATCTTCACCATTAATTGTATCGCTACCACGTTGTTTTTCTTTTTCGATGACGCTTGCTAAAATTGCAAGTCCTTCATTTAACGTTTCATGGAAGCGCTCTTCTTCATTTTTAATTACTTTTTGAATGAACGATGCTTTTTCTTTCACTTCCGGATAATAGTCGACCATAATTTCACCGACAACCGGAACGAGCTCATACATAAATGGACGTTGAATGTTTAATTGTTTCGCATAGCGAACGGCACGGCGCAATAAACGACGCAACACATAACCGCGTCCTTCGTTCGATGGCAGCGCCCCGTCGCCAATGGCAAACGTGACCGTACGAATATGGTCGGCAATGACTTTAAATGCCACGTCTTTTTCGGCATCCGTGCGATATGTTTCCCCTGAAATTTGTTCAGTTGCACGAATGATTGGCATAAATAAATCAGTATCAAAGTTTGTCGGAACGTCTTGTAAAATCGAGCACATCCGCTCTAATCCCATGCCCGTATCAATGTTTTTCTTCGGAAGCGGTGTATATGTACCGTCAGGGTTATGGTTAAATTGCGAAAAGACGAGGTTCCATACTTCTAAATAACGTTCGTTTTCTCCACCCGGATATAATTCTGGATCGTTCGGGTCGTTGCCAAATTGTTCCCCGCGGTCGTAGAAAATTTCTGTGTTCGGACCGCTCGGACCTTCCCCGATATCCCAGAAGTTCCCTTCCAATCGAATAATGCGTTCTTCTGGCAATCCAATTTCGTTATGCCAAATGTCAAACGCTTCTTCATCTTCTGGATGAATTGTCACAGAAAGACGGTTCGGATCAAAACCGATCCATTTTTCGCTCGTTAAAAACTCCCATGCCCAATGAATCGCTTCTCGTTTAAAATAGTCGCCGATCGAGAAGTTTCCGAGCATTTCAAAAAACGTATGGTGGCGCGCCGTTTTTCCGACGTTTTCAATGTCGTTTGTACGAATTGATTTTTGCGCATTACAAATGCGCGGATTGTCTGGAATGACGCGGCCATCAAAATATTTTTTTAACGTTGCGACACCGCTATTGATCCATAACAATGACGGATCGTCAATCGGAATAAGCGATGCGCTCGGCTCAACAGCGTGACCTTTTTCTTTAAAAAAGTCTAAAAACATTTGACGAACTTGAGCAGATGTTAGCTTCTTCACGTTTCCTTCCTCCCTTATAAAAATATAAAAACTCCCATCCCTGCTCAGGGACGAGAGCTTGCTCGCGGTACCACCCTGTTTATGGACAAAACGTCCATCACCTCAACCGCCGTAACGTGGCTTCGTCGGCAGGGTTTTCCTGCACTCAGGATTAGCGTTCTGTTACTCTTCATCTGGAATTTCTTTCAGCCACGGAAATTCCTCTCTGTGCGCCGAAAGCGCTTTAAGATGGGCTGTAACATACTCGATCCGTCATCGTTTTTGTATGTATCACTCTTGTGAAAATTATAGACAAGCCCCTTTTTTTTGTCAATTTGTTTTCAACGAGCGAATGTGTACAAATGTCGCTTTAGCAATCGCAACGATCGGAACAGCAACAATTAAACCAATGATGCCACCGATTTCTCCACCAACAAATAGGGAAAACATAATAATAAGCGGATGTAAATGTAAGCTTTTCCCTACAATAAGCGGGGATAAAATGTTTCCTTCAATAAACTGCAATAAAAAGACGATTCCAACAGTAAGAAGCAATTTGTTTACTGATACGGTTGCAGCAATAATCGCCGCTGGAATGGCGCCAATAATTGGTCCGAAATACGGGATGACATTTGTAACCCCGACGATCATGCCAAGCAAGAGGGGATATTTCATATCAATAAGCCAAAACGAAAGCGCAGCAGCCGTTCCGATCAAAAAACAGACGAACAATTGTCCACGAATATATCCACCGAGCGTTTGATCAACGTCGCGTAAAAATTGCATACCTTTATGGCGCCATTTTTTCGGAGTCCATTCCCATGCTGCTTTTTTAATAAGCTCCACATCTTTTAACATGTAAAACGCAATGAAAGGAATAATAAAAAAGATGATGATTCGATTAATGAGTTGTTTCACTCCAATAATCGCACCTGTAACCGCCTCGCTAATAAATGACTCCGCTTCTGTCATCATCGCCTCAATGCGTTGATGGACATCATAAGGCCATGTGGCCGTTTCTTCATGAATATAATTCGTCCATTGTTCATACGTACGAACAAATATCGGTAAGCTTTTATTTAAATCTTCTAGCTGAGCAATAAACAACGGTGCCCCTTTGTAAACAGCAAAACCGATTCCGCCAAAAAATAATGCATAAATGGCAAGAATGGCAAGCGCTCTCGGCATACCTCGCTTATGAACGTATTCAACAACAGGATGCAATAAGTATGTAATGAATGCGGCGATGAGAAAAGGGGTCATAATTTTAATAAATACATGTAAAAACGGCAGCCATACCGACTGAAGCTTTACAATAAAATATAAGCAAACTAAAATGAATAGCAACTTCGTTAAACGAACGAAAAAATGCAGATGTGAATGCTCCAAGACCATCCCTCCTTGTTATAGTGTTAGAATATAAAGGGGATGTTATACAAACAAACGGCAACCTCAAATGAGATTGCCGTTTTTTCGTTACATAAATGGGCGCAACATTTGTTTGCCGACTTTTCGCACATTGCGCATGTTCATGCCGCCGTTTCGTTGCGCTAATTGGTATGCTGCTACTCCTGCACCGATCGCAATTAAAGAAGCGATTGTTCGATTCATCGTCATTCTCCTTTCATTACGAAAACAAAGTTCGTTCCTGTTCGCTAAACAAATCGTCGAGCGAGCTAAGCGTTCCGTCTTCTTCTACCTGATGCGTATAAATCATTCCTTTTTGGACGGTTAGCTCAATAAAGCAATTCCAGCAATAATACTGATTAACGCCGATTTTACCCAAATCTTTACTTTGACAATTCGGACACTTTAACATAAAGGACACACTCCTCTTTATTTTTTCTTCTATCTTTGTCATTTTTTTACGTAAACATACGTCACGGAAAGAAGGAGCGTGCCAATATGTGTGTCCGTCATTATGTTACGTCATTTTCCATAAAGTCATACGGGGTAACACCTTCCATTCCGATGTTTGCATCTTCCATCGGAAGCAGCTGTTGCTCAGGCGAAATAGTATTTGTTAATTTTTCGTACAATGTCGTTTGTCTCGTTCCGTCATCTGTTCGCATGACCCCAAGCTGGAACGCTTCTTCTTCACCGCACAAAATTAAATATCGTTTACTGCGCGTAATGGCTGTGTACAATAAATTGCGCCTTAACATGCGATAATAACTTTTTACAACAGGCAAAATGACGATCGGAAATTCGCTTCCTTGCGATTTATGAATCGAACAACAGTAGGCGTGCGTAATTTGATTCAATTCTTGTTTTGGGTATGTCACTTCGTTTCCATCAAACGAAACGACAACGAGATCTTGTTTTTCTACGTTTTCGTTGGCATAGAAAATCGCAACGATCTCACCGATATCGCCATTAAACACATTTTCATCCGGCTGATTGACTAGCTGCAACACTTTATCGCCTACGCGATAAACAACATCACCAAACGTAAGCTCTCGTTTATGATCATGTTTTGGATTAAATAGCTGTTGCAACGTTTCGTTTAATCGATCAATTCCTGCATGACCGCGATACATCGGTGCGAGCACTTGAACGTCTTTTGCGCGATATCCTTTTTGTTTTGCGTTTTCAGCTACTTTTTTTACGACGTCAACGACTTGTCCGCCCGTGCAACGAATAAATGAACGGTCTTTTTGTGGAAACGTCAAATCGTGAGGAATGTTTCCATCTTTAATCGCATGGGCAAGGGAAATGATCGACGAACCTTCTGCCTGGCGATAAATGTCTGTCAAGCGAACGGTCGGAATGACGTTTGCGCGAAGCAAGTCTTTCAGCACTTGTCCTGGTCCGACGGACGGTAATTGGTCTTCATCGCCAACGAAAATGACTTGCATGGATGATGGAACAGACTTTAATAACTGATTCGCTAGCCACGTATCGACCATGGACATTTCATCGACAATTAACAACTTTCCGTTAATCGGTTCGTCTTCCCCACGTTGAAACCCGTCACCACTCCAGCCGAGCAAACGATGAATCGTCATCGCCGGCAAACCTGTCGATTCCGTCATGCGCTTCGCTGCACGGCCGGTTGGAGCAGCAAGTAAAATCGGAAACGACTCGTCCGTATCATAGCTCGTCGGATCAAGCGATAGCCCGTGCAATTTAGCGAACAAATGAACAATACCATTAATGACCGTCGTTTTTCCTGTCCCTGGTCCGCCTGTTAAAATGAACAACGGGGAACAAAGGGCTTGTTGAATCGCCTCTTTTTGTTTTTGCGAATATTGAATGTTTGCTTCTTCTTCCCATTCACCGAGCGCTAGTAAAAATTCGGCTTCAGAAAACGTAGTCATGCCCTTTTGCTCAAGCAGCCGCTTCACGTTTGACACGATACCTTTTTCCGCAAAATACAAGGAAGGGATGTAAAAACGATCTTCTTCCACAATTAACTTCCCTTCTTCAGATAAATGGATCATTTCACGGGAAATGCAAGCAACTTCAACGACTTCTTGCCGTTTCGCCTCTAACAATTGTTTCACTTCTGTAAGGAGTTGTTCATACGTCATATACACATGCCCTTCTTGCATGCAATGTTGCTCTATGACGTATAAACAACCTGCCCGAATGCGATCCGGATGATTGCCCGAAATACCGAGCTGCAAGCCGAGATCATCAGCGCGACCAAATCCAATTCCTTCAACGTCTTCGACAAGTTGATATGGATTTGTGCGAATGATTTGTAACGTTTCATCTTTGTACACTTGATAAATTTTCATCGATAATTGAGGTCCAAAGCCAAATTGCGACAAAGCAATCATAATTTGTTCTAATCCTTCATGTTCGCGCAACGTCTCATACAGCTGCTTTGCTTTTGCTTTTGTTAGCTTCGGTACGTTCGCAAGCACATCGGGATCTTCTAATATTTTTGAAATCGCTCGCTCACCTAACGTTTCTACGATCGCGGCTGCTGTTTTTTTTCCGATTCCTTTAAACATGCCGCCCGATAAATATTGAATCACTCCTTCTTTCGTTTCAGGAAACTCTTTTCGAAAATGATCAACAACATATTGTTTTCCAAAGCGCGGATGTTCTTTAAATGTGCCGAAAAACGTATATGTATCATACTCACCGAGCAAAGGGAAATAGCCTGTCACAACAACGTCTTTTTCTATATGCGCTTCATTTGTTTCTTCTACGCGTACACGAATAACTGAATATAAATTGTCTTCGTTATGAAAAATGGTACCGACATGGACGCCTTTAATAAACGATCGTCCGTCTAAATCTAACTGTTGTTGCAACGCCATCTCCCCCTTTGTTATTGCAATGCGCGTTCCATTAGCTTTTTCCCATGACCTGCTAACAAATGATCCGGTTGAATAGCCAGCGCCTTTTCAAACATCTCATATGCCGTTTTCGGATCGTCTTTGTATGCATATGCGACACCTAAATTGTAATACGCATCCGCATGTTGCTCGTTTAAATGAATCGTCCGTTCAAAATACGTCATCGCCTCATCCACGAACTGTAGTTGCGCGAAACAAAGCCCGAGCTGAAATGTCGCTTCGACATCGCGCTCGTTTAATTCTACTGCCCGCTGAAAATATGGTAGCGCTAAACGTGGTTGCTCTAAGTACATAAGCGACATGCCAAGCATAAAAAACACATCTCCATCTGCTAATCCGACTCGAATCGCCCGTTCAAATTGTTCTTTCGCTCGTTCAAATTGTTGGCGATTGTAATAAATGGATCCGAGTCCGTAATAAGCGGTCGCTGCTTTTTCATCAAGTTCAAGTGCTTTATGGAAAAAGCGAATCGCTTTTTCTTCTTCACCGACAGCTGCTAATACGTTTCCAAAATTAATGTAACCAACAGGATCGTTCGGTTGTCGTTCAATCGCTTCATGAAAACATTTAACCGCTTCTTCATATTGTCCTTGCTGCATATATTGAATGCCTTGTGCGTTGTAATCCATCTCTATCACCTCATATTCAATATTATAACAAAAAAGCCTTCAACTCGTCTGTTGAGTTGAAGGTTAGCCAACGTATGTGAGTTTTTCTCCATCGCGAAAGACTTGATCGATCGTTCCGCCACCGAGACATTGTTCACCGTTGTAGAAAACGACCGCTTGCCCCGGCGTAACTGCGCGTACGCGTTGGCTAAATGATACGCGTGCCGTCGTTTCATCAATCATTTCTACTGTCACCGGTACATCTGGTTGACGATAACGGAATTTCGCTGTACAAGCAATCGGTTCATTCGGTTTTCGATCGCTGACCCAATTGACGTTCGTTGCAATAATTGCATCAGAATAAAGCAATTCGTTATCAAATCCTTGTGCAACGTATAAAATGTTGTCTTTTAAATTTTTCCCAACAACGAACCAAGGCTCTCCGCTACCACCAATACCAAGTCCGTGGCGTTGTCCGATCGTATAGTACATTAAGCCATCGTGCGTACCTTTTACTTCTCCATCGAGCGTTTGCATCTCGCCCGGCTGTGCAGGTAAATAATTGCTTAAAAACTGTTTAAAATTGCGTTCTCCGATAAAACAAATGCCGGTGCTATCTTTTTTTCCTGCTGTCGCAAGTCCCGCTTCTTTGGCGATTTCACGCACTTTGGACTTTTGTAATTCGCCGATTGGAAACAACACTTTCGATAATTGAGCTTGGCCGAGCTGATTTAAAAAATACGTTTGATCTTTATTTGCATCTAACCCGCGCAACAATTGGTATTCTCCATCGCGATAGGCAACGCGAGCATAATGTCCTGTCGCTAAATAGTCCGCTCCAAGCGCCATCGCATGTTCTAAAAATGCTTTAAACTTAATTTCTTTATTGCACATCACATCTGGATTTGGCGTACGCCCTGCTTTATATTCGTCTAAAAAGTACGTAAATACTTTTTCCCAATATTGCTTTTCGAAGTTGACCGCATAATACGGAATACCAATTTGGTTGCACACACGCACGACATCTTCGTAATCTTCCGTTGCGGTACATACCCCGTTTTCGTCGGTGTCGTCCCAGTTTTTCATAAAAATGCCGATGACATCGTACCCTTGTTGTTTTAATAATAAGGCTGCGACCGATGAGTCAACTCCACCGGACATGCCTACTACTACTCTTGCCATCGTTTTCCCTCCTCGTATAGTATGTTTAGAAAGATTTTTAAATCGAATTTCCAGTTGGATATGCTCCTTGACAATCGCATATGTGTAAGTGATTTGCCCACGGGGGAGGGGCGCGCCCCTCCCCCGTGGATGGCACTACATCGGGGTTGGACTTTTCGCGATGTTCTTGGATAATGGTCTTAGGATCATCGGGGACACTCTTCTCTCTCCTGTAGCTTTGACTACTTAGAAAGTCTGTCTCCCCGGCTCCTGTTCGGACTTCTAACCCGCAGGCTGTTCCCGTTGGTTTCCCATGCTGGAAGGAGCAGCTTCCAGGCAGCCCATGGCCCAACGTGAGTTCTCATATGCGAGGGTGACTGGTCAACAGGCGCGGTCCGGGGGCATCCCGAAGAGTCCCAACCCCACGATCCTACTACGATTGGAGGTGATCTCATGAAACTCTACGTCGGGATTGACGTGAGCTCAACGGACTTATACACGTGTATCATGGATCAAGAAGGAAACACGTGCGCCCAATTCAAGGTGGACAATCATCTCCTTGGCGCGACCTTCCTTCGCGATCAAATCCTCCTGTGGGCCAACAAGCGCCAACCATCCGAAATTCTCATCGGGATGGAAGCCACTTCGGTCTACAGCTGGCATCCAGCGATGTTTTTCCACCAACAGGAGGAGCTGAAGTCTTGGAATGTCAAGGTGTTTACCATCAATCCAAAGCTCATTCGCAAATTTAAAGAAGCGTACACTGACTTGGATAAAACGGACGGCATCGATGCGTGGATCATCGCCGATCGGCTTCGCTTTGGCCGTTTGAAAGTGACAGCTGTCATGCAAGAACAGTTTATCGCCCTTCAACGGCTCACGCGCATGCGCTATCATCTCGTCCATCAGCTGACTCGGGAAAAGCAGTACTTCCTCCAACACTTGTTTTACAAGTGCAGTTCCTTTACCCAAGAGGTGGACAGCTCCGTGTTCGGACATGCCATCTTAGAGCTTCTTCTCGAGTCGTTTAGCTTAGACGAAATCAGTCAGATGGACGTGCAACAGCTCGCTGACTTCTTGCGCCAAAAAGGACGCAATCGCTTTGCCGATCCGGAATGCATCGCCAAGTCCATTCAAAAGGCGGCTCGTTCGTCGTATCGGCTTTCCAAATGTGTCGAGGATTCCATCGACTTGCTTTTAGGGCTATCAATTCAATCCATCCGTAGCCTTCAAGCGCAAATTAAAGAGCTAGATAAAGCGATTACTCGCCATTTGGAAGGCATCCCAAATACGTTACAAACGATTCCCGGCATTGGTCCGGTCTACGCCGCTGGCATCTTAGCCGAAATTGGACAAATCGAGCGCTTTGACAACCAAGCCGCCTTAGCAAAGTATGCAGGTTTGACTTGGTCTAAGCACCAGTCCGGTCGGTTCCAAGCCGAGGAGACTTCCCTCATTCGTTCCGGCAATCGCTATCTCCGTTACTACCTAGTGGAGGCTGCCAACTCGGTACAACGGCATGATGCGTCGTTTCGCACCTATTACCGGAAGAAGTATGAGGAAGTACCAAAGCACCAACACAAACGAGCCCTCGTCCTCACCGCTCGAAAACTCGTGCGTGTGATCGATGCGCTGCTACGCAACGGTCAAATCTACACGCCAAGAAAGGGGGAAGATCGATAGGGGTATCGATCTAACTGATTTTGCATTAAAACCCAGTTAATGACATAAGACAAGACTGGGCTTCTTAAGTATTGCCTTTTTTCGGGTCATCGGACAATCGAATTTCCAATTTCGATGATTTTTCACCTTGACATATTACCGCAGGACTTTCACGCTTTTGTTAGCCGTTTCACAATTTTTGCAATGTCATATGCTGCTCGTTCGACTTGTTCGATCGTATTGCCATATCCAAAGCTAAAACGAACAGAAGAACGAATGCGTTCGGAATCATTTCCGTACATCGCCACTAACACATGTGACGGATCAATGGAACCAGCCGTACATGCCGATCCGCTCGACGCTGCAATGCCTGCTAAATCTAAATTGACAAGCAATGCTTCTACATTTGTTCCGAAAAACGCAACATTTAATACATGTGGCAAACGATTTGTTTCATGACCGTTCACCGCGTAATGAATGCCTTCTCGTTCAAATGTCGTCAACATGATACGTTGAAACTGTTCATATAACGCTCGTTTTTCGGACATCATTTGTTGTGCGAGTTCAGCTGCTTTTTGCAATCCGACAATACCGGGTACGTTTTCTGTCCCTGCACGTCGTTTTCTTTCTTGTTCTCCGCCGTATATGTGTGGCGTCAGACGAACCCCTTCACGTACGTATAAAAAGCCGACTCCTTTTGGTCCGTTAATTTTATGGCTTGATACGGAAAGTAAATCGATGCCGAGTTCGTGCACATCGATCGGAACGAGACCATACGCTTGTACTGCATCCGTATGAAAATACACATCGTGGTCATGAAGCAATTGAACAATATCATGAATTGGTTGCAACACACCTGTTTCATTGTTGCCAAACATGATAGAGACAAGAACTGTATCGTCGCGCAAAGCGCTTTTTAGCTGTTCAATAGAAATGATGCCATGCTCATCCACAGGTAAGTATGTCACTTCAAATCCTTGTTTTTGTAAATATTTGCACGTATTTAACACGGCATGATGTTCGACAGACGTTGTAATGATGTGTCGTCCTCTCTCGCGATTCGCCATTGCTACACCAATGATCGCTAAATTATCCGCCTCTGTTCCACCGCTTGTAAAAATGATTTCGTTCGCTTTTGCCCCGATCGTTTTAGCAATGGTCTCTCTCGCTTCATCAAGGGCACGTCGTGTTTCACGACCAAATGAATGAATGCTTGATGGGTTGCCAAAATATGTTGTCATGTACGGTACCATTGCCTCCACAACTTGCGGATGAACAGGAGACGTCGCTGCGTGGTCTAAATAAATGCGTTCCAAATACATTCTCCTTTCCTAGATATAAAACATATATGCATCACCGTGGTCGTCGGTATGATTTAATAAGTCTTCAAGCGTCGTGCTATCTAATACTTCTTTTACCGCATCGCGAACGCGCATCCATAATTCACGTTTCGCTGGTTCTTCATCTTCTAGTTCTTCAACGACTTGAAGCGGTCCTTCCAACACACGAATAACATCGCCCGCAGTAATTTTTGATGGTTCATCTGCTAAAATGTAACCGCCATACGCTCCGCGAACGCTTTTCACTAAACCAGCGTTTCGCAATGGGGAAATGAGTTGTTCTAAATAATGCTCCGACAAATTATTCGTTTGAGCGATCGATTTTAATGAAATCGGTCCCTCTCCATATCGTTTCGCCAATTCAATCATAATCGTTAAACCGTATCGACCTTTTGTAGATATTTTCAAACGAATCATCCCCTCATTCACTGTCAAAAGAAACACAAGCCATTATAACATAAAAATACGAAACAAAGGAACGTTACTGCTTTTTTCGTTCGCTTAGCCGCTCATAAACGGAAGCGAGTTGCTTTTCTTCGCCGTTTTGTTTCGGTTGATAATATTGCACTCCGATTAAATCGTCAGGGAAGTATTGTTGTGCCACCCAACCGTATGGATAATCGTGTGGATATTTATACCCTATTCCGCGTCCAAGATGTTTTGCCCCCGCATAGTGAGCATCTTGCAAATGAAGCGGAATCGATTGTCCTTTTCCGTTTCGCACATCTATGAGCGCTTGATCGATCGCTTTATATGCACTATTTGATTTCGGTGATAAACACATGTCAATCGTCACGACTGAAAGCGGAATGCGTGCTTCTGGCATACCGAGACGCTCTGCGGCTTCGATCGCGCTCATCACCTTCACACCGATTAGTGGATTGGCTAATCCAATATCTTCATAAGCAATGACTGCAAGGCGACGACAAACAGCGGTAAGATCGCCACCTTCAAGAAGCCTTGCTAAATAGTGAAGCGAAGCATCTACGTCACTGCCGCGAATACTTTTTTGAAAAGCGGAAAGTAAAGAATAATACGTATCTCCTTGTTTATCATACGTTAGCGACTTGTTTTCTACACAAGACAAAACAGCTTGCACATCCACAACAGCATATTGATCCCTTTGTTTCGTTGCATATACGACTTCCTCTAAAATCGTCAATGCCGCTCGAGCATCTCCGTTTGCCCCTTCAGCAATGATCGAAAGTGCCTCATCGCTAATGTCAATATGCCAATCGCCTAATCCTCGTTCACGATCGGCTAAAGCGCGGTGCAATAATGCGAGCGTCTTCTCTTTTGTTAATGGCTGCAACTGTTTTATTTGTCCTAAGCGACTGCGAACAGCCGGATTAATCGAATGAAATGGATTTTCTGTCGTCGCACCAATGAGAGTAATCAAACCACTTTCGACATGTGGTAATAAATAATCTTGTTGCGCTTTTGTGAAACGATGAATTTCATCAATAAATAAAATAACGTTGCCTTCAAAGCGAGCATCCGTCACTATTTCTTCCATTTCTTTTTTTCCTGCCGTCGTCGCATTGAGCGTATAAAACGGACGTTGTACCGTTCCAGCGATCGCATAAGCAAGCGATGTTTTCCCGACACCAGGCGGTCCGTAAAGCAATAACGATGGCACATAACCATTTTTAATCATTCGATATAGCGCTGTATGTGAACCGATCACATCGTCTTGTCCGATGACTTCATCAATCGTACGCGGGCGCATACGATAAGCAAGCGGCTCTTGAGCAAACAACATCTTTTTCTCACCTCACAATGCTAACGCTGCACGTAAGGCAGGAACAAATTGGCGCATATGACTTTGTTGTAAATATAAAAGAAACGCATCAACAATCGCTTTTCTCAGGTCATCCTGTTGTATTTCTGTTTTTAACTGTTTGAGTAGCTCCACCATATGATGATCGCTCGCTTCTTCGATCATCTCCTCAATAAGCGCGAGTGCGCGTGTTTTTTCTGCTTGGACATCGTGGCTTAGCAATGGCATGTCATGCTGTAAACTGTCGACAAGCGCATCAAGCCGCTCGATTAAAAAAGGAGCTAATCGTTGAAAAGGAAACGACTTTTGTTCAAACAGAACAAAAAATAAATATTCTTTTAACATGCCATTTAACATGATGGCACAATCAAGCACATACGGACGAATACGTTCCCCGTATACATCGATAAGTGATTGAACGTACCAGTCAAATAAATGGGAACGAATGCGCAAAACAAGCGCGTGAACGTCTTCACTAACTTTTTGTGCATGATCGCCCATATGCATTTGTACAATTTCTTTATGCTGTTCAAACGCTTCAATTTGTAAAGAAAGCTGTTTTAAAAATTTTTCGCGCGCTGTTAATGAACGGTCTGACGCAATGCGAGCGAATTGCTGAAACAACTGATCGTAATGATACTGAAAAATCGACAACACAATTTCCTCTTTTGACTTAAAGTAATTGTATAGCGATCCTTTTGCTAACTGACTATGTTCGGCAATTTCTTGCATCGATGTCGCGTGATACCCTTTTTTCGCAAACAGTTTCATCGCGACTTCAATAATTTGCTCTTTTCTGCTCATGAGGCTCCATCCTTACTGTTCGTTTCTCGTTTTATTATAACACAACAGGCTGACCGAATTTCAGCCAGCCTGTCTCCAATTATGCTTGTCGTTCTTTTTTCGCTTGTCGGAAGAAAAATAGTTCGTATACAACAGGAACGAGAATTAACGTCAATAACGTTGATGACGTCAATCCACCGATGACCGTAATCGCTAACCCTTTAGAAATGAGCGTTCCCGATGACTTTGTCAACGCAAGCGGAATGAGTGCGGCCACCGTCGCAAATGCTGTCATTAAAATCGGGCGTAACCGCGTTTTACCTGCTTCAATAAGCGCTTGACGGATCGTCATTCCCTTTTGCTCACGATTTTGCCCGATGCGGTCAACGAGAACGATCGCATTCGTTGTCACAATTCCAATGAGCATGAGCAAACCGATCATGACGCTCACGGACATCGGTTCATTCGCAATAAATAAGCCGAGCAACGAACCGATTGGAACGAACACAAGCGATGATAAAATAATAAACGGAATACGCGCTTTTCCAAACGTAATGAGCATCGTAATATACACAAGCCCAATCGCTACAACCATCGCTAAACCAAGCTGTTGGAACGTTTCTACCGTTTCATCGCTTCCACCGCCACCTTCAAACGAAACGTCTTTTGGTAAATCCACATCTTTTTTCACACCATTGATAACATCTTGCGTCACTTGTTGAATGTTATCACCAACAATTTGGGCAGATATGCGAGCAAACACTTTTCCATCAAGTTTTTGAATAGACGTAAACGTATCGACTTCTTTTACTTCTGCCAATTGTTTCACCGGTACAGGTCCAAATTTTGTGAAAATAAGCGTATTTTCTAGCTGTTCAATTGATGTCATTTGTTCGCTATACGACAATTGCACCGTCCGCTCTTCACCATCTAGCATTAACGTACCGACTTGAACAGGGCCTGTTTGATCGGCAATCGTACCAAGAACTTGGAATCCAGAAACACCGTAATGTGCCGCTTTTTGTGGATCAATGTCCACAATGACTTGCTTTTGTTGGTCGGCAAAGTTATTTGTCACATATTTTAAATCGTTACGCTTTTTTAAGTATGCTTCTACATCTTTCGCCGCTTGTTGTAACGCCGTTAAGTTTGTCGAATATAAATCAATATTTACGTCATTGTTTGACGGCGGTCCACCAGATTGCAATTCTTGAACGCCGACTTTTGCACCTTTAACCTCCGCTTGCACAATATTTTCCATATCTCGTTCTAGCTCTTTAATAAACGTGCTGACGTTGGCACTTTCTTTGAGCGTAATAAAGTAGTTCGCTTGATTTTTTCGTTTTAAACCGCTCCGAAAATCGCGCGTACCAATCCCTGCCGTCACTTCTTTAATTTCTTTCTTTTCGTCAAACATTTTCTCCATTTTCAACGATACATCGTTCGTCTTTTCTAACGTTGTTGAAGAAGGAAGCTCAATAGCGGCAATGAGCGTTTTTTGTTCTTCGTTTGGAATAAACGTAAAACCTAGTTTTGGCACAATCGCAAATGAGCCGATTAGCAATAAAATCGATGATAATAATACAGTTTTTTTATGATTCAGCGCCCATTCAATTGCTTTGCCGTAAGCTCGTTGCAATGCGCCTTCTTTTTCTTCTGGCGGCACTTTTTTAAATGAAAACTTCGCTAAAATCGGGACGATCGTAATTGCAACTACAAGCGACATTAAAAGCGAAAACACGATCGTTAACGCAAATGGCAAGAAAAACTCACCGGTCACGCCACCAACGAGGCCGAGCGGTAAAAAGACAACGACGGTCGTGATAGTAGACGATGTAATTGCCTTTAAAATTTCTTTTGTCGAATCTTCGACAAGTTCATCTGTCATCCCGGTGTTTGACTTACGCACGCGACGGAAAATGTTTTCGATGACAACGATGCTGTCGTCAACTACTCGCCCGACCGCAACGGCCATTCCACCTAACGTCATAATGTTTAAAGAAATATCCATCCGCTGTAAGAAAATAGATGCGACTAATAACGAAAGTGGAATGGAAACAATAGCAATGATTGTGGCACGCACGTTTCGTAAAAAGACGAGCACCGCAATGGAGGCAAACAATGCCCCAAGCAATCCTTCACGCACGAGCGTTTCGACAGACTTTTTAATTCCTTCAGCAGAATCAAATCCTATTGCATAGTCTATTTTGTCTTTATATTTGTCAAGTACGTTTATCACTTTGTCCGCTACTTCAACCGTGTTCGCATCTTGCTTTTTCGTAATCGCCATCGATAAAGATGGTTGTAAGTTGTAGCGCGTAATTTCTCCTTGGTCTGTTACAGGTTGAATTGTAGCCACATCTTTTAATGTAATCATAGCTGGCGCTTGTTGAGCGCTTGCTGGCGCGCCTTGTGATGCATTCATAATCGGAGATGACAATGGCAAATTTTCAAGCTGTTTGATCGTTTCGATTTTTTGTTGAACACGAATCGGAATTTGTAATGTCTCTGTCTGTACGTTACCAGCCGGGAAAGCTAAAAACTTTTCATTAATTTGTTCTTTAATTTGCGTTAAGCTCAACCCATATTGCAATGCTTTTTGTTTATCGACTGTAATTTGAATCAAGTTTTCTTCCATCCCGCCAACCGAAATGGAATTGACACCGTTAATTTTTTTCAACTCAGGAACGATCGTATCATCTAGAAATTGCTGGATGTTCGTATCCCCTTTAGCAAACAGCGAAATGTTATAAATCGGGAACGTACCAAACGAGAAGCGATTCACTTTCGTCTGCACATTTTCCGGCAAATTCGCTTCTTTTATTAGCGACTCAACTTGCCGCTCGACTTCTTCCATGTCTGTATTAAATGGAAATTCGAGGTTAATGATTGCGATACTTTCAAACGATGTACTTTGGAGTTTTTTTACTCCTTCAATGGCTTTCAACTTTTCTTCCAATTTTGTTGTTACTTGCTCATTCATATCTTCTGGTGAAGCACCTGGGTAGATGACTTCAACAGACAGCTGCGGAAATTCAATGTTTGGCAACAAGTCTACTTTTAAAGAAGAAAACGAATATAGTCCACCTAATATGAGTAAAAATGAAATGATGAACACAGCGACAGCGTTTTTCAAACTAAACCTCGTTAAAAAATTCATCCCTCTCTTCCTTTCTTTCTTGAAATATGACCAAATGGTCGTTTTATTACGACCACACAGTCATGTTCTCACTATAATTCAAATTCCTTTTCTTTGCAACTAATAATGTGTAATAATGTGCTATAAAAAAAAGCGCAAAGGAGTTCCCTTGCGCTCATTGTTGATCGACACGTTGAATTGGAATATCTTTTAATAATTGTTGTACGACGTGCGCCGCCATAATGAGACCTGCGACAGATGGAACGAACGCATTCGATGACGGCGGCATTTTTGCCTTACGAATGGTTGCCTCATCATTTCCTACTTCTTTTCGCACGTCTTCGCGAATGACAATTGGACTTTCATCCGAGAAAACAACAGTGATGCCTTTTTTAATTCCTTCTTTCCGCAATCTCGTGCGAATAACTTTTGCAATCGGGTCCGTATGTGTTTTTGAAATGTCAGCGATGCGAAAACGGGTCGGATCCATTTTATTTGCCGCACCCATGCTCGAGATGATCGGAATATCGCGCTCTAAACATTGTTTCATTAGATGAATTTTATACGAAATCGTATCCGATGCATCAATGACGTAGTCAATATCGTACGAAAAAATTTGTTCATACGTCTCTTCTGTATAAAACATTTTTAACGCAATGACTTCGCATGCTGGATTAATGTCTGCGATGCGCTCTTTCATCACTTCTACTTTCGGACGCCCAACCGTTGATAACAGCGCATGAATTTGACGATTGACGTTTGTAATGTCAATATCATCCTTATCGATTAAAATGAGACGTCCAACCCCTGAACGAGCAAGCGCCTCAACCGCAAATGATCCGACACCTCCAATGCCAAGAACGGCCACTGTGCTTTCGCTTAATTTTTTTAAACCTTCTTTCCCGATTGCGAGTTCATTACGAGAAAATTGATGTAGCATGTTTTGCCTCCCATATGTAAGTATTTCAATCGGATATACATGCATTATGGCACAAAAAAAGCCTTAACGTAAAGCATGTTCTTTACGTCAAGGCTTTATTCATTTTTGTTTCCTAAGTCCCAATCGTGCCGTCGCTGATGGCCTTTGTTTTGAACCCGCTCTCTCACAGGTGGGTGCCCTGTTTCAAGCTTATGTACGTCCTCTCTATGTAAATGAGGCATGTACGCCACCTGAAAACCCGGGCTCCCGTATCACACATTGTTCGGTCAAAACAATAGGTGATACGACAAACACATCAGGACTTGTCGTTAATTGTATGTTATCACACTTCGAACGTATTTGCAACGTTACAAATTTAGTCTACTTTTTGAACGTCTTTAATTCGCAAATGTAATTCTTCTAATTGCTCTTCGCTAACTGCACTTGGCGCTTCCGTTAACAAGCAACTCGCGCTTGCAGTTTTTGGAAAGGCAATCGTATCACGTAAATTCGAACGCCCCGCAAGCAACATGACAAGTCGGTCTAATCCAAGCGCAATTCCCCCATGTGGAGGCGTACCGTATTCAAACGCTTCTAGCAAAAAGCCAAACTGTTCACGCGCTTGTTCTTCAGTAAAACCGAGCGTTTTAAACATTTTTTCTTGTATATCCCGCTCGAAAATACGGAGTGAGCCTCCACCTAGCTCATATCCGTTTAACACAAGATCGTACGCTTGTGCACGAATGCTTGCTGGGTCTGTTTCAAACTTTGGCACATCTTCACGAACAGGCATCGTAAACGGATGATGCGCTGCATAATAACGACCTTCTTCTTCGTCGTATTCAAATAGTGGCCAATCTATAATCCATAAGAAATGAAACGCTGATTCGTCAATCAACTGTAAATCTTTTCCTAACTTTAAACGCAATGCACCAAGCGCATCGGCAACAACCGATTTTTTATCAGCGACAAATAACAATAAGTCACCCGTTTCTGCTTCAAGTGTCTGCATCATTTGTTTTTGTTCATCTTCAGTGAAAAACTTAGCAATTGGTCCTTTTAAACCGTCTGCTTCAACTTTCAACCAAGCTAATCCTTTTGCTCCATAACGAGCGACATATTCCGTTAGCGCATCAATATCTTTACGCGAATATTTATCCGCTGCACCTTTAACATTGATCGCCTTCACTTGGCCGCCGTTCTGCACCGCGCTTGCAAACACTTTAAACCCGCAATCTTTCACTTGCTCGGATAAATCAACAAGCTCAAGTCCAAAACGCGTATCTGGCTTGTCCGAACCGTAACGCGCAATCGCTTCATCGTATGACATGCGCGGGAACGGAATAGAGATGTCGACTCCTTTTGCGATTTTCATGACGCGCGCCATCATTCGCTCGATCATTGCTAAAATATCGTCTTGACTCATAAACGATGTTTCAATATCGACTTGTGTAAATTCTGGTTGACGGTCAGCACGTAAATCTTCATCGCGGAAACAACGAGCGATTTGATAATATCGTTCAAAGCCAGCGACCATTAATAATTGTTTAAAAATTTGCGGCGATTGTGGTAACGCATAAAACTCGCCTGGATGTACACGGCTTGGCACTAAGTAATCGCGCGCTCCTTCTGGCGTGCTTTTCGTTAAAATCGGCGTCTCTACTTCTAAAAACCCTTCTTCGTCTAAAAAGTCGCGAATCGCTTTCGTTACTTGATGGCGCATTTGAAACGTCTGGAACATCACCGGGCGACGCAAATCTAAGTAGCGATATTTTAAACGAACGTCTTCGGATACATCTGTTTTATCCGAAATCGGAAACGGCGGTGTTTTCGCTTGACTTAAAATCGCCACGTGCGTTGCATGCACTTCAACCGTCCCTGTCGGTAAATTTGGGTTCACTTGCCCTTCTTCACGTTGAACGACCGTTCCTTCTACATCTAGCACGTATTCGCTACGAATCGTTTCCGCTACTTGTAATGCTTCTTTTGACACATCTGGGCTAAATACAATTTGCACAATACCGGTACGGTCGCGCAAGTCAATGAAAATGAGTCCCCCTAAATCGCGACGTTTTTGTACCCATCCTTTTAAACGCACCGTTTGCCCAACGGCTGTATGAGTCACTTCTCCACAATAATGCGTCCTTCCGAACATACTTCTCCCTCCTATTTCAATACGTTTTTCATATGTGGAACAAATGTGTTAAGAGGCACTTCTTGCTGCTCTCCCGTTGCCATATGTTTTACGTTAATGACACCTTTTTGCAACTCATCTTCACCTAAAATTGCAACATACGTCGCATGTAAACGGTCTGCGGCTTTAAGCTGTGCTTTCACTTTTCGATCTTGATAATCTTTTTCTGCCGAAATACCTTCTTTACGTAGCGCAGCAACGAGCGCAACCGCTTCTTCTTTCGCTTGTTCTCCTAAAGCTACAACATAACAGTCAATTCCTTCTGAAATCGGTAACGAAATGCCCTCGGCCTCTAATGCAGCAAGCAAGCGCTCAATGCTTAAAGCGAATCCGATCCCTGGCGTTTCCGGTCCGCCAATTTCTTGAACGAGACCGTTATAACGCCCACCGCCACATAGCGTCGTAATGGCGCCAAACCCTTCCGCCTCGCTCATAATTTCAAATGCTGTATGATTGTAATAGTCTAAACCGCGCACAAGCCGTGAATCGACTTCAAATGCGATGCCAAGCTTCTGTAAATACATTTGCACTTTTTCAAAATATGTGCGCGACTGTTCATTTAAGTAATCAAGAATCGATGGAGCAGTACGCATCAGTTCGTGGTCACGATCTTTTTTACAGTCTAAAATGCGCATTGGATTTTTATGTAACCGCGCTTGGCAATCATCACAAAACTCATGAATGCGAGGTTGGAAATGATCGATGAGCGCTTGGCGATGCGCTTTTCTACTTTCAACATCACCTAAGCTGTTGATGACAAGTTTCAGCTTTTTTAATCCGAGCGTGTGGTAAATGTCCATCGCTAAAGCGATGACTTCAGCATCAATCGCAGGATCGTTACTTCCGAGCGCTTCAACACCAAATTGCACGAACTGACGAAAACGACCAGCTTGCGGACGTTCGTAACGGAACATCGGCCCCATGTAATACAATTTCACTGGCTGATTCGGGTGGCCATACATTTTATTTTCAACAAATGAGCGAACAACTGCTGCTGTTCCTTCTGGACGAAGCGTTAAACTTCGACCGCCACGATCTTCAAATGTGTACATTTCTTTTTGAACAATATCCGTTGTATCACCGACACCGCGTAAAAACAGCTCCGTATGTTCAAAAATGGGGGTGCGAATTTCTTGATAATTGTAACGACGGCAAAGTTCGCGCGCAATGTGTTCAATATATTGCCATTTTGCTGCTTGTTCGGGCAAAATGTCTTGCGTTCCGCGCGGAATTTGAAACGACATATATTTCCCTCCTTCAGTTTTTATGCAAATAAAAATCTCCCACCCCTAATAAATTAGGGACGAGAGACGAGTTCCCGTGGTGCCACCCTAGTTGAAGCGCATGCTTCCACTTTCATCCGATAACGCCCGGAAAGCGTTCTCTCCTACTAACTGACGCGTTCAAAGAGAAACCTACGGAGTGTTCGTTCGTTAAGTCATCATGGAGAAATGCTTCCAGCCTATGGCATTTCCTCTCTGGCCATGTGTACTCTTAACTACTTTTCTCCATCATCGGCGAGATGTTGAATTTTCTTTTTATATTACGTACGAACAAACCATTTGTCAAGATGACCCTATTTTCCGAAATACTGAAGCAATCCATTACAAATCGCCTCTGTCGCTGCTTGTTGGTAGTCTTGTGACATAACAAACAACTCTTCATTCGGATTGCTTAAATAGCCAAGTTCAAGCAAGACAGAAGGGCGGCTATTTTCACGCAACACATGGTAATTACCACTTCGAATCCCGCGTTGCTGAATGCCTGTTAGACGGCTCAGCGGATCAAACATCGCATTAGCGAACGAACGATCAATTGATTTATAGTAATATATCGTTAAACCACTTGCCGTGCGGTTTAATGCGCTATCGTAATGAATGCTAATAAACGCATCTGCTTGATGTTTCCCCGCTATGTAGACACGCTCACTAAGCGATAAAAAGCGATCATCTTCGCGTGTGAAAATGACGTTCGCACCCATTTGCTTTAGTTTTTCACCTAGCAACAATACCGTTTGTAACGTTAACATTTTTTCAATTGTTCCGTTGACTCCAGTCGCCCCATAATCTTTTCCACCATGCCCTGCGTCAATGACAATCGTTTTCCCTACAATCGTTTTTTGAGAAGGCGCAGGTCTCTTTGTTACTTGAACGATCCATTCTGCGACATAACCGATCGTTTGTGCATCTACTTGTATGACGTACCATCGTCCTTCTTTTCGAATGACTGCAAACTGGTCGCCACGTTTTGCTTTAGTAATGATAGAGGACTGTGTTGAAGCAGCAGAACGAATATTTGTATTGTCATATAACATTTGGACGTACGTATTTTGTTCTGCATTTTGTTCTGCATTTTGTTCTGTATTTTGTTCTGTATTTTGTTCTGTGTTTTGTTCTGTGTTTTTTTCAACATTTGCTATGTATGAGCGATGCACCCAACCTTCTTTTCCATCCCAACGCACATACATCCAATCCCCTTGTATCATCGTTGTCGTTCCTTTTTCGTTACGATTGACATACCCGATGATCGCATACGTCGTTCCTGGTCCTTTACGAAGTCGTAATCCGTCTGCTTGGCATACAACAAGTTGTTGTATTTGTTTTTTCTTTTCCATCTGTTCGTTTTGCATTTGCACATATTTACCGTACACCCAACCTGTCCGATTCGAAGCGAGCCGAATTTGCAACCATTCCCCTCGCTTTTGAACGACAGCATATTGCTTTCCTTTCGCTACTTTTCCTTGCATCGGAAATGTCAATCCCGGACCTGTTCGTACGTTTAATCGGTCAACAACGATGCGCACGTTCATTGCTGCTGTCGCAGTTTGCACGATGAGCAGCAAACAACAAAAAACGAACAATGACGCCATAAGCGATTTTTTCATGTTGCAAATCCCCCTACGTTGTCAGTAGTCGCTATTTTATTTCTTCACAAACAAAAAAAATCCTTCTTTGAATGAAAAGGTAGAAAAATTGGGAATAATACGAAAGACATTTGATGCGAAAGGAGATTGATCATGCGCCATAGTGAAAAAGGGGAATTTATTCATTCACAATCCCCACTTATGCACGTCGATTTTCATTCATTTATTCAAAAAGAAAATGATCTCACATCGTTCGAACTCGCTTCTGAATTCGGCCTTACCCTCCGTGACGTACAAAAAATAAAAAAACATTTAGCACGAGGATAAGAAAAAACCGGGCTCGTCCACATGCGAGCACGGTTTTTATTTGCTTTCAACGATGAGCGTCACAGGACCGACGTTCGTCAACGTTACATCCATCATCGCACCAAATACACCTGTTTCTACACGAATTCCTTTTTGACGCAATTGTTCATTAAACGCCTCATAAATGTGTTTCGCGTGTTCTGGTTTTGCTGCATCCATAAAGTTCGGTCTTCTTCCTTTGCGACAGTCTCCGTACAGCGTAAATTGCGAAATTGATAAAATCGCTCCACCAACATCTAAAAGGGATACGTTCATTTTTCCGTGTTCATCTTCAAATATGCGCAAATGAGCAATTTTATCGGCAACAAATGCTGCATCTTCCTCCGTATCATCATGCGTAATGCCAACTAGCAAAACAAGCCCAAAATCAATTTCTCCGACTACTTCGCCAGCTACTGTGACTTTTGCATCTTTTGCGCGTTGAACGACAACTCTCATGGCGACAACCCTTTCTAATTCATGATCCGTCTAACTGAATAAATATCTGGAATTTGTTTAATGCGCTCCACCACTTTTTGAAGATGACTTACGTTATGAATAAAAATCGTCATATGAATCGTTGCCATTTTATTACGATGATCCGTTCTTCCAGATACAGCAGAAATGTTCGTTTTCGTCTCATTGACAGCTTGCAACACTTCGTTCAGCAAGCCACGTCGATCATATCCAGTAATTTCGATGTCGACTGTATATTCCCGTTGACAGTTTGCCCCGCTCTCCCACTGCACAGGAATAAGTCGCTCTTTTGCTTCTTCAACAAGCACGTTCGGGCAATCGGCACGATGAACAGAAACGCCACGTCCTTTTGTAATAAAACCGATAATTTCATCGCCAGGCACCGGATTACAACAACGTGACAAACGAATAAGTAAATTGTCTACTCCTTCCACGCATACACCAAAATCGCGTTTTTTCATTGGTGTGATGGTTTTCGCCTCTTGGAGCATGTCCGACAAGCGTTTCGCCTGTTCTTCTAAATCGCGTTGTTTTCGCCACTTTTCAGTTAAACGATGCGCGACTTGAGCAGCGGTAATGCCGTTATATCCAACAGCAGCATACATATCTTCTTCGTTAGCAAAATTAAATTTTTCCGCTACCCGTTTCATATTTTCAACAGTAAGCACTTCTTTGACATCAAAACCCATGTTGCGAATTTCTTTTTCGACAAGCTCTTTTCCTTTTTCAACGTTTTCTTCACGGCGTTGCTTTTTGAAAAATTGGCGAATTTTATTTTTCGCATGTGATGTTTGGGCGATTTTTAACCAATCTTGACTTGGACCATATGAATGATTGGACGTCAAAATCTCAACGATGTCTCCCGTTTGAAGAGGATGATCGAGCGGAACCATTTTTCCGTTCACTTTTGCTCCAATTGTTTTATTTCCGATTTCTGAGTGAATGCGATACGCAAAATCAATCGGCACCGAACCGGCTGGAAGCTCAATGACATCACCTTTTGGAGTAAAAACAAACACCATATCGGAAAATAAATCCATTTTCAACGTTTCGACAAACTCTTCTGCATTGTTCGTTTCGTTTTGCCACTCAACAATTTCGCGAAACCATGCTAGTTTTTCTTCAAACGTATTCGGTCGAATCGTCTTTCCTTCTTTATACGCCCAATGGGCAGCAATTCCGAATTCCGCAATATGATGCATCTCAAACGTCCGAATTTGCACTTCAAGCGGTTCGCCTTTTGGTCCGACAACGGTCGTATGAAGCGATTGATACATATTTGGCTTCGGCATGGCAATATAATCTTTAAAACGCCCAGGCATCGGCTTCCAACATGTGTGAATGATCCCGAGTACCGCATAACAGTCTTTAATGCTTTCGACGATGATGCGCACAGCAAGCAAATCGTAAATTTCGTTAAATTGCTTATTTTGCAAAACCATTTTCCGATAAATGCTGTAAATATGTTTTGGACGTCCAGAAATTTCGGCCTGAATCCCGACTTCCTGTAACCGTGCACGCATTTCTTGGATGACTTCTTCTAAATATTGCTCACGTTCTGCCCGCTTTTTCTTCATCAAATTGACGATGCGATAATATTGTTGCGGATTTAAATAACGGAGCGCTGTATCTTCAAGCTCCCATTTAATTTTTGAAATTCCAAGCCGATGGGCAAGCGGAGCAAAAATTTCAAGCGTCTCATTCGCAATCCGGCGTTGTTTTTCGATCGGCAAATGTTTTAATGTGCGCATGTTGTGCAAACGGTCCGCCAACTTAATTAAAATGACTCGTATATCTTGCGCCATCGCTAAAAACATTTTGCGATGATTTTCCGCCTGCTGTTCTTCATGCGATTTATATTTAATTTTTCCGAGCTTCGTTACACCATCAACGAGCATCGCTACTTCTTTTCCAAATTCTCTTTCTAAATCTTCTTTCGTCACAGGTGTATCTTCAACAACATCATGTAAAAAGCCCGCCGCAATTGTCGCAGGGTCCATTTCCAAATCGACTAAAATCCCTGCCACTTGAATCGGATGAATAATGTACGGTTCCCCAGACTTCCGATATTGCTCGCGATGCGCTTCTTTCGCAAATTCATATGCCCGTTCGATAAACTGTACGTCGTCTTTCGACAAATAACAGCTCGCCTTTTCAATCACTTGTTCCGCCGTTAATACTTGTTCATTTGCCATGCAATCACCTTTTATTTTAAACGTATTGACAATATTATCTTGAAAATTTTTTCAAATGTAAAGAGCAATGATGCGAAAAAGAGGAGCATTTTGCCCCTCCTTTCTTAAAATTGCATTAATGTTAAAATGTCGTATCCTTTCAATCTTTCGCGACCTTCTAAATATGTTAATTCAATTAAAAATGCAATACCTGCGACAATGCCGCCGAGCTGTTCAACGAGCTTAATCGTCGCTTCAATCGTGCCACCTGTCGCTAGCAAGTCGTCTGTAATAAGAACGCGCTGTCCTGGCTTAATCGCATCTTTATGCATCGTTAATACGTCCTTGCCGTATTCTAAACCGTATTCGACACGAATGACTTCGCGAGGTAATTTTCCTTCTTTACGGACAGGGACAAATCCAACGCCGAGCGCATAAGCAACTGGACAACCGATAATAAAACCACGCGCTTCTGGTCCAACAACGACATCAATTTTCTTTTCACGTGCGTAATTGACGATTTGATCTGTTGCGTACTTGTACACTTCCCCTTTATCCATAATTGTTGTAATATCTTTAAATTGAATTCCTGGTTTTGGGAAATCAGGAACAATCGTGACGTATTGTTTTAAATCCATTGACATTTTCCTCCTCATACAATGAATCAAACCAACGTTTCAGTTGGGAATAAGATGAGTATAAAAACATATGCTCGAGCTCTGCCTGCGCTTGTTTCAGTCGGTAAGAAGGCGATTCCGTTAAATCCCGTTTTTGGACATCGCAAACTAAAGAAACGATTCCGTTTTCAACAGTTATAAAGCCAAGTTCTTTAAACACTTGAATCATAAACAAAATCGTTTCTTTTGTCCATCCGCGCGAGCGAGCTAAGTCATCAGCGTAACGTCGCACATCAAACGGGCTACGCTTATGCAAAAATGAATATAACCACTTAAAATGTTCACGCGTTGGCAATACGCTAAAGAAGTGATTCTCCCTTTGATAGAATAACGCATAAATGCGTTCGGGTAAACTACAACTTAATAAAACTTTAACGATTTGCTGTGACGGAGGCAAATCAAGAAAAACAATATACTTTCCACTTACATCAATTATCGCTTCTTGTTCGTTCGACACATATACAATTTCATCTGCATATGCCGACAATTGCAATGCGTCTACTGTGTCGCGATGAAAAGCGATCAATAACCGCTTTTCTTTCGGTAGCGACGCCATGAACTTACTTGGATGACGAATATGACGCATATCAAACAATTGCCACTCATTCACTGCTATATCTTGAATCATTAACTGTGGCTTTCGAAAGTTGTTCCATTCGTTAATAGCAAGTTCCCCTACGATCGAAAGACGAACGTTCGGTGCAATTTCGTCACCGATGTTGCCAAAACCGAATCCGATCGCTTCTAACGTTTTTCCGTCTTCCGTTAACAACAGTTTTAAGTGGTTTTGATCCGTTCCAATTTTTCGCAACGTATCGAGTTGCACATGTTGGAAAAGGACACGCGGCTTCGGATTCCCCATTCCAAACGGTGCAAGCCGATTCATTTGTTCGATAAGTTCAAGCGAAACGTCTGGGATGGAGCAACATAAATCGATGTGAGTGATAGGAATGAAATGTTCGTCCGTTAATTGTTGCTCCGCTGCTTCGTTTAGGCGACGACGTAATTCATCTACATCATGAAAAGAAAGCGTCATTCCGGCCGCCATCGGATGCCCGCCAAAATGCGGCAAAATATCGCGACAGTTTGACAAGTTCGCAAATAAGTCAAATCCCTCAATACTTCGCGCTGATCCTTTGGCTATTCCTTTTTCTTGATCAATGCTTAACACGATCGTCGGACGATAAAACTTTTCGACTAAACGAGATGCCACAATGCCAATAACACCGACATTCCATCCTTCTTTCGCCACAACTAATACACGATCATCTCTATAATGTTGCTCGACAAGTTGAATCGCTTCTTCGGTTATCTCGTTAACAAGTTGTTGACGTTCGCGGTTCATTGCATCAATTTGCTCCGCTAGCATGTCCGCTTCGTGTGCATCTGTCGTCAACAACAGCTGAACAGCTGGATCAGCGCAATCGAGACGTCCGGCGGCATTAACGCGCGGACCGATCATGAAAGCAATCGTATCTTCTGTCACCGCTGTATGTGATACGCCACATTGTTTACAAAGTGCCTGTAAACCGAGACGGTTCGTTTGACGAAATTGTTCAATGCCCAACCGAGCGAGTAAATGGTTTTCGTCTTGAAGCGGAACGAGATCGGCAATTGTCCCGATTGCAACAACGTCCAACCATTCATACGGCACGCGCCCGATAAGCGCATGAGCAAGCTTAAATGCTACGCCGACGCCAGCTAAATGTTTAAACGGATAATTCGGGCTTATTTTCGGATGGATCGTTGCGTACGCTTCCGGTAGTACCGGACCAGGTTCATGATGATCGGTAATAATTAAATCGATCCCAAGCTGTTTCGCTACGTTGGCTTCATGTAAAGCAGAAATGCCTGTATCGACTGTAATGATAAGCGAAACACCTTGTTGTTTTGCTAGTCGAAACGCTTGTTCATTTGGTCCGTATCCTTCTGTAAAACGATTCGGAATGTAAAAAGACACATTCGCTCCTTTTTCTCGTAATGCGCTGACCATGACGACTGTACTGCTTACTCCATCGGCATCATAATCACCGAAAACGAGAATATGTTCATCGTTTGTAATCGCTTTCTCTATTCGCTCAACCGCTTTTTCCATATCGTTTAATAAAAATGGTGAGTGAAATGATTGCTTTCGCTCAAAAAAAGAACGAGCGGCTTCAACGGTATGGTAGCCGCGGCTAACAAGCAATGAGGCAACGAGCGGAGTGATATGTAGCGCTTGCGCAATCATTTGCACTTGTTGCTCGTTTACTTGTTGAATATTCCAACGGGTTTTCGATGCTAACATGTCATTCACCCCTCAACCTTTTTATTATACAAAACAATAGGCTGAGGGGCAATTCATTGTTCATCGTACGGATTAATATGCACCATCACATTATGCACTTGCGGAAACGTCAGTAGCTTTTCTTTCACTCTTTTCCCGATCTCATGCGCTTCTAAAACTGTTAAATGTGGTGACACAGCAATTTTTAAAACGAGAAGCGAAACGAATAGCCCTGCAACGGGATCTGCATAAACGAGCCATGGTGCATATAATGTTTCACCTAACATCGCGGCAACAATACCAATGCATGCAGCAATCGATGAGAACACATCTGAACGATGCTCGTACGCATTGACGTTATACTTCTGGTTCTGCTTCTAGTTGGTCGCGTTTTTGTGTTCCTGTTTTCAATTGTTTTGCTTTCCAAACAACCCATAGTTGTGAAGCAATAAATAGCGAAGAGTAAACACCACAAACAAGCCCGACTAATAAAGCTAAATTGAAATTGCGAATCGAATCGCTTCCGAAAATCAACAGCGCAATAACGGTAAAAATAACAGTTAATACCGTATTAATGGAACGAGTAAATGTTTGTTGCAATGCTTTGTTCACGATATCTTTTAAATCATCGACTGTTTTCACTTTTCGTTTTTTCATGATATGGCGAATACGGTCAAATGTAACGATCGTATCGTTAATCGAATAACCAATAATCGTTAACACCGCAGCAATAAACGTTAAATCGACTTCTAAACGAGTTAAACTGAAGAAAGCAACGACCAGAAAAGCGTCATGCAATAGCGCAATAATAGCGGCAAGCGCCATATACATTTCAAAGCGAACAGTTACATAAATAATAATGCCAACAGAAGCAATTAAAACGGCGATAAATGCATTGCGCGCTAATTCTTTTCCGACTGTCGGCGACACTACGCTTACGTTCGGTTCTACCCCGTATTTTTCTTTAAAATGCGATTTTAACTTTGAAATTTCTTTTTGATCAAGTACCCCGAGAAAACGAACGATCGCCATGTCGTTGTTATTTCCAGACAGCACGACATCTTTTGGCTCTAAATGTAATTCATTTAATTCGTCCTTCACTTCTTCAATTGTAAGCGGCTTTTTGCTCATTAAATCGACGCGCGTCCCACTTGAAAAGTCAATGCCTAAATTTAATTTTGCTGTCAACAGCAATACGACTCCAATAATAGTAAGTGTTCCTGAAATAGCGAAAAATAGTTTGCTTCGTTTTACAAAATCGAGCCGTTCAAACTTTGTCGGCACGTCTGTGTCATCTGTCACTTTCGCAATATCTAATATGTCTTTCGGATTGACGCCAAAATAACGCGGTTTTTTATCGAATAGGCGGCTTTTCACAAGCAAGCCAAGCAATAGGCGCGTACCGTATATTGCAGTAATAAAGCTCGCTAAAATGCTGATGATGAGCATCGTCGCAAATCCTTTAACAGAGCTCGTCCCATATACAAATAACACGACACCCGCAATAATCGTTGTAATGTTAGCATCAAGAATGGTTCCAAAAGATCCTCGATTTCCGATGCGATACGCCGACATTAACGACTTTCCGAGCTTTAATTCATCTTTTATTCGCTCATATGTAATGATGTTAGCATCGACTGCCATGCCGACGCCGAGAATAAGAGCGGCAATCCCTGGCAATGTCAGTACACCGTTCATCCAGTCAAAAATGAGCAAAATGAGATAAATGTATATGCTTAGCGTGATTACTGCCACAATTCCTGGCAAGCGATAAAAAACAATCATAAATATGAAGATGAGCGCAACGCCAATAATTCCTGCTAAAATGGTTTCTTGTAACGCTTGTTCACCGAACTGGGCACCGACCGATGTTGAATAAATTTCTTTTAACTCAACAGGGAGCGCTCCTGCGTTTAATAAATCAGCTAATTGTTTTGCTTCTTCAACAGTGAAATTTCCAACGATTGAAACATCTGTCTGGTTGAACACTTCGTTCACTTGTGCTGCCGAAATAAACTTCGGATGCTCTTTTCCTACTTCTTTTGCGTATGAGTCAACACCTTCTTCGAAATCGAGCCAAATGACAAGCACGTTGTTCGGTGCCATACTTAATACTTTTTGTGTCACTTCTTTAAACTTGTTGGCGTCTTTTAATTGAATTGCCACGCTTGGTTTCCCTTTATCGTCAAACGTTTGTTTCGCGCCCCCTTCAACGAGGTCGCTTCCGTCCATTAACACGTTATCATGCACGTCACGAAACGTTAATTTTGCTTCCGTCGATAAAATTTCACGCGCTTTATTTTGGTCTTTCACACCTGCTAACTGAACGCGAATACGATTGTTTCCTTCGACATCAATGCGCGGTTCGCTCACTCCGAGCACGTTAATGCGTTTATTTAACGCACTCACTGTGCTAAGCAATACGTCTTTCGTAATTTTTTCTCCTTCTTTTGTCGGCTTCACTTCGTATAAAATTTCGAAACCACCTTGCAAGTCTAGGCCGAGCTTAATATTTTTCACAATTTTCTCTGCTGTTAATCCCATCATGCCGCCTAGTAAAACGACAAGAAGGAAAAAAGCAATGATGCGACTACGTTTTACCATATAAATCCTCCTCTATTCTGGCAGCTGCCAGAATTTTTACCAACAAAACAAATTATGAATGACAGTACACTTTCTGTCAATTTCCAAACGAACAATTAAAACAATTGTTCTAACTCGGAGAGCCCTTCTTCTGTAAACCAATGATCATGTTTTTGTTCCTTTTGAACGACATATGCCATGTAATCACTTGCACGCAATGATAAAATGTCGTTAACAAGTTCAAACAGCCGCTTTTCTTCTTTGTTTTTTCTCCATTTTTTCACCATCAAACAATTCCATACATCTTCAATCGTCGCTTGCTCATAACCGAGCAATTTTAGTTCATCTACTTTACTTTGTAGCGCTGGCATTAATTGTTTTCGATCCACATTCATCTCCCCCATTTTGTCATGCTTGGCCAACATGTGCATATATTTCATTGTATAAAAGATGACCTCATTTGAGAAGGTAGGGAGGAATATGTCTAAATTTTTGAAAGGAACGATCATTTTAATTGTTGCAGGATTGTTGACGCGCATACTCGGTTTTATTAATCGCATCGTCGTAGCTCGTCTCATTGGTGAAGAAGGCGTCGGTTTATATATGATGGCAGTTCCGACACTTGTATTAGCCATTACGATTACACAGTTCGGCCTCCCTGTCGCCATTTCTAAGCTCGTTGCGGAAGCAGAAGCTTTAGGCGACAAAAGAAAAGTAAAAAAAATATTAGTCGTGTCTTTATCCATTACAATTGTTTTAAGTATGATCTTTTTTCCAGCTCTACTTGCCATTGCGCCTGTTCTTTCTCAAACGTTATTTACAGATGCACGCGTTTATTATCCGCTCGTTGCCATTGCACCAGTCGTCCCAATCGTCGCTGTATCTTCCGTTTTGCGTGGATATTTTCAAGGAAAGCAGCAAATGAAACCGTACGCATATTCCCAACTGCTTGAACAAGCTGTACGCATTACGCTTATCGCTGCTTTTACAACCGCTTTTTTGCCGTACGGCATCGAATATGCCGCAGCAGGGGCGATGGTTTCTTCGGTCGTTGGTGAGTTTGTATCGCTCGTTTATTTATTTATTACATTTAAACGAAAAAAGCCGATTCGCATTCGTTATCGCTTTTTCGCTTACGTAAAGGAAGGAAAGGATACGTTCGTTTCACTTATGCGCATTGCTGTACCTACGCTTGGGAGCCGAATGATTGGATCAATCGCCTGGTTTTTTGAACCAATTGTCGTGGCGCAAAGTTTGGCGCTTGCTGGCATCACTACAACCCATGCGACAAAACAATATGGGGAGCTGACTGGATACGCCCTGCCCCTTTTAATGCTTCCATCATTTATTACATATGCGCTCGCCACTTCACTCGTTCCAGCTATTAGTGAAGCGGCTGCTCAAAAGCAACACCGACTCATCGAGTATCGTTTGCATCAAGCTGTGCGGCTATCCCTTTTAGCTGGAGGGCTATCGATTGTTGTGTTGTATGTATTGGCGGAAGAAATAATGCAATTGATGTATGGTGCGAATGGAGCTGCAATTTTTGTGAAAGTGATGGCTCCGTTTTTCATCTTTTATTACTTGCAAGGCCCACTGCAAGCTGTATTGCAGGCACTCGACTTAGCGAAAGAGGCAATGATCAATAGCTTCATCGGAGCAATAATAAAAACAGCGCTCATTTTTTGGCTTGCTTCCCAACCGTCGCTTGGCATTATGGGGGCAGCCCTAGCGATTACGGTCGGCATTATGATTGTGACATTGTTACACGCTGCTACGATCGTTAAAGCGATTTCACTTTCTTTGTATGTGAGACAATATGTCGCTCATTTGATTATCATCGTTTCCGTCGCAACAATTGGACATGTGCTCGTTCCGCTTTTGCCTTTTTCATTGCCTATCAAAACGATTGTCGCAATCATCATCATGACGGCCATTTATATCGTTCTTGCGCGATTGTTTCGTTTAATTCAAAAAGATGAATTTCGTCAGCTATTCCGCTAATTATTCATCCTTTTCGTCAATATAAAATGTTCCGTTTTCATATGTACAGTACGAAATGTGATCGATTCGTTCATATCCGCGCTTCTTCAGTTGCTCGATTAACCAGTTGCACGTTTGATTGATAAGCGCCAAATGCTCCTCTTGAATGACACCGTCTTTAATAAGCGGCAACGCTAAAGACGGTGTTTTCTTTTTTTCTTTTGTAAATACGGACAGTTTGCCAGATGGCTCTAAAATCGCAAATTCAACATCGGCAATGTTTTTAATATTTTTTTCACGCAATTGAATAAGCAAATCATCAAAGTTGTATCGTTGTTTCCGCATCGCTTTTTCATCAATTTTTCCGTTGTTAATAATGACTGTCGGTGACCCGTCAACGAGACGGCGAAACGTTTCGCTTTTTAAAGAAAAAAAAGCAAATGCAATTTGAGCGATCGTCAATACAATCATCGGAACGAGCGTGTGGAAAATCGGATCTTTCGGCTGTTCAATCGCAATGACCGCCATTTCGCCAATCATGATAAACACAACTAAGTCTAAAATGCTTAACTCCCCGATCTCTCTCTTTCCCATCATACGAAAAATAAATAAAATGACACCGTACAATAGTAACGTTCGAAAAATAATCGTGACGTACTCCACATTCATTCCTCCTCGTTTGTTGCTACGTTTTTATTCTAAACAAATAGACAACCGAATATGTTTGTACTAAATGCAGGAAGGAGGGTTACGAATGATTCGTGCCATTTTTTATGGGGTTATAACAATTTTTATAAGTGCTATCATATGCAGCTTTATATTCGCTCTTTTGTTGAAGTTGACAAGTTATGATGAAACATCGTTACGGTGGGTCATGCACGTTCTCGCATTTTTATCGTTATTTTTTGGTGGATTGATAGCGGGGGGGAAAGGAAAGGTTCGCGGCTGGCTGCTTGGCGGGGCAACGGGTGTCATTTTTACAACGATCATTTTTTTATTCCAATTTCTTGGAATGAATCAAATGTTTTCGCCCGAACAATGGGGATACCATGCAGGATTTCTCATCACAGCCATCATTGGCGGAATGATCGGCGTCAACGTAGCGACATCTCGCTCACGAAGCGCATAAAAATAAGACAGGCAACAAACCTGTCTTATTTTTCATTGACGACTTCACGAATAGCCGCACGATCGTATGTAAGGCGCGAACCGTCGCCCGCGCGAATAACGACCGTATTTTCATCAAGTGAATCGATGATGCCATGCAATCCGCCAATCGTAATGACTTTGTCTCCTTTTTGCAAATTTGCCTGCATTTGTTGAACAGCCTTTTGGCGTTTTTGTTGCGGGCGGATAAGCAAAAAGTAAAAAAGCGCAAAGAATAAAATAAGCGGTAATAAGCTTGCTAACGTCTCCATATTTTCACCCCTTTCTAAAAGTTTTTCGCGTTCGGCTTATTGAAACCGTATTGTTCAAAAAACTGTTCTCGGAAATCGCCAAGGCGATCTTCGCGAATCGCTTGTCGCACTTGCTCCATTAATTTTATCAAAAAGTATACGTTATGGTAAGAGGTTAGGCGAATACCGAATGTCTCATCGCATTTAATTAAATGACGAATATACGCCCTTGTATAATTACGGCAAGTATAACAATCGCAATTCGGGTCAAGCGGTGTAAAATCGCGCGCATATTTGGCGTTTTTAATGACGACGCGACCTTCGCTTGTCATCACTGTCCCATTGCGACCAATGCGCGTCGGTAGTACGCAGTCAAACATATCGATACCGCGAATCGCCCCATCGATGAGAGAATCTGGCGAGCCAACTCCCATTAAATAACGCGGTTTATTCGCTGGTAATAGCGGCGTTGTAAACTCTAACACCCGATTCATTACTTCTTTCGGTTCACCAACGGACAAGCCGCCGACTGCATATCCTGGGAAATCGAGCGACACTAAATCTTGCGCGCTTTGTTTGCGCAAATCTTCAAACTCCCCGCCTTGCACAATGCCGAATAGTCCTTGCTCATTCGGACGCTGATGCGCTTTTAAGCATCGCTCCGCCCAACGGCTCGTTCGCTCAACTGACCGCTTCATATACTCATACGTAGCAGGATACGGTGGACATTCGTCAAACGCCATCATAATATCAGATCCAAGCGCATTTTGAATTTCCATCGCTTTTTCTGGCGATAAAAATAGTTTATCGCCATTTAAATGGTTGCGGAAATATACTCCCTCTTCTTCAATGCGGCGAAACTCACTTAAACTAAATACTTGAAATCCACCAGAGTCCGTTAAAATACCGCGATCCCAATTCATGAAGGAATGGAGCCCGCCTGCTTCTTTGACGATCTCATGGCCTGGTCGAAGCCATAAATGATATGTGTTACTTAAAATGACGCCAGCTCCCATTTCTTTTAATTCCTCCGGAGAAAGCGTCTTTACCGTCGCAAGTGTACCGACAGGCATAAACATTGGCGTTTCAAACGAGCCGTGCGGCGTATGAAGAATACCGAGGCGCGCCCCCGTTTGTTTACATGTTTTAATGAGCTCGTATCGGATTGGTGTCACGTATAGTCCCCTTTCTCAACTTATATAATGAGCATTGCATCGCCAAAGCTAAAAAACCGATAACGCTCTTTTACTGCTTCTTCATAAGCGCGCAACACATGCTCTCGACCTGCTAGCGCACTAACGAGCATAATGAGCGTCGACTTTGGCAAATGGAAATTTGTAATCATGCCGTCAATTGCACGAAACGTATAACCCGGATAAATAAAAATGTCCGTCCAACCGCTTTCAGCGACAAACGTTCCATCGTGACGGGATGCAATCGTCTCAAGCGTACGTGTTGAAGTCGTCCCAACAGCGATAATACGTCCGCCTTGCGCTTTCACATCGTTCAGCAATTGCGCAGTTTGTTCTGACATTTGATAAAACTCTGCATGCATATCATGTTCTTCAATGTTTTCTACATTCACAGGACGAAACGTCCCTAATCCGACGTGCAACGTAATGAAGGCGAGATGTACCCCTTTTTTCCGTACATCTTCAAGAAGTTGCTCTGTAAAATGTAACCCTGCTGTCGGAGCCGCAGCTGATCCTGCTTCACGAGCATAAACCGTTTGATATCGTTCGCGGTCATGAAGTTGTGCTTTAATGTAAGGAGGAAGCGGCATTTCGCCAAGCGACTCAAGCACTTCAAGAAAAATACCATCATACGAAAACGAAAGAATGCGTCCACCATGTTCGAGCTCCGCGACACATTCCGCACGTAAACGACCGTCACCAAATGAGATGATCGTTCCAACTTTTACACGCTTCGCTGGCTTGACAAGCGTCTCCCATTGATCGCCATCGAGCTGTTTCAATAAAAGCACTTCGATATGCGCCCCTGTTTCTTCTTTTTCTCCATATAGTCGGGCTGGCAATACGCGCGTATCGTTTAAAACAAGACAATCGCCTTCTTTCAAATACGATAAAATAGAACGAAATGTTGGCTCATGTGTCACTTCGCCTGTTTTTTTATCGAGCACCATAAGGCGTGATGCTTCCCGATTCGGAAGCGGAGTTTGTGCAATGAGTTCTTCTGGTAAATAAAAATCAAATAAATCGATTTTCATCCTATTTCGCGCAGGAGACTCCCGCTTCAACGACCAAAGGGAGTAAGTGGGAGAGGAATGCGCGTTCCCCCTTTCTTTTGTGTATGATATAATAAAGGCGTGGAGAAAACCGTTCAATAAAGGCACTCCAATAACTGCTACTCGATGTATGGAGTTGGTTACAGGAAACGTTGTAACCGTAAAACATCGAGCGTGGGTCCGTCTGTTGTGTGTGGAAGCCAAGTACTGCCAACAGACACACCGAGAGAATCGGTAACGATGCAGGCATGACCTGCGTCGTTGGGTAGTCGTCAACCTGCCCCTGATGCAACCCCAAGTCAAGGAAGGAGGAAGAAGTCCGTTTGCACTTCTGGGGAGTTGCAAGCCCTCACTTCAAGCGTTAGCTAAGTGGGGGTAGTTGACATTCGCGTCCCTTCTTTATTGTATTAACGAAAACGGCCGATAATATAAAAGATAAGCGATAAAACGACACTTAAAATGATTGATGTCATAATCGGAAAATAAAATGTTGCATTTTCTTTTTTAATGACAATATCCCCTGGCAAACGCCCAAGTTTAATAAATTGCATCAAAAAACCAACGACAATAAAAATGACACCGATGAGCATAATTGTTTTTGGCAGGTTCATCATTGTGGCACCTCCAAACCGAAATAGTTGTATGCAAGCGGTGTAACGATTCGTCCACGCGGTGTTCGTTGTAAAAAACCGATTTGTAACAAATACGGTTCATATACGTCTTCAATCGTTTGTGCTTCTTCCCCAATCGTTGCGGCAATCGTTTCTAATCCGACAGGCCCACCGCGAAATTTTTCCATCATACTTTTTAATAGTTTATGGTCAAGATGATCTAATCCTAATCGATCGACTTGCAATTGTTCGAGCGCCTCATTCGCTAAAAGAAACGTGATCGTCCCATCACCGCGCACTTGGGCAAAATCGCGTACACGTCGCAACAGTCGGTTTGCGATGCGCGGTGTGCCCCGTGAACGACGAGCAATTTCAAACGCGGCTTCTTCCTCGATTTGTACTGCAAAAATGTGCGCGGTTCGCTTCACAATATGCGCAAGCTCCTCAGGGGTATAGTATTCTAAACGGCTTAATACACCAAAGCGGTCGCGGAGCGGGGCGGAAAGCGCCCCAGATCTTGTTGTTGCCCCTACGAGCGTAAAAGGCGGTAAATCGAGGCGGACAGAACGAGCAGCTGGTCCTTTACCGATGACAATATCTAAACAAAAGTCCTCCATTGCCGGATACAACACTTCTTCTACTGCTCGCGGCAGACGATGAATTTCATCAATGAATAGCACATCACCAGGTTCAAGCGTTGTTAAAATTGCGGCTAAATCGCCGGGCCGCTCAATCGCTGGTCCCGCTGTTGTACGCAATTGTACCCCCATTTCGTTTGCGATAATCGCAGCAAGCGTTGTTTTTCCAAGCCCTGGTGGACCGTACAACAACACGTGATCAAGCGTCTCCCCGCGCATTTTCGCCGCTTCAATAAAAACCGTTAAGTTTTCTTTCACTTTTTGCTGTCCGATATATTCTCGCAGCTGTTTAGGGCGAAGACTATACTCAAGCGATGCATCGTCGTAGTCAGCTGCGCCTGAAATGAGACGCTCTTCCATCGTGCATCCTCCCTTACTTCAATAGTTTTTGTAAAGCAAGCTTAATATATCCTTCTGTCGATAGCTGCTCTTGTTTTAAAATTGGCGTCACTTTTTGAATTTCTTTTTCCGCATAGCCGAGCGCCTTTAATGCTTCAAGCGCTTCGGAAAGCGCGTTTATTTCTTCAACTGGCTCTGTAAATAAATTCGGGAAAGCATCAGGTACAATGGCTTGCAGTTTTCCTTTTAAATCTAAAATCATTTGCCGCGCCGTCTTCTTCCCGACACCTGGAAACTTACATAAAAACTGATCGTTTTCTGCTTCGATCGCTTCAACAAGTTGCTCAAGCTGACCAGCTGCTAAAATGGCAAGCGCCCCCTTTGGTCCGATGCCCGATACTTGCAATAGTTTAGCAAATAACGTTCGCTCTTGGCGAGTATGAAAACCGTAGAGCGCAAGCACATCTTCACGCACGTACTGATATGTATATACAACAATTTGTTGCTGTTTGTTCATTTGAAATGAAAACGGATTGGGAGTAAAAATTTGATAGCCTACTCCGTTATTTTCGATGACAACATATTCCGGGCAAACGTAATCGACATATCCACGAATAAATTCAATCAACGCCGCGTCCTCCTTTTCTCACGCTCTTCATTTTAGCATAATATAAGAAAAGCGGAAAGCGCGAGCCGAAACGCATATGTTTGAACGTTGGACATAAAAAAAGCCCGCTCTCATTCGCGGACTTATTTTCCGAACGGCTCATACGCTTCGATGACCCGTTTATAATTCCTTTTTGAACGAACAGAAATGCCTTTTTTCAATTTTTCCTGCTCATGACTTTCAAGCTTCTTTACATCAATTTGAAAAAACGACTGAATGACGCGTGAAGACTCGCCCGGTTTCCCTTCAAAAATGGAAAGTGTTCCATCTTTCGTAAGACCAAAATAGCCCGCTTTCGTTAACGGGGAAAGATCGTCAACGTACCGTTGAAAAACAATTTGCTCGTCATCCATATTGATGAGGTGCCACTCTTTATACTTGTTCCATATGTCCTTCATTGATGTCACTGTTTCTTCACGTATTTCTTCGCTTACTTCTCCATCCATATATACCGTTTCTAAAATGACCGTCATCTGTACAGAGGATGAACTCTGTGCAAAAAATAAACTAAGCAACAGTGTCAGTACAATCTTCATCGTTCTCACCTCATTCATATGTTGACCATTTTCTCCAAAATTAAACGGTCTTGCCATCGCAAGACCGTTATTCTAACATAGATTCATCTAAATTATGGTAAATTTCTTGCACATCATCATCATCTTCAAGCATATCAATGAGTTTTAACATTTTCGTTAAATCGTCACCCGTTAACGTCGTATACGTTTGCGGAATCATCGTTATTTCGGCTGTCGCAAACGTAAATCCTTGCGCAGCTAACGTATTTTTTACTTGTTCGAACTGTTCTGGGGATGTATAAATTTCAAATGAATCTTCCGTTGTTTCCATTTCATCTGCCCCTGCTTCAATCGCTTGTAACAGCATCTCATCTTCATCGATATGTAAATTTTCACGTGCGATAACGATTAATCCTTTTCGATCAAATAAATACGAAACACATCCCGTTTCCCCTAAGTTTCCGCCATTTTTTGAAAATGCGACACGAACGTTAGAGGCTGTACGATTTTTATTATCTGTTAAGCAAATGACCATGACCGCTACGCCACCTGGTCCATATCCTTCATAACGAATTTCTTCGTAATGTGTATGTTCTTGATTTCCTGTTGCTTTTTTAATGGCACGTTCAATATTTTCGTTCGGCATGTTCGCCGATTTTGCCTTTTCAATCGCAAGGCGCAACGTAGCGTTTGTTGTTGGATCGCCACCGCCCATCTTTGCCGCTACATAAATTTCTTTTGCCAACTTCATAAATAGTTTTCCGCGTTTCGCATCTTGTGCATTTTTGCGCCGTTGAATATTTTTCCACTTAGAATGTCCTGCCATTCGGATCCCCTCTCATATGTGAAAAATGTCCATAAAAACTATAACAAAAATAGATGAAAAAGAACAGGGGTGAGCCCCTGTTCTTTAGCCGCGATTCATAAATGGCCGTTCGATCATATCGCCCATATCGTTAAATATATCGCGAATATCGCGCTCTAGTTGATCCATCGGACCACCATCGCGAATGTCATTATCTAGCGTACGAATGCGGTTATACATGCTTTCATTTGCCACAACACGAACGGTTTTGCCCGCAGTATATGGAGCGATCGCTTCACGAACGAGACGTTCGATGCGCGCTGTATTTTTTTCTGTCGTCGATACAGCAACAACAACTCGGTCACCTGAGACGACGGCACGTGCATCTTTCACATTTCCTACGTTCGCTGCTCGTTTTGCAATTTTTTCAGCTAACGCTCCGTTATAATTACGGTAATACGACGGGCGCGTGCGTTCATCCATCGCATTTAAATGTCCATGATAGTTGCGATCGGTGCGACTAAAATTTCGATCCACTTGCGGTGTTCGTGTTGTTCGGTTCATGCCACGATCGAGCATTTCCGTAATCGGTCCATCATTGTCACGCACTTGACGAACGTTTCCATTTAAACGCTCTGTGCCGTAACGACCGTATTGAAACCCATTCATGTCGTTTTCATTTGAGTAATATCCAATCGGACGTGTACGGTCAGTATAGCGAGTATCAAGCGCTTGATTATTACAAGCAACCAATCCGCTAAGCGCAATGACTGCCCCGAAAGCTACAATTCGTTTCCGCAAAGGAAAAACCCCCTTTTTGCTTTTGTAGACGATGCGTCTACATCATTAGCTTGACGCAAAAAAGAGGTTTTATCGCTGTTAAAATTTTGGCGGAGCAATGGCTAATTGCCGTTTATGATGTGAACGTTCATGAAGCCGTTCAATAATTTCGCGGTCGCGTTCTGGAATTGGCTCACCTTTTAAATATTTGTCAATCATGTCGTATGTTGTACCCATTTCGTTTTCGTCTGTCTGTCCTTCCCAAAGACCTGCGCTAGGGGCTTTCGTAATAATTTCTTCAGGTACACCGAGAATGCGAGCCATTTCACGCACTTCTCCTTTTGTGAAATGAACAAGTGGGACTAAATCAACGCCACCATCGCCGTATTTTGTAAAGTAGCCTGTATGCCACTCCGCTGCATTATCCGTCCCGACGACGAGGTAACCATAATTATTTGCGACCGCATACAACGTCGTCATACGCAGACGTGCACGTGTATTCGCATCACCAAGGCGCGCAGCTTGCTCGTTCCATTGCCCCTTTTCTTTTAGTTGTTTCTCAATTTCACCGAATAATACGCGATGTGTTTCTGTTAAGTCGATGACATGATAATCAATGCCGCAACTTTCTACAACTTTTAATGCATGTTCTTTATCTTTTGGGTTACTTTTACATGGCATAATGAGCCCTAACGAGTTGTTAGGAAATGCCCGCTTAATTAAATGGGCAACGACCGCAGAATCAATGCCGCCACTAATCCCGACAATCGCTCCGTTCATCCCTGCTTCCTGTACGCGTTCACGAAGCCATGCAATTAGTTTTTCAATTTTTTGTTCCATCTATGTACATCCCTTTCTTTTTTGCATCATCATGTTCATTTTATCACACAAAAAGCAAAAAGAAAAAGAGGCGACATTATTGCCCCTCTTCTTCCTCGCGATACGGAACAGAAAAGTACGGATTCCCTCCATACGGTTGCCCCTGCCACCCTTGTTGCCATCCGTACGGACCATATGGCATAGCTGGTTGTGGCATATACATTTGCTGTGGCATCATCGGCACGTTTTCACCATACATTTGTTGTGGATATGATGCTTGTTGCGGTTGTTGTGAATACTCCCCTGCACCTGTTGGCATCTGCGGCATCATCGGTTGCAACTGTTGAGAATATTCATCTGTTGGCATTTGTGGCATGTATGGTGTCGGTTTCGGTTCACCACATCCGCAATCATCGTTGTTTGCCATGTTTTGTGGATATGTCCACGGCATCATTGGATACATTGGCGGAAACCATGGATAAAATCCATATCCCGGCATCATTGGCGAAATAGGAATGCACGGCATTGGTAATGGCATCGGAACAGGTTGTGGTTGCATTGGCTGCTGCGGCTGCATCGGTTGTTGTGGCTGTTCTTCCATCACTGGCGCTTGTGTTGGTGGAATTGGTGGAATGTCTGGAAACGGTGGCATTTGCACGTCATCGTCATGTTCCATCATATTTGGCATAATATTTGGTGGCTTCGGTGGCAGAAGCGGCATTTCTTGTTTCGGCTCTTCTTTCTTCACCGGTTCCTTTACAATAGGAACTTCTTTTGCAATTGGTTCAACATTGATCGGTTGTTGTAATGGTTGTTCCTTTTTATTTACATGAATATCTACATCGACAGAAACTTGTTGTTGCTGAACGTTTTGTGTTTCTTTTTTTGCTGGCTTGACTGGCGTTACTGGCGTCGGTACTTTAATTTTCATCCCCGGCATAATGTAGTCTGGATCACTTAAATGAGCGTTCATTTTTTTTAGCTCTTCAAAATCAACTCCGTATTTCTCTGCAATTTTCCAAAGGGTATCTCCTTTTTGGACGATATGAATTTTCACGTGTTTCCCCCTCCTATGTTCAGACGTGACACGTATGTCATGCTCAGCTTGTCGCTACTAGGCTTCAACATAACTTATGAACAGAAAGCTTTTTTTATGATAAAAATAAAAAAGACCGGCAAAAAAATGCCGATCCATTTATGCACGTGCTAACATGCGTTCAAGCGCCAAAATGGCCCCGTCTGCTACATCTTTTGGCACAGTAATACGATTGACGACTTTTCCTTCAAGCAATGATTCAAGCGCCCAAAGTAAATGCGGTAAATCAATGCGATTCATCGTTAAACATGGACACATATACGGATTTAATGACACAATTTCTTTATCTGGATGTTGCTTGATGATGCGATTTACTAAGTTCATTTCAGTTCCGATCGCCCATTTGCTTCCTGCTGGTGCGTTGGCAATCGTTTCAATGATATATTTTGTTGAACCTGCATCATCTGCCTGTTGCACAACTTCCCAACTGCATTCAGGATGGACGATAATTTTCATATCTGGCTTCGTTTTTCGAATATGTTCGATATGCTTCACCGTAAAGTTTTCATGAACGGAGCAATGACCTTTCCATAAAATCACTTTGATTTGCTCCATATCACCATCATATTCAAGTGTATTTGTTGTTGGATCCCATACGGCCATTTGTTCAAGTGGGACGCCGAGGTCGTAAGCTGTATTTCTTCCTAAATGTTGATCAGGTAAAAAGAAAATACGTTCTTTTTGCGTAAACGCCCATGCGACCATTTTTTTTGCGTTTGATGATGTGACTGTTGCGCCGCCGTGTAAACCGACGAACGCTTTAATGGCAGCAGTAGAGTTGACGTACGTTAACGGTAAAATCGTGTCGCCAAACCGTTGTTGCAATAGCGGCCAAGCTCGTTCGACTTGTTCAATTTCTGCCATATCGGCCATCGAACAGCCTGCACGCATATCTGGCAAAATGACGATTTGTTCATCGCTCGTTAAAATATCGGCCGTCTCCGCCATAAAATGCACACCACAAAATACGATATATTCAGCATCTTTATTTTTCGCTGCAACTTGTGCTAATTGTAATGAATCACCGGTCGCATCGGCAAATTGAATCACTTCATCTTTTTGATAATGATGTCCTGGAATAAATAATTGTGTACCGAGCTGTTGCTTTACGTCAGCTACTCGCTTTTCCATCTCTTCGACAGACAACTGTTTATATTGTTCTGGCATCGCATCATGTTGTTGCATTAATTGTAATACGTTCATCGTCATTCCTCCTACTGCACGTTTAAACTAATATCTAGCGCTTTCGCCGAATGCGTCAACATACCTAGCGAAATGTAGTCAACCCCTGTATCTCGATAATTAGAAATGTTTTCAAGTGTAATACCGCCTGACACCTCCGTGACGATAGATGATGGAACGAGTTGCACAAACTCGCGAATTTCATCAGGCGTGCGGTTATCGAACATAATGACATCCGCTCCCGCCTCGACTGCTTCGATCACTTGTTGCTTCGTCTCAGTCTCGACTTCAATTTTTACCATATGACCGAGCTTTGAACGGACGCGCTCAACCGCCTTTGCAATAGAACCGCAAAACGCAATATGATTATCTTTAATCATTACCCCATCGTATAAGCCGAAACGATGGTTGTACCCACCTCCGCACGTAACCGCATACTTTTCTAACATACGAAGCCCTGGCGTCGTTTTCCGTGTATCACAAATGCGTGTATGATCGCTATTTAATGCGCGCACAGCCTCATTTGTCAATGTCGCAATGCCGCTCATTCGCTGAAGTACATTTAAAATCACACGCTCCCCGGATAAAATAGGAACGATCGGACCAGAAACGACCGCAATCGTCTCCCCTTTTTTCACGCGTTCTCCATCTTGCTTATACAATTCACATGTAATGGCTTCGTGTAACAGCTTATATCCGATTTCGATGACACATACACCCGCGATAATTCCATCCTCTTTTGCGACAAACATAGCGCTTCCTGTATCTGTAGCTGAGAAAATCGTCTCGCTCGTGATATCGCGATCCCCAATATCCTCTAAGAAAAATTGTTTTAGTAGTTCAGTTAGCTTAACCTCATTCAACGAAATCCCTCCTTGATGAGATGCTCTGTTTTCGTGCGCACGATGCGCCGTTTTTCCCAATACTGTCGCTCAAACGGTTCATCGCTTCGATAATGAGCTCCTCGGCTTTCTCTTCTTTGTAAAGCGGAAGTTGTCACAAGCCAACCAACGATCAACATATTTACGATCGTCCGCTCCTCATCGTCGTACGGTGGCGCACAATGGATTAGTTCAAAAAGCGAATATTGTTCAAACCATTGTTTTGCTTCTAACAGTTGATCATAATTGCGCACAATGCCAACGCATTCGGTCATCGTTTGCTGAATTTGCTCTTTCGTTGGTAACGGGATACATACGTTTTCCCTAGTTTCTTCATATTTGTTTACGCCGGGAAGCTGCTCTTTTTTTTTCAAGATACTATGTGCTGCTCTCCGGCTGAAAACGAGCGCTTCAAGCAACGAATTGCTCGCTAAACGGTTTGCACCATGCACACCTGTACATGCCGCTTCTCCAACAGCATATAACCCCGGCAACGTCGTTTCACCGTCAACATTCACAACGATGCCGCCCATTAAAAAGTGAGCACCTGGCACAACAGGAATGAGACCGCTTCGCCAGTTTATTTGATAGCGCTCACAAAGGGAAGTGATCGTCGGAAAACGGGATGAAAAATGCGGAATCGCTGAAATATCTAAAAAAACGAGATGTCCATTTTTCATTTCACGATCGATCGCTCGCGATACGATGTCACGTGGCGCTAAATCTTTTTGCGGGTGCACCCCATCCATGACGTGTCGACCATCGTCTGTCACTAACGTCGCTCCTTCACCGCGTACCGCTTCGGAAATGAGACCAACTGCCTTTCCATCTACATAAAGCATCGTCGGATGAAATTGTACAAATTCCATATCAGCCACGGCAGCGCCGACCCGATACGCCATGGCAATTCCATCGCCTGTAGCCGTTTCCACATTCGACGTAAACGTATATAACTGTCCAATGCCGCCCGTTGCAACGATTGTCGCTTCGGCTACATACAGGCCGTTTTTTGTTCGCACGCCAACACAACGTCCGTCGTTTACGAGCAAATCAATGACCGGATCGTTTTCAATAAATAAAACACGACTCGAAAGCTTCTCAAATAAAAATTCCACCATCTTTTTTCCAGTCGCATCACCCCCGGCATGTAAAATGCGTCTCATGCGATGCGCGCCTTCACGCCCAAAAAGTAGTTCCCCACGCTCATCAACATCAAATGAAAAACCGAGATGCATAAACTGTTCAATCGCCTCTCGTCCTTCTTGAACTAAAATGCGTACCGCTTCATCATCGTTATGTTCACATCCCGTTGTAATCGTATCTTCATAATGAGATAACCAATGATCCGCAGGGTGAATGGCCGCAGCCACCCCTCCTTGAGCCAGCCAAGAGTTACTTACTTCTTTATTAGACTTCGTGAAAACAATCACATTTTTATGCCCACATAAATGGTAGGCAACCATTAACGCCGCGAGGCCGCTACCAACGATAATCACATCTGCTTTATGCATGATGCTCCTCCATTTCATTCTGTCTTGACACCTATATTGACATATATTTAAACTGATGACAAGACTTTTGTTTTGGGAAGTAGGTGAACGAGATGATTTATTTAGATTACGCGGCAACAACACCGATGAGTGAGGAAGCTTTAGCAGTGTATGTCGAAAGTGCGAAAAAATATTTTGGAAACGCCAGCAGTCTCCATGACATCGGAACAGCAGCAAATGAGTTGCTTACCGTTTGCCGAAAACAAATCGCTCAACTCGTTGGAGGAGAAGAAAAAGGGATATATTTCACAAGCGGGGGAACAGAATCAAACGTTCTTGCTATTCGCTCGCTTGCTTACGCCCATCGTCATAAAGGGAGACATATTATTACATCAAGCGTTGAACACGCTTCCGTTCACGCTGTATGCGCGCAGCTTGAACGAGAAGGATTTTCTATTACGTACGTGCCCGTTGATCGCTTCGGGCAAGTTAATGTTGAAGCGCTTGAACGGGCGTTGACAAATGAAACGATTCTCGTTTCGATTCAGCATGCCAATTCTGAAATCGGCACAATTCAACCGCTAAAACAAATTGGTGAATTGTTAAAGAAAAAACAAATTGTGTTTCATAGCGATTGTGTACAAACTTTTGGTAAAATACCGATAGATGTGAAACAACTTCACCTCGATAGCATATCGATTGCTAGCCATAAAATTTATGGTCCAAAAGGGGTCGGCGCTGTTTACATGAACCCGCGTGTATCTTGGCATATGTGGCTACCAAACACAACACATGAAGGCGGATTTCGACCGGGAACGGTCAACGTCCCCGGCATCGCTTCGTTTACAACAGCCGCAATGGAAGCCGAGAAAAAGAGGGAAGTCACTCAACAAAAAATGAGCGAGTTGCGTCGTTATTTTGTCGAACAAATAAATGAAAAGCAGTTGACAATTACCGTCTTTGAACATCCGACGGATCAACTACCACAAATCATCGGCTGTCTCGTTCACGGCTTTGAGGGGCAATACGTTATGTTACACTGCAATCGCCACGGCATTGCTATTTCTACCGGAAGCGCATGCCAAGTCGGAAAGCAAGCGCCGTCTAAAACGATGATCGCCATCGGCAAAGAAGAGGATGAAGCGAAACAGTTTGTTCGCCTTTCGTTTGGTGTGCATACAACAAAAAGGGAGATTGAAACGGTTGTTTCTGTGCTTGAACAGCTTCAAAAAGAAAGGATGTTACGATGAAAAAAGAGAGAAAACTATTAGGGGAAGAACGACGAACACTTATTTTACAGTGGTTGAAAGAAACAAAACGACCGATGACAGGAACAGAATTGGCAAACAAAACAAATGTGAGCCGCCAAGTCATTGTTCAAGATATTTCGCTGTTAAAAGCAAAAAACGAACCTATTATCGCAACAAGCCAAGGATACTTATATTTGTCTCCCTCTTCTGCCCATACGTATACGCGCATCATCGCTTGTTGTCACACACCAGAACAAACGAAAGATGAACTATATACGATCGTCGACCATGGTGTCACCGTAAAAGACGTAAAAATTGAGCATCCTGTATACGGAGACTTAACAGCGTCCATTATGGTTAGCAATCGGTTAGAAGTCGACGAATTTATTCAAAAGATTAACGAGACGAAATCTGCCTACTTATCTCAACTGACAGGTGGAGTTCATTTGCATACGCTTGAAGCAGATCGTGTAGAAAAGCTCGATGAAGCATGTACAGCTTTAAAACAAGCAGGATTTTTAATCGAATAAAAAACATCCCTTTACACGAGGGATGTTTTTTTTACGGTATAATACGGGTAACTTCCTAACACTTGCACCGTACAGCCGAGCGCTTCTAGCTCCGCAATCGCTCCCGGAATTAAAACGTCATCCATTTTTTGATCGATATCAATAATGAAAAAGTAGTTCCCTAAGCCTGTTTTCGCTGGTCTTGACTCAATTTTTGTTAAGTTGAGCTTTCGCCAAGCAAACGCCGATAACACTTGATGAAGCGCTCCTGCTTGATCTTTTGGCAACATGACCATTAATGTCGTTTTAAACCCGTCCTCTTTCTCTCCCACAGGCAATGTGCAACGCTCACGATGTAAAACGATAAAGCGTGTATGGTTGTAGTCATAATCATGAATGTTTTCTTTCGCAATCGCTAAACCGTATTGTTTTGCCGCGAGTCGATTGCCAATCGCTGCAATTTTTTCTTCTGGCCGCTCGCTAACGTATTTCGCTGCTGCACTTGTTGAAGTGACGTATTCGTACGTGGCATGCTTTAAATGGCGATGTAAAAATTTATGGCATTGTGCAATCGCATGTGAATGGGAATAAATACATTTAATGTGCTTCCAATCGTCCAAATGAGACGGATGAACGAGCAAATGTTGCTCGATCGGTGCAATAATTTCCCCAACGATCGGCAAATTGCATTCATGAATTAAATAGTCAATCGTTAAATTGACAGAACCTTCAAGTGCGTTTTCAAGCGGCACGACAGCAAACGGTACGTCACCGTCACGCACCGCATCCATACATTGTGGAATCGTATGATATGGAATGCTCTCCATGTGGGGAAACACAGCTTCAACGGCCGCATGCGTAAACGTCCCTTTTGGTCCTAAATATCCGATTTTCACATTTCCTCTCCTCTCTACGCCCCTGAACCGAGAATCTCTACTTTTTCAACAAAAGGCAGTTGTTTTAATTGCGAAAGTAGCTCGTCAATCGTCATCGTCATCTCGCTTGTACTGATCGATAACGTAACGTTCGCACGCCCTTGAAGCGGAATCGTCTGGTGAATCGTAAGGACGTTGCAATTGGCTGCTGCAACAACACTTAATAGCTTCGAAAGGGTGCCTGAGCGGTCTTCCAAATGGAAAAAAAGCGTGATGATTTTTTCGCGCACCATCGTATGAAATGGAAAAACGGCGTCGCGATATTTGTAAAACACGCTTCGGCTAACATCGACAAGTTGCACAGCATCAGCGACAGAATCTACTTTTTTACGTTCAATTAATTCTTTTGCGGCCAGCACTTTTTTCATCGCCTCAGGCAACACATCTTCACGTACTAAGTAAAACTTTTTATCCACCGCACAAGCGCCCCCTTTCGCATTAATCAACAAATTCAAATTCGTAATTCAACAGCTTGACAATATCTCCATCTTTTGCTCCGCGAGCGCGCAACGCGTCGTCGACTCCAAGTGAACGCAACTGACGCGCAAATCGACGTACTGATTCTTCGCGTGAAAAATCGGTCATTTTAAATAGCTTTTCAATTTTTTCACCTGATAAAATAAACGTCCCATCATCATCACGCGTAATATGAAACGGAACTTCTTCTTTTTCAAGCTTGTAAACGACGCGATGAATCGCTTCTTCCTCTTGCGGATAGAGCGGAAATTCCGGCGTCGTTTCAAGCAGGTCGGCAATCGCAAATAACAGTTCACGAATCCCTTGGCGCGTGACTGCTGAAATAGGGAAAATCGGAACGTCTTCGTTTAGTTTTTCTTTAAACTGGCGCAAATGTTCTTCAGCATTCGGCATATCCATTTTATTCGCAACAATAATTTGCGGCCGCTCCGTTAATCGTAAATTATACTGCTTTAGCTCTTCGTTAATAACTAAATAGTCTTCATACGGATCCCGTCCTTCGATGGCAGCCATATCAATGACGTGCACAATGACGCGCGTTCGTTCAATATGACGTAAAAACTGGTGCCCAAGCCCAACACCTTGATGAGCTCCCTCAATAAGACCTGGTAAATCTGCCATGACGAAACTGCGGCCATCTTCCGTTTCAACAACACCTAAGTTCGGAACGATTGTCGTAAAATGATAATCGGCAATTTTCGGCTTTGCAGCTGAAACGACAGATAACAAAGTCGATTTACCAACGCTCGGGAACCCGACAAGCCCTACATCAGCAAGCAATTTTAATTCAAGCGTCACGTAACGCTCTTGACCTGGCTCACCGTTTTCAGCAATTTCTGGCGCCGGATTCGATGCAGTTGCAAAGCGAGTATTCCCCCGTCCACCGCGACCGCCTTTTGCTACGACAAATCGTTGTCCATGTTCTGTTAAATCAGCAATGACCTCTTTCGTTTCATCATCAATGACAACCGTTCCCGGCGGCACTTTTACAATTAAATCTTCGGCATTTTTCCCGTGTTGATTTTTCGACATGCCATGCTCGCCACGTGGCGCTTTAAAATGGCGTTGATAGCGAAAATCCATTAACGTACGTAACCCTTCATCAACAACAAATACGACGTCGCCGCCTTTTCCACCGTCCCCTCCAGCTGGGCCACCTTTGGGAACGTATTTTTCGCGCCGAAACGCGACCATTCCGTTTCCGCCGTCGCCACCTTTCACATATATTTTCACTTGATCAACAAACATCGCCTTTCTCCTCCGATCTGTTCATCTTTCATTTAAAAAGATGTAAAAAGATGAAATAGTTGCACATAGCGTTAGTTCATGTTCTTGAATGACATATTCATAAAGCGAGAGCGCCTCATATTGACTATGTTTTTGAATCCATGCTTTCACCGCCTCAAATTTGTGAAGCATACCGCGATAATCAAAAAAGAGGCGCACATCTTTCTTCGTTAAATCAATCGTAATCGTTACATAGTTTTCAACATGTGGAGAAGAACATTCCTCAAGCATATGTAAAAATGTTTGACACCATGTAACAAGCATATGATCATACGCATGTAGCGAGCGTGGCTCTCCTAACACTTCATACTCTAGTTGAATATGGCGAGCTTGCCAATGGTACGTCATCAATAATTCAGCGAACCGTTCCGCTTGTAAATTCGTTAGCTTCGCTTCATGTTCTGCCTCAATGATAATTTGTTGAATAATCTCATTGACGCGATCCATCCGTTGCAACGATAAATTCCCTTTAATGAGCTGAACTTTATTGAGCCAGTCGTGCCTGGAATGACGCAACGCTTCTACAATTGTCCACCGCTTCTCCATCATTCATTCTCCCATAAACATTTTGAGTATAATTATAACATACGCCAACAAAAAGAAAACCCTAACCAAGTCGGTTAGAGTTTTCCACTTCTTTATGCTTCTTTCACGACAGGATAAACACTCACTTTTTTACGATCGCGACCCATGCGCTCGAAACGAACGATGCCATCAACTTTCGCATAAAGTGTGTCATCGCCACCGCGGCCTACGTTCAATCCTGGGTAAATTTTTGTTCCGCGTTGACGGTAAAGAATAGAACCGCCTGTAACGAATTGACCGTCTGCACGCTTCGCGCCAAGACGTTTTGCGATCGAATCACGACCGTTCTTTGTTGAACCTACCCCTTTTTTCGATGCGAAAAACTGAAGATCTAAACGCAACATGTCGTGTCACCTCCTACAACGTTTTCGTCGTTATGTTGACGTATTTTCCGTAATCACGCTCAATCGTTTGGAGCGACACGATCATTCCTTCAAGAAGAAGTTGCACGTCGGCTAACACTTTCGCATCTTCAATTGTCGGAAGTTCACAATGAAGATAGCCGTCCTTTCCTTGTTGAATGATCGGTTTCACATTCGTCAAGGCAATGATTGCATTGACCGCACCAAACGAGATAGCGGATACACCAGCACATACAATGTCTTGCCCACGCTTCGCAAACTGAGCGTGTCCGCTAATGGTAAAGGAACGGATCGTTCCTTCTGCCGTTCGATTAATCGTTATACGAATCATCGCTCATGCCTTACGCGTTAATTTTTTCGATGACAACTTTTGTGTATGGTTGGCGATGACCTTGTTTACGACGATAGTTTTTCTTTGGCTTATATTTGAAAACGATGATCTTCTTTTGACGACCATGTTTTTCAACTTTCGCCGTTACTGTTGCACCAGCGACTGTAGGGTTGCCAACTTTTACGTTTTCGCCACCTACAAATAACACTTTGTCAAATGTTACTGTTTCGCCTTCTGCTGCATCGATTTTCTCGATGTAAATGGCTTGACCTTCTTGTACTTTAATTTGTTTTCCACCAGTTTCAATAATCGCGTACATATTTGCACCTCCTAAATTAGACTCAGACTCGCCAGCTGCGAGGCGGTTCAAGCGAACGCTTAAATAGCCTTAGCTGAGCGGTTGTAGCACGGGTGCTACACAACATAGAAGATGATAGCACAAAAAGAAAACAATTGTCAATACGTATAAAGTAAATGGCCGATCGGTTCATTCGTTCGTTTTTCATGAAAATATGCATACAGCAATTCGTTTTCATCGAGCTCCATTTCCATTTGATTTTTCTTTACAATAATCGCATGTTTTTTCCCTCGATGAAATAAAAGAAGGACGCGAAATAAAGGATCATTTGCATCCACGACAAGACGTTTTAACGCCACATATTCCACTCGCTTGCCGTAATATCTTTCAAGTAAAAAGCGCATCCATACGTATGTGCGTTGCTTCCATTCGAGCCAAATGGCATGTGCTAAAAAACAAACAATGATCCATAAATTGATTTGCATCGGCGCCATCGTCAATAAACAGATAAAACATACGCTTAAAAAAAAGATCGACGCATAAAGCGCTTGTTCATGCGCCCTTCGAAACGATGTACGCATTGTACGGTAAAGGAACAATAACTTTCCTCCATCGAGCGGCCAAATCGGTAATAAGTTAATAAGTAAAATAGATGAATTATATTCAATGATCTGCTGATACCATTCATTAGATAACACGTTTGCCTCGTGAGCGATATACGCCATAAAAAAAATAAATATGTGCTGAAAAGGACCTGCTAGTGTTACGATCAATTCTTCATGAAACGGACGATTTCCATGCTCATCCATTTCGGCAACACCACCGAAAGGCAAGAGTAAAACGCGTTTGACACGCCATGAAAACAAATGAGCTGCAAAAACGTGTCCAAGTTCGTGCCAAAGCACAATCCAAAATAGTAAGAGCAGCGTTTGAAATTGCGCTGTCATAATTGCAATGAGCGCAATGAACCAAAGCAGCGGATGGATGTGAATGTTCATAAACGTAGAGAGCCATTTATTCAAAGGAAATCACCTGAACCGGGTCAATAAAACGATCCCCTTGTTTAATAGCAAAATAAAATACACCTTTCTGATTATTCGCTTCCGCCTTCCCTACTTCTTTTCCCGCTTCAATAAAATCATATAACTTTACAGAAATAGCTGATAATTTTCCATACCACGTTTCACTTCCGTCTGCATGTTGAATAATGACCGTTTTTCCATACGGTTCTTTCACACCGGCGAACACGACAATCCCTTCTTCGACTGCTTTAATGGCTTGATTAGTTTCAATAACAACGCCTTGTCCATTATGTTCGAATGTTTCTACAACACGTGCTGAAGCAGGGAAGGCATACGCTGAAGCGGTTGTCTCTTGTTGTTTTTTTGTTTGAAAAAATGCAAGCGGCTTGCCGAATGTGTTTTCATACCATTGCGCAACGGTCGCAAATTGAAAATCTTTTTCCATCACTTGTTTGACGAATGTGCGTGCCCCTTCTATTTTCGGAGAATCATATTGAAACAAAATGGCAACGCTAAAAAATAACATCGCCGCCAAAAAACTTTTCAATAAAAATATATCTTTACGAAACACCGGCGGCTCCCGATCGCCATCATACGTCACAACAGTCGGATTCCCGTATTTTTCATCCTCGCCCCAATTCGTCAACATCGTTTGAACGTAACGTTCACGCTCCTTTTTTCGCTTGGCGATTCGTTTTCGAATATGTTCAATTCGATCGCTCACACTCCCACCCCTCTCGTCCTATTTGTATTATATGTATGGGGGAGGTCGGGAACATATGAATGAAAAAAGCACCTCCAATCGGAAGTGCTAACGAGCGCTAAACAGTTTTTTAATTTTCGAGAAAAAGCCTTTTTGTTCTTCATCATCAAGCGACATAAGCGGAACCGATTCACCGAGAAGGCGACGGGCGATGTTGCGATACGCCAGGGACGCTTTACTATTCGGATCGAGAACGATCGGCTCGCCATTGTTTGATGCTTTAATCACATGTTCGTCATCAACGATAATGCCGAGTAAATCAATCGATAAGTGCATGACAATTTCATCAATATCTAACATATCATGATTTTTCAACATATGGCTGCGAATGCGGTTAATAATTAAACGTGGTCGTCTCATATGCTCTTCTTTTTCAAGCAAACCGATAATTCGGTCGGCATCGCGAACCGCTGAAATATCTGGCGTCGTCACAACGATCGCTTCATCCGCTCCTGCGACAGCATTTTTATATCCTTGTTCAATACCTGCTGGGCAATCAATTAAAATATAATCGTAATCTTGTCTTAAATCGTCAATGAGCTGTTTCATTTGTTTCGGCGTCACAGCAGACTTGTCGCTCGTTTGAGCAGCTGGCAATAAATAAAGGCGATCCTCAAACCGTTTATCTTTGACGAGCGCTTTTTGAATCGTGCAACGTCCTTCAACAACGTCGACAAGATCATAGATGATACGATTTTCTAACCCCATGATGACATCGAGATTGCGTAGCCCGATATCGGTATCAACGAGACAGACGCGCTTTCCTAGCAAGGCGAGCGCCGTGCCGAGATTGGCTGTCGTTGTTGTTTTGCCAACGCCGCCTTTACCAGAAGTAATAACAATCGCTTCTCCCACTGTCAAATGCTCCTTTCTAATCGGGTTAAATTCGGTCGTAAATGCATCAATAGTTGCAGGCGATCGACAACAATTTGATCGTGTTCATCAATATAGGCGCACTCCATTTCATTTCCTTCATCAGCACGATAGTCTGGTGCTCGATTCATCACATCGCTAATGCGCAACTGTGTCGGCTTCATAACTGACGCAGCAATGATCGCTTGACGATTGCCATCATATCCCGCATGAGCAATGCCGCGTAACGCCCCTAATACAAAAATGTTTCCTGTGGCAATAACAGTTCCGCCAGGATTCACATCACCTATTAACAGTAAATCTCCATCGACATGTAGCACTTGCCCAGAACGAATAATTTTCGCAACAGATACAATTTCATTTTTCTTCTTCCATTCTAACGCCTCTTGTTTCGTCATTACGTTGCTTACAATCGAGTGGACGATTAAGTTTTTTTTCATTCGAATGACATCGCGCAATCGTTCTTCTTGCTCACGCGTCAAATATCTGTTGCCAACATGTACATGCACCGAAACAAGCGGACCTTCTTCGTCGCGAGTTGTTGTCGTCAACAATTCGTCCACTTGCTTTAACAATTCGTCATAGGCGCACGTATCGTCGAGATACAACATCAGTCCTTCTTTCGTTCCTTTCATCGACACATATGCTCTTTTCTCCTTGCCAGCCACAACTTTCACCTCAATGAATATTTCTCCGCATTTTTTTTGTATTCCTTCACACTCGCGACGATTCGTCCTGTTTCTTATGCCACTTTAACAACGTTTGCTTTAGCGGATAGGCGGCGACCAAAATGATTATTGTGTGAATAAACAACGTTGGCAAAAAACGTGCTTGTAAAAACGTTTGGACAGACATGGTTGTTCCACCGATAACAAGTTGGATGGCGTATGCGTACCATTCGACACATGCAATCGCCACAATGGCAAAAAAAGAAGCCGTCCATGCATTTTTATGAAAAACGTTCATCGCCTTTGCAATTAAATAAGCGATGAGCGAAAAGGCAAAGGCATAAGCACCCAATAGTTCCGTATATGCTACATCGTATAATAGACCGAAGATGAATCCGTACGTCATTCCTTCTGTTTGTCCAATAAAAATCGTAATAAACACGATAAAAACGAGTAACATACGCGGAACAAGCAAATAAACATCAAATAACGGGTAGGAAAGCAACTGGACAATGATGCTTTCAAATAAAAACACGACGGTCACAAGAGAAGAAAGAAAGAAGCGATTCATTGCTCTTCCTCCTCTTGCACCATATCAATTTTCCGTTTCACAATGATCACATCATCAATGTCATAAAAATTCGCTGCTGGCTTGATGTAGGCAATTTGTGTAAGTCCGTACTCATCCGCAACGACTTCTTCCACTTCTCCGATAAACAATCCTTTTGGAAAAATTCCGCCAAGTCCTGATGTAAAGACACGCTGCCCTTTCTCGATTTTCGCGTCATATGGAATGCGTTTAAGTAGCAACATCTCCCGCGCTTCATCGTATCCCTCTATTAAACCGAATACGTTTTCATCTCCTTGAATAAATGCGGAAATGCGATTTTGCCGATCTTTTGCGCTTAGCAGTTGCACCGTTGCGCTAAATGGCGATACGCTCCGCACTTTGCCGATTAGTCCTTGTGGTGTAATAACCGCCATATTTTTTTTCACACCGTGCTGTGATCCTTTATTGACAATTAACGTCTCTTCCCAACGATCTGGGTTGCGCCCAATGACTGTCGCCTGAATAGCAACGAAGTCACGTAAACTTTCTTTTTTATCAAGCAGCTCACGCAATCGCTCGTTTTCTTTTTTTAGCGATTCCACTTCCGATTGCAAAAGAACGTATTGTTCTAAATGCTCTTTTAAACGTTTGTTTTCCTCATATGTATGGCGCAAATCACTCACATTTTCAAAGAAGCCCGCAACAAACTGTGCGGGCTTGTGCACGATCGATTGCATAAAAACAACAGTGTCTTTCACAAACTTTTCCATCCAGCTTAATTCGTTTCGCTCTTTCAATGAAAAACCGATCAAGGCGACGAGAAGCATGATACTGACAAGCAATATGATGAGCCGTTTATTTAAGAAAAACTTCGGCATAAAAACACCTTCTTATGCATTAGCGATGGTCTCGCGCTTTATTTTTAAATAAATGAATATGATCAAGCGCTTTTCCTGTACCAATCGCAACGCAGTCGAGCGGGTTTTCGGCAATAATGACCGGCATGTTCGTTTCTTGGCTAATGACTTTATCTAAGTTGCGCAACAACGCTCCTCCACCTGTTAACACGATTCCGCGATCCATAATATCGGCTGCAAGCTCCGGCGGCGTTTTTTCAAGCGTATTTTTCACGGAATCAACGATGGCATATACTGTATCACGCAATGCTTCTGCAATTTCTTCTGCGTGAATTTCAATCGTTTTTGGCAACCCTGTTAATAAATCACGACCGCGAATTTCCATGCTTCCGATTCCTTCTGTATTACCCGCGGAACCAATTTCGACTTTAATCGCTTCCGCTGTACGCTCCCCGATCATTAAATTGTACGTTTTACGAATATATTGAATGATCGCCTCATCCATTTCATCGCCAGCGACACGGATGGATTGACTCGTTACAATGCCACCTAAAGAAATGACAGCGACTTCCGTTGTGCCACCCCCAATATCGACGACCATGCTTCCTGTCGGCTCCCATACAGGCAAGTTCGCACCGATTGCCGCGGCAAACGGCTCTTCAATTGTGTAAGCGTCGCGAGCCCCAGCTTGTCTCGTCGCATCAATCACGGCACGCTCTTCTACTGCGGTGATCCCCGATGGAACGCAAACCATAACATATGGCTTTCCAGCAAACAATCCGCTGTTTTTCGTCGCTTGCTTAATGTAATACTTCATCATAATAGCTGTCGTTTCATAATCAGCGATTACTCCATCTTTCATCGGACGAAGCGCAACTACGTTTCCTGGCGTGCGCCCGATCATTTGTTTTGCTTCATTACCGACCGCAACAATTTGCTTCGTATCTTTTTGTAGCGCAACGACAGAAGGCTCGCGCAACACAATTCCTTTTCCTTTCACATAAACAAGCGTATTCGCCGTACCTAAATCTATTCCGAGATCTTTTGATCCAATGCCAAACATGTTCGTATCTTCCTTTCTGAAACAAAATGCTTTCAAAAACTCATGACAATTTATTATAACGCAATTGTGATAAAAAGAGAATGATTTACACATATCCTTTTTCTTTTAAGCTAACATACGTTTTATCACCAATGATTAAATGGTCGAGTAGCTCAATACCGACGAGACGACCACATTCCACGAGCCTGCGCGTCACTTCAATATCTTCCCGGCTCGGTGTTGGATCTCCTGACGGATGATTATGAATGCAAATAATCGATGCTGCCGAACGTTTTATCGCCTCTTTATATACTTCGCGCGGATGAACAATCGACGCATTTAAACTGCCAATGAATACCGTTTTTTTATGCATCACTTGGTTTTTCGTATTTAAATATAACACAACGAAATGTTCTTGGCTTAAAAAACGCATATCTTCCATGACATAACGCGCACCGTCTTCTGGCGAGCGAATGACGTAGCGATCGTCATATTGCATCTGGTGTACGCGCCGACCAAGTTCAAGCGCTGCAATAATTTGAATCGCTTTTGTTTTTCCGATTCCTTTAATGCTTGTCATTTCTTCGATAGTCGCATCTTTTAGCTGACGAAGTCCTTCGAAATGGGTGAGTAAATGTTGTGCAAGTGTGAGAACAGAATATTGCTTTGTCCCCGTGCGAAGCAATATCGCTAACAGTTCTTGATTTGATAAGCTTTGCGGTCCTTCAGAAAGCAAGCGTTCACGCGGACGGTCATCGGGCGGAACATGACGAATAAGCATACGTTCCCCCCTCTATTTTAACCGTTTTTTAACGAAATGGGTAAAATCCGAATTTTTTTAATTCGCGGGCAAGCCTAGCGATCGGCAAGCCAACAACGGAAAAATAATCCCCATTCACTTTTTGAACGAAAAGTGCCCCGCGTTGTTGAATGCCATATGCCCCCGCTTTATCAAGCGGCTCTTTCGTCGCAATATACGCCCAAATGTCTTCATCTGAAAGCGGCCAAAATGTGACATCCGTCTTCTCAGCAAATGTGACGCATGTGTTTGTCGTACAAATCGCTACACCTGTCCATACTTCATGCGTCGTCCCTGATAAACGTTTTAACATGCGAAAGGCGTCTTGTTCGCTCGCTGGCTTTCCAAGCACATCTCCTTCACATACGACAATCGTATCTGCACCGATGACACACGCATCGCTTGCTTGTTGCCATACCGCATACGCTTTTTTATACGCGAGCTGCTGCACAATTTCACTTGGGGATAGGTCGTCATCGAATGATTCATCGACATCGCTAACGAGGATGTCAAACGGAAGTCCAAGCATACGAAGAAGTTGTTTTCGACGAGGAGAACTAGAAGCTAACACAAGTTGCATCGTCATCACCTTTCTGTCATGAGCGTTTGTTTCAAGGAAGATACACTTGTATCGTACCAAATTTATACACAATATACAACGGTTCGACAAAGAAAAAAAAAGAAGCAGCGCGCTTCTTATTGTAAAACGTGTAATATATGTTGTTGAGCTTCCCATAATTGCTTTTGGTCATTTGATTGACGAAAAGTAAAAAGCGCTTCATATGCTTTTTTCACTTGCTCATTGTGAGGTGAATACGATTGCAGCTGTTTCCATTGTTCATTTTGAAGTTGCTGTCCATTTAACAATCGACTAATAACGGAAACAATCGTTACAAATGGTTCTTTTTCTTTTTCATCAATAGATACATTCCACGATTTCACGTACGTGTCAATGCCGAGCGGTTCATATAAACTTGCCATTTGCTTTGCCTCCTCTTTTGTCAATGCCATACCTAAAAATACGTAAACAGGCTGTTTTCCAATCATGACGCTCGGACGTTGTTGTGCCTTTATTTTTTGTACATATACATTCGCTGCTTTTTCATCTTGAAACACTCCTCCTTGAATGACAAAAACCGTCTCGGTTCGTTGCGCAATCGGGGCTTCTTCTTTTTGTTCTTGTTGCAACGTCGCTGGCGATGCTGTCTTCTCTGCTGTCGGAATAATTGTTAACACAAGGAAGCCAAAGCTTGTCCCAAGAACGACTGCTAAAGCAATCGCGAACAGAAAGGAGCGCCAAGGCGATCGTTTTGTTTTATATTGTTTATCCCATTCAATGAAATCATGTTGTTCTTCGCTTTGTTCCTCATTTTGCTCACTTGACCATTGCGGTAACGCGCTCATCGCAGTCGTGTACGGTTGTTCTTTGCCATTCACTTTAATAATAATTGCTTTTTTCGCTGGCTTGTCCATCTTTTTCCCCTCCCGCTGTCATTCTTCGCCCATCGTAACATAAAAAAAGAAAAAAAAAACGAGACATTTGTCGTCTCGTTGCGGAAGGTTTTCGTCAAATTTCGCACTACTTGTCTCGAATATCATTGACAGACAATTGATCGACAGGCACGCCGTTTTCTTTACAAATTTGCTTTGTTTCCCCTTTTAAACAAACAGCATATGTGATCGTACCGTCGCTTTGTTTTGTCACAATGACGTACGAATCACCGCTCGGCTGCAAACGCTTTGACGTATACGGATCAATGATCACTTCGATGACACCGTCATTCGCTAATTTTTCATACGTTAATCTTTCGCTTTCGTTCGGCGTTAAAAACTCTGCTTTTTGCGCGCCGACATGAAGACGTGCCGCTTCATAGAGCGAATACGCGGCCGCAACAAACGCTTGATCGCGCGACTTTTTTATTACCTCAATGACAGAAATGGTCGCAATCATCATTAAAATACTCAAAATCACAACGACAGCTAACAGTTCGATTAACGTCATTCCGCGCTCATCTTGCATCCCACCGCCCCCTTATTGATCCGTTAGTGAAGGGAATGGATTTCGCTTTTCACTCGGTTGTGGTAAGTCAAGCGGTGGCAATTGCTCAATCCATTGACGCAATTCTGGTGCGTAAAACGTTGAAACCGTAAGGGAATAAGAAAGCTCTGGCACTTCATCCATCACTGTCGTCCATTCTTCATATCCGGTAAACGATAATGAATCAACAGAAACAATGCGCTTCGATCGCTCTAGTACGTCGATGAATTGTTCAAGTGCAAAGTACGAAGGAGAACGAACAGACATGCTGACCGTCAATTTTTGAATAGGAGTTGGAGCTCCTTCGATTTGTTCGCCCTCTTGAAATGAAAGCGACAGCACGATGCTATTTGATACCGCTTCCGCTTTTTCAATTTCTAATAAAAACTGCTCAATAAACGGTTGAACAGGAATGCGTTTTTGCAGTTCGACGATGCTGACGCGCAACTCGTCTGGCGTTTGTTTACTTTGTAACGTTTGTAACAACTTTTTTTCCATTTGTAATTCCGTTTTTAATTGCTCTTGCCGATCATCGAGCGGTTTGTACACGTATATATAAAGCGCAAATGACAGCACGATAAGCAACAAAAGAGAGAGGCTGATCATTAATCCTTTTCTCATGTTTCCCCTCCTTGTTGCTGTTTTTTCCATTCTTCCATATTGAGTTGAACGGAAAATTGCCCGATATATCGTGGCATTGTCCCTTCTTCTTCCGTCTTTCCTTCTGTTGCAGTTAAGCTTGTCAGCTTCACGTCAGCGATAAACGATGCATCTTTTAACGCTTGTAAATATGCGGCACTTTCGCGTGTTGTATCAAATTGGGCCGTTAGTTGAATGGCACCATCACGGGCGTACGAAATGCTCATTAAAAAGCCGCGCTCTGGCAATCGCTCAATCAATTCATGTAAAAGCGCGACCGTATGAACAGGGTATTGTTCCGCCCATTGAATCGCTTCTTGTAACTGTGCGCCGACGGAAGCATTCGAGGCTGTTTTTTGTTTTTCTTCTTCCGCGATGCGTAGCGCCTTCGTTTGATCCAACTCTGTTTTTAATTGCGATATTTGCTGTTCCATATGTTGAATAACGAAATAAAACGTTGTCGCGCCACCGATCAATAAAACAGCTACCACAATCGATATCATTGGGATGATTTGAGATTTCCGTTCACGTTTTGGCAATAAGTTAATTTCTACTAGCATGTGCATTACCCTCTTTTAATCCGAGTCCGATTGGTAAGTAGTAAGCAGGGTCAATCGCAAGCGGCAACGTTAACATTTCTACAACAACATCAAGCCGCTCTTGTAACAAATGGGAAAACGTATGAATGAGTGGATGATCGCCGGTTATAACGATGCGCGTAATTTGCGCTTCGCCCTTTTGCAATGAAAAACGATAAAAGTTCATGACACGCTCGAGCTCTTTATATACGTCTTCAAGCTGTCGCTCTGGTTCACCTTCTTTTAACCATTTCCATCCTTCATTCGTTTTTTCCCAATATGTCCATTGTGAATCAAAGGCAAGCTGTCGTGTAAAGATCGGACGGTGCTGATGAAAGACACTGACGTTTAACGATGATAAATCGAATTGGACAAACAAAAAGTGGTCAACATCGTTCGCTAAATCAAACGTGTAAAATAAGCGATATAAACTAAGCGGAGAAATATCTGCGACAATCGGTTTTAATTTCACCGCTTCAAACAGTTCTGCATATTGCACCACGTTTGCTTCTGGAGCTGCAAATAATAAAACGTGGAGCGCTTCTTCCGTTTTTTCAAGCACCGCATAATCGAATACCGCATCATCAAACGGAAGTGGAATGGTCGCGCCAATTTCCATAAATAAATAACTGCGTATATCTTCGACGTCCACGTCTTTTGGCAATGATATTTTTCGAATGACGACGAGCGGATCAGGAACGAGAAAACGAACGCGGCGATGTTTTATTTTCCATTCGTCCACGCATTGTTCTAACACTTCGGTAAGCTGTTCTTCATTAACAATTTTTCCGTCGCGCACAATCCCTTCTGGAAGCGGCCATTCCTCGCACGTATGCAAGACGAGCGGTTGCTTTTGTTTCAGTTCTACGTAGCGAATGACATGATCTTTTATAACGATATTGCCTATTTTATTTTTTATTGAAAAAAGCCGCATAAGCTCGTTCTCCTTACATCATAACATTGACGTATGCCTCGATCATTGCTTCACCAAAAAAGTAAGCGATCATTGTTCCGACAGCAATCGCTGGCCCAAACGGCATCGGTTCACCACGCTTCACATGCCCCATCGCCATGCCGACAAGCCCGAATATTGTCCCGACGAGCGTCGATAAAAAGAACGCTAAAATCGTCAGTTTGACCCCAAGCGCCAAACCGATCACGGCAAACAGTTTAATATCTCCACCACCCATGCCACCTTTACTTATGAGCGCGATAATAAATAACATCAAAAATCCAACGATGCTGCCTAACAAACTATCCCACCACGGAGTAAGCGGCGCAAACCATAGACGCTCAATAAGAAGAAGTGGGGCGAAAAATAATAAAACACGGTTTGGAATAATCATATAATGCACATCAGAAACGAAAATAATAACGAATAAAGAAATGAGCGTCCAACTAACGATGATTTCCGCTGACCAACCGACAAAAAGTGGGGCAAGCGCAAACAGCATCGCCGTGGACAGCTCAACGAATGGGTAAACAAAGGAAATGCGCGCTGAACATGCGCGACATTTCCCTTTTTGTAACACATACGACACGACCGGAATTAACTCCAACGCCGTCAACGTTCGCTTACAAGACGGACAATGCGAACGCGGCGCAACAATCGACTCCCCTTTCGGCACCCTTAACCCAACAACGTTATAAAAAGAACCGAGAAGAAGACCGAGGAGGAAAGAAATAAAAAACAACATATGCGATCACTCTAATTGTAAATTTATTATAAATTTAGATTGTTTATTTATTCTTTTTTACTTGGCTGTGTCTATTTTTTAATGTCGTTTACTGCATCACGTTTTAAGTTTTTTTCTTCTACAGCAGCTCCACCTGTTCCAAATACACCACGTGAGCTATTAATTAGTTTCACATAATATTTTAATTTTGTGTTTTCATTTTCTATAAGTACATAGGAATAGTCTCCTTTTGGATCACTTTGGGCGGTAATTGGTTCGCCATTATAATCTTTAAGTGCTTTTGTATATGTTGTAGTATCCCCGTCTGGATCTTTTACTGTCTCTAGATAGCCCTTGTTTTCCAAATAAGCAAGCGGAAGTACTGTGTATTTCCCATTAGCCGGAATTAAATCTTTATCCGCCGTTACAGCAATTTTCGCCGCGTTAATCATTTGCTGTGCGTTTGCTACGTGCGCATCTTTTTTCGAGTTGTCAATTAATCCCCCGATGCTCGGAATTGCAATCGCTGCAATAATCCCTAAAATAACGATAACCGCCAACAACTCAATTAACGTTAAACCTTTTTCATTGCGAATCAATTTCTTTAACATAATCCCTCTCCTTTGCAATTTTTATAATCTCTCTCATCATTTTACAACATTAACAATCTAGTTGAAAAGTACTATTTTATTGTTTTTATTGTTGAATGTGATTAAATATATCAAACATCGGGACTAAAATGGATGTGACGATTGTCCCGACAACGCCGGCAAGCAAGACGATCATAAGCGGTTCAATAAGCGATTTTAACCGATCGGTCGCCGCTTCGACCTCTGCTTCGTAAAAATCGGCAACTTTCGCAAGCATCGCATCAAGCGAGCCTGTTTGCTCTCCGATCGCAATCATTTGTGTTACAAGAGGGGGGAACGCCCAATGTCGTTTCATCGGTTCCGTTAACGATTCTCCACGCTCAAGCGCATCACGCGATGTGCGAATGACACGAGCAATCACCTCGTTTTCTACAACCTCTTCAACGATCGTAAGCGCCTGTAAAATAGGGACAGCGCTTGAAAAAAGCGAACTTAACGTGCGCGTCATGCGGGCAAGCACCGCCTTTTGCATCATTCCACCGAAAATCGGCATGCGCAACACGATGACATCGATATAATATTTCGTCTTTTTTTGCCTTCTCAGCAGCATCAGTACCCCATACGTGCTAAGCAACAAAAGAAGAACGCCCCACCAATACGTTTGCATCACTTCACTTGCACGTAGCACAAACTTCGTAATGCTCGGCAAATCCGCACCAAAATCTGCAAACATTGAAACGAATGTTGGAACGACACCGACGAGTAAAAAGATGACAACAATCACAGCAATAATGCCGACAACAATCGGATACGCTAGAGCGGAAACAATTTTTTGCCGCGTGCGGTGCACTTTTTCAAAATGATCAGCTAATCGCTCTAGCGTTTCATCGATACTCCCACTCGCCTCTCCTGCTCGAATCATATTAATGACGAGCGGAGGAAAAATTTTTGAATCGTTCGCCATCGCTACAGATAACGGTTGTCCGCTTCTTAGTTGCTCTTCGATGCGCAACAACGATTTTTTTAGCGCTTTACTTTCCGTTTGTTCCGCTAAAATACGAGTGGCGTCGACAATCGTCACTCCCGCTTTTAAAAGCGTAGCAAATTGACGTAAATAAATAACGAAATGTTGTAGTTTGACGGGGTTACCGAATGTAATTTCTTTCGTTAATAACGTTTGTGGCACTTCGCGTACGTCGATCACTTTCAACCGTTGTTCACGAAGTTTCATCATCACATCGCGACGTGACGAAGCAACAATCGTCCCTTTTTTTACTCGTCCGCGCATATCACGCGCTTCATAGCGAAATTGCGCCATTTGTCATCATCCTTCCTGCAAGTACGGCTCAACCGTTTCTCTTGCAATCAGTCCTTGTTCGACAAGCTCTCTAATGTTCGCCTCAAGTGTATGCATGCCAAGCGCACGGTTCGTTTGCATGACGCTCGGAATTTGATGAATTTTCCCGTTGCGAATTAAATTGGCGACTGCTGCATTGTTTATTAAAATTTCCGTCGCGGCAATCCGCCCGTTGTTTTGGGCGCGCGGAAATAGTCGTTGTGAAATAATGGAAACTAAAACTGTCGCCAACTGAATGCGAATTTGTGCCTGTTGTTCTGGTTGAAATACATCAATAATTCGGTCAATCGTCGCAGGGGCACTTGACGTATGAAGCGTCCCGAAAACAAGATGCCCCGTTTCAGCAGCAGTCACTGCCGTTTGAATCGTTTCTAAATCGCGCATTTCTCCGACTAAAATGACATCAGGGTCTTGGCGAAGAGCAGCGCGCAACCCGTTTGCAAAGCTGCTCGTATCCGTTCCGACTTCGCGCTGATCAATGATGCAGCTGCCATGCTTATGCACATATTCAATCGGATCTTCAAGCGTAATAATATGTTTGCGCATCGTCTTGTTCATATAATCGATCATCGCGGCTAACGTCGTCGATTTTCCGCTCCCTGTCGGCCCCGTGACGAGAATGAGCCCTTGTGGTTTCGTCACCATCTTTTTTAATACGTCCGGCAATTGCAGTTCATCAAGCGTTGGAATTTTCGTCGGTACGATACGAATGGCTAACGATATACATCCACGTTGTTTAAATACGTTCACACGAAAACGTGACACACCTGAAAGACTATATGACAAATCTAATTCGCCGTCTGTTTCAAAGCGCGTCCACATATGCTCTGGAACGATCGCTTTTGCCATTTGTTCTGTATCGGTTGGCGACAACACATCTTGCCCATATCGTTTCAAATCTCCGTTAATACGAAAAATCGGAGGAATACCGACCGTTAAATGAATATCAGATGCTTTTAATTCAAATGCAGCACGCAACATCGCATCTACTTTTTGTTTCATGCTCATCACCTTACCTTATACAATGCTTACACGCAACACTTCTTCTGTTGTCGTCAACCCTTGTTTTACTTTTAACAATCCGTCATCAATTAAAAAAATCATTTTACTTTTTATCGCTATTTCACGCAATTTCGAAAGCGGTTCGCCATTTAAAATGACCTTTCTCATTTCATCAGACATGACCATTAATTCATGCAGGGCGATGCGCCCTTTATACCCTGTCATGTTGCACGTTGGGCAGCCACGACCGCGCATCACTTTTTCAATTTTCAAACCACGGCGAGCAAAAATGTCCACCTCCCGCTTCGTCGGTTCATGTTCCTCTTGGCAATCTCGACAAACGCGGCGCACGAGACGTTGCGACACAACACCAGATAGCGATGTTGCAACTAAAAACGGCTCAACGCCCATATCAATTAAACGCGCGACCGTGCTTAATGCGTCATTCGTATGCAGCGTGCTTAACACTAGATGTCCTGTTAACGACGCACGAATAGCTATTTCCGCCGTTTCGCGGTCGCGAATTTCCCCTACCATAATAATGTTCGGGTCTTGACGTAAAATGGAGCGCAACCCTTCCGCAAATGTCATCCCGACATTTGGATTGACTTGAATTTGGTTGACTCCTTCAAGCTGATACTCGACTGGATCTTCAATTGTAATAATGTTCACATGTTCCCCGTTTAAACGGTTTAACGCTGCATAAAGCGTCGACGATTTTCCTGAACCAGTTGGCCCTGTAATTAAAACGATGCCTGTCGGCTGTTCAATGAGTTGAATAAACCGTTGTAAATTAACTTTATTAAAGCCAAGCTTATTTAAATCGTTTAATGCTGCCCCTAAATCGAGGACGCGCATAACGATTTTTTCGCCATAGATGGTCGGCAATGTTGATACACGCAAATCGACAGGATGAAAATCAATATTCATTTTTATGCGCCCATCTTGTGGGACACGATGTTCCGTAATATCCATATTCGCTAAAATTTTAATGCGCGCCGTTAACATTCCTTGCATATGTTTTGGCAACGCCCGCTCCGTGCGTAAAATTCCGTCAATGCGATAACGAATAACGACTTTCGTCTCTTGCGGGTCAATATGAATATCGCTCGCTCGCTGTTCAACAGCCATTTGTAATATTTGATTGACAAGCTTTACGATCGGCGAATCATCTTCGACAATGTTCTCTTGTTCACGCGGCTCTTGTTGAGGAACGATGTTTAAAAACTCTTCAACCGTGTCGTCAATATCATAATACTTATTAATGGCTCGTAAAATATCGTCCTTTGAGGCAATGGCCACTTCGATATGAAAACCTGTCGACAGGCGCAAATCATCGATCGCAAAAAAATCCATCGGGTCAGCCATGGCGACAAACAATCGATCCCCTTCTCGTTTTAAAGGAATAAGCATATTTCGTTTCGCAAATTCTTTCGGCACAAGGTTCATTAATTTCGGATCAATTGGATAACGATATAAGCTGACATGTGGAATACCGAGCTGAAACTCTAATACTTCAATTAATTGTTGTTCTGTAATATAGCCACGTTGCAACAACGCATCGCCTAATTTTTGCCCCGGCGCTTTTTCCTTTAACGTCTCTTCAAGCTGTTCTTTCGTAATGAGCCCCGCTTCAATTAACAAATCACCTAATCGTTTTCGTTCTTGCTTTTTCATGAGGTCTCATCCTCATTTCCTTTGATTTGCTCGTTTTCATTTCCCCATATGTCTTCTTGCTCTGTTAGTTCTGTTGAAGGCGTTTCGTTTGGTGTTGATGATTCATTGGGTGCTGGTGATTCATTTGGTGTCTCACTTGTCTCGGACCGTAATCCACGCACTTCCACACGATGAATCGGCGGGTAAAAATCTTCCGAAACGAGCACTGTTTCAACTAATGTGCGGTTTCGATCGTACACTTCTTTATATAAGCGAATAAGCATTCCTTTTTTTCCCTCTTCTTTTATTCGTTTTTCGTTCGGCTTCAGCAATGCACTATATTGCACAATCGTTTTCGGATCATAATATTCAATTGGATCTGTTTTTACTGCATATTGGTAAATAAACGGAATTCCCACTAAGGCAACTTTCATTTGTCCATCTTCCGCTCTTACTTCGATCGTATACGATTGATCATTCGGGTTAAAAAATATAAAGTCTTTTTTATTTTGTTCAACAGCCGCTTCAAACCCTGCCTTCACTCCGTTTTGCAATACGGCGCTCGTATGCCGTTCAACAATTTCAAAATTTGTCGGTATTATCGCTTCATATAGTGCAGATGCAAATAACGTCATCGCTTCTTTAGATATACTTAAACCTTGTTTTTTGAAAAAGTCCAAAACAGAAAATATTTGCTTTGGCTCAATTGTCATTGCTGTTTGTGATATTGCACGAAGCTCTTCATGCAATGGAATCATGGCTTGCGATAAAACCGTTTCTTGTTGCATATCTTCCCGAACGTATTGCTGAAGCAATAGTTGAGCAGATGTAAGGGAAGCAGCCTCATGTTCTAACTGAGCTTTTACTTTTTCAACATCCATCCAATCGCTTAATGCGCCGATGGAAGTGATCGCCTGTTGTAACACTTCATGATCAACAGAAACGAGGAGAGGGGTGCGCTTTCCGCTTACCGCCTGTTTCATGCTCTCCTTGATATGAAATGTAAACGCATTCGTTGGCAGCGTCGCTTCTTTTCCTTCGAGTACGAGCGTCATCGTTGCTGATTGCTTCCACTCGTTCACTTTTTCGTTCACTTGTTTATACGCCTCATCAGCCGAACGATTCGATACATCGATCGGACCAATCATCGTCCCTTCAGCAAATTTGTCCCCGCCAGCAAACGACTCGTACGCCCATGTCGCCACTTTTGTAGTTGTCAGTAAATATGAAACGGTCAAAAGCAACGTAAAAAACAACTTTAGCGAAACGTTTTGGCGCATGACATACGCCTCCTTACTCGACATTCATCGACAGCTCAATTACAACATCTGGGCCTTCTTCTTGCGCGCGAATCACATGTTCTTTCGTCAACACCGTATCTTTTGGAAGCAACACTTGACCATTTGCATCAACAATATCTTTTAATAATCGTTTTCCTGTTAACATCTCAATTTGTTTTTGACGCAATTCATCTAGCTCGTTCCCTACCGTTTCTGGAAGCATTTGTTTAATGAGCGGCTCGACTTGTGTTCCTTTTAGCGACAATAACGCGTCAACATTGGAGACGAGTTCTTGTTGCGCATGTTCATGAACAATTAACAACTCTTTTCCATATGTAATGACGTGATCGGCACGAACGATACGAACATCCGATCCGATTTGTACTTCAATGCCTGTAATTTTCCCTGTTTCTTCATCGATATAAAACTCTGTTGCCTCCCCAAGCAATTGTCCTTTTCTCGTCATTACTTTCGCTTGTTTAATCGCAATTTTTTTGTTGACAAGCTCATTTGCAATCGGAATGACGTTTAAATCAAGAACAGCTTTTTCTTCCTCTACTGTTACCGCAAATTCACCAATCCCAATGATATGGCGAAACGGAATCGCTTTCATACTAATTTCCCAATTTTCTTGATCAACAATAAAAAAGTCAACAGTTCCTTTTTCTGGGTTTACAACGAGCGATTTCACTTGCCCAAGTTGAACACCATTTTGAATGCTAATGACTGGAAGACCAATAACTTGTGTACTACTTTTCATTTTTTCCACCCCATTTTTTGTTCAGCATAATGTATCATATGTGCTAATTGTTGTTGGATCATCGGGTAAAGCTCATATTGCCCGTACAATTGTTTCGCGACATCATATAGCTTTTCATATTGTTTCGAAGCAACGTAATGCTCCATTAATACATTGGCAAATGTGTAATAATCTTGTTCGTGTAAGCGAGGATGTAAATGTTTATGAATAAGCTGTTCATATTGTTCGTCCGACAACAATGGACGCATCGCGTATAAAGAAGCAAGTAAATTTTTCATGAACGGTCTCGGGAGCATATGCACCTCTTCATTGTTTTCTTCTACTGTTACACATTCATCATCGGCCGTTCCTTGTTCTTCTTCGCTCACTTGCTCTACTGCTTCCTCAACGCTTTGAATACTTTCTTGTTCTTCTACCATATCAGCACTCGCTTCCGTATGTATATCATCGTCTTCTACAATCGGCTCGATGTTATACAATTCATCGCTCACATGCTCGCTCGTTTCTTCGACAACAGCAATCGTTTCGATGTCGAGTAGCTGACTATCTTTTTCTTCCTTCATTTCATTTTGATCATGTATAATCTCCATATTTTCTTCACTGAGCAAATCAAGCCACTGTTGTTCTGCCACGTCTTCGGTTGTTTCGTTTACACTTGTATCGTCACTGTCTACCATATGTAACGGCTCAATGACGTCATCTACGCTTTCTATCGGCTCAATCATATGATCAAAGTCATTTTCACGGAGCGGTTCAATAGAGGTTTGTTGTTCAATTTCTTCAGGCCATTCCCTTTGAAACCATTCCTCATCGACGTTTTCGATTTCTTCTTGTCGAATCTCCTCATTTTGTTGCTCCACCACCTCTTCTATAGCAGACGGTAGTTCGTCTTTTTCGTCGCCTTCAACAATTAAATCATGTTCATGAATGCGTACATAAAATAAATGACCGAGCTTTTGTTCAAGTAAATATGTGCTTGCAATGACTAAAAGAAAAAGGAATAATGAGGCTTGCCAAAGTGGAAATTGCTCGATCGCAATCATCCCAAACATGCTTAATAAACAAGCAACCGTTAATAAAAGAGCTACTCCTTTTTTTGTCCACCCAAAAGGCAGCCGCATATAGATGGGGATTAATATGAGAAAAAAGATAGCGAAAAATAAATATGGCAAATCGTTCCCCCCATTCGCAAATGATACAACACCTAACTCTAACATATTGTATAATAAAGTTATGTATTTTAAAAGAAGGGGAAGGAAAATGTGTCAAAAGAAAATAAATATTTTTTATAATGAACGTGGATTTACGTTAATTGAAGTGTTATTATCCATTGTTATTTTATCATTCGTTATGGGTGGCATGTTTATGTTTTTTACAAACGCGATGACATACACCGCGTATAATCAATCAAAAACGGTAGCCATCAATATCGCACGTGGGGTCGTTCATTATATGGCACGTCTCGATTTTCAAACGATCAACGCCTATGTTCATGAACATATGACAGAACAAACACCGTTCATACGTTTCGATGCTTCGTCATGTTCCAATAGATCGTTATTTCCTAATGGAGACGTATGTAAAGCTGTTTTTGCACCAACAGTTAACAACGTCACATACGATAAAGAAGACGTACAAGCTTGGTTAATTCCATACAATCAAACGATATGGTCACAAATAAAAAACAACCCACCAAGTGAATTTCCTGATCCTTTAAAACAAACGATTCAAAACGAAAAGGAAATAAAAGAAAATGTAAGCGACTATTTACTTCGTTTATATGTCACCGTCCGTTCGAATAACGAACTGATCGTCTTAAAAGGAGTGATCGCCAATGAAAGTATTCGCTAACGAACGTGGACTGACGCTTATTGAATTGCTTGTTGGGTTAGCGATCACATCACTTATTGCTGCTTCCGCGTATGGCGTATTTACAACAGGGACGAAAGCGTATAAACGAATCGGTATTGAAAATCAGTTGCGAAGCGAAGCGGATATATTGATGACAACGATTTTTAACGAACTATATGCCCTTGCTCCAGACGGCTTAAAGAAGGATGAATCAAACGACTATAAGCTCACATTCGTCAATCAAATAAAAAAAGACATTGATGAGAGTACAGGGCTCGTCGAAGAGAAAGAAGTCGAAGAGAAAGAAAAAGCAGATCAAACGTTACAAATCATGATAGATAAAACAAACGAGACATTACTTATAAATGGGAAACAAGTCACGCCATCCAATTTACGTATCGTTCCCGAACAGTCTGAATTTCAATACAAATGCATGCGAGAACAACAAAACATATGTAAAAGCGGGGTCATTTCGATTCGTTTATCTGTTCAAGACAATGACCATCGCAATCCAGACGATCCGTTATATACTGAACCGTTTACGTTGCAATCACAATTTGGCTTTTAGGGGGGGAAAGAGGTGAACGAGAAAGGATATAGCCTTGTACTCGTTATGTTAACGGTCACTGTCTTTTTTATTATTGGGCTTACCATTTTATCTGTCAGCATATATCAAGCGAAATTTACACAAGTGCGCGTCGAGGATGTCACATCGCTTCACGATGCTGTAAAAGCGGTAGAAGAAACAGTAGCGGAGTTAAAAGCGAAAATTAAAACATTGCCGCTATCGACCCCAACGCAGCTTGACATCGATTTAGGAAATGCACAAACTGGCTTTTTAAGTGAACTCATGAAACGCCATAGCGTCACAATTGAAGATATCACCGATGCAAAAGGAATCGCACGCAATAAATTATTTACGCGCGTATTTCGCATCTCCGCCCCATACGAAAAAAAAACGGTATCACGTGAAGTAATTATTACAAATGCACCGAGCTTTTTAAAATATGCGATTGGCTCGCGTAAGAACGTGACATTGAACGGCGGTTCTTATATTGACGGCAATATATATGCAGGAAATGATATATACGTTACAAACGTCGCGAACTATATTTATAACTCAACGCTTTATTCGGTACAGACAACGTTTCCAACGACAAGTGAAAAAAGTATATTGTTTGTAGAAGGCAACCGTTATACGTGCGATCATGAAAATGGAGCGAGAAGTTGTTACAACCTAAATAACAATAAATTCGAGTACTCATTGCTAAATTACTCAGAACATGAGCTACCACCTTCTCTTCTTATTCAAAAGGAGACAGAAGATTTTATTGACGTGGATTTCTCATGGACGCTAAAGGATAAACTATTGCTAGCAGCTGGAGTTGAACCTTTTAGCTATGAGTATGCGAATTACATTAAAAATTCAGGGGATCCAGAACATCTTTTTAATCAGCTTAAAGAAAACGAGGCTTTTTCTCTTGTAGATGATGTCATGCTTCTTAAAGACTTTATTAAAAACAACCAGAATAGCAAATCTATCGTTCTACAATCTGCTCCTTCCTATGTGTTTGAAAACGAAGAGCTTAACTTAGAAGACAAATGGCTTATTGTAGATGGGGATCTATATTTAGGAAACAACAGTAAGTTAAAGGGAAACATCATTGTGTTTGGGGATTTGATTATAAATGGAAAATCCGGAGTACAGCTTGCTTCTACAATATACGTGACAGGGAAAACGTCAATATATGATACCAATATTTCAGGTCTAGATAATGAACAAGTTGTCATTCTTTCAAAAGGACGTCTAGAGCTTTATCGAGTGAATGAGTTTAATAACAGCTTCAGTTTCGAAAAAGAAAATCTTCAAGGGTACTTCTATACCGAGAGCAATGCTGTAATTTATGCAGTTGGTTCGTATATCAATATTAGAGGAGGATTGTTCGCTAAGGGAAATAGTGAGCAAACAATCGCTGATGGATTCAGCGAGGGAGTGACCATAAACGCTTATCGCGGAGTGGTAACATCGCTGTCAGAACCGCCTAATTCCAATCCAACACTCACAAATGTGTCCGAATCACGTTTTATCATTCGACACGACAAAAACGTCTTGATCGATCGCGGATTAGGTCTTCCATTTTCAAAAAGGTTGCATGTAATTATTGATGAATTGAGCGTAAAATAAAAAGCAGACACGAGTTAAACCCTCGCGTCTGCTTTTTACCATTTATTCCTTTTATCTTCAAACTCATCTCCTAAATTCCTATCTCTTACAATGACAAGCATAGATGCCGAAATCATCTCATTATCTCTAGCTCTCGCCGTGATTGTTGCATATCCTAACTCCTTTGCCTCTAAAACCCATTTTTCGTTTTGTTCAAAAACAGCAACATAACTTGGAGAGCTCGAACTCATATCAATTTTTCTATTTGTTGCATTACTCGGTATGAATTCAATTTCTTCATTGAGGTAAACCTTCGTGCCAACTGTTACATACAAAATCGAACGTTTAAAACGAATTCCTTCTAGCAAAACAATAGGATCTATGACTCGAATTTGTGCACTTTCATACAAATTACTTCCATCTAATGTTCTAACTGTGATGTTCACAACACCTGGTCTCTTCGCCACCACTTTTCCTTGTTGATCAATAGTAGCAATATTCGGGTCACTTGAACTCCACTGTAACTGCTGGTTCGTTGCATCAATTGGAGAAATGACTGGTCGAATAATCTGCTCATCTCCCACATTCATCTCCCTATTGTACTCAAGTCTGATGCTACTAATCAACTTGTTGTATGTCACAAAAACAGATGAGAGGCTAGGCTCTTTTGTAAATCCACCAAATGACTTAACAGAAATCGTCGTTAAACCGTCAACAGTAATCGGAATTTCATACGGCTCAACTAGTGAACTCCAATTGATATTTTGCTTTAAGTTAGCCATTTGATATTGATAAGAAACATTTTCACCTGCCACAAATCCAACAATCCGAACCTTCACAGGCTCTGTTACCACAGATCCACTTGGAATCTCTACGTTGTCAGACTTCAATATTTTTAACTGAGGCTTAAGATTTAATTCAACCGATTCGCCATCCTTGTAAGTTACCAAAATAATATAATCGTCGCTGCCCGACTTAAACGATAATGACTGGATTGGCAACATTCGTAACCCATAATCATTAGGATGCTTCGTTTCAGCAATCAAATTCGTTGTCAGTGGAAGTGTCCGCCATTTAGAAACGAGTCCTCGGCTATCTCCTTCATAATAAATGTTTGGGAACTCTAAAAGTCTCACCTTCATCCCGATTAACTTTGAAGCTATTGGCAATACAGATGATCTTAGACCATAGATACTATCTTCAAAAGAAACTGTCGCCCGAGGCAATTGCACTGCATCCATAGCCCAGTTTACCTGTAATTTTAAATCAACATTCAACAACGTATTATTCAGTTCTTTATAATCAACTTTCTTATCTGGCAACAAAAGTTCCGCATACATTGTACCGTCCTTAGTGTAAACATTAACATTTTGAGAAGCAGCCACCGTTACTCCTTGTGGAAGCGGTTGAATAATTTTTATATTGCTTAAATAGCCTGACTTACCACTTCCAACATAGCCACTAGGAATTAGCGTATATCGTGCAACAAATTGGTTAGAATCACCGTTAGTATTTCCATATTTAATTAGGGCGCTAACATCGTGGGAAACCCCTTGAAGCTCTACTTTTCCGTCAAATGTCGGTGGAACTTCATCCTTTACTACTATCGTAACTTGCTTATTAATAGACGGTTGTGTTACACCATAAACATCCCTATAAACCATCTCTGCATTCAGCGTATATGTTCCTTTTTCCTTGAACGCGATCGGCACAGATACATTTATTGGGGAAGGTGTAGACTGACCAACGTTATAATTGACGTTAAATGAAATGTAAGCATTCGTCTTAGTATCATCAATCCATACATTACCATTTTCAAAAATTTGCACCTTTCCATCGAACGAATGAAGAGGAATGCGAATTGTCCCTGACAATACTGGATCTATTGCAAGTTTTGAAAATTCATGGAAAATTTCTACTAAGTTTTGTGTTGTGCCTTGTTTGGCAATCCCACCAGTTATCGCCGATAACCGCTCTAGATAATTTAAGTCAACATCTCGATTATTTCCGAATCCAATCGAGTAAAGTGTGACATTACTACTACCAAGTTCCTTAGACATATTCAATGCATGACTACGTATTTTCTCTTTATATTTTGCATAATCTGTTGAATTTCGTGATAAAGTTGACTGTCTTCCACTTGGATAGTAGATCACTCTCTCAGAGGTTATACCATCACTAAACAATCTATATTCAACATCTAAATTGGCTGTCTGGTTATAGCATTTCCTCCACAATAATATCCCTTCACATACTTCATATGTCACTTTTTCCTTTACCTTTGATACCGTTGGCTCACCATCAGTTAAAAATATAACATATTTTTTTCGAGTAGAATCATCAAAAAAGGACTGAGCCGTTTGCAACGCAGCTAAGTAGTTTGTTCCCCCACTAGCAACTAAACCATTGGCTGTTTTTAAAATAGTCTCTAAGTGGGATGAAACATTATACACACCCGATGGAAATGGAACAACTCGATCATACTTAACACCATCTGAGAAGGGGACTAGAGCAAATCGGTCACTTGGATTAGCATTTGCCTTGAAATAATGTATAGACGAAGCTAATGCCTGTTTAGCACTTTGAAATTTCATAGGATCCGTTCCCAATTCATCCATTGAGCCGGAGATGTCAAAAACAAACACGACATCAATCGGCGGGCGAACGATGTTATCAATTTTTCCTTTTGGAGTAATGGTTATATCCAGCCGTCCCTTAGCATCCTCATTAGGAGGCTTTGCATATTCATTTTGGGACGGAACAACTGTGAAATCTAATGACGGAGATGTCTGAGCGTGACCCAGTACAGGAAAATAACAGCTGAAGAGGATAACAAAAGAGAAAACAAAAAAGAAATGTAGCAAGCTTCTCCTCACCTACCTCTCCCCCTTTCAAAAATCCTACTTTTTATCTATTATACCAACAATCTCTCGTTTAGTTATATTTATTTTTTATAAAATTTCGTACGTTTGAGATGAAATAAAGTGAACCTGTAATTAAAATGATGTCATCAGTTGCGATTTGTTTTCGCTTTTCTTTCAGCCATTGTTTCCAGTCGTTTGTCCATTGCACATTCGGATGTGTCGCTTGTTCAGCTAGTTGCTCAGCAGAAAGGGCACGCGGAAAATCAAACGTTGTAAACGTCATCGTCTCGGCAATCGATTCTAACTTTCGAATCATCGCAGCAACCGGTTTATCCCCTAACGCTGTAAACAGTACGTGTACACTGCGATTCGGATAATGAGCGTTTATTGTCGCAACGAGGCTATCGATGCCTTCTTCGTTATGCGCCCCATCAATAATGATAAGTGGACGTTCATCCATTTTTTCAAATCGCCCGAGCCATGCTGCTTTTCGAATGCCGTTGTACATATGTTCACGCTCAATCAGAAACGAATAATACGTACGTAAATAGTCGGCAACCATCAGCGCAAGCGCGGCGTTTTTCACTTGATGTGCACCGAGCATCGACGTTGTGACATCGCGATATGTCGTAAACGGTGTTTGTAAAGAAAAACGTTCTCCGTCCGTCGTTGGTTCGTGAGCGAAAATGGTAAAATCGCGATCGAGCACATATGCTTTTGCGCGTACCGATGTCGCTTTCTCTTCTACTACTTGTAGCGCCTCCGGCTGATCAATCGCTGTCATAACAGGGATTCCTGCCTTAATAATGCCCGCTTTTTCAAACGCAATTTGTTCAAGTGTATTCCCTAATATATGTATATGATCGTAACCGATGTTTGTAATCACCGATAAAAGCGGATAAATAACGTTCGTTGAATCTAAGCGTCCGCCAAGTCCTACTTCAAAAATGACAACGTCTTGCACGTTCATTTTGCCAAAATAATAAAGTGCCATGGCGGTAATGACTTCAAACTCTGTCGGCCCGCCTAATTCCGTTTGTTCTAACTCCTCTGCTAAAGGCTGAATGATTTGCACAAGTTTAATCAAATCGACATCGCTAATCGGTTGGCCGTTGATGCTTATTCGCTCGTTAAATTGCTCCACATACGGCGATGTAAATGTCCCGACACGATAACCTGCTTCTTGTAAAATGTGACGTAAAAAGCAAACGGTCGATCCTTTTCCGTTCGTCCCACCGACATGAATCGCTTTAATGCGACGCTCTGGATGATCGAGCTTCTCCATCATCCATTCCATTCGTTTAAGTCCCGGTTTGACCCCTAACTTTAACCGTCCATGAATCCATTCAACTGCTTCTTTATATGTACGAACCATGAAAAAAATCCCCCTTTTACTAAAGTGAAAGACGAATCCAAAATGGATTCGTCTTCATCATAAAACTATTGTTTTAATTGTGCAAGACGAGCGCGAACCGCTTCACGCTTTTCGAGATAATCTCGTTCTTTTTTCCGTTCCTCTTCAACTACGTGCGCTGGCGCTTTCGCTAAAAATCCTTCATTACTTAGTTTCTTTTGCACGCGCTCGACTTCTTGATCGAGTTTTTGTAACTCTTTTTCGAGACGTTTCACTTCTTCTTCAATATTAATTAACCCTTCAAGCGGCAAGCTTAGTTCTGCCCCTGTCACAACAGCGGTCATCGCTTTCTCGACCGTTGGAATCGTCGTGTCGATGACAAGCTCGCTAGGATTACAGAAGCGCTCGATATATGAGCGGTTTTTCTGAAGGGTATTCGCAATTTGCTCGTCTTTCGCTTTAATATGCAGCGTAATTGGCTTGCTTAGCGGCGTATTCACTTCTGCGCGAATGTTACGCACGGCACGAATAATATCAACAAGCAAACGCATTTGTTCGGCTGCTTCATGATTGCTTAGTTCAGAACGGACTTGTGGCCACGAAGCAACTGTAATTGACTCTCCTTCATGAGGAAGTTGTTGCCAAATTTCTTCCGTCACAAACGGCATAAACGGATGAAGGAGACGCATCGTTTGATCAAGCACATAAGCAAGAACAGAGCGCGTCGTTTTCTTCGCTTGTTCATCTTCGCCGTATAGCGGCAATTTCGCCATTTCAATATACCAATCGCATAAGTCGTCCCAAATGAAGTTATATAATACGCGACCGACTTCACCAAACTCGTATTTATCGGCAAGTTTTGTTACCGTCTCAATCGTTTCATTTAAACGTGTTAAAATCCAATGATCGGCAACCGATTTTTCGCCATGTAAGTCGATGTCTTCATACGTGAATCCTTCCATGTTCATGAGCGCAAAACGAGAAGCGTTCCAAATTTTATTGACGAAGTTCCATGTCGCTTCAACTTTTTCTGTGCTAAAGCGCAAGTCTTGACCAGGTGCACTTCCTGTCGCTAAAAAGTAACGAAGCGAGTCGGCACCGTACTGATCGATCACATCCATCGGATCAACGCCGTTACCGAGCGATTTACTCATTTTTCGTCCTTGTGCATCGCGTACTAGTCCGTGAATAAGCACATCTTTAAACGGACGTTTTCCTGTAAACTCAAGCGCTTGGAAAATCATGCGCGATACCCAGAAGAAAATGATGTCATATCCTGTTACAAGCACATCCGTTGGATAATAACGGTTATAGTCTGCCGATGTTTCATCCGGCCAGCCCATCGTTGAAAACGGCCAAAGCGCAGAACTAAACCATGTATCTAATACATCTGGATCTTGTTCCCAATTTTCGATATCAGCTGGTGGCTCATGATCGACATACACTTCGCCTGTTTCTTTATGATACCATGCTGGAATACGATGCCCCCACCAAAGTTGGCGAGAAATGCACCAATCGCGAATATTTTCCATCCAATGTAAGTACGTTTTTTCAAACCGCTCTGGGACGAAGTTTACTTTTCCTTCTGTTTTTTGTAGTTCAATCGCAGCTTCAGCAAGCGGCTTCATTTTCACAAACCATTGCGTCGATAAATACGGTTCTACAACAGCACCACTACGTTCACTATGACCAACCGAATGCATATGTTCTTCAATTTTAAATAGCACGCCTTGTGCTTGTAAATCTTTCACGATTTGCTTACGGCATTCGAAGCGGTCGAGCCCCTTATATTGAAGAGCGTTGTCGTTCATCGTACCATCTTCGTTCATGACGAGAATGCGCGGCAAGTTATGACGGTTTCCGATTTCAAAGTCGTTTGGATCATGTGCTGGCGTAATTTTTACTGCCCCAGAACCGAACGACATGTCAACGTACTCATCACCAATAATCGGAATTTCGCGACCGACGATCGGTAAAATGACTGTTTTTCCGATAAGATGTTTATACCGCTCATCTTCTGGATGAACCGCAACGGCTGTATCACCAAGCATCGTTTCTGGACGTGTCGTTGCCACTTCGATATAACCTGAGCCGTCCGCAAGCGGATAGCGCATATGATATAGCGCACCTTGCACATCTTTATATACGACTTCAATGTCCGATAATGCTGTTTTTGTCACTGGATCCCAGTTAATAATATATTCGCCACGATAAATAAGACCTTTTTTATATAGCGAAACGAACACTTCACGCACCGCTTTAGATAGTCCTTCATCAAGCGTAAAGCGCTCTCGCGTATAATCGAGTCCGAGCCCAAGCTTTGCCCACTGGGAGCGAATATGCCCAGCATACTCTTCTTTCCATTTCCACGTTTCTTCAACGAACTTTTCACGTCCTAAGTCGTAGCGCGTCTTTCCTTCATTGCGCAGCTTTTCTTCTACTTTTGCTTGCGTAGCAATACCCGCATGGTCCATGCCTGGAAGCCATAAGACGTCATACCCTTGCATGCGCTTCATGCGCGTAATAATGTCTTGTAACGTCGTATCCCACGCATGTCCTAAATGGAGCTTTCCTGTTACGTTTGGCGGTGGAATGACGATTGTAAACGGCTTTTTCGTTTCATCACTTGTTGCTTCAAAAAACTTTCCTTTTAGCCACCATGCATAGCGATTCGCTTCTACAGCACGATGATCATATTTTGGCGGTAACATACAAATCCCTCCTTCAATCAAATAAAAAACTCCTTTCATCCGAAAAGGACGAAAGGAGACTCTTTCGCGGTACCACCTTTTTTCTTAAGCGATGCTTAAGCACTCAAATCGATAACGGCGATGCACCGGCTTCTCCTACTTTCGTTCGAAGAAGCAGCTCCAGGGCGACCTTCCGACGACCACAAACCTAGGAAATCTCGCAGCTACTGATTTCCCTCTCTGCAAGGCGGGTTGCGCCGTACTCTTCCCTGTCTTCGCTTTTTTCTATTCATACATAATACTATATAAAAATCATATGAATCGTCAATAAGGTTTGCCACATTTTCACTTCGTTATACATATGATAAAAAATAAGAGCTCCAACATGTGGAGCAAAATTGAAAAGGATGTGAGCATATGCGTAGACGTTACAACCCGTACGCTTGGCCACCGTGGCTAAGAAAACTTCGCTTTATTGCTGAACAATGCATCATCCCGATTACCGTCGTTCAGGCGATTCGAACGATTTTATTTCCAACAACGATTGACGTCATTTTACTCGCTATTTTCATTCTTCTTTCCTTCGCTTTACATTACGATTGGATTTGATGTTGTTGCTTTTCTTCTTCCCATTTTCCAATGACATATTCAATATTTTTCATTTGCCAATATGCCCGTTGCCAAGCAGCTGTCAGTTGCCGGTCATGACGTTGTTGTTCGTACCGATGAATGAGACGAACAAACCGATGTGGATCAACAAGTAAATGAAAAAACAATAACCGTTCATCTTCTTCAAGCGCCAATGTTTGTTCATATTGTGCAAGCCACTGTACCGCTTCATCACACGTCAACGGATACGTATACAAATATTGGCGAAAAAATAAGAGTAAATCATGAAATGGTGGAGCCCAGCGCGCCCGTTCGAAACTAATAAAATACGCTGTGCCATCTTCTCGTTCCACATAATGTTGAAACGATGGTCGACCGTGAATATAGCAAATACGCACCGTCTTTTTTTCACGCATGCGCTCGCGCCATTCATTTAACGTATGTTCAGAAAACGAAATGGCGCGCATAACGTCGAGAAAATGAGTGCAACATTGTAACTGAAACGGGGACATATACCATTGTTTTTCACATTGTTCAATATACTGAGTTAATGTTTGTTTTGCTTTTTCAAGTGAGCTTTTTCGTTTCTTATAATAAGATTCGATTTCCGCTTCAGTCGTTTGTATTTCTTTTAATGAATGTTTATGCCATCGCGCTAAATCGTGAAAAAACGATGAGGCTGGTTGCGTCTTTTCTTTTAGCCATGGCATTGTGTAATACCATTGGCCGCCCCGTTTTTTCGTTTCATAAATCGGAATGGCAAGCGGTATGCGTAAGCGGTAAGCTTGCTCAATCGCCTGCCAATAAGCAAATGAATCGATGCGTTTAATCGCGTATGTTCCATTTGTCGTTTCCCATTTTTGCACGCTCGCTTGTTTCATCACCATTCCGCCCTTTTATACTTTACTTGGCGTTGGAATGTATAGTAACTGACCTTCATGTACATCTGCGCCACTTTCAAGGTGATTTGTACGCAACAACTGTTGAACAGATACGTCGTATCGCTCGGCAATCTTGTCCAACGAATCGCCTTGTTGGACAATACAAATTTTCAAACGAGCAAACGCCTGTTCTTCATTTTTACCAAATAGTTTTGTTAAATATAACGCATTTTCATTTCGCTTTTCGTTCGTTTCCCTTCCTTTTAGTTCAAATTGAAAAGACGTTTCTTCTCGCTTGCTCTCCTGTTCTTCTTCATATCCCTTTTGAGTATCAACCTGTTCTTCTTCATGCTCCCCTTGAACATCAATCCGTTCTTCTTTATGTTCGTCATTATCAGCTACCTGTTCTTCATGGAGCATATAAAATGTCGGTACATTGACGATTGTTTCTTGTTCTTCTTTTTCTTCTTCATATACTTCTTGACGGGCAACAGCTTCAAACGGTTCAAAGTCGTCTGCGTTGTACGCATCCCACTCTTCTTCGTCTTCTCGATCATCATCCATTTGAATACCGTGAATGGCCACTTCAGCAATAAGAAGTAATTCGTTTTTCCGTAAGTCATAATCAAATGATTCGATCAGCACATACACTTGTTCAAGATCATCGACTCGCTCTTTTGGAACAGTTACATCAATTGGAAATTGATGTAAAAATTCACCCGTTTCCTCATCACGCATACGCACTTGTTCAATGTATCGCCCGAGTTCAAATGTTTCAACATCTTCTCCATCTTCTTCACGTTTTATATATTCTCCAGATAGTTCTAGCACACCGCGAATATACACGTAATCTTCTTGTTCCTCGATTGTAATTGTCGGTTGTAGCGAAATCGATAATAGTTGATCGACGTGATGTTCACGTCGAAACGCAATCGCTTCTTCAATTGAAAAACGCAACATGCTCATCTCTCCTTCAACGTCCAAGTCATTTCACATTACTATGGTTATGAGAAGAAAAAAAGAAGTATGCATAAAAAAAGCGATGCCCTAGAGGCAATCGCTAATTTTTGCAAACGCACGTCGCGCTGCTTCAATTGTTTTTTCAATATCTTCATCTGTATGCGCAGTGGACAAAAACATGCCTTCAAATTGCGATGGTGGCAAGAAAATGCCTTCATTCGCCATTTCTTGATAATAACGAGCAAATAAGTCTAAATTGGACGTTTTTGCTGTTTCGTAGTTTGTGACGCGCTCATTCGTAAAGAACATGCCGATCATCGAGCCAGCTTGGTTAATCGTATGTGGAATATCATACGCTTTTGCCGCTTCGCTTAATCCTTCCGCTAAACGATTCGCTTTTTTCTTAAACTGCTCATACGTTTCTGGCGTCAGTTGTCGGAGCGTTTCATAGCCAGCTGTCATCGCCATCGGATTTCCTGATAACGTACCGGCTTGATAAATCGGACCACTCGGTGCAATTTTCTCCATAATATCAGCCCGACCGCCGTATGCCCCGACTGGTAGTCCACCACCGATGACTTTTCCAAGGCACGTCAAGTCTGGCTTGACACCGTAATAACCTTGACCGCTATAATAGTCGACACGGAAACCTGTCATCACTTCATCAAAAATAAGAAGGGCACCGTATTCGTTCGTCACATCGCGCAAACCTTGCAAGAAACCTTGTTCTGGCGGAACGACCCCCATATTTCCAGCAACAGGTTCGACAATAACCGCCGCGATATCTTCACCGAACTTTTCAAACGCGTAACGTACGCTTTGTAAATCGTTGTACGGTACAGTAATTGTATGTTGAGCAACCGTTTCCGGCACCCCTGGGCTATCTGGCAAACCGAGTGTCGCTACACCTGACCCCGCTTTAATTAAAAGCGAATCGCCATGTCCGTGATAGCATCCTTCAAATTTGACGATTTTATTTCGTCCTGTATAGCCGCGTGCTAAACGAAGGGCGCTCATTGTCGCTTCTGTTCCCGAGCTAACCATACGAATGATTTCAATAGACGGCATGCGCTCCATGACGAGTTTGGCGAGTTCGTTTTCAATTAACGTTGGAGCACCAAAACTTGTTCCTGTTTCCGCTACTCGTTTTAATGCTTCAACAACTTGATCGTTCGCATGACCTAAAATAAGCGGTCCCCAAGATAAGACGTAATCAATATACTCATTTCCATCAATGTCGTAAATTTTCGAGCCTTTTCCACGCGCCATAAAAATCGGATCCATTTTTACTGCCCGAAATGCGCGCACTGGGCTGTTTACACCGCCAGGCATAAGCTTAACTGCCTCAGCATATGCCGCTTTGGAACGTTCATAACTACGCATCATTTCCCCTCCTTTAACCATCGAGCAACATCTTTTGCAAAATACGTTAAAATTAAGTCGGCGCCTGCGCGCTTCATGCTTGTTAACATTTCAAGTACAACCGATTTTTCATCGATCCAGCCGTTTTGCGCAGCTGCTTTTACCATCGCATATTCTCCGCTTACGTTATAAGCGACAATCGGCAAATGAAAATGATTTTTGAGGTCGCGAATAATATCTAAATACGACAGCGCCGGTTTAACCATTAAAAAGTCAGCACCTTGCTCCACATCTGCTTCTGCTTCACGAAACGCTTCTAGCCGATTAGCAGGATCCATTTGGTACGTTTTACGATCGCCAAACTGCGGCGCGCTATGGGCTGCATCGCGAAATGGACCGTAAAATGCTGATGCGTATTTTACGGCATAGGACATAATTGGCACATATGTAAATCCTTCTTCATCTAGCGCTTGGCGAATCGCTGCGACAAACCCGTCCATCATGTTAGATGGCGCGATGATGTCCGCCCCCGCTTTCGCTTGACTGACTGCTGTTTTTGCCAATAATTCAAGCGTATCGTCGTTGACAATCGTTCCATTTTCTACGATACCACAATGTCCATGGCTCGTATAATGGCATAAACATGTGTCGGCAATCACGACAAGTTCCGGAAATGCGTCTTTGATCGCGCGAATGGCACGTTGAACGACACCGTGCTCACAATACGCTTGCGAAGCGATTTCGTTTTTCTCGTTTGGTACACCAAATACGATAATCGACCGTACACCTAATTGAACAGCCTCTTTTACATCTTCAAGCGCATAGTCAAGCGACTGCTGATACACCCCCGGCATGGAAGGTACTTCGTTTTTTATGTTTTCTCCTTCAATCACAAAAATCGGATAAATGAAATCTTCCATATGAAGATGTGTTTCACGCACCATAGCTCGTAAATTTGCTGTTTGGCGCAAACGACGATGACGTGCAAATTGCATCTTATTCACTCCTTGTAAAATCTTATAAAATATTGATTCAGCTCCTCGATCATTGCATCGATCGTATATGTATGTGGGCAAACGTGAACAGGAATGCCTAAATGAAGAGCTGTCTGTTTCGTAATCGGACCGATACATGCGATGGTGACAAAAGATAAATCAACGTTTTCCCCTGCGATCGCTTCAACAAAGCTATGTACTGTCGATGAACTTGTAAACGTAATCGCATCGATCATCCGTTGTTGAAGAAGTTCGATTATTTTTGGTTTTGCATCTTCATTGTATGTCGTTTCGTATACGATCCAATCTGTGACGTCTGCGATGCTGCTTAATTGCTCTCGCAACGTATCGCGCGCTAAGTTTCCTTTCACAAGCAACACGCGCGCATGCGTAGAAAGTAACGGTTTTAACGCTTCGACTAAACTTTCAGCGACAAATTCATTTGGAATGAGGTCGACAACAACGTTTCGTTTTTGCAATGCTTTCGCTGTTTTTTCCCCTACTGCAGCCACTTTCGGCCACGTTGGTGGTTTCATTTCGCTAATCAGCTCGAAAAAATATTTAACTCCGTTTTGGCTCGTAAATACAATCCAATCAAACGTATGCCATTTGTGTAATAAGTCTTGACCTACTTGTTTTGCCCGTTCAATGCGAATCAATGGTAACTCAATCGGAATCGCACCGTGTTGTTCTAACGCTTGCGATAACGCTTTTGCTTGCGATTTTTCGCGCGTCACAAGCACCCGTTTCCCCCGAAGCATTTACTCCAGCTCCTTTAATACTCGTTCAATGAGTTGTTTCGCTCCTCGTTCAATTAGCCGTTTTGCCGCTTCCGTACCCACTTTTTCGGGCTCTGTTCCTTTCACAACTTCTTTCAATACTTCTGTTCCATTCGGTGTTGCAACAAGTGCTGTAAGCACAATCGCATCTTCATCAACGTACGCATAACCGGCAACAGGCACTTGACAGCCACCTTCAATATGCTGTAAAAATGCTCGCTCTGCGCGAGTGGCTCGTTCCGTTTGCTTATCGGTCAACTTATTTAACCAATGTAAAAGCTCCGCATCATCTTCGCGACATTCAATAGCCAACGCCCCTTGTCCAACGGCTGGGACGCATATGTCGGTCGATAAATATTGTGTGATGACTTCTTTCGCCCATCCCATGCGATGCAATCCAGCAGCTGCCAGTATAATGGCATCGTACGCATCTGTTTGTAATTTCGCCAAACGAGTGTCAATGTTGCCACGAATCCATTGAATTTGTAAATCTGGACGAACGGCTAACAGCTGCGCGGAACGTCGTAAACTGCTCGTTCCAACAACTGCTCCGCTTGGTAGTTGTTCAAACGGAATATGCCCTTTGGAAATAAGCACATCGCGATGGTCTTCACGCTTCGGTACGCATCCGATCATTAATCCGTCTGGCAAAACAGCAGGCATATCTTTCATACTATGAACGGCAAAATCAATTTCGCGATCTAGCATCGCTTGTTCAATTTCTTTCACGAACAACCCTTTGCCCCCTACTTTCGATAACGTCACATGTAAAATTTGATCGCCTTTTGTGACGATTTCTTTTACTTCAAATTCAAACGGGGCCCCGAGTTGTTTCAGTTGTTCGATGACCCAATTTGTTTGAGTTAGCGCTAACTTGCTACGGCGCGAACCAACAATAATTTTCCTCATTTTTCTTTCCTCCAACAATCGCTAAAAATGAAATTGCGATAACGTACCAAACAAAAAGAAATTAATAAGCAAAATAAGGAACGAGCCGACATTCCAAACTGCCATTTCTTTCCCTTGTATCCCTTTGACAGCTCGCTTATATAAATAAAAACTGTATGTTGCCAATACAGTAAACGAACCGAGCACTTTTGCATCGTATAAAACGAAATGATCTACTTTCATATATGCCCAAACAACACCTAAAATTAAACTCAATAACAAAATCGGAACACCGACACCATTAAGCACGTACGCAAGGTCATCAAACTTGGCTAAATCACCAAGCCGCCATAACCGCTTTCCCCATTTTTTCTTCTTCAATAACTCGTATTGGAGCAAATATAAAAGGGAAAACATAAACGAAATCGAAAATGCCCCGTATGATAAAATAGCCATCGTAATGTGAATAAACAACAGTTCAGACATCAATTGCTCTGCGATCTCAACAGTATACGGCGTCGGTGCGAACGTATGCAATGAAAGAACAAAAAACGCTAATACGTTTGTGAAAAAGACGAGAAAATCAACGCGCAGCCACCTATTAATCGCGAGCGATAACGTAATAAGTAACCACGCGTAAAACGACAGCCCCTCCGCAAGTGTTAAAACAGGGAATTTCCCTGTCTCGACCATTCTCGCAAAAAAGAAAAATGTTTGCATCCCCCAAACAATAGAAAGCAACCCGAAAGCAATGCGGTTTGCCTTCCGGTTGTGATGAAGAAAATCAATAAAATAAAATAAAACGGACGATGCATGTAAAAGAAGCGAGAGTTCATACCATCTCGTCATATCAAACATATGTGATCTTCCTTACGATTGAAAAGATGGTTCTGTCGCTCGCTCGTGAACACAGCTTATCTCTTTTTGTTGCTGCTTCACTTGTTGTTCAATATTGAAAATTTTCATAAACAACTGAAGCGCTTCCTCTGCATTGTCCTCTGCAGCCAATTCTTTTGCGCGCAAAATCGGATCGCGCAACAATTGATTGACGATACTTTTTGTATGTTTGTTTAACACTTTTTTATCGCGTTCCGATAAATGCGGTAATTTTCGCTCTAAACTTTTCATCGTTTCTTCTTGAATAAGCATCGCTTTTTCACGCAAAGCTGCAATAATCGGCACAACTCCGAGCATATGCAACCATTGTTGAAACTCGTCCATTTCCTCAGCAATCATACGTTCAATTTGCTCGGCCGCTTTTTTCCGCTCGGCTAAATTCGCTTCAACAATATCTTGCAAGTCGTCAATATCATATAAAAAGATGCTATCTAACTCAGCAAGCGCAGGATCTAAATCGCGTGGCACAGCAATATCAATCATAAAAAACGGACGACCTTTGCGCATTTTTTCAATGACAGCCATCGTTTCTTTTGTGATGACGTATTGCTTTGCGCCTGTCGAACTAATTAAAATGTCTGCTTCCAACAACGCACATTGCAATTGTGATAATGGCTTGGCGTCCCCTTGGAATCGTTCGGCAAGTTGCTGCGCCTTTTCAAACGTACGATTCACGACCGTCACGCGTTTGACGCCGCTTCCGTACAAGTTTTGCAGGGCCAATTCTCCCATTTTTCCAGCACCTAATATAAGCACATGTTTATTTTTTAGATCGCCAAAAATTTTTTTCGCCAATTCCACCGCTGCATAGCTGACAGATACGGCATTGGCGCCGATTTCTGTTTCGGCATGGGCGCGTTTAGCAAGCGTAATCGCTTGTTTAAATAGCTGTTTAAACACCGTGCCTATTGTGTTTTCTTGTTGCGCTAAAAGAAAACTTGTGCGCACTTGCCCAAGAATTTGTGTTTCACCTAAAATCATCGAATCAAGCCCGCAAGCGACGCGGAATAAATGTTCAATCGCTTCACGCTCTTCATAAATGCGCAAATACGGAGCGATTTGTTCTTTATCAAGGCCAAACCAATCCGCCAAAAATGTTTTTATATAATAACGCCCTGTGTTTAGTTGATCGACAACTGCGTAAATTTCCGTACGGTTACATGTCGATAAGATGACGTTTTCTAACATGCTCTTTTGCTTTTGTAGCGCTTTCATCGCTTCAGCAAGTTCCGTTTGATTAAACGTCAATTTCTCACGAATTTCGACAGGGGCTGTACGATAGTTCACGCTGACAACAACGACATACATTCCCATCACGAAACTTACGCAAGGAAGCCCCTGCCTTTAGGCACGGGGAGGAATTGCACCTTACGCAAGTTCCGCCACCCCCTTTCCATAAGCATATCCGTCAAATCGCTGAATGACTTGGACATATCTATAATTTATTCCTTGTGCGATACGCTTTCCGTCCTTGCCTTTAATATCGAAACTTCCAGTCTTTCTACATGCGACTTCGCCAAACCAAACGCCTTGATATTTCCCTCTTGGGACAACAGCCTTAACCATGTCCCCTGTTTGAAAACCAAAGAAGAATTTTTGTCTTGCAAGATAACCTCTTGGGAAGCCATATCTATCTAGGTTTGTACGAGAGCGACTACCACGCCCTTTTGCCTTGATAAATAACACTTCTTTTGTTTTGAAATATAAGTGATTTGTTGTGCTTTCGCCTACACAACAAGCGTCAAAATAATGTGTTTTCGGCAAGTCTAAACGAATACGATTCATTTTTGTTCGTGCACCTGTTCCACACTCGACATCTAATCCTGTCTGCTTTAACACTTCATACGCTTTCCATCTTGTCGAGTTGATAGCACTTGTATCCTTTAATGTTTCTTTGACTTGCTTTTGAATGTGCGGATACCCGAATTCTTCTGCTGTCTTACTTCCTTTGCGCTGATTACAGTCATGACAGGCAAGACATAGGTTATCCACTCGGTCTGTTCCACCTCTCGATTTTGGAATGATATGCTCCACTTCAAGTGGAACATTTTCTTTTCCGCAATAACAACACTTCCGCCCAAACTTTTCAAGCAAATACTCCCGTACTTCATATCCTTGTAGCGTGCCTTGTTGATACTCTACACCATTGATTTCAGGATTTCGCATGAGTTGCGTGTCGAATTTGGCATTTTCGTATGATATATACCCAATGGGGCATAACTTCTTTAGGCGGTTAACCCATGTTTGGATATTTTGCACGCGACTCTCTAGTGATGACGGCAACCACCCCTCCTTTCGCTTGCGGTTCAGAAAGCGTGGTTTTCTGTATCTTGTTTTTCGATTTCGTCTTGCTCGACGAAAAGCACGCCTTTTATCTATTCTTTCCTTGATGTCTGTGCGATGGTCAAGTTGCCCTAACCATACCACTTCTTGTCCTCGCAAAATCGCTAATCCTGTATGCCTGCTTCCATAGTCGATTTTTAGCCGATATGTTGCTTTAATTTCTGATTCGTCTACTGATTTTTTCAAGATGATGGTAAATGGAAATCGCCTGTAAATCGCCGCCTTCCCTTGTTTCAACAGCTTTCTTGCAACTGCTTCGTGACAAGGAGCAAGCGGACGTTTGTTTGTGTCTAACACAAAAACCATAGGGTTCTCCCCTTTCCTCTGCATAAAGCAGGTCATATTCTCCTCGACCATGTTATAGATGCTTGTTATGTGCAAGACACTAGCGCTACCCACCACGCTTGTTTAACCTTGCACGACAGAGGAACGGGCTGGAGAAGCACCCGAACGTGTCATGACATCTATAACGTAGGCTCTGTTTCAAGCCTTGGTCTGGTCAACATGGGGCTTACAAGCCCATGACTTTAGTCATTGGGTTGTTGACCCCGAAGTTTAAAGTCATCTCATTTCATTATAGCACGTCTACATTGTTTTTTCCTTATAAAGTGTGAATACAATTTGACAACTTTCGATCTTTCTTAAATGGCGCGCATTTAGTAAACTAGGAACAGATGCTGTTTTAAGTGTCGCATGGAATTGGGGGATTTTCAATGAAAAAACGTGGTATTTTTTCTGGCATCATCTTAATCGGTTTTGGGATGTATTTTTTACTTGAGCGATTTTCACTTTTTCCATCTTTCCATACGTGGCCAACGTTGTTGTTCATTACCGGAATCGCTTTTTTAGGTCAAGCGTACATCGGAAAAGACTACTCCGCTATTTTATCCGGTGTTGTGTTCACAGGAATTGGCGTTCATTTTCATCTCGCTTCGCGCCTTTCATCATGGCCGGATCATATAAGCATGGTCACCTTTATTATCGCGCTCGGATTGTTGCTACAGTACATAAAAACGAAACAAGCATTGCTTCCTACCGTTTTACTTTTTGTTTTGTCGATCATTTTTTTATTTTCACATCGGCTTCAACAAGTGTTTACATCCGTAACGTTTGATTCACTCATTCATATTTGGCCATTGTCGTTCATTTTGATCGGATTGTACTTATTATTCATAAAAAAAGGCTAACTATACAAAAAATGTGGGTCAATCACCCACATTTTTTACATCCATTTTTGCAATGCTCCCCACGCTTCATCTTTCCCTTGTCCTGTTTCAGCCGAAAAAATAATAAGTTCGTCATCTGGAACGAGACGCAATGTTTCTTTGGCGACTTTCTCATGTTGTTGCCATTTCCCGCGTGGAATTTTATCCGCTTTCGTTGCGATGACGAGCGTCGGAATGTTGTAATGTTTTAAAAACTCATACATCATCACATCATCTTTCGTTGGGGGATGACGCAAATCAACGATCAACAACGCTGCCTTCAGCTGTTCACGTGTCGTAAAATACGTTTCAATCATTTTCCCCCATGCTTCGCGTTCTGTTTTTGATACTTTCGCAAATCCATATCCCGGCACGTCAACAAAATAAAACGCATCGTTAATGCGATAAAAGTTCAATGTTTGTGTCTTTCCAGGTTTTGACGAAGTGCGCGCAAAATTTTTTCGGTTAATCATTTTATTAATAAACGACGATTTTCCGACGTTTGAGCGCCCAGCAAGCGCAAACTCTGGGAGCTGGCCTGCTGGATATTGTTCTTGCTTCACAGCGCTAATGACCATTTCTACGTTTGTAATTTTCATTTTTCTCCACCTACCAAAGCATGTTCAAGTACATCATCAATATGTGAAACGAGAACAAACTGCAATTGTTTTTTTACAACCTCTGGAATATCTTCTAAATCTTTTTCGTTTTCTTTCGGTAAAATGACTTTCTTTAATCCGGCGCGATGGGCGCTTAACACTTTTTCTTTCACACCACCAATCGCAAGCACACGACCGCGCAATGTAATTTCCCCTGTCATGCCGACAAAGCGACTGACTGGTTTTCCCGTCAATGCAGAAATAAGTGCTGTCGCCATCGTAATCCCTGCTGATGGACCGTCTTTTGGTACTGCTCCTTCTGGCACATGAATATGAATATCTAGTTTTTCATGAAACTCCGGATCAATGCCGAGTTCTTTTGCTTTCGAGCGAATGTATGTAAATGCTGCCTGAGCAGATTCTTTCATCACATCGCCTAATTGACCCGTCAACGTCAGTTTTCCTTTTCCAGGAGCAATGGACACTTCAATCGCTAGCGTATCTCCACCAGCTGTAGTATATGCAAGACCTGTCGCTACCCCGACTTGATCTTCATTCTCTGCCTGTCCGTAATGATATTTCGGTTTTCCTAAAAATTCACTTACATTTTTTTCTGTGACTACGATGCGCTTTCGTCCTTCTGACACGATCGTTTTTGCGGCTTTGCGACAAATCGATGCAAGTTGGCGCTCTAAGTTGCGCACACCTGCTTCGCGTGTATAATAGCGAATCACTTGCATGATCGCATCATCGCGCATATGAAGCATGCGCTTTTGCAAACCGTGTGCTTCCATTTGTTTCGGTAATAAATGTTCTTTTGCAATGTGCAATTTTTCAATTTCTGTATAACTCGGAATCGTGATAACTTCCATTCGATCGAGCAGCGGACGCGGAATTGTCGCGAGCGTATTCGCTGTCGCAATAAACATCACTTTAGATAAGTCATATGGCTCCTCAATATAATGATCGCTAAAGGAATGGTTTTGTTCTGGATCTAACACTTCCAATAGTGCAGCAGAAGGGTCACCGCGAAAATCGCTTGACATTTTATCAATTTCATCAAGCAAAAATACAGGATTGATCGTTCCTGCTTTTTTCATTCCTTGAATAATGCGTCCCGGTAAAGCCCCGACGTACGTGCGGCGATGTCCACGAATTTCCGATTCATCTCGCACCCCACCGAGCGAAATACGAACGAAATGTCGATTTAACGTTTTTGCAATCGAACGAGCGAGCGATGTTTTTCCAACTCCCGGCGGGCCAACTAAACAAAGAATTGGACCTCGCAACGAGTTCGTCAGTTGTTGCACAGCTAAATATTCAAGAACGCGCTCTTTTACCGTTTCGAGCCCGTAATGTTCTTCGTTTAAAATTTTTTCTGCACGGTGAATATCGTGAATATCTTCTGTTTGTTTCGTCCATGGCAAGGCAAGCAACCAATCCAAATAGTTGCGAATGACCCCGCTTTCTGCCGAAGCAGCAGGTACTTTTTCATAGCGATCTAATTCTTTTAACGCCGTAGCTTTAACATGCTCAGGCATTCCTGCTTGTTCAATTTTTTCACGCAACAACTCAATCTCGCCAGCTTTTCCTTCTTTTTCGCCGAGCTCTTTTTGAATGGCCTTCATTTGCTCGCGTAAATAATATTCTTTTTGCGTCCGCTCCATCGACTGTTTCACGCGCTGGCTAATTCGTTTCTCTAAATGTAAAATTTCTTTTTCATTATGAAGAATTTGAATGATTTGATGCACACGCTCTTTCACATCGACCGCTTCAAGCAATCGTTGTTTTTCTTCAAGCTTTAACGGCAAATGGGAAGCGATAATATCCGCCATTCGTCCCGCTTGCTGAATGTCCATGACAGATGTATAAATATCTGCAGACAACTTTTTCGATAGTTTTATGTATTGCTCAAAATATTCAAGCATCGTACGGCGCAATGCTTCAAGTTCCATATCGTCCTTTTCATTGTCGGTAAACTGTTCAATTTGCACGACATAGCAAGGATCTTCACTTACCCATTTTAATACTTTTCCGCGCGATATTCCTTCAACGAGCACACGAAATGTCCCGTTCGGCAACTTCAATAATTGCTTCACCCGCGCAACCGTCCCCATATCATATAAATCTTCAAGTTCCGGATCATCAATTTGTACGTCTTTTTGCGACGTTAATAACACGAGATTGTCTTCAACCATCGCTTTTTCTAACGCCTGCACGGATTTTTCCCGTCCAACATCTAAATGCAATACTGTCGTCGGGAACACAAGTAATCCTCTTAACGGCAAGAGTGGAATCACTTTATTTTTCTTTCTCGCCACAACCCGCACCTCCATCATACTTCTATTGCCCTATTGTATAGTACATTATAGAGTTTGTAAAATCTTTCATCGTAAAAAATCGACTTCAACGCTCCGTTGAAGCCGATCGCTTTCACATCCGCTCTGTTTTTGGTAAATGATGACGCATCGGAACAGAACGAACGTGTTCGTGAAATAAGAAAGAAAGAACATCGCCAATATGGTCAACTGGAACAATTTCAATGCCCGTTACTTGCCTTAAAATTGACTGCATATTCTCCCGTGGAATGATAACCGTTTTTGCACCAGCTTGTTTCGCTGCCTTCACTTTTGGAAAAATACCCCCAACTGGCTTCACGTTGCCATGTACACCAATTTCTCCCGTCATTGCTATTGTTGGATGAACAGGTAAGCGATAAATCGCAGAGTAAATCCCAATCGCCATCGCTACACCAGCAGAAGGGCCGTCAATTGGAACACCACCTGGAAAGTTTACATGAATATCATATTGATCTGCAGGCACACCAAGTGAACGTAAAACAGTAATGACATTTTCAATTGAGCCGCGCGCCATACTTTTGCGACGAATCGACTTGCCCTGGCCACCAATTTGTTCTTCTTCGACAATGCCCGTCATATTGATCGTCCCTTTTTCTTTTGTCGGCAACACCGCTACTTCGATCTCTAGCAACGCTCCGCTATTTGGGCCATAAACTGCTAATCCATTCACTAATCCAATTTTCGCTTCTTGTCCCACTTTTTTCTCATAGCGTGGCGATAATTGACTTGATTGAATAACCCATTCAATATCTTGGCGTAAAATTTTAGAACGTTTCTCAGAAATGACGATTCCCGCCGCGATTTGCAACGTATTGACCGCTTCCCTTCCGTTGCGCGCGTACATCGCTAGCTCATTTACCGCTTGTTCTTCAATCGGGAGGTTTACTTTTTCTGCTGCCTTTTTCACAATTTGAGCAATTTCTTCTTGTTCTAGCTCTCTGAAAAAGACTTCCATACATCGCGAGCGAATGGCTGGCGGTATTTCGTTTGGCGTTCGCGTTGTTGCACCAACGAGCCGAAAATCAGCAGGCAGGCCGTTTTTGAAAATGTCATGAATGTGGTTTGGAATGTTCGGATTTTCTTCGCTATAATATGCGCTTTCGAAAAATACTTTTCGGTCCTCTAACACTTTTAATAGCTTGTTCATTTGAATAGGGTGCAATTCACCAATTTCATCAATAAATAATATGCCACCGTGGGCGTTCGTCACTGCCCCTTGCTTCGGTTGCGGGATGCCGGCTTGTCCCATTGCACCCGCCCCTTGATAAATCGGATCATGCACAGAACCGATGAGCGGATCCGCAATGCCGCGTTCATCAAAGCGGGCAGTCGTCGCATCTAACTCAACGAATACCGCATCTTTTCGAAAAGGGGACAGAGGATTTTTTTTCGCTTCTTCTAACACGAGACGAGCGGCCGCTGTTTTTCCAACACCTGGTGGCCCGTAAATGATGACGTGTTGCGGATTCGGTCCACATAATGCAGCTTTTAATGCTTTTATGCCATCTTCTTGACCAACAATATCATCAAACGTCTTTGGACGCACTTTTTCAGCAAGCGGCTCCGTGAGCGAAATCGAACGCATTTTCCGAAGTTGTTCCATCTCTTTTCGTGCTTCTTTGTCAATCGAAATTTTTTGCGTCCGTTGACTTTTTAATAAGTTTAAAAAATATAGACCGATAATGATCCCGAAAAACAACTGAATAAGCAGCGCAATATTTGTCCAATTCATCCTATTTCGCGCAGGAGACTCCCACTTCAACGACCAAAGGGAGTAAGTGGGAGAGGAATGCGCGTTCCCCCTTTCTTTTGTGTATGATATAATAAAGGCGTGGAGAAAACCGTTCAATAAAGGCACTCCAATAACTGCTACTCGATGTATGGAGTTGGTTACAGGAAACGTTGTAACCGTAAAACATCGAGCGTAGGTCCGTCTGTTGTGTGTGGAAGCCAAGTACTGCCAACAGACACACCGAGAGAATCGGTAACGATGCAGGCATGACCTGCGTCGTTGGGTAGTCGTCAACCTGCCCCTGATGCAACCCCAAGTCAAGGAAGGAGGAAGAAGTCCGTTTGCACTTCTGGGGAGTTGCAAGCCCTCACTTCAAGCGTTAGCTAAGTGGGGGTAGTTGACGGCCGTTCCTCCTGCATATGTACTGTATGCATAGTATCTCCGAGCGAGGAAAGAAATAAACAAAAAAAGATCGACTTTCCGATTCGGAAAATCGATCTTTTTCCATTTACGCAGATGTTTTTCTTTCGTATTCGATAATCGTTCCATCGTGTAAAATGAGAAGCGGCGCTTTTTCTCCGCGTACCGTTTGTGCAGTAATGACACATTTTTTCACATCTTCACGTGATGGCAATTCAAACATAACATCAAGCATAATGCCTTCAATAATGGAACGTAAGCCACGCGCTCCTGTTTTTCGTTCAATCGCACGTCTCGCGATTTCACGAAGTGCCTCTTCTTCAAATTCAAGTTCAACATCGTCAAGCTCAAGCATTTTTTCATATTGCTTCACAAGCGCATTTTTCGGCTTGACTAAAATATCAACAAGCGCATCTTCATCGAGCGGTTGCAAGCTCGTAATGACCGGAAGACGTCCAACAAATTCTGGAATTAATCCGAATTTTAATAAGTCTTCTGGCAACACTTTCGACAACAAGTCCTTTTCTTCAACTTCCGTTTGTGCATCCGAACTAAATCCGATCACTTTTTTACCGAGGCGGCGTTTAATAATTGGCTCTAAACCGTCAAACGCCCCACCGCAAATGAATAAAATGTTTGTCGTGTCAATTTGAATGAATTCTTGGTGCGGATGCTTGCGCCCCCCTTGTGGCGGCACACTCGCAATAGTACCTTCTAAAATTTTTAATAATGCTTGCTGTACCCCTTCACCAGATACGTCGCGCGTAATGGAAGGGTTTTCTGATTTCCGCGCAATTTTGTCAATTTCATCGATGTAAATAATTCCTTTTTCTGCTCGCTCAATATCATAATCTGCAGCTTGAATGAGTTTCAACAAAATGTTTTCAACGTCTTCACCGACATACCCGGCTTCTGTTAGCGATGTCGCATCAGCGATCGCAAATGGCACATTTAAGATGCGTGCAAGCGTTTGAGCGAGCAACGTTTTTCCACTTCCTGTCGGCCCGATCATTAAAATATTACTTTTCGCTAATTCAACATCGTCAATTTTACTGTTTGAATTAATGCGTTTGTAATGGTTGTACACTGCCACAGAAAGCGCTTTTTTTGCCTCATCTTGTCCGATGACGTACTCATCTAAAATTTCGCGAATTTCCTTCGGTTTCGGTACATCTTTAAATTCTACTTCTTCTTCCGATCCAAGCTCCTCCTGCACAATTTCAGTACACAATTCAATACATTCATCACATATGTATACGCCTGGGCCAGCAACAAGCTTGCGCACTTGTTCTTGCGTTTTGCCGCAAAACGAGCATTTTAACTGCCCTTTTTCATCATTAAATTTAAACATGTTTTCACCCCTTATTCCTTTACGATCATATGTACATAAAAATGAAAAAACGTTATGTATTCGTCATTTTATCATAAATCTTTAAAAGTATGCCAATAAAAATGCAAATGTGCGTGAAAAGTTAGAAAACTTCCATAGTGATTTATATGTGGAAAGAACAAGGCACGTGTGGCACCTTGTTCTTTCTCCTCTCATTATGCAACAACTTTGCTGTTTTCAACAAGGAAATCGATCGCTTTGCGCATTTTTAAGTCTTCTTTTAAGCCATCTAATGTGCCTAGAAGCTCTTTTAACTGATCAACAGATAAGTTGTAAAGACTTGCCATTTCTTGCAATTCTTTTTCTACCTCTTCTTCTGTAACATCGATGTTTTCTGCTTTCACAATCGCTTCAAGCGTCAACGTTACACGAACGCGTTTTTCTGCTTCTTCTTTCATTTGTTCGCGAAGTGCTGCTTCATCTTGTCCAGAGAATTGATAGTATAAGTCAAGGTTTAATCCTTGCATTTGTAAACGTTGTTCAAACTCGCGAATCATGCGATCTGTTTCATTTTTCACCATCACTTCTGGAATGTCCATTTGTGCATTTTCTGTCGCCTTTTGAACAACCGCATCGCGAAGTGCTGCTTCTGCTTCTTCTTTTTTCTCGTTTGTTAAGCGCTCTTTAATTTTTTCTTTCAATGCATCTAATGTTTCGACTTCTTCATCTACGTCTTTGGCAAATTCGTCGTCAAGTGCTGGAAGTTGTTTTGTTTTAATTTCATGCAATTTAATTTTGAACACCGCTGGTTTACCAGCTAATTGCTCTGCATGATATTCTTCTGGGAATGTTACTTCAATATCTTTTTCTTCTCCAGCAGCCATGCCGATTAATTGTTCTTCAAATCCAGGAATGAATGTACCTGATCCGACGACGAGCGAATAGTTTTCTGCTTTTCCACCTTCAAACGGTTCACCATCAACGAATCCTTCGAAATCGATGACGACTGTATCCCCGTTCTCTACTGTTCCTTCTTCTTTCACAACAAGCTCAGCGTGGCGCTCTTGCAGGCGTTTTAATTCTTGCTCCACATCTTCGTCTGTTACAGTATCGTCCAATTTTTCAACTTCAAGACCTTTATATTGACCGAGTGTTACTTCTGGCTTCACAGTTACTTTTGCAGTGAAAATTAAGCTTTTTCCTTTTTCTATTTGCTCGACGTCGATTTCTGGACGATCAACTGGCTCAATACCTGTTTCTTCGACAGCTTTTGCGTATGCCTCTGGCAATAAAATATCTAACGCATCTGCGTATAATGACTCAACGCCGAAACGTTTTTCAAATAGAGAGCGAGGAATTTTTCCTTTACGAAATCCTGGAATTTGTACTTTTTTCACTACTTTTTTAAACGCTTCATCTAATCCTTCATTCACTTTTTCAGCGTCTACTTCTACTGTAAGAACGCCTTGGTTACCTTCAAGTTTTTCCCATTTCGCCGACATGCTTCTTTCCCTCCAACTTCAAAAATAAAAATTCATGTAAATGAACTACATATATGTAGGCATACACGGTTTTATGTGTAATACAACCACTATATTATACCATACAATCATATACTTTCAACAGAGAGCCATAATTTTTCTACTTCATAAAGTTTGGAAACGAGCGGACTTGTCGATATCGTCTGTCCCGTTTCACATTGCTCGATATATGTGTATAGCGCATTCGCCCATTGTTGTACCGATTCTGTTGGGAGAAATGGATACATCACAAACATGTAACGAAGCCATATTTGTTTGCACCATTCATACATTGTCGGATTTTGTTTCGCCCACGTTTGTTCGACAATATCAAGTGCTTGTTCAATCCAATCGTTTTGTTTTTGCTCATCAAGCTCGACTGGAGCAACGGTCATCGTTTGACCAAATTTTTTTACGGTTATCAGCTCTGTCACTTGTTCTTTCTTTAATATGTGCAACATGGTCGTCTTTACAATCGGGTGTTTTGTTTCATCACACAAATAGCGAGCAAATATCGGAACAATGCGCAAAACGATGGGCGAATCTAATTGGTGAAGAATGCGCAATTGTTTTGACCATTGTTCGCTTTCAAAAATGGCTTCATATTGTTTTGCTTGTTGTTCGTACTGTGAACGAATCATTTTTTCACTAAACTGTAAAAGCGGTAAAAATGGAGTGCAATCGATTCCTTTTCGTTGAATTTTGTGAATAACTGCAACCACCTCGTCGTATTGTTGTAAATGGACGAGCATCGAGATGTATACGGACCAATCCCCACTGCCGCGCTCTAACAGTTGTTCACATCTTTCTTTCGCTTCTTCGATCTGTCCCATTTCAAATAAACAAACAACAAGCGCCATTTGTACATCATCATCATGCCATTGAAGTTGTTCTAACTGCACGAAATACGTATACGCTTCTTTATATCGCTTTCCTTTTAACGCTTCCATCCCTTCTGCCAACAATCGCTCTTTTAAATGAGGATGTGGAACGATTTTTCGATTTTTCACATATACTCACCTTCGTTCACATTTGTCTTTAAGTGTACCAATGTTTGCGGACAAACTCAACGAAAAACGCCCTCGACAAAATGTCAAGAGCGTGCTTTTTCGTAGGCGATAATATATGGTTCATACACGAACGTTAAATCAATTTCATCCCAGCCTTTTAAAAGGAGCTGTTTTCGATACGGATCGATGTCGAACGAGCTTGTAAATCCTTCATCATCAAAAACAACTTGTTGTTCAAGCGAAATCGTCAGTTCGTAATCTGACCGTTCCGCTTGTTTTAACAAATAAGCGACGTCTTCTTTTGGAAGTTTAATAGGAAGTAAACTATTTTTCAAACAGTTGTTGTAAAAAATATCAGCAAATGAAGGAGCAATAATGGCACGAAACCCGTAATCCGCAAGTGCCCAAGGGGCGTGTTCGCGCGATGAGCCACATCCGAAATTTTCGTTTGCGACTAAAATGGTCGCTCCTTCGTTTTCAGGACGGTTTAACTCAAAATGCGGGTTTGGTGTTCCGTCTGGAAGATAGCGCCAATCGTAAAAAAGAAATCGACCAAATCCGGTGCGTTCAATTCGTTTTAAAAATTGTTTCGGAATAATTTGATCCGTATCTATATTTGCTCGATCTAAGCCAGCCACTTTTCCTTTATGAACGACGAATGGTTCCAACTTTTTCCCTCCTATCTTACCACTTCTTTATACAATGTACGCACATCGACAAAATGCCCGTAAATCGCAGCTGCGGCTGCCATCGCTGGACTCACGAGATGCGTGCGCGCCCCTTTTCCTTGTCGACCTTCAAAATTGCGGTTTGACGTTGAAGCACAATGTTCCCCTGCTGGTACGGTATCTGGATTCATTCCAAGACACATGCTACAGCCGGAATCACGCCATTCAAAGCCTGCGTCAATAAAAATTTGCGCGATCCCTTCTTCTTCCGCTTGTTTTTTTACTTGTTGCGAGCCCGGAACGACAAGCGCTCTTACGCCTGGTGCGACTTTTTTTCCTTTTACAATTTGCGCTGCCTCCCGTAAATCGCTTATGCGCGAGTTCGTACATGATCCGATAAACACATGTTGCACCGCAATGTCCGTCATTTTTGTTCCCGGCTTTAACCCCATATATTGCAATGCTAACTGCACTGCTTTTTGTTCCGTTTCTGTCGCAAACTGTTCTGGATAAGGGACCGTTCCATCAATTGGCGAGCTCATTGCTGGCGTTGTTCCCCATGTCACTATTGGAGCAATTTCACTTCCATCAATATGAACGACACGATCATATACCGCCCCTTCATCCGTACGTAATTGTTTCCACTTTTCAACCGCCTGTTCAAACGCCTCTCCTTTTGGAGCGTATTTTCTTCCGCGTAAATACGCAAACGTCACATCATCTGGGGCAATTAACCCAGCTCGCGCCCCTGCTTCAATCGACATATTGCAAATCGTCATCCGCTCTTCCATTGACATGCGACGAATGACATCTCCCGTAAACTCAAGCACGTATCCTGTGCCAAAATCTACGCCAAACTTGCCAATGATCGCTAAGATGACGTCTTTCGCTGATACGCCCGGCGCTAACGAACCTGTAACGTTAACTTGCATCGTCTTCGGACGGTGTTGCCATAACGTTTGCGTCGCTAATACGTGTTCGACTTCACTCGTTCCGATCCCGAACGCTAATGCCCCAAAAGCGCCATGTGTCGACGTATGGCTATCCCCACACACAATCGTTTTACCCGGTTGCGTCAATCCAAGTTCTGGACCGATAACATGAACAATGCCTTGTTCGGGGCTATTTAAATCGGCAAGCGGAATGCCAAACTCGCGACAGTTCCGCTCTAATGCCGTCATTTGATTTTTCGCTATTTCATCTTCAACGACGAAACGATTAACCGTTGGCACGTTATGGTCCATCGTGGCAAACGTTAAATCTGGGCGGCGCACTTTTCTCCCTTTTTGACGCAATCCTTCAAATGCTTGCGGTGATGTGACTTCATGAACGAGATGTAAATCAATATATAATAAATCCGGCTTTCCATCTTCACGATAAACGACGTGTTCATCCCAAATTTTTTCAATAATCGTTTTTGGCGCCACCTTAATCCCTCCTACACATACACTTGCATAATTCGTTCAATCGCTACATCATCTAAAATCGCATCTTTTACTTTTTCGACCATTTCTGTCGTTGATAATACAAAATCTCCATGTTGAGCGATGTCTGCTGTACGATACCCAGCATTTAACACTTGCTTGACTGCTCGTTCGATGACATCCGCCTCTTCTGTCAGACCGAATGATAGACGAAGCATCATCGCTGCTGACAAAATCGTTGCAAGCGGATTGGCTTTGTTTTTTCCTGCAATATCTGGCGCAGAGCCATGAATCGGTTCATATAATGCAGGTCCGTCAACAGATAAGCTTGCCGATGGAAGCATGCCGAGCGATCCAGTTAACATCGATGCTTCATCGCTTAAAATATCACCAAACATATTTTCTGTGACAATGACGTCAAACTGTTTTGGTGAGCGAATGAGCTGCATCGCAGCATTATCGACAAGCATATGTTCAAGTTGAACGTCTGGAAAACGTTTAGCCACTTGCTCAGCCACTTCCCGCCACATTCGGCTTGACTCTAACACATTCGCTTTATCAACAGACGTTACTTTTTTCTTCCGCTTTTGTGCAAGCGTAAAGGCAAACGTAATGATGCGCTCGATTTCTGCTCGTTTATAAAACAACGTATCAACAACAGCTTCTTCGCCTTCTTCAATGCGTCGCTCACTCGGTTTTCCGAAATATAGGCCTCCGGTTAACTCACGAACGATGACAAAATCTGCTCCTTCAATGACATGCGGTTTAAGCGGTGAAGACGCTGCTAAACTTTCATAAAACGTAACAGGACGAACATTAGCAAACAAATTCATTTCTTTCCGAATTTGCAATAATCCTTTTTCAGGACGAACGTGCGGCGGATTGCTGTCCCATTTCGGCCCCCCGACCGCACCGAGCAATACCGCATCGCTTTGTTTGCACATGTGAAGCGTTTGTTCTGGGAGCGGCGTTCCTTCATGGTCAATCGCTTCTCCACCAATCAAACCGTATGAGAACTGAAACGTATGACCGAAACGATCACTAATTGCTTGTAAAACATTGACTGCCCCCTTTGTCACTTCTTTTCCGATACCATCCCCTGGTAATACAGCGATACGATACATAAAAAATCCCCCTTTGTTATTGCGCAGCAAGCGCTTGTTCTTCTCGCATTTTTTCGATGACAAACATGCGATTGACTGCATGAATATATGCTTTTGCTGATGCTTCTAGCACATCTTGTGCTGTTCCACGTCCGCTCGCTTCTTTGCCATCAAGCGATACTTTGACATATACTTGTGCTAAAGCATCCCGTCCGCTTCCGACGGATTCAATGCGATAATCAAGCAACGTCACAGGCAATTGCAACGCTTTTTCTAAAGCGTTATATAGCGCTTCAACGCTACCTGCTCCTGTCGCTGCCTCTTGAATGTCGTTTCCTTCTCCGTCTTTTAATACAACAACTGCCGTCGGAATTTGATTTGTGCCGTATTGTACTTGAATGGAACATAATTGATAAAAGTTTTTATACGTATCTAGCTTTTCATCTAAAATAAGCGCAATTAAATCATCATCGGTAATGTCTTTCTTTTTATCTGCTAAATCTTTAAAACGAACAAATAAGCGATTGACTTCTTCCTCTGTCAATAAATAGCCAAGCTCTTGAATGCGCGTACGAAACGCATGGCGTCCCGAATGTTTTCCGAGCACCATCGAATTCGATTGCACCCCGACAAGTTGCGGAGATATAATTTCGTACGTTGTTTTTTCTTTTAAAACACCATCTTGGTGAATGCCTGATTCATGAGCAAAAGCGTTTTTGCCGACGATCGCCTTATTTGGCGGAACAATCATTCCTGTTAACTTGCTTACTAAATTGCTCGTTCGTTTAATTTCTTGCAAGTTCAAGCGCGTCTCTGCTTGATAGTAGTCTTTGCGAATATAAAGTGCCACCGCAACTTCTTCAATCGCAGCGTTTCCTGCCCGTTCGCCAATGCCGTTAATCGTTCCTTCAATTTGCGTCGCTCCTGCTTCAATGGCCGCAAGCGAATTCGCAACAGCCATACCTAAATCATCATGACAATGAGCAGATAGGATAATTTTTTCAATATTCCGAACATTTTCCTTTAAAAAAGAGAATATGTCACCATATTGTTTTGGAGTAATATAACCGACTGTATCTGGGATGTTAATGACGTTTGCCCCAGCTTCAATGACTTTCTCAACAATCGTCGCTAGAAACGGGAGATCGCTTCGACATGCATCTTCTGCTGACCATTGTACAATTGGAAAATATTTTTTCGCATAACGAACAGATTCGACAGCTGTTTCAACGACTTGTTCGGGTGTCATTCGCAATTTATATTGCATATGAATAGGTGACGTTGCAATAAATACGTGTAAACGTGGCTCTGCTCCGTCCTTTAACGCTTCCCATGCCGCATCAATATCGGATTGAACTGAGCGTGAAAGACCTGTGACTGAACAGTTACGAACCGTTTGTGCGATCGCTTGAACAGCTTGAAAATCACCTTTTGATGCGGCAGGAAATCCCGCCTCGATGATATCAACACCGAGGCGCTCTAGCTGCCGAGCAATTTCTAGCTTTTCATGCAAGTTTAAATTGACGCCAGCCGACTGCTCACCATCACGCAACGTCGTATCAAAAATGTTAATTTTTCGCACCGACCGTCACCACATCTTTCTGTTTAGCGTTGACAAACGGCATCATTTTTCGTAATTCGCGCCCAACAACTTCAATTAAATGTTCGTTTTCCCGACGGTTGATCGCGTTAAACTCTGGACGATTCGCTTGGTTTTCTAAAATCCACCCTTTCGCAAACTTGCCTGTTTGAATATCTTCAAGCACTTTTTTCATTTCCACTTTTACTGCATCGTTAATGATGCGTGGCCCTGTCACAAAGTCGCCCCATTGTGCTGTATCAGAGATTGAATAACGCATGCCTGCCAAACCACCTTCATACATTAAATCAACGATCAGCTTTAACTCGTGTAAACATTCAAAATATGCAATCTCTGGTTGATATCCTGCTTCAACAAGCGTCTCAAATCCTGCTTTGACAAGGGCAGTTAATCCACCGCAAAGAACCGCTTGTTCACCAAATAAATCCGTTTCTGTTTCTTCTTTAAACGTTGTTTCAATCACACCTGCCCGAGCGGAACCGATCGCTTTCGCATACGCAAGCGCCGTTTCTTTCGCTTCACCGCTCACATCTTGATATACAGCGATCAATGCAGGTACACCTGCCCCTTCCGTATATGTGCGACGCACTAAATGACCAGGCCCTTTCGGCGCGACTAAAAATACATCCACATCGCTCGGCGGAACAATTTGATTGAAGTGAATATTAAATCCGTGCGCAAACACGAGCGCGTTTCCAGACTGCAAGTTTGGTGCAATTTCTTCTTTATATACTTTCGGTTGATGTTCATCTGGAAGTAAAATCATCACAACGTCAGCTTGTTTTGTCGCTTCACTGACAGGCAAGACGACAAAGCCATCTTGCTCTGCTTTTTCCCATGACTTCCCTTTTCGCAATCCAATGATGACATCAACACCGCTATCACGGAGATTTTGCGCATGGGCATGACCTTGGGAACCGTAGCCGATAATTGCTACTTTTTTTCCTTGAATATAAGCTTCGTTTGCATCGCCATTGTAGTATACTTTTACCATAATAAAATCCTCTCCTTTTAAATAATAAATAGTGACTTATTTGTTGATGATGCGCGTTGCGAACCGCGCGGAAACGCCGTTGTTCCTGTTCTTGCAACTTCCTTTAATCCATATGGCTTTAATAAGTCGATGAGCGCATCAATTTTTTCTGGTTCACCTGTCACTTGAACGACGAGACTATCGCGTGCTACATCGACAATTGCGGCACGAAACGGCTCAATAAGCGTATAAATTTCGCCGCGCGTCGCTGGGTTAACCGCCACTTTAATTAAAGCAAGCTCTCGAACAATAATCGCTTGATCTGTAATATCAACCACTTTTAATACGTCAATCTGTTTGTTCAGTTGTTTTGTAATTTGTTCGGCAATGCGTTCATCCTCTACATTGACGACAAACGTCATACGTGAAATGCCTTCTGATTCGGTATGACCAACTGTAATACTTTCAATGTTGTAATGTCGCTTTGTAAATAGACCTGTAATACGATTTAACACGCCCGGACGATTATTTACCGTCATTGTAATAATGCGCTTCACCATTTCACCCCCACCATCTCATGTAATCCTTTTCCAGGCGCAACCATCGGATATACGTTTTCACCTGGACAAACGTGAAAATCAAGTAAAACTGGCGCATTTGTTGCAAATGCTTCTTTCAATACGCATTCCGCCTCTTCCTCCGTTGTCGCACGCATCGCTTTCATCCCATACGCTTCTGCTAAGCGAACGAAATCTGGTTGATTCGGAATGAGGGAATGAGAATATCGTTTTTCGTAAAAAATTTCTTGCCATTGACGAACCATACCGAGCGCCTGATTGTTGACAATGACAATTTTAATCGGCAAATTTAGCTCTTGAATGACAGATAGCTCTTGTAACGTCATTTGGAACCCACCGTCACCAACGATCGATACGACCGTTGCCTCTGGCTGTGCCAATTGCGCTCCGATTGCCGCTGGCAATCCAAATCCCATCGTTCCTAACCCACCGGATGTCACCCAGCGATGCGGCTGTTTAAATTTATAATATTGAGCCACCCACATTTGATGTTGACCGACATCCGTTGTGACAATGGCTTCACCGTTTGTATATTCATGAATCATTTCAATGAGCCGTTGCGGTTTTAATACACCTGGTTCACGTTTATACATAAGCGGATATTCCCGTTTCCATTCGTTCAACTGTTTAAGCCAATCCGATACATCTGGTCGTTTTCCATTTTGTTCAATAAGCTGAATAAGCGCTTCTTTCGCATCGCCAACAATTGGAATTTTTGTCGGTACATTTTTTCCGATTTCCGCTGGGTCGATATCGATATGAGCAACTGTCGCTTTCGGTGCAAAATGTGCTAAATTGCCAGTAACCCGATCATCAAATCGCGCGCCGACATTAATGAGCAAATCACATTCATACAGCGCCATGTTTGCTGTGTACGTCCCATGCATTCCCGCCATTCCAAGAAATAATGGATGATCAGCAGGAAATCCACCAAGCCCTAAGAGCGTATGGATCACGGGAATATGTTGTTGTTCAGCGTATTGTTTTAACTGTTCATGAGCATTCGCATGAAGAACACCTGCTCCGGCTAAAATGACCGGTCGTTTCGCTTGACTGACCGCCTCAACGAGCTTGCGAATTTGTAAATGATTCGGTTTTGTAGTTGGCTGATAACCTGGCAACTGGACTTCTTGTTCATAGTCAAACTCTGCTTCTGCGACAGCCATATCTTTCGGAATGTCGATTAATACAGGTCCCGGACGTCCAGTCGTTGCGATATGAAACGCTTCTTTAATAATTTTTGGCAGCTCGTGTACATCACGTACTTGGTAACTATGTTTTGTAATTGGCATGGTAATGCCGAGCACATCCGCTTCTTGAAAGGCATCAGATCCAATGACGCTAGAAGCTACCTGCCCTGTAAAAACAACGAGAGGGATAGAATCCATCATCGCATCCGTTAAACCTGTCACAATATTTGTCGCACCCGGTCCCGAAGTCGCAATAACGACACCTGGTTTTCCAGAGATGCGCGCATATCCTTCTGCCGCATGAATCGCACCTTGTTCGTGACGCGTGAGCACGTGAAACACACCCGACTCATACAATTTGTCGTAAATTGGTAATACAGCTCCTCCTGGATAACCGAAAATCACCTTCACATTCTCTGCCTTGAGCGCCTCGATCAACATAAGTGCTCCACATAACGTTTGTTTTTTTGCCACTCTTTCTTTCACTTTCATATTCGCTGCCATTTTTTCACCCCTAAAAGAAATGTGAAATAAGAAAAGCCTTCTCACCCCTCCATCAGTCCGTGCGGACCAAAGGGGCGAAAAGGCTTGCATCCTTCCCGCGGTACCACCCTTCTTCGTGGCAAAGCCACCTCAGGAGCGCGCGACGATCGTCGCATCGCTCGTTTTAATAACGAGTGACGTGCACCCGTCCGTCCCTACTAGAGTCGATCGTTCAGGACGGCGCTCCGAGGGGAGTTCACAAACGGAGACATCACCGGTTTTCAGCTACCCCGGCTCTCTGTGGATGCCTAACCCGTCAGCTACTTATCCTCTTCAACGCTTTTTCTTTATTGATTTGTTACCCAGCATTGACATTTTGTGAAGCATATACTTTTACACCTTCAGAAACAACACGTTTGCGAAATTCTTCTAACAGTCGTTTCGTATGTTCGCCTGGCACTCCGTCACCGATAACACGACCATCGACCTTAACGACCGCAATCACTTCTGCTGCGGTTCCCGTTAAAAACACTTCATCTGCTGTGTACACATCATGACGAGTAAACGGCTCTTCTTTGACGACATAGCCGAGATCTTTAGCGATGTCGATAATCGCATCGCGCGTAATGCCTTCAAGCGCCCCGACATATCCTGGTGGTGTATATAACACGCCATTTTTAACGATGAACACGTTGTCTGCTGACCCTTCAGCCACATATCCTTGGTCATTGAGCATGAGCGCTTCGCTGACGTTTGCTAAGTGTGCTTCAATTCGGACTAATACGTTATTTAAGTAGTTTAAAGATTTTACTTTCGGGCTTAATACATCTGGACGATTCCGTCTTGTTGCTACGGTAATTACTTCAATGCCTGTTTCATACAAATGTTTTGGGAAGATCGCGAGCGGTTCAACGATAACAACAACTTGTGGCTTCGGACATTTGTACGGATCGAGTCCAAGGTCGCCAACACCACGCGACACAATGACACGAATATACGCATCTTCAAAGCCGTTTTTTTGCACCGTCTCGACGATAATATTTGTTAATTCTTCTTTTGTGTACGGAATGTTTAACAAAATGGATTTCGCTGAATTGTATAAACGGTCAATATGCTCTTTCATACGAAACACATTACCGCTATATACTCGAATTCCTTCAAACACCCCATCCCCATAAAGAAAACCGTGATCGTATACAGAGATTTTTGCATTTTCTTTTGTCACAAATTCATCGTTTAGAAAAATCCACTGTTCACTCAATGCTTTTCCCCTCTTCCCCTGCTCGCCGTCTCTTGCCTCTTCTGTTGATTACGACTTTTGTTAGATTTATTTGAAAATTATCATACGCTCATTTACGAGAACAGTCAATACCATTTCATCGAATTTTTTGATTATTTCGATTAGTTAAAACGTTTTGTATCCGTTTACATAATTGATACATCAAGGAAAAGAGTGAAAATAAAAAATTTGAACATTTTTTGACTAAACAAAAAAAATCCCCTTGCCTATGCAAGAGGATCGTCAGCGTCCCAGGAGAGATTCGAACTCCCGACCGACGGCTTAGAAGGCTTTGTCGTCCCGCACTCTGTTTCGTTTACTCAAGATGCGGTTCGTGCGGTACGCTGATGTGTATTCAACGAAGAACGCTCAAACGTGCTCTATCCAGCTGAGCATGTAAAATAAAAATCCCCTTGCCCATGCAAGAGGATCTTTAGCGTCCCAGGAGAGATTCGAACTCCCGACCGACGGCTTAGAAGGCTTTGTCGTCCCGCACTCTGTTTCGTTTACTCAAGATGCGGTTCGTGCGGTACGCTGATGTGTATTCAACGAAGAACGCTCAAACGTGCTCTATCCAGCTGAGCCATGACATATAAAAATAAAAATCCCCTTGCCTATGCAAGAGGATCGTCAACGTCCCAGGAGAGATTCGAACTCCCGACCGACGGCTTAGAAGGCCGTTGCTCTATCCAGCTGAGCTACTGGGACATATATAGACATATCACAAACATATCATCGTGGTTTGGACAATTGTTATTGTAATGATGTTTATGAAAAAAGTCAATAGGGGCGATGGAATTTTCTTGCCCCTATTTTGTTGTATATGTCGTTGTTAAATCATGGAGCGGTTTGCCGTCGATATTGTAAAAATGTACGGTTGTAGTTGCTTCGTCTATATGAAGTATGGCGTATGTTTTTTCGCGACGCATGCGCGGTAAGAAAATGCTTCCTGGATTAATGAAAAGAACGTCATCGATTTGTTCACACCCTGCAATATGGGAATGGCCGAAGCAAACGATGCGTGCCCCGACTTCTTTCGCTTTATAATATAAATTCATGAGCGTCATTTTGACGTTGTACAAATGACCATGTGTAATGAAAAAGCGAACGCCGTTTACTTCTTCAACAAGATCGGTTGGAAAACGACGTTCGTTGTCGCAATTTCCTCGCACAACAAGCATGCCTTGCAACGCTTCGTGGTCGCTTGTTAACTCAGAGTCACCGCAATGAATGATTGCATCAACATGTTGTTTGTGACGTGAAACGATCGTCTGTAATTCTTTGGTTAATCCGTGGCTATCGCTTACAATTAATACGTTCACGACTCATTCTCCTTTTCAAACAGCTTGTCCCATATATGCAAAAGATGTTGTAGCGCTTTTGCCCGATGGCTAATTTTATTTTTCTCTTCTTTCGTCAATTGGGCCATTGTCCGTTGTTTTTCTGGAACGAAAAATATCGGATCGTACCCAAAACCGTTTTCACCAACCGGTTCTTCTGTTATATATCCTTCACATACGCCATCTACTGTCGTCACATCTCCGTTTGGTTTGGCAACAGCGAGCGTACAATGAAAACGGGCGGTTCGTTGTTCAAAAGGCACACCTTGTAACTTTGTCAGCACTTTTTCAATGTTTGCTTGATCATTTTTTCCTTCGCCGGCGTAGCGAGCCGAGTATACGCCCGGCTCGCCGTTTAGCGCGTCAACGATTAATCCTGAGTCATCTGCAATGACCGTTTCATGAAACATGTTCGCTATTGTCGTCGCTTTCAATATCGCGTTTTCTGCAAACGTCTTTCCTGTTTCTTCAACATCCGGCACGTCATCGTAGTCAAGAAGCGAACGAATTTCGACTCCCTTTTTGGCAAACAGTTGCTGAAACTCAGCGATTTTCCCTTTGTTTTTTGTGGCGATAATTATTCGTTTCACTTCGTTTCTTCTCCTTCCGAACGGTTTTGCACAATTTGTTCAGCGAGCGACCCGAGCGCTTCTTTTTGCAAGGCGATAAGTTCATAAATGCCCTTTTCAGCAACAGTTAGTAAATCGAGCAACTGTTCGTATGAAAATGTTGCTTCTTCCCCTGTTCCTTGAATTTCAACAAAGCGACCTGATCCAGTCATGACAATATTCATATCGACATGCGCTTTCGAATCTTCCGTATAGTTTAAATCTAAAATAATGCCATGTTCTTCATCAATGCCAACAGATGTGGCAGCTAAAAAGTCTGTAATAGGGAGCATCGGCAACTTTTTGTCTTCGACCATTTTCCCGAGCGCTAACGCCATTGCAACGAATGCACCGGTTATTGAAGCGGTACGCGTTCCACCGTCCGCTTGAATGACATCACAATCGATCCAAATGGTTTTCTCACCTAACTTTTGTAAATCAACAACAGAACGAAGCGCACGACCGATTAATCGTTGAATTTCCATCGTTCTTCCTGATAACTTTCCTTTACTTGCTTCGCGAATATTTCGTTGTTCAGTCGCGCGCGGAATCATCGCATACTCCGCAGTAATCCATCCTTTCCCCCCTCCACGCATAAACGGCGGGACTTTATCTTCGATGCTTGCTGTACAAATCACTTTCGTATCACCAATCGAAATAAGCACAGACCCTTCCGGATGTTTTAAATAGTTCGGTTCAATATGTACAGGACGAAGTTCGTCATTTGTTCTACCATCTACTCTCACACAAAATCCTCCTCAATATATGATCACGAAATAAGAGGCAGGGATGCTGCCTCTCGACGATGAATCTTTATATAGTATAGCAAAAAATTGGTTTCAAAAACTACCTGTGTTCACATTTTGCGGTCTTGTTACCGGTTCTGATAACGGTTTTCCACTTTCATCAACTAATTCTGCTTTTCCGTTGACTGTAATTGCGACGCTTTCCACACCTGGCTGTTCTGTTAATGACAAGACTAAACAATTAAGGACATGTGTCGATACAACATTTTTCTCAACGCTACCGTAAATTGCTTCGTTAAAGTTTAACGTTACTTTTCCATTTTCATATTTTGGTGCTTCTAACAATTTTGCATCTGCTTGAAAATCGCTTAACAATCCAGAACCGTAACTTGGCCCTTTAATAAGTTCCTTCACAACTGCAGCTAACTCATCTTGCTCGCTATTCGGTACGCGTCTTGTTACCGGCACATAATACGTTTGCTCACCTTCTTGTGCTAAAAAGTAGACAATGACAGGATGTGTATTCGTAATATCGACAACGCCGTTTGTTTCAATGTTAATTCCGTCATCTCTGCTTAGTTCTTCGCTAATTGGCGTTCCATTGACCGGCATCACATTTTGATCGTGGCCGTTCATACGAATTTTTACACGTTTCACATTATCAAATTGCGTCACTGTCCATGTGATCGCTTGTAAAATGCGCTTTTCATCTTCTGGACGATAATTCGCAAATTCTTTCGAAAAATCAATGACAAGCGTGCCGTCTTGTTTTAAGTTAACGCTTAATACTTGTGTGTCAGCTGGGAGAACCGCACGGAATCCGTTCGGAAGCAACTGTGAAATCGGACCGTTTTCTACTAAATATTCGAGCACTTGTTTTGCAGCTGCGTTCGTTTTTGGCAAGGCAAACGTTTGTGGAACGACAAAACCGTTTTTATCAATTAAATACAATTCCCGTTGAACCGTTTCTGTCGCTTTTTCTTTTTCTGCCGTTTCTTGCTCTTGCAGCGCCCTCTCATCTTCTACATACGTCACATCTTTCGGTGGATCAATTTCCTTTGTTGCTTTTTCACCTCCAAATAGCCCACATCCTGATAACATAAAGATAAACATTGTTACAATGACCCACGCACGGCGCATGGACTCCCCTCCTCATACGGTTTGTACTACTATGTATACGAACCGTCCAAAAAAATAGAACAAAAAAAATCCTTCGGCGGATGCGAAGGATTTTAAGATAATTGAATCGTTTCGACATGTTCAATCGGGTGACCGAACCATTTCGAAGCAATTTGTTGGAACGTTTCTTTCGATCCAGTCGTGAAAAATATATGCTCGCGGCGCTTATTCCCCGTATAAAGCAAACCGCTATGATGTAAAATTGTACTCACTTCACGCGCTGTTTCATCGCCAGAACAAATGAGCTTCACGTGCTCGCCCATATATTGTTGAATGAGTGGGCTTAAAAGTGGATAGTGCGTACATCCTAAAATAAGCGTATCAATCGGCCGATTTTTTAGCGGTGCAAGCGATTCGGCAACAATTTGCTTTGCTTCTTCTCCTTCAAATTGTCCGCTTTCCACTAAAGGAACAAACTTTGGACAAGCTAAACTTTCTACTTTCACATCGCTATTGATCGATTTTAATGCTTGCTCATAAGCACCACTTTTCACCGTTCCAACCGTGCCGATAACACCGATATGATAGTTTTTTGTAATTTTCAATGCGGTGCGAGCGCCGGGATGGACGACGCCAATGACAGGAATGTTGAGCGTATCACGAATTTCTTCTAAAGCGACAGCTGTGGCAGTATTACATGCAATGACGAGCATTTTTATATCATATCCAAGTAAATAGTTCGTCATTTCCCATGTAAATTGTCGAATTTCTTCTCGTGACCTCGGTCCGTATGGACAACGTGCCGTATCTCCTAAATATACAATTTGTTCTTTTGGTAGCTGGCGCATAATTTCCTTTGCGACCGTTAATCCACCAACACCTGAATCAATTACTCCAATAGGTCTTTCCAATGTATTCGCCTCATTCTTTGTTGATGTATGACAAAACATTTTTCATTATATCATACATCAAATCAATAGAGAACCGGCTGCCTAAAACGAAAAGGCGAGCCGGTTCTCTCTATAGTTCAAGTTCCCCCATTCGAAGCAATTCAACAACAGCTTGTGAGCGCCCCTTTACTCCAAGCTTTTGCATCGCATTCGAAATGTGGTTGCGAACTGTTTTTTCGCTAATGAAGAGCTCACTAGCAATCTCTTTCGTCGTCTTGTCTTGGAGCAACAGTTCGAATACTTCCCTTTCTCTTTTTGTGAGCAGCGGCTTCTGATTCAAGTGAATAACCCTCCTTGCTTTTACCAGACCGAAACGGATGGGTATATATTTAGTCGACATATCGTATGCAAGAAGGGCGTGAACGGTTACATGTTTTCTATTAATCGCGCACGAGCGTTTTCGTCCCATGCGACCCCTTTTCCTGTCGTTTTAGACATTTGCACCATCGTTCCCCGACCTGTAAATGCAATCGCTCCATTTTGTTTTTTTCCTACATAATGTAAATCAACAGAAGAGTTGCCGATATGTGCAACTTTTACACCGATTTGTAACTGTTCACCGAAATATACTTGTTGTAAAAAATCGCATTGTAGATTAGCAACGACTGGGATCGCATCGTGTTCTTTTCCTAACCAGTCATTCATAAAGCCAAGATGTTCGAAAAATGCGATGCGCGCTTCTTCAAAATATACAAAAGGTACCGTGTTGTTCAAATGACCAAACATATCCGTTTCTGAAAAACGAACGCGCACCGGATGAAAAAAAGAAAAACGTTGTTCCCATTCTTTTATGTCATCAATATAAGATACTTTCAATTTCCCTCTCCCCCTCTATAAAGCAATCTAGCATCATAGATGAAACGTAAGGCCGACTCTTGAAGAGCCGACCTTTTTGTTACACTTCATCGCTACCGAAGAAATTGCGGAACATTTGAATCGTTGCTGCGCGGTTCAATGCCGCAATCGATGTTGTAAGCGGGATGCCTTTCGGACAAGATTGCACACAGTTTTGTGAATTTCCGCAATTCGCTAATCCACCATCACCCATAATCGCTTCAAGACGCTCTGCTTTATGCATCGCTCCTGTTGGATGTGCATTAAATAAACGTACTTGCGATAGCGGCGCTGGACCGATAAAGTTTGACTTACTATTGACGTTTGGACAAGCTTCTAAACATACCCCGCACGTCATACATTTTGATAGCTCGTATGCCCATTGTCGTTTACGCTCTGGCATGCGCGGTCCCGGACCTAAATCATACGTTCCATCGATTGGGATCCACGCTTTCACTTTTTTCAACGAATCAAACATGCGACTACGATCCACTTGTAAGTCACGAATGACAGGGAATGTGCGCATCGGCTCTAAACGAATCGGTTGCTCGAGCTGATCGATCAGTGCGGTACACGATTGGCGTGGCTTGCCGTTAATGACCATTGAACAAGCGCCACACACTTCTTCCAAACAGTTCATTTCCCAAGCAACAGGCGTCGTTTTTTCCCCTTTCGCATTGACCGGATTGCGCCGAATTTCCATGAGCGCCGAAATGATGTTCATATTCGGACGATACGGAATGACAAACTCTTCTTCATAAGGGGCTGTATCCGGACGGTCTTGTCTTGTGACGATAATCCGAATCGTTTTATTTTCGCTCATGATTTCACTTCCCCTTTCTTTTTCGTGTAATCGCGTTTGCGTGGCTTAATAAGCGATGTATCCACTTCACGATAATGGAACGATGGACCATCCGGTGTAAAGCTTGCCATCGTTGTTTTTAACCATTCTTCGTCGTTTCGCTCAGGAAACTCTGGCTTATAATGCGCTCCACGGCTTTCGTTACGGTTGTAAGCACCAAGCGTAATGACGCGAGCAAGTTGCAACATGTTGTAAAGTTGGCGTGTAAACGACGCACCTTGGTTGCTCCATTTCGCTGTGTCGTTAATGTTAATATTTTTATAACGCTCAAGTAATTCCTGAATTTTCTCATCCGTCTTTAATAATTTATCGTTATAACGAACGACTGTGACGTTATCCGTCATCCATTCACCGAGCTCTTTATGCAAAACGTAGGCGTTTTCTGTACCATCCATCGCCATAATTTGCGCCCATTTTTCTTCTTCTTGTTTTAAATAGCGGTCGTATAAAGAAGAAGGCATCGCATCGGCAGATTTCTCGAGTCCTTTCATATATTCAACAGCTTTTGGACCTGCTACCATTCCGCCGTAAATGGCAGATAATAACGAGTTCGCACCGAGACGGTTCGCACCGTGCATCGAGAAATCGCACTCGCCCGCTGCAAACAACCCTTTAATGTTTGTCATTTGATCGTAGTCCACCCATAATCCACCCATTGAGTAGTGAACAGCTGGGAAGATCTTCATCGGCACTTTTCTTGGGTCTTCACCCATAAACTTTTCATAAATTTCAATAATGCCGCCTAACTTAATATCCAGCTCTTTCGGATCTTTGTGCGACAAATCTAAATAAACCATGTTTTCGCCGTTAATGCCGAGCTTTAAGTCTACGCAAACATGGAAAATTTCACGCGTTGCAATATCGCGCGGAACAAGGTTTCCGTAAGCCGGATATTTTTCCTCTAAGAAATACCAAGGCTTCCCGTCTTTATACGTCCAAACTCGTCCACCTTCTCCGCGTGCTGATTCACTCATTAAGCGGAGTTTATCATCGCCTGGAATGGCTGTCGGGTGAATTTGAATAAATTCTCCGTTTGCATAATACGCACCTTGTTGATAGACGATCGATGCTGCTGATCCTGTGTTAATAATAGAGTTTGTGGACTTACCAAAAATGATCCCCGGACCACCTGTGGCCATGATGACAGCATCAGCCGGGAATGCTTTAATCTCCATTGTTGTTAAGTTTTGCGCGACAATTCCGCGACATACTTGTTCGTCATCTAAAACAGCACCTAAAAATTCCCAACCTTCATATTTTGTCACAAGTCCAGCGACTTCGTGACGGCGCACTTGTTCATCAAGCGCGTAAAGAAGCTGTTGGCCTGTTGTCGCCCCTGCGTATGCAGTACGGTGATGTTGTGTTCCACCAAAGCGACGGAAATCAAGCAATCCCTCCGGCGTACGGTTGAACATGACGCCCATGCGATCAAGCAAATGAATAATTCCCGGAGCAGCTTCACACATCGCTTTTACCGGAGGTTGGTCAGCTAAAAAGTCTCCTCCGTACACTGTATCATCGAAATGCTCCCACGGAGAATCTCCTTCTCCCTTTGTGTTAACTGCACCGTTAATGCCACCTTGTGCACAAACAGAGTGAGATCGCTTCACCGGAACTAACGAAAACAAATCTACTTTTACGCCTGCTTCGGCAATCTTAATCGTTGCCATTAAGCCGGCAAGACCTCCACCAACAACAATAATTTTTCCTTTACTCATGTCTCCTCACTCCTCCTTGTGGATTAAACGAATGCTAAAATCGCGCGTATACCAACGATCGAAAGCGCGACAAAAATCCCCATTGTCACGTATGTAGAAATTTGTTGTGAACGAGGAGTTACTGTAATTCCCCAGCTAACAAAAAACGACCATAGCCCGTTCGCAAAGTGAAACACCGCCGAAACGATTCCAACAATATAAAATGCAAGCATAAATGGGTTCGCAACGATGTTCGCCATCATGTCATAGTTCACTTCTGCACCAAACGCAGCTTGAACGCGCGTCTCCCATACGTGCCAGACGACGAAAATGAGCGTAATAATCCCCGTTAAGCGTTGCAACATAAACATCCAGTTACGGAAATACCCGTAGCGACTTACATTATTTTGCGCTGTAAACGCAATGTACAGTCCGTAGATGGCATGGAACAATAGCGGAAGAAAAATAACGAAAATTTCCAAAAAATACCGAAACGGTAGCTGCTCCATAAAAGCTGCCGCCTTGTTAAATGCATCTGCTCCTCTTGTTGCAAAATGGTTAACAACTAGATGCTGTGTTAAAAACAGCCCGACTGGAATAACTCCAAGCAATGAATGGAGTCGACGATAAAAAAACTCGCGATTTTGTGCCATACATAACCCCCCTTAAATTTGTCATCTTCCTTTTCTATGTGCTCCCATCCACATCTACTAGACTATGACCAACAGAAGTGTAAACACTTCCATTTCCATCGGTCATTGTCACATTCATTGTACTCCCAGAATGTAGGAGCGTCAAGAAAAGGTGTTCACGAAATGTTCAATCATTTCAAAAATTAAAATAACTACACTTCTAGTGAAGTCCGAAATGAGAGAAAAGTCAATACTGTTTTTCACATTGTTGTTCGTTATAATGAAAAATAGAGAGGGGATTTGATCGTGAGCGGATACGAACAATGGAAACAAACGAGCATTTCTGCTTTTAGCGACTTTTTATTTCGGCAAGAACTACTACCAAATTTATTTGGAAAAGAAACTCCATTTATTTTATATTGGGCAGGAAAAGATTTAGCGAGAAAATACCCACTAGCTACAATCGACGATGTCATTTCTTTTTTCGAACAAGCTGGCTGGGGGAAGTTATCGGTACTTGAAGAGAAAAAAGATGAATGTGAACTTCAATTAGAAGGGCCGCTTGTTGCGATGCGGTTCGATTATGGTGGGGAGTGCACGTTTCAACTTGAAGCAGGCTTTCTAGCCCAACAGTTTGAGCAACAAAAAGGATATGTCACAGAAGCGTTTGAACAGCAAAAGCGGCGCGCCAAAACCGTTTTGTTCACAGTCAAGTGGGATCGAAAAGATGAAGCTGACCGATGATGGTCAGCTTTCGTACGTTTGAAGCGCTTCGTAAACTTTTTGGGCGATGTGTTTTGGAATATTTGCTTCTTGTATTTGTTCAACGGTCGCTTCTTTCATTTTTTTTATCGATCCGAAATGTTGTAATAACGCTTGTTTTCTTTTTGTACCAACCCCTGGAATTTGATCGAGGATGGAATGGAATGCAGATTTTGAACGAACTTGACGATGAAATGTAATCGCAAAACGATGCACTTCTTCTTGCATGCGCTGTAGCAAATAAAACTCTTGACTATTTTTTTCTAACGAAATGACGCTTGGCGGATCGCCGAACAATAAATGTGATGTGCGATGTTTATCATCTTTCACTAAACCAGCGATTGGAATCGATAATCCAAGCTCGCATTCTAACACTTCTTTTGCGGCTTGTATTTGCCCCTTTCCTCCGTCGACAACAATGAGATCGGGAAGCGGTAACCGTTCGCGCAACACGCGCGTATATCGCCGCCGAATCACTTCGCGCATCGACTCATAATCGTCCGCTCCTTGCACCGTTTTTATTTTATATTTACGATATTCTTTTTTTTCCGGCCTTCCATCAATAAATACAACCGTCGCAGCAACAGCATCTGTTCCTTGAATGTTGGAATTGTCAAACACCTCGATACGATGAGGCGTTGAAATCCCAAGCGCTCCACCTAGCCGTTCGACGGCACGAATGGTTCGTTCTTCATCACGTTCAATTAAAAAGAACTTTTCTTGCAGTGCAATTTGTGCATTTTTACATGCTAAATCAACGAGTTCTTTCTTTTTCCCGCTCTTCGGCTGCGTGACGCTCACCTCAAGCAATTTCATCGCCATTTCACCATCGATTTCTCGAGGTAATACGATTTCACGTGGCTTTAAATGGTAATGTTTACTGTAAAATTGGCCTAAAAATGTTAAAAATTCTTCTTCTGGTTCTTGGTATAGTGGAAACATTGATACATTTCGTTCGATGAGCTTTCCTTGCCGGATGAAAAAAACTTGTACGCACATCCATCCTTTATCGTATGCATACCCAAAAATGTCTCGATCAACAAAGTCGTGTAAAATCATTTTTTGTTTTTCCATCAATGCCTCAATGTACGCAATTTGGTCACGGTATTCTTTCGCCCGCTCAAACTGTAACTGTTCGGCTGCTTCCATCATTTTTTCTGTTAATGCCTCTTTTACTTCTTTATACCCACCGTTTAAAAAACGCGTAATTTGTTCAACAATTTGTTTATTTTCTTCCTCTGACACTTTATATTCGCACGGTCCTAAACATTGTCCCATATGATAATATAAACAAACTTTTTTTGGCATTTTCTCACATTTTCTTAATGGATATAAACGATCAAGCAATTTTTTCGTTTCATGGGCCGCTTGGGCATTTGGATACGGACCGAAATATTTCCCCTTATCTTTTTTTACCGTTCGCGTAATGATGAGACGCGGATGCGTTTCCCCTGTAATTTTAATAAACGGATAGCTTTTGTCGTCTTTTAACATGACGTTATATTTCGGATCGTATTTTTTAATTAAATTCATTTCCAAAATAAGCGCTTCTAAATCCGAGGACGTCACAATGTATTCAAAATCAGCGATTTCATTCACTAACCTGAGCGTTTTTCCATCATGTGTGCCGGTAAAATAAGATCGAACACGATTTTTCAGCACCTTCGCCTTTCCGACATAAATGACTGTGCCATGAGCGTCTTTCATTAAATAACATCCCGGTTGATCAGGTAAAATGGCCAACTTTTGTTTTAATTGTTCATTCACGTTTTTCCTCCTCTCTCCATTCATATACGGTGATGCGCCCATACACAGGGTCAGATAATAAACTCGATTCATACGTTCGAACAAAATGAATATATGGACGAACGTCTATGCCTTGCGCTTGAAACCCTTTAACGACATGATCAGTAACATACACTTTCGCATGTGGAAATGCCGCTTTTTCACGTTGAAAAACATCAAAAGAGAATACACGTTCATGCGGAAAAGAAACACGCAAATATTCAAGCACGCGCGTTTCCTCCCATGTGAGTAAAATAAAAGGCTTTTCTTTCTGTTCAAAATCATACGCCAACTGATATGTCGCTGGCAACTGTGTCGCTTGACGCTTAACCCCTTGTATGCCGATAATCGTTTGTGAGAGAAGTAAAATAAGCATAACAGTCAATCGAAAACGTGATGACGATTGAAGGACACTGACAAACAAAAAGAATGAAACAATGACGACAATCGGCAATATATGTCTTGGCTTTTCGATGTTTTGCGCAAACAACGCCCATAAAAAATATGTCAATAAAAATAAACGATACAAAGGTGGAAGCGTTATTCGTTTCCAAGTCATAACCAACAAAACAATAAAGCAACTCAGCAACCATATTGACTGCTTAGCCATACCTGTCCAAATGATATTATAAAAAATAAGCATAATAGCTCGTTTCCAAAACGGTGCTTCATCTGTTGAAATCGCTCCACCCCATTGTGTAAAATGCCCTGTTGTAAATGAAAAAGCTAACTGCAAAAACCCCTCTCCCTCCGTCGTAGCCACTGCCATAATCCAAATAAATTGAAATGCAACCGCAATGAGACTGTATAGCAGAAGTTTCTTGAAGCGATATGCTCGCTTCCACCAAACATATAAAATACCAATCCCAAAAGGAATGTACGATAAACGAATACCAAGCATAACGCTAAATAGCCATAACGGAAGCAATTGCACACCGACACGATCCGAGTGAAGCGCACGTTGTAAACTCCATACGTACCACCATAAAACAGCGAGTGCGCTTCCTTCCGACATCGGTTGTGAAACGATTAACATGACGTAGCTAAGCGATTGGACGAGTGCAGTAACGACCCATGCGTACTTTTTTTCCACAAATGTTTTGGCAAGCAAATAAATAGGGATCGTCGCACTCATCATGAGCAAACCGTTCCAAATGGCCAACGCTTTAGCGGGATTGTCGACAAATGAATGAACAAGCATCCCCCCAAAAATAAAATACGGATACCCTGGGAAATGCGGCTGCATCGCAAGCAAATCATACCGATCAAGCGCCAAAGCAAAGTCCACTTCATCCCACGTTGCAGCAAACGGACTAGCATAGACGAAACATGATATATACACAACAACTAGCACAATAATTGAAACGATTCGCACAATAAACCCTCCTAAGCAAAAAAGTACAAGGTTCCCCTTGTACTTTACATCACTTGTTGTTCAAGCACCTTCTCATTTTGTTCGTTTTTTTCTTCTTTTTTGCCATAACGTGTTTTTACAAGTAAATAAATGACGATAAAATAGCCGATGTACGCTAATACTTCTTCAAGTGACGGCATCGATGAGTAACCGAATAACGCCTTAAGGAAAATGCCAACATCCCCAGATAGAATAGGCTCTTGACCTGTGTCGCGCACGAAATGTTCGTGGTCAATCGGGTGTTCCGGCATAAACCAAGTAATATCATAAACGTGCGGCATGACGCTGCCGATTATTTTTAAATCTTGTAGCATCGAAATGCCTTGTACGAGCAATCCGGCCGCAATCAAAATAATAAATGCACCTGTCACTTTAAAAAACGTTTTTAATGGTACACGCATCGTTCCTTTAAAGAACATATAACTTACAACAGCAGCAATCGTTAACCCTGTAATCGCACCCCATCCTTGCACCGCCGCTCCGATGTTTCCACCTGTAATAGCAGCGAAGAAAAAGACCGTCTCCACTCCTTCACGCAAAACAACTAAAAACGAATGCATGACCATACCAAATACGTCGCCTTTGGACACATATTTGCTCATTTTTCCTTCCATACTACTTTTTATATCTTTACTATGTTCCGCCATCCAAAAAACCATTTGCGTCAACAAGATGGAAGAAATAAAAATAATGCTCACTTTTAAGTACATTTCGCTTGCCATCGTTGAAAAGCCAGTAAGTACGACTTGAAATAACAAGGCGACAATCGCACTTGCAAACACGGCTAACCCTGCACCGAGCCAAACATATTTCACATAGCGCGATTGATCAATGCGCTTTAAATACGATGTAATAATCCCAACAATTAATAGCGCTTCTAACGCTTCACGAAACGTAATGAGCAGTGCTTGAACTTCCAAACTAAACGCCCCTTTCTTTACTTCCGTTTCCTTACGGCATACACAACAACCGCCACAATGACCATAACGATAGCAATAATCGGTATCCAGTTTTTCACATCAGACAAATCCGTCCATTCTTGCTTTTTTGCAGCAGCTAGTCGCTCTAAATCTTCTTCAGTAAAATGACCCGTTTCAATATTTTCTAATTCAAATTGATCTTGCAATGCTTGCAAAATGACCTTCTTGCTTTCCTTAAATTGATTGATGTTTGACTCTTTTTTTCCTACTCCGAACAACCCTGGATTTCCGAGCGATTGAAGAGCAATGTCAAACTGTTGTTTTAATTGTTCATCAAGCTCCGCATCTTTTTGTTGCACGATTGGAGAAAGTGCTTTATATGTAGCAAATGCTTTTGCTAACAAACGTTTGCTTGTATCATAGTTATCGAAGTTTTTCTCTATATTTTCTAAACGGCGGGCAACGTTTAACACAAGCACTTTTTGCATCGCTGAAACGATCGTATCTACATCTTTATTTTCAATTGCCTCCAAAATAATGGCAGAAGGTTCTGGCCCCATATGCATATCAATTTCTTCTTGTACCGTTTCATAAATCGCCTTTACTTCATCGAATTTTTTTTCTTGTGCTTTTGCCACCATTTCTTTATAAGCTTCAGCAACTGCTTCTTCGTTCGGATCACCGTATGAATAAGCGAACGAAGAAATAGGGGCTGAAGTGAAAATTAATATCATCGACAAATAAAAAAGTAAAAAGTGTTTCACTCCGATCTCCTCCTTCGATGATAATGATAATAATTATCATAATTATTGTCAAGAAAAAAATGCTAGAGAATCACTCTCTAGCGTTGCTGAACAGAACGTATTTGTTTTCGCTTCGTCGAACGGCACATTTCTTTCACAATAGCCGGGATGACATGCTTAAGATAAGCTGTAAATTTAATAAACGATTGCCCTGTCGTTCTTACTTGATATACAATCGGTACTTCTTTTAACCGAAATCCTTTCCGCACTAGGTTTAACGTCAATACTTGTGCATAGTTGTAGTCATGAATAATTTCTGCTTCTTCCATCGCTTGTCGCGAAAAAGCTCGCATGCCTGATTGACCGTCGTAAATCCATGTTTTTAATAACAGCGATTGAATAAACGTGAATATATAATTTCCAATGCGGCGATGCCACTTCATTCCGTGAATCGTCCCTAAAAAACGGGATCCCATCGTATAATCTGCTTCGCCACGTAAAATAGGCATAATGAGATCAGGAATTTGTTCGGGTGGATATTCATTATCGGCATCAATCATCACACCGATATCTGCACCGAGTTCAACACATTGTTGTAAGCCGGTACGTACAGCAGCCCCTAATCCGCGATTTCGTTCGTGTCGATAAACAAAATCGGCTCCTGCTTGTTTTGCTACATCAACGGTTCGATCCGTTGATCCATCGTCGACAACAAGGACAGACACTTCTATATTCGGTTGCATTTGTCTTGGAATACGGCGGATCACCTCACCAATCGCTTCTTCTTCATTATGTGCAGGCAAAAATATAACGACTTTCATCATTTCCCCTCTTTCTTTAGCGCTTCAACTAATACAGGGCCACGACTATGGCTCGGATATGGTGCCCCTAGCAAATAAGCAATCGTTGGAGCAAGAGAAACGAGACTATGTTTTTCGTCAATGCGTTTCCCTTTTTCAATCATTGGACCGTACATGAAAAATGGAACGTATCGCTCCCCCTCATCTAAATGACCATGTCCCCCAATTCCGTCTGCTTGTCCATGGTCCGCACAAACGATAAATGTCGTATTTTCTGCTTTCCCTTGTTCATGCAACCATTCGAAAAATTGTTTGATCAATTGATCAACTTCTTCAATTTTTTGTACATACTCATCATAATGTACACCGCGGCTATGACCCGTTTGGTCCGTTCCAATAAATTGAACGACAAATAAATGTAAATCTTGTTCGGTCATGATTTGTTTCGCACGCTCCATAATGTTACGATCTGCGACATCGTTATGCATGACAGCTGTAACCGTTTCGACATCATTTCCTAGGGAATCGACAAGATGAGCGATGCCGAGCACTTTTCCTTTTTTTCCTACTTTTCGGAGCGAATCAAAAATACTTTCGACACGAATACCTAGTTTCCATACCATATTTGAACGAATGCCGTGTTCAAATGGGTATGTTCCTGTAAGCATCGATGTAAAACAGACGACCGTACGTGCAGGATATACCGTTTCCATTTGCGTAAAGTCCGTCCCATTCGCACGAAGCGACTTTAAAAATGGGGCGTTTGCTTGCTCGAAACGATCTTTCCTCATTCCATCAACAACGAGCACAATGACGCGATCGCTCAACGGTTGATCATTTGGAGGCACGTTGTCCGTATAACGTTCAATCACTTTCGGTTTCCAATCAAATAAATAACGGTGCAAAATAAACGACCATACAAAAACAAAGGCGTAAAAAGCAATAAATGACGGAACATGTATGTCATGTTGTACTCCATATTCCCATACAGAAAGAAGAAGCAATACTTTTGGCAATTGTTCCTGTGCATTCCCACTTGTTGAATCACTATTTTTCAATACAAGTTTCCAAAAACGAGTAAAATTCAACCACGTTGTTCCAATACGTAAATGATAGTATAATGTTCCCCAAAAGAAAACGGTGAAAAAGAAATAAAGACTAACAGCAAGCAAAAGTAAACCTGTCGGAACAAACGACCAAATCATTAGAAACACAACGTACGGAACCCATAAATAGTTACGTAAAAATAACGGATAGTCATATACGTAGTACAATACAAAAAGCGGGATAGTAAACAGTAAGCTATTCCATAACTGCTTTCCTTCTTCAAAAGTGATACCATCAAACAAATGAAAAAGAACCATCGTTCCTATAACAAAAATCGGAGTAAATGGCTTTCCTTCATTTAATAAATTCCAACATCTTGCTGCTACTTTTTCAAATTTTGATGCCTTTTTCACGCTGCCTCCTCCTTTCGAACGAATGCCCATAGCGTCGGGATGCGCCACCATACGTATAGCCCAACGACATAAGAAAATAAAAATTTAAATAAATGAGTCGCCAATGCAAGAGCATATGCTTGTTCCCAATATGAATGAATACGAGTTAACGCGAACGCCATAACTGCCTCATATGTCGCTAGTCCTCCTGGCGTCATTTGAAATACTTGTCCACCAACCGCCATACTATTTACCCACAACGCTTCGGAAAACGACAGAGGAAAAGCGACCATTTTCGCCATTTCAAACAAAACGACCGCTTCACATATCCAACTAAAAACAATAGCAACAACAATCAACACAAAACGACGGCTTTTCCATATCATGTTCCAATGTTGTTTATGTTTTTGTAACCATGACAAATCGATGCGTCGAAGGAGGAAAAACAAAAAAACAATACCACCAAAAATGAGGGGGAAAATCATGGCGGAACGGATAATCATATGCATGTAAACAATTGCTCCTAAAAAAGCAAAGAAAAATAACACGATCAAATCTAAAAGGCGCAATACAATGACCGACTCGGCAACAATCGAAAATGGAATGCGATTTTGTTTTGCACATATGCCAACGCGAGCGACATCGCCGATTTTAATTGGAAATATATGATTTATGAATAAACTAGCAAATAACCCATCAATGCACGTTTGAAAACGGGCTTGCGGCAAATACCATTTCCACGCCATAGCACGTAACACAAAAGCAAAACTATACATGACAACCATATAACCTGTATGCCACGGTTGTGAAACAAGCTTGTGCATCAGATCAAACAACAGTTGGGCATCAAAGTGGTGAATCGTCATCCATATAAACGCTACAATACATATGAGGCTAATGAGTCGCATCAAAATCTTTATTTGTTTATTTTTCATATTGCTTCGCCCATTCAATCGTCTTTGCCAATCCTTCCCGCAACGATACGCGCGGCTCGTACCCGATTTTTTCTTTCGCTTTTGTAATATCAGCCCATGTAGCGACAACATCGCCAAGGCGAGGCGGTTCGTAATGAACGCGCATATGCGGAAAATGATTGCGCAACTCCGCAAGCAATTGCTTCATCGTCACAGGTTGACCAGCCCCTAGGTTAAAAACATCACTTTCGCCTTTTCGTTCTATTGCTTGAATCATTCCAGCAACAATGTCATCAATGTACGTATAATCGCGTGCTGTATGATCACCGTAAACGGTAACTGGCTCATCACGTAACAATTTGCGAATAAACTTACTAATCGCCATATCCGGACGTCCCCACGACCCATATACTGTAAAATATCGAAAAATTGTCATCGTATAGCCATATATGTGCGCATATGCGTGGCAAAACGATTCGGCACTATATTTCGCCGCTGCATACGGAGAAATGACTTGACCGGTTGCCATTTCTTCTTTTAATGGCTGAAACGCTCGATTGCCGTATACGGAAGAAGAAGAAGCAAATAACACATGTTGAACTTCCGCTTCTCCTGCTGCTTGTAATACATTGACGGTTGCTTTCACATCGTAATCAATATATGCTAATGGCCTCGATAACGATGGCTGCACGCCTGGTAGCGCGGCTAAATGGAATACAATATCTGGTCGATGATGGAAGAAAATTTGTTTCAACGAATCCAATTGTAAAATGTCTACATTGTAAAAATGAAAAAAGCCAACATTCTCTATTTGTTGAAGCTGACGTTGTTTCCGACGCGTTGAATAATATGGATGAAAATTGTCGATCACGATAAGCTCATGCTCAAGTTCAAGCAATTTTCTCCCTAAATGACTGCCGATAAAACCTGCTCCACCTGTAATACATACTTTTGCCATTTGTGTAACTCCTTCATCGTTCGTCGCCTTACTATTGTATCACAACAAAAAAGCCGCGTGTTATGCGCGGCTCTTCTATTTATTGAACAATAGTACTTACAGCATCAAGCACAGCTTTACTATGTTGAGCAGCTTCATCTTTTTTGTTTTCTGCAATAGCGTTATACCATTTTTCTGCCGTAGCAAACACGTCTGCAGCTTTTTGCTCGCCCAATTTTGCTTTCACATCTAATTCAATTGCCTTTAAGAACATGTTTCCTTCTAACGCTTTTACTTTCGCTTCAACAACGTTATTCTCATCTAACTGCGCCGGTGCTTTTTCATGATAGCCTTTCATTTTACCAAACAACGCTTTGGCGAATAATGCACCCACTTCTTCTGCTTTAATGTTTTTATAATCGTTATTTAATGATAAAATTTCATCTAAGCGAGTTGTCGCCGCTTCATCTCCTTCAGCTAAAGAGCCTTTGATCGCTTGTAAAAAGCCCCATGCTTCAGCTTGTTGACCTTTGAGTTCATCTTCTGCCTTACCTTCTTTCACACCAGCTTCAATTTTTTCAGCATATGATTTAGACGCTAAATAGTAACTACGATAAATAGATTTATCTGTCAATTGGATGTACACTTTAAAATCATCTACGTTATTCGCTTTTAACGCTTCTTCTTGCGCTGCTAAACCAGCGTTAATGCTTTGCTCGAGGCTAGATTCTCCCGTTAATTGATAATACTCATCCCGTTTCATTGCCGTTGGAACGAAAATTTCCGCTGCTAGCAACTTAATTTGGTCAAACAATGTTGTCGCTTTTTGTTGATCACCAGCTTCAAGTGCTGCTACAACATCTTTTTGCAGTTTCTTTTGCAATTGATAAAAATACGATTGCGTTACTTTATCAACAATTTGACGGGCTGGATGAACGTTTAACTCTCCGCTTTTTCCACCTTGAATCGCGGCTTCAATCGTTTGCGCAAATGTACCATCTAGTTCGTTAATTGGTTTTTGCAACTGCTCGACATATGTTTTTTCTACAAGATTCCAGTCAACTGGCTGTCCTTCTTTTGCTTTCTCGGTTTCCGCTTTGATTGCTTTATAAGCATCAATGAACGTTTGAACATTTACTTGTTCTTCCGCTTGTTCGGTTTCAGCAGGTTGTTGCTCTTCCTGTTTTTCTTCTACTTTTGTTTCTTCCTTCTTCTCTGTCGTTTCTGTTTTCTCCGCATTTCCGCAACCAGCCAGCACGCCACCTGCTAATAAAAACATGGCAAACACAGCTTTTAATTGACGTTTTTTCATTTCGTATGTATCCCCCTTTTTTGATAACGATTATCATTAACCGTTATCATTATAGTAGAGAACGATTTTCAGTGTCAATATAAAATTTCAAAAAAAATACCTCGGATGTCTCCGAGGCATGTCGATTATAAATGTTTGCTTAAAAGACCAACAAGCGATTCTTTCGGTTGGAAGCCAACAGTCTTGTCGACTACTTCTCCATTTTTGAACACGAATAGTGTTGGGATGCTCATCACACCGTATTTTCCAGCTGTTTCTGGGTTATCATCTACATTGACTTTTACTACTTTCACTTTGCCGGCAAGCTCGCGATCTACTTCTTCCAATACAGGTGCAATCATTTTGCAAGGTCCGCACCAAGGTGCCCAGAAATCAACGAGCACAACACCATCTTTTACTTCGTTAACAAATGTTTGATCTGTTGCATTTACAATAGCCATGTTTCATTCCTCCTTAAATATTTCCGTTCCATGCACATAGTATACCATTGAACGTATTCATTGCGCCAATCTTTTGCTTCGCTTCTACTATTTCCTTGTCGCAAAAAAATATGCTGAAAAGAAAAGGCAAAGCATGATGCTCTGCCTTATGCATGTACTTTTATTTTTTTAAATTCTTCGATTAAAAGTGGAACGACTTCAAACAAGTCACCAACAATCCCATAATCCGCCACTTTAAAAATATTCGCTTCAGGGTCTTTATTAATCGCCACGATTACTTTTGAGTTAGACATGCCTGCTAAATGTTGAATCGCCCCTGAAATACCGCACGCAATGTATAAATCCGGCGTAACAACTTTTCCTGTCTGTCCAATTTGAAGCGAATAATCACAATATCCTGCATCGCATGCCCCACGCGATGCTCCAACCGCACCGCCAAGCACGTTCGCTAATTCTTTCAACGGCTCAAATCCTTCCGCACTTTTCACGCCGCGACCGCCGGCAACGATCACTTTCGCTTCAGATAAATCGACGCCTTCCGCTGTTTTTCTCACAATATCACGAACGATTGTGCGTAAGTCTTTAATGTCTACTTGCACATCGACAACCGCACCTGTGCGACTTTCATCTTTTTCAAGTGGAGCGATATTGTTCGGACGAACAGTCACAAACATAAGACCGTCTGTCACGATTTTCTTTTCAAACGCTTTACCAGAATAAATCGGTCTTGTAAAGACGATATTTCCACCTGTTGCTTCAACAGCGACAACATCAGACACAAGACCAGACTGCCATTTAGCCGCAAGTTTTGGCGATAAGTCTTTTCCGAGCGCTGTATGTCCAAAGACGATTCCTTCTGGTTTCTCTTGCTCAACAACAGCTTGCAATGCTTGGGCATAACCGTCTGGCGTATACGTCGCCAATTTTTCGTGTTCAACAACAATCACTCGATCCGCACCGTAAGCAATCAGCTCAGGAGCTAATGAGCGAACGCTCGCTCCGACAACGACAGCGACAACTTCTCCGCCTTCAGCGATCGTTTTTGCAGCGGAAATTGCTTCAAATGATACGTTACGCAATGCACCGTCACGCACTTCTGCTAATGTTAATACTTTTCTTGCCATGCTCCCCATCCCCCTATTAAATGACTTTTGCTTCTGTATGAAGAAGTGAAACGAGTTCTTTTACTTGATCGGCAATATCTCCTTGCAAAATTTTTCCCGCTTCTTTTTTCGGTGGTAAAAAGATTTCAATCGTTTTCGTTTTCGCTTCTACGTCCTCTTCCTCCAAATCTAAATCATCAAGCTCTAGTTCTTCTAACGGTTTCTTTTTCGCTTTCATAATGCCCGGCAATGACGGATAACGCGGCTCATTTAATCCTTGTTGTGCTGTTACTAATAATGGTAAAGATGTTTCAATAACTTCCTCGTCACCTTCAACATCGCGCACAACTTTCACGTTTGTTCCGTCAATTTCTAACTTCGTAATTGTCGTGACATAAGGAATACCTAGCAATTCAGCAACGCGTGGTCCAACTTGTCCAGATCCGCCGTCAATCGCTACATTTCCAGCTAAAATTAAATCAGCTTCTTTATCTTTTAAATATTCCGCAAGCACTTTTGCTGTTGTATATTGGTCACGATTTTCTACATCATCTTCAATGTTAATGAGCACGGCTTTATCTGCCCCCATGGCAAGCGCTGTACGAAGCTCTTTTTCTGCATCTTCGTTCCCAATTGTAACAACTGTCACTTCGCCACCGTGCTGATCGCGCACTTGAATCGCTTCTTCAATCGCATATTCATCGTATGGGTTGATGATGAATTCGGCTCCTTCTTCGCTTACTTTTCCGTTTTGAATGACAATTTTTTCTTCCGTATCAAATGTACGCTTCATTAATACGAAAATGTTCATGATTCTCTCCCCCTTTTATTTTCCTTGAAACTGTGGTGTCCGTTTTTCGATAAATGCTGAAATGCCTTCTTTCGCATCTTCCGTGACAAAAACTTGTCCAAACAGTTGCGCCTCTTTTTCAACGCATTCATGGAACGTTTTTGTGCGAGCTTCATTAACTAGCTTCAATACCGCTTGAACAGAAATCGGGCTCTTTTGAGCAATTTTTTGTGCAAGTTGCTTCGCTGTATCAAGCAATTGTTCTTCTGGGACGGCTTTGTTTGCTAGTCCCCATTGAACAGCTTCTGTACCTGTGATCGGTTCGCTTGTCCACATCATTTCTAGCGCTTTTGCCATACCGACATGACGCAATAAGCGTTGTGTTCCTGCAAATCCCGGAATGATGCCGAGCTGCAATTCTGGTAAGCCAAGTTTGGCGTTTTCTGCTACGATGCGCAGATGGCAACTCATAGCTAACTCGAGCCCTCCGCCAAGTGCAGCACCGTGAATCGCTGCAATAATTGGTTTCGGAAACTGTTCAACTTTTTCCATTATTTGTTGACCGGCACGAGCAAGTTCCGCTGCTTGTTCGCTCGTTTCAATCGCTGTAAACTCTTTAATATCGGCACCAGCTGAAAAAAATCTTCCTTCTCCGTGAAGAACGATGACACGTACTTGTTCGTCTTCTTTTAATGCATCAAGTCGTTCTGAAAGCTCTTTCAAAACAGAAGATGCTAAAGCGTTTGCTGGTGGCCGGTGAAGTGCTAAAATCGCCACATACCCCTCTTGTTGAACGGAAAACATGTTCCCCCTCCTTCGTGTATATCGGAAGGTTGTCGTATTTACACACAACAACCTTTCGTTAACAATTGATGAACCGGTTTCGCTAATGCAACGAGATCATATTTTTGCTCATTCATGACCCATGTTGTCACCATTTCGTCAATCGTTCCAAAAATCATTTGACGAGTGAGACGCACATCTAAATCTGAACGAAATTCCCCTTTGTCAATTCCTTCTTGCACAATGCGATCGACAACTTTTAAGTATCGTTTCAAAATTTCATTAATTTTCAGACGTAATGACTTATTCGATTGGCGAAGCTCCAACTGAGTAACAATCGCTAAATGTGGATCTGCCGCTAGCATTTCGAAATGCTTTTGAATCAACAAGAACAACTTCTCCGATGGGCTCGAAATTCCTTCTATTTCTTCTTCAATTTTTTCGATGAAGTAGCCCATTTTTTCTTGAAACAATGAAATTAAAATATCCTCTTTATTTTTAAAATACAAATAGATCGTCCCATCCGCTACACCGGCTTGTTTCGCAATTTTCGATACTTGCGCTTGATGGTAGCCGTTTTCAGCAATGACAATCACAGCTGCATCAATAATTTGTTTAAACTTCGGTTTGTCACGTTTCAACTTTGCATTCTCCCTTTTAAAAATATGAATGAATAATCATTCATATTTTTATTTTAAAGAGAGACCAAAAGCGTGTCAAGAAAAAAACAATCGCCGCTCATTTTTGTTTTTCTTTTTCTTCTTCCACAAGCGTACGGCGCAATATTTTACCAACTGCTGTTTTTGGCAATTCTTTTCTAAATTCATAAATGCGCGGCACTTTATAAGCAGCTAATTTACTTCTCATAAATTGGTCAAGTTCTTCTTCTGTACACTGCTCTCCTTCTTTAAGCACAATAAACGCTTTCACCGTCTCACCACGATAAACATCTGGTACACCGATGACGACTGCTTCTTGCACTTTCGGATGCTCATACAACACTTCTTCTACTTCGCGTGGATATACGTTATAACCGCTTGCGATAATCATATCTTTTTTTCGATCTACAACAAAGAAATAACCTTCTTCATTCATATACCCTAAATCGCCCGTATACAACCAACCGTCACGAAGTGTCGCTGCTGTTTCTTCTGGTCGGTTCCAATATCCTTTCATGACTTGTGGTCCACGAACGACAATTTCACCGATTTCATTTACGTTTGCTTTCTCTCCTGTTTCTAACGAGACGATCATCGCCTCTGTGTCTGGCCAAGGCACACCGATACTTCCTTTGATTCGTTTTCCGTCCCAAATAAAGTTGGAATGCGTCACAGGGGATGCTTCGGTTAAGCCGTAACCTTCAACAATCTTCCCACCTGTTACTGTTTCAAATTGCTCTTGCACTTCAACTGGAAGCGGAGCTGAACCGCTAATACATATTTTAATTGACGATAAGTCGTATTTTTTTAAATTCGGGTGGTTGAGCAGCGCAATATAAATCGTTGGAGCGCCTGGAAATAGCGTTGGTCGTTGTTTTTCAATCGTTTTTAACGTCGTTTCGACATCAAACTTCGGCAATAAAATCATTTTATATCCTTCCATAATGGATAAGTTCATGACAGCTGTCATCCCGTATACATGGAAAAACGGAAGTACACCAAGAATCGATTCGTTCCCGCGTTCACATTTATACATCCACTTCGCACACATAAACGTGTTTGCTGTTAAGTTGTAATGTGTTAACATAGCAGCTTTCGGAAATCCAGTTGTTCCGCCTGTATATTGGAGGAGGGCAATGTCTTCTATCGGATCCACATCCGTCTCTTTCACTTTCCCACTCGCAAGCGATAAGGCTTTTGTGAATAAGTGGCAATCTCCTTCATGTTTGACGCGTACAATCATCCCTGTTTGTTTCTTTTGTACAAATGGATATAACACATTTTTCGGAAATGGTAAATAATCTTTTATACTTGTAATGATCACATGTTCAATTTTTGTATGCGCTTTCACCTTTGTGATTCTTGGATAAAGTAAATCAAGGCTGATAATGACTTTCGCACCGCTATCATTTAACTGATATTCTAACTCTCGTTCCGTATATAACGGGTTCGTTTGAACAACGATGCCACCAGCAAACAAAATAGCGTAGTAACTGATGACAGCTTGCGGACAATTCGGCAACATAATGGATACACGATCCCCTTTTTGTAACCCGAGCTGTTGCAAATATGAGGCTAGCTTGATCGCTTGCTCGTATATTTCTTTATATGTCAGCTCCTTCCCCAAAAAGTGAATAGCTGTTTTTTGCGGAAACTGCTCCGCCGCTTCCCTCAAAAATTGTTGCAACGGCTTGCGCGGATAATCAATGGAATGAGGAACTTGTTGAGGATATAACGCTAGCCATGGCTTCTCCATATCGTTTCCCCCTTTGTTATAAGATTATTTATATTTTATAATATTTTCTGAAATTTTTGTATTAAAAAATAAAAAAGGTGCCTGCTGACACCCTTTTATGCAAAAAACGTGAGATATATGACACCAATAAGCAAAAATACACCGCACAATACGAGCAATACTTTCGCTAACGTTTCCATCTGTTTCTCCTCTCACCTTATACTTGCTCCGATAACAAACGACAAGCCGATAGAAATAACCATAGAAATAAATCCTACCGCGCGATTATCGTTGGCAATCTCCTCATCAACATTAAATTTCGGAGTTAAAAACTCGTAAATAAAATAGCCAATGAGCAGTAAGACGAAGCCATAAATTCCCCAGCCAATCATCGTTAAAAGTGAATCATGATGCCCAATCGCATAACGGAAAATATTTGCAATACCAAATATTTTCCCCCCGGTTGCCATCGCTACTGCCATATTTCCTTTTTTGATTTCTTCCCAGTTTTTGTACTTTGTCACAAGTTCAAAAATAGCTAGAAATAAAACTAAACATAAAATAACAACGCTAAAATTAGCGGCAATATAAATGATCTCATTTTCCCAAAAAGTGCTCATAGTTCCTCCCGTTATTGTAATTCGACAATGGTGACGCCTGTTCCCCCTTCAGTCGCCTCACCAAATCGAATGCTTTTTACCGAGCGGTGGTTTTGTAAATATTGTTGCACTCCTTTTCGAAGTGCTCCTGTTCCTTTTCCATGAATGATAGACACGCGCGGATATCCTGCCAACACCGCATCATCAATATATTTTTCGACACGAAGTAACGCATCTTCATATCGCTCACCACGCAAATCTAATTCTAGTGGAACGTGATAGTCGCGTCCTTTTACGGTCGCAATTGGCTTTGTTTCAATCGGTGCTGGGCTGCTTACATACAGCAAATTTTCTTCATCCACTTTCATTTTTAAAATGCCGATTTGCACAAGCCACTCTTTATCGGATACTTTCTCAATCAACTGCCCTTTTTGATTGAGATGAATGACTTTCACTTCATCGCCTGGGTGTAATGATTGCTTTGCTTTTTGCGCTTGTTTTTTCTTTTTTGTATCGATTTGCGGAATCGCTTCTTCTAACTTTTTACGTGCATGAATAAGTTCGTGTTCTTTTAAGACAGCCGCTTGCTGTTTTTGCATATCGCGCAAATGTTGAATCACTTCTTCGGCAGTTTTCATCGCTTTTTTTACAATTTCTTCAGCTTGCTCTTTCGCTTTTTCCAACAAGCGATCGCGCTGTTCATTCAGCTCGTTCCACTGCCTTTCTAGTTCATTTCTCAATTGCTCTGCTTCGTGGCGGAGCCGCTCAGCCTTCTCCCATTCTTCTTCCGCGCGCTTTTTACTTTGTTCTAATGAAGCAATCATATTTTCAACTTCATTGCTTTCCGCGCTAATGTACGTACGGGCACGCGCAATAATATGCTCGTCTAATCCGAGGCGACGAGAAATATCAAGCGCATTGCTTCGTCCTGGAATACCGATCAATAGTTTATACGTTGGACTTAACGTTTCGATGTCAAATTCGACACTTGCATTCATGACGCCACGACGATTGTATCCGTACGCTTTTAATTCCGGATAATGCGTCGTTGCTACAACCCGCGCACCGCGATTGTGCACTTCATCTAAAATGGCAATTGCTAATGCTGCACCTTCTTGTGGATCCGTTCCTGCTCCAAGCTCATCAAATAAAACAAGGCTATGCTCATCCACTTGTTTTAAAATGTCGACGATATTGACCATATGAGACGAGAACGTACTTAAACTTTGTTCAATTGACTGTTCATCGCCAATATCAGCATACACCGCGCGAAATACAGCTAATTGTGATCCATCTAACGCCGGCACTTGCAATCCTGCTTGCGCCATAACGGTGAACAAGCCGATTGTCTTTAACGTGACTGTTTTTCCCCCTGTGTTCGGTCCTGTGATCACCATCGTCGTGTAATCACTTCCTAGTTCAATATCATTCGGGACAACTTGATCAGGCGAAATGAGCGGATGGCGAGCTTGGATGAGACGAATATATCCGCGCTCGTTCATCGTCGGTTTTGTTGCTTTAATCGCCTTTGCATATTTTGCTTTCGCAAACAAAAAGTCAAGCTGCGCAAGCACTTCAACGTTTTCCATAATTGTTGTCGCTAACTCGCCGACAAAAGCTGACAATTCACTTAAAATTCGCTCCACTTCTTGTTTTTCTTTCATGCGCAATTGTTGGAGCTCGTTGTTTAATTCGACAACCGACTGCGGCTCGATAAATAACGTAGCCCCAGATGAAGACTGATCGTGTACAATGCCGCCATACGTATGGCGATATTCTTGTTTCACTGGGATGACGTACCGATCGTTACGAATCGTAATGATTGCATCTGACAATGTTTTTTGCGCTGATGATGAACGAATAATACTCTCTAACTTATCGCGCACTCGTCCTTCAATCGTGCGCAACTGTTGGCGCAATGAACGCAGGCGGTCGCTCGCCCCGTCAAGTATTTCCCCACCTTCATCAATACAGCGGTATATATGTTGCTCAAGCTCAATGAGCGGAACGATTTGCTCGGCATATGCCATCATATACGTGAGTTCTGCCTCTGTTCCTTCTACAAATTTTTTTAATTGTCTCGCCGCTCGCATCGTGCTTGCGATATCAAGCAGTTCATGTGGACTGAGCATTCCTCCGATGCTTGCACGTTTCGTTTGCATCCGTATGTCAAATATACCACCAAGCGGAACATGGCCACGTAAACGAAGAACCGTTGCAGCTTCATCCGTTTCTTCTTGCCAGCGCACCACTTCTTCTACATGTGATGATGGCATAAGCGCTACGACTTTTTCTTTTCCTAACGAAGAAGATACATATTCCGCAAGCTGTGCTTTCACTTTATCAAACTCAAGAATGTGTAATGTTTTTGCGTGCACTAAGTAACCCTCCAGCTGTTTATTTTCGCAAAAAAGAGATAAGTTGTTCGATATCCCATGTGTTGATGACCGTTTCTTTTCGAATCCAACCTTTTCGAGCAAATGCAACACCAAGTTCCATATCATCAAGCATACGAACGTTGTGTGCGTCTGTATTAATCGCAATTTTCACACCAAGCTGCTGTGCTTTTTGTAAATAGGCATACGTTAAATCGAGACGGTGTGGATTCGCATTCAGTTCTAGCACCGTGTTTGTTTCTTTCGCAAGTTGAAGCAATTCGTCTATATTTACATCGTATCCGCTACGTTCCCCAATTAATCTTCCTGTCGGATGGGCGATCATATGAACGTATGGATTCATAAGCGCTTCTCTTAGACGTTTCATAATCGTTTCTTGCGGCTGTGAAAAAGCAGAATGAATCGACGCAATGACAAAATCAACCGTTTGTAATACATCATCTGGAAAATCTAACGTTCCATCTGGTAAAATATCCATCTCAATGCCAGATAAAATAAGAAAATCGTCGTACTTTTCGTTTAGGCGGGCAATTTCTTCTTGCTGCCGTTTTAATCGTTCAACCGTTAGTCCATTGGCTACTTTTAAAAACTGTGAATGATCGGTAATCGCAATATACTCATATCCTTTCTGACGACATGCTTCTGCCATTTGCTCAATTGAAAACGCCCCGTCGCTCCACGTCGTATGCATATGTAAATCGCCGCGTATATCAGATAAAGAAAGGAGCGGCGTGCCGTCATATGCATCGACTTCTTTTCCACTTTCCCGCATTTCTGGCGGAATAAACGGCAAACGAAAGTAAGCAAAAAATTGTTCTTCTGTCGCGAACGTTTTCACTTCACCTGTTTGCACGTTTTCTACGCCATACTCGCTAATTTTTTCCCCCCGCTCCTTCGCTAACTGGCGCATGCGAACGTTATGGTCTTTTGAACCGGTAAAATGATGGAGCGTTGTGGCAAAATGTTCAGGAGAAACGAGACGAAAATCAACGTTGACAATATAATCGTATTGCAATTGCAACGATACTTTCGTTTCACCGTTTGCAACAACGTCATAAATATGCTCAAGTTGCAACAACTGCTTTCGAACGAGCGCATCGTCTGTTGTTGCAATAATAAAATCTAAATCTTTCACCGTCTCACATACGCGGCGCAAACTGCCCGCCCGTGAAAACTGAATAATGCCATCGAAGTTTTCTAGCTGACGCTCGATGTCAGAAGCAACTTCCAACATAAACGCAATTGGTAAACGTTCAGGGCGTGCATTCATGTGGGCAAGTGCAGCTAAAATATTTTCTTCAGTTTTTGCACCGAAGCCGCTTAATTGTCGCACACGTTGAGCTAAACATGCTTCTTTTAATGTTTCTATATCGGTCACGCCTAGCTCATGATACAGTTTGGCAATTTTTTTGCCGCCAAGTCCCGGCAATTTTAAAAGTGGAAATAGCCCTGCTGGAATTTCTTTTTTTAACTGTTCAAGCACATCACTCGTTCCTGTCTGCAACCATTGCTGTAAAACGGCAGCTGTTCCTTTTCCGATGCCAGCAATGGACGTAAAATCATCGATGTCGGTCAAAGCACGTTCATCACGTTCTAGCGCTGAAGCTGCTTTACGAAAAGCGGATACTTTAAATGGATTTTCCCCTTTGATTTCCATATATAAAGCGATCGTTTCAAGCAGGCGAATCGCCTCTTTTTTATTTTTTTCCATCCCTTTCACTTCCTTTCGACGAAAAAACTTCTCTCGGACGGAGAAGTTTTTACGCCATATATTGCACGAGCATATTTTTTACAAAATTCGATAAAAAAGGTGTATGTTTGACGATTAAACTTGCGATGAATGAGTCGTGAAGTGGCTGTTGAATGATAGACATAGGAACAAGTGCACTCACATATAAAAGTACAAATAAAAGCAAATACACTTCTATAAAACCAAGCGCCCCACCAGCCCAACGGTTTACGCTTTTTAAAATGGGGAGCTGTGCGATGAAGTCTAGCATTGAGCCGATCACTTGCATCACAATTTTTGCAGCGAAAAATAAAACAGCAAACGCAATCGCACGATAGTACGCTTCATCTAAATTTGTGCTTTCAATGAGCAATTTTATCGTTTCCCCATCGCCAAAACTCGGATATGGCACCCATAATTTTAGTCTTGGTGCTAGTTGATCATAATAGTTATATGCAACAATAAACGCGATCAAAAAACCGGTCATATGAATAAATTGCAAAATGAATCCTCGTTTCAATCCAATCAACAGTCCCATGAGAAGGATGAAACAAATAAGCAAATCAATCATCGCTGTCATCATCCTTTTCTTTATTCATTTTTCGCAAAAGGCGTTCGTATTCATCTTTTAGTTTAATATATTCATGAACGATATTGACTGCCGTTAATACAGCGAGTTTACTCGTATCAAGCGTCGGATTTTTGGCACTAATTTCACGCATTTTGTCATCGACAATGGAAGCAACAAGCCGAATATGGCTGGAGCTTTCCGTTCCGACGATCGAATATTGTTGTCCGTATATATCTACCGTAATACGCGTTTTTTTCTGCTCCGCCAAATTATTTCCCCCATTCATCCGATCTCCCGTTCCGGCAAAATTCTACCTTTTATCTTAACATGATTTGTAGATATATGAAAAGATATACGAAAAGAAGAGCGGGCATGATCCCGCTCTTACCTAAAACCATTGCTTCAGTTGTTCGCTCGTTCCATCTTTTTTCGCCATTTGTTTCATATATGTCCAATCCAGCCGCTCCTTATGAAGAAGAACCATTCTTTTTGCCCATTCGCAATCGGATTTCGATTTCCAATGGACACATGCGCGCAGGCGATCTAATATAATGTCTTCAATTCCGATGACATATACATGCAACCCATCTTCTAACTTCAACTCAATTACTTTATCATCATCAGCATCTTCTAGTACATCGTTTGGAATTTCCACACTAACAAACAATTCATCGTGATACCAATGTCTTCCTGACGGAGTGAAACCAAGTTTAGTGAGCAATTGTCCCGCTTTTTCACGATCACTAACAATTAAATCGATATCTACAGTCGTATAATCGCCACGCGTATATATTTCAACCGCAAGCCCGCCAACAATAATGGGACGTATGCGATGTGGCTCCAACAACTTCGTTAAAATGGCTGTCACTTGAACCATTTTCTCAAACGATGTTTTCGTTCGAAGCGACTGAAGTTTTTCTTTCGCCTCTTTAATCGAATTCATAATACCACACTCGTTCATTCAAATATCGAATTTTTCCTTCTTGTTCAGCTTTTTTCCATCTTTTGATGCATAATTCATCTAATATACACATTTCCTCTTTGTCACGTGGACGTAAACGCACATGTTGCTCTCTTCCACCTTTTAATATATCTCGTTCCACATTTCCTTTGCGTGAAAAAATCCAATCGTTTAGTTCAGACATATTCATTTTTCTCACTTCGTTTCACTCCAACAACTATTTTTCACATTATATCACAAAAGAGCGGGCATCGACACCCGCTCTTACTTCATAAATGGCCACCAATTCGCCCGTCCAAACGTTTTCACCATTACCGGAATAAATAATGGCAAAACGACAAGGGCGTATAAAAATAACCCTGTTAAAATAATCGTTGCAATTTGCAATAGCGATAATACGCCAGATGGATACATCGCCGCAAACGTTCCACCTAAAATGATGGCTGCGGAAATGATGACTGTTCCCATATGACGCATCGCTTCAAGCATCGCTTCTTGAACGGTTTTGTCGCGATATTCATTAAAGCGATCCATAAGGAAAATGCTATAGTCAATACCGAGCGCCATTAAAATGACGAATGCGAAAAACGGAACAGCCCAGTTTATCCCTTCGTATCCGAGCACATCGACAAACACAAGTTCGGTAAACGCCATCGATGTATAATATGTTAAAATTAGGGATAACATTAAATATACTGGCATAATAAACGAGCGAAGAAGAATGATTAAAATGACCGCAATGCCCACAAGCATAAATACAGATGTTCGGGCATAATCAGCGGCAGAAATGTCGCGCAAATCGGAATAAATGCTCGTCACGCCACCAACGCCTACTTTCGCATGCTCAAGTTTTGTGCCATTCACCGCCCGAGCAATCGCTTCTTTCACTTCTGCGATTTTTTCCATCGTCGTCGTTTCATACGGATTGGATGAAAAGACAACATCAAACGTTATAACTTTTCCATCTTTCGACATATATTCTTCCTTCGCTTGGGCAAATTCCTCGCTCGTCAACAATTGTGGCGGCATATACCACCCTGCCATTTCTTCATCTGGCGCATTCGCTAAGTCAGAAACGTACTGTTTTGCGGACTGCAATCCTTTTTCTACTCGTCGCAATCCATTGACGCTTTGATTTAGTCCTGAAATGAGTTGATCCATTTGACCATTGAGTTGCGAAAAACCTGTAAGCAATTGCTGTTGTCCGTCGTTTACTTTCGCTAGCCCGTTTGTCACTTCTGGCAATCGTTGAACAATTTGCCCTTGACCATCCGCTGCTTGCTCTAAACCAGAACGAAGCTTTCCAAGTCCAGAGATCACTTCATCCATTCCAGTAATAAGCGCTTGCTGTCCGTTTGTTATTGTCGCAAATGATTCATTTGCTTGTTGTAAACCACGTTGAACATTTTGTAACGCGTCGTTCACTTGAACAAGTGCATCAGATAACGTATTCATTTGTGCGCTCATCTGTTGAACAGCTTGCTTTACATGTGCATACTCCGCATCTTCACGCAAGCCCGTATGACGCTCTTCAATACGATTCAACGACTGAGAAAGAAGCGGCAACTGTTCAGAAATAGCTTGCAATCCACTTTCAATTTGTTCATATCGTTCACTTAATTGACGCAGTCCACCGGTTGCTTGCTCATATCCTTTTCGCAATTCATCCGCTCCATCATGCAGCTTTTTCATATTCGTTTGTATCGTTTGCAATCCTTTTTCAAGATCAGCAGCTCCGATCGCTCCGCTTCGCACCCCATCTTCGAGCTGCTTCAATGCTTGTTGTAAATCAGTCATTCCCGTTTTCAATTTTGACGTTCCGTTGACGAGCTCGCGAATACCTCCGGTCGCTTGCTCTAGCTTCGGAGCTGACTTTGCCATTTCGCTGCTCGCTTCACTTAAACCGGAACGAATTTGTCCGATGCCGTCCGCTCCTTTTCCAAGTCCATCTTTTAACTGTTCCGCTTGCTTTGTCACAAACAATTGATCAATCGGCTCTCCAAGCGGGCGAGTTACTGAACGAACGGCTTCCACGCCATCAATATTTGCCACTTCGCGACTAATTTTTTCTATTAAATAGTAGTATTGCTCGTCATCCATCGCTTCATCATTTTTCATGACGATTTTCGTCGGCATCGCTTCCCCTTCACTAAAGTGGGCTGAAATGATGTTAAATGCTTTAACAGACGCGTAACGATCCCCGATTTCCGCCATCGAATTAAAAGAAAGTTTGCCATCGTACGTCAATAAAATCGGCAATGTGATGATCGCGACAATTGCAAGCGCCCATAACGGACGAGCGAAAGAAAAACGACCCGCCACATCCCATAATTTGCTCGGTTTATGTTCAAGCGCCCCTTTCATCGGCCAAAACAGCTTTTCACCAAGTGTAGCCATAAAAAACGGCACAAGCGTAACAAGGGCAACAAGTAACACAACGACACCGACCGCTACGGCTGATGCAGACTGATACAGTTTAAACGTCGATAAGCCGATGGACGCAAATCCGATCATGACCGCTAATCCGCTGAAAATAACCGTTTTTCCTGCTGTTTTATACGTCGCGATAATCGCTTCAGTTCGATCTTCCCGCTTCGCTAACTCTTCTTTAAAGCGACTAAGCAATAAAATGCAATAGTCTGTGCCAATTCCGAATAAAACGGCAACTAAAAACGTTTGTGTAAACGTAGAAAGTGGAAAATCAACACGATCAACAAGAAAAGCAACAATCGCTTGCGACACGATATACGTCAATCCGACCGTTAACAACGGGACAAACGGAGCAACGAGCGAACGGAACACAAGAAATAAAACGACTAAAATAAAAACGACGGTAATGCCTTCCGTTTTTTTCAATCCTTCTTGTGAACTTTGCACGACATCTTCATCAATCATCCAACTACCTGTGTAATAGTACGGCACATCAATATGCTCGATCGCCTCATAAAGGGCTGTGCTTATTTCTTTTGCTGTACGTTTGTTTCGTTCTAATTGAAGGGAGACAAGCACCGTTGTCCCGTCTTTTGACACAAGTTTTTCTTTTAGCTGTCCGTCATCAAGCGGCGAAACGATTTGTATTAAACCGAGCGATTCTTTTTTCGCTTGCAGCTGCTCTACAGCTTTCTCTATTTCTTTCCAATCCTTCTCTTGTAATCTCTCTTTGCGATGAAAGACGAGGACGGCACTCATTTCTCCTTCCTTATTTTCTTGCTTTTGCACTTCTTTTAATAACTCGCTTGCAAGCGAAGACGAATAGCCGTCTGGGACGGTAATTTGCCCTTTTTCACGCACAAGTTGTGCCATATTCGGAGCAGTCATAACGAGCACGACAGTGGCGACAACCCACGCGAGTAAAACGACCCATCTCCCACGAACGATCGCTTTCATTTGTTTTCCTCCATTTCTTGTAAAATCATTGCTAGCTTCTCATACGTTTGAATAAACTGTTCAATTTCTTCATGTGAAAGCTTTGTCATCATTGTTTCAACAAGTTCATATACTTTTCGTTCTGTTTCAACGAGCCATTGTTCACCTTTTTCCGTAAGCGAAAGAGCAATAATACGACGATCGTCTTCATCTTTGCCACGTGCAATCATTCCTTTTTCAACAAGACGGTTTGTCATCGCCGTAATCGCACTTTTATTTACCGCAAACACGTCCGCCAATTCCGTCGATGTGCACACCCCACGCTTATATATGTAGCGCAATACATAATATTGATCGTGCGTGATATCGTCTAATTCACACTTCATCAACGCCGCCCCTCGTTTATTGACAAGAAACGAAACAGATAAATATCGCTCAATAAATTGTTGTATGCTTCGCTCCATCGGTCAATGCCTCCCATCCATATAGTTCAATTATTTAACTATTTAACAATATAACGATGAAACACGAAATGGTCAATGACGAAGTGATGTGTGGTATAATATTGAAAAAAGTGAGGGATACGCGATGAATCCACAATCATCCAAACTGTATACGCATGCCGATTATGTTCAATGGGACGGGCGTTGGGAGCTCATTGACGGGAAAGCTTACAACACGAGCCCTTCACCAACATGGGAGCATCAATTTACTGTCATGGAACTATCGTTTGCGTTTCGTTCGCATTTTCAAAATAAAAATTGCTACGTTCCCATAGCTCCGTTTGATGTTTGTCTCTCTGACAGCGATGACTACACGTATGCAAAACATGTTGTGTAACCAGATATTTCCGTCATTTGCAATCGAAACAATTTAACACCAAACGGCTGTTTAGGCGCACCAACACTCATTGTCGAAGTTCTTTCTCCATCTACAGCTTTAAAAGACCGAAATGAAAAATTTAAGCTATACGAGCAGTTTAACGTGCAAGAATATTGGATTGTTGATCCCGTGTATAAAACGGTTGAAGTATTTGGGTTGGAGGATGGTTTTTTTAAAAAAAGAGAGGCATTTGGAGAAAACGACACAATCACGTCCTTTATATTTACAAACTTTTCTCTCGAAGCGAAGCAATTATTTTTTCAATAAAAAAGGCTGCCAATAACCGCATAACAAGCGAATTGGGCAGCCTTTTTCTTTTTATCATTTAAGCCGCGACGTCGCGTTTTTGGAACATCCACCATGTCACCGCATTAAAAACAGAACGAGCTTTAAAAATTTGATAACCAACTCGTAGTGCTAGTTGAGAATTAATCTCTTCCATTGATATGGTTTGAGGTGTTAAAAAATCTTAATATTATGAAAATGGACAAGGGAGCTAGGTGTACAACATATGCGTGTTATTTATCTTTCGCTACGAAAAATCCCGTCATCCCCACAGTAAAGCTTGGTGCCAAACTCCAAAGGAAAAATCCCCACCTGTTTGTCAATAAGGAAATGACTAAGAAAATCAACGGCACGAACAACATTACTCCTATGGCAATTTTCTGATATCGATTCATTCGGCTTCCTCCCTTCCCCTCCATGCCCTTATTGACCGTTCCTCCCCTTTGGAGAGTGTTGGTCAAGGGCGAATCCGATGCCATCATCCTTTTTAAATACCTTAAAAAGGAATGTAAAAAGGTCTTTTCATAGATTTTTTGACACTACCGAGCGAAAAAAGATTAGGCAATTTCGTTTCCTCCCGTCATTTCTAGAAATCTTTCTTCCAACGATTTCGCGAGCACATGAATGCCGTATACGTTGATTCCTTCCGCGACAAGCATAGCATTTAGCCGAGGAATATCTTTATAATCGAGCGTCACTTCCAATCCTTGTTCGACGAGGCGAACATCGAGATGCGGATCGTGCGCTTTCACCATTTGCGCCGCCTTCTCCTTCGGCCCGACGATAAACAGCACCTTCTCCGTTTGTTGCGACAGCTCTTGTACCGATTCGATCGTCACAAGCTTGCCATGCTGAATGATCACAAAGCGGTCGCACATCATCTCCATTTCTGATAGAAGATGGCTCGATACGACGACTGCCAATCTTTCCTCCCTTGCTAGCTTGCGCAAATAGTCGCGAATTTCACGAATGCCGGCCGGGTCCAGTCCGTTTGTTGGTTCATCCAAAATAAGAACAGACGGGCGGTGAAACGGTATTGGATCTTGGTACAACTTGCGTATGTGTACAGCATGTTCAAGTCGAACAGCAATGTTTCGGATGGGCTCGATCTCCTGCGCAAGCGAAAAGGACATTGCCTCGTGGCACGGCTGTTGATTATCCAAAATTAGGCATACTCCTCCCATATATTCGGGCATACTCAAATAAGACAGCTGCCATCTCGGATTTCCATTCGAGAGGAAGTTGCCCAGAGAAAAAACGACGGACAAACGAAAGAAAGGTAAGGGACGAGGTTGTCCGTTTTTCCGTTCGATGATATAGCCATCTCAGTAACACATAAGCGATAAATGCCGCAAAAAGTTGGTTGTATACCGCATGCTCGTTGGTGCCAAATAAGGTCGGAACGTTTAGATATTGCTTGATCCATCGGAAAAACACTTCCACTGTCCAACGTTCTTGATACATCTCGGCAATCTTTTCCGCCGATGCCTCTAAGACGTTCGTGACCACACGGATTTCATGCCCGTTCGCATCCTGAAAGATCACGACGCGATGGCGCTTTTTGGAACGACATTGTTTCGTTCCTAACTGGCAAGTAAAATCCGCCACAATAGAAGAAGAGGAGGAAGAAAGGCGCTTTAGGCTCTTTTTTTGATGGATCTCGACATTGTCTTTCATCCGAATCACAAACGGTTGCTTCTGTTCGACAAACCGATCGAGGCGTTCAATTTTAAAGTACGCTCGATCTTCGACAAGAACCGTTTGTACGTCTGTGAGCCGCTCTCCCACCGGTCCATCGTGGCGCAACCCTACGGTTTCTACGATGTCGCTCGGCATTTGTTGCTCAGGGGAATACGCGACGTGCATTTTCACTCCGGATCGTTCCCCATGATAGGGTGCCCATGTCAGGCGGTTTTTCCCCACGGTGACGGTCGTGGAGTCTACTATACGCAATGCTTTTGGAAAGCGAAGCGAACGGCGGGTTTGGCGATTGCACTTAGAAACAACCAAAGCAAATAAGCGCTTCATCACCTCGTACGGAACTTCTTTCGCTTTCTTAGAAACCGTCGAGTAATGAAACGTCGGCAATCCGTACATTTTCGCCACATCGGCACCATGACGGAAACTTTTCCATTCGTGAAGTGCCGCCAGCAGAAAAAAATCAACCAACGTGCGCACCGTAAACGTCCGCGAAGTGTCATGGTAGCCAACGGCTTCGGTAATCGACTGGAGATCTTCATCAGAAACAATTTTTTGCATCAAATTTGGGAGTGTGGTATGCTTGTGCATAGAGAGCACCTCCTAGATTTGTTTGTGTTGTTACTTACATTCTACAGGAAAGGTGCTCTTTTTTCTATGTTTTTTATGGATATTATTGGTTAATCAACACGCCTGGCCTCGTGGAGTTCATTTACAGCGCAGCGAAACAAAATATTCCCCTTGATACCGTGAAAAAACAGATCCACGTTGCATAAGGGGTGCCCTGTTTGTTCCTTTTTTAAATAGTAATTATTGTAACAAAAATCGCTCAACTACAGTTATTATTATAAAAAATACTCAACTACAGTTGACTTCATTTATAAAGAAAGTGATCATTGACATCCCCCAAACAACGTTGAATTTCTGATGACTGCATGTATGCAATCAACGGTCAGATGGCAAGCAGTGTGATCAAGAAATCAAGCTTTTCATTCGCCCTCGTAATTTGTACAGACCAAAACCGATAACGGCTCCACTCATGTTCAAAATGATATCATCAACATCGAGGCTTCTTTCACTAGGGTATTCAGCAAATTTTCCATCCATCAACGCTGTCATAAATTGAACGGATTCAATACCGCTCGAAACCAGCAAGGCAAGGAGAAGAAACGGTTTGATACGTGCAAAATAGGGATGAATCAAAGGAACAAAGATGCCCAACGGAAGCAACAGAAAGATGTTTCCCCAAATATTCACAGGAGTAATACTTGTTTCCAAAATCGTTTTAAACGGGATTAAATTATAATGGGGAAACACCTGTTCCTCTGGCGGCAGCACTGGTTGGGTCATAAAGCGCCAATAAGGAATATATAAAACCGTATAATACAAAACAAAAAACAAGTAAACATAAAAGCAAGCGTGAATCACCATATTCAACCCAATCCATTGCCGCACTTTGGACACACTCCAGCATACAAACACAAAGATGGGCAATAGATTGAGACAAATATGAATGAACACAATCCAAACCGATATGCCAGGAAAATTTCCATAGACATGATCCCAAGTCTTGAGACAAGCTACCATGACAAAAGGAATAATCGTGATGGTTTTTCGAATCATTTACCGCTTCAGCTCCTTTATTCTTTGCTTGTATTCCCTTTTTAGTTCCTTGTAACCGTCTTCGACTGAAATATTTTTATTTAGTATAATAGGAAAATATTCCCTTTCTAGTTCGTGGAAAATAGAGAGTTGTTCCAGAGTCATTGATTCTTTAATATAAGGTCCTTGTTTTCCATAATAAAATACATTTTTTACATCTATTCCTGGATATAAGTTTTCATAGGCACGAATAGTGTCTGAATCATAGTATGCAGGAAAATTTCCACCAAATGTATTTCCCCCATTATAGATTATTGATAAAGCATAGTCCTTTCCCATAGCATATCTTATAACTTCCCAAGCCAAATTCTTTTTCTCAGATTGATTAGATAATGCGATATTATGAACTTCAATACTAGCAACTTCTGGTTTATTACTATAATAAGGAGCTGGATAAATTCTAAATTCGAACTTAGCTGGATTAAATCCTAGTCCTAGATCTGCCCTTGCTTTTTTATACAACCATTGAAGTTCGTGAGGATAAGTGATTCTCATTGCCACTTTACCTGTAAAAAAAGCTCTGTCTTCAGCCATATTACGTACTCCATATTTTTGATGCATTGTTATAAACCATTTAAACCATTTCCCCCAAGACGGATGGTTATAGATCTCTTCCTTCTCCTGAAGTGGAAGCTCAAGTGGAGTGGTTAGAAGTTGAAAGTCCATAAATAATCCTTCTTCTCCTCCAGGACCAAATGAGATAGCATAAATTTTTCTGTTATGTGGATTTAGGTTCTTCCGATTAATTTTTTCAGCTATATATTCCAATTCTTCCCAAGATACTGTTTCTTCTGGAATAGGCACCTTCAAAGTCTTGAAAATGTCAAGATTAACAACTAATAGCTTTGTAGAAAAAGTTGGGGAAAGAAAATAGTAATGTCCATTCCCAGCCTTTTTGGCAATATCTAAAACCGGACTGTATAAATTTTTAACATCTATTCCACTCTGTCCAACCATAAATGTATCCAATTCAGCTAACAGATTTTTTTTAATCAATTTTTCAAAATAAGAGGTTGGCACCCCTGCAATTAAATCAATCTCTTGGTCCCTAAGTTTTTTTTCAATAGCGCTATGTATTTTAGACCAAAGGTGCTTATAATCATGTTTAATAGTATCATCCCAAATATAATCAAGTTGAATTTTGATGCCTTTTGCTTTTTCAAACTCCTTAGCAAACACTTCATACTTATCCCAATCACTTTTTAAGAATATTGCCATTTTTACATGCTCTTCTTGCCTTGAACAAGAAACGAGAAAGAAGGTCGTGAATAATGCTAAGAAAATATAATATACTCTCATATATTTTCTCACTCCCTCTAGCAATGTTCATATATCAAGGTTTCTTGGCGTCTCAGGGGGTGTCAAAAAAATTTTTTCCGACAAAAACCCATACACACATTTTCATTTTTGTTGATATCTAACCGTCTATGGTGCGCTTCGTGTTCGCTTATAGATATTTTGTAGGTTTATATGTATACGTTACACCTTGGATCGCTGCGTTTCTGATGAGTACAAACCCTCCCATGTCTCTGGGCATCCACGCGCCAACATTCCTTCGTTCGGTCTCTTCACCAGGCAGAGGCCGACTAAGATCCTATAGGAACTCAAAGTCGAATATGAAATCGTGTGCCAGCTTCTCCGTGTCATCCACCCGGTTGTTCAGACCGTTCTTTTCACGAAAGGAGGTGGCTCTAGGCTGCCTAGGCTTGGAGTGGAGAAAAGATATCTCGCATCATTCATTCCCCATTAAACGCTTGCTGTTTCACGCAAACCGCGTATAGAACCTTCCATAGCTTTACTGCATAACACCACGATCGATTGCTTCTTACGCAACGGGTTGATGGGGCGTATCATATAGTACTGGTGTGAGGCCCGGAACGCTTCGTTATAAGCAAATCAATGGCATCATCATCCGAAAGAGAAGGGGGCGCAGCCATTTTCGTCCTCGTTTCGAGATTCGCTTCTGTCCTTCCGATTTCCGATAACAGCTCCATGATCGTCGCCTCTCCTAGTCCCGGAATCGTTTAGAGCCATTCGTATTCGACGGTCGTTTGCACAAGGGCCGTCAACTCTTCGGTCAAAGCAGTGATCTCTTGTTCCAATTGGCGATACCGGCGGACGAGCGTGGCGATTTCGATACGAGCCATCGGTTTTCCTTCCGTGATCCCAATCGCATAGTGTGAAACCTCTATCAGCTTTTGAATTTTCGGTTTTTGCGGACATTTGAGTCCTTCTCTTTGACGATACCGCTCCATGAACCCTTCGACCGTCTGATCAGCGATATCTACCGGAAATGGCGTGTTCTCTAATATCGCTAATACCATTTTGCCAAACGACGGGAACACCTGTACAAACTCAGGAAAATAGCGATCGAGCCAATGAATCATTTGATTGTAGATGATATTCCGTTCCTTGAACAGCGACTCTCGAAACGTGCTTCCTGTCCGTAATTCCACTTTCACCTCTTGGAAAATGCGGAGATAGCTAAAGCATCCATCTTTGATTAGTCTGGCGATAACGAGGGCATCTTTGGCATCGTGCTTCGTTTGGTAAGTTGTCGTCGAGCTCTTTCGACCGTTTGACGTGCATCAGGTTGACCATCACCAATGGGATCTTTCCTCGAGGAAATAGGCGAGGTGCAACCAGTTATGCCCGGTCGGTTCCATACCGACGATGATCTCCGTCTTGCCAAATTCTCTTTTGCTTCTTCAATCGACACGTAGAATTGTTCGAATCCGATTCGCGATTGGAACACAGGAAACGGCTTTTTCAGTTCTCTTCCTCGTTCATCCACCATCGCTGCGTAGTGTTTGTGTTTGGCAATATCCATTCCAATTACTAAAATTTGTTCTGTCACTTGTTCAATTTTGCGATTTTGTGTACAATTCATCTCGTAGTCTTCCTTGGTCTGATGTTGGTGTTTGGTGTACCCCTACATTTATATTAAGGGGCTTTTTTCTTTCAAGTCCCTGAAAACCTTTCTAACAGGAATGCTCCTAAAAGAAAGGGACATGATCTCAATTCATAGTAGCTAGTACTTAATCTATCTTTCTAGTCAGAGATCATGCCCCTTTATTTCCAAACTATTCATATAAAACATAGGCTCCGCAAAAGCAAAAAATATTTAATAATAAAACTTTCCAGAGGCTGTTTGAGGAGTACTCTCGTTATATGCATTTCTTAAATACGCTTTCTTTTTCCCATTATAACCATTCAAGTCATTTCCTGTATCAATAGAACCAGCCCCATACTTCCAACTTACTTTTAAAACGGTTCCGTCTGTTGAACGAATTTGATAACCGACTCCGCAAGCACTGTTACTATAATACGGAGCTTGAGTTCCAATAAATCTTGCTTTGCCATCAAGTTCAAATGTTTGTCCGTATCCACCACCAAGATAAACCCCATAATCAAAGTAGTTAGAGGCATAATTGTAAGTAGCAGCATCTACTAGACTTACACTTCCCATTAAGAGTGCGCAACTTAATGCTCCTCCAGCTAAAAACTTTTTGACTTTTTTCATCTTGGATTTCTCCTCCCTTACAAATATTTTTCCTATTCAACCTGATTATACCTCCACTTTCCCCCCCTTTCACCGCCAACATGGTGTCGAACCCCGCCATTTTTTTGTCGGATACCGACACGAAATGGCGGACTTCAAAAAGAAAATGCCCTCACCGATCCGGTGAAGGCATTCACAACATATGATGCTCTGGAATGAGCCCTAATTTTTTTGCTTTTTCCACCGCTTCTATTCGGGAAGATACATGCAACTTTATGAAGATGCGTGACAAGCGTCTTTCCACTGTCCGTTGACTAATATGATATTTTTTAGCAATATCTTTATTACATAAGCCGTTGGCAACTTCCATCAGTAACTCTAGCTCGCTATGACCTAGTACAGCTGGTTGTTCGTCCCCTTCCACCTTTTCCTTTACTCCACAACAATATAGCTGATATAGCACGTGTACAGGAATGACTGCTTCATCTCGTAAGGCACAACGAATCGCTGTGACTAATTGCTCGCTTGATGCGGTTTTGCTAACAAAACCGGTAATGCCGAATTCAACGAAATAATTTAAAAAGGGAACAACATCATATCCGGTATAGATGACAATTTTCGCAGTTGGCTGTTTTTCGAGAATTCGTTTACTCAATTCGATACCGCTCATATCCGACATACACCAGTCAAGTAAACATATATCATACGCACGTTGCTCGATCATTTGTTCTGCTTCGCTCGCAGATGTCGTAATGTCTACTTGAAAATCTCCTTCACGTTCAAGCACATTTCTCGTACCTTCGCAAACAAGGAGATGATCGTCGACGATTAAAATGTGAATCATTCCATCAATTTCTCCTTTCCGTACGTTTATAATGGAATGGTTACCGTTATCTCTAATCCAGATCCATGCGATGACGCGATTTTGCATGTTCCACCTAATCCTTGCACACGCTCTTTTATTCCAAATAATCCTAAATTACCATGATGATCATTTAATTTTTCCATCTCTATTCCTACTCCATCGTCCACATAACGAAGTTGAACAGCCTCATCTTGCGCATCGAATACGAGTTGGATCGTTGATGCTTGAGAATGTTTTACGGCGTTGTTTAACAATTCTTGTATGATCCGATACATCGCCAGTTCCTGTTCTTCTCCTAATTTAGCTTGTATGTGAACATTCCACTTTACTTTTATATTCGTACGTAAATGAAATCGGTCAATAAGCTGCGAGATTGCTTGTTTTAGTCCCATCTGACTCAAAAACGGCGGTCTTAATTCATGACATATTTCTCTTGTTACATCAATGATATCGAGGATCTCCTCGTCGATATCGTTTAGCTGTTTTTGTATATCTTCCACGCATAGAGGTTGAACAAGCAAGTTTTCCACTTTTCGTCTTAACAAAATTAAATCTTGAAGCAATGTATCATGCAAATCGATCGCCAGTTTTTTTCTTTCCCTTTCTGACCATTGGAACATCAACCGAGTAAACAAAATCGAATGTTCTTTCTCTTTTAATCGATCTAACTCTTTCAATAGATCCTCCACTTTTAACATGTTTTCGATCGTCATGCTTGTATAATAAACAATGGTAGATAGCCAATCTTTTTGCTCGGTGCGAAATGAAAGAGGATGTTTCTTTTTCCCTACTAGCCATAAAGGTGTTTGACGAAATGAACCGATAAACATGACAAATAAGGAGCGATGTTCCATTACGCGACCGATCGAAAGTGGGGCACCATTTATTTTTTTGACGATATTCGCCCAATATGCTTCATTGTACTCAAAAGGAAGCGGTTCGTCTATGGACTGAATCACCTTTATTTTTTCCACGTCCAAAATTTCTTGCAATTCCTTTTCCAAACAATACATGGCTCCTTCTACTGTACGCTGTTTTTTCAGTTGTTCACTTATGCGATACAAACTCTCTTCATAAAAATGTTTTTGCATACGTAATTTTGTCCGCCATTTGCGGTCTAACCATTCTTTTATGTAAAAAGTAGCAAGGACGATGATGTAAACGATAGAAAATAAAACAACAAGTTCAGCCCATTTGCTAGAGTGATGGATCCATTGATTGTACACAATCATTATAAAAAAAGATGGGAATAATGCGAACAAACCGAGATACTTCAACCGCCCGATGGAAAATGGCAGTTGAAACAGTTGATCTGTTGCCATTAAATAAAAGAAAACGGTCGGTAAGGCGAAAAGAAAGATAACCGTTAATTCCGCTGGCAATATCCATTTTTTCATTACTAGCATAGGAAGACTATAAAAGAAAAGAAACGGGATCGTCGATAAACTAATTGCCAATACAATTCCTTTTATCGTATGTTGCAGTTCATCCCCCCTAAGCTTTCTCCACCCTTTCCCTAGCGAAGTAAAAACAGATGACATGTTGATAAAATATGCGAGCAATAGCGCGTTTGTCTCATCGATGGAATGAAACGGTGCCGTAAGCGAAACAAAAACTAACAAAATATTTAATCCATAAAGAAGAAAGACACTTGTTTTCGCAAACCACACTTTTTTCTCTTTCTCAAAATATTCATAAACAAAATGTAAAAAGACGGTAGGTAAAGCTAAAAATGTACCGTTAAACACTTGTCTTCCAATCGGTTCATATTTTGCTGATAGGCTGGCGCTCACATAACAAAGCCCCATCAACAATAACAAATAAATAAGCACAGTCGCTGATTTACCATGCGGTCGCAACTGAAGCAAAAAAATGCTAAAACGGATGGTAAATAAAAAGAAGACCGTCGGTAAAAGGATGTAATATACCCATTGTGCAACCCCATGCGACTTCATATCCACTCTCAACGTTTGAACTTGATTCCATCGTTGAATGGTTATCGTTTTTGCTTGTTCGATGACGTGATATTTTTCGACAGTAAAGTGGGAGAGTGGATGTTTTCCATTTATCTTTAATACTCGGTCATTCGGTCGAATGCCATGTTGCTTCGCCCAGCCGAACTCGTAAACACCGCTTACAACAACATCACCATTTTTCTTTTCAACTACATCAATGCCGAACAAGGGGTACGTTACATTTAAAATGGTTAAATATACTGCCACAACAAAAGCACCAATGATTACGATAACTTCTCGGTTCATCGCCATGATTTATCTCCAATATCCAAGCGGTCTAGTCGATTCGCTAAACACCTTTATCACCGCTTTTACCTCTAACTCACTTAAACCGATCAGGCTCACCGTACCATTTTGTAATTTTTCGATGACTTCCGGATGTTCTACTAAAAAGCGAATGATTTGTTGCATCACAATCTCCCTCCAACATTCTCAAATAAATGTTTTCAGCGCAGATTTATACGCATCATCTACATCTAGTTTTTCGATTTCTTGCAAAGCCTTTTCCTTGTAAATCTGGCTCATCACTTTTGCATAGTAAAACGCTCCTTCCTGTTCCATTTGCTGAAGCGCTTTTTCTTTTTGGACATACATCCTATCGTAGTCTATATCGTTGTTGAAATACTGCTTCCATAAGTTATCGTTCTTGCTTTCTAGCATATACAAAATCGGAAGCGACTTTTTCTTTGCTTGAATATCAGCTTTTTTATCCCAGTTGTATAGCGCATCAAGATCATTGTCGATTTGTGCTGCAATACCGATGTAGCGAGCATATGTTTCAAGCGTTGCGATGTCCTCTTTTCCTGCTAATAATGCTCCGATTACACAAGCCATCGCAACAAGAGAGCCTGATTTTTTCTCTACCATTTTTATATATTCTGCTTCTGTTTGTACGTCACACGCCACATCGAGCTGTTGTCCGTGTACACTTTGCAACAAGCAAGACGTAACATATGACAGTGCCTTTAATTTTTTATTACTAGGAATCGGTACATTCGCAATCGCTTGCTGGCCAAGCAGCAAGAACCCGATCGCAATATGAAGAGGAATAGCTGTATCCTCGAAACGATCTTGATCGACTACATCATCAAGTAAATCGCCAGCAAGCACGATCAATTCAATAGCCGCTGCGATATATGTTGAGTGATTTCCTTGTGTCGAAAACAAGTCATAATGCAAGTAAGCCAACCGTCCAAACAACAAATCGCTCTCTTTCATATGTTGCTCGATTGCCATCAACATGTGTGCTTTCAGTTGCGGTTCCGACATAAATTGTTCCACGATTTCCTTTATTTTTTTCGCTATTTTTTCTTTTTCACTCATCCTATCGCACCTTACACAAATATTTACAAATAGGGAATGTTCGACAAGTTCAATAAAATTCCTTCCTGAAAAATAAAAAGACTTGTCGAAGATTGTGACAAGTCTTTTGCTTTGCTATCACTTACTACCCAATAGAACGATTAGCATTGCAATAAAACTCTATACTTGTTGAAATCGTATATGTTGCACCATTATAGGAATATTTTCCTGACACAGTAATGACATATGTGCGCCCACTGTCAATTAATTCCACACTATATCCTGTCTGTGTCCACGTCCCACTGCCGGATGCTTTTGAGGAAATCGATTTAACTCCCGAAAACAGTTGCCTTTTATGAACATCACTATACTGAGTTTCAAAAGTTCCTGTCACATACAAAGTTTGAACTGTTTGTCCAACTTGGATCGTGGTTGTTTTCGTCTTTGATGCAATCGATTGAGGAGTAACCGCCCCCGATTCTTTTATCCCTTTTTGATTCGAAGTTGCCAATGAATCTTTTCCTATGCCAAATAAAATTCCTCCAACAAGCATTACCGCTACTGCTATGTTTACAAATTGACGAATCATCTTAAAAATTCTTCCTTTCGTTTTAATAGTTTGATTATACTTCACTTTTTTTCCATTCTTCACCGCCAACTTATGTTGGAACCCCGCCTTCTTTTGGCGGTGTGCACGCCAATTTTGGCTGACTAGATAAAAAACGCCCCCACCCATCCGACAAGGACATAAAAACCCCCATCCAATGCCCGTGCATCAGATGGGGGTTTCGTTTTACCCACGCAATGTAGCGCCGAATTGTTGTTCGACCGCTTTGATGACTTGTTCGTGAACGTTTGTGACTTCTTCGTCCGTCAATGTCCGCTCTGGGTCATAGTAACGGAGCGAGAAGGCGATCGATTTTTTGCCTTCTGGAAGGCGATCGCCTTTGTAAACGTCGAAAATCGATACGTCTTTCAACAGTTCACCGCCTGCTTCAATAATTGCTCGCTCGAGGTCACCTGCTACAATATGCTCGTCAACGACAAGAGCAATGTCCCGCGTAATGGATGGGAAGCGTGGAATCGCTGTATAGCGAATGTCATCTACTTCCTCTTTTAATAACGCTTCAAGATCTAGCTCAAATACATATGTTTCTTTTAAATCAAATTGTTTTTGCACGTTCGGATGTAGCTGACCGACAAAACCGATTGTCTTATGATCTAATAAAATTTCTGCTGTACGCCCTGGATGAAGGTGCTCGCGTTTTGCTTGCTTGTATGCAATGCGGTTCTCTAATCCTAGCAACGCAAACAAGCCATCTACAATGCCTTTGACAACATAAAAATCAACTGCTTTTTTCTCTCCTTGCCATAAATGAGCGTGCCATACACCTGTCAAAACGCCTGCGAGACGCTCTTTTTCGCTCGGCAGTTCATGTTCACCGTTAGCTAAGTATACCGAGCCGATTTCGTATAATGCTACGTTTTCGACTTGGCGGGCGCGGTTATAGCTTGCTGCTTCCAATAAGTGCGGCACTAAGCTTTGGCGCAAGACGCTGCGCTCTTCGCTCATCGGAAGAGCAAGACGGATCGGTTGCGCCGTTTCAAGCGCAAACATCGTCGCTTTTGCTTCGTTTGTGAGCGAGTACGTAATCGCTTGGAATAATCCCGCATCTTCTAAATAACGGCGCACGTGGCGACGCTTTGCTTGATATGGTGTGAGTTTCCCTGGCTTTGCTTCCCCGATCGGCAATGTCGCTGGCAAATGGTCGTATCCGTATAAACGCGCTACTTCTTCGATGATGTCTTCTTCAATTGTAATATCTGCACGACGTGACGGAATAGTAATCATAAACGTGCCGTCATGTTCCGTAAATGTAAATTGCAAGTTCGTTAAAATGCCTGCGACTTCTTCTTTCGTAATTGTTGTGCCAAGCACGCGATTGATACGATCTAACGTAATCGTAACGACGACTTCTTTTTTTGTCAGTGTGTTGACTTCCACAACGCCGCCAACGACTTCTCCGCCAGCATATTCCGCCATCAACGCCGCTGCACGATCAAGCGCTTCTTTCGTGCGCGCAGGATCAATGCCTTTTTCAAACCGTGTGCTCGACTCACTGCGCAATCCATGATCTTTGACCGCTTGGCGAATCGTCGCTCCGTTAAAATATGCTGCTTCAATAAATACGTTTACTGTTTCATCACATACTTCCGAATTGGCACCGCCCATCACACCAGCTAAAGCGACAGGCTCTTTCCCGTTCGTAATGACAAGATGATCTTCTGTCAACGTGCGCTCTACATCATCAAGCGTCACGATTGTTTCACCGGCTTTTGCACGGCGAACGACAATTTCGTTTGAGCCGAGGCGATCGTAGTCAAACGCATGAAGCGGCTGACCGTATTCAAGTAAAATGTAGTTCGTAATATCGACGACATTGTTGTGCGGTCGAATGCCAGCCGCCATTAAACGCGCTTGCATCCAAAGCGGCGATGGGCCAATTTTTACGTTTTTCACGATGCGCCCTGCATATAAAGGATTATCTTCTTGTGCATCGACGCGAACAGAAATATAATCATGAACATTTTCATTGTTTTCGTGAAGTTCGATGGTCGGAAGCTTCACGCTTCTTCCTAAAATCGCTGCCACTTCATAAGCGACGCCAATCATGCTTAAACAATCGGCACGGTTTGGTGTTAAACTAAGTTCTAACACTTCGTCATCCAAGTAAAGGAGTTGTAGCGCATCCGCTCCGACCGGTGCATCGCTTGGGAAAACGAAAATGCCGTCGGCGTATTCTTTCGGCACTAATTTTGACTCCACGCCAAGCTCTTGCAACGAACAAATCATGCCGTTCGATTCTTCACCGCGCAGTTTTGCGCGTTTAATTTTAAAGTTGCCAGGCAATACGGCACCAACTTTAGCAACGGCAACCTTTTGTCCTTTTGCGACGTTCGGTGCCCCGCAAATAATTTGCACTGGCTCCCCTTCCCCGATATCGACTAAACATTTGCTTAATTTATCAGCGTTCGGATGTTGTTCGCGCTCAATTACATGTCCGATGACAACACCTTGTATTCCTTTATTGCGCACCTCAACGCTTTCTACTTCAATCCCTGCTTTCGTAATGCGGTCGGCTAATTGTTTTGCCGTAATGCCTGTTAAATCCACATATTCCTGTAGCCATTTATATGAAACGAACATCGCCAACCCCTCCTTTTACACCCGACGAAATTGTTGCAAGAAACGAAGATCGTTTTGGTAAAAATGGCGAATATCATCAATGCCATATTTGAGCATTGCGATACGCTCTGGACCCATACCAAACGCAAAGCCTGTATATTTTTTCGAATCAAATCCTGCCATTTCAAGTACGTTCGGATGGACCATCCCTGCCCCTAAAATTTCAATCCAACCTGTTCCTTTACATACGTTACAGCCGTGCCCGCCGCAATTAAAACATGATACGTCGACTTCAACAGACGGTTCGGTAAATGGGAAGAAGCTTGGTCGGAAGCGAATGTCGCGATCTTCGCCAAACATTTTGCGGGCAAATTCACGCAACGTTCCTTTTAAGTCGCTCATGCGAATGTTTTCGTCCACCACGAGCCCTTCAATTTGCGTAAATTGATGGGAATGCGTTGCATCGTCGTTGTCACGGCGGTACACTTTTCCCGGACAAATGATTTTTACCGGACCGCGCCCTTGATGTTTTTCCATTGTGCGCGCTTGCACCGGAGACGTATGTGTACGTAATAAAATTTCCTCTGTAATATAAAATGAATCTTGCATATCGCGCGCCGGATGACCTTTTGGCAAATTGAGCGCTTCAAAGTTGTAGTAATCTTGCTCTACTTCTGGACCTTCAGCAATCGTATATCCCATGCCGATAAACAAATCTTCAATTTCTTCAATAACGAGCGTGAGCGGATGATGATTGCCGCGTCTGATCGGGCGACCCGGAAGTGTCACATCAATCGCTTCAGATGCCAATTTTTTCTCTACTTCTTCTTGTTCAAGCGTTGCTTGCTTTGCTTCAAGTGCTGTTTGAATCGCTTCGCGCACGTCGTTGACAAGCGCTCCCATGAGCGGGCGCTCTTCAGGCGACAATGCCCCCATCCCGCGCAGCACTTCTGTAATGGGGCTTTTTTTTCCAAGATACGCCACACGTACGTCATTGAGCGCTTTTAAATCGTTTGCTTGTTCAATTTTTTCAAGCGCTTCTTGTTGAAGCTGTTGTAACCGCTCCTTCATATGGAAATCCCTCCTTGTTATGTATAAAAAATAAAAAACTCGCCCCTTAAGTAAGGGACGAGTGCACTCGCGGTACCACCCTTGTTAGCTATGTCGTTCGCATAGCTCACTTCATTCAGATAACGGTTTACACCGGAACGCCTTTACATTTTGCATGCGCAAAATGGTCCAAGCGCCAACTCCCGAGGTGAATTCACTTGCTTCCACCATAAAAACGCTCGCAGTCTATGGCGTTTTCTCCCTGAATGGCGATCGGCAAGCTACTCTTCTCGATCATCGTTTTTTGTATGATGAAATTCTTCATTTATTATAAGCAAATGGGGAATAACGTGCAAGGTTGCGTTTATTTTTTCTGTAAATGGTAAAGTAAAATCCCTGTTGCAACGGCTACGTTTAACGATTCTGCCTTCCCATAAATCGGCACATATAAGTTGGCAGTTGTTTGCTGTAGCCACTTATCGTTCACACCGCTTCCTTCGTTTCCAACGATTAATGCAAACGATGACGAAGGAGATACAGATCGATAGTCTACTCCGTTTTGAAGCGATGTTCCATAAATCGGAATATGCCTGTTTTGAAAATGGGCGATCCATTGTCCAATATCTCCTTTTATCACAGGGAAATGAAACAACGAACCTTGTGTTGCACGAATCACTTTTGCGTTATATATATCGACGCTTCCTTCTCCGACGACAACAGCGTCTATTCCAGCAGCATCTGCCGTGCGAATGATCGTCCCTACATTCCCAGGATCTTGTACGGCGTCAATGAACAATGCCGTTTGTATATCATCCACGTTCCAATGCATTTGTTTACATACCGCTGCAATGCCTTGCGGTGTTTCTGTATCGCTAATCGCTTTGATCACTTCATCGGTCACGATCGTCATCGGAATATGAGAAATATTCCAACTAGCTGGGATGACCGCATGCTCCGCAACAATCAGTTCTTCGATATGAACACCACTTTTGACCGCCTCTTCTACTAAATGAAATCCTTCAATGAGAAACAGCCCGGTTTTGTCGCGTCCTTTTTTCGTTAAAAGCTTTTTCCATTGCTTCACTCGTTCATTTTTTGGCGATTCAATTCGTTTCACTCGTTTTTCCCCCAATGTTTCGCAATAAATTCATCGCGTCCAGATGCCGCTCGGTCTTCTTTATAATGTTTCGGATTTTTCTTATGGTAATTTTGATGATAGTCTTCTGCTGGATAAAACGTTGTCGCCGGTAAAATTTCTGTCACGATCGGCTTGGAAAAACGACCGCTTTCTTCTAGTTGTTTTTTCGATTGCTCCGCTAATGTTTTTTGTCGCTCATTATGATAAAAAATCGCAGTTCGATATTGTGGACCACGATCATGAAATTGTCCACCGTCATCCGTTGGATCAATTTGACACCAATACAACTCTAACAATTTTTCATACGGAAATACATCGGGATCAAACGTAATTTGTACCGCTTCATAATGTCCTGTCGTTCCTGTTTTCACTTGTTCATACGTCGGATGTTCCACATGACCGCCTGTGTATCCGGAAACAATGCCATAAATGCCGTCAAGTTCTTCAAACGGAGTGACCATGCACCAAAAACATCCGCCCGCAAATGTTGCTTTTTCCATTTCCCTCTCTCCTCGTATAGTATGTTTAGAAAGATTTTTAAATCGAATTTCCAGTTGGATATGCTCCTTGACAATCGCATATGTGTAAGTGATTTGCCCACGGGGGAGGGGCGCGCCCCTCCCCCGTGGATGGCACTACATCGGGGTTGGACTTTTCGCGATGTTCTTGGATAATGGTCTTAGGATCATCGGGGACACTCTTCTCTCTCCTGTAGCTTTGACTACTTAGAAAGTCTGTCTCCCCGGCTCCTGTTCGGACTTCTAACCCGCAGGCTGTTCCCGTTGGTTTCCCATGCTGGAAGGAGCAGCTTCCAGGCAGCCCATGGCCCAACGTGAGTTCTCATATGCGAGGGTGACTGGTCAACAGGCGCGGTCCGGGGGCATCCCGAAGAGTCCCAACCCCACGATCCTACTACGATTGGAGGTGATCTCATGAAACTCTACGTCGGGATTGACGTGAGCTCAACGGACTTATACACGTGTATCATGGATCAAGAAGGAAACACGTGCGCCCAATTCAAGGTGGACAATCATCTCCTTGGCGCGACCTTCCTTCGCGATCAAATCCTCCTGTGGGCCAACAAGCGCCAACCATCCGAAATTCTCATCGGGATGGAAGCCACTTCGGTCTACAGCTGGCATCCAGCGATGTTTTTCCACCAACAGGAGGAGCTGAAGTCTTGGAATGTCAAGGTGTTTACCATCAATCCAAAGCTCATTCGCAAATTTAAAGAAGCGTACACTGACTTGGATAAAACGGACGGCATCGATGCGTGGATCATCGCCGATCGGCTTCGCTTTGGCCGTTTGAAAGTGACAGCTGTCATGCAAGAACAGTTTATCGCCCTTCAACGGCTCACGCGCATGCGCTATCATCTCGTCCATCAGCTGACTCGGGAAAAGCAGTACTTCCTCCAACACTTGTTTTACAAGTGCAGTTCCTTTACCCAAGAGGTGGACAGCTCCGTGTTCGGACATGCCATCTTAGAGCTTCTTCTCGAGTCGTTTAGCTTAGACGAAATCAGTCAGATGGACGTGCAACAGCTCGCTGACTTCTTGCGCCAAAAAGGACGCAATCGCTTTGCCGATCCGGAATGCATCGCCAAGTCCATTCAAAAGGCGGCTCGTTCGTCGTATCGGCTTTCCAAATGTGTCGAGGATTCCATCGACTTGCTTTTAGGGCTATCAATTCAATCCATCCGTAGCCTTCAAGCGCAAATTAAAGAGCTAGATAAAGCGATTACTCGCCATTTGGAAGGCATCCCAAATACGTTACAAACGATTCCCGGCATTGGTCCGGTCTACGCCGCTGGCATCTTAGCCGAAATTGGACAAATCGAGCGCTTTGACAACCAAGCCGCCTTAGCAAAGTATGCAGGTTTGACTTGGTCTAAGCACCAGTCCGGTCGGTTCCAAGCCGAGGAGACTTCCCTCATTCGTTCCGGCAATCGCTATCTCCGTTACTACCTAGTGGAGGCTGCCAACTCGGTACAACGGCATGATGCGTCGTTTCGCACCTATTACCGGAAGAAGTATGAGGAAGTACCAAAGCACCAACACAAACGAGCCCTCGTCCTCACCGCTCGAAAACTCGTGCGTGTGATCGATGCGCTGCTACGCAACGGTCAAATCTACACGCCAAGAAAGGGGGAAGATCGATAGGGGTATCGATCTAACTGATTTTGCATTAAAACCCAGTTAATGACATAAGACAAGACTGGGCTTCTTAAGTATTGCCTTTTTTCGGGTCATCGGACAATCGAATTTCCAATTTCGATGATTTTTCACCTTGACATATTACCGCAGGACTTTTATGAATAGTAGTTATCATTATAGCAAAAACTACTTACGCAATACATAAAGAATGGAGTGAGTCAAATGGACTTTAACTTACGTGGTGCCGTCATGGCAAACGTTGCAAACAGCTCAAAAGACCAGCTTCAACATACGATCGTTGATGCGATTCAACAAGGTGAAGAAAAATATTTACCTGGTCTTGGTGTCTTATTCGAAGCACTATGGAATCACGCGACAGAAGAACAAAAACAATCGATGCTTGAAACATTAGAAAAAGCAGTAAAAAAATAGCCTTCGCATTGAAGGCTATTTTTATCGTAAAATAAAACGTTCCATGATGTTAATAGGACACACGAAACGTATATTTTGTTGTCGATGAATACAATTGTCCTGCCTGCAATATACAAGACGGAAAATGAGGATGATGAACCGCATCTGGCAACGCTTGTGTCTCTAAACAAATGCCTAAATACTTTCGAGATTGTAGACCATTCATTTTTTCACCATGAGGGATTTGGTTCCCAGTATATACGACGACACCAACTTCATCCGTTTCAACAACTAATGTTCGCCCACTTTCACGGTCAAATAAGACAATTTCTTCATCATGATGAGTATTTAAAATAAATGGATGGTCATATCCTTGTCCGACTAAACGAATTTGCGGATCAGTTGACTCAATGACTTCTCTCAACTTTTTCCCTTGACGTAAATCAAAAGGTGTACCTGTCACATCTTTTATTTCCCCAGTCGGGATAAATTCATGATCTAACGGTAAAAAACGGTCACTTTTCATTTTTAGTTCGTGTTGCAAAATATCTTTTTTTACGTTACCGCTCAAATTAAAGTACGTATGATTCGTTAATGTAAACGGCGTATCTTCATCAGAAATGGCTTGATAAGAAATAATTAGTTCGTTTTCATTGTTTAATGTATATGTGACTTGCACATCGACGTTCCCAGGATATCCTTCTTCCCCATCAACACTCCGATGTGAAAAACAGACACCAACTTCTTCTTTTTTCGAAAATCCTGCTGCTTGCCAAATGATGTGATGAAACCCTTTCTTTCCACCGTGCAGATGGTTTCCATTTTCATTTGCATATAATCTATACGTTTTTCCATTTAACTCAAAACAACTATTTTTTATTCTCCCGGCTACCCTTCCGATGACAGCTCCTAAATACGGACGGTTTGTCAAATACGAAGAAAAGTCATCAAACGCTAAGACAACATTTTCATATTTTCCATTTTTATCAGGCACAAGTATACTTGTAATGATGCACCCGTAGTTTAAACAAGTGATTTCCATTCCATGATCATTTGCAAGCGTAAATGCGATGATCGGGTGACCGTTGATTTCCGTTCGTTGTTCTTGTACAAGCTTCATGCGCTTTTTCTCCTTTTCGTTCATATCATAAAAGAAATAGCCTTCGCCAAAGCGGAAGCTATTTCTTTACTGTGTAGATACAACTACTTTCCCTCACAACAAGTTTTGTTGGAACAACAATTTTTTTCGGTATTTCTCTTTTCGTTTGAATTTGTTCAACAAGCAATTCAACGGCCGTCTCGCCCATAAATTCCGTATAAACTTGCACAGTCGATAACGGTGGTTGAACAAATTTCGATGTAGGAAGATCGTTAAAGCCTACGATGGCCACTTCATTTGGTACATCAATTCCAGCTTCATGTAGCGCCCGCAACGCTCCAATCGCCATCGAATCGCTTGCGATAAAAAACGCAGTTGGACGATTTGGTAGCTGAAGTGCTTGTTTCATTAACATATATCCATCTTCAGCAATAAAACGTCCGGTGAATACATACTCTGGAATGAACATGCCGCGCAAATATAAATATTCATAAAATGTACGTTCACGCTCATCTTGAACTAGTTGACCATCACCAACATATTCGCGCCCTCCAATATAACCGATATGCTTATGACCGAGATCCATCAAATATTGAAGAACACGAACAGTTGCTTTCCGAAAATCAACAACGACAGAATCAAAGCGATCTTCATCGGGAGAGTAGTCAACAAAAACAATATGTTTTGTGACTGACATGAATAAGTCAATATTTTGTTTCCCAAACTTCCCAACAGCAATAATTCCATCTAAACCTGTTAACCATTCTGATTCATACGAACCATCTTTCTTAAACAACTTGACGAGCTCAATTTGGCGATGAAAACATTCCTTTTCTACACCGAGACGGATTGCCATATAATATGGATCGTCAAGCTCTTGAGATTCCGAGTACCAGTTGACAACGCCAAAACGAAGCCGTTCTTTCGCGCTCATTTGATTGCGTTCCCTAGGCGTTTTATAGTTAAGCTCTTGGGCAATTTCAAAAATGCGCTTTCTCGTTTCGTCCGATACAGATAACGTCATATCATAATTTAATACACGCGATACAGTGGCAACGGACACCCCTGCCTTCTCTGCGATTTCTTTCAATGTAGCCATTGATGCAACCCCTTTATTATGCTAAATTTTAACGATTTGACTATCATACGGTTTGAGGGTCAAATTGTGAAACCGTTTTTCTTGATCTGTATAGTTTAAGATGAACATGTACTCACCATCATCACATACACGTCGATACACTTCAACACCTTCGTCGCTTTCTACATGCCATATGTGATGTTTTTGCACAATTTCCTTTGCAAGGTCATTCAGCACATCGTCATCTATGCCCCCACCAATATAATAAACGTTCCCATCACCATATTCATTTTCAGTTATCGCGGCGAGCGGATAAAATTTTTTTATGAAGTCGATCTGTTTCTCAAAATTCTTTTGTCGATCCGGATTGCCTTTCGCCAATGTGTAGGTCGGCCGTGTCCACGACAGCCCTTTGCGGTGCAGGAGTTTTCGCAACGCTTCGCGGGAAATGCAAACACCGAAGTGCTTTTCGACATAGGATTGCAGGAGTTTGGTGTTCCACGCCGAAGCGACGTCCCAGCCCAGTTCTACGGGAGTGGTGGTCAACACAAGCTGTTTGATCTCTTCCTGCTGTTCTTCGGTGAGAAACGGCTCCCGCCCGGGGGCGAAATCCCGATGAAGCAGGAGTTCAAGGCCGCCTTCGTTGAACAGCGACACATAATGGGAAACGGTTTGTCGGCACACGTTGACCATGGAGGACACCTCTTTGCCCAAATAGCCTTCCATGACCAGGCGAACCGCCATCACCCGTTGGCGAAGAAGGGTGTTTTTGATTTTCCGTTCCTGTTTGCGAAGTGTCCGAGGTGTCCATCCGTGATCGTTGGTGATGCACAAACGCTTCATGAATGATCCTGCTCCTTTTCCATTGGTTTCCTTAGGAACAGGATCATTGGAGTGTGCACGAGTAATTAAGAAGATTAGTTTTTAATGAACACATATTGTTAGGGCAATTTTTATTTTTCAAGATAAATGAAAACGCTAAGATGAGAAGTTTACATCATGATGCTGTTGTCGCTAAACTTTATGAATCATAAACTCAAATTCCATGTCTTGATCTGCCTTTATGACGTATTCATCGTGAACTGGGGCGCCCCAGCTGTCGTCCCCGCCAACTCCCATTTGTCGACCTGCTACCGTGACAACCGTATAATGAATATTGGGCAGCTCGTAATGATGATTGGCATGTTCAAGTTCAAAAGCTGTGTATGGCGAAAAGTTGCATTCCAACGGTTCAGTTATAGAAGAAATTTTTATTCCCTGTCCATTGTTGTTCGTTAAGCTTACTCTACGAACACCTGTTCTGTTTCCTGATTCCTGCGGTTTGAGATAGCGCGATACATTGTCAGATACTTGATTTCTAAAAATTCCAAGTCTTGCCCCCTTTGAGCGATCGACATAGTTTTCTTCGGGCCCCATTGCATACCACTCGAGTTGATTATAGTCGGCTGGAACCTTGAATGATACCGCAAAAATCGGCATTGACGGAAGATTCTCGACTCCATGATAGACCGCCTTCACGCGAATGCTGCCATCAGCATAAACGGTATAACCAATTTTCACTTCCAATTCAGGGTTAATGGAAAATTTGTAAGTAAAGGTGACATTTACTTGGGCTGCTTCCTCTTTCACATCGACTTTTACACATTTACGCGCCAAACTCGCCGCATACCAAAGCCCCGAATAGAAGTCTTGCAAAAAACCTCGGTCATTATCAGTCGTAGCCCTCCAAAACAATGGTGCAGGAGGGACCGCAATCATCTCCTTGCCTGCGTAATTCATTGAAACTAGGCTTCCTGCCTGTTTGGAAAACATGATCGTAAAATCTTTGCCGTGCACCCCAATGTTGACATCACCATGGACAACTTTTAACTTTCCGCTAGGAACAACGAACTCCTTGGAACCAATCTGGAATACAAATTGGCCGAATGCCACCTCATAACCAACATCAGCCCAAAGTGTTTTTTCTTTCAATTTAAATGATGCATGAATGCAATATTCACCTGCATCTGCCATCATCCCAAGGGGCCAGTCGAACTCGACTCTTTTCTCTTCCTGCGGTGCTACCGATACATTCAGCTTGCTTCGATACAACTCTCTCCCTTCAAGGAATAGGACGTATTCTAAATCATATTCACTTGTGTCAGTAAAAAGACTTTCATTTCTAATATTAACACCGTATTGATCCGGTGAAAGCTTAAAGTTTTGATAAAGATATTTTACTTCCTGCATCTTCGGTGACAACTCCCGGTTGGCATAGACAATTCCGTTCGCGCAGAAACCGTAATCGGTTGGACGGTCGCCAAAGTCCCCTCCATATGCCAAAAATTCTTTTCCATAACGATCTTTTTTCACAAGGGCTTGATCAATGAAATCCCAAATAAAACCACCTTGATACATCGGATACTTTTGTTCCAAATCCGTATATTTGTACATCCCGCCGAGCGAGTTCCCCATTGCATGCATATATTCGCAGCTGATATACGGTTTATCCGGATTTTCTGTTAAATACTTTTCAATTTCATGAGGCTTTGCGTACATACGACTTTCTATGTCGCTTATATCATTGTACTCGCGGGCGTGGAATACTCCTTCATAATGGACAAGACGGCTCGGATCGACTGACCGAAAATAGTTGGCGACGTTTAACAGAACTTCCCCAGCATACGATTCATTTCCACATGACCAAATCAGGATGGAAGGATGGTTCTTATCCCTTTCAAACATTGAAATCGCCCGGTCCATAACAATGTCTTGCCATTCTCGATTGTTCCCCGGAACATTCCATGTGGGGTCGACACGGCCCATTTTTTGCCACGTTCCGTGCGTTTCCAAATTCATTTCATCAATGACATAGATGCCGTATTCATCGCATAGTTCATACCAATAGCTTTGATTCGGATAGTGTGACGTACGGACTGCGTTAATGTTATGACGCTTCAACGTTTTAATATCCCATAGCATATCCTCCTTTGTGATCGCCCGGCCTCTTCGGCAATGAAATTCATGTCGGTTAACGCCTTTAAATACAATCCGTTTTCCGTTAAGGTGCATAACTTTATTGATGATCTCGAATCTTCGAAAACCGACCTTCTGTGGAACAACCTCTACCAATTGGCCAAACTCGTTAAAAATCTGAATATATAGCTTATACAAATACGGTTTCTCCGCGCTCCATAATTCCGGTTCATCGACCGCAATGGAAAATGTCCCCTTTTCGCCATGAAGCTCTCCGTCTTTTTTGGCGACAAGGTCGCCTTTCGCATCATACAGTTCAGCGATAAACCTAGAGCCGGCAGGTACCGGAGACAAAAAGGTAAGGTCCGCCGTTAACATGCCTCTCGTATAGGACGAATCCAATTCGGCGCGAACATGTAAATCATAGACATGAATATCTGGCACTGTATAAAGGTATACATCGCGAAAGATTCCAGAAAAACGCCAGAAATCCTGATCCTCAAGCCAACTTCCGGTGCTGTACTGGTAAACCTCAACCGCGAGCTTATTCTCTCCATCCTTTATAAAAGGTGTAAGTTCAAATTCTGCCGGCGTGAAAGAGTCCTCACTATACCCAACAAACTGCCCGTTCAACCAAACATAAAACGCTGACTCTACTCCTTGAAAAGAAATATACACCGGTTTATCTTTCATGCTTTTAGGGAGATTAAAAATTTTTATATAGCTTCCTACTGGATTATAATCCATAGGAACTTCTGGAGGATGAACATCGCAATGACCATCCCACGGATACATTACATTTACATACTGGGGAGTTCCATAACCTTGCAACTGAATATGTCCTGGTACGGAAATATCACTCCAGTTTGAGCAGTCAAAATCGAGCTGATAAAATTCCGCCGGTCGGCTAGCTGGATTGACTGCATAGTGAAACTTCCAATTCCCATTCAACTCATAGCGCATCGACATGGAAACTCCACTTTTTGCTTCTTCCAACGTCTCATAATAAATATGGTCCGAATGGGCAGGCAGGCGATTAACACCGAACACACGAGGATCTGAAAGCCATTCTAATGTGGGGGTTGTTAATGTTTTTTTCATTATTTCCACACTCCTTACTCATTATTTTACTGAACCGAGCATCCCAGCAACGAAGTGCTTTTGCATGAAAAAGAAGATTAGCGCCGTCGGCAAGGTAGCGATCACAACAGCGGTCATGATCATTCCAAAATCCGGATAATGACTCGATCCGAGGTTTGATATAAGCAATGGCACCGTCTGGTTCTCCGGGGACTGTAATATGACAAGTGGCCATAAATAGCCGTTCCAGCTCGACATAAATGTAATAATGGCCGCGGCTGCATAGGTTGTTTTCATGGTAGGGACATACAGCCTGAAGAAGATCCCCCATTCAGACAATCCATCAATTCGGCCCGCTTCAATAATTTCCTTCGGGAACATTTTCGTGTTTTGGCGGAAGAAAAAAATCAGAAATGCCGTTGTGACTGTCGGCAAAATAACGGCCGTCATTGTATCAATACCGATGCTTGGAAATATTTGTGATATTGTCCCAAACATTCTAAACAACGGGACCATTAAAGCAGCAAAAGGTATCATCATTGAAAGCAACAAGAAATTAAATACAAAATCTTTTGTTTTGCTTTTAAAAATTTCAAATCCGTAACCAGCCAAAGAGGAGACCAACAATGCAAGTAAAGTTGTTACAATCGCGATTTTTGCCGAATTCATTAATGCATTGACCAGATTAGTGCTATCAAGCAGGTTGCGGAAGTTTTCCATAAAGTGACTACCTGGCAATAACCGCCCTTTCGTCACTTCTACTGATTTATTCGTTGCACTAACAACCATCCACAAAAATGGAAACACAGAAACAATAGATGCAATGGTTAAAGCAGTATAGTTGAATACGTTTTTAAGATTACTCATTTTTATCACCTGCCACTTTAAACTGAATAATAGAAAAGAATACAATCATAATCACAATCGCATACGAAACTGTTGCCGCATAACCGAAATCAGGAGTATATTTAAATGAAAGATTGTAGATATATTGAGAAATCGTCATCGTTGCATTTCCCGGTCCCCCTTGCGTAATGTTCACTACTTCATCGAACAGCTGGAGCGTACCGATTGTTGAAGTGATTGACGTAAACAAAATCACAGGCTTTAACAATGGAATCGTAATTTTAAAAAACTGCTGAACTGGCGAAGCACCATCAATTTTAGCGGCTTCATAAATGGATTGATCAATATTTTGTAGAGCAGATAAGTAAAAAATCATATTATATCCTGCCCATCTCCACGTAAGAGCAATAATAATGGTCACTTTAGCCCAAAAAGGATCACCTAGCCAGTTGATTGGCTCAGATATAAGGGAAAATTTCGTCAACATAACGTTGATCAATCCATCTTCGCTAAACAAATATTTAAATATGACAGAATACGCAACTAGGGAAGTGACACATGGTAAAAAGATTGCTGTTCGGAACAATCCTCTCAGCTTTAATTTCGGATTATTCAATAGTACGGCTAAGAATAAAGCGACAATAATCATAATCGGAACTTGAATAATAAGGTATATCACTGTATTTTTTACAGTTGTTAAAAAGGTAGGATCGTTAAATAGACGAGCATAATTTTTCAGTCCAACAAAAGTTAGATTCGCACCCGAACCTGATTGTAACGAAAGAATCAATGCCTGAACCATTGGATAGAAATAAAATACGCAAATCATAATAGTAGCCAATATCACAAAAGACCATCCAACTATTGTGCTCTTAATACGGTGTTTCCGATTAATATTTCGACCTGTTTTAATCGTCAAATCTATATTCATCTTTGTTGACGGAATCACTCTATCTCAACTCCCTATCACTATTGATAACAAAAAATCCATGAACAAACTTTTACTCTCCTTCCGCGCATGAAAATAACAACTCAAGGCGCACCTCTTCACTGAAAAGCCCCGAACCACTCCGCTTCCTACGGAATGGTGCTAGTATAAAAACCAGACAGGACGGCGGAATCCCGGGGCTTAATTCATAAAACAATTGATAGATGTTCTGTATATTTATTTAACTTGTTGTTCTGCCTGTTTTTGTGCATCTTCCAACACTTTATCAAGATCTTTGCCTTTTAAGTAATCTTGCAACGCAACTGCTAAAATATCTTCGATCACATACGTATGTGCACCATAGTTTACTTGAGGAATTTCTGTCATCCATTTGGAGAAATCAGCTGTTACTTTTTGACCTCCAAAAAACTCATCTGCAACCTTATAGGCCTCACTATTAGCAGCTGGTTTGTATGTGCCAATTGCACCAATTTCTTTGTTTAGCGCTTCATAAAACTCAACATTTGATCCAAACGTTTTAGCTAGAAATTCTGCCGCCTTTTCTTTTCCAGGAATGTTAAGTACATACCAAGAACTTCCACCTAGGTTCGTAGCATTAACAGAGTTAGGAATGCCCGATTGTTTCGGAAAAGGCACAACAGCCCACTTACCAGCCTGAGAAGCTTCGGCTTTAACAGAAGCTGTAATCCAGTTTCCTGTCGGGATCGATGCAACTGCTCCACTATTAAAAGAGGAAATAAATTGACCCCAGTCAGAAACAGGTTTCGATATCCCTGCGTTTACAATTTCTTTGTAAGTTTTAAATGCTTCCTTCAGCGGCTCATTGTCTGCCAAATTCAGGGTTACTCCGTCTTCTTTCACATACCATGAACCACTACTTTGAATCATCTCACGAATAATCCCCAGATTTTTAGGATCGAGTGCAAGCATATATTTACCCGTTGCTTGTTTTACCTTTTTCCCAATTTCAATATATTTGTTCCAGTCCAATCCTTGTAAATCATCAACAGTATATCCCGCTTTTTGCAAATAATCTGTTCTCACATATAACCCAGCAACCCCTGTATCAAACGGAAGCCCATAATGTTTACCATTTAAGCTAGTAGAAGCAAGTTTATATTCAGCAAAATCTTCCGCTTTGAAATATTTTGATAGGTCATAGAATGCATCAGGATACGATTTAAGGAAGCTCTGTGCACTATAGTCTTCAATTAATACGATATTTGGCAAGCCTTTTGTTGTGCCAGAACTTAAACTTGTATTAAGCTTTTGAACGACATCCTTTTGAGCATTTTCAATAATTTTTAATTTAAAATTAGGATTCTCTTTCTTATAAAACTCTTCTGCAATTTTCATCGCTTTTACGTTAAAATTTGGATCCCACGTCCACACTGTTATTTCATTCGTACTTTTTGTGCTATCTGCAGCTCCACCGTTTTTCGTTTTTGAAGAACAAGCAGTTAATAGAAGAATACTTACTAAAAATAGTGTCAAAATCTTTTTCAAAGAAAATCCCTCCTGTTTTTTTAATTCTTATGAACTTTTGGTGAAAAAGGAGTCTAATTAAGAATATACAGCCGAAAAACATACATTTTTCAGTTGTTGTCTTAATGAAATGAGCCTTTTCACTAAGTGCGTAAGATCCAATGTTTATAGACATTGTCATCTTATGCATATTATGTTGCCAACTGTCGGAACGAGACTTCTCTAAACCTTCCCGGCTTCATCATGCTCTCTTAACACTGCTACATCAACCCCTTGAATCCTCAATTCACCTCCTCGAAAGCATTTCCCATCAATATCGCATGTTGAGGGTACAAACAGTTCCAAATAGCCATTTGCCCCCATCTTCTGACCGTTTTCACACCCATTCTTCGAATATCTTCTTCAATCATTTCTTTTGATCAGTATTCTGGATAATAGTCTACACCGATATACATCTTTTTTCCCCATCTTTATTCATTTCGTTCCTGAAGGTGTTGAATAAAGCGATGAAACGCTCGCTTTCCTTCTTCCGTCCGCTTAAACACTCCCGCATGTTCGAGTACTTGTTCAAATCGTTTTCCTACTTCTTCTTTTAATAATTCATGTACATCATCAAAAACATAGTGTCTTTCCATTATGTCTTGCACCCATTCCCAATGTTTCAATAACGACGGTTCCCATTGCTCTTTTGGCGTTTGATTTTTCATATATCGTGCGATATGGTCTAGCTCATCCGCCAATCGACTAGGCAATACCGCTAACCCCATGACTTCAATTAAACCGATATTTTCCTTTTTAATATGGTGCAATTCCTCATGCGGATGAAAAATACCGTACGGATATTGTTCTGATGTGCGATTGTTTCTTAACACGATGTCCATCTCGTACAACTCCCCACGTCGACGAGCAATTGGCGTGACTGTATTGTGCGGCACATCGTTTGTTTGTGCATATATATCCACTTGAGGATCGCTATATTTTTTCCATTCTTTATAAATCAAATCACTCACTTGTAATACATCATTCTTTGCTCCACGTATACGTATAACTGACATCGGCCAACGAACAATGCTCATTTGTACGTGAGGATAAGCTGGCAATGTAAACGAAAAATCAGATGGAGCTTTTTCAATCGCAAACGTATATTTTCCACCTTGAAAATGATCGTGCGATAAAATAGATCCTCCTACAATTGGTAAATCAGCATTAGAGCCGATAAAATAATGTGGAAATTGATCGACAAAATCAAGCAACCGCTCAAACGTTTTTCTTTCCATTTTCATCGGCACATGTTTATCGCGTAATACGATGCAATGTTCATCATAATAAACGTAAGGGGAATATTGGAAAAACCAACGTTCACCGCATAAATGAAGTGGGATGATGCGATGATTCGCTCGCGCAGGATGACGAATCGTTCCTGCATACCCTTCATTTTCAATACATAATAAGCAAGTAGGATAACGTTGTTCTTTTACATCCTTCATGCGCGCAATGTCCCGTGGATCTTTCTCGGGTTTGGATAAGTTAATCGTGATATCCATATCCCCATATTTCGTACGCGCTTTCCATCGTCTATTTTTCATCACTCGGTCTACGCGAATGTAATTGGATGCTTGACTAAGCTCATAAAACCAAGTTGTTGCTTCTTGCTTATTGCGTTTATATTTCTCGTAAAACGTTTGAATGATCGTTGATGGACGCGCTACAAAACAATTCATAATCTCTGTATCAAATAAATCGCGATCAGTAACTGTCTTTCCAACAAGCCGTCCATGTTCTTCAGCCCAATGGATCATCCGTTGTAAGATGGAAACAAGTGGGCGATCCGAAGAAGGCATCACGTCAACTTGTTGCCATTCGTCTAATTTCAACAACGCTAATATTCGATTGCGTGTATAAATGACATCTTCTCGTTCAATTAAACGATGATGTAGCGCATATTGAATAAGCGCTTCAATTTCTTCATAAATGTTTACCATCGCTTACACCTCTTCATATCCGTTCGGATTCGCTTGATGCCACTCCCATGCTGAAGCAACAATTTCTTCAATAGATGTGTATATCGGTTTCCAGCCAAGTTCACGTTTTGCTTTTTCCGATGAAGCAACTAAACGCGCAGGATCTCCAGGTCGTCTCGGCACAACTTTTTCAGGAATCGGATGTCCCGTCACGCGTCGTGCAGCCTCAATGACTTCTTTTACAGAAAAACCGTTGCCATTTCCTAAATTGTATATGTTGCTTTCCCCACCGTTTCTTAGTTTTTCTACCGCTAATAGATGAGCATCGACTAAATCTAGCACATGAATGTAGTCACGAATGCACGTGCCATCAGGCGTGTCGTAATCATCTCCAAAAATATGAATCTCTTCTCGTTTCCGTAACGGTACTTGCAAAATAAGTGGAATTAAATGGGTCTCCGGACGATGATCTTCACCAAGCATCGTTCCATACGCTCCAGCAACATTAAAATATCGTAAAGAAATATAGCGAATACCGTGTGCAACGTTCACCCATTTCATCATTTTTTCCATCGCTAGTTTTGTTTCTCCATACGGACTTTCAGGGTTTGTTTCATCTGCCTCTTGAATCGGAATTTGTTTTGGTTCCCCATACACCGCAGCCGTTGATGAGAAAACAATTTGTTTTACGCCATATTCATTCATCACATCAAGCAGCACTTCTGTACCATAAACATTGTTATTGTAATAAGCTAACGGCTGTTTCACACTTTCACCAACAAGAGAGTTGGCTGCAAAATGAATAACTGTATCGATTTCATGCTTTTTAAATACGTTGCTTAAAAAGTGGCGATCACGAATATCACCTTCATAAAATATCGCCTCTGGATGAACAGCTTTTCGATGTCCTGTTTGTAAATTATCCACGACAGCAACTCTTTCTCCTTTTTCGATTAAACGATACACTGCATGACTTCCAATGTATCCAGCCCCACCGCAAACGAGAATCATCGCGCACTCTCTCCTTCTTTCGTAAGCTGTTTTGCCCCATCGCCAATTTTAGCTACATAAAAACTTGGGGCATAACCAATCTCCATTTCATACATTTGACCGACTTGCTCAATAAACGATGGAATATGATCGTCCTTTACAATATTTACAGTACAACCACCAAAGCCTGCCCCCGTCATACGTGCTCCTATTGTACCTTCATGTTTCCATGCCGCTTCAACAAGCGTATCTAACTCTTTTCCCGTCACTTCATAATCATCACGCAATGATTCATGTGATTGGCGCATCAATTGTCCAAATGTATGCAAATCTCCTTGGCGTAAAACAAAAGCTGCTTGCTTTGTCCGTTCATTCTCTGAAACGACATGTCGCACCCGTTTTTGTTCGATCGGAGACAATACATGTGCATATTGATTAAACTGTTCCATCGTCATATCTCCAAGCGAGTTGATGCGTACATATTGTTGTAATTTCGTCAACGCCTGCTCGCATGTCGCACGTCGCTCGTTATATGCTGAATCAGCTAATCCCCTCTTTTTATTCGTATTTGCAATGACGATCGAGCAATCTTCCAAAGACAGGGGCAAATACTCGTATTGAAGCGTTTGGCAATCAAGCAGTAGCGCATGACCTGCTTTTCCCATTCCAACCGCAAATTGATCCATAATGCCACAATTAACACCGATATATTCGTTTTCTACTTGTTGGCTAATCTTCACTAATTCCAACATCTCGATATTTAATTCAAACAAATGGTTCAACATGACGGCCGTAACGAGCTCAATCGACGCAGACGAAGATAATCCAGCCCCATTCGGAATATTGCCATAGTATAAGACGTCAATCCCATTTTGTACATCTTTCGGCATAAGCGCTCGAATGATTCCCTTTGGATAATTCGCCCATCCATGACGTTCGTCATATGAAAGTTCGTCTTTTGTGACGGAGACAATTCCATCTTCATGAAAGTTTTTTGAATAGAGCCGAATCATCCCATCATCATTCAACCGAGCGACCGCATATGTTCCGATATGCAATGAGCAAGGTAACACATATCCGCCGTTATAATCTGTATGTTCTCCAATTAAATTGACACGGCCGGGGGCGAAGAAGACAGATGATCTTCCATATCCCCCTTGAAATGCTTTTATATATTCATTTTTTAAATGTTCAATCATTCTAGATCACCACTTTTGCTTAAATTTATTTTAATACTAGTTACCTAAATAATCAGAAATCCTTCTCCCATTCCTTTAATACCCAAGTAAAACTCATGAAGTCTCCTAGAATATATGGAATATTTATCCCCACATACATCAACTCATCACCACCATATACTTCCCCTTTTCCAACTAGATAGTATTGTTTACGGTGGTTCAGTCCTTTCAGACGAATAGAAGAAATTGGAGCGTTCGCCTCCGCTAATACCCTAAAGTAAGCGACAAACGCTTCGGATTGGTCTTCTGAAACGAACATCCACACCGTTTCATTAATAACCTTTTCTTATTCATTGTTATCTCCCACTAGAAATAAGTTTTATTTTAGTAAGCGCTTACTTCTGTTAATAAAAATTTTAGTAAATTATTTAACTTAAGTCAATAAAAATTTTCTAAAAAAAAGTAAAAAGTCGACCCTATTCGAGTCGACTTCTCTTCTCTTAATCAAACGTAATTTCTTTCACTTTTTCTTCATCGAGACGCTTAATGACTTCGACTAGTAGTTTTACTGTTTGTTCGTAGTCATAATAAAAGTGCCTCAGTGTATAACTGAGACACCTTACTTTTTCACCATGTTATTTCTTCTTAGCGTGCTTACGCATATCAAATGCTACAGCTAAAATGATTATTAAACCTTTCACAATAAATTGGATATATGGACTTACCCCAAGGAAGGTCAAACCGTAGTTAATAATTTGAAAAATTAAAACTCCCGCTATTACACCCGAAACGGTCCCGATACCCCCAGATAGTGAAACTCCTCCCACTACACAAGCTGCGATTGCATCTAATTCGTACATATTTCCAGTATTATTTGTAGCACTACCTACTCGTCCAGCTTCTAATGTTCCAGAAAAACCATAAAGAATTCCTGCAATTGTATAAATAATAATAAGGTTTTTCGTCACATTTACTCCTGAAACTTTGGCAGCCTCTGGATTACCACCGATTGCATACATATTTTTCCCTAACTCTGTTTTATTCCAAATAACCCATATAATAACGGATACAACTACTGCATAAATAATAAGGTAAGGAACTTCATATTGACCAACAGGGATGCCTCTTTGCGCAAATTTGATAAAACTTTCACTTAATCCACCAATCGGTTGGGCTCCATAAGGCGGACGATCGAAATAAATAGACGTGATTCCATACACCCCGATCATCATCCCTAACGTAGCAATAAAAGGCGGAACATGAAATTTTGATACGATAATACCATTTAACGCACCCAACACCCCTGTTGCTACCATAGCAATTAAAATAGGTATAAATAAAGGCAATTCAGGTAAATTAGGGTACATTTTATATGCATAATCTGGTGCTTGTAGAAGAGAAGCAGAAATTACTGCTGCAAGTCCAACCATTCTTCCTGCCGACAAATCTGTACCGGCAGTAATTAAAATTCCCGCCACGCCAAGTGCAATAATGATCCGTGATGATGACTGACTTAGTATGTTAATTAAGTTCGTAATCGATAAAAAGTCAGGAGATATAACAACAATTCCTGCCACAAGAAGTACTAAAACTACGTATATAACATTATCGACAAACCACTTTATAACGGTTGAGTTTTTTATATCTTGAGTCATCTCCTCATCCTCCTAATACAACGCTGATAATCGCATGATTTCTTCTTGAGAAGTTTTAGCAGTATCAACAATTCCTGCAACTTTCCCATTACTCATCACTAAAATTCTATCAGTAACCCCTAATAACTCAGGCATTTCTGAAGAAACCATAATAATACCTTTTCCTTCTTTAGCTAGTTCATTAATTAACTGATAAATTTCAAATTTAGCTCCTACATCAATACCACGTGTCGGTTCATCTAATAATAAAATGTCTGGTTTGGTGAGTAGCCATCTGCCAATAATGACTTTTTGTTGATTTCCACCTGATAAGCTTCGAATTGGTGTTTTTTGCGAAGGAGTCTTTACTTTCATTGAATCAATAACCCATTTTGTATCGTTATGCATTTCACTATCAGATACAAATAACCATTTTGTTTTATATTTCCGTAAATTCGAAATGATAGAATTAAATCTAACACTTAGATCAGGAAATATCCCCGTTGTTCTTCTTTCCTCTGTTACAAGTGCGAATCCGTTTTCAATTGCCTCTTGTGGTGATTTATTATTAATAGTCCGCCCGTGAATCTCGATTGTTCCAGATCGAATAGCCCTCAGTCCAAATAATGATTCGAGTAATTCTGTGCGCTTTGAACCCACTAATCCGGCAACACCCAAAATCTCACCTTTTCTTAATTCAAAGCTGACATTAGAAAAAGACGGTTGGGTTTCAGCAGTCAAATCCTTTACTCTTAGAATGACATCTCCTGGTTTATTTGTTTTCGGAGGAAAGCGTTGCGATAATTCTCTTCCTACCATGAGCCTAATTATCTCATCTGTTGTTAGTTCCTTTGCGCTCTTCGTTGTGATATATTGACCATCACGCATAATCGTCACTTCATCAGATATTTTTAAAATTTCTTCCATCTTGTGTGATATATAAATAATACTTATATTTTCCTGCTTTAACTTTCCAATGATTTTAAATAAATGCTCTACCTCTTTTTCAGTCAGAGAAGAAGTTGGCTCGTCCATCACAATCACTTTTGACTGATAAGAAACCGCTTTTGCGATCTCTACCATCTGCATTTCAGAAACAGATAGAGTACTAACTTTTCTACGAGGATCAATATGAATATCTAATCCTTTAAAAATCTCTAAAGTATCTTCATACATTTTCTTTTCATCTATCAGAACACCTTTTTTCGGATAGCGCCCCAGCCAGATGTTATCCATAACACTTCGTTGGCGAACTTGGTTAAGTTCTTGATGTACCATCGAAACTCCATTTTCTAGCGCCTGCTTCGGATTTTCAAATTTCACTTCTTTCCCATCTAATAAAATTTGACCTTCATCCATCGAATAAATCCCAAATAAACATTTCATTAGAGTAGATTTACCTGCCCCGTTTTCTCCCATTAATGCATGAACAGTTCCTGGCTTAACTTTTAATGTAACATTTTGCAAAGCAACTACTCCCGGAAATCTCTTTGTTACGTTTTTCATTTCTAGTATGTAACTAGCGCTAGATGCCGACGACATAATTAACCCTCCTACATAAACCTTATTAAAAAGGGGCTGTTTTAAATCTCTATTGAGAAAGCGCCCTAGCCACCATATATCCGATTGCACTAAGGCGCTACCTTCTTTCAATATCTACTTATTTGTAAGAATCCTTACCTACTTGGATATTTTCTTTAGTTATTGCGACATAAGGAACTCGAACAGCCTTCGTTTCATCTAATTTCCATTCAGTTCCTTCTAAAACATCTTTACCATTTGCAGCGTTTGTTGCAAGCTCAATCGTTGCTTTTCCTTGGTTTTTCGCATCGTTCAATACCGTGCCAATCATTTTTCCTTTTTCAATCATCTCAAGAGCCTCTGGAATTGCATCAACACCGACGACCGGAATAAATTTATCCCCGTTGAAATATCCAGCTTTTTCAAGAGAAGCAACTGCACCAAGTGCCATCGCATCATTATTACAAATAACAAATTCAATTTTGTCATTAAATTTTGAGATCCACGCATCCATTTTCTCAGTCGCTTTCGTTGCATCCCACATAGCAGTGTCCATTGCTAATTCTTCAACTTCAATACCTTTTTGTTTGACTGTTTCAATAGAATATTTTGTCCGTGCTTCTGCGTCAGGATGCCCTGGCTCACCCTTTAATAATACGTATTGAATCTTCCCGTCTTTATTCTTATCGTATTTGTCTTTATTAGTTTCCCACGCTTTTGCAATCAATTCCCCTTGAATGATCCCAGACTCTGCTGAGTTCGTTCCTACATAATACGCTTTATCATAGCTAGCTAACACACTTGCATCTGGCTCTTTGTTAAAAAAGATAACCGGAATATTTTTTGCCTTAGCTTTATCAATAACTGTTTGAGCAGCCTTCGGATCTACGAGGTTAATAGCTAACGCTTTTGCTCCTTTTGCTATTAACGTATCAATTTGCTCAATTTGTTTTGACTGATCGTTTTGGGAATCGTTTAGCATAAGATTAATTTTTCCTTTTGCTGTCTCTTCCATAGAACGACGTACATAAGACATAAAGTTATCATCAAATTTATAAATTGTAGCACCAACCATCGGTAGAGAATCATCTTTACTATCCCCACCACTTGTGTTATTGTTACATCCTGTTGCCATGAAAATGCTAGATGCCACTATTAAAGATAATGCTAAACCTTTTTTTCCTTTAAACATGACTTTAGTTCCCCCTTTTTTCTTTATGTAAACCCTTTCATAAAAACCTACAAAAATTTTTAAAAATCTAAAATCATAACGCGGAGATAATAGCAGATACTTTATTAAATCACCACCCTCCTTTTTTAGTCAATTTTACTTAATGTTTAAGTAAAATATAACAAAAAACATCCATGTTATCAATGTTTTTTTATAAATGTTTGTATTTTTTAAATATGTAAGACTTTTTCGCAGTATTCATTATTTATATTGAAAAATAGAAAATGTAACTAATTATCCTAATCTAGTATGTAAGGGAAAGAAGCATAAAGCCTTTCATATCACTTATAAACAAAGTGGCTTCTTATTCACGATGAACTGTTACTTGCGAAGTAGCTCATCAAGCAATAAAAAATCAACGGATTCCATCAGCTAATTGCTTCTGTTTAGAAAAAATAGAAATCCCGCCCCATAAGTGAGACGGGGCGGGTGCTGTTTATTAGAGAACAGTGCTTAACAATGAGATGAAAATAAAAGCTACCACCGAGATGATCGTCTCCATCACAGTCCAAGTCATTAATGTTTCTTTCACTGTCATACCGAAATATTCTTTAATCATCCAAAAACCAGAGTCGTTAACGTGCGATAAAATCAACGAGCCAGCACCAGTCGCCAACACAAGTAGCTCCACATTTGTACCCGACATACTGGCAGCGATTGGCGCAACAATACCGGCAGCAGTCATCATCGAAACAGTAGCTGAACCGGTCGCGATGCGGATGAGAGCAGCAATCCCCCACCCTAACAAAAGCGGAGATAAATCCGAATGTTTCGCTGCTTCTGCAATTTGTTGGCCGATGCCAGAATCAAGAAGCACTTTATTAAACGCTCCTCCCGCTCCGATAACAAGCAAAATATTTGCCACTGGTCCAAGGCAGTCATTGGCAAATTTCTGTACGCTGTCGCGGTTAAAGCCGCGGGCATAGCCTAGGCTAAAGAACGAATAAATCGTGGCAATGAGTAGTGCAACAATTGGGTCACCGATAAAACGTAATATTTTTGCTGCTTCGGATGTTTGATCAAGCGTGACGTTAGCAATCGAGGCAATAAGCATTAAGATGACTGGAAGCAAGATTGTAAATAGCGTATTTCCGAATCCAGGAAGTTCTCTTGTTTCTTTATGCTGTACGAGTTGTTCAGCAATTTCCGCTGGTACCTTTTTGTACATGCGCGAACCAATCCATTTTCCATACAACGGTCCGGCAATGATTGCCGTCGGCAGACCAACGATGATCGAATAAAGAATCGTCTTTCCAACGTCCGCTTTAAAGATACCAACAGCCGCCATCGCTGCTGGGTGCGGTGGAACAAGACCGTGCACGACCGATAAACCAGCGACAAGTGGAATTCCGATTGTAATGAGCGAAATACCTGTTTCCATCGCAATCGTAAAGACGAGAGGAATAAGCAACACAAATCCCACCTGGAAAAACACCGGAATCCCAACCAAAAAAGCAACGACCATCATTGCCCAATGAACACGTTTTTGACCAAAACGATCAATTAACGTTTTGGCAATCCGTTCAGCTCCACCGGATTCCGCCATCATTTTCCCAAGCATCGTTCCAAGCGCCAACACAATCGCTAAAAAACCAAGTGTATTTCCTAATCCAGCCTTAATCGAATCAATAATGCCCGGTGTTTCCGGTGACGGTGCAATAAGCGGCATCCCCATCGCTAGACCGACACCAACAGAGACTAAAATAAGTGCGACAAACGGATGCATTTTCGCTATAGCAATCAATAGCAATAACGCAATAATAGCAACAACAACAATGGCAATCCCCATTCCTTGTTCCCCCTTTGTTTTTTTGCACAGAATGACGAAATGAAATTTCTCACTTTCGTAAACGCTTTCAGTTTCCAACTATAAAACTGTAAAGCTACCTAAATCGGTTTAGTAACGATTCGCTGGGAAACTAAACCGATTTAGATGATAAACCTTTCCATCTGTCCCGTCGCTGAAACATTGCGATCGTATCAAATTCCTCTTTCAATCGATCATACAACCGCACATACAAATCAAACAATTCAGCGTAAATAAGTGTATGAGCTTCATTTGGTTCATGTCGAGCCGTCGTGTCAATCCATGTCTTTACCATTCCCAATGAAGACAACTCACCTAAAGCATGAATTGCTACAGCAGCAGCTCCTAATGCAGATGCTTCGTGCGTCTGTGGCACAATGAGCGGTTTTCCAAGCATATCCGAAAGTATTTGCCGCCAAAATGGCGATTTAGCAAACCCACCCGACACACGAATTTCCTCCATCGGTCCGGTCACATCACGAATGGCAAGTGCTACTGATAAAATGCTAAAACAGACTCCTTCCATCACCGCGCGGATGAAATGTTCGCGCTTATGATGAAGACTAAGACCAAAAAATGTCCCACGTGCATTTGCATTCCAATACGGTGCACGTTCTCCCGATAAAAACGGTAAAAACACAAGTCCCTCTGCCCCAGGCGGAACATGTTCAGCGTATTTTGTCAATAAGTCATACGGATCTATTCCAAGTTTTTTCGCCACTTCTCGCTCTTGCGCACCAAATTCATCGCGTAGCCACCGAAGCAAAATTCCTCCATTATTCGTTGGTCCACCAACGACCCAATACCCAGGTGTCAAGGCATAACAAAACGTTCTACCTTTTTCATCCGTCGTTGGTTTGGCTGCAATTGTTCTCACCGCCCCGCTCGTTCCGATCGTAATGGCAGCCTCGCCTGGAAGCACAGCCCCGACCCCGATGTTTGCAAGCACACCATCGCTTGCCCCGATAATGACCGGCACATCAGAAGATAATCCCATTTTTTCCGCCCATTCTTTTTTCATTCCTTGCAAAATGTGCGTCGCCGGCACAAGGCGCGGCAAATGTTCACGACCGATGCCAAGGAAGGATAGGACGTCCTCATCCCAATCGAGTGTAGCAAGGTTAAATAGACCGGTCGCTGAAGCGAGCGAGTGATCGGTGACATAGTTTCCATATAGGCGATACAGAACGTAGTCTTTTACCGAGACAAAACGTCGGGCATTTCGAAATACATCTGGCTGTTCTTCTTTCAGCCATAACAGTTTCACTAGTGGTGACATCGGGTGAATCGGCGTTCCCGTCCGCCGGTAAATATCCAGCCCGTTTTGTTTCTTAAGTAGCTTTTCTGCTTGAGAAACGCTTCGATTGTCAGCCCAGATGATGAGGCGAGTAAGCGGCTTCTCCTCCTTATCAACCGCCATAACCGAGTGCATGGCTGCGCTAAACCCTAATGCTTTCACTTGTTCAGGACGGATGGCATAGCGAACGGTCACTCCTCCTACCGCTTGAATGACCGCTGCGAACAACTCATCCGGATCTTGTTCTGCCCAGCCGGGATGTGGCTGAATAATCGGATAATCGACAGCATAAGAGGCTAGCACCCGACCTCGTTCACCAAAAACGACTGCTTTTGTGCTCGTCGTTCCAATATCGACTCCAATGACGACTTTTTCTTGAATGGCCATCGTTTCTCCTCCCTTCTTCGTCATTTATCCTTTCGTCTAATTGATGTTCGTTCCTTCAGTATCGGAGGGAAACGAAACACACGCGGCTTGCCCTTCCGCTTTTGATCAATTTGCGCAAATACCCGTTCGGATGCTTTTTTTCCCATGGCAAATGTCGGCTGGGCGATCGTCGTCAGCACCGGGGTGTAAATATCAGCAAACGGCACATCATCGATGTTAATTACCCCTAGATCTTCTGGCATGCGAATGTCGGTTTCTTTCGCAAATCGCAAAATGCCCATTAAAGTCAAATCGTTAATGGCAAACAAAGCGTTTGGTCGTTCCGGTTTAGTAAACCTTTTTTTCAGCTCTTCAGATAACACGGCGGGATTAGCAGTAATCACATTCATGTCGCCGACATCCAATCCTCTTTTCTTCATTGCTTTACAAAACCCTTCAAACCGTTCCATCCGAGGCACGTTATGAGCCACAAGTGGCGGAGTGACGATAGCGATGCGGTCATACCCATGTGTGATTAAATAATCAACAGCCATTTCTGCCGCCATAAAATTGTCCAACAATACGCTATCTATCTCTACCCCTGGCACCATCCGGTCGACAAATACAAGCGGAAAATGTTCCTCTGCAAGATGACGATACATCTCTTCGTTTTTTCCTGTCGGAAAGACAATTAGTCCATCAACCTGTTTCGCTAGAAGCATGTCAACATATTTTTTTTCCTTTTCTGGGTCATCGTCTGAGTTGCAGACAATGACATGAAATCCGCGCTTCTGGCATTCCTCTTCAACGGCATGTAGCACTTCTGTCGTCAACATATGGAGCATATTAAATACAATTACACCGATGGTGGCTGTCGTTTTTTGCTTTAGACTTCGGGCGATTACATTTGGCTGATAGCCAAGCTCCTCAATTGCTCGGGCGATGCGCTTTCTCGTTTCCTCGCTCATATATTCATAGCGTTGATTCAAGTATTGTGATACTGTGCTTTTGGAAACGTTGGCCAACTTTGCGACATCAGCCATCGTGACTTTTTTCAACGGGATCCCTCTTTCTCAATACTAAATCGATTTAGTTCAGAAAACGTTTTCATAAACCGGTTTAGTGCTATTATAAACGAAATGGAAAAGATGTGCAATATTTCTTAATACAAAAATTCTTCTAACTTTTCCTGACGTATTTAATGAGCTAAAATCTCACTACTTTTCAACAAAGCACAGTTTTTCTATTCAAGCAAACAAATAAATTTGTCACATGTTTAGGGCCTCACTATTGTACAAAAACACTTATAAAAAAGTCGACCCTGTTCGAGTCGACTTCTCTTCTCTTAATCAAACGTAATTTCTTTCACTTTTTCTTCATCGAGACGCTTAATGACTTCGACTAGTAGTTTTACTGTTTGTTCGTAGTCATCGCGGTGAAGAAGGGCAGCGTGAGAGTGAATGTAGCGCGTTGGGATGGAAATGGTGAGCGCTGGAACGCCGCGCATCGTCATATGGATCGCACCAGCGTCTGTTCCGCCACCTGGCATCGCGTCAAAGCGGTACGGGATGTTCATTTCCTCCGCAACACTAACGACAAATTCTCGCAATCCTTTATGAGAAACGAGCGTTGCATCGTATAAAACGATATGCGGTCCGCCGCCAAGTTTACCCATGGCTTCTTTTTCTGACACACCTGGTGTATCACCAGCAATGCCAACATCAACCGCAAATGCAATATCTGGTTCGATCGCAAAAGCAGATGTTCGCGCACCGCGCAAGCCTACTTCTTCTTGCACTGTACCAACGCCATACACGACGTTTGGATGCTCCACATCTTTTAATTGTTTCAACACATCGATCGCAACGGCGCAACCGATGCGGTTATCCCATGCTTTCGCAAGCAACATTTTTTCATTGTTCATAACCGTAAATTCAAAATATGGTACAATCGCATCGCCAGGGCGCACTCCCCACTCGATCGCTTCGTCACGGCTCGAAGCTCCGATGTCAATAAACATATCTTTTATTTCAACAGGCTTTCTTCTTGCTTCTACAGGTAAAATGTGCGGCGGTTTTGAACCGATGACACCTGTGATGTCGCCTTTTTGCGTCACGATCGTCACACGTTGAGCGAGCATGACTTGGCTCCACCAGCCGCCAAGCGGTTGGAAACGAATAAAGCCTTTTTCATCAATTTGCGTCACCATAAAACCAACTTCATCTAAATGACCAGCAATCATCACTTTTGGTCCATTTTCTTTTCCTACTTTTTTCGCAATTAAACTTCCGAGGCGGTCCGTCGTCACTTCATCGGCATACGGAGCGATATACGATCTCATCACTTCACGTACTTCCCGTTCATTCCCTGGAACGCCTTTTGCATCCGTTAACGCCTTCAACATCGTTAACGTTTCATCGAGCTTTTTCACATCTGTCACTCCTCTCTATGTACAACATTCATTATACTAAACATTTCGATAGTTGTTAATAATTGTGGCTTTGCCGTTCATGATTTACTTCGTTTTTCGCGATGTACGCACGTTCAATTTGCTGGGCAGTAAAAGAGAGAGCATGAGCAAGCTGGGCGTACGCATATACTAGTTGATTGTATGCTTCTTCATTTAGCTGTCCACGAAACGCGTGAACCGCCTCAAATACGCGTAAAAATTGATCAACAAGCGGTCGGCTTTCTTGTACGTTTGGCCATTGTACACCCTCATGTAAAGAAAGGTCGAGCCCGAGCGATAAAATAAAGTGAAGACCGTCAACATATTCTTCTAAAATCGTTTCGACTGCTGCTGGTGGCTTCGAACTCCAAAACTTGAAGCAACGCGTTTCATTCGCAAGTTCCCCGATTTCAACAAGAAGAGCTAACAACTTGCGCTCGACTAAACGTTCACCACGCAATCCGCGCTCCGTCTCAATTCGTTCGTCCAATTGCCGCTGCATATCGAATAATTTTCTTATATCCATTTTTTCTCCCCCTCTTACAAAAAATGACCATCCCCTCAAGGGAGAATGGTCATTTCCTTTATTACTTGTTTAAATTTTCTTTTGCGATGTTTGCAAGTTGTGTGAATGCCGCTGCATCGTTTACTGCTAAATCAGCAAGCATTTTGCGGTTTACTTCAATACCTGCAAGTTTTAATCCGTGCATTAAACGGCTGTAAGAAAGACCGTTCATGCGCGCTGCTGCGTTAATGCGCGTAATCCAAAGTTTACGGAAGTCGCGTTTACGTTGACGACGATCGCGATACGCGTACATTAACGATTTCATCACTTGTTGGTTTGCAACTTTATATAAACGATGTTTCGAACCGAAATATCCTTTTGCAAGTTTAAGAATTTTTTTACGACGTCTGCGTGTGACTGTACCGCCTTTTACACGTGGCATAACATTTCCCTCCTAAAATTATTTTACGTTATCTAACAATTGACGAATGCGTTTGAAGTCGCCTTTTGATACAAGCGTTGCTTTACGAAGTTTACGCTTTTGTTTTTGTGTTTTGTTAGCGAATAAGTGGCTAGTGAATGCGTGTGAACGTTTTAATTGACCAGTTCCTGTCTTTTTGAAACGCTTCGCTGAGCCTTTGTGAGTTTTCATTTTTGGCATAAGGTGTTCCTCCCTTTTGTTATTTGTCGTTTTTCGGTGCTAGCACTAAAAACATACTGCGGCCATCCATTTTTGGAGCCGTCTCAACCGTACCAATATCCGCACATGCTTCAGCAAATCGATCAAGCACGCGCTGACCAATTTCTTTATGCGTAATCGCACGTCCTTTAAAGCGAATTGTCGCTTTCACTTTATCTCCTTTTTCAAGGAACTTCCGCGCGTTGCGCAATTTCGTGTTGAAGTCATGTTCTTCGATCGTTGGGCTTAAACGAACTTCTTTTACGTTAATCACTTTTTGCTTTTTACGCGCTTCTTTTTCCTTCTTTTGTTGCTCGAAGCGGAACTTGCCATAATCCATAATGCGGCATACTGGCGGTTTCGCATTTGGTGCAACCATCACTAAGTCTAAATTTAAACGCGCTGCAATTTCTAACGCTTCTTGTTTCGTCTTAATCCCAAGCTGCTCTCCATTTGGATCGACTAAACGAACTTCACGTGCCCGAATGTTCTCATTAATAATAAAATCTTTGCTAATAACTAGCCACCTCCACGGTTTTTTCAAACTTGTTTGTTAAAGCAGAACGCACACAACAAAAAACGTGTGGGTACAATACACCCACACGTCTCACTCACAACATTTGTTTTGTCATGAACCTGTTAACAGCCCTACGGCGTCCATCAGGTGAGAAGCGGGTGCTTCTGCTTGTGTCAAACAAGTATTTATTTTTACTCTAACATATATACCATAAATGTCATGTTATTGTCAACCGATGTTAATTGATTACAACAAGTAACACTATAGCAAACATCGAGAGAAAATGCAACTATTTTCGTACTTCTTTTTCGATGAGATCGACAAACGCATGAAGCGGCATCGTTTCACTTGTTTGTTGGCCGTATTTTCTTACGTTTACCGCCTTCTCCTTTACTTCGTTATCGCCGACAACAAGCATGTACGGAATTTTTTGCATTTGTGCTTCACGAATTTTATAGCCGATTTTTTCTTCACGCTCATCGACTTCAACACGAATACCTGCAGCTTGTAGCGCATGCTTCACCTCATACGCATAATCCATATGGATAGATGGAGCGACCGGAATGACTTGTACTTGCACTGGTGCTAGCCAAGTCGGGAACGCTCCTTTATACTCCTCGATTAAAAAGGCAACGAAACGCTCCATCGTCGATACAACACCACGATGAATAACGACTGGGCGATGCGGTTTTCCGTCTTCACCGATGTACGTTAAATCAAAACGTTCCGGCAACAAGAAGTCAAGCTGAACAGTCGATAACGTCTCGTCTTTTCCTAGCGCCGTACGCACTTGAACATCTAACTTTGGACCGTAAAACGCCGCTTCACCTTCCGCTTCGTAATAGTCAAGCCCAAGCTCGTCCATTGCCTCTTTTAGCATGCTTTGTGCTTTTTCCCACATCGCATCGTCATCATAATATTTTTCTTTATCTTGTGGATCACGATACGACAGGCGGAATGAATAATCTGTTAAACCGAAGTCTTTATATACGTCTAAAATTAAATTAACGACACGCTTAAACTCGTCTTTAATTTGATCTGGGCGTACGAAAATATGTGCATCATTTAACGTCATGCCGCGCACACGTTGCAAACCTGTAAGCGCTCCAGACATTTCATAACGGTGCATCGTGCCGAGTTCTGCGATGCGAATTGGCAGTTCGCGATAGCTATGAATTTTATGTTTATATACCATCATATGATGTGGACAGTTCATCGGACGTAATACAAGCTGCTCATTATCCATCTCCATCGGTGGGAACATCCCATCTTTATAATGATCCCAATGGCCAGACGTTTTATATAATTCCACGCTACCGAGCACAGGCGTATATACGTGTTGGTAACCAAGCGACAACTCCTTATCGACGATATAACGCTCAATTGTTCGGCGAATTGTCGCCCCTTTTGGAAGCCAAAGCGGCAATCCTTGTCCAACTTTTTGTGACGTCATAAATAAGTCGAGTTCTTTTCCAAGCTTACGATGATCGCGCTCTTTCGCTTCTTGTAAAAGGCGCAAATATTCGTCTAAGTCTTCCTTTTTGAAAAACGCTGTGCCGTAAATGCGTTGCAACATTTTGTTTTTGCTGTCGCCGCGCCAGTACGCGCCTGCTACACTTAACAGTTTAAACTCTTTTATTTTTCCTGTTGACGGCACATGAACCCCGCGACAAAGATCGAAAAATTCTCCTTGCTCGTAAATGGAGACAACTTCTCCTTCTGGAATATCGTGAATGAGTTCAATTTTCAACGGATCGCCAATTTCTTCATAAAGACGAATCGCTTCTTCACGGCTCACTTCTTTACGAACGATGTCCAAGTTTTCTTTTACAATTTTTTTCATTTCTTGTTCGATTTTTGGTAAGTCTTCCGCTGTAATTGGGACATCGACATCAATATCGTAGTAAAAGCCGTTTTCAATGACAGGACCAACGCCAAGCTTTACATCTTTATATAATCGTTTAATGGCTTGGGCCATTAAATGCGCTGTGCTATGACGCAAAATGTCAAGTGCTTCTGGCATATCTTGTGTAATAATTGAAATGGCGCCATCTTCTTCAATCGGTGTGCGTAAATCGATCATGCGCTCATTTAGCTTTCCTGCAATCGCTTTTTTCTTCAGTCCTGGGCTAATGGAAGCCGCAATGTCTTCCGTTGTCACCCCTTTCGGAAACTCCTTTACTGCTCCATCTGGAAATGTAATTTTTACTACATCCGCCAAAGCTATTCACTCCTTTTTTAAAAATAAAAAAACTCGTCCCAAAAACGAGGGACGAGTTGGCTTCGTGGTTCCACCCTTCTTTCCGTCTATACAAATACAAAACGAGCGTATAAACGGCTTCATTTCGATAACGGCGCAAACCGTCAGCAATTACTGAACGGGCAATCGTCCCATTGTTCACTGCTGAAGTTTAGAGGTGGTAAGTGCATTTTCCGTGTTAGGAAGGTTTCAGCCTATGCCTTCCCTCTCTGTGAACCGTAAAAATACACCCGTGTCCTCATCATCACTTTTGGCTTTATTCATTATGTATGTCATTATAAGCATACTTTTTTGGAAAATCAAGAGGTGTTCGTAGCTCAATTCGCTCTTGAAATACGTTTTGAATCGTTTGAATCATCCCAACATCTGTCACATCGGTATATATCCATATTTTTTCTGGCGCAATAGAGACGAGCGGTGCTAATACAGATGTATCAATATACATCGGCTGACTCACCATCAATCTACGGTCAATCCACTGCTTCAGCTGCTGAGGTGACAAGTAGACGAATCGCTCATCGAAAAATTGAAACGATCCGTGCTCATATAATACGTGAAGAGCATTCATTTGCGGCGGGCGTGATGCAACAATTTCACGCAACATATGAACAAATGATTGGTATTCTTGCTCTAATTTGTATTCGTCAATGGCTAATTCGACATAATGCATAAGACGGTCATAATACGGCTTCAAACGAAAAGTCATAAGCGATTCAAACGAAAACAACCCTTCATGCAAACATTCATGCAACGATTGCGCAATTAATTGCTCACGCGGCATATTCGTTTTTTTTCCAAGGCGATAGTAATGTCTCTCACCGTCAATAAACGAATAAGCGAGCTGTAAAATTTGTTGTTGTTCTTCTTCGTTTTCATAAAAAAATGTGCGCGAAATGATCGATAAAAGCCAACGTGCTTCAAATGCTCGAATGATGCATGAAGTAAAAATCGGAATGAACAATGCGCGCATATGCGCAACATTCGATTCATGAAAAAAAACGGTAATCGTCTTGTCGTCGTAAAGCAATTTTCCATATGGTTGTGGCGCTTTACTTAATTCTGCAAATAGTCGTTGTGCATCTTGTCCATCTTGAAATACGATATAAATCAACGGTGCCCCCCCTTTTCCCGAAACATGCTTGTTTTATATATATGGGGGACACCGTCTGTTTATCACATGTCGATTCGGCGATTTTTTCCTTTCATTTCGATCGGAGTAGCTAAATAGACAATTCGTTCAATGATTCGCGCTGCTTTCACTTGCTCTTCTTCACCGCGCTGCGAATGGGCAAGATGGTGAGTAAGACGTTTTAAATCGAAATTTGATGTAAAGCATGTCGGCAAATGCTCAAGCATGCGATATTGCAAAATCGGACCGAGCACCTCATCGCGCCACCAACTTGACATTAATTCTGCTCCTAAATCATCAAGCATAAGCACAGGCACTTGCTTCGCATATTCGATCGTATCTTGAAACGCGTCCGTTTGAAGTGCCGATTTTAATGAACGAACAAATTCCGGCACGTACACAAGAAATGAAGCAATATGTCTTTGAGCTAATTCATTCGCCATCGCTGCTAACAAGTATGTTTTTCCTACTCCAAATGATCCATATAAATATAGCCCTTTTATTCGTTTACCTACTTCATACGTCGATGCAAATGTATTCGCAAGTTCGATCGCTTCAATACGCCCAAGATCGTCCGTTTCTAGCTTATCAAATGATGCTTGTAACATATCACGCGGGATAAACAAACTACGAATGAGCGATTGTTGTTTTTTTCGTTCATCTTCTTGCACTTTGCGAGCGCAGCGCTCGTATTGCACATCAATGTTTTTCCCTTGCCAAATTAAATGTGGTGTATAACCTTTCAGCAAATTAGGACACTGTTCTAAACTTGAACAACGCTCACAATGTTTACTTTGTTGTACAAACTCATACAATTTGCCAAGATGGCGATTTAACATCGCATCTGTCACATCATGACCACGTAAAAACGATTGAACGTGTGGATCGTTTAAAATATCGCGTTTCATCGCCTCATATCGCTCTTTAAAATCATGACGATTCATCAAATGGTGGATAGTTTCCCGAATTGGTTTCATCATTTATCCCCTAACTTTTCGGCTTTTTCAACCGTTCTTCCAACTCGCGCCGTTTTTGTTCTAGCTCTTCTTCCGATCTCATTTGTTTTCGTTCAAATTGTGAATAGTCTGTTTGTAACCAATCTGGCAACATCTCAGTACGAATCGGCTTTTTCGACCCTTTTTCCTCTTTTTCTTTCATAAATGTTTCGTATTCACGCGCTTCTTTTTTCGCCAATTCCATCGCTTGTTTGACCGTACGCACTTTTTTTCTCGCCCACGAACTAGCAATTTTTTCTACATATTTTTTCGGAAGCTTCATATCTGTACGTAACATGACGTAATAAATAAGCACATTCATGACGCCTGGTGGCAGTTTTTGCTTAAACATCATTTCTTCAATTAGCTGCAAATCCGCTAACGCCGGTTCAGCTCCACCAGAAAAGTCCATAAGCAACTGTCTCGGTGAAACGGTTTCGAGCTGTTTCATTAAATATTCTTCTTCGTTTTTTGGCTCGACATGCGCCATCGTCCGCTCCGCTAACGGTTGCACGCGATCATATAGCCGCGGAAGCGCCTCACCACGTTCAAATTGATACCATTCTTGCGCCGCTTTTCTTAATGATTCGATATCAATTTGTTCTGAGGGATCGATGACGCTCATCACAATTTTTTGCATGTCAAGCGGACCAATGCCATATAAAAAAGCTAGCTTTTTGATCGCATCTTTCACTTTTGCAGTAATCGCACGACGTGGGACGAGATGATGAGACAGTCCTGCATAAAATGCGTCAAAATCAAATATATCATCTTGCATCGTATACATCGCTTGTTCTTTTCCTATATACTGATGCCCGTCTTGGAGCGTTACTTCTTGCTTCGCTTCGTCGCCTAACTTATGAATCATTTTTTCAGGCTGGATCGATGAAAATACATCGTGAAATGAGCGCGTCACAGGTACAAAAGAAGTGCGATCGATAGCACGATCAGAAAAAAACTTTTTCAACTTTTGAAATTTCGTTTTTCCTACACGATCATATAAAAATACATTTAACACACCATCAGTGAAAAATTGTTCTGGTGTAAGGGGAAGGCGAAGCTCGTAAATAAATACGCGTTCATCATCTGCATTCGTTCGCTTCATATACGTATTTAACAACCCGATTCCCTCAAGTTTTAAACGTTCAGCGTATATCGTTGGCAAACTGCATTGCATAATTGCCATTAAACTATGGTGTGTCGTCTCTTCACTCCATAAGCGTGTTTGCTCAAGTTCGCTCCATAACGTCATATATAAACTATACGCTTGCGCACCAATTAACGGTTGATATAACAGTGTCAATACTTTCCGATCTAGTTCACTTAAAACACCATTGGCGTGGACAATATATCGGTCGACCGCAATTAATTCTTTCCAACTATATTCCATATTATCGACCTTCTTCATATGAAAAAGAGCATATTATGCCCTTTCTCCTTGTTCTTTTTTTATTAGTTCTTTTAATTCCTCGATAAAGACGTTTAAATCTTTAAACTGGCGGTATACAGAAGCAAAACGAACATAAGCGACTTCGTCAATTTTGGACAATCGTTCCATCACCATTTCACCGATCGTTTCGCTTTTCACCTCATTCATGCCGCTATTGCGTAATTCCCGCTCAATTTGCCGCGTTACTTCTTCTAATTGTTCAAGGGCAACCGGACGCTTTTCGCACGCTTTAATGAGACCGCGCAATATTTTTTCACGGCTAAATTCTTCTCGTGTTCCTTCTTTTTTGACAACAATAAGCGGCGATTCTTCCACTTTCTCAAACGTTGTAAAGCGAAAATGACAACGTTCACATTCACGACGGCGACGAATAGAACGCCCTTCATCAACAGGACGCGAGTCGAGCACACGCGTTCCGTTGTGGTGACACGACGGGCATTTCATATATATCAGCTCCCTAGCAGTAATTTTACTTTTATAGTAGACAAAAAAAGGACGATGTACAACTACTTCTCTCCATATGTTTGAGTCAAGACTTTGTGGGAGATTTTTTTCTCGACCGATTTTTTTGGTTATATATGGTTTTATAAAATCGTTATATGTAAGCGCTTTTACTTACTCTCATCCTGTAGGTATGTGCGTTTTCTCTCGTTTTAAAAACCTTTCAATGCTTGCAATGCCTCGTAAATCGGTGTCCCTGAAGATTGGCGAAGGTATGGGATGTTATCTCGTACCACTTCTGTCATTTGCGTTTGCACGCGCTTCAGTGCCTTTTTCACGATCGTTTCTCGTTTCGTTTCTTCTCGTTCTTCCACGCCATACATCACTCCATCGCGTGTCCGAATGAGTAACGTATCTTTTATCGCGACGATCGCTCGCAACATCGCTTCAATCCCTGCATCCCTCCAACTTCGACCGTTTTTACTTCGTTTCGCAAACACATGCATCGTTGCTTCCGCACTCCCCATCGCCCTCATGTTTGTCGTGTCAATCCCTTTTTCCTTCAACCATACGCGATAGTCACGCAAACATCCTGGCATCTCCTCGATTCGACGAACAAGCGCCTCGAGTTGCTTTTCCTTCTCCTCATGTTCTAACGTACCGATGGCACTTGTGAGTTCTCGTAACACGCCTTCTTCATCCCATGATGCTAACTTCTTTCGAATCACCCGATATCTCGCATGACCTCGGAACAATTGACGAATCTCTCTTGCCACATGGAACCGATCAAGCTGAAAGTACCCCCTGTCCCCGAAATATTCTCGACACGCTGTAATCCATGGGGCTCCATCTCCATTGATGACCACCCAATCCTCAAACGGATCATAGCTGTATTCCTTCATCAGAAAATTCTCTACAGCTTCCCAAATCGGTTCATTCGTTTGATGAACCATATACCGTCGATTCACTAAGGATACGCGTTTCCCGTTTTTCTCCCATCCTTGGTGAATCGTGATGATCTTTTCTTCTTTTCCTTTGATGCGGCTTCGTTGACGTTTCACGTACAACCCGTCTGCTTCGATAAAAAACACGCGCCCTTTTTTCTCCATCGCACGGTGCCCTTCCACCTCTGCCTCGATGATGGACTGGCGAATCGTTTCGTGACTCATACATGCATACCCCACCAGCTTTTCAAGCGACTGCGCAGCCTGTCGATACGAAGAACCCGTCACGGCGAGATGAATCGCTGTCTCCTCTAATAGCGGACTCACTCCATGCGCCCCATCGAACTGAAGAAAGACATCGAGTAAAGACGTATACACCTTTTTTTCACGGTCAAAGTAGTAGTTTCGCTTCACTTCCACCTCTCCAAATAGCGTTTGGAGTCGGATCGTCCGCTTATCTTTGAGCGCATATCGTTTCTTGTCCCGCTGTTCTGCCAATGTGCGGTCGATCTCCTCCAACACCTGTTGAAGGAGATGACCATATTGTTTTTGCATATGTCTAAATAAAGACTGTTCGATCTCTTTTAATGTCAAGCCGTTTGTGATATAATCCTGCATGGGCTCCACTCCTTTCTTTGGTTGTATTTTTTTCGCACTTACTACCTTACCAGGAAGAGAGCCCGTTTTTCATCTATTTTGCTTACATATCTGACAGGTTCCTTATTATACCAAATCAGGAACCTGTCTTTTTTTCTCCCACAAACATTTTACTCATACTCTCCATATATTCCCGACCCGATGTATGTTAATCGTTTCGCTAATTCGTCATACAAGCGGATGATGAGCTGGCGACTAAATCCGAAATCAACAGGAAGCCATGTTGTTTCCGTTGTCACTGAAAAGTCAATTGCTGTTTCAAACGGTCGAACAGAAATAACCGTCACGACGATAAACGCTTTTTTTCCTTTCGTTAGCGATACGCTCATTTCTCCTCGTTCTTCTGATATCGCTACAATACGACACCCATCCATCTGTTCAAACATTTCTTTCACTACTTGTAATGCAGTGGATTGTGTCGTTTTGTAATAACGGCTTTTTAGCTGTTCATCCGAATGACGTTCAGATGTTTCATTATGATTTGTTAGTATATGCTTCCATTTCACTGTTCGTCTCCTCACTTTTCAATGAATGATAAAAAAGAGGTGCAGAATCTACACCTCTTTTTCTCTTACACTTTATTATAAAGCTTTTGCTTGTTTAATTTCAATTGGACCCATACCACGAGGCAATTCAATTGTTTCACGCGTTTGCGCACCTAATGCTTCAGCGATGTAATCCGCCGCAATCGTTGGATCTAAATCACCACATGTGTACACATCAATGCTAGCATAGCCATGCTCAGGAAAACTATGGATAGTTAAATGTGATTCAGAAATGATGACAACACCGCTAACGCCTTGTGGTGCAAATTTATGAAACGCAACTTCACGAATTTCAGCACCAGACTTTAACGCTGCATCAACAAATGTTTTTTCAATAAACTCCATGTCATTTAACTTATCAAAATCGCATCCCCAAAGTTCTGAGATAACGTGACGACCCATTGTATCCATGATCGTATCCCCCTTTTATAAATTTTGAAAAAAATAAACGATGAATTTCTTTTGCTTTCTGGAATGTATAACTACCACGGGGGAAAGTTAGTCCAAAGAGGTCCTAACCCTTTAAGTAGTCACATTACCACGCGTTCAAGAAGTTCACGAAACATAGTATACTTCGTTTATATATTTTTTTCAATATCGTTTTTTATTTTTTTATCAAATGGGCAGAAAAATAACGCTGGGAACCCCAGCGTTATACATTCGCAACCGCTTCATTTTTTAACAATTGTTTCGCAACTAGTTTTGCTAAATCAACAACGCGACAAGAATAGCCCCATTCGTTATCATACCATGCTAACACTTTTACTTTCCGATTTTCGATCACCATTGTCGATAACCCATCAACAATCGCAGAATGTGGATTTGTATTAAAATCAATGGATACAAGCGGTTCCATCGTCACGTCTAAAATGCCTTTTAACTCCCCGCGAGCTGCTTGCATAAATGCTTCATTCACTTCATCGACTGTCACATCTTTTTTCACATCGACAACGACGTCAACAAGTGAAACGTTTGGCGTCGGAACGCGCAACGCCATGCCGTGCATTTTTCCTTTTAAATGTGGCAATACAAGTGCTAAGGCTTTAGCCGCACCTGTTGTTGTCGGAATGATCGATTGTGCGCATGAACGTGCTCGACGTAAATCTTTATGTGGATTGTCGATGTTTTTTTGATCGTTTGTGTAGGCATGAACAGTTGTCATAAGTCCATTTTCGATGCCAAACGCTTCATCAAGCACTTTCACAACGGGCGCTAAACAGTTTGTTGTACATGAAGCGTTTGAAATGATGACGTGCTCTGGAGAAAGCATATGTTCATTGACTCCCATTACAATCGTGACATCCTCATCTTTTCCTGGTGCAGTTAAAATAACACGCTTTGCTCCCGCTTCGACGTGCATCATCGCCTTTTCTTTTGCGTTAAACTTTCCCGTTGCTTCGATAACGATATCGATTTGAAGCTCTCCCCACGGTAATAGTCGTGGATCACGTGAATTTAATAGTTGTACTTTTTTTCCATTTACAATTAAACCATCTTCAACAGGAACGACATCCCCATCAAATTTACCATGGTTCGAATCATATTTTATTAAATGAGCTAACGTTTCAGGCGGATAGCTCGCATTAATGGCTACAATGTCAACATCATTGTCCATAATAGCTTTTCGGAACACCATACGTCCAATGCGTCCGAACCCGTTAATCGCTACTCTCGCTTTCATTATATAGCCCCTTTCAGTATATATGTTATACTATTTATCTGTTATTCACAAAAATAGTATAACATTTTTAAGGTGTTTATGCTATAAAAAAATAAAAAAGGGCGTCCTATTTTTCAAGGATACCCCAACGCATTAAACATGCATGCAATTGTCGTTTCGTTTCTTCAATCGTTCCGTTATTATCGATGACAGCATCTGCTTTTTTTCGTTTTTGTTCGAGCGGCATTTGCGATTTTATACGCGCCCATGCTTCTTCAACGGAAAAACCGTTACGCTCACAAAGACGCCGTAGCTGCGTTTGTTCGTCTACATATACGACAAGAATACGATCAACGAGATGTTCTAATTTACTTTCAAATAAAAGCGGAATATCGAGAACAACAGATTTTTCCCCTCTTCTTGCATATTGCTCTTTTTGTTGTAGCATATGTTTACGTACGAGCGGATGAACGATGGCATTTAACTGTTTTCGCTTTTGTTCATCATGAAATACAATCGCACCAAGCTTACGTCGATCAATCGCACCATTTGAGTCTAAAATGTCGCTTCCAAACGTTTCAACAATTGATTGATACGCCTCACCGTCGATGGCTGTGACACGGTGAGCGATTTCATCTGCATCAATGACAGGAATATGTAAGTCACGGAACATCGCCGCGACCGTACTTTTTCCACTAGCGATACCCCCTGTTAATCCGATCGTTAACAACGCCTTCACCCCTATCTCATTTTAAAAATACCAATGACAATAAGCATAATCCCAGGTAAAAACGAGTATTTTTGTAGCCAGTCATACTTTCTAAACGATTTTCCAATTTTCAATCCGCTAAATAAGAAACTAAAGCTAAGCAAGCAAACGAGAAATGTAGTAAACGCTACCGAATAGTTTAAAAGCGCCGCGCTTACGCCTGCTCCAAACGCATCGAGCGACAAGGCGATTCCTAAAAATACAGCCTCCATCCCTGTAATCGTTCCTGAACGGTCAAAATCAGCCATCGTTGGTTTGTGCAAAATTTGAATGACAATGCCGAGCGAACGAATTTCTACGTTCATTAAAAATTTTTCTTCATTTTTATCTCTCTTGAGCACGGATTGAATAATCATCCATAATCCTAATATGATTAATATCCCCCCACCCATTGCGTTGGCAACGGTTGGCGAAAAAAACATATATAACATGCGACCAATGCCCATCGCTACTACAAATGTCATGCATGAAAAAAACGAAATAATCAGCAACGAACGAAGAGGAACATGTACATTCCGCATACCATACGTAATACCGACAGTCAACCCATCAATGCTTACAGCAAACGCAAGCAAAAATAAAGACCATGTAATCATATACGCCCGCCCCTTCCTTGAAAAGCTACCATAGTATATGGAAGAGGTCTAGGCAATGTTCTTACATTACGTTTGACAATGTTTACAATAATGTGTGCCGCGATTGGCTACAGTTGTTTTGGAAATGGGATTTCCACAACGACGGCATGGCATGTTGGCACGGCCGTATACATACAATTGCGTTTGAAACGTCCCTGTCTTCCCTTGCGTATTCACATATGTTCGAACGGTACTTCCACCTTTTTCAATCGCTTCTTGTATCGTTTGAACAATTGCCTCATGTAATGCTTCGATTTCCCGTATCGTTAACGTCGTTGCTGTCCGCTCTGGATGAATGGACGAACGAAATAATACTTCATCGACATAAATATTGCCTAATCCTGCGACAATCGTTTGATCAAGCAATGTCGCTTTTATTGTACGTTTTGTTCGTTGAAGTCGATCTGTAAGCCATGCAACCGTAAATTGCTCATCGAACGGCTCAACCCCAATACTTGATAAAGGAGGGACACGGAATTCTTCACCTTTATTAAATAAATGCATCGTACCAAATTTGCGCACATCGCGATAACGAAGTTCCGTCTGATCTGTGAATGTAAAAAAAATGTGTGTATGTTGATCAAATGGAGCATCTTCTTTTTCATATATATAACGTCCTTCCATCCGCAAATGAGAAACGAGGACGACATCATCCAATTGAAAGAGTAAAAATTTACCTCTCCGCTGAATATCGTGAATCGTCTGTCCTTTCAGACACTCACAAAACGTAGCTACATCAGGGTGCTGAATAATTTTTGACCAATGCACTTTCACACGTTCGATCGTTTTACCAACAACAAGTGGAAGCAATGTCCGCCTCACCATTTCGACTTCAGGTAATTCTGGCATGGTTGCTCCCCCCTTTCGTTACTTCGCATCATACCATGTTGGACCAAAATGATAGTCGACTTTTAACGGAACACGTAATGATACTGCGTTCTCCATCACATCTGGTACGATTTTTTTCAACAATTCAATTTCTTCTTTTGGTGCTTCTAAAATCAATTCGTCATGTACTTGCAGCAACAAACGAGTTTGCAGTCGTTCTTCATGCAGACGCTTAGCTAAATCAATCATCGCTTTTTTAATAATATCCGCAGCGCTTCCTTGAATTGGCGTGTTCATCGCTGTTCGCTCAGCAAAACTGCGAACGTTAAAGTTACTACTTGTAATATCCGGCAAATAACGGCGACGATGAAGCAATGTCGTCACATATCCTTTTTGTTTTGCATCTTGTACGATCTCTTCCATATACCGCTTTACACCCGGATAACTTCGAAAATATCGTTCAATAAATTCGGCTGCCTCTTTGCGCGTGATGCCTAAGTTTTGCGATAATCCGTAGTCGCTAATCCCGTAAACGATGCCAAAATTGACTGCTTTCGCTTGACGGCGCATATGAGCGGTCACTTCGTCTTCCTTGACATGAAAAATATCCATCGCCGTTTTCGTATGAATATCAAGGTCGTGGTGAAACGCGGCAATTAAATTTTCATCATTAGCAATATGCGCTAAAACGCGCAACTCGATTTGAGAATAATCAGCTGCAAAAATAACCCAATCGTCTGAGGATGGGACAAACGCTTGACGAATTTTTCTTCCTTCCTCAATACGAATAGGGATATTTTGTAAATTAGGCTCTGTAGAGCTTAAACGTCCCGTTTGAGTCAACGCTTGTTGAAAAATCGTATGCACTTTTCCTGTATCTTTTCGGACGACTTTCATTAATCCTTCGACATATGTGGATTGTAATTTTCCGAGCTGACGATAGTGTAAAATTTGCTCAATAATTTCATGGTATGGCGCTAACTTTTCTAGAACGTCCGCGGAGGTAGAGTAACCCGTTTTCGTTTTTTTCACAATCGGCAACTGAAGTTTTTCAAATAAAATCGTTCCTAGTTGTTTCGGGGAATTAATGTTAAACGTTGTTCCTGCAAGTTCATAAATGCGTTGCTCAATTTGTTCGAGTTGAGCAGTGAACTCTTTTCCCATCTGTTCCAAACGATCAACATCCACTTTCACACCGTAAAATTCCATTTGTGCTAAAATAAACGTAAGCGGTAATTCTAAATGTACAAGCAATTCAAATTGTTCATTTCGCTTTAGTTCTTGAATATATGTTTCTTTCAACGAAGCGATCGCTTTCGCCTTTCGTACGAGATGTTCAGCTAATACATTTGTCGGCGGAATAGCTTGTTTCGCTCCTTTTCCATATACTTCTTCGTCGCTTTGTACATCCGTATATTGCTTCGTTTTTGCAACGGCCGCCACATCCCCATTCGCATCGGTCGGATTGAGCAAGTATGCAGCTAATAATAGATCAAAATCGACACCTTTAAGTTCAATACCGTTCCACTTCAGCGCAACGATCGCTCGTTTGGCATCAAACACACTTTTTTTACATTGCTCATCTTCAAGCCATCTTTTAAATCGTGATGAAGCGAGAGCTATGTCCGTCGGAATAAAAAAGTGTCCACGCTCATTCACAAGCGCAAAGCCAAGAATAGGCGCTTGATGATAATTCGCATCCATCACTTCAACAACAAGTGCACCTTCTTTTGTCAACATGTGCTCATCAATCGCTTGAACCGTAACAAACGAAATATCGGTTAATGATAGTTGTTCTTGTGAAATTTGACCAATTTTGTCCATAAGCGAAGTGAAACCGAGCTCTTGGAATAACGCTGCCACCCGCTCGCTATCATATGACTCCCATGCTAACTCATCGAGCGATAGTGTCAATGGAACATCACGATGAATGGTTGCCAACTGTTTACTTAGTAACGCTTGTTCACGGTACGTTTGTAAGTTTTCCTTCAATTTTTTTCCAGAAATATGTTCAAGTGAGGCAAGTACATGTTCAATCGTTCCATATTCTTTTAATAATTTTAATGCTGTTTTCTCTCCGACTCCCGGAACGCCTGGAATATTATCTGATGCATCGCCCATTAATCCTTTCAAATCAACAATTTGTGCAGGCGTTAGCCCATACTTCTCAAATACGTATTCCGGTGTATATCGCTCCATATCTGTTATGCCTTTTTTCGTGACATGAACATGAATACGTTCCGACGCTAATTGTGTCAAATCGCGATCTCCCGAAATAATGACGACGTCAAACCCTTCTTTTTCTGCTTTGGTGGCAAGCGTTCCGATAATATCGTCTGCTTCATAATTTTCAAGTTCGTACGTACGAATGTTATATGCATCCAGCAGTTCGCGTAAAAACGGAAACTGTTCCGATAATTCTGGTGGCGTTTTTTGTCTCCCACCTTTATATTCTGTATATACTTCATGACGAAATGTCGTTTTTCCTGCGTCAAACGCGACAAGCATATGCGTCGGCTTTTCTTCTTCAATGAGTTTCATTAACATCATTGTAAAACCGTAAATGGCGTTTGTATGAATGCCTTTATCGTTATGTAAGAGCGGCAATGCAAAAAAAGCGCGATAAGCGATGCTATTACCATCAATTAAAACGAGTTTGTTTGCCAAACCGAAAACCTCCTCTTGTATTCATTTACGCTTATTTTACCATGATTGCCTCCAAAAAAGAAAAAAGACGAGAACGTTCGCTGTCCTCGCCTATTCCAAGACAATCGGATTCTTGGATGAAGGGGTTTTCACCTGTTATGTTATCAATATTTTTTTAATATATGGTAAATCAATTGTAAATATATCGTTAAAAATCATTCATTGCTGTAAGCGTCAACATGGAAATGAACAGTAAACGTCGTACCTACTCCCACTTTGCTTTTTACGGAAATTGTACCGTGATGCGCCTCCACTAAATGTTTCACGATCGCTAATCCAAGACCCGTACCACCTGAGTTGCGACTTCGTGCTTTGTCCACACGATAAAATCGTTCAAAAATACGTGGAATTTCTTTTTGTTCAATTCCAATTCCTGTGTCACTTACATGAACGTGTATCTCTTTATCATCTTTCTCCACATAGACCGTTACGCGTCCACCAGCTGGTGTATAAGCGATCGCGTTATTAATTAAATTAATAAAAATTTGCTTTAAACGATGTAAATCGCCATACATATAACAAAGCGGTGCATTCGATGTACATTCCAATGTGATTTGTTTATCGTTTGCTTTCGCTTCAAGCATAACGATAACTTCCTTCAATACTTCATGCAAGTCAACAACGGATATATTTAACGTAAATCCTTGCTGTTCGATTTTTGACAAATCAAGCAAATCTTGAATTAAATGTTGAAGACGCTCACTTTCCTTTAAAATAATCGTTAAAAAGTATTCAAGCGTTTGAGCATCGTGCATCGCCCCATCTAACAACGTTTCTGCAAAACCTTTAATGGACGTAATCGGTGTTTTTAACTCGTGAGAAACATTGGCGACAAAATCTTTGCGCATTTGTTCAAGTTTTTTTAGCTCAGTAATATCATGGAACACAACGATAATTCCTTTCCATTCGTCGTTTGTCCCAATAATTGGCGTTCCGTACACTTCAAAATGTTTCCGTTCAATGTCGATCGGAAGGAGCATTTGTTTACGTACATTTACCTCTGTCATAAATATTTCTTCTACAAGTGCAATCACTTCCTTATATGGGAACGCCTCATAATATAAACGATGAACATAGTCAGACGGATCGATATGGAACATTTCTTTATATGCGCGGTTCATGAGAGAAATGTAGCCTCGCTGATCGATTAAAATTAAGCCGCTCCCTATATTTTCGATGAGGGCACGCAAGCGGTCTTGTTGCATCTCTTGCATCCGTACCATCTCCTGCAAATTCCGCGCCAAAATGTTTAACGACTGGCTGAGCATCCCTGTTTCATCTTCTCTACTTTCATACGTCCGCGCTTTATAATTGCCGCGCGCCAACTCCATCGCTACTTTTGTTGCCGCTTCAATCGGCTTTGTATATTGATTTGTAATTTTAATACCTAATAAAAGAATAATGAAAAAAGCAATGCTTAAGCTAAGCGTAAGCAACAGCCAAATTTGTTCATCTACCTGCTCGATCGCATCCATAGATAAACTCATGACAATATGTCCGAGCTTCTGGTCACGCTGCCAAAATGGTACAGCATAATAATATACATTTTGTTCTTCTTGAAAAATAACAGGACGATCTTCTTGTTTTAGTAACGTTCGAATGAATGTTTTATGACGTTTTTCATCAATTGATACGTAATTGTTTGTATCAAACATGATCTGTCCTTCACGATCAACAATCGTGATGCGCGCCGACAACGTGTCGCTAATTGCTTGTAATTGTTGCTTAAACATATTAGATTGGAACGATTTATTTTCCATGTATAAAGCCAAAAGTTTTGCCTCTTTCTCTATTCGATCATGTACCGTGTCTGCATAAAATTTTTGAAACAATTGACCTAATAACAAACCTAGGCCAAACAACACGGATAAAATGACGGAAACAAGCCCAATCAGTAGGCGAGAGCGAAATTTATTCATCCGCTTTCGGCTCCTCCAGTTTATACCCTAAGCCACGTATCGTTTTAATATACACAGGCTTTCGCGTATCATGTTCGATTTTGTCACGCAAATGACTAATATGCACATCGACAATGCGTGTATCCCCAGCAAAATCGTAGTTCCATACTGCACTTAATAATTGATCACGTGTTAAGACACGACCTTTATATTTCGCTAAGTATGCTAGTAGTTCAAATTCTTTCGGGGTGAGTTCTAATCTTTGTTGTGCAAAATAAGCTTCATAACGATCAGGGAAAATTTTTAGTTGTCCGACAACGAGCGAATCGTCACTATGATTTTGCTTTTCCTCTTGTTCATGAATCACCGTTCGACGTAAAATCGCCTTCACACGTGCTACTACTTCACGTGGGCTAAACGGCTTTGTCATATAGTCATCGGCACCTAATTCAAGACCAAGCACTTTATCAAATTCGTCATCTTTTGCTGTCAACATTAAAATAGGGGTCATCACTTTTTGTTGACGCAAATGTTTACATACTTCAATTCCATCTAATTTCGGTAGCATTAAATCGAGAATGATGAAATCAGGGCGTTCCTCTAACGCTTTATGAAGTCCTTGTTCTCCATCATAAGCTGTCAATACAATAAACCCTGCCTGCTTTAAATTGTACTCTAGCAACGTGACGATCGACTGCTCATCATCGACAACTAACACACGTTTCGACATAGCCATCCTCCAACAACGTAAATTTGTTACATTTTTATTATAACGAGTTATTTGAAAAGAAAAAAACAAAAAAGAGGCAAAAGCCTCTTTTTAAAAGTTATCTAACGCTTTCTCTTCAACGAACGGATATGGCGGAACGACACGCAATGACCCAACTAATATTTCTTCACGAACACTTGCGCAAGGAAGCCCCTGCCTTAAGGCACGGGGAGGAATTGCACCTTACGCAATGTTCATTCCCTCCCTTCGATATGTGTATCCGTCGAATCGCTGAATGACTTGGACATATCTATAATTTATTCCTTGTGCGATACGTTTACCGTCCTTACCTTTAATATCGAAACTTCCAGTCTTTCTGCATGATACTTCGCCAAACCAAACGCCTTGATATTTCCCTCTTGGGATAACAGCCTTAACCATGTCCCCTGTTTGAAAACCAAAGAAGAACTTTTGTCTTGCCAAAAATCCTCTTGGAAAGCCATACTTATCAAGATTTGTACGAGAGCGACTTCCGCGTCCTTTTGCCTTGATAAATAATGCTTCTTTTGTTTTGAAATGCAATTGGAGTGGCGTGCTTTCGCCTACACAACAAGCATCAAAATAGTGAATTTTCGGTAGTCCTAATCGTATTCGATTCATTTTCGTTCGTGCGCCTGTTCCACACTCTACTTCGCATCCGCTTTGTTTTAACACTTCATACACTTTCCATCGAGTGGCATTCACTACACTTGCGTCTTTTAGCGTTTTTTTGACCATTTCTTGAATATGTGGATACCCGAATTCTTCTGCTGTCTTACTTCCTTTGCGCTGATTACAGTCATGACAGGCAAGACATAGGTTATCCACTCGGTCTGTTCCACCTCTCGATTTTGGAATGATATGCTCGATTTCAAGCGGAACGCCTTCTTTTCCACAATAACAGCATTTTCGTCCAAACTTTTCGAGCAAATACTCCCGTACTTCATATCCTTGTAGCGTACCTTGTTGATACTCTACACCATTGATTTCAGGATTTCGCATGAGTTGCGTGTCAAACTTTGCGTTCTCGTACGATATATGCTCAATCGGACATATCTTCCTTAAACGTTCCACCCATGTTTGAATATTTTGCACACGACTCTCTAACGATGGTGGCAACCACCCGTCTTTTCTCCTACGATTAAGAAAACGTGGTTTTCTGTATCGAGTTTTTCGCTTTCTTCTTGCACGACGAAACGCCCGTCTTTTGTCTAATCGCTCTTTGATGTCTGTGCGATGGTCAAGTTGTGCAAGCCACAACACTTCTTCTCCTCGCACAATCGCAAGTCCTGTGTGTTTACTTCCGTAATCGATTTTGAGCCGATACGGTGTTTTCGGTCGAAAATTATCGACAATTTCTTTTAAAATAATCGTAAATGGATAGCGTTTGTAGATCGCTGCTTTTCCTTGCTTTAATAACTTTCTTGCGACCGCCTCATGACAAGGGGCGAGTGGACGCTTATTTGTATCTAATACAAAAACCATAGGGTTCTCCCCTTTCCTCTGCATAAAGCAGGTAATATTCTCCTCGACCATGTTATAGATGCTTGTTATATGCAAGACACTAGCGCTACCCACCACGCTTGTTTAATCTTGCACGACAGAGGGTAGGGCTGGAGAAGCACCCCACCGTGTCATGACATCTATAACGTAGGCTCTGTTTCAAGCCTTGGTCTGGTCAACATGGGGCTTACAAGCCCATGACTTTAGTCATTGGGTTGTTGACCTTTGTTTGACCATATGCAAAAATTCGGGGGAACCCCCGAATTTTTGTTATTGTAATACTTTCATTACATTTTTCACCGACTCAACAGATTTTGCTAATGCCGCTTTTTCTTCCTCTGTTAACTCGAGCTCAATAACTTTTTCGATTCCGTTGCCACCTAAAATCGTTGGCACACCTAAATAAATTCCTTCATACCCGTATTCGCCTTCTAAATAAGCGATGGCTGGAAGAACTCGGCGCTGGTCTTTTACGATCGCTTCAACCATTTCAGCAAGGGATGCAGCTGGCGCATAATAGGCACTACCGTTACCAAGTAAGTTGACAATTTCACCGCCACCTTTGCGCGTACGTTCAACAATGGCATCTAACCGCTCTTTTGGGATTAACGTTTCAAGCGGAATGCCACCTGCATACGAATAGCGCACAAGCGGCACCATGTCATCTCCATGACCGCCTAAAACAAACCCTGTAATATCTTTCACAGATAAATTCAACTCTTGTGCAACAAATGTACGGAAACGTGCGGTATCTAATACTCCAGATTGACCGATGACGCGGTTTTTCGGAAAGCCAGATTCTTTAAAAACCGTATATGTCATCGCATCAACAGGATTCGTTAATACGATAATAAAGCAGTTCGGCGAATACTTGACTACTTCTTTCGTGACCGCCTTCATAATTCCTTGGTTTGTCGTGACTAAGTCATCGCGGCTCATGCCTGGTTTGCGCGCAATGCCCGCAGTGATGACAACAACATCCGAATCAGCGGTATCCGCATAATCCGACGTGCCAATAATGTTAGCGTCGAATCCGAGAACAGGGCTTGACTCAAGCATATCGAGCGCTTTTCCTTTTGTCGGATTTTCTAATTGTGGAACGTCGACAAGAACGATGTCCCCAAGCTCTTTTTGCGCTAAAATGAACGCCGTCGTCGCTCCCGTAAATCCAGCACCGATAATTGAGATTTTTTTTCGTTTCATACCCACGTTCTTCCATCCCCTTTTTTATTTTATTCTCCCATGTTTTGAATGAGAGCATCTGCGAATTCCGAACATTTCACTTCTGTTGCGCCTTCCATTAAACGAGCGAAGTCATATGTGACGACTTTTGAGGCAATCGTCTTCTCCATAGAGTCAACGATCAGTTTTGCCGCCTCATTCCAACCAAGATGTTCAAACATCATGACACCAGATAAGATGACCGACGATGGATTTACTTTATCCAATCCCGCATATTTTGGTGCAGTTCCGTGCGTTGCTTCAAAGATTGCATGGCCTGTTTCATAGTTAATATTTGCACCTGGTGCAATACCGATGCCACCTACTTGTGCTGCCAACGCATCAGAAATGTAGTCACCGTTTAAGTTCATTGTTGCAACAACATCGAACTCGCGCGGACGAGTTAAAATTTGTTGCAAGAAAATATCTGCAATCGCATCTTTCACAATGATTTTTCCTGCTGCTTCTGCTTCCGCTTGCGCGCGGTTTGCAGCTTCTTTTCCGTGCGTTTCAACGATGCGGTCATACTCCGCCCAAGTAAACACTTGATCGCCGAATTCTTGCTCAGCTAATTCATAGCCCCAGTTTTTGAACGCACCTTCTGTATATTTCATAATGTTTCCTTTATGAACGAGCGTGACAGATTTGCGACCATGTTCAATGGCGTATTTAATTGCTGCGCGCACTAATCGTTTCGTACCTTCTTCTGAAATTGGCTTAATACCGATTCCCGAGGTTTCAGGGAAGCGAATTTTACGCACACCCATTTCATTTTGCAAGAAATCAATTAATTTTCTCACTTCTGGTGTTCCTTTTGCATACTCAATTCCCGCATAAATGTCTTCCGTATTTTCACGGAAAATCACCATGTCTGTATCTTCAGGACGCTTGACCGGAGAAGGTACTCCTTTAAAATAACGAACTGGGCGTAAGCACACAAATAAATCGAGCTCTTGACGAAGCGCAACATTCAATGAACGAATTCCACCGCCTACTGGTGTTGTCAGCGGTCCTTTAATCGCAATTATGTATTCACGAATCGTATCAAGCGTTTCTTGTGGCAACCATTCACCAGTCAACTTAAACGCTTTTTCACCAGCAAGCACTTCTTTCCAAACGATTTTGCGCTCCCCTTTATAAGCTTTTTCCACAGCTGCTTCTAATACGCGAGATGCGGCTGCCCAAATATCGGGACCTGTCCCGTCCCCTTCAATAAATGGAATAATCGGATAGTTTGGAACGTTTAATACCCCGTTTGTAACCGTAATTTTTTCACCTTGCATCACAATAACGACCTCCAAATGATGTAGTATAAAAAAGGTGGGAAAGGCGAGTTTCTCACCTTGAGCAACCACTGTTATGCATGTTATGCACGTTCTTCAAGCGGCACGTATACTTGTCTCGTAGGTCCTGTATATTCGGCACGTGGACGGATGAGACGGTTGTTTTCGTACTGCTCTAAAATGTGCGCAAGCCATCCAGACATGCGACTAATCGCAAAAATTGGTGTAAATAAATCATGATCAATTCCTAAACTATGGTAAACAGAAGCGGAGTAGAAGTCAACATTTGGCGGCAAACCTTTCGTCGATGTAACAATCTCCTCAATTTTCACCGACATATCATACCAATGTGGTTCACCTGTTAACTTCGTCAATTTTTCAGACATTTTCTTCAAGTGCTTTGCACGTGGGTCTCCATGACGATACACACGATGACCAAAGCCCATAATTTTTTCTTTATTATTTAATTTGTTATGAATGTATGTTTCCACATTTTCAAGTGTGCCGATTTCCGTCAACATTTTCATTACCGCTTCATTTGCTCCACCATGAAGCGGGCCTTTCAATGCTCCAATCGCCGCTGTAATGCCTGAATATACATCAGACAAAGTAGCAACACAGACGCGCGCTGTAAACGTTGACGCATTCAACTCGTGATCCGCATGAAGCACGAGTGCTTTATTAAACGCTTCCTCAGCAATTGGATCTGGCTCTTTACCCGTTAGCATATATAAAAAGTTTGCCGCAAAACTTAAATCTTTGCGCGGTGGCACAGGTTCTAATCCTTTACGAACGCGCGAAAACGCAGCAACAATTGTTGATACTTTCGCCTGTAAACGAATAGCTTTGCGATAGTTCGCTTCGGGGTTCATTGCTTCCGCTTCTTCATCGTATAAGCCAAGAAATGAAATCGCTGTACGAAGCGCCGCCATCGGATGAACTTGATCAAGCGGATACATTTTAAAGTGATCAATGATTTGTTGCGGAATATCGGCATGTTCCGCCAACTGCTTTGTTAACGTTTCTAGCTCTTTTTTGTTTGGCAATTTGCGATGCCAAAGCAAATAAACGATCTCTTCAAACGTAGCATGTTCTGCTAAGTCATCGATATTATACCCAACATATGTGAGCGTATCATCGATGATTGAACTAATTGTGGAAGTGGTTGCTACAACCCCTTCGAGACCGCGAGTTACTGTCATCTTACATCTCTCCTTTTTTTCTTTTATTCCCCTTTTCCCATGTTAAAACGCGTCGTCGAGCGATTGCTCAAAACGGCTGAATAAAAATGCAAAGAAAATGCTTACATTTTGTTATATATTCACCTAGTCGCTTCACGAAGCGAGCAGGGGAATATACACGATAGTTTCGTACATGCTCCACTATTATTATAAACAATTATCAGACTTTTGTGAACTAAAAGACATCATAATTCAAAAATATTATTATAAAAAAGCAATCAATCATGAAAATATATCCACTATTTTCATGATTACATAAGCAATACCTGCGCCTATTAACGGGCCGACAGCCACTCCTTTGAATAAAGATACGGCTAAAATAGTACCAAGAACGAGCGCAGTCGTTACATGCGGATCTTTCGCAAGCAATGTCACGCCTCCTTTTGCCAACAAAGCAACAGCAATACCCGATAACATCGCAATCCAAGCATAAATTGAGCGAACAGAGTCCGTTAGTTCTTTAAATCCTATTTTTCCAGTTGCAATCGGAACTAAGACCGCAATCGTAATGATTGTTACACCAAGATGGATTCCTTTTTGCTCTAAATACGGCAGTACTTTAGAACTTAATCCGATACTTTTCACAATAAGTAAAAATAGTACAGCGATTATGAGGGATTGATTTTTCGCAATGATACCGACAGCGAAAAGAATAAATAAAAAAATGAATGGCTGCATGAAATATGCCCCCTTCTTTGAAACTTTTTCTTTCTTTGCATTGTATATTATAATAGTCATAAATGACAAAAGACGGGAGGTGAGGACATGTCAACTCACTACGTATATCGCTCCCTTCGCTTTTTATTTGTCATCTTTGTCATCATTGCCGGGTTAGCGAGCTTATACTATGTATCAACGCTAACATATCCGTTTTTAATTGCGTTAGCGATTGCTTACTTTATTAACCCGGTCGTTGATGTATTAGAGAAGAAAGCGAAAATGCCAAGGGCGTTGGCGGTCATCGTTGTTTTAATTCTTTTACTTGCACTCGTTGCTGGGCTCGTTACCCTCCTTGTTGCGGAAATCGTGACTGGAACACAATATTTAGCGACAGTTGTGCCAAATCATTTTCAAAAGCTTGTCATTTATATAGAGCAGTTTGTGGCAAGCCAAATCATTCCGCTCTATAACCAACTAGCGGCACTCTTTAAAAATTTAGACACATCTCAACAAGACACGATTATGGCAAACATTCAATCCGTTGGAACAAAAATTGCTACAACGGTCGGGCAATTTATCCAAAACATATTACAAAATATTCCTTCCATTATTGGATGGTTGCCTAATTTTGCAACAATTTTTATTTTCTCGTTGCTTGCCACGTTTTTTATAAGCAAAGACTGGTATCGGCTAAAAGCGTTGTTTCAAAAATTGTTACCAACCAAAGTGCAGTCGAGTACGACAAAAGTGTTTGCCGAATTAAAAAAGGCGCTATTTGGCTTTCTTAAAGCACAGGCGACACTCATTTCCATTACGACGCTCATCGTATTAGTCGGATTGCTTATTTTGCGCGTAGAATATGCGATTACTATCGCCCTTATTATTGGCATTGTCGATGTTTTACCTTACTTAGGAACGGGATTAGTATTCGTTCCATGGATCATTTATGCCGCAATAAGTGGTGAAACTCATTTTGCGATCGGACTTAGCGTGCTGTATATTGTCGTTCTCGTACAACGGCAGGTGATGGAGCCGAAACTTCTTTCTTCGAATATCGGACTTGATCCGTTAGCAACGTTGATCGCTTTATTCGTCGGTTTCAAATTGATCGGGTTTCTCGGTTTAATCGTTGGGCCGGTATTGCTCGTCATTGGGCGAACGTTGCATCATGCTGGCGTCTTTCAAGATATTTGGAACTTTATTATCGGAAAAAAAGAAGCATAAGCGGCGAGCTTATGCTTTTATTTTCGAATGTAAATCCATGTTTTTGTATAAAAAATCCATTTAAATACGCGCACAAGCCACGGTTTTATTTTTTCACGCGCAAATGGGAGAAGTAAAATAAAACCTACTGTATCAGTAATAAACCCTGGTGTTAACAACAACGTCCCACCGACTAAAATACAAACACCGTCTAATAACGCATCGCTCGGTATACGCCCGTTCATCAACTCATGCTTCGCCCGTTCAAGCGTATATAATCCTTGTCGCTTCGCTAAAAACGCACCGATGATGCCCGTGGCGACAATAAGCGCAAATGTCGGCCAAACCCCGATCGCCTGTCCCGACAAAACAAGAACGACAATTTCTAGCGCTGGAATAACGATAAAAAGAAGAAAAAAGATGTTTCGCACACACATCCCTCCAAAATAATAAAGAAGGGGATGTCCCCCTTCTTTATTATAGCACGCTCGCATGACCGCGATAAATAGCACCGAAGCTTGCATCTACCGTAATGTCTTGTCCATCTTTTAAAATAGATGTCGCATGGTTTACCCCAACAATTACCGGGATCCCTAAGCTTAAACCAACGACAGCCGCATGGCTTGTTAAGCCACCTTCTTCCGTAATGATCGCGACAGCTTTTTCTAACGCTTTCATCATGTCTGCATCCGTTGCAGGCGCCACTAAAATACCGCCTTCAACCATTTTTTCAAGCGCTTCTTCTGCTGTTTTCGCTACAACAACTTTCCCGAATGCGGATTTACGGCCAATCCCTTGCCCTTTCGCAATCATATCGCCAATCATATGCACTTTCATTAAGTTGGTTGAACCTGTTTCTCCAACTGGAACGCCCGCTGTAATGACAACAAGGTCGCCATGTTTCACGATGCCTGTATCAAGGGCTGCCTCAACAGCAATATCGAGCATTTCATCCGTTGACGTTGCGTGTTGAGCGACGCGTGGATAAACACCCCAAACAAGTGCTAATTTACGTGATACAGCTTCATTTGATGTCACGGCGATAATTGGCGCTTTTGGGCGATATTTCGAAATCATCCGGGCGGTATGACCGCTTACTGTCGGCGTCACAATCGCTGCGACATCTAAATTTAATGCGGTGTGAGCAACCGATTGCCCGATTGCATCTGTAATCGTCGTACCGCTCTGTTTGCTTCGTTTCGATAATAAGTCGCGATATTGTAACGCTTGTTCTGTGCGCAGAGCAATGCGGTGCATCGTTTGTACCGCTTCGACTGGATAAGCACCTGCCGCTGTCTCACCTGAAAGCATAATCGCATCTGTTCCATCAAAAATGGCGTTTGCCACATCGCTTGCTTCAGCACGAGTCGGCCGTGGGTTGCGTTGCATCGAATCAAGCATTTGTGTCGCCGTAATGACCGGTTTTCCGAGCGCATTACATTTTTTAATTAACTCTTTTTGGACAAGTGGCACTTCTTCCGCCGGAATTTCGACGCCTAAATCCCCGCGTGCAACCATTAAACCGTCTGCTACTTCTAAAATTTCATCAATATTGTCTACGCCTTCTTGATTCTCAATTTTCGGGATGATTTGAATGTGTAACGCGTCATGCGCCTCAAGCAATTCCCGAATTTCGAGCACGTCGGAAGAGCGTCGAACAAATGATGCAGCGATGAAATCAATCCCTTGTTCAATACCAAAATGAATGTCCTCTGCATCTTTTTCCGTAATACCCGGTAGTTTTACTTTTACACCCGGAACGTTTACACCTTTTTTATTTTTTAATACGCCACCGTTTAATACTTTTGTTTTTATTTCTTTCGCTTCTTTATCAACAGCTAATACTTCTAAACCAATGAGTCCGTCGTCTAACAAAATCGTTGAGCCGACATGCACATCGTCAATTAGCCCTTCATACGTAATCGAAAATTTTTCTGGCGTACCGAGCACTTCCGTCATCGAAATAGTGACTTCAGCGCCCGCTTTCAATTCAATCGCACCATTTTCCATGTCATGTGTACGAATTTCTGGACCTTTCGTATCCAATAAAATCGCAACCGTTTTTCCAGTCATTCTCGATGCTTCGCGAATGTTGCGAATGCGCGCTGCATGTTCTTCATGACTTCCGTGCGAAAAGTTGAGGCGGGCAACATTCATCCCTGCCTCAATGAGTTGCACAAGCTTTTCTACACTTTCGCTCGCTGGACCGATCGTACAAACAATTTTCGTTTTGCGCATAAATACCCTCCTACACTTTGTATATGGAAACGATACCATAAATATACATTAAATTGAAAGTTCTTTTGATAGTTGATACATTTTTTGGTCAACTGTATGTTTTTGTGCTAACGCTTCAATGATGTCGTGGTCGACGAGATGATTGTTTTGGATGCCAACGCAACGTCCACCTTTTCCTTCGAGTAACAATTCCACTGCGCGCGCACCTAAACGGCTCGCAAGCACACGGTCAAACGCTGTCGGTGATCCACCGCGCTGTACGTGCCCTAGCACAGTTACACGCGTTTCAAATCCTGTTGCTTCCTCAATGCGCTTACCGAAGTCTACACCGCTGCCGACACCTTCCGCAACAATAATGATACTATGTTTTTTGCCGCGTTCATGTCCACGTTTGAGACGCGCGACTATTTCGTCCATATCATAGTCTGCTTCTGGAATTAAAATACTTTCTGCTCCGCCTGCAAGACCTGCCCAAAGCGCAATATCCCCCGCATGACGTCCCATGACTTCAATCACATATGTACGTTCATGAGATGTCGCTGTATCGCGAATTTTGTCAATGGCATCAATGACCGTATTTAACGCTGTATCAAAACCAATCGTAAAATCTGTTCCTGGAATGTCGTTATCAATTGTTCCCGGCACACCAACACACGGATAACCGTGTTCTGTTAACTTTTTCGCACCTTGATAAGAGCCGTCGCCACCAATGACAACAAGCCCCTCAATACCGTGTTTTTTCAACTGCTCAATTCCTTTTAACTGTCCTTCTAACGTTTTGAATTCTGGGCAACGAGCAGTGTATAACATCGTTCCGCCGCGATGAATAATGTCGCCAACATCGCCAATCTCAAGCTTCTTTATATTCCCGGCAATCAATCCAGCATATCCGTGATAAATGCCGTACACTTCTAAGCCGTGGTAAATCGCTTTCCGAACAACCGCACGAATAGCGGCATTCATTCCTGGCGAATCGCCACCGCTCGTAAGCACACCAATTCTTTTCATCGCTCTTCACCTCTTTAAAAAAAATAAAATAAGAAGTATGACCTCTTACTTTAAGATAACACGAAGGTATATCGAACACAATACATAATGAAATGTTTCACAAAACGTTGATTTTTTTTCACTACAAAAAGTTTACCCAAAGTCGTCTATTTCATGTAAAAAGGCCATCCGATAATGACCTTTTTACATAACCGATACATGTTGTTGAGATTCAATAAAATCGCCAATCTTCTTATATTTTTCATATCGCTGCGCAATCAGTTGTTCAGCGCTTAATGGAAGCAATTGACGCAATGAACGTTGCAGCACATCGTCAATATATTTCGCTTGTTCATCGACATTTCGGTGTGCCCCTCCACGCACTTCTGGAACGATCTCATCAATGACGCCGAGCTTTTTTAAATCTTTTGCTGTAATTTTCATCGTTTCGGCAGCTTTTTTTGCGAGCGATGCATCTTTCCATAAAATTGCGGCCGCTCCTTCCGGCGAGATGACGGAATACGTCGAATTTTCAAGCATATGAACGTAGTTGCCGACACCAAGAGCAAGCGCGCCACCGCTTCCTCCTTCGCCGATCACGATGCATACGACAGGAACTGTCAACCCTGCCATTTCAAATAAGTTCCGTGCGATTGCTTCACTTTGACCTCGTTCTTCTGCTGCTTTCCCCGGATACGCCCCTTTCGTATCAATGAAACAAATAATGGGGCGCCCAAATTTCTCCGCTTGTTTCATTAAACGGAGCGCTTTTCGATATCCTTCGGGATGTGGCATACCAAAATTACGGCGAATATTTTCTTTCGTATCTTTCCCGCGCTGATGGCCGATTACCGTCACAGGCAATCCGCGATATTTAGCAATTCCTCCTACGATCGCTTCATCATCACCAAAACAACGGTCACCGTGACATTCGAAAAAGTTTGTAAACAATCGTTCAATATAATCAAGCGTTGTTGGTCGATTCGGATGGCGCGCAATTTGCACACGATCCCACGGGCTTAAGTTCGCATAAATGTCGTTTTCCAGCTTTTCAAGTCGAGCTTCTAATTTATTAATTTCATCGGAAAAGTCAACATCGCGATGCTTTGTAAATTCTTTTAACTCACTAATTTTTTTTCGCAATTCTACAAGCGGCTTTTCGAATTCTAACTCGTACGCCATTCGTCTCCACCTCGCGATTGGTGAATGTCTAATACATTCGTTAATGTGTCTTTTAGTTCATGACGCGGGATCACCGCATCTAGTTGTCCATGTTTCAATAAAAATTCCGCTGTTTGAAAGTCATCCGGCAATTCCTCACGAACGGTTTGTTCAATGACGCGCCGTCCTGCAAAACCGATGAGCGCCCCTGGCTCAGCAAAATTGTAATCTCCAAGCGAGGCGAAACTTGCTGATACACCACCTGTCGTCGGATGAGTCATCACTGAAATAATAAGCCCGCCTTGTTCGCTAAACAGTTTTAACGCAGCACTTGTCTTCGCCATTTGCATCAAACTTAATACACCTTCTTGCATCCGCGCTCCACCGGAAGCGGTAAAAATAATAAAAGGTACCGATTTTTCCATCGCTCGCTCAATAGCACGTGCAATTTTTTCTCCGACAACTGATCCCATACTGCCCATGCGGAAACGGGAATCCATTACGGCAATAACGACCGAGAAACCGTTTATTGTTCCTTCACCAGTCACGACTGCTTCATTTAGTTTTGTTTTTTCGCGATCTTCCTCAATTTTTTCCATATATTGAGGGAATTCGAGCGGGTTTTTAGAAAGAAGGTGACGATCGTATTCATGAAACGTTCCTTCGTCTAACAAACACGCAATGCGTTCAGGAGCAGACATTGGATGATGATAGCCGCACGATATACAAACGCGTAAGTTTTTCACTAGTTCTTTCGTATACATGATTTTTTTGCACTTCGGACATTTCGTCATAATGCCTTCTGGCACGTCTTGCTTCGCTTGTTCAGATGGAATGGTCGCATATTTCTTCTTTTTGGAGAACAAATCTTTCAGCACATGTTTCCCTCCCCTACTTCGTCCATTTCTACTTTACCGAATAAAAACAACTTTGTTTGTCATATTGTGTCAGTTCTCTTTCGACATTTTTTGCATCACGAAACTTACGCAAGGAAGCCCCTGCCTTTAGGTACGGGGAGGAATTGCACCTTACGCAATGTTCATTCCCTCCCTTCGATATGTGTATCCGTCGAATCGCTGAATGACTTGGACATATCTATAATTTATTCCTTGTGCGATACGTTTACCGTCCTTACCTTTAATATCGAAACTTCCAGTCTTTCTGCATGATACTTCGCCAAACCAAACGCCTTGATATTTCCCTCTTGGGATAACAGCCTTAACCATGTCCCCTGTTTGAAAACCAAAGAAGAACTTTTGTCTTGCAAGATAACCTCTTGGGAAGCCATATCTATCTAGGTTTGTGCGTGAACGACTACCACGCCCCTTTGCTCTAATGAATAACACTTCTTTTGTTTTGAAATATAAGTGATTTGGTGTGCTTTCTCCCACGCAACAAGCGTCAAAATAGTGTGTTTTCGGCAAGTCTAAACGAATACGATTCATTTTCGTTCGTGCACCTGTTCCACACTCTACTTCGCATCCGCTTTGTTTTAACACTTCATACACTTTCCATCGAGTGGCATTCACTACACTTGCGTCTTTTAGCGTTTTTTTGACCATTTTTTGAATATGTGGATACCCGAATTCTTCTGCGGTTTGACTTCCTTTTCTTTGGTTGCAATCTCGACACGCAAGGCAGAGGTTATCTATTCTGTCTGTTCCACCTCTCGATTTTGGAATGATATGCTCCACTTCAAGTGGAACATTTTCTTTTCCGCAATAACAACACTTCCGCCCAAACTTTTCAAGCAAATACTCCCGTACTTCATATCCTTGAAGCGTGCCTTGTTGATACTCAATGCCGCTGATTTCAGGATTTCGCATGAGTTGCGTGTCGAATTTGGTATTTTCGTATGATATATACCCAATGGGGCATAACTTCTTTAGGCGGTTAACCCATGTTTGGATATTTTGCACGCGACTCTCTAGTGATGGCGGCAACCACCCGTCTTTTCTCCTACGATTAAGAAAACGTGGTTTTCTGTATCGAGTTTTTCGATTTCGTCTTGCTCGACGAAAAGCACGCCTTTTATCCATTCTTTCCTTGATGTCTGTGCGATGGTCAAGTTGCCCTAACCATACCACTTCTTGTCCTCGCAAAATCGCAAGTCCTGTGTGTTTGCTTCCGTGATCGATTTTGAGCCGATACGGTGTTTTCGGTCGAAAATTATCGACAATTTCTTTTAAAATAATCGTAAATGGATAGCGTTTGTAGATCGCTGCCTTCCCTTGTTTCAACAGCTTTCTCGCAACTGCTTCGTGACAAGGAGCAAGCGGACACTTATTTGTGTCTAACACAAAAACCATAGGGTATTCCCCTTTCCTCTGCATAAAGCAGGTCATATTCTCCTCGACCATGTTATAGATGCTTGTTATGTGCAAGACACTAGCGCCACCCACCACGCTTGTTTAATCTTGCACGACAGGGGGTAGGGCTGGAGAAGCACCCCACCGTGTCATGACATCTATAACGTAGGCTCTGTTTCAAGCCTTGGTCTGGTCAACATGGGGCTTACAAGCCCATGACTTTAGTCATTGGGTTGTTGACGTATTGTTCATACATCGCTATTGCTTCTTCGCACGACCGTTTTTGTAACGCCACCCACATTTGTTCATAAAATTCGGAAGGGAGAGTCAACGTATAGATGTGTTTAAAAAAGTCGGTTAATACGAGCCAAATGCGTAGCAACAAATAGTTATCCGTCGCTTCTACAATTCGCCGAAAAAATGAATGATACGTATGTTCCTCCCGTTTGATACGCTCAAGCTTCTCATCCGTCAGTCGTTCGCAGGCAAGCTGCAAACATATTTGTTCGATAAGAACTTTTGTTTCGATTAAATCTCGTTTTTCCCGATTTCCTTGTAAAATAAACGAGCTGAGCAAATGAATAAGCTGATGATCCCCAAATGGCTTCATAAACGTTCCTTCTCCACGACGCGTTTCAATTAATCCGAGCAACTCCAACGCCCGCAACGCTTCACGAACAGAAGAGCGTCCGACTCCTAATCGGTCGGCTAGCTCTCGTTCAGATGGAAGCCGATCACCTGGTTGAAGACCTGCTTCCTCGATCATGCGATGAATTTGCCAAAACGTTTCAATGTACACTTTAGAAGTCGTCATCGTTGTGCTCACCTGCAATAGCTACTAATTGTCGCGTTCGTTGTTCTACCTCTTTTGGATCGAGCATCGTGCGTGCGACCCCTGTTTCAATTGCTGCTTTCGCCACAGCAGCGGCAACGGCTGGAGCAACACGAGGATCAAACGGAGCTGGAATGACATAATCGGCGCGCAATTCGTCTTCTGTAATTAAGTTGGCAATCGCTTCAACGGCGGCTATTTTCATTTGTTCATTAATTTGCTTGGCGCGCACATCAAGCGCCCCTCTAAACATACCAGGAAACGCCAAAACGTTATTTACTTGATTCGGATAGTCAGAGCGTCCTGTTCCGACAACCGTCGCCCCTGCTTGTAGCGCCTCTTCAGGCATAATTTCTGGCATCGGGTTTGCCATCGCAAAAATAATCGCATCCCGATTCATCGTTTCAACCATGCCAGCTGTCAATGCTCCTGCAACAGACACACCAATAAATACATCCGCACCAACGATCACTTCTTGTAACGTCCCTGATTTTTTCTCTACGTTTGTCCATTGCGCAATTTCATGTTTGATGTCATTCATTCCGTACGGACGCCCCTCATAAACGGCCCCTTTTGAATCGCACATAATCATATGTTTGACTCCGTAACAGCGGAGCAACTTCATGATCGCAATGCCTGCCGCACCTGCTCCGTTAATCACGACTTGAATATCTTCCATCTTTTTGTTTACTAACTTTAACGCGTTGACTAGACCCGCAACAGTCACAATCGCTGTTCCGTGCTGGTCGTCGTGAAAGACAGGAATGTTCATTTCTTCCTTTAACCGCTCTTCAATAATAAAACAATGCGGAGCAGCAATATCTTCTAAGTTGATGCCACCAAACGTCGGTTCAAGCAGTTTAACTGTTTGAATGATTTGTTCCACATCTGATGTATTTAAACAAATCGGAAAGGCATCAACTCCGGCAAAACTTTTAAAAAGCACAGCTTTTCCTTCCATAACCGGCAATGCTGCTTCTGCTCCAATATTTCCAAGTCCTAATACCGCACTTCCATTCGATACAACAGCTACCGTGTTCGCCTTTAATGTATAATCGTATATTTTAATTGGATCGTGAGAAATAGCTTTGCACGGTTCGGCCACACCAGGAGAATACGCCAAACTTAAATCATAGGCGTTCCTTAATGGCACTTTCGCTTTTACTTCTAGCTTCCCTTGATAACGTTCATGCATACGAAGCGCTTCTTCAAACAACGACACAACATCTTCCTCCTTAACAAGTAGTCACTGGTCTGACCACTTAACTTCTATAAAAATATAATAAAAATGAGAAATAGTAAAGCATTTTTATTTCACAACGACATTCCCATCGCCAAGCAATGCTGTCAATTGCCGAATGCTCTCATCGTTTAGGGATACTGCGTACTCATGGGAGAGCTGCACTTTTTTTCGTTCCGTTTCATAATACAAAATGACAGGTGCATGTCCATGATGAGCGGTTAGCACATCCTTCAACTGCTTTAACACAACTGGCGATGCATGCTGTTCATCAATTTTGATATACACACATACTGGTTTTCTCACTTGTTGTACAATGAGATGCCACCCACTCGATCGCTGTTCTATTTTCCCTTCCATATACAGTATGCTTCCTTGTTGCAATAAATCATGAAACCGCCGATAACTCGTCGGAAATACGACCGCTTGCCATTCATCGCTGTCATCACAAATTGTAAGAAACGCCATTTCTTCCCCTTTTTTCGTCCGTTTTCTCGTCACCTCCTCAACATATACAATTACTTTTCCATGATTCACATTTTCTTTCGTCCATTCATACATGCGCTTTGCTCCCCACATCGAATAAAAATGTGAGAATGATTCAACAGGATGAGGGGACACGTATACGTTCAGCCATTGTTTTTCATATTTTAGTTGATCGATAAGCGATAACGGCTCAGCTTGAACGTATTTTGGTTGTACATGAAGAGAGAAATTCATCAACTCCGCATGCTCAAACGCCACATCGATGCTTGCATAAAGGGTAGCACGCTCGATACGAAATTCATCAAAGCAACCAGAAAAAATGAACGCTTCAACCATTTTTCTTTGTGAAGGTTCGAGTCGTAGTCGGGAAACAAAATCAAAAAAATCGGAAAATGGACGTTTTTGACGCTCTCGAATCACTTCTTTGACAAAAGCAACGCTCACTTGCTTAATCGCTAACAATCCAAAGCGAATACCGTTATCATCAACAGTAAAGTGCCCTTCGCTCCGTGCAACGGAAGGAGGGAGTAGCCGTATTTTTTTGCTCCGAAGTTCGTGTACACATTGCATCATTTTTTCTTTTTGCCCACTTACGTTTGTTAGTACAGCAGCATAAAAATCAAGCGGATAATGTGCTTTAATATACGCAAGCATATATGCGATGTAGCTATATGCTACCGCGTGGCTACGGTTAAACCCATATCCAGCAAAACGAACGATAAGCTCATACAATTCGTTTGCGAGATGCGCATCATACCCATTTTGTATGCATCCCTCAATGAAGTGTTTTTTCTCTTTTTCCATTTGTCCAACGTCTTTTTTACTTATTGCTCGACGTAATAAATCTGCCTGAGCTAATGAAAATTTCGCCATTTGTTCAGCGATTTTCATAATTTGTTCTTGGTACACGATGACGCCATATGTCGATTGCAAAATCGATTGCAAATCATCATGCATGTAACGGATCGGTTCACGGCCATGTTTACGAGCAATATATGTTGGAATTTGTTCCATCGGTCCCGGACGAAATAAGGCGTTTACTGCAACAATATCTTCAAACGTTGTCGGTTGTAATTCGCGCAATACCCGCTTCATCCCTTCTGACTCAAGCTGAAACACACCAAATGTATCTCCTCGGCTTAAAAGTGCATACGTTTTTTGATCATCAATTGACATGTTTTCAAAACTCAAACGATGACCTGTACGTTGTTCAATGCTTTGAATCATTTGTTCGATCATTGTTAAATTTTTAAGCGCAAGTAAATCGAATTTCAGTAGTCCTAGTCGTTCAAGCGCATCCATTGCATATTGTGTCACATATGTTGTCGTCTGCCCGCTTTGAAGAGGGATGATGTCCGTTAATGGACGGGGGCTGATCACAATACCGGCAGCATGAACGGACGTATGCTTCGGTAATCCTTCAATTCGTTGTGCAACGTAGTGCCATGGGCGCGTATGATCAAAGCTTCCGGTTGCTAGCGTTTGTTGGATTTCGCGTTCATCGACATCAAAAACACGACCAACTTCACGAACAGCAGAACGCATCCCGAAAGTTCCAAACGTCACAATTTGTGCAACGTGGTCGGATCCGTATTTTTGTTCAATGTAACGAATCACTTCTTCACGACGATCATCAGGAAAATCGATATCAATATCTGGGAGAGATAAACGTGCTGGATTTAAAAAACGCTCAAACAATAACCCATATTGCAAAGGGTCGACTTGGGTAATACCGAGTATGTAAGCGACGAGCGATCCAGCGGCTGATCCACGTCCCGGTCCCGTTAGTATGCCTCGTTCACGAGCAAAACGTACAAAATCAGCAACGATTAAAAAATAGTCACTAAAATTCATCTGTTGAATGATTTGCAGTTCATATTGCAATCGAGCGACATATGCTTGTGGTCGATCAGGAAACCGTTTCGTTAGTTGCTCCCAACACCACGTTTGCAAATATTCGTCAGCTGTTTTCCCCGAAGGAACAGGATAGCGCGGCATAAACCATTTTTTAGACTCAAACGTCACATGACATCGTTGCGCAATGCGTACCGTCTCCTCGACCGCTTCATAACCATTTGAAAATAACGCGGCCATTTCATAAGCGCTTTTTAAAAGATATTCATTTGTTGCTAAACGCGGACGTGTCGGGTCAGCCATTTTCTTTCCGTGTTTCATCGCAAGTAAACATTCAAGAGCAAGTGCATCCTCTTTATACATGTAGCGTACATCGTTTGTCGCCACGAGCGGAATGTCCCATCGTTTACTATGTTCAAAAAGTAGTGACAACAAATGCTCTTGTTCTTGTAAGCCATGTCGCTGCACGTTTATATAAAAATCGCCACGTTGAAACAGCTTCGCATACGTTTGAACGATCGCCTCAGCTTGCTCAATTTCGCCGTTCAATAAATGTTGCTCCACCCGACCGTATACCCCACATGTCATACCGATGAGTTCGCTCGTATGATGTGAGAAATCAAGTAAAGAAATGCCCTTTCCATCATTCATTTGAATAGCTGTAGCAATATGGACAAGTTGACGATACCCGTCGTTATTTTTTGCTAACAGCACGAGCTGATCAGTATGGCCATGTTCATCCATAATCGTTGCCATCATGCCGATAATTGGCTTAATTCCATGCGCTTGACACGCCTCATAAAAAGGCATAACGCCATAGAGGACGTTTTCATCTGTTAAAGCGATTGCTGGAAATTGAAGTTCACGTGCGCGCGTGACAAGTTCCTCTATTTTGACTGTGCTACTTAATAAGCTATAACCACTCCGCACTTGTAGATGGATAAACGACAATGTGTCTCCCACCTTTTCTATTTTTTTCTATTATATGCTCTATAAAAGCCGAAAAGCAAAACATACCTTGTTTATTTGTCCCATATACATAGTATACAGAAGGAGTGAGCGAGATGGAGATGAAAACGGCGTTTTTACCTGCTTTTATTCAAAGCTATTTCATTGCTTTAGGCGTGTTAGTTGGAGGGGCGCTCATCGGAGGATTCGGGGCTTTTTTGTCTGGTGAACCGCCGCTGACGATGATGTATCGCTTTGCGAGCAGTTTAAAAATTTGGGCGTTAATTGCAGCTATTGGTGGTACGTTTGATACGTTTTACAGCATGGAACGCGGATTTTTCCAAGGGGAAACGCGTGATGTCATTAAACAATTTTTACTTATTTTATCGGCAACTGGCGGGGCACAAACAGGTATGACATTCATTCGCTGGTTTACACAGGAGCATGGCGCATGAGAGTTCCACCGTACACACGCGATCCAGGCTGGCAACGCTTTTTCGCTGGAACGGCAATTGGTGCACTTATCAGTTGGATCGTTTTCTCACAAATCTTCGGCATTTTACAAGAAAAACAAGTGCGCCTGCTCAAAATGCAACAAGAAATTATTGCGCAATTAAAACATGATTTAAACATTTGGCAACAAGATTACATTCAGCTAAACAAAGAAAATAAAAAGCGACTAACAATCCAATCAATTGATGTAAAAGTGATCAATGCCAAATCTTATGGTATCGACACGTATACAACTTTTCGCATGGAAGAAGATATAAAAAAAGACATTCAACATATCACCGCAAAAGATATTGAAACGGTATATAAAAGCAGAGAGCTATTAAAAAAAGCAATTGAAAATAAAACGTACATCATCGATAATCGAACGTACCATCTCGATATCGAAACGATTTTATTTTTCACTAATATATCTATTGAACTAAAATTAAAGCAACAGTAGAAAGCGTTCTACTGTTGCTTGCATACTTCGTTTAAATCTGCCAATACGCGTTTAACTTCTTCCCACGAATAAATCGACGCACCTGCTGCTAGCGGATGACCTCCGCCACGGTATTTTTTCGCCACTTCATTGACAATCGGACCTCTTGAACGAAGACGAACACGAATTTGATCATCTTCCTCCACGAAAAATACCCACACCTTTATTCCTTCAATATTTCCAAGCACGCTCACAAGTTGTGAAGCCTCCGATGGCGTTGCGTCATACTGCTTCAACAACTCTTTTGTTAATACAATATGAGCCACTCCATATTCAGATAGCTCGAAATTTTGCAACACATATCCGCTTAAATGTGCGATCGATAATTTCGTTCGATAAAGTTGATCGTATAAATCGACAAACGAAAACCCGTATTCAACTAACTCGCTTGCGTATTTAAATGTTTTCGGATTTGTACTTGGGAAAAGAAAGCGTCCTGTATCACCGACAATGCCCGCGTAAATGAGCCGAGCAGCTTCTTTCGTTAAAATGAGACCATGTTCTTTTCCAATTAAGTATAACTCATAAATCATTTCGCTAACGGAGCTTGCATTTGTATCTACCCATAAGATGTCGCCGTACGGATCTTCATTTGGGTGGTGGTCGATTTTAATAATTTTTTTCCCTAGCTTATAGCGTTGATCACATACCCGTTCTTCGTTTGCTGTATCGCAAACAATGACAAGTGCATCGTTATACATTTCATCCGGAACAACATCCATCTTACGTAAAAATTCAAGCGACGGCTCATCTTTTCCAACCGTATATACTCTTTTTTCTGGAAACGACGCTTGAATAAGCTCCGCTAATCCTCCTTGTGAACCGTACGCGTCGGGATCAGGACGGACGTGACGGTGAATAATAATCGTATCAAATTGTCGAATATGATCAATAATTTCAAGAACTTTTTGTTCCATGGCGCTTCTCCCTTTTTTTCTCCATTAAAACATATTTTATTATGATTCGAAAAGATGTAAAATAATCACGCAACAATTTTTTCTTTTGGAGGACTGAATATGCCAATATTTGTTATACTTATCGTTTTTTCGCTTTCGTTTTATTTGTATTACAAAATAAAATATGTCCGCAGTAAAAAGCCGATGGAACGAAAATGGATTAGCGCAAAATCAAGCATGGCGCTCGGGTCGTTTGTATTTTTCTTTGCGATCAACCAATTTTTCATTCATCGGTCGACAGTATCTCTCATCGTTGGCATTGTGCTTCTTCTCGTCGGTGCAGGGAGCATATGGGCAGGATACCGAGCTCATCGCTATTATTTTCCGCTTGCTGTAAAAGAAGCGGAAGAAACGAAATAGGCTGCCGTACGCAGCCTATTGTCGTTCAAGCAATTGACACATCATTAATGCCTTTCCGACGAGCGTTCCTTCATTAAATACTTCAACATCAACCTTTCCGAATTTACGTCCAATTTCTAACAACTTCGGTTTAATATCGATGACGCTATCAATTTGTACAGGCTTAATAAAGTAAATGGTAATATTCTCTACAACAAGATCACCACGTTTATGGAGGCGTAGAGCTCGCGTAGCTGCCTCAGTTACAATCGTTGTAAACACTCCGTACGATAACGTTCCTAAATGGTTCGTCATTTGCGGAGTAATGTTACAGCGAAAAACGCCGTCAACTGTTTCAGTTAAAAATTGGGTCGTTACAATATCGTCAATCGTCTCGCCCACTTGCGGCTGACGTTGCACCATTTGCAACGCTTTCAATACGTCTTGGCGGCTAATAATTCCTTGGAGCCGACCATATTCATCGACTACCGGCAACACTTCGATGCCTTCCCACACCATCATATGTGAAGCGGAAGCGACTGACGTTTTCCCGCTTACCGTAATCGGATGTTTCGTCATTACTTTTTCAATAAGCACATCGCGCTCATACCCCATCACATCTTTCGCCGTCACAATTCCTTGCACTTTTAATTGTTGATCAATGACTGGAAAACGGCTATGAGTCGTTTCACGATTGAGCTCATACCACCTCTCAACTTGGTCGGTCACATACAAATATGCCGTTTTTTCAAATGGTGTTAAAATATCCTCAACGAGCACGATTTCTTTTTTAATCAACTGGTCATAAATGGCGCGATTAATCATCGTGGCAACCGTAAATGTATCGTAACTTGTCGAAATGATCGGCAACTGTCGCTCATCCGCTAATTTTTTCACGTGTTCTTCGGTATCAAAACCACCTGTAATTAACACACCCGCCCCAGCTTCAAGCGCTAATTCATGCGCTTTCGTTCGGTTCCCAACAATCAACAAATTCCCTGCACCTGTATAGCGCATCATCGCTTCGAGCTTCATTGCTCCGATCACAAATTTATTTAACGTTTTATGTAATCCTTCTTTCCCACCGAGCACTTGCCCATCCACGATATTAACGACTTCGGCATACGTTAACCTTTCAATATTTTCTTTCTTTTTTTGTTCAATTCGAATCGTTCCAACACGCTCAATCGTGCTTACATACCCTTTTGTTTCAGCGTCTTTAATGGCACGATAAGCCGTTCCTTCACTTACTCCCATTTCTTTTGCGATTTGGCGAACGGATATTTTTTCTCCGATCGGTAAACTCTCAATATATTGCAAAATTTGTTCGTGCTTCGTAATCGTCAAGTTGCCCCACCCTTTTTCGACAGTTTATTACTTTTTATTATAAGGGTGTGCCTGACTGCATTCAATGAACGTTTTCATAGTTCTATGCTTTCGCCAACATGCAATACGCGGCCAACACCTTCGATCATCGCCACAAACCGTTGCGGATCTTGTTGAATGACAGGGAATGTATTGTAATGAATTGGAACAACCATTTTCGCCTTTAACCATTTTGCTGCGATCGCCGCATCCTCCGGTCCCATCGTAAAGTTATCCCCAATTGGTAAAAACGCCACATCAATATCATTCATTTCACCAATAAGTTTCATATCAGAAAATAACGCTGTATCCCCGGCATGATAAATCGTCTTTCCTTCCGCGCTAAACAAAATACCGCTTGGCATTCCTGTATAAACAATCGTTTCGTTTTCTTCTACATAGCTTGAGCCATGAAACGCTTGCGTCAATTTTACTTTCCCAAAATCAAAAGAAAACGATCCACCGATGTGCATTGGGTGAACGCGAACACCTTTCCAGCTCAAATACGTAGCTAATTCATACGGAGCAATGACGAGGGCATCGTTCTTTTTCGCTAATGAGACCGTATCACCGACATGATCATTATGGCCATGTGTTAATAAAATGACATCAACATGAACATCCTCTGCTTTTAAGTCAGTTAGCGGGTTTCCTGTAATAAAAGGATCAATGAAAATTGTTTTGCCGTTCGTTTCAATTTTTACAACAGAATGTCCGTGATAAGTGACTTTCATATTTCGTGCTCCTTTCTTTGTTTTTAACATGATTTTGTTTCTTCGTTTTTGCACTATTTCCTTCTTTTTTTGTTCATGATAAGCTGAAAAAGAAAGGATGTGAACAGGATGGAACGAATAAGTAAACTCCAACAAAAATTGAAAGAAACAAACGCGTCATGGGCGTTCATTACATCGACAGCAAACGTTTTTTATTTTAGCAACTTTTACAGCAATCCACATGAACGATTGTTAGCTATTGTCATTTTTCCAGATGAAGAACCGTTTCTTATTTGTCCCGAAATGGATGCAAATCAAGCAAAACAGTCAGGGTGGGCGTATAGAATTGTTAGTTATGACGACGTTCACGATCCGTGGCATATGTTAAGCAACGAGTTAAGTAAACGAAATGTACAAAATGAGCGTATCGGTATCGAAAAAAATCATTTAACAGTCAATCGCCTCGAACGACTTCAAACATGTTTTTTACATGCCTCATTTGTCGATTTGACCGATACGCTTCATGAGTTACGAATGATCAAAGATGAAAAAGAGCTACAAACACTTCGTCAAGCGGCGGAATTAGCTGATTTTGCTGTCGATATCGGTGTTCATTCCATAAAAGAAGGAAGAACAGAATTAGAAATCATTGCTACAATTGAGTACGAGTTAAAGAAAAAAGGAGTGCGCACGATGGCATTTGATACGATGGTCCTCGTTGGAACAAATAGCGCACATCCTCACGGTGTCCCAGGAATGAATCGCATTCAATCGGGGGATTTTGTTTTGTTTGACCTTGGTATCGTGCTTGATGGATATTGTTCCGACATTACGCGCACAGTCGTATTCGGGCAACCAACAGAAGAACAAAAACGCATATACAGCACCGTCTTACAAGCACAGCAAGCTGCGATTCATGCATGTCAAATTGGTGCATCCATCGGAAGCATTGACAAGGCAGCTCGTTCACGAATTGAACAAGAAGGTTACGGGGCGTACTTCCCACATCGAATTGGTCATGGCCTCGGCATCGATGTTCATGAATACCCTTCGATGAACGAATCAAACACGGCCCCTCTTCAAGCAGGAATGGTATTTACAATTGAGCCCGGTATTTACGTCCCATCAGTCGGTGGCGTACGCATTGAAGACGATGTATATATGACTGAAAAAGGACCTCTTCTTTTAACAACATATCCAAAAGAACTACAAATTGTATAGGCTGTCACAATGGCAGCCTATTTTCGATAACGATGAATGACATCAAGACCACCTGTCACTTCAATGACTGCTCCTGTAATCATATCAGAACAATCATCACATAAAAACTCCACAACACGAGCAATATCCTCTCCCGTCCCTGAACGGCCAATCGGCGTTATATCGTCTTTCATCTGGCGAGCATATGCAATTGTTGCTTCTTTCATTTCTCCAACAATATTCCCCGGACATACCATATTCGCTGTAATGCCATACTCCGCTTCTTCAAGTGCAATCGTTTTTGTTAATGAAACAAGCCCAACTTTTGCCGCGCTAAATGCTGAACGGTACATCCATCCTGGTGCGTGATCTGCTCCTTGAAAACCGTATGTCACAATGCGCCCAAAACGTTGATTTCGCATAATTGGTACAACCCGCTTAAATAAATGAAACATCGCACTTAAATTCCCTTCAATCATTTCATACCATTCGTCATCCGTATAATCGGCTAACTTTTTTCGCTCAAATATGTAAGGACCCGCATTATGAATTAAATAATCGATGCGTCCGAATTTGACAACTGCTTCATCAACAATGCGAATTAAATCTTCTTTCTTCGTCACATCGCCTTGGACAAAATGAAGACGCTCATGACAGCCACGATACATTTCTTTTAACGCTTCAACAGCCTTTATGTCGCTTCGGTAATGGACGGTAACAGCATATCCTTTGTTTAAAAATCGTTCCGTTACTTTTTTTCCGAGCCCTTTCGCCCCTGCCGTTACAATCGCATGCCTCACATTCATCCCTCCATCCATGCTTTGCTATGTTTATCGTACTACAAACAGGCGGAGGAACACACTTATTATGCTTGTTAGAAACAAAAGAGGCATCATCGCCTCTTTTGTTCATCGTCCTGTTCAATGACGCCGCTAATGTATGCGTCTGTAATTTGTTCAGTCACTTGCGCGATCCCTTCTTCATCATAATAAAGTTGTTCTTTTTGTTCCTTCTCACGCATCGTTCTACCCCTTTCGTCATAAATTTTTCGACAATACGTAGTGTTTGTTTTACAAAAAATGATATACTTGAATTGTAAGGAAAATTTTTTATTGGGGGGAGTATATATGTACAAGTATAAAAAAATTTTAGTGGCAGTTGACGGCTCAAAAGAAGCGGAATGGGCGTTTAAAAAAGCAATTGAAATTGCCAAACGAAACGATGCTTCACTCGTTCTTTCACACATTATCGACGTTCGTTCGTTCGCAACGATCGAAGCATACGATCGTACAGTTGCCGAGCGAGCAGAAAAGTTTGCGAAAGAATTATTGCAATCGTATGAAAAACAAGCTGTTGATGCAGGCGTCAAAGAAGTCGTCATAGATATTGAGTACGGTTCCCCAAAAGTAAAAATTTCGAAAGAAGTCGCTCCAAAATATGAAGTTGATTTAATCGTTTGTGGTGCAACAGGAATGAGTGCTGTAGAACGTTTTTTCATCGGAAGCGTTTCCGAACATATTACACGGTATGCGAAATGCGACGTGCTTGTCGTACGCACACCTGAACAAACAGAGGCATAAAAGCGTTTGCTTTTATGCCTCTAACATTTGTTTTACTTTTTCAATTGCTTTTTTCACTTCTGTAAATCCTGTGCCCCCCGCGCTCGTGCGGCGATTCACTGCATTGTACGGATCAAGCGCTTCATAAATATCTTCTTCAAATAAAGGCGAAGCTTGGCGATATACATCAAGCGGCAAATCCATTAAAAATATTCCTCGCTCTAAACATGTAAGCACAAGCTTCCCAACGATTTCGTGCGCCTCGCGAAACGGCACGCCCTTTTTTGCTAAATAGTCTGCTAGTTCTGTCGCATTTGAAAAATCTTGTTTCGTCGCTTTTTCCATCATATCTACACGAACGGTCATCGTTTCAATCATACCCGCAAAAATTTTTAAGCTACCGATCACCGTCTGAACAGTATCAAACATTCCTTCTTTATCTTCTTGCATATCTTTATTGTAAGCAAGCGGCAACCCTTTCATAACGGTCAACAACGCGATAAGGTGACCATACACCCGCCCCGTTTTTCCACGAATGAGTTCAGCCATATCTGGATTTTTCTTTTGCGGCATAATACTGCTTCCTGTCGCAAATGTATCATCTATTTCAATAAACTGAAACTCTTGGCTTGACCAAAGAATAAGTTCTTCACAAAAACGGGATAAATGCATCATCAACATAGAACTATGACTTAAAAATTCAATAATAAAGTCCCGGTCGCTCACCGCATCTAAGCTATTTTCATAGATGCTGTCAAAACTAAGAAGCTTGGCGGTCAAGTGGCGATCAATCGGGAACGTCGTCCCTGCGAGCGCTCCAGCACCGAGGGGTGATTTGTTAATGCGCTTTAACGACTCTGTAAACCGTTCGCGATCCCGTTCAAACATCCATACGTACGCCATGAGATGATGGGCAAACGAAATCGGCTGCGCCCGTTGCAAGTGCGTGTAGCCTGGAATAAGCGTCTCCACATGTCGCTCTGCTTTTTCAACAAGCACACGTTGCAATTGCCGAATCAGTTCGATAATCTCGATAACCCGTTTTCGCAAATATAAATGCATATCTGTCGCGACTTGGTCGTTTCGACTTCTTCCAGTATGAAGCTTTCCTCCAACTGGACCAATTTCATCAATTAACATTTTTTCAATGTTTAAATGGATATCTTCATAGGCAACAGAAAAGGAAAGTTCTCCGTTTTTCGCTTTCTCTAATAACTTTGTTAATCCTTTTTTAATCGTCTCGACATCTTCTTTCGGTAAAATACCGCACTCGCCGAGCATCGTCACATGGGCGATGCTTCCTTCGATATCTTCTTCAACGAGCTGTTGATCAAAATGGATCGATGCTCCGAAGTCATCGACCCATTGTGCAGCTGTTTTTGTAAATCGTCCACCCCATAACTTTTTCACACGTTCACCTTCTTTTGGCTATTGACGATGCTATATACTTTCGTAGGCAAGCCAAATAAAGAAATAAATCCGACCGCTGCTTGATGATCGAATTCATCTTCTGCTGTATACGTCGCTAATTTTTCATCATATAACGAAAACGGAGATTTCCGACCTTCTACAATCGCATGACCCTTAAATAATTTCACGCGTACAACGCCTGTAACATTTTTTTGTGTTTCCTTTAAAAATGCAACGAGCGCATCTTTTAATGGTGAAAACCAAAGGCCGTTGTAAATGACTTCCGCTATTTTTTGTTCAATGATCGGCTTGAAGTGAGCGACTTCTTTCACAAGTGTTAAATCTTCTAACTCTTTATGTGCTTTTATGAGCGTTATCGCTCCTGGGCATTCATATACTTCGCGCGATTTAATGCCCACAAGTCGATTTTCCACATGGTCGATGCGGCCAACGCCATGCTTTCCAGCTAACGCATTAAGCTCAAGAATAAGCGCTGCAAGCGGGTACGCCTTTCCATTAATCGTTTTTGGTACTCCTTGCTCGAAACCAATTTCGATAATATCCGGTTCATTCGGTGTATGTTCAAGTGAAGCTGTCAATTCATACGCCTCTTCTGGCGGCGCTGCCCATGGATCTTCTAAAATGCCGCACTCGTTACTTCTTCCCCATAAGTTTTGATCGATCGAGAACGGGCTATCTAAGTCAATCGGAATCGGAATGTGATGTTGTTTCGCATATTCAATTTCTTCTTCACGCGACCATTTCCATTCACGAACAGGTGCAATCACTTTTAAATTCGGATTTAATGCTTGAATCGATACTTCAAAGCGCACTTGGTCATTTCCTTTTCCGGTACAACCGTGCGCAACAGCAACAGCACCTTCTAGTTCAGCAATTTCAACAAGCTTTTTTGAAATTAACGGACGGGACAACGCAGAGACAAGTGGGTATTTTCCTTCATATAGCGCATGGGCTTGTAAAGCAATTAACGCATATTCATTCGCAAACTCTTCTTTTGCGTCAATCATGTATGACTTGACAGCACCAACTTTTAGCGCTTTTTCTTTTACAAATTCTAAGTCTTTTCCTTCACCCACATCTAAGCAACAAGCAACAACATCATATCCTTGTTCTTGTAGCCATTTAATCGCTACCGATGTATCTAAACCTCCAGAATAAGCGAGCACTACTTTTGGATTTGCCATGATCGTTCCTCCTTAAAGAATAAAAATACTAGCAATTTAATATTTATTCATTTTGCATATTAATAATGTAACAGCTATTTTTCTTTTTTTCAATAACTATTTTGATTAAAATAAAAATTAATAAGCAAAAAGGATGGGGGAATAATATGAGTACACATTTTATATATGATGAACGCCTTGGCATTCGCCTGCCACATTTAGAGAAGGAATGGGACATGTACACAAAAGAAGAACAAGCAGAAATTTTATTGGAATGGGAGACGATTCGTGGCAAAATTCCTGATCGAATTATCGAGCTAGAGCAACAAATTAATGAAAAACAAAGGCAACTCGGAGAAGAAAATGATTTTGCTCTCTCATGTATGCTCAATTCAGAAATCGCCTCGCTCGCTTCAATGATTAACGATTTATGGATTTGGTATCGAATGAATCAAACCGTTACAAATCGCATACATCAATAAAAAAGGTGCCCATACGGACACCTTTTTTACGCTAAATTCGCCAATCTCATCACATCACGGGCGATCATAACCTCTTCATTTGTCGGGATGACTAATACTTTTACTGGAGAATGCGGATAGTTAATAAACGCTTCTTTGCCGCGCACTTTATTTAATGCTGGATCCCAGTAGACACCCATAAATTCAAGACCACGCAACACTTTCGCGCGTACGACATCGCTGTTTTCACCAATGCCTGCTGTGAAAATAATGGCATCAACCCCGCACATGCGCGCTGCGTATGAGCCGATGTATTTATGAATGCGCCCAGCAAACACTTCGAGCGCCAACTCTGCACGTCGATCGCCTTTTGAAGCCGCTTCTTCAATATCGCGTAAATCGCTCGAAAAACCAGTTAAGCCGAGCATTCCGCTCTTTTTATTTAAAATATCAATGACTTCCTCGGCTGTTTTCCCTGTTTTTTGCATAATGTACGGGATTAGCGCTGGGTCGATGTTTCCTGAGCGCGTCCCCATCGCTACACCTGCAAGCGGTGTAAAGCCCATCGACGTATCGATCGATTTCCCGCCCTCTACCGCTGCAATACTTGCTCCATTTCCTAAATGACAAGAAATGAGACGAAGTTGCTCAATTGGGCGGCCTAACAATTCAGCTGCTCGCTGTGTCACATATTTATGTGATGTGCCATGGAAGCCATATTTACGAATGCCGAACTTTTCGTAATACTCATATGGCAAGCTATATAAAAACGACTGTTCTGGCATCGTCTGATGGAATGCTGTATCAAATACTGCAACCGCTGGTACGTTCGGTAACACTTCACGAAACGCTTTGATGCCGACAACGTTTGCTGGGTTGTGCAATGGCGCTAAATCAGATAAGTCTTCAATTTCTTTTAGCGTCTCATCTGTAATTAAAACGGAGTCGCTAAATTTCTCTCCACCATGTACAACGCGGTGACCAATTCCTTCGATTTCGTCAAACGATTGAATAATACCAAGTTCAATTAATTTATCAAGCAACATTTTTACAGCAACCGCATGATCCGGAATTGGCGTTACTTCTTTTATTTTTTCACCATTGACTGTAATATTAAAAATCGCATCTTCAAAACCAATTCGCTCAACAACACCTTTTGTTAATACTTCCTCGCTCGGCATGTTGAACAATTGAAATTTTAACGAAGAACTTCCTGCATTGATCGCAATGACTTTTGGCATTTGATTAAACAGCTCCTTTAACATCGTTCACAATTATTGTATGCAAATATGCGAATTTCATCGGTACGTCTCTCATTTTACGGGTCGTTCGTCGCTCTTTTCAAGTATACAAATTGGACGAAAACGTTTTCTTCACATATTTGTTATATTCTGAAGGTTATGAACAATTTTCTTTCAGCCATTGTTCGAATTTTAGCACCATGGCTTGCATCGCCTGCTTATTCGAAAAGCTAGGGAGCTGTGCAAGCAATGCTTGTTTCGGTGCTTTTGCATGCGCGCCTTTTTTTTGCAAAATAAAAATACTTTTCGCTGCCTTTTCATTTTTAAACATCGAAAGTGGAAGCTGCAATAAGCCTTGAATAAACGTTTCTTCTTTGATGAGCGCATGCAACTCTTTCGATTCATCTGACGTAAACAGCGTATTTGGAATTAAGAAAAATAAATACCCACCTTCTTTCGTATAACGAATACTTTGTTCAATGAACAAATAGTGAGCGTATGAATGGCCACTTTTCGCATGTAAACGAAATGACTTGGCATTTTCATCATCTGGATAATATCCGATCGGCAAATCGCACACGACTACATCAACCGGCTCAATAAACAACGGCTTTAAGCTGTCTTGATGAAATAATTGAATTTCATGTTGTTGTAAATTTGCATTCACATAAGCGAGTTTCAATAGTAAATCGTCTGCATCCGCTCCGTAACTTCTTGCTTTTTTATTCGTCAGTTGATTTAATACAGCCGTCATTAAATTTCCTGTTCCAATGGCAGGATCGAGAAGCGATAACGAAAAATACGTTTTTGTAAATTCATCAACTAAATAACCGATAAATACTGATACTGCATCTGGTGTCATTTGATGGTGTGGCTGTACGTACTCCTTCATTCCTTTCAACATCGCTAATTGCAACGCTTTACGGATGTGTTCATTTTTCCATTCATGCAAATGAACAGATGCATACGTCTTTTGTAACCGTTTCTTTAACAACTCGCTCACTTCTTCTTGCAGTACATCCCCGTGAAATAAATTCTCTCCAGTTTCAGCAACTGCTTCTAAATATGAACAATTTAATTCTTCTTGTAACCATGTCGCCGTTTCATCAATGACTGTAAATAGCTTTTCCAATACACTTCACTCCTTTCTGTTCGACATTTTATTTTAGAAAATATAAACGAAAAAGGCTATCCCTTTTTGAGATAGCCTCAAACAATTATTGTTGAGCCGCTTGTTTTGCCGCTTCAATGGCCGCTTCGTAGTTCGGATGATTCGTCGCTTCCGATACATACTCGACATATGTCACACGATCATTGCGATCTACAACAAATACAGCGCGAGCAAGTAAACGCAATTCTTGCATAAGCACACCATATGCTTGACCAAACGATACGTCACGATGATCAGACAGTGTGACAACGTTTTCTAACCCGTTTGCAGCGCACCAACGTTTTTGCGCAAATGGTAAATCAACGCTAATCGTTAATACTTTCACTCCTTCAATGCTTCCTGCTTCTTCATTGAAACGACGTGTTTGTGCATCACAAACTCCTGTATCGATCGACGGCACAACACTAATTAACCGAACAAATCCTTTTGTATCGTCTAATGTCACCGGTGATAAATCGTTGGCAAGTACGGTGAAATTCGGTGCTACATCACCGACTTTTACCTCATTACCGATCAACGTGACTGGATTCCCTTTAAATGTAACCTTCGCCATAGTCAGCCTCCTCTTTATATAAGATACAGGCTCATCATAACGTAATTAGATGAAAAATTCAATTATTTCGATTGATACTAAATATCAAAGTCTGGCGCTCCGTTATGTTGTTGCTTCGGCTTTTCTTTTTTCTCAAACATATGCTGGATCTTTTCAATCGCTTGTGGAGCTAAGTCTAAAATTTTCTCGTATAAGTGCGTGCTTTCGTCCACATGCAACAATTTCACACCGGAACTGTTAACAATTAAAAAAGCAATCGGTGTGATCGATACTCCGCCACCACTTCCTCCACCGAACGGATGTGCTTCTTTTTGTTGTTCGTTTCCATTGTTTAATATAAACTCACTACCGCCTGCAGCGAAGCCAAATCCGACTTTTGAAACAGTTAAAATGACACTTCCATCAGGTGTTTCGACAGGATCACCAATAATTGTATTGACATCGATCATTTCTTTTAAATTTTCCATCGCCGTCGTCATTAATCCTTCAATTGGATGTCCATTCATTTTCATTCCTCCTAACAACTGTCCACATCATTTGTGGCTCACATGTCTTTTTTCCAATGTTTAACGACCTTCAGTCCTGCTAATATAGCGTAACCAATTCGAAATCGGATCATACATGTAAATGACGTACGCGATACAGCTCCTTGGAAAAAAGGAACGATAGAAATGGAAGGAGTGATACAAACGTTCATATATTTACTTATCATTGCCACCACATAATATTTTACCGACCATCCGACCCCGACAAACACGGCGGTTTTTGCCGCGTCACCGACACCTATTTGTGTGTGCCATTGAAACTGTAAAACCGACACATGTTGCAAAAACTTTTTCATGATCGTATGTAAATGAACGATTTGGTTTAGCCATTGTTTCAATTGCGCTAGAAGTTCGCGAGCGTCGGTGACAGTAAACGTTGTTTTTTCGTCTTTTCCTGTCGTTGTTTTTTGCTCTGTCACTACTCCAGCTTCCTTTTTCGATATTTCAATGGGCGGAACAACAAATCGGTAATGAAATATGCGAAGGATACGAACATCAATGGTGAATTGATCATTATCTTGTGCATGTTGAAATCGAATCGTCATGTATACATGTAAAAAAGGAATGGACGTTAAGAAGGCAACAAAGATGATGGCAATAATAAAAATCATCGGTTTTTCACTTCCTTCCCGATGACATTTTCGACAAAAACGAGCAAAATTAAACGAATAAATTCGCAATGAATGGAAAATAAATGATAAAATAAACGTGAGGACATTTTAACGGAGGGAAAACAATGACTGAACGCCGTAATCGCATGTACTTTTTTCATAAACATGATGAAGAAACGACAAAGCAAGTCCAACCACTTATTGAACTCGCCAAACAGTATGGATTTCAAGTCATGGACGATGCGAAGCATGCAAACATTATTGTAAGCGTAGGTGGCGATGGGACATTTTTACAAGCAGTCAGAAAAACAGGCTTCCGTGACGACTGCTTATATGCCGGTATTTCAACGTCGGGTTCATTAAGTATGTATTGCGATTTTCATATTCACGATACAGAAAAAATGATTGAAGCAATGACAACAGAACAAATTGAGGTGCGTAAATATCCAACGATTTATGTCACAGTCAACGACTCGACATCATTTTATTGTTTGAATGAATGTTCGATTCGTTCAAGCATTATTAAAACGTTTGTGATGGACGTATTTATTGACAACTTGCATTTCGAAACATTCCGTGGAGATGGAATGATCATTGCTACACCTACAGGAAGTACCGCCTACAGTAAATCGGTTAATGGGGCAGTCGTCGATCCGATGCTCCCTTGCTTTCAAGTAAGCGAATTAGCGTCGTTGAACAATAACCGTTATCGCACCCTCGGCTCATCATTTATTTTAAGCGGAAATCGCAAATTAACACTAAAAGTTGTACAAGATGGCAACGATTATCCGATTATCGGGATGGATAATGAAGCGTTAAGTATTCAACATATCGAAAAAATTGATATTGCATTAAGTGGAAAAGTCATAAAAACGGTCAAATTAAAAGATAATTCATTTTGGGAAAAAGTAAAACGAACATTTTTGTAAAAAGAGGCATTTCGCCTCTTTTTACCATTTCCTTTGATCAACGAGGCAGCGATTCGATGATGTATAAAATTTTGTGTAAAGCATTTTGCTAGACCAAAAGAAAAAAGGTAGGGTATTCTCTGATTGGACGAAAAACATTCCAGAGAAAGGAGAACCCTACCTATGTCTAAAAGTATATCGAATATCGACTGGGCAAATCAACTGGAAAATGCCATTCGTCAGTTTGTAAAAGAAAAATTAGAACTGATTATGCGGGAAGAAATCAAACATTTCCTCGAAATCGAACAGGCTGGAACGCCGAATATGAGAAACGGCTACTATCAGCGAAATCTAGATACGCAATATGGCCGGATTGAGGGTCTTTTGGTCCCAAGAGATCGAAATGGGGAATTTCAAACACAGTTGTTTGCCCCTTATCGAAGCCACACCGGCTGGCTGGAGGAAGCCATCATCAGGATGTATCAAAGTGGCATGAGTACGCGTGAAATTGGCAAGTTTATTGAACGAATTTTAGGCAATGCCTATTCTCCTGCAACGATCAGCCGTATTACCGATGTCGTAAAGGAAGACATCGAGAAATGGCGCACTCGTCCACTACACAAGCGTTATTCCGTCTTATATTTGGATGGTTTATACGTAAAACTTCGTCGCGAAACCGTGGAGAAAGAAGTCATTTATGTGGTGTTAGGAGTAAATGAAGAAGGATATCGCGAAATTCTTGATTTTTTCGTGGGAGGACAAGAAAGCGCCTATGTATGGCAGGAAATTCTTCAAAACCTCTACCAAAGAGGCGTCAAGGAAGTGCTTCTTGGCGTCTTCGATGGCCTTCCGGGGCTGGAGGAAGCTTTTCGCTCGGTTTATCCGAAAGCCGATGTGCAGCGCTGTGTCGTGCACAAAGTCCGCAACACCCTCAGCCGTGTTCGGAAAAAAGACCAATTCGAAGTGGCCGAGGATCTCAAGCTGATTTATCGCGCGCCGAATAAGGAGATGGCGTTACAAATGTTTCAACAGTTTGAGTCGAAATGGTCCAGCAAATATCCAAGAGAAGTTCAATCTTGGGCCAATGAGTTGGATGTCCTCCTTACATTTATGGATGATCCAAGCAGTATTCGAAGTGTGATTTATACGACCAATGCCATCGAACGAACGATCAAGGAAATTCGGAAACGTCTAAAACCGATGAACAGTTTGAGCAGTTTAGAAGCTGCGGAAAAAGTCGTGTATTTAACCATTCAAGATTTTAATGAGAAATGGGCAGGGCGAAAGTTGCGAGGATTTGCCGAAGCGCATGAAGCACAGGAGACTGAATATTCAGTCTCCTGTGTGGAGAAAATCAGTCCCCTATCAATTCAAATCCATTTCAGAGAAACCCTACCCCATTTACATTACACAAAATTCTTGACGGTACCAGTCCATATAATTGTGTAAAAAGGGAAATAGAAAAAGAGCCATGTTGCTTCCCCTTTGGTAGAATAAACAGTGAACACAAAACACCAAACATAAGGAGGAATGCAACAACGGCACAATATCATGAGAGGGGGCATTTCTTTCTTATAACTAGTCATATAATATACATTGAGTTTATTGTAATCCCCCTGCTTAGTCCCCTGTCCTTCATGTCAACTTAGACTTAACTAAGATTTCTAAACAATCATGTAAAAAAATTCAAACATAATATAAAAATAATAATAATCAACATAGCCGTTAGAGATATTGGAAGAATACCTCGTACCAATTGTCCCTCATTTCCTGAATTTTTTGTAATGGAAGCAACTAATGCAACCCTAGATGGTGAAGCCATAGTCATATTAGATGCTGAAACATTTTGGGATGTAGCATACAACAGTTCTGAACTATGTAATTTATTTGCCATTGTGCTTTGAAAATGTGAGAACATTGCATTAGAAGCACTGTTGCTACCACTCATAAATCCACCGATTGCACCGATTATAGGAGATGCAATAATAAACCAAGAACCCAATAAAGCGGCCACATTTGTCGCGATAAAATCTGTCATTCCAGATTGTTGCATTACACTGGACATAGCAACAAATCCGATTGTTGCCATACTTGCTGGATATACTTGTTGTATCGTTCTAATAATGCAGGATTTGATCTGAAACATTTTTAAGCGGTATATCCCAATGGTCACAATAGAAGCTAAAAACAATGCAAATCCCGGGCTATACAAGAGTTCTAAATGAAAATTATATTTTGGTAATCTAACCACCATTACATTAGTAAGGATTAATTTCAAAGACGAATAAAAATGTGATATAAAGATATAAGTCGTTAAAATAAGGTAAGGTATAATAGCTTTTAGAAAATCCCTTTTATTTGTTAGAAGAGTTGATTTTGATACCGCAACTTCTTTAGCAAATTTTTTGTAAATTAACTCTTTTAATTTCCAATAAGTTATCAAACATAAAGAGGATGTAAGTCCTGCTAATACACCAGCTAATTCCGTTGAAACATAAGCGCTTATCAACCATGTAGTTAATGATAACGTTGTTGAAACAATTAATATCTCTAAAAAGTAATTTTTTATAGCTCTCTTCCCTCCACTAATGATAACTACCATTACTGTATAAAAAAAATAAAGAGGAATACTTACTAAGGCGCTATACTTTCCCAGTTCATTGAGGGGGACACTCGATAATTCAGCGTTGATTACTGTTCCAATAGCAAGCGCCCCCCATGGAACAGCAGACTGCGTCAATAAAGACAAGAGAGCCGCCTTTCTTGGTTGAAAGCCTAACGAAAGATATAGGGGGGCGGCTATAACAATTCCGATACCAAAACCACTAGTTGCTTCAAGAAAAGGACCTAATGCTGAGGAAATTAGTAACCCTTGTTCTACCGGTGAGCTACAAAAAAAAGATAATCTGTTAGAAATAATGTTAATAGCCTGGCTTTCACTTAATACGTTATATAAAAGTAACCCAAATATCAAAACATAAATAACAGTAATTGATATCAATAAACCTTGGATAGAGGAATGTAATAAATCTTTTAATGATGTTTCAAAATGGAAAGGCAACAGTGATACGATAACCGACAACAAATATGAATATATTGCTGTGTACATTCCTGAAATTTTTAACCAAATCAAACAAACTAGAGCTAATAAAATTGGTGATACAGACAGTATAAAGTTAAAAAAAAGTTGCATTGTATCTTATCACCCCTATGTATTGTTATTGATAACAATAGTCTTTAAAGTTTTGTTGTGTTAACATTGGAGAATTAATAAATATCACTTTTTCCATAGTTTAAATTCCACTATAGCGGATATGTTTCCATATTATTACTAATTATCATGAAAGTCAAGACAAAAATTCCACTATAGTGTAATATAGTTATGTATCAAATTGATTTTCCGCCATATAATGAAACTTTCCATTCGATCTTTTGCTTAACTTAAACATTTATATTATATCTTTTTTTCAATCTGAACTTATAGCAGGAGGGATTCATCATGAGTTTCGGGGAAAACGTTAAAAAAGCTAGAAAATCTAAGTCACTTTCTTTACAGGAATTATCTGATCGTTGTGGAGTAAGTCGCTCTATGCTTTCGCAAATCGAAAGAGGGGAAAAAAACCCTACTATCCAAGTGGCTTGTCAAATTGCAGAAGGTTTAGATATGACCCTTTCACAATTATTAGGAGAAGATGCTAGAAAAGAGGTGATTGTTATAAAAAAGGAGGAAAGATATATTTATAAGGATGAACATAGTGGTTTTGAAAGACATCTTTTATCTCCTTCTTTCCCATCAAGGGGGATCGAATTTATTTTAAATATTATTCCTTATAAAAAAGCTTCAGGAATTTTCCCAAAGCACAAAAAAGGAGTTAAGGAGTATATCTCGGTAGCTAAGGGTAAATTAAGAGTAAAATTAGGAAATGAAACGTATGACCTAGAAGAAGGCGATTCCATGTATTATGAAGCAGATATTGAACATAGTTTTACCAATATAGGTGATGAAGACTGCCACTATTATCTAGTGATTGATTCGAACAATGTATATTTGTAAGCAGTTTCTAAATAATAATTCATTATAGTAAACAAAACTACTTTTACAATAACTAATATCTAACTATCTCCTAACACTCAGTTGCAGGAAAGGTTGTTTCATTTACGTATTCTTAAACAAAAAGATATTCTTTCGTTCTTACTCATCCTGTACTAATGGTGTTATGTCAAGAAACTAGACACAGAAAATAGAGACTTTTTTACCGCACTTCGCATGCTGACCTTGTCAAGGAATGAAAAGTATTATCATCTCTCATCCCCTGACAAGGAAATAGATTACTGGTATTGCGATGATGTATAAAATTTTGTGTAAAACTCGTGGTGCTAGATAAACTCGAGTAAGCATAAAAATAGCCCTTGCTTGTGGATCTCCCGTAGAATGAAAGTGCCAACCAACATTCGAAGGGAGAATTCCCATGCAAGAGCACTTTCATTTTACTACGGATCAAGCAAAGATTCAAAAACAATATGCAGCCATTTTTTTCTTTGTTTCTGCTCAACTGCCATCGATTCAAATGTATTTGCAACGTCGCAATCGTCATTTGGTGAAACAAGGAGATACGGTAATCATTGCTATTCATCTTTTAGGGAAGCTGCTTGGCTTCTCTTCCGAACGTGCATGGCATCGCTTTGTGACCGGGAACTTGTTTACGGATGGACATTTTCTCGAACGTTCTCGCTACAATCGTCGTTGTCGAGCGCTACGCTTTGCGATCAAATGGATTCGCCATGGGCTAGCCAAACGTGGGCAGCACCACGCCTATGCGGTCGTAGATAGTATGCCACTCGGGTTGTGCCATGCCGCAAGAATGTACCGTGTCAAACGATTCCAAGGGATCGCGGACATCGGGCTTTGTGGGTCGAAGAAGCAGTGGTACTATGGGTTTAAGCTTCATCTTCAAGTGACCGACCAAGGACTGCCGATGGGGTACGTGGTAACGGAGGCGTCCTGTCACGATCGAATCGCAGCGGAAACCGTCATGACTCAAATTCCTCATCCTTTTAATTTGGGTGACAAAGGATTTATCAGTAGCGAATTGCAAAAAAAAGTTGTATGAAGCGTACCAAATCGCTTTTTGGACCCCATCTCGCAAAAATCAGAAACACCGCCCATCTGAATCATGGGAGAAATGGCTCAAACAAAAACGGAAAGTCATTGAAACGGTGTTCTCTGTCCTCGTTGACCAGTATCGTATCACAGAAATTCGTGCGAATTCGATTGCGGGATTTGAAGTGGCACTAGATGGCATATTGTTGGTGTATTCACTTGTAACACTCGTGCTAGTTGAGCGCTAGCGCTCAACTAGCACCACGGGTTAAGAAAATAAAATAAAAAATTAGATTCATGATTAACTTCTCAAACTTGCTTACTCCATCGCCTTACGAATATGCTCTGGAATCATCACTACTTCTGTCGTGATCATAGGTTCGTTATATTCCTCATCAATACACTCATACCAGAACGCCAAATGTTTTTTATCAATTTCGTGTTCGGACTCTTCTACGGAAATCCCGCCTTCTCCCTGAACAGAGAACCAGTAAAGAAACTCTCCTTCCTCATTTCGCTCGCGGAAGATCGCTTCGACATGCATTTTTTCATCTTTGAGCGTCAACAGCACCTCGTTCATATGTGTGTTTAATAATTCCATCCATTCATCCACCCGCTTCGATTTTCCTTCCTTTACGCGAAATTTGCTTAATTCTACTTTCATCTCATGCTTCCACCTTTCTATTTATTGATGAGCTTCAAAATATAGAAAGAAAGCAGTATATCTTGTATGCCATGCCGAAAACGGTGGAGATAAGCGTCGCATAATAGTCATCAATGTGACCGTGCGCCACATGCCAGACAACTAACAGAAGCTGCAAATATTTTTCTGGCTCAAACCGACCGTAGTACACAAATCCTGTCGCTCCAGAGACAAGCGTCGATAAAAACGGGCTCCATACCCATTTTTGCCACCCTGGACTTGCTGTTGCCCACACAAGATCCCCTTCTTCAATACAAAGCCAATTTTTTGCTGCTGTTCGCAAATGCGCATATGCCCAAGCGTGCGTATGCACTACACCTTTCGGATTGCCTGTCGTCCCTGATGTATAAGATAAAAACGCCATATCTTCACGAGATGTCTCTACAGCAACAAATGCATCACTTTGTTTTGCCATTTCTTCATGTAAATCGAGCCATCGCTCAGTCGAACCGCCGACCGAAAATGCGACCATATTTTCCATACCCTCAACAGGAATGAATTGCTCAACATACGGAAAATAAGCAATAACCCCTTTTACTTCCCCATGCGAAATCCGATATTGCAAATCTTTTGTACGCAACATCTCGGAACTCGGAATAACGACAAGCCCGGCTTTCAACGCACCTATATATACCGCATACGCTTCTAACAAACGCGGGAGCATCACGAAACTTACGCAAGGAAGCCCCTGCCTTTAGGCACGGCGAGGAATTGCACCTTACGCAAGTTCCGCCACCCCCTTTCCATAAGCATATCCGTCAAATCGCTGAATGACTTGGACATATCTATAATTTATTCCTTGTGCGATACGCTTTCCGTCCTTGCCTTTAATATCGAAACTTCCAGTCTTTCTACATGCGACTTCGCCAAACCAAACGCCTTGATATTTCCCTCTTGGGACAACAGCCTTAACCATGTCCCCTGTTTGGAAGCCAAAGAAGAATTTTTGTCTTGCAAGATAACCTCTTGGGAAGCCATATCTATCTAGGTTTGTACGAGAGCGACTACCACGCCCTTTTGCCTTGATAAATAACACTTCTTTTGTTTTGAAATATAAGTGATTTGTTGTGCTTTCGCCTACACAACAAGCGTCAAAATAATGTGTTTTCGGCAAGTCTAAACGAATACGATTCATTTTTGTTCGTGCACCTGTTCCACACTCGACATCTAATCCTGTCTGCTTTAACACTTCATACGCTTTCCATCTTGTCGAGTTGATAGCACTTGCATCCTTTAATGTTTCTTTGACTTGCTTTTGAATGTGCGGATACCCGAATTCTTCTGCTGTCTTACTTCCTTTGCGCTGATTACAGTCATGACAGGCAAGACATAGGTTATCCACTCGGTCTGTTCCACCTCTCGATTTTGGAATGATATGCTCCACTTCAAGTGGAACATTTTCTTTTCCGCAATAACAACACTTCCGCCCAAACTTTTCAAGCAAATACTCCCGTACTTCATATCCTTGTAGCGTGCCTTGTTGATACTCTACACCATTGATTTCAGGATTTCGCATGAGTTGCGTGTCGAATTTGGCATTTTCGTATGATATATACCCAATGGGGCATAACTTCTTTAGGCGGTTAACCCATGTTTGGATATTTTGCACACGACTCTCTAGTGATGACGGCAACCACCCCTCCTTTCGCTTGCGGTTCAGAAAGCGTGGTTTTCTGTATCTTGTTTTTCGATTTCGTCTTGCTCGACGAAAAGCACGCCTTTTATCTATTCTTTCCTTGATGTCTGTGCGATGGTCAAGTTGCCCTAACCATACCACTTCTTGTCCTCGCAAAATCGCTAATCCTGTATGCCTGCTTCCATAGTCGATTTTTAGCCGATATGTTGCTTTAATTTCTGATTCGTCTACTGATTTTTTCAAGATGATGGTAAATGGAAATCGCCTGTAAATCGCCGCCTTCCCTTGTTTCAACAGCTTTCTTGCAACTGCTTCGTGACAAGGAGCAAGCGGACGTTTGTTTGTGTCTAACACAAAAACCATAGGGTTCTCCCCTTTCCTCTGCATAAAGCAGGTCATATTCTCCTCGACCATGTTATAGATGCTTGTTATGTGCAAGACACTAGCGCTACCCACCACGCTTGTTTAACCTTGCACGACAGAGGAACGGGCTGGAGAAGCACCCGAACGTGTCATGACATCTATAACGTAGGCTCTGTTTCAAGCCTTGGTCTGGTCAACATGGGGCTTACAAGCCCATGACTTTAGTCATTGGGTTGTTGACTCTCCCATTTCAACGCCATTCGGTTTGGATCGTCCGCATACTTTTCAAACTCGCTTGTTAAATTGTACTTTTCTGGTGCAATTAAATTCATTTTCCTCTCCCCCTTACCGTATGATACAAAAAAATTATACAAAAAAATCGAATAATTTTGTATAATTTTTCTAAAAATTTTTAAAAAATAAAAAACTCGGTAGGATGAACTACCGAGTTTTTTCACCTAACATTTATTTTTGGCTACCCAATTGTTGTTCTGCCATTTTCACGAGGCGTTTCGTAATCTCACCACCGACAGAACCGTTTGCTCGCGCAGTCGTATCTGCGCCTAACTGCACGCCAAACTCTTGAGCGATTTCATATTTCATTTGGTCAATCGCTTGTTGCACACCAGGGACGAGCAATCGATTTCGATTTGCCATTTGTCTTCACCCCCTTGTAACGATAGGTTGTGCAAAACAAATGGACTCTATGCATCTCCTCGTTAAAATAGCTCGTCCAATGGTTGATCTGGTTTCAATGTAATCGTTTCGACGCGAGCAACTGTTTCAGCAATCATCTCATCTAAAGGTAAAAATTGTTCATATTGGATTACCTTCTCTTTTTTCGGCTTCGTTTTTGGTGCTTTTGGCGTAAAAATTGTACAGCAATCTTCATACGGTCGAATCGAAATATGATGTGTACCAATTCGCTCAGCGATCGCAATAATTTCCGTTTTGTCCATCGAAATAAGCGGACGAAGAATTGGCGTCGTTGTTACATCGTTGACAACGACCATACTTTCGAGTGTTTGACTAGCCACTTGCCCTAAACTTTCTCCGGTTACAATCGCCAATCCATTTTCTTTTTTGCGAATTTCATCTGTAATGCGCAACATCGCACGCCGCGTAGCGATCAACGAATAATTTTCCGGCACTTGTTTATAAATGGCTTGTTGCAACTCTGTAAACGGTACAATATGAAGACGGATCGTACCACCAAATTCCGTTAAACGCTGCGCTAAGTCGATCACTTTTTGCTTCGCTCGCTCACTTGTAAACGGTGGGCTAAAAAAGTGAACAGCCTCAATTTGCAAGCCGCGCTTCATTGCTAAGTATCCAGCTACAGGGCTGTCGATTCCGCCTGAAAGCATCAACATCGCTTTTCCGCTTGTTCCAACAGGTAAACCACCCGCTCCTGGTACATCGTATGCAGTAATATACGTTCCTTCTTTTCGCACTTCTACGCGAACATCTATGTCTGGATGATGGACATCAACCGTTAAGCCCGTTGTGTTTTTCAGCACATAACTGCCCAGCTCATAGTTTAATTCATTTGTCGTAACTGGAAATTGTTTATCTGCTCTTCTTGCTGATATTTTGAATGTTTTCCCTTCGTATGGAAATTGTTTCACGAAAAATAATGTTGCTTCTTTTATTTTTTGCAAGTCGTTCTCTGTCTTTAATGCCAAACTTAACGATTGAATACCGAACACTTCTTGCAATTTTTCGATGACAGGTTGCGGTGGTGTATGATGTAGTCGAATGTACATCCGATCGCGCAACGCTTCAATTTGAAGGTTCGGAAAATGTTTCAATTTTTTTGCTATATTTCGTTTTAAACATCGTACAAATTGTAAACGATTTTTTCCTTTTGTCGACATTTCACCGTAACGAATTACAATATGATCATACGTCATTTCGTTCCCCTCGCTACTATTTTTAATCGTTCATATGCTTGCTCAATGGCTTCAATAATGATCGGGACATGCTCCATTTGTTGTTCGTATGATAAACTTATGCGAATCGAACGCTCCGCCCGCGTTTTTTCGATTCCCATCGCTAACAATGTTTTACTTGGCGCTTTTTTGCGAGATGAACAAGCTGATGTTGTCGATACGTATATATGTTGCTTTTCTAATTCGTGAACAAACGTTTCTGATTTTATTCCTTCTAGTGAAAAATGAATAATATGTGGAGCTGATTGTTCAAATGGCGTGTGAACACGAATACCTTCAATCGTTTGTAAGCGTTCGATGAGCGCTCGTTTCATTTTCTCAAGTCGATCATATGCCTCATGATACTTTTCCACCGATAATCGTAACGCTTTCGCCATCGCAACAATAGCAGCGACATTTTCTGTTCCTGAGCGCAATTGCATTTCTTGTTCCCCGCCCGATAAAAGCGGAGAAAGGCGCACACCTTCGCGAACGTACAAAACTCCTGCTCCTTTTAATCCATGAAATTTATGAGCAGATATCGTATATAAATCCACATTCGCTCGTTTTAAATGAAGCGGCACCTTCGCCGCACCTTGCACTCCATCAACGTGAAACAACACTTTCGGATATTTTTTCAACATCGCACCAATTTCTTCAATTGGTTGGATAGAGCCGACTTCGTTATTTACATGCATAACGGAAACGAGAATTGTATCATCACGCAACGCTTGTTCAATGTGCAACGGCGAGACAATCCCACGCTCATCAACAGGTACATATGTAACTTGAAACCCGAGTTGTTCAAGCTGTTTGCACGCTTCTGTTACAGACGGATGTTCAATCGCTGTTGTAATGATATGGCGGCCACGTTTTTGATGCTGCCAAGCCACCCCTTTAATCGCTAAATTGTTTCCTTCCGTCCCACCTGATGTAAAAATAATCTCGGTTGGTTTGACGCCGAGCAAACGCGCAACTTGTTCTCTTGCTTGCGTGAGCAATCGCTCTGCTTGCATGCCTAGTCCATGTAGCGACGAAGGATTTCCAAAATGGTCGCTGGCTACCTTCAAAAATGACTGTAATACTTCTTGAAAAGGTTTTGTTGTGGCGCTATTGTCCAAGTACATCATCGCCCTTGCCTCCATTACGTTCGTATACAAACAGCCTTCTTATATTATCACATCCTTATGCAAAAAGGAAATAATCAAAGAATATTGGTTCATCACCACAACATGTACTTGACAAGCGGGGGATTTTCTTGAGCCGCCGTGTACGAAAAATCTGATTTACTGATTTTTCCTTATAAGTACAGAGAAGGCGTGTTCTGAAATAGTCAAGTACAACTTTCGGTGAAGAGCCAGAATATTTTAAAGATTGAAACTTTTTATAAAAACGACAAAATTTTTATTTTGTATGGTAGTATATGCTGGTACGGAGAAAACAAAGGAGGATCAGCATGTCGAAAAAAGATTTAATAGCTGTCGGTTTTATGTTATTTGCTTTATTTTTTGGCGCTGGTAACATGATTTTCCCTCCAGCTCTCGGGCAAGCAGCAGGGGAAAACATGTGGCTTGCCATCGTAGGTTTTTTAATTACCGGTGTCGGATTGCCAGTTTTAGCAATAATCGCGATTGCAAGGACAGGGAACGACTTGCAACAATTAGCCAGCCGAGCACATCCAGTATTTGGTATCACCTTTACGATCGTTATGTATTTAGCCATCGGTCCGTTTTTTGGTATTCCACGAACAGGTACGGCATCATTTGAAATTGGTGTGACACCATTTTTACCTGAAACGGTCGATCGATCCGTCATGTTAGCGGTGTATACTGTTGTTTATTTTAGCATATCCCTTTGGTTAGCGTTAAACCCTTCGAAATTAGTTGACCGAATTGGCAAGTTGTTAACACCTCTTTTACTCATCGGTCTTGCTTTATTTTTTGTCAAAAGCATATGGACGCCTATGGGAGACATTCAACCGCCAACGGATGCATATACAGACGCCCCGTTTTTTAAAGGGTTTGTTGACGGGTACTTAACGATGGATGCGATCGCGGCACTCGTTTTTGGTATCATCGTCATTCAAGCTATTCAACAAAAAGGAATTACAAATAAAAAACAATTAACGAAGCTTTGTATTCAGGCCGGGTTCGTGGCTGCTTCTGGATTAACGCTCGTGTATGTATCGCTCGCTTTTATTGGAGCATCGAGCGTACAAGCGATCGGTTATCGCAATAACGGCGGCGAAATCATTAGTCAAACCGCGACCTATTTATTCGGTCAAGCGGGTACAATCATTTTATCGATCATCATTATGCTTGCGTGCTTAACGACATCAGTTGGTTTATTATCTTCTTGCGCAAGTTATTTTTCTAAAATTTCGCCAAATCTTTCCTATCGGATGCTCGTCATTGTTATGAGCTGCTTTAGCGCATTCACCGCAAATGTCGGTTTAACGAAACTCATTTCGTTATCCGTTCCTGTGCTTATTATTATTTATCCATTAGCCATGACCCTCGTCGCCCTATCGTTTCTCCATGACTATTTCAGGGGAAAACAAACCGTTTACATCGGGGCCCTCGCTGGTACGCTTCTCGTCAGCATCGTTGATGGACTGAAGGCAGCAGGATTTGATGTATCGTCCATCTTACATGTATACGAAAAAACATTGCCGCTCTTTGAACAAGGGATCGGCTGGCTTACACCAGCACTCATTGGCGGGGTCATCGGTTTATTACTAAACAAAACAAATCGTGTCACACGTACCGAAAGAAAAGCAAGTTAAAACGAGTGAATAGGTTCCCCCTTTCACCTTACGCAAGTTCCGCCACCCCCTTTCCATAAGCATATCCGTCAAATCGCTGAATGACTTGGACATATCTATAATTTATTCCTTGTGCGATACGCTTTCCGTCCTTGCCTTTAATATCGAAACTTCCAGTCTTTCTACATGCGACTTCGCCAAACCAAACGCCTTGATATTTCCCTCTTGGGACAACAGCCTTAACCATGTCCCCTGTTTGAAAACCAAAGAAGAATTTTTGTCTTGCAAGATAACCTCTTGGGAAGCCATATCTATCTAGGTTTGTACGAGAGCGACTACCACGCCCTTTTGCCTTGATAAATAACACTTCTTTTGTTTTGAAATATAAGTGATTTGTTGTGCTTTCGCCTACACAACAAGCGTCAAAATAATGTGTTTTCGGCAAGTCTAAACGAATACGATTCATTTTTGTTCGTGCACCTGTTCCACACTCGACATCTAATCCTGTCTGCTTTAACACTTCATACACTTTCCATCTTGTCGAGTTGATAGCACTTGCATCCTTTAATGATTCTTTGACTTGCTTTTGAATGTGCGGATACCCGAATTCTTCTGCTGTCTTACTTCCTTTGCGCTGATTACAGTCATGACAGGCAAGACATAGGTTATCCACTCGGTCTGTTCCACCTCTCGATTTTGGAATGATATGCTCCACTTCAAGTGGAACATTTTCTTTTCCGCAATAACAACACTTCCGCCCAAACTTTTCAAGCAAATACTCCCGTACTTCATATCCTTGTAGCGTGCCTTGTTGATACTCTACACCATTGATTTCAGGATTTCGCATGAGTTGCGTGTCGAATTTGGCATTTTCGTATGATATATACCCAATGGGGCATAACTTCTTTAGGCGGTTAACCCATGTTTGGATATTTTGCACACGACTCTCTAGTGATGACGGCAACCACCCCTCCTTTCGCTTGCGGTTCAGAAAGCGTGGTTTTCTGTATCTTGTTTTTCGATTTCGTCTTGCTCGACGAAAAGCACGCCTTTTATCTATTCTTTCCTTGATGTCTGTGCGATGGTCAAGTTGCCCTAACCATACCACTTCTTGTCCTCGCAAAATCGCTAATCCTGTATGCCTGCTTCCATAGTCGATTTTTAGCCGATATGTTGCTTTAATTTCTGATTCGTCTACTGATTTTTTCAAGATGATGGTAAATGGAAATCGCCTGTAAATCGCCGCCTTCCCTTGTTTCAACAGCTTTCTTGCAACTGCTTCGTGACAAGGAGCAAGCGGACGTTTGTTTGTGTCTAACACAAAAACCATAGGGTTCTCCCCTTTCCTCTGCATAAAGCAGGTCATATTCTCCTCGACCATGTTATAGATGCTTGTTATGTGCAAGACACTAGCGCTACCCACCACGCTTGTTTAACCTTGCACGACAGAGGAACGGGCTGGAGAAGCACCCGAACGTGTCATGACATCTATAACGTAGGCTCTGTTTCAAGCCTTGGTCTGGTCAACATGGGGCTTACAAGCCCATGACTTTAGTCATTGGGTTGTTGACTCGTTTTCTTTTAACCACTGGCGGATGCGTTCGAACGCCCCTTCTTCGACTTGTTCTACCGCGGCGATGGCTTTTTGTAACGCCAGTTCGTATTCGTATCGTCGGAATAGTTGTTCCGCTTCCTCTAATCCCGCATTTACCGCATGAAAACGGCGACGATAGCGGTTGCCGTATTGAATCACGCTCTCCGCTAATTGAGCTTGCTCAATCATTTCTTTCGTTTGATCATATACGTTTTGCACGGAAACAATTGCCTCATCCAACGCTTGATGAACAGCTTCCATATTTAACGGTTTCCCATCTAGCGTAAGGGAAACGCGTGTTAAGCTTTCGCGCGCCTCGCTTACTTGCAACATATAAGATTCTGGCAACCCAGGAAGTTTGCTTTTTTTCACGAGTCGAATCGCTTCAGACAATTGTTTTTTCATTTCTGCTAACTTTTCGCGCGCCGCTAGCTCGTCTTTGCGTAACGCATATAAATGCTCGCGAAACTGGGCATGCTTCTCTTTTACTGTAGCAATTTGCGCTAAAATTTCTTCAAGCTCTTCACGAATGAGCGAGTAAGCTAAACCCCCCTCAATCATTTTCTTTTGAATTAACATAAACCGCTTCATTAACTGTTGCACTTGCTTCTCGATTTGTCGATATTTATCTAAGTCGCTTTGCGATAAATGATAGCTTTGTTGTACAAACAACGTCTCATCACGCGTTTCTTTCGTTTCTTCTTCCAAATCGTAAAGCGTTTGTTCAATTTTCTCCGTTTCTTCATGGACAAAACGTTCTGCATATACTTCTTTCTCTAACAAATCGTACAGCGTGTCCACATCTTCTTGCACCTCACGAAGCAGTTTTTCTGCTTCATCTACAGCAAGCGTTTCTAACAACGCAAGCACTTCCGATACTTTTCCACGGATCGCTTCCACTTCTTTTTCCACCGGAAGATGATCAAGTACATATTCTTTTTCTAACAATTCACGATATCCTTCAATAATGTTGTCCAGTTGTGCTGGAATTTCAACTTGCACATCGCTTAACAAAAGCGGAATGTGTTCAATAAAACGATTTAATTCATTTAGTTCGTTTTGAATAAGCAACACAACTTCACGAGCAGCCAAATAATTTCCTTCCGTCGTTAGCTGCTCAAATGATTGAAACTGTTGTTGAAGCTCGTTTAATCTTGCCTCAAGCGCAGCTTCCGTACGTCCAAACGTATGGCGTTGGGTAAGCATCGCTTTTTTCACGTGACGATACTTTTCTTTTAACTGTTCAATTTCTTCACGATTTTTCTCTTCACTTCCAACTAATTCTTGTAATTCAAGTAAAATACGTTGAATGTTCCCTTCAATTTCTCGTAGTTGTTGCTCCGTTTGACGTAACGCCTCTTTTGCTTTCATAAATCGGTATTTGACAACCGCTTCTTCAATATCAAATAGCTTTTCTTCAATATTCGGCAATTGAACAGCAACAATATCATCCCATTCATTCCGCCACTTTTCAAACAGCTGCTCCGTTTCTCCCATCATATTTAATGATTTGATTTTTGACAGCTCTTCTGGAACAGGACGATTCATTAAAGAAATTTTCCACTGCTCCAATTGATCGATTTGTTTATATAAACGTTTTCGATGCACATATGTATATGTAAGTCCTCCGATGACGAGGAGCGCACTAATCGCTACAAATTCCATAATGGGCCTCCTTGTTGTCAAACTTTCTTTTTTTATGGAGAAGGCATTTTCTTTTCAATGATTTTATGATACCATGTTAGCAACATTTTTTGAGCAAAAATTTTAATTTTTTTCCTAAAAAACGTGATTTTTGTCGAAGTTTGCGCCTAAAGGAGTGACTAATGTGCGCGATGGGCATATTCATACACCATTTTGCCCTCACGGAAGCGACGATGCGCTCCATGAATATATTGAAAGAGCCATTTCGCTCGGTTATACAGATATTTCATTTACTGAACATGCACCGCTTCCGAAAGGATTTATAGACCCAACCCCCTACCAAGATAGCGCGATGAAAGAGGAACAGCTAGCGTCGTACGTATCCATTTTACAATCATTAAAAAAACAGTACGAAAGACATATTCGTATTCGCATCGGATTAGAAGTTGATTTCATTCTCGGATATGAACAAAAAACGAAGGAGTTTTTAAATGAAATTGGTCCACAATTAGATGACAGCATTTTATCTGTTCATTTTTTACACGTTGACGATCGATACATGTGTATCGATTATAGTGAAGACATGTTTGGCGACATCGTTACATCGTTTGGTTGCATTGAACGAGTGTACGATGCATATTATCGTACTGTTTTAGCTTCTGTTGTAGCCGATTTAGGGGTGCACAAACCAAAACGCATCGGACATATAACACTCGTCCGCAAGTTTCATCGCGCATATCCGTGTGAATACGATGCAACAAACATCATCGCACACATTCTCGATGAAATGAAAAATCGTCAACTTGAGCTTGATTATAACGGCGCTGGCGCAGTAAAACCGCTTTGTTTAGAGCCATATCCACCTCATTGGGTAGTCAAGGAAGCCGTCAAACGCGGCATCCCTCTTGTGTATGGCTCAGATGCCCACTCGGTCGCTGGCCTTCACCAAGGAATTGAACATATGTTGATGTATAAGGAGTGAAAAACATGTTTCATACACAAGCATACACAGGGACAAGAGAGGAAAATTATACACTTGTCATCGAACAACTGAAAGCGTTAATTTCAGATGAAAAAAATGTTGTAGCGAACTTAGCGAACGCTTCCGCTTTATTGAATTATTTTTTGCACGATATTAATTGGGTCGGTTTTTATATAGCCGAAGGAAACGAACTCGTTCTCGGGCCGTTTCAAGGGTTACCGGCTTGCGTGCGCATTCCATTCGGCAAAGGGGTATGTGGAACGGCCGCTGCTGAAAAGCGCACAGTACGTGTTGCCGATGTTCACACGTTCCCAGGTCATATCGCCTGCGACGCAGCGTCCCAATCTGAAATTGTCGTTCCCATGATCAAAGACGGTCACGTTATCGGTGTGCTCGATATTGACAGCCCGATCAAAAATCGCTTTGATGAAATAGATGAACAATATTTACAACGTTTTGTTGAAACGCTCGTTCGCTACCTTGACATATAAGAAAGAGGCCGATGAATAGGGCCTCTTTCTTGTTTAATATTCTTGAACAACGACGCGGTTTTTTCCTGTCCGTTTCGCTGTATATAACGCTTCATCAGCGCGATTAAATAGCTCCTTGACCGAGTCAGCGCGATTTTTTTTCCAATACGATACTCCACATGAGATCGTCACAGGAGGGTTTGTTAATTCACGCACTTTTTGTACGAGACGATTCGCAATAGATAAACCAGCGTTAACAGATACTTTTGGTAAATAAATGGCGAGTTCTTCTCCTCCCCATCGAGCACCAATATCGTTTTGGCGAATGTTTACTTTAATAATGTTTGCCACTTGAATAATAATTTCGTCACCTACTTGATGTCCGTACGTGTCGTTTACTTTTTTGAAGTTATCAATGTCTATTAAAATAAACGTACCTAATCCATCCTCTTCCATCGAACGTTGGATGCGTTCATCTAAGTAATGACGTGCGTATAAATTCGTTAACCGATCGGTAATGACCATCCGTTCAAGTTCTTCACGCAACGCTGCATTTGTGAACGCCAATGTCGAGTGATGAATAAGCGACTGCAACAATTTAAACATATCAAACGAAAAATGATATGCCTCTTGATGCAATACAACCGCTACACCTTTCATCATACCACACATCATCGGCACAGCCATAAGCGAGCGAAAACGTTTCGTATCATTGCTATGGATTTTCACATCACCTAAAAATAACGTATCACGTGGATGTTGAATACGATGAAAAACGAAATCTACATATGCCTTTGCTTCACGTGATTGGAAAAAAGCCGTACTACCCGGAAGCACTTTCTGCTCTTTTTCTTGTAAAATAATAAAACCGACTTCTTCCGCATCAAACGATGTTTTAATTTTTTCGATCATAAACTGCAAGGCGTCTTGGAAACGTAAATTTGTGTTCAAGTGGTGAATCGTTTCATTAATGAGTTGTAAGTCAGCAATTAATCGTTTCGATTGTTCATACAATTTTGCATTTTCTAAGGCGCTACCAGCTGTATTTGCCAGCAAGGAAATAAAACGCATCTCTCGCTCTGGAAGTTCAATAACTGTCGGAGCAATCATTTCGATGACGCCATAAATCCCTTGCGCCCCTTTAATCGGAGCATAGATGACAGACTTTTTATGGTCAAGCGAATCGTGGAGCTGAATTTGTCCAGTAACATATGCTTTCATCGCACCCATATGCTCGTCTTCGTTTTCAAACGTAAGTAGTTTGATCGGCAAATCGCGATCTGTCGTGCTGTCATACGACAAAAACAAGTGGCAAGTAAACGCCGGATACACTTCCTTTAACGTTTTCACAATTTCTTCAAGCACATCACCAATATTCATCGAGGCATGAATTTTTGTTGTCGCTCGATGCAACTGTTCATATCTTTTTTCCTCACTCAATACTTCAGATACTTTACGAATACGGGCAAACACTTTTAAAAAATCGTGTTTCATTTGTTTAATAAACGATGTTGGTAGCATATCCCGCTCATGTATGCGAAAACGAACAAGACTGCATGAATCTTCTGAAAAATACACCCCAAACTGCACCGTTTTAATCTCGCTTCCGTCATCAATAATCATAACGTCGTCAAACTGTTCTTTTAGATGACTATCAAATGGAATCAAGGCATGTTCCCGGCGCTGCTTAATCATACAGTCAGTCGTCACTTCAGGCTCAAAAGCATGTTTAAACGGGTTAAGTACGTAAAAGGTGACATCTAACAAATGAAACTCTTTTTGCAATAAGGTGATGAGCGCTTGAATGATGCGAGGTAAATCGGTAAAATCTTCTTCACTTAAAAACCAATCAAAAAACTTTTGTTTAAATATTGCGTATTGATCGCGCTCTTGAACGTTCATTTTTTTCACTCACCCGCACATACTTCCTCTCTTTATGTGTAAAAAACATATAAATCCTGAATCCGTGACAAAACATCTTTACAATGGTCGCAAACCGTTGATACGATAAGGGAAAACGACGTTGACGATTCTTCATCAAGTAGGTGAATGTGATGAAAGATTTCCCGATTCGGTTTGTATTGACAGATGAAGCGATTACTCCAAGTGCTGGGCTTGCTCTCGTGGGCTACTTACTGCACCAAACGAAGCTGGATAAACGAGTAAACGCCCTTCGGCTCCCAACGGTTCGTCGAGATGTGCACATTTCCCATAGCGACGTCATTCGCTCGATGATTGGCTTGCTTGCCACAGGAAAAACGGATTTTGATCATATCGAAGCGTATCGTCAGGACGATATCTTTTCGACATCAATGGGCATTCGGCACGTACCTTCCTCCCCAACGTTGCGACAGCGACTCGATCAGCTCGCTTGTCTTCCGATGACCGAAACCATCATTTGGGAGGAATCGATGCGTCTGTTGGTTCGACAACACGCTACCTTGTCCCCTTGTTGGGCGAAAGGGAAAACGACATGGCTTCCCCTTGATATAGATGCTTCCCCATTTGACAACTCCGATACGAAGAAAGAAGGAGTGAGTCGAACGTATAAAGGATTTGACGGTTTTACGCCGTTGTTTGCGTATGCAGGGAAGGAAGGGTATATCGTTCATGCCGAGCTGCGTCCAGGGAAACAACATGTACAAGACAACATGCCTTCGTTTTTAACTACCGCCATCCGTCGAGCTCGTCCGCTGACCTCGTCTCGTCTGCTTGTCCGCATGGATGCAGGAAACGATGCGGAAGCGAATGTGCACGTATGTCTAAAGGAAGACGTGGACTTTGTCATCAAGCGAAACTTACGCCGAGAATCGAAAGCGCTTTGGTTCCAGATCGCTTCGCAAAAGGGCAGACGCGTCGATGATGGACAAACAGAAGGAGTACAAACGTATGAGTTATGCCTTCCACAGACAGCAGCAATTGATGGACACACGTATACGTACGTTCAAGTCACCCAAGTGACGGAACGAACGATGGAACGAAATGGACAGCTGATGCTCGTTCCTAATTACGAAGTCGAAAGCTACTGGGTGCGCCTCGAAGGATACGAGCATGTTCGAATGAGTGATGTGCTCGCATTGTATCACGATCATGCGACATGCGAACAGTTTCATAGCGAACTGAAAAGCGACTTAGATTTAGAGCGACTTCCATCAGGGAAGATGAAAACGAATGCGCTCGTGTTAGTCATGGGAGCATTCGTGTACAACCTTCTTCGTCTGATTGGACAAGATCTATTAAGCGATCCGAGACATCCATTACATCATAAAGTGAAACGCCGCCGCATCAAGACGATTATTCAGACGGTGATCACGATGGCAGGTCGACTCGTCCGCCGATCACGACAGATCTGGATGAAACTGACGCGAAGGAGTGGCTATAGCGAGCCCCTTCTGAACATTTACATAAAATGGAGAGAAGGAGCATAACGAACGATTGTTCGCAATTCTGTACTCATCCTAACCCTCTGTCCTTTTTTGTTTTTTCTTTGGTTTATATACCTAAAAAAGATATTTATTTCATTTCTGAGAGTGAAGATGACATCTGTTTTAAACATAAAAAGGGAATGGTGGATCACACATCCATAAAACCAGCAAAAAAGTCAAAGTCGATGTCAATCCATCACGGATTCAGGATAAATAAAAAAATGAGAGTTTCTGTAATATCCCTAAAGCTTAAGACCTATTAACTACATCATACCATAATCCTTATTACAAAGACCATACAAAAATGATTGACTCAGACGCAAAAAAAAACTATAATAGCCTTTGTGTAAAATATTGCAGCCTTTGTGCTCACATTTGTATGTCCATTTTGTTCCCCTTAGAGACGTGCGTCTCTAATTGGAGGCTGTATCGTGTAACTCTCAGCTGCTAGGGCGAGGATACATGAAAACAAAATGGCGATAAATGGTGAGGCACGACTGTTTTTATTTTACCAAAAATAAAAACAAAGGAGGAGCATTTATGGCTCGTTATACAGGTCCAACATGGAAAATTTCTCGCCGCCTTGGCATTTCATTAAGCGGCACTGGTAAAGAATTACAAAAACGTCCTTACCCACCAGGTCAACATGGTCCAGGACAACGCAAAAAATTATCTGAATATGGCATGCAACTTCAAGAGAAGCAAAAGCTTCGCCATATGTACGGTGTCAATGAACGTCAATTCCGTAAAACGTTCGAAGAAGCAGGAAAAATGGCTGGTAAGCACGGTGAAAACTTCATGATTTTACTTGAGTCCCGTTTAGACAACCTTGTTTACCGTTTAGGTTTTGCGCGCACTCGCCGTCAAGCTCGCCAATTAGTAAACCATGGTCACATTTTAGTTGACGGCAACCGTGTGGATATCCCATCTTATCGCGTGAAACCAGGTCAAACAATTTCTGTTCGCGAAAAGTCTCGCAACCTTCAAATTATTAAAGAAGCGCTTGAAGTGAACAACTTCGTACCTGACTATTTGACACTTGACGCAGACAAATTAGAAGGTACTTACACTCGCTTACCAGAGCGTTCTGAATTACCTGCTGAAATTAACGAAGCATTAATCGTTGAGTTCTACTCTCGTTAATAAAAAAATCCTCTCTGCCAAAGCAGAGAGGACTTTTTTATGCGTAACGAATTAAATAATATTTTTTCTTACCGCGCCGAATAATTGTAAAGCGACCTTCAATACGATTTGCGTCTGTCATGACTTTATTCACATCTTGCACACGTTCACCATTGACATAAATGGCCCCGTTTGTAACATCCTCACGAGCTTGACGCTTCGATGGGCAAATACCGCTTGCTACAAGTAAATCAACAAGCGCTATCTCCTGTTCTTCGCATACATACGATGGTACATCTTTAAACCCTTGTTCAATTTCATCCGCTGTTAGTTTGGCTACATCTCCGCTAAAGAGCGCTTCAGAAATGTTGATCGCCTGCTGCAACGCTTCTTCCCCATGAACAAGGCGTGTCATCTCAGCAGCTAACGCTTTTTGCGCTGCACGTTTTTCCGGTGCTTCAGCCGTTTGTCTTTCCAATTCGATAATTTCTTCATGGGATAAAAACGTAAAGTATTTTAAATATTTCACAACATCACGATCATCAGTGTTAATCCAAAATTGATAGAACTCATATGGCGACGTTTTATCAGCATCAAGCCATACTGCCCCACCTTCTGTTTTTCCAAATTTTGTTCCATCTGCTTTCGTTACGAGCGGAACGGTTAATCCAAGCACTTTCGCATCTTCTTCTGTTTTCCGAATGAGCTCTAATCCTGCTGTAATGTTTCCCCATTGGTCACTGCCACCTACTTGCAACTTACATCCATACATTTCATATAACTTTAAGAAATCGTATGCTTGCAAAATCATATAGCTAAATTCTGTAAACGAAATTCCTGTTTCCAATCGTGATTGGACTGATTCTTTTGCGAGCATGTAGTTAATCCCAAAGTTTTTCCCAACATCGCGCAAAAATGTAATGACATCAAGCGAACCAATCCATTCATAGTTATTTGCAATAATGGCTGGATTGTCGACTTTCTCAAAATCTAAAAAACGGCTTAGCTGTTGTTTAATTCGCTCACTGTAATAAGCGACTGTCTCTTTTTCATTTAATTTTCGCTCTGTTTTCTTTCCGCTTGGGTCTCCAATGAGTCCTGTTGCCCCACCGACGAGCGCAATCGGTTGATGCCCTGCTTGTTGAAAACGACGCAACATTAAGATCGGAAGCAAGTGACCGATGTGCAAACTATCCGCCGTCGGATCAAAACCACAATATACTTTTACGCTTTCTTCTGCCAACAACGCTTTCAATCCATCTTCATCTGTCATCTGATTAATTAAACCACGAAATTGTAAGTCTTGAAGCAAATCCATCTCAACCATCCTTTCTGTTTTAGATTCAAACAAAAAAACTCGTCCTTCACATGAAGGGACGAGTTTATGTCGCGGTACCACCCTACTTAGAGAACGCCTATGTTCTCTCACTTCATTGCCATAACGGTCGACACCGTCTTTTGCTACTTGGCACACGCCGTTCGCAAAAGATGCTCCCGGAGGTAATTCATGCTCATCTATGCGCTAGTTCGCACCAACCACTAGCTCTCTGTTCGCAGGGAGATAAGCACTACTCGTTCCGCTCATCGCTCGATTATTTACATGTCGGTATATCCTCTTTTATCATAAAACGCCAACTGTTGTCAAGATCTTCAAACAAATTTAGACATTTACCGATATGAAAAGACAAATTATGATATAATAATGAAAATATAATACAGATGGGAGGTCACTATGTCAGAAAAACAAGTGCGATTCTCATGGCAAAAACTATGGCGTCATTTTACGATCACATACGAAGTCGTCTGGAACGTATGTTTAATTATATTCATCGTAAGTTTATGTGCGTTCAGCTTTGCTTTCGGTGTCGGGGCAGGATATTTCGCCTCGCTCGTGAAAGATGCCAAGCCGATTCCATACAAAGAAATGAAAAAAGATATTTATAACTATGAAGAAACAACACATATTTACTTCGCCAATCGCGAATATCTCGGCTATTTTCGTTCAGACCTAGAACGCGATGAAGTCAAACTTTCGCAAGTTTCCCCTTATTTCATTCAAGCCGTCATTGCGACGGAAGATGAACATTTTTATGAGCATAAAGGGGTTGTACCAAAAGCTATTATACGTGCCATTTTTCAAGAAGCAACAAATTCCTCTACACGTAGTGGAGGAAGTACATTAACACAACAACTTGTAAAAAATCAAATTTTAACGAGCGAAGTGTCATTTGAGCGCAAAGCAAAAGAAGTGTTACTTGCTTTACGCCTTGAGAAATTTTTTACGAAAGATGAAATTTTAGAAGCCTACATTAACGTTGTAACGTTTGGACGAAACGCATCCGGACGAAATATTGCTGGCGTTCAAGCTGCTGCAAAAGGCGTTTTCGGCATCGATGCGAAAGAACTCACATTGCCACAAGCGGCTTTTTTAGCAGGATTGCCACAAAGTCCATTTCGCTATACACCTTTTACAAGCAAAGGGGAGTTGAAAAACGATTTATCCCCAGCGTTAAATCGGATGAAAACTGTATTATCGCGCATGAAAAAAGCAGGATACATTTCGGAAAAACAATACAAAGAAGCGCTAGCGTATGACATTACAAAAGATTTTGTGTCTTCCTTACCCTCTCCTGTTGAAAAGTATCCTTGGCTCACGTTTGAAATCGAACGACGTGCAAAAGATATTTTTATTGATTTATTAGCGAAAAAAGACGGATACGAACGACAAGATGTACGATCAAATGATCAACTATATAGGGAATATGCTGAAAAAGCGGAAAAACAACTGCGTCAAAATGGGTATACAATTTATACGACAATTGATAAAAACATATATGAACGAATGAAAGCAATTGTTGAAAAATATCCTTACTTTGGAAGCGATACGATTGTACGAAAAAAGGATGAAAAAACAGGACAAATCGTTTCTGTTCGTCAACCAGTCGAAGTGGGAGCGATTTTAATCGAAAACAAAACAGGCCGGATCATTAGTTTTGTCGGCGGACGAGATTATAAACGGGAACAGCTCAATCACGCAACACAAGCATATCGTTCAAACGGTTCAACGATGAAGCCACTTCTTGTTTATGCACCAGCGATGGAAATGGGCATCGTTCAGCCTGGCTCTGTTATCCCAGATATCGAGTTGGAAATCCCAACGAAACAAGGTCCGTACCGACCGAAAAACGCGGATGGAAAAACGCATGGCTTAACATCCGTACGTCATGCGTTGAAAAAGTCGTATAACATTCCTGCCATTCGGACGTATGCGCGCATCATCGACCAACGACCAATTTCATATTTAGAGAAAATGGGCTTTACAAGTTTAACAACAGGAGATGGACACAACTTGTCACTTGCGCTTGGCGGATTAACAAAAGGCGTAACGATTGAGGAAAATGTAAACGCATATGCTACGTTTGCGAATGGTGGGAAGTTCGTTGATGCGTATTTAATTGAAAAAATCGTCGATAAAAACGGAAATGTCGTATACGAGCATGAAACAAAGCCGGTAGAAGTATTTTCGCCACAAACGACCTATTTAACGATTGATATGATGCGCGACGTCATTCGCTCCGGCACGGCCGCCTTTTTAAATGGCAAGCTGAAATTTTCGGCCGATTGGGCGGGAAAAACAGGAACGAGTCAAAATACGAAAGATGCATGGTTTGTAGCAACAAATCCAAATGTCACGTTTGGCATTTGGATGGGATACGATACACCGAAATCGCTCGAAAAAAATTATAAAGGGTTATCATATTCGCAAAGAAACTTATTGTTATGGGCACAGTTAATGAATGGGGCATATGATATTCGCCCAGAACTCATTGCGCCAAAAGAGCGATTCCGCATGCCTGGCGGAATTGTTAAACGTTCGTATTGTGCTATTTCTGGGTTACTTCCATCAGAGACGTGTAAACGATTTGGACTGATAGAAACTGACTTGTTTAATACCGCATTTGTGCCAAAACAAGAAGATCGGTACTTAATCAACGGTACTTTCGTTGAACTAAACGGGGAACGATACGTTGCCTTGCCGACAACACCAAAAGAATTTACAAAAGAAGGGGTCATGATTGACACTTCGTTACTTGAACAATGGGGAATTCAACATATAAAAGATATGAGCCAACTGCTTCCTCGAAACGACAAGTGGAAACATGTATTTGTAGCAAAAACACTTCAAGAAAACGGTAAAAAACCAGATCCGCTTGCAGTGCAACAAAAAGGAGCAAAGCTCGTCTGGGGCGAACATCACGAACAAGACGTCATTGGTTATCGCGTATATTACACAGCATCAGAAACAGCACCGTTTCAAGTCATCGCAACAATACGTAGAGGAGAACAAAAAAGCATACCGTTAAAACAAGGAATATATTATGTTACTGCTGTCGATATCGCTGGATTGGAATCAAATCCGTCAAATATCGTTCGCATGCTGCCTGCTACACCACCTGAGCAATCAACCGATGAACAACCGATAGACATACCGACCGAAGAGCAACCGATAGACATACCGACCGAAGAGCAACCATCAACCAATTAAAAAAATCGGGCCATGCCCGATTTTTTTAATCTTCCATTGTTGATAAGTCACCTGTCGGTAAGTTTAGCTCCCAAGCTTTCAAGACGCGGCGCATAATTTTTCCGCTTCTCGTTTTTGGAAGTTTGTCACGAAACTCGATTTCACGCGGTGCGGCATGTGCTGCTAAGCCTTTTTTCACAAAGTTACGAATATCTTCTTTTAATTCTTCTGACGGCTCGTACCCCTCGCGTAAAGCTACAAACGCTTTAATAATTTCACCGCGCACTGGATCCGGTTTTCCGATGACACCTGCTTCTGCAACAGCTGGATGTTCAACGAGCTTGCTTTCTACTTCAAACGGACCGACACGCTCTCCTGCTGTCATAATGACGTCATCAATTCGTCCCTGGAACCAAAAATATCCGTCTTCGTCCATGTACGCAGAATCACCAGATACATACCAATCACCAGGCAAGAAATATGACTCATATTTTTGTGGATTGTTCCAGATAGCACGCATCATGGACGGCCAACCCTTTTTAATCGCCAAATTCCCCATACGATAAGGCGGCAACTCATTCCCTTGATCATCGACGATCGCAGCTTTTACCCCTGGAATCGGCTTGCCCATCGATCCCGGTTTAATTTCCATACATGGATAGTTGCAGATGAGCTGACCTCCCGTCTCTGTCATCCACCATGTATCATGAATGCGACGGTTGAACACTTTCATTCCCCAGCGAACAACTTCTGGATTGAGCGGTTCACCGACACTTAAAATATGGCGAAGTGAACGTAAATCAAATTTTTTCACAAGCTCGTCCCCAGCACCCATTAACATGCGGAAAGCTGTCGGTGCACTATACCATACTGTCACACCATAGTCTTCAATCGTTTTGTACCACGCTTCAGGGTTAAAACGTCCCCCTACAATCACATTTGATGCTCCACAAAGCCATGGACCGAAAATACCATACGATGTGCCTGTCACCCAACCTGGGTCAGCTGTGCACCAATATACATCGTCCTCTTTTAAGTCTAACACCCATTTTGCCGTTTGATAATGCTGGATCATAGCGTTATGCACGTGCAATACACCTTTTGGTTTTCCTGTTGATCCAGATGTATAGTGTAAAATGAGTCCATCTTCACGTCCGACCCACTCAATATCGAAATGTTTGCTTGCGGCATTCATCCGTTTTTTCAAATCAAAAAATGGGCCTTCTTCTTTCACGTCATCTCCGACTAAAAATACGTATTTTAATGCCGGCAACTCATTTACAGGTACACGCGGCAACAGTTCAGGTGTTGTAATAATCACTTTTGCCTCGCTATCTTCTAAACGGTCACGCACAGCTCCTTCCATGAATGCCTCAAAAAGCGGCCCAACAATTGCACCAAGTTTAATTGCACCAAGCACAGAGAAATATAATTCTGGTGAACGAGGCATAAAAATAAAGACGCGATCACCTTTTTCAACATCAGCCACTTCTTTTAACACGTTGGCTACTTTGTTCGAAAACTCTTTCATTTCTTTAAATGTGTACTTTTCTTCTCTTGTCGCATCGCGATAGTAAAGAGCTACTTTGTTTTTTCGGAACGTTTCTACGTGGCGATCAATTGCTTCATACGCCATATTCACTTTTCCAGTTTCGTACCAAGAAAAGTTTTTCTCCGCCTCTGACCAGTCAAACGTTTGATACGTTTCTTCATAGTTTTTCAAGTTAAAATCCCCTTGAATGACTGGTAGCGCTTCCACTTTAATCATCCCAAACTCCCCCTTGTTTGAAGTCTTTACACTCGTATTATATTATACTATAAATGATTTCTCAATTTTTAAAAAATTTTCATTTATGTTTATTATGAAAACGATTTAATTTTTATTTTTTTATGTATAATTGAAATGAGATCATTTCAGTAGGCGGTGGGGTAATGGAGCATAAAAAAACATATAACGCAAAACAGTTAAAAACACCGAAAGGAACGTTAATTATTGAAGGGCCGATTTCTCCCGAAAAACTAGCTAGTTATGAATTTCATCACGATTTAACAGCATTTCGTCAGCCGCATCAACAACATCAAGCGCTCATTGAAATTGCTGGCCTTCCAGAAGGACGAATTATTATTGCTCGCCACGGTCATACGATCGTTGGCTACGTGACCTTTTTATATCCCGACCCGCTAGAAAGATGGTCGCAAGGGAAGATGGAAAATTTAATCGAACTTGGTGCAATTGAAGTTATCCCAGACTTTCGAGGCTACGGTGTCGGAAAAAATTTGTTGAAAGTGGCTATGATGGATGATGCGATGGAAGATTACATCATTATTACAACAGAATACTATTGGCATTGGGATTTAAAACGAACGGGTTTAAACGTATGGGAATATCGAAAAGTAATGGAGAAAATGATGAACGCAGGTGGACTCGTCTGGTACGCAACGGACGATCCAGAAATTTGTTCACATCCAGCTAATTGTTTAATGGCTCGAATCGGAAAACGCGTCGATCAGCAATCTATTCAAAAATTTGACCAATTACGCTTTATGAACCGCTTCATGTATTAAAAACAAAGGGGATGGGGAAATGATTGTCGAACAAATGATGAAAACGGATGTCATTGCACTAAAGCCGTCAAACACAATCGCTGACGCACTAAACATTGTTAAGCAAAAAAATATTCGACATTTACCGATTGTTGATGATGAATATCGTGTTGTTGGTATCGTTACGGATCGCGATTTGCGCGATGCAAGTCCATCGATTTTCCATGCAAATGAACATCTCGAAGATTTGCAAAAACCGTTAAGCACCATTATGAAAACAAACGTCATTACAGGACATCCACTTGATTTTGTCGAAGAGGTCGCGGCTTTGTTTTACGAACACCGTATTAGCTGCATGCCCATTGTCAAAGAAAATAAACTTGTCGGCATCATTACAGAAAGCGATTTGTTGTACACACTTGTGCAACTGACAGGGGCTCACCAACCTGGATCGCAAATCGAAATTAAAGTGCCGAATCGGGCAGGAATGTTAAGCGAAGTCGCTTCTGTTTTCCAAAAACGTAACATCAATATTTCAAGTGTTCTCATCTATCCTGATCAAAATGAAATGTATAAAGTACTTGTTTTTCGTATTCAAACGATGAACCCGATGGCGATTATTCATGATTTAAAGGCACAAGGATACGACGTTTTATGGCCGAACTTGCCGGGGGTTTCATCATGAGTAAAAACAGCGTATTCGTTTATTCCGATGCGTTTCAAACGTATAAATTCCATGATCGCCATCCATTTAATCAATTACGTGTCAAACTGACGTATGACCTGTTGCAAACGCTCGGTGCACTTCATGATACACAAATTGTAGCACCACGTCTAGCAACAGACGAAGAGTTAGCACTTGTTCATGATACCGATTACATTGAAGCAGTAAAAAAAGCAGGAAGAGGACAACTGCCAGAAGAAGTTGCCCTCAATTATGGATTAGGTACAGAAGATACACCGATTTTTCCAAATATGCATGAAGCGAGCGCTCTTCTTGTTGGCGGAACATTAACAGCAGTTGATTACGTACTTTCCGGCAAGGCTGAGCATGCGCTCAGTTTGGGGGGAGGGCTCCATCATGGATTTCGTGGCAAAGCATCAGGTTTTTGCATCTACAATGATAGCTCTGTCGCCATTAAATATATGCAAGAAAAATACGGTGTCCGCGTTTTATATGTGGATACAGATGCGCATCATGGAGATGGGGTGCAATGGACGTTTTATGACGATCCAAATGTTTGTACATTTTCGATTCATGAAACAGGACGCTATTTATTTCCGGGAACAGGAAATGTGAATGAACGAGGACAAGGAAAAGGATATGGCTACTCTTTCAACATTCCCGTTGATGCGTTTACAGAAGATGAGTCGTGGTTAGCAGCATATACAGAAGCGCTAATCGAAATTGCTGACTTTTTCCGTCCGGACGTCATCTTGACTCAAAATGGAGTGGACGCACATTATTATGATCCATTAACACATTTGTGTGCAACGATGCGTATTTATCGCGAAATTCCAAAAATCGCGCATCAAATCGCGCATCAATATTGCAACGGCCGTTGGATTGCGGTCGGAGGAGGAGGGTATGACATTTGGCGCGTTGTTCCACGTGCATGGGCGTTATTATGGCTTGAAATGACAGAACAATCCGATATTTCTGGAGATTTACCGAAGGAATGGATTGCCCGCTGGCAACGGCACGCTCCCGTTTCTTTACCACTCAAGTGGGACGATCCAGAAGACTTATACCCACCTATTCCGAGAAAGGCTGAAATTACAGAAAAAAATGCCCAAACTGTCATGAAGGCACTTCATCCTATTCGAAGTAATAAACAACGATTAAACTTATAACAAAATAACAAGGGTGTTCCGAAAGTAGCGAACACCCTTTTCTGTGTTCGTACGCACAGTTAGCTGCGCCGCCTATTTTGTCGAATCGCGATATTCAATGCGATGCGGCAACACAACGATGTGATTGTCGACATGTTCTTTATTCATATATTTCGTTAATAAACGCATCGCCACCGCACCAATATCGTACATCGGTTGCACAACTGTCGTCAGCTTCGGACGAACCATGGTGGCTAAACGTGTATTATCAAAACCGACAACTTCCAATTCATCAGGAATGCGTACGCCGCGATCTTGCGCACCATGAATGACCCCGAGAGCCATTTCATCTGTTCCAACAAAGATCGCTGTTGGACGCTGTGCAAGTTCGGCTAACTTGTCATACGCTTCGATGCCAGAGTCATATGTGTAATCCCCTTCAACAACAAGCGCATCATCATAAGCAATACCCGCTTCTTCCAAGGCACGACGATAGCCAGCTAATTTTTTTAATCCGTTAATTGGATCATTTAAAGGGCCTGTTACATAAGCAATGCGTTTATGCCCTTTTTCGATTAACATATGTACCGCATCATACGCTGCTTGCTCGTAGTCAATGTTGACGGACGGAATAATATTATTTTTTTCAATTGTGGCAGCTAATACGATCGGTACATCTGACTTTTTAAACTGCTCGACATGTTCTTCTGTTACGTCGCCACCCATAAATAAAATACCATCAACTTGTTTAGCGAGCATCGTGTTTAATAAATGCAATTCTTTTTCCTTATTTTGATCCGAGTTACTTAAAATGATGTTATACTTGTACATTGTTGCAATGTCTTCAATTCCGCGTGCCATTTCTGCAAAAAAGATGCTCGAAATATCCGGAATAATGACGCCGACTGTTGTCGTTTTTTTACTTGCTAATCCGCGCGCTACCGCATTCGGACGATAACCAAGCCGTTCAATCACTTCCAACACTTTTTTGCGCGTCGAAGGCTTTACATTTGGGTTCCCATTCACAACACGTGAAACGGTTGCCATCGACACGTTTGCTTCTCTTGCTACATCATAAATTGTTACATTCATCACATACACTCCTTTTTTACGCTCTATATATCGAAAACTGTCGTACATCGCAATTTTATGTAAAATTATCATACGATAAATGATTGCCTAAGTGCAACGTTTTCACAAATAAATTCATAAGAAAAGCTGGTGAACAATCACCAGCTTCTCTTATGCTTTGACAAATTGTTTTTGGAATGATTTTAATTCTTCCATAAACTCATTGAATTGATTAATATCCATTTGTTGTGCGGAATCAGATAACGCAACCGCAGGATCTGGATGTACTTCCGCCATGACCCCGTCTGCTCCGATGGCAAGCGCAGCTTTCGCGCAAGGTAAAAGTAAGTCACGACGTCCTGTTGAATGCGTTACATCGACAAAAACAGGCAAATGCGTTTCTTTTTTCAAAATCGGTACGGCTGAAATATCAAGCGTGTTGCGCGTCGCCTTTTCATATGTGCGGATGCCACGCTCGCATAAAATGATTTGCCCATTTCCTTGCGACATAATGTACTCCGCTGCATGAATAAACTCTTCGATCGTTGCAGCTAATCCCCGTTTTAATAATACCGGTTTATTCACTTGACCCGCGGCTTTTAACAACTCAAAGTTTTGCATATTGCGCGCTCCGATTTGAATAACGTCAATATAATCGAGCGCTGTTTCAATATCTGCTGGCGTTACAATTTCACTAATGACTGCTAAATCAAATTCATCTGCTACACGCTTTAAAATTTTCAATCCTTCTACGCCGAGTCCTTGGAAGTCATACGGTGACGTACGTGGTTTGTAAGCGCCGCCGCGCAACAATTTTAAGCCGTGGCGTTTAATTGCTTGTGCAACTTCCGCTACTTGTTCATAGCTTTCAACCGCACATGGCCCCATAACGAAATATTGATTACCATCGCCGATTTTTTCCCCTTTTACATCGACAATCGTATCCTCCGGCTTTTTCTTTCTTGATACAAGCAACGCCTTTTTATGGTCATCTTCTTGCAAATCAAGCCCTGCTTTAAAAATTTCTTTAAAAATATGTTTTAACGTCGCCGTATCAAACGGTCCGTCGTTATGTTCTAGAATTAAATCTAACATTTTTCTTTCACGAACAGGGTCATAAAAGTACGTCCCTTGAGCATCTTTAATTTTCCCAATTTCTTGAACAACACGTCCGCGTTCATTAATTAACTTTAACAGCTGTAAATTCAACTCATCAACCTTTGCTCTCAGCTCGTCTAATCTTTCGTTACTCATACATCTCATCCTTTCTTTATATAAGATAAAAAATATGGTACATTTCTATATAATTAGAGATTATTATAAACGAAGTGGATAAAGTTGTCACCCCTTTATTTATAAAACGCGTTTAAGTAATAAAGAATTTTTTAATTTTCGAAAAAGAAGGTGGGAAGCTTGATTTTTGCATTAGACATTGGCACACGTTCAGTAGTTGGCATTATTTTAAAGGAAACAGACGGACGATATCAAGTTGAAGACATTGTCATAAAAGAACATGAAGAACGAGCGATGCTTGACGGACAAATTCATGACGTACTTGCTGTTTCTAACGTCATTCTCGACATAAAGAAAACGTTAGAGGAGCGGCACGGGCCTTTGACGCGCGTATGCGTCGCAGCAGCAGGTCGTTCATTAAAAACAGAAAAAGGAAAAGCAACGATTTCAATTAAAGGAAAGCCGCTTTTAACTCATGAAGATGTCGCGTACTTAGAACTCACCGCCGTACAGCAAGCTCAAATGACGTTAGCAGAAAAATCAGCGAATGAAAAAAGTTATCACTATTATTGCGTCGGTTATTCCGTCACGCGCTATGAAATTGACGGCGAAGAAATTGGTAACTTAATTGATCAGCAAGGAGACGAGGCAAGCGTTGAAGTGATCGCTACATTTTTACCGAGACTCGTTGTTGAGTCACTTCTTGCAGCACTACAACGCGCTCATTTAGAAATGGAGGCGCTAACACTTGAGCCGATCGCCGCACTAAACGTGCTTATTCCTCCAACGATGCGACGATTAAATGTAGCACTTGTAGACATTGGCGCAGGAACGTCTGACATCGCCATTACCGATCTCGGTACAGTCATCGCCTACGGCATGGTACCGATGGCAGGAGATGAAATTACTGAGGCCATTTCAGACGCATATCTGCTTGATTTCCCTCTCGCTGAACAAGCGAAACGCGACTTGCATTCGAAAGAAACGGTAACAATCACAGACATTCTCGGGTTTGAAACAGAAGTGACTCGCGAACAAATGATTGCCACGATTTCAGATGCCATTGATCGACTTGCTGATGCGATTAGCAAAGAAATTTTACGATTAAATAATCATCAATCTCCGAAAGCAGTTATGCTTGTTGGAGGAGGGAGCTTGACGCCTGAACTTCCAAAACGGCTTGCTCACAAGCTTCATCTTCCAGAAAATCGCGTTGCTATTCGTGGTATTGATGCCATTCAAAAATTGCATATCGATCGTGAAGAAATGAAACATCGACCAGAACTCGTCACCCCGATCGGCATCGCAATTGCCGCAAAGCAAACACCGATCCAGTACGTGACAGTCCATGTAAATGAACAAACAATTCGCCTATTTGACATGAAGCAACTAACAATCGGTGATGCCTTACTCGCTGCAGGCATTCAACTACATAAACTATATGGAAAACCTGGCTTAGCGTGTGTCGTTACGTTGAATGGACAGGTTATTACAGTTCCCGGGACACACGGAGAACCACCAACCATTATAAAAAATGGTGAGCTAGCGACATTTGATACACCAATTAAAAATAATGACGAGATTGTCATTGAAAAAGGAAAAGATGGACAACAAGCAACGATTCGGCTCCGTGATTTGCTCGAATCATTGCCGACAAAGCATGTAACAATAAACGATCAACATTACAACATTGAACCACTTGTATTACGAAACGGAGAAGCTGTTTCTCTTGATGTCGTCTTATGTGATCGTGATGACATTGTCATTCATATGCCTGAAACGATTGAGCAGCTTCTAAAAGCAACAAAAAACGACCACCTTCTGAAACAACTTGAACCGTTTACAATCACGTTAAACGGAAAACAAATAAAATTTCCTGAATGGTGCGGAACAGTGTATCGCAACGGGCTAGAGTGCCAACGTTATACAACGTTTGAAGACGGCGATCATATTACTGTTCACGAACAAAAGCCGCGCACCATCGCTCAAATTGCTGAAGCAAAACAAATAAAGCTTCATTATACGATGCCGATTATATTTCATGGCGAAACATTTACATTGACAAAGCCGATCGGTATATTTTATCGCAACGGTGAACAGCTCAAAGAAGATGGTCTCGTTCACCATGAAGATGAGCTCCAATTTCATGAACAAAAAATCGAACCGTTCATTTTTCAAGATATATTTCAATATGTCGAAGTTGATATTCCTCACGGGGCATCAACAGCATTTACATTGCTAAAAAATGGAGAACAAACAACATTTTATGAACCGCTTACCCCAGGAGATCAACTTGAAATTGTTTGGCATAAGAAAAAGCAACTATGAGCAAGTCATAGTTGCTTTTTCTTTATTTTAAGTTTTCTGGATTTAATGGCTCTAGCTCAGGGAGAACAAAACGGCCGTCTTTTCGGATGAGCACACCGTCAAAATATATTTCACCGCCGCCATATTCTGGACGTTGAATCATAACCATGTCCCAATGAATATTCGAGTGATTGCCGTTGTACGCTTCGTCATAACATTGTCCCGGCGTAAAATGGAAGCTTCCATCAATTTTTTCATCAAACAAAATATCTTGCATTGGATGTTGAATATATGGGTTTACTCCGATCGCGAACTCACCAATGTAACGCGCACCTTCATCTGTATCAAAAATTTGATTAATGCGTTCTGTGTCGTTTGCTGTTGCTTCAATAATTTTTCCATCTTTAAATGTTAATTTCACGTTTTCAAACGTAAATCCTTGATAAGGCGAAGGCGTATTAAACGTAATTGTGCCGTTGACTGAATCACGAACAGGGGCTGTATACACTTCTCCGTCTGGAATGTTCATTTGCCCTGAACATTTTACCGCAGGAATATCTTTAATAGAGAATGTTAAATCAGTACCTGGTCCTGTAATGCGTACTTGATCCGTTTTATTCATTAACTCAACGAGAGCATCCATCGCTTTATCCATTTTTCCGTAGTCTAAGTTACATACATTGAAATAAAAATCTTCAAACGCCTCTGTGCTCATTCTTGCAAGCTGTGCCATCGATGGATTCGGATAGCGGAGCACAACCCACTTCGTTTTCGGTACACGAATGTCACGATGTACTTTTTGCATAATTGTTTTTCCATGAATTTTCATTTTATCCGCTGGCACGTCAGCAAACTCATTAATGTTGTCCCCAGCACGTAAGCCGATATAAGCATCCATCTCTTTCATAACATTCGCTTCGAACTCAGCCATCATGTTAAACTGTTCTTCTTGTGCTCCAAGCAAAAGGGCACGATCAACTTGGTGGTCTTTTAATGAAACGAACGGATGCGCACCTACCGCATATGCTTCACGCACAAGCGCGATCACAAGCTCTCGTTGCAAACCGAAGTTTTCGATTAATACTTTTTCTCCTTTTTGTAAACGCAGCGAGTAATGAATTAAATTTTTCGCTAGCTTTTCAATACGTGGATCTTTCATTTGTCTTCCTCCATTCCATCATATGTACATGTATATTGTAACCGATCTACAAAAAATTTGGAGTTTTTTGCAGGATTTTTTCTTTTTTTGTCGAAAGAAACATGGGATAGACAGAAAGGAGTTTTTCACAATGAATATTGTTTTGTATGGCAGTATTGCACTCATCGCGATCGCCTTTCTTATTTTAGTCGTTTATGTCGTCCAAACATTAAAAACGCTTCAAACAACGTTGCAACATGTTGCAAAAACCGTTGAAGAAGTTGAAAAACAAATGCATGAAATCGGAAAAGAAACGGCACAATTACTACATAAGACGAACGCGCTTGCGGATGATGTGCATAAAAAAGCAGAAAGTTTGCAAGGGGTATTTGATGCAGTCAAACAAGTAGGAGTCACCGTTCAAACATTTAGCGACTCCATTTCTAAAACGTTAACAACAAATGAAAAAAAAATTACACAAGCCATTCAATGGGGACAAACGCTTGTAGAAATATGGACAAAATGGAAAGGGAAACGAAAATAAGGAGGGTTTCATATGGCTAAAAATAGTTCTTTTCTACTTGGGACAATTGTCGGGGGAATTGCAGGCGCAGCAACAGCACTATTCTTGTCAAGCGAACGTGGAAAGCAGTTATTAACCGAATCAGCACAACATGGAAAACAACTGCTGAATGATTTAAAAGAAAGCAATATAAATGAATGGAGAAAAAGTGAAGAAAAAGAAGAACTGATAAAAAGCGAACAAGAGAAATCACATTCCGTTTCATCTATTCCGATTCCGCTTCCTTCATCAGATGTGGAACAGTTGTTAAAAGAGACAGAGGAAGCTGTGAACGATGTGGAAAAACATTTAAATAAAGGAATGGACACGCATGGAGAAAATTGAGACAGTAGAACAGTTTGAACAAATTTGTTTGTCCCATCGTCCATTTTTATTGATGAAACATAGTCTCACGTGTCCGATTAGCCATCGAGCATGGGGGGAGTTCGAACGTTTCACAAAAGATTTTCCGCACATTCATGCATATTATTTACATGTACAACACGCACGCCCATTGTCGCAACATATTGCAGAAACGTTTCATGTTAAACACGAATCTCCTCAAGTGTTATGGGTGACAAATGACGGAGTAGCGTGGCATGCTTCGCATTGGAACATCACATACGAACAAATGCAAAAAGCAACTATGAACGCATCATAGTTGCTTTTTGCTTATACGTGAACGGATTGTTCATATCTTTGTTGAAATTTTTGAATATCGCCTGCTCCCATAAAAATAAGCACAGCGTTATCATGTTGCTTTAATACATCGACTTGCTCCTCGTCTAAAAGCTTTGCCCCTTCGATTTTAGCACGCAAATCCTCGATAGATAATTTCCCTTGATGCTCACGAGCAGAGCCAAAAATATCGCACAAATATACAGCATCAGCTAACGATAAGCTTTCAGCAAATTCATGTAAAAATGTTTGTGTACGCGTGTATGTGTGCGGTTGAAAAATCGCAACAATTTGACGATCTGGATACTTTTGTCTTGCTGCTTCGATCGTTGCACGTATTTCAGTCGGATGATGCGCATAATCATCAATAAGCACTTGTGAGCCAAACGTTTTCTCATGGAAGCGACGTTTCACGCCAGGAAACGTTTTTAATCGCTCTTGAATAATGCTTACATCGATCCCTTCATAATGGCAAAGCGCAATGACAGCAAGCGCATTAAGCACGTTATGATCGCCATATCGCGGAATATGGAAAGAAGCAAAAAACGTATGGCGCACAAACACATCAAACGATGTCCCTTCTGGTGTTTTCACAACATTTCGGGCTTGAAAATCGTTATCTTCACCGAACCCGTAAAAAACGACAGGAACTTTAGCTTGAATTTTTTGTAAATATTCATCATCCCCACAAGCAATAATTCCTTTTTTCACTTGCCACGCCATTTGTTGAAATGCTGAAAACACATCTTCAATATTTACAAAGTAATCTGGATGATCAAAATCAATATTTGTCATAATCGCATAATCAGGGGAATATGCTAAAAAATGACGGCGATATTCACACGCTTCAAATACAAAATACTTGCTCCCTTCTCTTCCTTTTCCAGAACCATCACCGATCAAATACGACGTCGGTTCTGCTCCCTGCATTACATGAGCAAGCAATCCTGTTGTTGATGTCTTCCCATGGGCGCCTGTCACAGCGATACTCGTAAATTTTTGTAAAAATTCACCTAAAAACTGATGGTAACGAATGACGGGTACACCGAGTTCACGAGCGGCTACAATTTCTTCATGTGTATCAGGAAAGGCGTTACCAGCAATCACAACCATATTTTTCTGAATATTTTGAGCACTAAATGGAAAAATCGGTATCCCACGTGCTTCTAAAGCTTCTTGCGTGAAAAACCGCTTATCATAGTCCGATCCTTGCACGACGCATTTCATATCATGTAATACTTGTGCGAGTGCGCTCATTCCAGTTCCTTTAATGCCGACAAAATGGTAAATAGTCATAAGAAAACCTCCACCAACTATCGTTGATCTATATCACAGTATATGACATAAATTCCGTTTTGCTATTTTCACGATATGTAACAAACTTCATTATACCATCGTTTGCCCACGATGATAAGAAAAACTGATAGAAGAACGTTCTTCTATCAGTTTTTCCGTGTTATTGAGGCGTATACTCCACTTTTTCAAGACGCGGATTTGGACGATAACGCCGTCCTGCTTTCGCTTGATGTTTTCCATTTAACAATACATTATCTCCTGTAAAACCAATGTGCACTTTCAATAAACTACTTCCCACACCATACATATCAACTGGCACACCTTGTTTTTCAAACTCAATAATGCGCTGTTCATTGAATCCGCCACTAACAACGATTTTAACATGTTCAAATCCTTCGCGATCAAGCGCTTCGCGTAAAGCAAAAATAAGCGGTGGATTGACACCACGTGGATCAAATGTGCCAAGCACTTCTGGATGGCGAATAAAATATTGATCGATCATCGTCCGAGACGTATCAACGCGAACAGCCTTTAACTTATCGCCAAATTCACGGGCCACTTTCAGCGCATCTGTAATACAGTCATTGTTGTAATCAACAAGAACAATTAAATCATCATCTGGATATTTTGCATGATACGCTTTTGCTGCCGCAACTACATCGCCATCAAATAATTGAATGAGCGCATGCGGCATCGTGCCCATACCTTGTTTTCCCCACCATTCGTTCATCGCATGGGTCGCTTGAGCGGTGGAACCACCAATAAACGCAGCATATCCATCACCCGCTTGCATCATAAAATGATCATCCCGATCCCCCATGAAAATGACCGGCTTTTGCACACCAGACAATGCCGCTGCTTTAACTACATTGTATACGTTTGTTGCTACAGATGTTCGGCGCGCTAAAATTCCATCAATAATGCCTTCTAAATATCCAAAATTTTGATACGGCCCCGTAATCGTAAGCACCGTCTCAAATGGACTAATTTTGTCTCCATCTTTTAACGAATAAATCTCTAATTTTTCTGGTTCATCTGCAAACGTATGCAACAAGGCGATCACTTCATCGGTGCCACATAAAACAGCATGTTCTTTTTGAAAAAATTGCATTGTGACGATATTATCCGAACGAAATTCTTTGACGATTTCACGCGTTTTCAAAAAATATACAGCAGAAAACCATCCATCTCGCACACGCTCATCAAATTTAAACGTTTTATTTGTTAGTCGTTTAATTTTTCCTTGTAGTTTCAATTCGATTTCTTTCATTTTTCTTTCCCCTTCAGCCGTCGTTTTCACGTCTTTAGCATAGCACGTTTTCTATTTCACGACTACTCCGTCTAAATTGTATCTTGTAGTTGCTCAAGATCTTGCTCGTCAATTAGCACATCGCGTGGCTTGCTTCCTTTTGGTGCCGATACAATCCCACGCTGCTCCATCATTTCAATTAAGCGCGCTGCCCGATTATAGCCGATACGAAAACGACGTTGCAAACTCGACGTCGAAGCACCACCTTGTTGAACAACAAACTCACATGCTTCATAAAAGAGCTCATCATCTTCCTCAGCTTGTACATGTTGTTGCAACAACTCATCGTGTTGAAATAAATAAGACGGTTCCATTTGTTGACGCACATGGGCAACGACGCGCTCAATTTCTTCATCCGATACAAAATTGCCTTGTAAGCGAATTGGTTTTGCTGTTCCGTTTTCTAAAAATAACATATCGCCTCGCCCAAGTAATTTTTCAGCACCGTTTATATCAATAATTGTACGTGAATCAATTTGTGACGATACAGAAAAGGCAATGCGCGTTGGGATATTTGCCTTAATTAAGCCGGTAATGACATCAACAGACGGTCGTTGTGTAGCAACAAGTAAGTGCATCCCACACGCCCGCGCTTTTTGGGCAATACGGCAAATAGCTTCCTCTACATCGGCTGGAGCAACCATCATTAAATCCGCAAGTTCATCAATGACAATAACGATATACGGTAAGTGTTGTTCTGGTTTTTGTGCTTTTCGTATTAACTCATTATAACGAACAATATCGCGCACCCCTGTATGTGCAAACAACTCATATCGCCGCTCCATTTCAGATACAGCCCATTTTAATGCTGCTGTTGCTGCTTTTGCATCTGTAATAACTGGGCTAACTAAATGTGGAATATGATTGTACGGTGCAAGTTCGACCATTTTCGGGTCGATCAATAATAACTTCACTTCGTGCGGTGTTGCTTTATATAACAAACTTACTAACATCGCATTCATGCAGACGCTTTTCCCTGATCCAGTTGCTCCCGCAATCAATCCGTGCGGCATCTTTTTTAAATCAGTAACAACTGGTCTCCCTGAAATATCTAATCCTAAGGCAACGGCTAACGGAGATTGTGATTGTTGGAACACCTCGCTTTGTAATACTTCACGAATGAAAACAGGGCGGCTTGAGCGATTAGGCACTTCGATTCCGATCGTGTTTTTCCCAGGGATAGGCGCTTCGATACGAATATCTACAGCCGCTAAATTTAATTTGATATCATCCGCTAAATTCGTAATTTTATTCACTTTCACTCCAAGTTCTGGTTGCACTTCAAAACGAGTCACCGTCGGACCTTGAGTCACGTGAACGACTGTTGCTCCAACGTTAAAATTTTTAAACGTCTCATTTAACCGCTCTGTTTGCTCTTTTAGCCACGTTTCATCGCCCTCATGTTGAATCGCTGGAGCATGCAATAGCGATAACGGCGGAAACGTATAAGATCGCTGTTGCTGTTGCTGTCGCTCTTTCCATTTTTCTCGATCTTGTTTTAACATCATCACGTTATATGGCACACCGCTTCTCTTTCTCTCCCGTTCTTCGTTCGTTTGTTCAATTTTTTCTTCTCTACGCTCCTGCTCTTTACTTTCTCCTACCTGTATTTGCGTAACTTGTTCTTCACCAGCTTCCCTCTGCACTTCTTCTTGTTGCATTTCTTCTTTTTCATGAGCAACATCTTTCTCTTCATGATGAATTGGCTCACTTGCTGGCATATGCACATGTTCGTTTGTTTCAGCTTCTTCAACGATCGGAAGTTCAAATTCAACAACCGCATCATGTTCTTTTTTTCGCTCAACACGCTCCATTCGCTTATAACCAAATATAGGCGATGGCACATCTGTCGGACGAAACGTGCGTGATTCGTTTACTGTGCGCTCTATGCGTGTTATTTTTTTCTCAGAGGAAACGGTCTGCGGTGATGAGCGCTTTTGTTCATATATTCGCTCTTTTTGTCTTTCTTTTGGTTCATCTGGAATTAATGGAAAGCGAAATTTCCCTTTCGGATATTCATAAACAACTTTTGCCTCCACATGTTTATGATCATTTTTTTGTACGGAAGGGGGGCGTTTGTGCGTTTCTTTTTCCTTATCATTTTCTCCAAATAAATAACGAAGTAGTGCCTTAAACCAACCCATTTAATCCTCACTCTTTCTCTTATACATTCGGTTTTATTTTACCACAAAAAAAGCTGACTGCCGTGATGGAAGTCAGCTAAAAAATGGTTGACCTACTTCGTACTCATCATCTAAAACGAGAATCCCTTTCTCTTGTGGGGCGTTTGGCAAATCGAGTTCACGGGCAGAACAAATCATTCCGTAAGACTTCACCCCACGAAGTTCTGCCTCTTGAATGACTAGACCGCTTGGCATGACTGCTCCGACTTTTGCGACAACGACTTTTTGTCCTGCTTCTACGTTTGGAGCCCCGCATACAATTTGCAATGTTTCCGTACCAATGTCTACTTGACAAACACTTAATTTATCAGCATTCGGGTGCTTCTCCTTTTCTTTCACGTAACCGACAACAAATTTTGGTGAAAAATCAGCCTTTAATTGTTCATTTACACCATTTTTTTGCAATATGTCGTTAATCGTAGCGATTACTTGTTCGTTTAGTTCGACGACTCCATTTCCTTCAAATGTGCTATATGTAGACGCATGAAAAATATTGTAACCAACTGTTTCACTTGTTTGCTCATCATAAATGCGCACAACATCCCCTTTTTTCTCAAAAGCACGCACTTGTGGATCAACAACTTTTAAAGTAATGAGCAACGTGTCGCCAATGCCTTCTCGATTGTAAAATACGTTCATCATTTCTCATCCTTTCGATGATTTTTTCCAAGAATAAAAATCGGTTGCAATTGCCCACCTTCATATAAAAATGAAAGCGCAGTAATCGGCACTCTGCCACTTGCAAAAAAACTCATCGTTAACTGCGCAAGTACATCATAGCCGATTTCGTTTTCAATGTCAGCAATAATGAGCACATCTTGATGAGGAACCGCAAGCAACATCGTTCCTTTTATTTTTTCGGAAAAACTTTTCAAAAAAGCATCATTCAATATGCGACTTGCATCATATCCATCGTTTGTATTCAAAAAATAAAACGTATTGCCACCGACACGATCTTCTTTTACTGTCGTAGGCAACGAACGAACGTTAAAACGGGCAATTTCTTTCAATTGTTGCACATTCCAACGCTCGGATTCAACTAAACGTTCATCAATGAGCCGATACGTTGTTCCTAAATCGAGCGCATAATAAATGCGCGTTTCTGCTGTATGCTCGTCATAAATAAACGCAGCGCCTTCGTTCGTCGTTGTCGGAAATGAGGTAGAACGAATGACCGGATATATATGTTTTTCTTTTCCATGTAACGGCGAATCATCATGTAATGCCGTTAACGTTTGTTCGACATAATAAACAATTTCGTCAATGGCACGCTCTTTCTCAACCTCCCATTTTGCGATAATAGGGGGTAACGAAATCGTCACCCCTTTTTTCGTGTCACGATGCTCAATGCGAAGTGTATCTTTTTTTCGATCCCATCGAAATTCCCATGGGTAGTGGGATAATCGTTGTTGAATATGCTCGCTTATTTGCTTACTATTCATCACGCTCACCTAAACTTTGAATAAAAGCGACGATTTCTTCTTTCGTTTTCCGATCTTTGCTGACAAATCGCCCTTTCTCTTGGCCATTTTCATATGCAATAAAACTCGGAATGCCAAAAACGTTGTGCTCCGCAAACAAGTCGAGCAATTGATCGCGATCGACCGCATAAAACGTATAATCGGAAAATTGCGCTTCAATTTCTGGTAAAACCGGTTTGATGAATTGACAATCCCGGCACCAATCAGCCGTAAACATCATAATCACTTTTCCACGCTGAATGACTTCATTGTATTGCTCGATGCTTTCAATCATTTTCATCTATTTATCCACCCTTTCTTATGCTCATATTGCCCTTTTAACATATAAACAATATGTGTATACATCGTTGTTCGGTCGATGGCTCCGTTCGTCAAAATGCCGATCGCCCCTTCATTAGAACGGACATCGCGACGATCGGCGTATTCGTCTATCACTTCAGCTAATTCTTTCCCAGTTTTTAATTGTTCACTAATTTCAGCAGGAAGCGGAATGCGCGCCCCTCCTGCCACAACGACAACGCCGTCCCGATCTACAAGCGCACCCCAATTACATAGCCAGACTGTTCCATTACGTGCAGCAAATACGCCTCCTTCTAAACCTATTCCGATATGTGCTTGTTGTTCATGAACAGCTAACGTTGCACGCTCAATCGCACCTTGCAACGTTTCTTCATCGGAAAACGGCTGTTTTGACACGTTCGGCTGCACGTCACTCGCTATAATCGCATGATGCGCCTCATGAAATACAGCTTTTACCGCTTTTACTTTCGTGTTGTTTTTTGTTCCAACTGCAATTTTCATCGCCCAATCACCTTAACCGTTATGATGAATCGCATCGACTGTCGCACGGTCACATTGTTTTACAAGGGCGATTAATAACTGTTTTGCCGCTTCATAGTCATCCACATGAATGATAGAAGCATGTGTATGAATATAGCGTGCACAAATGCCAATGACAGCTGAAGGAACGCCGCTATTCGCGATATGCACTCTCCCCGCATCTGTTCCCCCACCTGGTGAAATAAAATATTGGTATGGAATATTGTTCGTTTCCGCTGTATCTAAAATAAATTCGCGCATGCCGCGATGAGTAATCATTGTACGATCATAAATGCGCACGAGCGCCCCTTTCCCAAGATGCCCGAACTCTTTTTCGTCTCCTGTCATGTCGTTCGCTGGGCTTGCATCTAGCGCAAAGAAAATATCCGGTTTAATCATCGTTGCTGCCGTTTGTGCACCGCGCAATCCGACTTCTTCTTGAACCGTTGCTCCAGAATATAATACGTTCGGCAACGTTTCATCTTTTAATTCCTTTAACAACTCGATCGCCAAGCCACAACCGTAACGATTATCCCATGCTTTCGCCATAATTTTTTTCTCGTTTGCCATCGGTGTAAACGGACAAAGCGGTACAATTTGTTGCCCCGGACGGATGCCCATGCGCTCTGCATCGGTACGGTCATCTGCTCCAACATCAATCAGCATATTTTTCATATCCATCGGCTTTTTTCGTTGCTCTTCATCAAGCAGATGAGGCGGGATCGAGCCGATGACTCCAACAATCGGACCTTGATCTGTTATGATTTGTACACGTTGAGCGAGCAGTACTTGACCCCACCAACCTCCAAGCGGTTGAAAGCGAATCATTCCTTGTTCTGTAATGGTGGTGACCATAAAACCCACTTCATCCATATGCCCTGCAACCATCACAACTGGACCATCTTCCGTTCCGCGCTTCACTCCAAAAATGCTCCCAAGCCGATCTTGCACAATTTCATCGGCATATTTTTGTAACTGTTCACGCATGAAGGCGCGCACCGCATGTTCATTTCCCGGTGCTCCCGGCAATTCCGTTAACGTTCGAAATAACTGCAAATCCATCGCTATATCCCCTTTCTTTTCTCGCTATTTGTCATTGTAGCGAATTTTACATGTAGTTTCCACTCGAACAATTCGGTATACTAAAAGAAAAAGTGGAGGAATGCATATGCGCATGAAAACATTTCTTACCGGTATCGTTGTCGGTGCAACAGCAGCATACATATTTGACCAATGGCAACATAGACGTTTGATTTCATCTGAACAAGCGCTCCAAAAAGCGAAAGAAGCTTTTCAACAAACGGGTGACATTACAGGATCGTGGATTCAAACAACCGTTGAAATGATTGAAAAAAACGGGTTGCGCTATACTGTCTATCGAGGAGGAGTCACTCGTCCAACCGATGCTTATGAATGTCTCATTGATGCAAAAACAGGGACGATTATTGAAGCACGAAAATTGTAAAACCCAAGCAAAGCCGCTTGGGTTTATTGACGTTTAAGCGATTCAACAATATAAAATCGGGTCGGTACGAAGCGGAATTTGGTTATGTTCGTTGCATGGGTATTTTTTCGTCCAAAGAGGCTTTGGTACAACCCCAAACATCGCTCCCCCGTCTAAATGTGTAATTCCCCCATTCAGCCACGTCATCGTTGCTTGACCGATCGTTAATTTCTCCATCTCTTTTCCCCCTTGTCCTCTTTCACTCTCCATTTTAACATTACAAAAATATTCAGAAAAGAGAAAAACCTATGCCAGATTTACGACATAGGTTTTCGATATTTTGCTTCACAACGATAAATCGGGTTTCCTTTTTCCGAAAACTTTTGTTCATATTCTGTCATCACATTTCCTTCGAAGCCGCTTCGATGAAGATCGATACTAACATACTGAAGAACTAAACCGTATTGCGAAAAACTAACAAGGGAATATTCAAACAGCCCGCGATTATCCGTTTTGAAGTGAATTTCCCCTTCATCCACTAAAATGTTTTCATATAGCTCTAAAAATGCACGATAAGTTAAGCGGCGCTTTTCGTGTCGCTTTTTTGGCCATGGATCAGAGAAGTTTAAGTAAATGCGCTCTACTTCTCCTTTAGCAAAAATATTCGTTAAGTCTTTTGCATTGACATTTAATAAACGCAAATTTGGCAAATTGTTCTCGATCAATTTGTCGAGGGCGCATACAATGACGCTCTCATATAACTCAATTCCAACATAGTTAATGTGAGGATTCATTTTTGCCATTTCGGTAATAAAACGGCCTTTCCCTGTCCCAATTTCGATATGAATCGGATGACCGTTTGAAAACAATTCATGCCAACGTCCTTTATATTGCTCTGGTTGTGGAATAATGTATTGTGGATATGCTACAATTTTTTCTTTCGCCCAAGGCTTATTTCTTAAACGCACATTTCATCCTCCGTTTCTTTGCATATAAAAAGATAAAAATGGCCATATTAATAAGCGAATAGGGGGATGAACATGGCCATTAATCATGAACATCAATTAACTGTGTTAAAAGACATTTTATCGGAACATCACCTTGATCGTTCAGGAACCGTTTCAGAATGTGAACAAATTGAACGGCTCGCCAAATCATTGATGGCGAACGATGCTATCCACTCCGAACTCAAACAAACATTGTCTCATATTTACACATACAGTCAAAACGGTAAAAATGCAACCGATCTTTCTTTACACATCGATCAACACGAACAGCAACTTGCGAATTGGATGGATCAATTAACGTAGCACATGTTCAAGGAAATGCAACAGTCGTTGCATTTCCTTTCCATTATTTCGCCCTTTATGCCATGCAAGCAACACAATCGTTTGAGCGACAGTATACCATTTCATACGTAACTGTAGTTGTTCATCGAACTCCATACCATATTCTTCTAGCCAACTCGCCCACTGCTCTCTTGGAATGTAAGCATATAACAACATTCCGATATCAATCGCCGGATCGGCAATCATTGCGCTATCCCAGTCAATTAAATACAATTGATCATCTTCTGTTAAAAGCCAGTTATTATGATTCATATCGCAATGACAAACGACATAATCCATACAATACACATCATCTACGTGTCGCTCTAAAAATGCCAATGCGTCCCGAACGGTCGGATGCGCCTTTAATTCAACGTATTCATTTTGCTTTACTTCCTCTAGCAAACGATGAGGTACTAAAGGTTTTTTACCAAGGCGCTCCATCATTCCCAACAATTCTTTCGAGCAATGAATTTTCCGAAGCAATTGAGCAACTTGTTTGCTAGTCATATCACTCGGCTTTAATTCACGCGCTTGTAAAAATTGTTGGGCGGTAATTACGTCTCCATTTTCCATTCGTTTCGTCCATACTAATTTTGGGACGATTCCTTCCGCTGATAAAACAGCTAAAAATGGTGAAGAATTGCGCTTTAAAAACAACTTCTTCCCATCGTACTCCGCAATATATGCATCCCCTGTCGCACCACCTGCCGGGGAAATTTCCCACTCCTTACCTAGTAACTGTTCCAAGTGAGCTCACCTTTCGACTTAGTCAAAATAAAAATTGCAATTGTCATCTTACTAGATTTTATCTTTCCCATCGTTTCCCCGTCAACATTCAATTAATACCCACGTCCCGATTCCATTAATTTCAATAAAGTGTTCGCACTTTTTCTCTACTTCTTCCCGATTTGAGCTGAAAACGACTTTCCATTTTCCTTCAGAAAGAGGTAATGTCGTTTTTTTCTCCTCATTATGATGAACGACAACAATTTGTTCCCATGGACCATACACACCCACATCGACAAGCTGATAGGCGATCACAGATGGATGGGTATCATAAAACTTGATATGACGCCGAACTTGATCGGCAGTAAAAAAACGAAACGCAGCATGTTTTTTACGAAGCGCAATGAGAGCCGTTATCTCCCGAATATCTTCTTCCCATTCACTTTTCCGCTCCCAATCGATTCGATTCACTTCATCAGGAGCGTTATAGCTGTTTTCAATTCCTTGTTTCGTTCGATAAAACTCTTGACCGCTGTGCAAAAATGGAATACCTTGGGATAATAAAACGATCGCGGTCGCTAGCTTTTGGCGCTTTCGACGAATATATTCGCTCTCATGCGCATTAGCAATCATCATTTTATCCCATAATGTATGGTTATCGTGACATTCGACGTAATTGACACTTTGCCTTGGCGAAAAAAATAGATGGATGCTTCCTCGAATAACTTCCATTACCGCTTCCTTATATGAACAATCACCTAACGCAAATCCTCGATCGTGGACTTGAAACGTACTTCCTTTTACATAATCCCGAAATCGATCGTTAAAATAAGCAATACGAGGCGTATGTTTCGCGTTTGCAATCGTTGTCTTTTTTTCTTGAGGTAATGGAGTAGCTAACTCCCATCCCTCTCCAAGAACAAGAACAGTCGGATCAATTGCATCGATAGCTCGGCGAACGTCATTCATCGTGTCTATATCTAAAATGCCCATTAAATCGAAACGAAATCCATCGACACCATATTCACTTAGCCAATACGTCACCGAATCAACGATAAATTTTCGTACCATTTTCCGCTCAGATGCTAAATCATTCCCAACTCCTGTTCCATTCGATGGATAACCGTTTGATTCGTATCGGAAATAATAACCCGGTACAAGCTGTTCAAACGATGATGTTTCTCGAATATATACGTGATTATAGACGACGTCTAAAATGACGCGAATGCCTTCTTGTTGAAACGCACGAATCGCCTGCTTTAACTCGATGATACGTGCATATGGATCGGTTGGATCCGTTGCATAACTTCCTTCTGGAGCGTTGTAATGAACCGTGTTATATCCCCAGTTGTATTCAAATGGCTCGAGCTCATCCACTCCTTCGAAATCTTGCACAGGCATAAGTTGAACATGTGTCACGCCGAGCTGTTTTACGTACGAAAGACCCGTCACCTTTCCGTTTGGTCCTAATGTATCCTGCTCCGCTAAACCGAGATATTTCCCTTTATGTTCCACGCCACTTTTAGGATGGATCGTAAAATCACGAACATGCATTTCATAAATGATCGCATCCGTCATAGAAATAAACGGGGGCATCGTTGGTTTTTTTATGTTTGTCTTCGAAAGGTCAACAACAACACCGTATGTGCCGTTAACTGAAACTGCTTTTGCATAAGGATCCACTGCTTCTCGCCAAACAAAATTGATATATGTCTGATACGTATACAAAAAATATTCTATATTTTCATAAACGGTATATGTCCATATTCCTTTTTGTTCGCGCACCATGGCATAAGTCGTTTCTTCTTTCGTCTTCGGATGAATAAGCTTTAATAACACGTTTGTTGCCGTCGGCGCCCACACTTTAAACGTCGTTTTTTCCGGTTTGTACGTTGCACCAAGATCATTTCCGTCATATGCGTATAAATCGTCAAACGCTTTTGTTCGCATCACCGCCCCTACCAGTAAAGGTGTTTGCCATCCTTCTTCTGTATAGACGACATATCGTTTCCCTAATGGAACGATAAAAGAGACGAGACACTCATATTTTGTAAATGAGTGTTGTTTCTCACTTGGACGAACTGTTAAACGGTATGCTGTTTGTTCTTCATCGCATAAAAAAAATATTGGTGCACGTTCTTGAACAACATCGTTCGGTACCAAAATAGTAATTAACGTCAACTCATCTAAATAGGCTTCAAACGAGTGTTGTTTTGTCATCATTATCGGTCACCAACTTCCAGTTTTGAAGTCAATTATTTTTATTTTAAAATGAACTCAATAAAAAAGAGGGGGAAAATCATGCATTCATGTATTTCATGTAGCGTTCCATTTCCGCTTTTACCATCTGGTTACTTACTTATTATGCAAGAAGAACAAAAAAAGTATTTATCCTTACCATAATTATAAAAAATCGAAAAAGAGGCTACGCTTCATTCGTCAGCCTCTCCTATTTCTTCAATAACGAGCGAATCGTAATAGCGTGCATCACAATATGTGAGCAATGATTGCGCCGCCTTCAGTTGCGTATGTTTCAATGGCATCGTCAACTGTCTGAGTGACATAAACCATGTCTCATAATGACGGCGATCGACGATATCAAGATCGCTCGGTGCGTAGCGATAATCAATATACCCTTCTCGATTAATCAACACTTTTTTGATCGGCATATCGACGGAAAATTGCTTATAAATCGTTTGAACAACTTTTTCCGTTCGATGAAGCGAAATCATCGGATTGACGATTTTTCTCTCCACATCATCGACAATCTCCGTCCAAAAACGTTCAGCTGAGCCAACAATAATGTTATTTTTCCGTTCTTCCGTAAACGCAACGCACCACGTCGTTGTTGGACTAATCAAAATCGTATTAAGCTCGACAGGAGCTTTTTTCAATAAAAATACAGGCTTGTACATACATAAGTATGTATCTGGAAAACGTTGCGAAAAATATTTTAAATATACGTCATAATAATATTTCGGATCAATAACGGATTCTTCCGTTAACGTCGAGCTCGCCCAACGAATTTGCAGTTGAAACAACTTTTCTAAAAATAATATTTTCAATTCTTCAATCGTTCTTGGTTCGGACGGAATAGAAAACATAAAGTCTTCCTCTTCTTGCGACTGTTCATTTTCATCCGCCACATCTTTTATGTTTTTCCGTTTCCATATGCGCTTAATCTTATCAAAAAGTGACGGTTCCTCTTCAAGCCATTTCCATGACTCATGTACATGCGACTCCACTTGTGGCACCAATTGACCCGTCTCCCATGCATGCTTCATTCGTTCCCATTGCTTCTTTTTTAAACGAATAAACTCGCTCGGATAATGATAAATATCTAGCTCGTAGCGCGAAATATAGTCTTGAAGCTTAATGAGCTGTCCCACGCCTTAACCTCCAGCAATCAATTGTTACTTTCATTCTACAACAAAAGCAACAACGGGCAAAGAAGAGAAGCGAAAATTGCACTTAATGTCATCGCTACCGAGCTAATTGCTGCTTCTTTTTTGCCAATTTCAAGCGCTTTGGCGGTGCCAATGCCATGCGAAGCCGCACCTAGTCCGCTTCCGACCCCTAAAGCTGTTGTAATGTGCAAGCGCTGAAAAACAATCGGACCAAACATCGCCCCAAAAATTCCCGCAATCATGACATATACAGCAGCAAGCGTCGGGATGCCGCCAATGAGTTTTGCTATATCCATCGCAACAGGCGACGTGACTGATTTCGGAATGAGAGAGCGAACAACTTGTTCTGGCAAATGAAAAAAACGGGCAAATAATAAACCGCTTCCCATTCCAATGATCGTGCCGAAAAATGTACTACATAACAACGGCCATAAAAACTGTTTTAACGTATGCCGATGTTGGTAAAGCGGCAAAGCTAAAGCGACGACTGCAGGACCGAGCAAATGAACGAGCCATTTTCCTCCAGTCATATATTGCTCATATGAGACACGAAAAATCGATAACGTAACGATCATCACGACTGTACTTGTAGCAATCGGCACGAGCAATGGAAAATAAAAGCGGGCATACAATTTGCGCATAGACATATAGACAAAAATCGTCCACAAAAGCATAATTGCGCCGATCATGCTCCTTTCACCTCATGCATTCGCTTTTGTTCACGTGTTTGTGCCCATTGACCGATGAAACCAGCAAACAACATGACGATCATTGTACTCACGATGACAACGAAAATAGACCATATCCCTTTCCCTAAAAAAAGTTCAACATAATCAATGATGCCAACAGTTGCCGGAATAAACAAAAGTGTTAAATGAGACAAAAGCATGTTAGCACCACGGGAAATCCACTCTTCCTTCACCATTCCGGTCATTAACAATAAAAATAGCAACAACATCCCTATCATACTACCTGGAATAGGGATGTGTAGCAGTTGCTGAATAATTGAACCAAAAATATACAGCATATACAATACCCCGATTTGAATGACCGTAATCCCCATTTTTTCCCCCCTGTTATTGAATTATGAAAGAGGAAAACGCATCAACGGCTTATATTTCGGCGTTTGATCCATATGTGTTTCGTATAGCACAACGTCGTGTACGAAAAAGCGAATGTCCTCTCCTTCAATCTTTCTCGGATATGTTTCAAGTGAGAACGGAAACGATCCGTTCCATTTTTTCGCCAACGTAATATGTGGCGTGAACGGTCGAGCATCAAGAGAAAAACCTATCTGCCGGCAAACGTCATACACATCTTGACGAAGGGAAAACAAACGGGACTCTTCTTTTACGCCATACCATAAAATACGAGAACCAAACGAATAAACTTCGCTCAGCTGTAACGAAAATGACTGATGTTTTCGAACTACTTTTGGCATATACTCTGCAATTTGTTTCCGCTCTTCTTCCGTTGCCCTCCCTAAAAATGCAAGTGTAATATGATAATCTTCTTCATGAACGAACAAACGAAATGGCGCTTTCCATTCAGATATAAAGCTATGCAACTGCTTTTTTACTTCATTTGGCAAAGGTATTGCCAAAAAGTAATGCATATATCGTCCCACCTTTAATTTTCTAAATTTTATCAAAATTCATGTAGTTTTCGCAACGTCTTTTTTGCTTGCCAAGCAAAAATCACCATTCCTCCAAGGGTCAATAGACCAAAAAATAAATACACATGTTCAATCGTCCAACGTTCTAAAATATACCCTCCTACAAATGTACAAAACCAACTACCCAGTCCATTTCCAACCGTGGCATAAAGCGATACAGCCGTCGTACGCACGTGTGCAGGGGTAATGTCACGCACATATTGAAGGGCAGCTGGGATAAACAAACCGACAGACGCCCCTTGTACAATTGTCGTGGCATACACGATCATTAAAGGTGGTTCAAAAAAATAAAACAACCAACGAGCACAAGACAAAGCTGTCGCAACGAATAACACATTCATCATCCCAAACTTTCGGACGACGCCGTCAGCAAATTTCATAAACGGCGCTTCACTTCCCGCCGCTAATAAAAAAGCAAGTCCTACCCCTGTAAGCGTTCCACCTAAATCAGTAATCAAAATGCCGAAATAAAAATTGTTGGCATAAACGGGACCGAAAACGAGAAACGTCGTTAACAAAAATAAAAGAAACCGAGGAATATGAATTAACTCTTTCATTCCTTCTCGGATGTTCACTTTTGCACTTGACTGTTCTCGCGGCAACTTCCATGCAAGCACGCTCGAAACAACGAGCAAGGCAACGAAAATAAAAAAGATGAAACGAAGATGAAACAACTCAGCTACTTGCCCAGCAACTGGAACAGCAGCAGCAAACCCAAGCGCCCCCCACAAACGAATTGAACCGTACCGTTCATTCGCTTTTTGTGCATAATGAAGGGTAATACTATCGGACAACGGAACGATACCACTTTGCATGACAGCAAGCAGTGCGGCAATCACAAGCAACCATGCATATGAATGAACGAGCGAATACATAAAGCCAAAAAAAGCCGTCCCTAATAAAGAGACAATTAACACTTGAACAGGTTTTCGTGTATAATCGCTAATCATTCCCCAAATCGGTTGAATAAAAATCATGACGATCGGGCTAATCGACATAATCATCCCAATTTCTGTTCCCGACAATCCGACTTCATCTTTTAAATACACAGATAACAACGGAAACAGCGAACCGAAACTAAAAAACTGCAAAAAGTAAAATGCGCGAAAAATACGTGTATACACAAAAAATCCCCCATATCAATTAAAATGACGAAAAGTACCGTCATGATCGACGGCACTTTTCATTATAACATATTTTTGGAAAATATCATTTTGCTAACTCATAAATCGCTTGGGCATAAATGGCTGTTGCTTTGAACAAATCGTCAATAAACATATACTCATCTTTTTGATGTGCAACATCTGGACGATTCGGGAACAGCGGCCCAAACGCCACCCCTGCTTGTAAAGAACGCGCATATGTCCCACCGCCGATGGCAAGTAGTGACGATCGTTCACCCATCTGCTCTTCATAGACGCGTTGCAACGTTTGAACGAGCGGATGATCTTTTGCTACATAATGGGGCGAAGAGTTAGAAAAGTTTGTTAACATAAAGTGATGACCGTTTGCGACTCGCTCGATCACTTCTTTCGTATGGGCAATGTCGCTCGTCACAGGGTAACGTAAATTGATACCTATTTTCCCACCATGCTCACGCGTATATGAAAGAATACCGACATTGATCGTTAAATCTCCTAATTCCTCATTTGTATGCGCAACCCCTAATTGCTTTCCGCGCGTATCGCCATAAAAGTATTGAGAAACGAAACGAACAAATTCGTTTGCTTGTGGATCGAGTGTTTCATCTGCTAAAAATTTTGCAAGCCATAGCCCCGCATTCACTCCGTCGTCTGGTTCCATCCCATGCACAGAAACACCGCGAACACATAACTTCATCGTTTCGCCATCTATATACGCCTCACCTTCAAGTGTGTGTACTTGTAAAAATTCAGTAAAACGACCTTTCATATCGTTTCCGTTCGTTAACTGCAAAACAGCCTCTGCAAAATCTGGAACCATATTGTATCGACGACCAGCTTGAAACGACAGAAGAACACAATCAGCCGTTTGCTTGTTTATTGGCTGTTGAATGAGATCAAAATCGGCAATCCCTTTTTCAGCGTAAATAATCGGGAAATCGGCATCTGGCGCAAATCCGAGCGTCGGCATTGGCTCAGTTTGAAAATATCGTTCGACGCATTGCCAATCGCTTTCTTCATCTGTCCCAATAATCATGCGTACACGCTTAGATAGCGGTAATCCTAGCTCTTTTACAATTTTCATCGCATAAAATGCAGCAATCGTCGGCCCTTTATCATCTAATGCACCACGTGAGTAAATTTTCCCATCTACAATCGTTGCCCCAAACGGATCAAACGTCCAACCATCTCCAGCGGGAACAACATCTACATGACATAATATGCCTACAATCTCTTCACCATTGCCCATTTCCAAATGACCAGCTAGTCCGTCAACGTTTTTTGTGACAAACCCTTCTTCTTCACCACGCTTTAGCATGTAACAAAGCGCTTCATACACCTCTTTTCCTAGCGGGGCTTCTTCTGTTGCTGTTTGTTCATTTCGTACGCTTGGAATGCGCAAAAATGTTTGCAAATCTTTCAAAAGCGCTGACTCCCGTTTTTTTACTTCTTCCATCCAGTTCATATTCATCGTCGCTTTCACCTTTCCTTAAGAAAAATATGGTATTAATTGTGTTAATATTGTGTAAAATTCAGCAAATTTATAGCATTTTTCTCATGTTTTCGTGTAAAATAGATGGTAAGACATCTAGTTTTTCATCTTTGTTGTACCATGCGAATGATGTAACGATAGGGAGTGATCATTTGAAACCATCTACCGATCGCATGCTAACCCGTATTAAGTCCGTCTACATGTTCATTAGCGAAAGAGGAACAGTGACAACGCAAGAGCTCGTGGAAGAATTCGGTATTACACCACGAACAATTCAGCGGGATTTAAACGTGTTAGCATATAACGATTTAATTCACAGCCCTAGCAAAGGTAAATGGACAACAACTAAAAAAAGAGTGAAGATGTCATCGTAACAACATGGATATAGACGGAACCTGATTCGTGCAGGTTCCTATTTTTTGTCTTCTCCCTTTAATAAAGCAATTTCTTCATCTGTCAATTCCCGGTACTCTCCCGGTTCTAACTTTTCATCAAGCGGTATCGGTCCCATTTTTATGCGCTTTAAGTAAATGACACGTTTACCGACCGCTTGAAACATTCGTTTAATTTGATGAAACTTTCCTTCTGTAATTGTAATTCGTACGTCTGAACGCAAACCCGAGCGGATGACCACAAGCTCTGCCGGCTTTGTTTCGTATCCATCATCGAGCACAACACCACGTTGAAATGTGACAACATCATCTTCAGTCACTTCCCCATCAATAATTGCTTCATATATCTTCGGCACATGTTTTTTCGGCGACAATAGCTGATGGGCCAGTTGTCCATCATTCGTTAACAGCAACAACCCTTCCGTATCTTTGTCAAGCCGTCCGACCGGAAACGGATTGAACATACGATCTTCCTCTTCTAACAAATCAACGACTGTTTCTTCTACCGCATCTTCTGTTGCTGAAATCACCCCTTTTGGCTTGTTCATCATTAAATAAATGAACGGTTTATACTCCACTTCTTCTCCCCACACAGTAACAACTTGTGCTTTTGGATCGACATGCGTTTTTGCATCTTTAACGATCGTTCCATCAACTTTAACAACGCCTGCTTTCAATAACTTTTTCACTTCTTTTCTCGTTCCATATCCCATGTTTGCTAACAGTTTATCAATTCGCAGCACTAAAACCCCTCCTAATGTTTTTCGTTTTTAGGCATCCGTCCATACACCAATGTCAATTGTCACATATACTGCCTACGTAACAACTAAAGCGAAAGGAGTTTTCCAAATGGATGAACGCCAACAACAGCAACAAATGCCAGGCATGCCTTATTACGGAGGTACTCCGTTTATGCCAGGATTCCCTGGAACACCGGGTTTTCCAAGCGGCTCACTTGAACGTCGAGTCGACCGCCTTGAGCGCATTACCGAGCGACAACAACAACAAATTAACAATTTAAATCGACGTCTCCAACGCGTTGAGCGTCAGCTTGGATTCCCGTTTAGCAGCGACTTCTAATAGAAAGAAGAAGGCTATGACACAGCCTTCTTTTCTTTTTTTCGTAAAAATGAAAACCGATTTCCAAATAACATATACAGCAAGTTTGAACGTTCACTAAAGTAAAAATAAACAGCCGCTCCGATGAGTCCACCAACCGCGACGATCATGACCGATTGAATCATGCTGCCATTGTAATGAAGGAAACGATCGAGAAGTTTCACAATCGGCCAAACAACAGCGCACATGATCGCCGTCAAAATCCCCATAAACAATATACGCTTTGCGACAAAATGATACCGATAATTTGTATAACGTTGGATGACCCATAAGTTTAACCCAACTGACAATGCATATCCGATTGTCGTCGCCAAAATAGCTCCTGTCGTTTCAAACGAGACGATAAGTATATAGTTAAAAAATAATTTGAACCACAGTCCAATGGTTAAACTAATCACAGTAAATTTTTGTTTATTAATCCCTTGCAAAATAGCAGCTGTCACAGAAAATAAAGCAAAGAAAATCGCCGTTGGCGCATATGCCCGCAACACTTCCGTTCCGAGTGGATCATAGCTGTAAAAAGCCGCATATACGTATTCAGATAAAAGCGCCATACCAATGACTGCAGGCAACGTAATAAACATAACAACTTGAAACGTATCGTTTAAATATTTGCGTAACTGTTTCTTCTCCCCTTGCACATATGCTTTCGTAATCGTCGGAATAAGCGTTAAACTAAACGACGTTGCTAACGTGACCGGAATAATAACTAGCTTTTGCGCCCATACATTAAAAATACCGTATGCGTCCTCTGAAATAGCACCGAGCCCGATGCTTGCCATCGCTTTGTTAAATGTAAATTGATCAATAAGCTGATATAACGGCATCGCCAAACCAACAAAAGCAAATGGAGCTGCATAGGCAATCAGTTCTTTATACATATCTTTTAACGACATATGGATCGTGCCACGATCTTGCTTTAATAGTTCATCTAAAAACGATTTTCGCTTAAACCAATACATGAATAAAACAGCTAGTCCACCGACAGCGCCAATAAAGGCAGCAAACGTTGCAACTTGAATGGCAGTCACAAGCGAACCATCAAAAATACGTAAAACGATATAGCTACCTGCAAGCAAAAAGATGATGCGGACAAGCTGTTCGATAACTTGAGACAACGCTGTCGGTCCCATTGATTCATGCCCTTGAAAAAAGCCGCGAATTAAACTCATCATCGGCACAAGCAATAAAGCGAAACTAACCGCGCGAATAACAGAAGTAACATCGGCAATCGAGTTGCCGTGTCCGTCATCATTGACAACAAACGGTGCTAATAGTGGTGCACTCATATATAAAATAAGCCAAGCGAGAAAACCGGTGACCGCCATTAACATGATCCCTGAACGAAACAACTTTCGTCCAATCGCATATTCCCCAAGTGCATTGTATTTCGAGACAAATTTGGATACTGCAAGCGGCACTCCCATCGTTGCGATGCTAATAAATAGTGTGTATGGAACGTAACCGTAAGAATAAAGTGCTCCTCCTTGTTTGCCAACAAGTTGGTAAAATGGGAAGACGTATATAAGCCCTAATATGCGTGACAAAAACACGCCACCAGTTAAAATAAACGTGCCACGCAATAACTTTGATGATGACATAACATCCCTTCCTTAACGGATTCATTGCTTCACTTATTTTAGCACACTTTTTTCTTTTTCATAAAATCATTTATAATCGTAACAGAAAGGACGTGAAAGTGATGCTATATGATGTCGTAATCATAGGAGGGGGACCGTCAGGATTAATGGCAGCCATCGCTGCTGGCGAACAAGGTGGACGCGTTCTCCTTCTTGATAAAGGTGATAAACTCGGGAGAAAATTAGCCATTTCAGGCGGTGGTCGTTGTAATGTAACGAACCGAAGACCAGTCGATGAACTCATTCAACATATTCCGGGAAACGGCCGTTTTTTATATCGTGCCTTTTCGGCATTTAATAATGAAGATATTATTCGCTTTTTTGAACGGCTTGGCGTTCCGTTAAAAGAAGAGGATCACGGTCGCATGTTTCCGGTCAGCGATAGTGCGCAATCTGTCGTACAAGCCCTTCTTCGCGAGTTAAAACGATTGCGCGTCGACATTCGCGTTCATACGCCTGTCAAAGACATTGAATATAAAGATGGATCCGTATATGGAGTGACGCTGCAAACAGGGGAAATGATTCGAGCAAAAGCGGTTGTCGTTGCCGTTGGTGGCAAATCTGTGCCACATACCGGTTCGACAGGCGACGGTTACGCATGGGCAGAAAAAGCGGGACATACAATTACAGAGCTATTTCCAACGGAAGTGCCGATTATTTCACATGAACCATTTATTCAAAAGCGAACGTTACAAGGACTATCATTGCGTGATGTTGCATTAAGCGTATTAAACGAAAAAGGAAAACCAACCGTCACACACCGAATGGATATGATTTTTACACATTTCGGTATTTCAGGACCTGCTGCATTACGATGTAGCCAATTTGTTGTGAAACAGTTAAAAAAACAATCTTCTGTGACCATGGTGATTGATGCGTTGCCAGATGAAAAAGAAGAGACATTATTTCAACGTATTGTGCGCGCCATGAAAGAAGAACCGAAAAAAACAATAAAAACCATTGTTAAAGCGACGCTTCCTCTCCCAGAGCGATATGTATTGTTTTTACTCGAGCAAGCAACAATTGATCCACAAACGGTCGCAAGCACGTTAAGCCATGACAAAGTGCGCACATTTATTGCGGCATGTAAAACATTCACTTTTTCTGTTCATGGAACGTTGCCGCTTGAAAAAGCGTTCGTCACAGGCGGTGGAGTATCCGTCAAAGAAGTACATCCGAAAGAAATGGCATCTAAACTGATGAAAGGCTTATATTTTTGCGGAGAAATTTTAGATATTCACGGTTACACAGGCGGTTATAACATTACTGCAGCGCTCGTTACCGGCCGTCTTGCTGGCATGCATGCTGCGATATATGCGAAACAATAAGATCGTAAACAAGCGATCTTATTGTTTCTAGGGCAATCATGACATTTCAATTACTCCAGTTCACCATCCCAGCCGAGCATCCCGTCAATGACGTTACACACATCGTAACCATGCGCCTCTAAATAACGACACACATGTTCACTACGAACACCGGAACGACAAATAATAATATACGTTTCATTTTTGTCTAGCTCGTTCATTCTTTCCGGAATATCCCCCATTTTTATATGTATCGCTGATGGAATCATTCCAAAGGCGACTTCTTCATCTTCGCGTACATCGATGACGTGAACGCGCTCGCCTGCTTGTATCATTTGTTTTAGCTGTAATGCTGTTATTTCTTTCATCGATCTCTCCCTTTCTTTTAACGAAAGCCTCCCACCGCATATGTGAGAGGCTTGTTTGCGATTAATTTGCAACAATGTTTACTAATTTCCCTGGGACAGCGATCACTTTACGTACGGTTTTCCCTTCAATTTGTTCTTTAATTTTCTCGTCTTCCATTGCCAATTGCTCGAGTTGTTCTTTTGTTGCATCAGCAGGAACGTGTAGTTTCGCACGCACTTTTCCGTTTACTTGAATGACGATTTCAACTTCATCTTCAACTAATTTCGCTTCATCGTATGCTGGCCAAGCTTCGTATGCAATCGTATTGTTATGTCCGAGCTTCTCCCATAATTCCTCAGCAATATGAGGACAAACTGGCGACAATAACTTCACGAATCCTTCCATATACACTTTCGGTAATACAGGCGCTTTATATGCTTCGTTAATAAACACCATTAATTGTGAAATTGCTGTATTGAAACGAAGCGCCTCGTAATCTTCTGTTACTTTTTTCACCGTTTGATGATATACACGTTCAAGCGTATCTGTTTCTGGATTGTCAACGATTTTCGGATTTAATTGGCCGTCTTCTTCAACAAATAGACGCCATACGCGATCTAAGAAGCGACGTGCACCGTCAAGACCTTTTGTCGACCACGCGATCGACGCTTCTAAAGGACCCATAAACATTTCGTATAAACGCAACGTGTCCGCTCCGTGACTTTCCACAATATCGTCCGGATTCACAACATTTCCTTTCGACTTACTCATTTTCTCATTGTTTTCTCCAAGAATCATTCCTTGGTTAAATAGCTTTTGGAACGGTTCTTTCGTTGGCACAACGCCGATATCGTATAAAAATTTATGCCAAAAACGTGCATACAATAAGTGCAACACCGCATGTTCTGCCCCGCCAATGTAAATGTCGACCGGCAACCATTTTTCAAGCTTTTCAGGATCAGCTAATTGCTTATCGTTATGTGGATCGATGTAACGCAAATAGTACCAACAACTTCCTGCCCATTGCGGCATCGTATTCGTTTCACGACGTCCTTTTTTGCCTGTTTTCGGGTCAACGACGTTCACCCATTCTTCGATGTTCGCAAGCGGTGATTCTCCTGTTCCTGATGGCTTAATTTCATCTGTTTTCGGCAACACAAGCGGCAACTCTTCTTCTGGCACTGGCGTCATCGTTCCATCTTCCCAATGGATGATCGGAATCGGTTCGCCCCAATAACGTTGACGGCTAAATAACCAATCGCGAAGGCGATACGATACTTTCTTCTCCCCTTTTCCGTTTGCCTCTAGCCATTCAATCATTTTTTTCGTTGCCTCTTCTTTATTCAAGCCGTTTAAGAAATCAGAGTTTACATGTTCGCCGTCTCCAGTATAGGCCTCTTTTGAAATGTCCCCACCAGCAACAACTTCTTTGATTGGCAAATGAAATTTTTTCGCAAATTCATAATCGCGCTCATCATGTGCTGGAACAGCCATAATTGCCCCTGTGCCGTAGCTCATTAACACGTAATCGGCGATCCAAATCGGCAATTTCTCACCGTTCGCTGGATTGATTGCATACGCCCCCGTAAATACACCCGTTTTTTCTTTCGCTAAATCGGTCCGTTCGAGGTCGCTTTTACTTTGAATTTGTTTTAAATAAGCATCAACAGCTTCTTTTTGTTCTGGTGTTGTAATTTTTTCAACGAGCGGATGTTCAGGTGCTAGCACCGCATAAGTGGCACCGAATAACGTGTCTGGACGCGTTGTAAACACCGTAAACGTTTCATTATGCCCATCGACTTGGAAATGAATGTTTGCTCCTTCCGAACGACCGATCCAGTTGCGTTGCATTTCTTTAATGCTTTCTGGCCAATCAAGTTCTTCTAAATCTTCAAGCAAACGATCCGCATATGCTGTAATGCGAAGCATCCATTGTTTCATCGGCTTACGAATGACCGGATGTCCCCCGCGCTCACTTTTTCCATCGATCACTTCTTCGTTCGCCAATACCGTTCCTAGCGCTGGGCACCAGTTCACCGGCACTTCATCCATATACGCTAATCCTTTTTCATATAACTTTAAGAAAATCCATTGCGTCCATTTATAATAGTTCGGATCGGTCGTATTCACTTCACGATCCCAGTCATATGAAAAACCTAATGATTTAATTTGGCGGCGGAAGTTGTTAATGTTTTTTTCTGTAAATTCAGCTGGGTCATTTCCTGTATCTAGCGCATATTGCTCGGCAGGCAATCCGAACGCATCCCACCCCATTGGATGCAATACGTTATATCCTTGCATGCGCTTCATACGCGCTAAAATGTCCGTCGCTGTATATCCTTCTGGATGACCGACATGCAATCCTGCGCCGGATGGATACGGGAACATGTCGAGTGCATAAAACTTCCGCTTTCCGTCATCTTCCGTCGTTTTGAACGTTTTATTTTCTTCCCAATACTTTTGCCATTTTTTCTCGATTTCACGATGATTAAAACTCACGTGACAAACCTCCTTTTTATCCATTTTAAACAAAAATGAAAAACAAAAAACCTCCCATCCCAAAAAGGGACGAGAGGATTCTCCCGCGGTACCACCCTTGTTAGCGCACGAACCGTGCACTCACTTTCATCATTAACGCAGATTCACGGCGCATGCTACTTCATTCGCACACGCGACTCCAAGGCGAGTTCGTAAACAAACTTCGGTTGACTCGCACCACCCGTCAACTCTCTGCCGACCATTTGTTTACTACTACTCCTTTTCACTGTCATTTTCTATTATTTCATTATACACATTATTTTAAAAAATTTACGTCCACGTTGCAAGTGTATTCAAGTATGGGTTTGAGTCAAGACTTTGTGGGAGATTTTTTTCTCGACCGATTTTATTGGTTATATATGGTTTTATGGACTTGTTTCATGTAAGCGCTTTTATCTACTCTTATCCTGTAGGTATGTGCCTATATCTGTGTTTTTAAAAACCTTTCAATGCTTGCAATACCTCGTAAATCGGTGTCCCTGAAGATTGCAAAGGTATGAGATATGATGTCGTACCACTTCTGCCATTTGCGTTTGCACGCGCTTCAGTGCCTTTTTCACGATCTCTTCTCGTTTCGTTTCTTCTCGTTCTTCCACGCAACACATCACTCCATGGCGTGTCCGAATAAGTAACGTATCTTTTATCGCGGCGATCGCTCGCAACATCGCTTCAATTCCTGCATCCCTCCAGCTTCGACCGTTTTTACTTCGTTTCGCAAACACATGCATCGTTCCTTCCGCACCCCCCATCGCTCTCATGTTTGTCGTGTCGATCCCTTTTTCCTTCAGCCATATGCGATAGTCACGCAAACATCCTGGCATCTCCTCGATTCGACGAACAAGCGCCTCGAGTTGCTTTTCCTTCTCCCCATGTTCTAGCGTACCGATGGCACTTGTGAGTTCTCGTAACACCCCCTCTTCATCCCATGACGCGAATGTTTTTCGAATCGCCCGATATCTCGCATGACCTCGGAACAATTGCCGAATCTCTCTCGCTACATGGAACTGATCGAGCTGAAAGTACCCTCTATCTCCAAAATATTCACGACAACCCGTGATCCATGGGGCACCATCTCCATTGATGACGACCCAATCTTCTAGTGGATCATACCCATATTCTTCCACCAAGAAGCTCTCGATGGCTTCCCAGATTGGCTCATTCGTTTGATGAACATAGTTAGCGTCGGTTCACCAAAGAAACTCGTTTGCCGTTTTTCTCCCATCCTTGGTGAATCGTCACAATTTTCTCTTCTTTTCCTTTCATGCAGCTTCGTTGCCGTTTGACGTACAACCCGTCCGCTTCAATGAAAAACACCCGACCTTTTTTCTCCATCTTGCGGTGTCCAACGACTTCAGCCTCGACAATCAACTGACGAATCGTTTCGTGGCTCATGCACGCATATCCCACCAGTTTCTCTAAGGACTGGGCAGCTTGTCGATACGATGAACCTGTCACTGCCAGATGAATCGCTGTTTCTTCTAACAACGGACTGACTCCATGTGCCCCCTCAAACTGAAGAAAAGCATCCAACAGACAGACATACCTCCGTTTTTCCCGATCGAAGTAATAGTTCCGCTTGACTTCCACTTCTCCAAACATCGTCTACATCCGTATCCCTCGTTTATCTTTGAGCGCGTATCGTTTTTTATCTCGTTTTTCCGCAAATGTGCGGTCGATATCCTCCAACACCTGTTGAAGCAGTTGACCATATTCTTTTTGCATATGCCGAAACAATAACTGTTCAATGTCTTTCCATGTGACTCCATCTGTGATATAATCCTGCATGGGCTCCAATCCTTTCTTTGGTTATTTTTTCGCACTTACTACCTTACAGGAGGAGAGCCCATTTTTCATCTATTTTGCTTACATATCGGACAGGTTCCTGATTATACCAAATCAGGAACCTTTCTTTTTTTCTCTCACAAACATTTTACTCATACCTGAAATGTGCTGGATTGACGGGTAAGCTCTTTAAGCATCGGGCATAGGAATAAACTAGGTGCCACGACCAATGCCATTCCGAGAAATGGGAATCCAGGTGAATACAAGTACAAGTATCCACTGACAAGTGTTAAAACCCCAGTGGTTAAACTCATGGCAAGTGATGCGTAGAGTCCATGAGCTGAAGGAATTTTGTCCTTACTAATATATTGATTAACAAAAGTCATGAATGCAAAGTGCGTGAGACCAAATGTTAAAGCGTGCAACGGTTGAGAAAACACAAAAACCAGTGGATTCTCAAAAAAATAGACACTTGACCAACGGATAATTGATGCAATCCCGGCCAATAGAAACATAGTCGCTACATCGAACTTAGTGAATACTCGGTTTGAAATGTAAAAGAACCCGATTTCAGCTAAGACAGCCAAAACAAGGATTCCACCAATATAAACACTATTGATTCCTATGTGTTTAAGATAAATAACTCCGTAATTATAATAGGCAGCATGGGTACCTTGTAAAACCATACTCAGGAGGAGACATATTAAAAATGATTTTGATTTCAGTAATTCAAAGGAACCTCCTGCCCGTTGAGAAAGCTTAACTCTTAAGCTTGATGGAGATCGAATTAATGATAGGATTAAAATGAATAGATTACCGAGTAAAAACAAATAGATAATATTGTTCGCATTTTTTGAGGCTACCCATCCTGTTAACACTGATGAGAGAATAAAACCGAACGATCCCCATAATCTGCATTTTCCATAGTCAATCCCATTTTCTTCTTTTGATAGAATGGAGGCCTTTGTCTCGTTGATAGGTAACAACATGGGATAGATGAGGCTGAAAAAGACCATTACTAACATAAGCCCTGCCAAATTATTAAAAGGCAAAAAACATACTAGGATGATTAGAGATAAAAAAGCGACTATAAGCGAAACGTGTGATAACCAATACCTTTTGCACAAGGCAGGAAAAATGTACGAAGTTGAAAAAGCTCTTACTAGTAATCCGATGGATATCACGATCCCTGCTTGTTGAGCAGTTAACCCTTTTGTAATCAGCCAAACGGTCCAGTACGGTAAGAAAATCCCCCAGGTGAAGAAAAATACAAAAAAGTTTGTGGATAACCATGTTTGTTTCATAACACTTCCCCTCATGTCAATACATTTTTTTTCGTTTTCTGAATGGTTTCAATAAGTTGTAGGGACAGTTCAAAAGCCTTTCTTTCTGAATCCGGATGATAGTTATCGGAGAAGGGATTAGCGAACCCGTGCTGTCCTTTAAACAACTCGACTTTTATCCCTGATTTACAGGATAATTGCTCGATGAGCCAGTTAACATTAAATGACTTTTCGTGCTCAGAAAACAGTAATAGTACGGGTAGTTTTGGGAATAAATTGAGATAGTCTCTAATCCGTGATCCATAGTAACCTATGGCCGCATCTCCTATGCCATAATGTTCGCAACATAACCAAGCTACGGTTGCACCGACGCTATACCCCCAGAACACAATGGTTTTGTATCGAGACTTTAAGGAATCTACTAAATTTAAAACTTGTTTTTTCGCTTTTCCAAATCCAATTTCATTTTTGAAATATTGGTAAGCATCTGCCTCATCATCATAATGAAAATGATCTCGATTTAATAAATTGGGGCAGTATACATCATACCCTTTAGTGGCAATCATTTGAGCTACGTGTTTCATATGATCGTTAATCCCATAGATTTCATGTATTAGGATGACAGCAACATCAGAATAATTACAGTGTTTTAACATGATATGACAAACTCCTTATCCTTATAATTAAAGATAGAGGGGGTGTCGCACTCCCCCTCAGTATAGGAAGTTAGTATTTGATCGGCATTGTAACAATACCATGAAAGGTAGGGTTAGGCGTCCACTCAGGTCTTTCAAGATTATATAAAGGTGTAATGTGAGAAAAACGTTGAATAACTTCTTTTAAAATTTCGGCGATTTCTACGCGAGCAAATGCTGCAGCAATGCATGCATGATAACCACCACCAAAACCAATATGCTGTTTACCTGTCCGATTGATATCAAATTTTTCTGGATTTTCAAAAACGCGTTCATCACGACCAGCGGAACCGAGGAAGAAATAGACCGAATCTCCTTCACGAATAAGTTGGTTATGAATAGTAATATCTTGGGCAGCGTGTCTTGTTATGTATTGAATTGGTCCTTCAAGTCGCATAGCCTCATCCAAGACCTTAGGAATTAGAGACAGATCTTTTTTGAGTTCATCAAATACTTTTGGATGTTTGAACAATAGATGCAACGTATTACTTAACATGAACTGCGGAATTTTATGTCCACCAAAAATTAGATGAATGGTTTGTGCGATAAGTTCATCGTCACATAATTCTCCTTCCTCACCCGGATTATCTGAGATTAAACGGCTTAACAAATCGTTGCGTTTTTTGATGCGTCTTTCAGCAATTGCTTCTGAAAGAAACATGTACATTTCTTTCATACTTTTTTTGGTTTGATCGCTGATATCTTTGTCAGGGACGTGGGAAACAACAAAGTTTTGCATAAATTGAGCAATGTCATCTGACCAACGGATAAAACGTTCAACCTCTTCACCTGGAATACCAAGCATTTTACAAAGTACCAACGCCGGAATTGGATGAGCAACTTCAGAAACGAAGTCAAACTCGTTCGAATGTTTTTCAACCACTTGATCTAAAACTGATGTTACAATTTTCTTGATTTCAGGAGTGATAGCCTCAATCTCTTCTTTCCAAAAAGCACGGTTCATGTATTTTCTTAAACGTGTATGGATTGGACGGTCGTTATAAATCATCCATGTGGATATAATGTCGATGATCTCCTTAAAGTGCTTGTCTTCGCCTTCAGGGAGATTTTTCAGCTTCTTCTTCCCTTTTAAGAGGTATTACATTTTTATGTTTAAGAAGCGCGGCTACAGTTCTTAATGTAACATTATGAGATTCTTCAGTTACAATTCTTATTGTTTGAGCATTGGATTCAAATCCCCCAAAGCATTTCATTATATTATCAAGACTTCTTTCGGCACTATGACCAAAAGGAGGATGTCCTATATCATGCGCAAAGGTTGCCGCATGAATAAGTTTCAAATCAATAGTTGGTAAATCATTTTTTAACAAATGATTGTTTACTCTTTCAGTAATTATTTCTGCGATTTCGTTGACTTCCAAAGAATGAATCAATCTATTCCGTAAATTATGGTTATGAGGAAATGGAATAAGTTGTGTTTTAGTATGTAAAATACGAAAGTATGGTGATCTTAGTATTCGTTGGTAATCGCATCTAAACTCTGAAATCGAAATCTTTTCTTGTTCTGGTGAAAATCTGCTTTTGTCATATTTTTTATACATTAACCTCTCCCACTCTACAAAAATAGTTTTCTGAATAAATAGTAAAAACCCAAGAGGATAGGTTTCTATTAATGTTTCACGAGTGAAAACCTATCCTCTTGGGTTGATGTCTTCGATACTATATGTACAACTTATAAATAGGTATATGAATCCCGTCCATATCCCTTCATCTTTCTTAATTACTGAATAAAATGGACTTAGATTCACTTTCACTCGTAGTCCAGCAATTTAAGGTTGCCGGGTAGAAACTCTCAGACCATATTTCTGAGGATATACGAGCAAGTTTTTATTAAAATATTCATTTTTATTAATAATTATATAGATTGTAAAAATTTATGTCAACAAAAAATGGAATTATAACCCGTGGTACTATATACATGCACCTTAAAACCATGACTTCTGTATGAACACCTTTTTTCATGGCTATACTGCTCCTAAATATTTCTATACAAAAGGAGCGGAATTGGCATGAAACGTTTGAAAATCACAAATGATCACGGCTGGACGCCTCGAACACTTCGGAAACAAGAACGGAAAATCAAAGATGCTTCGCTTCGTGTTCGGGTGACCGCTGTTCGTCTTGTCATGGAAGGTCACCTCGGTAAAGATGTCGCGAAAATGGTCAATCTGTGCCGTCAATCCGTTGCCATCTACGTTGCACGGTTTAATCAAGGTGGGCTCGATCATCTACTCGATCGTCGGTTGCCGCCTGGTCGTGTGCCGTTTCTTACGGAAGAACAACAACAAGAAATTAGACAACTCGTGTTAACTACTACACCTGTGGATGCTGGCTGGGGCATCGCTTCGTCATGGAACACGCGCATTTTACAATCTTACATTCAACAAACCTATGGTGTTTCCATGTCACGGGAAGGGATTCGCAAGTTGTTGCATCGTTTGCGTTTGTCATGGACACGTCCGACTTACAAGCTAGTCAAAGGAGACGCCAAGCGTCAAGCCGCCTTTCAAAGAGAACTTGAATTTATATAAAAAAAACTAATTACTGAGAATGTTACGCTGTTTTATGTGGATGAGACGCATGGTCGTGCTTATCAAGCGCTACGTACGACATGGGCAGAAGTAGGAAATCAAAAACAAGTGCCAAGCTACGGTCACCATGCCCACGTTTCTATTTTTGGCGCCGTCGATGTTCAACAAGGCGATGTGGTTTTCCATCGTGCTTCATCTGCCAATGCCGAAACGTTCCTGGACTTTTTGCGCCGATTGAAAGAGAAATATGCCGATCGATTCCTCGTGCTTGTGTTAGACAATGCGCGCATTCATCATGCCAAGATGGTGCAAGCCTTTCTTGATGGCGAGGAAGGTGCTGCTTTTCATTTCATCTTTTTGCCACCGTATTTTCCACAGTTGAACCCGATTGAACGGTTATGGAAGTGGTTGAAAGATGAGGTGATTGCCAATGTTTTTCACAAGGATCAAAACGACATTGCCCAATCCATTACTCGTTTTGAACAATACGTTCTACAACACTCGGATGAGGTGTTGCGCCGCATCGGGTGTACTGTGTGAATCGGAGGTTAAAATTTTAAATTGGATGTATATAGATAAAATCGAGTAAGCATAAAAATAGCCCTTGCTTGTGGATCTCCTGTAGAATGAAAGTGCTATCCAACATTCGAAAGGAGAATCCCCATGCAAGAGCACTTTCATTTTACTACAGATCAAGCAAAGATTCAAAAACAATATGCAGTCATTTTCTTTTTTGTTTCTGCCCAGCTGTCACAAATTCAATTCTATCTTCAACGTCGCAATCGTCATTTGGTGAAACAAGAAGATACGGTGATCATTGCTATTCATCTTTTAGGAAAGCTGCTTGGCTTCTCTTCCGAACGTGCATGGCATCGCTTTGTGACTGGGAACTTGTTTACGGATGGACATTTTCTTGAACGTTCTCGATACAATCGCCGTTGCCGAGCGCTGCGCTTTGCGATCAAATGGATTCGTCATGAACTAGCGAAACGTGGTCAACACCATGCCTATGCGGTCGTAGATAGTATGCCACTCGAGTTGTGCCATGCCGCAAGAATGTACCGTGTCAAACGATTCCAAGGAATCGCGGACATCGGACTTTGTGCGTCGAAAAAGCAGTGGTACTACGGATTTAAGCTCCATCTTCAGGTGACCAACCAAGGACTGCCCATGGGATACGTGGTAACGGAGGCGTCCTGTCACGATCGAACTGCAGCTGAAACCGTCATGACTCAAATTCCTCACCTCTATAACTTGGGTGACAAAGGATTCATCAGTAGCGAATTGCAAGAAAAGTTGTATGAAGAGTACCAAATCGCTTTTTGGACTCCATCTCGCAAAAACCAGAAACACCGCCCATCGGAATCATGGGAGAAATGGCTCAAACAAAAACGTAAAGTTATAGAGACGGTGTTCTCCGTCCTCGTTGACCAGTATCGTATGACAGAAATTCGTGCGAATTCGATTGCGGGATTTGAAGTAGCACTAGATGGCATCTTGTTGGCATATTCACTTGTCACACTTGGGCTAGTTGAGCGCTAGCGCTCAACTAGCACCACGGGTTATACACATTATTTTAAAAAATTTACACCCTCGTTGCAAGTGTATTTAAGCATGGCTACTCAATCATATAGATGATACACATGATACAAAAAGTATAAAATAATTAAAAATATTTCAGGTAGTTATTTTATTATGATTAGGTTATTATACACTAAAATGAAAGGGAGTTGACAATAAATGATGAAAAAATTTTTTCTCATCTTCTCTATTCTCATCAGTTTTCTTATTCTCGGATGCCAGTCGGAACACATAAAAGGATTTATTGTTTTTGGGAAATGGGACGGTGTATATGTAGCAAAAAAAGATGCTCCTTTTGTTCTTAACTTCATTTTATTAAGTGACAGCCCTCTAACAAACGTAACATCTATCGATTTTCCCGAAATCTCACACGCAATCGATGACATGCAATATGATCTTATCAAAGGTGATAAATACAAAGACTTTCAATTATTTAATATCGCTGTAAATTTACGTTTAAAAGAAGTAAGTAGCGCGACACTATCTAAAATAACTCTCATATTTGATCAAAAATATAAAGAGACATTCCCGATCGGTCAAATCAAGTTAGCTGTAGACGAGAAAGGAATATTTACTCCACAAAATGAGTATGTGACAGCTTATCCAAATACGCAATTTTTTCAAGCAAAGCTGAAAAACGTTTCAAAGCATACGATCCAAATAAAGGGTGTAACTGTAGAAAACACTTATTTACAGACAAAAGATGTAAAGATAAACGATAAATCGGAAAAACAGAGTGTAAGTCCGAACGAAACAATAAATATGTATTTTACTTTTGCTGAAAAGGCGGAACAAAGCGCTCACTTTTATATTGTTTCACCAAAAATTGAATATGAATTAGCAGGAAAAGCATCAAGCACATATATTGATCCTGTTTTTTACGGTGTGACAAACCTTACCAAAGAAAAACTAGATGACATTTTGAAGCAAAACTAAACTATCCCCCACCCGGAGCATGTCCGAGTGGGGAAATTACGTTTCATTATGATATTCTGCTTTCGCTTCTTGCCCTTTTTTCGCATTCCTTTGTTTCACTTCTTTTACCGGATCACCAAAATCTTTCGCATGCAATGTTTTTTGTTCTGGATTGTTTTGTTTCGAACGTTTTTTCATCGTTTTCCTCCTAGTGACGAAGTAAAATCATATCGTTTTGTAATTGTTCAAGCTGCAGGCGCATGCGATGCAATTGCTCGCGCTGTTGGGCGTTACAACTTAACGAAAAATGCGCCAAATCGGTCACCGCATGTTCAAGCATTTGCTGGGCTTTTACATATTCTGTATCGTTATAATGTTCAAGCTTGCTTGCTTCCGTATATTGCTCTTTTGCATAGCGAAGCACATCTTCACAATGTTGTAAAAACTCATCCATTGACTGTCGTGTTGCCATACGCATCCCTTCCTTTCTTTCGTATCGCTTTATAGTTTGTACATTTTCTTGTCATTTATCACAGCACCGTTGAGTTTCTCGTTTGAAACGTGCTACAATGCTAAAATGATGCGAGGTGATCAAAATGAATCCTTTTCCATATACAAACGATAAGAAACGATACCATACATGGAACTACCACCTACGTCAAACATTTGGTGAAAAAGTGTTTAAAGTGTCGCTTGATGCAGGATTTGATTGTCCGAATCGTGATGGCACCGTCGCGTATGGCGGTTGCACATTTTGTAGCGCTGCCGGTTCTGGTGATTTTGCAGGTAGACGGACGGACGACTTAGTAACGCAATTTCATACGATTAAAGAAAAAATGCATACGAAATGGAAAGATGGCAAATACATCGCCTATTTTCAAGCGTTCACAAATACGCACGCTCCCGTTGACGTCTTGCGTGAAAAATTCGAATCGGTGTTACATTTAGAAGGAGTCGTCGGTTTATCAATCGCTACACGCCCCGATTGTTTACCTGACGATGTCGTTGACTATTTAGCCGAATTGAATGAGCGAACGTATTTATGGGTCGAGCTTGGCTTGCAAACCGTTCATGAACAAACCGCTACTTTAATTAACCGCGCACATGACTTTTCGTGCTATGTAGAAGGAGTACAAAAGCTACGTAAACATAGCATTCGCGTTTGTGCCCATATTATTAACGGATTACCGCTTGAAACGTATGACATGATGATGGAAACAGCAAAGACGGTCGCTCATTTAGATGTGCAAGGCATTAAAATTCATTTACTACATTTGCTAAAAGGAACTCCGATGGTGAAGCAATATGAAAAAGGAATGCTTCGCTTTTTAACGTTCGACGAATACGTGCAACTCGTTTGTGATCAGCTAGAGGTATTGCCGCCAGAGATGATCGTTCATCGGATTACAGGAGACGGTCCGATCGATTTAATGATCGGTCCGATGTGGAGCGTCAACAAATGGGAAGTGTTAAACGCCATCGATGCCGAATTAGAGCGACGCAATAGTTATCAAGGGAAAAAATATGTACGAAAGGGAGAAAGATGATGAAACTCATGCGCATTTTGCCGTTTGCGCGCTCGCTCATCGACTTAGCTGTCAAAGAGGGAGATATCGTCGTCGATGCAACGGTTGGCAACGGTCATGATACGCTTTATTTAGCGGAACGTGTCGGGCCGTCTGGGCATGTGTTTGGCTTCGATATTCAAGCGCAAGCGATTGAAAATACGACAAAACGACTGCGTGAACATCGTATGGAAGAACGGGTCACGCTCGTACAAGCAAGCCATGCAGAACTTTATGCGCATATTCCTTCCGAATATAAAGGACGCATTACCGGTGCGATGTTTAATCTCGGCTACTTGCCTGGGGGAGATAAACAAATTGTTACAAAACCAAACTCAACGATTGCTGCGATTGAACAATTGCTGGACATCATGGCTCCGGAAGGAATCATCGTTCTCGTCATTTACCACGGTCATCCCGAAGGAGCAATCGAGCGTGATGCTCTTTTACAATACGTTTCAACAATCGATCAACAGCGCGCACACGTCATTCGATACGAATTTATGAATCAAATCAATCATCCACCGTTTATCGTTGCGATTGAGAAGAGGTAAAAAAGTAGCGATCGGTCTTCCCTATCGCTACTTTTGCTTTGTTAGTGAAATATTTCTTCTAAATGAACAAACAAACCTGGAAAGCAAACAGATTGAACAGTTCCAACACTTACTTTAATATCCGCCTGCTCGTATAGCCCCTCTTCATTTAATACATAAACGGTCACGGCTTGTTTCATTGGATTGACAATCCAATATTCTTTTACACCATATTCCATATATAAATTAAACTTCGTCACTAAATCGTACGCTTGATTCGAAGGACTGAGTATTTCAACAATTAACGTCGGAACACCGACATATTTTGTGTCTGTAAATCCGGTTTGATCACAAATAATGCTTAAATCAGGAATGACGAGCTTTCTTTCAGAACATGTTTCACTCACTAGCTCAATGTCCGTAGGGGCAGCAAATACTTTACATGTCTTTCCTTTCAAATAACTCCCGAATATTGTATGAAGATTGCTTGATACGAGTTGATGCTGGATGCTCGGTGAAGGTGTCATATAAACGACGCCATCAATATATTCTAATCTTTCATCACTATGTTGACGCATAATTAGATATTGTTCATACGTGACGTGTGAAAAGCGAGGTAACGACATATTCATCCCTCTCTTCTTTTCTTCCATTATACACCCGTTTTCTTCACGCATACATCCATCTTTGCCATTTTCGATACATTCTGCCGTTCCAATAAAAGAAGTGGGACGTCATGCCACCGGAACGCAACAATTGTTTCGCTAGCTTATGAATACCTTCTTGCTCGTGTACTTTTTCATCTGATAAATATAATCCGAGCAAGCCACGATGAATAAAGCGATGAAATTCACGATGTGGCAATTGTGCAATATGGCGATCTGCCTCTTCAATGAAATGACGCAAACGGGCAAATAGCGTCTCCTCATTCGGATAATAAAAACAAAAATTTAAATCTCCACCTTGTCGGTCTTCCTCTTGATCAATGAAATAATCAAGCAAAATGTGCAGCCCTTGTACGTATGGAAAATAGCTGTTGCGCACACGTTGTGCAAGAAGCTGATCGAACGCATCGTTGCAGGCGTAAGCAACTAGACAAAAAATACCGAGCGTTGAACCAGAACAAGCGGAAAATTCGTACCACTCCATTTTCGGCAACGATGCTTCATGTTTAGCGAACCATTGCTTCAAGCGCGGAATGCGCTCCTCTTTTTTTACATGTTTATGTACTTGTAAGTCACAATAATATGATGCAAGTTCATGTAAAAATGGAGCAATGACGTCATAATGTTTCACTTCTTGCAACATTTCTTGGCACGTATCGACAAGGGCATGCAAATAGCCACCGTCATCTTGTTCGGCACGATAACGATAATATGCCTCTTTTTTTGCCCCGACCGTTAACGCATGGATCATTGAATCGTGCAACGCACGAAAGTCAGTCGGATCAAGCGACGTACTGCGATCGCATAAATTATCGAGGTAATCGCTAATCGTTTGATAAGCAACGATAAAACGAATGCATCGCTCCATTTCTTTTCCCGCCAGTAAAGCTAAAATCGCGCCCCCTTCGCAATGAAACGTTTTTGTTGCGATGCTCGCTAACGCTTGTTTGCGCAATTCTTCGTTCGGAATAGCTTCTGCTCTTTTTTTCCAAACGGCTAGTTCCCGGTGAACAAGCGGAAAAACGCGATGATAGACAGCTCGCATTAGACTAAACGGATTTGTTGGAACGTTCAATGAGTTCACCCCTTTGCAGCTGCAAAGTTAAAAACGTATGGGCATATAAAAATACTTGTTCACGTTCAGGTTCGTTAAAAATTTCATGATACAGTTTTGGCCATTCTTTATACACTTTTTCACTTACCGTCAACTGATCAAACCATGATTTGACTGCATGTTTATCGACAATTTTATCATCTCCCGCCTGCATGACAAGCATCGGAACGTCTGGTAAGTCCGCAATTTTATCATGAGCAATCTGAATGGCTTTGACTAGCTCACGATACCAGCGAACAGACACTTTCGTCACGTATAATGAATCGTTTTTATCCATCTCACGCACTTCTTCATTTCGAGTCGCCATCTCCACCGTTAACCCTAATGGAAAACGCTTTTTCGGATGAATGACATTTAAAATGTGCGAAGCGATTTCAAGTGCTTTGGACGGATAGTGAACGAGCCCTAAACATGGAGAGGATAAAATGACACCGCGCACAGGAAGACGCTTTTCTTGCAATGTACGAATGACGACGAGCCCACCCATGCTGTGACCGAGTAAAAAAACAGGCTGCTCATACACGCTTGCTTCATGCACCCAACTGGCAACCGCTTCGATATATTCGTCAAAGGAATCAATATGTCCTCTTCGACTGCGTGATGTCGTTCCTTGCCCTGGTAAATCTCCTGCAACAACATGAAAACCGTGCATGCGAAACATTTCAATAAGCCATTTATATCGTCCATGATGCTCAGCTGCACCGTGAACGATCACAATCGTTCCTTTTGCGTTTTCTCCTTCCCATTTCCACATATACACCCCTCCTTTTTATATTTACGAATAGACGAAAAATTTGTACACTAAATATAACAAATTGAACTGAAAGGGACGAGTGAAATGATTTATCCATATAAAGAACATACACCAAACATTGCACCTTCCGCCTTTATTGCAGATTACGTTACTATTACAGGCGATGTAACGATCGGAGAAGAAACGAGCATTTGGTTCAACACCGTCATTCGTGGAGATGTCGCACCAACGATCATCGGCAACCGTGTAAACATCCAAGACAACTCTGTCCTTCACCAAAGCCCAAACAATCCACTCATCATTGAAGATGATGTCACCGTTGGCCATCAGGTCATTTTACATAGTGCCATCGTGCGAAAAGGCGCCCTCATCGGCATGGGCTCCATCATTTTAGACGGTGCTGAAATTGGTGAAGGTGCTTTTATCGGCGCTGGCAGCCTCGTTCCACAAGGAAAAAAAATCCCGCCACGCACACTTGCATTCGGTCGCCCTGCGAAAGTGATTCGTGAACTAACCGAAGAAGACGAGCGTGAAATGGCACGCATTCGTCGCGAATATGTCGAAAAAGGACAATATTATAAATCACTTCAAGTAAACAAACCACGCGACAAATAAGCGTGGTATTTTTACATTGTTTTATTATTGACTTCACATATGTATTTTATCATAAAATCAGGGGGATTTGCTTATGTTACGAAAATGGTACGATTGGGAGTGCAAGTTATTTTACAGCATTAATCGTTATTTTGATCAAAAATGGCTAAACACCTATTTTCGTTCAATTACACACGTTGGAGGGGCTACATTTTCAATTACATCGGTTATGCTAGCCATTTGGCTATTGCGGGATGAATGGCGCGATACTGCTATCGCAAGTGCGATCGCCTTAGCACTTAGCCATATTCCTGTCGCAATGATGAAAAAAATATATCCTCGCAAACGACCGTATATTTCACTGCATAAAACGAAAGTAACAAAAAACCCATTAACTGACCATTCATTTCCATCAGGACATACGACTGCAATATTTTCTGTCATCGTTCCGTTTTTACTATACGCTCCAGCGCTTGCTGTTTGTCTTTTACCTATTGCTGTTAGCGTTGCCGTGTCGCGCATTTACTTAGGGCTTCATCCTATTTCGCGCAGGAGACTCCCACTTCAACGAACAAAGGGAGTAAGTGGGAGAGGAATGCGCGTTCCCCCTTTCTTTTGTGTATGATATAATAGAGGCGTGGAGAAAACCGTTTAATAAAGGCACTCCAGTAACTGCTACTCGATGTATGGAGTTGGTTACAGGAAACGTTGTAACCGTAAAACATCGAGCGTGGGTCCGTCTGTTGTGTGTGGAAGCCAAGTACTGCCAACAGACATGCCGAGAGAATCGGTAACGATGCAGGCATGACCTGCGTCGTTGGGTAGTCGTCAACCTGCCCCTGATGCAACCCCAAGTCAAGGAAGGAGGACAGAGTCCGTTTGCACTTCTGGGGAGTTGCAAGCCCTCACTTCAAGCGTTAGCTAAGTGGGGGTAGTTGACTTTCTGTTCTTACTTAAAAAATAGGAAAGGAGAGCTACATCTTGTAACTCTCCTCTTTTCCTTACTTCGCTAACTCTAATGCTTGTTGTTTTAACGCTTCCGTTTTATCTGTACGCTCCCAAGGAAGGTCGATATCTGTGCGACCAAAGTGGCCATAAGCTGCTGTTTGCTTATAAATCGGGCGACGGAGATCGAGCATTTTAATAATGCCTGCTGGGCGAAGGTCGAAGTTGTTGCGCACCACTTCAATTAATACATCTTCAGACACTTTGCCTGTGCCGAACGTGTCGATTGAGATCGATACAGGTTGCGCCACACCGATCGCATATGCTAATTGCACTTCACATTTATCCGCAAGACCTGCTGCGACAATATTTTTCGCTACGTAACGAGCCGCATATGCTGCCGAGCGATCTACTTTCGTTGGGTCTTTTCCTGAGAAAGCCCCACCGCCGTGACGAGCATAACCACCGTAAGTGTCAACGATAATTTTGCGTCCTGTTAACCCTGCGTCACCTTGTGGACCACCGATGACGAAACGACCTGTTGGGTTAATGAAATATTTTGTGTTTTCATCGATCAACTCCGCTGGAACGACAGGTTGAATGACATGTTCTTTAATGTTGCGCACAATTTGATCTTGTGTAATTTCTGGATGATGTTGTGTAGAAACAACGATCGTATCGATGCGTACAGGTTTGCCGTTTTCATCATACTCCACTGTCACTTGCGTTTTTCCGTCCGGGCGTAAGTATGGTAAAATGTCTTCTTTACGCACTTCTGCTAAACGGCGCGCAAGTTTATGGGCAAGTGAAATTGGAAGCGGCATAAGCTCTTTCGTTTCGTTGCACGCGAAACCAAACATTAATCCTTGGTCTCCTGCACCGATCGCTTCGATTTCTTCATCTGTCATTTGTCCTTCACGAGCTTCTAACGCTTTATCAACACCCATCGCAATATCTGGGGATTGTTCATCAATGGATGTTAATACGGCGCACGTATCTGCGTCAAAACCGTATTTTGCACGCGTATAGCCAATTCCACGAATCGTTTCACGGACAATTTTCGGAATATCTACATATGTAGATGTTGTAATTTCTCCGCTCACTAAAACAAGTCCTGTTGTTACACTCGTTTCGCACGCAACACGCGCATTTGGATCATTTGCTAAAATCGCATCTAAAATCGCATCGGAAATTTGGTCACAAATTTTATCCGGATGCCCTTCCGTTACAGATTCAGATGTAAACAGACGACGTTTAGGCATTCAAACATTCCTCCTCAGTATAATGACAAATGATACGGTACTCATCCCTCTTATTATGGTCTATCGTGAAAAAAACCTTTCCCTCAGAGGAAAGGTTTTTGCATTTGTCTGCGCCTTTCACTCTTATCGTTCAAGGGCGTTCCCTTGCCACAGGTTAGCACCTTTTCACGTATGTGACGGTTGCTGGGTTTCATCGGGCCTGTCTCCCTCCACCAACTCGGGATAAGAGTATCCGTTCATCTCAGCATCATATCACATCTGTACGAAACGAGTCAACGTTTTTCTATATGGATTATTTTGAAATTAAACTGAAGAAAAATACAATAATTAGTATGGACTATTTATCAAAATGTGTTATACTTTTTACATAAAGATAAATCAAACAAAGGTAGGTTTTGTCCAATGAATTCCATTGAACTGACAAACAAATTATCAACACTCTTACAAAGGGATGGGGTTTTTCATAACTTATCTGTACCACGACTAGTAGAAAAAGTACTAGCTCGGAAAGAAGGCATCCTAACTTCATCAGGAGCAATTTGTGCAAAAACTGGAAAATATACAGGCCGTTCTCCAAAGGATAAATATATTGTCGAAGAACCGTCTGTGAAACATAAAATTGATTGGGGAACTGTCAATCAACCTATTTCTGGAGAGGTATTTGATAAGCTTTACAACAAAGTGATCGATTATTTAATGACAAAAGAAGAACTATTTGTATTTAATGGCTTTGCAGGCGCAGATCCAGCTTATCGTTTGCCGATTCAAGTTGTCAACGAATTTGCTTGGCATAACTTATTTGCCCATCAATTGTTCATTCGTCCAACAGCGGAAGAATTACAAACACATGAACCACAATTTACAGTCATTTCTGCACCAACATTTAAAGCTGATCCATCTATTGACGGCACGCGCTCAGAAACGTTTATTATCATCTCATTCGAGCGCCGCACTGTACTAATTGGTGGAACAGAATATGCTGGTGAAATGAAAAAATCCATTTTCTCTGTCATGAACTTTTTATTGCCAGAACAAGGAATCTTCCCGATGCACTGTTCAGCAAACGTCGGTCAAGAAGGTGATGTCGCGCTCTTTTTCGGTTTATCTGGTACAGGAAAAACAACGCTTTCTGCTGATCCAAACCGTCGGTTAATTGGCGATGACGAGCACGGTTGGTCAAACAACGGTGTTTTTAATATTGAAGGTGGATGTTATGCCAAATGCATTAACTTATCACGTGAAAAAGAGCCACAAATTTTTGATGCGATTCGCTTCGGCTCTGTATTAGAAAACGTCATCGTTGACCCAGACACGCGCATACCAAACTATGACGATGCAACATTAACTGAAAATACGCGCGCAGCATATCCGCTCGAAGCGATGGATAATATTGTTCAACCAAGCATTGCAGGTCATCCGCATACGATCGTCTTTTTAACAGCAGATGCATTCGGGGTATTGCCGCCAATTAGTAAATTAACGAAAGAACAAGCAATGTATCATTTCTTAAGCGGATATACAAGCAAGTTAGCGGGCACAGAGCGCGGAATTACAGCACCGGAAGCAACGTTCTCTACATGCTTCGGTTCACCGTTTTTACCGCTTCCTGCAACGCGTTACGCAGACATGCTTGGTCAAAAAATTGACGCCCACGGTGTTCAAGTGTTTTTAGTAAACACCGGTTGGACTGGTGGTGGATACGGCGTTGGTGAACGAATGAAGCTATCGTATACACGCGCGATGGTAAAAGCAGCGTTAGAAGGGGAATTAAACAACGTAGAAACCGTTCAAGATCCTATTTTCGGTCTTCATATCCCGCTTCACGTTCCCGGTGTGCCTGATGAAGTGTTACAACCGAAAAGCACATGGGCAGATCAGGAAGCATATGAACAAAAAGCAAAAGAGCTTGCGGCGAAGTTCCAGGAAAACTTTAAAAAATTCACAAACATTGATCCACGCATCGAAAAACTCGGTGGGCCAATCGCGTAAACAACAAAAGCTGCCTGTTTCGGCAGCTTTTTTCTTTTTTTTATTGTTTGTACAAAGTTTGTACAAACCATTTACGAAATGGAACATATAGTAGTATACAAAAACGAACAAAAGGAGGCTAAAAAATGACGAGAAGACGAAAAATTATATTAAAAGCAAATTAAAAGAAAAAATGAAATAGCTTTCAATGACACATCTCCCCTATAATAAAACATGCAAGAAAATAATAAGACGTGGCGAATTGTCCACGTCTTGTTTTCTTTATAAAAACAAAAAGCGCCGAGATGCAACGCTTTATTTTTCTTTTACCATTTTTCCTATAACATTTTCTTTCACTTTATGCGAAAGGTCATCTATATTTAATCCATATCCAAGCGTGCCGTATACATATCCTTCACGCGGCTCGATTAGTTCTGTTTGTTCGTGATAAAGCCGTGGTGTTTTCCATAGCGCAATTAACGCTTTTGTCATCGGCATTTCATAATAACGATCCGGCCATAGTTGTTTAATATATTGTTTAACGAGCGGATAATATTTTGAACTCATCGCTGGGAACAAATGATGTTCTGTATGGTGCGAAAAGTTAAAATGCAATACGTCGACCCACTTCGGAACGATGACAGTTAAGCTGTTTGCTAATGGATCGTTAACTGGAACGAGCGGATTTAAGCGATGGTTCGTTGAAATGTATCCCATCACGATCGTATTTCCAATAAGTAGTGGAAGAACGAACGCAAAGAGCCATTTTTCTACTCCGATCATCAACAATAACCCAATCCATACCGACCATGGTAAGACAAATTGCCAGAATACGGCACGACGATTTCCTTTTTCAAAATCCTTCCAAAAATGAAGAAGCATATGAAGCGAATGAACTGTAAACATCCCTGCTAAAGACAAGAACGAAAAAGCCGCACGAATCGGAAACGGAATGCGATAAATCCAACGGAGGAAACGACTTTGAGCTAAACGTTTGATCGTCGGCCACGCATCCGGATCAAGTTCCTCATGTTGTGTATGCACATGATGCGTTGCGTTATGCCATTTTCTCCACAACTTTGGACCTGTGCAAAGTGGCAAAAATGCAATGCCTCCTAACAAATCACGAAGCCACGCCCGTTTGACAACTGTTCCATGCAAAATTTCATGTCCTAAAAACCCTAAACCAGCAAAACAAAATCCAATAACAACTGAAAGCAATCCGTTCCATAACCAATGGAGATCAAATAAAGAAATCGTGACAATGCTGCTAACTAAAACGAGCATGTAAGCAAGACCACCAAACAGACGAGACGGAACAGGACGGAACGCTTCCTCAGGCAAATACGGGGCAATGCGAGCCGCATACCACCCAAATGAATGAAATTGTTTCATGTAATAAAAAACTCCCCTCATACGTGAACACTTCGCTTTAAAAAGAAATGAATATTCAAACATCTCTCTTTCAAACTTATTGTCATCGTATCATTTACATTCTTGTCCTGTCAATAAAATTTATTACTAGGTCATATGATTTATTTATGTGATATAGTATCAATATATGAAATGCAGTTGTGTAATCGTCATAAATGTGTTTCAATGAAGGTAAAAATGTGGAATATGGAGTGATCCTATGGGTATGCCGTTAGAAGTACAAACAATGATCGTCACAAATGGAAAAGAAAAACGAATTGAACACAACTTATTTGTATTACAAAAAGAAGGCTATCGTTTATATCCGCTTGATGTCCCATTAGAAGTAAGACGAACAAAACACGGAGAAACAACGGGAAAAGCGATTGTCAAAAAACTTGTTCTTGAAAACGAAACAACGATCGTTACATATGAATTAATTGCTTTGCATTCGATTAATTAAACCGTCGTGTCATCTGCCACGGCGGTTTTCTTTTTCGGGCATTCACACATTTTTATTAGGCGCATACGATAAAGCAAACGAAAGGAAAGAGGGGAAGAGGATGCGAAAATGGGGATTTTTGTTCATTATTTTCATGTTTTTACTTACAGCCTGCTCATCAAATGATGTAAAAACGTTGCGCATTGCCGAAGTAACTCGTTCGATTTTTTACGCACCTCAATACGTCGCGATTGAGAAAGGTTTTTTTGCTGAAGAAGGGCTTCATATCGAACTGAATACGACGTGGGGCGGCGATAAAACAATGACGACACTTTTATCGAACGGAGCGGATATTGCGCTCGTCGGTTCCGAAACGTCCATTTACGTGTATAGTCAAGGAGCAATAGATCCTGTTATTAACTTTGCCCAGTTGACACAAACAGACGGAACATTTTTAGTTTCACGAAAACCAATCGCCAACTTTACATGGGATCAATTGAAAGGAAGTACATTTTTAGGGCAAAGAAAAGGCGGCATGCCACAAATGGTCGGAGAATACGTTCTCAAACAACACGGCATTGACCCACACAAAGACTTAAATCTCATCCAAAATATTGATTTTGCTAATATTGCCAATGCATTTGCAAGCGGAACAGGCGATTTCGTCCAACTATTTGAGCCAACTGCTAGCATTTTTGAACAAGAAGGAAAAGGATATATTGTCGCTTCATTCGGAACGGAATCTGGTCATCTCCCATATACGACATTTATGGCAAAACAAAGTTTTATCGACAAAAATAAAGATGTCATCGAAAAATTTACGCGTGCCCTTTATAGAGCACAACAATGGGTACAAACACATGATGCGAAAGAAATTGCAACAGTCATTCAACCGTACTTTGAAAATACAGATATCGCTCTCATTGAAAAAGTCGTCGATCGCTATAAACAACAAGGTTCATACGCAACTGATCCGATTTTAGATGAAGAAGAATGGAACCATCTTCAAAACATTATGAAAGAAGCAAACGAGTTGCCATCGTACATTGAGCATTCCATTTTAGTGAATACATCGTTCGCTGAAAAAACGAAAAAGAGGTGAACATCATGCCCATTTTAACGATTGATCAAGTGATGCACGCCTACGTCACAAAGCAATCTGCCGTATTGGCGCTTGATCATCTATCGCTAACTGTCGAGAGAGGAGAGTTTGTCTCCTTTCTCGGCCCAAGCGGCTGTGGAAAAACAACACTTCTTTCAATTGTGGCGGGGCTCATCAAACCAACAAAAGGTCGTGTGCTTATCGAAGGAAAAGAAATTCACACGATGAGCCAAACGATCGGATATATGCTCCAACACGATTATTTGTTTCCATGGAAAACGATTGAACAAAACGTGACACTCGGATTAAAACTGACAGGCAAATATAGCGAAAAAGCGAGAAAGCAAACGCTCTCCCTTCTACATCAAATCGGTTTGCGTGACGTGGACGATCGTTACCCTTATGAATTATCGGGAGGAATGCGTCAGCGCGCAGCACTTGTTCGCACACTCGCAACCGATCCGAAAATTTTATTGTTAGACGAACCGTTTTCAGCACTCGATTACCAAACAAAGCTTAAACTTGAAGATCTTGTATGGGAGACGTTAAAACAATATCGAAAAACAGCACTTCTTGTCACGCACGATATTGGTGAAGCGATTGCGATGAGCGATCGGATCGTTTTATTTACTGCAAAACCCGGAAAAATTAAACGAATTGTTACCGTTCCAGATTCGTTAAAAGCGTGTACACCGTTTCAAGCCCGCCAACATCCAGATTTTTCACCGCTCTTTCAAATGATTTGGAAGGAGTTAGAGAGCATTGAACAAACATGAGTGGTTGCAACGTATATATGATCAATATATGGCATATGAAAAACGCGAAAAACGAATCGTCCGCTTTTTTCAAGCGATCATTGTCATTGCATTTTTCAGCTTATGGGAAATCACGAGCCGCCTTCATTGGATCGATCCTCTTTTATTTAGCTCACCGTCTTCGATTTGGCATTTGTTTACTACAAAAATACGTGATCACACATTGCTTTCACATACAACTGTCACATTAACTGAGACGGTGCTAGGTTTTATTGTTGGTACGATGATTGGCGTTTGTTTTGCTGCAATACTTTGGTGGTTTCCTCGCGTCTCAAAAATCGTTGATCCGTATTTAGTCATTTTAAACGCAATGCCAAAAGTAGCGCTCGGCCCGATTTTAATCGTCGCACTCGGACCAAATATGACATCGATCGTCGCCATGGGAGCGATCATTTCCATTATTATTACAACGATTGTCGTTTACACATCATTTAAAGAAGTCGATGCAAACTATATAAAAGTGCTTCAAACATTCGGAGCAACGAAGCGACAATGGTTTACAGAAGCGATTTTACCTGCTTCCTTTCCAACGATCATTTCAACGCTAAAAGTGAACGTTGGCTTATCTTGGGTTGGGGTCATCGTCGGTGAATTTCTCGTCTCTAAACAAGGGCTCGGCTATATGATTATTTACGGCTTCCAAGTGTTTAACTTTACGCTCGTTTTATTAAGTTTGCTTATGATTGCTTTACTCTCTAGCATCATGTACCAGCTTGTCAGTTGGTTTGAAAAAAAATTAATAAAACGCGCATAACCCCACACGCAAAGAAAAAGCGGTGGGGTTTTACGACATTCCCCGCCGCTGTAACTCTTGTTTTGTATACATCCATACGCCATCTTTCATAATAAAACTAAATCGTTCATCTTTCGCTACGTCATCTGGTATATGCTCAATGAGCACAGGACCATTTGTTTCAAAATACGACTCCCTTTGTTCCAAAGATTTAACATGGGCAAAATAAATATTTTTTACAATCGTTTCATTTGGACGTTTCACTTCATACTGTCCGATATACGTGATTGTCTGAACGATGCCTCCTGTTTCTTCCCTTACTTCACGAATAGCTGCCTCTTCTGCCGTCTCTCCCTCTTCTACTTTGCCACCCGGAAACTCCAAGCCACGTACAGCGTGATTTGTCAATAACCAACGACCACCGTACCGACAAATAACGAAAACATGTTTCGGTTGCTTCGAGAAAGGATGGTCAGAAAAAGAAAGTCGAACGTTGTATCCGTAGTAATCTTGAAATACAATCATCACCGTCTACCCTCAACTGTATGTTTTCTTCATTGTACCACACAGTGAAGTAGTCGACAGCTTTTATAACTGTATGACACCCATCGTTTCAATTTGTTGTTTCGCTTCCTCATCGCCAAGTTCATAAATCATTTCATACACTTTTTTCATTGCGTTGTCATACCCGTCGTTCGGCCGATCATAATGATATTGCACATATGGCACATGTGCACGCCAAAACGATTGCCAATCGGATGAATACATTTCATCAAAATACTCCCGTAATTGAATGATTTCTTCATCCGTCGCCTCAATGCGAAATTCCCACGGCGAAGCCGTTTTCACTTGTGAAATTTCGCCACGCGCCACCGAAACATAATACGTTTTTTTCATCGACCCACCTCTTTTTCGTTTGTTACAGTTAGTGTGAGTCGATTCATTTATTTTCATGCAACAAAAGCACTCATCTGCGAATGAACATGCAAATAAGGTGGGGCCACTCCCACCTTATCCGAGAAACGATTTGAGCATCCATACATGTTTTTCTAAACTTTGATGAATGCCTAAAAGCATATCGCCTGTTGTTTCATCTCCAATTTCTCCGGCGTAGTCCATGCCAGCTTTCAATTCTTTAATCATCGTTTCAAAATCGCGAACAATTTCCGCTACCATTTCTTCCGCCGTTTCATTTCCTTTTGCTTCATGTACGGATGCTACCGCTAAATAATCTTTCATCGTTGCTAGCGGTTTTCCACCTAATGCTAATAAACGTTCTGCTAACTCATCAATATGTAGTGCCGCTTCATTGTACAACTCTTCAAATTTTGTATGCAACGTAAAAAACTGCGGCCCTTTCACATACCAATGGTAGTTGTGTAATTTTACATATAACACGTTCCAGTTTGCAATTTGTTTGTTGACAATATCAATTAATTTTTCTTTCACACTAATTCCCTCCTCGATTATAAACTTCCCCCTCTTTCATTATAGCAAACAAAAAAAATTTTGGAAAATGATATGTTTTTGCATGAACAATGTAGAGAGACATGTAACCATCATTGTATTGGTAGTGACCGCTTCGAAAGCGTAGTTGATAAATTGCCGGGTGAAAAAAATAAAGGTTCAGACATGTAACATCTGAACCTTTATTTTTAGCCAAACACTTTTTTCAATTCTTCTTTTGGCTGCGATAGCCAATATCGCATAAGTCGCTTAGCTCCTTCTAAATCGTGCAATTTCGCTTGACCGCACTCTTTTTCCGTTGCAGCTGGCACTTCTGTAACCGTCAATGCCTCATTCATCGTCGCCTCAAGCAAATCAATAATTTCTTCGACTGTTGGCGTGCCACTAACGACTAAATAATACCCCGTTTGACATCCCATCGGAGAAATATCGATAATATCAAAATGAGCGTATTTTTCAGCATGCTTACGAATGTGCACCGCTAGTAAATGTTCAAGTGTATGAATCGCTGCCGGTTGCATCGCTTCTTTATTTGGTTGACAAAAGCGAATATCAAATTTATTCACAACACCGTCGCTACCGACTTGATGAACACCACAATGGCGAACGTACGGCGCTTTGACCGCACAATGGTCTAGTTCAAAGCTTTCTACTGAAGGCATATTTCTCACCTCTTTTTCAATTGTCACGTTTTTATCATACACAAAAGTCCGACTTTTTTCATCTTTTTTTGTTGGAATTGTTTCGTCCAACTATGTTACAATAAGAAAAAATAGGGGCGGGCGTATTACATGAAACATATATTCATCTTACTCATTCGTTTTTATCAACGATTTATTTCCCCTTTAAAACCACCGACATGTCGCTTTTATCCGACTTGTTCGCATTACGGATTAGAAGCGATTCGTCGCTTCGGTGCACTTAAAGGAGGCTATTTAACAATCAAACGCATTTTAAAATGCCATCCATTTCATCCAGGTGGATTTGATCCTGTTCCAGAGAAAGAGCAAAAATAGTTGTTCTTTCTCTTTTTTTTCGTTATGATAAACAATGTAAATCGTAATAATTACGTTTGAAGATTGGTCTACTTTTGTCGATCCACTTCCACCATTTACGGCTATTTCATAGTTTTCAAATCGTAACGATTACGATATAATAAAACAGGAGTGAGAAAGATGTTATTTGACGATCAGAAACATCTTTCTTTATTTGGAAGGAGGAAGAAGATGAAGGTAAAAACCATTTTATCCATTATACTTACGAGCACACTGCTATTGTTTGGATGCTCGCAACAAGAACAGACGAATGAATCGAAGAATGAGGAAAAAAACGATCAACTTATCGTTTATACAACTGTATACCCTCTTCAAGACTTTACTGAAAAAATTGGTGGCAAGCACGTTCAAGTGGAAAGCGTATATCCTCCCGGCGTTGATGTGCACACATACGAACCGACGGCAAAAACGATGCAACAAATCGCAGATGCTGACGCTTTCATTTACATCGGTCAAGGAATGGAAGGATTTGTTGATCGCGTTGTCGAAACGCTAGAGAATGAACACGTCAAGTTCGTGGAAGCAACAGCTGGGACGGAATTTCTTCCAGCCAACGATACTCATGGGGACGAACATGCTCATGAAGATGAACACGCCCATGAAGATGAGCATGATCACGGAGATGTAGATCCTCATGTCTGGTTAGATCCGATATATTCAATCCAAATGGCTGAAACAATTAAACAAACGTTAACGGAACTAAAACCTGAGGCAAAAAATGATTTTGAACAAAACTTTGCCTCGTTAAAACAGCAGCTTGAACAGCTCGATAGCCAGTTCCAACAATTGATAAAAGGCGCGAAAAGAAAAGAAATTCTTGTCGCTCATGCGGCTTACGGCTATTGGGAGAAACGATATGGCTTAAAACAAATAAGCGTGACTGGGCTATCGCCAACAAACGAACCGTCACAAAAGCAGCTTGCTTCGATTATTCAAATCGCCAAAGACCATGACATACACTATATCTTTTTTGAGCAAAACGTAACATCGAAAATTGCTGAAGTTGTGAAAAACGAAATCGGAGCTGATGTACTTATCCTTCACAACTTAGAAGCACGAACAAATGATGATATAAAAAACAACAAAGACTATTTTGCGATTATGAATGACAACATCTCTGCACTAAAAAAAGCTCTACAATAAGCGATCATAACGATCGCTTATTTTTGACCGTCTATTTACAAGCCCTCATGAATATGCGTTTATTGCCTTTGCGATTACAAGCACACTTTTTCTCTCTTCGCTTTTGAAAGATCGACGCTATGTAGCAAAGGATGAAAAATAACGATTGCAAATGTTGAGATTTTTCGCTATAGTTTTAAACGTAAACCTTTTTCGTACAATATATTGTGATAATCGCACGAAATAATAACTATATATTGAAACCGACAAGTGAAGGTGTCCAAACGGACTTAATAGGGAATCTGGTGCGAATCCAGAACTGTCCCCGCAACTGTGTGCGCAGACGAAATGGAAATAACACCACTGTATATGTCAGCTATTTATGGCACATATATGGGAAGGAATCCAAAGTAGGAAGAAGCGCAAGTCAGGAGACCTGCCTTCCTTGTATCGTTTCATATTCTTCGGGGATTGAGAAGATGAAACGATGGTGAAAGCATGCCTTTTTCCATCGTTTCATCCGCTCAACGAGAGCGGATTTTTTTATTTTCTAGGGGAAGGGATGTTATATGGTGTACATAAAACAACAAACAGAAGTAAATGAAGAAACGATCCGCACATTATTGTTTCATATTTTCAAAGACTTTCCACACTTATCAAGCGCGCGATACATCGAGCGTACGATACGGTCGCTGACGTATACAAAATCATACGATGACATGATGAACAAACTCATTTTAAATGCACTTGACGAAATCACCGTAGAACAACCTGATTGGACGTTTGTCGCAGCACGCCTTTATTTACAACAGCTGTACAATGAAGCAGCAACCAATCGTGGCTATGATGTATCCGACACATACCACTACTTTTATGAGTTACAAACAATGCTCGTTGATCTCGGTATTTACGATCCGTTTGTACTTGAACGATATACGAAAGAAGAACTACAAGAAGCGGGGACATGGATCGATTCGAAAAAAGACGAGCAATTTACCTATATCGGATTACGCACACTCGTTGATCGTTATTTAGCGAAAGGATATGACGGAGAAATTTATGAGTTGCCACAAGAACGCTTTTTAACCATTGCTCTTACGCTGATGGTGAATGAGCCAAAAGAAAAACGAATGGAGCTTGTCAAAGAAGCGTATTGGGCGTTATCAAACCAATATATGACGGTCGCTACACCAACGTACGCCAACGCAGGTAAATCTTACGGTCAATTATCGAGTTGTTTCATTGATACGGTCGACGATAGCTTAATCGGCATTTATGAATCGAATACAGACATCGCTCGCCTCTCCAAAGGCGGTGGGGGAATCGGCGTCTATTTAGGAAAAATTCGGGCACGCAACTCGGATATTAAAGGATTTAAAGGCGTATCGTCTGGTGTCATCCCATGGATGCGCCAATTAAACAATACCGCTGTATCGGTTGATCAGCTTGGTACGCGACAAGGAAGTATTGCCGTCTATTTAGACGTTTGGCATAAAGACATTTTCTCTTTCTTAGACGCAAAATTAAACAACGGCGATGAACGGCAAAAATGCCATGATTTATTTTATGGCGTATGCATCCCTGATTTATTTATGGAACAAGTCGAAAAGCGGGGCGATTGGTATTTATTTGACCCACATGAAGTGAAAAAAGTGATGGGGTGGAAAGATAAAGATGGGAATCCGCTAGGTCTTGAAGATTTTTACGATGAAGAACGAGGACATGGCTCCTTCCGCGAAAAATACGAAGAATGTATCAACCATCCAGAGTTAAGTAAAGAACGTGTACCTGCCATTGAAATTATGAAGCGCATTTTAAAATCACAATTAGAAACGGGTACACCTTATATGTTTTATCGCGACGAAGCGAATCGCATGAATCCAAATAAACATGCGGGCATGATTTATTCTAGCAATTTATGTACGGAAATTATGCAAAATATGAGCGCGACTACCGTAACAAAAGAGTATACGCAAGATGGTGAAATCATTATTCATAAAAAACCAGGCGACTTTGTCGTTTGTAACTTATCTAGCATTCATCTCGCTCGCGCCGTACAAGACGATGTACTAGAACGATTAATTCCGATTCAAGTGCGTATGCTTGATAACGTCATCGACTTAAACGAAAATCGCATTGAAGTGTTGCAAGCGGTGATGACAAATAAAAAATATCGGGCAATCGGTCTAGGTGCATTTTCATGGCATCACTTATTAGCGTTAAAAGGAATTAAGTGGAATAGTGAAGAAAGCGTTGATTTCGCTGACAAGCTATTTGAAAAAATCGCTTATTTAACGATTCGAGCAAGCATGGAATTGGCGAAAGAAAAAGGTGCATATCCGGCGTTTGCAGGTTCTGATTGGCATACAGGAAAATATTTTGAGCTTCGCGGTTATCATTCCCACGATGAGTTAGATTGGGATGAGTTAAAAGAGCAAGTGATGAAGTATGGTGTTCGCAACGGTTATTTAATGGCTCCTGCGCCAAACGCTTCGACATCCGTTTTAGCAAACGGAACGGCGTCATGCGATCCTGTCTTCAATCGCTTATATTTTGAAGAAAAGAAAAATTATAAAATCCCTGTAACCGTTCCTGATTTAAATGCCAAAACATTTTGGTTTTACGAAAATGCCTATGAAGTGGATCAAAAGATGAGCATTCGTCAAAATGCCGCTAGACAAAAACATGTCGATCAGTCGTTAAGTTTTAATCTTTACGTATACAACACGATTAAAGCGAAAGATCTTTTGGATTTACATTTAACGGCATGGAAAGAACGGTTAAAATCGACGTATTACGTTCGCAGCACTGCCGTAACGATTGAAGAATGCGACGTTTGCTCATCGTAGGAGGAAAAAGCGTCAACAACCCAACGACTAAAGCCGTGGGCTTGCAACTCCCCAGAAGTGCAAGCGGATGTTATCCTCCTTCCTTCACTTGGGGTTGCATCAGGGCAGGTTGACAACTACCCAACGACGCAGGTCATGCCTGCATCGTTACCGATTCTCTCGGTGTGTCTGTTGGCGGTACTTGGCTTCCACACACAACAGACAGACCTACGCTCGATGTTTTACGGTTACAACGTTTCCTGTAACCAACTCCCTACATCGAGTAGCAGTTATTGGAGTGCCTTGATTCAACGGTTTTCTCCACACCTTTATTATATCATACACAAAAGAAAGGGGGAACACGCATTCCTCCCCATGCTTGAAAGCAGGGGTTTCTTGCGTGATTAATCATGAACGTTCTCATTTGCTATACATCCAAAACGGGAAACACAAAAGAAGTCGCCCTATTGATCGAAGAAGCTTTTCGCTCATATGGACATGCGGTGAAAACGATCGATATTGAACATATATTTGCGATCGAATCGCTCATTCATGAGGCGCATCTTCTTTTATTCGGTTCATATACGTGGGGAAATGGACAACTTCCAGATGAAATGAGGAAGCTACTTCGTTTTCTTATCAAAGAACGAAAACTTCCTTTGCCTCCTGTTGCGGTATTTGGCACAGGAGATCAAATGTGGCCGTACTATTGCCGTGCGGTCGATGAAATGGAGTACCATTTGCGAAAAGTGACGACGGTGCTCGGCACGCTAAAAATTGAACAATCACCACGCGGCCATCAACAACATTTACCGACTGTATTCGTACAACAGCTACTAGAGGAGGTTGACCGTTTTGTTATTGGCGAAAGTAAAATTGCTCGAGCCGTCGCATCCAAATAAAGCAACGAGCATTATCAATGGAAAAGCAAGCGGCATTTTAAACTGGAACGATATTAAATATAGCCATTTTTACGATATATACAGAATGTTGCTCAGCAACTTTTGGACGCCGTTTGAAATTAATATGTCGGATGATATTAAACAATGGCATGAGTTAAGTGAACGGGAACGGGATGCATTTTTACACATTATCGGCTTGCTTTCAATTTTAGATTCTGTTCAACCAAATTTTATTGGGGCGATGAAAGAATACATTACCGATCCGAGCGTCAAAGCAATTTTTTCGATTATCGAACAGCAAGAAGTCGTTCATAATCAATCGTACTCGTACGTTCTTGCTTCGATCGAAAAATTATCCGAGCAACATCGTGCGTTTGAAATGGCACGAACAAATCCGCACATTTATAAGCGAAATGAACACGTCATTCGCGTATATGAAGCATTTCGCGAGCAACCAACGGTGGAGACGTTTTGCCGCGCGCTCGTCGCTTCGCTCGTCTTAGAGGGGATTAATTTTTATTCTGGGTTTGCCTTTTTTTACAATTTGGCAAGAAACCAGAAAATGCTCAAAACATCAACGATGATTAGTTATATTAATAAAGATGAGCTATGCCATAGTTACTTTATTTCTCAACTTGTACGCGCAGTGTTATGGGAAAATCCACAAATTGATGAAAATGGAGCGTTTTCTGCGTGGATATATGACTATATCGACGAAGCCATTCGTTACGAAACAGAATGGTCGCGCTTTGTGTTGCGCGATATTGATGGCATTGACGTTATCGAAATGGAAAAATATATTGAATACCTTGGAAATAAACGGTTGCGCATGCTTGGATTAGACGATCGCTATGACGCGGATGAAAATAGCATGCCTTGGATTCGCGTCTTTAGCGATGAAAATGTGAACTTAGGCAAAACCGACTTTTTTGAAGCCCGGCCACGTTCATATACGAAAACAACCGATGTGAATGGGTTTGACGAATTGTAAAAAACCGGGTGAACTACCCGGTTTTTTCACAATATGTTTCATTTGTAAAGGTAACATAACATAAACGATTTTTCATTACATGATGTATTGTTATTGTGTTCGGTTTTTGACCAAAATGCTTTTCAAATTGTTGTAGTGCATCCAATGGGGACATATGATCAACAACAAAAACGTTTATACATGATGGGACAATGCATGTGTTAGACGTACATGATGTAGTAATAAAAGCATCATGAGCATCTAATATGTGAACAAACGACTGATCGTTCGCAACAAAGCGAAGCAAGTAATCCGTCATTTGTGCAATCATTTTATAGTATGTAACGAGAGAAGTACAATAAGCGATCGAAAACGATGATGTTGCCCGTTCAATTCCCTTTAGCAACGTAAGCGATGAACGATGAGGTGGAGATATGTTGTAATGATAAGTTAACACTTCATTCAAAAACGATTGCCACAATGTCATCTACCCCTTTAGTTTACTTGTTTCAATTCCCCCATTTGCTCAATGACAGCCTGAATGGAACTCCATGAACGCTTTACAAAATAAATCGGCTTATGTTGATCTTTTGCTTTTTGTTTAATGACCTTTGCTAAATTGTGGTTAATGTAATCGGTCATGACAAATACGATATCGACATGCTCTGGAATTTGTCGCTTCACCATATTCACTTTTCGACCATCTAAATGAATAATCTCCTGAAATCCTGAGTTTTTTAATTTATCGGTAATGTTTCCTAAATGATCTGCTCCAACAACTAATAATGATGACATATAACTCCCTCCGAATTTTTGTCTTATATTGCGCAATTTCATTCTAATTGAGAATGATTATCTATGTCAACATATAATGATAAAAATTCTCACTATTTTTGCTCATTTTTTCATGTTATGTCTTGCCAATGTTTTGTCTACACTATCATCAACATAAAGAAAGGAGGGAATGGTTGTGGTAAAAGATGTACTTTGTGAGGTGCAAAACTGTCAGTTTTGGTCGCAAGGCAATCGATGTAGTGCAGACGTAATCTATGTCATAAGCCATGCCGGTACAACAGCGACGAGCTCGACAGAAACAGACTGTAAAACGTTCCAACCAAACGAATAACTAAACACCCCTTGCCTATCGCAAGGGGTTTTCCACTTTTTCATGTTAAAAACAATGAATAGACACATTTTTTTAAAATTATCGCCACAGTTTTGCAACATTTCCCTCACCTCTTCTTCACGTATTGAGGTTACTCTTATACGTAGTAAAAAACATTTTGTATGTTGGAGGGGGACTTATGAGCGATGTACTTTTGTTAAGCCGTTTTCAATTTGCCATTACGGTTTTTTATCATTTTTTATTCGTCCCGTTGACCATTGGTCTTATTGTTTTAATTGCATGGATGGAAACACAACATGTGCGAACAAAAAATCCGCTTTATCGACAAATGGCAGATTTTTGGGGGAAATTGTTTGCTATCAACTTCGTCCTTGGCGTAGTCACAGGCATTACGATGGAATTTCAATTTGGTACAAACTGGTCTGAGTATTCGAAATATATGGGGGATATTTTCGGATCTCCGCTCGCCATTGAAGCGCTCGTTGCTTTCTTTTTAGAATCAACATTTATGGGCATTTGGCTATTTGGGAAGGATAAAATTTCACCAAAACTTCGTGCGTTTTCGATTTGGATGGTTGCGCTTGGTACAAACATTTCAGCGCTTTGGATTATTACAGCAAACGGCTTTATGCAAAATCCGGTTGGGTATATTGAAAGAAACGGACGTATCGAACTACAAAACTTTTGGGAAGTGGTAACAAATCCATACGCATGGTATATGTTCGTTCATACCGTCGTCAGCTGTTATATCGTTGGAGCGTTTTTTGTCATGGCAGTGAGCGCATGGCACTTATTACGAAAACAGCATGTCGAATTTTTTAAAAAATCGTTTCAATATGGACTCATCTTAGGATTGATCGCCGCAACAGCAACACCATTTATCGGTCATAAATCAGCATCGTTTGCGGCAAAGATGCAGCCTGCTAAAGGAGCAGCACTAGAAGCTGTTTGGGAAACGAAAGAGGGATTACCTTTTCATATTATTCAAATTCCGGATCCAAAAAACGAACGAAATATCGTTGAATTTTTAACGATTCCGAAGCTCGGTAGCTATTTTTACACACGTTCGTTTGATGGGAAAGTCGTTGGATTTGATCAAATTCCAAAAGATGAACGTCCGAATGTTAACATCGTCTTTTATTCATTTCGTTTAATGGTGGCTCTCGGTTTATATTTTGTCGCTCTATTTTGGTACGGATTTTACTTATATCGCAAAAACAAATTAGTGGAATCACGACGTTTCTTAAAACTTGTGATGTATTCTGTATTGCTTCCGTATGTCGCTATCAACGCTGGCTGGGTCGTTGCGGAAGTCGGACGTCAACCGTGGACTGTTTATGGTCTCATGCGTACAGCTGAGGCAGTATCGCCAATCTCGCTCTCACAAATCCTTTTCTCGCTCGTCAGCTTAGTCGTGTTTTATACGATTTTGCTTATTGCTGACGTGTACTTAATGTTGAAATATGCAAAAAAAGGACCGTACACATCCGCGGCTACGAAAGGTGGGGAAATGCAACATGTCTTATGAAATAGTTGCGATCATTTGGTTTGGTCTATGGGGACTTATTTGGACGATATACTTTGTATTAGATGGATATACGCTCGGGACGGGCATGTTGTTTCCGTTTTTAGCGAGAAACCGTCAAGAGCGAAATCAACTACAAGAAGCGGTTGGACCGTTTTGGGGTGGCAATGAAGTATGGTTAATTACAGCGGGCGGAGCTACATTTGCTGCATTTCCTGCTGTTTATGCTGACTTATTTAGCTTCTTATATACGCCGATGATGCTCATTTTATTCGCGCTCTTTTTCCGTGCTGCTGGATTGGAATTTATGCATAAAGACGATGCACCGCTTTGGCAAAAAAGTTGGAAATGGGCATTTACAATTAGCAGTTTTGCTTTAGCACTTTTATTTGGCGTTGCCTTTGCGAATTTGTTTTACGGCTTAAAAATTGGCCCATCTGGATATGAAGGAACGTTTTTTAGTTTACTTCATCCGTACGGTTTGTTAGGCGGATTATTGTTTATCAGTTTATTTATCGTCTCTGGTGCTCTCTGGGTCATGCTAAAAACGGTTGGAGAGGTAGCGGAGCGAGCGTATGCAGTCGCTCGCCCTGCTGCTATTGTTGCAACGGTCATATTATCCCTTTTCTTCGTTGCAACAAGTAATCGGACACCTTTGTTTCACAACTTTACAAAAGCATCAATTCTTTGGGTCGTTCCAGCGCTTACTTTCGTATGTGCATTACTGATGTTATTGTTCGTTTGGCAAAAACGAATTGGACTTGCATTTACGAACATTTGCTTGACGATTTTCACACTTATGGCAACTGGTTTTATCGGCATGTTCCCAAATATGCTTCCTTCCCGCATCAACGATGAATATAGCACAACGCTTTTTGAAGCAGCAGGAAGCGAATTGAACTTAAAAATTATGCTCGGCGTCGCCATCGTTATGGTACCGATCGTCGTAGGCTATCAACTTTGGAGTTATAAACTGTTTAAAGAAAAAATTACGAAAGAAACAGCGAAAGGATATCAATAAGAGGAGGCTTTTTACGCCTCCTCGACCCATTTTTTTAGCTTATGGCGCATCAGTTTGTTTGTAGCATTGCGCGGCAAATGATCAACAATGTAAATTCGCTTTGGCACTTTATATTTAGCCAATTTACTCATACAAAACAACTTTAATTGTTCTTCCGTTGCTGTCCCATCATATAATACAACAAATGCATGTGGCACTTGTCCCCATGTTTCATCAGCAACTCCAATGACGCCTGCTTCTTTTACTGCCTTATGTTCCAAAAGTACCGCCTCAATTTCAGCTGGATATACGTTTTCACCACCGGAAATAATTAAATCCGAGCGACGATCGAGCACATATAAAAATCCTTCTTCATCCATATATCCAATATCTCCGGTATATAACCAACCATCTTTTAAAACCGCATTCGTTTCCTTTTCGTTTTGCCAATACCCTTTCATGACGCTCGGACCTTTGACAACAATCTCTCCTACTTCATTGGCATTCAGCTGGTGTCCGTCTTTTTCAATGCGAATACCCATATGAAACAGCGGCTTTCCTGCTGAGCCATGTTTATGACGAGCATCTGGAGATAATGTAGCCACTTGAGAAGCAGTTTCTGTCATACCATATGTTTGATATACAGGTATATTCCAATTAGCACACGAATGCAATAACGGTTGCGAAACAGGTCCTCCTCCAACGAGCATACAACGAAATGACGGAGGGTACGGCTGCTTGAGTTGCTGAATTATTTGTTGCACCATGGTGCTGACAGCGGACATCATCGTAACTTTCCCTTGCAAAATAAGCTCATTGCTACGTTTCGCGTCAAATGATGACATAATATAAACACTCATGCCATAAATGACGCTCCTCATTAAAATCGACAAACCACTCACATGAAAAAAAGGAACAGCGGCAAGCCAACAATCATTTTCATGCAAGCCAAGATTTAAAGCGGAACCAATCGCACTCCACCAATGATTCCCATATGTTTGCATAACCCCTTTTGGCTTTCCTGTCGTCCCTGATGTATACATAATGGTTGCTACATCATCAAGATGGTACATCGTTTGCCATTCTCCATCTCGTTCTCGGAGTTTTATAAATTCATTCCACTCAATTACTCGTTCGTCTGGAAATGGCGCATCACAAATGACGAAACGCGCCCCACTATGATCCAACTGCCACTTTATTTCTTCTATCGACAAGCGTACGTTTTGTAACAAAACAATCGCTCCGATATAATGAAGCGCATGAATGACTTCGACCATATGTATACTATTTTTCATTAAGATAGCTACAATGTCGCCTTTTTTTACACCGAGATAAACAAATTGCCTTGCCCGTTTTACTGTCCGATCATGAAGTTCCGCAAATGAAATCGATTGTGTGTCGTCGTATAGCGCTACACGATTCGGAGTTAAATGTGCACGTTGACGTAACCAATTTGGAATCATGTTCACACCACCTTTAAAAAAACAGCTTGATGTATGCACATCAAGCTGCTTTATTTTTATGGAAAACGCGGGAACTGCTTGAAGTCCGGTTTTCTCTTTTCTTTAAATGCATCGCGTCCTTCCTTAGCTTCATCCGTTGTATAGTAAAGAAGCGTTGCATCTCCAGCAAGTTGTTGAATGCCTGCCAATCCATCAGTATCAGCGTTGAACGCAGCTTTTAAGAAGCGAATAGCTGTCGGGCTTTTTTCTAAAATTTCTTCCGCCCATCTCACCGTTTCTTCCTCTAACTGTTCAAGCGGAACAACTTTATTCACTAATCCCATTTCTAACGCTTCTTGGGCATTGTATTGGCGACATAAATACCAAATTTCACGCGCTTTTTTATGACCGACAATGCGCGCTAAATAGCCGGCTCCATATCCTCCATCAAAGCTGCCCACTTTCGGACCTGTTTGACCAAAAATCGCGTTATCTGCTGCAATCGTTAAGTCACAAACAACATGTAGCACGTGACCACCACCGATCGCATAACCTGCAACCATCGCAATAACCGGCTTCGGAATGACACGAATTAAACGTTGCAAATCTAATACGTTTAAGCGCGGAATTTGATCATCCCCCACATATCCACCATGTCCACGCACTTTTTGGTCGCCACCCGAACAAAACGCTTTGCCGCCTGCACCTGTTAAAATGATGACACCAATATTAGAGTCGTCACGTGCATATGCAAACGCATCAATTAATTCCATTACTGTTTTTGGACGAAACGCATTATGTACTTCAGGACGATTAATTGTGATTTTTGCAATGCCGTTATACGTTTCGTACAAAATATCTTCATATTCCCTCTCTTTTATCCATTCAATCGCCATGCAATAAACCTCCTCTTAGCACAAATTGTTGAACAAGCGTACCAAACCGCTCACGCTGCTCCATATGCACAACGTGTCCAGCTTGCGGAACGGCAATGAGCGTTCCGTTTGGTAATAATTGTACCATTTCTGACGCAATTCGACAAAACTTTTCATCGTCTTCTCCACAAATCAACAATGTCGGCATATGTAATTGATGCAATGCCCCCCACCAAGAAGGTTGTGCGCCTGTCCCCATCCCACGTAAACTGTTAGCTAGTCCAATCGCTGTATGCTGTAACCGTTCTTCTCGGAGCCGTTGTTGTACACTTTTTGGTAACCGTTGAAGAGAAGAAAATAACGGAATGTTCTCCCAGCGATCGACAAATGAAGCGACGCCATGTTGTTCAATAAACTGCGCTAATCGTTCATCTTCTTCACACCGCTTTATTCGCTCTTCTTCCGTTTTTAATCCCGGGGAACTACTTTCTAATATTAATGTTTGAACGTACTGCGGATAACGAATCGCAAACGTTAACGCAAGCCGCCCCCCCATTGAATATCCAAGCACATGAGCTTTTTTTATTCCTAATCGATCAAACAACATCGCAATATCTTTCGCCACCGTTTCAATATCGTAGCGCTGTACAGCTGAAGGAGCATCCGTTCGTCCGTGACCGAGAATGTCAATGGCGATGCACTGTATATGTTGGCTCCACGTTGAAATAAACGGATGCCACGTTTGACAGCTGCCTGTAAATCCGTGTAGTAACAACAGCGGTTGTCCATTACCGTACATTTCCACATAATACGTTTGTCCTCGAACGACAAACTTCATGCCCATTCCCCTTTATTCAACAAGTTGGACATTTCCTGGGAAACATCTTTCCACAATTTCCGATGGATTTTGACATTATATTCACGTGATGTCGGAACTTCAATGACGTTTAATGTCGGGCGTGAAAGAGCGTCCGTCATCGCTCGTCGAAAATGTTCCCACGTCTCTACTTTTTCATAATGCCCATTATACATGTCAACAGCATGCTGAAATGATAAATGTGTCGGCGTACCAAATAACCGTTCGAAATGCTTTGGTTCATTCGCTTGCGGTAAGAAAGAGAAAATACCTCCGCCGTTATTGTTTAACACGATGATTGTCGCATGTAGCTGTTGTAATTTCGCTGCCAACAAACCGTTTAAATCATGATAAAATGACAAATCGCCAATCACTAACACAAGTGGTTGGGAAACGTAACTTGCCCCAAGAGCACTAGATACAACTCCATCAATGCCGTTTGCTCCTCGATTCGCGAGTAAACGGATTCGTTTACTCGATGACATAAAAAACGTATCCGCATCACGAATAGGCATACTGTTGCCAACGTAGAGTGTTGCTTTGTCTGGCAATAGGTTGGCAAGTTCAATAAATATTTTCCCTTCAAACATATCCGTCTCTTCTTCTGCTTTCAACAAAATGTGTTTTGCACGTTCATTCATATATTGCCACTTGCTCATCCATTGCGACGAACGAAGGGAATGTGAGGCACGTTGCGCTAAATCATAACAAAACTGAACCTCATTTGCTTCTATCAGTACTTGAAGCGACAACGTTGGATCGCGCCATTGTCCCGCTTCATCGACAACTATTTGTTTTACTTGTTTATGCTTCTGCAACCAAACATAAAGCGATTTCGATACAGGCATCGCTCCGAACCGAATAGCGACATCTGGAACAAACCTATCCGCAAACGTTTCATTTTTTAACATCGCATCATACGATTCAATAATACATCGTTTCTCGTGTATACCTGTCCGCAATGGAGAGAGAGGATCTGCTAAAATAGGGTATTGCAATGCTTCCGCTAACTTCACAACTGCCTCAGAAAAACCTTCGATATGCAAATCTCCGCATATAATGACCCCTTTTTCGACACCGCTCAACTCCGCATACAACTCATCGATCATCTCTTCACAAAGATGCTTATTTCCTTTATACACGATGCGAGCTGGAGAAGATGGCAAAAACAACGGCTCATCGATCGTTGGAACGAGTGGTTCGCGCAACGGTACGTTAATATGAACCGGTCCTTTTGGGACAGACGATGCAACGTATACCGCGCGAGCAGCAACCATTTCGGCATAACGAAGCATTCGCTCATTTCCTTCTGGAAGCGCCATATCAACAAACCATTTTACATATGAACCATACATATGTAACTGGTTAATTGCTTGTGGGGCGCCAACATCACGCAGTTCATGAGGGCGATCAGCCGTAATCACAACGAGTGGGACACGTGCATAATAAGCTTCAACGATTGCTGGATAATAATTTGCTACTGCTGTCCCTGATGTACAAACAAGAGCAACTGGCTCTCCAGAAGCCTTCGCCATGCCCAATGCGAAAAAAGCAGCGGAACGTTCATCAATATGAACATGAATATTTAACGTTGGATGTTCAGCCATAACCATCGCTAGAGGAGTGGAGCGAGAACCTGGGCTAATTACAACTTGTCGGACGCCCATATGAGCTAATTGCTCAACGAAAGCTGTGACATACGCTGTCATTTCATTCATCTCCATCCCCCCCTAACGCTGATAACATCGGTTTAAACTTTACATTCGTTTCCTCGTATTCATTATGTGGATCAGAATGGGCGACAATGCCACATCCTGCAAACAAATGTGCTTTATTGTCTTCAAGCAATGCCGAACGAATCGCAACAGCAAACTCTCCGTTTCCGTTCGCATCAACCCAACCAATCGGAGCGGCATACCATCCACGATCAAGCGGCTCAATCTCCCGAATCGTCTGTACCGCCTTTTCTTTCGGAAATCCCCCGAGCGCAGGGGTTGGATGAAGCCGTTCAACGAGTGAAAAAATCGAGACGCCTTCCTTCACTTTCGCCTGAACAGGCGTATATAAATGTTGAATATGTCTCATTTTCAGAAGCGTTGGTTCGTTCGGAATGACAACTTCCGTACATACTTCATTCATTGCTTGTTTAATCATATCGACAACAAACGCATGCTCGCGGCGATTTTTATCGTCTTGAAGCAACCAACGTCCAAGCTCTTCATCTTCTTTCACCGTATGTCCACGGCGAATCGATCCCGCCAAACAGGCTGTTTCACACATATGCCCATTCTTTCTCACAAGTTGCTCCGGAGAAGCCCCGATGAAGCAAGTAGAGCCATTTTCAAAAGCAAAAATGTAGCTCATCGGTTGTTGTTCACGCAATGAGCGTAACACATGAGAACGATCAATTCGCTCAGAAAAAGAAAGAAATAGCTTCCGTGCTAAAACAACTTTCTCAATTGCATCATTTCGAATAAGATCTGTCGCGTAATGAACGGAACGGAGCCATTGGTCGCGAGCAACTTCTTCTTTTTTCACAATGTGAGCACGATGCGAATCGCTCTCATCGCGTGTGTGAAATAAAGAATCGATCATTTCTTCAATCTGATTGAGCGATTCATGAACAACATTGACTGTTAACCATATTTCATCTCGCTGCTTTGTTAACAAAAATGTAGGTACAACAAACTGGGCAGAAGGAAATTCAATCCAATGTTCATCCGACTGTTTCAGCGGGTCAAAGGCAAATCCTCCAAACATTAGCGGCCCTTGCCCTTCAATGAAAGCGCCTTCTACAATTTGTTTCCATTCTCGTTCGACGTCACGAAACCGCTTTTTCGTCTTTTCATTGCTTTTTATAACTTGAGCTCGTCCAAGTCCAACAAATGTTCGTTCGTGCAAGCAATCCGACCAGTAAAAACGTTGCCCATAAAATAACGTTTCACCCGCAGAGAAAAAAGCAAGCGGATCGATTTGTTCCATTCTTATGGTAATACTAACCATATGCTCTTTTTTCCCTAATACATGACGCAATTGGTCAATAACTTTGTTTTGATATAAAGTAACCACCTTTTATCACGCCTATACTTAAACTTTTTGTCCCTTTTCCATTATAATATTGTTTTTTAGAGATAGGAAACAATTTATATTGTCAAGACATTGACACATTTTCCCCACTTCCCTAAACTTATTGTGAACGACATTTTACTTAAAGGAGAAGAATGGTATGCCCACACCAGTACGTTCAAATACTCAAACGGTTCATTATAAACGAGACTGGCGCGTTTGGTGGCGTTTATTGCGACCACATACGCTAACTGCAGCGTTCGTTCCCGTTTCCATTGGTACTGTGCTTGCAGTAGACGAAGCACCAATTCGCTTCTCTTTATTTTTGGCCATGCTTATTGCCTCATTGTTTATTCAAGCGGCAACAAATATGTTTAATGAATATTACGATTATAAACGTGGTCTCGATACACCAGAGTCCGTCGGTATCGGTGGAGCAATCGTGCGCGATGGCATTTCTCCAACAACTGTCTTGTTTCTCGCATGGTCTTTTTTTGCTGTTGCTATGCTACTTGGCGTTTATATTTGTGTCAATAGTAGTTGGTGGCTAGCTGTAATCGGAACGATTTGCATGGCCGCTGGATATTTTTATACGGGCGGACCTGTTCCGATCGCCTATACCCCATTTGGTGAATTAGCAGCAGGGTTTTTCATGGGTCTTACCATCATTTTAATTTCATTTTTTATTCAAACGGGCACAATTACATCAACACCTGTTCTTGTTTCTGTTCCCATCTCTATTCTAGTTGGTGCTATTTTATTAGCCAATAACATTCGCGACTTAGATGGAGACAAAAAAAGCGGACGAAAAACGTTAGCCATTTTACTCGGTAGAAAACGTGCCATTTGGTTGTTAGGCGGCATGTTTGTCACATCGTTTTTATGGATTGTGTTACTTGTTTTTACAAAAACGATTTCACCATGGACATTGCTCGTATTTTTCAGTGTCCCAAAAGCGTGGCGAGCAACGAAGGGGTTTATTGGAAAAACGAAACCGATCGACATGATGCCAGCCATGAAAGCGACCGCTCAAACGAATACGCAGTTCGGATTTTTACTCGTTGTCGGTCTATTTATTCATTATTGGATGCAATAATTGTTAAGAAAAACCATAGCCTTGACGCTATGGTTTTTTCTTTTTAGTCCATACTATGCGTAGTTAGAACTTGAAGGAGGGAATTTATTGTGCAGGATATATCTGCTTTACGTGACCGTTTATTGCAAGAAAAACGACAAATTGAGCAACGGTTGAAACAAAACGATCATTTCGGTCTCACCCGAACATCTAATCATGATTCAGTTGGCGAATTATCGAATTATGACAATCATCCTGCTGATACTGGCACAGAATTATATGAACGAGAAAAAGATATTGCGCTGAACGAACATACAGAACGAGAGCTTCACGATATCGAGCTTGCACTTCAAGCGATGGAAGATGGGACATACGGGGTTTGCCAAGTATGCGGAAAATCGATCCCATGGGAACGTCTTGAGGCCATCCCAACAACAACGTTTTGTAAGGAACATAGCACCGATCAAGTCGTTTCACAACATCGTCCAATAGAAGAAAGTGTTTTGTCTCCTCCATTTGGCGAATTTGTCGTTCATGACGATGTAGAAACTTTTGATGCCGAAGATAGCTGGAAAAAAGTTGCACGTTTCGGTACATCAGAAACACCTTCGGATCTACAAGAGGATACTGTGCATTACGATCGAATGTATATCGATGCAGGAGAACAAATCGGTTACGTCGAACCGTTTGAAACATTTGCGGCAACCGATCTTTATGGAACGGGCATTACGATTTATCCAAACATTGTACATGAACAATATGAACAAATGCTCGATGACGAACAATTAATGTCTCCACTCGGTGATCTTCCAGCTTATGAAAAAGATCCTTATACTTCATAAGAAAGTCCTGTGAGCATATGCTTACAGGACTTTTCCGTTAGTGAATATTCCAAATGTCTTGAGCGTATTCTTCAATCGTTCGATCGCTTGAAAAATACCCTGAACAAGCGATGTTCGTCACGCTCATTTCTAACCACTTTTGGCGATTTTCATACGCTACTCCCAATCGTTGTTGTGCATCAGCATACGATGCGAAATCCCGTAGGACAAAATATTGATCATTATGAGCAAGCAACGAATCGTAAATCGGCTCGAAGTGATCATATGCATCTGGAAAAAAGCCATTTACAAGCTGATTGACGACTTGATGAATACGTTGATCATGGTGATAATACTCATATGAATGATATCCACCGTTAGCATAATAGTGCAACACTTCTTCTGCAGTCAATCCAAAAATAAACATATTGTCATGACCGACACGTTCTAAAATTTCAATGTTAGCCCCATCGAGCGTTCCGATCGTCACAGCTCCATTCATCATAAATTTCATGTTTCCGGTCCCTGATGCTTCTTTGCTTGCCGTCGAAATTTGCTCACTTACATCAGCGGCTGGAAAAATTTTTTCTGCCAATGAGACACGGTAATTTTCTAAGAAAATAACTTTTAACCGCCCATTAATTTGTTCGTCGCTGTTCACCTTTTGTGCAACAGAATTGATTAACTTAATAATCCGCTTCGCATAATGATATCCCGGCGATGCTTTCGCGCCAAAAATAAACGTACGTGGATACATATCGAAATGTTCATCTTCTTTTAATCGGTTATATAAATGCATAATGTGGAGTACATTTAACAACTGTCTTTTATACGCATGTAACCGTTTCACTTGTACATCAAAAATCGATGAGTCGTCTACAGTCACCCCTGTTTTTTCGTAAATATATTTAGCTAACTTTTGTTTATGGTGATGTTTCACTTTTTCTAATCGTTCTTGAAATGCATGATCAGTTGCATACTTTTTCAACTGAATAAGCTGCTCAGGTTGCTTTATCCATTCCGTTCCGATCGCTTCGGTAATAAGAGAAGAAAGCTCCGGGTTTGCTTTAAGCAACCAACGACGATGTGTAATGCCATTCGTTTTATTATTAAATTTTTCTGGAAAATATTCGTAAAATAACTTCATTTCCCGATGCTTTAAAATTTCAGAATGTATTTTCGCCACACCATTCACACTATAGCTCCCTACAATCGCTAAATGAGCCATTTTCACAAGCCCATGAGCAATAATCGCCATCTCCTCGATTCTTTTCCAATCGCCAGGATATCGATTCCATAAATCACGACAAAATCGTTCATTAATTTCTTGCACAATCATATAAATTCGCGGCAGTAGCGGTTGGAAAATGTAAATAGGCCATTTTTCCAACGCTTCAGACAATGTTGTGTGATTTGTATAAGAGATCGTATTTGTCGTAATGTGCCACGCTTCATCCCATCCCATTCCTTCCTCATCTAACAAAATTCGCATCAGTTCTGGAATGGCTAGAACTGGGTGGGTGTCATTCACATGAATCGCTACGTGTCGATGGAAATGTTGTAAATGTCCGTATCGTTGCCGATAGTCGCGCACAATGCTCCCGATGCTTGCAGCAACAAGAAAATATTGCTGTTTTAACCTTAAAATTTTTCCTTCATCATTTGTATCATCAGGGTACAAAAATTCAGAAATAGCTTCCGTTTCTCGTTTATATTGCATGACATGTTTATGAAGCGGAAACTTCGCGGGCTCGGCACTCCACAATCGCAACGTATTTACAGTCGTCGTATCATACCCGATGACAGGCATATCATAAGGAACCGCCATCACTTTTTCTACATCATAATGTCGAAACGTTAATCGCCCATCTTGTTCGTAGCATTCTACTTTTCCCCAAAAATTAACTTCTACCGCTAAATCTTCTTTTTTTACTTCCCAAACGTTCCCGTGACGCAACCATTGTTCAGGGAGTTCGACTTGATAACCATTCACTATTTTTTGATCAAACAAACCGTGCTTATAACGAATTCCTTGACCATGTCCAGGCAAATCAAGAGAAGCAAGAGAATCTAAAAAACAAGCAGCTAATCGACCAAGCCCTCCATTTCCGAGACCTGCATCTATTTCCACTTCTTCGATATGAGCCAATTCAATGCCAAGCTCTTTTAATCCTTGCTCCACGACATCGCGTATACCAAGATTCATTAAATTGCTGCCCAACAAGCGACCTAGCAAAAATTCAATCGACAAATAATACACTTGCTTTTTATGTTCAGCACGATATCGTTCGTTCGTTTGAATCCAATGTTTGCTAATGTACTCACGAATCATATGCCCTAGCGTATTGTATTGATCCAGGACCGTCGATTCCCAAAACCGCTTTCCATACATCATTTCTAATCGCCTCAAAAACGTTTGTTTAAATTCTTCCTTATCCGTGAACATAGATGTCACTCCCAGCCATTAGTTCGTCATATAGTTGATTGTATTTAAATGCCGATTTTGCCCAGCTGTAATCGCGACTCATTGCCCGCTTCATAATCGTTTCCCATATTTCTTTTTGTTCATAAAATGAACGAGCTCGCTGAATTGTATATAACATGTCATGCGCATTAAAGTTTTTAAACGTAAAACCTGTTCCTTCTTTCGTAAATTCGTTAAAAGATTGTACCGTATCATTTAATCCACCTGTTTCGCGAACGATCGGCACAGCTCCGTAACGCATCGCAATCATTTGTCCAAGCCCACATGGTTCGAACTGTGACGGCATTAAAAACATGTCCGCACCAGCATAAATTTGATGAGCAAGCTGTTCGGAGAATCCAATATATACGCGAACCCGATCTGGATATGTCATCGCCATCTCATGAAAGAAATGTTCGAACTCCCATTCCCCTGTTCCGAGAATGATCATTTGGACATTTTGAGCAATGATCTCATGAAATACACATGTCACTAAATCTAGGCCTTTTTGTTTTGTGAGCCGCGAAACAATAGCGATAATTGGGATATCTTCTTCTGACGGCAATGAAAAATGTTGTTGGAGAGCTCGTTTATTAATGCTTTTTCGCGCAATTGTCGTTACATCATACGGCACTGCAATATACGGATCTTTTTTTGGATTATATATTTCATCATCAATCCCATTTAAAATGCCAACTAAATGCGAACTTCTCGCTCGCAACAGCCCGTCAAGCCGTTCACCATAATATGGCGTTTGAATTTCCTCTTTATACGTTGGACTGACCGTTGTAATCATATGCGCCGAGACAAGCGCCCCTTTCATAAAACTGACGTTTCCATAAAACTCTAAATGTTCAATAGAGAAATAACGGTCGCTTAAATTCAGCAAGTCCCCTAAAATTTCGCGTGGGAAAATACCTTGAAATTGTAAATTATGAATCGTAAATACCGTTTTCATTCGTGCGTAAAATGAATTGTTCGTATATTCTTCACGCAATAAAAATGGAATCATACCTGTATGCCAATCATGGCAGTGGATTACATTCGGTTGAAAATCAATGATCGGAAGAGAATCGAGTACGGCGCGACAAAAATATGAAAAACGCTCGCCGTCATCGTAATGTCCATATAATGAATCTCGCTTAAAGTAATACTCATTGTCGACGAAATAATATGTAATTCCTTCATATTCTAATTGTTCAATTCCACAATATTGTCTTCTCCAACCAACACGAACGACAAGCTCAGCAATTTTATGCATTTTTTTTCGCATATGTTCTGGAATTAACCCATACTTTGGTAACATGACACGTACATCTGTCCCAAGCTTTTTCAACTCTTTTGGTAATGCACCAGCCACATCTGCTAACCCGCCTGTTTTTACGAATGGTACACATTCTGATACGACAAATAATACTTTCACGATTTCATCAGCGCTCCTTGTATTGTTCCTTTTCGAATGACGATTGGCTCCTTCGGTGTCCCAATTAATTTCACCCCATCGCCAATTCGGGCATCTTTATCAACAATGACATATTCAAGATGACAGTTCTCTCCAATTTGACTTTTTTGCATAATAACGCTATGTTTCACAACAGCTTCTTTTCCTATTTTTACTGATCTCGAAATAATGCTATTTTCAATTTCCCCTTCGATGACGCATCCGTTTGCGATCATTGCATTACGCACGCAAGCATGCGATGTATATTTTGTCGGTGGTTCGTCTTTTACTTTTGTATAAATCGGTCTTCCTTTTAAGAACAATTGTTTCCACACATCTGGTTGAAGAAGTTCTAAACTATGATGAAAATAACGTTCGATACTATCAATGACCGCAACATACCCATCATATTCATAATCACATACTGTTAATCCATTTGTTTGATCATTGACAACATCAACAATACTTTGATAATGATTTCTTTGTTGGTTAGCGATCAAATCGAGTAACAACGATGTTTCTAAAATAAACATGTCGAGGGATTGACCATGATGACATATACGAGTAATATCGCACTCGTTCATGATGTGGCGTCGCAGCACTTCTTCATAATCGATGTTACATACTGTATAACTATTGCAAATGAGAGCGTACTTTTGTGTACTTCGCAAAAAATAATCGATATGTTGCTGGAAATGTTGAAATGATCCAATATGAGAAATCGGGAGATCTGTTGAAGGAAAAAAGAATAAGCCATCGCGTTTTCGATTCAAATCCCAATTTTTACCCGAACCTAAATGATCCATTAACGAACGATATTGATATTTTGGGAAAATAGCGACACTTTCAATCCCTGAATTAACCATATTTGATAAAACAAAATCGATTAATCGATAGCGCCCAGCGAACGGAACAGCGGCAATAGAACGTTGAAGCGTCAAATCATTCATTTCACGCTTATATGTCGTTGCATCAATAACCCCGAGCATTAATTTTCCCACGCTTTCTCATCCTCTCTCTCTGAAAAATGTCCCAAAAGCTCCTCTGTCACAAGAATAACTTCCCCGTCAAATTGATCGGCACAAATGAACGTTCCATCGGGAATTTCCATGTTTGGTGGAACAATCGCTTTTTCAATATATACATTTTTACCAATTACAGCATTAGGCATAACAACGCAATCTTTTACTGTTGCACCTTGTGCAACATACACCCCTTGAAACAAAACAGAATGCTCCACATTCCCCTCAACAATGCATCCTTCATTCACTAAAGACTCTTTCACATGCGCATACGGAGCAATATATTGTGGCGGTTCATTCGGATTCACTGAATAAATACGCCACGTATGATCAAATAAATTTAACGCTGGGGTATCTTCTAGTAAGTCCATATTTGCTTCCCATAAACTTTTTACCGTTCCGACATCTTTCCAATATCCTTTAAATGGATAAGCAACGAGTCGCTTTTTTTCATCAATTAACAAAGGAATAATATCTTTGCCAAAATCATGACTTGAGCGATCATTTCGATTATCCATTTCCAAATATTCTTTCAAAATCGACCATTTAAAAATGTAAATGCCCATCGAAGCTAAATTATTTTTCGGATGTGCTGGCTTTTCTTCAAATTCGACAATTTCCATCTCTTCATTTGTATTCATAATTCCAAAACGGCTCGCTTCTTCCCACGGTACTTCAATAACAGAAATCGTCACATCTGCCTTCTTTTCAATATGATATTGCAACATATCTGCATAATTCATTTTGTAAATATGATCGCCAGAAAGAATGAGCACATACTCCGGATCATACTGCTTTAAATAGTTTAAGTTTTGATAAATCGCATTTGCTGTCCCTTTATACCATCTCATTTCCGACGATTCAGCATATGGGGGGAGAACCGTTACCCCTCCGTTTTTCCGATCCAAGTCCCATGCACTTCCAATCCCAATATACGTATTTAGCTCCAACGGCTGATATTGAGTGAGTACCCCAACTGTATCAATACCAGAATTGGCACAATTGCTTAGTGTAAAATCAATAATACGATACTTTCCTCCAAACGGAACAGCCGGTTTAGCTACATTTTTTGTTAATGAGCTTAATCTACTCCCTTGCCCCCCCGCGAGTAGCATAGCGACGCACTTTTTTCGTACCATGGTTTCCCTTCCCTTCTCTTTTTCTTGTAGGTCGTAAAATAGTGATAGCATACGGCGGAATCGTCATTCGAATGTGGTACGGCTTTCCGTGATATGATTCTTCACATGCCTTAAGTGGCTTTTTGTTTATATGTCCCGCACCACCGTACATCACATCATCGCTGTTGAATACTTCTCGATATGATGTCAGAAATGGCACACCAATTTTGTAATTGTCATATACAACATTTGTAAAGTTACAAACAACAATTAGCGTATCTTCCTCTTTTTTTCCGCGCCGAATAAAAGAAAAAATACTTTGTTCAGCGTTGTTCACATCAATCCATTCAAACCCATTTGGATCATGATCATATTCGTATAGTGCTTTTTGTTTTTTATAAAAATACGTGAGGGATTTCACGTAATCATCCATTTTTCGATGCATATCAAAATCAAATAGCACCCAGTCGAGTTGTTCTAAATCTTTCCACTCATCAAACTGTCCGAACTCTCCACCCATAAATAATAGTTTTTTTCCTGGATGAGTTATAAAATAGCCGTAAAGCAAGCGAAGTTGGGCGAATTTATCCCAATAATCGCCGGGCATCTTATTCAACAACGATTTTTTTCCGTGTACCACTTCGTCATGAGATAAAGGTAAAATAAAGTTTTCCGTATAAGCATAAAGTAGAGAAAATGTCATTTTGTGATGCATATGTTTTCGTTCACTCATGCCCGTTTCCATATAAGTTAGTACATCATTCATCCAGCCCATATTCCATTTGTAGTTAAATCCTAATCCACCGTCGTACGTCGGTGCTGTTACTTTCGGCCAATCAGTTGAATCCTCTGCAATCATTAATACGTTTGGATCAAAAGCAAAGACAACTTCGTTTAACTTTTTTAAAAATGAAATGGCATATGGATTTGGATGTAATACGTCACTATTTGGCCAATAAAGCATATTCGCCACCGCATCTACACGAAAACCGTCAATATGATAGTATTGTAACCAAAACAAAGCATTCGAAATTAAAAAGCTGTGCACTTCCGGCTTCCCTAAATCGAAATTAGCTGTTCCCCAAACAATATTTTCCCGATCTTGCATATTCACATATTCATACGTTGGTTCGCCATCAAACATATATAGCCCATGCGCATCTTTACAAAAATGTCCCGGAACCCAATCTAAAATAACACCGATTCCTTCTTGATGACAGCGATCGATAAAATACATAAGATCGTGGGGCGTCCCATAGCGACTCGTTGCAGCATAGTAACCCGTTCCTTGATATCCCCATGAACGATCAAGCGGATGCTCAACAAGCGGTAACAGTTCAATATGAGTAAATCCATGCTCAACAACATAAGGAATTAACTCATCTGCCATCTCCGCATATGTGTAACATTGCCCATCTTCTTTCTTTTTCCACGTTCCGAAATGAACTTCATAAATAAACATCGGTTGCTTATAAATAGGCTTTCGCTTCTTTTTTCTTTGCCACGCTTGATCGTTCCATTTGTATCCATTCAACTGATATACAATAGAGGCTGTATGGGGGCGTTCTTCAGCATAAAAAGCATATGGATCTGCTTTAAGAAGAGTACGTCCATCTTTTGTTATAATTTCGTATTTATATAAATATCCTTCTAAATTTTCTGGAACAACAATCATCCATACTCCTTGATCGTTTATTTTTGTTAATTCATATTCCTCTCCGTTCCAATCGTTAAATGTCCCAACAAGCCGAACTTTTTTGGCATGTGGGGCCCATACACAAAAACGCGTTTCCGTTCTCCCGTCTCGTTTCACAAGATGTGCACCGAATAAATGATAGCTTTCATAAAACGTTCCTTCGTGAAATAAATGCAACTGCAAATCGGTTGGACTCATCGTTAACAAATGTTCATCCTTCCTTTCCTAAAGGAATACAAAATCACTCCGTACTGATATATTACACTACGCCATGTAAAATTCCTGTAAGAAAATTAAGATATTTTTCGACAATGTTCAACAAATCACATGCTAAATGTGGCGAAATGAAAAATCAATACGAACGTCCATAAAATTGTCGTTTGATTATCAAATGATAATTATATAGAATATTTTATAGTAATTGTTTTTTATATTTTTTTATATTTATTATAAATAATGAGGGGGCGTTTATATGTACGATTTTCATCATTTACCGCATGTAAAAGTGCAGACAACATCAAAAAAAGCACTTTGGACGACATTATTATTAACCGCTTTTTTCACGATTGTGGAAGTCATAGGGGGCATTTTATCAAATTCCCTTGCTTTATTGTCAGACTCAGCACACATGGCGTCCGATGTGATTGCATTAGGGTTAAGTATGATTGCTCTTTATTTAGCTTCTCGTCCGCCAAATAAAAAATTTACATTTGGTTATTTACGATTTGAAATTATCGCCTCATTTTTGAATGGGCTTGCACTTGTCGTTATTGCGGTGGGGATTTTTATCGAAGGAATCCGTCGTTTCATTCATCCCGAAACCATTCAATTTTCCTTCATGTTAACGATCGCAACAATCGGATTTATCGTTAATCTTGTGTTAACAATCGTTTTAAGCCGGAGCATGAAAGAAGAAGAAAATTTAAATGTAAAAAGCGCTTTATGGCACTTTATTGGTGATTTACTAAGTTCCATCGGTGTTATCATTTCAGCTATTTTAATTTACTTTACAGGTCTATATGTATTTGATCCCCTCATCAGCGTCGTTATCGGTACCATTATCTTCGTAGGTGGGGCAAAAATTGTTCGAGAGTCGTATTTTATTTTAATGGACGCAGTCCCGGACGAATTTGATATCGAACGCATTCGCGCGGATATTTTATCTGTTGAAGGAGTCGAAGATGTACATGAATTGCATATTTGGTCTATTTCCACCGATCATTATTCTTTAACTGCACACGTTCTCATTCATGAACGCATCCAGCCATTTTGCGTCATTTTGGCGATCAATGAAATGTTAAAGGAACGATACAATCTTTCCCACGTCACCGTTCAAGTTGAGCACCCATCGATTCATCAACATGGCGAGTATGGCAAGAAATTTTTAGAGAGGAAAAATAAAATGGATATGAGTGGAGAAGACGTTGCTCATGTTGAGTAGCGTTTTTTTCTTTTTTTATGTTCTAATAACTTTATAGATGAATACAATATATGAGTTCGTTAAAATGAGGCTTTTCATCACTTATACAGGGGGAATGGAATATGAGGAGAGCAATGATTGCAATTTCTTTAAGCGTTCTATTAATGGCATTAGTGATTAGTTCTTTTTCTTACTGAATATCAAACCAGATACTTCTCACATTACCAAGGCTCAAAAGCTGGCTGAATATTCAAAACCAGCTGTTGTCAGAATTGTGGACTACGCCATCGTCAAGTGGGACTTCGTAGATGATAATCCAGCTGTCTCAAACTACTTGCAACAAATGAATAATCAAACCATTATAGGTGGATCCGGCTCTGGTGCGATTATTAGTTCAAATGGTTATATCGTGACGAACGCTCACGTTGTCGAATTTTCTAAAATGGATGATGAACAAATCGCGTACGCCGCTTTTAAACAAATGGTTCAAGGAATTGCCGATTATTTTCAAGTAGACGTGAACGCAGCATACGATTATATGATTGATTATACGCAATATGTAGACATCAAAAGAGGATTGAAAGTAATACTACCTGGTGGAGATGTACTCGATGGAGAAATTAAAAGCTATGGCGCACCGATTAACGAAGGAAAAGATGTTGCTGTATTAAAAATAGAAAGGAAAAATTTTCCTACATTAAAACTAGGAAATTCTGATGACGTACAAAATCAAGACAACATTTGGGTGATCGGTTATCCTGCTGCTGCTGATTCCGATTTATTATCTCCTGATTCCTCACTCGTTTCCTCAATGAACACTGGTCATATCTCTGCCGCTTCTAAAAAAACTGAACAAGGGAGCCCTGTCATTCAAATTGACGCTGCAGCTACACACGGAAATAGCGGAGGGCCAGTCATTAAGGCTCTATAATATTTGGTGTTGGTGAGTAAAAACCAGCACCAAATATTATGGAGCCAAATAATTCAAAAGGGACATCTCTTCTTAAGAGATGTCCCTTTTTCTAGTGACCCGTACGGGATTCGAACCCGTGTTACCGCCGTGAAAGGGCGGTGTCTTAACCACTTGACCAACGGGCCATATGTGGCAATGGCGGAGAAGGCGGGATTTGAACCCGCGCGCCGCAAAACGCGACCTAACGGTTTAGCAAACCGTCCCCTTCAGCCACTTGGGTACTTCTCCAAATGGCTCCGCAGGTAGGATTCGAACCTACGACCGCTCGGTTAACAGCCGAGTGCTCTACCACTGAGCTACTGCGGAACGAAAATAAAGATTATAATGGGCCTAAGTGGACTTGAACCACCGACCTCACGCTTATCAGGCGTGCGCTCTAACCAGCTGAGCTATAGGCCCATGTAAGCGGGTGATGGGAATCGAACCCACGACATCAGCTTGGAAGGCTGAGGTTTTACCACTAAACTACACCCGCACGTCGAATTTTATAATAAGCAACACTCATCACGCTCAGTCATGCCTCTTCCTCTACTAGCATATTCAAAGATGATGGATGCGTCGAGGCAACTCGTGGTTTACTCGACGAAGCGTCGCTCGTGGCTGAGGTTTTACCACTAAACTACACCCGCATATTTGAATTTGCAAATGTTATGGGGCGACTAGTGGGAATCGAACCCACGAATGCCAGAGCCACAATCTGGTGCGTTAACCACTTCGCCATAGCCGCCACAATGATGCCGGCTGCAGGACTTGAACCCGCAACCTACTGATTACAAGTCAGTTGCTCTACCAATTGAGCTAAGCCGGCATAATATAAAGCGATATGAAACTGTATATGGCGGAGGAGGAGGGATTCGAACCCCCGCGCGCCTTTCGACGCCTCTCGGTTTTCAAGACCGACCCCTTCAGCCAGACTTGGGTACTCCTCCGTATAATATAACATGGTGGACCTTGTAGGACTCGAACCTACGACCGGACGGTTATGAGCCGTCTGCTCTAACCAGCTGAGCTAAAGGTCCTAAGCTAGTAGCGGCGGAGGGAATCGAACCCCCGACCTTACGGGTATGAACCGTACGCTCTAGCCAGCTGAGCTACGCCGCCATTATAAATATATGGTGGAGCCTATCGGGATCGAACCGATGACCTCCTGCGTGCAAAGCAGGCGCTCTCCCAGCTGAGCTAAGGCCCCTTGAAAATGGTCGGGAAGACAGGATTCGAACCTGCGACCCCATGGTCCCAAACCATGTGCTCTACCAAGCTGAGCTACTTCCCGTCCTCATAATGATATAAACATGGCGCGCCCGAGAGGATTCGAACCCCTAACCTTCTGATCCGTAGTCAGATGCTCTATCCAATTGAGCTACGGGCGCATATAAAGTGCCGAGGGCCGGACTCGAACCGGCACGGTAGTCACCTACCGCAGGATTTTAAGTCCTGTGCGTCTGCCAATTCCGCCACCCCGGCATGGCATATTGGAGCGGAAGACGGGACTCGAACCCGCGACCCCCACCTTGGCAAGGTGGTGTTCTACCACTGAACTACTTCCGCATTATGCGGGTGGAGGGACTTGAACCCCCACGCCAGAGGCGCCAGATCCTAAGTCTGGTGCGTCTGCCAATTCCGCCACACCCGCATCATGGTGAGCCATGGAGGACTCGAACCTCCGACCCTCTGATTAAAAGTCAGATGCTCTACCTGCTGAGCTAATGGCTCAAAAACAATCTGGTGCCGGCTGCAGGACTTGAACCCGCAACCTACTGATTACAAGTCAGTTGCTCTACCAATTGAGCTAAGCCGGCATATTATATATATATTTAAATGAAGCCGACATTATTCAAAATGGTGGCTCGGGACGGAATCGAACCGCCGACACAAGGATTTTCAGTCCTTTGCTCTACCGACTGAGCTACCGAGCCATACATGGCGGTCCCGACGGGACTCGAACCCGCGATCTCCTGCGTGACAGGCAGGCATGTTAACCACTACACTACGGGACCAATTTGGTTGCGGGGGCAGGATTTGAACCTGCGACCTTCGGGTTATGAGCCCGACGAGCTACCTGGCTGCTCCACCCCGCGATGATTGTTCATACATGGTGGAGGATGACGGGATCGAACCGCCGACCCCTTGCTTGTAAGGCAAGTGCTCTCCCAGCTGAGCTAATCCTCCATAAAAGATAAAAGATGACCCGTACGGGATTCGAACCCGTGTTACCGCCGTGAAAGGGCGGTGTCTTAACCACTTGACCAACGGGCCATATATTATTTCCAAAGTGGCTGGCGGAGAGCAAGGGATTCGAACCCTTGAGACGCTCATCGCGTCTACACGATTTCCAATCGTGCTCCTTCGACCACTCGGACAGCTCTCCGTAAATGGCTCCGCAGGTAGGATTCGAACCTACGACCGCTCGGTTAACAGCCGAGTGCTCTACCACTGAGCTACTGCGGAATAACATATTGTTTTGCCCGGCAACGTCCTACTCTCGCAGGCGGTGTCCCGCCAACTACCATCGGCGCTGGAGAGCTTAACTTCCGTGTTCGGGATGGGAACGGGTGTGACCTCTCCGCCATCGTCACCGAGCAATAATGCTTTAGACAAATGTTATTATAACGGAATATTTTTTGTTGTCAAGCATTTTTTTATTCCTTCAAAACTAGATAACAGAACAGTCGCCTTCGCTTTTCGTGATGTCTAGCTTCGAACTAACATCCTCCTACGCCTTTCGCTTTTTCCGTTCGACGTGCACGCACGTCTTCGTCAAAAGCTCTCGGCTCCGTCGGACGTTTCCTTGGCTTCGCCAAGGACCGTTCTCAGCTTTTCTTGATGTCTAGCTGCGGCTCCTAGCCCCTCGAACCGCTTCAGTCCTGCTGTGGCGGCAACAGCCTCCTCGCAGGCCTTTCGCGTTCTTCGTGGCTGGACAGTCGCCTCCGCTTTTCGTGTGTGTTTAGTTAAGTCCTCGATCGATTAGTATCCGTCAGCTGCACGTGTCGCCACGCTTCCACCTCGGACCTATCTACCTTGTCATCTTCAAGGGATCTTACTCGCTTGACGCGATGGGAAATCTCATCTTGAGGGGGGCTTCACGCTTAGATGCTTTCAGCGCTTATCCCTTCCGCACATAGCTACCCAGCTGTGCCCCTGGCGGGACAACTGGTACACCAGCGGTGCGTCCATCCCGGTCCTCTCGTACTAAGGACAGCTCCTCTCAAATTTCCTACGCCCGCGACGGATAGGGACCGAACTGTCTCACGACGTTCTGAACCCAGCTCGCGTACCGCTTTAATGGGCGAACAGCCCAACCCTTGGGACCGACTACAGCCCCAGGATGCGATGAGCCGACATCGAGGTGCCAAACCTCCCCGTCGATGTGGACTCTTGGGGGAGATAAGCCTGTTATCCCCGGGGTAGCTTTTATCCGTTGAGCGATGGCCCTTCCATTCGGAACCACCGGATCACTAAGCCCGACTTTCGTCCCTGCTCGACTTGTAGGTCTCGCAGTCAAGCTCCCTTCTGCCTTTACACTCTTCGAATGATTTCCAACCATTCTGAGGGAACCTTTGGGCGCCTCCGTTACGCTTTGGGAGGCGACCGCCCCAGTCAAAC
>NZ_CP150179.1:232500-522500 GCF_037965005.1 Anoxybacillus sp. FSL W8-1294 | reverse complement strand
CTCGATGTTCATCTACAACGTACAATGATGCACTTTTTTCACCAAACACGTAATGTTTAATAAAAACCGCTTCTTCTCCCTCTCGAACGATAACAAATAAGATAACATCAAATAAATCCGTCTCCGGAGAATAATCCGATCCTCTTTCAACCATTAAAATACCGAGAGTGCGTGACTGACTAGCTCGCTCTTGGTAAATCGGGCGTAACACATCTTCCATAATCGAATCCTCCACTTTTCAACATTGTTTGACCGTATTCGACATTTTTAAAAAAACTCCTGCTTGGTTAATGCTTATCATTCAAAACTTATGATATAGTTATGCGTAGGAGGAGATAAATGTGGGTGTAAAATATTCAAGCAAAATTAACAAAATTCGTACGTTTGCGTTAAGTTTAATTTTTATCGGATTTTTCGTCATGTATGGAGGCATTTTTTTTCGTACATCGCCGATTGTTATGACATTATTTATGATTTTAGGACTGTTGTTTATTATCGCAAGTACAGTCGTTTATTTTTGGATTGGTATGTTGTCGACAAAGACGGTACAAGTCGTTTGCCCTTCATGTAACAAAGTAACAAAAATGCTAGGTCGAGTCGATGTATGTATGTATTGCAACGAACCACTCACCCTTGACCCAACGCTCGAAGGGAAAGAGTTTGATGAAAAATATAATCGGAAAGTAAGGGACAAAAAAAGCTGATAGCATCGATGCTACCAGCTTTTTTAATGATGTCCCTTTTGACAATCCGGGCAAGTTCCGTAAATCTCCATCCGATGATGACTCACTTTAAAACCTGTCACATGTGCCGCTAAATCTTCTACTTCATCTAAGCCCGGGTAATGGAAATCGACAATTTTCCCACATGTTTCGCAAATAACATGATAGTGATGTGTCGTAACAAAATCGAAACGACTAGATGCGTCACCATACGTTAACTCTTTAACGAGACCGACTTCCTTAAACACGCGCAAATTATTGTACACAGTTGCGACACTCATATTTGGAAATTTTCCTTCCAAAGCTTTATAAATTTCATCCGCTGTTGGATGGGACATTGACTGAATCAAATATTCGAGTATCGCATGACGTTGCGGTGTAATACGGACGCCGGTTTCTTTCAACGCATGAAGCGCTTCTTTTAATTGATGTGCGTGCGTCACCGTCATGCCCCCACTTTCATTTATAAAAATTATAATTATTACTTTATAATTTTTATAAATAGTGTACAAAAAAATAAAACCTTTTGTCAATTGTATTTTCCGGAAAGAAAAAAGGACGACTCTACACAGAATCGCCACATACGTCTTTGAGGAGGTGTGTGCTCTACTATATCGTACGCAACGATTTCATTATTTGTTTGAGCTAATCGCCTGTTTTAAAGCGTTTAGCACCTCTTCAACATGCCCATTTACTTTCACTTTTCTCCATTCTTTTATAATTTGACCATCTGGGTCGATTAAAAATGTCGAACGCTCAATCCCCATATACTCTTTCCCAAAATTTTTCTTTAACTTCCACACATTATACAACTTCGCTACGTCTTGCTTTTCGTCGGCAAGAAGTAAAAACGGTAAGCGATGCTTTTCAATAAACTTTTTATGTCGTTCAATGGAATCAGGGCTGATTCCGATGACAACCGCCCCAAGTTCCGTAAATACTTCGTATTGATCACGAAACTCACAAGCCTCTGTCGTACATCCCGGCGTCATGTCTTTCGGGTAAAAATATAATACGATGTACTTCCCGCGAAATTGTGACAGCGTGACGTTTTCCCCATTACTTGCTGGCAATGTAAAATCAGGTGCTTTCATGATTCTCTCCCCTTATCTTCTTTCTGCATCTATCACCGTTCGGACAACAAAAGCGGCGGGTAGTGCGTAGCCGAGTAGCGCTTCGACCATCGCAATCCACCGACCAATTCCAATCGGTACAATATCCCCGTAGCCGACCGAAAGTAATGTAACTGCACTAAAATATAAACTCGTTTCGACATATTGAAAAAAGTTAGAAGCGTTTATATTCTCCCCATTTTCCATCATAACAACATGTCCATTTATATGCAAAATTGTATACACGAGTGCAAAACCGATCATTGTCGTTGAATAAACAAATAAAATGGCAATAAAATTTTTCACTGAAATAACAGAACGTTTCGTTTGCCAAAACGAAATAAAACTCATACATATAACAAAAACGATCATGCCAATCCACACATACGTCACAACATCCCCTCCTGTTCCTTTATATAATACGAGGGGATGTTTTATTTAATTCCCGGCACCACGATAACGTTTGACGCCCGCATTCCATAGCAGCAACGATAACGTAAAACATACAATGCCCATCACCGGTGTTAAAAATGAATACATATACCATTCCGTTTTACGCAAAAAATACGCCGACGGATACACGCCGACAAACGCAAACGGTAAAATCCATGTCAAAATGTAGCGAATAATACGATTATAAATATCAACCGGATATCTCCCATAGTTTCCTATGTTATACATCATCGGCATAATTGAACTGCGCGCATCAGACCAAAAACTGATACTTGCTAACGAAATAAAAATGCCTGCGTAAACAAACGTTCCTCCTAGCACGAACAACACAAACAAAATCGCATCATACCAATGAAACGTTATATCCAATCGAGACGCAGCATACCCCATGACAATGAAACCGGTAATGCCTCCAAGGAGCGACTCGAGTTCCATTCGTTCAAGTACAATTTGAAATAAACTATGCACAGGTCGAGTTAACACTCGATCCATCTCTCCGCGCACAATATATCGTTCATTAAAATCCCAAATGTTAAAAAATGAAGCAAATAAAGCGAAAGGAATTAAAAAGAAACCGTAAATAAAAATAATTTCATCGCGCGTCCAACCGTTTAATAATTGCGTATGCCCAAATACAACAAGAATAAAAATTAAATTTACCCCTTGAAACATCAGATCAGACAAAAACTCAACAACCAAATCCGTTCGATATTGCAACTTTGTCTTAATATATTGGCTCATATATTGGAAGAAAATAGACATATAAAACATATGTTCACCCCCCTTGAATGATAAGTTTTCGTTTGGCTGCTTTCCATAGCAAATAAATCGGAACGATCAGTACGACACACCAAACAGCTTGAAACATCATTCCTCTGATCGCAGCATCCCCTGTGAAGCTTTCCGTAAAAATCATACTTGGGATGTAACTAATCGCTTGAAAAGGCAAGTAGTGCATCACATGTTGCGCCCACTCGGGATAAAAACTAATCGGCAAAATGAGCCCCGAAAATAAATCAATGATGAAACGTTTAGCCCGAAGTAATCCCTCCCCGTTTAACGTAAAAAATGTGACCATCCCTGCTAATAAATTGAGCTGCGAGTTAATAATAAAGCTAAGCGTTGTCGATAAAGCGAAGTAACCCCACGTATGAACATTCGTTGTAAATTGAAGCGAAAAAACGAATGTAACGATAACCATGCCCGGAAGCGAGAAGAAAAGTAAGCGAAAAATTCCTTCTCCAAGCCCTTGCATCGTTTTCATGACTAAATAGTTGTACGGACGAATCAGTTCAATCGCCACTTTACCATCACGAATTTCCATCGCAATTTCACGATCAATGTTATTAAAATAAAACGCTCTTGCCATCCATGCGATCGCCACATACGTCGTCATTTGTTCTACTGTCATCCCTTGAATAGACGATTGCCCTCCATAAATGGCAGACCACAAAAAATAATACGCACCAATATTGATGCTATAAATAAAAATGCCGCTATAATAATTCGTTCGATAAGCTAACATCATTAAAAAACGCATACGAATCATTTCAATATATTTAGCCATGATGAATCCCTTCTTCATAAATGTTGCGAATAATTTCTTCCGTTGAAACTTCACGAATGTGAATATCTTTTAACTCATAGGAAGAAACAACTTTTCCGATCACATGTGCCATATCATTCGCGCGAACATGCGCAATCCAGCTGTATCGGTCTTCCCCTTGTTCCCATGTAACATGAACGAGCGATGTCAGCTCTTCTTTTGAAACAAGATCTCGAAATTGGAAGTGAATCTGTTTTCCTTCTCCCCAGTTTTGTTTTAAATGTTGCAATGACCCATCATAAATGATTTTCCCTTCATCAAGCATAATAACGCGTTCGCAAAGCGCTTCAATATCTGTCATATCATGCGTCGTTAATAAAATCGTCGTGTTGTATTTTTCGTTAATTTCTTTTAAAAACTGACGAATTTTTAACTTCACAAGCACATCTAAACCAATTGTTGGCTCATCTAAAAATAAAAGTGGCGGATTATGAATAAGGGCAGCAGCCAATTCACAGCGCATTCGTTGACCAAGCGATAACTTGCGCACCGGCTTATCAAGTAACGGACCAATATCTAACGTTTCAATGACATGATCCATATGTTCGTTATAGTCTTGGTCAGAAACGCGGTATACTTTTTTTAACAACCGGAATGACTCTTGCACCGCAATATCCCACCATAATTGCGATCGCTGACCAAACACAACGCCGATCGTCTGCACGAAACGTTCCCGCTCTTTATGTGGATTCATCCCATTCACAACAACTCGTCCAGATGTCGGCGTTAAAATTCCTGTTAACATTTTGATTGTCGTCGATTTACCTGCTCCGTTTTCTCCAATGTATCCAACCGTTTCGCCCTGTTTGACAGCAAATGAAATATCGTCGACAGCACGAATGATTTTATAGTTTCTCGTGAACAAATCACGAAACGCTCCTGCTAAACCAGACCGACTAGAGTAAGATTTAAATTCTTTCCGTAGTTTTTCTACTTCAATCGCATACATGTTCCTCACCCCTTATGAAATCACTATTCACTAGTGTAACGAAAATGTTGAAACTCAACAAATGGTGTGCTCAAATAAATGTGATAAAATAAACACCATGAAAGAAATTTTACATAAAAGGAGGAGGCTTCGCGTGAATTTTACGAAGTCTGAACAATTATATCAAGAAGCGCTCGAACATATCGTTGGTGGCGTCAACAGTCCTTCTCGTTCATATAAAGCGGTTGGAGGCGGTGCTCCTGTCGTTATGGAAAGAGCACAAGGGGCATATTTTTGGGATGTAGATGGAAACAAATATATCGACTATTTAGCTGCTTATGGCCCTATTATTACTGGACATGCTCATCCGCACATTACAAAAGCAATTCAACACGCAGCTGAAAACGGTGTTTTATATGGGACACCAACACCGTATGAAATTACGTTCGCGAAAATGTTAAAAGAAGCGATCCCTTCCCTCGAAAAGGTGCGTTTCGTCAATTCGGGAACAGAAGCGGTCATGACAACAATTCGCGTCGCACGCGCATACACAGGTCGTGATAAAATCGTGAAATTTGCAGGTTGTTATCACGGCCATTCCGATCTCGTTCTTGTTGCGGCTGGTTCTGGACCATCCACATTAGGTACACCTGATTCAGCAGGGGTACCAAAAAGCATTGCACAAGAAGTGATTACTGTTCCTTTTAATGATGTCGATGCGTTTAAACAAGCTATGGATCGTTGGGGAAATGAAGTAGCAGCCGTTCTTGTCGAGCCTATCGTTGGTAACTTCGGTATCGTTGAACCAAAACCAGGCTTTTTACAAGCAATTAACGATATTGCTCACGCGGTCGGAGCGCTCGTCATTTACGATGAAGTCATTACAGCTTTTCGTTTTATGTATGGTGGCGCTCAAAACTTGCTCGGCATCGAACCAGACTTAACCGCACTCGGAAAAATTATTGGTGGCGGATTACCAATTGGTGCGTATGGCGGTAGAAAAGAGATTATGGAACAAGTAGCCCCACTCGGCCCTGCTTACCAAGCCGGAACGATGGCGGGAAATCCCGCTTCCATTTTAGCTGGTATTGCTTGTTTAGAAGTATTACAACAAGAAGGCGTGTACGAACATCTCGATCATCTCGGCGCGATGTTAGAGGCTGGCATTTTAACACATGCGAAAACATACGATATTCCTGTGACGATTAACCGTCTAAAAGGAGCACTCACCGTATACTTTTCAACAGAAAAAGTAGAAAACTATGAACAAGCCGAACGAACAGATGGAGAAATGTTTGCTAAATTTTTCAAGCTTATGCTTCATCAAGGGATTAATCTTGCTCCTTCGAAATATGAAGCATGGTTCATTACATTAGCCCATACAGAAGAAGACATTGAATATACAATTAGAGCAGTAGAACACGCATTTAAATCCTTAAAAAATGAATAAATATACAAAATAACGAGGTGATACGTATGTTTTCACCTCGTTTTTTACGCTCAAAATCAATGAAAACGCTTACAAATTTCATGAACTTTTTGTTACATAAACTGAATATCATATCCAAAAACATGAATAAATAATTGATTTTCTATCATGGTCGTGTTAATATAGACTATAAAATTTAGAAAATTTTATTTTTTAAAAAAAGTTTTTTGTAGGAGGTGGCGAAGGCGAGAAGCGAATGATAGTCGCTTGCAAGCCGCATGCTATGAAACAACGGTGGAATCCAGCTTCATTTCAACATTTTTACAAACATGAGCACGACGCGTGTGGAATTGTCGCTGCGGTTGAAAAACGACGCATCCCGACAAGAGAAAACATTACAACATGTATTAACGCCCTCGTCACAATGAATCATCGCGCAGGATTTATCAACGGAGAAGGAGATGGCGTCGGCATCCACATCGACATTCCAAAAGCACTTTGGAAAGAAAAATTGGCTGTTGCCCAACTTAATCCTCAACTCGTTGACCGCGACGATTTTATCGTTGGCCATATATTTATTACACGAACAACGAACGTGGAAGAAAAAAAAGCACGTATGCGCCAATTATTTGCTCAGTCCCAATTGACGCTCATTTTTGAATCTGACCGCGTTACATCTTCTTCAGCGCTCGGTCCAATTGCTTTACGCGAAGAACCAGTATTTTGGCAAGTTGCTCTTTTACCAAATCATCAACAAAAAACATTATCTCAAACATTATTTGAATTAACAATTGAGATCGAAAAAGATGAACATATTCATGTCGCTTCGTTAAGCAATCATCACGCGATTTATAAAGTCATGGGTGCTGGTGATATTTTACCAAAATATTATCATGACTTAGCGAGTCCGCTTGTCGCATCTACGATGACACTTGGCCATAATCGCTATTCAACAAATACATTATCAAACTTTTTCCGCGTTCAACCGTTCAGCGTCCTAGGTCATAACGGTGAAATTAACACGATTGCCAAACTACGTGAAGAAGCAACAATGATCGGTGTCCCATTGACAAACGGCGGAAGCGATTCGCAAGATTTAAGCCGTACGATGGAAACGCTCATTTATCGAGATGGTTATACACTATTTGAAGCGATGGACTTTTTATTCCCTCCCATCGTAAACGAAATCAAAAACTATCCAGATCATTTACAAGATTTATATACTTACATTCGCGAAGCTTGGGGACATTTTGCTCAAGGTCCTGCCGGAATCATTTCGCGCCATGCTGATGAAGCGGTATTTAGCGTTGATGCGCTCGGATTGCGCCCACTTTGGAAAGTTGAGACCGAGCATCGTTACGTATTCGCATCTGAGCCAGGCATTATTCCAACGTGCGAATACACAGGAGAACCAAAACCGCTCGCCCCAGGGGAAAAAATCGGCTTAAAATGGCAAGCGGACGGAACGATTCGTGTTTATGAATACGCAGATTATCAACAAGAAGTATACAATCGTATTCGAAAGCGTTTAAATATTGAAAATATGCGCCAACGTCTACAAACGCCGACATTCAAACCTTATGTGCTCGTTGCTCAACCAACAAAAGTGCATAATGGACAGTACGCTGCATTCGGTTGGGATCGCGAACATATTCAATTGCTCGAACAAATGGCGGAAAAAGGTGCTGAACCGATTCGCTCCCTCGGTCACGATGCTCCGCTTGCAGCGATCGATCCTGAACGAAAAAACATTGCTGATTTCATAAAAGAAAGTGTGGCGGTTGTCACCAACCCTGCTATTGACCGCGACCGCGAAACAGAACATTTTTCGACGCGCGTGGTTGTCGGAAAGCGGCCAAGCATTGTTTCACATGAAGAACATCCGTACACAGTTGAACTTCTTTCACCTATTTTAATTGAAGGAAAGCTCGGAAACGAATGTGCCGAAACATTGCAACAGCCATCATATGATCAACTCGTTCATGCATTTGAAGAAAAACAATTAGCGTACTTTATATCAGCGACGTTCGTTGAGCACGAAACGATCCCGATGGCGCTTAATCGCTTAGGCAAAGAAGCATGTGAAGCTGTCGCAAATGGGAAAACATTACTTATTATTGACGATGTAAAAGCGCATCAAAGTGGGCATTTATGGATTGATCCGCTCCTTGTCATATCAGCCATCGATCAAGCATTAACAAAAGCGGGGATAAGAAGACATTGTTCTCTCTTACTTCGCTCCGGTGCGATTCGCTCACTTCACGACTTGATCGTCGCTTACGGACTCGGCGCGAACGTCATTAGCCCATATTTAATGTTTGCGACAGTAGCTGACACGTCAACTCGTCCAGCAATTCATTTATATCAAGCGTTAAATAAAGGGCTCGAAAAAGTCATCTCAACGATCGGGATTCATGAATTGCGCGGATATAGCCGACTATTTTCGTCCATTGGATTGCATGACGAAATCGCAGCTGTACTAAATATCGTTAACTTTTTCGGCTCGCACACACTTATCCAAAATTTTGACACATTAAAACAAGATGCGATTGCACGAGCTAAAGATTTTGAATCAGAGCAAGCAAAGTTACGAAAAACGTTTCACGTATTCCCACGTATTTGGAAGGCAATTGGCGAAGTAGCTCAAACCGGCTCATACGACAGCTATCGTGACAAATTGACAGAAATCGAAACGGGGACACCAACAGCCATTCGCCATTTAACAGACTTAAAACAAGCAGACGTCCCTGCAAAAAAAGAACACGTCGACATTTCAGTTGGTGAACATAGCTTGCCGTTTGTCATTGCTTCGATGTCATTCGGTTCACAAAATGAAATTGCCTTTCGTGCATATGCCGAAGCAGCAAATCGCCTCAACATGATTAGCTTAAACGGTGAAGGTGGCGAAATTAAAGATATGCTCGGTAAATATCCACGCACGCGCGGGCAACAAGTCGCCTCTGGTCGATTTGGCGTTAATGCTGAACTACTTAATTCATCCAATTTGCTTGAAATTAAAATTGGGCAAGGGGCAAAACCGGGCGAAGGTGGTCATTTACCTGGTTCAAAAGTAACAGCTAAAATTGCTGAAGCGCGAAATGCAACGATCGGCTCTGACTTAATTTCACCGTCAAACAACCATGACATTTATTCAATCGAAGACTTAGCGCAAATGATTGCTGAATTAAAAACAGCAAATGACCAAGCAAAAGTGGCTGTCAAAGTGCCTGTCGTCCCTAATATCGGCACGATTGCGGTCGGCATCGCAAAAGCTGGCGCTGACATTATTACGCTAAGCGGTTTTGACGGAGGCACAGGAGCAGCACGCATTCATGCCATTCAACACGTTGGCTTACCTGTAGAAATTGGCGTCAAAGCGGCACATAACGCCCTTTTAGAAGCCGGATTACGCCATCAAGTGGAAATTTGGGCAGACGGCGGCATTAAAAGCGCGATGGACGTGATTAAAGTTATGCTTCTCGGCGCCAATCGCGTCGGTTTCGGAACGTTAGCGATGATTGCCATCGGATGTACGACATGCCGTGGTTGTCATTTAGATACGTGCCATGTCGGAATCGCTACGCAAATTGAATCAGAAGCACAAGCAAAAGAACACGGTTTGCGTCGCTTCGTTCCAAGACAATTCGAGCAAGCCGTACAAAACTTAGTTCGTTTCTTTACCGCGTTCGGTGAAGAACTTAAAGCGCTCACCGCATCGCTCGGTTATACAAACTTACAACAACTTGTCGGTCGCTCTGACTTACTTGAACAAACACGCGGACGCGATCGGATAAATTTAGCGACGTTATTAAAACCATTGGAGATCGGTCAATGGTATCAAAAAGAAGTAGCAGCAACATCAGAAGAAGGAAAGCTTGCCGTTGCAGTTGGTGCGGAATATTTAGATTACCAAGTTGAAGACTTGCACCGCTCACGTGAATTTTCAACTGTCACAGCTGAACAGCGTGTGCTCGGTAGCCGTGTTGCATGCCATCGGGTACGTGGTCGATTAGACGGATCGTACAAAAAATTGCCAAATATTTCTCTACGATATAAAGACGGCTCTGTACCTGGCAATGGACTCGGTGCGTATAACGTCACGGGCATTCATATTCACGTCGATGGCGGAGCACAAGATGGCGTCGGAAAAACATCGTTTGGTGGCGGCATCTTCATCTTCAAAGCAAAAGGAAAAGACGGAAAGTTTTACAACGGATCAGTCGGAAAAGGATTTGGCTACGGTGCCCAAAAAGGACTATTAGTCGTGCAAGGAAATGCTGATGCACGCGCAGGCATTCGCCTATCAGGGGCGGATATGATTATCGGCGGTCAAGTGACAAAACCAATTCCTGAAGTAGAACATGGCAATATCGGTGTCAACGCCAACATTAAAGGTTTTGCCTTTGAATATATGACAAACGGACGCGGGCTCGTTCTCGGCGATCCAGGGCCATGGATTTGTGCAGGAATGACAGGCGGTGTCGTTTATTTGCGTCATCAGCCAGAAATGGGATTAACGAAAACAGCTCTTGAACGTCGCATCGCCAAAGGAGCGAACGTTACGATTCAACCGCTTAACGAGAAAGGAAAAGCGGACGTGACAGAACTGCTTCGCACATATGTTGATTTGCTTATCGAACACGAACAGCACGACGAAGCAGCAATGCTTCAACCGTTGTTGCAACAACCGGAACAACACTTTTTCCAAGTCATCCCGAAAAAAGAGCAAGCAGATCCATCGGTGTCAACAGAATAAATATAAAAAGAACTGCTTCAAAAAAATGAGGCAGTTCTTTTAATTTTTTTCCTTTTTTCTTGATATACTGATAAAAAACATGTATATTTTTTTGTTGTTCTAACAAGATGATAAAAAAGAAAGGAATTTGAGCGACGATGAGACTTGGAGCCCGCGTCTTTAAAACCGGGATTGCGATTACATTTGCATTAGTTTTAGCAAAATTGTTGCAGTTACCTTCCCCTGTATTTGCTGGCATTTCTGCTGTATTTGCGATGCAACCGACCATTTACCGTTCATACTTGTCCTTAATTGAACAAGTGCAAGCAAATGTCATCGGTGCGGTTTTTGCGATTGTTTTTACACTTATTTTCGGACACGATCCGTTTATTATCGGATTAACTGCCATTTTAGTTATTGCGTTATTTCTTCGTCTTCGTTTAGAATCTTCCATTTCTGTCGCGCTTGTAACGGTCATCGCAATTATGGAATATACGGGGGAACACTTTATTGAATTTGCGCTTATTCGCTTTTCTACGATTATGTTAGGTGTGTTGTCCGCGTTTGTCGTGAATTTAGTGTTCCTTCCACCGAAATACGAGAAAAAACTATATACGAAAATTGTCGAATATACAGAACAAATTTTAAAATGGATTCGCATGAATATTCGCCATGCATCTGAGCACCATCTGTTGAAGGAAGATATTGAAAAGTTTAAAGAGAACATGATGAAACTTGACCAACTTTATTTACTCTACAAAGAAGAACGAACGTATTTCCGTAAACATAAATATAGTAAGTCGCGCAAACTTGTCCTGTATCGACAAATGATTGTTGCAACAAACCGCGCCTTAGAGACGTTAAAGCTACTGCATCGTTTAGAAAACGAGCTGTCGCATACACCTGCTGAACTTCAAGATGCAATAAAAAACGAACTCGATTGTTTATTAAATTACCACGACCAAATATTGCTGAAGTTTATCGGGAAAGCAAAATCTGATCCACAATCACAATTTGCAACGGAAGCGTGTTCTGGAAAAAAAGGATTAATTCGCTCGTTTTTAAACCATTATGTTGAACAAAGCGTCGAACAAGAAAATTATCAACTATTTCCTCTGATCGGAGCGATTATTGAATATAGTCACCAACTTGAACATTTAGACACACTGATCGAAAGTTTCCATCATTATCATAAAGAAGAACATGTCGTGCCTACTCCTGAACAAGAATAAAAAGATGTCCCGCCAAAGAAACGGGACATCTTTTTTAGCTTTCCCTTCCGTAGACACTCTGGAAACACTAGCCACAAGCAAGAAACCGCTGTTTTAAAATAAAGTATGTACCTTTTACTTTCCATACATAATAAACTTTTTATACCAATGTTCTACCACTTCAGGAGCAAACGGTCCCTTTTTTTCTTTAATCCATTGAATTAATTTTTGAATGTTATTTTTTAAAATCTTATCAATAATTTCAGGATAGTTCATTTCGTCGCGATGTCGTTCATATTCATCACGATCTAATATATCGTACTGACCGTTTGGAAATACTTTAATATCCAAGTCATAATCAATATATTTCAACGCTTCTCCATCCCAAACGTAAGGAGAGCTCATGTTGCAATAGTAATACACACCTTCTGACCGAATCATCGCAATAATGTTAAACCAATGCTTCTCATAAAAAAAACAAATGGCCGGCTCGCGTGTCACCCATGTTCTTCCATCAGCTTCCGTCACAAGTGTGCGATCATTGCCGCCAATGATTTCTTCTTCGCTTCCCTTCAACACAACTGTCTCTTTCCATGCCCGATGAATATGCCCATCATGTTTATAACTATGAATTTGAATGATCGCCCCTGTCTGTGGATACTCCATACACATTCCCTACTTTCATTCGACGCTTTTTCTTCTATTATAACGTTAATCAGCGAGGAAGAAAAAGGGCATCGGACGAAAACCGATGCCCTTTGCCCATTATTGATTTTTCTTTGCTTCTGATTTTGCATTTTGTTGCTTCACGTGTTGAACATCTGTTTCAGCAGAAAACTCTGTTCCATATTGACCAGCATTTTGTTGTTTCACATGTTGAATGTTTGTTCCTGCTGCTGTTTTGTTTGGTTTCATCCTATTTCGCGCAGGAGACTCCCACTTCAACGACCAAAGAGAGTAAGTGGGAGAGGAATGCGCGTTCCCCCTTTCTTTTGTGTATGATATAATAAAGACGTGGAGAAAACCGTTCAATAAAGGCACTCCAATAACTGCTACTCGATGTATGGAGTTGGTTACAGGAAACGTTGTAACCGTAAAACATCGAGCGTAGGTCCGTCTGTTGTGTGTGGAAGCCAAGTACTGCCAACAGACACACCGAGAGAATCGGTAACGATGCAGGCATGACCTGCGTCGTTGGGTAGTCGTCAACCTGCCCCTGATGCAACCCCAAGTCAAGGAAGGAGGACGAAATCCGTTTGCACTTCTGGGGAGTTGCAAGCCCTCACTTCAAGCGTTAGCTAAGTGGGGGTAGTTGACGATACTCACCTCCACGCTTATTACTTTGCGTCATCTACTTAAAAAATATCCGTATGAATAATTTTTATTTCGCTTTCTACACTACATAAAGAGGTGAGAAAAATGTATGTTGGACGCGACTTGGCAGCCCTTCAAATGATTCCGAAACAAAAGTGGAAAGATAGCGAGTTAGCATTTTTTCACCATGTCTTCCAACAAGTCACTCCATATTTGAATGCAGAGGGACAAACGTTACATCGTGAAATGATCGAAGAAATTGAAGCAAGAGGCGGTTTACAACGAAACGAAGCAACATATACAAATGGAACACGAGTATTTTACGAGTAAAGGCATATGCCTTTACTCGTATGCTTGCCATATTTTTTGGTATATGACCGGGAACGCATATTGGTTTAGTTCATCGACTGTGACCCATTTATTCGTCTCGTCATCGATTTGTAATTCAAGCGCGTTTCCTTTATATGCTTCAATATGCCACACGATATGGGAAAATACGTGTTCGAATGTACCGATTCGTTGTATTGAACGAAGCACGACATGATATCGTTCGCTTATTTCTTTTATAAATGCTTGTTCATTCGATGTCGGAGCATGTTCGTCATTTGGAAATTGCCATAAATTCGCAAGCAATCCGCTACTTGGTCGTTTTTCAATTAATATGTTTCCGTCTTCATTGACGAGCACAATGGCACGGAAGGCAACATGCTTCGGTGCTTTCGCTTTCGTTTTTACTGGCAGCTGCTTTTCTACCCCTTCAGCAAACGCACGACAATGTCGTTGAACGGGGCATAATAAACAACTCGGATTTTTCGGCGTACATATGAGTGCACCAAGTTCCATTAACGCTTGATTAAAATCAGACGGATTGGTATGTGAAATAATATGGGATACAATTTGTTCGAACTTTTTTCTTGTGCTTCCTTTCGCAATGTCGTCTGTAATATAAAAAATACGCGATAATACTCGCATCACATTTCCATCTACCGCAGGCTCAGGAATATCGTAAGCAATGCTTAATACCGCACCCGTTGTATATGGTCCAACGCCCTTTAATGAAGAAAATTGTTCCTTAGACGCTGGCACACGTCCACCATACTTTTCTTTTACTTCTTTTACAGCTGCATGTAAATGGCGAATACGGGAGTAATATCCGAGCCCTTCCCATACCTTTAACACTTCTTCTTCCTCTGCGTCAGCTAACGCGTCTAAAGTCGGGAACTTTTCAATAAACTGATAAAAGTAAGGGATGACCGTATCGACACGCGTTTGTTGCAGCATGACTTCTGATACCCATATTTTGTATGGATCTTTTTCTTTACGCCATGGTAAATCACGTTTCTCCGCTTGAAACCACTGAATTAAATCGTGCTGAAATTGCTCAATATGAAAATGGTCCAATATTTGTTGTACATTTTCTTTCACGTTCATTCCTCCATGGTGGTAAACTAAAAGTAAGTCCAATCGGAAAAAGGAGGCCTTTTATTTGGATACTGGTACACACGTTTTAATGGGATTTGCATTAGGTGGATTAGCGACGCTCGATCCAACGATTGCGAACGATCCGACGCTAGCTCACGCGGTGCTCATCGGCACGATCATCGGCTCGCAAGCACCTGATATCGACACTGTTTTAAAATTAAAAAATAACGCCAAATATATTCGCAACCATCGCGGCATCACCCATTCCATCCCCGCGTTATTTGTTTGGACGCTGCTCATTAGCGTTGCCCTTTTTTACGTGTATGGTGCATCGTTTTTTCACATCGCGCTTTGGACGTTTATCGCTGTCAGTTTTCATGTGTTTGTCGATATTTTTAATTCGTATGGCACGCAAGCATTACGTCCTTTTTCAAAAAAATGGATTGCCCTCGGTATCATCAATACATTCGACCCGTTCATTTTTATCATTCACTTAGCTGGTGTCATCCTATGGCTGAACGGGCACCATGCTGGGTATACGTTTCTCGCTGTGTACGTTGTGCTCATTGGTTACTATATCATCCGCTTTCGTCAACAACAAGCAATAAAACGCAAGATCAAACAAATGTTTTCGGATGTCGAACAAATTATTACCGTACCGACAATAAAATGGAATGAATGGCATTTAGCTATGACAACATCAACCCACTTTTACGTTGCTCGCTCGCAAAGGGGGGCGATTAACGTGCTCGACATGTTCGAAAAATGCCCTATTCCAAACATTCCTGTCATTGAAAAAGCAAAACAAGATGAAAATTTAGCGGCATTTTTGTCGTTTTCACCTGTATATCGCTGGGAAGTTCATGAGTATGACGACCATTATGAAGTGCGTTTTATTGATTTGCGTTACCGAAGCAAAGATTATTATCCATTTGTTGCGGTCGTGCAGCTTGATCGCGACTTAAATATTGTTAGCTCCTATACAGGATGGATTTTTAACGAGAAGAAATTGCGTAAAAAACTAGAACTTATTCCAGGCTAAAGTAAACGGGCGGTGTTCATAAATCACCGTCTATTGATGAATACTATACGTGTGCTTCAAGAGCACGACATCACGTCTGGGGGGACTAACAGTGGGCAATAAAGAACGAGGCTTTCCGAATCAAAACAACGAAAAATTAGAAGGTGAGCCACGCGCAAAAGCGGAATACGCATCAAAACGTGCAAACGGAACAATTAATACGCACCCTCAAGAGCGAATGCATGCGTCAAGTCAACGTGGCGACATCGAGGAGGAATAAAATGGGCAAACATTGGCGCAAAAAATTTTATGATAACCGTTATTCCGATCCTTTCCTGAAACCATGGGCAAACCCGAAACACGCTCATGCCCAAGTAAACGGTGAAACACAACAATCACAAAGTTTAATGATTTTACATTCTGAGGTAAGTAAGCGAAAAGCATGATGAAAAAGAGGTTGACGCTCGTGTCAACCTCTTTTCTTTAACAATGAAATAGGTAACGCTACTTCTGTATCTGGGTCATTCAAGCGATATCCCCATGCGAATACACCGTTCACATACTGAAGTTTAAATAGTGACTGTGGGTCTCCTTCAATTTCGTAAAACTCTCCTGGTTGAAAGTTATCGGGATTTAACAAATACGACTTCGCCACAGCCATTTTTCTTTCGTACACCGCGTATTCGTTTACCATGCCCATTTGTTCTGCTTTTCGTGCTTTTTCAGTTAATGTGGCGATCTCTTGTTTTAATTCCCATTCACTCATTTCACTATATCGTTTTTGTTCCATTCTCCCCACTCCAACTTTATGACTAACTCACCCTCATCGTATCATAAAGCGAAGCTAAAATACATAGATGGATATAAGGATAAATATTCCATCCGTCGATACACAATAAAGCATCGGTATAATCGTTCCTTTTTTACGAACTAGGCCGACAACGGAAACTGTCGCAACAACGTTTAATCTTGACAACTGCTTATGTATACGTCTTCCTTATTGTTATAAATATAAATACACCGTTTTGGGACGATTCCGACCATATTCAAGATCGCTCCCGTCTTCGTTCACCAAAACGTATAGCAGAAACGATTATAAATGAATATAAGCGACAGCCAGAAATCGTCATTGAGTAGGAGGAGTTACTCCTCCTTTTTTTGTTCTAAAAACTTCTCAATGAGTGAGAGCGAAAAACCTTTTCGATATAACGCCTGTTTTATTTTTTGTTCGTACGTGTAACGATCATATTTTTCGTAACGGCGATGTGCTTTTTCCCCGTAATATACGAGCGCTTCCCATTCCGCTCCATCATCTGCAATCATATGCTGTTTTGCCATTTCAACAATATGTGAAGGAAAACCTTTCATATGCAACAGTTGTGCAATGTATGCTTTTTGTTCTTGATGCGACCGTTTTTTCGATTGCTTATTTATTTTTTCCACCCACTTGATCGCTTTGTCTCGTTGCATATCCTCTGTATAGCGTTCCATCGCTTGTGCGATCATATCTTCACTTATCCCTTTATCCATTAGCTCTTTATAAATCACATAAGGTCCTTTCATTGTCGTATTTACTTGCGTTTGCACGTACGCATGTGCAAATTGCTCATCGTCTATATATCGTTCCTGTTGTAGCTTTGCAATCACTTGTTCAATCGTCCGAACATCTATGTCCCTTTTTTTCAAATAGTCAACAACTTCTTGTTTCGAGCGCATACGGTAAGCTAAAAAACGAAGCGCCATCTTATACGCTTGTTTTTCATGATCTTTTTTCATCATCTCCTCGCATTGGGCCGCTGTCAACATCATTCCTTTTCTCATTCGATATTCAATGAGGACATCTTGATCAACGGAAACGATTTGTTTATCGCCACTTTCCTTAACGAGATGAACGTAAAAACGTTCAGCATTTTTTCGATCTACTTCAATTTTTTCAATCCACATATGTTGAACACACCTTTTCTTTCTTTTTTCCTAAAAACAACGCATAATGAAGGAAAGGAGGGAAAAAAATGAATATTTTAATAGCTGGAGGAACTGGTTTTGTCGGTCAAGCGTTAACGGCGTACTTTGCTCAAAAAGGTTATCATATGTATATATTAACGCGAAATGCCCAAAAGCAGGAACACCATCGTTATATTCATTATGTACAATGGCTAACGAACGAAGCAAATCCTCTTGAACAACTTCCTTATATCGATGTCGTCATTAACTTAGCTGGAGAATCAATTAATAGCGGTCGTTGGAACGACGCGAGAAAACGAACAATTGTCGAAAGTCGGTTACAAGCGACAGAAGCGATATACGAGCTCATCGCACAAATGCCGAACAAGCCAAGCGTCGTCATTCAAGCGAGCGCAATCGGCATTTACGGGACATCACTACACGAAACATTTACCGAGCGTCACAACAAAGTCGGAACAGACTTTTTGGCTGAAACAGTGAAGAAATGGGAAGAGGCTGGACAACGTATCGAATCACTCGGCGTCCGCACAGTATTCATGCGCTTTGGCATTATTTTAGGGAAACATGGTGGCGCCCTGCCACGCATCGTGCTTCCGTACAAATGGTTGATTGGCGGAACAATTGGAAGCGGCCAACAATGGATGTCGTGGGTGCATATCGACGATGTCGTCGGTGTAGTGGATTTTGCGATTCGAAATGGAAATATATCGGGTCCGGTCAACGTCACCGCCCCACAACCTGTAACAATGAAGCAGTTCGGAAAAACAGTCGCAAACATATTACATCGCCCACACTGGCTACCCGTCCCATCATTCGCGTTACAATTGCTGTTAGGAGAAATGAGCATGCTCGTGTTGGAAGGACAACGCGTCATCCCAGAAAAACTACTGCAAGCTGGCTACCGTTTTTCTTTTCCAACTATTGATCGAGCGCTAGCGAACATACTACAATCGTAACGAATACAATAATAGAAAAAGAAATAAGGGAGCTTGCTATGAAAGATATATTACTAAAGTACGGTACGATATACCCAATCACTTTCCCACCGATGAAGGGGGCTGATGTACGTATTGAAAATGGAAAAATTAAGGAGATAGGCTATGACCTTCCTGTATATGAACAATCAGAAGTTATTGATGTCTCAGGAAAATACGTCTTTCCAGGTTTTATCGACGTTCATACACACCTTGGTTTATATGACGAAGGAACGGGATGGGCGGGCAACGACGCGAACGAAACGATTGAAACGATGACGCCGCATGTGCGTGCCATTGATAGCGTATATCCACTCGATCCAGGTTTTCGCGATGCAATCGAACATGGGATTACAACGGTACACATTATGCCAGGAAGTGCAAATGTCATCGGAGGAACGACGGCAGTCATTAAAACGTACGGAAAAAACGTCTCAAAAATGATTGTGAAAGAAACCGCAGGTCTAAAACTCGCCCTTGGAGAAAACCCAAAACGAATGCACAGTCAAGGAAATAAAGAATCACTTACACGTATGGGCATTATGGGGATGCTTCGCGAGACGTTTTATAACGCCAAATATAGCGATTGGCCGCACGATTTTCGTACGATCCCTATCATTCAGGCGTTAAATCGCGACATCCCGATTCGTGTCCACGCCCATCGTGCTGATGATATTTTATCCGCCATTCGTTTTGCTGATGAATTCGGGCTTGACTTACGCATCGAACATTGTACCGAAGGGCATCTCATTGCTGAAGAACTGCAAGGGCGAGATTTACAAGTTTCTGTCGGACCAACACTAACACGTCGATCGAAAGTAGAATTGAAAAACAAAAGTTGGAAAACGTATAAAATTTTATCTGATGCCGGCGTTCATGTTTCGATCACGACAGACCATCCTTACACACCGATTCAATATTTACACATTTGCGCGGCGATCGCTGTACGCGAAGGACTTGATGAACAAAAAGCGCTCGAAGGCATTACCATTTTACCAGCGCGAAATTTGGGAGTGGACGACCGAGTCGGCAGCATAGAAGTGGGCAAAGATGCTGACATCGTCGTTTGGAATTACCATCCGTTTCACTACTTAGCAACCCCTATATTCACGATGATTAATGGAGAAATAATATACAAAAAAAATTAATAAAAAAACTATTTATTTTTTACATCATTTCAAGTATGATATAAAAGGTTATGTACAAAAAACTATATATGTATGCGATAGTAAGGGAAGGCAAATGGTGCGCCACCAGCAGTGCGCTGGTTCTAGTGGGTTCGATTCCCACCCCGAAATTTTTTGATTTGCATAAATTAAAAAATTTCGAGGGTGGCTCGTTCCCTATGGTCGACTGCCCTCGTGAATGGAGGGAGATACGATGCTTAAAAAACGTGAACTGCAAGATTGTCAAGCGTTATACGAGCTTATGGTGCACCCGGATGTCTTCCCTTTCGTGCGCCATAAAGCATATTCATACGAGGAGTTTTTATTTATTACGAAACAAACAATCGAAGCCGAAGAACGCGGTGAACTCATTTCGCGCACCATTTTAGATGAGTGGGGCAATCCGATTGGAACGATTAACTTATTTGATATTGAAGATGGTGCTGGCTTTTTAGGCACATGGCTCGGAAAACCGTATCATGGGAAAGGATACAACCAACTTGCCAAAGACGCCTTCTTTAACGAACTGTTTTATGAACGTTCCATCAACACGATCTTCATGCGCATTCGCAAAGTCAACGTCCGCTCCACAAAAGCTGCTGAAAAACTTCCTTACGTCACCCTTGCTAATGAAACGAGAAAGCGATTATGGGAAGAAATTAATCAAGGTGAAGACATATATAACTTATATGAAATTTCAAAGGACAACTATACGTTATATGCGATGCGCCAACAAAAAGCTGATGATGAACAACAATTAAAAGAAGCGTAACCTGTTCTGTGCGAACAGGTTTTTTTATTTGGATAATTTTTTATTTTTCTGTTCATAATGTTAACGCTACATTTGAAAAAAGCGAGGGATACATATGTCTGACAAAAAGAAACGTGGGAAAACAAAAAGTACGCTCTCGAGAGCACAAGAAGTGACCTATGCCCGCGATTTTAAGCGTGCCGATCAAGCTGGAGGATTCACCGCCAAGCACGCACGCCATTAACAACATTCTCCATTCATTTTTTTCGCTATTCGTCACATGCTAGTAGCGAAATGAGACGAAGAAGGTGTCCGAATGTCGGGACACCTTCTTTCCTAACCTCGTAACTCGTACTACACTCTAAACTTCGCCACTTCACTTCTTAATTTCTCGGCCATTTCAGCTAACGATGTAGCTGCGGACATGATTTCTTCACTAGAAGCGAGTTGTTCTTCAGAGGAAGCAGAAATTTCAGCCGTCCGTTCAACGAAACGTTTCGCAATCGACGATACTTCATCCATGGACGCATGCACTTGATGGACACCAGCCGACATTTGTTCTGAAACCGCTGATAGCTCTTGAATTTGTTCATTCACTTGTTCAATCGAACGTAAAATTTGTGCAAAAAATGTTCCTGCCTCTCCCACGAATTTTGTTCCTTGTTTCACTTCTTCTGTTCCTTTTTCAACAATGCTGACGACATGGCCTGTATTTTGTTGAATCATTTCGATTAACAGGGCAATTTGATTGGCCGATTCGCGTGATTGTTCCGCCAATTTACGCACTTCGTCCGCCACAACCGCAAATCCTTTGCCATGCTCTCCTGCGCGCGCTGCTTCAATGGCTGCGTTAAGCGCCAATAAATTTGTTTGTTCAGCAATACCGACGATGACATCAACAATTTTCCCGATTTGTGCTGATTTTTCGTTTAGCTCTTTAATCACTGCATTCGTTTCATTTGTTGATTGGTTAATTGTATTCATTTGTACAACGACTTTTTGTAAATACTGCTGTCCGACAGTCGCTTGCTTCGTCGTCTCTGCCGCAGAGTTCGCTACAACGGTAGCTGTTTGAGCCATCCGCTCAATTCCTGCTGCCATCTCACTAATAGCCTGCACGCTCTCTTCTGCATGTTTTCCTTGCATTTCTGCCCCTTGAGCTACTTCTTGAATGGCTGTCGTTACTTCTTCCGTTGCTGTGCTTGCCTGCTCAGCGCTTGCCATAAGTTCTTGTGCCGAAGCAGACACATGCTCTGTCGCTGCGCTTACTTGTTGAATAAGCTGTTTTAAATTGTGAGCCATTCGATTAAACGACTTCGCCAAATCACCAATTTCATCTTGATTTGTCACATGAATATCATCAACCGACAAATCACCGTGTGCAATTTTTTCAGCATGATCGGAAATTTGTTTCACTGGTCTTGCGATTTTTTCGCTAATATAAAGCGCAATTGCCATACTCACAAAAAAGGCGATACCAATTGTAATAAGCGTCATGTATTTCATATCTTTTGCTTGTTGTGACAACATCGCGCTCATTTGCTGTAAATGTTTTTCTAGTGCTGCCCGCGCTTGCTCACCCGCTTCAGTTACTTCTAACGCAATGGCATTTCCTCGCTCTTTCATGAGGCGTGAAATTTCAGCCATTTGACCTTGCTTTTTGAACTCCACTACCTGTTTCGCAATATCACGATAGTCTTGCTCTGCTTTTACTAACCGATCAACCGCTTCCTTTGTTTTGCTCTCTAACTGTAATGATGTCATTTTTTCTTGATTATCCGCAAATTCGCTCGCTGCTTGTTCAAATGCATTTAAACTTTCAGGTTTTCCGTTAATTAAATATTCCTCTACAGCAATTTGTTCGCGCAACGCTGCATTTTGCATACTTGTAACAATATTTATTTGTTCAAACCCACGGCTGTTGATTATCCAAAATTAGGCATACTACTCCCATATATTCGGGCATACTCAAATAAGACAGCTGCCATCTCGGATTTCCATTCGAGAGGAAGTTGCCCAGAGAAAAAACGACGGACAAACGAAAGAAAGGTAAGGGACGAGGTTGTCCGTTTTTCCGTTCGATGATATAGCCATCTCAGTAACACATAAGCGATAAATGCCGCAAAAAGTTGGTTGTATACCGCATGCTCGTTGGTGCCAAATAAGGTCGGAACGTTTAGATATTGCTTGATCCATCGGAAAAACACTTCCACTGTCCAACGTTCTTGATACATCTCGGCAATCTTTTCCGCCGATGCCTCTAAGACGTTCGTGACCACACGGATTTCATGCCCGTTCGCATCCTGAAAGATCACGACGCGATGGCGCTTTTTGGAACGACATTGTTTCGTTCCTAACTGGCAAGTAAAATCCGCCACAATAGAAGAAGAGGAGGAAGAAAGGCGCTTTAGGCTCTTTTTTTGATGGATCTCGACATTGTCTTTCATCCGAATCACAAACGGTTGCTTCTGTTCGACAAACCGATCGAGGCGTTCAATTTTAAAGTACGCTCGATCTTCGACAAGAACCGTTTGTACGTCTGTGAGCCGCTCTCCCACCGGTCCATCGTGGCGCAACCCTACGGTTTCTACGATGTCGCTCGGCATTTGTTGCTCAGGGGAATACGCGACGTGCATTTTCACTCCGGATCGTTCCCCATGATAGGGTGCCCATGTCAGGCGGTTTTTCCCCACGGTGACGGTCGTGGAGTCTACTATACGCAATGCTTTTGGAAAGCGAAGCGAACGGCGGGTTTGGCGATTGCACTTAGAAACAACCAAAGCAAATAAGCGCTTCATCACCTCGTACGGAACTTCTTTCGCTTTCTTAGAAACCGTCGAGTAATGAAACGTCGGCAATCCGTACATTTTCGCCACATCGGCACCATGACGGAAACTTTTCCATTCGTGAAGTGCCGCCAGCAGAAAAAAATCAACCAACGTGCGCACCGTAAACGTCCGCGAAGTGTCATGGTAGCCAACGGCTTCGGTAATCGACTGGAGATCTTCATCAGAAACAATTTTTTGCATCAAATTTGGGAGTGTGGTATGCTTGTGCATAGAGAGCACCTCCTAGGTTTGTTTGTGTTGTTACTTACATTCTACAGGAAAGGTGCTCTTTTTTCTATGTTTTTTATGGATATTATTGGTTAATCAACACGCCTGGTTCAAACCCTTCTTTCATCGCATTATAATACTGCTCATCAATTTGTTGTAAACGATTATATGTAAGCATACTTACGACAAAAAATAACAATAACACTGGAAGAACCGTCGCAATTATTTTTTTTCTTACCGTTAAACTCATGATGCTTCCCCCTGTCTTAGTAAAATAAAAAAGCTGCCCAAACAAAGTAAATAGAGGCAGCTATAGTTCGACACGTATCCTAGAGAACGGAACCTTCTTATACTTCACAAGAAGGGCAACTGGCTGGCATATCTATACACATAGACGTAGCCCCTATAGCTTTGCGACCTACCCTTTTGAGTAGTTTGCCTATTATTCAATTTTTTACATTTTTATCTTAGCATAGCAACTAAGAAAAAGGAAATACGAAATTGTGACTAAAATGGAAACTTTATATGATGTCAACTCCCGAACCAAATTTTTAACTTTTTATCCAAAAATATTTTTCATTTTTTTGAACATTTTATTTGCGGTATTTTTCACAAGTTAAATGTATGCTACACTACATATGTACAGACCAAAAAATCTCTTTTTTCCTAAAAGGAGGATTATAATCATGAAAGCTGCAGTTGTGGAACAATTTAAAAAGCCGTTACAAGTGAAAGAAGTGGAAAAACCTAAGATCTCATACGGGGAAGTATTAGTGCGCATCAAAGCGTGTGGAGTATGCCATACAGACTTGCATGCCGCGCATGGCGACTGGCCTGTGAAACCTAAACTGCCCCTCATTCCTGGACATGAAGGTGTCGGTGTAATTGAAGAAGTAGGTCCTGGGGTAACACATTTAAAAGTTGGAGATCGCGTAGGTATTCCTTGGCTTTACTCAGCGTGCGGTCACTGTGACTATTGCTTAAGCGGACAAGAAACATTATGCGAACATCAACAAAACGCTGGCTATTCCGTCGATGGTGGCTATGCTGAATATTGCCGTGCTGCAGCTGATTATGTTGTAAAAATTCCTGATAACTTATCTTTTGAAGAAGCTGCTCCAATCTTTTGTGCTGGAGTCACGACATATAAAGCATTAAAAGTCACAGGGGCAAAACCTGGGGAATGGGTAGCCATTTACGGTGTTGGCGGGCTTGGACATGTCGCAGTCCAATACGCAAAGGCGATGGGGTTAAACGTCGTTGCTGTCGATTTAGGTGATGAAAAACTTGAGCTTGCTAAACAACTTGGTGCAGATCTTGTCGTCAATCCGAAACATGATGATGCAGCACAATGGATAAAAGAAAAAGTGGGCGGTGTGCATGCGACTGTCGTCACAGCTGTTTCAAAAGCCGCGTTCGAATCAGCCTACAAATCCATTCGTCGCGGTGGTGCTTGCGTACTCGTCGGATTACCGCCGGAAGAAATACCTATTCCAATTTTCGATACAGTATTAAATGGAGTAAAAATTATTGGTTCTATCGTTGGTACGCGCAAAGACTTACAAGAAGCACTTCAATTTGCAGCAGAAGGAAAAGTTAAAACAATTGTTGAAGTACAACCGCTTGAAAACATTAACGACGTATTCGATCGTATGTTAAAAGGGCAAATTAACGGCCGCGTCGTGTTAAAAGTAGATTAAAAAGAAGGCGTCTGTGGGCGCCTTCTTATTTTACTTCAACGGAAAATACGTGATGATCATGAAGCTCTTCCTTATTTACGTCCCACAAAACGTCCGATACGGCCGATCAGACGGCTCAGGAGGTATAGCATATTGTTCTTGTTCTTTCGTGTATGCATACGGATGTTGCAACGCATGAAGCAACTGCTCCATGACCGTATAATCCCCGCGTTCAACCGCCTCCGTCAGCGCTTCTTCGACCCGATAGTTGCGCGGAATGATCGCCGAGTTGTTTTGCCGCATTCGTTCATACACTTCATCTTTTGTTACGCCTTGACGGGCGATTCTTTCCTGCCAACGTGTATACCAGTCGCGAAGTTCTTGTTCGCAAAAATTCCACTCGCCTAACGTTAATGAGCGAAACGTATTCGTATAGTCAGCACGATAAGTATACATAAGATGAAGCAACTCCCCGATAAGCTTTTTGTCTTCCTCCTCTTTCGTAAAAAGCCCAAGTTTTGCCCGCATCCCTTCTAGCCAATACGTTTCATACAACGCCGGAAATCGACCTATCGTTTCTTGCGCAAGCTCAATCGCTTTTTCCTCATTATCATGCAAAAGCGGCAAAAGACTTTCAGCCAAACGTGCAATATTCCATCCAGCGATATACGGCTGATTACCGTACGCATACCGCCCCTGCGTATCAATGGAGCTAAACACCGTCTTTGGATCGTACACATCCATAAATGCGCACGGTCCGTAATCAATCGTCTCACCGCTAATCGTCATATTATCGGTGTTCATCACCCCATGAATAAACCCGACTAATTGCCATTTCGCTACAAGCGCCGCCTGCTTTTTCATCACTTCTTCAAGCAAAAAAGCATAACGATTGGACGTCTGTTCTCCGTTTGGATAATGTCGCTTGATCGCATAATCGGCTAACGCTTGCAATTCCTCTTTCGATAAAAAGCGTGCCGCATATTGAAACGTCCCGACACGCAAATGACTCGCTGCCACGCGCGTTAAAATCGCCCCTGGAAGCTCTGTTTCGCGAATAACAACTTCCCCTGTTGTCACAACGGCTAAACTGCGCGTCGTTGGAATACGAAGCGCATGCATCGCCTCGCTAATGATATACTCACGAAGCATCGGTCCGAGCGCTGCACGTCCATCTCCCCCGCGCGAATACGGCGTCCGTCCCGACCCTTTCAGCTGAATATCGAACCGTTCTCCGTCTGGCGTCACATGTTCACCAAGTAAAATCGCTCGCCCGTCGCCAAGCATATTAAAATATCCGAACTGATGTCCTGCATACGCCTGCGCCAAAGGCTCCGCACCTTCAGGAATTCGATTTCCGGCAAACACCGCCACCCCATTCTCGCTCGCTAGCGCCTCCGCACATAGCCCAAGTTCCCCTGCCAGCGAACGATTAAGCACGACAAGCTTTGGGTCACTGACAGGCGTCGGGTAAATTCTTGTAAAAAATCGCTCAGGCAAGCGGGCATAACTATTGTCAAAATTCCAGTTCGCGTCCAACGTGCTTCCTCCCTTATGAAACGTTCAAATGATGGTTGTATGTATTAGTATATCCTATTTTCTTTCATCGTGCTGTGTGGGAATGCATGACGTCAATTTCAAGCGAACAGTGCCTGGCACCGTTGGCTAATTGACGGTCACCTTCTAATTATATATAATAACCACATAACAGTTAAAAAAATATTTTAACTTTTATGGGGGTATAAATTTGTATAGCATTAGTAAAGAAAAAGTTAGGAAGTATATGACGAAATCAGGAATTTCTACACAAAAAGAACTTGCGGAAAAGATGGGAATTAGTAAAAATCAATTATCTATGCTCCTTTCCCCTAATTTCAATCCTATCAAGTCAAATGCCTTAAAACTTTGCCATACACTTGGAGTAGAAATTGAAGATATCATTTATTCCGAGCAACTGGAGCTTGATTTAGGAGATATAGATACAAAAACTGATGTTGAAACAGAAAATACCGTTAATGTTTTTCACTACGAAGGCTCTCATAGTGTAGAAGTGAGAGATATCGTTGCTGATAAACAGTACACAGCTGTTGAATTATTTGCAGGTGCTGGGGGGTTAGCTCTTGGGCTTGAAATGGCAGGTTTTCACTCCTTGGGGCTAGTAGAAATTGATAAATATGCTTGTCAAACATTAAGAAAAAATCGACCTCATTGGAACGTAATCGAAAAAGATATTATTGAAGTGGCTGAGCATGGAATAAAAAACTTTATCAATAACTGTCCAAATGATATCGATCTATTATCTGGAGGGTATCCTTGCCAGGCTTTTAGCTATGCAGGGAAAAAACTAGGGCTAAATGATGCAAGAGGAACGCTATTTTACTATTACGCAAAAATTCTGCAAGAACTGCAACCAAAAATGTTTTTAGCCGAAAATGTAAAGGGGCTTGTCAACCACGACAACGGAAAAACATTAGCAACCATGCTCTCCGTTTTTGAAGAAATAGGCTACAACGTTCAATGGAAAGTATTGAATGCTTTAGACTATGATGTAGCACAAAAAAGAGAACGAATATTCATTATAGGGATAAGAAAAGATTTAGTTGAAAAATATAACGTTTCTTATCGTTTTCCTAAACCGTATGGATATACGCTGACATTAAGGGATGTCTTGCAAGATGTTCCTCCATCCGAGGGCGCTAAATACCCTGAAGAAAAGAGAAAAGTTCTTGAACTTGTTCCCCCTGGCGGTTATTGGAGAGATCTCCCAGAAGAAATCGCCAAACAGTACATGGGAAAAAGTTACTACTCAGGTGGCGGAAGAACCGGGATGGCGCGAAGATTGTCATGGGACGAACCATGCCTAACATTAACATGTTCTCCTGCCCAAAAACAAACGGAAAGATGCCATCCAGAAGAAACAAGGCCTTTTACTGTCAGAGAATATGCAAGAATACAAAGTTTCCCTGACGATTGGGTATTTGATTGCTCGATGAACAATGCTTATAAACAGATTGGTAACGCTGTTCCCGTTCATATGGCTAAAGCTGTAGGTTTATCTATCGTAAAAGTTTTGAACGAAATTAACAAAAAAGGGAATGCCTAGGCATTCCCCTTTGCTTTATATTTCTAGCTATCGGCGTTCAACGTTTCCTCGATCTCTTTTGCGAGCTGTTCAATAATCTCTTCGATTAACTTTGAAGAGTCAAATTCTGTTGCAACTTCCCCTATCGCATCTGTTAATCTTTGATAAAAGTTTTCAATCCCCGTAATTCTGTACCAAAACTCTTGTCCAACAATGACAGGATATTCTTGATTAATTTTTTGATAATGACCGCTTAACTGATCAGGTGTACCATAAAGAACACCAACGACTAAATCAGTGAAGCCAATATGAAGATTATTCGTCCTCGCAAGCCTTTTAACACCTGCAAAATGATTCTTTATCGTTTCTACATCGTCTTTATTAATGGTGTTGGGTCCTGCTTTTACTTGACAATATTTTCTTCTTCCATCTAATTTATCAATAAATTCAATGTCTATCCCTGCTGTAGTAGAAGCAAAGCTCCCCAGTACTTCACTACAAAATTTTTGGAGTTTATTCCCAAACGTTGTGTTAATAGATGTCCCCAATACCCTTGGATACACCAACGCCTTTGCCATGCTAACAGGATCGTCATTCCCTGTTAAAAATCTCGCTTTATACTTGTCTAAAAACGGGTTCAAATGGAACTCCTTTAATTTCTTCAACTTTTTTGTATTACGTATATGGCTAGAAGCGATTTCTTTCCTAAAAAATTCTTTCGCTCTTTCAATCATTTCGTCCGATTCTTCTTCACTCAATACATTTACATGTGACGTTTCTCCCGACATTTCCATCCCTCCTACAAACACCCTCTACTTTTATATTAACATTTCTATCCTCCAAAATGTGTTAAAGTAGCATCAATTTATTTGAGTTTTTGGCGAACAGTGCCAGGCACTGTTCGCCTTAATACTAGATGTTATGGGTGTAAATGAAATGTTTTGTAAATACATGCATTGTTATCATGTAGTGTTAAAAAGTATACTATTGGTTTATAATAGAGAATGGAGGTGGAATAAATGGGACATGTTTGTGGCAAAGTGTATAATTGTGAAAAAGAATTGACACTTGCTGTTATTGGCGGTAAATGGAAAATGCTTATTTTATGGCATCTAGGAAAAGGTGGAACGAAGCGGTTTGGCGAGCTAAAGGCTCTCATGCCGGGGATCACCCAACGAATGCTTGTTAACCAGCTGCGAGAACTGGAAGCAGACCTTATTGTTGAACGCAAAGTCTATCCAGTAGTTCCTCCAAAAGTAGAATATTCACTGACTGAACACGGAAAAAGTCTAATGCCAATTCTCGATGCTATGTATGAGTGGGGTAAAAATTATATGGAGACGGTCGTGAAGGGCCAAGTAAAAATCAATGAGTCCACCAAATAAAAAACGCTCTCTCCTTTGCTCGAAAACGGCCTTCTCATCTTCCTTTATTTCAATATCGTTATGTTTGCAGAAAGAATGTGTGTTTATTGGAGCGCTAAATCTTATAGAGGCATACAGTCATCAAAAAACGGGCAGCATCTTTATAAATGGTCTGCTGCCCGTTTTTTACGTATATACATTGATGACTCTCCTCGCTTAATTCTTTATATTCCCTTTTAGTATACTTTTTTACACTATGTTACATGAAAGTGTGTACTTGTTAAAGCGAATGATATGCTTAATAATATCAATATCATGGCTATTAATAACATGAATGGGGTAAAATTTTTTAAGACTGATAACAAGAAAGGAGAAGGCTCATGAAACTAAGAGTTTCAGCCGTTCAATATCATCTTCATACGATAAATTCTTTTGAAGAATTTGCTAATCAAGTGGAGCATTATATTAAAACAGCTCAAGAATTTGATGCGGATTTTGTTTTATTCCCAGAATTTTTTACTACTCAGCTCATGTCCATTGGCAATGAACAAGGACAGCCTTTGACGATTCAAGAGCTTCCTGATTTTACTGAACAATATCGGTCTTTATTTATAAATTTAGCAAAGAAAACAAAAATGCATATTATTGGAGGAACACATGTCATCCGTAAAGGCGACCGATTATACAATGTAGCTCATTTGTTCTATCCAGATGGAAGAGTTGCCGAACAGGCAAAGCTCCATATTACTCCGACGGAAGTAAAGGAATGGAACATGTCTCCTGGTGATGGTCTACAAGTGTTTGAGACTGAAAAAGGAACGATTGCCATGTTGACGTGCTATGACATTGAGTTTCCAGAAATTGTTCGCATGGCTAAAGCGAAAGGCGCGGATGTTATTTTCTGTCCTTCTTGCACGGATGATCGTCACGGATTCCATCGTGTTCGTTACACAAGCCATGCAAGAGCCATCGAAAATCAAGTCTATGTTGTCACGACGGGTACAGTAGGTTCCCTTCCGACGATTGACTTTATGCGGGCGAATTTTGGGCAAGCAGCGGTGATTACACCGAACGATATTCCATTTCCTCCGCGCGGCATCTTAGTCGAAGGGGAAATCAATCATGATATGATTGTAACCGCTGATCTTGATTTAGACCTGTTATATCAAGTTCGCGAAAGCGGTTCCGTCACTACATGGCGTGACCGACGCACCGATCTCTATCCGGACTGGAAATAAGGTAAGACTAGCGCTCTTAAAGGAGGGAGAAAAATGTATCGAAAAGAATTTTACGTCCTTGACCAAGATCGGCCTGTTCCTGCGGTCATTCGAAATTATGAAGAAAAGGACTTTCCCGGCTTAATCCGCATCCAGCAAGAAAGTTTCCCACCGCCATTCCCATCTGAATTATGGTGGAACACGGAACAGCTGAAAAACCATGTTACTCTCTTTCCAGAAGGAGCCTTATGTGTAGAGGTCGATGGCGAAATTGCTGGATCGATGACAGGATTGATTGTTGACTTTGATCCGAATCATCCGGAACATACATGGGAAGAAATTACCGATAATGGATATATTCGCAACCATAATCCAAATGGAAATACGCTCTATGTAGTCGATATTGGCGTGCGTCCTGCTTATCGCAAATTAGGATTAGGAAAATGGCTAATGTTATCCATGTATGAAGTCGTCGTTCAATTGGGATTAGAACGTCTGTTAGGCGGAGGAAGAATGCCCGGCTATCATAAAAAAGCTGATGAGATGACGCCAGAACAATACCTCGAAGCAGTCGTCAAAGGAGAATTAAAGGACCCTGTTATTACTTTCCTGCTTCGCTGTGGCCGTACCCCTGTTCAAGTGGTTGCTAACTATTTAGAGGATGAAGAGTCTTGTAACTACGCGGCGTTGATGGAATGGAAAAATCCTTTTTATACAACAAAATCTGAACAAGGAGAATGATGAACATGGAATATCGGAGAATTACGAGTATTGAAGACCCTTTGTTTAAAAAAATGCACGAATTGATGCAAGAGGTATTTCCTCCTGAAGAAGTATTAGCATTCGATCTTTGGAAAGAGCCTCTTGAAGATCCGGGAATTCGTGTGTGTGTTGCTGTTCACGAAGGAAATGTTGTAGGTGCGACAGAGTACCGCTATTATGAAGATTTAAATGTCGCAATGACAGACTTCACGATCATTGGCCAACCAGGACTTGGCATCGGCCGATTTTTAGTGCAAAAGAGGCTAGAAGATTTGAACGCTTGGGCCGCAGCAAACGGAAAGCAGTTATTTGGCATGTTTGCGGAAATTTATGATCCTTATCGGGTGGAACATTATGAATTTGGCGGAATTAAGCCGATGGATCCATATGTCCGCCGTGAAGTATTGTCTCATCTTGGTTATAAGCGTCTTGATTTCCCTTATGTTCATCCATCTTGGAACAATGATGGAGAGGCTGTAACTGGACTCGACCTTTGTTTCCTTCCGATGGATGATAACGTAAATGAACTTCCAGCGGAGCTTGTTGTGAAGTTTTTGAAACGTTATTATTCTGTCTTATCAAACAAGCCAAAGGCTTGGTATGAAATGATTGAAAATCTTGAAACAAAAAATACGGTACCTCTTTTAAGCATTTAATGTACTGACGTCGTATTCATTTAATTTCAAAAGTCCAAATTCAAAAAACTAGGAATCCTTGATAAATCCAAATAGTTACAGTATACTTTGGTTATGGAAAGTACCGTGTTAAAATTCTTTCTATAAATAATCATAGTAATGAAGGAGGTTGTTCATATGAGCAAAAAAGTATTAATTGTTGCAGGAGATGCGGTGGAAGCGTTAGAGATTTATTATCCGTATTACCGTTTGTTAGAGGAAGGTTTTGATGTTACAATCGCTGCACCAAGGAAAAAGAAACTACATACAGTTGTCCACGATTTCGCTGATTGGGATACTTTTGTAGAAAAGCCAGGCTATCTCATTGATGCGCATGCATCGTTTGCAGAAATCGATCCGACACAGTACGATGCGCTCATTATTCCGGGAGGACGTGCGCCAGAATACATCCGCCTCGATGAAAACTTGCCAAAAATCGTACGCCATTTCTTTGAAGCGAACAAACCAGTTGCGACGATTTGCCATGCTTCACTTGTATTAGAAACCCTTCCTGATATTATGAAAGGGCGCAGCATGACTGCATATATTGCCTGCAAGCCAGGTGTAGAAGCGATTGGCGCCAACTATGTATCTGAGCCAACTCATGTTGACAACAATTTCGTATCTGCTCATGCATGGCCAGATTTACCAGCGTTCATGCGCGAATTTATTAAGTTATTAAACAAGTAAAATCGTTTGTTAAGGCGTTCTCCTATGGGGACGCTTTTTTGATTTAAACAACATGTTGCATTGATTGTTGATGATCTAGACACAAAATATTATCGAACAGTGCCAGGCACTGTTCGCCAATAAAACACCCCCAGCTGCATTTTACGCAGTTGGGGGATTCTATACAATATTATTTCATAAAAGACAAGTGCCCGCTCCTAATTTCTTGGTTTACCAATCCGATAATTTTAATAACTTATATACTTCCTTATCATGAAAGTCTGATTCAGAAATTTGTAATATATCTATAAGTCTCTGAATTCCCCCTATCCACATGCGATCGTCATCCTCAGCTGCTTTTATTAGCGAAGCCTCTATATGTGGAACTATCACACTTTTATCTATACTCTTCAATATCTCTATCGCTGTAGGGACACCAGGCCAATTCATATCTTGCATTAACTCTATTAAGCAGGGTATCGCCAGCCTATTTCGTGGGTATCCAATTTTATTTAAAACTTTAACCGCATTCTCCCAACAATGCTTCTCGGTATCTTGTATTAACAAAGGAGTGTATTCATCATCAATTGTTGTTAACTCCCTTATTGCAGATAGTTGAACTTCTTGGGGCATATTCCAACTCAAGTTTTTCATCAATCTTTTAACTTCACTAAGTTCCATTAAAATTCATCTCCTACTATTTAACTTTCACAGAAAGGGCCTGCAATAATTTTGTATATTCATGTGGTCTAGTATTAGCATTTTCCCTTGAGTTTATCCATCCCTGCATTTTCTTCATATTTACTGGTCTCACTGACACATGAGTTTTACCATCTTTTATTGCTACTAGTTTTCCTGTTGCATTAATGGCCTCAATAGTAGTTGCTGTATATGGTCCAGATAAAGGCTTTACTGTAGTATAGGATAGCCCACTAACATCTTTTGGTCTTGGAGTTAAATTAGTGCCGTTTCCACTTCCAGTACGATAAATAACTGTTGGGTTTTTCCTATTAAATTTACGTTCTAACTCACATTTCGCACCCTCTCGACAAAAATCGGGAGGATTTTTTTATCTTCCTGTCGAATAAAACCTTGGAATACAAGGAAAGCAAAGGAGTTTGCTCATCATGGACGTTCAAATTCGGGCCATTTATGAAAGTTCTTATTTGAATATAATAAGCGCCCTGTTCAAAGATCTTGACCTTCCTCAGTTGATTGATCGTCTCGTTCCCGTGGATCCGCAATGCCAAACTCGAGCCAGCGATATCGTCAAACTAATCGTTCTGGATATCTTGAGCGGCCGGCAAGCGCTCGTTCATTTGGAACAATGGGCGCATGACATCGATTTGCCGAAGCTGATTCGGCCAGGGCTGGAGCCGTCTTGGTTCAACGACGATGCCATCGCGCGTCATTTGGATCGCCTGTATGAGGCGAATATCCATCAAGTCCTTTCGTCTTGCCTCGTGCAGATCTACAAGAAAGAAGGCCTCTCTCTTCGCGTCTTCCACGCCGATACGACGGACAAGACCGTTTATGGCGCGTATGAATCGGCCTCGCCGGATGCCTTGCAGATTACGCATGGCTACAACCGGCATCATCGTTGGCAAAAGCAGATCGGATTTGGGCTGATTGGCAACGAGGATGGCATCCCGTTTTATGGCGATGTACACGACGGCAACCTGCCGGATAAGACGTGGAATCCCGAGGTGTTGTCCCGTGTGCAGAAACAGCTGAAGCAGGCGAAGATCGAAGATGAATGGATTTATGTTGCCGATTCTGCCGCCATGACGAAAGACACACTGGCGCAAACGAAGGCCGCCAAAGCCTTTTTGATCACAAGAGGCCCTTCTTCGCTCCGGATCGTCAAAACCGCGCTGGCTAAAGCTGATGCCCAAGACACGCCGTGGAGCGATCCGTTTTCCTTAGCGGAGAAAAACGGAGCCACCTACCGGGTGTGGGAAACGACATCGACGTACGAAGGTCATTCGGTCCGGTTGATCGTCGTTGAATCCAGCGCGCTCGACCAACGAAAAGGAAAGACGCTCGAAAAAGAGCGAAACCAAGAAGCAGAGCTTCTTCGGCAGAAACAAACCCAGTGGGAAAGCCGTCTGTTTTCGTGCCGGGAAGACGCCGAACAAGCCCTAGCGTCTCTAAAGGCGTCCCTTCGTCTCCGGTTCCATCGCGTCGAGGCGTCGGTCGAAGCGATCGTGCGTCCGAAAAAACGGCGCGGACGTCCGAAAAAAGGGGCGGAACCGGACATGGAAACGCTGTACGCCCTTCGCTTGAACGTGGAATTCGACCAAGATGCGTGGGAACAGGCGAGACGGAAAGCGTCCCGGTTTGTCCTTGTCACGACCGTTCCGGAGGAATGGAAAGGTCAACCGATGGATGCGAAAGAGATCTTGAAGTTGTATAAAGGCCAAATCTCGGTGGAAATGAACTTCTCTTTCTTGAAAGACCCGTTCTTTACGGATGAGATTTACGTAAAAAAACCGGAACGGGTCGCGGTATTGGGCTATTTGTTTCTGTTGGCCTTGGCGATTTACCGCGTCTTCCAGCGCCGGGTGCGTCAGTTCATCACCCCGGAACACCCATTAAAGGGCGCGGGAGGCCGGAAACTGACCCGACCGACCGGACAAGCGATTTTTCAATTGTTTTGGTATGTCAGAGTCGTCCTGTTGGAACTGCCGGATGGACGAATTCAACGCGCGTTAGGTCAACCGCTCACGTACGAGCAGCGAAGGATTCTGCAAGGATTAGGGATGGACGAGAGCATTTACGTCTAATGGGATAAAGAACGACCAACGATGGTAAAAAAAGGATACCATCACTTTTGGTGTTGGTTTAAAAGTTATTCTAAAAAACTGAATAAAAAATCCTTTTGTTCCGCCCTACCAAGGTGCGAAATATGAGTTCTAAGCGTTCTTGGATATATTTCTAAGGAAAAAATGAATTGTATATGTTTGGATTAGTCTCAATAAAAGCAGCAAAATGTTTGGGATGCAACATAATCAAGATTATAGGAAGTCCTAAATTTTCAGTAACATACACTGCACCTTAGCAAACCTTAAAAGCTATGCTTTTTAGGGTTGGTTAGCCGACTTGGCTTCCCCAAGCCGTCCGAAGAGCGCAGACCCTTTACGCGCCTAACAAGCAAAAATTATAATGGGGAGAGGCAAAGGAAGGAGCGTACTTGGGAAGGAGGTAAAAAAATAAAACGCATTTTTGGCCTGTTGCATTTTTTAAAATGCAACGGCCTAAAAATGCGCCAAGACAAACTCTTTATGTTAACCAATTATTTTATACTCACCATTAGACCAAAATAAGTACAAACTATAAATAACAATCCACAAACTACTGCAAAATATGGCTTCATCTTTTTGTAAAAGCTCAAAAAGATCATAATTAAAAATATAAAACTAAAGAGTATTAAGAAAAATCCTTCAACAGAAAACATTGGTTTTAGATTAACGGGAGTTATAATCGTTTTGCCGATTAAGTATTCAAGCCACTTAGATGCTCCCTCAGATTTAACTGTAAAATCTATATCGTGTGGGGGAGATAAGGTGCCAAGTATACTTGTGAAAAAGAATATGACAGTAATAATGATGGTTTCAGCTTTCAACCAAGCTCGAATATTAAGATTAGGCTGCGCTGACAATCTCCTTAAAAGAATTCCATTGATTAGTGCAAATGCAAGTAAAGGTATGATACTGATATGCTTTAATAATAACATTTGACCATAAGGCAGAACCCATGAATTGATATAATCACTTATATCTACTACAAAGAGCATCACAGAAAAGCCACTTGTTAATATGATTACCATACAACCAATAGCAAATGGTGTAAACCATTTTAAAAAGGTCATCCAGTTATGAAGGTTTTTTGAAAACCATGCAACATGAATGAGAATTCCAGTCCATAATGCTACTGCTAAAAAGTGAATACTGTGAGAAAGCAGCCCAGTCCAAAATGATAATGATGCAACATGGCTAGCGTAACCAACTGCTAAAATCATCAATAATAACCAAAAGGCTTGTAAATATTTCGAACCTTCCACATACACGGTCATCCACAAGAAGGTTGCCACCCAACCAATGAAAATCCACGCTTTTCCAACTTGAAAGTCAGTTAAGATTGACCATGATTTCTGATTAAAATAGTCACTACCATCAGAAAAATAAAAAATGACTTGTAAAACTGGACCAAAGGATGAGACGATGATGCCTAATATAGATAAAAGGAGCATTGGTTTTGGAATAATGATTTTTGGTTTTTTTTCATCAGGTACAAAAGATAATGCAACATGACCAGCAAGTAAAGAATAGAAAATATAGTTAAAAAATTCGCTAAGTGAAACAATGAATGGCAATGCTTATCCCTTCTTTTTCAAGATTGATATCAAACCAACGATAAGAATAATACCTAAGCTAACTGTTAAAATTCTGATCAATGTGCTGGAAGATGTATTTTTTGCTTGACTATCTTCTTCTGTTTTCTGACTTTTTTCTAGTTTCGTATCTTTTTCAATGCTGTCTTGTTTCGTTGTAGAGGTCGTTGACTGGGTTGGCGTTTTTGTCTTATTTTGTGCTACTTTTACATTAAACGGAATTTCGCCAGTGATTGGATGACCGTCTTCTCCAACAATTTTCCATACAATCGTATATGAACCGTTCTCAAGTGGGGTTGAAATAGTACCGATAAGTTGATTGTCTTTCACCGTGATATTGTTCAATGGAATTTCATTTCCATTGTTGAGAAGATGCATTGTGCTTAGTTTCTCTATTTTTGTCTCAAATGTAAGAGTAATTGTTTCTAGTGGTTGAGTTACTGTTTCTTTTGCTTTAGGATTAGAAGACGATAAGTAACTATGAGCATGTCCGATGGATGGAATACATAAAAAGGTAAGAAACATCATTAGAATCATTTTTTTTATCATTTTTAATCACCTAGTTCTTTTTTAATATGATTTTTCGGTACATACCTTTCATCATAACATCTTTATCTTCAACTAAGTAACATTCATGTTTGACCTTTTTGTAAACCTTTTCAAATGAAATACCTATATCAGTACCCAACAGCTTGATGATGGGACGAATTACTTTTTTTCCGAATGACAGTTCTCTATGTTTAGGTGCAAATTTATCAAATATAATAATACGTCCACCTTTCTTCGTTACACGCACGATTTCTGACATCACTTTTTCGGGGGAAGGGACTACGCTTATGACTAAACTTGCTACTACTACATCAAATGAATTGTTTGGAAATGTTAGAGATTGAGCATCCATTTGAATGAATTTTATATTTTCATTCTGATACTTATTTTTTGCTTTTTCCAGCATTTCTTTAGAATAATCAATAGCAACTACATTTATTTTTTCTAATGGACAAAAGGCCAAATCAGCACCCGTTCCTACTCCAACAAATAGAACATTCTCGCCATCTCCAAAAGGAAATTCATGAAATATCTGTTTTCGCGCTGAATAAAACACACCTCTATTAAAAAATAAATCATAAAAAGGAGCCCAACATTTATAAATAATCCGATTCCATTTGTTATTCATTTTCTTTTTCTCCTTTTTACATGGCATTTGAGCATTGATTAAGTCAATTACTGTAGATGAGTACCTGAATCCGTGATGGATTGACATCGACTTTGACTTTTTTGCTGGTTTTATGGATGTGTGATCCACCATTCCCTTTTTATGTTTAAAACAGATGTCATCTTCACTCTCAGAAATGAAATAAATATCTTTTTTAGGTATATAAACCAAAGAAAAAACAAAAAAGGACAGAGGGTTAGGATGAGTACAGAATTGCGAACAATCATTCGTTATGCTCCTTCTCTCCATTTTATGTAAATGTTCAGAAGGGGCTCGCTATAGCCACTCCTTCGCGTCAGTTTCATCCAGATCTGTCGTGATCGGCGGACGAGTCGACCTGCCATCGTGATCACCGTCTGAATAATCGTCTTGATGCGGCGGCGTTTCACTTTATGATGTAATGGATGTCTCGGATCGCTTAATAGATCTTGTCCAATCAGACGAAGAAGGTTGTACACGAATGCTCCCATGACTAACACGAGCGCATTCGTTTTCATCTTCCCTGATGGAAGTCGCTCTAAATCTAAGTCGCTTTTCAGTTCGCTATGAAACTGTTCGCATGTCGCATGATCGTGATACAATGCGAGCACATCACTCATTCGAACATGCTCGTATCCTTCGAGGCGCACCCAGTAGCTTTCGACTTCGTAATTAGGAACGAGCATCAGCTGTCCATTTCGTTCCATCGTTCGTTCCGTCACTTGGGTGACTTGAACGTACGTATACGTGTGTCCATCAATTGCTGCTGTCTGTGGAAGGCATAACTCATACGTTTGTACTCCTTCTGTTTGTCCATCATCGACGCGTCTGCCCTTTTGCGAAGCGATCTGGAACCAAAGCGCTTTCGATTCTCGGCGTAAGTTTCGCTTGATGACAAAGTCCACGTCTTCCTTTAGACATACGTGCACATTCGCTTCCGCATCGTTTCCTGCATCCATGCGGACAAGCAGACGAGACGAGGTCAGCGGACGAGCTCGACGGATGGCGGTAGTTAAAAACGAAGGCATGTTGTCTTGTACATGTTGTTTCCCTGGACGCAGCTCGGCATGAACGATATACCCTTCCTTCCCTGCATACGCAAACAACGGCGTAAAACCGTCAAATCCTTTATACGTTCGACTCACTCCTTCTTTCTTCGTATCGGAGTTGTCAAATGGGGAAGCATCTATATCAAGGGGAAGCCATGTCGTTTTCCCTTTCGCCCAACAAGGGGACAAGGTAGCGTGTTGTCGAACCAACAGACGCATCGATTCCTCCCAAATGATGGTTTCGGTCATCGGAAGACAAGCGAGCTGATCGAGTCGCTGTCGCAACGTTGGGGAGGAAGGTACGTGCCGAATGCCCATTGATGTCGAAAAGATATCGTCCTGACGATACGCTTCGATATGATCAAAATCCGTTTTTCCTGTGGCAAGCAAGCCAATCATCGAGCGAATGACGTCGCTATGGGAAATGTGCACATCTCGACGAACCGTTGGGAGCCGAAGGGCGTTTACTCGTTTATCCAGCTTCGTTTGGTGCAGTAAGTAGCCCACGAGAGCAAGCCCAGCACTTGGAGTAATCGCTTCATCTGTCAATACAAACCGAATCGGGAAATCTTTCATCACATTCACCTACTTGATGAAGAATCGTCAACGTCGTTTTCCCTTATCGTATCAACGGTTTGCGACCATTGTAAAGATGTTTTGTCACGGATTCAGGTGAGTATTTTTCATTACAGTAATTTCCATTCCCTAAGAGACAAACAGGGGACCCCTTAGGCGACATGGAGCTGTTTTTTGATCACATCAATGGGAATATCTTGCTTTGCGGCGTCATAGATGAACTCGACAACGCTGTGCCCTTTCCGAGACCGAAGAAGCTCCAGGCCGGAAGAGATGTCTTGTTGAAATTCCGCGATGCTGTATACGCAGGCTAACAGCACCACGACCCAATACCGTTTCACCGCCCGAACGTGGCGAACACGGTACCCATCGAGCTTCAGCTGGTCTTTTGCCTGCCGGAAAAAGCATTCGGTCGTCCAGCGCTGGGCATAGTAACGCAAGATGTCTTCGTCACTCAGCTCCCGGTCGGTGCTCAATATGACATGGAGATGATCCGGCGTCATCGGTTGATCCGCCTTCCAGGCCAGCAGCACCACCGCGTCATCAAGACCGTTGAGCGCGCCTTCGTAGCGGTAGACACGATAGCGCTCGTTCCCCACCGTGACGAGGCGGGTGTCATTTGGCTCGATATAGCGGGCAAACTCCTTCGCTTGGATGGCGATACCTTTCGGGTAGAGAATCCGGTTCGTCTTGAGCATGGCGATGACATGAAATCCTTGTTTCAGACAGGCTTCGATGAGCGCTTGGGACAGATACCATGAATCCACGAGCACATACACCGGCTGAGCCCGCTTCCCCTTGAGCGAGGAAAGCATCTCGATCGCCAGGTCGATTTTGCTTCTTCCCGATGTCTTGTCATACAGACGAAAGGCGAACGGAAACGCTTGCGTGAAGGTGTGCACCATCAGCCAAACAAGCGAATGCCCCCAGACCAATTGATGATCGCTGTGAGAGAAATGCCAGTCACACCCTTGAATGGCGTGCGTTGCCCGTGACGAAGGCTTCGTTTTTTGGCAAATGGTATCATCAATCGAAAGGAACAGGGGTTGATTCGTCCGTTTGGCCAGGCGTTCGATCTGGCGAAGAACCCACTCCTGAAGCTTCTCAAGCAGTTTTTCCTCGTTCCAAGGGCTTTTCGTGAAAAAGTGGCTGAGCGTGGTTCGATGATTCGGATGAAAACTCCAGTACCGGACATCCGTCAATGTCCCCGAAAATCCCTTGGTCGTCAAGGCGTCGACAAGATGAACGAGATGCTTGATGACCGGCTTCGAGAAATAAAGCGCCAATCCCAGCGTCATGAAAAACTTGTGGATTCCTTGATGATGTGCTAATCTATTCATGAGACATGAACCTCCTTGTGGGTAGTTGGTAGCACATCTATTCTAACCAAGGAATCGGGTTCATGTCTCCTTTTTTGTTTGGTTTGTAAATTTATGTTAGCAAATTTGCTCATCTACAGTCAATTAAATAAAATCCATAAATTCTGCACAAATTCAAGATAATATAAAAAAAGTAGAAATATACGGTATGTTGAAAAAAGCTTAAGAGTCTTTAAACAAGTATTTTTTAACAGTTTAATCACTGAACATAATAGAAATCAAGGAGGGTAATATAGATAGATGAACACAAAAAAAATTCTCAAAATGTTAATTGCACTTTTTGCGTCTACTATTATTGCGGCAGGTTGTAGCGCACAAAATGGAAATGACTCAAAAAAAGCAGAGCAATCAATGGAGCATAGTCAGCATAGAAGTAGTCAATCGAATGGAGCAAGCAATGACAAGGAAAACACAGCTATAGTTGTTCAAGAACCGAGTGTATATAATGAAGAAGCGAGTAAAAATCTTCTTACATTGTCAACAAAAAACGTTACTCGATTAAATACTGATGATCCAGTTGAACTTTCGGTATTAGTATCACAAACGGTATGGCCGGCTACTCATAAAGAAAATCAACCAAATGGGATTATCCTAGCTCCCCTTGAAAATTGGCAAGCAACATTGGCTGCAGCTGATCTTATTCATCATCCAAATAACGGACCTATTTTATTTACAAAAAACAATACAATTCCAAATCAAGTGTTGAATGAAATTCAACGTTTAAATCCACTTGGGATTAAAGACGGTACACAAATTTTTGTTATCGGTAACTTGCCGAAACAAGAGTTGGATAAACTAAAACGTTATAAAGTTCAACAAATTAATGAAACCGATTATGCAGCATTAGCACAAAAAATTGATCAATTGTATGCTGAAGTAGCAGGTAAACTACCAGAGAGTGTCATCATTGGTTCTTTTGAGGAAAAAGCAAAACTTTATACGATTCCTGCGGCCAATTGGATTGCTCATATGGAAGAACCGATTTTATACGTTAGTCAAAATAAAATTCCGAAACAAACAGAAGAAGCATTGAAAAAAAGAAAAGGAAAAGCGAATATCTACATTTTAGGTCCTCAGTCCATAATATCAAAGGAAGTCGAAGAGAAGTTAAAAGAATTTGGAAAGGTTACACGAATTTCAGGAGATACTCCAACTCAACAGTCTGTTGCATTTGCGACTTTTAAAGATAAGAAAACAGGATTTGGTTGGGGATTAAACAATCCGGGACACGGTTTATCATTTGTTTCGACCAAATCTCCTGAAATGGCATTAGCAGCAGCGCCTTTTTCGCATTTAGGAAAACATGCGCCACTTATTTGGCTTGAGAATGGCGAACTTACCCCAGAAGTTTATGAGTTTATGGCTACCTTAAAACCAACGTTTGAAAACGATCCAACTGTAGGACCGTATAATCATGCTTATTTATCCGGAACAGAAAAACTGATTTCGTATCAAACGCAAGGGGTTATTGATGAAAAGCTTGAAATTGTTCCAGAGAGTGGAGAAGAGCATGGCAGTCATTAAGAAAAAATTGGAGAATTTTTCATTAACCGTACAGAAACGCATCTGTACGGTTTTTTGTTAGTTCAAACTAAAGCTTTTTCTCCCGTCCCATATTAACTAACTTTATTGATTCGAGTAATTTTTAGGTAAAAATATCTTTCATTAAAAATTTATTATATTTATAAAGAGTTCTTGTAACTATTCAGCCACATCATAAAGTGAGCTGAATATTTTCTTCTTTCCTTGTCTATGATGTGAATACTGATAGACAAGGAGGTGAATCGCATGTTGACGGTACAACAAGCTGTATTTACAGTTGAGAGCTTAATCGGCAAAGTTCAACAACAAAAACAGCTCATTCATCAACTCGTTCAAGAAAATGAACATTTGCGTCACGAAAACAAACAACTACGCAAAGAAAATGAACAACTGAAGTACCGTGTTCAAGAGCTGGAAGCACGCACGAAAAAAAACAGCTCCAATAGCCATTTGCCCCCATCTTCTGACCGTTTTGCCAACACACGTTCTTCTCGTCAACCATCTGGCAACAAGCCAGGCGGACAAGAAGGACATCAAGGAACGACGCTCCGTCAAGTGGAACATCCACATCATCGTGTCGTCCACCGTGTGCATACGTGTCAAGGATGTGGGGCTTCTTTGCGTGAAGTCAAACCGTTCAAAGTCGATATCCGTCAAGTGTTTGATCTCCCTCCTGTGACGATCGAGGTGACACAACATGAACGTGAAGTGAAATCGTGTCCGCATTGTCGATGCGTGCAACAAGCCGAATTCCCATCCCACGTCACGAATCATGTGCAATACGGTCCACGGCTCACAGCGCTCGCTGTATATTTGCATCATATCCAATTGATCCCTTACAAACGTTTGAGTGATACAATCGAAGCATTATATCAACACTCAATCAGTACAGGAACCCTTGCCAATATGGTGAAACGAGGACGTGAAGCGCTGGAATCAAATATGGACATCATCGAAGACGCCTTACTTGAATCCAACATCCTGCATGTCGATGAAACGAGTTTGCGCATCAAGGGGAAACTCGCATGGGTGCATGTCGCGTGCACATCGAAATATACGTACTTGGCTCCTCACGTTTCTCGTGGAAAGAAAGCGACTGATGATATTGGGATTCTTCCCCGATATGAAGGGACGATGATGCACGATGGATTCGGTACGTATCCAAAATACACGCAAGCCACCCATGCCCTTTGTCACGCCCATCATTTGCGTGAGTTAAAAGGCTTCATCGAACAAGGGCATATATGGGCATCGCGCATGACGACGTTTCTGTTAGCCGCCAAACAGGCCGTCGAAGCTCATCACGGTGCGCTTTCCGAAGAAGAAGCGAAACGATGGGAACGAGTGTATGATCGCATCCTAGAAAGAGCACAACACCGATTGGAAACGATGACGCCTCTTCCAAAAAAAGCACTTGCTTTTGTTCGACGGCTTCAGAAACGAAAGGAAGAAGCGTTGCGTTTCTTACGTGAAGTGCATGTTCCCTTTGACAACAACCAAGCCGAACGCGATCTTCGCATGGTCAAAGTGAAAGAGAACATTTCGGGTACATTTCGCGAAGAAACATTCGCCCAGTCTTTTTGTATCACAAGAAGTATCGTTTCCACACTGACGAAACACGAAAAAAACGTGTGGGATTCGTTATGTCTTCTGTTGACAGGCGACACGCTCGATCGTGTTCTTTCTACCACTTAGGGCATTTTCTATTACGGGGATGCCCTATTTGTGTTGCGCTTCTTTACATACTACTATCGGAGTGAATAGTTACGAGTTCTTGGTATGTTGCAAGAGGCATTATTCAAAAGGAGTGAATCAGATCGTCTATGCCCTCATTTTATTTTTGCGGATGTTGAAGCGTATGCTTTCCATTAAATTTTTCTTGCGTCTAATGTCAAAAAAATAAAATTAACTCCTTTTGCTTATTATCGATTCATGCTTGCTGTTTTTTATAAAAAAGATTAGGAGTACTCTTACAAGTTTGAAGAGTACTCCATCTAAGAGTCAGTACAGGGACTTTTAAAACTTCAACGTTATTAAGATATTACAGGTTTGGCGTTGGAGTCGGTTCGGCATACCCATTTTTATATGCTTCATCAATTTTTTTTCGAATCTCTTTTATTGATTTTCCTGCTTTATAATCTTGAATGGAAGTGGCCGCAATTTCTAGGCAAACTCCACATTTTGTAGCATGATCGTCCCACACAATTGCTCCGTCTTTAAGATTTTTATATACAAAGCAGTCATAATTATTTTTATGCCCAGAAGATTCACCGCAGCCACAATAACACGGAATATTTTCAAGCAATTCTCTATTTTTCGCTGCGCTAGCGTATAAGTTTTTCATTTCTTTCGGTTTATCATCCAAGAAATTTGGTAGAACCTCGACACTTTTTGTTTCTTCTACAATATCTCTGCTTTCTGTTTGTTGATGTTCTTTTTTGTTGTTTCCTGATTCTTGTAGCGAATTAGAGCAACCAACAATTAAGAACGCACTTAATAATGTAATAGGGAAAAATTTTTTGTAATTTACCATTTTATATCCTCCTGACACTAGATTAATAAATGAACATATATTCATAAAAGATACGTATCTATTATACACGTTTTCTTAACACATAGAAAAGCTTTTCAGTTTGAAAACAACACAATACATAGTGGTTAAACGGAATATGAGATACTAGGGAGGCGGAAGAAGTAAAAATTTTGATGTAAAAAATAACGATCTAATTTTTCCGTTATAACCTCGAATATAACCTCGAATCATTTTATTGCGGAAAGACAGAAAGAAAAGTGTGTTTTTATGTTGATAAGACATGTTTTGTTTCATTCATGCATAGGATAGATAAAAATGAATTATGGACAAAATGGATGGTGACATCATGGGAGAAAGAGAAATATTAATGGTTCCCATCATTACTATTTTTATGTTTTTAGGAATTACCTTGGGGGGGATTTTCAGCTTTTTATTCCGTTTTATTTTAGGAATGAAAATAGAGCGGACTTTCGTTTTCTGCGGCGGTCTGTTGCTCGGATTGATTCTATTCGAATTGCTTCCAGAAAGTTTTACTCAGAATAGCTGGATGGGAATTGTCTTAGGGATATTAGCAGGTATTTTATCGATGAGTATAGCTGAGAAATTATTACATAAAAATTTAAATGTGGCCAATGGAAGCCTAGAGTATATACGTTCTTTTGTACTTTTGCTTGTTGCAATTGGCATTCATAACTTGCCAACTGGTTTGGCGTTAGGGACCACAATGAAAACCGATGCATTTTCTCTTTCTCCACTGTTAGCCGCATTGATTCTACATCATATTCCTGAAGGAATGGCTTTAATGGGGGCAATGGCATTTGTAGAATCCCCATCCGTACTGTTTGTAATTAGTGCTGTTTTTTTGGCTGTTGTTCTTGGCGCAAGCATTTTTATCGGATTTCTAATTGGAGACAATTCTTACAAACTCAATACTCTCTTGTTCGGAGGAGCAATTGGCACTTTATCATTCGTAACGTTCCATGAAATCTTATGGAAAGCCAAAAGAAAAATGAGATTTCATGAGTTTGGGTTGTATGTATTACTTGGTTTATTGTTTGTTTATATGTTTTTATTACTTATTCATTAAATATTGTTTGACAGTGTATAGAGTATTATGATACTTTTTTTGTAGCATATATGAAAATGTGTTCATATATTCAATATAGGAGGAATATTTTATGGAAGAATCTAAACACACACAATCTGTTGATAAGGATTTAGACGAGGAAACCTTATTTATTGTTTCACAAACGTTTAAAGCATTAAGTGACCCGACGAGAATTAGAATCTTATATTTACTATCACAAAAGGAGTATTCAGTGAACGAAATTGCTGAAAAATTGTCGTTAGGACAATCAGCTGTGTCACATCAATTGCGCTTTCTAAAAAATTTGCGCCTTGTTAAATACCGACGCGCAGGAACGACGCTGTATTATTCTCATGACGATAAACATGTCATGAACATCCTGAAACAAACAATTGATCACGCGAGACATCATTAAAAAGGCAGGGATTTTATCATGGAGGAATATCGAATAAAAGGTTTGTCATGTGCTCATTGCGCCGCCGAAATCGAGAAGAAAATTCGGAGTTTAGAACACGGGGAATCAGCAACACTAAATTATAATACAGGAAAACTAAAAATTGATGAAAAAGTTGATTTAAAACAAGTCGAAAAAATTTTATCAGAAGACGGAGCATTTATTGAAAAAACTCAAGCTCATCATCACGAACATGAGCATTCACATCATCAAGGAGTCAATTTAAAGTTTTTACTTATTGTTTCGACTGCTTTATATTTCATAGCGTTTTTCCTTGAGAAGCAGACAAACAGTTTTCTGGTGATCGGTTTGTACTTAATTGCCATGGTTATTAGTGGATATCAGACGTTTTTGAAAGGTTTAAAAAACTTAATTAAACTGAAATTCAACATTGATACGTTGATGACCGTGGCATTAATTGGGGCCATCTCCATAGGAGAGTGGAAAGAAGCAACGGTTGTTGCCATTCTTTTTGGATTAAATGAATATCTTGAAGGCATTGGAATGGAAAAGGCCAGAAAGTCGATGGAAAAGTTGTTGGAAGTGGCTCCAAAGCAAGCGACAGTATTGAAGGATGGCATAGAGAAAGTGGTTCCTATTGAGTCCCTTCAAGTAGGAGATATTGTTTTAGTAAAACCCGGAGAAAAAATTCCTTCGGATGGAGTAGTTGTGGAAGGTAAAAGCTCCGTGAATGAGGCCGCTATTACGGGGGAGTCATTACCTGTTGAAAAGGAAAATGGAGAAACAGTATTTGGCGGAAGTATTAATAACGAAGGGATTTTGAAAATTGAGATTACAAAATCATATGAGGATTCATCATTAGCCAAAATTTTACACTTAGTCGAGGAAGCACAGGAAACAAAAACGCCAACTGAATTGTTTATCAATCGTTTTGCCAAATATTATACTCCTCTAATCATGATTGTTGCCGTTTTAGTTATGGTGATACCTCCACTATTTTTTGGTGCCGAGTGGAACAAATGGTTTTATCAAGGTTTAGCCGTTTTAATTGTCGGGTGTCCGTGTGCGCTAATTTTATCTTCACCGATTGCAATTGTTTCTGGGATTACAAGAAATGCTCGTAACGGGATTCTTGTGAAAGGGGGAGTGTTTCTTGAGCAGTTAGGAAAAATTAATACGATTGCCTTCGATAAAACGGGAACTCTTACAAAAGGAGAGCCACATGTTGAAAAAGTAACGGTTTATATAGATGATCAAGATGAGTTTTATCGGATTATCGGTTCAATTGAGAAAAATTCATCCCACCCGTTGGCCAAGGCAATTATGAAAAAAGTGGTTGAGACAGAAGTTGCTTTACATGATCCGGAGGAAATCGAAACGGTTTCTGGACAAGGAATCATCGCGCTTATTCAAGGCAAACGGTATTGGGTGGGGAACGAGAAAAGTATTTCGCATTTACAAATAACGGAGAAAGTAAAAGCCGATATTGAGAAAATGAAAGAAGAAGGCTTGACGTTAGTGTTGCTTGCTGATGAACGTCAAGTGATGGGGCTAGTCGGAATTTCTGATGAAATTAGAGAAGAAAGTAAAAGTGTAATCAAGGCGCTCCATCAAGCGGGTATTCAACATACAGTGATGTTGACGGGTGACCATCAAAAAACAGCAGAGAAAGTGGCACGAAAAGTGGGAGTAACAGAGTATTACGCCAATCTGTTACCAGAAGATAAAGTGGAAAAGGTAAAAGAATTAGCGTTAAAAGGCAAAGTGGCGATGATTGGTGACGGTATCAATGATGCACCTGCTTTAGCAACAGCTGATTTGGGTATTGCAATGGGAAAAGGTACTGACAGCGCAATTGAAACGGCAGACATCGTTTTAATGCAAGACCATCTTGGAAAACTACCGAGCGCTATAAGAACTGCTAAAAAAGTAAATCGTATTATCAAACTAAATATTTCCCTTGCATTAGGTCTTAAATTATTAGCTCTATTACTGACTATTCCGGGCTTGCTTACACTCTGGATTGCTATTTTATCGGATATGGGTGCCACTATTTTAGTTACTTTAATTAGCTTAACGATTTTGTGGGAGAATAAAGAACATAATGTAATAAATTAGATAAAGAAATATACATCTAAGTTTTCGATGTATTTGATACACGCATAAAATAAAATTGCTAAAGATTAACCGTTGGTGGGAAAACGGATGAAACCAGAAAAAACGGAATCGAAAATGAAAAAGAGTATAGAACAGATTATTGAACATTTTAGAAAGAAAGGCATTCAAGTAGAGAAGGTATTATCGAGAGCGAGCATGGCAAGAAATCTTAAATGTGTTCTGTTATAAAAGTCATATGGTTCTTACGAAATTAAGTAAGAGGGGAGCGGGGCGACTCTCCCTTGTCTTCTCCACCACCTAGCACGCGGTCCTGAACTAAGTGGTTCACTAATCTTGATGAAGTTCAACATATTTCTGCATAATGCTCTTGAGTCCTCGGGATTGCCAATACGCAATTCCGAGGACTTTGTTCTGTATAAATGAGGAGTGCGTGTCGTCCGCCATGCTTTTTGGGTAAAAGCGTCATCTTTCCGTTCATATGCCCACCCAAGTTTATTGAAATAGCCCTTGGCGGCTTTGGACTTTACCTTGTCTAGCAGTCTCATCGGGCAATTTGGTTCGTGTAATCTAGACCAGCGTTTGCCTCCAGATTTCTCCAGATTCTACCTCGTGATAGACACCTTGCCTTTGGTTAGCCGTAGACGCTCGCTAATCCCCGCCTAGGATTTTTATAGATGACGCCCATACTGGGAGCACCATGAAAAGGTAAAAATGCGCCGCCATTTTTGCGCCTAGGATGATTGCAAAATTTTAATGTGCTCTAAAATCGTTTCGTACGGAACATCCTGCACTCCGTTATATGTCTGGACGATTTTGCCGTCTGGACCGACCAAATAAAAGCTTGTTCCGTGAATGACTTGATCGTCGTTTTCCGGTTTTTTCACGATCGTTTTAAAGCTTTTTTGCGCCAGTTGCTCGATTTCTTCTTGGCTATATCCCGTCAACAAATGCCAATTTGACAAATCTGTTGTAAATTTTTTGGCATAGGCCTCGAGCTTTTCCGGCGTATCTACTTCCGGATCGACGCTAAATGAGACAAATTCGACCTTAAGCCCTTTCTTGGCCGCCATTTTTTTCAGCTTCGCCATATTCGCTGTCATCGGCGGACAGACGGTTTCACAGCTTGTAAAAATAAAATCAGCTACCCATACTTTTCCCTTTAAATTACGCAACCCAAACCTCTTCCCATGTTGGTCGGTAAACGTAAAATCATCTACCGGCCAATTTTTGGCGTCCGGAATCGTTTTTCCGCACGCAGCTAGCAACACGATGGAAAGAATAAGCAACATTCGTTTCATCTTTACCTTCACCTATCCTCTCTCTTCGTCCGTATCATACATGATCCTGAGCGCTACGTCTCCGGTATAAATCGAAATAATTGGCGTCGTCCTGGCAATATCGATATGCGAACATCCCGTCGCTTCTATGAGCACCTGTTTCAGTCATTTCGCTCATGCCTGCGCATAGCATGGGCAATCGCCATCGCCCGTACGGTTTGCTTGGCGAGTTCCTCTGCAAACTGATTCGTTAAATATTTCACCGTCCGTGAGAAACTTTAGCTTGTCCATAAAATCGATAAGCTGAAGTTTCTTTAAGGAGTTTTTTTCACTTTACAATTACTTCGTTTTTAGGCATATTATGCATTCCTCTAGCTGTTGTGTGTGAAATGACATAGTACTTTCCTGTTTCTTTAAAGACATAAGTAACCTTGTATTCACCATTTTTAGTGTGTTTGGCTTCAATTTTTTTATGTTGGTCTTTCGTTTGTCCTTCCTTCCAAATTTCAAATGTTACTTCATCAGCATCTTCTACTTTTTCGGTTCCTTGAGTAACAGTGGCGACTAATTCCACCTCTTTATTGACCTTTATATTCTCTGGAATTGTTTTAAATTTTACTTCAATCAATTCTGGGGCTTCTTTTTCCTGGCTACACCCACCAAGTACAAAAAGGCTTATTAAAGCCAACGCGAATAACTTTTTCATTTTTAACACTATCAAAAACCTCCCTAAGTAAGGTTAGTAATATCTTATATCATTTTACTTCATAAAAAGGCTTTGTTCTGTTATGAAATGTGGCTAAAAACCAACAATAAAGAAATTTCCATGCACAATGCAATATTATTAAATGAATATATATTCATATTTAAAACATCACTGATTGGTATGTAAAATATAAAGGCTGCAAAATGGCGAATATACGAATGATTGGTTGCTATCGTTTAATGAATACATTTGGAAAGAGAGAAACCTATTGAATAATAAAATAAATTCAGAAGAAGAATATGTAAAAAGGAGGTTCAAATATGGGACATCATCATGGTTGCGGAGATCATTCTCATGCACATCATGCAAATCAAAAAGCATTGCTAATTAGTTTTTTTCTCATTTTATCATTTCTTGTTGTTGAAATTATAGGTGGGATTTTAACGAACAGTCTTGCTTTAATATCCGATGCAGGACACATGTTAAGCGATGCAGCAGCATTGGGTTTAAGTCTTTTAGCTCTAAAGATGGGAGAAAAGCAAGCAAGTGAAACGAAAACCTACGGATATAAACGATTTGAAATTTTAGCTGCATTATTGAATGGAGTGACCCTTTTACTCATTTCTGTCTATATATTCTACGAAGCCTACCATCGTTTCTTTGATCCACCTAAAGTAATGAGTTTTGGAATGTTGACAGTAGCTGGAATTGGACTTATCGTTAATGTTTTAGCTGCATGGATTTTAATGAAAGGAGATAGGAGTGAGAACCTTAATTTAAGAAGTGCTTTCTTACATGTGTTGGGAGATTTACTTGGGTCAGCTGGGGCGATTGTAGCAGGATTACTTATATTACTTTTTGATTGGAACATTGCTGATCCGATTGTGAGTGTGTTGGTATCTGTTTTAGTTTTAATTAGTGGTTGGCGTGTAACGAAGGAATCTGTCCATATTCTCATGGAAGGAAGACCGGTGCATATTGATTTGCAAGAAGTGAAAAATAAATTGTTGTCTTTATCAGGAGTCACAAGTGTTCATGATTTACATATATGGTCGATTACTTCAGGCTTTCCGGCTTTGAGTTGTCATCTTGTTGTTGATTCTCGGATTGATCGCGATCATGTATTACATGAGGCAAAAGCGATGTTACAGAAGCATTTTGGCATTCAGCACTCCACTATACAAATAGAAGGCGAACAAATGAAAAAATGTACGGAAACAGATATTTGCAATTAACACCCCCTTTTTTTTTGATAAGGGGGAAATTTTATTCTTTATACGCCTAACCTACAATAGCCTTTTTGTTAAAATGTGAAATAGGTTTTTTAAGAAAGTTTTTTTAATAAAAATACATATAATACCAAGTTTGCATTTACATCAAAGTGTTAGATTTGCGAAGTCGGTATCCGACAACGTATAGGAAATTTAAATAGAGTACGGCATGATGTTGTATTGCTTGAACGTTGCAGTCATAATTACTTTATAAATTTTATATAATGCTTTGTATATATAAAAAGTGACTGTATATGGCAGAATAAAAGTGGTTCTTACGTAATTTTAGTGATAGGAAGGGGACTAATTAACTGTAGTTGAGCAATTTTCGTTACAATAATTACCATTTAAAAAGAGACAAACAGGGTACCCCTTATGCCACGTGGAGCTGTTTTTTCACGGTATCAATGGGAATATTTTGTTTTGCTGCACGATAAATGAACTCCACGAGGCTATGTCCTTTTCTCTTGCGCAGGAGATCGAGCCCATCCGAAAAATCACTGTTAGACTCGAACATGCTGTACACATACGCAAGTAATGTAAATTATCAATCGTTTAAGATGACTATAAAAACCCGCCCGCACTCTCATTCGTTTGCTATTGCCAAAAGTTTATCCATCACGATTTTTCTCTGAGTTTTAACGTCTGGAAAAAAGCTTGTCACCTCTGTTTTTCGGCCATCATGAAATAACTACATACTCAACAGCCCAAACATTGTGATGAACAAGGGGGAAGAGATGATGAGAATATCTGATTTTCTTAAAAGATATCATTTGCATGGGAGTTTAATGGCGAACAGTGCCAGGCACTGTTCGCCTACATGTTGCACTGATTGTTGATGATCATGAAAAGGTAAGACGTCTCATACTCCTGAGCGTGACAGGCGTGACTCTAATGAAAAGACCGCAAAACGCTTCCTTTAAGAAACGCTTTGCGGTCTTTTTATTTTTTGTTTATTGAGGTGAAAATTCAGTTTGATCAATTACTTGAATTAGTTTAAAATTTTAGTTAGGACTTAAAATGATGATTAGGACTCCTTACACTATTCAAGATTGGCATGTCTTTTAAACATCGTATTGGAGTCCAATCCTTTTTTCTCCATGCATCTCAATATGATCGCATCATAGAATAATAAGAGAGTTTGCTCAAATAGTGAGCCCATTGGCTGGATCGTTTTATATCCGCTGTCTGATTGGTCTTTCGGTGAACCAGGTAATTTAACAGTGATATCAGCTAATTGTCCGATGGTTGATTCAGGGAAAATCGTAACAAGCGCTACTGTCGCGCCTAAGCGTTTTGCTTTTTCCGCCATGGAAACTAATGTTTTCGTTTCTCCTGAACCGGAGCCGATGATTAAAATGTCATCTTGTTCCAGGTTAGGGGTTATCGTTTCTCCTACTACATAGGCGTCTAAACCCATATGCATCATTCGCATCGCAAAAGATTTGGACATAAATCCAGATCTGCCTGCGCCAGCTACAAAGATTTTCTTTGCCTCAAGAATCCCTTTTACCAATTTTTCAGCTTCTTCATCAGCGATTAAATCGACTGTGCGATTTAACTCTTTTATGATTTCCGCTAAATATTGTGTAGTCTGCATAATTGTCATTCACCTTGCTCAAGCATTTTTTTCATTTCAGCAGCTACAGCTCGTTTATCTTTTTGTCCGGTAATACCGCCGCCGACAACGACAAGATCTGGTTTTGCTTTAATGACTTCTGGCAGCGTGTCTAATTTAATACCGCCAGCGATGGCTGTTTTCGCATTTTTTACAACACGCTTAATTGTGTGAAGTTCTTCAAGGGAATCTTTTCCGACTGCTTGAAGATCGTATCCTGTGTGTACACAAATATAGTCAACTCCAAATTCATCCACTTCTTTAGCGCGTTCTTCTAAATTTTTAACACCGATCATGTCAACCAAGATTTTTTTGCCTTGTTTCCTAGCTTCTTCAACGGCTCCCCTGATCGACATATCTTCAGCCACTCCAAGGATCGTAATAATGTCCGCGCCAGCTTCGGATGCTTTCATGACTTCATATGCAGCCGCATCCATGATTTTTAAGTCGGCTAAAACGGTTAAATGAGGAAATGCTTCTTTAATTTCCTTAACAGCTCTCAGGCCTTCATTAATAATAACAGGAGTACCGATTTCTACAATATCCACATACTCCTCAACTTCTTTCACAAGCTCTTTTGCTTCAGGAATATTTACAAGATCCAATGCTAATTGTAGTTGCATGAATTCTTCCCCCCTAATAAAAATTGATTGTTTGTTGCACAAGCGAACATATCTTTTACCTGCTTACCACTTGTACAGCAATCAGTATACTATGTATGACTTTCTTTAGAAAGTACGCACTTTATTTTTACATAGTGTTAAAAAGTATACTATTGGATATGATCATTTCATTCTCGGGACACCTGTCTTCCTTTTTCAAAATGTGCCTAACAACATCTGACCGATGCGTATGTCGAAACATGAAATTCCTTCCTTTCCTCTTCAACCGCACTAATATGTACTTTCTTTCGCCATTTTGCAATAAATCCTCATTTTTCCAAAGATGTTCATTGACTTCACAAAATGACGAAACAGTAGTAAAATTCATGATTAATCACGCAGGAAACCCCTGCTTTCAAGCATGGGGAGGAATGCGTTTTTTTTGTTTATTTTTCGCTAAAAAAATATAAAATCAAATTAGTGAAAGGTGGTGAGGACATGAAATTGACTTTAACAGCAAAAATTAAAATTTTACCGACATCTGAACAAGAACAACTTCTTCAAAAAACGATGCAAGCATATCGTGATGCGTGCAATGCGGTGTCGGAAGTGATATACAAAGAAAACACCCTTGTGCAAGCCAAACTTCACAAGATGACGTACCGCAAACTTCGCTCTACATTTGGCTTAAAATCTCAAATGGCGCAGTCTGTGTTAAAAACGGTGATTGCAAAATATAAAACCAACCAAACCAATGGACATAAGCGTTGTCAGATTGCGTTTAAAAAACCGCAAATAGACCTCGTTTTTAATCGAGATTACAGCCTAACCAAAGGGTTGTTTTCCATCAATACGTTAGAAGGACGAATCAAAGTTCCTTTTCAAACGAAAGAACTTGAAACGTATTTCGACGGAACATGGACGTTTGGAACAGCAAAGTTAGTGAATAAACATCAAAAGTGGTTTCTCCATATCCCTGTATCCAAAGAAATGGAAGAAGCAAACCTTCATCACATTTGCCAAGTGGTTGGCGTAGATATGGGTGTAAATTTTCTTGCGACTGTTTATGATTCAAACGGACAGACGCTATTTTTCAAAGGTAGACACATCAAACACAAACGAGCAAAGTATAAACAACTCCGCAGACAACTACAAAAAAAGCAAACTCCGTCTGCTCGTAGAAGATTAAAGAAAATCGGTCAACGAGAAAACCGTTGGATGCAAGATGTCAACCATTGCATCAGTAAGGCACTCGTTGAGCGTTATGGTAAGAACACGCTGTTTGTGTTAGAGGATTTAACAGGTGTTCGCCAAAGAACAGAAAAAGTGTCCGTTAACCATCGGTATGAAATGGTATCTTGGGCGTTTTATGATTTAAGACAAAAAATCGAGTACAAAGCACACAAACACCGAGCCAAAGTGATTGTGGTAGACCCAACATACACATCCCAAACATGTCCAAAATGCGGACATACAGAGAAAGCAAACCGAAATAAGAAAACGCACACGTTTTGTTGTCGAACATGCGGATATACCTCAAACGATGACCGAGTTGGTGCGATGAACCTTCAACGAAAAGGAATCGAGTACATCGTTGAAGGAACGACACAGGCATGACCTGCGTCGTTGGGTAGTTGTCAACCTGCCCTGATGCAACCCCAAGTGAAGGAAGGAGGATAACATCCGCTTGCACTTCTGGGGAGTTGCAAGCCCACGGCTTTAGTCGTTGGGTAGTTGACATAATCATATAAGAAAGGTGGGAATAAACAATAAGGCGAACAGTGCCAGGCACTGTTCGCCTATTTTACGGGGATAAATATCATCTACTCCCACTCTTCAAAAGATAAATTGGTAGGCTCGTCTAAAAGGTCAACTGTAAAATCAATATTTGTTGTTGGTGTACGCTCATCCACTTCCTCAAATTTAAGTTCATCAATCCACACTTGCCCTTTCCCCAAAAGTAAAACACCAAAAGATATGACTGCACTATTTTTAGGAACATCTAAAACGATATAGTAATGATTCCATTCAGTATCTCCTACAATCGGGCGGTCACTCATATTATCAAATTGCAACACATCCCCAAGTGCATCATCCACTCGCATCCAAAACCCACAGAATCCATCAACACCTTTTGATTTTATAAACCCAGAAAGTTTTATCCTTTTACCAAGATACTTTTCTGCCTTAAATTGTTGCATCATTGTGGCAAATTCAGCTTGAGATTGGACAGTAACAGCCTTTAAGAATCCAGATGCTTTCCCCTTGTGAAAGATTTCTCTGTCAATTCCCATTTTATAATTAAACGGGTGACTTCCGCTTAATTTCCATCCTTTCAATTGTTCGTTTTTCAACATGACATCCTCCCTTTGTAAAGTTAATTTACCCATGATTTTGCGGTATTGTCCTGGCGGTAATTGATAATATTTCTTAAACGAACGGGTAAATGATTCTTGTGTTTCAAAGCGATAATAGAAAGCAATATCTATTATCTTTTTATCCGTATAAAGCAGCATGTTGGCTGAATTAGCAATTCTTCGATATCGAACATATTCAGATACAGTCACACCAACTTCTTTTTGAAAAATACGATGAAAATGGTACTTTGAAAAACCAGCAAACTGAGCAATGTTTTCTAAAGATAATTCTTCATGCAAATTAGTCTCTATATATTCAATCGTTTTTTGAATAATGGGACTGTAGCTCATTTCATAGGCCTCCTTACACCTCCTTACAAATAAGATAACAGAAGAAACCATGATTTTTTTGACCTATATTGCTTTGTTTAACATCAAACGAATATTGATTTTGTATATCATAAAGTTCAAAGCATAGGATAAGTCCCGAATTTCCTGATCAAATCACATCAAAAAATGATTTTCCTTTCGCCTGCCCCCTTTAAGTAACAAACCGTAAGAACGCGATGATCCCATTTTGAATTCCCTACTATGTCAAGAGACAATAAATCATGTCCATCCCTCTCCTCCCCCCTCAAACCCTCTCTTCCCTAGAACCTCAAGGGTTTTCGGGATTTGAGGAACCAGTTGGAACAAAAAACCAGGAAAATAAAAAGTGTCCGTCCAATTGGAATAAATTGGCGAACAGTGCCAGGCACTGTTCGCCTTTAAATAGTGCACAAAAAGACGAGGAAACACCTCGCCTCGTTTTGTCAGATATCGTTGAATGCAACATATTGGCTATTATGTTGTATTTATTTTCTCCTTTGTAAAGAAGGATAGCTATGAAAACTTGTGAGTTTAGTTAGTTTAATTATCTATCACCTCAATCTTTTCTGCACCAACCTGTAAAATTTTAGACTCTTGCACAGGTGGGGTATACCAAACTCTAATTTTTTGACCAACATTTATATTCTTATAATATTCCTCATCAACATAGAATAAAAAGCTATCATGATTAGCTGCATATTTAAGTATTTCGTCCTGAGACATACTACTGATATCCTCTTTGGTAATATCATTAATAACCAATAGTCTTTTACCATTATACTCTTTCTTTAACGCTACATACCCTTCAAATAAAACAAAATCAGATGATTCTTTTCCTGTTTCATTTTTAGAACAAGAAATTAACAATAATAGGATTGGAAACCAAAGAAGTTTCTTTTTCATAGCTACCCCCTGACCAGAACTAATAGAGATTAGTTTTAGTATTAAAAAACAATTTCAAAAAAATCAAAACGCTCTATAAAATGTAATAAAACTTTCAGTCAAATCTTACATTTGTATCGCTGGCGAACAGTGCCAGGCACTGTTCGCCTTGAAGCGCTATATAGAATTAAACAGACGATTTTTCCCTTAGCGTAGGGAAAATCTTAGTGGCAGTACCTTTTTAAGAAATGGTTTTAATCAACTTTAAATGGGATTTCTTCTTTATAAGCCTTTGTATATTTTTCAATCAACTCCTTCTTCTCCACATCGCTATTAATTGGAATATCTCCACCAACAGGGATTAGTGTGTGCCACTTTTCTTCCGCTAAATATCTAGTCGCGAACAAGTAAGTTTGTCCTTCCTCAATTAGTTTATCACCCTCCATTAAAAACAAATAATCTCCTTCATACCCACCTACTTGGTTCACTTTTATTGTACCGTTTACTTCACCCTTAATATTATAAAGAACCTCAACTTCGAATTGTGTTTCTGGATAATCCCTATTTCTTGTTCCAACTTGCTTTACAACTTTACCTACAAAAACATTATCTGAAAAACCTACAACCTCTCTAGGATTGCTAATATCAATAGCATAATTTAAATCTATAGACTTAATTATAGGATTTTTTGGTGGAGTATTTGTAAAATAATTAGGAACAAAATATATAATTGATATAAACGCAATCATCACTGGAGCTAAAACAAGTACCCATTTACGTTTTGGCTTTTTTAATTCTAATTTAGCTTTTTGTATTCCCAACTTACTTCTAGTGTGAACTTCCTTCGGGACTTCAATCTTATTTATTTCCTGTGTAATTTTATTGCTCACATACATCATCTCCTTTCCATTCTTTTTGAAGTTTTTTTAACGCTCTATATAAAATTGTTTTTGCTGTTCCTAAAGGAATATCAAGTATGTCCGCAACTTCTTGAATAGTGCAACTATTATAGAATCTTAAGATAATGACATTCTTCTCATCTAATGATAATTTTTCAATCAAATCCTTTATTGTAACAGAATTTGGAATATTGTCATCTATATCTTGTTTACTTACCTGAGATTCGACTACATCGTAATTTTCGATTAACGTAATTTTCTTTTGAGAGCGAATAATATCTAAAGCACATCTTATTGCAATGCTAATTGACCAAGTTTTAAAGTATTTTGGTTCTCTAAGACTGATTATCGATTTGAATGCTCGATATGCAGTTTCTTGAACTACATCCAGTGCATCATCTTTGTTTTTTAGATAAATAAATGCAATTCTATAAATTTCTCCTTCATACGGCTGAAATATTTTCAAAAATGCTTCTCTATCGCCTTTCTGGGCTCTTTTAATCAATCTTATAATTGAAAACACCTCCAATAATTGCTTTATCAATTATTAGACGTAAAGAGTTATAATTTAGCTTTTAGTTTTCGGAAATTTTTTCAACTATATAAAAACAAGGATGTCTCAAAAGCGTTCGTATATTGTTCACTTTTGGGGAATTTTTTTGGCAAAAAAGAAGAAAACCGTTCCTTTTTTGGTATCATAAGGTCACCACAACCCTACCAAGAAAGGACGGTTTTCTAATGTACATTCATTATAACCGAAATCAACTCATTTTGCCAATGAATCTTGATAATGTCCATTCCAGAACATCATCTTTGCCAGATTGTGTATCTAGCCGTAAAATATCGAACAGTGCCAGGCACTGTTCGCCAAATATCTGAAGGTAAAAACAATACCATCAGACTTAAAAATGTTGATTTAGAAAAGATAAGACGAAAAGAATTATTTTCAGAGGCTGCTAAAAATGATTATCAAAACTTATACTTATCTTATTTTGAAGAAAGTGACTTCTATAACAAAGATAAAGGATATGAATATTTTATTATTCCTAGTGATTATGAAGGTTTTATTTATGTGAGTAATACCAATACTAATCTTTACTATATGTATTTATATCCAGAAATGATGGGTCCTACAAGACCTTATTGGATTAAAAAGTTAAATTAAAAACGTTAGATATAAATTTTAAGGGTCTTCACCATTTTCTGTGATTTCTACTCAATCCTAGAGACATGTTAGCTGGATGAAATAGGTTCATCGGTCAGGATCCTTCTTCCGCATACAGACCACGAAGTTGGTAGAATGGAAACAGTCAAGTGCTTTCCTTGACGGGTTCCATTCTACCAACTATCATACCGATAGCGGAAGAAGGGAGTGCTTAGGCAGCCTGACTACCTGTAGTGTTCCCTGTACACTCCAGAAATACACGTAAACGAAACCGTTCTAGATTTCGATAGCCATATGCCCGGCGTTTGATGTTTTTGATCTTGTGATTCGTCCCCTCGATTCGGGCATTCGTATATGGGCACAAAAAGTAGGAAAGAATCGGCTCCTTCCACCTTTCAAGCGTGTTGGCTGCTTCCTGAAAAGAAGCAAAAGGGCTCTGTTTAGCTAACTTAATCCATTCTTCCAAGCGTTCCTTTGCTTCGTTATATCCATCGGTTCGGTAAAAATCCCGAAACAACTCTTTCAGATAATAAGCAATGGAAAGTGTCGGATACTCCTCCAAGATATCGTCTAATCGAAGCCGTTGGTCCTTACGAAGCTTTTCACAGCCTTTTAAGAGAAGATATCGAGCCTTTTTCAATGGAGAAAATTCCTTTCTTGCTTGATCCAAGGCTTGTGTCACTTTGGCGAACAGTGCCAGGCACTGTTCGCCTTCAGTTAAAGAAGGATTCTAAATCCAAGTATGGATTTATTATTGTTACTAGCCATCCTAAATATAAATAAGGGGTGTAAGAGATGGATATAGGAAAAGAGTTTGAAAACCTTCAATATTTTTTTGATTCGTATTATAATCAGACTTTTTATGATGCAAAATTAGAGGATAAGTTTTTAGAATTTCTCAATGACGAACCTAAATGGGTACCAAAAGCTTTAAAAGAGGAAATCAAAAAATTAGAACAAATATATAACAATAAAGATATTAATACATGGGCTAAAATAGAGGAACTAGTACATGAAAACAGTATGAGATATTTCCCGTACGAAGATGGTAAAAAATTTATTGAAATAGCCAATAAATTCTTAGAAAATGTATAATACAAATTGGCGAACAGTGCCAGGCACTGTTCGCCTAAGGCATCTAGTCTTTTTAAACCAAACAATTTAACATTCAGCGATTATTTCTGGCCTCATTTTTTTATTTGTTTTAAAAATAACGATTTACCTATGGTGCTAGTTGAGCGCTGATGCTCAACCAGCACCATAGGAATAAAAATGGACTCTAAACAGAATAAGGGGGAGGCTTCCATTGCTTCAGTATATCCATTCGCCTTTAGGAAATTGTTGAAAATCCATCCGCTTTCTTTCGCCTCCTCGCTTAGGGGCGCGACAAAAAGCTCGTTTTATCAAAAACTGAAGAGCTGGCTTTTGTTTCGTGTTTACGATTCCATTACCAATCGTTTCGATGATCAAAGAGAGGATTGATGTCATGAAAAAGAAACCATTTCATTTCCTTTGGATCGGACAATCTTTCGCGAATTTCGGAGATGTGTTCTACATTGTTTCCGTTGTCTCTTGCCTATATCATTTGGCATCGAAAGCCATGGCTGCCGCCTTAGTCCCTTTTTTCGTTACATTGTCGTTATTTATTAGTGGAATCGTCGCACCGATATTTTTCGAAAAATATAAACTAAAAACGTTACTGTCCTACGGACAACTGTGTAAAACATTTCTGCTGCTTTTTCTCTCGCTGTTTTTGCAATGGGGTGCGGAACATCACATTGCGATCGTTTACGTTTTTGTATCATTGATCGCTTTTTTAGACGGGATCAATAATCCGATTAAAAACTCCCTCGTTCCTTTTATAGTTTCCAAGGAGGAAATCTTGAAAGCCAACAGTTTTTTAAACACGTTAGACCAATTCATCAAACTTAGCGCATGGCCGATCGGGAGTTTGATTGTCAGTGCGGGATCGCCGTTCCTTTTAATCCATATCACCTTATTGTTCTATATCGTTTCAAGCATTCTCATGTTTCTGTTGCCTATACAAGAACATACAAAGAAGAATACGGTCCAAGACAAAGGCCTAAAGAACTTTCTCCTTTCGATCCGTCTAGGATGGGAATACACGTGGAGAAATGTGCACGCAAAATCGATTAGCTTCATGTCATTTTTTGAAGGAATCGGAAATGGCGTCTGGATTTCGGCCATCCTTTATATGTATGTGAAAGAACAATTACATGTAGGAGAGGAATGGTGGGGATATATTAACTCTGTTTTCTTTGGCGGCATGGTGATAGGGGGATTGTTAAGCGTTAAGTTTAGTCAATCGGTTGAAAAAAACCAGCAATTTTTTGTATTGTTTGGCCCGTTTTGTATCGCTATTGTCACACTGTTATTTGGAACAACGACGCACGGTGCGCTGGCGCTTCTGTATTCCGCCCTGTACGGGATCATCGAACAATGGAAGCTGATCTGTCTTCAGACGATTCTTCAAAAAAATGCCCGGATGGACGCTCTGCCTCATGTTTTTGCCGTGCAGGGAGTCATTAGTTCCGTAACATTCGGAATTTCCACATTGTTAATGAGCTTTATCGCCGATGTTTACGGGATTCGTTTTTCATTTTATTTGTCTGTTTGCTGCTTTTTGATCAGCGGCTGGATCAGTTATCGTCGGCGGAAAATCTGGAGTTATAAGGAGAACCAAAAAGGAGAAATCACGGGAACTATTTTGTGAGCTCCCTCTGTAAATGATCACTTTATTTCAGAACAAAGCAAAGGAATCAGTCTTGCTTCATCATATGGCAGAGCGCAAACCGAAGGATTGTTTGCGCCCCTGCCTTTTCAACATTAGAATCAAAACGCCAATCGGGACGATGAACGTCGCCGACAAATTCTGTCAATAGACTTTACCCTCGATGGCCGTAAGGTTCGAACGCATAAAATGATTGTCGTCGATCCCCCGGGATTTTTGCACGATAGGCGAACAGTGCCAGGCACTGTTCGCCGGGGTCACTTCAAAGAAGGGTTTTCTTTATTTTAAATATTTTAAAATAACATCATAACAAGTATTTTTATAAAACTCATGAAGATGATCCTCATCACACATTAACCACTGAATGAGGCATCCATCAATGATCGAGCGAATCATTTTTGAAGCTGTATCCGCCTGAATGTCTGATGAAAATGTTCCTTCCTCTTGTCCAAGCGCAACAATGTCGCGTCCGATTTTCCAACAGTTTTCGTAAAACTTGAGATTAATTTGCCGATATTGTGGATTTCGGCTGGCTTGTGCGATAAAGTCAAGATACACTTTATAAAACTTTTTATTCTTTTCTGGGTCGATAAACACCGAATGAATGTATGCCTCTAACTTTTCGATCGCCGTTGTTTTCTCGCTAACTGCTTTATGCTCATGTTGATAAATCCGATCCGTCACCCATTCCAGCAAGCTTAAAAAAACATCTTCCTTATTTTCAAAATAATAATTCGTAACCCCTTTGCTTACAGCAGCATAATCCGCGATATCTTGCAATGTCACCGTTTCGTATCCTTTATCGGAAACTGCTCGAAAAGCGGCCCTTAAAATTTGCTCTCGCCTTTCTTCTGCCTTTTTCTTCATCCAATCCACCCCTCGAACTTCAATCATAACGATATTATACATCAATTTTTGACGATAAAAATATTTTGACCGGTCAGAATAATTTTGTTATCGTTATAGGTAAGAATATGAAAAAACAAAATGGGGGATGTCAAGTGGACCAATTCAAAGCGTTAGTAGTGAACAAAACGGAGACAGATTTTACGGTGAATGTGAAAACCGTCTCCATGGATGACCTTCCAGAGGGAGATGTTGTCATTAAAGTTGCTTATTCCAGCGTTAACTATAAAGATGGATTAGCATGCATTCCGAATGGAAAAATTGTAAAATCGTATCCATTTATCCCTGGTATCGATCTCGCCGGTATTGTCGCCTCTTCTAAGGATCCGCGCTTTAAAGAAGGAGACGAAGTCATTGCAACGAGCTATGAAATCGGCGTGTCACATTACGGAGGCTATAGTGAATATGCCCGCATTCCTGGAGATTGGATTGTCCCTCTTCCAAAGGGATTGACATTAAAAGAAGCAATGGCTTTAGGAACGGCAGGGTTTACGGCGGCATTGTCCATCCACCGCTTAGAAGAAAACGGATTATCCCCTGAAAAAGGAAAAGTGCTTGTGACAGGAGCCACTGGCGGAGTCGGAAGCATCGCGGTTTCCATGTTAACCAAACGAAACTATCACGTTGTTGCAAGTACGGGCAAAGAAAGCGAACACGAATATTTGCGCAAGCTTGGCGCAAAAGAAATCATTTCTCGCGAAGAAGTCTGTCCAGAACAAATCCGTCCGTTAGATAAACAATATTGGGCCGCAGCTGTTGACCCTGTCGGCGGGAGAACTCTCGCCACGATCCTTAGTCGAATCCAATATAACGGCTCCGTAGCTGTCAGCGGGTTAGCAGGTGGCGCAGACGTTCCAACAACCGTCTTCCCGTTTATCCTTCGCGGCGTCAACTTACTTGGCATTGATTCTGTCTATTGCCCAATGGAATTGCGAATACAAATTTGGGAACGAATGGCCAGCGACTTAAAACCGAATCAATTACTAGATTTGATTGCACAAGAAATCACACTTGAACAACTTCCTGAGGCATTATCGAATATCCTTAAAGGAAAACTACGCGGCAGAACGGTTGTAAAACTAGCATAGTTCAGCAAGAAAAAATTCTCATGAATTTGAGCCACTAAATCAAGAAAAATCGATTGAAAGAAAACCATTGGAATGGCATTGATTCGTCTTCCTAATTAGGAAAAGCTAATCGAAGGAGACGCTAAGCGTCAAGCTGCTTTTCAAAATCAAATACACTTGAGTTTCAAAAAAGCAAAAAATCGGGCGCGACACCCGATTTTTAAATCATTTGTGCAAATTCCATGTTATTCATATGTGGCAAATAATTTAGCAAATCATCTTCTGTTGAAAGTACAGTGAGATTGCTCGAAGAAAAACCTAAATGTTCTAGTTGAACTTTCGTTTCATTTCCTACACACACAATCGGCAAACGTTTCAGTATATATTCTAGTTTTCTATTCATTTCATTCAGTCCGTGAGCAAAGGCAAGGACAGAAGCTGCGTTTGGAAAAACGACCGTATCTAATCGAACTTCTTCGAACATTCGGAAAAACACAGGGATAAACTGTACATCCATTTGTTTTTCATGAGTGACCCATACACCGCTTGCAGCCACTTGTGTTTCAAAGGAAGAATCCCCTACAATCAGGCCGTCAGCAAAACGATGAAGGCTTTTAGACGTTGTCGCCATGAATCCGCGTTCGTTGAGCTTTTTTGTCAATTTGTCTGAATAACCAAATAATTTTGCTTGAATTTTCCGAATGTCTATTTTGTGTTTCAATAAAGCTTCGAAAAAATAATCGATGCTCTCGCTTGATGTAAACAAAATTTTTTCATACGTTTCGATCTTATTTAAAATTTCTTCATTCTCTTTCGTTTGCACCGTTTTCCATTTCGGAAATTCAATGACGTCCGCTCCTTGCTTCATTAACTCTTTTGCCAATGCACTCTCGTTGTAATCTGTTCGCGCTAATAAAATTTGTCGGCCAAACAATGGCTTTTTCTCAAACCAACTGATTTTTTTTCGAATGGATACAAGTTCTCCTACAAGAGTAATGGCAGGATTCGAAAACTGAACTGCCTTTGCTTGGTTGGCAATCGTCGCTAACGTTCCTTCAAGCGTCTTTTGTCTTCCCATCGTTCCCCATTGAATTAGAATAACAGGGGTGTTTGGCGATTTTCCATGTTTCATTAAATTTTCGCAAATAAACAGGAGGTTGGAAACCCCCATGTAAAAGGCAATGGTATCAATTCCTTTCGCAAGGGCGGCCCAGTTTAAAAGCGGCTTCCCATCTTTTGATTGATCGTGCGCTGTGATCAGTGCAAATGACTCTCCGTATTGGCGGTGGGTCACTGGAATTCCTGCATACAAAGGAGCGGCGATCCCCGATGTCACTCCTGGAACGATTTCAAATGGAATCCCATGTCTCGCTAGTTCTTCCGCCTCTTCTCCTACTCTTCCAAAAACGCCAGGGTCGCCGCCTTTTAGGCGAACAACGATTTTTCCTTCTTTTGCTTTGGCTACTAATTGCGAGTTGATCGTTTCCTGGCGCATTGTATGTCGATTCGGCAATTTTCCGCAATAGACCAGCTCGCAATTTGGGTTGGCCAACTCCAATAGCTTTGGATTTACAAGACGATCATACAAAATCACTTCAGCCTGCTGAATGAGCTCTGCACCTTTAACTGTAATAAGCTGAACATCTCCAGGACCCGCGCCCACTAAATAAACTTTTCCGATTTTCATCACTCGATCATCCTTTTAAAAAACGATATATACATGATCTCCATCGATTTCTACTTGATATGTTTTCACCTGTCCTTGATCGGGTTCTTGCACTTTTCCATCAATCAAGGATATTTTCCAATCATATAGAGGACAAAAGACGTATTCTCCACTAACTAGTCCTTCAGAAAGAACCCCACCTTTTGGATGGGGACTTTTATTTTCAAGCGCCCGAACATCTCCATTGGATAGACGAAACAAAGCTATTTCATGTTCTCCTATTTTAATCGCTTGGCCAACGCGAACGGGAAGTTCATCATATTTAGCAACCAATACGCGATTGACTGTTTTGTTCATGCTATTTTTTCCTCCCTTAACTTACTTCGTGTTCACAACAATGGAACGTTTCGTATAGTATCGATGGCGAATCGTTTCATCTTCAATCGCTTTTTTCCATGGATCTTCATAGCGGGCTAACGTTCGATATAACCGCTCATTTAGTTCTTTTCGCTTTTCTTCATCACACAGTACTTCTTTCACATGATCTAAGCCGACACGCTCAATCCATTTAGACGTGCGTTCTAAATATTTCGCTGTTTCGCGGTAATATTGTAAGTAAGCACCGACAATATCAAATACTTCTTCTTCCGTTTTTACTTTGCACAACAAATCAGCTGCTCGCAAATCGGTACCACCGTTACCACCGACATAAATTTCCCAACCGCCATCTACACCGACAATTCCAACGTCCTTAATTCCGGCTTCCGCACAGTTGCGTGGACATGCAGAAACCCCCATCTTCACTTTATTCGGAGTGTCTAGGCGTTCAAATCGTTTTTCAAGTTCAATTCCGAGACTCATGGAATCTTGTGTACCGTAGCGGCAAAATTGAGCTCCCACACATGTTTTGACCGTTCTTAATGTTTTTCCGTATGCGTATCCAGATGGCATTTCTAAATCTGCCCAAACATTTGGTAAATCTTCTTTTTTAATACCGAATAAAGCGATCCGTTGCCCGCCTGTTAGTTTCACAAGTGGAACGTTATATTTTTCAGCGACATCCGCAATTTTACGTAAATCGGAAGCTGTTGTGACCCCGCCATACATTCTTGGAACAACCGAATATGTCCCGTCTTTTTGGATGTTGGCATGCATTTTTTCATTCACAAGACGTGAATCGCGATCATCTTCATACTCAGGATAAAGGACGCCGAGGAAGTAGTTTAAAGCCGGACGGCATTTCGAGCATCCCTCTTCTGTTTTCCAACCTAACACATTCATAATTTCTTTAATGCTTGTTAAACCTTTTTCGCGAATTTCCGCCACTAGCTCATCACGGCTAAGGTCGGTACATGCGCATAATGTTTCTTTTTGCGCGGTTTGATAAAATGCATCTCCCAACGTATGCTCTAATAAATGAGCAATGAGCGACTTGCATCTTCCGCAAGAACGTCCTGCATTTGTACAGGCGCCTACTTGTTCAACCGTCGTTAAGTTGTGTGTTTGAATGGCGCTGGCAATGGTTCCCTTCGTCACCCCATTACAACCGCAAATCACTTCATCATCTGGCATGGCCGCAACATTATTACCTGACGCTTCTTGACCAGGTGCCTGAAGAAATACAATTTCCGCCATGTCGGAAATATCTTGTTTTTGCGTCATCATTCTAAACAACCTTGTACTATCTTTTGTGTCGCCATATAACACAATTCCGACAATGCGACGATCGCGAATCAGTACTTTTTTGTATACACCGTTCCACTCGTTATGAACTTTGATGGCTTTCGTTGTTTGGTTTTCATAAATTTCTCCAGCTGAAAACAAATCGACTCCAGAAACTTTTAGCTGCGTGCCAACAACGGAACCTTCGTATTGCTTTTCTCTGATCCCGCAAAGGTTTTCTGCTAATACTTTTGCTTGTTCATACAAAGGAGCTACCAATCCGTATACAATTTCACGATGTTCGGTACATTCACCAACCGCATAAACATTTGGGATATTTGTTTCTAAATAATCATTTACAATAATGCCGCGATTTACATAAATGCCGCTTTCTTTTGCAAGACGAACGTTCGGGACAATTCCTGCAGCCATCACCACTAAATCCGCTTCGATTTCCGTTCCGTCTTTAAAGCGAAGTCCTTTCACGCATTCGTCCCCTAAAATGGCTACCGTTTCTTTTTCTAATAAAAAGTTGATGCCTTGTGCTTCAAGTTCTTTTTGTAACATTTGCGCTGCGGTCGCATCGAGCTGTTTCTCCATGATATGACTCATCAAATGAACAACATCGACTTGCATGCCTAATTTGACAAGTCCGCTTGCCGCTTCTAATCCAAGAAGTCCTGCGCCGATGACAACTGCCTTTTTGTAATGTTTTGCTGCCTCGATCATCGTTTTGCAATCTTGAATATCTCGAAAACCGATCACACCTTGTTTATCCACACCTGGAATCGGCAAAATAAACGGTAAGGAACCTGTCGCTAAAATTAATTCATCGTATTCTACCACTCGTCCACGATCAGAGTAGACGCGTTTTTGCTCGACATCGATTTTGATTACACTCTCTCCTGCATGCAACTGAATATGATGATCTTTATACCAGTTCCAGCCATTCATTATAATCTCATCCCATGTTGCTTCTCCTTGCAAAACGTTCGATAATTGAATGCGGTTGTAATTTGGATAAGGCTCTTTTCCGAAAATGGTAATATCAAACAAATCTTTATTTATTTTTAAAATTTCTTCAATCGTCCGTACACCTGCCATCCCGTTTCCGACCATAACTAATTTTCTTTTTTCCATCTGTACTCCCTCCATGCTCAACTTTTCACAAGTTAAAATACATTGAATCATCTTTTAAGTTGATTCTATCACCTGTTCAAAAACATTTTTGTGAAAATAATCACAATAAAGGCTTGATAAAAGAAAAAATGTGAATAATTTCACGTTTTTGTCAAGATTACAAAATAATAAATTGAGAAGAGAAAGAAAATATGGTAATCTTTTTGTAGGTTATAAAAGGAAGGAGCCAATCTTTATGTCGGTCGCCAAAGTTGTTTCCTTAAATATCGGTCAACCAAAAACAGTGATGCTCGATGGAACAGAAATGACAACCGCCATTTATAAGTCTCCTGTTGATTCTCCCCTTCTCTTAACGAAAACAAATATTGTTGGAGATGGTCAAGCGGACTTAGTTCATCATGGTGGTTTTGATCAAGCGGTATGCGTGTATTGTTCAGAACATTTTTTGTTTTGGGAACATTTATATCAACGTCCTTTTGAACCTGGAGCCTTTGGTGAAAATATAACGCTGTTCGGACGAACGGAAGAAGAAATTTGCATTGGCGATGTGTTTCAAATCGGTACAGCGATTGTTCAAGTGTCTCAACCAAGGCAACCTTGTTTTAAATTAGCGATGCGGCACGGAATCAAAGATCTCCCATTGAAAATTCAACAAACAGGTTACACCGGTTTTTACTTGCGCGTGATCAAAGAAGGCATGATCCAGCGTGGAGATGAATTACATTTATTAGATCGAAGCAAAAATCCTTTGTCGATTCAATATATAAACAAAGCGAAATATGGAAAACAAACGAATGTTGAGGCATTGCAAGAAATCATTGAAGAACCAGCATTGTCAGAAGAGTGGCGAAACACTTTTCTCAAAAAACTTCAAAACTTACTCAAAAAATAAGCGTGTCGTTTTGATCGACACGCTTTACAAATATGGGTGTTCATGCATGGCTTTAAGGCGGCGCCATCTCCGTTCTACTTCTTGTTCGAATTCTTCTAAAAGATCACGGTTTTCTTCTTTCAACAAATGCTTCGCTTTCCCCATATATTTTAACCATTCGCTCAATGGGATGCGTTTGTTTTTTTCCTCTGGATCATACGTAATCGTTGTTTTTCCTCGTTCCACTTCATAGAGCGGGAAGAAACAAGAATCAACCGCTGCTTTCATAATTTTTTCGCCGTATCTCTCTTCCGATTTCCAGTTTAATGGGCAAGTAATCAAAAGCTTTCCGTAAACCGTTCCTTCATGTTTGGCATACCATTGCGCTTTTGCTGCTTTTTTAATTAAATCTTGCGGAAATGCTTCTGTTCCCGTGAATACATAAGGGATATTTGTCGCCGCCATAATTTGTGGCGTATCTTTATGGTGGAATGCTTTTCCTCTTTGTGTTTTACCGACGCCGGTTGTGCTTGTCATATGCCCCATCGGAGTCGAATACGACATTTGCGATCCTGTATTCATATACCCTTCATTGTCATATTCCAAAATAATCAATTTATGATTGCGAAGGGCTGTGCCAATCGCAGAACCCATGCCAATGTCCATTCCGCCGTCTCCCGTGACCATGACAAACGTCACATCATCAGAAACATCGATTTCCCCACGGCGTTTTAATTCCAAAAAGGCTTCAACCGACCCTGATAATGTGGCAGGACCGTTTTGGAATAAATTGTGGATCATCGTTTGCTTATGAGAACTATATGGGTAGGCCGTTGTTACAACATACGCACATCCTGTATGGAATAAAACAACAACATCCCCTTCGATTCCTTTGAAAAAGAGCTCTAATCCTGGGAAAATGCCGCAGCCAGGACATGCGCCGTGACCGGAAGCAATTCGTTTCGGTTTCGCCGTTAACGCTCGAAGCGGTGGAATTTTTACTTTTAATCTCTTCGTTTCTTCGTCTTGTGTCACTTGAATCAATCCTGTCTTAAAGGCGTCCCCATGCATCGGCTCAATTGCTTGTTTTAATTTATTTTCTGGCCGACCAGGCACGTGTCCGAAGTAATCAAACGGCTTTTCCGCATATCCTTTTTCCATCGCTTCAATGGCTAAATTGAAAAAGGCTTCCGCATCATCAGCGTAAAAATCTTTTCCGCCAAGTCCAAATACGCGGCTTAATACAATCGTACGATTATCTGGATCTTCTTGCAAAGCTGATTTAATTTCATGCGTCATGTTGGCACCGTTTGCCCCGTAGGAATCCGCGCGCTCTCCAACAAGAAGGGCTTTCACATTTTTTAACGCTTTGCGAATTTCTTCGCTTGGAAACGGACGAATAATGTTTGGACTAATCACCCCTACCTTAATTCCTTTTGCACGAAGCTTGTCGACAACATCTTTTGCCGTTTCTGCTGCGGAGTTAATCAAAAATAGAGCCACTTCTGCATCGTCCATTTGATATAAATCAAGGACAGGATATTCTCGTCCAGATAGCAGCGCGTATTCGCGTGCGACTTGTTTAAATACGTCTCCTGCTCGATATAGCGCTTCAGACTGTTGATAATGGTTGTTAATTAAATCATCACCGTTCATATGTGCTCCGATCGTTATTGGCTTTCTCGGATCCGCTGCGTTTGGAAAGTGAGTTGGACGTTCGCCGACAAAAGCTTGTACGACTTTTCGGTCTTTAAAATATTGGACTTTCCGTTTTTGGTGAGATGTAAAAAATCCATCATACGCAACAATGACAGGCAAACGAACGTCCTCGTGTTCGGCAATTTTCAACGCCATAATATTCAGATCATAAACCGCTTGTGGGGTACGAGCGGTCAAAATCACCCATCCTGTATTGAGCGAAAAATATAAATCGGAATGATCCCCACGAATATCAAGAGGGCCGCTAATGGAGCGAGTCACTAAATTCATCACCATCGGAAAGCGCGTTCCTGATTGCACTGGCAATTGTTCAAGCATATACATTAAACCGTTCGCACTTGTAGCGTTAAAAACGCGCGCCCCCATGACAGAAGCCCCGTAGCAAATTCCCGCTGATCCATGTTCCCCGTCTGCAGGAATCAGTTGAATATCGTGTTCACCACGCGCCTTCATCTGGTCTAACAATTGCGCAATTTCCGTTGAAGGAGTAATTGGAAAATAACCCATAATATGATAGTTGATTTGTGCAGCTGCGAACGCCGCCATTTCGTTTCCGGATTGAAACGCTGTCACTTGTTCTGCTTTCGTTGTCACTTTTTCTTCTAATAATGCCATTAATAGTTCCCCCCTAATACCATTGGGAATTTTTGCTTCACTGTATGTTTTTCCGCAAACCCAATTTCCTCACGACATTCTGTTAAGGCAGCTGTTGGACACGCTTCAACACATTTTAAACAACCTTTACAATATTGATAATCAATTCCTTTTAAAAACATTTGTTTTCTTCCTTTTTTATCTTCTCCTTCTTCCCATACGAAGCAAAAGTCAGGGCAAACTGTATCACAGGCAGCACAGTGAATGCACTTTTCCATCTCCCACTTTGGCAAAAATCCTTGACGCGATCCGCTTAAATCTTTGAAAATACTATTGGCGTTCGCTGTGATAATCCCGCCAATTTCTTGTGTTTCATAGCCTAAAAGCGGTTCAAGACGAGAAAACGATTTTCTTTCCGCATTCGCAGGCGCTTCATATGTTTGAAAGCGCACCTCATGATAGCCTCTTTCAAATGTACGAATGTTCGCCTCGACGAGATGCGGATATTTTTTTTCAAATGTTTTGCGAATGACTTCCTTCATCGCTTCCGGATCAAGAAAGTCACAAACGCGGAATAACGCTCCAAGCATCGCTGTATTGACTTTTGTTTTTTCTTCAACCGCAATTCCAAGGGCATCGACAACCGCAAGAGTTCCGTAATCTAGTTGTAAATCGCGCCGAATGTCATCAAAACCTCTTACAGAGTTGACCAATACAATTCCATCGGGGGCTAAACCGCTAACGACATCCACCATTTTATAAAGCGCTTCATGAAATACCCCGATGACATGAGGTTCTTCGATCGGACTATGCGCCCGAATTTCTGTATCTGGATCGCAAAAGCGAATATAACTTTTCACTGGAGAGCCTTTTTTCTCTGAACCATATGTAGAAAAATTTGAACCATTTAACCCAAGCCCCAACACCCCTGCTTCCGCGAGCATTTTCCCTGCTAGGTTTGCTCCAAGTCCTCCAATGGATTCGAGACGTATTTCAAAAAAACCTAATTGATTCTTTTTTGGCAAAATCGACATGTTATCCCCCCTATGAAACCTAAAAATCAATCGATAGGCTTATATTATTTTATAAATTTTATAAAAAAACACAAAAAAAAGATGTGACAAAAATCAAACATTTGCGAATTATTTATAGTACACATAAGAAAAATTTTTAAAACCTCTTGTATTACAACAGATTAAGATACTTTTACAATTATATAACAGAAGTAATTTTGTGTTATAACAGTTTTAAAAAGCACCATTTATTGCAAAAACAAAGAAAATATTTTCTATTTTGAACATGACTGAACATCTGCAAGGAAAGAAGGGTAAAAAGCAATGATTCGAAAACTCTACGAAAATCTTGATTCCGTTCAAACAACAAAGAGATTGGTTGATCTTCACCGCTGGTATCGAGAAAGAAAAAGAAAACAAAAAGATTGGTCCTATCAAATTTCGCATGTCGAGCATTACGAAACGGCATTGCTGCATACAAACCGTACACACACTCTTCTTTCTTGGATTGGTCACTCCACATTTGTCATTCAAGTAAATGGACTGACCATTGTAACGGATCCCATTTAGGCAAAGCGTTTAGGAACGATCAAACGTTTAAGCGACCCGGGCATTCTGCTTCATGATATGCCGAATGTAGATGTCATTTTAATCTCACACAGCCACTATGATCACTTACATTTTTCAAGCATTAAAAGTGCTTAAAAACACATAATTGACAAATAAGACTGCCCTAAAAGCAAGCATCGAAATGAAAAATAGACCTCGCTTGAACGGCAATGCTCGGAAGAGGTCTATTTTTCGTATTCATATACTTCATCTTCGTTTCTGATACGAGGCTCCCTTTTTATAAAGTGAAAAAAGTGTTTGCGGAATGGCCTCGATGACATCTGTCGCAAGCACATCCATTGGCGAATGCTCCTTCTCGACGAGCGCATCCGCCGCTTTTCCATGCACGAACACGGCATTGCAAATTGCTTCTTGAATGTTGTCGTGCTGCATGATAAACGCAAGAATGATTCCAGTGAGTACATCGCCGCTTCCACCTTTTGCTAACGCTGGATTTCCGCTTGTATTCACGTATTGCTTTCCATCTGGGGTCGTGACAATGGTGTAAGGTCCTTTTAACACAAGGTAAACACCATAGTTCATTGCAATTTGCTTTGCAATGCCAAAACGGTCTCTTTCGACATCGTCAATGGAAACGCCAAGCATTCGCGCCATTTCTCCAGGATGCGGCGTTAAAATCGTCGCTTCTGTTCGGTCACGTATTATCGAAACATAATCGTTCCAAAAATATAACGCATCCGCATCAAGAACGACTGGAACATCTTGGCATAGCACCTTTTGGATAACACTTTTCGCTCCTATCGTTCTCCCCATGCCCGGTCCTGCGGCAATCGCGTCAACATCCAAGGTGATCAAATCGATTTCCCCGGCAAAGCAGCCGTTCAACGATGAACACGGATGATACATCACCTCTGGAATATGGGTGGCGACAACAGGATAAACATCATCCGGAACAGCCATTGTCAGCAATCCAGCTCCGCTTCTTAAAGCCGCTTTTGCAGTCATAATGACAGCGCCTGTCATATTTCGCGAGCCGCCAATTACAAGCCCTTTTCCATAAGTACCTTTATGGGACGAACGCTTTCTTACCGGCAGCGTTCTTGCAACAGCCGCTTCACTCCATAGTTGGCGAAACTCGGCATTTTTTTCTAGAGAAAGCGGCGGAATACCAATATCGACTACGATTAATTCACCATAGTAATCAGCTGTTGGAAAAGTATATGCACTTAGCTTTGGATATTGAATCGTAATCGTTACATCCGCCTGAATCGCTGTTTCCACAGCTCCGCCGTCCGCCGGAATTCCGCTTGGTACGTCAATGGCATACACAACAAGCTCCTTTGCTTCGTTCACTTTTTCAATGATTTCTTTATATGGAGAGCGCAATGCCCCATTTATGCCAATTCCAAGCAAAGCGTCAATGATCACGTCATAATGACGTAATTGTTCGATAAATTCCTTCTCATTTCCTATGTAATTCTTTACTTCATATCCCGAATTTTCATAGATTTCAAGTGCTTTCTTCGCCGCGCCTTTTACTTTTTCCTTTGGCGGTATTAACCATAAATCCGTCGTATAACCATAACTCTTTAGCACCCTCGCAACAACAAACCCGTCGCCGCCATTGTTTCCTGTTCCTGCTAATACAGCGGCACGCTGAGCAGGTTGAATTCGTTCCAGCAAAACTGTAGCGACAGCTTGTCCGGCATTTTCCATCAACGATTCTTCACTCATGCCGATTTGCTGAATGGTATATCGATCAATCGCGTACATTTCTGAAGCAGTCACAACGTGCATGAAGATCACCTCGCGAATTTTTAATCTTATACAAGTATTTTAAATCATCACGGCTGTTGATTATCCAAAATCATGAACACTTCTCCCGTAAAAATGGGCATGCTCAAATAAGACAGCTACCATCTCTGATTTCCAATCGAGAGGAAGTTGCCCAAATAAAACCCGACGAACGAAAGAAATGAACGTGAGGGTGGTTTGCGTTCGTTTCTCTGTTCGGTCATATAGCCATCTCAATCACACATAGGCAATGAACGCCGCAAACAGCTGATTGTAGACGGCGTTTTTTGTTGTCCCAAATAAGGTAGGTACATTCAAGTATTGCTTGATCCATCGAAAAAAGACCTCGACTGCCCAACGCTCTTGATACATGTCGGCAATCTTTTCTGCCGATACGTCAAAGACATTCGTTACGACGCGAATCTCCTTTCCATGGGCATCACGAAAGATGACCACTCGATGACGTTTCTTCGAACGGCATGGCTTCGTTCCTAGCTGACAAGTAAAATCAGCGATGACATTGGAATCGGAAGAAACAAGACGCTGTAAACGGTGACGACGATGAATCTCTACATTTTCTTTCATGCGAATGACAAAAAGTTGTCCATTTTCGGCAAATTGGTCGATCCGTTCGATTTTAAAATACGCCCGATCTTCCACAAGAATTTGCTTCGGATGTGTCAACGCTTCCCCGACAGGACCATCGTGGCGTAGACCGGTTGTTTCTATGGCATCCATTGGTGACTGGTGTTCAGGAGAATAAGCGACATGCAGTTTAATCCCTGACCGTTCCCCATGATAAGGCGCCCATGATAGGCGGTTCTTTCCGACTGTCACCGTTGTCGAATCGACAATGCGAAGAGGTTTCGGGAATCGAAGAGATCGCCGTATTTTGCGATTACACTTCGAAACGATTCGTGCAAACAAACGCTTCATGATTTCATATGGAATCTCCTTCGCCTTGTTTGCCACCGTCGAATAATGAAAACGCGGCAATTGGTAAGTGGGCGCCACATCAGCACCATGACGAAAACTCTTCCACTCATGGACAGCAGCGAGAAGGAAAAAGTCGATTAACGTACGTACGGTAAATTTACGAGATGAGTCGTGATAACCGACTGCTTCTGTGATGGTTTGAATGTCTTCGTCTGACACAATTTTTTGCATCAAATTCGGGAGTGTGGTATGCTTGTTCATAAAGAGCACCTCTTTCCTGGGTTTGTTTGTGTGGTTACTTACATTCTATAGGAAAGGTGCTCTTTTTTCTATGTTTTTATGGATATTATTGGTTAATCAACACACGTGGTTGTCAATATTTTTGTTATTCTATAATTAATCCCCATTAACTTTTAATAAAACGTTAGGAAGGTGGAGCTATGTTAGCGCAATGGTTAAAGACGTCTAGGTATACGGTTGTGCTTACAGGTGCTGGAATGTCGACAGAAAGCGGACTTCCTGATTTCCGTTCGGCGCAGACAGGATTATGGAGTAAGAAAAACCCGCAACAGCTGGCAAGTACGTACGCACTCGAGTACAATCGGGATGAGTTTATCGCATTTTACCAATATCGTATTCGTACGCTTCACCAATGCAAACCGCATGCAGGACATATCATTTTAGCCGAGTGGCAAAAACGCGGAATCGTCCAAAGCATCATTACGCAAAATGTGGACGGATTTCATCAGCAAGCAGGCAGTGAAAACGTGATCGAACTTCACGGATCATTGAGAACGGTTCACTGTCAACGATGTCATAAAGTATATGATAGCAACCTGTATATCAATGAACAATTTAATTGCGCTTGTGGCGGTTTTCTGCGCCCGTCCGTCGTCTTATTTGGCGAATCTCTTCCATCAGATGCGATCGATCAGGCATGGTTGGCTGCACAAAAAGCGGAATTATTGATCGTATTAGGCTCTTCTTTACAAGTATCGCCAGCCAATCAACTGCCCCTCATAGCGAAACGAAACGGTGCCAAGCTGGCCATTGTCAATATGGAACCGACGGAATTGGATGAATGGGCGGATTTCGTCGTCCATCATCGAAAAATCGGTGAAGTTCTTAAAGAAATGGATCATGAGTTAAAAGCGGGGGAATGAAAATGTCAACTACCCCCACTTAGCTAACGCTTGAAGCGGGGGCTTGCAACTCCCCAGAAGTGCGAACGGACTTCGTCCTCCTTCCTTGACTTGGGGTTGCATCAGGGGCAGGTTGACGACTACCCAACGACATAGGTCATGCCTATATCGCTACCGAGTGGCTCGGCATGTCTGTAGGCAGTACTTGACTTCCACGCACAACAGACGGATGTACGCTCGATGTTTTACGGTTGCAACGTTTCCTGCAACCAACTCCCTACATCGAGTAACGGGGATTGGAGTGCCTTGATTCAACGGTTTTCTCCACATTCTTATTCTATCATATACAAAAGAAAGGAGGAAGGGCGATTCCTCCCCGACTTTCGCTCCCGCTTAGAAGTCGGGGTCTCCTCGCCAAAGATGATGAACGTTTTGGACATTTTGCGGAAGGCGCTTGACGACATTGGTGACCGAACAGCAATCATCCAGTGCCAAAGCGTGTCTGGGGGCGATATTAACTACGCCTATTATGTCAGAAGCGGACATCGCTCGTATTTTGTAAAAGTAAACAAAAAGATTCCTCCTCGTTTTTTCAAAAGTGAAGCAGCTGGTCTCGAATTGCTTCGAAAAATAAATACGGTTAAAGTCCCAAACGTATATTACGTCATGGAAGAAGAAAGCGGGGCATATGGTTTGCTTTTGCTTGAATGGATTGAAGGGGAAAAAACAGAACAAACAGCCGTATTGCTTGGTCAAGCAGTCGCTCAACTTCATCAATGTTATGGTCAGCATTTTGGTTGGGCTGAAGACAATTATATCGGCCGACTACCACAAAAAAATGGATTATATGAAAATTGGATGGATTATTTTGTGAAATGTCGGCTTCTTCCGCAAATCCAATTAGCCGAACAAAAAGGAAGAATGCCGACAGCTAGACGAAATAAACTAGAAAAGTTGCTAGTTTCGCTCGAACGATGGCTTCCGCAGCAATGCCGCCCTTCTTTACTGCATGGTGACCTTTGGGGAGGCAATTGGATTGTCGGTGCAAAAGGGATGCCTTACTTAATTGACCCTTCTGTGTTTTATGGCCATTATGAATTCGAGATCGCGTTTACGGAATTATTTGGCGGATTTCCAGATCAATTTTATGAAGCGTACAAGGAGATTCAACCGCTTTCTCCCGAATATGAGGAAAGAAAAGAGCTGTACCAACTGTTTTATCTGCTCGTTCACCTCAATTTATTTGGAGAAACATACGGTTATTCCGTCGATCGAATTTTGCAAAAGTATGTTGGATAATTTTACTAAAACAAGAAAGAGAGCGAAACACGGTTACAGTGAAGCTCTCTTTCTTGTTTTAGATGAACATTCCGGTACTCGATATCAATGCCCTCCAAGATACGCCATCTTTACCTGTTCACTAGCGTTCAACTCTTCCGCTGAACCAGACAAGACAACACGGCCGGATTCAATGACATACGCCCGATCCGCCACAGAAAGTGCCATATTCGCGTTTTGTTCCACTAGCAAGATGGTCGTTCCCGATGAATTAATTTCTTCAATAATTCGGAAAATCGTTTTGACTAGCAAAGGGGCAAGGCCCATAGATGGTTCATCTAAAAGGAGGAGACGCGGACGTGCCATTAATGCACGGCCTATGGCCAACATTTGTTGTTCACCACCCGACAACGTTCCAGCAAGTTGCTTTCTACGTTCATGAAGCCGAGGAAACAGATGATACACTTTCTCAAAATCCTTCTGAATTTCATTTTTATCCTTCCTTAAAAAAGCACCCAACTCTAAATTTTCTTCCACAGTCATATTGGCAAAAATGCGACGGCCTTCCGGAACATGAGAAATTCCTTGTTTGACAATCATCTGAGCGGCTTTGCCTGCAATCGATTGCCCTTCATACAAAATATCTCCATTTTTTGGTTTTAACAATCCGGAAATCGTCTTTAACAATGTGCTCTTGCCAGCGCCGTTTGCTCCAATGAATGTGACGATTTCTCCTTCATTTATTTCAAGTGAAACCCCTTTTAACGCTTGAATATTCCCGTAAAATACATCAATGTTTTCCACTTTTAGCATTATGACACCTCCTCGCCGAGATACGCTTCAATGACTTTAGGATGATTCCGGATCTCTTCAGGTGTACCATGCGCGATGAGCTGTCCGTGATCAAGCACGTAAATTCGTTCGCATACTCCCATCACAAGAGACATATCATGCTCAATAAGTAAAATGGTTAAATTGAACTTTTCTCTTATAAAAGCAATTAAATTCATCAGTTCCTTTGTTTCCTGCGGATTCATTCCCGCTGCAGGCTCATCAAGCAACAATAATTTTGGATGTGCCGCCAACGCCCTGGCAATTTCTAAACGCCGTTGCTGACCGTATGGCAAATTTTTCGCTTTTTCATACATAAAACCCTCAAGCTTAAAAATTTTTAAAAATTCGATTGCCTTTTCTTCGATTTCTTTTTCACCGGAAAAATGAGAAGGTAAACGAATAATGGAACTTAAAATGGAATGACGAGCCAGAGAATGGTATGCAACCTTTACGTTATCAAGTACGGAAAGTTCACCGAACAAACGAATGTTTTGGAACGTACGACTAATCCCTTTTCGTGTAATTTTGTAAGGGGGTAGTCCGTTTAGCTTTTCATTCCCTAATACAATGCTACCTTCTGTCGGTTCATATACACCTGTCAGCAGGTTGAAGAAAGTCGTTTTACCAGCCCCATTTGGTCCAATTAAACCAATCAATTCCCCCGGATATAATTCGATGTTTACGTCAGACAATGCTTTTAAGCCGCCAAATTGAATGCCGACATGATCAACTTTAAGCAACGGTGTGTTAGTTGTCATTCTGTTTTCCCCCTTCAGCCGCTCTACCAAACTTGATGAATGAAGTCAATTCTTGCGTACCTAACAATCCTTTTGGACGGTACAACATGACCAATATGAGCACTAAACTGTACAGGATCATTCGAGTCTCCGGATATTCTTGAAGGAACGTAGAAACAATTGTCAACAGAATCGCAGCGATTACTGCGCCAGACATGCTTCCTAATCCTCCAAGCACAACAAAAATCAAAATATCAAATGACTTCAAAAAACCAAAATTCGTTGGCTGAATAATATAGAAGTTATGCGCATAGAGACCTCCAGCAATGCCGGCAAAAAAAGAGCCAATCACAAACGCTGTCACTTTATAGTACGTTGTATTAATCCCCATAGAATCCGCTGCAATTTCATCCTCACGAATCGAAATGCAGGCACGGCCATGAGTGGAATTTGTAAAGTTTGCAATGACAATAATGGCGATAAGCATGCAGGCAAATACCCACGGCCAAGTTGTGAGGTGGGTTACCGTCATCCCGCTGGCACCGCCAACATAGTCTACGTTTAACAGAATAATGCGTACGATTTCTCCAAAACCAAGTGTAGCGATCGCCAAATAATCCCCCTTTAGACGAAGGGTAGGAATACCAATTAAAAGCCCTGCTACAGCAGCAGTAACACCACCGACCAGTAAAGCAAGTGAAAACGGCATTTGCAGTTTCATTGTCATAACGGCAGACGCATAGGCGCCCACAGCAAGAAATCCGGCATGACCAATGGAAAACTGTCCTGTAATTCCAATAATGAGATGAAGACTGACGGCTAGGATAATATTAATAGCCATATAAAACAGGGTATTGATATAAAAGGAATTAAGTATTCCTCTCGATATCAATAGCTGAACCACTATAAAAAACACAATCGCTAACACCATTGACAGCCAAAATCCATTGATTCGTTTGAAAATTGTCATGCTCTTCTACCCTCCTTACACTTTTTCTTTTACATTTTTTCCGAATAAACCCGATGGTCGGAAAATTAGAATAAGTATAAGAACGATAAAAGCCACTCCGTCACGCCAGAGTGAATATCCAAGGCCGCTTACAAGTGATTCAATCACACCAAGCACAAGACCGCCGACCATAGCCCCCGGAATGATGCCGATCCCACCTAACACTGCCGCTACGAAGGCTTTTAGACCTGGAATAATCCCCATAAGAGGTTCAATTTTAATATAGTAAATCCCGAAGATGACACCCGCAGCACCTGCCAAGGCGGATCCGATTGCAAACGTTGCGGATATTGTATTATCCACGTTAATCCCCATTAATCGAGCTGCTTCTGCATCATAAGAAACAGCACGCATGGCTTTCCCTATTTTCGTTTTATGAACGATTAACTGAAGGAGAATCATCAATACAATGGAAGTACAAAGTATTAATATAGACTGACTGCTAATTGTTACGCCAAATAGTTCAATTTTTTTATCTGGTAGTATTGTCCCAGGATATGCTACTGGCTGAGCACCACGTGCATAGATCATCCCGTATTCAATTAGAAGTGAAACCCCGATTGCAGTGATTAGAACTGCAATTCTTGTAGCGTTTCTCAAAGGCTTATAAGCAATTCGTTCAATGAATACGCCCAATAATGCGCAGACAACCATGGCCAATAGCAGCGCTGGGAAGAATCCTAGATGTAGACCTGTAATCGCATAAAATCCTACAAACGCACCTACCATAAACACGTCGCCATGAGCAAAATTAATAAGCCTCACTATTCCGTACACCATCGTATATCCGAGAGCGATTAGCGCATATATACTGCCAAGAGATATTCCGTTAACGAGTTGTTGAATGAGTTCCATATTTGCACTCTCCTTGGGAAGTACTGTTATTTCTTTTAGAAGGATTAGACGCTATTAAAATAGGGGGGACATGCCCCCTATTTGATTCATACCATGATGATGGTATTATGGATTCACTTTTGTTTTAAACTGCTGCTCACCGTTTTTATATTCAAGAATAGCGGCAGATTTAATTGGGTCATGGTTCTCATCAAGAGTCAATGTTCCTGATACAAGAGAGAGGTCTTTCGTTTGTGCGAGTGCTTCTTTAATTTTCACCGGATCTGCATCTCCCGCGCGTTTAATAGCATCAGCAAGGAAATACGCCGTATCATATCCAAGCGCGTTAAACGCATCCGGAGATTTATTGTATTTCGCTTTAAACGCTTTTATGAAATCCTGGATTTTAGGATCTGGATCGCCGGAAGAATAGTGGTTTGTAATAAATGTATTATTTAAAGCTTCTGGGCCAGCTATTTCGACAAGAGTTGGAGAATCCCATCCGTCACCGCCCATAATCGGAACTTTAATACCAAGTTCACGGGCTTGCTTCACAATTAGTCCTACTTCTTCATAGTAACCAGGTAAGAACAAAAATTCTGGATTAGCTGATTTAATCCGTGTAAGAGTCGCTCGGAAATCGGTGTCTTTTGCAACATAGGCTTCTTCCGCTACAATCTTTCCGCCGTTTTCCTCAAATGCTTTCTTAAAAGAGGAAGCAAGTCCTTTTGAATAATCACTAGAACTATCAATGAGAATAGCTGCATTTTTTACTTTCAAATCATCAATTGCGAATTTAGCTGCTACCGTACCTTGGAAAGGATCAATGAAGCATGTTCGGAATACAAAGTCGTTTACTTTGCCGTCTTTATTGGTGATAGTAGGATTCGTTCCAGAAGGTGTAATTAACGGAATTTTGTTATCCTGTGCAACTTGGACCTGAGCGAGCGTATTTGTACTTGTTGCTGCTCCTATAATCGCTACAACTTTATCTTGGCTAATCAGTTTAATAGCTCCGCTAGTCGCTTCCGCTGCATCAGATTTATTATCTACTTTTACAAGTTCAATTTTTTTTCCGTTAATGCCTTCTTTATTAATCTCCTCAATCGCTAGTTCCAGACCTTCAGCAATGGATTGTCCATATGAAGCCGCTCCACCAGACAATTCAAGGTTAGCGCCAATTTTTATTGTATCGCCGCCCCCTCCATTATTGTCTGATGAATTCGTTCCAGCATTTTGAGTTCCGCCATTACATCCTACCATTAGACCAGCAGTGATCATAAGTGACATAAAAACTCCAACTAATTTTTTCTTTTTCATCATTTACCTCCATCATAAAAAATTTTTTAAAATTTTCGACTAACTACAGATCCCTTCTATAACTAAATCCACATCCCCCCATACCTTTTTATAAACAACAAACAGAATAACTTTTCTCAATTGATTTGATTTTATAAAAATTCTTTCTTCTCGTCTAGATGTATAATAAAATTACTTAAAAAATTACGAATCATTTTGAATGCATATGTCTTTTTACTATCTAAAAATTAATAACCAATCTACATATAATGAACGTTTATAACCTTTATTTCCCTTTCTTAGCTTTTTTGATCCATCCATCGTTCTTTATCAACTGTTACTTTTGGGTTAAAATTAATTTGCTTTTAAGGAATAATTTATTAATGAAAATAATAAAGAAGCTGACTCATCATCGCTCAAAAGCGATGTTTTGAGTCAGCTCCTCGCTGTTGTTCATATAGTTTCAAATGATGATAAACCGCTTTTAGCAGCGGTGTGTCAATGTGGTACTGTTGGGCAAGTTTCAATAAATAACCTTGAAGATGGTCTGCTTCCACCATTTGTCCTTTTTCCATGTCACGCTGCATCGAAGACTTCATCTCTGGTGCCAATTTGTTCATTTGCTCTAACTGTTTCTCCTCAATCTGTTCAGCGATCGGCGCCCCGTGCGCTCTCATCACGGCCGCGATTTCTTTCAGCAATCTCAAAATGATTTCTTGTCCATATTCCCCAGCGCGAATTGGACCGATCGGAGCCCGGAATAATGTCGTTACTCCCGACATCGTCGCAATAAACAAATATTTATGCCACATATCCGTGGCAATCTGATCACTCAAATGAAAATGTGCATTGCAACCCGTGAATAACTGTTCGAGTTTCTTCACTCTTTCCGTGATTTCCCCTGACCATTCACCAAACTTTACGTCATGTGACGAACTGGATTGAACGATCGTTCCTTGCTCATCTAATGTCGTTTCGATAAAACAGAGACCGCCTAATACGTTCTCTTTCCCAAACTCGCTCCAAAGCAGATCCATATGCGCCATGCCATTTAACAACGGCAAAATGAGCGTCTCCTTACCGACATATGGTTTAACATCTTGAATCGCTTCGTGCAAATGATAAGCCTTATTCGAAAAAATAACAAGATCAAATGCCTCTGCCTTTTCCCCTACCATGATCGTTTTTGGCGTTAACACGGTATTCCCATGAACGCTTTGAATCACTAACCCTCGTTCTTGCAACTGTTGTTTTCGCCGTTTACGCACAAGAAATGTCACATCAATCCCTTTTTCCAACAACCGACCGCCAAAATATCCCCCCACTGCACCGGCGCCGACAACTAATACGCGCATCCATGATTCCCCCTTATGAAACATAGCTAACAATCAAGATCAGTAGATGGAACAATTTCAAATCCGTCTTCATTCACGCAAGAGAAAAGGGAGAGGATGGTCTCCCTTTTCTCTTTAGCAACAACGTGACACTTTCCCGCCTTTGCCGTTATATCTCGCCTCTTGTGCCTCGCAAAAAAACTCTTTACGCGACTTAATCGGTTCTCCGGGATGGTGTGTTTTCATATGCTCAACATATCTTTCCTGAACCTCCCGATGGCTAAAGCCACGGGGTTCTTGTGTACAAAAGGGTTTCTCGTACACCTGCGTGTAGAACTCACCCTTGTTCCACAAGACTTTCATGGGCAAACACCTTACTGGTGCTTATCGCCCTGTGCGCCCGGTTCAAGACGCTTTTTATCATTTAAATTCCCATACTACTTACGACATATGGATGAAGACGAAGTCGTTTGATTTCTTCATCATGCAGTCGAATAAATTGATCCCATCTCTCTAAACATTTTTGTCTATCTATTTCTTTTCGATTGTCTTTCACATTCATGATTAAAAATGCGCTGTATAAATCTCGTTGCACTCTATGTCCGTCTACTTCATGCCATCGTTGGGAAAGTGTTTTCTTGTTGTACTCATCGTTTTGGTGGTCGTATTGACTTGCCTTGACGCGAAATGTGTCGATGTATTGAAGGGAATAGCCTTCATATTGCAGTTTTTGATTCAGTATGTTTAAAAACAAACTTGGTGCACGATTCGCAATACTTTTTCCAAATCGTTTTTTCTTTTTATATTTTCCGTTGGCATCGACTTTTGTTTCTTTTGCCTTTGCTTGAAGTGCTCTGAAATTCATTTTTTCTACTTGGATATGATGACCTAATGCGATGATCCAATTGGCAAGCCGTTGATGATCTTGTTTCCGTTTATCTGCCATTTTTCTTTGTAATTCTGCTAACTGATTTCTCGTTTTGAGATAATTTTTACTCCAAACCCATTTTTCCTTGTTGTCTTTTTTTATTGTCCCATCTTCATTGTATTTGTGCGGATTATTCGCCCGTCTTTGACGATCCAATTTTCGTTGAAGAACTCGCTTTTGCTTTTCTATGTTTTCGACACTCGGCGCAAGAATAAGCAACTTGACATTATTCATCGAGCAAATAGCGACGGTTTGTGTTCCTATGTCGATACCAACATCGCCTCGCCCTATTGGATGTTTTATTTCTCCTGTTTGGCGGTTTATTTTCTTTGGTGGTACACCTTCAAGAGTGAGTTGAAGAAAATACTTGATTTTTCCTCTAATTCGTCTACGGACGATGCGACAATATTTTATACGGTCTTGTAGAGCCAGATGTGTATATATGTCGTTTGGGTGAATTATAACAGGAATAGATAAACCATTCCAAAGCAAATGTTTGTTTTCGAAACGGATGCCTGTGCTATTTGTTTTTCCTTCTAATGAATCCATATCGTTGTATTTCTTAAAAGACACTTTTTTTGCATTACCAAAGATGAGTTTTTCCATTGCCATCCATGCTCTCGTAGCGATTTTTTGTGCGGTGTGTGAGTCGATGTGTTTCTTGAAATGGTGTTGCATTGGCTTAACAAAATCGTGCATAGCGTATTCATTGATTCCGTACTGACGATATAACTCATTTAGCAAGTTGTTTCTTTCTTTTGATTTTGGTTGTTGGGCTAGATGACGATACTGCTTATCATGTTGTAGTTTTTTATGCCGTTTCAGCAATTCGCCCAAACAAGCGTTGTATATTTTTCTGCCAATTTCAAAACGTTTCTCTAATATGTACGCCTGCCATAGTTCTGTTTTGAGTTTCAACGTCAGCACATAACTTTTGGTTTTTGTTTTCGCCAACGACACCACTTCCTTTATACGTTCTTTTGATTTTCGATGTATTGTTTAACCGCTTCTTCTGAAATATAGCCGACAGTACAACAAAAATAACTTCGTGTCCATAGCGACGGTAGTCTGCTTTTTAACGAAGGATATTTCTCCCTTAATATTCGACTGCTTTTCCCTTTAAACGCTTGTATAATTTTGTGCAAATGTTGACGAGGGTCAAAAGAAATGAACAAATGAACATGATCAGGCATAATTTCCATTGCTTTGATTTGTACATCATGTTCTTTGGCAACTTCTTCAAAAATTTTTTTCAAATCTCGTTCAATATCTCCAACTAACACTTTTCTACGGTATTTTGGACAAAACACAATATGATATTGATTGAGATAAACAATCCCTTTTTTATGGGTGTATTTTTCGTTTTCCAAAAACAATCACCTCTATACTAAATATACCATAAACAATAGATAAAATAAACACATCTAATAAATTTATCAAAAAAAATACGCAATTCATCCCCTTGTCTAAAGACAGGGACTTTCTTGCGCCTCCCCCGTAATCGCCATACAAATATTAATATTTACGTTCAAATGCATACTCTTTGATGGTTGCAACAATTTGCTCGAAGGAATATCGATGATTCACTACATCAACAACAAATTCAATGGCATCACCTTGCGGCATTGTAAAATAGTATCCATTGTATTTTAAAAATTGAACAAGTGCTACAAAGGCAGTTCTTTTGTTTGCATTATGAAAACAATGGTTCTTAGCCAAAGACTCAAATAATGCTGCCGCTTTTTCAAAAATAGTAGGATAAGCATCTTTACCAAACACACTTTGTTGTGAACGGTAGACAGCCGATTCTAACAATGCAGGTTCTTTTATCCCTTTCAGCTCATTTGGAGAATATTTTCCAATAATGAAAAAATTAATCGCAACGACTTCTTCTACGGTTAGATATCTCATCGATCAATAAGCCCCTTGATGGTCTCATCATATTCTTCAAGAGTTTCGTTTAATACTTCAAAAAAATCTTGGGAGATTCCTTTTGGCAAATCAACTTTTTTACTTTTCTTTATAACAATTTTATCCTCTTCAAGCTCCATTTGTATTTCATCTCCTTGATGAATACCAAGCTTATTTAGAAACTCCATTGGAAAGGTAACCCCAAGTGAATTGCCAACTTTTAATACTTTTCGTTCTGCGCTTAACATTTATCTCACCTCTTTGTTATAACTGTTATAACAATTATAACACGAATTAGATTTATAGAACAGTGCCAGGCACTGTTCGCTGAGGAACAAAAAGACGCCTATGGCCGTGTTCTTCCTGTCTTTTTGAAAACGAGATTTGGCCAATGGCTGTTTGGACTTCGTCGTGAGATGGAACGAGTATTTAATGAGTTAAAGAGTGACGGGTTGGAACAGCCAAGATGGTATGGATTTCATCGATATGTACTGCATGTGTTATGTTGCATCCTTATGCATAACTTCGAGCTTTTACTCTAGGTTTGCAACACCATTTTTTAATTAAACTGATTGATGTTTTTTTGATAGTTAAGTATACTTGTTTTACGTGTAATAATTCTCGTGATTTCCAAGGAGGGAAGGTATGGATAACTTAATAACAGTCCGGGATATTAATTTATTGAGAGAGGAAAATCCAAAGTTTTTTTCGTTTTCGCTTGCTATTATGGTAAAAATAATTAAATTGGGTATCGAGAAAATAGATGCAGTAGAGATTTTAAAAGAGCCTGTAATAAGTAGATCATTGGAATTTTTGAATTTAGATATGAGAAATGTGTTCTCGGAATGGTTTACTAACTTGAGCGAGCAGGAGTTGATGCTAATTAGAAACTATGCTATTCATTATCTAGAAGATGAAGATGTTATTATAAATGAACAAGCATTTTTAATTAATACGGATGAAGAAAGAAAAAAAATGGGTGCTGTGTTTACCCCAAAATGGTTGGCAAATTACGTAACGAAAAGAGCAATTTATTACTGGAATGAAAATAATAAATCCTCCCTAGAAAGGGTAGGAGATTTAAGTTGTGGTCCCGGAATATTTCTTACGCAGCTGCAGAAGTATACTGGGCAAAATACAAAAATTTACGGGGTAGATTCCAATCCGGAGTATGTGTTCCTAGCTAGTTTATTGAGTGGAAGCGAAGAAAGGGCATTTTTAGAGTGTGCTGATACATTGATAAATTTGGCTCCAGAAGAGCAGTGTGATTTATTTTCTCAAGTGTATCAAACTCCTTCAAAGGATTATGATATAATCGTTGGAAATCCACCATACGTAAGTTCCAAAACAATTTCATCTATCTATAGTAATCATATTAAAGAATTATATGGAGATTATATTGAAGGAAATTATGATTTATCAGTTCCTTTTATTGTACACACCTACAAGGCTCTAAAAGATAATGGAATAGGGGCATTGATAGTATCTAGCAAATTTATGCATTCGAGATACGGAAAAAAAATATGTGAATTGCTAGCCAAAAATACGAAAATACTAGAGATTATAGATTTTGGGGATGGACAAGTTTTTAAAGGTAAAACTACTTATGTATGTGTAATTATTTTTAGCAAACAAAAACCAAGTATTAAACATGAAATTAGAGTTTTAAAATTTCCACTTGGATTAAAGTGGGGCAAAAGGGATACTTACTTTAAAAATGCTCTTGAAGAGAAGATACCTCAAATTCGTTTAGAGAAACATCCTTGGGATTTGAGTACAGGAGTTTACCAAAGTATATTATATAAAATTCAAAGTAATCAAGATCTCCCGAGTTTGAACGATATTTTTCCAAAGATAACACAAGGTATTAGAACTGGTGCAAATGATGTATTTATAATAAGTAAAGAAGAAAAGGAAAACTTTGAGGAAGATATATTGTTGCCTTTTATTGGTGGAGAGAATATAAGGAGATGTAGGATAGAAGAGCCTACTAAATATTTAATATATCCTTATTATTTAGATAATAATAAGAAAGTAAAACTTATAGACGAGCATGTACTTAGGGAATATTTCCCTAAAACATGGGCATATCTACTAAAAAATAAAGAAAAGCTAATAAAAGGAGTTAAAGATAATAATGTTTCGTGGTACGGTTATAGTCGCTCTCAAAATTTAGATATTCATAGTTATAAGAAGATTTTGGTTCGAGAAATGATGCCATCTGCTCAGTTTGCAGCGGATACAGAAGGAACATATAGTTTCGGTTCAGGATATTCCTTGATTGGGGGACCAGAACTAACAGAAACAGATTATAAAATGTGGGCCGCTATATTAAGTACCCCTACAATGGAATTTCAATTGAGATTAATAGGAACTTCGCTTCATAGTGGATGGTTTAGATTGTTGAAGCAACATCTAAAACAAGTAAAACTTGTACAATTAGACGCAAAAGACACTGGGAAAGCTATCAAATTGGCTAAGAAAATCCATAAAAATCCGGATAATAATCAATTTATTGAAGAATTAGACGAATTAGTAGCAAATGCTTTTGGGTTAAGTCAGGAGATGAGAGAAGCTATAAAAAAATATTTACAGCAAGCGCATGAGGTATCAGAACCAAGATCTAAAGTTTCTAAAAAGAAAAATACTATAGCTCATAGTGTAGAGGAAAACATAGATATAGTAGATGAAACAAAATATCCTGAGCTAAGTAATGAGCAAAGGGAAAAATATCTACCCGTAGAGATAACTAAATATAACTCGCTCCATGTTGAGAAACCAGAACTAAGGAAATTAGTTACTTTTCAAAAAAATAAAGAGGGCATTCCAATTCATAATTGGTATAAATACACCCAAGGTTTTTCTGCTGACTTGATTGAATACTTGTTGGATGAGATGGGGATAAAGAGGAATAAAGAGACTAAAGTTTTCGATCCATTTGTAGGAAGTGGGACAACTTTATTATCCTGTAAATATTTAGGTATCCATTCTTTCGGCGTCGATATATCACCTTTAATGACATGGATTGCTAATATAAAAATACAAAACTGGAAAGTAAATGAACTAGAAGATCTGTTGAACGATCTGAGTAAGGCACAAATAGCGCCGATAAGCGATCCAACATTGCTTTTTAACGACTACTTGAAAAAGGCTTATGAACCAGAGATACTAAATCAAATTGTTGGTTGGAGAAAATGGATTGACAATTTACAAACCAGTGATTTAAATAAAGATTTTCTTTTACTTGGTCTGATAAGTATACTAGAGGATATAAGTTTAATTAGAAAGCATGGTTCTCATTATAGATATTTAAATAAAACAGAAAATGTAGGTGTCAGCAAGTTAAACATTAAAACAATTAGTAGTGATACAGATATAAAGCCTATTCTTTTAAAGAAACTAACTAGGATGGTTAGCGATATAAAGGAGCTAAATTTATCAACAGAAGTTACTTGTCGAGCTTATAATATGAACTCAAGGTTTAATGTACCACGTGATGAAAAAGCAAATGTTGTTATTACCTCACCGCCTTACTTAAATCGTAACAATTATCTATCGCAGCAAAAAGCAGAGTTAAGTATATTAGGATTGTTAAAATCAGAAAGTGATTATAAGGAGTTAGTAAAAAAATCATATCGTTCCCACGTTGAAGCAGAATTGGATAAAGAGGCTAAGTGTTCCATACCAGAGGTAAATAAGATTATAGAAAAAATCGATTTATCTGATAATAATAATCCTAAAATACCTAACATGGTAGCTGGGTATTTTGAGGATTTAAAATCTACATTAATGAATATACGTACGTTACTCGAACCGGAGGCAAAATTGGCCTTTGTAGTAGGAAATAGCAGATGGGGAGGTGTTGTAGTACCGGTTGACCATCTTTTGGGGCTTATAGCAGAAAGATTAGGATATAATGTAGAGAAAATACTAGTAGCAAGATATAAAGGAAATAGTCCTCAGCAAATGAAGAAATATGGTAAGATACCTGTCAGGGAATCTGTTGTAATATTGAGTTGGAAAGGCTAAAATAAAAAACGAGACTTTTGAGGTCTCGTTTTTTTATATTTTTAATCTACTTGGTACCCTCTAGAAGCCATCCAGTCTCTCCATCTTTCTTCAAGTTCAGTTTGATCAGTGACACATTCTAATTCTAATAGTTTTTTTATAAAATCGCTTTCCGTTAAATTGAGTTCTTCATCAACTAGGGAGTCTGCAGCAAATAAATAATCATACCCAGCCCATTGAAGCATATGTATATATTTTAATGGGGTTTTTTTAGTTACTCCCCAATCGCCGTCTAAAATTCCAATCCATATATAGTCCTTTGGACGAAGAACAATATTTCCATCTTGGATAGTTCCTCTATAAAATAAACTCCGAGCAAGTTGCTCCTTTGTTCTGTTTTGTATATTTTTCCCGTGTCTGTCTCTTCCGCCACCTGTTGATTTTGATTGTATGAATACTGGTTTATTCTCTTTCTTAGAGAATAAGATAAAATCTTCACCCACTTTAGTGTTATCTACTGGTATATCATCGTGGACTTTATTTAAATGGTGTATTAATGAAGGAACATCTTCATCTTTTGCTAGTCCACCTTTATAAGCCAGTTTGTATTTTTTTAATAGCAATTCAATTGCAGCTTCAGCAGGGTTAAAGTATGAACGAGATTCCCAAAGTTTATCCCAGTCTTCCCTTTGATAATGGGTCCATTCTTTCCCACTTTTATTGCGTGTCCTCAAGGACAATTTATGAGCTTCTGTCATACAATGTTTAAAAATTTCGTTGCTAATATCTTCTGGAAGTTCTCCCTCACATCCTATACTTTTAATATGTTCCCACATATCGTTACGTAAGTAGGAATCAATAGGCTCTCCTTTATAAAGTTCAATTGTTTGCCACTCTTCATACAATTTCCTCCATACATCTTGGTGACGAATTTCAATTGAGCTTGGATCTTGTTTTATTTTTAGTATTTCATCCTCAAAATTTTCCTCCCATGCATAGATAACTTTGTCATAAAAATACTTAAAGGCCTCTAAAACATATGGCAACCAAGTATTTTTGTTTCCCCCTATAACTAAGACCGCTTTAATATTAGGATACTTTCCTTTTAGCAACATCAACTCCCCTAACTTTAATTGAAGCTTATTTTCATTACTATGTCCGGGCTTATCAGGTTTACAATATGTAACAGAAACAAAGACTTCAGGATTGTTTACGTTGGGGTAACAGCAATCTACTTGTAGGTCATACTTTATTGATTCATTTTCATAATAAACTACTCGCCCGCTCTCCCATCCTAGGGCATTTTTTACATTTTTTTCGAGTGATGGACCGAATTTTTGTACATATTTTAGACTATTGCTTTGACTCAAGTAACTATTACTCTTCATATTACAATCCCCCTAATATTTTAATCCAAATTAAGTTTATATATTTTGGATAATTATGTAAACACCTAATTATTGATGAACGTGTTACAAAATGCATAACCAATGAATAAATGCACATAAAAAATCCACCACCTTGGAAGTAATATACAGTGACCAAAACCAAGTACCAATATGTGACAGGAGGACCGACGGTGTTGAAAAAATCTTTATTGAAATGCTTTTTTTTTGAAAACGTATTTTTTCCATTGATTCCTTACGAAAATTAGTACGCACCCTGCAGCGTTTTCGCTGTTTTCAACGGACTTGCGGGTTTGGTGAAGTCCCTCATCTTTCTATGTTTTCCCACGCGGCTTGGTGTTCTTCGTACAGCTTTTCTCGAAGAGCGTGGCTGATGTATCCTTTGGCGAACAGTGACAGTGGAGTGAGCCTTTAAAAGTAGACAGTATAAATCGGGAAAAAGATGTCCATACAGAAGACAGGAAGGAGCCGATGAACATGTCGAAAAAACAAAGAACTTACAAAAGCTATTCTTCAGAATTGAAGCTGGAAGCCGTTCAAAGAGCCTTGGCGGGGGAGAGTGTAAAAGTCATTGCACATCATCTTGAGATTACAGATCCTGACTATATTTATAAATGGATAGATCAGTATGAAATGTATGGGGAAGTAGGACTAAAACGAAAAGTTAGAAATCATCCTGAAATGGACAAGGATTTCATCATACGAGAACTAGAGATGGAGAATGAAATTTTAAAAAAGTATCTGCAAATTCTGAAAAGGGAGGGAAGACAGCGAAGTTCAAAGTAGTAGACGAGCTCAAAACAAAATATCCAGTCGTTAAAATATGTGAAAAACTACAGATTTCAAAATCTGGTTACTATAAATACTTGAAAACAAAGGGTAAGAAGAAAAAAGAATCTAAGAAAGACCAACAATTAAAAGAATATATCTCTTTGATTTTCCATGAACATAAAGGGAGATATGGATATCGAAAAATTCACGCAGTGTTAAACAATCAATATCAACTACCTGTAAGTGAAAAAGTTGTACGTCGACTGATGAGAGAATTAGGATTAAAATGTCAATCTCGCATGAAACGAAAACAGCCAGTCAAAGTGAAAAAAGCAACTTCCGCTGGATATATTTATGAAAATCTATTAAAAAGAAACTTTTCCACGACACGTTTGAATGAAAAATGGGTCACAGATGTCACGGAAATTGCCGTGGAGGATAAAAAGCTATTTGTTTCTGCCGTTATGGATTTACACAACAATGAAATTATCGGGCATCAGATTTCATCAACACACGATGTTCAACTTGTGGAAGATTCCCTATTGTATGCATTAGAAATCAGACACATCAAGGACTCTTTAATCCTTCATTCAGATCAAGGAATGCCATATCGATCAACAAGATGGAAAACGCTGATGGATACATTTTCAATCACACCAAGTATGTCGAGAAAAGCGAATGCGCTTGATAACGCATGCATAGAAAGCTTTTTCTCCTACCTTAAAACAGAGATGGAACAGGACTTGCGACGTACGAAAAGTGTGGAAGAGGCAACACAGCTTATCCATGATTACATTCGCTATTACAACCACCAACGGATACAAGGTGTTCTTCGTTATCAGACACCGACTCAATATGCAAAGGCTAGTTAACAACGAGCACCAGTGGGCTATATTTCCTCCTTCTCGTCTTACCAACCTCTCCTCAGAACTCCGTGGGGCTGTCAAGTGCTCTCCTTGACAGTTTCACGGGGTTCTGAGACACTAGGAAAAAGACGAGAAAAGGAAAGGAACCAGAGCTTTACCACTCTGATTCCTTCACGTGAACTGAATTTATACTGTCTACTTTTCGGATCGCAGTGCACAGGCACTGAAAAGCAGGTTCGTTATAAAAAAACAGCATCACATTTCGATCGTTGAATTATTGCTTTCTTGTCTTTCACTTTTTTTACGGAAATATGTGGCCACAATCGGTCCAGAGATGTTATGCCAAACGCTGAAGATCGCACTTGGAACAGCGGCAAGCGGAGAAAAATGTGCTGTCGCCAATGCAGCGCCAAGTCCAGAATTTTGCATGCCGACCTCAATGGAGATCGCTTTTTGTTTCGGTTCGGACATTCTTAGCAGCTTTGCAAGCCAATAGCCGAGCAATAATCCAAGCCCGTTATGAACAACGACGATCAGGAAAATAATAAACCCGCTTTTCGCAATCGCCTGCTGATTCAAACCAACGACAGCAGCCACGATAGCCACAATGGCAATAACCGAAACGAGCGGAAGAATTTGAACGCTCGCTTTTACTTGCTTTTGAAACATCATTTGAACGATTAGTCCAAGGATAATAGGAATAAGTACAACCTTGACAATGGACCAAAACAGAGCCCCAGCTGAAACGGACAGCCATTTTCCTGCAAGCAACAAAATGAGCGCTGGTGTCAAAATCGGGGCAAGCAATGTTGACACGGATGTAACAGCAACCGAAAGCACTGTATCTCCTTTTGCCAAGTATGTCATAACATTTGAAGCGGTACCCCCCGGACAGCAGCCGACAAGAATGATGCCGAGCGCTACTTCACGTGAAACGGGCAATAAGGTAGCGAGTAAAAAGGCCAAAAGCGGCATAATAAGAAATTGGGCAAGTACTCCAATGAGCACTTCTTTCGGGCGTGTGAAGACTTCCTTAAAATCGTTGGCCGATAATGTCAGTCCCATCCCGAACATGACGATACCAAGTAATGGTACGATGTAAGGAGCGATCCATGTAAATGCTTGTGGCTCAAAAAAAGCAAGAGCCGCGAATAATAATACCCAAATTGCAAATGTGTTGCTAACAAAGTTGCTGAATTTTATAAGAGCTCCCATCTTTCCTTCTCCTTCCAAACGATGATGTAAAGAATATTATATATTTATTATTCAGAAAATTCAAATTGAAATTATCTTAATCCCTTTTATTCTTTTATTTGATAGATTCGCTCCGGTCTTCCTACGGAGCCGTACGATATATCAGCCGTAACAAGGGAGATAGACACAAGATATTCTAAATATCTTCTTGTTGTTGTTCGGCTCGCCCCGATTTGTTTCCCTACCTCTTCAGCTGTCATTCCATTGTTATTTTTCTTGATGATAGCTATTACCTTATCAAGTGTTAAACGGTTGATTCCTTTAGGAAGGTCTTCATCGATGCTTTCTTTGTTTCCTTTCCCAATCAATTTATCAATTTCATCTTGATTAATCGTTTCTTTTTCATCCATTAATCGATTCATTGTATGATAATACTCTTTATATCTGTTTAATGTCTCTTTAAATCGATCCAACATTACTGGTTTAATAATATAATCAAAAATACCTCCATGTATCGCTTGCTTTAAAGCTTCAATTTCTTTCGCTGCAGTAATCATAATGACATCAATGTTTGTAAAATTTTCTCTAATCCATTTCAGCAATTGAAGCCCTGACATATCAGGAAAATAAATGTCTAACAAAATGAGATTGGGCTGTAAGATTTCAATTTGCTCTTTTGCTTCCCATTCATTCGTTGCAATTCCAATGACGGCATAACCAGGCACTTTCTCTACAAACCGACGATTAATTTCGGCAATTCTCTTATCATCTTCAACAATTAAAATTTGTATAAGTTGATCGTTTTCGTTTAACACCATATATCCCTTAACTCCCCCTCATTTTTCAATATTTTGGAATAACAATTGTGAAAATCGCACCTCCTTCAGGGCGTGTATCAAATGTAAGATATCCATTTAAAGTTCCCAAAGCCTTTTTTACTAAATCAAGTCCATATCCTCTCCCTGTTGCTGCTTTCGTAGAAAAACCTCTCTCAAAAATTTTCTCGCGAATCTCCTCGGAAATACCAACACCCGTATCTTCCACCTCAATAATTAAATCTTTACCAAGATCTGTTAAAAATACTGTAACTTTTCTATCTTTTTGATGATTTTGTAAAACGGATTCCATCGCATTATCAATAATATTTCCGATAATGGTCACAAGGCTATCTCGGTTAATTTTTTCCGGGACGTCTTTGAAGCTGCTTTCACGATTAATATCAAATTCGATTTTTAATTCATTAGCCTGATTGAATTTGCCAATTAATAATCCTCCAATAATTGGATCAGGGATTTCATTCATAATAAATCGAATTAAATTTTGTTGAATGTTCGATTCTTTTGTAATTAATTCAAGCGCATCATCGTATTGTTCCAGCTGAATAAGACCTGAAATTAAATATAATTTATTAGAAAATTCATGTGTTTGTGCCCGAAGTGCTTCAGCATAGCTTTTCACTTGTGCAAGTTCCTGAGTTAGTTGATAAAACTCCGATTTATTTCGAAACGTTGAAACAGCACCGATGACAGCGCCGCTGTTGTCAACAATTGGGATACGATTCGTAATCACAATTTGTTCTCCTACTAACATTTCATCATCATATTCTACCTTCCCAGTCTTAATAATTTCCAATAGTCTTGAGTTTGGAACGATATCAAGAATATGTTTTCCTACAATATCTTTTTCAGGTACATTTAATATCGACATTGCTGTCGGGTTCGCCATCGTAATCACTCCATCGGCATTAATCGCGACGATTCCTTCCCTTATTGCCTCAAGGATTGCCTGTTTTTCTTGATATAGCAATCCGATTTGTTTTGGTTCTAAACCGTGAATGGCTTTTTTCACTCCACGCGCAATCACAATGGAACCAATCACCCCCAATGTCAATGCAATAATCCCGGTCATCAAAACTTTCAATTGGTACGACCATGTGAGCGCATGGACATCTTCAATCAGAAAACCAACGGAAACAATCCCAATGACATTTCCGGCATCGTCGAATATAGGCGCCTTCCCTCTTATCGAAGGTCCCAACGACCCTACTGCCTCGCTAACAATCGCTTTTCCTGAAAGAGCAGCACCATTATCCCCGCCGACCATTTTCTTGCCGATTCGTTCAGGAATGGGGTGAGAATAGCGAATTCCTTCCGTATTGCCAACGACAACAAATTCTGCCCCGGTTCTCTGACGAACTTTTTCAGCATATGGTTGTATCATGTTCGATGGCTTCGTCTCTTTAAATGCATGTTTAATAGTTGGACTGGAAGCAACCGCTTCTGCCACGCTCAAGGCCCTTAAGCCGATTTGTTCCTTTAAAGCAACTGATAACATATGCTGGAATAACAACTCTAAAAATAAAATGACGAACAGAATGAGTGAACATATAATGAAAATCAACTTGCTTTGTAGTTTCATAAGCTCCCCCGGATGTTGAATAAATGAAAGAAAGACTAGCTACCTAAGGCAGCAAGTCTTTCTCCTTTTCTTATGCTTCTTCGCTAACAACTAGCGTTTTTCCTCTTAATTTAAGTAAAATCGGTACAATAATCCATAAAAGAGCAATGATAATGAAAGCAAAAGAAATTGGCTTTTCGACAAATACCATAAAGTCGCCGTTTGAGGCAGTCAGTGCTCTTCTCATGTTATTTTCAATCATTGGTCCAAGCACCAGTCCGAGTACAAGCGGTGCGAGCGGAAAATCGTTAGAAGCTAACAAATAACCAGCTAAACCGCAGCCAATTAAGAGAAGCAAATCAAATGTCGTTACTTGAACGGCATATACACCAAAAATAGAAATAGCAATAATGATCGGAATTAAATACTTCGGAGGTGTTTCGATAATCTTTGCAAACACTTTTACTAAAGGCATATTTAAAATCAATAGCATGAGATTTCCAATGAACATACTTGCAATTAATCCCCAAGCAACATCTGGATGCTCATCAAATAAAAGCGGACCGGGCTGTACGTTATACATAATGAGTGCTCCCATTAAAATAGCAGTTGTTCCTGAACCAGGGATTCCGAGTGTTAATAAAGGAATCATCGCACCGCCAGAGGCTGCGTTATTGGCTGACTCAGGAGCAGCGACTCCAGCAATCGCCCCTTTTCCAAATTTCTCAGGATTTTTACTGATCTTTTTCTCTAAAATATAGGAGAAAAAAGAAGCAAGCGTAGCTCCAGCGCCTGGTAATACACCAACGAAAAACCCTAACAAAGAGCCACGAACGATGGGCCCTAAACTTTCCTTCAATTCTTGTTTCGATGGGAGAATTCTACCAACTTTAGCAACTTCTCCTTCATTTTGTTCTTTATGAAGAATGGCTTTAAATACTTCACCGAGTGCAAACAAACCTACAGCGATTGTGAGAAATTCTAAACCGCCATAAAGAACAGAAATATCATACGTAAACCTAGCCACACCAGATACTGCATCAATCCCGATTGTCGAAAGTAATAACCCAAAAACTGTCATCATCCATGCTTTTGTCATCGAATTTCCCGCAAGTCCGCTCACAGCAGCCAACCCAAGCAGCATGAGTGAAAAATACTCAGCAGGTCCAAATTTTAACGCAACTTCAGAAAGCGGTTTAGCAAGAAGTGTAAGTGCAATGAGCGCTACTATTCCAGCAAAAAACGAACCAATTGCCGCAATGGAAAGAGCTGAGCCCGCTCTTCCTTGCTTCGCCATCTGATAACCATCTAATGTCGTAACAACTGAAGAAGATTCACCTGGTGTATTTAATAAAATGGAAGTCGTTGAACCCCCATACATCGCACCATAATAAACACCGGCAAGTAAAATAATCGAACTTGTTGCTGCTTCAGCTGGCTCTAATCCACCTGTCATTGATGCGGTTACAGGGATTAACAAAGCAACTCCACTCATCGGTCCTATACCTGGTAATACCCCAACAGCCGTCCCGATTAATACACCTATGAATGCAAAAAGCAGATTGTGCGGCAACAATGCCGTTTGAAATCCTTCTAACAAGAAATTGATTACATCCATCTTCCTCTCCCTCCTGTTTAACTAAACCAAACTGGCCATCCCGGTAAAGTTCCTTGCAAAATTTCTACATATACATAATAGACGCCAAAGGAGAACGCTCCTGCTATGAATACCGCTCTTAACAAGTTTCCTTTTTCCATCGTTTGAAATCCGATGATAAGGAAAAGAAAAGTCGTTATCACATATCCGACTGGTTCAAGCAAGATGGCATAAAGAATAGCGGATGCTAAAATAACGAGAAATTTTTTGTATTGCAACTTCTTTTTTGAAAAATGACCAGCCGTGTACTTTAACGTTTCGAGTAAAAGCTTGATGCTGAGCAAAACGAGAATCAATCCTAAAAGAAAAGGAAACACATTCGGGCCTACATTACTTCCATAAGCACTTTTAGAAATTCTAAAACTCTCCAACATAAACGCTGCGCCAATCATAAGAAATATGAGGCTCGCGTAACGATCAAACGTTTTATTCATCACACACCCCTCCTTCACCATAATGGAAAAAGAAAAGGCTGACCGATGACGTGTCTCGCACAACCACAATATATAAGACACTTACTAAAGCTGTCCTTATATATGGTGAATGTGAGGTCTGACACTTTCCTTCAGGTCAGCCCCTGTATGTTTTTCCTTATTTCTTCATTCCTAAAGCTTTCAACATGTCACCGATAAGCTGTTCCTGTTCTTCTAAGAATTTCACGAAGTCTTCAGAACCTTTGTATTCTGCCTGCCATCCATGATCTTCTAATTCCGCTTTCCACTTTTCGTGTTCAGAAAGTTTTTTCAGCGTATCCGTCCAGTATTGCTTTGCCTCTTCTGACATTTCTTTAGGACCGAAAACACCGCGCCAAATTGTAAACTCTGTATCGATTCCTAGCTCCTTCATCGTCGGAACATCTTTTAAATCTCCTTCAAGACGTTCCGGAGAAGATACGGCAAGCACTTTCACTTTCCCCGCTTTCAAGTATTCCCCTACGGCAGATGCGTCTGTTGCAATTACATCGGCATTTCCGCCAAGTAGCGCTGCGATCGCTTCTCCTCCACCGTCATAGGAAACATATTTAACCGTCTTTGGATCAAGGCCTGACTTATAAATTGGGAGAACGGCGATTAAATGATCCATTGAACCTGGTCCAGAGCCGCCCGCTACTGTTACTGACTTTGGATCTTTCTTTATTTCCTCAATTACTTGCTGCAAAGAGCTAAATTTTGAATCAGCCTTTACAACAATGGCTCCATAATCTTTTGTTAATTGGGCAAGCGGTGTTGTATCTTTGTAACCAAACGGGCTATTCCCTTCTGCCTTTAAATTGTTAATAATGATTGGCGGAGAATTTACAAACAATTTGTAATCATTCTTTTTATCTTGAGTAGCGTATTCCGCCATAAACACAGTTCCTCCACCGCCAGGTTTATTCTCAACTGTCATCGTCTGCTTAACAAGTCCTGTCTCATTAAGCGCTTTCGTTAATGCCCTAGCCGTTAAATCCCATCCTCCTCCTGCACCAGAAGGAGCAACAACGACAATAGGTTTTTCAGGATAACTTGATTTGGATGTTGAAGCCTTATTAGCTTCGCTGCTTCCACATGCAGTGAGCCCTAAACTGAAAATTCCAGCCATAAAAAGTTGCAGCCATTTCTTTTTACTTTTAAACATACTTTTTACCCCCTTAATTCAGCTTATTGATAACGCTTACACTCTTAACGGAATTATATCAAGAATATTCAGAATTAAAAGATTATAAAAATAAAAAACATTTTGTTCATTAAGTTCATAAGATTACAAAAAAAATTGTTCTTCTGACGGTATTTGTCCGAAAGATTAAGAGATATAAGCAGCTGCAGAAGGCTTATACTTTTTGCTTTCACCAAGATGAAGCTCGTGTTGTACCGATGTCGTAATATTGTATTAGGGATTTCGTTGGTAACTAAGCGAAAAACGGGATGTTGTTACAGCAGCGACTGCAAAGCACTAAAAGCAGGGATATCGTTTATAATTAAAACAAGTTGAAATTTTTTGGAAGTTAAAGCGAAATATAATAAGGAGAAGTTTTGAAAAGGGAGAGGATTTTAATGAAAGAAGAAATCAAATGGGGTTCACCTTTAAGCATGGCTTGCTTAGGAATATTTTTAGGCGGATTGGGATTCTTTTTGAAAGCTATTTGGAGTACTTTCCTTTAAAAAACATTGTCCAAAGTTAACGATTCTGGACCATTTTCTGCATGATTCTAGCAGCGGAGAACGCTAGCTAAGTGTTAAATAAGGTAATCTAAAAAACGCTCGGATTTCGTTTTCCAAGCGTTTTTTGATATTTTTAATATAAAATTTTAGCCATATAATACTCATCCATAAAACGACCATTGACGAGCAATGAATGTTTTTTTATCCCTTCTATTTCAAACCCCATTTTTTTATACAAAGCGATTCCTGCTTGATTCTGTGTCATGACTGTTAACTCTAAACGATGTATCTTCCGTTCCCTAGCCCAACTCTCTAGGTTTCTAAATAACTCAGTTCCAACTCCCTTTCCTCTGTGCTCTTTCAGAATCCCAACCACTAAGTAGACTGAATGTCTATTTCTTTTGGCATTGCCGCCGAAAGCCATCAAATATCCTACTAGCTTCTCATGATCTTCAGCTACAAATATGGTTGAATTTTTTTGTTTTGAGATATTTTCAATCATTGTCCTTTGCTTTTCTGGAGTGAGCTTTCTTTCACCAGGTTCAAAAAGCATAAATTCGCTTTCATTTTCAACTTGTTGAATTAGGTTCGCAAGCTGTTGAGCATCTTCTAGTCTCGCTTCCCTGATTATCATATGAATCCCCTCTATTTTTTATCTCAAATGAGTCTGTTCTGTCCTGTACAACAACTGCACTGTTTTTACCAAACTTAAGCTCATTCAGTTTCCTCCTATTTACTGGTAGGATAACTATTTCTTGATTATTTCGTTTTCAAATGGAATGTATAAAAATCCCCTATATACATCCAATTTAAAATTTTAACCTCTGATTCACACAGCACACCCCATGCGGCGTAACACCTCATCTGGATGTTGTAAGACGTACTGTTCAAAGCGAGTAATGGATTGGGCAATGTCATTTTGATCCTTGTGAAAAACGTTGGCAATCACCTCATCTTTCAACCACTTCCATAACCGTTCGATCGGGTTCAACTGTGGAGAATACGGCGGCAAAAAGATGAAATGAAAAGCATCGCCTTCCTCGCCATCAAGAAAGGCTTGTACCATCTTGGCATGATGAATACGTGCGTTGTCCAACACAAGCACGAGGAATTGATCGGCATATTTCTCTTTCAATCGGCGCAAAAAGTCGAGGAAGGTTTCGGCATTGGCGGATGATGCACGATGAAACACCACATCGCCTTGTTGAACGTCAACTGCACCAAAAATGGACACATGGTCATGGTGACCGTAGCTTGGCACTTGTTTCTGATTCCCTACTTCTTGCCCATGTCGTACGCAACGCTTGATAGGCACGAACATGTGTCTCATCCACATAAAACATGGTAACATTCTCGGTAATTAGTTTTTTTTATAAATTCAAGTTCTCTTTGAAAAGCAGCTTGACGCTTAGCGTCTCCTTTGACGAGCTTGTAAGTCGGACGTGTCCATGACAAACGCAAACGATGCAACAACTTACGAATGCCTTCCCGTGACATGGAAACACCATAGGTTTGTTGAATGTAAGATTGTAAAATGCGCGTGTTCCATGACGAAGCGATGCCCCAGCCAGCATCCACAGGTGTAGTAGTTAACACGAGTTGTCTGATTTCTTGTTGTTGTTCTTCCGTAAGAAACGGCACACGACCAGGCGGCAACCGACGATCGAGTAGATGATCGAGCCCACCTTGATTAAAACGTGCAACGTAGATGGCAACCGATTGACGGCACAGATTGACCATTTTGGCCACATCTTTACCGAGATGACCTTCCATGACAAGACGAACAGCGGTCACCCGAACGCGAAGAGAAGCATCTTTGATTTTCCGTTCTTGTTTCCGAAGTGTTCGAGGTGTCCAGCCGTGGTCATTTGTGATTTTCAAACGTTTCATGCCAATTCCGCTCCTTTTGTATAGAAATATTTAGGAGCAGTATAGCCATGAAAAAAGGTGTTCATACAGAAGTCATGGTTTTAAGGTGCATGTATATAAATTCTTTTGTACCAGGCAGTTTTCTGCAATAACCGTTTTCTCTTTCGCCGTTTCTCCATTTATCCAACTCCGCTAGACGGAATATTGCCATCCGAATAGGCATTTCTATTTTGATCCCCACGCACCGCCCCTCCTCAGTCCGTCAACTGTTTTGATTTCCCTAATTCCAGCTTATCTGTCACAAACGATTCAACTCATCAAACACCCTATCCTTAATGTTCGTTGATGTAATGGATAATAAATCAATTTTCTTTGAAATAACTTCTTGAATTCTACCATATTTTTCTGAAGTTTTTTCGTCATTTGGAACGCGTTTAAACACTCCATTTTCAGATTCATGATTAGTAAAGTTATTGCCATCATATAAAGGCCAGTAGAAAAACCAATGCTCAGAAACGCTCGGCGGTTTATCCCAATGTTCAAGGGTTGAATATACGTATTTGCATAACGTCATCCGTGGTTCTTCTTCAAATGAGATTTCAACTGCATAGATTGGGTCGTTTTTCAACCCATTCCCCGACTGGCAAGGAGGGGCGGAATCTCTCTGATATAGCTTGATAAAAGATTGAATGAACCAGCCTCGATACTCGCGGTCCGATTTCCAACGCAAAAATTGCGGGGTCACCGGAACAAATCCACATTCGACCGATTGACGGTCCATTTCCGCCAACAGTTTATCGACACTCTCGTACGTTTTTCGCACAACCTCGAAAGCGTTTTTTATGTTTTCCTGTACGCTAACAGAATTCATAATACCCCTCCTTTTCAATACGATTGGCACTTAAATGAAAAAACTGTTCATCTGTATAAAAATGAAAGTAGGAGCAGTGGTCAACTAAAGGACAAGCAAGGCTTTGAAAGTTTTGAAAGCGATCAAATCCCTTTTTTTTCAATAAAGCAACCAAATCCTCCAATATTAACCTTTGAAACTCATTGAATGTTTCATTTTTTTGCACGTACACCATTTGATGGAGCACTTCTTGCCACGATAAATACCCAAAATGAACACCGCTTGGCAGTTTTCTGTTTTCCATCACCTTTTTAGCAATCATATTCACTTCTGGTTCCGTTCCTAATAAGAGCAAAAACTTTGGCGTCTGCCCTTTACCCTTTAATAAATCACTCGCTTCTCGCTCCAATTGATCGTCTGATGATAAAGGACTATGGTATTTCACTTCGATTCCTATGGTCAAATGATCCAATTCAAGTAAAACATCGATTTCGCTTCTTTCCCCCTTGACCCAAAACTTAACCTTATCCCCTATAAACTCGTCTTTTTGCATCTCCAAACCGTTTATGAACACCGTTTGATCAGTTTGAGAAAAAAATACTGCCTTGCTTAAAATCGGCTTAATCCCTTTGTGAAAAGGGAGATAACGCGACGTACCAAATACGTTCGCTGTCAGCTGATCTTCAAGCCGCTCGCTTAAATTCGAACCGTCTGATGATATTTTTCCATGTATTTCAGCTAACAAACTTTCTCCCCCCTGTCTGTGCCCATACATTCGACAAGTGACAGGATCCGCGTGCAACGAAGCTTCTCCTGTCGCACTCTAATTTTTTAATTGCTTCCCATAACACTTCTTCATCACAACAGATAAATCCGGGTTAATCAAGTCTTGCCCGAGACGTTTTCGTTCCTGACACAGCTTTTCTTCGATAGGTGACAACAGACACTAAAACTATTTCTCTCAACTATATACGTCCTCAACATGAACGGCTACATATCGGAACTCGCCATGTTTATCTTGGTTGATAGTAGAATAATGATGCCATTTCAATTGATATCTCCCTTTAATAAAGATCGGCGCATCACGGTTTTCTTTCGTCCCTGCTGATGCACGTTCCTGCCATTTTAACTCCCCGGTGATGATCCGGTTTTCATGAATGCGAAACTCGCAGTCCACCGTATTTGGTCGCATCGGCTCGGTCCAATACAAATGGTCATTCGTTAGCAACACAACGATCCCGTATACATTCCTTCTCCTCATTGTTATTCGTTCTAACTTTTCCACTTGCGCCAAAAAATCATAACGACCCTGATCCTGAGCACCGTGGTGCTTCAATTCAATCGTTTGCCCGTTTTGCTTTATCGTGACCCGAGCGAGCTTGTTCATTAAACAAATCGCGTATTGGCGCCCACTTTCCGGTTCTTCCACCCACAAATCGATCAGATAATCATGAAAGCGTTTGTTCTCCTCGACGCGGAATTTTTCTTGAAGCTGAAATTTTAATGACTGTTTAAATGCTTCTTTTGAAGCAAAAAATCGATACTTTTGCGATAGGCGTTCCAATTCCTCGTGAATAGAAAACATCATTTTCCTCCTTCCCTTATCTATAGTTGCTGCCCAAACGGCCGTGTTGCAAGTTCAGCCAATCGACTGCGTAAACTTGCATTTCGGATAATTATTGCAACCTTTAAATGTTCCGTATTTCCCTTTCCGAACGATTAGAACACCGCCACATTTTGGACAACGGTTTTGCTGTATATGTTGTTCCGTCTGCTTTTGCTTCGTTCGAATCGTTTGCACGTGCCGCTTTTTCATTTCTTTTTCTTGTGTCTTATCTTTGGCAAGCACTGTTTCTAATTTTTGAGCTAAACGTTCCTTTGTTTCCCTATCGATCACTTTTGTTTGATGTTGCTCGAGCACTTGTTTCAATTGTTTCGGATAAACCACATAAGCATGGGCAAAATGAGCATTTGATTTAAACTTTGCCCGCGTCAAAAACACGACAACCGAGTGAATCGGAATATGCGCAAACTCCTCCCCAAGCCAGTCTCTTAACGCCTTGATATGCCCTTTGTTCTGCAAAATAGGATTAAGAAATTTTTCTTTTCGTTTATAAATGACTTGCGTCCAATATTTTGACATTTCATCTCCGAAAATCCAGCCGCTGTAATTTTTCGTTTCGATGACAAACAGTCCTTGATCGGAAAGGATAACATGATCAATTTGCGAAGTTGAACCGTCTTGTTTTGGAATATACAGGTTATGAAAAGCTTTGTATTTTCCGGATGATGTTGCTTCTATATTTTTAATTGCTTTACGGACTTTATATTCTCCATACGATCCAATCCATTCCGCTTCTTTTGACTTGATCCATCTTGCCAATAAGGCAAGCAAACATAAAAGAAGCAGTGTATAGAAAAGATTCACGTTCATCTGCCCCCCTCCCTTTTCACATCCCCCATACCACTTTACAGATTACCTAGGCGATTTCGTTCAATTTTGATAGTGTTATCTTTCCCGTCCAACATATCAGCACGCTTGCTGCCGTAAATGCGAAGCCACGGGGAACCTTTGACCGCTTTCACGGACAGCCGTGCCGTTCCGCGAACTTGTTCTTTTTCGATATCCACGCATTCGAGAAATTCGTCCCAGTAGACGATGGCAATGACTTGATTGTAGTCGCTTAATTGCTTCTGGCTGCAAATAAAGGCAAAGATCAATTCTTTTTCTTTGTTGTTTTCCTGATGAATCTTGATAATTTCTTCGATCTCATTGTCGCTAAATGAAAAAGACCAAGTGAAATCTTTGGAACCTGATGGAGTGGTATTGTACTTCGTATAAATGATATAACTCGCTTTATTCGTCGTGACTTCGTAGATTTGACGATTATCATTTTCTTTTTCAAACAAAGCCGGCGCAAGTCCCCCGTTGACCAACGCGGAAAGCAACGCCCCGTAATAGTAATCGGCTTTGCAAATCGTTGTCATTGTATTCCCCTCCCTCTAGAAATGTTGATATATCAAGGTTCCTTGGCATCTTAGGGGTGCCAAAAAAATTTTTTTCGACAAAACTCATCACATACTTTTTCATTTTTGTTTATATCTAACAACCCATAGGTACGCTTCGCGACCACTGGTTATTTTTGTATGTTAAAACCAATGGAAAATACATATGCGATGCACCTTGGATCTCTGCATTGCTGATGAGGACGAACCCTCCCATGTCTCTGGGCATCCTTGTGCCAACATTCCTTCGTTCGGTCTCTTCACCAGGCAGAGGCCGGCTAAGCTCACTTAGGGACTCTCGGTCGAATGGATGAAATCGTGCCAGCTTCTCCGTGTCATCTGGTTGTTCAAACAAGATTTATTTCCAAAAGGGATGGCTCTAAGCTGCGTGGGCTTGAGTATGAGTATGGGAGATATCCCGTATCATTCGTTCCCCATCAAATGCTTGTTGTTTCACACAAACGGCATAGAGAATTTTCAATAACTTTCCACACAACACAACGATCGATTGTTTCTTACGCAACGGGTTGATGGGACGTGTCGTATAGTATTCATGCAAAGCGCGAAACGCTTCGTTATGACGAATGAGAGGCATCATCACCCGAAAGAGGAGGGCGCGTAACCGTTTTCGTCCTCTTTTCGAGATACGCTTTTGTCCCTTGTGCTGCCCAGATGAGTTTTCTTTCAAAGTTAAGCCCGCTAATTTCATGAGTTGTCGCGGATCTTGGTACTGATGAAAACTCCCGATTTCCGACAATAGTTCCACAATTGTCGCATCGCCAAGCCCAGGGATCGTTTGAAGCCATTCATACTCCACCGTCGTTTGTGCAAGGGCGATTAACTGTTCCGTGAGCGCTGCGATTTCCTGTTCCAATTGACGATATCGGCGGACCAACGTGGCGATTTCGATACGGGCCATCTGTTGTCCTTGAGTGATGCCAATCGACTGACGGGAAACCTCTAACAGCTTTTGAATTTTCGGTTTTTGCGGACATTTGAGCCCTTCACTTTGTCGATATCGCTCGATCAACTCCTCGACCGTCTGATCAACGATTTCATTCGGAAATGGTGTTTTTTCTAATACAGCCAAAGCGATTTTTCCGAATGATGGAAATACTTGCGTAAACTCAGGAAAGTAACGATCTGTCCATCGAATCATTTGATTATGAACAGCATTGCGTTCCGTGATCAAGGATTCCCGAAACGTACTTCCTGCCCGCAATTCTGCTTCCACTTCGTGGAGAATACGTGGGTAGCTGAAACGTCCATCTTTGACTAGTTTGGCAATGATTCGGGCGTCTTTTGCATCATGTTTCGTTGGCAAGTTGTCATCGAGTTCTTTTGATCGTTTCACGTGCATCGGATTGACCATCACCAATGGGATCCCTTTTTCCTCGAGGAAATAGGCGAGGTTCAACCAGTAATGCCCGGTCGGCTCGATGCCAACGATGACTTCTGTCTTGCCAAACACTTTTTTCGCTTCTTCGATGGATGCGTAAAATTGTTCGAATCCGATTCGAGATTGAAGAACGGGAAACGGCTTTTTCAGTTCCCTACCACGCTCATCCACCATCGCTGCATAATGTTTGTGTTTCGCGATATCCATGCCGATGACTAATGTTTGTTCGGTGACTTGTTCAATTTTGAGATTTCGTGTACAATTCACTGTATAGTCCTCCTTGGTCTGATGATAGGTGATTGTTGGTACCCCTGCATCATACCAAGAGGGCTTTTTTCTTTCAAGTCCCCGAAAACCCTTCTAACAGGAATGCTCCCTTATTCCTAAATCCAAAAAAGCTCATTTAACTCGATTGTACTAATATTTGCAGAAAAATGCTGTCGAATATTGTCGGATTATTTACAAATTTTCCTATACGTAATCAACTAATATGCCGACTGAAAAATCGGGCGATCACAACAAAAAACTACCCCATCATCTTAGGGTAGCTTTCTCCTTTAGCGGGTAACAACAAGTACCAGGCCAATACATATTCGGGAAAAAGCGAAGAATAAAACCATTAAAAAACGCTGTGCCATCTTTTTATTTAAACAAGCGGTCGTGGTCAATCGTTATACATTTCACTCCACATGCAAAATATCGTTTGAAATCTCTTTATTTCCTCCCATAATGTATACGTTCTCGCTCCCGGTTAAATTCTTCATGCAACTTCCCTTGTTCGTATTCCATCAAATAATTTAATGTCTGCTCAATGGTTGCTATTTTCATTGTTATTAATATATCGGAAGAAGTATCCGCATCATCTAATAATGTTCTCTTGTATCTCTCCAGTTCCAAAAGGCGCTCCATTATTTCTTTAAATCCTCTAATCGTCTTTTCATCCTTATAAATAAAATCACGTTCGAAATCAATATCCTCTAATTCCTGTTTATATTTGTTAATCGTGTTATCACGCATTTGTCTTGCAAAATCAGCTCTTCTTTGAATCGGACCAAAACGAAATTTATTTCTCCATGATAAAAATGTACTTTTAGGCACGCCTAACTCGCTTGCCCCTTCCCAAGGAACAACATCTCTAATCACGCAAAGTTCATACATAATCTCTTTCAACGGCTTACCGTACTTTTTTTCTACGATTTCTTGATAATCTTTATTTGTCATCATTGGAATCACATCCTTATTGTGGGTTTATCGCTAAATGTAAAAACGCTATTTCAGGAGCTAGCAGACGCCAAGCACTGTCCCTTCCTACTCATCTTTTACCCTTTTATGAACTTCTTCTTCCGTTAGGTCAAATATATGTGCAATATCGGCAATGCTCATTCCTTTTGCAATCATTTTTCGCATCATTTCTCGCTCTTTTTGCTTAGCTCCTTCACGTTTTCCTTTTTGTTCATACGAAATCAACAATTCCAACACTTGCTCTTTTTCTTTTGTTTCCATTTGATTCACCTCGTTTCGTAATCGTTGTTCTTCTTCATCCGACAATTTCACATATGTTTCAAAAAAGCCCATTAACAATCTCTGCTTTGCTTCATCCAGTTCTAAACGAACTAACATGCGTAAAAACTGTTTTTTCAATTCGATTCGTTCACTTTCAGTGTAACCCATTTTGCTTAACAGCGCAGCGGCGATCGGGTTGTCAATGCGAATGTAGTTGCGCCAATTTTGTTTGCGTAGTTCGACGGTGAAAAAGCGGAAGTGAAGAATGGTGCCAAACGGAAGTTGAAGCGTAGATGAGGACGGTTCATCGCGGATGGTATCGTAGCTGAAAACGGCAATCGGAACGACATTCGTGCGGTATTTTTCAAACAAGCGGCTAAAGTAAATGAACATCCGTTCAGGAAACGACGGTTGCACGTAGCTTTGATTTTCAATATGGACGATGATCAATCCGTCTTCCCCTTTTAATTTCGTTTCGACTAACAAATCGACGCGATACTTCTCCCCTGCCGTTACATCGGTGAACAGTTCTTCGGATAAAAAAGACAAATGCTGAAAATCAATATACTCGTACATTTCGGGGAAAAAGAGAAGGATAAACTCTTCAAAAAATGCTTGGATCAACTCTTTGAACAAGCGGTCGTGGTCAACAGCCATACATTCACCTTACATGTGAAAATTCACATACGTTATTCGACAACATGTGCGAAATTCCTACATGGGATAAAACAAAAACAGAGAGCCAAGCAATGACTCTCTGCTTCTACAAATCCCAGCAATCCTTAGAGAGTGGCGGGCAAGCAACCCTTTCATATCACACAAACGGCAATGCCCGTTCATGCTGCGAACGCGGGTGAATCAGCCCGCGGTTATGGAAAGTAGAACTCAAATCGGCGTAATGGATCGTAATCGGCAAGCGTGTCTTCAGCATGGAATGAATATGCATAAACGATAGCTTATATACATCAGAAACAATCTCATGAACAGACAGACCATTCGTTTTTTGCACAATTTTTACAAGTTGAGCCATGCCAACAAACTCTTTCGGATCTGTCGCACATAAATACGCCGTGTTTCCTTTTGAATAGTATATTCCTTGCTTTGTCACCCATTTTTTATTTGAATAAATAGCCATTCTTCTTCGCGGTTTTTTTATGATTTCTACAAAATCAAAAGGAATTTGAAATGATCGCAAATAAGCTTGCAAAAAATCTAGATCCTCCCGACAAATACCATCGCGGTGAAAAGTAATATGCCGTGGCTTTGCTCCATAGGTTTGTTCATAGCTGTATATGCTTTCATTCACAATCTCTTCCATTGTGGAATTAGCGATTATTTCCCCTGATTCCGCCGTAGCCACTGATTTTTGTTTAATTATTTTCCCATCGCGTCCAATAACTTGAATAATCCCAGAGGCGTGCTTTCCGTACTCATGGCTGACATCCAAGCCAATGAAGCAATCTGAATGCATCGGGCTGGCCAAGATCCAAGGCTGAACTCCTGCCTTGGCATAAATCCCTAGCAAAATATTATAGTAGTGAAAGATATTATTTTCCGTAACTAAAGAAGAAGTGAACCCAACAAATTGCGTCATTAAGTCTTCTTTTCCGCCAAATTCTTTTTTAATCGTAACGTAGGCGCGATCAATATTTTCTTCTGTTCCAATAACCACGACGACCGTTCCGCGGAACTGGTCAGTAATGGATTTCAAATGATACGACAGGTTATCTTGTTTAAAAAAGTCTTTGGGCAATTGACCGTATAGTTGGCGCGGCTGATCGGAAACATTGAGCTTTACACCAAGCGCTTCAGACATTGATTCTAGCTTTTTTACAAAACATCCTACTTCTTTTCGCTTTTGTGGGTCATAGTTCAACTGTGGATCGACGAAATAGCTGACGGCTACATTGCTCGGTTCGTACACTCCCGACTGCTTGAGCCCTCTATAAATCTCATTTGTTTTATATCCTTGTCCAAACTCCATTATCGGTGAATCAAGCTCATTAACATCATAGCCCAGGTTAACCGCCCGCACATTTTCTTTTTGGAACGTCAACACTTGCTGTTGACTAAGCAAGCGGAACGCTTCTGTATAAAGCTTAAACATTTTTTCATGCGGTGACAGCTTAATCAGGCGATTGACTTTCTTCGTCATCGATGGCGGCAATTGCTCATATGAACAAGTTAATTTTGGCAAATGGGGCAAATATGGAAGAAGATGGCCGTCTCTGTTTTTTACATGTACGACCGGTGTTTTTTCATGAACCCCTTTTAGCTTCCACAGTTCATTTTTTTCTAAGTAATAATCAATGACACTTTGTTGTAAAAACGGACTTTTTTGCCCGGCTGTATAGTCAGCCATCCCCATAAAAGTGTAATAGTATGCTCGTCTATTAAATGGATCGACAACCTCCATTCCTTCTTTGAGAAGCGATGGATCATTATTGATCACATCTTGCAATGTTTTTCGATATTCAAAACGGTGCTGATAATCAAAACCGACGAAAATATCTCCATTTTCTTCGACTGAAAAGGAAATATAGATCGCCGGATGAATGCTAATTTCACCGACATGCATAGACTGTTCATTGGCTAAACGGAATAAGTCGTTATCCATCTTATAGCTGCTTTTACAACGATTCTCTAATTCTTTCTTTAATAATTTTTCTAAAATTGTTCTTTCCATAGGCAAAGAACATTGAATGGTTCGATGTTCGTGCTGAATATAACGATCATCTCCCCAATGACAAATCTCTTCAAACGACGCTATATACTGTCCGTGCGCCGCCACTGTTATGTATGAATTTAGCTTTCTCAGTTCATAAGCGATCGAGTGGGCATAAGAATATTTTTCGTGCGGATTAGATAAAGGAACCGTATAAAGATGAATAGGAATATCCGACGCTTTTTCATTCGCTTTACATTCAGAAAAATAATAGTGGTTCACAATCCCACCGCCTTTCCAAATCGATCCATTCTATATTATATCATCTCTTGCAATTATTGACGAACAGTGCCAGGCACTGTTCGATGCCAAGAAAATCAAATTGGTCGCGCATATATTTTTTCATCGCTTTCGCATTTTCTTCATTTCGATGCTGGTTCATCCATTCTACTAATTGTCTTATATAAATATCGGCCATTGTTTTTCCTCCTAATGATCTCAACATTCTTTAACATGTTCAAGTCTCCCACCTCTAAACAACGTGTAGGCGGGAGAAGTTCATTCTCACCTCTTTAACAGTTCAAATAGTGACAGGCAATGTCCGTTGGAAAACCTATCATTTTTTTAATGCTTCCATAACCGCGGTTTTTAATATTTGCACTCCATCGATTAAACAAGAATGATCAAACGTCATATAGGGATGATGCAAACCTGGCTTTAAATTAGCTCCTAGTCCTAACATAGCGGCTTTTAAGTGTGGTCTTTTAATGGTATAAAAGTGAAAATCATCACTTCCTGACGTTACAAGCGAAGAGACGCATCCACTTTCCCCAAATGTTTCGATAATCCCTTTTCGAAGCAAATTTTCCGCCTCTGTCGACACTTCTGCCGCTGGAGTAAAATCTATCCACTTATATGAGATTTCAGCTCCCATAGATTTAGCAGATTTTATGACGTTTTCTACCTTCTTCTTTATCTTCTGTAATAATTGATTGCTTTCCGCTCTTACATCTAAAGCAAACTGTCCATTGCCTGGAATAATATTAAGATTTTCGCCACCTGCTTGACATTTTGTCATTTTTATTGAATAAGATTGCTGCGGAGAAAAACATATATTTTTTAATTGAAAGTTAATCAATGAAATAACATCAATCGCATTCACACCTTGGTGCGGCCTAGCACCATGAAAATCTGAACCGTATATATTGGCGACTAAAAACTCGGCCGCCCCGTGCCGAATCGATGGTGCAGCTTGTTTTAAGCGCAATTCTTCAATCGGACGCAAGTGAACCCCAAACAAATAATCGGCATCGTCCACAACCCCCTTTTCCACCATTGTGATCGCGCCATTCCCCTTTTCTTCAGCAGGCTGAAAAATAAATCGTACCGTTCCTTTTTTCCAGTGGCAAGTTTTTAATTTTAAAATAAGTCCCATCACAATTGTCATATGCGCGTCATGTCCGCAAGAATGATTAGCCTTGAATTCGCCATCTACCTCTTGCCATAGAGCATCCATATCGGCGCGAACGGCAACGACAGGCTTTCCATTTCCCATTTCAGCAACAATACCTGGACAGTCATCAAAAACTTTATATGGAATCCCTTCGTTTTCTAAAAATTGTCTAATATAAACCGTCGTATTATATTCGTTCCAGCTCGTTTCAGGATGCTCATGTAAGTAATGAAAAATTTCTAGTAAACGATTTTGTAACTCAATATCTTCCATTCCCAACAACTCCTTTCACCACTTTTACGCCAATTTACGTCGCTAAATAGACGCTAATTAAGTATAGAAATATCCCCTTCCTCTTCATATTTTAGCTCTTAGGTTCATTCAACATACTGAATCGTGATTCTGTTGTAAAGTATTTATAAACCTCCCATGATTTCCTAACTTTTATCCAAGATGTTTGATTCTAAAAGTCTCTTATTAGAATCGACAAAATCAGACAAAAAATAGATTGACGGGTACCGTCAAGAATTTTGTGTAATGTAAATGGGGTAGGGTTTCTCTGAAATGGATTTGAATTGATAGGGGACTGATTTTCTCCACACAAGAGACTGAATATTCAGTCTCTTGTGTGGAAAGGGAGAATCCCCTTATCTCATTTATTTACATTATTTGGTTAGTGATAACGTTCTTCAAACATTCGCTCGAGGGCTTCCTGTGCTTCGGCAAATCCTCTTAACTTTCGCCCTGCCCATTTCTCATTAAAATCTTGAATGGTCAAATACACGACTTTTTCCGCGGTTTCTAAACTGCTCAAACTGTTCATCGGTTTTAGACGTTTCCGAATTTCCTTGATTGTTCGTTCGATGGCATTGGTCGTGTAAATCACACTTCGAATACTGCTTGGATAATCCATAAATGTAAGGAGGACATCCAACTCATTGGCCCAAGATTGGACTTCTCTCGGGTACTTGCTGGACCATTTCGACTCAAACTGTTGAAACATCTGTAACGCTATCTCCTTATTCGGTGCGCGATAAATCAGTTTGAGATCCTCTGCCACTTCGAATTGATCTTTTTTCCGAACACGATTTAAGGTATTACGTACTTTGTGAACGACACAACGCTGCACATCGGCTTTCGGATAAACCGCCTTAAAAGCTTCCTCCAACCCCGGTAGTCCATCGAATACGCCCAGAAGCACTTCCTTGACGCCTCTTTGATAGAGGTGTTGAAGGATTTCCTGCCATACATAGGCGCTTTCTTGTCCTCCCACAAAGAAATCAAGAATTTCGCGATATCCTTCTTCGTTCACCCCTAACACCACATAAATGACTTCTTTCTCCACGGTTTCGCGACGAAGTTTTACGTATAAACCATCCAAATATAAAACCGAATAACGCTGATGTAGAGGACGATTGTGCCATTTCTCGATGTCTTCCTTCACTACATCGGTAATACGACTGATTGTCGTTGGAGAATAGGCATTTCCTAAAATTCGTTCGATAAACTTGCCAATTTCCCTCGTACTCATGCCACTTTGATACATTTTGATGACGGCTTCCTCGAGCCAACCAGTATGACGTTGGTAAGGGGCAAACAGCTGCGTTTGAAATTCCCCATTTCGATCTCTTGGGACCAAAAGGCCTTCAATTCGGCCATATTGCGTATCTAGATTTCGTTGATAGTAGCCGTTTCTCATATTGGATGTGTCCGCCTGTTCGATTTCGAGGAAATGTTTGATTTCTTCCCGCATAATCAGCTCTAATTTTTCCTTCACAAACTGACGAATGACACTTTCCAGTTGATTTGCCCAGTCTACATTCGGTATACTTTTAGACATAGGTAGGGTTCTCCTTTCTCTGGAATATTTGGGTTCAATCAGAGAATACCCTACCTTTTTTCTTTTGGTCTAGCAAAATGCTTTACACAAAATTTTATACATCATCGATTGACGCTTTCAGAAATAATATTTATTATTCATAATAACGTCTATTCCACGACAATTCAAAATTATAAAAAGTGGCATAGGGGGGATTAATGATGAAAAAAGAGATATCTTTTAAGGCAGCCATCATTCCAGTCTTAGTAACAATTGTAGTAATGGCGATTACCATTGTTGTTCTCGAGAAAAGTCCACATATTCCATTGATTGTTGGAACAACTGTCGCCGCCCTTATTGCATGGCGCTCAGGATATAAGTGGAGAGAGATTGAAGAAGCGATGTATAATGGGATTCGTCTTGCTCTGCCGGCTGTTGTTATCATTATGCTTGTCGGCTTAACCATTGGAGCTTGGATTGGCGGCGGAATTGTGGCAACGATGATTTATTACGGATTAAAACTTTTGACACCTTCACTATTTTTAGTTTCAATCACGATTATATGCGTTGTTGTATCGTTAGCCATCGGAAGCTCATGGTCAACCATGGGGACAATAGGTGTCGCCGGAATGGGGATTGGACTAAGCATGGGGATCCCTGCACCAATGGTTGCGGGTGCTATTATTTCTGGAGCTTATTTTGGCGACAAAATGTCACCGCTTTCAGACACTACAAACTTAGCTTCAGGCTTAACAAATACCGATTTGTTCGTCCATATTCGCCATATGCTGTATACGACAATTCCCGGCTTACTTATTTCCTTAGCGGTGTATGCCTTTTTAGGGAGAAATTTTGGAAAGGGCAGCGCCGAAACAGCTGATATTCAACAAACGTTAGAGGTGTTGCAAGATCATTTTCTCATCTCTCCTTTTCTGTTGCTTATTCCATTACTCGTCATCGTGTTAGTGGCCAAAAAAGTACCTGCCATTCCAGCGCTCATCGTAGGAATCATTCTCGGGTTTTTATCTCAAGTCTTCGTTCAAGGTGATTCCGTTTCTGACGCTGTTGGGGCTTTACAAAGCGGATTTGTAATCGATACAGGGAATAAGGTAGTTGATGATTTGTTTAACCGTGGCGGTTTAGAATCAATGATGTATACCGTTTCAATGACAATTGTCGCAATGACTTTTGGCGGTGTTTTGGAACATACCGGAATGCTTCAAGCAATTGTGAATCAAATTTTAAAGCTTGCGAAAACAGCAAAAGGTCTTGTTGCATCAACGATTTTCTCTTGTGTCGCCACAAATGCCACTTGCTCTGAACAGTACATTTCGATCGTCATTCCTTCAAGAATGTATGCAAACGCATACACAGAAAAAGGTCTTCATTCAAAAAATCTGTCACGAGCACTTGAAGACGGAGGAACGTTGACATCTGTCTTTTTCCCTTGGAATACATGCGGCGTGTTTATACTTGGAACGCTTGGGGTTCATGCATTTGATTATGCTCCTTATGCTGTGCTTAATTTCATCGTACCGATAATCTCCATTCTATATGCATTAACCGGATTTACCATCGAAAAGTTGCCAAAATCAGAAACGTTGGCACAGACGAAAGAACAAGAAGCTAGCTTAAATGCATAAAGAGTGAAAAGGAGGCTGTCTTAAAAAACAAAATAAAGACAGCCTCTTAGTAATAATCACAAAAGCAATTGTAAACGGAAAGGAGTCATTTTTATGAAAATTACTGCGATTCATCTTTATGCCATTCGCTTGCCCCTTCACGTTCCATTTGTGATAAGTTACCACTCATATCATGATATACCGTCTGTTATTGTAAAAATCGAGACAGATGAAGGAATTGTCGGTTACGGAGAAGGAGTCGCAGACGAACATGTAACCGGGGAAACATGGGAAAGCACGTTTTATATTTTAAAAAATACGATCGCTCCTCTCCTAATCGGTGCTAATCCAATGAATATTGAAAAATTACATGAGATGATGAATGCAACCATATACGGTGCGCCAACAGCAAAAGCAGCTATCGATATCGCCTGCTTCGATATTATAGGAAAAAAGCTTCGACAGCCCGTTTATCAATTCATTGGCGGCCGCTATCATGATGAATTTCCGATTACGCATGTTCTGAGTATTGCCGAGCCAGAGCAGATGGCTGAAGAAGCTGCTGCTATGGTCAAAAAAGGATACCGATCATTTAAAATAAAAGTCGGCACAAATGTTCATAAAGATGTGGAAAGAATTAAGGCCGTGCGTGAACGAGTTGGTGATGATATTGCCATTCGCGTTGACGTCAACCAAGGATGGAAAAACAGCGCTACGACCTTGGTTGCTTTGCGCTCATTACGCCCTTTCAACATTGACTGGGTGGAACAACCTGTTATAGCGGATGATATTGATGCGATGGCCTATATAAAATCAAAGACAGATATCCCAATGATGATTGACGAGGGATTGAAAGGACCGCGCGAAATGAGGCAAATTATCCAAAAGAATGCAGCCGATAAAGTAAATGTTAAATTAATGAAGTGCGGCGGCATTTATCCTGCAGTAAAATTAACCCATCAAGCAGAATTGGCAGGAATCGAATGCCAAATCGGCTCTATGGTCGAATCCTCCGTCGCTTCTTCGGCGGGATTTCATGTCGCATTTTCGAAAAAAATTGTTACGAGTGTTGAACTGACAGGACCATTGAAATTTTCCAAAGATATCGGCAATCTCCATTACGATATCCCTTATATTCGCTTGACTGAAAAACCTGGATTAGGCGTAGATGTCAACGAAGATATACTTGACGAATTGACGGTTTTTCAAGATGTTGTTCGCTAAAGGAGGCAAATCGATGAAAATTCTTTATGAAGGGACATTGAAACAAGGCGATCGACGATTCACGGTTCTCCCGTTATCTATTGATCATTTGCAGCAAATATTAACGTTACAGGACATTGTCATTGAATCATTGGAAAACAAAGAAATTTTACAACCTCTTACGTCAGAAGAATACCAATATATTTTAGAAGGAAACGGTCTAATGATCGGAGCGTTTGCGGAGGAACAGCTTATCGCGTTTCGCGCTCTCTTAGTCCCTCTGATTGACGAAGAGCATTTAGGTTTAGATATCGGGTTAAGTGAAGAAGAGTTATCTCGTGTCATCTATCAAGAAATATCGATTGTACACCCAGCTTATCGCGGGAATCGGCTGCAGAAAACATTGGCCTTCCTCATCATGCAGCAATTAGAACAACTGGACAACACATACGATTATGTTTGCTGCACGGTCGCACCTTTTAATATTCCGAGTTTAAAAGACAAATTCGCTCAAGGAATGGAAATTGCTGAGTTGAAAGAAAAATACGGCAATCGATTGCGCTATATTTTTGTAAAGAAACGAACAGAGGAAAGGCCAAATTGGAGCGACTTCGTTTCCCTTCGTATGGGCGACATCTCCGGTCAGCAAGCTCTTCTCGCGAAAGGCTGGCGCGGAATCGCAATGGAACATCGTGATGGCGAGTATTGGGTTCATTTCGGTAAAAAAGCGAAGTAATCCATGCGAACAGTGCCAGGCACTGTTCGCTAATATTTACGTTCAAATGCATACTCTTTGATGGTTGCAACAATTTGCTCGAAGGAATATCGATGATTCACTACATCAACAACAAATTCAATGGCATCATCTTGCGGCATCGTGAAATAGTATCCATTGTATTTTAAAAATTGAACAAGTGCTACAAAGGCAGTTCTTTTGTTTGCATTATGAAAACAATGGTTCTTAGCCAAAGACTCAAATAACGCTGCCGCTTTTTCAAAAATAGTAGGATAAGCATCTTTACCAAACACACTTTGTTGTGAACGGTAGACAGCCGATTCTAACAATGCAGGTTCTTTTATCCCTTTCAGCTCATTTGGAGAATATTTTCCAATAATGAAAAAATTAATCGCAACGACTTCTTCTACGGTTAGATATCTCATCGATCAATAAGCCCCTTGATGGTCTCATCATATTCTTCAAGAGTTTCGTTTAATACTTCAAAAAAATCTTGGGAGATTCCTTTTGGCAAATCAACTTTTTTACTTTTCTTTATAACAATTTTATCCTCTTCAAGCTCCATTTGTATTTCATCTCCTTGATGAATACCAAGCTTATTTAGAAACTCCATTGGAAAGGTAACCCCAAGTGAATTGCCAACTTTTAATACTTTTCGTTCTGCGCTTAACATTTATCTCACCTCTTTGTTATAACTGTTATAACAATTATAACACGAATTAGATTTATAGAACAGTGCCAGGCACTGTTCGCTAATTCCTCAGCTATAGATGCTTTAGATTCTCCTTGAAGGTCCTACTTTTTTTGTTATGGCAAAGCTTTATACATCATTTCGCAATTCAACGTTTGTAACTATACTTGTTGATATATGCTTTTGAGTCTAAAAAATGCATTTTTAATTAATCGATTCAAATGATTGCTTTTGCGACGAGAATAGTATTTGTCGAAAAATCATTGGTATCATTTTTTATAAATATGTATATACTATGTATATACATATTAGGTTGGGGGTGATATAATGTATTCAAAAGAATATTTAGAAAACAAAATAAACCAGGGTAAAGGGGTTGACTACATGTCTACAGTTATTGTTCAAAAATGGGGAAACAGTTTGGGCATTCGAATCCCAAAAGATGCTGCTGATAAAATAGGGATTAAACAAGGTTCCGAAATAGAATTAAATGTGATTGGAAATGAAGGTATCATCACATTAAAGCCAAAAAGAACACGGAAGAAATACACACTGGAAGAACTAATATCACAGATTACACCTGAAAATCGACATGAGGAAATTGATTTCGGGATAGAAGGGCGTGAATTGATTTAATGCCAGCAGACGTACCAGAGAGAGGCGATTTCGTTGTTTTAAACTTCAATCCACAAACTGGTCATGAGCAGGCTGGGAGAAGGAATGCTATTGTTTTGTCGCCTAAAGAATTCAATCAAGCAACAGGATTTATAGCTGTTTGTCCGATTACCAATCAAAAGAAGGGTTATCCTTTCGAAGTGGATTTACCAAAAGAAGGAATATCCCTTGATGGCGATGGCTATCCAATAACAGGGGTAGTTTTAACTGATCAAATTAAATCATTGGATTGGAGAGCTCGTAATCTAAAAATTTTAAAGAAGTATAATCCAGAAGATGCACAAATTGAAGAAATAGATAAAATCATTGATGAATGCCTAGCGAAAATAGAAACATATCTGACTTGACAAGATCCTTTCTCTTTCAGAAAGGGATTATCGAAACTGTTCGCTAAATATTAATATTTACGTTCAAATGCATACTCTTTGATGGTTGCAACAATTTGCTCGAAGGAATATCGATGATTCACTACATCAACAACAAATTCAATGGCATCATCTTTCGGCATCGTAAAATAGTATCCATTGTATTTTAAAAATTGAACAAGTGCTACAAAGGCAGTTCTTTTGTTTGCATTATGAAAACAATGGTTCTTAGCCAAAGACTCAAATAATGCTGCCGCTTTTTCAAAAATAGTAGGATAAGCATCTTTACCAAACACACTTTGTTGTGAACGGTAGACAGCCGATTCTAACAATGCAGGTTCTTTTATCCCTTTCAGCTCATTTGGAGAATATTTTCCAATAATGAAAAAATTAATCGCAACGACTTCCTCTACGGTTAGATATCTCATCGATCAATAAGCCCCTTGATGGTCTCATCATACTCTTCAAGAGTTTCGTTTAATACTTCAAAAAAATCTTGGGAGATTCCTTTTAGCAAATCAACTTTTTTACTTTTCCTTATAACAATTTTATCCTCTTCAAGCTCCATTTGTATTTCATCTCCTTGATGAATACCAAGCTTATTTAAAAACTCCATTGGAAAGGTAACCCCAAGTGAATTGCCAACTTTTAATACTTTTCGTTCTGCGCTTAACATTTATCTCACCTCTTTGTTATAACTGTTATAACAATTATAACACGAATTAGATTTATAAAAAAGGTTATAAGAAAAAATCTTGAAGTACAACGTTCCACTCCAAATAAGCTTTTGTAGACTAAATCCAATTAGCGAACAGTGCCTGGCACTGTTCGCTGAAATATTCTGTCGAACCCTGTCACAAAACCAAAAAAACAGAAGCCCTACAGCTTCTGTCTTAGAGGAATTATTAACGGCTTATCGCCCGCAGCATAAACTGATTCACATCTTTCTCCGGTCCGATGAATTCGATGTTGGTGCCGATCGCTTCGAAGTGTTTGCGGGCGAAGTCGATTTTTGCTCTTTCTTCAGGACGCAAAAATTCTTCAATTTCCGTGCCTTTTGTTTCAAGAACAAAATATAGTTTTTCTTCCCCATCTTTGTCAATGACAAGCGCCCAGTCTGGGTTGTACGAACCGATTGGGGTGTCGATTTTAAACCAGCTTGGCAGCTTGACGTATACTTTGACGTTTTCGTCGTTTTCAAAGCGCTGGGCGAAGCTTGCTTCAATATCCGAATCATAAACGACATAATCAAACGGTGACTTCTCGCTGCGAATGGCATTGTCGTTTAAGTAGGCCAGCAGCTCTTCGTTTTGGAACAATTCGACGGCATAATACGCACCGTCGCCGATTTTGTAATATTTGACACCGTCATTGAGCAATAATCTCATTTCCCGCTGGATGATTTTCGTCACTTCTTCAATAAACTTTTGCGGGTTGTTTTTAAAATCGTCAAGGCGCTTGCATCCGGTTAAAATTTCCACAATCGTCTTCCGTGTTAAATTTGTACGATTTTGCAGTTCTGTTATAATATCTGGCAATGTATGATGAGCGGTAATATAATCTTCGACACGCTCACTCACCGTTTGCGCATGAATTCCTTCCACTTTGTCCATCGTCACTTGATCTTTTCGGCTTAAAATACGAATTTTATGAATCGGCGGCATTTTTTGAATGCTTGCAATGCTCTTCTTAATTAATTGTTCGCTATCGAATTCAACAGAATAGACAGTTTTATATTTTATTCTCTCCCACAACTGAATAAACTCTTCACTATCTAAAATCGCTTTATTCAATTGAACTTTTTTTCGATCGTTTGCATTTTTTATCGGCAAGCGTTGTAAATAGTGTCTTATTTCTTTTATAATCGCTTGTTTCCAAGGTTGAAACTCATCACTGAAGTTTAATTCATGCTTGTCTAACGCTTCTTTTAACGATGGCTTTGCCTTTCCATTTTCATCAATATAATCATATTGTTTCAGTTCTTCATATAATTTTGCCGACAACTCATACCCCATTTGCACAGGTTCTTCTGTATCTGGATCGATATACACTAGCTTCGCAAACACATGCTTTTCGAATTTGCCAAATGTCACTCCTGTCTCCTCTTCTATTTCCTTTTGCAAAGAGGCGACAAACTCTTCATATGATTCATTTGCCATAACCGTTAACGTGTTGACGTTATAGTCTTGGACACGTTCCCCGTTTTGGTTCACTGCTAAACGTAGGCCGCGGCCAATCTCCTGCCGCCTTGATACATATGTCCCTGCTGAATCTTTTAATGTACAGATTTGAAACACATTCGGGTTATCCCATCCTTCACGCAGCGCCGAGTGTGAGAAAATAAAACGAAGCGGCTCGTCTAAGCTTAATAAGCGCTCTTTGTCTTTCATAATCAAATTGTACACATCTGTATCCGCTTCTGTATTTCCCTTTGTATCTTTTAACCTTCCTTTTTTATCTTGCGCAAAATATCCGTTATGAACTTTCTCTACATCCATATCAACATCGATGTCATTAAATAATGTACGATATTTTGGCTTCTGAATTAATTTCTTGTATTCTTCTTCAAACATGATGGCGTATTTTCCTTTAATCGGATTACCATCTTTATCATAATCACGATAGTTGGCCACCTTATCAATAAAGAAAAGACTTAACACTTTAATGCCGCGCAGTCTTAGACGCAGTTCTTTATCTAGATGCTCCTCAATCGTTTTGCGGATTTGATATCGTTTAATCGTATCATCGTCAATATCGCCAATGACGTCACCTACTCGCAAATAATGACCGTTTACTTCAATGGACTCATTTCCTTCTGTCCAATCAATTTGTTCAACAATATAACCGCGGTACAATTCCCGTTCTCCGGAAATATCGTATAAGTCGTCCCCATATTTTACTGTTTTCGTTGTTCGTTTCACTTTGCCGCGCGTTTCAACATCAAGTTCAATTTTTGCTTTTCCTTCTTTTACTTCTACTAATTTTATATAAGGGACGTTAAATGATTCTTCAGAACGGACGGACATTACTTCAATTTTCTTTACGAGTTTTTGATTATAGGCATCCACTGCATCAAGACGGTACACCATGTTGTATTTATCGACATGGGTAGCCGAATAACGCAACGTACATAACGGATTTAGCGATGCGATCGCCTCTTTGGACTTCGGTGTCGTATCGACACTTTGCGGCTCATCGATGATGACAATCGGATTCGTTTGTTGAATGAACTCTATCGGACGATAACCGTTTAGTCGGTCGTTCGTCCGGTGAATAACGTTTGCTTTATCTTCTTTTTCCGGGTCTTCAAAACTTTTACGGAAAGCATCGATATTAATAATCATCACTTGAATCGTTGTTGCCGTCGCAAAGTTACGCACTTTATCGAGCTTTTGCGAATCATAAATGAAGTACTCTAACGGCGTACGGTTGTACAACTCGTCAAAATGCTCTTTCGTAATTTGCAATGACTTATACACACCTTCGCGAATCGCCACAGATGGCACGACAATGACAAACTTTGTAAAACCGTAATGTTTATTTAATTCATAAATCGTCCGTAAATAAACATACGTTTTCCCGGTTCCCGTCTCCATTTCGACAGTAAAATTCATGCCATCGAGCGTTTCGCTGCGCGGCAAACCGTTCTTCATTTGGATGGATTGGACATTTTTTAAAATTTCTTGAGGCGTAAGGTCTAAACGGTTTCCTACGCCTAATGCCGTTTGAATCATGCCGGCTTCTTCTTGCGTACCATAATATACAGTAAAGTTGGACTGTTTCATTTGTTGGCCTTTAAAAATTTGCACAACGGAATCAATCGCCTGCTTTTGGTAGTCTAAGTCAGAAATAAACTTTAACTTCATGGCTTATACACTCCTAACGTCCGTGATTCCGTTCTTTTTCAATGTTTGTATGGCATTTGTTTTCACTGAATCATTGATGAAACCAGACTCTTTGAAAATCACTTTCGGTGTCATGTGCTCTGACTGATGTTTCATCATTTCATTGACAATGTCTAAATCAATCTCATCTTCTAGACATAATAAAACAGAACCAAATCCGACGTTGTAAATCGTTTTCCCGTTATAGTCAATCTCTTCGATTGGCGTTGTGAGCGGTAAACCGATTTTTAGTAAAATTTCATACAATAAGTCTTCTTTCGTACGGTCTTCTTTGATGTTATCCTGCAGATCGAAAAGGGTTTGTTCTAGGTTCTCGAAATCCGGGTCCCAAAGCTTGACGTTAGAAGAATCAAGTTTAAATACTTTAAAGCCAATATCCAAATCTGTTTTCCCTGTTTCTTGAACGATTTTTTCACCAGCGCGGCGGATGCGTTCTTTCCCGATTTCACAAATATTTTTATATCCCGCTTTATACGCCTCTGATTTTTCATCAGTTAACTCAGGCAATTGCACCATGATAAATTTGCGATTTCCTCCGTCTTCGGCGTTTAATTGCATTACCGCGTGGGCGGTGGTAGCAGAGCCGGAGAAGAAATCAAGAACTATATCGTCGTGTTGGGTAACTGTGAGAAGCAATTGGGCTACTAAATCTACAGATTTAGGTGATGGAAACAACTTAGATTTTGTTGAGAACAATGAAGAGAATGCCATCTGTCCTTTTTCAGTATAGAATAACTTATCCAAAAAAATTGTTTTTAACATTTTTTTTGCGCCATTAGCATAGTTTTTTCTATAAATTTTCCATTTACCCTTGTTAGTTTTTCTAGCGACCAATAAATGAATATCTTTTAGAGCTTTTGACTTATCCCACGTCCAACATCCTTCGTACCCATCGTCCCAAATCGGCTCGACAGTTATATTATAGCCGTCCTTATATTCAAGGGATATTTCTGATGTAACTGGATTTACATAAATAGGATAAAAGAGGTTTTTACGATTATGTTTACCGAATTCCCTATGTGTGTTTCTTAATTCAATAAGTCTATATCTCCCCTGCTCATCTTGCTCTGGGTAGTCATTAACTATTTGTTCTTCGTCTTTTTGAATAGAAAAATAACCTTGCTCGAGGTTATTTTTTGAGTATACCAGTATGTATTCATGATTAGTTGCAAAATATTTATCCTGAGAACGACCTTTTGGATTACATAAAACCGTGATTTGAGCTACAAAGTTTTTTTCTCCAAATATTTCGTCGCAAATTTTTTTTAAATTAGTAACCTCATTATCGTCAATACTAATAAATAAAACACCATCCTCTCTCAATAAATTCCTCGCTAATTTCAATCTAGGATACATCATATTCAACCAATCGGTATGAAATCTTCCGCTCGTTTCCGTATTAGACTTTTTTGTTTGCTGAGTCATTTCCTTGTAATTTTTAATATTATCACGAAAATCATCTTTGTATACAAAGTCTTTCCCCGTATTATACGGCGGGTCGATATAAATCATCTTAATCTTGCCAAAGTACGATTTTTGTAACAGCTTTAGTACTTCGAGGTTGTCTCCTTCAATATAAAGGTTTTCCGTTGTATCCCAGTTTTTGCTTGATGCTTTATCCGGTCTAAGTGTTCCCGTTGATGGCGTTTGCGCGAGTTTCATTGCCTGCGCTTTGCCGTGCCATGTGAATTCATATCGTTCGTTGCGTTTTTCAATTTCTTCTCCAAGTATTAGTTTTAGTTTCTCAAAGTCGATTTTTCCTTCGGTGACGACTTCTGGGAATAATTGCTTGAGTGACTCAATATTTACTTTGACTAAATCCATTGATTTTCCGTCTAGTTTTTCCATCGTTTGTCTCCTTTCATCGCAATTGTTGTTTCAACTGTTCCATTTGTTTTGTTAGCTGTTGAATTTTAATATTCATCTCTACTTTTCTATTAAATTGACGAACAGTGCCAGGCACTGTTCGGTTCCCAATCAAGTTCAATTGCGGACTGTATGGTGGCAAAAAGACGAGCTCTAACCGATCTTCGTGTTCTTTTAAAAATGGCTGAATGAGTTTGGCATGGTGAATTCGAGCGTTATCTAAAATCATCACTATTTTGCCTGTGGGATAGCGTTCTAACACAAGTTGAAGAAATCGAAGAAATGTTTCCGCGTCATAGCGTTCTTCTTCGATGCAAAACACTTCCCCTGTTTCGTAGTTCAACGTGCCAATCAGCTTCAGCCCTTGATGTTTTCCAAACGTCGGAATGATTCGTTGTTTTCCTTTGACAAACCATGTTTTTTGAATCGCTTGGTAATCACGAATCATCGACTCATCTTGAAAGAGGACATGGGCGATGTTCCCATCTACCAGTTTTTTTTTTACTTCAGGGAAGGTGATTTCGACGAATTCTTTCTGTTTCTCTTCATCGGCATTGGCTAGTGTATAGGTCGGTTTCGTATAGCTTAGCCCTAACCGATGCAGAATGTCACTTGTTCCGCGAAGCGTGTATGTTGGCCCCCACTTTTGTTGAATGAGTTCAGCGATTATCGCAAGCGTCCAATTATATTTTGCTTCGAATCCCACATCTACGGGGAGCTGATGTTCAATGATCAAAGCCAGCTCTTTTTCCTGCTCAGGGGTCAATCGACGTGGGGCGCCAGGTGAGTATTTCATCTCCAGTCCATCAAGACCGCGCTGGGCGTAGGCATGAATATAGTTATAAATAGTTTTCTTGGATCGACCAATAATCGTTGCGATTTCTCCTTTGGTATATCCCTGCAAATGAAGATAAATCGCTTGGTAGCGTTCATATGCTCGTTTACTTTTTGCTTCTTTCATGGCAGTGGACAACTTTTCGATCTCGTCTTTGTGATTTGGCATCATAGTTTTCTCTCCGTTCCCCTATTTTCTCTTTGTATTTATTCGCCGTGGAACGGGAGAAAACCTTTATTTCAATTTATATAGCTAGAATTCATATAAATCTTTTCCTTATCTATTAAATATTTGGTTCTGTCATCATTCAATATTGATTTTAGGACATAAAAAATTCGTCTTGTAAAAGCTAGGTGTTTTCTTCTTCTATTACTATTACACGAACGCACTCGTTCATTAAACACACTATATTTAAGATTTATTACGCTTAAAAAGTTTTATAACGTTCGAATAGACACTGTAAACAAAGAAACACCAAACCATCCAAGGAAATATTATGTATAAGATATTCATGAGGTTACTAAGTATTTCATGCGGAGTTCTTTCCATAGTAAAACTATAATCATAAACGAATCCAATCCAATACAAAAGCAATAAACCACAGAAAGCTATGAAAGGAAATGTTCTTTTAGCTGTTGCCATCAATATCATGTTTACAACGATAAGAATGATTATTAAATTTGGATGTGTCATATAATCCACCACACTATCATTAGCATAAATGTCATTAGAATCACGCATTTCAAGTCACCACCGTAAAAAACAAAATTTCGGTTCATCACCAAAAGATGTACTTGATTTTTACGTTAACATATGATAGCAGTCTCTAAACGCACACGCAAAGCAAAGCGTTGGATATTTCGGTATCCATATCCCCGCCTTTTGATCAACTTGATTTTGTTGTTGATTCCTTCCATTGGGTCATTGGAATAAGGAAAAACGATGCAAGAAAGCACCGCCTCTTTTCGAGCGAGCAGCGCCTTGGTAATACTTTCGCACAGCCGCACATTCACTAAAGAGGTGGCGATCAAACCATTGTGCCAAACGAGTTTCGGCTTGTTTTCTTGTTGGACTTTTCGATACGTAACGGAAGTGCTGAAGAGTTTGATAGACATGGCGTAAATACGAACTTTCTTGACACCATTGTCGAACGTTCTGTCTCTCTTCTTCTGTCAACTTTTCTGGCCGTTGGCTCAATAATCGGCAAACACGGCGAACGCTTCCATGTTTCGTTCCACCTTTAGCAAGGTATTTACGGCAACGCTTGAGTGCATCGGTGAACAACTGAATGACATGGAAGTGATCGAGAACATGGATCTTGGACACACTTTTTGAATGGCTTTTCTCATGGCTGGAGCCAAATCACTGACGATATACTTCGCCGTTGAAGCGACAGGTTGAAGGACCTCTGCAATCGCTTCTTCATTCTTTCCTGAAGCCATAGACAGGGCACGCCGAGTTTGAGCATCCATCTACGGCTACTCCATAATCTTGTCCTTTACGGAAAGCGAATTCATCCACGCATACAACGGTCGAATCCGAAGTTGACAAACAAGCCGGGGTATATTGATGGAGAACAGTGACAGGCACTGTTTGCCAAATATTTGTTGATCAAAATTATTTTTAATGTTAGAATAAATTTGAAATTGTTTTTGTAATTATTGGTTATATTTCCTTGATTTGTTCTTGTGGTACTAAGTTTTTTATAATTGCAATCTACTCATATACGATTTACAACATAAACATTTTTAAGTGTGTTTTTTGATTATAAATCAAAAACAAGAAGGTGAAACAATGAATATCGGATTAGCCATTTTATTAATTATAATTATTATTCTCTTATCAATGTTTTTAATTCCTTTAAAAAAAATTAAACCTAATTTATTCAAAATGGGGCTAACTTTTATTGGTGTTTTAATTATTGTTGTATTTTTACTTGTAACAGGAATATATGATCCTTATACAGATCACATACCAAGCAAAAAATAAAGGGGCTGAACGCTTTTCGGCAAGCCCCTTTATTTTTTATCTCACATTTCGCACCCTCTCGACAAAAATCGGGAGGATTTTTTTATCTTCCTGTCGAATAAAACCTTGGAATACAAGGAAAGCAAAGGAGTTTGCTCATCATGGACGTTCAAATTCGGGCCATTTATGAAAGTTCTTATTTGAATATAATAAGCGCCCTGTTCAAAGATCTTGACCTTCCTCAGTTGATTGATCGTCTCGTTCCCGTGGATCCGCAATGCCAAACTCGAGCCAGCGATATCGTCAAACTAATCGTTCTGGATATCTTGAGCGGCCGGCAAGCGCTCGTTCATTTGGAACAATGGGCGCATGACATCGATTTGCCGAAGCTGATTCGGCCAGGGCTGGAGCCGTCTTGGTTCAACGACGATGCCATCGCGCGTCATTTGGATCGCCTGTATGAGGCGAATATCCATCAAGTCCTTTCGTCTTGCCTCGTGCAGATCTACAAGAAAGAAGGCCTCTCTCTTCGCGTCTTCCACGCCGATACGACGGACAAGACCGTTTATGGCGCGTATGAATCGGCCTCGCCGGATGCCTTGCAGATTACGCATGGCTACAACCGGCATCATCGTTGGCAAAAGCAGATCGGATTTGGGCTGATTGGCAACGAGGATGGCATCCCGTTTTATGGCGATGTACACGACGGCAACCTGCCGGATAAGACGTGGAATCCCGAGGTGTTGTCCCGTGTGCAGAAACAGCTGAAGCAGGCGAAGATCGAAGATGAATGGATTTATGTTGCCGATTCTGCCGCCATGACGAAAGACACACTGGCGCAAACGAAGGCCGCCAAAGCCTTTTTGATCACAAGAGGCCCTTCTTCGCTCCGGATCGTCAAAACCGCGCTGGCTAAAGCTGATGCCCAAGACACGCCGTGGAGCGATCCGTTTTCCTTAGCGGAGAAAAACGGAGCCACCTACCGGGTGTGGGAAACGACATCGACGTACGAAGGTCATTCGGTCCGGTTGATCGTCGTTGAATCCAGCGCGCTCGACCAACGAAAAGGAAAGACGCTCGAAAAAGAGCGAAACCAAGAAGCAGAGCTTCTTCGGCAGAAACAAACCCAGTGGGAAAGCCGTCTGTTTTCGTGCCGGGAAGACGCCGAACAAGCCCTAGCGTCTCTAAAGGCGTCCCTTCGTCTCCGGTTCCATCGCGTCGAGGCGTCGGTCGAAGCGATCGTGCGTCCGAAAAAACGGCGCGGACGTCCGAAAAAAGGGGCGGAACCGGACATGGAAACGCTGTACGCCCTTCGCTTGAACGTGGAATTCGACCAAGATGCGTGGGAACAGGCGAGACGGAAAGCGTCCCGGTTTGTCCTTGTCACGACAGTTCCGGAGGAATGGAAAGGTCAACCGATGGATGCGAAAGAGATCTTGAAGTTGTATAAAGGCCAAATCTCGGTGGAAATGAACTTCTCTTTCTTGAAAGACCCGTTCTTTACGGATGAGATTTACGTAAAAAAACCGGAACGGGTCGCGGTATTGGGCTATTTGTTTCTGTTGGCCTTGGCGATTTACCGCGTCTTCCAGCGCCGGGTGCGTCAGTTCATCACCCCGGAACACCCATTAAAGGGCGCGGGAGGCCGGAAACTGACCCGACCGACCGGACAAGCGATTTTTCAATTGTTTTGGTATGTCAGAGTCGTCCTGTTGGAACTGCCGGATGGACGAATTCAACGCGCGTTAGGTCAACCGCTCACGTACGAGCAGCGAAGGATTCTGCAAGGATTAGGGATGGACGAGAGCATTTACGTCTAATGGGATAAAGAACGACCAACGATGGTAAAAAAAGGATACCATCGCTTTTGGTGTTGGTTTAAAAGTTATTCTAAAAAACTGAATAAAAAATCCTTTTGTTCCGCCCTACCAAGGTGCGAAATATGAGTTTTATATTAGTAATGCCATTTAGTTCCTTCGAAATCGAACAGTGCCAGGCACTGTTCGGTTATTCAATGGCGACATCGTTTTCATTCATTACTTCCTCACCAGCTTCGCGACACTCTCGACATGCGCCGTATGTGGAAAAAGGTCGAACGGTTGAATGTATTCGATGTGATAGTGCTTTGCAAGGGTGTTGATGTCGCGTGCGAGGCTGGATGGGTTGCAGGAAACGTATACGACTGTTTTCGGTTTCACTTGTAACATCGTTTTTAATAAAGCGTTATCGCAGCCTGTTCGTGGAGGGTCGACAACGATGACGTCTGGCTTCCACCCTTCTTTCACCCATTTTGGCAGCAACGTTTCCGCTTTTCCAACCGCATAAGTGACGTTGGTGAAGCCGTGACGTTCGGCATTTTGGCGCGCATCGTCAATCGCTTCGGGGATCGTATCCATACCGCGCACTTCTTTTGCCTCGCGAGCGAGCCAAAGCCCGATTGTGCCGACGCCGCAATATGCGTCGACGACGCGTTCGTTTTTCGTTAGTGCTGCTGCTTTTTTTACTTCGTCGTATAGCTTGATCGTTTGAATCGGATTAAGCTGGAAAAAGGCGCGAGCCGATAGCTCAAAAGATAAGTCGCCGAGCACTTCTTGAATGTACGGTTCACCTGCGAGAACGATCGTTTCATCGCCAAAAATAAGCGACGTTTTTTGCCCGTTAATGTTTTGCGCGATCGATTTTACTTCCGGCAGGCGACGTTTTACTTCCGCTACAAATAGCTGTTTGCGCGGCAGTTCTTTCGTCGCTGTCACGATGACTAATTGTACATCACCTGTAAAAAATCCGACCCGGGCGACAATCGTGCGCACAACACCTGTTTTCTTTCGTTCGTGATAAACCGGAATGCGCAAATCTTGTAAAATCGCTTTCACGACCGTTGTGACGCGATTAGTCGCGTCATGTTGAATCAAGCAGCGGTCAATGTCAACGAGCTCGTGCGAGTTCATGCTGTAAAGTCCAGCGATGACACGCCCTTTTTTCACTCCGACTTGAAATTGGCTTTTATTGCGATAATGCCACGGGTCTTCCATTCCGATCGTCGGACGAATATGAAGTGCTTCTATATTTAATCGGCTATGGCGTTCCAGTGCTTGAATGACGATATCTCGTTTTGCCTCTAATTGCGCGTGATAGTCAAGATGTTGCAGTTGACATCCACCGCACCGTTCATATACTGGACAAGGCGGCTTAACACGATGAGGGGACCGTTTTCGTATGCGCACCATTTTTCCTTCTGTATATGTTGGGTACACATTCGTCGCTTGAACGACGACTTCTTCTCCTGGAAGCGCTCCTGGAACGAACACCACTTGTTTTTTAAAATAGCCGACCCCTTCTCCGTTAATGCCTAATCGTTTAATCGTTAATGGAAATTGCTGTCCTTGTTGTAGCATCGTTCTCTCTCCTATTCAATACTTCTCCACAAATACAAAGCGGCATAGCTTGCATATGGTTCCCACATTCGTTGAAATGCGTCCATTTCTTTCATCGTCGGGCGATAATCGAGCTGAAATGTTCGTTCAATCGCCCGTTGCAAACCGACGTCTCCTTTCGGGAATACATTTGGACGCCCCAGACCAAACAATAAAAAATTTTGCACCGTCCACGGACCGATGCCACGGATCGAAAGAAGCTGTTTCTCCACTTCCTCGTCAGAAAGCGAATGCATCTCTTGCATACTCGCGTAAAATCGTATGGAGGCTGAACATGAATCATTACCATTCTCCCCTTTCCCATTGTATCAAAACAAATCCCTTTGCACATCGTCAAAGGGAGAAAATCCAAGTAGGAACATTGATTTTTTGCAACATGAAATCGTCTAAGCTTTTAAAAACATATCCTTCTTTTCGTAAATCGTCAATAATTTTCGCAAGCGCATCGGCATTGTCTTTGGATACTGTATGCAGCAATATAATGGCACCCGGATGAATTTGTTTCATGACGTTATTGTAGGCATACAACCAACCTTTTTGATCGTGAACGTGCCAATCGACGAACGCTAACGACCAAAAGACATGATAATAGCCAAGTTCGCGCGCAATACGCATCGTGCGCTCATCAAAAATGCCGCGTGGAGGACGCATGTAGCGCATATGCTTCTGACCCGTCAACAGTTCTGTTTTCTTTCTGACCATCTCTAGCTCCTCACGTAACTTCTCATCGCTGACCGTCGTTAAATCCGGATGATGCCATGAGTGGTTACCGACAATATGCCCTTCATTGACCATACGTTTGACTAAATCAGGGGCAGATTGTAAATAATGACCAGTTACAAAAAACGTCGCAGGAACGTTTTTTTCTTTAAGCACGTCTAAAATTTGCGCTGTATAGCCATTTTCATATCCGTTATCAAACGTTAAGTAAATATGTTTTTTCGCCGGATCGCCTAAATAAAAAGCATCGTATTTGGCGAGTAGTTCGTCTAACTGTTTCCCAGCAGAAGGAGGAAGATGATTTTCACTTCGCTTAAACCCCCATGACATCGCATCAACTTGACTAAGCGGAAAACATAAAAAGAAAAAAAGCAACATGATCGTTTTTTTCACTGCTTGCACCTCCGTATTCATTTCAATAATAGGTTGTGCAAAAAGAGATATAAAAAATCCGCCTAGCTCATCACTAGACGGATTTCCATTAAAATACACGTTCTTTAAACTGGGCTAATTTTTCAAGCGATGATTTTTCGACGTCTTCGTGCAAGCTGTTTCCGTGCGAATCCATCGTGACGACGGCGGTAAAGTCTTTTACACGCAAATGCCACATCGCTTCTGGAATACCAAACTCTAAAAAGTCAACACCTTCAACGGATTGGATACAGTCCGCATAATATTGAGCTGCACCACCGATGGCATTTAAATACACGCCCCCATGTTCTTTTAACGCCGCCAACGTTTTAGCTCCCATGCCACCTTTTCCGATGACAGCACGAATACCAAATTTTTTCATAATTTCCCCTTGATAAGGCTCTTCGCGAATGCTTGTCGTTGGACCAGCTGCTTTCACGTGCCATTTGCCATTTTCATCTTTTAACATCACCGGCCCACAGTGATAAATGATTTGACCGTTTAAATCCACAGGGGCATCATGGTCCATTAAATATTTATGAATCGCATCTCGTCCTGTGTAAATCATGCCGTTAATGCGAACGACATCACCTACTTTTAACGAACGAATTTGTTCTTCTGTAATTGGCGCTTCAAGCACCACTTCACGCCCTTCGCCCACAACTTCGGTTTTTTCTTGTTGGAAGTCGACGTCGTCCCCCTCTTGATATAGCCATTCTTGAATGTCCCCTGTACGCGGATCAATGATGACGCCTAAGCGACGAAACGCCCAACAGTTGTATGCGACAGAAACGAAAAAGCTTGCAGGGATGCGGTGCATGACACCGATTTTACAGCCAAGCAACGTCGTTTCTCCACCAAATCCCATCGTACCGATGCCGAGTTTATTGGCTGCTTCCATAATGTATTCTTCTAATTTGCGCAAGTCTTCATTCGGGTTCACATCGTCAACAGAACGGAATAACTGTTCCTTTGCTAAGTCGTATCCAGAGGAACGATCACCGCCAATGCCGACGCCAATAAATCCAGCGCTACAGCCTTGTCCTTGTGCTTGATATACCGCATGTAAAATACATTTGCGAATGCCATCTAAGTCACGACCGGCACGACCGAGCCCTTCTAACTCACACGGTAAGCTATATTGAATGTTTTTATTTTCACAGCCGCCACCTTTTAAAATTAAGCGAACATCAATGTAATCTTTTTCCCATTGCTCGAATTTGATGACAGGTAGCCCGATCCCTAAATTATCACCGCTATTTTCGCCTGTTAGCGAATCAACGGAGTTTGGACGCAATTTTCCGTCTTTCGTTGCTTGAGCGATCGCTCGACGAATCGCTTCTTTCATCTCCATTTGATTGACGCCTACAGGGACTTTAATTTTAAATGTCGGCAATCCGGTATCTTGACAAATCGGCGATACATTTTCATCTGCCATTTGAATGTTTTGTACGATCGTAGCAAGCGACATCGCCGCCCTCGTTCCAGCATTTTCACGCATCTTCGCCTTAGCGATGGCGCGGCGTACATCTTTCGGCAATTTTGTTGACGTCTCAACGATTAGCTTGTACATACTCTCTTGAAACTTTTCCATCCTATAACCCTTCCCCTTTGTTCAATATGTAACAATTTTTCGAATTCTCCACTTGTATTATACATCTTTTTCAAACGCAAAAAAAAGCCGCTTAGCGACTTTTTTCCCAATCTTTTTTAAACCGCTCGTATTTCATTTCTAAATCATCAATCATTTGAATAAGACGGTCAATATCTTCTAATTCAGCCGTTTCTGGATCGAGCGCTTCGAGCACTTCAAGAAACATATTTAAGCGCGTTTTTAAATAGGATAGTTGTAGATTTTGATCTGATACTGCGTTGCCCAACGTCGTCACCTCGCTTTTTCTTTATCGTACACAATCGCAACATCGTTGACAATCGTTCCATTTCGTTTGCATAATTATCGTTAGGTCTATTTTAATTAAAAGGAGCTTGATTATGGGAACATTATTGCGTCAAGCGATTACCCCTACATTTGACCCATGGGAAGCATATATGGATGTCGAACAGTACGGCAGCATGCAGTTGACAAATATCGAGTTTACAACAACGACGCTCTGTAATATGCGTTGTGAGCATTGTGCAGTCGGTTATACGTTGCGTACGAAAGATCCTGAGGCGTTGCCGCTTGATCTCCTTCTTCGCCGTCTCGATGAAATTCCGCACTTGCGCTCGTTAAGCATTACAGGCGGTGAACCAATGGTTTCGATGAAATCTGTTGAGCAATACGTCGTGCCGCTGTTAAAATATGCACACGAACGCGGGGTGCGCACACAAATTAACTCAAATTTAACGCTCGACTTAGAACGGTACGAAAAAATCATCCCTTACTTAGATGTTTTGCACATTTCGCATAATTGGGGCACGATCGATGATTTTGTCGAAGGCGGTTTTGCGATGATGGAGAAAAAGCCGACCGTTGCACAGCGTGAGCGTTATTTTATACGCATGATCGAAAATGCACGTGCCATTTCGAAAACGGGCGTCATCGTATCCGCGGAGACGATGTTAAATAAACGGACGCGCCCACACTTAGCAACGATCCATCGCCAAATTGTAAACGACATGGGCTGTAAACGACATGAAGTGCATCCGATGTATCCGAGTGACTTTGCGAGCAACTTGGAAACGTTAACGCTCGATGAACTGCGCGAAACGATTCATCATTTGCTCGATATACGAGATGAAAATGTTTGGATGTTATTCGGTACGTTACCATTTTATCCATGTAGTGACAACGAAGAAGATTTAGCTCTCTTAAAACGTTTATATGCAAGTAAAAATGTTACAGTACGAAACGATCCAGATGGACGTTCACGGTTAAACGTCAACATCTTTACAGGTGACATCATTGTGACTGATTTCGGTGATGAACCGACGCTCGGAAACATTCAAACCGACTCGCTTCTTTCTGCTTATGACAAATGGATGGCATCTCATTTAGCAAAATCACTAAACTGCCACTGCCCTGCGGTGAAATGTTTAGGACCAAACGTGCTCGTGAAAAACCGTTATTACCCAGACATTGATTTTACAACGCGAAAAGCAAAAATTGAACGATAAAAAGCTTGTCGAACATACGACAAGCTTTTTTTGTATCATCTCGGCACATCGCTCGCAACAAATGCGAATGATAGACGGTCTTGCACAGGAATCCAAGCACCGATACCTTGCGATGTTACGTTTTTCACGACAATGCTCTTTTTCTTTCCTTTTAAAACAATATATACTTCGCCATATGTGACTTTTCCTTTTTCGTTTACCGCAGGAGCATAGGCATATAAATAGCCTAATTTTTTTGGTGGAACGTTATATGCTTGTTCCTTTTTCGTCCCCATGCCGATCCACGTGCTAAAAGAGAGCGGTAAATTCGTCTTTTTCATCGCTGTCAACAACATCATTTTTTTCACATCTTCTTCATTCGGGATGTTTGCGGTCAACCCACCGCGCACTTGTTTTTGCATCTCTTGGCGATACGTCAATCGAACAGCCGTTTTCCCACCACGATTGTCAATAAAGTTTGTATTCACTTTTTGATACTCCCAGTTCGTTGATGTTTCTGTCGATTCGTAATTCAATGGCCATTGCCCTAAATAAATCGTTGCCTCATAGCCAATCGCAAAAGGCGTGCTTGAAATCGACGATTCGTTTAAAAGACGAATTAATTCCGGATTTTCAATTTTAACATTCGCGGACTGAAGCAGTTGTTTCGCTAGTTCGCTCGGTTGTAAATACGGCAAATTTTGTGTCGGATTCGGATACGTATTTTCTTTTGAAATGTCAATGACCGATGGCGGGAGCTTGACAGTTGCTTCGCTCATCGTTGGCATACAGAAGAAAATAAACATCATGCTGAAAGCAAACCATCTCTTCATACGTAAGCCCCTTTCCTTTTTACGTTGTTCATCGTTATTTTTTTCAAAAGTAAACAATTTATCCTCTTCACAAAAAAAATCCGTCAGCAACTGCTGACGGATTACAACAAATAAAATCCGATTCCCATAATCATATACGCTCCAAGCAATGTCGCTCCTTCAAACCAGTTTGTATCTCCATCGTTCGAAAGCACAATTGTCAACAATACCGCTGTCACCATTGCAACAAGTTCTGGAAGCGTAAAGACGAGCGCCATTTTCGTCGGAAATGCAAGCGATACAAGCACTAATACAGGCGCAACAAACATCGCAATTTGAAGCGTTGAACCAACGGCAATTTCAACAGCGACGTTTATTTTATTTTTATATGCCATAATAATGGCGGAAGCATGCTCAGCGGCATTTCCGACAATCGCGACAATAATGACACCGATAAACAGTTCGCTCCAGCCAAACGAATGGGCGACGACTTCAAACGTATGAACTAAGCTTTCTGATACATATGCTACAGCCGCAGTAGCAAGCGCTAAAATGAGCATCGCTTTTCCTTTTGACCATTCTGGCTCTTCATGTTCTTCCTCATCTTCTTTATGTTGATATACACCGCGATGAGTGACGAGTTTAAAATATAGTGCAGCTAAATAGAGCGCAATCATAATGACTGAAATGCCTACGCTTAACGACAGCGTCTTTTGTTCATTCATCGTCATCGAAAACACTTCTGGAATAACAAAGGCAACTAAAATGGCAAACGTTAATAGACCTGAGTTATGGCGCGCATCATATACGTTAAATGATTGCCGTTTATATTTTAAACCGCCGACAAAAAACGATAAGCCTGCCACAAGCAGTAAGTTACCAAGCACAGAGCCGGTTAACGATGCAAGCACGACACCAACTAATCCAGCTTTTAGCGCAAAAATCGAAATGATGAGTTCTACCGCATTGCCAAATGTCGCATTTAACAAACCGCCAATGCGCGGCCCTGCCACAATTGCCAAGCTTTCTGTCGCTCGCCCCATATAACTAGCAAGTGCAATAATGGTAACACAGTAAACGACAAACATCGGTGCTGCGGGCCAATGAAGCAAACTTCCTGCAACAGAAAGCGGCACACCAATCGCCGTCAATAAAAAAAAGATGCGTTCCATCGAATCGTCCCCTTTTTCATTTATGGAATATCAACCATATTTTACACAAATTCATTTCCGTTTTCATCTGTCTTTTTTGTTGCTTCTTCGCATAAAACATTTTAACATCGAACATAGTGAACACGTTACAGGAGGTCATTATGCAACAACGTCATTTTTTCATCTTAGTTAGCATTGTCATGATTTCAGGTCTTTCCCAAGGGCTACTATTGCCGCTCATCTCTATCATTTTTGAGCAAAGTGGCGTGCATTCATCGCTTAGCGGCATACATGCGACAGCTATGTACATCGGCGTTCTCGTCGTGTCGCCGTTTTTAGAGCGCCCGCTTCGCCGCTACGGCTTTAAACGTTTAATTATGCTCGGTGGGGCGATCGTAATCGTTTCGTTAGCGATTTTTCCGGTTTCATCGTCGCTTTTGTTTTGGTTTATGCTTCGATTGCTCATTGGTGTTGGCGACCATATTCTTCATTTTGGTTCTCAAACATGGATTACGTCTGCTTCGCCCGCTCACCGACGAGGTCGCAACATTTCGTTATATGGCTTGTCGTTTGGGGTCGGCTTTATGATCGGTCCGCTTCTCGTTCCGCTTGTTCACATACATGAGTCGTTGCCGTTCATTGTTTCATCATTGCTTAGCTTATGTGGATGGGTGCTATTATTTTTTCTCCCACATGCCTATCCTGAAACAGAGCAAGCTGAAAAAATTGGCACGCTACGCTTTTTTCATGCTTGGAAACAAGCGTGGCCCGCATTGTTATTGCCGTTTGGCTACGGATTTTTAGAAGCTTCACTCCATAGCATGTTTCCGATTTACGCCTTGCGAAATGGACTACATGTTGAGACGGTCGCGATAATGCTTCCGGCGTTTGCGCTTGGCGGAATCGCTTTTCAACTCCCGCTTGGCGTATTAAGTGATCGCTTCTCGCGAAAAGCGATGATCACCGTTTCGTTAACCGTCGGATCGATCTGCTTTATCATTGCACAATGGTTCATTTCTCCTGTGCCGTTGACAGTCACCTTTTTTGTCGCAGGTATGTTTGTCGGTTCACTTTTTTCGCTCGGCATGGCGTATATGACCGATTTGTTGCCAAAATCACTTCTTCCTGTCGGCAACATATTGTGCGGGATGTTATATAGCATCGGCAGCATATGTGGGCCTGCGATTGGGGGCATTGTATTACAACAGCAAGAAAGGCTATTTTTCTTTAGCGTGAGTTCGCTACTGTTTCTTTTATTACTTGCCCAGCGTCCGCTCACGAAATTTTCAAAATATTTTTCAAAAAAACAAGAAAAAAACATTGACGCTTTTTAAGCCTCTGTTATATAATACAATTAAACAAAACAAACTGTTTTAAAACAGAGGGGAGAGCGATGATGATGAGTAGAGAAGAAAGAAAAAATATGATTGAGTTTATTACAAAATTACGGAGCTTTAATCAAGAACAACTCGTTTATATGACTGATGAAGAAATCGAACATATTTACAACCAAACATACTATCATTACGAAGAAATCGCAGAATAAAGAGGGATGCGCGCCGCATCCCTCTTCTCTTTAGTGATATCCGTTTTGTCCATTCGCACTGCTACTCGTTTTATGTTTCGGGCGGTTTTTTCCTTTTTGCTTTGTTCCGCCGTCTTTTTTCGTTTTTTTCGTCACGTATATTCCCCCTTCATATCCACGTTCACTTTTAATATGGTTTAACCGCGTTTTTTTATAAGAGGGAATAACTACCGTATGCGCATATTTCCTTCTCGTTTACAACAAAGAATAGCGTTTAGCTCCCCACCTAATACAATCATCATGCCAGATAAATAAAACCAAACCATTAACGCAATAATTCCGCCTAAGCTGCCATACATCGCAGAATAGTTACCGAACTGGTTTACATAGGTAGAAAAAGCAAGTGAGACGCCCATCCAACCTACAGTCGCAAATAACGCTCCTATCCATACGTCGCGAAACCGGACATGTTTGCTTGGGGCAAAAACGTATAACACAGAAAAAACAAAAAATAAAATGACAAAGCTAACAAACCAACGAATTGTTTCCCATACGTGTAAAAACACATCAGAAAGACCAAACGCTGAAAAAAGAAATGTACCGATCATTTTTCCGAATACAGGGAAGACGAGCGCGACAATAATGACAAAAATCATCGCAAAAGTAAGCAAGATCGAAACTCCACGAGCAACGAGAAAAGAGCGTGTTTCTTTCACATCGTATGCTCGATTTAATGCCCGAATAATGGCCGACATACCGTTCGATGCAGCCCACACCGTAGCAAGCACGCTAAAAGATAACCACTTTCCACTTTGCGCTGCTATAAGTTGTTTAATGTTTGTCTCAATTAAATGCGCCGTTTCGCTTGGCGCATATTGATTGAAAAAGGCGATCACATCTTCGTGCGGGATAGGCAAATACGATAAAAACGTTAACAAAAACAGTAAAAATGGAAATAGCGACAGCAAAAAGAAATATGCTAACTCAGCGGATAAATCAAAAATTTCATCTTCTTCAAACCGTTTCATTAGCTCACGAACAACAGAAAAGCTAACAATCATCTCCCACCCCACCTCGCTTCTACGAGGAACGTTTACGAATCAGCTCCTCTATCCACTCCATCACTTGCGGTGTTGTTTCTTTTACTTCACTTAGTTTATTCACAATAAACTGCAAATCATTCATCATCTCGTCTACATGTTGTCTCGTTTGATGAACAGTCTCCTTTACTTGTTCTACGCTATCCATCCACTCACGACACGTTTCTTTAATGACTTGTCTTGTTTTGTTATTCGCTAACAACAAAGCTATCCCTGCTAATGCAATCCATTTCCCCTTTCCCATCGTCTTCTCCCCCTTACAACGAATGATCTCGTTTTATTCGCTCTAATATATGTTTACATCCTTCTTCGACTAATTCGTACACTTCTTCAAAATTTCCTGTAAAGTACGGATCAGGGACATCGTCTACGCGACGGTTTGGCACAAAATCCATAAAACGAGCAATGACAGCGTGCGACGAATCGCCAACAAGGCGACGAAGATGAGCGATATTATCGCTATCCATTCCGATAATATAATCGAATGTATGAAAATCTTCTTTTGAAATTTGACGTGCTTTTAACCCTGTAAAGTCAATTTGTTTTTCCGTTAAAATACGCTGAGTCCCGTGATGTGGTGGTTTCCCCACATGCCAATTGCCCGTTCCTGCCGAATCAACAGAAATGACATGATCGAGCCCTTCTTGTTTTACAAGGTGACGAAATACAGCTTCTGCCATCGGCGAACGACAAATATTCCCTAAACAAACGAATAATACACGAATCATTTCCTCTCACGAAACTTACGCAAGGAAGCCCCTGCCTTTAGGCACGGGGAGGAATTGCACCTTACGCAAGTTCCGCCACCCCCTTTCCATAAGCATATCCGTCAAATCGCTGAATGACTTGGACATATCTATAATTTATTCCTTGTGCGATACGCTTTCCGTCCTTGCCTTTAATATCGAAACTTCCAGTCTTTCTACATGCGACTTCGCCAAACCAAACGCCTTGATATTTCCCTCTTGGGACAACAGCCTTAACCATGTCCCCTGTTTGAAAACCAAAGAAGAATTTTTGTCTTGCAAGATAACCTCTTGGGAAGCCATATCTATCTAGGTTTGTACGAGAGCGACTACCACGCCCTTTTGCCTTGATAAATAACACTTCTTTTGTTTTGAAATATAAGTGATTTGTTGTGCTTTCGCCTACACAACAAGCGTCAAAATAATGTGTTTTCGGCAAGTCTAAACGAATACGATTCATTTTTGTTCGTGCACCTGTTCCACACTCGACATCTAATCCTGTCTGCTTTAACACTTCATACACTTTCCATCTTGTCGAGTTGATAGCACTTGTATCCTTTAATGTTTCTTTGACTTGCTTTTGAATGTGCGGATACCCGAATTCTTCTGCTGTCTTACTTCCTTTGCGCTGATTACAGTCATGACAGGCAAGACATAGGTTATCCACTCGGTCTGTTCCACCTCTCGATTTTGGAATGATATGCTCCACTTCAAGTGGAACATTTTCTTTTCCGCAATAACAACACTTCCGCCCAAACTTTTCAAGCAAATACTCCCGTACTTCATATCCTTGTAGCGTGCCTTGTTGATACTCTACACCATTGATTTCAGGATTTCGCATGAGTTGCGTGTCGAATTTGGCATTTTCGTATGATATATACCCAATGGGGCATAACTTTTTTAGACGGCTAACCCATGTTTGGATATTTTGCACACGACTCTCTAGTGATGACGGCAACCACCCCTCCTTTCGCTTGCGGTTCAGAAAGCGTGGTTTTCTGTATCTTGTTTTTCGATTTCGTCTTGCTCGACGAAAAGCACGCCTTTTATCCATTCTTTCCTTGATGTCTGTGCGATGGTCAAGTTGCCCTAACCATACCACTTCTTGTCCTCGCAAAATCGCTAATCCTGTATGCCTGCTTCCATAGTCGATTTTTAGCCGATATGTTGCTTTAATTTCTGATTCGTCTACTGATTTTTTCAAGATGATGGTAAATGGAAATCGCCTGTAAATCGCCGCCTTCCCTTGTTTCAACAGCTTTCTTGCAACTGCTTCGTGACAAGGAGCAAGCGGACGTTTGTTTGTGTCTAACACAAAAACCATAGGGTTCTCCCCTTTCCTCTGCATAAAGCAGGTCATATTCTCCTCGACCATGTTATAGATGCTTGTTATGTGCAAGACACTAGCGCTACCCACCACGCTTGTTTAACCTTGCACGACAGAGGAACGGGCTGGAGAAGCACCCGAACGTGTCATGACATCTATAACGTAGGCTCTGTTTCAAGCCTTGGTCTGGTCAACATGGGGCTTACAAGCCCATGACTTTAGTCGTTGGGTTGTTGACTCCTTAAAACAAAGTAGAATGAACCTTTAAACAATGATACAATAGACGCAAGCATACAGGAAAGGATGACGACGATGCATTTATCCGTTGAACAAATGATCGAACAAATAAAAGAAAAGTTAAAAGTATTAAATTTTGATGCCATTAAACCGGACCATTTCGATGAACAGCTATACGATGAATTAAAAGATATATACGATATGGTGATGAAAAAGCAAACATTTAGTCCAAGCGAAATGCAAGCAATCGCTGAAGAGCTTGGAAACTTGCGAAAAAAACTATAAAATTGCCTGTCCGGCAATGAGGAGCGACGGATGATCAACAAGCGAAATTTCCTCATGTGTATCCATATATCGGACATATGGACGTTGCATATGCTCAACAATTTTTGTCACGATTGCGTTTCTTCCGTCGCTCATTTTCACTGTCATTCCCGGCAAATAAGCAGGAATCGTATCAACGAACAACCGTACGAGCTGCTGGCTATATCGAATACTACTTCGCGCCATAATAATTTCAAGCGCTTCGTGCGGCGGTACAAATTCCGTTGAAATTAAGTTTTCATATTCATTCGCAATCGCACATATTTGAGCGTACAAATGAATGTTCGTTTCTTTTAATCCGCGCGGTGCACCAGAACCATCTGCATGCTCATGATGTTGATACGCCATATGTGCGCATAACAAACTCACGAAACTTACGCAAGGAAGCCCCTGCCTTTAGGCACGGGGAGGAATTGCACCTTACGCAATGTTCATTCCCTCCCTTCGATATGTGTATCCGTCGAATCGCTGAATGACTTGGACATATCTATAATTTATTCCTTGTGCGATACGTTTACCGTCCTTACCTTTAATATCGAAACTTCCAGTCTTTCTGCATGATACTTCGCCAAACCAAACGCCTTGATATTTCCCTCTTGGGATAACAGCCTTAACCATGTCCCCTGTTTGGAAGCCAAAGAAGAACTTTTGTCTTGCAAGATAACCTCTTGGGAAGCCATATCTATCTAGGTTTGTGCGTGAACGACTACCACGCCCCTTTGCTCTAATGAATAACACTTCTTTTGTTTTGAAATATAAGTGATTTGGTGTGCTTTCTCCCACGCAACAAGCGTCAAAATAGTGTGTTTTCGGCAAGTCTAAACGAATACGATTCATTTTCGTTCGTGCACCTGTTCCACACTCTACTTCGCATCCGCTTTGTTTTAACACTTCATACACTTTCCACCTTGTCGAGTTGACAGCACTTGCATCTTTTAATGATTCTTTGACTTGCTTTTGAATGTGCGGATACCCGAATTCTTCTGCTGTCTTACTTCCTTTGCGCTGATTACAGTCATGACAGGCAAGACATAGGTTATCCACTCGGTCTGTTCCACCTCTCGATTTTGGAATGATATGCTCCACTTCAAGTGGAACATTTTCTTTTCCGCAATAACAACACTTCCGCCCAAACTTTTCAAGCAAGTATTCTCTTACTTCGTATCCTTGAAGCGTGCCTTGTTGATACTCAATGCCGCTGATTTCAGGATTTCGCATGAGTTGCGTGTCGAATTTGGTATTTTCGTATGATATATACCCAATGGGGCATAACTTCTTTAGGCGGTTAACCCATGTTTGGATATTTTGCACGCGACTCTCTAGTGATGGCGGCAACCACCCGTCTTTTCTCCTACGATTAAGAAAACGTGGTTTTCTGTATCGAGTTTTTCGATTTCGTCTTGCTCGACGGAAAGCACGCCTTTTATCCATTCTTTCCTTGATGTCTGTGCGATGGTCAAGTTGCCCTAACCATACCACTTCTTGTCCTCGCAAAATCGCAAGTCCTGTGTGTTTGCTTCCGTGATCGATTTTGAGCCGATACGGTGTTTTCGGTCGAAAATTATCGACAATTTCTTTTAAAATAATCGTAAATGGATAGCGTTTGTAGATCGCTGCCTTCCCTTGTTTCAACAGCTTTCTTGCAACTGCTTCGTGACAAGGAGCAAGCGGACACTTATTTGTGTCTAACACAAAAACCATAGGGTATTCCCCTTTCCTCTGCATAAAGCAGGTCATATTCTCCTCGACCATGTTATAGATGCTTGTTATGTGCAAGACACTAGCGCCACCCACCACGCTTGTTTAATCTTGCACGACAGAGGAACGGGCTGGAGAAGCACCCGAACGTGTCATGACATCTATAACGTAGGCTCTGTTTCAAGCCTTGGTCTGGTCAACATGGGGCTTACAAGCCCATGACTTTAGTCATTGGGTTGTTGACTTCAACATCTCCCATACAAACAGTATAATCATGTTTTTTTTCATTTGCCATGACGTTTTAAAAAAATAAATTCCGATAGAAAAACTATGATTGACATTCGGTTGAATTGTGTTAAAATTTAAAACAATCAAATAGTAAGGGGGATGAAGCATGATTACGTATGAAACGTGGGATGATGTCCAAAAACCTACTTTTCCAATAGATAATAATGAAAAAGGGGCACTACATGTGCTGTCATGGGCGTACGATCATTATGGTGATGATCTTTTGTATGCTTGCAGTTTCGGCATTGAAGGGATTGTGCTCATTGACCTTATTTCGCAAGTACGTGACGATGCGGAAATTGTTTTTCTCGATACGCATTTACATTTTTCTGAAACGTATGAAACGATTGAACGCGTGAAGCAAGCGTATCCTCGCTTGCGCATTCATTTGCAGTCCCCATCTTTATCGCTTGCAGAGCAAGAACAACAATTCGGGGCTGAGCTTTGGAAAAGAGATCCGAACAAATGCTGTGAACTAAGAAAAATTATTCCCCTTCGGCAAGCGATGACAGGAAAAAAAGCATGGATTTCTGGACTGCGCCGCGAGCAATCACCAACACGGCAACATGTCGAATTTATCAATCTCGATAAAAAGTTTCAAAACATTAAAGTTTGCCCGCTTATTCATTGGACGTGGAAAGACGTATGGCGCTACGTGCATCGCCACAATCTTTCCTATAACCCGCTTCATGATCGTGGATATCCGAGCATCGGTTGTGCACCATGTACAGCCCCTGCTTATACGGAAGAAGATTTGCGTTCTGGACGGTGGGCTGGGCTAGGAAAAACAGAATGCGGCTTGCACGAGTCGTAAAGGGGGAAACGCGTTGGTTACAGTTGCTTTTATTATCGCTTTTTTCTTTGCGATGAACATCGGGGGAAGCGGTGCTGCCGCAACGATGGGTGCTGCTTATGGGTCAGGCACATTGTCAAATAAGCGCATCGCTTTATTCATATGCGCTGTTGCTATTTTTCTCGGCAGCTTAAGCGGAGGAGAAGTCGTCAAAACGATCGGTTCTGGCATCGTCCCTACATCTATTTTGCAAACGGATCTTGTCGTCATCGTCTTAGCAGCCGCTACCATTTCATTATTTGCCGCAAACATGCTCGGCATTCCGTTATCCACAAGCGAAATTACAGTTGGGGCGGTCGTTGGAGCTGGCATTGCATATCAAAGTTTATACGTCAGCAAGCTTATGTGGATCGTTTCGTTTTGGATCATTACACCGTTCGCTGCTTTTTTTCTCGCTTTTTTCATTAGCAAGTGGATAAAAGGAAAAACATTGAAACAAAACAAATGGGTTGGCTTGTTGCTCATTATCGCTGGATTTTTCGAGGCATTTTCTGCAGGAATGAACAATGTCGCAAATGCTGTTGGTCCCCTTGTTGGAGCAGGTTTATTATCTGTCCAGCACGGCATCATTTTTGGTGGATTGTTCGTTGCACTAGGGGCGCTTTTGCTTGGCAGCCGCGTGCTAGAGACGAACGGGAAAAAATTACGACCTTCTCTCAACTTGAAGGGTGCATTATTTCAGGAATCGGCGCAACACTCGTTATCGTTTCGTCTCTTTTTGGCCTTCCCGTTCCGCTCACACAAATTACGACATCAGCCATCATCGGCATCGGCACAACAAAAAGTGGCTTTTCGATTTGGCAAAAGCAAATTGTCATTCAAGTGCTAAAAGTATGGATTGTCTCGCCTATTTTTTCACTAGCTGTCTCATATAGCTTAATTAAATTGTTCCTTCATAGCGATATTTATACAGCAATCGCCATTGTTAGTGTTTGTTTTGCTACACTCGGAACGATTAGCTTAAAAAAGACGATCACCGAGGAACGTCGTTCGTTTCACGAGCACGGTGGCGGTATTTAATCCTAGTTATTTTATAAGAATAATAAGTTTAGGAGGCATAAAAAATGAAACAAATTGTATTAAGTAAGGCAGAATTAAGTGACCTTGAATTGCTTGCGATTGGCGGCTATGCACCACTCACTGGATTTCTAGGGGAAGATGACTATCATTCCGTCGTCGAAACGATGCGACTAACGAATGGAGCAGTATGGAGCATCCCCATCACACTTGCGGTAACCGAACAACAAGCAAAACAACTATCGCTCGGTGATGAAGTCGAGCTCGTTTATGAACAAACCGTATACGGCACAATGGAAGTACAACATATATATCGCCCAGATAAGCGAAAAGAAGCTCTTCTTGTATACCAAACAGAAGACTTAGCACACCCTGGCGTTAAAAAATTATTTGAAAAACCAGATGTATATATTGGAGGCCCTGTCCAACTTGTACGCCAAACAGACAAAGGAATTTTTACACCGTTCTTTTTTACACCAAAAGAAACAAAACAACGATTTGCGGAACTTGGTTGGAAAACGGTCGTCGGGTTTCAAACGCGCAATCCGGTTCACCGTGCTCATGAATATATTCAAAAATGTGCACTTGAAATTGTCGACGGTCTTTATTTAAATCCGCTCGTTGGCGAAACGAAAGAAGATGACATCCCAGCAGACATTCGCCTAAAAAGCTATCAAGTGTTGCTTGAACATTATTATCCAAAAGATCGTGTTTTCCTTGGCGTATTTACGGCCGCGATGCGCTATGCAGGTCCACGTGAAGCCATTTTCCACGCGCTCGTACGTAAAAATTTTGGTTGCACGCACTTCATTGTCGGACGCGACCATGCGGGAGTCGGCAACTATTACGGCACGTATGATGCACAAAAAATTTTCTTACAGTTTACAAATGAAGAACTCGGCATTACTCCGCTCTTTTTCGAGCATAGCTTTTATTGCACAAAATGCGAAGCGATGGCGTCAACAAAAACATGCCCGCACGATGCAACAGCCCACGTCGTTCTTTCCGGCACAAAAGTAAGGGAAATGTTGCGAGCTGGTGAGATGCCACCGAGTACATTCAGCCGTCCCGAAGTGGTTCGCGTGCTGATGGATGGATTGCAAACAGTCGGAGGTGGACGGTCATGAATATCGTTTGGCATAAAGAAAGTGTGACAAAAGAAGATCGCCGAAAAAAAAATAACCATCACAGCTTCGTTCTTTGGTTTACTGGGTTATCGGGATCAGGGAAATCCACGTTAGCGAACGCTGTCGCGAAAACGTTGTTTGAACAAAACGTTCAATGTTACGTGCTTGATGGTGATAACGTGCGTCACGGTTTAAATAGCGACTTAGGTTTTTCCGCTGAAGATCGCACCGAAAATATTCGTCGCATTGGTGAAGTCGCGAAATTGTTTGTAGACAGCGGCCAAATCGTGCTCACGGCCTTTATTTCTCCTTTCCGCCAAGATCGCCAACTCGTTCGCAATAAACTAGAACAAGATGAGTTTGTAGAAGTTTACGTCCGCTGTCCGCTTGAAACGTGCGAACAACGTGATCCAAAAGGGTTGTACAAAAAGGCGCGCAATGGCGAAATTCGCGATTTCACCGGCATTGATTCGCCATATGAACCACCGCTTTCACCAGAACTTGTTGTCGATACAGAACAATATTCGATTGAACAATGCGTGCAACAAATTATTTCTTACTTAAAAAATAAACAATGGATTTAGGTGGAGACAATGGGGAAAGTATATTTAGTCGGCGCAGGTCCTGGGGATCCCGAACTCATTACCGTGAAAGGATTAAAATGCATTCAACAAGCAGACGTCATTTTATACGATCGCCTGATTAACGAACAGCTACTATCGTATGCCAAACGTGACGCAGATTTGATTTATTGCGGAAAGCTACCAAATTACCATACAATGAAACAAGAAACGATTAATCATTTTTTAGTGAAACATGCGAAAAAAGGGAAAACAGTCACGAGATTAAAAGGCGGCGATCCATTTATGTTTGGACGCGGTGGCGAGGAAGCGCAAGCACTTATGAAACACCGCATTCCTTTTGAAATCGTTCCAGGCATTACATCCGGCATCGCTGTTCCAGCATATGCGGGTATCCCTGTAACTCATCGCGACTTTAGCGCAAGTGTTGCGTTCGTTACAGGCCATCGCCGATGTGATGCCACAGATGCAGTACAGTGGGAACATTTAGCGAAAGGAGTCGATACGCTCGTCATTTATATGGGCGTAAAACAACTCCCTTTCATTTGCAAACAACTAAAGTTATATGGCAAACGGCCGCAAACTCCTGTTGCGATCATCCAATGGGGAACGCTTCCCGAACAAAAAACGATCGTAGCGACATTAGATACGGTTGTGGACGTTGTGAAAAAACATCCGATCTCTAATCCTAGCATCATTATTGTTGGAGAAGTCGTTCGGCTACATGAACAGCTGCAATGGTTTGAAATGATGATGGATGAAAAAATGGCACATGGAATGAGGTAGCGTATGAAGGCTGTTTTATATATTTGTCACGGAAGTCGTTCAGCAGAAGGACAAAAAGAGGCGGTCGCTTTCGTCGAACGTCTCTCTTCTTCTATTTCCATACCGATTCAACATATATGCTTTTTAGAATTATGTGAACCGAATATTGTCACAGGAGTGGAACGTTGTGTTCGTGAGGGAGCAAAAATGATCTATGCTATTCCCCTTTTACTATTGTCAGCTAATCACGCTAAACACGACATCCCGCTTGAACTAGAAAAAGCAAAAGAGATGTTTCCTTCTGTGACGATTACATACGGAAAGCCGTTCGGTGTGCAACATGATATCGTTTCCGCTATATCCGATACAATTCAACAAGCTGACGCCATTATGCTCGTTGGCCGCGGAAGTAGCGATACGGAAGCACAAGCGGATTTTCAGCAGATCGCTCATTTATTGCAAAACGAAACAAACATACCCGTATATCCATGTTATTTAGCGGCTGCTTCTCCTTCTTTTTCTGACGTTGTTGCTTCGCTTGCACATACAGGTTGTCATAAACAAGTTGCGGTTGTACCATACATTTTATTTTTCGGACAGCTGCTTGACTACATTCATCAGACGTTGCAAGCACAACAAACAAACGAGGTGTCATTTACGTTGTATCCTCCCATTCGAACATACGACGTTTTGGATCGTCTCGTTGAAAAACAATTGAATGAATGGGAGGAAAAGGTATGATCCCTCTTTTCGTGCGAATGACAGAAAAAAAAGTTGTCATTGCTGGCGGAGGGCAAATTGCTTATCGCCGCTTGCTTCCCCTGCTTCATGAAGGAGCCCACATTACCGTCATTAGCCCAGAAGTGATCGATGAGATTGTTCATTTAGCACAACAACAACAAATTACATGGCATGCGCGCGAAATCGAACCGAACGATTATGCCGATGCTTTTTTGATTATTGCAGCGACAAACGACCCGAATGTCAATGAACAAATCGCTACATATGCAGCGCCAAACCAACTTGTCAACGTAGCTAGCCATCATCTTCTCGGCAACGTTCATGTTCCTGCATTTTTTTCGCGCGGAAAATTACAAATCGCCATTACGACAGGTGGTGCAAGCCCGACTCTTGCCAAGCAAATCAAAAAACAACTTGAACAAATATTTGATGAATCGATTGCTGAATATATCGACGAGCTATATGAGCAACGGCAACAACGAAAAGAGCCTTGATCCTTTCGATCAAAGCTCTTTTTTTTACGACTCTAATACTAACACCTCTAATGAAGGAGTGCGGGATACGCAACCGACGGCAACGACCGTATAAGACTTATTTGGTTGGAAGCGCACATTGGGAATCGATAAAACGACTTGATTCGTCCCTGCCACACGTACATCGACATGCAATTTTTCATTGACTGGTGCGTCAATATAGTCTGTTACCTTTCCAAATGAAGCATGACGAAATAGCACATCACCATTGCGTAAAGCAATATCTACCGCTGGAGCATCTGGTGAAAAGTGAGCAAATCGCACCTTTGCTTTCCCGTACGGAGCATACGGATGGTCAAGAATAGGAAGAAGTTGCAAGCGATGCACATCACCGATCACCGCAAGCGTATACGTCATTTTCGGCAGTATTTGAATGGTTTGACTAAGAACCGGAGACGTCGTGTGTCCTGCTGGATACACATCGATACGATGTTCTCCTTTTGGCACTTTCATATACTGACTTAGCTGTTTATATTTCATATGGCGTAATATTTTTTGACCATTGATATATATGTCAACTGCAGGAGCATTTGGCGATGCATGGAATAAACGAACACGTCCAGCATCATCATCTCGCCCTTCTTCGCGTGACTTCACTATTTTTTCTACATACTCTATATGTTTTCGCATATACTTTTCATACTGTTCCCAATCTTTATATTGATAATAACGCGCCAACAAATCATACATAACCGCTTTTTGAATGTAGCGATCCATTTCGTTCACAGCTGTTCCTCCCTCGTAAATCTTTTTACGTATTCAACGTATGCAATGCGAGGTAGGCTGTTGTATGATTTTTATAGAAAATTTTTAGCGAAGGAGATAAACATATGATCGTTCGTTATTCCATTGTTGCGCACGGTCGCGTACAAGGTGTAGGGTTTCGCTACTTCGCCCAATATGAAGCAAGAAGACGGGGGCTGACTGGTTGGGTAAAAAATTGTGATGTCGACCATTTAATCGAAATAGAAGTGCAAGGAGAAGTTGAACGTGTGGAGGCGTTTGTTGATGAAATAAAAAAAGGGCCGCCATTTGCGCGTGTGGAACGAATAGAACAATACGCCATTCCTACAGTTCCTCACGAAACTACTTTTCGCATTATATATTGAAAAAAGCTGACTGATGTCAGCTTTTTTCATGACAACTTGTGCCGCACGATCCTTTGACAGAGCAAGCCGCACATGTTCCACGCTTACTTTTTTGAATGAAACGAAAAATCGTCCATGCTGCGTATCCAAAAATGACTGATCCGATAACAATATTCACAACCATATATATCCCTTCCTTTAGAAGCCAAGCAAGCTTCCGCCTTGGTAAATCACAAATGAAACAATATACGCCAGTACGAGCGCATATCCAATGGAAAACATCGTCCATTTTCGTGAACCTGTTTCTTTGTAAATCGTTGCAACAGTTGCTAAACATGGAACATATAGTAACACAAATACCATAAAACTAAACGCAGATAAAGCTGTAAAATGCGAGGCCATGAGCCCTTGAAGCGACTCAACATCAGGCACATGATAAATAATGTTCATCGTCGACACAACGACTTCTTTAGCTAAAAATCCGGTCAACAGTGCTGCTCCAGCTTGCCACGTTCCAAATCCAAGCGGTGCAAGTAACGGAGCAAGTACACCACCAATCATCGCCAAAAAGCTATCGTCCATGTTTACATTGATACCATGCGGTCCAACGTAAGATAATAGCCAGATGGCAACAGAACCGCCAAAAATGAACGTCCCTGCTTTTTTCACAAATCCTTTTCCTTTATCCCACGTGCTACGCCATAGCGCTTGCCATTGCGGCATACGGTATGGCGGTAATTCAACAACAAATACGGACGCTTCTTCTTTTAAAATTGTCAATGAAAATAGTTTCGCAAGTATAAGTGCGAGTGAAACACCAAGAACGTATAAAGAAAGAACGACAAGTGCCTGATTTGCCGCAAAAAACGCACCGACAAACAAAGCATATACAGGCAAACGGGCCGAACAAGACATAAGCGGCGTTAACAACATTGTCATAAGGCGCTCCCGTGGTTGCTCAATCGTCCGTGCCGCCATGACGCCCGGAACATTGCAACCAAACCCAATAATGAGCGGGATAAACGCTTTTCCATTTAATCCGACCGACTCCATTAATCGATCCATGACAAGCGCTACACGTGCCATATACCCTGAATCTTCTAAAAACGAAATAAAGAAAAATAAAATAAAAATTTGCGGTACAAAAACAAGGACACCGCCTACCCCTGCAATAATACCATCAACAACGAGCGCGCGAATAAATTCAGAAGCACCGATCGCTCCTAACATCGCCGTCACAAAATCAGTAAGCGGACCTGCAAAAAACGCATCAAGCAAATCGGAGAGCGGTGCCCCGAGCCAATCAAATGTGAGTTGAAATAATATATACATCGCCAGTAGAAAAATCGGAATGCCGACATATTTATTTGTGACTACCGCATCGATGCGGTCTGTCACCGTCACACGCGCAATTTTTTGGCGTTGCACTGACTGTTCAATCACTTCTCTTACAAAGGAGCGACGACGTTCGTAAATGAGCTGATCAAGCGGTGTTTGCTCGGCTTGTTGCACTTCTTTTTCGGCTTGTTCATATAATGAACGCCACGTTGTTTCCGGCAATTTTTCTGCTACATAATCGCGGACGTAGCTATTTCCTTCATAAAATTGAATGGCGAGCCAACGGGCAGGGAATTTCTCCTCCGCTCCCCACGTCTCAACAAAACGTGCAATCGCTCGTTCCAACGCGATTCCGTAATATATGTGGAGCGGTTTCACTTCTTGAGACACTTTTCCCATTAACATGCGCTCCACTTGATCGCACCCTTTTCCCGTTCGGGCAACGACTGAAACGATAGGTACATGCAACGCTTCCGCTAATTTTTTTTGATCGATGGATATCCCCCTTCTTTCTGCCACATCGACCATATTTAAAGCAATCGCCAATGGCTTACCAAATTCCAATAACTGTACAGTCAACAATAAATTTCGTTCTAATTGTGACGCATCGACGATATTTAAAATTTCATCGAACGGCTCCGTCAATAAAAATTGCGTCACAACCCGCTCATCACGGGACATCGGGTGAAGCGAATATACGCCGGGCAAATCAATTATTTTCGCTTTTTTACTGCGCAAAACGCCCACCTTTTTTTCAACCGTCACACCGCTCCAGTTTCCAACATACTCATACGTCCCTGTGAGCTGATTAAACAATGATGTTTTCCCTGTATTTGGGTTACCTACGAGTGCAACATGCATCATAACGGCTTCACCTGAATGTTTTTCGCTTCATTGCGACGGATGCCGACACATTGTCCATAATTCTCAATCATAAACGGCCCGCCAAGCGGCATCGTACATTTTAAACAAATTTCTGACCCCTCTGTTACACCCATATCTAGCAATCTTCTTTTTACTAAGTTGCTTACTTGTGATAAATCAACAATTTTTGCACGTTCCCCAACTCGTAATTGCGTCATCGCAACCATACGTAATCCCCCAATTAATAATGATAACCTTTATCAATACACATTATAATACCATAAAAAGAAAAAATCTATCTTTTTTCACCATGTTCACAAAATGTTAAGAAATGTTAAGACGCCGATGATATCGAGATATGTTTGAAACATGCACGTATAATCGCTTCATTTGCTTTTTCGTTTTTCGCACAAAACGAACGATCTTCGCCGCATATATCAACACCGAGCACGTGCTTGTAGCGATAAAGATGGTCGATATACGTCACGAGCGTCTGTAATGGCATCGTCCCTTGATCCCAATTTGTTTGGGCATCTTGTGGGCGAAGCACATCTTTGTCAATGCTAATGTATATATGTTTTGTCGGAATCGCGCGCACAATCGTCATTGGTGCATACATGAAATCGCTTTTTGGAAAGATCGTGACCTGTGAAGATGTGTGTGAAATTGCAGAACCGATGATGACAACATGTTTTAATGTCGGAACGTGTTTTTGAGCGTATGATACCCATGAGCCACACGAGAGAAGCGGAAACAACGTTTGCTCGTTCATATCTGTATGATGGTCAAACAATACGAGCGTAAACGGCTCATGAAACTGCTTAAGTAATGCATATGAAACATAATGATAGTTGCCGCTTCCGATAAACGTTATCCCTCTTGTATGGCGGCATGCAAGTCGTTTTTCAATTTCTTGCATCGCATCGTCATCGCAATATAAATTCGTTCCGTTTATGTTATACATATCGATCCATTCATGAGGAAAACGAAGAAGATTTCGCTGCCACGTATACGTATCGTCGAAGTTTAAAAACGTTACACTTGGATGCATATTTCTTCCCACCCTTGTGCAAGTTTTCTCTTCAACAAAATTATACAAACATCTTATCAATACATACAACGACGTTTTTGGAGAAAGTATTAACATATTCGTCACAAATAAATACTAGTACCCCTTTATCTATTTAGTTACTTGTGATACAATTCACAACATGAATTAATCAAAAACGGGGCGTGTTTTGTGGATGTGCGTGAAGAAGTCGAACGCGATATGGGATTCATTCCGGACTCAATCAACATCCCACTCGGACAATTGCGCAAGCGACTTCATCATCTTTGGCGAGGAGACCCCGACTTCTAAGCGAGAGCGAAAGTCGGGGAGGAATCGCCCTTCCTCCTTTCTTTTGTATATGATAGAATAAGAATGTGGAGAAAACCGTTGAATCAAGGCACTCCAATCCCCGTTACTCGATGTAGGGAGTTGGTTGCAGGAAACGTTGCAACCGTAAAACATCGAGCGTACATCCGTCTGTTGTGCGTGGAAGTCAAGTACTGCCTACAGACATGCCGAGCCACTCGGTAGCGATATAGGCATGACCTATGTCGTTGGGTAGTCGTCAACCTGCCCCTGATGCAACCCCAAGTCAAGGAAGGAGGACGAAGTCCGTTTGCACTTCTGGGGAGTTGCAAGCCCTCACTTCAAGCGTTAGCTAAGTGGGGGTAGTTGACGACCTCCCGTTATCAAAAATGAACATGGCAGGCATGGGACGAAAAATGATTCAATACGTCATGGAGAAAAAACATGTAGACGATATTGAAACATTAATGAAAAACGCCATGGCTGCAGGTGTAAAACTCGTCGCTTGCTCGATGTCGATGGACATTATGGGCATGAAAAAGGAAGAATTAATTGACGGAATCGAAATTGGTGGCGTCGCAACATATTTAGGCGATGCAGAAGAAGCAGGATTAAACTTGTTCATTTAAAAAAATCGGGCTATCTCGTCGTGGAGATAGCCCTTTTCAAGTATATTCACAGGGGGATCGGGGGAATACACTTAGCATTATCCATTATGACCGTTATTTTTGATTTTATACGTGCATGCATGAAATTTTTTATGCTATTTTTCGCTTATCGATCTTTTTATTTTTCACATAGCCCGCTAGTAAAATCAATGCGGTGACAACAATAAGAAATACGAGCGATTGCGAACCATGTGAAACAGCGATCCATTTTTGTAACTGTTCATCCTTTAATAACATTTCCCCTGCTGTCCATGCTAAAACACCTGAGCCAACGTACGGAATCCACTTATATTTTTCCATCGCCAACACAATGGCCTTTGATCCGAAAATCATAATCGGAATGCTGATCGCGACACCAAAAGCAATCATGCCAATATGCCCACCAGATGCACCAGCAATCGCAACGACGTTATCTAAACTCATGATAGCATCGGCAACGATAATGGTCCAAACGGCTTTCCATAACCGATCTGCCGCTTGTACATTTGCTTCCTCTTCCTCGTTAATTAACACTTTATATGCAATCCAAAGCAACAATAATCCCCCGGCAAGATGGACGAACGGAATTTGTAATAACAATACAATGACTGCGGCAAATAATACGCGTAAAATAACCGCTCCAGCTGTACCAAATAAAATGGCTCGATTGCGTTGTTTTTCTGGCAACCGACGTGTAGCCATCGCAATCACAATGGCGTTATCCCCAGATAAAATAATATCGATCGCAATAATTTTTAACAAAGCGACAATCGCTTCTGACGAAATGATCCAATCACCCATTACAGTTCCCCTTTTTCAATGTACTTCTCCCCTATCTTATCGCGAAGCTCGTCTACATTCAACTTTTGTATTCCGACATATATGTTAAATTCTCTCTCTATTTTTACAAAAACCGATCGTTGTAATGTATTTGTAACATAATTTAATGGCTATGTAACAATTTTTCGACATCTTTTTTGCTATAATGTACTCGTCCATGGAACAAGTCTTTTGGAGGTTCAAGCAATGAAAAAAGTTCTGGTCACTACCGCTCTCTTCATGTTGCTATGTTTCACGTTTTTTGCAAACCCTTTCAAAACAGAAGCTGCCTTCTCAGCTAAAACGCTTATCGCTGAAGCACATAAAGTTATTGGCACACCGTACCGTGCAGGAGGAACGACACCGAAAGGATTTGACTGCTCTGGTTTTGTTAGCTATACATATAAAAAAATAGGTGTATCGCTTCCACGTTCTTCTAGCGCGATGTATACGAAAGGGCGTCCTGTTTCTCTGAACCAATTAGCACCGGGAGACTTACTATTTTTCAAAACATCGAAACATAAAGGAATCTCACACGTTGCCATTTATATTGGAAAAAATCGTATGATTCATGCTACGTCCAAAGGAGTTAAAGTAGACTCGATTCACCAATCTTACTGGAAACAACGTTTTGTTGGCGCTAAACGATTATAATGCGAAGGCGAGCACTTCATGCCGAACGTCTTTTCGACGCGGAGTGCTTGCTCTCGACAGTAAAGCAGGGAATGTTCCCTGCTTTTTTTCATGATTTTTTCATTTTCCCCCCGCATTTTTCCGATATATAATGTATGTAACATGGGGATGATGGAGGTGCTTTTTGTTTATATCATTTGTTGTTGAATGGCCGCGGCACGATGGGCTGTTTCTGTTACATACGCTGCCATTTGTTCATTCGCATCTTTTAAATGTTCTACTGTTGCACTCACCTCTTCAAGCGAAGCGCTTGATTGTTGAATGAAAACTGAAAAATCGCTGATGGAACGGTCCATTTTTTCTCCTTGTTTCTCTAACTTTTCGCTAATGATAAAAAAGTGTGATAGCTGCTCTTGTAAGTAAGTTAGCGATTGATATAGCTTTTCGAAGTAAGCGTTGACTTCACTTGTCAACGTCTCATTTTTTGTCAGTTGTTCGCTCGTTTCATCCATCCGCTCCAGCAACTCATTATTGCTTTCATTCACTTCTGACAAATTGTGAACGATTTGTTGTGTCGTCTCCTCCGTCAACACAGCTAGCTTGCGAATTTCTTCAGCGACAACCGCAAATCCTTTTCCATATTCCCCTGCGCGTGCTGCCTCGATTGTCGCATTTAATGCCAATAAGTTCGTCTGATTTGTAATTTGATTAATTTTTTTTGTTAACTCATTTGTACTCGCAATTTTGCTCGTTAACGCATTTAATGTTGCCCTTGTGGCATGAATGACTTCGTGAAACTTTTCTGTATGCATCAATAACAAATGCATTTTTTGTATGCCCGCTTGCGCCATCTCGCTCGATTGCGAGGAATGCTCCTTTAATTGTTTAGACGTTTCATAAATTTGCTCACCCATCGCTTTCGCTTCCGCTACTTCATTGTGTATATCGATGACTTGCTCGCTCTGCGCCTGACCCGCTACCGCAGCTTGACGAATCGCTTCTTTCATTTCTTCTTGCGCTTGCACATTTTGAAGTACTTTTTGGTGAATATGTTCGACGTTTTCAATAATATGCTTTACTTGTTGTTCGAGCTCATGTCTTCTTGCTGTTTGTTTTTCTTTTTCCTCGTGCGCCTGCCCAACGTGTTCAACAAGTTGATGAAATTGCTTACGGCTTAGATATAGCAGCACAGAAAGCGCGATACCGATCACCACATAAACAATAAAAACCGTATGTCCTGTCTTTTGAAATACTTGCTGAAAAGAAGATGGAACAAGTGCACCGACAACTAAAATGATAATGCCAAGCAGAAGTCCTGTTACAAACAACGTGCGATTCAAATGCAATACAGATAACACAACTAAACAAAAAGCGAGTGCGATCGTTCCTAAACTTCCCCCTGTCGTAAATAAACTACCTAATGTCGCAGAAAATAATATAAAAATAATAAAATATGGATAGATGTGTTCGTACTTTTTCATCTTTTTTAACGCCATATACACGAGGGCATTTAGAACAAGACTGCCACCATAAAAGGCAATCTTCTCAACTTTCTCTCCAATCAAAATAAGCCCGACTACACCTGTTACTGCACTAAGCGTGTAAATAAGAAACAAGAAAAAATTTTTCTTCCTCAGTTCTTCCATTTTGAGTTGCTCGATGAAATCCACACAACCTTCCCCCTTCTTCTTTTTTCTATAAATATATCAAAAAAATAAGAATATAGTAAGTATTATTCTGAAAATTAGGAATATATCCATATAAAAAAACATCGCATCAATGACGGTGCCTTTCATAAGGACGTTCTTGGTAAAAATAATTCGGTTTTACAATTGTATTATCATAATATTGGTGAAAAATGTGCGTCGTCGCTGGGGATAGTGGTGGAATAAGCCAAGTCCAACTGCCCGTTACTTTCCTTCCTGCTTCTTGCTCTTGCTGTTCAAAACGTTTAAACTGCTGAGCCGCTGTATGATGATCGACAATACTTACCCCTGCTTTTTTATATGAGTATAGAACAGCGATATTTAATTCAACAAGCGCCCGATCTTTCCATAATGTACTATTTCTTGACTTATCAAGCCCCATGCATGAAGCAATTTTCGGAAGCATGTTGTATCGGTAATCGTCAGCAAAATTGCGCGCACCAATTTCCGTCCCCATGTACCATCCATTAAACGGAGCTGCCGTATAGCGTATGCCTCCGATTTCTAAACACATATCTGAAATAATTGGAACAGCATACCATTTAAGCTGTAAATCACGAAACCACGAAAACGTCGGATGTTCAATCGGCACTTCCAGCACAATATCCTTTGGAATCGGAAATAACTTCGGCTCGCGACCATCGACTTGGATGACAAGCGGTAAAATATCAAAGTGCGTTCGATCCCCTCTCCATCCTAGCTGTTCACACGCTTTCGTGAATGAAATGGACGATGAATCACCGATGACCCCATGCTCTGTCTCGTATCCGGCATAGCGAATAAGCTGATGATTCCAAATACGCACACGCTCCGGACGAAAAATAGTAATGGTCGGCCGGATTTTCCCACCATTTGTCGCAAACATGATATGGTCAAATAGCCGCTCTGCTATATCTTCTTCTCGTTCAATGGTGCGTGCATCAAACACATGAAGCGTTTGCCAAAACAGGCGCCCGATGCACCGATTGCTATTGCGCCATGCCATGCGCGCCCCGTGCTCAAGCTCTTCATATGTATGTTCATACGTACCGGTTTGTTCAATTTCTCGTTTCACTTGTTGCAACCGCTCATATATTTCATCATCGCTTTTTCCTAACTCTGTATAACATAACGTGATAAATTGTTCTGCCTCTTTCCATAACATATGCCCGTGTCACCCCATCATCGTATCTCCTTACTACAATACATCATATATAGAGAAAATGAAAATAAAGAGCGCATATTTTCTTATTCCGATCCCTGTCTTTATGATTTATAATAGATATCGGGGAACGGTCTTCACCTACACTACCACACAAACAAAACCTCTTCTTAACACCCGACATGCCACATAGCTGTTTCCCTTTCTACTTTTCCAAACGAAAGGAGGGATATAAATATGGAGCGTACATTGCTACAAATTTTGGACAAGCTTGAAAAAATGGAAACAAATATGGTAACGAAGCAAGAACTTTCAGAAATCAAAGCAGAACTTGAGAAAGTCAAAGCTAATATGGCAACAAAGCAGGAACTGCAAGAAGTCAAAGCAGAACTTGAGAAAGTCAAAGCTAATATGGCAACAAAACAAGAGCTACAAGAAGTCAAAGATCATATGGCAACAAAGCAAGACTTCATGCTTATCCAACAAGCTGTACTTGAGACAAATGAAATCGTCAAAAAGCTAGAAAGTAAAATCGACACCCATGAGCAACTATTGACTCTTCTTTCGCATCGCTCTCTTGAACATGAGGCAGCCATTTCTAGCATTCGTTTCATTTTAACAAAATAAACGAGGGAACCTCCCCTCGTTTATTCGATATGTCCTAACATATATTCGTCCCCCTTTCGAACGATAACGACATAAAATATCCCCATCCATTCGTTTGTATGTGCGTGTGTCACAGTCACCTTCACTTTCACTTCCTCTTTCTCGTTCGTTTCATCCGGCTCCCAATAAACGACCGATGGCTCAACGCTAACTCGTTCCCCATTCAAAAACAACACTTTTTGGACCTGCATATCCTTGAATAGCTTCAATTTGACCACTATCGAGTGGCATCGATTCGGCAATCATTTGTTCATCAGAAGATACAGGTCGCTCAGCCTCATATATCGCTAACGCATCATCAGTCATTTTATCAACGAACAACGTGCCGACATCCGCTTCCATCGAGAAATTCACTTGTTCTTCCCCTTCATACATCGGATATATGTGCAACCCTTGGCGTCCCGTCCGCGTTGAAACAAGGCGGTTATAGCTACTATAAACAGAAAAGCGTTGGTCCCTCTCGCATGTCAGTTTTACATCTTGATTTTCGCTCGTTTCAAATGGTTTCGCCTCAATATACGATTGGAAGTTTGGTATGAGTAAAATGTTTGTGGGAGAAAAAAAGACAGGTTCCTGATTTGGTATAATAAGGAACCTGTCAGATATGTAAGCAAAATAGATGAAAAACGGGCTCTCCTCCTGGTAAGGTAGTAAGTGCGAAAAAAATACAACCAAAGAAAGGAGTGGAGCCCATGCAGGATTATATCACAAACGGCTTGACATTAAAAGAGATCGAACAGTCTTTATTTAGACATATGCAAAAACAATATGGTCATCTCCTTCAACAGGTGTTGGAGGAGATCGACCGCACATTGGCAGAACAGCGGGACAAGAAACGATATGCGCTCAAAGATAAGCGGACGATCCGACTCCAAACGCTATTTGGAGAGGTGGAAGTGAAGCGAAACTACTACTTTGACCGTGAAAAAAAGGTGTATACGTCTTTACTCGATGTCTTTCTTCAGTTCGATGGGGCGCATGGAGTGAGTCCGCTATTAGAGGAGACAGCGATTCATCTCGCCGTGACGGGTTCTTCGTATCGACAGGCTGCGCAGTCGCTTGAAAAGCTGGTGGGGTATGCATGTATGAGTCACGAAACGATTCGCCAGTCCATCATCGAGGCAGAGGTGGAAGGGCACCGTGCGATGGAGAAAAAAGGGCGCGTGTTTTTTATCGAAGCAGACGGGTTGTACGTGAAACGTCAACGAAGCCGCATCAAAGGAAAAGAAGAAAAGATCATCACGATTCACCAAGGATGGGAGAAAAACGGGAAACGCGTATCCTTAGTGAATCGACGGTATATGGTTCATCAAACGAATGAACCGATTTGGGAAGCTGTAGAGAATTTTCTGATGAAGGAATACAGCTATGATCCGTTTGAGGATTGGGTGGTCATCAATGGAGATGGAGCCCCATGGATTACAGCGTGTCGAGAATATTTCGGGGACAGGGGGTACTTTCAGCTTGATCGGTTCCATGTGGCAAGAGAGATTCGTCAATTGTTCCGAGGTCATGCGAGATATCGGGTGATTCGAAAGAAGTTAGCATCATGGGATGAAGAAGGCGTGTTACGAGAACTCACAAGTGCCATCGGTACGTTAGAACATGAGGAGAAGGAAAAGCAACTCGAGGCGCTTGTTCGTCGGATCGAGGAGATGCCAGGATGTTTGCGTGACTATCGCGTATGGTTGAAGGAAAAAGGGATTGACACGACAAACATGAGGGCGATGGGGAGTGCGGAAGCAACGATGCATGTGTTTGCGAAACGAAGTAAAAACGGTCGAAGTTGGAGGGATGCAGGGATTGAAGCGATGTTGCGAGCGATCGTCGCGATAAAAGATACGTTACTCATTCGGACACGCGATGGAGTGATGTATGGCGTGGAAGAACGAGAAGAAACGAAACGAGAAACGATCGTGAAAAAGGCACTGAAGCGCGTGCAAACGCAAATGACAGAAGTGGTACGAGATAACATCCCATACCTTCGCCAATCTTCAGGGACACCGATTTACGAGGCATTGCAAGCATTGAAAGGTTTTTAAAACGAGAGAAAACGCACATACCTACAGGATGAGAGTAAGTAAAAGCGCTTACATATAACGATTTTATAAAACCATATATAACCAAAAAATCGGTCGAGAAAAAAATCTCCCACAAAGTCTTGACTCAAACGGAAGTTTGTTAGCTTTTGATCGACAACATCAAATTCAATATATCCAGTTAGATGGGCTGTATCCGTATAATACGTGCGTACTGTACGATATTTCCCATTTGTTAACGGTTGATTTAACAACGAAAAATCGATCCCATCCTTCACCGTTTGTCCCTTATCAATTAATGCAAGCATTTCAATAAATGCGAGATCGTTCGTTAACGTTGTCGACAACCATGCCTGTTTTTTCTCATCGTACTTTTCGATCGTATACGCATATCCAAATGAAATAACACCATCACTTTTATTTGTAACTGAAAAATGGAGCTTTTGATCGTTTGGATCATACGTCACGTCATGAATGACTAAATACGTATCATATATTGCCGTCTCCATTTTCGCCATATCCTCCCCCTTCCCATGTTCCATCATGATTTCTTGTTGCGCTTCATCTCTAGTAGGCTGCGCCGCATGCAAGCTGACCGCCAATAGTACACCCGCCGCAACAACAGCAACGTACGCTAGACGAAACGATTTTCGCTTATTCCCTTTTTTTCAATCTCAGCCATTACTTTATTTTTCAATTGCTCCGTCACGACAATATGTTCCATCTCTTTTTTATATCGCTCACGCAAAATCATACTCCCCTTTCAATTTGTTTTTTAACATCTCTCGCGCACGTGCAAGCAACGAGCGAACGGTACTTTCTCTCTTCTTCAACAGTTGAGCAATTTCTTTCGTCTGATATCCTTCGTAATAAAACAAGTGGACGACTTCTCGATATTTGACTGGTAGCGATGTTACCGCTAACATAACTTCAAAGCGATCGCGATGATCAACAAATGGGAAATGAATCCATTCCTCATATACATCCATTTTTCGATGCGTAAATGATTTTAACTTATTTTTACATACATTAACTGTCACTCGTATGAGCCATGCCTTCATATGCTCTCCATTTTGTATTCGGTCCATATGTTCATATAACTTAATTAAGTACATCTTGAAATACGTCTTCCGCATCATGTTGGTTTTTCATATACATATACGCTAGGCGCAACACCATATTCCCATATTCATCCATAGCGAGTTGGATTTGTTCTTTTGTGCACAAAGAAACGACCTCCTTTCACTTCATATACAACTGAACAAACAAAAATGTTGCAACCGATCGAAATTTTACTTTAAGTATATAAAAAGACAGCGAGAGGCTTCCTGCATGTTGTCATTCCAGCTTATGTACTTCTTTGTCACAAATCTGTCAAAAAAGATATCTCTTTTCTTCTTTTCAAGCGAAACGGTCTTTATCAAAATACCTATTAGGGTATATAAATAAGGAGGTTTGGATAATGAGTGAAAAAATAAGCCGACGGACATTTTTAAAATGATCAACAGTCGCTGGCGCAACAGCTGGAATATTGCTTGCGACAAAAACACCCGGGTATGCACAAACGGACAAGTCAGATGAAAATACGTTAATTGGTTCGCTTATTGACTTAACAAAATGTGATGGTTGTGCAGCTTACGACACCCCCCTATGCGTCACAGCTTGTAGACAAAAAAACGAACATCGTTTTCCACAACCGCAAAAACCAATCAAAGACTATTGGCCTCGGAAAAAACATGAAGATTGGTCCAACGAAAAAGACCGCACAGACCGTCTCACTCCTTACAACTGGACATACGTTGAAAAAGTGCAAGTAAACTGGAATGGCGAAACGAAAGAAGTTGCCATCCCAAGACGATGTATGTCTCGATGCACCATGTCAAAAACTTTGTCCGTTTGGAGTCATCGAGAAAACGAAACACTGGGCGGTAAAAATTGACGAAAACTTCTGTATGGGTGGAGCGAAATGCCGAACAGTTTGCCCTTGGGACATCCCACAGCGCCAAGCAGGTGTCGGGTTATATTTGAAACTAGCTCCTGAGTTAGCTGGTGGGGGAGTCATGTACAAATGCGACATGTGTGCCGATTTACTTGAGGAAGGAAAAAGCCCGGCTTGCGAAACTGCCTGTCCGAAAGGAGCAATTGAGTTCGGTCCGTACGAACAAATTCGCAAAAAAGCGTATGAGCGCGCAAAAGAAATCGGTGGCTTCATTTATGGCGACGTTGAAAATAGTGGTACGTTAACACTGTACGTCTCAGACGTGCCGTTTGATAAAATTAACGAAGCGATTGAAACGAAAAAACAAGAAGAAAACGACACTCGTTTCGGTCGTCCACATATGAAGCCTGAAGTCGAAAATATGTTAGAAACAACGCACGGATATATGCTAGCTACGCTTATCGCTCCGATCGCTGGTGCAGCCGCAGCTGGCATCACCGCTTATAAAGTATTATCCGGACAGAAGAAAAAGGAAGGGGGAGAGCGTCATGAATCAAAAGAAGAAAAATAAAATTTACCGTCAACCACTTCCAAATCGCTTTGTCCATTGGGGAATTGCCATTTCCATTATTATGCTGATCATTACAGGTATTGGCCAAATGCCGGTATACGGTCGCTATTTAATCATTCAACCGTTCGGCACAAAATGGCTCACATCGTATGAGGTAACATTATGGGTGCATTACTTTTTCGCTGCAACTCTCCTTTTCTTTACAACGTATCATGTCGTTTACCATGTGATAAAAAAAGAGTTTGACATTTGGACAAAAAAAGGAGATGTAAAAGGCTCTTACCTTATTTTGAAAGCGATGCTTTTAAAACAAAAAGAGCCACCGAGCGAAAAATATTTGCCTGAACAACGAATCGCCTACTTATATTTCGTTGTGTCAATCGGCCTTGTCATTGTTACAGGCGTCATTAAAGTCATAAAGAACATCATGGGCGTACAACCAACAAACGGAATTTTATTTTGGGGCGCACAGTTACACAACTTGGCAACAGTCATGGTCATCTTCGGTGTCATTATGCATTTAGCCGCATTTATCGTCAAAGAAAATCGCAAACTATTGCCAGGTATGTTTACAGGCTATGTGGATGAAGAATATGTAAAAGAACGCCACTCGCTCTGGTATAAAGAGTTGAAGAGAGAATATGAAAAGCAATCCTAGTGACGGGATTGCTTTTCTTATTACTGTATACGTTTCAATTGATTTTCCTCAACGACATATTTTCTTATTTCGATCATTGTTCCGTCTTCTTTCATCTTCCTTAAGACAATGACATCTTGACCGTCATTTGTTTTACTTTGAGACGTTTCATACACGTATCTCACACCTTGTTCCACCGCTTCACGCGTCCCTAGCCAATCGGGACATTGGTTCAAAAATGAGTCGCTACTAAGCATATGAAGAAAATGATTCATCGCTTGTACCGAAATGTTAAGCGGTTGCTTTTCCACATAAGATAGGCTCACTTTTGCATGCCGACCAATCTTTTTTAAATACTCCTGCACCTGTCTTTCTTGTTGCTTAACAAGTTCATCATAATATTTATCTGCATATAACACCTTCGAGTGATATATTTTCGGAAACATTTTCTTAATTGACTCCACATACGCTTCTCCATCGAGCGGCTCTTCGTATGAGACAAGTTTGTACTGCCCGTACTCATCCTTTGAAAATGTCATCACAGTCGGAATCGCCCCACTACCAGATACAACTGTAAATAAGCCGTCTTGGAATTCAAATACGCCAACACTCACAATAGCATATACGTCCACTTCATTCCCTCTTTGTTCTGTGTCGAGAATGATGTGTCCTTCGGCAATATATTCTCCCTGTCGATAAGACTTTCCATGTTCTTTAACAGCCTTGCTCACCGCTTTTTCAACGTCTGTAACGCCTTCTCGTATATATAAAGAGGAATCGATCTTTTTCTTAAAATCGTTTTTTTGGTAAAAAAACATCCCAGCGAGCAGAGCCGCGATCAGTAAACTAAAGATCGCCAACAATTTTTTCATTCTCCATTCCCCCTCGTATACAAAAGTAATAAACGGTTACAAACTATACTCCATATGTCGTTTTGTCGCCTTCATTAACCGACCAACATATAAGAAGACGGGGAAACCGACTGATGTACATAGAGCTAATAAGCTAAAAATAATGATGTGATTTCCATAACCGAGATGTTCAAGCATCAATCCTCCAATCCAAGGACCAATGGCGTTACCTATGGCCGTAAAACCGATAGAACCAAAATATAATCCTTTCATCTGTTGAGGTGCAATTTGGTCAATAAATATGTCGACCATTGAAAACATCATCACCTCTCCTACTGTTAAAATAAACATAGAAAGGAATAACATCGGCACAGCAGTAAATAAACCAAATCCGAAAAGTCCGAATGACACCGCAACAATGCCGAACATAATCGACGTCAATGGAGAATACCGCTTGCCAATTCTTGAAACAGGATACTGTATAATGAGTACAGTAATGGCATTAAAGACGATTAAATAAGAAAAGAGCTGTACACCATCCTGATATTGCGACAAATATTGCGGAATGGTTGAATTAAACTGCGAATACCCTGTGACACCGAGAATCATCCCGGTTACAGCAAATAAAAACACACGGTCGTTCCTTAATACGTTGACAGCATTGCGAAGTGTTACATGTTCGGATGTATCGCTATCGTTTTGGTCAATCGTATCGTTTGAAAAAAGAGCGACGAGCAAAATGAAGTAAAGAAAATAAACAAAAGCGGTAATAAAAAAAGCGGCTGTTGATGACGAACTGCCGATTTTCAACCCTACTAACGGACCAATCGCCGCCCCTACATTAATTGCTGCATATCGCAAGTTAAACACAAGCAATTTATTTTCTTGTTTTGTCACTTGCGACAACAACGCTCGCGACGAAGGTTCAAAAAACGAACGACATAAGCCGTTTAACGCATTTAATAGAAAAAACGTCCAAACGCTCTCCGCTGTCGCAAAACCAATAAACACGAACGTCCACATCAAAAGAGAAATTTTCATCACTTTCTCTCGCCCGTATCGATCGGAAACATACCCGCCAAAAAAACCACCAAACAGTCCTACAATCGAACTAATCCCAATAATTGCCCCTGCCAACGAAGCGCTGACGCCTTTTACGCTCGTTAAATAAATGGCTAAAAACGGAATGGTCATAAACATCGCCATTCTTGCAAATAATGTTCCGATAATAATTGTTACGCTGATCGGATGTAGTTTTTTTATATTCTCCATAGTTCCCCTTCTATCCTGAAAATGAACTTTGTTTAAGATTATATTATACTTTAGAACAAATTAACAATATTTTAACAAAATTGTAGATACATATGATAGAAGATGGTATGATTCGTCTAGCTCATGTGGAAGATGCAGAAACGGTTCATCAAATCATGCTTTCTGCCCTTGAAGAATATAGGCATAGCGATTTCGCGCTCTATTTGAAACGGCAGATTGTATAGAAAAAGCGTTACAAATTAGTCAGGAAAAATCGTTGCTCTAATTTGAAAACAATGTTGCCGTTAGTACAATAAGATTGACAGTCCAGTTTTTCCGCCTTTCTACTTGATCTCGTCCGTTTCTTTCGTTTTTTAAACTGCGGACATTTTACTTATCCTTCAAAAAAGTTTTGATAGGCGGTTGTCGCGTTTTTAATCCCTTGTTTTGTGATGTTGTTCGAGTATTGATTAAGCCATGTGTACTCGTTTGTTTCAACTTCGTTAGTCTTTTTCTTATTTCCCCATCATTTAAAAATTTGCCACCTTTTTTAAGTCCCCAGATTGTTGTGCTAAACTGAACCTCCCGATGGCTAAAGCCACGGGGTTCTTGTGTACAAAAGGGTTTCTCGTACACCTGCGTGTAGAACTCACCCTTGTTCCACAAGACTTTCATGGGCAAACACCTTACTGGTGCTTATCGCCCTGTGCGCCCGGTTCAAGACGCTTTTTATCATTTAAATTCCCATACTACTTACGACATATGGATGAAGACGAAGTCGTTTGATTTCTTCATCATGCAGTCGAATAAATTGATCCCATCTCTCTAAACATTTTTGTCTATCTATTTCTTTTCGATTGTCTTTCACATTCATGATTAAAAATGCGCTGTATAAATCTCGTTGCACTCTATGTCCGTCTACTTCATGCCATCGTTGGGAAAGTGTTTTCTTGTTGTACTCATCGTTTTGGTGGTCGTATTGACTTGCCTTGACGCGAAATGTGTCGATGTATTGAAGGGAATAGCCTTCATATTGCAGTTTTTGATTCAGTATGTTTAAAAACAAACTTGGTGCACGATTCGCAATACTTTTTCCAAATCGTTTTTTCTTTTTATATTTTCCGTTGGCATCGACTTTTGTTTCTTTTGCCTTTGCTTGAAGTGCTCTGAAATTCATTTTTTCTACTTGGATATGATGACCTAATGCGATGATCCAATTGGCAAGCCGTTGATGATCTTGTTTCCGTTTATCTGCCATTTTTCTTTGTAATTCTGCTAACTGATTTCTCGTTTTGAGATAATTTTTACTCCAAACCCATTTTTCCTTGTTGTCTTTTTTTATTGTCCCATCTTCATTGTATTTGTGCGGATTATTCGCCCGTCTTTGACGATCCAATTTTCGTTGAAGAACTCGCTTTTGCTTTTCTATGTTTTCGACACTCGGCGCAAGAATAAGCAACTTGACATTATTCATCGAGCAAATAGCGACGGTTTGTGTTCCTATGTCGATACCAACATCGCCTCGCCCTATTGGATGTTTTATTTCTCCTGTTTGGCGGTTTATTTTCTTTGGTGGTACACCTTCAAGAGTGAGTTGAAGAAAATACTTGATTTTTCCTCTAATTCGTCTACGGACGATGCGACAATATTTTATACGGTCTTGTAGAGCCAGATGTGTATATATGTCGTTTGGGTGAATTATAACAGGAATAGATAAACCATTCCAAAGCAAATGTTTGTTTTCGAAACGGATGCCTGTGCTATTTGTTTTTCCTTCTAATGAATCCATATCGTTGTATTTCTTAAAAGACACTTTTTTTGCATTACCAAAGATGAGTTTTTCCATTGCCATCCATGCTCTCGTAGCGATTTTTTGTGCGGTGTGTGAGTCGATGTGTTTCTTGAAATGGTGTTGCATTGGCTTAACAAAATCGTGCATAGCGTATTCATTGATTCCGTACTGACGATATAACTCATTTAGCAAGTTGTTTCTTTCTTTTGATTTTGGTTGTTGGGCTAGATGACGATACTGCTTATCATGTTGTAGTTTTTTATGCCGTTTCAGCAATTCGCCCAAACAAGCGTTGTATATTTTTCTGCCAATTTCAAAACGTTTCTCTAATATGTACGCCTGCCATAGTTCTGTTTTGAGTTTCAACGTCAGCACATAACTTTTGGTTTTTGTTTTCGCCAACGACACCACTTCCTTTATACGTTCTTTTGATTTTCGATATATTGTTTAACCGCTTCTTCTGAAATATAGCCGACAGTACAACAAAAATAACTTCGTGTCCATAGCGACGGTAGTCTGCTTTTTAACGAAGGATATTTCTCCCTTAATATTCGACTGCTTTTCCCTTTAAACGCTTGTATAATTTTGTGCAAATGTTGACGAGGGTCAAAAGAAATGAACAAATGAACATGATCAGGCATAATTTCCATTGCTTTGATTTGTACATCATGTTCTTTGGCAACTTCTTCAAAAATTTTTTTTAAATCTCGTTCAATATCTCCAACTAACACTTTTCTACGGTATTTTGGACAAAACACAATATGATATTGATTGAGATAAACAATCCCTTTTTTATGGGTGTATTTTTCGTTTTCCAAAAACAATCACCTCTATACTAAATATACCATAAAAAATAGATAAAATAAACACATCTAATAAATTTATCAAAAAAATACGCAATTCATCCCCTTGTCTAAAGACGGGGGCTTTCTTGCGCCTCCCCCGTAAGGTTATATACAGCTTCTTTTTTTGCTTATTGTTGGAAAGAAACATGACCTTATATGTTCGAATCATCTTCAATCACCTCTACACACCATCATACCGCAAAAAATTATAAATTTTATATAGAGGTTTAAATAAAAAAGGAACTTCCGGTGCAGAGAAATATATATTCCTCTGCATCCGAATGTCCCTTCCATTCATTAAGGAATCATCCATGAAAGTACAGTTGACTGTAAGAACGTTAAAATGCCAATTAAAATGATTAAGAAAATACTATGCTTCACAGTAAAGCGGAATAGATCGGATTCTTTGCCAGCTAATCCTACTGCAGCACAGGCAACTGCAATTGATTGTGGAGAAATCATTTTTCCGACAACTCCACCAGATGAGTTCGCTGCTACCGCAAGCACTGGATCCATGCCGAGCGACGTCGCTGTTACTTTTTGCAAGTTTCCAAACAACAAGTTTGATGATGTATCTGAGCCGGTAATAAATACACCAAGCCAACCTAAAAACGGCGAGAAGAAAGCAAAGAGAGAGCCTGTTTTCGCCAATGTCATCCCGAGCGTTGTGCTCATGCCAGAGGCGTTCGTCACATAGGCAAAACCGACAACCGAAGCAATAGTGACAATCGGGAATCTTAATTCATTAAGCGTTTCACCAAACGTCGCAAACCATTCACGCCAAGAAATACGAACGATAAATTTCGTAACAATCGCTGCAAATAAAATTGCTGTTCCTGCTGCTCCAAGCAACTCTAGTTTATAAACAGCTAAAATCGGTTGGCCGCTCGCGTTCACAATTTTATTGCTTAATCCAGGCACTTCCGGCATAAATGTTAACGAAGAACCTAATGTATTAAGCGCTTTCAATAACGCGTTCGTTCCTTCGTAATGTCCTGTTAGCGCCGCTTTTACTTGTGGAATTCCCCAGATAGAGATAAACGCTGTTAATACTAAAAATGGAGACCACGCCTTAAATACTTCACCACTTGTATGTTTTGTTGATGTGGCGAATGTAGCACGCGTTTCACTCTCAAAACGATACACGCTTTTTGGCTTCCAAACTTTTAAAAACACAGCTAAGGCAACTAGTGAAACAAGTGCCGATAAAATATCTGGTAATTCTGGCCCTAAAAAGTTTGAGCTTGCATATTGAGTAAGCGCAAACGAGATACCAGATACTAAAACAGCTGGCAATACTTCGACTGCCCTTTTCCATCCAGCCATAATTAATACGAGATAAAATGGAATAAATAACGACAAAAATGGCAACTGGCGACCGACCATTTTCGAGATTTCCATCGCTGGAATGCCCGTCGGACCAGCAACAGCAGTAATCGGAATTCCAATGGCTCCAAACGCAACTGGCGCTGTATTAGCAATTAAACAAATACCAGCTGCATATAAGGGATTAAACCCTAATCCGACAAGCAATGCCGCAGAAATCGCGACCGGTGCCCCAAATCCAGCAGCTCCTTCCAAAAATGCCCCAAACGAAAAAGCAATCAACAACGCTTGCAATCGACGATCTTCCGTAATCGACAAGACCGAGTCGCGAATCGTATCAAACTGTCCTGTTTTCACAGTCAGTTTATATAAAAAGACAGATGTAATAATAATCCAACCGATTGGCAATAACCCGTATACCGCTCCTTGCGTTGCCGACATCACTGCCATACTAACCGGCATTTTGTAAGCGATTACAGCAATGACCAAAGCAACGGCTAGCGTCGTCACTCCCGCTATATGTCCTTTCATTCGCTTCACTGCCAACGCCCAAAAGAAATATAAAATCGGAATGAGCGCAACAACCGCTGACAGTGCCAATTGATCAGCAACCGGCGTAAAATCTTGCTTCCACATAAAAACCTCCCCTTTCTGTTTTCACCGATTTCTCCCATGATAAAACTGATTACTTAGTCGTCTGATGACCATATGACTGCTGTTGATTCAAATTATAGAAGCAACGCCTAAAAAAAACAAGACAAAAAAGAAAATTTTTCGAAATTTCTTTTAGCGAACAGTGCCAGGCACTATTCGCATCTCAAAAAAAGGGTGTCCCGCTGCATCCAGGACACCATCGACTCCAACCAATCAACCTGTTACAATGCCTTCTCTTTCTTTTCTTCCCATCTCTTATATCCATTTTCCCAGAATTCCGCGTTCTTGATTCCGTATTTCGACGCGTTGAACTCCGGATCTTTCCCTTGCTTCAGCTGTTCTTCGTAATCTTTCAAGGCCATATAGGCCGGTTTAAACAACAACAAGATCGCAATCAAGTTGAGCCACACCATGATACCAAGCCCGATGTCGCCCATCGCCCACGCCGTCGTCGCCGTTTTGACCGTTCCATAGAACGTGGCCGCCAAAAAGACGAGCTTCAAGGCAAAGAAGGCCGTTCCCCTCTTTTCACTGCGCACCAAATAGGCGAGGTTCGTCTCGGCAATATAGTAATACGCGTATATCGTCGTAAACGCGAAGAAGAACAGAGCGATCGCAATAAAGGCCGACCCGAATCCCGGGAAGAGCGTGTCCACCGCCGCCTGCGTATACCCTGCGCCCGGTTCCACCCCTTTCAAATTCTCGACAATCGTCTCTCTCGTTTTTTCATTGATCACATTGTATTGACCTGTAAACAAAATCATCAGCGCCGTCGCCGTCACGATCAAGAACACGTCCAAATAGATCGAAAATGCCTGCACAAGCCCCTGCTTCGCCGGGTGGGACACTTCCGCCGCCGCTGCCGGGTGGGCGCCCGTCCCTTGCCCCGCTTCATTCGCATAAAGGCCGCGTTTGACCCCCCACATCACCGCCGAACCAAGAATGCCGCCAAACACTTGATCAGCGCCAAACGCGCTTTTGAAAATCAAACCAAACACATCCGGGACTTTTTCAATATTGGCCGCAATAATGGCAATCGCGACCAACAAATAGCTAACTGCCATAAACGGCACGACAATTTCCGCCGTTTTCGCGATCCGCTTCACTCCGCCAAAAATCGTAAAGCCAAGAACGGCAATCACGAAAATTCCCGTCACCAATTTCGGAATGCCAAACGCATTCGAAAAGCTGTCGGCAATCGAGTTTGCTTGAATTCCCGGCATCAGCACCGCCATCGAGAGAATAATCGCCGCGGCGATCACCACCGCAAACCATTTCCAGCCAAGGCCTTTTTCAATGTAGAACGCCGGACCGCCGCGGTATTGTCCGTCTTGTTCCTCTTTATAAATTTGCGCCAGCGTCGACTCGACATACGCGGTCGCCGCTCCGATAAAGGTGATCACCCACATCCAAAAGACAGCGCCCGGCCCTCCATAAGCAATCCCCGTCGCCGTCCCGGCCACGTTCCCGACGCCAATGCGGCCGGACAACGACATCGTCAACGCCTGGAAAGAAGACACCCCGGCCTCAGAGCTTTTCCCCATCGTCACAAGCCGGATCATCTCTTTCACATGGCGGATTTGCAGGAAACGGGTGCGAATGCTAAAATACAAACCGCAACAAACAATGAATGCAATCAAAAAAGGACTCCATAGCCACCCGTTCACCGTTTCTACAAGCTTTTCAATCAACCCAACCCCTCCTATGCAAGCTGATTATTTTTGTTGTACAACACACAACTTGAATAATATTATAAATATTACACATTTCAGCTTCAATAATTTTTTCATGATTAATCACGTATTGCTTACATGTTCTCATTCAATTGGAGATGAAAAGTAAGAAATCCCTACTTCGAATTACTCGTTGGTTAAAGAGAGCTCTGTGGAAACCAGCTTATGTTTGGTTGCGAAAATTTGATGGGCGAGCCAGTCCATAATCTCCCTTTTGTCGTTGTCACTCTGATTTAACTGTATATATTTACCAAATGGGCAGTACCACCTTTCTTTAGGTTTTATCTTTTTGGCACAAATTCACAAAAAATAATTAACAGAAAATTCTAACTATATTTATGCAATGCTAATGATTCTCGATACATTTGTTTTTTCCTCTATACTGTTCATCATTAGTATTCCAAGGGTTCAACGATTTACTCGCTGTTTGTAAAAAATTGATTGGAGTGACAGGGCGAGTTCCTGTCGAGCACGCTTACTCGCAAAGCGGAGAAAGTTCAAGGAAGTAAATTCAAAGCTTTCCTGCGACGAGCCCTCTCGAGACCACGAGGAGCGAAGGAATGAATCAGAGGAGGGCCTGCGGAAAGCGTCCCCGGAACGGAAATCAATTTTAATAACATCTGTAGATGAGCAAATTTACTAACATAAATTTACAACCAAACAAAAAAGAAGACATGAACCCGATTCCTTGGTTAGAATAGATGTGCCACAACTATCCACAAGGAGGTTCATGTCTCATGAATAGATTAGCACATCATCAAGGAATTCACAAGTTTTTCACGATGTTGGGGTTGACCCTTTATTTCTCGAAACCTGTGATGAAGCATCTCGTTCATATCGTGGATGCGATGATTACAAAGGGCTTTTCGGGAACGCTGACCGATCTACATCATGGGAGTTTTCATCCGAACCATCGCACGACACTCAGCCATTTTTTCACGAAAAGCCCATGGGAGGAAGAGACGCTGCTTCGCAAACTCCAACAGTGGGTGCTTCATCGTGTCGAACGCAGCTCGAAACGAGAGAATCAACCCATTTTTGTTTCGATCGATGATACAATTTGCCAAAAAACGAAGCCCTCGTCACGGGCAACACACGCCATTCAAGGGTGTGATTGGCACTATTCTCACGTAGAGAAAAAGTCGATCTGGGGACATTCTCTCGTTTGGCTCATGGTTCATACGATGACCCAAGCGTTTCCTTTTGCCTTTCGCCTCTACGACAAGGCGGCTGGGGAAAGCAAGGGGGAACTCGCGATCGAGATGCTTTCTTCTTTGGATGTGAGTCGCCCCGTTTATGTGCTCATGGACTCTTGGTATCCATCGAAAACCCTCGTGGGAGCCTGCTTGAAAAAAGGGTTCCACGTCATCGCGATGCTGAAGACGAATCGGATTCTCTATCCAAAAGGGACGGCCATTCAAGCAAAGGAATTTGCCAAATCTATGGAGCCACGGGATACCCGCCTCGTCACGGTGGGAAAAGAGCGTTATCGGGTGTATCGCTACGAAGGTGCTCTGAACGGTCTCAAGGATGCCGTGGTGCTGCTCGCATGGAAAGCCGATCAGCCGATGACGCCGAAACATCTTCATTGCGTCTTGAGCACCGATCGCGAGCTAAGCGATGAAGAGATCTTGCGCTACTATGCCGAGCGTTGGTCGATCGAATGTTTTTTCCGTCAAGCGAAAGACCAGCTGAAACTCGATGGATACCGCGTTCGCGGGCGTCGGGCGGTGAAACGGTATTGGATCTTGGTGCAACTTGCGTATGTGTACAGCATGTTCGAGTCAAACAGTGATGTTTCGGATGGGCTCGATCTCCTGCGCAAGAGAAAAGGACATAGCCTCGTGGAGTTCATTTATCGTGCAGCAAAACAAAATATTCCCATTGATACCGTGAAAAAACAGCTCCACGTGGCATAAGGGGTACCCTATTTGTCTCTTTTACATGGTAATTATTGTAATTAAAATTGCTCAACTACAGTAACATATCAAAAAAACATCATTTTCTCCTTGGAGAAAATGATGTTTTTTTAGATTTGTCCCAGCCTCATTCATATAATAATTTTGATAGGTTCCTACCTAATTAGTCATTCATTTCCACTTTTAAAATTTCACCTGTTGTTGCATCCACTTTGATTTCGATTTCATCGGCATTCTTTTTGTATTCAATTGAATATTGCGACTTTCCATTTTCCACTTCAAGAGACCAGCCTGTTGGAGTAAAGCCGTTCACTTCATCTTTAGCAGAAGCTTTTTCGATGGCTTCATTCGGCTCAATGATATTTGAAAAATCCAATGCTTCCTCGCGATCCCGGTTGGCTTCGACTTCATTTACCTTCATTTCTTTAGTCTCCGCATCAATTACCGCTGCATATTCATTTGCTGAATCAAAGCCGTCAATTTTATAATGAAGACCACCAAAACCGGAATCTAAATCAATGGATTCAATATTTGCATCTGGATAAGCTTCTAAAAATGTATCAACTGCTTCTTTCATTGATACCGTTGGATTCGTAATATCTACATTTGCATTCACTGCCGATTCATTTGTCGTGTTAACTTCCGTCTTTGTACTAACTTGATTGTTTGCATCATTATTATCCTTTGATTCATCGTTTAAGCACGCAGTCAACAACATGAGAGCAGCACTTGTAATGACGATTTTTTTGAACATATGTGCAACCTCCTTCAGCATAAAGTATTTGTATTTTGCAATAGAAAAGTGCAGAGAAATGCAATGAAAAATGCAGAGGTTTGCCACCCATTTAATTCCTTTTCGACAATGCGTGGGACAGTCTATAGCTCTCGCCATGAAAAGAGATGATATGGGCGTGATGAATTAGCCTGTCCACTAACGCTGCTGTTAAACGAGAATCTGTAAAGATCCGGTTCCATTGACTAAATTCTAAGTTAGATGTAATAATTACGCTTTTCTGTTCATAAAACTCCGATATAATTTGGAATAATAATTCAGCTCCTTCTTTACTAAATGGTAAGTATCCCATTTCATCTAAAATGACCAAATCAACCTTCTCCATCCGTTTTCTAAATGCTGATAAACGGTTGTTACGTAAAGCTTGCTCTAATTCCTCAACTAGGTGGGCAACACGGTAAAAACGAACCTCATAACCTAGTTCACAAGCTTTTTTCCCTAGTCCTGTGGCTAAATGAGTCTTCCCTGTCCCGGGTGAACCAACTAAAACTACATTTTCTCGATTCTCAATAAATTGTAGGCTACACAAATCCTCTTTGGTTAAGTGAGGAGGGAACCGAAGTTGTTCGGTCCACTCGTAATCATGTAAACTCTTTTTATCTAAGAACTTCGCCTTTTTTATCAAGCGGATCGCTCTCGCTTTTTCTCTTAATCTTATTTCCTCCTTAAGTAGCCCATACAAGTATTGTTCCGGAGTTTCAAACGGTATTTGCTCGTATACATCCGCAACATAAGCTAACCTCAATGACTTACACAATTCTTTAATGTCCTGTTTCAATTGACAGCCTCCTCTCTAGGAGCTAATGAATCGTATTTACTCCAGTCCACTTCATAAGGATTATTATCACTAGGTAGCTTATCCTGTGCAATTAATTCATAGAACTCTTCATTAATCTTCTTCATGTCATGAGAAACTAATAAACTAGCTAGAGCTTCTAATCGTTTTCGTCGAATAATTAAATTATCTACCAACAAAAATTCTTTAATTCTTCCCGGTAAATACTTATGATAGCGCGAATATTCTACAACCCTTGGTTTATGAATCCATGTTTTAATTATTGAAAGCCATGGTAATGCTTTTCGCTTTTTCATATATGGCCGATAGTCATCCAATAATATCTCCCCATTAGGTGAAACAATCTTTAATTGATCCCATGTTAATATCATTTGTAATTGACTATAGTTGCCACCCTTAGGGACATGAACCAACGTCTGATCCACTTTCACTTCATTATATTTGTTTACTTTAACAAGATGCTCTTTAAATACAGGATAGGGCTTTTCCGGTAATGCTAGAAGATAATCCCGTTCTTCCTGCCATAAGTCCTCAATACGTACGTTTTTGGCATAATGAATTCTATTTCTGTCCGCCTCTAATTTATGAAATAATTGATTAGTTAAACCCTCATAGCTGTCCATTATTGGAGCTGAAGTAAAAAAGTTATAGCGTATATATCCAACTTTATTCTCAACATTTCCTTTTTCATGGCCACTTCTTGGATTGCATACCTGCACATCAAAGCCATAATAATTCTGAAATTGAACAAATTCATCAGTTAATTGTGCTTCTTCATTTTTTGTCCTTTTTTTCTTCACAGCGGGGGTCAAATTATCGATTCTTATCCTTTTAGGTACTCCCCCAACCTGTTTAAAAAGAATATTGAGACCATGTAAGAAGCATTCTTGATTTTCAGCTGGTAACGGTACTGCAAATCCAGCATTACTATGAGGAAACGTCATAACTAAAGCATGAATATCCACAATTTCTCCATCTCGTACAGCTTCCATTACTCCAAAGTCTACTTGAGCTTCACCCGGAGGATGTTCTAATCTTTCATACCCTTTATCCTTTTCTTCTTGGTGAGTATTCATCCATTCAGAGATAAAGTAACAAACAGTACGATAAGAACCTTGGAAACCCATTTCCTTTAGTTCTTCAAATATTTGTTTCTTTGTTCTTCTTAATTTTTTCCTTAACTTTAAATCCTCAAAAAGCCAATCTGAAACAATTACTCCCCACTTTTCCTCATACATCATCCCTTTCTTTTTAAATGATTTCTGTTTAGGGAGTTGATCTTCATCCGCATACTTCTTAGCTGTTCGCCAATTAATTCCCATTGTTCTTTGTATTTCTGAAATAGATAAACCTTTGTTATTTCTTAAATGTTTGATACAATTAATATCAGACATTGCTAGCATCCTTTCTTACCTCCACTACCAATTGCTTGACACAATTACTGTAGTGGGACTTGGGGTGACTGGCAAGTCTTTTTTTGTTTATGCACAAAAATTTAGTGCAGGACTCTGCATTTTTCCTTTGCAAAGCTCTGCACTTTTATGGTTCTTACGTTCTTTTGGTGAAAAGTCGAGATAATTGAGAATGAGAAGCTAAAAAATTCTATTTGCACACTGATTTTCTCAATTACTCCCTCCCTATCACCAAGATTGCGTAAGAGCCCTAAAAATGTAACGTTTGGCAATTAATTTATGCAGGTCCTATAAAACAAAAAACCACTTGCCAACATTCCCCAAATACACTACCCTCCTAGTTGGACAAAACAGTTCAACGGGAGGTATTCAAGGAGATGTTAGCAGTGGCTGAAATTCATTATATCAGATATGAAGCAAACCAAAAAGGATGTTCCTATTCCGATATTGCCAAAAGAATGAATCGTGATCCAAGAACAGTGAAGAAGTATGCGGAAATGGAAGACTTCAATCCCTCAAAAGTTAAACAAACGAGAAAAGCGAAAGTGATGGATCCAGTGAAACCGATATTGGATCAATGGATTAAAGAGGACTTGACAAAGAAGAAAAAATATCGAAGAACTGCGAAACGAATGTATGAAATCTTAAAAGAAGAATATGGATTTACAGGTTCAGATCGTTCTGTTCGGCTCTATGTATCAAAAAGAAAACAAGAACTGCTCGAACAAAGTGAACCAGCTGCGTTACCTTTAGAATCGAAACCTGCAACGGCTCAAGTTGATTTTGGAGAAGCTCCTTTTCTCTATCAGGGGAAATACGTCGATTTTCCTTACCTGGTCGTTTCATTCCCTTACAGTAATGCGGCCTATGTGCAAGTCATGCCAGCTCAAAATCAAGAATGTTTCTTGGAAGGATTAAAACGAATCTTTCACTATATGTGAAGGGTTCCAAGGGTCATTCGTTTTGATAATCTCTCCCCTGCAGTAAAAACGATCTTGCCAAACGGAGAAAGAGAATTGACAGAGACATTTCAACGATTCGTTTTACATTATGGCTTTGAATGCGAGTTCTGCAACCCAGCCAGCGGAAATGAAAAAGGGAATGTCGAATCAAAGGTGAAATATATTCGAAACAATTTCTTTTTACCTGAACAAACAATCTATCAACTAGAAAGTTTTAATGAATCTTTATGGGAGAAATGTGAGAAGGACTGGAATCGTCCGCATTATGAGAAGGAGCGACTCATCGCTGAATTATTTGAAGAAGAACAAGCGTTATTTCTTCAATTGCCAGCCAAAGAATTTGAATGTGTCCGATATGAGCAGGTCACGGCTGATAAGTATGGTTTCATCCATTTAGAAAACAATTTATATTCCACGTCTCCCCGTTTTGCCAAACAAAAGGTTTTGGCAAAGATCTCTTATCATGAGATTGCCATTTTAACAGAAGAGCATGAGCTGATTATCAAGCACGAGCGTTTATATGGCACAAAACAAAAATCAATGAAATGGCAACCATATCTTACGTTAATGGCCAAAAGGCCAAATGCATTAAAATATACGGATTTCTATGAAAAGATGCCGGAAGAATGGAAAAATTATTTTTCCAATTGTACCGTTCAAGAAAAGAAGGAAGCATTACAACTACTAGCTGTTTTACTAAAAGAACATGATTTCGAAGTTTCGACACAGGCTTTGAGGATTGCCTCCCAGTATGGTCATCCGAAAGTAGAATCGATTAAACAGGTATTTTATCAATTAATCAATGGAAGAGGTATACGAGAGCCAATTCAACCGAAAAAACACGTTCCAGATATGCCGGAAGCCATCCGAGGAGTAAGGCATTATGACCGCCTATTCGAATCCCAAGGAGATGTGGCATCATGGAACAAATGATTAAGGAATATGCCAAAAGACTAAAATTAAGCTGGATTCCAGCCAATTACCATACCATCCATGCGGAAACAAATGAGGAATTTTTACTGAAGCTGTTTGAACGAGAAGTGCAGCATCGAGATGAGAGAAGGATAAATTTACTACTAAAACAGGCGACATTGCCGAAAATTCCAAATAAACCTTATGATTGGCGGGAGATTCAACTAGCCCCAGGCATCACAAAAGATTATATTTTAGAAGGTGAGTTTACGAAAAATCAGGAAAACCTTATCTTCTATGGCGGAGTGGGAACCGGTAAAACATTCCTTTCCACTCTCATCGCCCTCAATTTGATGAAAAAACAAGGAAAAAGAGTGAAGTTCTATACGGCCGCCTCCATTGTCAATGCTTTATTGGAGGCCAATGAAAAAGGTGACCTTGGTAAATTTCTCAATCAAATCGAAAAGTTGGATCTCTTGATTCTTGATGAATTGGGCTATATTCCATTGCATAAACAGGGGGCAGAGTTATTATTTCAAGTTATTTCCATGTGTTATGAAACCAAAAGCATCATTGTGACAACCAATTTACCTTTTAGCCAATGGAATAATGTCTTTGGCGATCCCATTTTAACAGAGGCCGTCATTGATCGGCTGATTCATCATTCTCATTTAATCATCTTCAATGGTGAAAGTCACCGATACAAAGACTCAATCTCTCAACGTTAACCATGGAATTTGGCAAGTGTATGTATGCATTTTTAATTGCCATTTCATACATTTTCGGTTCTTACGTTCTTTTGGTGAAAAGTCGAGATAATTGAGAATGAGAAGCTAAAAAATTCTATTTGCACACTGATTTTCTCAATTACTCCCTCCCTATCACCAAGATTGCGTAAGAGCCATTTTCTACTTGCCAAAAACATTGGAAAGGAGTATGATTATACCAACAACTTCATAAATTAATGATTTCCCTAATAGTCGCTGAATCCGAATAGGAGCGGGGGAACCAACCGTGATCTTATTGATCACATGGGGTGAATCTCATTCAGAACTTGTGATTGTTCTGGATGAGTAGGGTGACTCTCATCACCCGAATCCGTCAGCTAACCTCGTAAGCGTCATGAGAGGAGGGGTTATTTGTTGTTGCCGAAAAACCAACAGGATACCCTCCTGTTGGTTTTTTGTGCTTGTGGATGGATAATAAGTGATAATATTGAATTTTTTGGGGAAGATTATAAAATTAGCGGACTATCTTTATTAGGAGGAAAAAATCGTGTGGGATATTTTCATGATTTTATTATTGGTCTTAACTTTTGCTTTATTTTACGGATTTACGATTTGGTGTGACGATGTAGTGCATGGAGGAGAAGAACAATGATGTGGCTCATTGGCGCTATTACTTTAATGGTGTTTGTTTATCTGGTTTATGCGTTGATTTATCCTGAGAAATTTTAACTTACTTGAATGAAGGATAGGAGGAGCTTTCAATCATGGGATACGCCATTTTACAGTTTATCGTCATCTTTGCTTTATTATTGACGCTCGCCATACCGTTAGGGAGATATTTGTATGTAGTTTTCTTCAAGGAGACAAGCAAGCTCGATCGTTTCTTTCTCCCTATTGAAAAAATCATTTATCGAGCGTCAGGTATTAAAAATCTTGAAGAGACTGGATGGAAAAAATATTCATTTGCTTTCCTTTCAGTCAATGCTGTTCTTTTAGGAATTTCTTATCTCATATTAAGATTACAAAAATATTTGCCTTTAAATTCCGCGAAAATTGATAATATGGAACCTACACTTACGTTTAATACAGTGGTCAGCTTTATGACCAATACAAACTTACAGCATTATAGTGGTGAGACAGGTCTTTCCATTTTATCACAGATGATTTTTGTCACGATGATGATGTTTACTTCAGCGGCTAGTGGTTTAGCTATTGCGATGGCGATTATTCGTGCCCTATCTAAAAAAGGGAAAACAATTGGTAACTTTTATCAAGATTTCATTCGAGCGAATGTGAGAGTTCTGCTCCCTCTTTCCGTCATTGTGACGCTTGTTCTTGTTGCGCTGGGCGTGCCGCAAACATTCGCTTCTAGTGCAACGGTCACTACATTGGAAGGAAAAGTGCAAACATTAGCGTTGGGACCTGTGGCTTCACTGGAGTCGATTAAACATTTAGGAACGAACGGTGGAGGGTTTTTCGGAGTAAACTCTGCTCATCCTTTTGAAAATCCGAATCCTCTTACGTGTGTCATTGAAATACTGTCGATGTGGTGTATTCCAGCTGCTATACCATTTACTTACGGGCTGGCTGTGAAAAACCGTAAACAAGGTTGGGTATTGTTTGCAACGATGTTCGCGATTTTCCTTGTCATGCTTTCCGTCGTTTACAGCGCTGAGCAAGCTGGAAACCCTATGCTGAATAAACTGGGCTTCTCTTCTTCCCAAGGGAGTATGGAAGGAAAAGAGGTACGATTCGGTATTCCATTGTCTAGTTTGTTTACGACAGTCACAACCGCTGCGACAACCGGAACAGTCAACAACATGCATGATACACTCACTCCAATTGGTGGGTTAGTTCCACTTTCGCAAATGATGCTAAACAATGTGTTTGGCGGTGATGGTGTAGGATTTGTCAATATGTTAATGTATGCGATTCTAGCTGTATTCTTAGCTGGGCTCATGGTAGGACGTACACCGGAATTTTTAGGACGGAAAATTGAGCCGCGGGAAATTAAATTGATTGTCATCGCCTTACTGTTACATCCTTTTATTATTCTGGGGCCGTCAGCCGTTGCGTTTATGACGCATTTAGGTACGGATGCGATTAGCAATCCGGGATTCCATGGGATTTCACAAGTGATTTACGAGTATACTTCCTCAGCCGCCAATAACGGTTCGGGTTTTGAGGGACTAGGTGATAATACACCGTTCTGGAATATATCGACAGGATTGGTGATGCTACTGGGAAGATATATTTCGATTATTGCTATGTTAGCCGTGGCGGGTTCATTGGTTCAAAAACAGCCTGTGCCGGAGACAATTGGTACGTTTCGGACAGACAACGCCACATTTGGGGTGATTTTGATTGGTACTGTATTAGTTATCGGAGCATTAACATTCTTCCCTGTACTTGTATTAGGTCCAATCGCTGAGTTTTTAACGATTCGTTAGAAGGAGGAAGAGATCAGCATGAAATCAGAAGTGAAAAAGCAGTCGCTCTTTCAAGGTCCCATTATACGACAAGCTATTATCGACAGCTTTAAAAAATTAAATCCGCTTGTGATGATGCGCAATCCGGTCATGTTTGTAGTAGAAGTTGGAACCTTTATTATATTGTGGATGCTTTTCATGCCTCAATATTTTAACATACAAAATCGAGGATATGTGTTGGCTGTTTTTATCATCTTGCTGTTCACGATTCTGTTTGCAAACTTTGCCGAAGCGATTGCCGAGGGCAGAGGGAAAGCACAAGCGGATTCCTTAAAGAAAACCAAAGCCGATACGATAGCGAAACGAATCAATCATAAAGGTGAAATTGAAACCGTGCCATCTACGCAGTTAAGAAAAGGCGATATTGTATTGGTCGAAGCTGGTGACATTATTCCCGGAGATGGGGAGATTATTGAAGGATTAGCGTCCATTGATGAATCAGCCATTACAGGAGAATCAGCTCCTGTCATTAAAGAAGCAGGAGGGGATTTTAGCTCGGTTACCGGTGGAACGAAGGTGGTCAGTGACTCGATTAAAGTAAGAATTACGGTGGATCCGGGTGAATCATTTTTAGATAAAATGATTTCATTAGTCGAAGGAGCTTCACGACAAAAAACACCAAACGAATTGGCGTTAAATACATTACTCATTACGCTTACTCTCATTTTCTTAATGGTCGTCATCACATTGATACCAATCGCCAGTTATGTAGGTATAAAATTACAGATTGTCACTTTAATTGCGTTGCTCGTTTGTTTAATTCCAACAACGATTGGAGGACTTCTTTCAGCGATTGGTATTGCCGGAATGGACCGTGTTACTCGATTTAACGTGTTAGCCATGTCTGGTAAAGCCGTAGAGGCTGCAGGGGATATAAGTACCATTATTCTGGATAAAACGGGAACCATCACGTTTGGTAACCGGATGGCTTCACAGTTCATCCCCGTTGGTTCGGCAACTGAGGAAGAAGCACGAGAAGCGGCGGTCCTCTCTTCTTTAAAAGATGAAACACCAGAGGGACGTTCTGTTTTAGAGTTGGCGAAAAATCAAGGATTTTCGATTGATCATTCTCAATATGAACAAGCCGAATTCATTCCATTTGCCGCTGAAACGCGGATGAGCGGCATGGATATTAATGGCGTTTCCTACCGCAAGGGAGCAGTGGATGCAATACAAAAATATGTTCAGCAATTAGGTGGAGAAATTCCGAGCGATTTGAAAGAAAAAAGTGATCAAATCGCAAGTCAAGGAGGAACGCCGTTAGCCGTTTCGGTAGGCAAGAAGATTGTAGGGATTATCTACTTGAAAGATACGGTTAAGCCGGGGATGAGAGAGCGATTTGAAGAACTTCGGAAGATGGGGATTAAAACGATTATGTGTACAGGCGACAACCCATTAACTGCGGCTACCATTGCGAAAGAAGCAGGAGTAGATGATTTTATCGCTGAAAGCAAACCAGAAGATAAAATTCGTGTGATTCGCGAAGAACAAGCAAAAGGTAACTTGGTGGCCATGACAGGGGACGGAACAAATGATGCTCCTGCTTTGGCACAGGCAGATGTGGGATTAGCGATGAACAGCGGAACGATTGCTGCGAAAGAAGCCGCCAACATGGTCGATCTTGATTCAGACCCAACAAAAATTATTGAAGTGGTCTCCATTGGTAAACAGTTATTGATGACACGCGGAGCCCTAACAACTTTTAGTATTGCGAATGATATTGCGAAATACTTTGCGATTTTACCAGCTATGTTTACGGTGGCCATTCCGCAAATGAAAGCTTTAAATTTTATGCACTTACATTCGCCTACGAGTGCCATTTTATCGGCATTAATCTTTAACGCGATTATTATCCCTTTATTAATTCCATTAGCGATGAAAGGGATTACCTATAAACCGATGCCAGCTGTGAAGCTATTGCGCCGCAACTTATTGATCTATGGTTTAGGTGGCGTGATCGCTCCATTTATCGGTATTAAGCTCATTGACCTTTTTGTCGGAATGTTCGTTTAATAGTAAAGGAGGAATGAGGTATATGAAATGTATTCGTTTGGCGATTGTGATGATACTTTTATTCGGTTTAGGCTATCCTGCCTTCATGACAGGAATTGCACAAACGCTCTTCCCTCATCAGGCGAATGGAAGCATTGTTTATAATGATGAAAACAAAGCTGTCGGCTCGGAGTTAATCGGTCAGTCGTTTCAAGATCCAAGATATTTTCATGGGCGTATCTCTTCCATTAATTTTGATGCGGCAGCTTCAGGAACACCGAACTATGCTCCATCTAATAAAGAAATGATTCAGCGAACAGAGAGGGCAGCCGAAGAATGGTTAAAGAAAAATCCCGGAAAAACGAAAGAAGAAGTTCCGTTAGATTTAATCACGAATTCCGGCTCAGGGCTGGATCCTCATATCAGCCCTGCCGCAGCTTTCTTTCAAGTTCCTTCTGTTGCCAAAGCTACTGGTTTGTCTGAAGAACAACTGAATAATTTGGTGAAAAAGCATATTGAAGGAAGAATGTTAGGAATTTTTGGAGAACCAAGAGTAAATGTATTAAAACTGAATATGGAACTGCAAAAGATGATTCAAAACAAGTCTTGATGAGAGGTTAATAAGGATATGGATAATGGAAGAAAATACAAAAGAATGAGCCCGGAAGAAATATTAAAGAAAATCGAAAAAATGAAAAAGGGCCGCCTCAAAATTTATATTGGGGCGGCTCCCGGTGTCGGTAAAACGTTTCATATGTTAAGGGACGCACATGACCTGAAAGCAAAAGGGGTTGACATTGTCATTGGATTAGTCGAAACTCATGGTCGTGCTGATACAGAAGCCGAAATCAAAGATTTAGAAATTATTCCGAAAAAAACGATTCATTACAAGGGACGCGAATTTCAAGAATTAGATGTGGAAGCCATTATTAAGCGAAATCCTGATGTCGTCATTATTGATGAGCTCGCACATACAAACGCCCCCGGCTCAAAAAATAAAAAACGTTATCAAGATGTTCAAGAGATCCTACAAGCAGGGATTCATGTCTGGACGGCGATGAACATTCAACATTTAGAAAGTGTCCGAGACATTGTTCAACAGGTTACGGGTATACAAGTAAACGAAAGAGTCCCTGACTCCATACTAAAGGAAGCTGATGAAATAGAAATTATCGATGTCAGTCCAGAAACGCTCCGTGAGCGTATTAAAGAAGGAAAAGTATATAGTAAAGAAAAGATCCAACAAGCTCTCAATAATTTTTTTCGCAAAGGAAATTTAGTCGCTTTACGGGAGCTGGCACTGCGTGAAGTGGCCGATGACATTGATTTACGGCTAGAAAAAGAGAGAACGGAATTAGGCATTGAAGAACCATCAGGCATACACGAAAAAATTTTGGTGTGTGTGAACTACCGACCGAACGCAGAGAAATTAATTCGTCGAGGCTGGAGGATTGCCGATCGTTTAAATGCCGATCTCTATATTCTTCATATTAAACAATCAGGTCATCAAGACGAAAAAGCAATCAATGAATGGAAAAATCTAGCTGAGCAATTTGGCGCCACATTTATTATTCAAGAAGCTAAATCAAGAAAGGTGGCTCAACAAATTGTAGAAGTGTGCCGCCAATATAAAATTACACAAATCGTTATGGGGATGTCCGCTCGGACGCGGTGGGAAGAGATTTGGAAAGGGTCAATTATTAATGTAATCATGCAGAAGCTGAAATATGTAGATGTTTTAATTGTATCGGATCGCTAATTTGATGTTGAAAGAAACTTATTACATGAAAAACTTTAGCTATTGTCAACCAAAGTTCGAATGTTATATGTTGGAATAATAAATAGTTCCCTGAATCCGTGACAAAACATCTTTACAATGGTCGCAAACCGTTGATACGATAAGGGAAAACGACGTTGACGACTCTTCATCAAGTAGGTGAATGTGATGAAAGATTTCCCGATTCGGTTTGTATTGACAGATGAAGCGATTACTCCAAGTGCTGGGCTTGCTCTCGTGGGCTACTTACTGCACCAAACGAAGCTGGATAAACGAGTAAACGCCCTTCGGCTCCCAACGGTTCGTCGAGATGTGCACATTTCCCATAGCGACGTCATTCGCTCGATGATCGGCTTGCTTGCCACAGGAAAAACGGATTTTGATCATATCGAAGCGTATCGTCAGGACGATATCTTTTCGACATCAATGGGCATTCGGCACGTACCTTCCTCCCCAACGTTGCGACAGCGTCTCGATCAGCTCGCTTGTCTTCCGATGACCGAAACCATCATTTGGGAGGAATCGATGCGTCTGTTGGTTCGACAACACGCTACCTTGTCCCCTTGTTGGGCGAAAGGGAAAACGACATGGCTTCCCCTTGATATAGATGCTTCCCCATTTGACAACTCCGATACGAAGAAAGAAGGAGTGAGTCGAACGTATAAAGGATTTGACGGTTTTACGCCGTTGTTTGCGTACGCAGGGAAGGAAGGGTATATCGTTCATGCCGAGCTGCGTCCAGGGAAACAACATGTACAAGACAACATGCCTTCGTTTTTAACTACCGCCATCCGTCGAGCTCGTCCGCTGACCTCGTCTCGTCTGCTTGTCCGCATGGATGCAGGAAACGATGCGGAAGCGAATGTGCACGTATGTCTAAAGGAAGACGTGGACTTTGTCATCAAGCGAAACTTACGCCGAGAATCGAAAGCGCTTTGGTTCCAGATCGCTTCGCAAAAGGGCAGACGCATCGATGATGGACAAACCGAAGGAGTACAAACGTATGAGTTATGCCTTCCACAGACCGCAGCAATTGATGGACACACGTATACGTACGTTCAAGTCACCCAAGTGACGGAACGAACGATGGAACGAAATGGACAGCTGATGCTCGTTCCTAATTACGAAGTCGAAAGCTACTGGGTGCGCCTCGAAGGATACGAGCATGTTCGAATGAGTGATGTGCTCGCATTGTATCACGATCATGCGACATGCGAACAGTTTCATAGCGAACTGAAAAGCGACTTAGATTTAGAGCGACTTCCATCAGGGAAGATGAAAACGAATGCGCTCGTGTTAGTCATGGGAGCATTCGTGTACAACCTTCTTCGTCTGATTGGACAAGATCTATTAAGCGATCCGAGACATCCATTACATCATAAAGTGAAACGCCGCCGCATCAAGACGATCATTCAGACGGTGATCACGATGGCAGGTCGACTCGTCCGCCGATCACGACAGATCTGGATGAAACTGACGCGAAGGAGTGGCTATAGCGAGCCCCTTCTGAACGTCTATCAGAAATGGAGAGAGGCAAGATAACGAACGAATGTTCGAGCGCTGATGTCCAACGTCACTCCCTGGGCTTTTTTGTCTATTTTTTGGTTCGTATACCTAAAAAAGAGATTTGTTCCATTTTCGGAAATAGAGATGACATAGGTCATAAGCATAAAAAGGGTTTTATGGATTATCAATCCATAAAAATTACAACAAAATCAAAGTCGATTTCAATTCATCACGGATTCAGGTATACATCTACATAAAAAATTTTGGTAACGGAGTAAGGCTAGGGGATTTGACTTCGAATATAGTATGTGTTAATTTCACCTTACGAACGTTCGGGAAGGTGGTTGGAGGTAAACATTAGATCAACTGAAGGAAGTTTCATTGCATCATTTTGCATTGCGTGGCTATGAGGGTGCTTCGCTGGCACATATTGCGAAGGATGTCGGTATTAAAAAACAGTCTATTTATACGTACTTTGCAGGGAAGGATGATTTATTCCTTCAAATCTGTGAGGACGCTTGTAAATTTGAAATCAGCATGGTGATGGAAGATTTAGTTCTGGCTAAGGATAAGCCAATAAAAAATATTTTATACAATTTTTTGGAGCAATCGATGGAACGCTATGCAAAGTATGATTCAACGAAATTCATACTAGGGAATGCCTTTTTGCCACCAGTTCATTTACGTGAGCAAGTGATGAGTGAGCTGTATAGCTATTTAGATAAGCTAGAGGAGTTATTTATTCCGATATTCAATAAGGTAAAAGAGGCAGGCGAAATTTCTTCAATGATAGACGAAGAGATGGCGACGGCAGCTTTTTTAGCTGTTTTAGATAGTTTATTTGTTGAAATGTTATACGGAGATGCCCATCGCCTAAAAAAGCGTTTTCGTGCCTCATAGTACCTATTTTGGTGTGGTCTTACAGCAAAGGGAATGAAATTGGAGGACAATAAACATGAGTAAAAGTTGGCTTTATGTTGTTTTAGCAGGAATAGTCGAGGTTTTATGGGTAATTGGTTTGAAGTATTCAGTCAGTTGGTTTGAGTGGGCTGCCACAGCAGTATTAATCGGTTTATCTTTCTATTTAATCATCCTCTCAACACAAACGCTACCTGTTGCGACAGCCTATGCGGTTTTTACAGGGATGGGTACAGCTGGAACAGCAATTGTAGATATACTTGTATTTGGGGAAGAGTTTAGTTGGATGAAGATGCTGTTTCTTGTTTTACTTATAATTGGTATTTTAGGCTTGAAGCTCGTTACAAATGAAGAAAAGGATGTAGCATAATGGCTTGGGTTACGTTAATTTTAGCAGGAATATTTGAAGTGGTTGGCGTGATAGGTATTAACCTAGTTGCAAAGCACAATAAAATCCAATCATATATGGTATTAATCCTTGGTTTTCTAGTAAGCTTTAGTCTATTAAGTATAGCGTTAAGCACATTGCCAATGGGAATAGCCTATGCAGTTTGGACAGGGATCGGTACTATTGGAGGAACACTAGTGGGAATGTTTGTTTATGGTGATGCAAAGGATTGGAAAAGAATATTATTTATAGCCCTCATTATAACGGCGATTGTGGGTCTAAAACTATCATCATAGTATTCTAAAAGCTGTTTATGTTTATACAATATACTTCACGTATAAAGTATACAGAATAAACCTAAATATATACATCCAAATTGGCATTTTAACCTCTGATTCACACAGCACACCCCATGCGGCGTAACACCTCATCTGGATGTTGTAAGACGTACTGTTTAAAGCGAGTAATGGATTGGGTAATGTCGTTTTGATCCTTGTGAAAAACGTTGGCAATCACCTCATCTTTCAACCACTTCCATAACCGTTCAATCGGGTTCAACTGTGGAGAATACGGTGGCAAAAAGATGAAATGAAAAGCAGCACCTTCCCCGCCATCAAGAAAGGCTTGTACCATCTTGGCATGATGAATACGCACATTGTCTAACACAAGCACGATGAATCGATCGGCATATTTCTCTTTCAATCGGCGCAAAAAGTCAAGGAACGTTTCGGCATTGGCGGATGATGCACGATGAAATACCACATCGCCTTGTTGAACGCCAACTGCACCAAAAATGGACACATGGTCATGGTGACCGTAGCTCGGCACGTGTTTTTGATTTCCTACTTCTGCCCATGTCGTACGCAACGCTTGATAAGCACGAACATGTGTCTCATCCACATAAAACAGCGTGACATTCTCGGTAATTAGTTTTTTTTTATAAATTCAAGTTCTTTTTGAAAGGCAGCTTGACGCTTGGCGTCTCCTTTGACTAGCTTGTAAGTCGGACGTGTCCATGACAAACGAAGACGATGCAACAACTTACGAATCCCTTCACGTGACATCGAAACGCCATAGGTATGTTGGATGTAAGATTGTAAAATGCGCGTGTTCCATGATGAAGCGATGCCCCAGCCAGCATCCACAGGTGTAGTAGTTAACACGAGTTGTCTAATTTCTTGTTGTTGTTCTTCCGTAAGAAACGGCACACGGCCAGGCGGCAACCGACGATCGAGTAGATGATCGAGCCCACCTTGATTAAACCGTGCAACGTAGATGGCAACGGATTGACGGCATACGTTGACCATTTTGGCCACATCTTTACCGAGGTGACCTTCCATGACAAGACGAACAGCGGTCACCCGAACACGAAGAGAAGCATCTTTGATTTTCCGTTCTTGTTTCCGAAGGGTTCGAGGTGTCCAACCGTGATCATTTGTGATTTTCAGACGTTTCATGCCAATTCCGCTCCTTTTGTATAGAAATATTTAGGAGCAGTATAGCCATGAAAAAAGGTGTTCATACAGAAGTCATGGTTTTAAGGTGCATGTATATATATTTGTTGACTGAATCTTAAAATTGCTTTTTCCTGCGCCGATAAATTTCAAATCTTGTTCTTATCATTCAGTAATATTCTCGAACTTTTCTTTGTACACACCTTTGAACCAATTCATTGAACGATTTCAAATAAATGTTCTCTTTCTAGATTATTAAAGCCCGAGCCGTCCAAATAAAGGGCGGCTCAAGCTATGTTTCTAAAAGGGAAAATCTTTGAAACTACCCATTTCCATTGGATTCTTCTGCGGAAGGCAGTTCTTTTTTCTCCTTTGATAAAAACCAGCCACCTAATGCGATCAGAACGAGTACAGCATAGAATGTTATTTTCCATTCAGGTGATTTTGCAAACCCTTCAGGTAATATTGCCAGCTGAGGGTGTGATAACGTATAAACAGATAGCTTTACCCCAACCCAGCCAACAATGAGAAACGCAGCGATTTCCAAACCAGGTTTCGAATGAAGCAATTTTACAAAGAAATTAGCAGCAAAGCGCATAATAATTAAGCCTATTAATCCTCCAGCAAAGATAACGAGAAACTTACCTCCATCCAGTCCGCCGATTTGCGGAAGATTTGTATTCGGAAGCGTAACTGCTAATGCTACTGCTGCAAGAATGGAGTCGACTGCAAATGCGATATCGGCCAATTCTACTTTGAAAACAGTTCCCCAAAATCCGGATTGTTTCTTTTCCTGTATTTCTTTATTTTTTTCTTTTTCTTTATTTACAGCAACTTTTCTAAAAATATGATTGATTGCGATGAATAAAAGATAAAGAGCACCTATCGCCTGAATCTGCCATACATTGACAAGGAATGAAATCACAAATAGTGAAGCAAAACGGAAAACGAATGCACCTGCAAGCCCATAAAACAACGCTTTCTTTCTTTGTTCTTCCGGAAGATGCTTGACCATAATAGCTAAAACAAGTGCATTATCAGCTGCCAAAATCCCTTCAAGTGCAATTAGAAGTAGTAATACCCAGCTGTATTCTAATAAAATTGAAAGTTCCATGTAACCTGAATCCTCCTTTAGTATTTTACTGTAGTTTGATGTTTCATTTTCTAAATAAGACCGTATTTTCCTTTAGGAGAGCCAACATTCATTTTTACCAACCATTATGAATTTTATCCTTTTTTATACACTCAAGCAAATAAATCATCCTTTTTACAACGAGTAAATGCTGTCTTTTTTTCATACACTTACCTCCCAGATTATCAAATAAAAAACCTTTACCATGTATGGTAAAGGTTTTACATACAAATAAAGACCTTTACCAACGGGTAAAGGTCTTGCTAACAACGTTAACGTTGCCAACAAAGCCGGGAGCGGCAAAACTCCGAAATGACGACTTTGTTGTAAAAGCTACTCCCCTTTAGGAGAACTATTCAACTGTCCAATTTAATCATAAAATAACCTATATGAATCTGTCAATTATTATTTTTACCCGTGGTGCTAGTTGAGCGTTAAGACTCAACTATATAAATTGAAATAAAGGTTTTCTCCCGTTCCACGGCGAATAAATACAAAGAGAAAATAGGGGAACGGAGAGAAAACTATGATGCCAAATCACAAAGACGAGATCGAAAAGTTGTCCACTGCCATGAAAGAAGCAAAAAGTAAACGAGCATATGAACGCTACCAAGCGATTTATCTTCATTTGCAGGGATATACCAAAGGAGAAATCGCAACGATTATTGGTCGATCCAAGAAAACTATTTATAACTATATTCATGCCTACGCCCAGCGCGGTCTTGATGGACTGGAGATGAAATACTCACCTGGCGCCCCACGTCGATTGACCCCTGAGCAGGAAAAAGAGCTGGCTTTGATCATTGAACATCAGCTCCCCGTAGATGTGGGATTCGAAGCAAAATATAATTGGACGCTTGCGATAATCGCTGAACTCATTCAACAAAAGTGGGGGCCAACATACACGCTTCGCGGAACAAGTGACATTCTGCATCGGTTAGGGCTAAGCTATACGAAACCGACCTATACACTAGCCAATGCCGATGAAGAGAAACAAAAAGAATTCGTCGAAATCACCTTCCCTGAAGTAAAAAAAAACTGGTAGATGGGAACATCGCCCATGTCCTCTTTCAAGATGAGTCGATGATTCGTGATTACCAAGCGATTCAAAAAACATGGTTTGTCAAAGGAAAACAACGAATCATTCCGACGTTTGGAAAACATCAAGGGCTGAAGCTGATTGGCACGTTGAACTACGAAACAGGGGAAGTGTTTTGCATCGAAGAAGAACGCTATGACGCGGAAACATTTCTTCGATTTCTTCAACTTGTGTTAGAACGCTATCCCACAGGCAAAATTGCGAACAGTGCCAGGCACTATTCGCAATGACGAGAGCGTCTTTGGCATCGTGCTTCGTTGGCAAGTTGTCGTCCAGTTCCTTCGACCGTTTGACATGCATCGGATTGACCATCACCAATGGGATCCCTTTTTCCTCAAGGAAATAGGCGAGGTTCAACCAGTAATGTCCGGTCGGTTCGATTCCGACGATGACTTCCGTTTTGCCAAACTCCCTCATCGTTTCTTGGATCAACGCATAGAACTGCTCGAATCCGATTCTTGACTGGGACACCGAAAATGACTCTTTCAGTACCCGACCTCGTGCATCTACGATCGCTGCGTAATGTTTTTGTTTGGCAATATCCATTCCTATCACTAATGTTTGATCGGTGACTTGTTCAATTTTGAGATTTTGTGTACAATTCATAGTAAGTCCTCCTTGGTTTGATGATAGGGTCAACTTTCCATTGACACCCCTGCATCATACCAAGAGGGCTTTTTTCTTTCAAGTCCCCCGAAAACCTTTCTAACAGGAATGCTCCCTAGACAAACTTTGCGACTACAAAACCTAATCTTCCGTCTTTTCTTCTATTCAAACATATTAAGACACCTTTGAGATGCTTCACCCTCAAAGATGCCTTAACACCGAAGAAAAACAAAATATATGGAAATTATTAGCAACAACCACAACGGCTAACTAGATACCACAAAGAATGTTTGCGTTACGCCCCCACAATATCTTCCGAATTCCGGTTAATCTCATCGATAATGCGAATGATCCTCCGCGCGTCATCCATGTTGTCTTTAAAGAGTTCAACAATGCTGCCGACGGTTTTAAATGGTTCTTCCTGCAACACTTTTTTATCCATGACCCCATTTTTCACAAAGTAATCGACGATCAATTTGACAAAGCGGCTTTGTTGGATGTTCAACCGTTCGCTTGATAAAAATTCAGAAAACGCTTCATTGGCGGCCTGCGGGTCAAGGCCGACGATTTGGCGGACGAGCTTTGTAATCGGCGTGTCTCCGAATTCTCTTTGATAATCGTCTTTTGTGCCAAGCTCGCTCCAAAGGATATGCTCGAGCGTTTTCAAATCTTGCACCGTTAACTTTTTGTTGTTTCGCAGCTTGTAAATGGCCATCTGGTCGCGGTGTTCGTGCAGATAATGTTCCACCTTTTTCCGATAATTTTTCAGATCATTGACATTAAACATCGGGCCGTTTTCTTTGACCTCTAAAATTTGGTCTTTAAAGTTCGTATAGTAAATTTTTTGCGTTTCTTTTTCAAGGAATTTCACTAAATCACGCAACGCTTCGCGAACGGCTTCCAATTCGAAAATATCGGCTTCGCTCCAAAACTCTTCCGTCTGCACCTTTTCGATGATGTATTTTTGCTCCATCACTTGAGGAATCGAACCGAGCTTAGATAACGCCTCTGCGGTGCGAATCACACTGCGAATCGGCTTTGTGGCATTTTTCGTTTGCAGCTTCGCCAACTCAATCGTGTACATAAGCAAATCAAAACGTTTCGCAAATTCATCATCGTTTAGCGGAACAATCAGCGGCGAAATGTGTTCTTTAATTTCATTTACATCCATCGCCGTTAAGGAATCCCATTTAGCCCGGCTTTTAAACTTGTGTACGTATTGAATATGTTGGCGTACGCGGAAGTTTTCTTCGTTTAACTTATTGATTTCCGCCAGCACCTCGTCAATCAATTCATTGCGATAGGCAATATACTCTTCTTCTTGGTACTGTAAATGCTGCAGTTCTTTAATGATTTCGACTTTGGCATTAAATAGACGCTCCGTTAAACTTTCCACCGCTTTTCCTTCGATTCCCTTTGGATTTTCGCGGAAAAACTCGAAGTTGCCGCAATAGTCAAAAATAAGAAAATGCGTTTTATCTTGTCCAACTCCGAATAAGTCTTTGCATAAACGGGTTCCGCGCCCGATCATTTGCCAAAACTTTGATTTGGAGCGTACTTTCTTGAAGAACACAAGGTTGACGACTTCCGGAATATCCACTCCTGTATCGAGCATATCAACCGATACAGCAATCTGCGGCAATTTATTACGGTCGGAAAAATCATCGATTAATGTTTGGTAGTAGTTCACGCTGTAATCAATGACCCGTGCAAAGCCGCCTTTATACTCAGGAAACAACTGATCAAAGCGCTCCACAATCCGTTCCGCATGACGATGATTTTTCGCAAAAATAATCGTTTTGCCGAGTTTGTCCCCGCCTTCGACGCGAATTCCTTTTTCCATTAAATCTCTGAGTACCGTATCAATCGTATCGTCATTAAACAGCCATTCATTTAACGCGGCACTGTCAATATCCTCGCCTACTTCCTCATCAAATGTTTCTTCATATCGTTCTTTTTCTTCATCCGATAACTCATCGTAATGAATGCCTTCTTCAAGAAATTTAAGCTTTGTTTCAATCGTCCGATAATCGACTAAATAGCCGTCCTGAACGGCTTGATCTAACTCATAGGCATAGGTCGGCACGCCGTTTTCCAGATCAAACACTTCATACGTATTGCGATCAATTTCGTCCTTTGGTGTGGCGGTAAGCCCAAGCAATATCGCATCAAAATAGTCAAAAGTAGCCCGATATTTCTTATAAATACTGCGGTGGGATTCATCGACGATAATTAAATCAAAATGCCCGACGGTAAAGAGACGTTTGCCGTCTTTCCGCTTCGCGTCATCAATCGCATTCATCATCGTCGGGTACGTCGAAAACACCATCCGGCTTTCCTCTGGATTATCTTTGTTATCGAGCAAATTGCAAAGCGTCAAGTTCGGCAACAAATGGCTAAAGCTATTTTTCGCTTGCGTGACAAGCGTTTTGCGGTCCGCTAAAAACAAAATATTTTTTACCCAATTATGACGGGTAAGAACATCGACAATCGAAATCGCCGTCCGGGTTTTGCCGCTCCCCGTTGCCATGACAAGCAACGCTTTGCGCCGTTTGTTCTCGAGCGCGTCACATACGGCTAACACCGCTTCTTTTTGGTAATAGCGATTCGTTATGTTGTCATTGATTTGCACATTTTTTAGCGGCTTCTTCATCGTCCGACGATCAATAAGCAAGCTTAATTCTTCCTTATTGTAAAAGCCGGAAACCTTCCGCGCCGGATAGTTAAGGTCGTCCCAAATATACGTCTCAAAACCGTTTGTGTAAAAAATGATTGGACGTTGGCCGTGCATTTTTTCAATGCAATCGGCGTACAGCTTTGCCTGCTGCTTTCCTTTGTTCGGATCAGCGGTTGTCCGTTTCGCTTCGATGACCGCCAGCGGCTTTCCGTTGTCGCCAAAAAGAACGTAATCGACATAGCCGACTCCTTCCTGATTCGGCATGCCAACGACAGGATATTCCACAATAACGTCCTTTTTAAATTCCCAACCAGCAAGCTTCAAATCTAAATCGATATATTTCTTTCTTGTTTCCCATTCGCTTAGTTCATCGACTTGGAAGTGATATTCTTTTGTATTCGCTTCCCGTTTGGCGGTGAGAAGAGCGCGAAGCTGTTCGTTTTCTTTCATCATTTCTTCGAGACGTTTATCTTTGGAGCTTAACCGTTCGTATAAATCTTTTAATTCTTCCGGACGCTCGCGCTTTTCCTCTCCAATTGGCAGCAATGATTCGTCAAAGTCCGTAGCCGTATATTCATCTGAATAACAATAATCAATCCAAGACACAAACTGATGAAGATGATGCAGGGAAAGAATCGCTTCTTCCCTCGTAATCATCGAGTTCGTATGAACCGCGACATTTCCCAGTTTGACAATGTAACGCAACAACGGCAACAAGTCTTCATCAATAATGGACAAAAAGACGTTGTCATGAATCAAACTGGAAAGATTATCTTGATACGGAACGTTCAAAGCGCTATCAAAGCTATACACCCACTTCACCGCGAGCTCCAGTGCGCGGCGCGTCAAAATCGCGCACGTCGCCGGACTCACAACCAAACTTTTCTCCGCCTCTAAACACGCATTCGTAAAGCTTTCATAATGAGGTTTTCCTATTAGAAAACTAAAGTTGGATAACAACAAACACCCCTCCCCTTGACCAACAAGAATTCCTTTTACATTTACTAATTGTTGAACAATTCTCCCTTAAACGCCCTCTGCATGAGGGAGTTGAAGTTATTTTCGAGTTCTTCTAGGCTCTTTTGAAGAAGGTCTTTTTGAGATTCTATTTTTTGTACTATTTCTGCAAATTTGTTTTGAAGTTCAACAGGGGGTACCGGTATTTCTAACTCACTTAAAATTTTGAGATTAATATTTTTTTGCGCTGATTCGGGAGCATTAGCTTCAATTAGCGAACAGTGCCAGGCACTATTCGCAAATATCGTAAGCTGTTTTGATAACAAATCTTTCTTGTTCTTGCCGTGCTAATTCATAACGGTGATATAACGGTCAATTCGGCACTTTCCAGGTGATAACGTCATTTCCGTCTAACTTTGGTGGTGGCAGCTGTTGGGTATGACTTTGCTACATCCGCTGTTTAGGTTGTGTTTCATTAATATGCTCAAAAAAGAAGGATTTGGTACCAATTAAGATTTTTTTCTAAGGTTTCTCTTCATCAGAGAGGCAATTTTTTGATTATTTTCATTAGGAATTTGTTCTAATCGCTGAATAATAAGTTTTTGCCGTTCTAATGGATGGTTTTGACTCAACTTTGCCTTACCTTTGATTTTATTAATTTTGATTTTGAATCCTACAATTCCTTTAGCCATACTTTCTAAATATTTAGTATCCACCTTATCTAATTTGTATGAACTATTTGGTTCTTCATATTTCAATACCATGTCACACAGAGAATTTATTAATTCTTGTTCATTGTCTACAATCTTCACTCTTCCGTATACATGAACAGCTACATAATTCCATGTTGGAACTGCTATATTTGTCTCGTACCAAGAGGGGGAGATATAGCAATGGGGACCATGAAAAATTGCTAAGACATCTTGATCTTCTATATCCTTCCATTGAGGATTAAGACGTGCAAAATGACCATATAAGTATTCTTTATTCTTATCCAATGTTAACGGTAGATGGGTTGCGAATGGATTTCCATTATGTTGAGAAAATAGTGTAGCAAAACTATTGTTTTCGATAATATCGTAAATAACATCTTCATCTTGTATTTGGAAGTATGAAGGAATATACATGTTCTCGCCCCCCTATTTTTGATTATAAAACAACTCTCTATCCCTTGTCCGCAGAACACGAATAGTCAACCGTCCCACCTAGGTCTTCAGCTGACAGGGATAAGAACCGTTTCAATAGCCTTTTCGTTCTCATTCCTTCGGTGCGCTCATAAAAGAGAGCCTTCAGCTGCTTTTTCACCTGCGCCCGTAGGCTTTGATTCAGTACTTGTTAGCAGTTTCGCCAATCCTTTGTCTCGAGTTAATAATCCGTACAAAAATTCGTCATTTACGATAATATGGTATGGAGCCATGGTTGCTTCCCCCTTATAATTTTTTGTCTACTGTTTATTTGGATCAAAAGGGAAGCAACATGGCTCTTTTTACGCCTTCCTTTTTACACAATTATACGGAATTAACTTTTCGACTTGTAAAAAGATTGATATTCCTTTTCTAAAATAGACATTCGAATTGCTGATAAATAGATTCCATCAACGACTCTGCAGTCACGTACTATTCCATCTTTTTGAAAACCACACTTTTCATAACATGAAATAGCTTCTAAATTGTTTTCATACACATAAAGGTAGACTTGATGTAAATTTAGAGTATCAAAAGCTACTCTAAGGAAAGTTTGAATAGCATCGGATCCATAACCTTTTCCACGATTTTCTTCTTCTCCAATTACGATTGTCAATTCACCCGATCGGCAAATCCAATCAATGTTAGTCAGTTTAATAAAACCGATTATTTCGCCATTTAGATCAATAGCATACAATTGCCCAAGTAACGAGTTAGACGATAAATTTAAACATTCCTCTTGTATCTCTTCTAAACTAGAAGACCAGTATCGAGAAAGATTGCGACAAATAGACTCATCGTTTAACCAACGATGAATAATAACAATTTCTGATGGTTCGATAGCTCTCAATACAATTTTTCTTCCTTGATACATTTTTCCTTACTCCTGCATGCCATAGTTTTTCCGAGCAATTAACCAGTCTAATTCCCCACCATTTTCCATTGTTATTTCCCATTTTTCATCCATAAAGCTAGTGATTGTATGAAGGTTTACTTTTCGGCAAGATTGGTCACCGAGCCTCAATTCATCAATTGCATTATAATTATGTGAGTGAATGATATAACCACCTGGCTTTACAACTCTAAAACTCTCACGAATTGAAGCTTCTACACCAACATCACCTTTTGATAGCCATATATCATTTATTGCATGATGTCCAATGAAAATATCAACTGAATTGCTTTGTAGTGGGAGAGAGGTAGCATCTCCAATAATTGAATGGATCGGGAAACTAGGAATTCCCTCTTGCTGTTTTTTCAAATGTGGGATGTAATCCCCGATAGATATATACGTCACTTTAAAATTTAGACGATTTAGTATTGCAGGAACAACATAGTTTGCTCCCGAACATATTTCTGTTATAACCATTCCTGGCTTCACAATTTTATTAAGTAAGTTTTCTAAGAAATAAAAATCACTCCACATATACGGTTGTAAACCATCAAAATCTGGTAGAGGTGAATAATAAAGATCTAATATTCCCTCTTCAAAACCATAAAGAATGAAGCAATTATTACAACCATATTCACCATTTTCCTCTAATCCTAAAGGAGAATGACAACGCGGACATGCGATTAAAGAATCAATCATAAGCCTTGACTTCTCCCCTCTCTACAAACTTTGATTTCATTAGAGGGTTAAAAAAAGCAACAAATCCAATAAGAGCTATTAATCCCCCTGACAACAAAAATGAACTCTTAATATCAATAACTAACAATAATAACGAAGCAGCGAGAGTAGATAAAGGGGTTACTCCCATTCCTATCATTCCGATTAAGCCAAAGATTGATCCTTGTTGAGATATAGGAACTTTTTGTTGGATAGTAGTAACAAAAGAGATTGAAACAATATTAAAAAAGAACCCGCATAAAACGAAACAAATAATAACTACTATTAATAATGAAGTCATACCCAATATCATGTAGCTAATTCCGCCGAAAAAAATTGCACCTGAAAAAATACGCAAAATTGAAAAACGAGTTACAATCCGTTTTATTGCAATTGCTCCTAGTAGCATACCAAAAGAATAACCTGTAAGCATCGATCCATATCCTAATGAACCTTTATTCAAAATTTTTTCAGAAAGAATTGGTGGAAAGACAACAGAAGTACCATGAAATATTAGATTAACACCCGCATACATTATCAACAGTAGCAATAGTAAAGGCATTGTGCGCATATATAGAAGCGAACCAATTAAACGCCCTTTAATTGAATGGTCTTTCTCAGACTTCTTATTTTTAGAGTCAAAATTCATATAATAAATCATTAAAGCAGAGATAAAAAAAGTAATTGCATCTACTAAAAATAAATAGTAAGGTGGCCAAGTTACCATTAATAGGCCACCTATTACTGGTGCAGCCAAACGAGCTCCCTGTTGCCAAGATGATAATAAAGAATTTGCGTTAAGTAACTCTTCACTATGAATAAATAGCGGTACTGAAGATTGTTTAGCCGGTTCGAATAATTGAGCTATGCTGCTGCTTAAAAATGTTATAGCGACTAAATACCACAAATTGACCAATTTTATACAGCTGAGTATAAATAATAGTGTGATTAATATTCCTCTTAACAAATCAGCTAAAATCATGACTTTACGCTTATCGAGCGTATCTACGATAGTTCCAGCTATCATCCCAAATAGAAGATAAGGGAGTGCAGTAGCAGTTGCCATCAAACCAACAACTTCCCCGGAATTAGTTAATTGATAAGTAAACCATAGAAGAGCAACTTGGTGTAAGCGATCACCGAATTGGGATAGAGTTTGCCCAATAAGCAAAAAGATAAAATTACGATTTGTTAAAGAACCTGTAAAACCCTTTACATTCATAATTTTTCACTCTTTTTCTGTAACTATATAGTTTGTAATGAATTTCCAACCCTTACTTGATTATCTTTGTTATCTTCATGGGCAATTTCAGTAAAGAAGATTTCAAATGTTTCTACCAATAATCTTAACTGTTTTAAAAAACGTTGTTCACCCGACAAAAGATAAGATGTTTCATCCTGTAGAAGATCTATAACATTTTTGTCAAGATTTAAATTCATAAATATCTTTTTAACGATGTCATAGAACCTATTATAGGTTTTGTGAGAGGACAATGCTTTTAGAATTCGATCAGTTTGCCAAGCTTCATTAAAGAGTGTGTTTATACAAACAATGAATGCATAAGGATCATTTTGGCTTAAATAAAGCATGTGATTAGTTATAGCAAGGCCAGATGGGAGAGCTAGAGTTTTTTCTAAGTCAAATTCCTCAAAAACTAGATTTTTGACTTCTTCGGCTAATTGATCTGGATTTAAATTACTCATTGCATGAACATACCAGTAAGACAGATATTCCTTTACATCTTTTACTTCTTGTGAAGAAAGAAAAGGTGAAACGCAGTCAAAAACCCGGTCATAGAATAACGCTAGTTCTATCACTAAACGTTTTACCCTATCTTCATGTAATGTTCCATTTTCTATCAAAACAAAAAACGGATGTGAATATAAATGATTCTGCAACAACTCATCCTTACGTTTATTTAGGGACTCCAAAAGAGACAATTGACACATATGTACTCACCTCTATATTAATCTTGGTAATGGATTACTAGGATTCTGATAATAATCATAAATACTATCATACATTCTAAATAATGTATCCATCATGATACCTATATTTTTTAGTATACGAATTTTGTCCTCTGGGCTAATATAGTCAATGGTTTTAAACAATTCTCTTGATACTAATCCATGTTCGCCTTTTTGATTAATCTCAGAATGGATTCGTTGATATTTGACAAAATCATCTGGGACGTCATATTGTTCTAAACTTTTTATGTATATATCTTCTTCCCATGGTTTTCCTTCAAATATAAAAAGTACAGCCATAAATGAAAGAGGATCTTGGTTAGCAAACGCAGACAAGAGGTTACATACAGCATTTGTATAAGGAAGAGAAACTGAATTAACAATCTCAGCTTCGGAAAAGCCTACAGCCATCAACGATTTCATAATTAAGTCATCATGACGGTACTCTTCAACAAAAAATTTACGTAAAGTTGATTTACGTTGTCTCGGATATAAATAGGATAAAGCGGGAGCGATTGAACCATGAGCTCTTGATGTCACATGATAATATTCAAAAGCAAATCCATAAAGCAAACGTTTGTCAGCATTTCCCGAAACTAAAGCGCTTGTAATCTTTGTTTCTCCTTTCTGACGTTCTAAGTGGCGTTGTAAATCTTCGCACTCTAATATTAGTTCTAACCCACTGCATCCGTTAAACTCAGTTGATTCACCCTCACTTAATAACCATGCTTGATCTAGCATAATTAGTACATCGTTTACGTCTTCAATTGTCCATCCAGGCAATTTTTCCTGTATCATCTCTAACGAATTTTCCCCATTCAGAAGATTTAGTAACACTTTAATTTGACTCAAATCTTCGCCTTCTCCGGAAATAACGAACTCCTCACCTTTATAATGGATTTCTAAATTATTGTCGTATTCTACCAATTTATAACCATCTTTTAATTTTGGTTTTTTGAATATCAATGTAGTACTCATAATGGAACAACCCCCTCTTCTATGATAGTAATATTAATTAAGTTGTCGACTAAACTAACGTTTAGTCGACAACTGCGTGAAAAACTAATTCTTAAAGAATAGTGTTTGTATTGCGAACCGGCTTTTTAACTTGCACTTTAATTTTTTTCTTCATTATAAATCCACCTCCCTCTAGAAATGTTGATATATCAAGGTTCCTTGGCATCTTAGGGGTGCCAAAAAAATTTTTTTCGACAAAACTCATCACATACTTTTTCATTTTTGTTTATATCTAACAACCCATAGGTACGCTTCGCGACCACTGGTTATTTTTGTATGTTAAAACCAATGGAAAATACATATGCGATGCACCTTGGATCTCTGCATTGCTGATGAGGACGAACCCTCCCATGTCTCTGGGCATCCTTGTGCCAACATTCCTTCGTTCGGTCTCTTCACCAGGCAGAGGCCGGCTAAGCTCCCTTAGGGACTCTCGGTCGAATGGATGAAATCGTGCCAGCTTCTCCGTGTCATCTGGTTGTTCAAACAAGATTTATTTCCAAAAGGGATGGCTCTAAGCTGCGTGGGCTTGAGTATGAGTATGGGAGATATCCCGTATCATTCGTTCCCCATCAAATGCTTGTTGTTTCACACAAACGGCATAGAGAATTTTCAATAACTTTCCACACAACACAACGATCGATTGTTTCTTACGCAACGGGTTGATGGGACGTGTCGTATAGTATTCATGCAAAGCGCGAAACGCTTCGTTATGACGAATGAGAGGCATCATCACCCGAAAGAGGAGGGCGCGTAACCGTTTTCGTCCTCTTTTCGAGATACGCTTTTGTCCCTTGTGCTGCCCAGATGAGTTTTCTTTCAAAGTTAAGCCCGCTAATTTCATGAGTTGTCGCGGATCTTGGTACTGATGAAAACTCCCGATTTCCGACAATAGTTCCACAATTGTCGCATCGCCAAGCCCAGGGATCGTTTGAAGCCATTCATACTCCACCGTCGTTTGTGCAAGGGCGATTAACTGTTCCGTGAGCGCTGCGATTTCCTGTTCCAATTGACGATATCGGCGGACCAACGTGGCGATTTCGATACGGGCCATCTGTTGTCCTTGAGTGATGCCAATCGACTGACTGGAAACCTCTAACAGCTTTTGAATTTTCGGTTTTTGCGGACATTTGAGCCCTTCACTTTGTCGATATCGCTCGATCAACTCCTCGACCGTCTGATCAACGATTTCATTCGGAAATGGTGTTTTTTCTAATACAGCCAAAGCGATTTTTCCGAATGATGGAAATACTTGCGTAAACTCAGGAAAGTAACGATCTGTCCATCGAATCATTTGATTATGAACAGCATTGCGTTCCGTGATCAAGGATTCCCGAAACGTACTTCCTGCCCGCAATTCTGCTTCCACTTCGTGGAGAATACGTGGGTAGCTGAAACGTCCATCTTTGACTAGTTTGGCAATGGTTCGGGCGTCTTTTGCATCATGTTTCGTTGGCAAGTTGTCATCGAGTTCTTTTGATCGTTTCACGTGCATCGGATTGACCATCACCAATGGGATCCCTTTTTCCTCGAGGAAATAGGCGAGGTTCAACCAGTAATGCCCGGTCGGCTCGATGCCAACGATGACTTCTGTCTTGCCAAACACTTTTTTCGCTTCTTCGATGGATGCGTAAAATTGTTCGAATCCGATTCGAGATTGAAGAACGGGAAACGGCTTTTTCAGTTCCCTACCACGCTCATCCACCATCGCTGCATAATGTTTGTGTTTCGCGATATCCATGCCGATGACTAATGTTTGTTCGGTGACTTGTTCAATTTTGAGATTTCGTGTACAATTCACTGTATAGTCCTCCTTGGTCTGATGATAGGTGATTGTTGGTACCCCTGCATCATACCAAGAGGGCTTTTTTCTTTCAAGTCCCCGAAAACCTTTCTAACAGGAATGCTCCCTTTTCTAACTATGGAATCGGGGGATGATTAAAAAAGTAAAGAACCATGATAGGTACTATTTAGACAAATCACTTTATGAGCCCCCCTACCACATAGCAAATTATATCAATTGTTTTTTTATAATTCAATAAATTTACATTATTTTTTACAATTATTCACCACATAATTTCCCTACTTTATCTTTCATTCTACTTTTTATGCGATTAAACTAATCATATAATTCACATTATATGTCTAACAATTGATTCTTTTTTATGATATACTCGTCATATAATATTATTTTTTCAATCGATTTTTTGCTCTTCGAACCCTTTTAAACTCGTCGTATAAGTGAAAGGATGAAAAAGATGCTGCACGAATATGAAACGTATTTGCAAGAGAAGGGATTTTCTCCTAACACCGTGATCTCCTATCTCAATGACGTGAATCAGTTTTTGAAAGACTTGCATCTTCGTCCAGGCGATTACGTTACGTCGGCCGACATTCGCAAATGGATTCAGCAAATGTTGAATCCGGTAGAAGGGAAACCGTTGGCTATCTCTACGATCAATCGCCGTCTGAATTCGCTGCGAAGCTTCTATGCGTGGGCGGTGGAACACCATAAGATTGAACAGAACCCAATGAAAGACATCCAGGATTTAAAATCAGCCGATGAAGATAACGAAAAAATCATGTGGCTCACAGAAGAAGAATTCGAGGACTTATTGCATCGGATGCGGAAAAAACCGGTGCAAAGCCGGGGAGTCGATCCTGAAGAGAAATATCGTCGGGACCGTGCAGTGGTGTACCTGCTTACCTATGCAGGATTGCGAGTAGAGGAGTTATCAAACTTAAAATTGACGGACTTAGATTTAGAGATGAAACGAATTCGGATCGTGGGGAAGGGAATGAAGGTCCGGACCGTACCGATCTCAAACATCCTACTGGCGGAACTTGAGGATTGGCTGAAGTTTCGTGCGGAAATGGCGAAAAAGAAACCGCATATGGCCGCATCGCCATACGTCTTTTACAGCCAACGCTCGCCGAAGTTTTCGGTCCGAGGCATTCAGCGAATGATCGAAAGCTACAGCCTGCCGAATAAAAAATTAACTCCACATATGTTCCGACATACGTTTTGCAAGTGGATGCTAAAGGCGACGAACAACGATATCGAGAAAGTGCGGCGGCTTGCCGGTCACAGCAATATCGCCACGACGTCCAGATACTTAAAAGATAGCTACAGCGATCTCGCTGATGCGGTAGAGGCGCTACCAAAGTTCTAACAATATGGATTAGCTTGTTAACAAACTAAGCCTCAAGTGTTTCCTTGAGGCTCTTTTTAGTGTGCCTGACATGGGTGTATCTATCCTGAAAACAAAATTTGGCAAAAAACAACCCCCACCTAGCCTTTGGAATATAATTTCCAAAGGAAGGTATTAAAGTTTATATATGGTTTAATTCCCTTATGCACCCACTTTTTCTAACTTCACTTCGTACCCTAACCCCTCTAATTTCTTCACCGTTTGACGCACGATCTTTGCTTCCCGTTGACGATCCCAATAGTCTGCCCCTAATTCTTTATACGGTTCCTTCCGAGTTAACAGGTAATAGATGATTTCTAATATCGTTCGTCCAACTGCCATACTCGCTCGATTCGCCCCTCTTCTTGCGGCTATGCGGTGATATTTCGCGGATAAATACGTATCCTTCTTTCTCGCGGCGGCACGGGCACATTCTACTAAACACGCTCTCAGCTTCTTGTTCCCTTTCCTCGTTCGGCTTGATAACCGTTTCCCCGCACTCTCGTAGTTTCCTGGTGCCATGCCTGCCCACGATGCCAGATGGCTCGCTGATGCAAAGCGACTCATATCGGTTCCGATTTCCGCCAAAATTTGTTCCGCACTTTGCCGCCCGACTCCCGGAATCGTATCTAAGAGCTCCAGCGCTTCTTCAAAAGGGCGCGTTCTCTCCTCGATCTCCTGATCTAATCGCGCAATCGCTTCATCTAGGTATTCCACATGCCGCCATTGTTCGGCTAACATCATCCGTTGATGAGGGCCGATTACCCCGTGTAATGCGCGCTGGAGTTCTTCCACTTTTTGTTTCAATTTCCCTTTTGCGAGCTGAGCGATGACCATCGGATCGTTTTTCCCTTCGATCAACGCACGAATCATTTTTCGTGCCGATGCCCCATTGATATCGGAAACAACGGACGACAACTTGATGTTCGCTCCTTCCAATACTTTTTGAATCCGATTCAATTCCCGCGCTCTTTCTTCGATCAAACTGCGACGATATCGAACGAGTTCTCGCAGTTCTCGTTGGGCTCGGTCCGGAATATAACTTCCTTTCAACAATCCATGGCGAAGCAAGTTGGCGATCCACTCGGCATCCTTCATATCCGTCTTCCGTCCAGGAACCGCTTTAATATGCCGGGCATTGACGACAAGCGTTTCGATTTGTTCGAGTTCGAGCAAATTGTACAACGGTTTCCAGTACACGCTTGTCGATTCCATCGCCACGTGCGTCACCCCTTTTTCTTTCAACCAGTTCACAAACTCCAGCAATTCATCGGTCATGGTACCGAATGTTCGTATTTCTTTTCCTTCAGGGGTGATGGTACAAGCGGTAATGGATTTTTTATGCACGTCTACTCCACAACAACGTTCATATAATACCTTCATCGCTTTCCCTCCCTGCTTCATTTCATCTTCAGCTGGTGCAGTAGCCTATGACGAAGCATTCTATCCTGCGTGCTTCCCAACTCGGGAGCGACATTCCGTGGTGCACCAGGCTACTGGGGTCCGTCTATCTTTCGGACTCTTGCGTACCATAGATACATCGACCTCATGACCCCAGCTGCAAGGAGATATTTCGACAATATTCGTTTTCATCCTTCCGATGGTGCCGAATTTTTTTCGGCATGGGGGTCTATCTTCGGTTCGTAGCTCAATACTGAGTTTATCTTATTTTGTATGGTTCTTCTTTGTTCTTCATTAATAGTGATACCATTTTTTTTAAGTTCTTCAAAAAAGTCCACCTGGCCTATCATAGTAAACCTCCCCCAAAAAGTGTTCATTGAAAAATTAGAACAATAGTACTATTCCCGAAACTATTATACACAATGTATTTTGTTTATTGCAAAATAGAAGTACAGCCCCACGTCGATTGACCCCTGAGCAGGAAAAAGAGCTGGCTTTGATCATTGAACATCAGCTCCCCGTAGATGTGGGATTCGAAGCAAAATATAATTGGACGCTTGCGATAATCGCTGAACTCATTCAACAAAAGTGGGGGCCAACATACACGCTTCGCGGAACAAGTGACATTCTGCATCGGTTAGGGCTAAGCTATACGAAACCGACCTATACACTAGCCAATGCCGATGAAGAGAAACAGAAAGAATTCGTCGAAATCACCTTCCCTGAAGTAAAAAAAAAACTGGTAGATGGGAACATCGCCCATGTCCTCTTTCAAGATGAGTCGATGATTCGTGATTACCAAGCGATTCAAAAAACATGGTTTGTCAAAGGAAAACAACGAATCATTCCGACGTTTGGAAAACATCAAGGGCTGAAGCTGATTGGCACGTTGAACTACGAAACAGGGGAAGTGTTTTGCATCGAAGAAGAACGCTATGACGCGGAAACATTTCTTCGATTTCTTCAACTTGTGTTAGAACGCTATCCCACAGGCAAAATAGTGATGATTTTAGATAACGCTCGAATTCACCATGCCAAACTCATTCAGCCATTTTTAAAAGAACACGAAGATCGGTTAGAGCTCGTCTTTTTGCCACCATACAGTCCGCAATTGAACTTGATTGAAGGGCTATGGAAATGGCTGAAATCAGACGTGATTTACAACGTGTTCTATTCGAGTGTGCAAGAAATTAGAAAGAATGTCCAAGCCTTTATTCAGCGAATCAACCAGAAACCAGAACAAACGATCGATCGTTTGTGTGTTCAGTTGTAAATCTTTAATTCAACTTATATAGAAACACTCAACCTCGTCCACACATCCTCTCCTTTCATCATCGCCATAGGCATCCTATTTTTTTCCCTACACGATCTTATACTAAAAACAAAAGCAAAATATGAAACGAAAGGAGTTGTATTTTTTAGAAACGCAAAGATAAACAATAAGTAACATGCACTGCATTAACAAAAAGATATTAAGCAAATAATAAATAATTAATAACAAACAAGCGATTACGTAATGATTAATAAAATATTAACAAATTAAAGACCACTAATAAATAACTAATAAAAAATTAATTAATATTTATTAAATAACGAATGGCAACGTATAGTAAAAATAATGAGAAGATAACAAGGAATTAATAAATAACTAACAAACAATTAGCAAAAGACAATCAAGCAAAAAAGAAAGACAAGCATGTTTTTATTAACAGGAGGTTTATCATACGTTCCATAGAAAGGCATTGTATCTACCTGCAATACATAAGTTCCGTTTTTCGCACGTTCGTTGACATAGATTTCTCTCGATGTTTTAATATTGAACGCACTACGCTCTGGCAACTCATACGTGATTTCTTGATCGTCCCAATCCCCCGACACTCTCGTTGGCGTTAGATTGTATCGAAACTTTTCCCCATTTCTATCTGAATATGGCATCGTCAATGTCACGACACGCGGCATGTCGTTTCTGCTCCAAGAAGGCGTAACGCTCAATCCACTACAATCGTTTTGCCACGGTCTTGGTGCTCTCGATCTTGTCGTCGTCACATATTCCACTACAATTTTCAACTCAAAACCATAACCAGCACGAACTTTTGCAATTCCACCATTCAATACGTCAACCCATTCTTGCCCTTCGTCTTTTGTCACCTTACTCTTGAACCAAATGTGTTTCACTCGATACGTTTCATAATGCGAAACATCTTCCGTCCAAGATCGTGTCCATTTCGTTACGCAATAACTACTCCAATATCCATCATGCCAACGAACACGTCTTCCTCTATTATCATACTCCCACCATCCTGGCACCCAATAATATTCTCTCTCTCCATACCACTCATATAGATAGTATCTCGTTGTCCAATCGTTTCTAGTGTGCGTCAAACGACATTCAGCGACAGGTGTCTCGTTTCTTTCTACTAAAATGCTGTTTTTCGCAATATTGTCCGCATACGGATCAGCGCCGCTACTCAAATACTCAACCCATCTTCTTGTCGGATTTGGATAGTTTACTTCGACATAAAACGTTTCATTACCAACAGAAAGTGGAACATCTGAAACATGGACGGAATGTGTGATCGTTTTGTTTGCTGGAACTACTACCGTTCCTCGATGCAATACCGTTCCTTGTTTATAGATAACAAACGGAATGTCTTTTGTTTGTCCTTCCTTATTGTAGTTCGTTACATCAAACGAGAACGAGAGTGATTCTCTTGACGAATTTGTGCCATATGGCAATTTCACCGTTTGCGGCTTCACTAAAAGATTTTTTACACTAATGTTTATGTCTGAACAAATTCTTCTTTCGATCGGTCCATCATTTGAAAAGTCTGTACTTTGACCATTTCTTCTATGTTTTTCATTCAAGACAAATCTTGTGAAGATGCATGGACCCCTAGCCGTAATCGCATTCGGAACTTCAATGGTCACGACATCTCCCGACCTTCTCAACGTCCTTGTTGCTCGTTGATCTGCCAATCCTCTTTCCGTAGAAACTAAATCACTTACTAACACGTCAATAGAAGCAAATGGATTTCTGCTTGGGTTGTTGGGATTGCCAACAGGAACATTTCCTTTAAATTTCTTTACAAAATAACGGAGAGTATATGTGCGTCCTGGGACGACATCTGTCGTAACTTGTCGCGTCACCATGTCAATCAACTCGACACGATTGACAAGACCAATGTCCTCTTGTTCGACATTAAAGATAAACTCTGTCTTGTCGTCTCCCCGAAAAATGTTGTCACCTTTTTCAAAGAAACCAATCGGAATATCTGCTGCAACCAAAAACTTTTTCCGCACATGGAGCGGAACAGTATACTCCCACTTAAACTCAACCGTTTCTCTGTAGTTGATTACACTTTTAGGAGAAGTTGGTCTAGCCCCTTCCGAATCTTCAAAAACAACCGAATACTCATTGAATTTCAACGCCTGTTCATCAAACGCATACATATGATCTAGCGTGATCGGTTGATGTTTCGTGTTTCGATTTGCCCCTGTTTTCATATTTTTCACTTTAGCTGTAAATACATATGTTTGACCTCTTGATACCTTTCCATACAACATCTTTCTCGTTTCCTTAATATCATTGTCGTTGTTTGGATTTCGTTTAGACCACGCAATTAATGTTAAATCGTCAACTCCGTCTCCATTTGTGTCTTTCTTCAAGTACACATTAAATTCAACAAGACGAAGATTCGGTTTGACAGGTTTTTTCATAACAAACGAAACATATCGCAAACTGCCATCAGGCCGCTTATGCCATCCCGTCACAATACCCGTAGAAATGTCGGGATTCGAACGAACAGAAAAAACTTTCGCATAAAACTCTGCATTTTGTTGAAGTGTTCGGTTAGGATGAATGAGTCCTGGATTCGCTGGCAAAAGTTTTTCTTTGATCCATTTGATTTTTTTTCTCGTTCTATATCATATCTCGTTTCTTCAATATACTCCGACACTTCATTAAGCGTCTGCCAATTTCTTTTGTACCATTGCGTATTCTGAACGGTATAATCATCTGGGAAAAAAGGATTGTCCACAGGTTCTCCATCTGGCGTATATCCTAAATAACGCCATTCGTAATATTTCCCTTTATACGGACCAACTGTAATCAATGTCGTTCCCGAATTGTTCCCCATAAACTGACGAGTTCGAGGGTCTTGACGTCCTTTTTTTAAGTTACAGTCCGAACTGCTGACCAAATAAGCTCCATTACATCCTAATTCTTCTTGATTGTTTTCTAACATATTCTTCATATTCATATCGTCTGCTTTTGGATTTTTTCTTGGCACAATGGAATACCAATGGAACTCATTCCAATGAAATTCCTCCCAAAACTTTTTATTGCCTCCGTAAAACCGATATTGCGGACTTTGTCTCCCATCTTTTGTTCGATAATTGGGGTTGAACGTGATATACGCTGGTGCATCTAATGTACTTGATCGTTCGTCGTAGTGGTAGATGGTTTTTTCATCTTCCCCGAAACCAGATGCAAATGAATCATCATAATTCGAAAAGTAAAAACTAAAAAAAAGGAAGCTAGCTAATAAAAACTTTCTTTTTGCCATCCCATCACCTCACCTAACCTAAAAAATTTTAAATATTATACAAAAAAAAACGAAAAATAATAAAAAATAAAAAAAGAAGGGAAATCTTCCCTTCTTTTGATTACTTCAAAAATTTCACCTTAATGATAACTTGTTCTCTAGGGTTTGAAATTGTCACCATTCGATCTCCCATCCGCAATGGTTTATCTAAATATTGATCCACATCCTTTCCAGAATAGCCCTTTTCTAATATTTCATAAAGCCCTGGAATTTCATAAAATTTCAAGACCTCCTTCATAATGAACGGAGTTTTATAAAACTCTGGATTCCAACGATTTCCGTTCCAACGACTAATCACAATCTTCAAATCTACACCTGGAATACCCGTATCTTCACTTACCCCAAAAGACCACGGGGCTGAAGAACCTTTCCCGAACGGGCTGTAAACAGCCGCCTTGCTAGTATCATCATATCTAAAGAATCCCAACTCCCGATCTAAAATTTCCATGTTTTTGATCGGGTCTTTCGTCATTTTTGACTGAATTTTTGGCGGTGTCCATGTCTTTAAAAATTCTTGTTTTGCCTTTTCATCGGGATCAGTCACAGGTTTTGTTGGTGTTGCTGGCTTTGTCGTTTGCTTTGGCAATTGTCCAACATATACAACAGTTCTCCCATTTACACGCTTCACTTCAAGTGGGTACTTCATTTCATCACGAAGAAATTGTGCTGGAACGTAAAACACGCCATTTCGAATTTGTGATGCATGACTTGTCGGATATTTGACCCCTTTTTCTGTTTTCCACACCAAGTAACGCGCTTTTCCATTTATGACCGCGTGAGATTTTCCTGCTTGAAATTTAATGGTCGTTTTATCTTTTAACCGAACCGTAGCCGTCAATGTGCTTTTGTCATAAGACATCGTTCCTCCCATACGTGTAACCACCGCTTTTAGCGGAACATATGCCGATTGCTGAATCATGTACGGCTTGCCTTCTTTCGCAGGAACGGCCTTGTTATTCACGTAAAGCGTTGGAGTGTTGGCAGACGCATAAGCGAGCGGGAAAAAGAGCACAATGGCTAGTAAAGTCATCACTACATACTTTACTTTATTCATAAACATTCCTCCTCTGTTTGTGATATCCATATAAAATTATAGGGCAAGTTCCACTATTTTCAAATACCCTAAATTTCTCAAAAAATCGATCAACAATTCCTCGCTTTTTTCAATGTAACTATGTAAATTCCTAATAAACTCGTTCCTCCCTTCCCCGCTCCACCCCTTATTATTACGTCCCCATTTATTTACATTTGAAATAAACTCGTTCATTCCTCCCCCGATTTTTGCGATTTTTTTCTCCGTTTTTTTCCCGATTTTTTCCTTAAAATCATCCCACTTTATTTCGATTTTTGGAAAAAGAAAAAGGGAAGAATGGATGATTTCTCCCGCTTCTTCCCTCTTGTTTTTCTCTCCTCTTGATCCTTTTTCCCTTGATCTCTCAATGATTCTCCTTCTTCTTTTCTCCCCCTCTTTTCCAAATGAGGAGCGGGAAAAGAATGATTTCTTTTTCCAGTAAATATCATCCAAATTCCGACTTTATTTCTCATGATGAACGATTATTTTTTCAGTGGAACGAGTTTATTTTGAGTGTACAATTTCAAGGTTAGTTTCGCCACACACTCCACATGATTCGTATGCGGAAACATGTCGACCGGCTGCACTTCGAGTGTCTTATACCCGCCGTCTTCGAGGATGCGCAAATCTCGTGCGAGTGTGGCCGGGTTGCAGGATACGTACACCACCCGCTTTGGCTTCATGGCGATAATCGTTTGCAGCAAGGATTCATCGCAGCCTTTGCGCGGTGGGTCGACGACAATGCAGTCCGCTTTTACTCCTTGCTCGTACCATTTCGGAATGACGACTTCGGCCTCTCCGACCGCAAATTCCACATTCGTCATTCCGTTTAATGCAGCGTTTCTTTTTGCGTCCTCAATCGCTTCTGGAACGACTTCGACACCGTACACTTTTTTTGCTTTTTTCGCCAAGAAGAGAGAAATTGTTCCAATGCCGCAGTAAGCGTCAATGACGGTTTCTTCACCTGTTAACTCCGCATATTCGAGCGCCTTTTCATACAGCACTTTCGTCTGTTCCGGGTTCACCTGATAGAAGGAACGGGCCGAGATCGCGAATTGAATGTCACCGATGTAATCGTAAATGTATTCGGCTCCCCACAATACTTTCGTCTCGTCACCCATAATGACATTCGTCTTTTTCGGGTTAATGTTTTGAATAATCGACTTCACATTTGGTACCGTTTCAATAATTTCTTGAACGATTTTCTTTTTATGCGGCAACTCCTCGGTGCGTGTAATCAAAACGACCATCACTTCTTTCGTCGTTGCCCCGTAGCGAGCCATTATGTGACGGAGAGTACCTTTATGCATTTGTTCGTTGTAGGCTGGGATGTTATACTTCTCGCAAATTTGTTTGACCGTTTGCACGACGATATCGTTCATTTCTTGCTGGATCAAACAGGTGTCCATATCGATAATGTCGTGGCTTCTTTCTTTGTAAAAACCTGCGACAAGTCCGCCTTCGCGCTCACCGACGGGCACTTGCGCCTTATTGCGATAGCGCCACGGATTGCTCATGCCAAGCACAGGATGAACAATGACATTTTCAATCTTCCCGATGCGCGCAAGCACTTCTTTCACATGCTTGTGCTTTGCCTTTAGCTGTCCTTCATAGCTTAAATGCTGAAGCTGGCATCCGCCGCATTGTTTATAAATCGGACACGGTGCCTCTACGCGATCTGCGCTTGGCTCATATAATTCAATTAAACGACCGTAGCCGTAGCCTTTTTTTACTTTAATGACTTTAATTTTCGCTTTCTCTCCTGGGAGCCCGTTCGCGACAAAAATCGGAAAGCCATCGATTTTTGCCACGCCTGCACCGTCGTGTGTTAAGTCTTCAAATACGACATCATAATATTCGTTTTTTGCCACTGGTGCTTCCATGTTTCTTTCTCCTTCCGCAAAATGCTGTCAAGATTTTAGCATAATCGAACAAAAAAGAACAGGATTACTCCCCTGTTCTCATTTGTTCAGCTTTTTCTTTTGGAACAAATACGTTGATATGACGATACAAATTGACAAACTCACCTGGAAGCATTCCGCCATACTCGCCGTCTAAATTGAGTTGCATATTTTCTTCCGTATATACTTTGACTCGATTTGCTTTCGTGTAAATGATGTGCGGATCGTGAATATGCTCACCGCGTAGAGCCAGCGTCGCAATTTTAATAAACTCTGCTAAGTTCGTTTCTTTTAAAATAATTAAATCAAACATGCCATCATTTAATGATGAATCAGGTGCTAGTTTTTCAAAACCACCGACCGAGAAGGAAAGATGTTATAGCTGAAATATTATATCAAAAACGGACAAAAGTTTTCATTAAAAATACGCTGACACCTCGGTGGTTCTTAGTTACTTAATTTGACACATGCACCGCTGCATGCTGTGAATCAAAAACATAAATATGATGAGTTCCGTCCCCTAATTGAACCTTGCCTTTAAACGTTTGCTCCGGCAACGTTTTTTCTGTCTCTCCGCTTTCTCTTTGCCACGCGATATTTCCGTCTTCTAAACTCTCACGCGTCACAGCTGTTACGAGAATATCTGTATTTTTATCAAGGCTAATCTGAACATCCTCCGCTTTTGAAACAGTCCAATTGGCGGCAAGCTTCCGCGGATAAAGAAGCACTGAATTATAGTTCCCGCGTACTTCGAGAGAAAGATGCTGCGGAATAACGACAGTCGGGGTCATCGCGTTCACCGTATGAAACAGTCCTTCCTTCCGCGGCATTTCTTTTATAGTAATATACATCGTATCCCCGACAATATTCATCGCTACATAATCTTCCTGCTTTTTGATGTCGCTGGCTGAAAGAGATTGGTATGTTCCAAAGATTTGAATTTCACCGTTGCTGCCTCCTTCAATCACAATCGGTTGGCTCCCTGTTTGTAAGACAATTCTCTTCATCTCAGGCGAAACAGACTGCCGGACATTCGGCAGGTGAAAGACTTTCGTTTCTGCACTAACGACCGTGCGAATTTCTTGCCATATTCCTGTTGATGAAAGCAATACAAATAAAACGGCTACCGAACCGAGCACCCCGATAAAGATGATGCTCAAAAAATCATATTTGATCAATGTATTTTCCTGCTTCGAAAAATAAAGATACACAAGAATTTCAACGCCAAGCAACACTAAGAGAAACGGCCACCAGCTCGCAAAAATGTCTGCAGCTCCCATTCCTTCCCATTGAGAAATAAACAACACGATGCCAAGCAAAATAAGAGAGGCTCCCATTGATACCGTCCCAACGCGCCATTTTCTCATTTCGTCCCCTCCTTCTTCTCTTTACTGCCTAAAAGCAGCTTGAAGCCGCCGCCAATTAACAAAATGCAAACGATCGTTGTTTGGAAAAATTGATTGTACCAGTAATAAATATCGATTTGTAATAGCTTTGATAGATGCGAAGCAAATGCTGGAAGCAGGATGCTGTCAAGCAAATAATAAAGACCTAACAACAATAATCCGAATCCAACCCATCTTTGATGATTGATAAAGTAGGAAACGATCGGCTGATCCTCAAGCTCTTCTTTGCCATACTTCGACGCCTTCTGCAATGCGTCAAAAAAGCTGTAAAACCAAATGAGCGGAATAAGGAAGAAAAAGGCAGACAGTCTTAACACATCCATCACATAAATCGCCAGCAAAAAGGCGGCCATTAACTGCAAGCCTCTGCGCTGTAATCCTAGGTACATATGACCCGCACCCGGAAAAATCGAAAGGAGAGTCGCAAGTGTTTTGCTTTTCCTTCCATCCTCGCGTTTCGCTTCAAAATCTTCGAAAATCGTTCGATCGACCAGTGACTCGCCGTTTTGTTTTCGATTGAGCTGTTGAACAACATCAAACATGTTGTAAATCCAAACAATCGGCAAAATTCCTAAAAAAACTAAGAAACTGCCTTCATGCAGCAATACCGTTACAAAAAATATCATGATCATAAGCCCAAAGAAGCTGATTAATAACGTTAACCCTCGGTTCATCAAGCCGAGCCGGAAATGCCCGAGCCCGGGAATGAAGGAAAGAAGAATCGTGTAAAACTTCTCGTTGTCCTGATTTGCCTGTAAAACCTCTCCTTGGACAAGTGTATGCTCCGGCTGTCTTTTGATGAGTGTAAGAATCATATCTAAAATACTGACCAACCAAATCAATAAAGAAAAGAGGACGATCGCCAACGGTTCACTACTATATGTCAGAAAGACAAGACCGACCGCGAGCACAATCGGCGCAAAAAAGGAAAAGCTATAAAACACTCCCCTTGCTTTTTTATTTAAATAAAAATGCCCAACACCAGGGATAAATGATAAAAAGAACGCAACTAACGAATTTTTGTTCATCGATTATTCACTTCCTCCTTTTGATTTACCTTTAGCCAATCGAGAAATGATAATGTTTTATCCATCCATTGTTCCGTATAGGCCGGCCTGTTTTCTGATAAATCTGTTCCAACAACGCCGACATTTGTGACTAATTGAAAAATTCCCGAAGACATAAACCCAATCGTAATCGCAGCGGCAATTCCGTAATGAAGCAATTTTTGCTTCGTCTGTGTCTGCTTCGTACGCTTTGGCTTTTTATATTGTTCAACTTGTGCAAGGATGACATCGGCTGAAACAGCTTCATCGGAAGGATTCGGCAAGTCGGAAGCATTTTCTTCAATGAGCTCCATATATACCGCTAAGCATTGATCACAACTATAAAGGTGGCTCTCCATTTCCTCTCTTTTTTCCTCTGGCAGTACATCACAAATGAACTGCCGCCATTCTTCGTTCGTGTAATGACTCATTGAAAATCCTCCTCCCTCCAATGCTTTCTTAGCCAGCTGCGTGCTCTGTAAAGCTTTGTCTCGACCGTTTTCACTTCGACATTTTGTTCTTTCGCAATTTGTTGATACGATTTTTCATCTATGTAATAAGCGTAAATAACATCTCGATAGTTAAGCGGAATTTCCTCAAGACGTTGGCGGATTCGCTCTCGCTCCTCTTTTTTCATAACCGAAACCTCAACCCTTTCATCGGCTTCGGCCTCAATGGATTCCATTACTTCTTCAAGCTGCCGCTGCATTTTCCGCTTGACATCAATCGCGTAGTTCACAGCAATGCGCGTCATCCATGTTTTAAAGCCTTGTGACTGATATCGGGGGAGTGAAAGATAAATCCGCACAAATACTTCCTGCGTAACATCCTCGGCATCTTTTTCGTTGCGAATAATCGAGTACACCGTTTTAAATAAATAATTGCGGTATTTCTCGATTAACAGGCGAAATGCATGCTCGTCTCCTTTCCTTGCTTTCGCGATTAATGCTTCGTCCTGAATCTCACTCTCCCCCTTTCTATCTGTCTTCACTTATATAGACGAAATCATTAGCCGTTTGCCCTACACTTTTTTGTAATTTTTTTCGTGTCAGTTTTTGTGAAATAAAAAAACGCCTAGGAAACAGGCGCCCCAACTTTTTCTCCTTAAAACCAAACCAATCGTCCGTTCAGTAAAAATAGCGAATAAGAGACTGAATCCAAATAGTATGCTTCCAGCAATGAGAAAGCTATGAATATAACTTTCTAATATGATATGATAACGCTCCGTACTCGCTCCGCCTTGCTTTGCTACCCATGAGTCTGCCAAGGACGTTCCAAAATCAACACTAAAAAAATGAGAACCAATCCAACAACTCCTATTACGGTTACAAAAAAACCGGTCCATTTTAACTGATTCTCCGTCATTTAATCCCTCCAATAAACAAATTTAGATAAGAGTTAGAAGCCCTCCTCACAAAAATATGTAATCGTCGTAAGGATTTATGAAAACAATCATCTATTTTATGGAATCCATGTTTGTAAACTTAATTCTAATGTTGTCATAGAAAATCCTTCTTGTTTTAAGAGAAAAACATGATTCACCAATAATGGATGATGACGATTGCTTGCAACCTTCCGCAAAATGCTGTCAAGATTTTAGCATAATCGAACAAAAAAGAACAGGATTACTCCCCTGTTCTCATTTGTTCAGCTTTTTCTTTTGGAACAAATACGTTGATATGACGATACAAATTGACAAACTCACCTGGAAGCATTCCGCCATACTCGCCGTCTAAATTGAGTTGCATATTTTCTTCCGTATATACTTTGACTCGATTTGCTTTCGTGTAAATGATGTGCGGATCGTGAATATGCTCACCGCGTAGAGCCAGCGTCGCAATTTTAATAAACTCTGCTAAGTTCGTTTCTTTTAAAATAATTAAATCAAACATGCCATCATTTAATGATGAATCAGGTGCTAGTTTTTCAAAACCACCGACCGAGTTCGTCAGCGAAACGAGAAACAGCATGACAGCCCCTTCAAACATTTTTCCATCGTACTCGATTTTGACATGGACAGGGTGCAAGGAAGGAAGCATTTCAATTCCTTTTAAATAATAGGCGAGTTGACCAAGCATTGTTTTTAATTTGCTTGGCACTTCGTACGTTAACTCCGTCAAACGTCCGCCACCAGCAATGTTAACAAAATAATGCGTCTTTCCTTCGTTCGTTACCGCTCCAATATCAATCGGCACCGCTTCTCCGTGAATGATCACATCACATGCTCCTTCTATGGAGCGTGGCACACCGATCGCGCGGGCAAAATCGTTCGTCGTACCGACTGGAATAATGCCGAGGTTCGGGCGATACGCTGCATCAGCTAGCCCGTTGACGACTTCGTTAATCGTGCCATCTCCACCAGCAGCAATAACAAGGTCAAATTCGCGTTCGACCGCTTTTCTCGCCGCCTCTGTCGCATCCCCTGCCCCTGTTGTCGCATGACATGACGTTTCATATCCTGCTTGTTCTAACCGAATCAGTACATCAGGCAAATGCTTTTTAAATACTTCCCTTCCCGACGTCGGATTATAAATAATACGTGCTCGTTTCATCCCCATCATCCTATTTATTTTATTTTTCCACCATTTAACATCATACCAAATTTTCACAACCATTGCAACGAACAAAAGAAAGCCGACTCAACGGAGCCAGCTTACTTGAACATTTCATACCAAATTTTTATCACAGTCGCTACGATTAATACAAGCAAAATGTATTCGAGCACTTTTGTATTTAAGTTTGTAGAAAATAATGACTCCTCGCTTTTCCTAATCACTTCTGTTTTTCTGATCTCATTTCTTCATTTTCACTCATTTTTCATCAACATTTGATATCATGAAAGAAAAAAGGTGATGAGGATGAAAGTGTTGCTTGCTGAAGACGATATATATTTAGGTGAACTCATTGTCCATTTATTGAAGAAAAAAGGAGTCGAACATATTGACTGGGTGCAAGAAGGAGAGGACGCTTACGATTATGCCCTCGCTTCGTTTTATGATGTGATCATTTTAGATTGGATGTTGCCAAATAGCGATGGGGTGAGCGTATGTCAACGTTTAAGAAAACATGGTTATCACGGAGCGATTTTAATGTTAACCGCAAAAGATGCGGTTCAAGATCGCGTTGAAGGACTGGAAGCCGGAGCGGACGATTATTTAGTGAAACCGTTTGAAATCGACGAGCTTATGGCGCGGCTGAAAGCATTGTCTCGGCGCACGTTCGCACCGATTCAAGAAGAAATTGTTCGCTGGGGAGCGTTTGAAGTCAATCGTACAAGCCATACACTGTTGAAAGATGGTGAACAAATTATATTAACCCCACGTGAATTTCAACTACTTGATTTATTATTACAAAATAGAGGACGCGTTCTAACACGCGACATTATTCTTGATCGCATTTGGGGATACGATGCGGACGTATCGATGAAAACGATTGACGCAACCGTTAAGCTATTGCGTAAAAAAATTGGCGATGAACAACAACAACTCATTAAAACGGTACGCGGGGTGGGATATACCATTGAAAAATAGTATACGATCTTTGTTTCATCATTCCGATATGTTTCGCCGCACACAATCGCGATTAACTGCCACATATAGCGGTATTCTTATTGCTTTTTTAGCCATCTTTATCGCGGTTGTTTCTTTTCTTATTCATACCGTTATTACAAATGACCAAGAGCGACGCATTCGAACGCTCGCCGAACAAGAAGGCCAAACGATTGAAAACATGCTAAAAGAGCAATCGTTTATCGGGTGGTCTAGCGATCAAAACGTCATATTTTTAAGTGAAGATCAACTATTTTTTTACGTCATTGATACACGTGGACGATTGATGATGGGAGATGAAGTGAATAAAGGATTGCGACCGCTGCTCCTTTCGACGCTTCAACCGTGGACGCCAGAAAAAAACGAATTGAGATATGTCGAAGTCACGATCCCCCATCATCGCTATGAGTTAAAACGATTTCGTGCGGATGAATTAAAAATATTAACGGCTGCCCGACCAGTAATTGTTGACCGACAACTTATCGGCATTTTATACGTTGGGATGGATGCGACAAGCATGTTTCGCTTGCTCAAATGGTCGACATTTATTTTGCTTAGTCTAGGCGTCTTATTTATCGCTGTCGCTATTGCCTTTAGCTATTTCATGTCCAAACGAGCGCTCATCCCCATTCAAGATGCTTACAATCGGCAACGTCAATTTGTGGCAGATGCTTCCCATGAGTTGCGCACGCCGCTTAGCGTCATTTTTTCCTCTGTTGAAGCGTTAAAAATGGATACGTCATTAACATCCGATGAATTTAGCCGAAAAACGATCGAACGTCTAGGGGATGAAACGAAACGAATGACAAAGCTCATTAATAACCTTCTCACCCTTGCGCGTACAGACGATGCAAAGCTACAAATTGAAAGAAAACCGTTTGAACTACGTGCATGTGCAGAACGTACGTTACAGTCGTTACAAGAGCTTGCAAATAAAAAGAACATTACGCTTCAGTTTCATGCGTCTGAACAAATTGAATTTGTTGGAGACGAGGACAAATGTACACAACTGTTGTACATTTTGCTTGATAATGCCATCAAATATACACCTGAAGGCGGAACAGTTTCCTTATCGTTAGCTCAACACGTAATAAAACAACGAAAAGTAGTAACCATCTCTGTGGCTGATACAGGTATTGGAATTGCTCCTGAGCATCTTCCCCGCATTTTTGACCGATTTTATCGTGCAGACAAAGCGCGGACACGACAAATTGGCGGACACGGACTTGGGCTTTCCATCGCAAAATGGATTGTCGAAGCACATGAAGGAAACATTCACGTAGAGAGCGAAGTTGGCAAAGGAACGACATTCACGATCACTTTTCCAAATGATAAACGTGCATAAATATGTTGCACGTTTTTTTCTTTTTCACCTAATTTTCTCTTTTCTCTTGTACAATTCAAACTGTAAATAACGAAGGAGGTGATAGATGTGAAAAAACGAACGGTTTTCTTCTTGATCGGTGGACTAGTTGTCATCGCCGTATTCGCGCACATCGCTACTTATTTCATGCACATCGGTTGGAGCGGACGAATGCCAGCAGAACACATAATGGGAATGGGTAAACATCATCGCGCGTTCGGTCATCACGGTCCACAAATGATGCGACCACACGGCATGCCAATGTTCGGATGGATTCCTTTCCTTCTTCAGCTGGCATTAGTCATCATCGGATGGATCGTTTGGAAAACGACGCGCGGTGGTGGGAAGTGGATTGGCGGTGCGCTGATGGCAATTGGGCTCATTGCGCTTTTACCAAAAGCGTTGCTCGCCGTCTTAGCGATCATTGCAGCGTACGTTTTACTAAAAAACAAAACAAAGCCGACACCTGAATTTGCACCATTTGTCTCACCTATTCAAAACGATAGCTTTTTAGATGAATGGGAAAAAACAATCCAAAAGGAGGAAAAGTGATATGGGCATTTTTAAACGCGTAAAACATGTCGTTCTTGCCGACATACATGACATCATTGACAAATGCGAAGATCCGATTCGCATGACGAAACAGTACATTCGTGAATTAGAAGAACAGCTTGAACAAGCGCAACAAGCATTGGCACAACAGTTTGTGCTAGAACAAAAATATGAGCGTCTCATCGCAGATGCAGAAGAAATGATCGCAAAGCGGGCTCGCCAAGCAAAATTAGCTGTAGAAAAAAATGAAGAGCCAATCGCAAAAATGGCCCTTCAAGAAAAAATCGCCTATGAAAAAAAATTAGAGCTATATACGCAACAATACAACACATTAAAAGAAAAAACAACCGTTTTAACGGAAAAAGTGAAACAATTGTACGAAACGTACGAGCAATTAAAATTGAAACAAATGCAATTAATGACGCGCTTTTATGTCGCTGAAACGATGAAACAAATGGATGAGGCGATCACATCTTTCCGTTACGATCATATCGTAAAAGGCTTCGCACGTATGGAAGAAAAAGTAATGTTACTTGAAGCAGAAGCAAAAGCTCGCTCAGCCATTCAAACGTTGCCCCCTCAATCGTTTGATGCGGAAGTCGAGCAACAATTGAAACAATTAAAAGGTGAGTAATACAAAAGGTGTCCCTATCCGGACACCTTTTGTATATGTTATGTCGTCCATTCATCATGAATGATGCCGACAAGTTTCCATTGACCGTTTTCTTGTTCAATAAACAGCATGACACAAAACGAGAAAAAATTGAATGAGCAATAACATAAGCAAATCTACTTGTCGAATGTTTAAAGCCATCACCATTAACGTGCTACCGACACCAATCACTGCTAAAATTGAACCAATGGTGTAATTAACAAACAACTTTCTCAACATTTCTTCATACGTACGCACACCCGTCCCTCCTCCCTATTCTTTTCCCGTTATAACAAGAATGGTAGAAAATATGGAAGTACACGTGTATATACATGTTTACAGGTATAAAAAAACAACTGGATTGTAACCAGTTGTTTTTTAGTGCGCCGCATGACCAGATGTTAACACCCAAATGGATCCTGCGACAATGACGATCGCAACAAACGCTGAATATGCCATATTAATAACGTTCGTTTTTCTGTCTTCGCCTTCCGTTACGTGCATAAACATAAATAGTTGCAGTCCGGCTTGAATGACCGCGAGTGAGCCAATGATCCACATCACAATTGTATATGATACGTTCATTTTCAACGCAACAAATACGGCGACAAACGTTAAAACTAACGAAAGCAAAAATCCAACAACGTGACTAACGGGATATTTACTTTTATGTTCCATTTACGCCACCATCCCTTTTAAATAGACGAACGTAAAAATAAAGATCCAAACGACATCAAGGAAATGCCAATATAAGCTAATAATAAACATTTTTCTCGCCGTAACTGGCGTCAATCCGCGTTGGAGCAACTGGATGATAAGCATGATTGCCCAAATGATCCCGAATGTAACGTGCGCTCCGTGTGTGCCAAGCAAAACGAAAAAGCTTGATAAGAACGCGCTCGTTTGCATCGTTGCTCCTTCGTGCACGTAACGAATAAACTCACGAATTTCCATAAATAAAAATCCTGCCCCTAATAAAAGGGTAATGACGAACCAAACGAGCATTTGCTTCATATTACGTTGTCGCATAAAAAAGACCGCTAACCCGCATGTGAAACTACTTGTCAACAACAGCAACGTTTGAATGAGAACATCATTCAGCTTAAAAATATCGCTTGGCGTTGGGCCACCGGCATAGCGGTTACCTAACACACCATATACAGCAAACAACGTCGCAAATAATACAATTTCTGCGCCAAGGAAAATCCAAAATCCTAAAATGTTGAGACGGTTTTGTTCCGTCTGATATTCGAGCGGAAGCGAATGATTGACGTTAGCCGACATGGTTTTCCGTCCCCCCTTCTACATTTCTCCACGTGCGCTCTGTTTGTTTAATTTCATCGACGCTTACATAATAACCGTCATTGTAATCGAACGAACGGATAATAAGCCCAATAACAATCCCAATTGCCGCAACAGCTGCCGCGATATGCGCCTCAAAGACGAGGAAGAAACCTGTAATTCCAAACACAACCCCCATATAAAACGGCAATCCGGAGTTGCTCGGCATATGAATTTTCTTTATGTCGCTTTCTTTTAATGTGAGCGTTTCACCGCGCTTTTTCATATGCCAAAACGCGTCTAACTGTTTCACCTCTGGGACGACCGCAAAGTTATAAAACTGCACTGGTGATGCTGTCATCCACTCGAGCGTACGCGCATCCCACGGATCGTGGGAAACATTTCGTTTCGCATAACGGAAGCTCCAATAAATGTTATAACAAAATACCGCAAAACCGATCGCTAAAATGATTGAACCGATCGCAGATACGAGGAAAAGCGGCGCAAAGCCTGATTCTGCTGAATACGTATACGCACGACGAACCGCCCCTTTTAAACCAAGGAAAAACATCGGCATAAATGTGACGTTAAATCCGATCGTAAACAACCAGAAATGATATTTTCCAAGTTTCTCGTTTAACATAAAACCAAACATTTTTGGCCACCAATAATACAATCCTGCAAACACCGCAAACACGACACCTGGAATTAACACGTAATGGAAGTGTGCGACTAAAAACAATGTGTTGTGATACTGATAGTCTGCAGCTGCCATCGCCAACATGACCCCCGTCACGCCACCGATGACGAAGTTTGGCACAAAGGCAAGCGCCCATAACATCGCTGTTGTAAATTGAATGCGTCCTTTTCGCATCGTAAATAGCCAGTTGAAAATTTTCACTCCGGTTGGAACAGCAATTAACATCGTTGTAATCGAGAAGAACGAGTTTACCGCAGGACCTGCATCCATCGTGTAAAAATGGTGTACCCATACGATCATACTTAAAAACGCAATACCAACGATCGAAATGACCATCGACGTATATCCGTACAACGTTTTTCGTGAAAATGTCGCAATGACTTCAGAGAAAATACCAAAAGCAGGCAAAATAACAATATATACTTCTGGATGACCCCAAAGCCAGAATAAGTTTGCCCAAAGCATATCACTTCCGCCTGAAGAAAGTGTAAAGAAATGTGTTCCATACAAGCGGTCAAACGTCATTAATGCTAAAGCGACTGTGAAAATTGGAAAAGCCGCTACGATAATGATTGACGTAATCAACGTCGTCCACGTAAACATCGGCATTTTCATTAACGTCATGCCCGGTGCACGCATTTTTAAAATCGTGACGATAAAATTAATACCAGTCATTAACGTCCCAAGACCTGCAATTTGTAACGCAATCGCATAGTAGTTATTCCCGATGCCTGGGCTAAATTCTTTTCCTGCAAGTGGGAAGTATGATGTCCACCCTGCATCTGGTGACCCTCCAACAACGAACGAAATGTTAAATAACATCGCCCCGCTAAAAAACAACCAAAAGCTAAGTGCGTTCAATTGTGGAAAGGCAACATCGCGCGCACCGATTTGCAACGGAACGACGACGTTCATTAAACCGATCAAAAACGGCATCGCCATAAACAAAATCATAATGACGCCATGGGTTGTAAAAATTTCATTGTAATGTTGGGCATCTAAAAAGTTCATTTCCGGCCGAGCCGTTTGCGCCTTCATTAACAACCCGTCCATGCCACCACGGAAAAACATCAATACACCTGATAAAATGTACATAATCCCGATCTTTTTATGGTCGACGGTCGTTAACCATTCACGCCATAACCAACCCCATTTTTTAAAGTACGTTAAGCCAACGACAATCGCAACGACAGTCAGTACAATCGCAATTTGTGAACCAACAAGAAGCGGGTCTCCCCCAACAAATATTTCATTCCACTTAATGCCCATGATGTTCACCTCCGCTATGGCTTTCAGAAGCTTGTTGCTCATCATCTGTCACATTTGATGTATGTCGATCATTTTCGTCAAAAATTTTTCCTTGGTATCCATGCCCACGATATAATTCTGGATTTGTGTACGTCTTTGAATGCGGATCAGCATGGTTTACCCATTGTAAATGTGTATCAACAAACGTCAATCGTCCTAAATGGGTTGGCAATAACAGCTCTTCATATTTTTCTTTCGTTAATTTCGGTGCCGTTTGTTTTACTTCTTGTACCCATTTGTCAAACTCTTTTGGCGTTTGCGCTAAAACTTCAAATTGCATATGCGCATACCCACGTCCATTAAAGTTTGTATTTCTTCCTTCGTACGAACCAGGACGTTCCGCAACAACGTACAATTCTGTCTCCATTTTGTTCATCGTATATTTTTGTCCCGCTAACGCAGGCACCCAAAATGACTGCATAGTCGATGCGGAAGTCATTTTAAATAGCACGAGACGATTGACAGGAATATTGACGTAGTTCACTGTTTCAATATTTTGCTCTGGGTAGCTAAAAATCCATTTCCAATCCGCTGATGTCACGTGAATAACAAGCGGATCTTGATCTTCGTACCCCTTCGGAGGCTTTTCTAAATCATATAATGTTCTCACAGTTGGGATCGTTAACGCAACAACGATTAAAATCGGAATTACCGTCCATACAATTTCAAGCACCGTACTTCCGTGTTCTTCAGGCGGCTCCTCCCCTTGACGCTCAGGTCGATCTCGATATTTCCACACAATATAAGCAAACAAAGCAAAGACAACGACAACAACAAGAAGCATCCACCAAATCGACCAGTTAATCAATTCCATAATGCTTCGTGCCGCTGGTCCTTGCGGTTGAAACACAACCATCTCACAGCCCCCAAGAAGCGGAAGCAGTCCCGCAATTAAGAAGACAAATAAACGCTTCATCATTTTTCACCTCAACAAAATTGTGATTCATTGAACAAGGAAGTAAATACGAAACGAGCGACATTTATTTAGCTTTGTAGTATTAGCACTATCGAAATGATTTTAACATGTATTGTAGAAATAATTGTGACGAAAAAAGTAAGGAAGAAACTGCATTGAGGGGAAAACAAAAAGCAAAATCATTGACAAAAAGAAAAACACTTTTCTCGACATCAAAAATCGTGCGAGAAAAGCGCCATCTTTTATATAATACATGGAAATACAAAAAGAAATAGGTTGTCTGCATGAAAACTTGTCACATTTTCGTCAAATTTTTTTCGTAATTTGTTCAAATTTATTTCCAAAAACAAAAAATACCCATGAAAAATACTTTTTCATCTCAATAGTTTCCGCACCCATTTGAGCGCATTTGGCTAACGTCTACTCCTCCCTCTACAACAGCAACATACTCCTCTGGAAACGCTTCTGAAATGATTGTTTTCAGCAATGCCGACATTTCTGGCGTATATTCAGACGGCTTCACTACCGCACAATTTCCTGCCGCAATCGCGCCGATAAGTGGACTGATCGCAAGCTGAAACGGATAGTTCCACGGCGCAATGATTAGGCTTACTCCATATGGCTCTGGATATACGTAGCTTTTCGAACCAAAGTGCGTCAACGGTGTCGGCACACGTTGTGGCTTCATCCAATCGCTCAGTCGCTTCGTGATAAAGCGAATCTCTTCATAAACGATACCGATTTCTGTTGTATACGCTTCAAACGGTGATTTATTCAGTTCTTTCGCTAATGTATCGATAATCGCTTGTTCGTGCGCTTGAATCACCTCTTTCAAACGCGCAAGCTGTGCAAGCCGAAAAGACAACGAAAGCGTCGCCCCTGTACGAAAATACCGCTTCTGTTTTTGTAGAAGATCATTCATATCCCTATCCCCTTCAATACGTATCTTTTCTCAACTGTTCCACAAGCGCCTCTTGGTATCCTGCTTTTTTCCGCCACAATATTTCTTGTTTTACTGGCTGCAAGTCATGAAGCGTCACCGATTGCAGTTTCGCCAAACGTTCATCGGATAGCGGAACGGTCGGTTTGGTCGCCAAATAATCAGAACAGTCGTAATGCCAAAGCCGAACAGATGAACCGTACCGCTCGACAAGGCGCTGCGCCATTTTTAGTCCTTCCGGGTCAAAATCGCCCGAATAATAAAGGGTAACCCCTTCTTTTACGAGTAAATCAAACAACCACCTCGTCGCTAAATTCAATTGACCGTTTGTGCTAATGAGCGGTACGTTCGCATCTAACAGCGTCGAAAACACACCGGCATTTTCGACGACAAAGACGTTGTTTCCTACGGACGGATACGCCCGCACTAGCGGCATCACTTCCCGTAACGGCACATTTAGCGCCGTATTCGTTGCACATGCGGCAGCGAAAACAGGATGGCGGCCTTTCTCTGTTTCTGCCATCACGCCAGCGCACGTCACAAAGTTTAATACATCTTCCCGCAACAGCCGATACGACTGCAATAGTTCGTTCACGTCTTCGACCGCCGAAAGGTCGTACTCGGTGTCCGTATAAAATTCGAGCGCCGAAAGCAATAGCTTCCCTGCAAGTGTATGCAAATCAAACATATGCGGATCGTTCGCTACTTTTTGCGCAAAAACGGGCAAGCGAACGTAGGTGGACGGAAGCTGTTCGAGCGCGCGGCAAACAGCAGAAAGCGCCACCTCTAACGCGTGATGGTTTTGTTGATACGCTAATTGCACAAACCGCTGCTTTTCTACCGCCATCAACCAATCGCGCTGTGCTCGATACGTATTCATAAGCCGGGTAAAATAGGCTTCCTTTTCCCGCTCTATTTCTTGTTGTTGCTCTTTTTTCGTTACGAGCGGCTCGCCAAAATAGCATGACAGCAACTCCACGAGAGAAATGCCGGCAAACCTTGTATTCGCAAGCTGTTGTTCAAACGCCGCGAGCGACACGCGGCTCATTTCTTTGCCAAAAAACGACGCGATCGCTTCCTTTTCCTCCGCCGAAAAAGACGAAACGGAAATCGTGCCCCCTATGCGACCAAGCGATTCGTATTTCTTTTTCATTTCGCAAAAAAGGCGGTGAAACGAACGTTCACCGCGAAAAAATTGCACCGCTTCCTCTACCCGATTCAATGCGATCCCCCTCTCATCATTGCCGCTAACTTTTCATCCGTAACAAGCTGCTTTATTTTTCCGTTCCAATAATAGCGAATGACCGTCACGAACGAAGCATTTTTCGGACGAACGAGTTCGCAAATCGATAGCGCCGGAACGGTATCATAATCGCCCCAGAGCGCTTGCGAGTTCATCACATAGTTAAACCCAAGCTGCTCGACAAGCCCGAACATATTGCGAATATTATTTTCGTCTACCCCCGCGAACGCTTCATCCAACGAAATAATGTACGGCGCATCGTCTGCTGCTTCTTGATAACGCGAATACGTCGCGGCAAACAACGGAATATACATCGCCATCGCTTTCTCCCCGCCGCTAAATTGATAGAACCGTTGGTTCGTCAACTCTCGTTTCGGTTCATTCGTTTTTTGGTAATAAAGGGTAAATGAAAACCATTTCCGATAGTCTAATACTTCTTTAATAATTTGGTGGAGCGTATTGCCTTGGCCGCGCTCTTCTAGCAATTCGCGCGCTCGATGAATTTTCGAGCGGAAATGTTTCGTCACTCGCTGCAAATCTTCCTCTTTTAATAGCCGCGAGTTCATCCGCAACAACTCGACAAGCTCTTTCGTATCCATCTCTTCTTCCGTTTCCGCGGTGCGCGGCTTCCATTGAATAAACAACACCAGCCCAGAAGACGTGTCGAGCTGTTGCATTAGTTCGTTCATATCTTTTACCCAACGCTCCGCCCGTTGAATGCGGCTGCGCAAAATTCGACCGATCGTTTTTAAAATAATTTCTTCATACAATTCGCGGTCTTGCTCTTTCATATATTCCCGCTGCAAGAAAATGTCGTGCTCGATTTCACGCAATACATAAAATGGTGATACGCGCTGCCCTTTATAATCAAGCAAAAGGACGATGCGGTCTTGCTTTTCTCTCCATCCGGATACTTTTAATTCCATTTCTTCATCTAGCTCGATATCCGTAAACAAATTGTCCTCCTCAGCTGCGACAGGCTCTTGGCTGAGCCGGTATTCCATTAAATTCGCCGACTCTTGGAAAAAGACGCTATTTAATCGGTTCACAAGCGACGTTCGAGCTTCTTTCGCTAGCACCCCGTATTGCTGCATCGCTTCTTTTGCTTTTTCCAACCAATCAGAACCGTGAAGCTCTACAAGCTCAAGGGAAAGCTCTCGCGCAAACGACCGCTTCCACGCCTCCGCTAGCCGCTTTGCGAACGTTTCTTTCACCGAAAGCTGTTCGCATTTTTCACGAATGGCTTTCAGCTCATGCTCTAGCGCAATGCGCTCGTTCATTTTTGCTGGCATTTCTCGCTGCAAAAATGCCAACCGGCCGCGGACGCGCTGAATTTCCGCTTGAACTTCTTCTGCGCCCATTAGTTGCAGCGTCCGCTCGATTTCTTGTCGCTTCAGTTCGAGTTTTTGCTGCTCTTTTGCGAGCATATGCCGTTCGCCTTTCGTTTCATCGATTTCTTGTTGCAACGTTTCTAACTGCTCTGTCCGATGATGAATCATGTCGAGCAAATGGAGAAACTCCCGATGGGTCATTTGCAATTCATGAAGCCCACGCATATACGATTTCATAAAAACAAGCGCCTGTTCATAGCCGTCCTTGGAAAACTCTAAATCGAGCCCCTCGGTTTGCTCGCGCAACGTTTGTTTTGCTTGTTGCCAATCGCGGGCAAGCTGGGCTAACTTTTCGTTTTTCTTTTCCCATTCGCGTTGTTTGCTTATTATCATTCGCTTCGTTTTTTCTCGTTCTTCAAAGGCTGCGCGCATGTCGCGGTCGGTTGGAAAGGCACGAAACCAGCGGGTTATTTGCGCAATCGTCTGCTCGAGCTGTTTTAGCATGTCGGTTCCCTCATGAAGCTGGGTGCGAAGTTCGTGGAGTTCTGCTTCGAGTGCGGCGATCTTTTCTAGCCGCCAACGCTTGCGGGCAGTGCGTCCGATAAACAACGCTTTTTCCCGCGCCGGGGCATGCCCTTTGATTAAGCCGAGCGTATAACGCCCTTCTTCATGAAGCATAAACGTTCCGTCCATTTCTCCATCGGCAAGAACGATGCTTTGAAGTACTTCGTTAATGCGCGTTTTGGACACTTTGCATCCTTCATCTACATCTGGCTGCAAATAGTCTGCTAATGTATGCGCCAATTCGACAGGACGTGGAACAATCACTCGGTCACACGTTACTTCGACATCGGTTTCTGTAATTAACGCATCAAGTAGCCCTGCATGATACAATGCCGATTCAATCCGCTCCCGAAGCGGTTCTGGTACATGGTCTTGAAATTCCACCCCTGCATAAAACGGGACAAAAGCAATCCCTTTTTCGTCTAACTCCGCCCGCGCTGCGATCGTTTGTTCATCGCGCATGAGCTCGGGGTCTTTTTGCGTTTTCCATTGGTTCCATTCGGCTTCTTTTGAGGCGATTTTTTCCTCTAATAACGTGCACGTATGCTTTTGCTTCATTTTTTCTTCGTTTTTTCGATTGAGTGCTTCGTAATACGCTTCCGTAAACGGTTGCTTCATCTCATCGACGTGATACGTTTCGTATAGTTCGTGAAGACGCTGTAAAAATAGTTGGACAGAGGGTTCCGGTACGGAAACGTCTTGGCATTGTTCGAGCCAGCGAAATACTTCTTGTTGGAAACGCGCTTTTTCGTTTTCTAACAGTTCGAGCCATTTCGCTTCTTCATGGCGCAATTCGTCTACTTCCCGCTGCAGCTCCCCTGCCTCTTTACTCGTTTCTTCATAGCGCGCCTTCATTTCATCATGGCGGCGCCAAAGCGCAATCGTTTGTTCTAGTTTTTCAACGTATTCTTGTCCTTCTCGCTTCCAGACGGTAAAATCAAATTTCGTTTGGCGCTGTCGAGCAAAGTCCGCTTCGTTAAGAGCATGGGAAGAGAAGGAACTTTCCATCGCATCATGCCGTAAGTCTTCTACTTGCTGCGTGAGTTGCTTTTCTATCTGATACCGCCGGTCTTCGTCTTCTTCTAACTGGCGCTTATAGCGGCGTTCGAGCTGCTCTTTTTCATCGATTTGCCGCAATAGTTTTTGTTGCTTGTCATGAATGTCGCGTATTTCTTGTTGGACTCGCTCATATTCTTTCGCCGCTTGAAACACTTCGTGGCTCGCTAATTCTAATTCTCGTTGATGCAATACGTCCTGTTCGTTTGCAAGCGTTTGAATGTATTCGCTCAAAGCGACAAGGTGCGCTTGCTTTTCCTGTTCCTCCGCAAGCCATTGCTTTTCTTCTTCTGCTAGCCGCTTCACTTGTTTGTCAGCCTTTATCCATTCGCTTGCTTTTTCCGCAATCATATACTCGTTATACGCTCGATATTGCGCACAAAGCCGTTTTAGTGATTGCTCATCGCGCTCTAGCTGCTCTAACTGCTGTTTCGTTTGGTCCATATTTTCAATCGTTTCCGATAAATGGCGCAACTCGTCGTCTGTCAACGCGGGGAGCGAGCTTTCTAAAATCTCGTAAATGACCGTTGGCTTGAAATCCTTCGATAGCTTCGGGCTACGCAATTGAATCAATAGCTCAATTAATTCTTGAAACGCCTCCATCGATTCAAATCGGAAGACGTGCTTATTGACGAGCTCCATATATTCTTTTTGTGAATCCACGACCGTTCCGCCGTTGCCAAGTACATTCGCCAGTTCGCGTTTGGTGAGCGGGATTTTTTCCGTTCCATCCGCTGATTTTTCCGTTTTATATAAAAATAAATCGCGACCGATGCGGCGGTTATCAAAAATGACGAACCCCCAAAAATCCATATTTTTTTGTCGCTTTGCCCGCAACCCGATTCCCGTTGTCACATATTGGTCCGTCTGCTTTCGTTTATATTCTAAAAACAAATAACCTGTCCGCTCATCGCGATCGACAATTTCCTTTTCGCCAAGCAAGTAATCTTCCATTTTTCGTGCCCGTGAACCGAACGGGTCAAGCCGGTCGGGCGTTTTTTTCCCGTCCAATAAGACAGGAAGCAAGCTTTGCATCGTTACTGACTTCCCAGAGCCGTTCGTCCCGCGCAACAACAACTTCCCGTCAGCAAATTCGAAATATTGCTCGTCGTAATACCAAAAATTTATCAATCCCGCGCGATGAAGCACCCATTTATTCGTCATCATCGTCTCTTCCTTTCGTTGTAAAGTCGTCTGGATATTGACCGACAAGCCGTCCAAGCAGCGGATAAAGAGTCACCATGCCCGTTTCCTGTTCATATTCTGCCATCTTCCATTCTTTTAAAGCAGAGAGCAGTTCAGATGAAAGTTGTGCCAATGTCATTTCTCGATACGTTTTGCTCCAGCCTTCGCCATACTGCTCGCTGCACCGGTGAAGCAGCTGCCGAAAATCGGACATCGTCACGTGGATTTGCCCGTATTCATCCGGTGGATAGTTGTCCAAATGAGCGCGAACGACAGAGGCAAAATGAAGGATAATATCCGACGTTCCCTTTTGATCTGGAAATAACGTATACACATGTTGCCGTTCTGGAATCGTCAGCAAGGCTGCATTTTTATATAGTTCGTAGCGAAAATCGGTATGCGCCTCGATGTCATCGCGCAGTCGATGGCGGAAGTTGCGCAAATAATAAAAGTTTGGGTCGTCTTTTTGCCGACGATATACAACAGGAGATAAAAAGAGCTGCCGATAAATAAAGTGGCGGCGGTAGTCGTCGGGTGACACTTTCCACTCTTCCTCCAACAGTTGCTCGATCGTTTCATATTGAATGAAGTCTTTCGGATAGGACCGCATAAAATAGCGGGACAGTACAGGAACTTCATACAACGCTTCTTCGTCTTCTTGATTGGCAAACGCCTCAACTTCCCCGTCGACGTGATGTATAATCCCGATTTGCTCGGCTGTTTTTAAGACGCGAATTAACGCGCGACGATGTTGGTAGTTCGTCCAATCGAGCGCCGTTTCGCCTGGATACATCGCTTTTATTTCTTCGCATACATCAGACAATAAAAATTTTTCTTCGACTGCTTTTCCTTCTAAATATGCTAACAAGCAACAAAATAACGCGTAGTCGAGCGGTTCTTGAAACGACTCCATTCCCATCCACGCTTCTGGTTCGGCTGGTATTTTTTCGAGCTTAGCAAAATAGCGGTGAACAATGAGCCGATAGCCGAATTTCTCTTGCACATACCGCTTTAACACTTTTTCACGTTCCCGTATTTTTTGAAAAAGTTCCGGCTCTTTTTCCCGAACAATCCAAAACTGTTCAAACAGCGCCGTTAACGCTTCTTTCGCTTTCTCATCGAACTCTTTTTCCATTCTCTCTTCTCCTAGTCTAGCAAATGGATTTCGTAATTTGGCATCATTAACGTACCATCTTCTGCTTTCAGTATAATCGTCCCTTCACGTTGGACTACTTTCACTTTCCATCCGTTTTCCGTTTGCACCGTCCGGTCTTCTCGCCCCATCGCTTTTGCAATCCACCCGAGCAGCGTTTTGCGAATATGCGGAGCAACGACCGGTAGCTCCTGAAGTACAATTTTTCCGTCGTTTATAAGCTGTGTGAGTTCTTCTTCCTCCTGTTGTTTCGCTGCTAAGTAGGCGGCCATCGTTTCCTCTTTTTCTTTCCGCCGATCAATCATTGCTTCTGGCTTTTTCTTTTCTCGGTAGTGGCGAACGCGCGGTTTTACGAGCCATTCTGCCGGCTGTTCCTCCCAAATATCGCGGTACATATTTTCCGTTGCATCGTTTTCGGCGACGATGTGCTTTGTATGAAAACAGCCGAACACAACCGCCGATAATTTATGCGCTTCTTCTATCGTTTCTAATGAAGAAAACCATTTCGCTAAATGCAAGTAATCTTTTTTTCGGCTGCGGAAGTGGTGATGACGTTCCCCTAAGCGCTGAACGACGCGCGTCATTCGCCGAATCGCTTCGTTTGTCTGCTTTTGTAAAAACGACAGTTCGCTTTCATGCCCGTTTCGTCCTAAAAACCATTCGCTTAAACTGCGCCACGTGTCTAATTTCTCTTCTACTAGCTGTTCACGCGAAAGAATCGCCCCTTCAAAGCGTGGAATGGCAAGCTGGTAAGCGACCACTTCCTCAATAAAACGGCGAACACCGTCCTCAGGCAAGTCTTCGAGCAGTTTTTCAATTTGCATCGACGTTTTTTGCAATGCGACGATAAAATCGCGCAAATAAGCGGTAAACTGTTCTTTATAGACGAGAAATGAATCAGACATCATCCGCTCTTCCATGTTTTCTCCGTTTAAATAGGCAATATAGTCGGCAGAATTTTGGATGATTTTTTTAAAATAATCGAACGTTTCTTCCCACACTTGATTCATTTCTTCCCTTTTTTCGGCAAATCCATCGTGGATAATCGATTCCATTCGGACAAGCGACGCATACAAGCGGTCAAACCGCGTTTTTTCGAGCGATCCACCGAACGTCTCCCCTAGCTGCTCAAGCGCGCGAATCATTCGTTCGATTTCAACCGTATATGGGCTGCATTGATAGCGAAACCGTTTCTTTTTAAATTCCTCAATCGTCCGAATATGACCCGTTTCTTGTCTAGCGATTAAGTTTCTCCATTTGACAAGCTGCTCTAAGTCTTGTTGCAGCTCTTCTTCTGTGTAATCTTGAAATTCATCGAATTGTTTTAAAAAAGCGTACACTTCTTCTGGAAACAAATATTGCCGCATTCGTTCGTGTTGCGTATAAAAATAGCGTAAAATCGCGCGGTACCGGTACGCGTTATCCACTACTAAATATTTCGCCTCCGTAATCGGCTTTAGCCACGACGTATCCATCTTTCGCTCCCCTTCTATCCTTCATCTACTATCATTGTAATCGATTCGCTATTCGTTCTCTACTAAAACGTCGTTGGGAAAATGTGCTCCTCAAGTAGCTTGCCTAAAAAATGAACATGTTCGCTAGTCATCCGCTGTCGATTCGTGTAAAATGGAAACGAAAAGGAGGTGAACGAAATGGTGGAACAGTTGCTTTATGAAATTCTTCATGAAGTCAAAGCAACCCGCGAAAAAGTCGAATCGCTAGAAAAACGAGTGGATGTGCTAGAAAAAGAAGTGTCTTCCTTACGCCAACAAGTACAAGCACTGGACGAGAAAGTTCAAGCGCTGGATGAGAAAGTTCAAACGCTCGATGGCAAAGTCCTAGCACTTGACGAAAAAGTGCAACTACTCGACGAAAGAACGCTCGAAACGAAGGCGATTTGTGAAGCGGTTCGTCATGGTCAAGAGGTGCTCGCCGCAAAATACGATGCACTCGCACTCGATGTCCACAACATGCAAGGAAACATCACCCGCTTAACTAACATACTCGAAGAGAAAGTACTCCCTGCCCTCACCGACCACGAATCGAGCATCCAAGTATTAAACAACCGTGTATTTAAAGTCGAAAGCACTTTACAAAAGCTTGTACACCTATAAAAATAAAGCGGCATTGCCATCGGACAATGCCGCTTTGTTTTTATCGTTTATTAATTTCTTCAAGCAATAGCTTATTGACAAGCGGTGGGTTGGCTTGTCCTTTTGTTGCTTTCATAATTTGACCGACTAAGAATCCGATCGCACGGTCTTTTCCGTTTTTGAAGTCTTCGATCGATTGTGGATTCGCGTCGAGCACTTCTAACACAATTTTGCGCAACGTTGCTTCGTCAGAAATTTGCACAAGCCCTTGTTGTTTGACGATTTGCTCTGGATCGCCGCCTTTTTCCACAAGTTCTTTAAAGATTTTCTTCGCAATTTTTGACGAAATTGTACCGTTTTGAATAAGTTTAATCATGCTTGCAAGACTTTCTGGCGTTAACGCAATGTCATGTAATTCTTTTTGTTCTGCGTTTAAATAAGCAGATACTTCGACCATGAGCCAGTTTGAAGCAAGCTTTGGATCCGCACCATTTGCAACCGTTGCCTCAAAAAAGTCTGCCATTTCTTTTGTAAGCGTTAATACTTTCGCATCATACTCTGGCAAACCAAGCTCTTCGACATATCGCTTTTTCCGCGCATCCGGAAGTTCTGGAATGGACGCACGTACGCGCTCTTTCCACTCATCGTCAATATAAAGCATCACTAAATCTGGTTCTGGGAAGTAGCGATAGTCTTCCGAACCTTCTTTTGTACGCATTAAAATCGTTGTTTTCGTCGCTTCATCGAAACGGCGCGTTTCTTGCTGGATCACACCGCCAGACAATAAAATTTTCTCTTGGCGCTTCGCTTCGTATTCTAATCCTTGGCGAACGAAGTTAAATGAGTTTAAGTTTTTCAATTCCGTTTTCGTACCGAACTTGTCTGAACCGATTGGGCGAAGGGAAATGTTTGCGTCACAACGAAGCGAACCTTCTTCCATTTTGCAATCGGATACGCCTGTATATTGAATGATTGATTTTAATTTTTCTAAATACGCATACGCTTCTTCTGGTGAACGAATATCTGGCTCAGATACGATTTCAATAAGGGGCGTACCTTGACGGTTAAAGTCAACTAGCGAATAGCCATCCCCTGTATGCGTCAGCTTTCCGGCATCTTCTTCTAAATGAATGCGCGTGATGCCGATTTTTTTCTTTTTGCCGTTCACTTCAATTTCGATCCAACCATTTTGTCCAATCGGTTGGTCGTATTGTGAAATTTGGTACGCTTTCGGGTTGTCTGGATAAAAATAGTTTTTCCGGTCAAACTTCGTTTCCGTCGCAATTTCGCAGTTTAATGCCATCGCTGCTTTCATCGCATATTCAACCGCTTGTTTATTCAGCACCGGAAGAACGCCCGGATACCCTAAGTCAATGACGCTCGTTTGTGTGTTTGGGGGCGCTCCGAATGCGTTTGGGCTACTTGAGAAAATTTTCGATTTCGTTTTCAGCTCGACGTGCACTTCAAGTCCGATGACAATTTCAAAATTCATCACTCATTCCCCCCTTACAACGTTGGTTTTTGTTTATGATAGTCTGTTGCTTGTTCGAACGCATGAGCGACGCGATAAATTGTGCTTTCATCGAAATGTTTGCCGATAATTTGCAAACCAACCGGAAGCCCGTCGACAAATCCGCATGGAATCGAAATACCTGGAACACCGGCAAGGTTTACTGGGATCGTTAAAATGTCGTTTGCGTACATTGTTAATGGATCGCTCGTTTTTTCACCAATTTTAAACGCTGGCGTTGGGGTTGTTGGTCCGATAATGACGTCGTATTTTTCAAAGACGTTTTCAAAGTCTTGTTTAATGAGCGTCCGCACTTTTTGCGCTTTTTTGTAATATGCGTCATAGTAGCCCGAGCTTAACGCAAACGTTCCGAGCATAATGCGGCGCTTCACTTCGTTGCCGAACCCTTCGCTGCGCGTTTGCTTGTACATCTCCATTAAGCTTTTTGCATTGTCTGTTCGGTAGCCGTAACGAACGCCGTCAAAGCGAGCAAGGTTAGCAGACGCCTCAGAAGATGCTAATAAGTAGTATGTCGCGAGCGCATATTTTGAATGAGGGAGCGATACTTCTTCCCACGTTGCGCCGAGGCTTTCTAACACTTTTAGCGCTTGTAATACCGATTGGCGAACTTCGTCTGATACACCTTCGCCCAAATATTCTTTCGGCACGGCAATTTTTAAACCTTGAATGTCACCTGTTAGGGCAGAAACATAATCTGGTACATCGACATTTGCTGATGTAGAATCCATTGGATCTAAACCAGAGATGACTTGTAGTAAATATGCGTTATCTTCCACCGTGCGTGTAATTGGACCGATTTGGTCAAGCGAAGACGCAAACGCAACAAGCCCATAGCGCGATACGCGACCGTACGTCGGTTTTAAACCAACGACGCCACAAAACGCTGCTGGCTGGCGAATCGATCCACCTGTGTCTGATCCAAGCGCAAATGGCACTTCTCCTGCCGCCACTGCTGCCGCTGAACCGCCGCTAGAACCGCCTGGCACGCGCTCTAAATCCCACGGGTTGCGCGTGAGTTGAAAACCAGAGTTTTCTGTCGATGATCCCATCGCAAACTCGTCCATATTTAATTTACCGATCGTTACTGCATCAGCTTCGTTTAAACGCTCTACAACCGTCGCATCGTAAATCGGGTCGAAGTTGTATAAAATTTTGCTGGCACACGTTGTGCGTAGCCCTTTTGTCACAATGTTATCTTTAATGCCGATCGGCATTCCGAAAAGTAAACCAAATTCCTTTTCTGTTCCCAATTTTTCATCTAGCTCTTTTGCCTTCATGCGAGCTTGTTCTTCGTTTAACGTTAAAAACGCCTGTACTTTTTCTTCTACTTCGGCAATCCGTTTAAACGATTCATCCACTAAATCTGAAACGGAAATTTCTTTTTTATGTAATAAACTGTGCAGTTCAGATACACGATAATCAAACAATGACATATTCTTCCCTCCTTACTCTAAAATGGCTGGTACTCGGAATTGCCCGTCTTGATGGTCTGGTGCGTTTTTTAATACGTCTTCTAACGGAAGACCAGCTGTCGGTACATCTTCACGCATGACGTTTTTCATATTTAACACGTGCGACGTTGGCGGAACGTTTTCTGTATCCAGCTCATTTAACTGCTCCGCAAACGTAATAATGGCGTCTAATTGTTTCGCAAACATTGTCGCTTCTTCCTCTGTAATCGCTAAACGTGCTAAATGCGCGACGTGTTTTACTTGCTCGATTGAGATTCGTGACATATGTTTCACCTCCGATATTGTCGACCTTTCACAATACTATGATGATACCAAACTTTCGTGCAGTGAAGCAACATTTGCCATTCATTTTAGATGAACAAAAAAACGAGATGCCCAACTGGACATCTCGTTATCGTTGGGAAAACTGTTTCAATCGCTTCTTGTGTATAACCAGATCCAGGGTTTACCCCTTTTAAATTTTCGACAATGAAACAATATACATTTTTATCGTTTATTCGACATAAATCAAGCATTGACGAGAGAACAAATAACATTGTAGAATGAAAAAAATTTTTGAAAAACAACTCGTATAATTTCGGAAATATGGTCCGAAAGTTTCTACCAAACGACCGTAAATCGTTTGACTACGAGGATTGCTCCTCGTATCGAGTTGGGGTAGCGTCAAAAAATCTATGAAAAGTCATCATGGTCTACCTGTTGAAGGAAAATAAAGAGGATAGTGGAATTGGATTCGCCCTTGACCAACACTCGCCAAAGGAGAAAAACGGTCAGTAAGGGCAAGGGCAGAAAAGAAGGGCATAGGAAAGCAGCCCTTGCCCTATCCTGATTTTACCTTTGGCGAGGTTCGGATGGTCAAGGGTACGCTCCGCCGAATCCGTCCTTAGGATGCAGCTTGTTGGGTCAACATCTCTTGAGCCATGACAATGAGCCTTGCCCAACGTGCCGGCATATGCGGAAGGCTCTCTAATGCTGGGATGACGACCGGTACCCGTTTTTCTAACGCGCTATGCGGACGCAAGAAGTTGAAATACGCCACAAAGAGTGTGACAAAGGAAACCGAGCCTTCTTCTGCGCCAAACCCATGAGTCGGTCGGTAGTTGCCTTTAAACGTTCGGTTGAATCGTTCAATGATCTGTTTAAGTGGTCGATATTCCTCGGACACAGGATCCTCGTTTGTCAGCCCGATGACTTGACGGACATCGAAAGAAATCCCTTGTTGGGCGAAAAAGTGCTGCGCCAACAAGTAGATCGGGTTGCCATCGACGACAAAAGACAAATCTTCAGGAATGGACGGCAGTTTCTTGAGAACATCATCGATCGCACGGATGGCAGAGAGTGTATCCCGATGTGGAGAGACCCGATAAGACAGCACGACCTTTTTCACGGCATCAAACATAAAAAACAAGTAATGCCAGCACCCTTTGACGCGGATATACGTCTCGTCGCCGCAAAAAGAACCAGACAGTTCGTAAGGAAAGTGATCGATGAAAGGTTTGACGATCAGCGCAACACTGTTGGCATAGTTGATGACGGTCTGATGAGAAATCGACAACCCATGAATGTCTTTCATGATCCTCGCTGTTTTCCGCGTGGAGAGTCCATAGTTGACGTGATACGTCAAGATGAGTCCGAGTGTATGCGAAGACACGGAAAGACGCGACAAATCCACCTTCGACTGTATCGGTGACGACGGTGCCAACGGCTGAAAATCAAAGAGAAACTCACGGAAAATGTATCGAACTTTAAAGGCATACGGCGCATGTTGAAACTGTTCTTTTTCCTGAGGTGTCATCTGTCGCAAGTTTGCTTGGTAAAACGAGCAATCATCATTCTTACATTTGTGGATGTAATAATCGTTGCGCTCTTTGATTTTCTCGAGTGCCTTTAAACAATGTGGGCACCGAAAAATCACTTGTTTGGCAAAACGGCTACGATGGTTGAAACGGCAACGACACACTTTGCATTGATACTGCCCTTTACCTCCGTTGTTGGCGTACACATAATTAGATGGCGCTTGGCACTGTGGACACGTCAATGCATCAGGCACCGTGGTTTTCGTGTTCGCGTGCCTCTTGATCGGCTTCAACGGTTTTCCGTGTTGTTGTTCGTATTCGACAAGAAGATGACGATAGTCTAAACGCGGAAGCGTTTCGATGACAGGCAGTTCATCGACTTGGAGTTTCTGATACGATTGATTCACCGGTTCTTCGTCATCCCAGTCTGTGAGGGACTTTCCAAAAAGTACACCTAGTAAATAAATAATGATTTGATATTGGGTCTTGATTATTTGAAGACATTTGATTAATAATTGAGGTAACAAGCTTGTCACTCCTTTGTTTGGATTGGGTGTGTGGTTACCTCAATCGTACCAAAAACAGCAGGGGTGGCAAGCTTTTTTTGTCGAAAACCGCATAAAATCAATAAAAACTTAGGGTATGTCTTTAAAACTTTTGACAATACCCGAGTTGGGGAGGAGGAACATCTATGAAACAACTTGCAGTAGCTTCCAAAAGACAAATCGCTGATATTGTTGTGAAAAACGGAAAAATCGTCAATGTTTTTACCCACGATATCATCGAAGGAGACATTGCGATTACCGACGGAAAAATCGTCGGTATCGGTACATATGACGGGCATACGATCATTGATGCACAAGGAAAATACGTTTGCCCGGGTTTGATCGACGGACATGTTCATATTGAATCATCAATGGTTACCCCAAGCGAGTTTGCTCGCGTCATCGTTCCGCACGGCATCACAACCGCCATTACTGATCCGCATGAAATTGCGAACGTCTCGGGGACAAAAGGCATTGAATTTATGCTAAACGATTCGAATAACATTCCGCTCGATGTATATGTCATGCTGCCATCGTGCGTACCCGCCACCGATTTTGAACATGCTGGCGCGACATTGCACGCTGAACAGTTAACACCGTTTTTCTCCCATCCGCGCGTGCTCGGACTTGCAGAAGTGATGGATTATCCTTCACTTCTAGAAGGAAAGCAACCTATGCTTGCGAAACTAGCCGCTGCGATGGAAGCAAATAAACTGATCGACGGTCATCTAGCTGGACTGGATGAAACAGCTATTAACGTCTATCGAAGCGCAAATGTTCATACCGACCATGAATGTGTCACCGTAGACGAAGCGCTCACTCGCGTTCAACGCGGCATGTACGTTTTAATTCGCGAAGGGTCGGTTGCAAAGGATTTGCATAAACTGCTTCCAGCTGTCAATACGTATAACGCGCGCCGCTTTTTATTTTGCACGGACGATAAACATATTGATGAGCTTGTCACAGAAGGAAGTATCGATCATCATATTCGTCTAGCGATTCAAGCAGGCATGAATCCACTTACAGCTATTCAAATGGCGACATTAAATGCGGCAGAATGTTATCGCCTATATACGAAAGGCGCGATCGCTCCTGGGTACGACGCTGACTTTTTGCTTGTCGAAGATTTACCGTCGTTTTCCATTACGCACGTCTATAAAAAGGGGGCGCTCGTTGCGGAAAACGGACGCGCTACCTTTTCTGTGGCGAAAGCAACTTCGATCGACAAAGCGATTACTCAATCGGTTCATGCCAAAAAGATAACAAAAGAAGATGTGCAAATTTCGTTTACACGCGGAAAGCAAGCAAATGTCATTCAAATTATCCCAAATCATTTGCATACAAAACGGCTCATGACAGAAGTGGATGTTGAACACGGGGTCTTTCAACCATCGGTGGAGCGGGATCTGTTAAAGCTTGTCGTCGTTGAACGTCATCGTGGTCTTGGTGTCAGCGTTGGCATTGTCAACGGCTTTCAACTGAAAAAAGGAGCGATTGCGTCATCGATTGCCCATGATTCACATAACATCATCGCTACTGGAACGAACGATGACGACATCATCAATGCAATTGAACATATAAAACATATAAACGGTGGGCTTGTCGTCGTCGACAATGGACATGTGTTAGCAGACTTGCCGCTTGAAATTGGAGGACTGATGACAGCAAGAACGTATGAAGAAGTGCTAGGGCGGCTACAAACAATTCACAACGCTTTAACAACCATTGGAGCATCAGACGAATTCAATCCATTTATTACGCTCGCCTTTTTAGCGTTGCCAGTCATTCCAGAACTGAAACTAACCGACCAAGGCTTATTTGACGTTTCATCGTTTCAATTTATAGACGTGGAAGCATAGGGGGATTTTTTATCCCTCTTTTTGTCGAATGATGTTATAATATGGTTGTGTGCAAAGGAGGTGAGAAGATGAGCGAGCAATTATTGGAGAAAATTTTACTCGTCGTCACAGACATCCAAAAAGAGTTGCAGGACATTCGTGAAGAGCAAAAAGCCATTCGTGAAGAACAACAAGCTATTCGTGAGGAACAAATGGCTATTCGCGAAGAGCAGAAAACATTCCGTGAAGAAATAAACTTGTTGCGGGAGGAAATGAATGCATTCCGCAAAGAGCAGCAACTCATTCGCGAAGAGCAACAAGCATTAAAAAATGGACAAAAAGAGCTTTACGATCTTATGAACGCTCTTCTCCATCGTCAGGACGAAACGGACGCAAAGCTTGAAGCTTTAACAATGGATGTCCATCATATGCGCGGTGAAATGACAGCAATGAAACAAGAAATCCACGCACTAAACGAAAAAATTGACTCCCACTACAAACAATTCAACGAACGTCTCAACAACCTCCAACTTGACGTTGATTTCACCGTTCATAAAACAACGATGACGGAACGCGAACTTTTCAAAATGAGAAATCGGTTGTTTTCATAGAGAGGGCATTTCCCCATACCCGTCAAGTTTAGTGGTTAGGCATTGCTGTATCCCATGCGCAATGTCTGTGATCATTAGCTGAAGAAAAAGAATACCACATGTTTTAGGCATGCCAAATAACCCTCTTGGAGAGGGTTATTTGGCGTTTTTATGAATCTAATCAATAAATACCCAATTTAACCAAGAGATCCGATGCCGTTTCTTTTCCTTTCCTTCGATCCTTTCTTCCATGTTTTCTCAATAGAAGGAGGAGAGAAGAAAGGCTGATTTCTTCCTTGGATAGGCGCAAAAGCAGTTGTTGCCAATAGGATTGGAGAACATCTAGTGCTTTCCGTTCGCTGATTTGAATTCCTTCTGTTTGTTGCCAATACGTTCGAGCTTGAAACAGAAAGGTCTGAGTCACCAAAATGGCAATCAACGTCCCATATACATGGCATTCGAACCGTTCTTTCTTCATCTTTTTGACTTTCGCCAGATCAAAGATGGACTTCCACGCTTTAAACAACAGCTCAATTTGCCAACGCAAAGAATAAAGCTCATAAACCTGCATCCGTTTTTGTCATTCTTCTTCCGTTAGACGTCGAAAGATCAAGCGTGGGATATACAAACGCTTATGCCCGATGTATACATGTTCCATTTCTACGGCTTCCCCTTCCTTTAATTGATTCCCAAGAGATTCCTAATCTCATTCCTTCCACTGACTATTCTCTTCGATATACACTTTCATATCGGAACGAAGCCGAGTAATATAATACGCTCCGTGGGCGTCGATCTCGGTTAGTGTGGCAATGGAGAAAAAGCCTAAATCACGAATACATAGGTCATTCGGCAAAATCATGTGCTGGGCATGATAGGCAAAACGGGCGTCCGAGTCATTCGCCGATTGCACACATAGTTGAAGACAGGCACCAGACAACAAGTCATATTCAAACTGAATTTTCGCTCCTGATGAGACGGAACCTCGGTAGTCTTCCCCATAGTCGGCAGGAACTAAAAAACTGGTCGAGTCCAAAATCCGCAAGCGAGTAAAACACGTCCGGTGGGCTTGGATGGTGGACCAAAGCAATGTCGTTGGAGGAGAAGGAAAAACACTTCTCGCAAAAACGCCACGGCTCGCTCGGTAAAGCGCTGATTCAATCCTTCGCTGGACAGGGAACAGTCATGGCGGAGCGCGAGAGACGTACATAACCGTTGGAGTGATTGTTGTGCCAGTGAGCCATCTCCCCATGCACAAAGAGTCAAAAATGCTTCTGCCGTTAATGCTCGTTTTCGTTGGATAAATCCTGTTTCTTGAGCAAGATGAGTCAATGTCTTAGGCGAGAAAAGTTGGCGGATGGTTTTCATCCATGCTTGCATTTGATTTTCCATAGAAAAAATCCTTTCTAACGAAGAGTATTCGCTAGAAAGGATACCATGTTTTCAGTGGTGTATAAAAGCTCAATTTCTTAACTTGATGGCTATGGCTATGGGATTACACTCATCCACACCCAGCCGTATGACCCGCAATGCAAGGGAAAAATCGAACGGTTCTTCCGCACCGTACAGACACGGTTTTATCCACTGTTGGAGCGGAATACGCCGAAATCGCTTGACGAGTTGAACGAGCATTTTTGGAAGTGGCTTGAAGAGGAGTATCATCGAAAACCGCACGCCTCACTGGACGGAAAAACGCCGCATGAGGTGTTTCAATCGCAAGTGCATCTCGTGTCGTTCATCGAAGATGACGATTGGCTGGATGCGATTTTTCTGAAACGGGGGCACCGCAAGGTGAAAGCCGATGGCACGATCACCCTGAATAAACAGCTATACGAAGTGCCGCCTCGGTTCATTGGGCAATCGATTGAGCTCCGCTATGACGAACGAGGCGTCTATGTGTACGAAGATGGCAAACGGGTGGCGGAAGCCATTCGGGTGCGTTTGGAGGACAATGCCTATGTGAAGCGCCACCGGTCGCCGTTTGCGGCGGTTTCGGCGAAGGAGGGCGAACAGGATGTATAAAACGTTTTATTCCCTCTCGCGGGAGCCGTTTGCGAAAGAAACCGACCCGTCCGAGGCGTATCAAGGGGCGGCGTTTCAAGAAGCGTTGCGGGCGCTGGAGTACGTGAAGCGAACCTGGGGGATCGGGCTGTTGATCGGAGAGCCGGGGGCGGGCAAGACGTTCGTCCTTCGGGCGTGGAAGGAATCGTTGTCCCCTTCGTTGTATCATGTGGTCTACTTCCCGTTATCGACCGGAGGCGTGATGGATTTTTACCGTGGACTGGCCTTGGGATTAGGAGAGGAACCGAAGTACCGCAAGGTAGACCTCTTCCGCCAAATCCAGCAGGCGATCGAGCGTTTGTATCATGAACGACAGATTACGCCGGTGTTCATTTTGGACGAGATGCATTTCGCAAAGGATGCCTTTTTACAGGACATCGCCATCTTGTTCAACTTTGAGATGGATTCGACCAACCCATTTGTCTTGATGTTGGCCGAGCTGCCCCATTTACAGGGGAAGCTGCGACTCAATCAGCACCGCTCTCTCGATCAGCGGATCATCATGCGATACCGGATGGGGCCGCTGGAGAAGGAAGAGGTGGCGGGCTACATCGAGCATCGGATGAAACAGGCCGGGGCGAAGCATCCGATCTTCACTCCATCGGCGTTAGAGGCGATTGCCCTGCAGTCGCGGGGATGGCCTCGGGTGATCAACACGTTGGCCACGACGTGCCTGTTATACGGGCATCAGCTGAAAAAGGACGTCATTGACGAAGAAGTGGTGCGCATGGCCGCAGAGGAAATGGGGTATTAGGACGAAAGGGGCCGAATCGGCCTCTTTTGTGCTTTCACTTTTCCATTTTCCATCGGTCCATCAGGCGCGCTGGAAATCTTCATCTGAAAGAGCGTGCAAACGTTCCGAAAGAATGTGCAAAATCCGGAACAATCCGCAAAAATTTTGCACATTAGAATCCATCTGAAATAATTTGAAAAAGTGATTCTGAAATAATGTGCTAATTTACAATAACGCTCGCATTCACCATGCCAACATGGTCAAGGAGTTTTTGCGGGAAGAAGGGCAGTGTTTTCACTTTCTTTCCCTTCCTCCCTATTCGCCATAGCTGAACCCGATCGAACACTCATAGAAATAACTGGGATATACAGTGATTGCCAATGTGTTTCACAAGGATCGCAACGATATCATTCAAGCCATTACTCGGTTTGTCCACTACATCCACGAACGTTCGGAGGAAGTGCTGCAGCGCTTAGGGTGTGCAGGATGACTGAGAAGTCAACTCTTCATGTTGCATGTATATAGTTCTTCTCTTAGGGTTTTATGATAAGAAAAAACTCTTTAAAACTTTTCTCTTTTTTGTTAAAATTATATAAAATAGTTTTTTTAATCTAGTTTCTAGAAAAAGGTGAAAATGTAAATGAAGAAAATAATTCTTCCTGTAATTTTATTCGTCAATCTTGTTTTTATAGTGGGTTACCTCATAGATACTGGGTTCCCCTTCGGTTCTTTATGGCTGGTATGGCTACCCTTTTTCGTTGCTGGTATCATCCTGTCCATTATGTTTCTGGTTCGTTATAGAAAGGAATCCAACGCTAGCCTATTTTTATCGCTTGCTGTCTTGTTAAGTAGCCTTAGTTCTTTAGGTCTTTGGAGTTTTTATTATTATTTAGCTCGTGTTATGGGAGGATAAGAGCACGAAAAGAGGCTGTCCCAAAAGTGTTCGCATAGCGTTCGCTTTTCGGACACCCTTCTTTTTTTCGCAAAAAAAGAAGAAAACCGTTCCTTTTTTGGTATAATAGAGTCGCCACAACCCTACCAAGAAAGGACGGTTTTCTTATGTACATTTATTATAACCGAGATCAACTCATTTTGCCAATGGATCTTGAGATTTTCATCCCGGAACATCATCTTTGCCGAATCGTGGATCTAGCAGTGGAACAAATGGATCCGGCTCTGCTCGCTTCTCTCTATCCTGGCGGAGGCCGCCCAGGCTATCATCCAAAAATGATGTTGAAAGTCATCCTGTATGCCTACGCCAATCGGATCTACTCCTCTCGCCAAATCGCCAAGCAATTGAAAGAAAACATTTACTTTATGTGGCTATCCGACCATCAAACACCAGATTTCCGCACGATCAACCGATTTCGGTCGGAACGGATGAAGGACGTCATTTACGAAACATTTTTCTCCATTGTCGATCTTCTGCGTAAAGACTCCCAAAAATTACCGCGGAATGGGAGGCTTATTTGTGCTGCCCACAATTTGAAAAAGTGGGCGGTCACGACCGATCCAACCAGGAAAAAACAGGATAAAATTCAGAAATAAGGAGAAATTCCTGCTTCAAAAAAGGAATAAATAACCAAATGGTAAGAAAAAGAAACAGAGGCTGTCCTCAAAAGGTCGGTTTAACGACCTTTTGAGACAGCCTCTTTTCAAACATTTAGCAAATGCTTCCTAGTTTTCCTTGAGAGCACAATAATCCAAACTCGGCAACCATCCACCAGCCCGGATCATAAGTAGCGTTTGCACAGAGATATAATTCGTAATCGCAACCATCGTCTCCTTTACCAAAATTAGCCCAACAACGATCGTGAGCTTGGCAGCATCGGTCTAATGCGTTAATTGGTGTTCCACTTCCACACTTGGCTCCACAGTACTTGTAGTAATAATATTTTCCACTACCAGAATCATAGAAAACTAAGCATCCCTCATACCAGGCTTCAGGTGCGATTTCATCTTCAGTTATTTTGTCAGCCCCCATTGGGTTTTTAAGCTCTTCTACAAACAAGAAGTAAGAAGCTTCAAAAGGAATTTCAAATTCAATTTCAACTGAATTATCTTTGACAATGGCTTTTCTGATTACTTTTTTTCTGTTTTTTAGAGCAGAGAAATGAGCTTTAATTCTAAACTCGTCCTCATCCTTCAAAGCCTGAATAATTGCCTCATCATTTAACTTTACAAATATAGCATCTATTGTTTTTCCGGTACCAAAAGTAAGTTTTAAAGCATCTGTTTCCTTTACATCTTTTACTGTATGTTGTCTTGAAATTTCGGAAACCAATAAAGCAAATTCATCACTGTTATTAAGCTCTTCAAGTAAAGCATTCTTACTTTCAGTTTCTAATTCCTTGCTTTTAATTAGTACGGCCATTCTAATATCCTCCTTTTTCATTTTTATGGACAATCACAATATTGAAAAGCTAGAGCTCCACTAGGTAGCACTTTAAAAGTTGCAGGACAGCTATCCCCATAATGGCAGCAACTACGATGTGGCGCACAAATCAATGAGGTAGAAGGAAGAATTATTTTTTTTTCATCCTGCCTTTTCATTATTCGTGTTCACCTCTCTTTCTCTCTATTAATAAAGGTGTATTTTCTTTTGAAAAACTCTAAAAAAGACAAAATTTTTTTTTTTTGAGTTTTTTCTAGTTGTTTTCACCTATAAAGATAGAGAAAAAATGAGGGAGGTAATAAAAATGAGCTACTCAATTACGGTTTATACCAACCCGTTTTGTGGGCATTGTTACGCCCTTAAAGCATGGTTAAAGGAAATGGAAATAAACTTTATTGAAAGAGATATTGTTAATGACGTATCCGCAGCTCAGGAATTTAGAGAATTGGGACAAAAATATACTCCATTTACAGTTATAGAGACAGTTGGTGAAAGACACGAGATTTTAGGAGCTAATATCAAGAAAATTGCAAGAATCTTATCTCTAGATAAAGATGTGATTGTTTAAGTATGAGGGTGAAATCGTGGAAAAGATTGATGAGAAAATTAAAAAATATAATCAAATCAAAATTGATCTTCTTAAAATAGTTAAGTGTATTGATTGTTGTACGGAAGATGAAAAAGAACTTTACCAGAATATTGCCATAGAATACTCAAAGGAACTAAAACGTTTGAAGAAATCCATTGAGTCTGCATATGATGTAAAGATATGTGATTACTGTTTCTATTTAGACGAAAAGGAATAATACCAACAAAAAGTAGAGGACATACTATAAGACAATTTTGGGATGAAAAAAGCCGATTTTTCCTACGCTAATAAGGAATCATCGGCTTTTTTGTTTATTGGTAATAACTAAAAAGAGAGCTGCTAAGCTTGTTAGCAGCTCGTTTAATTGTAAAACTTAAATAACTTTTAAAATAATGTGTTAATGACAACCACAATATTGTAGAACAGACGTACCATCTGGAAAGTAATAAAAAGTTCCTGTGCAACTTTCGTTATTTATACAACACTTACGATCTTTATCACAATAAACTACAACTTGAGAAGTCACTTTGTTTTCTTTTTTGGTGTTATGTCTTTCCTGATTCATATTTTTCACCCCCCTTCCAAATGTAATGTTAGTGCTAATTAATAAAGATATAGTGAATAGAAAATAATAACTATTTTAACAATTTTTATATTATATATTTAGTTGGTAATGGCAACTTACATATTTTTCATTTTTTTATTACTTGTTGCAATTGATTAATTGCTTCCGTCAATGATTCTATTTTTTTCTCAAAACGTAATAGTAAATATACAGCCAATACTAAAGGAAAGCCAAAATTTCCGATTGCTTTAATAAACGTTTCGATTGGAGTATTTGTTATTGTTTCCATATTTTTATCTCCCCTTATAATTTAATAATTCCATTTCCTTGTGTTTTGCTAGAATAACCATTTAAAAATAAAGAATGAGAAGCTAAATATAGATATATTTGTTCAAAATTTATCGGTATATTTTGTGTTTTAAATAGGTTTAAAAGTAAAGCGATTGCACCAGTAACGTGAGGAGCTGCCATAGAAGTGCCAGAAAGTTTTGAGTAAGTGTTGTTAGGGAAAGTTGAGTGAATATCTTTTCCTGGAGCCAAAAAATCAATATTTATATTGGTATTGCTAAAGAAAACTGGATTAAGTTGCTCATCGATTGCTGAAACTTGAATTACTTCCTTATAAAAACCAGGATAAAGAATCTCATCTGTTATTTCTGAACCATCACCGTTATTTCCAGATGCAGCAACAATAAAAATGTTTTGCGAAACGGCTTTTTCTACAACATTTTTTAAATCCTTATCATCATTTGGTCCCCCCAATGAAAGATTGATAATATCGATCTTCTCATTGTTTTTACCTCGCCATTCAATAGCAAAATTAAGGGCTCTAATTAAGTTTTTATAATCTCCAGAACCATCTTTTCCGATTACTTTCAAAATCAACAATTTAGCTTTTGGAGCAACCCCGATAATACCGTTCTTATTAGAAGCAGCAATAATTCCTGCGACGTGTGTACCATGACCTGAATAATCGGTTATATTGGTTGGATCTCCATCATCATCGTTTGTGAAATTGAATCCATCTATAATGTTGTCGGACAATTCTTCGTGTTCTCTATCACACCCAGTATCAATCACCGCAATATTAATTCCTTGTCCTTTGAAAGAGCGATCCCAAAATGCAGGGGCATTGATTAAAGAAACCCCGTAATTGTCAAACGAAGAACGCGTATAGTTAGGGATTAAAATCTTCGGCATTTATATACCTCCTTTTGTTAAATAAGTGAAAAGAAAGGCAAAAAAATAAAAGGAAGTTGTTTGGGAAAATATGTATAAAATTACTGTTTTTTATAAGATAATAAGAACACACATTCCTTTTTTATTTTTTTGCAATTTTTTTCACTTTTAATAAAAAAAGGGGGAGAGAGTTTTGTTATCTAAAGAAGTTAATAACAGTGAAATTCGTTGTGAGGTAGAAAGATTAAAGGAACGTTTGCCTATAATATTAGAAAATCCCATTATAAAGGAGTTTTTAAAGGATAGCGATCATAGAGAAGTATTTTATAAAACGTTAGAAGATCCTAGTGTAAACAACGTACAGATGTTAGATGAAAAATTTAAAAAGTTTTATCGCTATAACCGCATCATTAGATATTTAATGGGCTTCATCCGTAGGTATCCCATTGATTATGACAAGAAGGTCAAATTGAGAAGTAGCAGATACCAGTTAATTATTGATAAACCCATAAATAACGGGAGAGATGATTCAAGGGTGTCAATGAGAGAAATGATCGTTGACAAGAGGGAATTACCTTTAGATTTTCTATTAACAAAAGAATACGAGAGGCAAGGTATTTTTTACATTAAAAATGAAGTTTTATCTAATGCCTTGCAAAGTTTAAACCCAAACCAACGTAAAATCCTATATCTTTACTACGAAAGAGGATTTAACAATAAAGAAATTGCTAGAATACTTGGACAAACAGAGCAAAATATTTCCTATTGGCATAAAAAGACGCTGAAACAGTTAAGGGAGAAACTAATTCATTAGACAAAGGAGTATGATATTCGTGGACGAAGAACGCAAAAAAGAAATTGAATTTATATTAAATTGGTTGGACAACGAAATAAAGAAACACTCTAAACAAACGGTATGGTATGAAAGGGAAGATCTTTCGCAGGATATGCGAATTAAAATAATTGAGAAGTTAAATGTACTATTAGAAGAAGAGGCTCCGGGATTTTTAGAATATGTTAAAAAAAATAACCCGTGGTGCTAGATAAACTTGATCAAGCATAAAAATAGCCCTTGCTGGCGGATCTCCAGTAGAATGAAAGTGTCACCCATCATTCGAAAGGAGAGATCCCCCATGCAAGAGCACTTTCATTTTACTACAGATCGAGCCAAACTTCAAAAACAATATGCCGCCATTTTCTGTTTTGTTTCTGCCCAACTGTCGTTGATTCAAATGTATCTTCATCGCCGCAACCGTCACTTGGTCAAGCAAGAAGACGAAGTGGTCATGGCGGTTCTGCTGGGCTTTTCTTCCGAACGAGCCTGGCATCGCTTTGTCACGGGAAATTTGTTCACAAACGGCTCGTTTCTTGAACGCTCCCGATACAACCGCCGCTGCCGAGCGCTTGGCTTCACGGTCAAATGGATTCGTCATGAACTGGCGAAACGTGGCCAACACCATGCTTATGCGGTTGTCGACAGCTTGCCTCTTCCGTTGTGCCATCCCGCAAGAATGCAGCGCGTCAAGTCGAGGGATCGCGGATATGGGGTATTGTGCTTCCAAAAAGCAATGGTACTACGGTTTCAAGCTGCATCTTCAAGTGACCAATCAAGGGCTGGCCATGGGCTTATGTTGTCGTGACGGAAGCGTCCTGCCACGACGTCAAAGCCGCTGAAACGGTGATGACTCAAATCCCTCATCCCTACAACTTTGGGGACAAAGGGTACATCAGCCACGCCCTTCGAGAAAAGCTGTACGAAGAACACCAAGCTGCGTTCTGGACACCGTCTCGACACAATCAAAAGCACGGCCCATCCAAGGCATGGGAAGAATGGATCAGGAAAAAACGCAAAGTCATCGAGACGGTGTTTTCGATTCTCGTAGACCAATACCGGATCACCGACATTCGAGTGAATTCCATGGCCGGGTTTGAAGTGGCACTCGATGGCATCTTGTTGGCGTATTTCTTGGTCACACTAGGGCCGGTTGAGCGCTGACACTCAACTAGCACCACGGGTTTTATATTATATCATTTGCTTTTAACCATTCTTCAAATAGCTTACTTCCGACTTCATAAGATAAATCATCTGCATCAACAGTAAAAATCTTGTAACCATATTTTTCATGGAAATCACACTTATCTAATATTTTTTTAACTAATGTAGTATCTTGTTCATTATCTAAAAAAACTACCCATTTATTTTCATTCTGAATTTTATATGCGGCTGCTTCTATATACATGCACCTTAAAACCATGACTTCTGTATGAACACCTTTTTTCATGGCTATACTGCTCCTAAATACTCATGTGTAAAAGGAGCGGAAAGGACATGAAACGTCTAAAAATCACAAATGATCACGGTTGGACGCCTCGAACACTTCGGAAACAAGAACGGAAAATCAAAGATGCTTCCCTTCGCGTTCGGGTGACCGCTGTTCGTCTTGTCATGGAAGGTCATCTTGGTAAAGATGTCGCGAAAATGGTCAACGTATGCCGTCAATCGGTTGCCCTCTACGTTGCACGTTTTAATCAAGGTGGGCTCGATCATCTACTCGATCGTCGCTTACCACCTGGCCGTGTGCCGTTTCTTACGGAAGAACAACAACAAGAAATTAGACAACTCGTGTTAACCACCACACCTGTGGATGCTGGTTGGGGCATCGCTTCATCATGGAACACGCGCATTTTACAATCTTACATTCAACAAACTTATGGCGTTTCGATGTCACGGGAAGGGATTCGTAAGTTGTTGCATCGTTTGTGTTTGTCATGGACACGTCCGACGTATAAGCTCGTCAAAGGAGACGCTAAGCGTCAAGCTGCCTTTCAAAAGAATTTGAATTTATAAAAAAAAACTAGTTACCGAGAATGTCACGCTGTTTTATGTGGATGAGGCACATGTTCGTGCTTATCAAGCGCTACGTACGACGTGGGCAGAAGTAGGAAATCAAAAACAAGTGCCAAGCTACGGTCACCATGCCCACGTTTCTATTTTTGGCGCCGTCGATGTTCAACAAGGCGATGTAGTGTTTCATCGTGCATCATCCGCCAATGCCGAAACGTTCCTTGACTTTTTGCGCCGATTGAAAGAGAGATATACGGACCGATTCCTCGTGCTTGTGTTGGACAACGCACGCATTCATCATGCCAAGATGGTACAAGCCTTTCTTGATGGCGAGGAAGGCGATGCGTTTCATTTCATCTTTTTGCCACCGTATTTTCCACAGTTGAACCCGATTGAACGGCTGTGGAAGTGGTTGAAAGATGAGGTGATTGCCAATGTTTTTCACAAGGATCAAAACGACATTGCCCAATCCATTACTCGCTTCGAACAGTACGTTCTACAACACCCGGATGAGGTGTTGCGCCGCATCAGGTGTACTGCGTGAACCAGAGGTTAAAATTTTAAATTGGATGTATATACCTACATTGCCTCTAATGTAATCGAGCACATAGTCTTCTCCCTACATAATATCCTAGTGCTCCCATATAAATCGGGGCTGCAAAACCAAAAGGAGGATAAAAAGGAAGCGTCGTAATCGTTGCGATCCCTAAAACAACAGCCCCATCCCATTTAAATCCCCATTTTTCATCGATAAAAAAAATGAGCGCCTCTGTTACCGCACATATAAACGGAACAGCTAGTACTGCAATTGGAAAAATGGCAATAAAGAAAGAAAAACCGCTAAATAATGAGAACGAAAGGGCAAACATGACAAACGACAACAAAACTCCTATTAAAAATTTTTTCACTCATTCTCCCCCTATTCTTCCAATTCACGAACTCGTTTTTTCATCTCTACTAATAATTGATCAAATAAATGAACGTATCGCTGGCGAATATGTTCATAAATTTCCATCGCTATTTGTTCATCGTATGTATGTGATGTCCTATTTCGATCTTCTAACATTTGAATCCACGCTTCTCCATCTTGAATAAGTCCTTCTTTAAATGCTTGTTTAATCGTTTTTCGCGGACTTGTCATTTCGTTGTTCCCGTTATATTCTAAGTAACTTTTCATCCATTTCCATGCTAGTTCGTACGCAAATTCAAATCGTTGAATTGTCGCGTCAAGAGCTAAGTCGTCTTTTTCCACATCACGCGCGATGCTTTGATGCAGTTTATTTAATGCTTTTTCAAAGTCAAATAGTTTATCCATGATTTTATTCATCGTCACAACGGCCTCCCCGCGTTCATTCGTTAAAAAAATTGTCTTTCCTTCGAGATCAATATACGATTTGAGCTTTTCATTGGTGATCTTTTCGTAATCAATAGCATCTACCGTATAAATGATATTTGCTTCCGCTAAATCGTCTTGAATGCGATACAGCTGCTCGTTATGGCTTCTAAACTTAATCGCAATATCGATGTCCGACGTTTCTTTATAATCGCCTCTCGCCCTTGATCCGAACAAAATCACTCTTTCAATGATGTCGGCATAATTTCGAAACACACAAATGAGGTTATAAAATGTTTGCTTTTTTAAGCCGTACATGTTTGTACTCAATCGCCCATCACCACCCACTTCTATATCATATGAAGGATGTTTTTCTTCATTATACCTTATCACTCTTATCTTACATATTTGAAACCCCTCTTAGCGTTTTCGCCAAGAGGGGTTTTTCCATTAAAACATTTCGGATACCGTTTTTGCTTGCATATGAAGAAGTAAGTAGTCTGGTCCACCTGCTTTCGAGTCTGTTCCAGACATATTGAACCCACCGAATGGATGGTAGCCGACGATGGCACCTGTGCAACCGCGGTTAAAGTAAAGGTTACCAACATGGAACTCCTCACGCGCTTTTTCAAGGTTAAAGCGGTTATTTGAAATGACGGCACCTGTTAAGCCATATTCGGTATTGTTGGCAATTTCAAGCGCATGGTCGAAGTCTTTTGCTTTCGTAAATGCCACAACAGGTCCAAAAATTTCTTCTTGCATAATGCGCGCTTTCGGATCAACATCGGCAAACACCGTCGGCTGAATGAAGAAGCCTTTCGAGTCGTCTCCTTCGCCACCTGTCATTAGCTTGCCTTCTTGTTTACCGATTTCGATATACTCCATAATTTTGTTGTACGCCGATTGGTCAATAACCGGTCCCATAAACGTGCTTTGTTCTTCTGGGTTGCCGACTTTTAATTGCTTCGTTAACTCGACGACGCGGTTTAATACTTGGTCATACACGTCTTCAAGCGCGACAACACGCGAGCATGCCGAGCATTTTTGCCCAGAGAAGCCAAAAGCAGATGCAACAATTGATTGTGCCGCCAATTCTAAATCTGCTTCTTTATCGACGACAATTGTATCTTTTCCGCCCATTTCCGCAATGACACGCTTGAGCCAAATTTGTCCTGGATGCACTTTCGCTGCGCGCTCGTAAATGCGAATGCCGACGTCGCGCGAGCCTGTAAAGCTAATGAAACGTGTGCGCGGATGATCAACTAAATAATCGCCTACTTCCGCACCGCTTCCTGGAATGTAGTTTAATACGCCTGCTGGAAGACCTGCTTCTTCTAGCACTTCAACGAACTTATATGCTACGACTGGCGTTGCACTTGCTGGCTTTAAAAGCACCGTATTTCCTGTGACAAGCGCTGCTACGGTTGTTCCCGCCATAATCGCAAATGGGAAGTTCCACGGTGAAATGACAACGCCAACACCAAGCGGAATGTAAAAGAAACGATTCGTTTCTCCTGGACGACTCTCAACAGGAATGCCATCTTTCAACTTCAACATTTGACGTGCATAATATTCCATAAAATCAATCGCTTCCGCTGTATCAGCATCCGCTTCTTTCCACGGCTTTCCTGCTTCTTTCACAAGCAATGCGGAAAACTCATGTTTACGACGGCGCACAATCGCTGCCGCACGGAATAAAATGTCTGCACGCATTTCTGGCTTCGTTTTGCTCCACCATTTGAATGCGGCATCTGCTGCTTGCATCGCTTTTTCTGCTAAATCTTTATTCGCTTTCGCTACACGTCCAACAACTTCCGTTTTATTCGCTGGGTTGATGGAAACAATTTTATCTTCTGTCATGACGCGCTCGCCACCAATGACAAGCGGATAATCTTGACCGAGATAAGCTTGTACCGTTTGTAATCCTTCTTCAAACGCTTTTTTGTTTGCTTCGACTGTAAAATCTGTAAATGGTTCATGTTTGTAAGGTTGTACCATATGTAAGCCCCCTTTGTTGAAATTACAAAAGCGTTTTCATACACACAATTCCATTCTAACGGATGGAACATACATATTCAAATTTTTTATGGTTGATAGATGTGAACGAACGGCTCATTTTGATCTGGATTTTTTATAATGATGCTCTCCGGTCCACGCACCGAAGAAATGTAAACGGAAATCGGCATGTAATCAGGCATTTTCTCCATAAGAAGACCTGTGACATATTGCGTAAATCCGATGACTTCTGTTTTTCCGTAAAACTGCATCACAATATCAATTGTCAATTGTTGCAATTGGTCATCGCGATAAAACGCCCTGCCAATCACTCCAGTATAATTCGGGAAAAATTCTTCAATATCGGATTTTAAATTTAAAAATTTCACTAAATCATCGCGATGATTTTTTTCCGCTTCATCCGATGGAAACACATAATATTCTTCATTTATTTTTTCCCAATCTTGAATATCGTTACTTCCCTTATCAACATAACCAACCGCAAAAAAGTGTCCTGGAACGATAGACGATTTTGGTTGTTGCTCAAATAAACCAACAACAATTGGCACTTCCTTTAACCCATCGATTTGACGTAAGCGAGAAACAATTTCCGCCGCTGCTTTTTTCCCTTCCTTCTCCATATCGCTTTTTGAAATTTTTACTTCGCGTGGATATCCTTCTTCTGTTTCATAGTAATGAACAGAATTCATCGCAAGTCCGATGACAACCCCGCCTAATTTCACTTTATCGTTTCCCGTTTTCACTAAGTAGTTATGTTCTAAAATATGTGAAATGTAAAGGGGAGATTTTTTATTTTTTTCTGCATTTGTCCCTTCATTTCTTAGAGCAGGATTCAACCCTTCGCCATTTCCTTGTTTTCGTTTGAGCCACGACTCAATCGTTTTTCGATCTAAATATTGTCCTTGTTGGAATAAATATTGCGATGGGGAGAATTTCTCTTGTGCAATGCGCATTAAACCAAGTTCAAATTCATCCATATCTAATCTTGTATTCACATTTTCAACGACAAGCCCGCGCGCCTCTCCAGGTTGAAAAGGTAAAATGGTGCGATAATACGAATTAGAAATGTTGTACTTTGGAATAATCGCCTTTTGTTTTTTATTATCTGTCTCTTGCACTACTTGCTCTTCTTGATTAAATTTTGGCGCGCATGCTGACAAAGTAAGAAGCATACAAGCAAGCAATATGATCCACTTTTTCATCGTTCACGAAACTTACGCAAGGAAGCCCACGCCTTTAGGCACGGGGAGGAATTGCACCTTACGCAAGTTCCGCCACCCCCTTTCCATAAGCATATCCGTCAAATCGCTGAATGACTTGGACATATCTATAATTTATTCCTTGTGCGATACGCTTTCCGTCCTTGCCTTTAATATCGAAACTTCCAGTCTTTCTACATGCGACTTCGCCAAACCAAACGCCTTGATATTTCCCTCTTGGGACAACAGCCTTAACCATGTCCCCTGTTTGAAAACCAAAGAAGAATTTTTGTCTTGCAAGATAACCTCTTGGGAAGCCATATCTATCTAGGTTTGTACGAGAGCGACTACCACGCCCTTTTGCCTTGATAAATAACACTTCTTTTGTTTTGAAATATAAGTGATTTGTTGTGCTTTCGCCTACACAACAAGCGTCAAAATAATGTGTTTTCGGCAAGTCTAAACGAATACGATTCATTTTTGTTCGTGCACCTGTTCCACACTCGACATCTAATCCTGTCTGCTTTAACACTTCATACGCTTTCCATCTTGTCGAGTTGATAGCACTTGTATCCTTTAATGTTTCTTTGACTTGCTTTTGAATGTGCGGATACCCGAATTCTTCTGCTGTCTTACTTCCTTTGCGCTGATTACAGTCATGACAGGCAAGACATAGGTTATCCACTCGGTCTGTTCCACCTCTCGATTTTGGAATGATATGCTCCACTTCAAGTGGAACATTTTCTTTTCCGCAATAACAACACTTCCGCCCAAACTTTTCAAGCAAATACTCCCGTACTTCATATCCTTGTAGCGTGCCTTGTTGATACTCTACACCATTGATTTCAGGATTTCGCATGAGTTGCGTGTCGAATTTGGCATTTTCGTATGATATATACCCAATGGGGCATAACTTCTTTAGGCGGTTAACCCATGTTTGGATATTTTGCACACGACTCTCTAGTGATGACGGCAACCACCCCTCCTTTCGCTTGCGGTTCAGAAAGCGTGGTTTTCTGTATCTTGTTTTTCGATTTCGTCTTGCTCGACGAAAAGCACGCCTTTTATCTATTCTTTCCTTGATGTCTGTGCGATGGTCAAGTTGCCCTAACCATACCACTTCTTGTCCTCGCAAAATCGCTAATCCTGTATGCCTGCTTCCATAGTCGATTTTTAGCCGATATGTTGCTTTAATTTCTGATTCGTCTACTGATTTTTTCAAGATGATGGTAAATGGAAATCGCCTGTAAATCGCCGCCTTCCCTTGTTTCAACAGCTTTCTTGCAACTGCTTCGTGACAAGGAGCAAGCGGACGTTTGTTTGTGTCTAACACAAAAACCATAGGGTTCTCCCCTTTCCTCTGCATAAAGCAGGTCATATTCTCCTCGACCATGTTATAGATGCTTGTTATGTGCAAGACACTAGCGCTACCCACCACGCTTGTTTAACCTTGCACGACAGAGGAACGGGCTGGAGAAGCACCCGAACGTGTCATGACATCTATAACGTAGGCTCTGTTTCAAGCCTTGGTCTGGTCAACATGGGGCTTACAAGCCCATGACTTTAGTCATTGGGTTGTTGACACCTGCTTTGATTGTTGTATTTCTTGAAGAAAACGCGCTTCATCCCAAATCGTAATACCAAGCTGTTTCGCCTTCCCTAATTTTGACCCAGCGTCTTCACCGACAACGACAACGTCTGTTTTTTTGCTGACGCTTCCTGTCACTTTTCCACCTAACGCCTCAATTGTTTCTTTTGCCTCACTCCGCGACATCGACTGCAACGTACCTGTTAAAACAAACGTCTTCCCAGCAAACGTGGAGCTTATATCGACTGTCTGTTTTGCTCCTTTATATGTCATATTGACACCATATGCCCGCAAACGTTCAAGCAACTGCTTCACTTCTTCTTTTGAAAAATACGTGACGATTGAATCCGCCATTTTTTCACCGATTTCGTGAATGGCCGTCAACTCTTCTTTTGTCGCTTGTTGGAGTCGCTCCATCGTTTCAAAATGTTCCGCTAACGTTTTTGCCGCTTTTGCGCCAACATGGCGAATACCGAGACCAAACAATAAGCGCTCAAGTGAATTTTGTTTTGACGCTTCAATCGCTCGTAGTAAGTTTGTTGCTGATTTTTCACCCATTCGTTCTAATGCGACAAGCTCGTCTTTCGTTAATGTGTACAAATCTGCCACGCTGCGAACAAGACCATGCTCAAATAGTTGAGCAATGACTTTTTCACCTAGTCCGTCAATGTTCATCGCTTGACGTGAGACGAAATGAATCAGCCCTTCTCGAATTTGTGCCGGACATTGCGGATTCACGCAGCGGAGGGCCACTTCATCATCCAGTCGAACAAGCTCGCTTGCACATACTGGGCAATGGGTTGGCATATCGAATGGCTCTTCTTTTCCTGTCCGTCGCTCTGGTAACGAACGAACAACCTCTGGAATAATATCGCCTGCTTTTTTTATGATAACGTAATCGCCGAGACGAATATCTTTTTCACGAATGTAGTCCGCATTATGAAGAGAAGCGCGTTGTACAATCGTCCCTGCTACACGTACCGGCTGTAAAATAGCTGTCGGAGTGACTGCCCCTGTTCGTCCGACGCTCAATTCAATATGAACGAGCTGCGTTACGACTTCTTCAGCCGGAAACTTATAAGCGATCGCCCAGCGCGGACTTTTCGCGGTTGCTCCGAGTTGTTTTTGCTGAGCAAACGAATCTACTTTAATGACGATACCATCAATATCGTATGGAAGCTTTTCCCGTTCTGCATGCCATCGTTCGATGTAAGAAAGAACATCGTCGATCGTTTCGCATACTTGACGTGCACAATTTGTTTTAAACCCAAGCTCATCTAAATAGCGAAGCGCTTCACTATGAGAATTAAACCCTAACTCTTCCGCATGGACAACACCATATACAAATATATCTAGCTGACGGGAAGCGACGATTTTTGGATCGAGCTGACGAAGGGAGCCGGCTGCCGCGTTGCGTGGATTGGCGAATAATTCTTCCCCGTTCCTTTTGCGCTGTTCGTTCAGCTTTTCAAAAGATTGTCGCGGCATGTATACCTCTCCGCGCACTTCAATCGTCACTTGTTCACGCAAGCGGAGCGGCAACGAACGAATGGTTTTTACATTTTCTGTAATATCTTCCCCTGTCGTCCCGTCCCCGCGCGTCGCTCCTTGTACAAAATAACCATTTTCATAGCGGAGCGATACCGCCAAACCATCTATTTTCAGTTCACATACGTAACGCACATCGCCGACTTCTTGGCGTACTCGCCGATCAAAATCGCGCAAATCCCCTTCGTTGAAGGCGTTGCTTAAGCTAAGCATCGGCACGCGATGGGTCACTTTCGCAAACGACTCTAACGGAGCTCCGCCAACGCGTTGCGAAGGGGAGTCCGGCGTTTTATATTGCGGATATTGCTCCTCGAGTTCTATTAATCTTCTCATCAATTCGTCATATTCAGCATCAGAAATAGACGGTTTGTCTAACACGTAATATTCGTAATTATATTTTTCGATTTGTTGACGTAATTGAGCCATTTGTTTTTCCACGTCGTGCAGTGCCACATTCTCCATCCTTTCTATACTTTCGTAATCGGAGCAAACTTCGCCAATAGTCGTTTAATACCAATTGGGCTTGAGAAAGCAACATCTAACTCTTGATCCCCATCGTTTTCCTTTACGCGCACAATTGTACCAATACCCCACACTTTATGACTCACTTTCTCTCCTACGCGCCATCCCCCTTGCGAAGCTACAGATAATCGCGGAGAGGCCGATTGTTTTTTTGCTCGCTTATGCGCATATTCAATCAATTCTTCAGGAATTTCATCAATAAAACGAGATGGGGCATTGACATGCGTTTGTCCAAATAACGTACGCATATGGGCGCGCGTTAAAAACAGTTCTTCTTCAGCACGAGTAATACCGACATACGCCAAACGACGCTCTTCTTCCATTTCATCTTCATCATTTAATGAACGGTTATGTGGGAAGATCCCTTCTTCCAGCCCGACTAAAAAGACGACAGGAAACTCTAATCCTTTAGCTGAATGGAGCGTCATTAAAACGACCGCATCATTTGTTTGTCCTTCGCTATTATTATCAAGCTGGTCGATATCTGCTACAAGCGCCAAGTCTGTCAAAAAGGCAACGAGCGATTTATCTTCGTTTACTTGTTCAAAATGTTGGGTGACAGATAAAAACTCATCAATGTTTTCAAGTCGGCTATGCGCTTCTAACGTTTTTTCTTCGCGAAGCATATCGCGGTAACCTGAACGATCGAGTACATCTTCAACAAGTTCGGTTACAGATAAATAATGCTGCATTTGGCTCCAATGATGAATTTGTTCGCGAAATTGTACGAGCGGTGCAGCGATGCGAGCGCTAATCCCCATTTCTTCAATGGAACCAAGCGCATCAAACATCGATATCCCTTGACTCGAAGCATATGCTGCAATTTTATCAATTGTCGATGCCCCTATGCCGCGTTTTGGAACGTTAATAATACGAGTTAAGCTAATGTCATCATTCGGATTCGCAATTAACCGTAAATACGCTAAAATATCTTTAATTTCTTTTCGATCATAGAATTTTAACCCACCGACAATTTTATATGGAATGTTCGCCTTCAATAACATTTCTTCAAGCACGCGCGATTGCGCATTCGTACGATATAAAACCGCAAAATCTTTATACGTTCGTTTTCCGTCATCGACATATTCTTTAATTTTTCCAACGACAAATTGCGCTTCATCGACTTCCGTCATCGCTTCGTAATACACAAGCGCTTGCCCTTCGCTATTTTCTGTCCAAAGTTTTTTCGGTTTTCGTTGCGTATTATGTTCAATGACCGCATTCGCTGCCTGTAAAATCCGCTTCGTTGAACGGTAATTTTGTTCAAGCAAAATCACTTTTGCATTCGGATAGTCTTTTTCAAACGATAAAATGTTGCTAATGTCGGCACCGCGCCAACGATAAATGGACTGATCGGAATCCCCGACGACACATAAATTTTGAAAACGTTTTGCAAGCATGTTCACAAGCAAATATTGCGAACGGTTCGTATCTTGATATTCATCGACATGAATGTATTGAAACTTTCGTTGATAATATTCCAGCACTTCCGGAACGCGTTGAAATAATTGGATTGTCGTCATAATTAAATCATCAAAATCAAGCGCATGATTGCGCAACAATCGTTTTTGATATTCTTGATACACTTCCGCTACAAGCTTTTCATATGGGTTTGCTGCTTGTTCGGCATATTTTTCTGGTGTCACCAAATCGTTTTTCGCGCTGCTAATCGCACCTAAAAGCGCACGTGGATCATATTTTTTCGGATCAATATTGCGATCTTTTAAAATATGTTTTAACACCGATAATTGATCAGTCGGGTCTAAAATAGAAAAGTTCGCATGAATGCCAATGCGATCGATGTCACGTCGTAAAATGCGGACGCACATCGAATGAAACGTCGAAATCCATATATCTTCCGCTTGCTTTCCAACGATGCGCTCCACGCGTTCTTTCATTTCACGTGCGGCTTTGTTTGTAAACGTAATCGCTAAAATGTTCCACGGAGCAACGTCTTTTTCCGCCATTAAATAGGCGATGCGATGCGTTAATACGCGCGTTTTGCCACTTCCTGCTCCCGCCATGATTAGAAGCGGTCCTTCTGTCGTTTTTACCGCTTCTTTTTGCTTTTCATTTAATCCATCCAACAGCATATGTGCCGACATACTCATTTTTTTCACCACCAAAACATATGTTCTCTTTTTTATTCTCCATTTATGTTGATTTTCCTTTTACCGCTTCGACTGTTTGTAATGCCATTTGTAAATTTGTATAAATAGCGTTGCCAACAACAACTGTATCCGCCCACATCGCCATCTCTTTCGCTTGGGCTGGTGTATGAATGCCACCGCCATAAAACAAACGGGTGTGTTTTAGCGTCCGCTTTACTTTCTCGACAAGCCTTACATCTCCGTATCGCCCACTATATTCCATATAAAAGATAGGAAAATGATATATATGTTCCGCCATGCGAGCATAAGCGATGACATCTTCCGCTGTTACATTCGTTCTTGCACTCGTTAACGATGCCGCCTTACATTCCTCGTTTAAAATACAATACCCTTCAACAAACAGTTCTTCCCAATTGATTAAATCACCAAACTGTTTGACCGCTTCGTGATGTAAATCAATTAACCAAGTAAGATCGCGGCTATTGAGCACCATAGGAATGAAATAATAGTCAAATCCAGGTGTGACTGCCTCGATATTTGATACTTCTAGCGCACAAGGAACGGAAAAACGACGCACACGTGCAAGTAAGTCAATAACGTTTTCAAGCGTTACACCGTCTGTTCCACCGACGATAATCGCATCGGTACCTGATTCACATATTTGCTCTAACTGTTCGTCAGTAATGGCTTTGTTCGGATCTAATTTAAACACATGTCGCCATGTTGTCATCTCATTCATGTTTTTTCACCTCATCTCATTATAACAAAAATCATACCAAAACATCGTAAAAAGAAGCTGACTCACTGTGAGCCAGCCTCCTCCTTTTGTTCGTTATAAATGCGATCGAGTGCCATCGCATACGCATCATTTCCGTAGTTTAAGCAGCGCTTAACGCGCGAGATCGTCGCTGTGCTTGCCCCTGTTTCTGTTTCAATTTTATGATACGTATACCCTTCGCGCAACATGCGTGCCACTTCTAATCTTTGCGCAAGCGCTTGTATTTCATTGACAGTGCATAAATCGTCGAAGAAGCGGTAACATTCCTCTAAATCTTTCAACGACAAAATGGCTTGAAATAATTGATCGAGCTCTCTGCCACGCAATTTATTAATTTGCATATACATCCCCCTATTCATATTGTACTTGTTGCAAATTAGGAACGACTTGAATCCATGTTTTACCTGGAACAAACCCAAGCGGAACGCCGTCTTGATAAGGAAGAAGGCGGCCGTCAACGTTTCTCCATTGCACTTGTTGTACCGTTCCTTTTTGGAATAAATAACCTTTTCCACCTGACGTGAAATCAATATGTCTTCGTCCGTAATCATCAATCACTTCATGTGTTGCTTCAACAACAAACACATTTTCTACTGCAATAGGTGTATTCGTTTCCCGATCAACAGTCGGCTCGCCACCACTCGAACGAACGTATTTCGTTCCATCATACGTATAATGAACATGAGCATACGATCGTTTAGAATACACAACATCAATATTCGTCGCTTCTACAGCACGTGTCAAATCATTTGAGAAAAACGGCAATGGCTTCACTTCTTCTTCAAATGCATAGCCGTTTTTTTCGGCTCCTTTTTTAATATTTTCAAAGGAAATGTAAGAGTTGTGCGGCGATTTTCTCGTTCGATCTCGCCAAAATAACGTCCCATCGTAAAACAATCCATTGACGTAATCTACTGAACTAGACTGCAATAACCGTTGAGCCTCTGGACTCCATCCATGGCATACATATAACGCGTGAAAGCCGTTGCTTAATTGAATAAAATAATCGCGCGCGCTCCGAACAGGTCCGATCACATCAGGCTGCTCACTTTGATAAATCGCTAACAGCCGCGTAATATCCCCTTCAGCAAGCGCCTCGTAGACGATATCTGCTTTATGTAACCCCGATTGCGGTCGGGCGGTAGGGTAGTTGTTAACCATAACCGCTACGACGCGTTGCATCGTTTTTTCACTCGCTGGCATACCAGTTAACGGGAACGTCCACATCGCTTCTTCTTTCCCTTGTTCATTCTCTTGTTCGATTGTTGTTGGAGGAGACTCCTTTTCTTTCGTGTTTTGCTCTGCACGTTGACATCCAACACCAAACATAACCGCGAGCGTAATGAGCAATAAAAACAATAATCGCCGCAACATAAACCCAACCTTTCATTTTCGTCCCTTTTATATTTTAACGCATTATTGTTGGAAAGAGTACTGTTTTATGCATGACATCGTAAATTCCTTTCGGTGTAATGCGAATATATGGTAAATGTGTCGATGATAAAAAAAGCAAAGTGTAAATTGGATCCGCAAACGCATAACCGCGCGCTCGCAACAGTTCGCCGAGCGTTTTTTCTTCTTCCATTAACACTTCCATCGGTTTTGCCGACATTAATCCGCCTAAAGGAAGCGAAATTTCATGAATGATTTCTCCGTGTTCACAAAGGACAATACCGCCTCCGATTTGTTTCATACGTTCAAAAGCAAACAACAAATCACGTTTACTTTTCCCAATTAAAATAATGTCCCCTGTATTAGAGTACGAACTAACAAGTGCTTGCACATGTGTCGCAAACCCTTTTAATATAGTGTTTACACGCCATTTTCCGTTGCGATCAATAAGCATTAAAAAGCTTTCATCATGATCCGCTGATAGCTCATCAGCAGATGTATCAATCGAAATCGAATATGGCTTAATAATGACCGAGTTCTCCATATATATCCCTAACGGCATTGAAAACTGCAAATCATCCATCTGTAAATCCCAAGTCAGCGCAAGTGGCATAAGACCATGTGCATCCCATTCCATCGTTGAGAAAGCATGAACAGGAACGCCATCACGTTTGACCCATTGTCCGCTTGCTAAAACAGAAATCGGTGTCGGATTGGAAGCATGTTCAAGAATATTAATATGTGCAATACGCCCTGGTGTAATGCTTCCGTGCAAATGATCCATATTATAATAACGAGCGACATTCCACGTTGCCATGCTATATGCATCAATATCGCTTACTCCTTCTTGTAATGCAATGCGAATCATTTCGTCGATCATTCCATTTTCATAAAAAGCAGGGGTCGAACCGTCTGTCGTAAACATGCAATGATCGTAATGATGAATGCCGCATTGTTTCATCTCTTTAAGCAACGTCGGCAAATCAGGCCGAATGGATGAATGACGCAGCGATACGGTATACCCTTGCATCAACCGCTTATAGACGTCACTTCCGGTCATCGCTTCATGGTCAGCGTCCGCACCAAACAGTTTCATTTTCGTTAACGTGCGATCTGAAGCGCCCGGAAAATGACCTTCTACTTTTTTACCGAGCTTTTTCGCTTCCTGTATCCAATGGAGAATGAAATCGTCCCCTTCTAACAGCTTTGGCCATCCAGTTAATTCCCCAACTTGTAATACCGCATCATTTTCCAGCCAACTTTTCATGTTTTTATACGAAAAAAAATGCTCTTCTCCGTTCATTTCTGTCTGTGGATCCAGTCGGCACCACCAATACATCGTCACCGGTTGTTTTTCCATAGCGGACAAAAAAGAAAACGCTTTCTTTTTTGTTAACTGTAAAAAAAGGAATAGATTGTCATTAATAAGTGTTGTTGTACCGTGCTGTGCTGCATATTCCGCTAACGTATGGGGATTATATAACTGAAACGGATGAGCATGTGGCTCCATATAGCCAGCAACAAGCACTTGATTCGAGCAGTCCACTACTTCGCATGAATCGAGTTGCTTCGGTTTATTTGGACCGACATATACAATTCGGTCATCGCAAACCCAAACGTTTCCTTGTACCCATTGACGTACGTATGGATGTAAATACGTTGCGTTCATGAACACTTTTGTTGGCGCTTGCTTTCCGTCAACAACGGCAACGTGTCGGCGAATTTGTTCGTTTTTCCATCGATATCGTTTTTCCATCATGATCGCTTTCCTCCTAAATCGTACCATCGTCTATTCACATTTTAACGGATGAAAGCAAATTTCACAAACAAAAAGGAGGGAGAACATGAAACAAAACATCGGTATCATCAATGCGATGATTCGCATCACATGCGGATTTACGATGCTAGCTTGGGCAACTGCCAATTTTTCTCGCAAACCGTGGCGTGAATCGTATATTTGGGTCATGATGCTCGCTGCGATGAAAATCGCAGAAGGTATCGTTCGTTTTTGTCCTGTGATGGCTTTGTTTGAACGATATCAATGCCATTGTGACAGCAACAATGAGAATGAGAAAGCGATTCCGATTGAGCCAGTTAACCCTTCGTAACAATAACCCCCTTGTATGCATACAAGGGGGGAAAGGAGAGAAAGTATGATTGCCGAATATATAACAGATACATTCTTTATTCTTATTCTTTTAATTGGCAGCATCGTTGCCCTTAGTTTTGTATACGTTCGCAAGCGACGTGCGCGATAGCTTTATTGCCAATATCACGTCGATAAAAAAGTTGAGCACAGTCAATGTTCTGAATTTGTTCATACACAAGACGTTGTGCTTCTTTCAACGTATTCCCACTCGCCACAACAAGGAGCACTCGTCCCCCGTCTGTTACCCACTCATCGTCCACACGTTTTGTGCCAGCGTGAAAAACTTGTGCTTTCGTTATACGTTCTAGACCACGAATAACAGCACCTTTTTCATATTGTTCAGGATATCCTTTCGCCGCCAATACAACCCCAATCGTTGCTTCGTCACTCCAATGCAACGTAACAGGCTTATCTTCTAAAAGTGAGACGATGACTTCAACGAGATCATTTTGCAAACGCGGCAAAATGACTTGTGCTTCAGGGTCACCAAACCGTGCATTAAATTCGATGACTTTTGGTCCTTCTTCCGTCGCAATTAATCCTGCATATAAAAATCCAGTAAATGAACAGCCTTCTTTCGTTAATGCTTTCACCGTCGGTTTGACGATCGTTTCCATCGCATCGTGAACGATCTGTTCGCTTATTTGCGGCACAGGAGAATACGCCCCCATTCCTCCTGTATTTGGACCTTGATCATCATCGAACGCTCGCTTATGGTCTTGGGCGATAACCATTGGATATACACGTTCTCCATGTACAAATGTCATAAGCGAAAATTCTTCGCCTTGTAAATATTGCTCAATGACAACTTGTACCCCCGCTTCACCAAACTTTTTGGCAACCATAATGTCATACAAAGCATGGAGCGCCTCTTCAACTGTCATCGCCACCGTTACCCCTTTTCCTGCTGCAAGCCCATCCGCTTTAATGACAATCGGAGCCCCTTGTTCGTGCACATATTGTACAGCTTCATCATACTCTGTAAATGTCGCATAGCTCGCTGTCGGAATGTTATATTTTCTCATCAAATCTTTCGCAAATGCTTTACTTCCTTCAATTCGCGCCGCCTGCTGTTTTGGACCAAAAATGCGTAATCCTTCCCTTTCGAAACGATCAACTACTCCTTCCAACAGCGGTGCTTCCGGTCCAACAATCGTTAAATCAATCGCTTCTTTTTTCGCCCATTGCACAAGCGCTTCGACGTCAGCCTCTAAAATCGGAACGCGCGTAGCGATTGCATTCATTCCATCGTTTCCTGGCGCCACGTATATGTGGGTCACGAGCGGGCTTTGTGCTACTTTCCATGCAAGTGCATGCTCTCGGCCACCACGACCTATAATGAGCACTTTCATCCGTTGCTTCCCCCTTAATGTTTAAAATGGCGAACGCCTGTAAATACCATGGCTATTCCATATTCATTAGCTTTTTGAATCGAATCTTCATCGCGAATCGAACCGCCCGGTTGAATAATGGCTGTGACTCCCGCTTGAGCAGCCACTTCAACTGTATCGCTCATCGGGAAAAAGGCGTCGGAAGCTAATACCGCTCCTTTCGCTTTCTCTCCCGCCTGTTCAATCGCAATGCGAGCAGCTCCAACACGATTCATTTGTCCAGCGCCGACACCAATCGTCATCCCGTTTTTCGCGAGTACAATCGCATTCGATTTGACATGCTTCACCACACGCCAAGCGAACGTTAAATTCGACCATTCTTCTTCTGTCGGCTGTCTTTCAGTCACAACTTGAATGTTCGCATCATCAATTGTATACGTGTCTTCGTCTTGAACAAGTAGTCCCCCACGTACCGATACGACAAATGGTTCTTTTTTCCGCTCTGCTTCAAAATCGACCGTTAACAGACGAATGCTTTTCTTTCTCTTTAAAATTTCTAGCGCTTGTTCTGTAAATGAAGGGGCGATGACAATTTCTAAAAAAATGTCATGTAATTTCGCAGCCGTTTGTTCGTCAACTTCACGATTAAGCGCCACGATGCCGCCAAAAATGGACGTTGGGTCGGCTTCGTAAGCTTTTTGAAACGCTTCAGCGATCGTCTTGCCAACGCCGACTCCACACGGATTCATATGTTTCACCGCTACCGCCGCTGGTTCAGTGAATTCCCCTACAATTTGTAAAGCTGCATTGGCATCGTTAATATTGTTGTAAGACAGTTCTTTTCCATGTAATTGCTTCGCTTTTGTAATAGAAAATGGTAAACTGAGCGGTTTTTCGTAAAATGCAGCCGTTTGATGTGGATTTTCACCATATCGTAACGATTGTTTCTTCACAAACGTCATCGTCATCGTTTCCGGATACGTTTCTCCAACGACGTTTGTCAAATATTGTGCAATCATCGCATCATACGCTGCAGTATGGCGAAATACTTTTGCAGCTAACGCCCGTCTCGTCTCAAGCAATACTTCGCCATATTGTTTTAACTGTTCAATGACTACATCATAATCGGCAGGATCGACAACAGCTGTGACGTAAGCATGATTTTTCGCCGCCGCTCTAAGCATGGTCGGACCGCCAATATCGATCTGTTCAATCGCTTCCATCAGCGTTACGTTCGGATTTGCGATCGTTTCTTGAAACGGATATAAATTGACAACAACAAAATCGATTGGCGTGATGTTATGTGCTTGTAGCTGCTGCTGATGTGTTTCGTCATCTCGCACAGCTAACAGTCCACCGTGAATATTTGGGTGCAATGTTTTGACCCGTCCGTCTAAAATTTCTGGGAAGTTTGTCACATCAGAAATGCTTGTCACAGGAATTCCGTGTTCTGCTAATACACGCTTCGTGCCACCTGTTGAAATGATTTCCACTCCAAGCTCAGCTAGTTGCTTGGCGAATGTGACAATTCCTTTTTTATTTGACACGCTAATAATTGCTCGTCTTTTCATTCTTTGTACTCCCTTTCTCCGTCAACAATTGTTGAATGACTTGCGGATACAACACATGTTCAATTTCATGAATGCGGCGCTCAACGCTTTCTAATGGTTCTCCGTCATCAATATATAGTGCCCGTTGCGCAATAATTGGTCCCGTATCCATTCCTTCATCAACGTAATGCACTGTAACCCCTGTCACTTTCACACCGTAGCGATACGCTTGGCCAATCGCATCTTTTCCTGGAAACGCCGGCAGAAGAGAGGGATGAATGTTTACAATTCTGTTCGGATATGCCTGTAAAAGCGTTGGACCGATAAGCCGCATATAACCAGCAAGAACAACTAAGTCGATTTCTTTTTGTTGTAGTTGTTGTAAAATCTCACGTTCAAATTGTTGTTTCGTTTCATATTGTTTAGGGTTAAAAACAAATACCGGCACGTGTTCACGAATCGCTCGTTCAATCACTTTGGCATGCGGTCGATCACATACAAGAAGCGCCACTTCTGCTTGAATGTCTCCTTTTTTTACTGCGTCGACAATCGCTTGAAAATTCGTTCCGCTTCCTGATGCAAAAATAGCTATTCGCTTCATTCGATTTTTCCCCCAGCAAACGATACACCTACTCCTTCTTTTACCCGACCGATAATGTACGCCTCTTCTCCACACGATTCAAGCAACTGCACAACGTCTGGCACAACATCGCTATCGACAGCTAATACAAAACCGATTCCCATATTAAAAATATTAAACATTTCCGTTCGTTGTAGCTGTCCATGTTGCTGTAAAAAGTTAAAAATCGGCGGAATCGGCCATGAACCGTAGTCTATTTCGGCTTGTAATCCTTTTGGCAACATACGCGGAATGTTTTCGATAAAACCGCCCCCTGTAATATGTGCCATCCCTTTCACACGAAATTGTTTTAATGCTTCAAGTACCGCTCGAACGTAAATGCGTGTAGGCGTTAACAACTCCTCGCCAAGCGAGCGAGAAAACGGTTCATATATGTCATCTAATCGCAAGTCGGCATCTTTTATAATTTTTCTTACAAGCGAATAGCCGTTGCTATGAAGCCCGCTCGAAGCCAAACCGATCAGCACATCGCCTGGAACAATCGTATCCCCTGTGACTACTTTCGTTTTTTCAACAACTCCAACCGCAAATCCAGCTACATCATATTCATCTTCACCGTACATGCCCGGCATTTCTGCTGTCTCTCCGCCAATGAGCGCACAGCCTGCTTCGACACAACCGTCGGCCATCCCTTTGACAATGTGCTCAATTTTTTCTGGCACCGCTTTTCCACAGGCGATGTAGTCAAGGAAGAAAAGCGGCTCTGCCCCTTGTACGACAATATCGTTTACGCACATCGCTACGCAATCAATTCCGATCGTATCGTGCCGATCAAAAGCGAATGCAAGCATTAGTTTCGTCCCTACACCGTCTGTTCCAGATACAAGGACAGGTTGTTTATACCCGAGCGAAGAGAGGTCAAACATTCCTCCAAAACCACCTAAGCTTCCAAGTGCACCGATTCGGGCAGTTTTGGCGACATGTTTTTTCATCCGCTCTACCGCTTCATATCCAGCTTCAATATTCACACCGGCTTGTTTGTACACATGTGCCAACATGCTCTCCTCCAATCTTCGTCGGATATTGTCCTGTAAAGCAAGCTAAACATTGCCCGCAGTTTGCTGAATCGTTTGGTCTTCCAATCGCTTGCAAAAGCCCTTCTGGACTTAAAAAAGCAAGAGAGTCCGCTTCAATGAGTTGTCGAATTTGTTCGATCGTATGTTTAGCCGCAATAAGCTCTTCTTTTGTTGATGTATCGATGCCATAAAAACATGGGTGCGTAATCGGCGGGGAGCTAATGCGCACATGCACTTCTGTTGCTCCTGCCTCTCGAAGCATGCGTACGATACGCTTGCTCGTCGTTCCACGCACAATGGAGTCATCAACCATGACGACTCGCTTCCCAGCGACGACCCCTCGAACAGGCGACAATTTCATTTTTACTCCTTGTTCCCTAAGTGCTTGCGATGGTTGAATAAACGTCCGTCCAACATACCGATTTTTAATTAGCCCCAACTCGTACGGAATACCTGTCGCTTCCGCATAGCCGATCGCTACTGAAATGCTTGAATCCGGTACACCTGTCACCACATCCGCTGCAACAGGGGCTTCAACGGCTAACTGTTTTCCTAAATTTTTTCGTGCTGTATGAATGTTAATGCCATCAACGTTGCTATCCGGGCGAGCGAAATAAATATATTCCATACTGCAAATCGAGCGGGGAACTTTAGGGGCGAAACGCTCAGAACGAATGCCTTGTTTATTAATCATAATGAGCTCTCCCGGCTCCACTTCTCGCTCATATGTGGCACCAATGACATCAAACGCACACGTTTCCGACGCTACAACGTACGCCTCGCCTAAACGCCCAAGCGATAAAGGGCGAAATCCATGTGGATCAAGAGCGATATACATTTCTGTTTCCGTTAAAATTAAAAAGGCAAAAGCGCCACGTAAATGCGACAACGCTTCTTTAATCCGTTCTTTTAAAATCGGTTCGCCACTACGCTTAATTAAATGAGCAAGCACTTCCGTATCAGAAGTCGTTTGAAAAATACTTCCTTGTTGTTCTAAACGAAAGCGCAACTCATCGGCATTTACTAAATTTCCGTTATGTGCAAGCGCTAAACTGCCGCCTTGGGAACGGAACAAAAGCGGTTGAACATTCGCATACCCGCCTCCGCCGGCAGTTGAGTAACGGACGTGGCCGATCGCAGCCATGCCCGTTAATTGTTCTAGTTCACCGCGACTAAACACTTCTGTGACTAAACCAAGCCCCTTATGAAATTGTAACGTTCCGTTGCCTCCGACAACAATTCCTGCTCCTTCTTGACCACGATGTTGTAAACTATGCAGTCCGTAATATGTCAACGTCGCTGCTTCCTCATGTCCCCAAATGCCAAAAATTCCGCATTCTTCATTTAATCCTTTGATTTCAGCAAGCATGGAATAGCTCCTTTCCATACGTTTCGCATTGTTTCTACTGGAACGTGGATGATACTCGTATCCTCATTCACCACATGAAGCATTTCATCGTTCGTCACTTCCCCAATACATATCGCTTGAACGAGCTGTTCAAACGCTTGACGATGTTCCTTTTTTACAGAAACGATAAAGCGTGATTGTGTTTCACTAAATAGTTCTGAAACGACATCACCTTGAATTGTCACACGTGCACCTAAACCTTGTGCGGTCATTAGACATTCCGCAAGTGCAATCGCCAAGCCACCTTCCGATATGTCATGCGCTGATGCTACTACTCCAGCTCGAATCGCGGTGAGAAGCTGTTGTTGTCGCTCTGCTTCCACATGTAAATCAATCGTTGGCGCTTTTCCAAAAATGCGACCTGTTAGCCATTTTTGTAGCTCGCTCCCACCAAATTCTTGCTTAGCTTCCCCAATGACATAAATCAAGTCGCCAGGTTGTTTAAATGCTTGTGTCGTAATATGACTAATATGTTCAACGACACCGACCATGCCGACAATTGGTGTCGGATAAATGGCTTCGCCGTTCGTTTCATTATAAAGCGATACATTTCCGCTAATGACTGGTGTTTCTAGTACACGACACGCTTCGCTCATTCCTTCTACCGCTTTTTCAAGTTGCCAAAAAATTTCTGGTTTTTCCGGATTTCCAAAATTCAAACAATCGGTAACGGCAAGTGGCTGAGCACCGGAACATACGATGTTGCGTGCTGCTTCTGCGATCGCAATTTTCCCACCGACTTCTGGATCTAAATATACGTAGCGAGAATTACAATCGGTTGTCATCGCCAGCGCTTTATTTGTGCCACGAATGCGTAAAACAGCTGCATCAGACCCTGGAGCAACAACCGTATTTGTTCGCACCATATAATCGTATTGTTCATACACCCATTCTTTACTTGCAATCGTTGGCTGACTTAATAATGCAAGCAACGTTTCTTCATAATCGTTAATCGTCGGTACGTACTCAATCGTTTGAAACTCACGATAATATGCTGGTTCTTGCGACGGCTTATGATATACAGGGGCATCTTTGGCAAGCGCATCAACCGGAATTTCGGCAACGACTTCCCCGCGGTGATACAAACGTAACATTTGATCATTTGTTACGCGACCAATCGCTTTCGCCTCGAGCCCGTATTTAGCAAATACATCTATAATTTCTTGTTCACGACCCTTCTGAACAACAAGAAGCATGCGCTCTTGCGACTCAGACAACATCATTTCATACGGTGTCATTCCTGTTTCGCGTTGTGGTACAAGATCTAAATTTAGTTCAATACCAGAGCCTGCCTTGCTCGCCATTTCGGCCGATGAGCTTGTTAAACCGGCCGCCCCCATATCTTGCATACCAACGAGTGCATCGCAATGAATAACCTCTAAACAAGCTTCAAGAAGCAATTTTTCCATAAATGGATCCCCGACTTGCACAGCTGGACGTTTTTGTTCAGATTGTTCCGTTAATTCTTCCGATGCAAATGTCGCCCCATGAATGCCGTCACGCCCCGTTTTCGCCCCGACATACATGACCGTATTTCCAACGCCTGCCGCGATTCCTTTTTGAATATCTTCATGTCGAATCACCCCGACGCACATCGCATTTACAAGCGGGTTTCCTTCGTATGCCGCATCAAATTGCACTTCACCACCAACAGTCGGAATACCGACACAATTTCCATATCCCGCAATCCCTGCGACGACGCGCTCAAATAAATATTTCACGCGCGGTGACGTTAATTCGCCAAAGCGAAGCGAGTTTAATAACGCAATTGGTCTTGCCCCCATCGAGAAGACATCGCGAATAATTCCCCCAACACCTGTGGCAGCCCCTTGATACGGCTCAATCGCAGATGGATGGTTATGACTTTCAATTTTAAATGCTACCGCTAATCCATCTCCAATATCGACAATACCAGCGCCTTCTCCTGGTCCTTGGAGCACATGTCTCCCTTCAGTCGGAAACTTTTTTAATACAGGTTTCGAATTTTTATAGCTACAATGTTCTGACCACATGACAGAAAAAATGCCCGTTTCTGTATAATTAGGCAAACGTCCAAGAATACGCTCAATCATCGCAAACTCTTCATCTGTTAATCCCATATCACGATACATCTTCTGTTCTTTAATCATTGTTGGACTTGGCTCAAGTAATAACGACATGTGCGTCCCTCCAATATGTCACAATTGATTGAAACAGTTTTAAACCGTCTGCCCCTCCAAGCAACTCATGAACAGCTCGCTCAGGGTGTGGCATCATACCAAGTACGTTCCCTTTTTCGTTCACGATGCCTGCAATGTTGAATAAACTACCGTTTGGATTTTCTCCCTCATACCGAAAAACAATTTGGTTATTAGCGATAAGCTGTTGTAACGTTTGTTCATCACAATAATAGTTTCCTTCTCCGTGCGCAATGGGGATTGTAATCACTTCTCCTTGCTCGTATTGCGATGTAAACATCGTTTCGTTATTTTCGACACGAAGCTTTACCGGGCGGCAAATAAACGTTAACGTATTGTTGCGTCGCATCGCCCCCGGGAGAAGCCCCGCTTCTAGTAAAATTTGAAATCCGTTACATACACCTAAAATCGGTTTCCCTTCGTCTGCTGCTTTTTTTATCGCTTTCATGACGTTGGAAAAGCGCGCAATCGCTCCAGATCGTAAATAATCCCCGTATGAAAAACCACCTGGCAAAAGAATAGCATCAAACTCATCTAAACTTTCTACATCATGCCAAACGTATTCAACATCTTCCCTTAATTCATCTGCAATCGCATGATACATGTCGACATCACAGTTGGAACCCGGAAATACAATGACCGCAAATTTCACTGAACGACGACCTCCTCAATTTCATAGCGATAATCTTCAATGACCGTATTCGCCAACAACTTTTCACACATATCTTTCACGAGTGCATCTATGTCGCGGTCACTTTTTTCTACCGTTAACTCCATGAACTTTCCAATACGCACATCTTGCACCTCATGATAACTTAAGCTATGAAGCGCTCCTTTTACAGCATTTCCTTGTGGATCTAATACATTTTCACGCAATGTGACATACACTTTTACTTTGTACATGATAATCCTCCTAATCGTTGTAAAAGTTTCGTATATGTTTCTGTTAAGTCGCCTAAATCACGACGAAATACATCTTTATCAAATTTTTCTTTCGTGTGTACATCCCATAATCGACACGTATCTGGGGAAATTTCATCCGCCAACAGTACCGCTCCCGTTTCATCTTTTCCAAACTCTAATTTGAAGTCGACAAGCTGTAAGTCACATGAACGAAATAAGGAAGTTAAAATGTCGTTAATGCGTAACGCCGTCTGTTTCATGTGCAAAAGCTCATCATGAGTGGCAAGCTGTAACAAAGCGATATGATCTTCCGTTAATAGGGGATCGCCTAAATCGTCATTTTTGTAGTAAAATTCTACAAGTGGTTTTTCAAGTACCGTTCCTTCCTCAAGACCAGTACGCTTCGACAAACTCCCGGCGACAATATTGCGGACAACGACTTCAAGGGGTATGATCGTCACTTGACGCACAAGCTGTTCTGTATCGGATATTTTACGGATAAAATGATTATTTACACCTGCTTCATGCAACAAGGAAAATAGTAAACTCGTAATTTCGTTATTTAATCGTCCTTTTCCGCTAATCTTTGCTTTTTTTTCACCGTTAAATGCAGTTGCCTCATCTTTATATTCAATCCATAATACACCCTCTTCGTTCGTCGCATACACTTTCTTCGCCTTTCCTTCATACAGAAGGTGTTGCTTTTCCATGTTCTCTCCCCCAGTTATACAGAATATTAGGAAATTTTCGTGTAAAGGTAAGGACGGCGCCTTACCTACTGCAAGCCAAGTCGCTCGAAAATCGTGTCGACATGCTTTAAGTGATAGTTGTAGTCAAAGCAATCAGCAATTTGATCCTTCGTTAAACGACTTGTAATTACTTCGTCTGCTTCAATTAACGAGCGGAACGGCACTTGTTTTTCCCATGCTTCCATCGCCTTTGGTTGTACAAGATCATACGCTTCCTCACGCGTCATACCTGTGTCAATAAGCGCTAGCAATACGCGTTGTGAATAAATAAGTCCGAGCGTGCGATCCATATTCTTCTTCATATTTTCTGGGAATACGGTCAAGTTTTTCACGATATTTGTAAAGCGGTTGAGCATGTAGTCTAAAGCGATCGTTGCATCCGGTAAAATAATGCGCTCCGCTGACGAATGTGAAATGTCACGCTCATGCCAAAGCGGTACATTTTCATACGCCGTTAACATATACCCACGAATGACGCGAGCCATTCCTGTCATATTTTCTGAACCGATCGGATTCCGTTTATGCGGCATCGCAGACGAACCTTTTTGTCCCTTAGCGAAAAACTCCTCTACTTCCCGTGTTTCACTTTTTTGTAATCCACGAATTTCAACAGCAAATTTTTCAATCGATGTTGCAATTAAAGCGAGCGTCGCCATATAGTGGGCATGACGATCACGCTGTAACGTTTGCGTCGAAATAGGCGCAGGCTGTAAGCCAAGTTTTTCACATACGTACTGCTCAACAAACGGATCGATATTGGCATACGTACCAACAGCACCAGAAATTTTTCCAACGCGTACCGTTTCGGCTGCTTGCTTGAAACGTTCTAAATTTCGCTCCATTTCGGCATACCAAAGCGCCAATTTTAATCCAAATGTCGTTGGCTCAGCATGAACACCATGCGTTCGTCCCATCATGACCGTATATTTATGCTCAATCGCTTTTTCTTTTAATACAGCAATAAAGTTCTCTAAGTCACGCAATAAAATGTCATTTGCTTGTTTTAATAAGTATGATAATGCTGTATCAACCACATCCGTAGACGTAAGGCCGTAATGTACCCATTTTCGTTCTTCTCCTAGCGTTTCTGATACCGCGCGCGTAAAGGCAACAACATCATGGCGCGTCTCTTCTTCGATTTCTTTAATGCGCGCGATATCGAATGAGGCGTTTTGACGAATTTTTTCAACATCTTCTTTCGGGATAACACCTAACTCGGCCCATGCTTCACATGCTAAAATTTCGACTTCTAGCCAAGCACGAAAACGGTTTTCTTCCGTCCAAATCGCACCCATTTCTGGTCGTGTGTAACGTTCAATCATACGTTCATCCTCCGATCTGTCCAAATCGCAAATTCATCTATTTTTCGTTGGATCGCATCGACATCATCAGCTAACCATGTCACATGTCCCATCTTTCGCTTCAGCTTCGCTTCCTTTTTTCCATAAAAGTGGACGTGGGCGTCACGAAATTGGGCGATGTTTTGAATGACTGCATCCACATGTTCTCCTAAAATGTTGACCATAATTGTAGGTTTGAGCAACTCCGTGCTGCCAAGCGGCCAATTACAAATGGCGCGAATATGTTGTTGAAATTGCGATGTGATACAACCGTTTATTGTATAATGACCTGAGTTGTGTGGTCTAGGGGCAAGTTCATTGACATATAACTGCCCATCTTCTGTTAAAAACATTTCAATAGCTAGTGTGCCGACAAGTTGAAAAGTTTCCGCTAATCGTCGAGCATACATCTCCGCCTGCGCAATGGTTTTCTGGCTAACTTGGGCTGGGGCAATCGTTTGATGCAAAATATTGTCGCGATGAATGTTCTCGACAACAGGAAACAGCTCTATTTCACCAGAAACGCTACGCACAACGATAATAGATAACTCTTTCACAAATGGAACCCATGCTTCCAATACACATTCACCGTAAGCGAGCAGCGAGCGCGCCTCGTGAATATCATCTAAACAACGAATAACAACTTGCCCTTTTCCATCATATCCCCCACGGCACGTTTTCAACACAGATGGAATACCAATCTCTCGAATCGCTCGTTCTAATTCTTCTTCTTTTAGCACAAGACGATAAGGTGCAACAGGCAAATCTGCAGACTGAATAGCCCGTTTTTCTTTCCAACGATGTTGTGTACTCGCAAGAAGCTCGCTTCCTTGAGGCACATATCCTCTCTCTGCTAATCGATTCAATGCATCCGCATCAATATTTTCAAATTCATAGGTGATGACATCACTTACTTCAGCTAGCTGACATAATGCTCGTTCATCGCTATATGAAGCAACAATTTCAATGTCAGCGACTTGAGCACATGGAGAGTGTGGGGTAGGATCGAGTACAGCAACGAAAAACCCCATCTCTTTCGCAGCGATCGCCATCATTCTTCCTAGTTGTCCTCCGCCAATAATGCCAATCGTTTGCCCCGGAACAATCATTTTAGTCAAGCTGATCACTACTTTCCATCACTTGTTTTCGAATCGTTTCACGTCGCGCACGTAACGCTTCCATATACGTTGGTTCATACGTTCCAAGAATCGAAGCAGCAAGCAGCGCAGCATTGATTGCACCTGCTTTTCCGATCGCTACGGTCGCAACTGGCACCCCGCCTGGCATTTGAACAATAGATAACAATGAATCAAGACCGTTCAACGTCTTAGACATAATTGGAACACCGATGACAGGTAATGTTGTTTTGGCTGCTACCATTCCAGGCAAATGAGCGGCTCCACCAGCTCCAGCGATAATGACTTTAATGCCGCGCTCTTCAGCTGTTTCAGCATACGTAAACATAAAGTCCGGTGTACGGTGAGCTGAAACAACTTTTTTTTCAAACGGAATATGCAATTCTTCTAATATATCACATGCATGACGCATCGTTTCCCAATCTGATTGACTTCCCATAATGACAGCTACAAGTGGCTGCATCCGTACTCACCTCTTTTTATAATCAGAAAAAAATCCAGAACAACGCCCCTCGACCATAAGGGAAAGCATCGTTCTGGACATATTTCGCCCATTGGGTGAAAAAAGCCAATAAGATCCTTTCCCTCATAGTCCAATAATTTACGGTTATTGGGTAGAGACTTTTGGGCCATATTCCCAAAATTATATGAGGGTTCAACAACGTATTCATTTATCTTCATCTTACCAGTCGTTTTTCAATCATGTCAACATAAAATCGAACATTTTTACACACAAAATAATTAATGTTCGGTTTTTACTTAAAAATCACCATTTCATCTTTTTCACCATATAGTAAAAAGAAAAAGAGAAAGGGGAGAAGCTTATGGATTGGACAAAGCAATGGGAAGCCTTTTTTACTCATCCATTTTGGAACTCATCAAATTCCTTTTCTTCCTATTCATCAGGCATCAATATGTATCGTCGTGATAATGAGCTACTTGTCGTCGCAGCGATCCCAGGGTTAGCACATGTACACGATGCAGAAGTGTACATTCATTATAATACATTAGAAATTAAAGCAAATGTTCAATTGCAGTTTGAAGGCTTTGAACTAATTGAAGAAGGAATTACACAAGAACCTTTTGAACGAGAGATACAACTTCCCTTTCCTGTAGGAGAAAAAGTGGAAGCTGTGTACGAGAACGGACTGCTATTTGTTCATCTTCATCGTCTCATCCCTGATCATATAAAAAGGAAGGTGGACATTAAATAAAAAATGAGCTAACCGATATAGGTTAGCTTTTTAACTATGGGGGAGAGGATTGTAAAAGCGTTAAACGCAAATACATGGACAAAAAAAGTTAGAGAACAAAACGGAGCTGCCCTCTAACTTGCTATGTCCGCCCGGCAACGTCCTACTCTCGCAGGCGGTGTCCCGCCAACTACCATCGGCGCTGGAGAGCTTAACTTCCGTGTTCGGGATGGGAACGGGTGTGACCTCTCCGCCATCGTCACCGAGCAAACATGCTTTTTCGTTTCGCCTTTTTGGGCGTGAAGGATGATTCCTTCAAAACTAGATAACAGAACAGTCACCTGCGCTTTTCTTGACTACGTCAAGAACCGTTCTCAGCTTTTCTTGATGTCTAGCTGCGGCTCCTAGCCCCTCGAACCGCTTCAGTCCTGCTGTGGCGGCAACAGCCTCCTCGCAGGCCTTTCGCGTTCTTCGTGGCTGGACAGTCGCCTTCGCTTTTCTTACTGTCTAGCTTCGAACTAACATCCTCCTACGCCTTCGCTTTTTCCGTTCGACGTGCAAGCACGTCTTCGTCAAAAGCTCTCGGCTCCGTCGGACGTTTCCTTGGCTTCGCCAAGGACCGTTCTCAGCTTTTCTTGTGTGCTTAGTTAAGTCCTCGATCGATTAGTATCCGTCAGCTGCACGTGTCGCCACGCTTCCACCTCGGACCTATCTACCTTGTCATCTTCAAGGGATCTTACTCGCTTGACGCGATGGGAAATCTCATCTTGAGGGGGGCTTCACGCTTAGATGCTTTCAGCGCTTATCCCTTCCGCACATAGCTACCCAGCTGTGCCCCTGGCGGGACAACTGGTACACCAGCGGTGCGTCCATCCCGGTCCTCTCGTACTAAGGACAGCTCCTCTCAAATTTCCTACGCCCGCGACGGATAGGGACCGAACTGTCTCACGACGTTCTGAACCCAGCTCGCGTACCGCTTTAATGGGCGAA
>NZ_CP150179.1:205000-227500 GCF_037965005.1 Anoxybacillus sp. FSL W8-1294 | reverse complement strand
GGATGAACTTCACGACCGCGACCTTTTAAAATCATTGTGATCGGATAAAACAAGAAACCGACTGCAATACCTGTTGCAATACTATAAGAAAGCGGCATTGTAATTAAAGTAAAGAAAGCTGGAACTGCTACCTCAAATTTTTTCCAATCAATTTCACCGACCGAAGAAGCCATTAATACTCCTACAATAATAAGTGCTGGTGCTGTAACCGGAGCAGTAATGACACTTAATAAAGGCGAGAAGAATAAAGCTAATAAGAATAAAATACCTGTTACAACTGCTGAGAATCCTGAGCGTCCTCCTGCAGCTACCCCCGCAGAAGACTCAATGTAAGAAGTCGTTGTAGACGTCCCAAGTACCGCACCTACCATAACAGCCGTTGCATCAACAAGCAAAGCTTTTCCTGCACGTGGCAACTTATTATCCTTTAACAATCCTGCTTGATTTGCAACCGCAAGCAACGTTCCTGTTGCATCAAAGAAATCAACAATGAAAAATGTTAAAACTACCCCAATCATTTTCAATGTGAAAATTTCATCTAAGTGCTCAAACGCTACACCAAACGTAGGAGAAAGATCAGGAACAGCCCCGACAATTTTATCCGGAACTTCGATTAATCCAAACATCATACCTACAATAGCTGTAATGACCATACCATAAAAAACACCGCCAGGTACTTTTCTCACCATCAGTGCTACGGTGACAATCAAACCAAAAATTGCTAATAGCGTATTTCCATCTTGGAAATCACCTAATCCTACTAACGTTGCTGGATTATCCACAATGATTTTAGCGTTTTGGAAGCCGATAAAAGTAATAAACAAACCAATACCTGCCCCAACAGCATACTTTAATTCAATAGGAATGGCATCGATAATTTTTTCTCGAATACCTGTCAAAGTTAAAATGGTAAAGAGAATACCTGAAACAAATACACCCGCTAATGCAGTTTGCCAAGGAATTTGCATATGAAGCACAACCGTAAACGCAAAAAATGCATTTAGCCCCATTCCTGGCGCAAGAGCAATTGGATACCGCGCTAAAATCCCCATCAAAATAGACCCATAAGCAGCTGCTAACGCCGTCGCAACAAACACAGCCCCTTGATCAATCCGAAGTTCATTCGGAAAATCTTTTACTGCTCCTAACGAAAGCGTAAATGGATTAACAAATAAAATGTAAGCCATAGATAAGAACGTTGTGATCCCGGCAATAATTTCTGTCCGATAGTTTGTGCCGAGCTCGTCAAATTGGAAATACTTCTTAATCACTTCAAGTCCCTCCATATGTTGTAATAAAAAGAAAAACGCTTCTAGCAAACTACCAGAAGCGTTGACTATGATGCATAATGCACGAATATAGAGAGGAATCAAGCAGACTCCTCTCCCCCGCATTACCCATCGTAGTCAAGCTATTTACGGTAGCTTGGTAGAGACTCCCGAGCCATATTCTCGAGATTATACGATGTACCCTCTATTTATTTTACACATACATTCTAACAATCGACTCCGATAAAGTCAATATTAAAAACGAACATTTTTTTACTTAAATATTTTTTTGTTCGTTTTTTACTCCCACTCAATAGTTGCTGGTGGCTTGCTTGTAATATCATACACGACACGATTGACATGAGGCACTTCGTTGACAATACGTGTAGAAATTACTTCAAGAACATCCCAAGGAATGCGCGCCCAATCCGCTGTCATACCGTCAATCGAAGTGACTGCACGAATACCGACCGTATAATCATACGTGCGCGCATCACCCATTACACCTACGCTACGAATGTCAGGTAGAACCGTGAAGTACTGCCAAATTTCACGATCAAGCCCGGCTTTTTTTATTTCTTCACGTAAAATGGCGTCTGATTCACGAACAATCTCTAACTTCTCTTCTGTCACTTCCCCTAATACGCGAATGCCAAGTCCAGGTCCTGGAAACGGTTGACGCCATACAATTTCATCCGGAATACCTAATTCTGTACCGAGCGCTCGCACTTCATCTTTAAAGAGCGTATTCAATGGCTCGATTAATTTAAACTTCATATCTTCTGGTAAACCACCGACATTGTGATGAGATTTAATCGTTTGGGCTGTTGCTGTGCCGCTTTCAATAATATCAGTATACAACGTACCTTGTACTAAAAATTCGATGCCATCTAGCTTTGCTGCTTCATCATCAAAAACGTAAATAAATTCATTTCCGATAATTTTTCGTTTTTGCTCCGGGTCGGTTACCCCTTTTAATTTATTTAAAAATCGTTCCTTTGCATCTACTTTAATGACATTCATATGAAAGCCTCCGCGGAACGTTTTCATCACACTTTCCGCTTCTCCTTTACGAAGCAAACCGTGGTCAACAAAAATACATGTCAACTGATCACCGATTGCCCGATGGACGAGAACTGCCGCCACCGATGAATCCACACCGCCACTTAAGGCGCAAAGCACTTTTTTATCGCCGACGAGTTCGCGAATTTTACGAACTTCGTGATCAATAAAACTTCCCATCGTCCAGTCGCCTTTGCATTCACAAATTTCAAACACGAATCGCTTCAACAACTCATTACCATATACGGAATGACGTACTTCAGGATGAAACTGAACAGCATAAAACTTTCTCGTTTCATCGCTCATCGCCGCAATTGGGCAAGATGGACTTGTCGCATCAATAGTAAACCCTTCCGGCGTTTTCGTCACTAAATCTCCATGACTCATCCAAACAATTTGCTCCGTCGGTAAATCACTAAACAATTGCGACGGACGCTGCACCGTAATCGTTGCCTTTCCGTATTCTCGATGCGTCGCTTTTTCTACTTTTCCGCCTAAATGATGTGTCATCAGCTGCATACCATAACAAATTCCTAAAATCGGAATACCTAACTGAAAAAGCGCTGGATCGCACGTAAACGATTGTTCATCATACACGCTATTTGGTCCACCCGAAAAGACAATTCCTTTTACATTCATTTGTTGAATTTGCTCGGCCGTAATCGTATGTGGATGCAGCTCGCTATACACACCAAACTCACGAATGCGGCGCGTAATTAACTGATTGTACTGACTACCGAAATCTAAAACGACGATCATTTCCTGCTGACTCAAACGAAATCACCCCATCTACACATAATAAAAAAGCTAGCATTCATACCTCCTCATAAAAAAACGAAGGCAGAATTCTAGCAATATAGAACACTGCCTTCGTAGTCGGGTCATTTACGGTGTCCCGGTAGAAACTCTCGAACCATATTATCGAGGATATACGAAGGTGCGCATCTTAAATTTTAATTCATTCTACCAACTTCGTTCCTCATCGGTCAAGATATCGTCTTTTTTATTAAATTTTCTAACAATTAATCGGACAAAATGACTTGCATATGATTGGGGAAGTGAACAATCATCTCCATTAAGCCCCAGAAGAATGGGTGTGGACAAACGGTCAGAAGATGGGGGCAAATGGCTATTGGAGCTGTTTTTTTTCGTGCGTGCTTCCAGCTCTTGAACACGGTACTTCAGTTGTTCATTTTCTTTGCGTAGTTGTTTGTTTTCGTGACGCAAATGTTCATTTTCTTGAACGAGTTGATGAATGAGCTGTTTTTGTTGTTGGACTTTGCCGATTAAGCTCTCAACTGTAAATACAGCTTGTTGTACCGTCAACATGCGATTCACCTCCTTGTCTATCAGTATTCACATCATAGACAAGAAATACAAAAAATATTCAGCTCACTTTATGATGTGGCTGAATAGTTACGAGAATAGAAAGTAAAATTTGGATTTATACAATATATTTAATCATTGCGGTTTCATCGCAACAATCAAGCTTGGGGCAATTCACACAGTCAATCCATACTTTTTCAGGTAAAGTTTCTTTTTCAGCAATTTCAAATCCACATTTTTTAAAAAACTCAATCTGATAAGTAAAGGATATTAATCTTTTAACTCCAAGTCTAGATGCTTCATTTATAATATGGTTTACTAGCATGCGACCTATTCCTTTACCCATATGATCTGGTGATACGACTAATGAACGTATCTCTCCAAGATCATGACCCAAAATATGCAATCCAGCAACTCCAACTATTTTGTTTTTCTCTTTTACGACATACATACACTGTAAATGCTGATATATTGATAATAACGAACGAGGTAAAACTAATCCTTTTTCAGCATATATTTGAATTAAAGCGTGTATATCTTTAACATCACCGGTAACTGCATTATAAATTTGCATAATTATCTCCTCATACATCGTATTATTTATAACCATAGAACTCTTTTTTATAAATATACAAAATTTCTTTTTTATATGCAATTATAAATTTTTAAAGTACCCTATGAGAAGGGATGATTTAAGGTTGAGATCGATAAAAAGAAGTCCATCAAAAATAAAAAAAGGGGCACTACTTTCTCTTAGTTCATTTTAAATCTATATACATGTACCTTTGAAAGAGAAATATACGGACCGATTCCTCGTGCTTGTGTTGGACAACGCACGCATTCATCATGCCAAGATGGTGCAAGCCTTTCTTGATGGCGAGGAAGGTGCTGCTTTTCATTTCATCTTTTTGCCACCGTATTCTCCACAGTTGAACCCGATTGAACGGCTGTGGAAGTGGTTGAAAGATGAGGTGATTGCCAACGTTTTTCACAAGGATCAAAATGACATTGCCCAGTCCATTACTCGCTTTGAACAGTACGTCTTACAGCACCCTGATGAGGTGTTACGCCGCATGGGGTGTGCTGTGTGAATCAGAGGTTAAAATTTTAAATTGGATGTATATAGAATAACTTTTCAACCAACACCAAAAGTTGTGACATCCTTTTTTCACCATCACTGATCGTTCCTTTATCCCTTTAGACGTAAATACTCTCGTCCATCCCTAATCCTTGCAGAATCCTTCGCTGCTCGTACGTGGGCGGTTGCCCTAACGCGCGTTGAATTCGTCCATCCTGCAGTTCCAATGGCGCGCTCCACGGCGTGTCTTAGGCATCCGCTTCGACCAGCGCGGTTTTGACGATTCGGAGCGAAGAAGGCCCTCTTGTGATCAAAAAGGCGTTGGCGGTCTTCGTTTGCGCCAGTGTGTCTTTCGTCATGGCGGCAGAATCGGATAAATCCATTCCTCTTCGATTTTCGCCTGCTTCAGCTGTTTCTGCACGCGGGACAACACCTCGGGATTCCACGTCTTATCCGGCAGGTTGCCGTCGTGTACATCGCCGTAAAACGGAATGCCATCCTCGTTGCCAATCAGCCCAAATCCGATCTGCTTTTGCCAACGATGATGTCGGTTGTAGCCATGCGTAATCCGCAAGGCATCCGGCGAGGCTGATTCATACGTACCGTAAACCGATACATCGGTCGTATCGGCATGGAACACCCGAAGAGGGATTCCTTCTTTCTTGTAAATTTGTACAAGACAGGCGGAAAGAACCGCGTGGATATTGGCGTCGTACAGTCGATAGAGATGGCGCGCGATGGCATCGTCGTTAAACCAAGAGGGGGAAAGCCCTAGTCGGATCAGCTTAGGCAAATCGATGTCATGCGCCCATCGTTCCACATGAACGAGTGCTTGCCGGCCGCTCAAGATATCCAAGGTAAGAAGCCAGACAACGTCGCTGGCTCGAGTTTGGCATTGAGGGTTCACGGGAACGAGACGATCAATCAACCGAGGGAGGCCAAGATCCTTGAAAATGGTACTTATTACCCGTGGTGCTAGTTGAGCGCTAGCGCTCAACTAGCACCACGGGTTACCTTAATCATAAAACCTTTAAAACAGAAAAAAATAGAGGAATGGATGTATCCCTCTAATAACCAATTTACGAGACTATTAAACTTAGCTAATTCGTTCAATTAAAGTTTTTACTAGCATTTCTCTATTAAAATTATTACTTAAATCTGGTTGAGTTAATGAGTCAGGGCCATACGTTGAAACTTCCGCCCAAACTGTTAGGTAGAATGCACCGACAGATACAACAGCTCCCACATGATAAACGGCACCGTATGATATAAGTACCAATCCACACACAGTTGGTCCACACACATACGGTGTAACCTCATTTTTAACAGTTAATTTATTTTCTTCAATATATTTTTGTACACTAGTGTTGCATAAATATTGTCGTAATTTTCAGTTTTATTATTTTTCCTGTTTAGAGCCAAAAAGGTGAATACCCAATTAAAGGTGACTCCATCCATTTGGAAATTTATTGACAATTAGACCTGTGCGACGACGACAATTTACTTATTAAGGGATGGCTTTTCCTTCAATTTTTCGAAGCCAGATATGTGCTGGTTTCCACAATGCAGCCCTTAAATAACGGCTAATTTGTAAGGTTTTTCGCGTACTATTTGTTTCAATTTGTGCCAGAACATGTAGGCAAAAAACAATAAGTGCGATAAATACTTGATTTTGAATCGCCCATTCACTTTGACCATAGAATTTTTTGATGCTGAGATGTTGTTTGATCCATTTAAAAAACAGTTCAATAGCCCATCGTGATTTGTACATCTCGGAAATTTCTTCGGCGCTTAAATCAAAACGATTTGTGATTAAATGGAGTTCATTTCCTTTTGAATCCATCACTTTTAGAAGGCGAAAGTAATTTTCAGCACGGTTTTGAGTTGTTCCAATCAATACCATTTGATCTGACAAAACACTCGTATCTTCGGGTAGTTTAAAATCATAAACTTCCCGTATAACAGCGTTTTTCCGTAGTCTGGAAAGAAAGAAGTAGCCGTCATCCGTCATACGATCAAAGCGCTCATAGTCTAGGTAGCCACGGTCAAACACATACATGCATTCCTTGTCATCCACCATGATTTCAAGCTGTCCACGGTCATGTTCTCTTGCCGTTGTCATCAAAGCTTTTTCAGGATAGGATATCCCCTTTTCCATAAACACAAGGCGCAAATGTAGCTTTACACCCGCCTTTGTTTTACGAAACTTCGCCCATTTATGGTTGGTCAAATTAAGTGGCAATGTGCTTGAATCAATGATTTTTAAAGGCATGACCCGTTTTGTGTGTTGTGTTTTGGCATGAATTTTTGCGACTAAATCAAGAAAAAGCTTTTGAAATAGATCTGGGTTTATACCATTTAATCGCCGTGACAACTGTGAAATACTGATAGAATTAAGGCCGACCCCTTTTTGAAGCTGGTCATCAAAAAGGCAATCGCTTAGCGCATGGAGACTTTCGATTTCTTCCAATTGCGCAAAAAGCAGTAATTTTAGAAATGACTCTGTCGTTAATTTTTTCGTATAGTAATCTAATTTCATCGTTTTCACCTGTTCTTCAAATAATTGAAGATTTATTGGCGAAAACCATTGTCCAAATGAAGTTTTTCGTGTAATCTTGTCCATGAGTTTGGTCCTTTTTAGTGGATTTGGACGGGTTACCACCTGACTTATCCATTATAAAGGACTTTTTCTTTTCACAAAATAAAATAAGTGAAGATTGTGAGTCTTTTTAATATTAAAATCAAATTAATGCAACACTAGTGATTTTTGTACATAAGAAGTTCCTAGTTTAAAAGTTTGATCAATCTTAACAGCGTCTTTTTTCTTGAATGCGTTTTCTAATTTTTTAAAATAATTCTTATCGTACTCTTTTACCCCTGCAATGATATTATCTACTGCTTCATATGCTTCTTCTGTTGAAGTTGCTTTTAACAATTCTTCATTCCATAACTCAGGAAATAGCTCTGCTACTTCACCTTGACCAAATAAAACACCTCTAAAAATTTCCTCTCCCGAATACTTTAATTCGCTTGCTTCAGCTTTCCCATTACTAACTTGGGTTTGGGCTGTTACTGAAAACATAAAAAGGAACACAGCCGCAAACAAAGTAATAAATTTTTTCACTACCACTCTCTCCTTTGATAAAATTTTCAAACTTAAACTTCACTAGGAATAACCTCAACACTCTTTTTATTTCTAAATTTATTTTTATTTAATAGCTTGATAGTTTGATCTAATGGATGTAGGAAAAGAAGTAAACACCCAATCATGATGAGAGAAAAACTATATAAGCCTAAGAGTAAAGCTATACTTGTATGAAGGAAGATACCACTCCATAGGAATATATTCCAGTATTTTTTTGGACTAATAAGAGCGCTAAATAGGAATAACTCTAAAATTGTCGTTCCCCATGTAAGTATTACAACAATTGGAGAATTTAATATAGGATCGAGTAACACTGCTAGATAATCTGGTATCCCAAACATTGGGTCATTAAAAAAGTAGTATATTGCTGTCCCATCAGCCCATTCCACATTTTTAAGTCGTTCTAGTGCAGCGTTTGCATATACAATAGCCATTTGAATTCTAATAGCAATCCAAAAACAGTAGATTGTTACTACTTTGTATATGCTCAAAAATGATTCATCTTTATCTGTTATAATTGTCCAATGCCACCTTCTATGGTCACAAAGGGTAATTGGTACTAATAATAATGTAATGACGGTTCCTATTTGTTCTCCACCGTCAATGATGGTAGCTGAATTTTGTAGACTATACATGATCCAATAATGAGGAATCCCCGTAAATCGCGGGCGCCATCCAATTACTACTAGTACTAATATTGCAATACAGACCCATCGAATTATTTCTAAATATTGATAATCATTTGGCACTAGGCAAAATATGCTCAAGTTGTTGCCGCAAAATGGATACTGTTCTAATCCAGCAGCGGGTTTAAATAGGATAGATGAATCATTGAAGAGCAAAGTTAATAATGTAGCTAGTCCGATAAGTGATCTGGCAAATCCATAGGCATTCGTCCAAGGATTAAATCCTGTTATTTTTTCTTTTAAGTTTTCGTTTAATTCTTTGAACATTGAACATCCACCTTAACTATTTTGGTAGGGTAAGTATCCTCATCCGTATAATTAACCCAAGCCCACGGTATAGGTGAACGTTGTTCTAGAATATATTCACCGCAAACTAAAGGTTCTGGTGTTGGATTTTGAACTTGGATACTTTCATTCTTTAAATTTTTAATGCAGGTTTTTAGTCCTTGTTCACAATGTATCCAGTCATTTTCATCAAGAGCTGCTGTAACCATACCAAGTTCAACACCTTGACTTCTTCCTGTCCTTTTTAAACCAAAAAGGTTACTAGCTTGATTATGGGGCCATTGTATTTCTGTTGAATTATCAGTTTCGTGTACAATAAGGGTTTCATCACGAGGGCTTTTAGAAAAGAATCCCCATCCTTGAGGCATCATTTGTAACATTACCTCATTCCTAGAATTTTCTGCTTTTATAGGACTAGTGGGAAGAAGATTGTATAAAGAAAAAGCAAAAAACATGCAAATTAAGGTGGAATTTACACCAAAGAACAGCAAATAAGGATATTTTCTCATATCACAGCACTAACACTCTCCTTTCTATTGAAAAAATAGGTAGACATTACCTTGTAAAATATGTTACAATATTTTTGAAAATATGACAATGATTATTTGTTGGAAAATCAAAAAATTTTTAAATTTGGAGGGGGTATTTAAATGGATAATCAATCGATTCCTTTATCTTTATTTGAAAAAATCTTGATTTTCCTTTCTATTCTCATCGTAGTAGGGGTGTTATTTACGATCATAGGTGTATGGGGTAATATCCCGGAGAGGATTCCTATTCATTATGGCTTTTCAGGAGAAGCAGATAATTATGGTAATAAATCAATGTTAATAATACTTTTGGTAGTCATTACTACTGCATATGCTTCAGTATTGTTATCCAGTAAACTTCAAAAGTCACATTTTCTTAGAAATAACGATGGAAAGGGTATTAAATTATATAAGAATGACCGCTTAATGAGAATTTTTATTGGTCTAGAATCGGTAATAATCATGGCTGTTATCGAGATTAAGACAATTTTAATCTCATTAGGAAAAGCAGAGAATTTAGGCAACTATACAGTTCCCCTAATAATAGCATTAATCTTCTTTACAATTTTGTTCTTTTATTTACGCTCTAGAAAAATAAGAAACACTTAAAATTTATTTATTTCGCAAGTATTTTTATCACAATTTCCTGTCGGAATGATTAAACGTCTTGAAGCAATAAAATTATATATGATATTACCAACTCCCAAAAATTTTAATACCTTCATAAACGGCCATAACCATACTAGAAAAGGAATTCTAGAAAATAAGGAGCAAATTGCATCATAACCACGTAAAATCTGCCCGTTAGGCTTTCTAATATGCATTTCTTTTTCCAATTTTTCTAAAGGGATATTTAATTCAGCAATAATCGAAGGTTCTCTAAACGTTACGAAGTTCAATTTGTTTAGAACATCCATTCGTTCTAATCTCTTTTTGAATTTCGTACAAATTGGACACCAACTATCATAATAAACATCTATTTTCGCATTATTCATTAATCATTCCTCCCTCTAGAAATGTTGATATATCAAGGTTTCTTGGCATCATAGGGGTGCCAAAAAAATTTTTTTCGACAAAATGAATCACATACTTTTTCATTTTTGTTGATATCTAACAATCCATAGGTACGCTTCGCGACCACTGGTTATTTTTGTATGTTAAAACCAATGGAGAATACATATGCGATGCACCTTGGATCTCTGCATAACTGATGAGGACGAACCCTCCCATGTCTCTGGGCATCCACGCGCCAACATTCCTTCGTTCGGTCTCTTCACCAGGCAGAGGCCGGCTAAGCTCCTCAAGGGACTCTAGGTCGAATGGAGAACATCGTGCCAGCTTCTCCGTGTCACCTGGTTGTTCAGACAGTTTGTTTTGCGAAAGGAGGAGGCTCTAGGCTGCCTGCGCTTGGGATTGGGTAAAGATATCTTGCATCATCCGTTCCCCATCAAATGCTTGCCGTTTCGCACAAACCGCGTATAGAATCTTCAATAGCTTGCCACATAACACAACGATCGATTGTTTCTTACGCAAAGGGTTAACGGGGCGCGTCGTGTAGTACTCGTGCAACTTTCGGAACGCCTCATTATGGCGAATGAGTGGCATCATCACCCGAAAGAGGAGAGCTCGTAGCCGTTTTCGTCCTCGCTTCGAGATGCGTTTTTGCCCCTTGTGTTGTCCTGACGAGTTTTCTTTCAGTGTCAAGCCCGCTAATTTGATGAGCTGTCGTGGATCTTGATACTGAGCAAAACTCCCGATTTCCGATAATAGTTCCACAATCGTCGCATCACCAAGCCCAGGAATCGTTTGAAGCCATTCATATTCCACAGTCGTTTGGGCAAGTACGATTAACTGTTCCGTTAGCGTAGCGATTTCCTGTTCCAATTGGCGATATCGGCGGACCAACGTGGTGATTTCGATACGGGCCATCTGTTGTCCTTCTGTGATCCCAATCGAGTGACGGGAAACCTCTAACAGCTTCTGAATTTTTGGTTTTTGTGGATATTTCAACGCCTCGCTCCCTCGATAGAGCTCGATTAATTCCTCTACGGTCTGATCGACGATATCCATCGGAAACGGCGTTTTTTCTAATGCAGCTAATGCCATTTTTCCGAACGATGGAAACACTTGTGGAAACTCAGGAAAATAGCGATCCGTCCATCGAATGATTTGATTGTGAATGGCATTTCGTTCCTTGATTAATGACTCTCGAAACGTGCTTCCTGCCCTCAATTCCGCTTCCACCTCGTGAAAAATACGCGGATAGCTAAAGCGCCCATCTTTGACCAACTTCGCGATGACGAGAGCGTCTTTGGCATCGTGCTTCGTTGGCAAGTTGTCGTCCAGTTCTTTCGACCGTTTGACATGCATCGGATTGACCATCACCAATGGGATCCCTTTTTCCTCAAGGAAATAGGCGAGGTTCAACCAGTAATGTCCGGTCGGCTCGATTCCGACGATGACTTCGGTTTTGCCAAATTCCTTCATCGTTTCTTGGATCACCTCGTGCGTCTACCTCATATTTCGCACCTTGGTAGGGCGGAACAAAAGGATTTTTTATTCAGTTTTTTAGAATAACTTTTCAACCAACACCAAAAGTTGTGACATCCTTTTTTCACCATCTCTGATCGTTCCTTTATCCCTTTAGACGTAAATACTCTCGTCCATCCCTAATCCTTGCAGAATCCTTCGCTGCTCGTACGTGGGCGGTTGCCCTAAACGCGCGTTGGATTCGTCCATCCTGCAGTTCCAATGGCGCGCTCCACGGCGTGTCTTAGGCATCCGCTTCGACCAGCGCGGTTTTGACGATTCGGAGCGAAGAAGACCCTCTTGTGATCAAAAAGGCGTTGGCGGTCTTCGTTTGCGCCAGTGTGTCTTTCGTCATGGCGGCAGAATCGGATTCTTGTAGAATTTATCTACGGCGCAGCGAAACAAAATATTCCTATTGATGCCGTAAAAAACAGCTCCACGTGGCGTAGAGAGTACCCCGTTTGTCCCTTTTTCATATGGTGATTATTGTTAATAAAAATGCTCATCTACAGTCTGTTAGTATATCCTCGTTCATGTTCATTTGATTTTCACACAAAAAGGACTACCCCCTTTTTATAAGGAAGTAGCCCTTACGATTGAATATATTTGTTTCTGCGACTAGTTCTCGTCTTATTACATCATGCCGCCCATGTCAGGCATGCCTGGTGTGTTTTTGTTTTCTTCTGGTTTGTCAGCAACGACTGCCTCAGTTGTTAAGAACATAGCGGCAACAGATGCTGCGTTTTGAAGTGCAGAGCGAGTTACTTTTGTTGGGTCAACGATACCCGCTTCGATCATGTCAACCCACTCGCCAGTTGCTGCGTTGAAGCCGATGCCAGGTTTTTCTGTTTTTAAGCGCTCTACGATGACAGAGCCTTCTAAACCAGCGTTTTGCGCGATTTGACGAACTGGCTCTTCAATCGCACGAAGAACGATTTTCACACCAGTTGCTTCGTCGCCTTCAGCTTCAATGGCTGCAACTTTGCTGTATACGTTCATTAACGCTGTACCACCGCCGGCAACGATACCTTCTTCAACTGCCGCACGTGTTGCGTTTAATGCGTCTTCGATGCGTAATTTACGCTCTTTTAGTTCAGTTTCAGTTGCAGCACCAACTTTGATTACCGCAACGCCACCAGCTAATTTCGCTAAGCGCTCTTGTAATTTTTCACGGTCAAATTCAGAAGTTGTTTCTTCTAATTGAGCACGAATTTGGTTGATGCGTGCTTGAATGTCTTCCGCACGGCCAGCGCCACCAACGATTGTTGTATGTTCTTTTGTTACAACAACTTTCGCTGCACGACCAAGTGAAGCAATTGTTGTTGATTTCAATTCGCGACCTAACTCTTCTGTGATGACTTCACCGCCTGTTAAAATCGCGATATCTTGAAGCATCGCTTTGCGGCGGTCACCGAAGCCAGGCGCTTTAACTGCAACAGCTGTGAACGTACCGCGAAGTTTGTTCACAACTAATGTAGCAAGCGCTTCACCTTCTACATCTTCAGCGATGATTAACAATGGTTTGCCTTGTTGAACAACTTGCTCCAATACAGGAAGAAGTTCTTGAATGCTTGAAACTTTTTTATCTGTAATTAAGATGTATGGATTATCTAATACAGCTTCCATTTTATCAGAGTCTGTAATCATGTATGGAGATACATAACCGCGGTCAAATTGCATACCTTCCACAACATCTAATTCTGTTGTGAAACCTTTAGACTCCTCTAATGTAATGACACCGTCTTTACCAACGCGTTCCATTGCTTCTGCGATTAATTGACCAACTTCTTCGTCAGCCGCAGAAATAGCTGCAACTTGAGCAATGGAGTCTTTGCCTTCGATTGGTTTAGAGATCGCTTTTAATTCTTCCACAGCGACCGCAACAGCTTTTTCAATACCTTTGCGAATGCCCATTGGGTTCGCACCAGCTGTTACGTTTTTCAATCCTTCGCGAATCATCGCTTGTGCTAATACAGTTGCTGTTGTTGTACCGTCACCAGCAACGTCGTTTGTTTTGCTTGCTACTTCCGCAACAAGCTTCGCACCCATATTTTCAAACGGATCTTCTAATTCAATCTCTTTCGCAATCGTTACACCGTCATTTGTAATTAATGGAGAACCGAACTTTTTCTCTAATACAACGTTACGACCTTTTGGACCTAATGTTACTTTTACTGCATCAGCTAATTTATCTACACCGCGTAACATCGCACGACGAGCTTCTTCGCTGAATTTAATTTCTTTTGCCATACATCTTACCCCCTTGATGAAATTTTAGTTAAGTATTTTTATGTGCTTTATATGTTATCAGGCGAACGATTAACCAATCACAGCTAAAATGTCACTTTCACGCAAAATTAAGTATTCTTTTCCATCATATTTTACTTCTGTACCCGCATATTTTGAGAAGATGATGCGGTCACCAACGCTTACCTCTGGAGCTACGCGCTCACCATTATCAAGAACGCGACCTGAACCAACTGCCACAACTTTTCCTTCTTGTGGTTTTTCTTTTGCTGTGTCTGGTAAGACAATTCCGCTCGCTGTTTTTTCTTCAGTTTGAATTAATTCAATGACAATACGATCACCTAGTGGCTTCAACACGGCAAACGACCTCCTTAATTAGATTTTCGTTCCGTTATTAGCACTCATTCTTATTGAGTGCTAACACACTTATTATATTAATGAACTTTTTTTAATTTTGCAAGTAGGAAGTTAAAAATTTTTCATTAAATGATTCCCTCTTTAACATTATGTCTTTCCTTTCGAAATTCATACAAAAAATATGATAAAATGAAAAAGTATTCAATTTAGAAAGCAGAGGACGATCATTCGCTCAGCTAAGGAAGCAGACGCTTAGAAAATGCTCGTCTAAAGCTAGACAATTTGCACGAAGGGGTTGAACATGTGAAAAAGCAATATTGGTATGTCATCATTACATACGTCGCTATGCAACTATCGAGTTTAGTCGGCGTTCCTTTACTTGCGCATAGCGGATTTATTAACGCATCAAATAAAGAAGTAGCTTTATCGATCGCCTCAGGCTATTGGGCTGTCATTAGTTTTTCGATTGCCCTTTTTCTCGTTCTTTATTTTATGAGAGAAGATATGAAATACTCTTATGATCGCCATCAAGCATCGATTGGCATGTCATTCTTTTGGGCGATTGGGGGGTTTTTGCTCGCTCTTTTCGCCCAAGGCATTGCAGCTAATATTGAGATGCACCTATTTGGTGTCGAAATGGGGTCCGAAAACACGAGACGCATCGTTGAAATGGTCAAATTGACACCAGCTCTTATACTCGTTACATCAGTCGTCGGACCAATTTTAGAGGAAATCATCTTTCGGAAAATTATTTTCGGGACGTTGTATCAAAAATACAATTTTTTCTTATCAGCGCTCGTCAGTTCACTTTTATTTGCTGTTGTTCATTTAGAGTTTGAACATTTGCTTCTTTATGCAACGATGGGATTTGTATTTGCTTTCCTATATGTCAAAACAAAGCGCATTCTCGTACCTATTGCAGCACATGTACTGATGAACACCTTTGTCGTTGCAATTCAAACATTATTTGCTGAAGAAATCGAAAGCATTATGCGTGAGGCAGAACGAATGCAATTCGTAATTTGGAGGCTGTTTTCATGAAGTCTGAACCGTTGTTTTATTTTCTCACTGGCATTCTATTTACTTATTTTGCTGTCCATACCGCCGATGATGGTATTTGGGACATCACAACGATGCTATTTATTTTAATTGCTACATTTGATTTCGGCGCAGGAATTCGTTCTTTACGAAAAAAAACCTCCCGCTCGTAAACGGGAGGTTTACTCATTTCCGTAATGTTTTAAAAAGTAAACGAGTGACTGCAGTTCGACCGCTAAATCAATATGATGAACACGAATGTGTTCTGGCACATGCAAGCGAGCAGGTGTAAAGTTTAAAATTCCTTTAATACCTTTTTGGACTAGCCGGTCGGTAATCGGTTGAGCAACTTGAGCCGGCACAGTTAAAATAGCTACTGTAATCTCCCCGAGCTTTTCTTCCAGCTCATCTAAATGATAAACAGGAACTCCTCCTACTTCCGTTCCGACTTTGTCTGGATCGACATCAAATGCCATCACAATTTTCGTATTATTATTTTTGCTGAAATTGTAGTTTAAAAATGCAGTCCCTAAATTTCCAACCCCAAATAACGCCACTTCTGTCGTCTCATCTTGGTCTAACGTTTTACGAAAAAATGACAGCAAATAATTGACATTATATCCGTATCCTTTTTTTCCAAGCGCACCAAAGTATGAAAAATCTCGGCGAATCGTTGCTGAATCGACTTTTACAGCTTCGCTTAACTCCGCTGAAGATACACGTTGCTTGCCTGATGCATGCAAGTTTTTCAAAAAACGATAGTACAACGGTAGTCGCTTTGCGGTCGCCTGCGGAATTTTTGGTTGTTCATTATTCACGAGTCAATCCCCCACATTTCCTTTCACAAATAGTTAGCGCTTTCATTTTTCTCTCCTATACGTCTAAAAAATTCTTCCCACTTCTAAACTATACACTATTTTTTTCATTCTGTCTTTCCTTTGTACCCTTTATTATTATTTTTGTCAAATTTGTTATTCGTACACTAGTGTTGCCGAATATCAAGAAAGTACGTTACACTATCAAAAGAAGATTGAGGTGAGAAAGAATGATCATTTTACAAGTAAATCAACTATCCAAATCATATGGAGCAGAACAAGTTTTATCAGACATTAAGCTTGAAATACAAGAAAAAGACCGTATTGCGTTAGTTGGAAGAAATGGCGCGGGAAAATCGACATTATTAAAAATCATTGCCGGACAGTTGTCATACGACACAGGCGAAATCATTAAACCGAAACACGTAACGATCGGTTATTTAGATCAATATACAGGGTTGCAAGCGCATCGTTCCATTTGGGAAGAAATGCTCGATGTGTTTGCCCCGCTACAACAAATGGAAAAACAATTACGCGAACTAGAACAACAAATGAGTTTACATGATGCTGACTATGAGCGCCTACTTGAGCAATATGATCGTTTACAAACAGAATTCAAAGAAAAAGGCGGCTATCAATATGAAGCAGATATTCGTTCGGTTCTTCATGGTCTCCGCTTCTCACAGTACGATTATACGACAAAAGTATCTACATTAAGCGGTGGACAGCGGACGAGGCTAGCGCTTGGTAAACTGCTCCTTACAAGGCCCGATTTGCTCATTTTAGACGAACCGACAAACCATTTAGATATGGAAACGTTGCAATGGCTTGAACAATATTTAAAAAATTACGATGGGGCCATTCTTATCGTCTCCCACGATCGCTATTTTCTTGACCAAATCGTGACACAAGTGTATGAACTATCACGCACAAAAATAAAAAAATATGTCGGAAACTATACAAGCTACTTACAACAACGTGCTGAACAATTTGAACAACAACTAAAATTGTATGAAAAACAACAAGAGGAAATTACAAAATTAAAAGATTTTGTTCAACGCAACATCGCTCGTGCATCAACAACGAAGCGAGCACAAAGCCGTAGAAAACAATTAGAAAAAATGAATATCATCGACAAGCCACTCGGTGATGAAAAATCGGCATCGTTTCGTTTCGAAATCGAACGCCCAAGCGGAAACGACGTGCTGACAGCTAACAACTTAGCAATCGGTTACGATCACATCATCGCAACAAACCTTTCATTCCGTATCACTCGCGGAGATAGTATTGCGCTAATTGGACCCAATGGAATTGGAAAATCAACTCTTTTAAAAACGATCATCAAACAACTCCATCCAAAACAAGGAGAAATACGCTACGGAACAAACGTACAAATTGGCTATTATGATCAAGAACAAGCACAATTAACATCAAACAAACGAGTGATCGACGAACTGTGGGACGAAGATCGATTAAGAACAGAGAAAGAAATTCGGACCATTCTCGGCAACTTTTTATTTTCTGGTGACGACGTATTGAAGCCTGTTCAGACGTTAAGCGGTGGAGAAAAAGCGCGACTCGCTCTCGCTAAACTCATGATGAAGAAGGCAAACGTATTAGTTTTAGATGAACCGACAAACCATTTGGATTTAGATAGCAAAGAAGTGCTAGAACAAGCGCTCATAGAATACCCAGGAACAATTATATTCGTTTCACACGATCGTTATTTTATTAACAAAATTGCAACAAAAATATATGAGTTATCCACAGACGGTCTTGTTGAGTATTTAGGGGACTATGATTATTACGTAGCAAAAAAAGCAGAGCTGCTTGAGCTTGGACAAATTAGCCAAAAAACTAAAACGGGCGAATCGTTGTCACCAAAACGTTCGTACGAAGAAGAAAAAGAACGAAAAAAATTAGAACGACAACGACAACGAAAAATCGAACAGCTAGAAACGGAAATGGAGCGAATCGAACAACAAATTGCTACGTATGAACAACAATTATATGATCCTTCCTGTTACAACGACTATGAAAAAGCTCGGGATACTCAAGGAAAAATTGATGAGCTGAAACAAAAATTCGACGAGTTATTCGAACAATGGGAACTTTTACAAAAATAATAACGAGCTAGCTCCATTTGTGGGCTAGCTCATCTTTTACACAAAGATATCCACAGAAAAAACACCTAAATATAAGTTATTCACCAACTTTTCCACATTACCCACAACAAAAAAAGAAAAATCCCCCATTTTGTTGTGGTTAACTTGTTATGATAAAATAACATACAATCAACGTTTTCCACATTATTCACATGTATGTGGATAAAATAATCCACAACAAGCTGAATTGTTCTTAGAAAAATTCGTATGACAATTAGAAAAAGGTGCCCCATTGCTTTTGGGACACCTTCTTACTATAACAGTAAACTTGGGTTTGCATTTAATGCCATGGTGGCACGCTTTCCTTGTTGAAATAATACTGTTCCCGCTGCTGCAATCATCGCTGCATTATCTGTACAAAGCGACAACGGCGGGATAACTAACTCGACTTCTGGCAGTTGATTCATTTGTTTTTGTAATTGTGTACGTAACCCTTCATTTGCCGCCACACCGCCAGCCAGCAATATTTGTTTTACGCTGTAATGCATGGCTGCTTCGATTGTTTTTCTCACTAATACCTCAACGACACTTGCTTGAAAACTTGCCGCCATATCTTCAGGTCGGATCATTTCTCCACGTTGCTTTGCATTGTGCAACGTGTTAATAACCGCTGATTTTAATCCACTAAAACTAAAATCATACGAATCTTCTTCTAACCACGCGCGCGGTAAATCAATAATTGGTTTCCCTTGTTTCGCTAAACGATCGATATGAGGTCCCCCTGGATAAGGGAGTTGCAAGGCCCGGGCAACTTTGTCATACGCTTCTCCAGCCGCATCATCACGCGTTTCTCCAATCACCTCAAATATCCCATGCTCTTTCATGTAAATGAGCTCTGTATGACCTCCAGACACAACAAGCGCCAGAAGCGGAAATTTCATTTCTTGTACAAGTTGATTTGCGTAAATATGTCCTGCGATATGGTGCACGCCAACAAGCGGAATGCGATGTGCAAAAGCCAACGCTTTCGCCGCATTTACACCAATCAATAGCGCCCCAACTAATCCCGGTCCCTCTGTTACTGCAATCGCGTCAAGTTGACTTATATCCATATTTGCCTGTTTCATCGTTTCTTCTAATACGAGCGTAATTTGTTCAACATGGTGACGGGAGGCAATTTCAGGAACGACTCCTCCAAATCGTTGATGGCTTTCCATTTGTGAAGCGACAACGTTAGCTACAATTTCACGTCCATTTTTCACAATGGCTGCAGCTGTTTCATCACAGCTTGTCTCAATTCCAAGCACAAATATGTCTTTTTCGCTCATAATTTCACCCACATTACTAAAGCATCTTCTTGATTATCCGAATAGTATCTTTTACGAATACCTCCATTTAAAAAACCAAGTTTCCGATACAACGACTGTGCAACGATATTCGATACTCGCACCTCTAACGTCATTGTTTTTGCCCCCTCTTCTCTCGCCAACGCCATCGCCTGTTTCATTAGTGCTTCTCCTAATTTTTTCCCGCGAAACTCCGGTAATACTGCAATGTTTGTAATATGTGCCTCATCCATGACCAGCCACATGCCACAATAACCAATGATTTGTCCATCATGCTCCATCACAATGTAACGAGCATACGGATTATTCGTTAATTCTTGGTGAAAAGAGGAACGACTCCACGGCAGTGTAAATGAACGCTGCTCAATTTCTATAATGCGATCAAGATCTTGAAGCGTCATAAAACGGAAGGAAACGTCCACTTAACATTCCGTCCTTTCTTGCTGACGAGCAAGCCAATTCGCTTCTGCCTCTGCTAAACGAATATAGTTTGGGACAAACGTATGAACATATTCTGGCTCACGGTTCATTCCTAACCATGCAAGTTCGCTTGGGCGCGGATTGTGAAGTGTCGCTGAAGCTACTTGAACAGAACGACCTAGTACTTCAACAAACGTAGCTTCGTGTAGTACACTATCATTTCCAACTAATAAAATGGATTGATCATATGCTTTTAATTCATTTGCCCAATCAGTAGCTAAAATGACTTGATCCGCTACGATCGATTGCACGTGATCTCCTTCTACTTTGTAAAGACCAGTATAAATTTGTCCGCGTCGAGCGTCCATTAATGGAACAATAAGCCCGCCAAAATACTTCGCATTTGCTGCCATCACTTCTAAACTCGATACACCAACAAGTGGAATGTTTAGTGTCCAAGCCAAAGTTTTGGCAATCGTCACCCCAATGCGAACCCCTGTATATGATCCAGGACCTTTGGCGACAACAATACGGTCAAGATCTTGAGGGTTCATATCACATTGTTGCAAAAGTGATTCAATGGCAGGCATCACTCGGATCGAATGATTTTTTTGCAAATTTGTAATGATTTCTCCTTTAACAACTTGACCGTCAACGACAGCAATCCCCATAACAAACGTTGATGTATCAATGGCTAACACTTTCATCGCTAAAAATCTCCTTACATAACTGTTCATAACGTTGACCGATCGGAGAGAAGCGAATAATCCTGCTTCCTCCATCGGCATGGTGAATCGCAATATGTAAACGTTCCGTTGGTAAATATGGTTCTATTAAATGAGCCCACTCAACAACGGTTACACCATCACCAAAAAAATATTCCTCAAATCCTAAATCTTCTTCACTTTCTGCTAAACGATATACATCCATATGATATAAAGGGATACGCCCTTCATATTGCTTTATAATAGTGAAAGTTGGGCTACTTACATTGCGGTCAATTCCTAATCCTTTAGCTAATCCTTTTGTAAACGTTGTTTTTCCTGCTCCTAAATCACCTTCTAACGTAATAACGTCTTGTGGCTGAACATACTGAGCAAGTTTCATCGCTAATGCTAACGTATCTTCAGGATGATGTGATACATATTCATATGTTTTCATCGCTTATTCCCCTAATTAAGTAAAATCAACATACAAAAAAGACCTTAGGATCACTCTCCTAAGGAAATGCTACACGTATAAGTGTACACGAAAACAAATCATAACGCAAAAAAGGCATAAAAAAATACGAAACTTACACTGTTTCGTCTCATTAATCTATCTTCATCTTCGAATATTGGTTGCGGGGGCAGGATTTGAACCTGCGACCTTCGGGTTATGAGCCCGACGAGCTACCTGGCTGCTCCACCCCGCGACGATAGAAATTAACTAATAAGAAATAAATACAATAATGCCCGGCAACGTCCTACTCTCGCAGGCGGTGTCCCGCCAACTACCATCGGCGCTGGAGAGCTTAACTTCCGTGTTCGGGATGGGAACGGGTGTGACCTCTCCGCCATCGTCACCGAGCAATATATTGAAGGATAATTCCTTCAAAACTAGATAACAGAACAGTCTCCTGAGCTTTTCTTACTGTCTAGCTTCGAACTAACATCCTCCTACGCCTTCGCTTTTTCCGTTCGACGTGCAAGCACGTCTTCGTCAAAAGCTCTCGGCTCCGTCGGACGTTTCCTTGGCTTCGCCAAGGACCGTTCTACGCTTTTCTTGATGTCTAGCTGCGGCTCCTAGCCCCTCGAACCGCTTCAGTCCTGCTGTGGCGGCAACAGCCTCCTCGCAGGCCTTTCGCGTTCTTCGTGGCTGGACAGTCGCCTTCGCTTTTCTTGTGTGTTTAGTTAAGTCCTCGATCGATTAGTATCCGTCAGCTGCACGTGTCGCCACGCTTCCACCTCGGACCTATCTACCTTGTCATCTTCAAGGGATCTTACTCGCTTGACGCGATGGGAAATCTCATCTTGAGGGGGGCTTCACGCTTAGATGCTTTCAGCGCTTATCCCTTCCGCACATAGCTACCCAGCTGTGCCCCTGGCGGGACAACTGGTACACCAGCGGTGCGTCCATCCCGGTCCTCTCGTACTAAGGACAGCTCCTCTCAAATTTCCTACGCCCGCGACGGATAGGGACCGAACTGTCTCACGACGTTCTGAACCCAGCTCGCGTACCGCTTTAATGGGCGAACAGCCCAACCCTTGGGACCGACTACAGC
>NZ_CP150179.1:155000-200000 GCF_037965005.1 Anoxybacillus sp. FSL W8-1294 | reverse complement strand
GAACCTCCGACCCTCTGATTAAAAGTCAGATGCTCTACCTACTGAGCTAATGGCTCGTTTCAAAAAAAGTTTTTAAATAAGATTTTTGACGTCCCGCTCTCAGTATGCTTAATCAAGTAGCAGCTCGAGCGGTACGCTGTTGCCTTTTCAAAGAAGCTAAATCGATCGTGCTCTACCTACTGAGCTAATGGCTCATCACATTCATGGCTGGGCTAGCTGGATTCGAACCAGCGCATCACGGAGTCAAAGTCCGTTGCCTTACCGCTTGGCTATAGCCCATTGATATAACTTCATGAAATACTTCTACGAATATGCTTCATGAGTTAACACCGCAGGATAATTTCAAGAATTTCTGTCAGGAAATTCGGGAAATTATCCGACATTGATATAATATTTTCAAAACAATGGCGGTCCCGACGGGGATCGAACCCGCGATCTCCTGCGTGACAGGCAGGCATGTTAACCACTACACCACGGGACCACAAAGAGTGGAGGATGACGGGATCGAACCGCCGACCCCTTGCTTGTAAGGCAAGTGCTCTCCCAGCTGAGCTAATCCTCCGAAATAAAATGGAGTGAACAAAATGAGCACTCCAAAAGATGACCCGTACGGGATTCGAACCCGTGTTACCGCCGTGAAAGGGCGGTGTCTTAACCACTTGACCAACGGGCCATGTTTATCATCTTCGTGGCGGAGAAGGCGGGATTTGAACCCGCGCGCCGTAAAAGAACGACCTAACGGTTTAGCAAACCGTCCCCTTCAGCCACTTGGGTACTTCTCCAATGGCTCCGCAGGTAGGATTCGAACCTACGACCGCTCGGTTAACAGCCGAGTGCTCTACCACTGAGCTACTGCGGAACAATCAAATCATAAGGACTGTTTATATTATATTTACTCTTTTTTGCTCTGTCAACTATCTTTTTTATTTTATTTCTTCGCCGAACGTCGAATGACGACGACCTTTATAATTTAGCACAGAAAGATTCGACTTGTCAACACTCTCTTTTTATTTTTTTCAATTTCCCTCGGCAAAAGCCGCATACGTATCGAGTTGTATCTAATGCTTTTCTTCGCACATACATATAGCGACATGATGTGCATTTGTAATAATGTTCTTTTGTCTTCGATAATAAAACAGGCTTACAAAAACGTGGAGCTTGTACCTTTTGTAATAATTCGCGAAAATCACGATCGCGATGGCGATAGCCTTTTCCTTCAAGATGCAAATGATAGTGACATAATTCGTGCTTAATGACTTGAATGAGTTCTTCTTCTCCGTACTGCTCATAATATTTTCTATTTAGTTCGATATGATGTGTAGAAAGCACATATCGCCCACCAGTCGTGCGTAATCGATCATTAAATACCGCACGATGACGAAATGGTTTATGGAATACATCCAACGATATGCGCTCAACAAGCGCCTGTAATTCACACTCATCCATTTTACTTCCGTCCTTTCACCATTGGGCTCTTTTACTCATAACATAATAAAAAACAATTTGAAGGTGATCATTATGCCGATGTGGTTAAAAAATCAAATGCGGCGTGCATACTATGAGAAAAATCGCGCACAAATTAAACTTCTTAATCAATGTTGGTTTTTTTATCGGAAAACACACTGCTCATGACAGTGTGTTTTCCAATGTTGGTGGAATCATTGTTAAAGCGATGCGCTCTTTTTGTAAATCGACCGAATCAACCCATACTTTCACAATATCTCCGACAGACACAACATCAAGCGGATGTTTGACATATCGCGTACTTAGTTTCGAAATATGAACAAGTCCATCTTGTTTCACACCAATATCTACAAATACCCCAAAATCGACGACGTTTCGTACGGTGCCTTCTAACTCCATTCCCTTTCTTAAATCCTCCATCTTTAACACATGTTTCTTTAAGATTGGTTTTGGCAAATCATCACGCGGGTCACGCTCCGGGCGATTCAATGCATCGATGATATCTTGAAGTGTCAATGTGCCGATATTCAGTTCTTGTGCTACCTCTTCGATGTTAATTCCTTCAAGCGCCCCTCGCAACTGCTCACTTCCAATCGCCTCTGTTGAAAAGCCAAGGCGATGTAGCAGTTGGTACACTTCCTCATATCGCTCTGGGTGAATTGGTGTGCGATCTAACGGCTCATCCCCATCTAAAATACGTAAAAACCCGATACATTGTTCGTACGTTTTCGCGCCAAGGCGTGGGATATGTTTTAATTGCGTGCGATTCGAGAACTTCCCGTGCTCTTCCCGATATTTCACAATGTTTTCAGCTACCGTCTTTGTTAGGCCCGATACATATTGCAATAACGTTGGAGAAGCAGTATTAACGTTCACACCAACTTGGTTGACTACTGTTTCAACAACAAACTGCAACGATTGCTCAAGCTTTTTTTGCGACACGTCATGTTGATATTGGCCGACCCCAACAGATTTTGGATCTATTTTTACTAATTCAGCAAGTGGATCTTGCACACGACGGGCAATCGAGACAGCGCTTCTCTCCTCCACTTGCAAATGCGGAAACTCTTTACGCGCCAAATCTGATGCAGAATATACACTTGCCCCTGCTTCATTGACGATCAAATAAAACACGTTCCCGTCCCACTCAGAAATTGTATCGGCTACAAACTGCTCTGTCTCTCGCGATGCCGTTCCGTTCCCAATGGCAATTAGCTCCACTTGATACGTATGAAGTAATTGCTTTAATTTTTCTTTTGCTTTTTCAACTTCATTTTTCGGAGGATGCGGGTAAATGACATCGATATGAAGTACTTTTCCCGTTTCATCGACGACAGCTAACTTACATCCTGTTCGATACGCCGGGTCTACTCCCAAAACAACTTTCCCTTTTAATGGTGGTTGTAACAATAAATTACGCAAATTTTCAGCGAAAATGTGAATCGCTCGTTCTTCCGCGCGTTCTGTCAACTCATTTCGCACATCCCGTTCAATTGACGGAGCAATTAAACGTTTATATGCATCTTCAATCGCTTCCACAACAATGGGAGCGGCCGATGCTTGTTCGTTCGTTACGATTTGTTTACGAATGTATGCAGTCATTCGGTCCGTATCTACGTCAATGTCAATGCGTAAAATTCCTTCTTTTTCACCCCGATTCATCGCTAAAATACGATGAGCAGGTGCTTTGGCGATCGGTTCACGGTGGTCGTAATACATTTCAAATACACGCTTTTCGTCTTTTTCCGTTTCTTTTCCAAAAGAAACAATGGTGCCCGTTTCCCACGTTTGTTGACGAATCCATTGCCGAAGGGCTGCATCATCTGACACTTTTTCAGCAATAATATCTTTCGCTCCTTGGATCACTTCTTCGATCGTATGTACTTCTTTTTGCTCATCAATAAACAATTGTGCTCGCTCTGCAATTGACTCATTAGGAAACGTTAATAACCATTCTGCAAAAGGTTCTAGCCCTTTTTCTTTTGCGATTGTCGCTTTCGTTCGTCGTTTTTGTTTATACGGGCGATATAAATCTTCCACCTCTTGCAGTTTCGTTGCTTTTGTAATCGCTTCTTTCAGCTCATCCGTTAACTTTCCTTGTTCATCGATTAAACGAATCACTTCTTCTTTTCGTTTCGCTAAGTTTTGCAAGTAATTCCATTCATCTAAAATGGTGCGAATTTGCACTTCATCGAGCGCACCAGTCATTTCTTTTCGGTAGCGCGCAATAAACGGAATCGTATTCCCTTCCTCATGAAGTTGGATGACGTGTTGTACATGTATAAATGGAATGTTTAATTGCGCAGCTAGTTGCTTTAGTAGCTCCAAACAAAATTCCTCCCCTAAACAAAAATAGCTACACAACGTAGCTATTTTTCCAGCATATTAAAAATCAATAAGACCGAGACTAATTTGCAACGCTTCATCTACTTTATCCATCATCTCATCATCTAGATGGGTAATCTTATCTGTCAGACGTTGTTTATCAATCGTCCGAATTTGTTCAAGTAAAATGACAGAGTCCCGTTCAAATCCGTAGCGCCTTGCGTCGATTTCAACATGTGTAGGCAACTTCGCTTTTTGGATTTGCGCAGTAATGGCAGCAACGATGACGGTTGGACTAAAACGGTTCCCGATGTCATTTTGAATAACAAGCACAGGGCGCACGCCCCCTTGCTCTGATCCAACTACTGGAGAAAGATCGGCAAAATACACGTCACCACGTTTGACAATCAAAAGATTACCCCCCGCTAACTAAGCGTTCAACGGTGTGGTCAGCTTCATATTCCGCAAGAAAAGCTTCCGACGCAAGCGACAAATTAATTTTCGCCATCTCCATATACCCACGTCTCATCGCTTCTCGAATTTGACGTTTTTTCCGCTCACGGATGTACATTTTCATCGCTTGATAAATCAGTTCATTTCGGCTGCCATTTTCTTGCTTCACAATTCCATCTAATTCGCTCACTAACGCCTGTGGTAACCGAATAACAATTTCTGTTGTTGCGCTGGATTCAGACACAAACACACACCTCCAACTAAACTACAACCACATAGTTGCTCCCAATTTACATCATACCATTTCATCTTCGCGATGCAAAGTCATTTCCAGCATCATTTGTTGAATTTTTGTAGAAATTTTTCGAAAAATACCGTTCTCCTTGCACCTATCTACTATAATACCGCATTTCTCACTTCAATTATACTCTTGTTTTTTAAAAAAATACGGGGAACACGATAACTAATTGTACAAGGAATTTCATAATTAATCGTATTTACATGCGCGGCAACATCATCAACGGAAATACGGTCCCCTTGTTGTTCACCGATGAGCGTCACTTTTGTACCGACAGGAAGCTCATACGGCAAACGAATCATCATTTGGTCCATACAAACCCGTCCAACAATTGGGGCACGTTTTCCATCAACGAGCACAGAAAAATGTTGCGTCCGACGTAACCACCCGTCAGCATAACCGATCGGAACTGTGCCGATCCATTCATCTGTCTCTGCTTCATATGTCGCTCCGTAACTTATTTTTTCTCCGCCTTTCACTTTTTTTACATGCGTTAAGCGACTGTGAAGCGAAAACGCTTCTTTTAACGGATAAGGTAACAATGATTTCATTTCTTGCGACGGTGCTAATCCGTACATTGAGATACCGAAACGAACCGCATTGAATATACGATCGGGATAACGTAGTCCTGCTGCACTATTGGCGCAATGAATGAGCGGTGGCTTAATCGACAACCATTCTAGCATGTGTAGAAACGTGTCATATTGAAACGAAAAATAGTCTATATTTTGTTCATCAGCTGTTGCAAAATGTGTGTATACTCCTTCGAGTATGAAACTAGGATGCTGTTCGATTGCGTGTATCATTTGCTGCACTTCTTCTTTTGTTTTCGCTCCTAATCGCCCCATCCCTGTATCTAACTTCATGTGAACGTTCAACGGTTGTTCATACGGGGCATACACGATCGCCTGTTCAAACCAATCCGCTCGAAAAACAGTTAGCGCAATGTTTTGACTAGCGGCTAACGGCGCATATTGAGGGTTTGTTGCCCCAAGTACGAGAATCGGTACGTCTAAAGAAATGCCTTTTTTTCTTAAAGCGAGCGCTTCGTCTAAAAAAGCGACGGCTAAACGTGTTGCACCTGCTTCAAGCGCTGTTTTCGCCACCTGAATATCCCCATGTCCATAAGCGTTCGCCTTCACGACAGCAATGACTTCAACATGAGATCCAACATGCTGTTTCATTGACTGTACGTTATAAAAAATCGCATCTAAATCAATTTCTGCCCATGTATCGCGGTAAAATGCTTGCTCCATCCTTCAAAGCCCCTTTAAAAATATGTTCACGTTTGATTATTTCTTTTGCCCTTGCATCATGTCAACAAAAAATAAAGACTCGCCGCGCGAGTCTTACTTCATAACCTTCCCTTGCACCGAACGGGCAATCGCAACCATTTCTTCTTTCGTTAAATCTTGTGAAGCGAGAATAAAATCGACACCTTTATACGTCCACGTCAACGTGCCGTTTGCCATCGCTCCAACGGCAAACCCTAAATCAACAGGCTCACCTTTAACCGTTGTCGATACGTTCGCTGTCGGTATAGCGTGCGCTTTTTCTTGTACAAGCGTAAACGACTTTTCCCCAGCAAATGTCATCACTATCCGCTTGCCATTTGCCGTTGTAAATTCTTTTTCTTCAGCAAGTTTCACACCATCGAGTTCGTATGTCGGATACATGATCGGCGCTGCTTGTTGGTTTGCTGCTGTCGTCGCTTCTTGTTCATTTTCTAACTTCGCTCTTGTCATATTTTTACTTACATCAAAAGCGTTATCATCAAACGAAGCATTCCATTCAACTTTGGAAAATTCAACTGTTAACATCGGTTGGGAGTCGACATCCATGACCATCACTTTTACCGGTGTTAAATCTTTTTTGTTTAACGTAATCTCTTGCTTCGGTAACATTTTTTTGTTTTCATAATTTGTTTTCGTTTGGAACACGTAATGGTTTTTTGTCGCTTTAAAATCCGCTTTCGTATCAGCTAAAATGTCTTTTACGAGCGATTCATACAAATATACTTGACTTGCGTTTTGCGGCCAGTCGCTTTGAAAACGAAAACTTTTATTTAGTGCAGGCGTTAATACAAATACTCCTTCGTCGTTGCGCAAAATCATTTGATGTTGATCACGCTGGGCGTTTTTCAAGTTCACGCGATAATAATTTGGAGACTTATGCCAAATCTCAATTTCATATACTTGTGGCTCCGTCCCTGTTTGCAGCGTCATTTTTGCTTCGGCTTTGTACCCAGACATCGTTTGTACTTTCTCATCGAGCGCCTTTAATACATCTTGTTGCGACTTTTCTCCGCAAGCGGCCAAACTGCCTACAATAAAAAGAAGCAGGCACCAAAAAAGCCATGTTCGTCTCATGTTTTCAACCCCTTTACCTCATTTGGACTCCCTTCATAAGCCATCATATGAGGTGAAACGGGAGAATATGCAGACTAGCTTGACAAGCGTTCAATAATTACTTGGGCAACTGCATAATGTTCGCTATGTGAAATCGAAACGTGCACACGTTCATCTATGGATGGAGAAATAATATACGGCTTGCCGTTTTCGTCATTGTTTATTTCAATATCGCGAAAAGAAACATGTGTACCAATCCCCGTCCCTAACGCTTTCGCATACGCTTCTTTTGCCGCAAATCGTCCAGCCACAAATTCAATTTTTCGTTTTGACGACAATTCGAAAAAACGCATACGTTCATTCTCTGTTAACACGCGTTCTATAAACTTCGGTTGCCTTTCTAACAAATGAGCTATACGACTTAACTCTACAATATCGATGCCAATCCCAACAATCATCCATACCCCTCCAACAAACAAAAAGAAGCTATCTGTTCAGACAGCTCCTATCGTTTTGTACGTGTTTTCGCTCCGCGTCCACGCGTCTCACTACGACGTTGGCGCGTTTGGACTTGCCGCTTTTTCTCTTTTTTCATAATCGGAGACTCTTCCGTCAACTGTACCGGCGTCATATCCGGCTCTTTCGTTAACATTTTAATACACGCAGCAACGAGCGAAACGGAGTCATGCTCCTCTAATAATTCCTCCGCTGCACGCTTATAAAATGACAAATTGTTATGTTCAATTGTCGCAAGCAGTTTTTCAATCGCTGCCCGTTGTTGCCCTTCAAGCGCCTCATCTAACGTCGGTGGCTTCATCCGTTCCATTTTCCGCTTTGTCGTCTTTTCAATATGGTGCAACTGTCCAATTTCACGCGGTGTAACAAACGTAATCGCCATTCCTGTTTTGCCCGCACGTCCTGTTCGACCGATACGGTGAACGTAGCTTTCTGGATCTTGCGGAATATCGAAGTTATAAACATGCGTTACGCCAGAAATGTCTAAGCCCCTCGCAGCAACGTCAGTCGCAACTAAAATATCAATCGAACCTTCTTTAAACTTGCGCAAGACAGATAAACGTTTCGCTTGGCTTAAATCACCGTGGATACCTTCTGCTGTATAACCGCGCAAGTTGAGCGCTTCCGCTAATTCGTCGACACGACGCTTCGTTCTTCCGAAAACGATCGCTAACTCCGGAGATTGAATATCTAGTAAACGCGTTAACGTATCAAATTTTTTCTTCTCTTGAATTTCGATATAGTATTGCTGAATGTTCGGAACGGTCATTTCTTTTGCTTTTACACGAACAAGCTCCGGATTGTTCATAAACCTCTCGGCAATGCGGCGAATTGGCTCTGGCATTGTCGCTGAAAAAAGAAGCGTCTGTCGTTCAGTTGGCACATGACTTAAAATAGCTTCAATATCTTCAACAAACCCCATGTTCAACATTTCATCCGCTTCATCTAACACGACGGTATGCACGTTCTGTAAACGGAGCGTACGACGTTGAATATGGTCAAGCACACGCCCTGGCGTACCGACAATAATATGCGGATGTTTTTTTAACGCTCGAATTTGACGTTCAATATCTTGCCCCCCGTAAATCGGCAAGACGCGCACACGCTTCGTTGAACCAATTTTATATAGCTCCTCGGATACTTGAATAGCTAATTCTCGCGTCGGTGCAACAATAATTGCTTGCACAGCATCATGGTTCATGTCAATTTTTTCAATAAGCGGAATGCCGAACGCTGCCGTTTTTCCAGTCCCTGTTTGCGCTTGCCCGATGACATCACGATTTTGTAAACTAAGCGGAATCGTAGCCGCTTGAATTGGCGTCGCCTCTTCAAATCCCATTTTACTAACTGCTTTCATCACTTCTGGACTTAATCCAAATTCTTTAAATGTAGCCAATGTTTTCATACTCCTTCTTCAAATAACTTACGAAAAAAGGCATCCCCGTATTGACGGAAGTGCCTTGTTGAAATTCATTCCGTAAACAGCTCTCGTTCATCATACCATTTTATGCATATGTTTTCAACAAATTGGACGCCTCTTTTTAATTATTTAACAAAGAAATGATTTCCTCTAGCTTCATGCCACGAGATGCCTTAAGTAAAATGACATCACCTGCTTCTATTATCCCACGTACATCCGCTGCTAATTCGAATTTATCGTCATGCGCCCGAACACGCCCCTCGCTAAACCGCTTGCTTGCGCGTTCAGCGATCGCTTTGGCACGTTCACCATATGTCAACACATAATCTATTTTTTGAGGATCGATCATCTCACCAATTTGCTCATGAAAGGCGATTTCTTGGTCACCTAGTTCAAGCATATCCCCGACAATCGCTATTTTTTTGCGATATCCTGTCAGTTGTCCAAGCAGCTCAAGGGCAGCACGCATCGATGTCGGACTTGCGTTATATGCATCATTAATAATTGTTACCCCATCATCTCGCTTGATTACTTCTGTTCGCATTTTTGTTACGGTCAAGCGCGAAAATCCCTTCTTCATACGTGCTACATCGATAGAAGCAAATCGAGCAACTGCAATGGCTGCAAGAGCATTCATCACATGGTGGCGGCCAAGAAGTGGCATACGAAACGTTTCGTTTGGCCAACGATTTACCTTAAACGTCGTTCCGTCCGCTTGAACACGAATGTCTAGCGGATAATAATCGTTTGTCGGTTCCATTCCAAACGTTTGAACATGCGAAAGATTAGCGTTTTCCACACGTGTTTGCAGTAACGGCTCATCCCCATGGTAAATAAATAAGCCGTCGCGTTTTAATCCCTTTATAATTTCAAACTTTGCTGTTGCGATTCCTTCGCGCGAACCGAGCTCTTGTAAATGCGATTCTCCTATGTTCGTAATGACCGCAACATCTGGTTCCGCAAGAGTAGAAAGGAGCTCAATTTCTCCAAAACCGCTCATGCCCATCTCGACAACAGCATACTCTGTGTCCTCTTTTAAGCGGAGAAGGGTCAGTGGCACACCGATATGATTGTTTAAATTTCCCTCTGTTTTTTGTACGCGATATACAGTTCCAAGAAGCGATGCAATCATATCTTTCGTCGTCGTTTTCCCGTTGCTTCCTGTCACGCCAATGATACGCGTCCGAAGTTGTTTACGATACGCATGAGCGAGCTGTTGGAGAGCAACGAGCGTATCATCAACAAAAATGAGAGGGACATCTTTCGGTGCATTTGGCTCGTGTTTGCTCCATAATGCGGCTGCTGCCCCTTTGTCAAACGCCTCCCTAACAAAATGATGTCCATTGAAAGTAGCTCCTTTCAGCGGAACGTATACATTTCCTTGCGCGATCGTGCGCGTATCTGTTGATACACCATGAATCATAACAGAAGCATATCGCTCATCAATCGTACTTCCCGGAATCATCGTTTGAATATTTGCTAATGAACGGGTAATCATGTTATCACCTTAAAATACATACGTAATATTTTGTTTTTCTTTATACCGCTCGATCGCCAGATGAATGAGGCGCTCGATTAATTGTTCATACGACACACCTGTATGTTTCCATAAAAGCGGAAACATGCTAAACGGCGTAAAGCCCGGCATCGTATTGACTTCGTTAATATACGCCTCTCCATCTGCTGTTAAGAAAAAGTCAGCGCGAACTAAACCGGATAAATCGAGCGTTTGAAAAGCAGTAAGAGCCATTTGTTTAATGGTCTCATATTCTTTGTCCGTAATATTGGCTGGGATGACTAATTGTGTGTGCCCGTCGACATATTTCGCTTCGTAATCATAAAACTCTTTTTTCGGCACAATTTCCCCAACGACAGAACAAATCGGCTCATCGTTTCCGATCACTCCAATTTCCACTTCACGACCGACAATCGCCTCTTCCACAATGACTTTTCGATCGTAACGAAACGCCTCTTGAAACGCTGTTTGTAATTGCTCACGGTTTTTACATTTACTAATTCCCACGCTCGAACCAGCATTGGCTGGCTTAACAAAGCACGGGTAGCCAAGCTCACGTTCTACCGTTTCATATACAGTTTCTTTATGTTTTTCCCATTCTTTTTTTAAGAAAAATACGTAACGCGCTTGTTTCAACCCTGCTTGTGCAAACAATTGCTTCATGACCACTTTATCCATGCCAACCGCTGATGCTAACACACCGTTTCCAACATACGGTACGTTTAATAATTCTAACATCCCTTGTACCGTTCCATCTTCTCCGTTCGGTCCGTGTAAAAGAGGGAAAATAACATCAATGCCATTCGCAATCGAAGCGAGCGCTGGTAAACCGTGTTGAAACGCTAGTTGTTTGACATCTTGCACTTCCCCTTCAATCGCCTCGCCGCGCAACCATTCTCCGTCTGTCGTAATGTAAATCGGAACAACCGTAAATTTTTCTTTATTTACCGCATTAATAACAGAGCGTGCGGTTTGCAACGATACTTTATGCTCAGGCGACTTGCCGCCGTATAGTACACCTAACGTGGTCGTCATGTTTCTTCCTCCTCAACTGTTCATGTCACTTCATTTATTGTAGCACAACTACTTTGTTATTTATATGGCGAAACGAGCCTAGATGGTGACGATGCATATCATTTCCCTGCTTGGAAACGATAAAAATACAAAAGATACGACTATTATGATTAGCTTATTTGAAATTTTTAAAGAGGCAGGGATGCGGCTGCCGATGGCGATCGGACAAACGTTTTCGGTCGTTGGGGGCTTAATTATCGGGCAAGCTGCAATAAACGCAGGTTTATCAGGACCAAGTACGCTTGTCGTCATGGCGACATCAGTTATTGCGACATTTACACTCGTTAATCAATCGCTTGCTGGAACGGTGTCGATTTTACGTTTTATCGTTCTTGCTGCTTCATCTATGCTCGGGCTTTTCGGATTTATCGCATCCATGTTTTTTATTCTTATTTATGTCGCAAATTTAACATCGTTTGGTGTCCCATATTTAGCCCCGATCTCTCCAGTAACAGGAGATATATGGAAAGTGGTGATTACTAGTGGATGGAAAAGATTTAAACGCCGTCCAAGCATGTTGAAAACGAACGACAATACGCCGGGTGACGAATCATGACTCGGCTATTTCTTTCCTTTTTTTGTTGTTTGTGTTTAGCCGGCTGTTGGGGAATGAAAGAAATTGACCATCTCGCTTATATTCATGCAATCGGTATAGATTATGAAGACGATCAAGTGATCGCATACGCTCAGCTCATTAGTTTTTCAGGGCTTGCAAAAGTCGAAGCGGGAGGTAGCCGAGAAAAATCAACCGTTACGATCGGAAAAGCAACGGGAGAGACGTTTAACGTGGCGACAGATCGGTTGTATCAAGCGATTCAACAAGGCGTATCGTGGGGGCATGTTAAAGGGATTGTTTTTACAGAACGGGCGCTCAACCGAGGGCTCGTACGCGAGGTCATTGATGTACTTGATCGTTACAATGAAACTCGCCATACGATTTGGACCTTTGCAACAAAAGAACCGATTGAACAATTGTTTGAGACAACACCGTTTTTAGATTATTCGCCATATTTCTCATTACTTGCCAATCCGAAAAACATTTACGAACAAAGTTCATTTATTCAACCGAAGCGGATAAATGAATTTATCGCTGCATCTGATGAGAAAGCGGTTGTTTTTCCGCTCCCCTCTCTTGCGATTGAAGAAAAAAGTTGGACGGAAAATAAAAAAGAAAAACCGATGTTAAAAATGGATGGCGTTTGTTTTTTACATCGCTACAATAAACAAGCATGTATCCCGCGCCGTCAACTTGATGGTTTACGCTGGGTAACGAAAGGGACGGAGCGGACACCGATTTACATTCAGCCAAACGGCAAAATGATCGGGACGCTCGTTGTGCGCGGACCAAAAGCAAACGTATCGTATGAAATCAAAGACGGTCGTCCGATTTTCACCGTTGACGTACAAGCAACAGGAAGCATCATCGAACTGCTCAAAAACATGCCCGAAAAACAAATTATTGAATACGCAACCAAAACAGTAAAAAAGGAAATCGAGGATTTATTTCAACTCGGCGTCAAAGAAGGCATCGATACGCTGCAATTATCGAACGCCTTGTATCGTCAAAATGTAAACGATTGGCGCAAATATACAACAAACGGATTAGTTCCGCTCACAAAGGATACACTAGGAAAAATCAACGTGAAATTAAGCATTGACACATATGGAAAGTCGAAAAAATAAAAGCGATGAGCCGGCCTCATCGCTTCTTTACCGCGTGTAAACGTGCTTCGATCCACTCGCTCAACGCCTCTTGTGCTGTTTTCTCGCGTTCGAGCCAATATTGTTCGATTCGTTTTCCTAATTGTTCCATCTCATCATTATCCGTTAATACTCGCATTAACTGTTGCTCGTACGGTTCATTGTCATGAAGAGAATAAATAAGGCCCTTCGCTTTTAAATAACGCAAATTCATTTGTTCTTGTCCAGGCAAATAAGAAAGCGTAAAAGCAGGAAGTTTTTTTGCAAGCACTTCGCTCATTGTTACACCACCTGGTTTTGTCACAACCGCATCGACTTTATCATATAATTCGTTCATTTTCGCTGGATCGGAAATATATTGATACGGGCGAATACGCGGATTGTTCCAACTTTTTATCTCATGATATAATGTTTCATTTTTTCCGCATAGTACGTCATATGTCAATTGTGTATGAGTTGCGTTCATTAAAAATTGTTCTATTTTCCCTAATCCTTGATTGCCGCCCGCCACTAAAATACGTTTATTTTCCCGCTGTTTTTTTTTCTTAGCAGGTACAATATGCTCATGAATTGGAATGCCTGTTACAATGACGCGACGAGGCTCAACATGAAACATTGTACATAGCAACCGCTTTGCATCTTTATGAGGAACGAAATGATAATCAATCGCTGTTTTTCCCCAAATACCACTTAAAAAAAAGTCTGTATATACGTTTATAACAGGCACTGTTATAGCGCCTCTTTGTTTCAATCGCTGCAACACGTGTGAAGGAAACGAATGCGTACATATGACGAGATCCGGTTTTTTCTCTTGAAGAAGACGTTTCATCTTTTTTTCAAAATAAAGTAGCCACGGTTCAAGTGTTGGCTGCTCGAATTTTCTCATCCAACGTCGGTACATCCACTCATACGAATGAGGTAATACCGAAATCCATCGAAGGTAAAAATCGGCTACTTTTTTTTCCATTTGTTCGTTGCAATAACTGAGGAAATCAAGCTTTTCAAAAGACGCCTCTGGAAAGCGACGTTGCAACGAATAGATAAGCGCATCCGCCACTTGATGATGGCCAGATGGCATTTGAAACAAAGGCAGGACGAGAATGTTCATCATAACGAGCTCCCTTTTATTTTTGTTTTCTATTTTTCACATACAATGCAATGAAAAATAAACTAAAAAATAACAACGTGATCCATGGCAATACATGAAGCGGGATATGAATACGCTCCCCGAGAAACTTGCCTACACATACAAATAAACAAATCCAAAATGACGCGCCAACAAACGATAAAAAAAGAAACGGAAAAAACGGAAAGCGAACAACTCCTGCCATATACGGAGATAATTGTCGAACACCTGGAACAAAATAACCAAATGTAATGAACCAACGCGCACGTTTACGAAAATGGCGATAAGCGTATCGATATCTTCGTCGGTGAAAACCAATGTAGTGTCCATATTTAAACAATAGGGGCGAACCGAATGTATACCCAGCAGTATAGGCGGCCACCATGCCAATTGTTGCACCAGAAATGGCAAAAAATAAGCTTTTTAAAAAATGCAATTGGTCATGCGAAATAAAAATGCCAACAAAAAACAGAAGCGATTCTTCCGGTGCGGGAATTCCAACGATGCCGAAAAATAGAGAAAGAAATAACACAATATAGCCGTGTGATTGAATATACGTTAAAATGCTGTTCGCTTCCATTCCCGCGTTCTCCTTTATTCTTCGCTTATCTTTACCCACTTCACATGCGTACGTTGCAGCAATCGCTCTAACGCTTGTAACATGTTTGCCGGCGCGTCTTGATCGGCTCCCATCGTCGAACCGCTATCATGTAGTACAATAATTGCTCCATCTTCTATGCTTTTTGTTAATCGCTCATAGAGTCGAGCAACGCCTAATGAAGCGTTCCAATCACCAAGAATATATGTCCACATTACTGTTTTATACTTTTTTTGCATGAACAACGTCCATATGTTTATATGTCCCCATGGCGGACGGTAATATACAGGGCGAACGCCTGTGATTTGCTCAATGATACGCGCCGATCGATGAAGCTCCCATTCCGCTACAAATGGAGGCAGAAACCAATTGCTCGTATGATAATAATGATGCAAACCGATCGTATGACCTTCTTCGTGCATTCGCTTAATGAGATGCGGATATGCTTTCGCCTTCCAACCGACAACGAAAAATGTCGCTTTTACGTCGTATTTTTTTAATATATCGAGCAATTGGGCTGTATACGTCAGATCTGGTCCATCATCAAAGGTTAATGCGACACCGTCTTTCACTCTTTTTTGTACACGAAATGACGAAAGGCGAATCAGCCACGTTGGACATATGCTATAAATAAAAAACAGTGCAATAAGCCATATGTATGTCACATGTTAAACCCCTTTCTTGATTATACAAAAAGAAGCATGAAGTACGAAACAAAGAACGCTGCTTGTAAAACAAATTCATTTTTTTCATCGTTAACATTCGCACATCGCTTTCTCGTTCGACACGCATTTTGTCGATTTCCGGGGAAATTTCCCGAAAAAAAGGCGATGTTGGAACACATCGCCCTCATTGTACCATATGTCTTCTAAACTACACAGGGTAAACCCCATATTTTCGTTCAGAAAATACCACATATTTCGACATATATGCATCTAATCGCCGAATAAGCTCGGAACGCAACTCATTTGGCGCGATAATCCCACCGACAACCATTTCGGAAGCGAGGCGATAAATATCGATGTCTTTTCGATATTCTTCACGTTTTTGTTCAATAAATGCAGCGCGTTCTTCTTCTGGCAGTTCAGCAATTTTATTCGCATACACCGCATTCACCGCCGCTTCTGGTCCCATAACTGCAATTTGTGCATGCAGGAAAGCTAAGCAACAATCCGGCTTAAACGCTGGACCTGCCATGGCATATAATCCTGCCCCTTATTTGTTTGATGTTGCAATTTTTAATTATGACTCGTTTGATTAATGGTTTGCCGTATGGTTCGATAATGTTTAGTGATCATGCTAAATGTAGAAATTGTTGAAGTTGACGGAAAAGAAATCGTGAAAATTTATGTTCCAAGAGCTTCACGTGAGGACAAGCCAATTTATATTGGTCATAATCCTTTTACAGGTACATATCGCCGCAATTATGAAGGAGACTATAAATGTACAAAAGAAGAAGTACAGCGAATGATAGCGGACCAATCTCCAATTCCTCAAGACAGCAAAGTTCTTCCCAATTACGGTTTAAATGATTTGAATATGGAATCGGTGAGAAGTTATCGAAATCGCTTTTCTTCTTTGAAACCAGATCATCCTTGGAATGGTTTAGAACTGAAGGAATTTTTATATAAAATTGGAGCTTTGGGAAGGCTACGCGAAACCAACGAGGAAGGGCTAACATTAGCCGGGTTGCTCATGTTTGGGGAAGAGCGCAGCATTACAGAGTATTTACCGCAGTATTTCTTAGAATATCGGGAAAAGGGTTCGGATGTGCCGGGGGAGAGATGGACAGATCGGATTATTTCTTCCGACGGCACTTGGTCGGGGAATTTGTATGATTTTTATTTTAAAGTGATCCGCAGACTAACGGATGATTTAAACATTCCTTTTCAAATGGAGGGGCTTTTTCGCAAGGATGATACAAGGGTGCACGCTGCTCTTCGTGAGGCTTTAGTCAATACGTTGGCTCATGCCGATTACTACGGGCAACGCGGAATTGTTATCGAAAAGGAAAAGATGTTATTTCGATTTTCCAACCCGGGTGTTCTTCGGATTCCTTTGCAACAAGCACTGAAAGGTGGAATAAGTGATCCGAGAAATCCAACGATTTTTAAAATGTTTATGCTAATCGGACTTGGTGAACGGGCAGGGTCGGGGATTGAGAATATTCATTTGGCGTGGAAAGAACAACATTGGACTGCCCCAGAATTAATTGAAGAATTTCAGCCGGATCGCACGATTCTTACGTTGCGAACAACTTCATTATTACCGCAGGAAAGCGTCGATTTTCTAAAAGCAGTTCTTAGGAAACATTATAAGTTTTTAACCAATGATGAAGTATTAATTTTAGTGACGTCACATCAAGAAAATTATGTGACTAATACGAGATTGCAAAGCCTGACAGATAAAAAGAGTGATGAAATAGGCAAATTATTATCCGGACTTGTGGAAAAAGGATATTTAGAACCAAATGGACAAGGAAGAGGTACAAAATATACGCTAACGGAAATGTTTCATCAAAAGTCTATAAGGAACTCCAGATATAATCGGATAAGCTCCGGACCTAATGTTAATAACTCCGGACCTAACGCTACTAACTCCGGACCTAACGAAAACGAACAAACAAAAGATCATGAAAAAGTGCTATTGGATATTTCTGAATTGGCAAGGAAGAAAAAGAGATTAAATCCTTCCGAAATGGATGAGATCATTTTAAATCTTTGTGCAATTAAGCCGTTAACGCTCAAAGAATTAAGTCAATTACTGAATAGGCAGATGGATCCTCTTCGCAAAAAGTACATTTCACGATTGCTTAAGGAAGGAAAATTAGAACCGCTATATCCAGAGCAAATAAACCATCCGAAACAAGCATATATGACACGATCTCTTTTTACAAACCAGCACTAGGATACTGGATTCCTAATGCTGGTTTATTGTTATTAGACAAATTTCCCTTCTCATATAGTTTTACAAAATATGATGGGGAGGGGTACGAATGAAGCTTGATGGGATTTGGATGGAATCCGTTGAATTAGATAAAATTGTCCCCATATACGTTGAAAATGTTTCAAAAAGGGCAGTAGAGAAAATGGTCAAAATATTAGAGGGAGGGGATCAGTTAAGCAGCCATGTTATTGTTGAAAAGGATAGAACAGAAGATAAATATTGGTTAGTCGCTGGTTTTCCGGAATACTTAGCATATAAAAAAATGAATGAAAAGCATAAAAGGTGCACAAGAATATTTTGCGTTATTCAGCGATATTCGAATGAAACGGAACAACGAATTAAGTTGCTAAGGAGGATGTTCCATCATCAAACAACAAAGTGGTTAGACAAACATATGTTGATTGATCAAATGGTTAATAGCGGAGTAAAGGTTGCTACGATAGCCCGGAAGCTGGGAGTTACTCAAGCTGAGATTGAAAATTATTTTGTTCATCCTGATATTCCTTTTGACATAATCAAAAAAGCCCGTGAAAATGAAGGAAGTTTGATAAACATAGAAAAAATTCGCAAATTGCCAATCCATTCAATGCTTAAACACAAGTTATATCAGCGAGCAGTATTACCAAAAAGTCACCCTGACCGATTAACGACAGATAAGTTGCAAAAAATAAAGTGGTTACTGAAAAGGGATTACTTTAACGATTTAGGAAGAGAAGATCAATGGGAGATGTTGCAACAAGCTTTAGATTACAGGGGAACATTAGAAAATACATGGGATTTGGATATTGAAAGAAGATTAAAACGAATGTCTCAAGGGGAGTTAATATTAAAATTTACGTTCAATCCAGCCTCCTATAACAATGACCTAAAATAAGAGATGCTTGGCGCTTAAAGTCAAGCATTTTTTATTTTGTCTGTAGCAATTTATAGTTTAATTTTTTTTGGATGATTTTGGCATAAAATGTAGAATTTTTTGGGTATTAGATTGTGGGGGGTATGCAATGCGTATTAAGGAAATAGTAATAAACCCGTGGTGCTAGTTGAGCGCTAGCGCTCAACTAGCCCAAGTGTTACAAGTGAATACACCAACAATATGCCATCTAGTGCTACTTCAAATCCCGCAATCGAACTCGCACGAATGTCTGTGATACGATACTGGTCAACGAGGACAGAGAACACCGTTTCAATGACTTTCCGTTTTTGTTTGAGCCATTTCTCCCATGATTCAGATGGGCGGTGTTTCTGATTTTTGCGAGATGGAGTCCAAAAAGCGATTTGGTACGCTTCATACAACTTTTTTTGCAATTCGCTACTGATAAATCCTTTATCACCCAAATTAAAAGGATGAGGAATTTGAGTCATGACGGTTCCCGCTACGATTCGATCGTGACAGGACGCCTCCGTTACCACGTACCCCATCGGCAGTCCTTGGTCGGTCACTTGAAGATGAAGCTTAAACCCATAGTACCACTGCTTCTTCGACGCACAAAGCCCGATGTCCGCGATCCCTTGGAATCGTTTGACACGGTACATTCTTGCGGCATTATACTATCTACGACCGCATAGGCGTGGTGCTGCCCACGTTTGGCTAGCTCATGGCGAATCCAGTTGCAACGATTTGCCTGTATGAAAATCAAAATTGTTTGGCACTTTCACAGTCATGCCGTGCGCCCCGCCCGTATAGCTGTATAACGTAAGTGGTTGACTGTACGCTGTTAACATAAATAATGCCAACACGATCAATATGTTCCGTTGTTTAAACACGCTGTTTATCTCGTTTGTTTTACCAAAAGTTTGCGTTAAAACAAACGAATTTATGCATTACTATTATTTTAACATTTGTTTCACTAACTCTCGATTTCGCTCCTTAAACGCTTCGTGATGTGAAGATACCATCGCATACGGATCGGCAGTGGGTTCAATGAAACGTTTCGCACTATTTACCGCATTCGCTGCGTCTTGGAAAGCACCTGTAAGTAAATATAACTTTCCATCATATTTTGAAATATCGCCAGCTGCATATAACCCCGGAACAGAACATTCTCCTTTTGCATTTGTCGCAATATAATATTCGTCAACCATTTGAATGGGTAGTTCACTATTGGCAAGCAATGAGGCATCTCGTTCATATCCATGGCTAATAATGACATCATCTACATCGAGTTCAAACACATCGCCCGTCTCATGATTTGTCAATACCACTCGCTCAATCATTTCATGGTTGGGGCTGGCAACTAATTTTGTAATGGACGTATGGAAAAAGCAAATGGCAGAACTATTTAATAATTGCGTCACTTGCGCCTCATGTCCTTTTAACGATTCATTGCGATAAGTAACATATACCTTTTTCGCAATCGGTACGAGCTCATTTGCCCAATCAATCGCTGTATTTCCCCCACCTGAAATGATCACCGTTTTCCCTTTAAACTGTTTTAACGATTTCACCGTATAGTGTAAATTTGTAATCTCAAACTTTTCCGCTCCTTCAACTTGAAGCTTTTGTGGTTTTAATATACCGCTTCCTACCGCAATAATGACCGTTTTCGATATATGTCGTTGACCAGATGATGTTTGTAAAATGAATATGCCGTCTTCTCTTCGCTGAATCATTTCAACTTTTTCATTTAATACAACGGTCGGATTAAAGGTAAACGCTTGTTTAACAAGTTGCTCGCGTAATTTCTCTCCTGTAATCGGGGCATGCCCGCCAACATCCCAAATCATTTTTTCTGGATACACATGCAATTTTCCACCTAGCTGCGCTTGATACTCAATCAACTTCGTTTTCATTTCTCGCAATCCACTATAAAACGTCGCATATAGCCCTGCCGGCCCGCCTCCAATAATCGTCACATCGTATAATTGTTCCATCGTCATCACCTTTAAATTTGATTATCATTCTCATTTAAATATACATCTTTTTTCAAACTTTTACAATGTAAAAAGACAGGCCAATGCCTGCCTACTTTTTGCCTGTGTAAATGAAAATGGCGTCACGAAGAAACTCCGCCATTCCTGGCTGTTTTTGATCGTAGTATGCTTTAAACCGTTCATCATCCACATACATTTGCGCCAATCCTGCATGTGCTTCTTTTGAATAATGATCCCAAAAATAGCTTAACCATTGACGGTGTAAATCTGCTGCTTTTTGTGCAAGCTCCCCTGCTGGATCGCCAGCCAAAAATGCTTCATACAATACGCGCAACACTTCCTCACCTAGTTTTGTCACTTCTTCGTACTGGGCTTGCGTCATGTTTTTTACTTTTTCGTTCGATTTGTTCACTTGCTCGTCACCGTATTTTTCCCGAATTTCTTTGCCGTATGTTTGTTCATTTTCGTCAATAAGCTGCTGTTTAAACGCTTCAAATTTTTCTTTGTCGCTCATCACGATTCTCCCTTCCTTCGCTAATAGTGTTTTTTCGACATTGGCGATTAGCGCCTCTAACCGCCTCCGTTCTGCCAAGAGTTTTTCACGATGCTGCTTCAACGCCTGTACGTCATCAAATGACGGGGATGTGACAATTTGCTTAATCGTTTCTAACCCCACACCAAGCTCGCGATAAAACAAAATTTGTTGGAGCCGGTCTACCTCTTTTTGTCCGTATATGCGATAGCCTGATGCATTAACCCTTGCCGGTTTCAACAGACCGATTTCATCGTAATACCTTAGCGTTCGGCTCGTCACCCCCGCCAATTTCGCTAACTGTTGCACCGTATATTCCACCCAATCACCTCCTGACAATTTCACTATAAACGTTTACGTAACGTCAATGTAAAGCGAAAAAATAAAAAAATCTCGCCATAAAAGCGAGCATTATTTGACTAATCCATGTTTAGATAGGCACGAACATGCGTCTCATCGACATGAAGAAGAACGATTTCTTCCATGATTAGTTTTTTTATAAACTCGAGTTCTTTTTCAAAGGCTGCTTGAAGCACTGAATCGCCTTTGACGAGCTTATAGGTCGGAAACGGAGATTTATGTGATCGAACCGTTGAAAAGTGGCTCAATTTTAGGTTATCAAATACAATCGCATTTGATGGCATTTGGCTGGTCACTTGTCACACTCGGACTGACGCCCAACTAGCATCATAGGTTTATATATATAAATTGTTAGGAAGCAGAGAACCAATCCATTAAATGTTAATACATATTCTAACTTCCCGGTTAAAGATATAGTTGCTGAAACAATCAATTTGGACAAAGATGCTATAATAAAAAGCAGTGAATTCCTAAGTAATAAAATCTCAGCAAAGCTTTCTTTATCAGTATAATTTTTATACAGATTTAATATATTTAATTTATACATTGTAAAAAAGAAACCCAATAATACTAATGAGCCCGCCCTTATTAGGAAGTTTTCGAAGACAAGTAAAAAATATGCCGTCCCCATAAAAAGTATTGAAAATATAAGATATTTTGCCTTCGGTTTAATTTTCACAAGTGTTAAGTTAGCTAAAATAAAAGTAATTGATAATATGGATTCTAGTGTGGCGAACATTAATAAACTATTGTCTGATTTAATATCTATAAGAGCAACAGCAGGTAGAATTACATCTAGTAAGGAAGAAGTAACAAATGTAGTAACTATCCCTACAAGCAAAAACAACTTAATTTCTTTACTTAATATAAGATTATTTTTCCATATCAATTTTAATCCTTTAATTTCTGATACACTTTTCACACTCTCTGTTTTTTGTTTCATAAAATAGAAAATTGAAACTAAAACGCAAGCAGAAGTTATCACCCCTATAGATGATTGATGGATATACTTAATTATAGCAGTTGTTATCCAAGGGCTTGAAACTAAGGTCAATCTATCTATTAAATCTATTTTCGCAGCAACTCCATAAAATGAAGAAGCTATTCTTTTATCTATGTAACTATAAATATATGGCAAAGTCACGATATCCATAAAAGCTTCAATAGCTAGAAGAAAAAAAGAAAAAGAAAAAGAAAAAGAAAAGTGATTTTCGAAAAAATAAGGGACAGTCAAATAGCATATACACTTAATAATAAGAGCAGTAATAAATAAATGGTGATCACCTATTAATGTTCTCATTATCTTAAACAATGGAAATGCAATGATATTCCCTATTAATAAAGCAGCTGTCATCAAGACAATTAATTTGGGATAGTATTCAAATACAAAAAATATACAATAAAATTGAAAAATTCTATCACCTACACTTAAAAAACAAAAACTTATTAATAACATTACTATATTCTTATCTATGTCGCTATCTATCGATTTCATATATGCCATTCACCTCTGTGTAGAAGTCCCTAAAATTAAGGCATCTATTAAACTCATTCACTATCTCTCGCTTTTTATCTCGTTTTGTTTCTCTGATGCCCAAAAATTCAAGAATTTCCTTTAAGTGACCCAACTCTAATAATACGTCCCTATAAAATATATGGTTTCGATATTTCCACTGCATCCTTTCATAGGTGCATGTAACTATCAGCAGAGAATCATCGTACTGAAAATCCTCTACAATTTCCCAATCATCAAGTAATGGTGACAAATATAATATTTTATTATTATGAGTTGCAAATATATCTAATGTGTGCCTAGCACCATTAGAAGGGTACGTCTTTTTTAGGGATGGGAAATTCATATAAATACATTTTGTTGATTTAAGCAGTTTATTTAATGCGTGAAATAAATGAACTTCATCCCTCTTCTCTGTATATCCTGTAAGAGCATCGAATACTGTTTCATTAATACTTCTATAAGGAAAATGTTTCCTGATACCCGAGAATTCAAATGAAATGCTTGGATGTTTCTTAGTCATGTTATACTCTAACATTTTTTCTTTGTCGTATAAATGAATATCTTTTGCATATGTGTAATCAGCGTACGGTATTCCATTTATTTTAACCCAATTATTTATTTCCTTTGAATCAAGATAATTGTTACTTAAATATTCAGACAATTCTTTTTTGTTCGTTTCTATCTGTTCAAGAAAAAGATTGATGCTTTCTTCGTCACATAATCTCAAGAAGCCAAAAAGGTTTAGTTGCGATAAAAATATTTCATTTTTTACCCACCACATATTCCAATTATTCATAGCATCAACCTGCCGTAGTAAAATAAACTATCGCTTGCTCAAAGTTATTAAGTCCCATCAATTTATCTACCTTTTCTTCACGTATAGCTGGTGTAATAAACATAGATTTATTCATACCGGAGAAGGTTATTAACAGTCTTTGCATTATTTGACCTGCAGCTATAAATAAATTTCTGTACGCTCTCTCATGTTGATATCTTATCATATAAGGAAGCCAATCAATTGCTAATGCAATGGATACTTTACCGCTTCCAGCCAACTTTTGACCAATACAAATTTCTGTAACTTCATTTCTAAATAAGCCTTTTTTTATTAAAAGCAACTTGTGGTTTAAAATATCATAAAAATATATACCATTTTCCAACCCTTCAATATCATAAGAAATAACATATAAGTAAAAAGAATCCACATAAGACATCTCATATAGTTTGTGGTAACTTTCTATATCTTTATCCTCTAGGATTTTTGCATTAACTCTTCTTTTTTCCCTAAACTTATAAAGGGATATATAAAGTATTTCAGAAAGATCATCTAGTGTAAATTTATCCTTACTCCATGGTTGATTAGATCTCCTATTCAACAGAGCCTTTTCAAAAGAGACATGAGATAACTTTTTTACTTCATTAGATAATTTTACCTCATAGATATTATCAAGAGGTAGATAGGTACATAAAAAATCGGAATATCTATTAATTAATTCATTCCTCATATTTATAGTTTTGTTACAGTCCCAATCATCGTCTTCATATTCAACTCTATTTGATATTAGATGGAATATTAAAGCCTCATGCCATCCATAATCTATCCACTGCTGAATGCCCTCTGCATAAGCATTATCAAATGGCTCTTTCTTGATTAGCTCCTGTTCCAGTAAATACTGAATTTGTGTCCCACTAAAAATAGCGGTGAGTTCATTTTTTTTAACATATTCTTTGCTTTTAAAAGCTTTAATTAATGAAATAAACTCACCATGACTAAGCTTCACTTCTCTATTCGGAACAGGAATTGTTATTTTAATAAAATTACTTTCGTTTGGATCTAAATCCCCTATAAAAACTGGGTTTAAATAGTACCTTTCCATGCTAATAACTCCTTCCTTTAGAAATATTGATATACCAAGACTTCTTGTACCTTAGGGATGCCCAAAAATATTTTCTGATAAAACCCATCATGTATTTTTGAATTTTTGTTTATATGGATTCTTACCAACAGTTGTACTCGATTTTTTATAACAAGTTCTACTAATGCTTGTGAGAAAAAATCAACAAATTAATGATTACCTCATGTTATTGTTCAGTAAAAAGTAACACTCGTCACATGTTGTGGTGATGAAACTTGTCTGTGGGTGCGCTCCGTCGTCACTGTGCGCGGATACAAATGCGATGCACCTCGGATCTCCACACATAGCTGATTCAGAAGAACGCCACCATGTCCCTAGGCATCCTCGTGTCAACATTCCTCTTTTCGATCTCTTCACCAAGCAGAGGCTAGCTAAATTCTTCTTAAATTTACTGTAGTTGAGCAATCTTTATAATAATAATTACCATGTAAAAAACAAACAGGTGCCCCTTATGCCATGCGGAAATGTTTTTTACGGCATCAATAGGAATATTTTGTTTCGCTGCGCTGTAGATAAATTCTACAAGACGATGTGCTTTGTTCGTTCGGCGAAGATCCAGCCCGGTAGAGAAATCATCGTTGGACTCGAACATACTGTACACACACGCCAGTTGCACCAAGATCCAATAAAGTTTCACCGCCCGACGCCCGCGAACGCGGTATCCATCGAGTTTCAGCTGGTCTTTCGCTTGACGGAAAAAACATTCGATCGACCAACGCTCGGCATAGTAGCGCAAGATGTCTTCGTCGCTTAGCTCACGATCGGTGCTCAAGACGCAATGAAGATGTTTCGGTGTCATCGGCTGATCGGCTTTCCAAGCGAGCAGCACCACAGCATCCTTGAGACCGTTCAGAGCACCTTCGTAGCGATACACCCGATAACGCTCTTTTCCCACCATGACGAGATGGGTATCATTCGGTTCGATGTATTCGGCAAACTCCTTCGCTTGGATAGCGATGCCTTTCGGGTAGAGAATTCGGTTCGTCTTGAGCATCGCAATCACGTGAAATCCCTTTTCCACGAGCGTTTTGGATGGATACCAAGAGTCCATGAGCACATAAACGGGGCGACTCACATCCAACTAAGAAAGCATCTCGCTAAGAAAGCATCTCGATCGCGAGTTCCCCTTTGCCTTTCCCAGCCCTCTTGTCGTAGAGGCGAAAGGCAAAAGGAAACGCTTGGGTCATCGTATGAACCATGAGCCAAACGAGAGAATGTCCCCAAATCGATTTTTTCTCTGTGTGAGAATAGCGCCAATCACACCCTTGAATGGCGTGTGTTGCCCGTGACGAAGGCTTCGTTTTTTGGCAAATCGTATCATCGATCGAAACAAAAATGGGTTGATTCTCTCGTTTCGAGCTGCGTTCGACACGATGAAGCACCCACTGCTGGAGTTTGCGAAGCAACGTCTCTTCCTCCCATGGGCTTTTCGTGAAAAAATGGCTCCGTGTCGTGCGATGGTTCGGATGAAAACTCCCATGATGTAGATCGGTCAGCGTTCCCGAAAACCTCTTGGTGATCATCGCACCCACAAGATGAACGAGGTGCTTCATGACAGGTTTCGAGAAATAAAGCGCCAACCCTAAAACGTTATGAAAAACTTGTGGATTCCTTGATGATGTGCTAGTCTATTCATGAAACATGAACCTCCTTGTGGATAGTTGTGGGTACATCTATTCTAACCAAGGAATCGAGTTCATGTCTTCTTTTTTGTTCAGTTGTCAATTTATGCAATAAAATCTATATACATCCAATTTAAAATTTTAACCTCTGGTTCACGCAGTACACCCGATGCGACGTAACACCTCATCTGGGTGCTGTAAGACATATTGTTCGAAACGAATAATCGACTGGGCAATATCATTTTGATCTTTATGCAAGATGTTGGCGATGACTTCATCTTTCAGCCACTTCCATAACCGTTCCATCGGGTTTAGCTGTGGAGAATACGGCGGCAAAAAGATGAAATGAAAAACATCACCTTCCTTGCCATCAAGAAAGGCTTGCACCATCTTGGTATGATGAATACGCGCATTGTCCAATACAAGCACGATAAATCGATCCGCATATTTCTCTTTCAACAGGCGCAAAAAGTCTAGGAACGTTTCGGCATTGGCGGATGATGCACGATGAAACACGACATCGCCTTGTTGAACATCGACGGCGCCAAAAATGGAAACATGAGCGTGGTGACCGTAGCTTGGCACTTGTTTTTGATTTCCTACTGCTGCCCATGTCGTACGAAGCGCTTGATACGCACGAACATGCGTTTCGTCCACATAAAACAGCATGGCATTCTCGGTAATTAGTTTTTTTTTATAAATTCAAGTTCTTTTTGAAAGGCAGCTTGACGCTTGGCGTCTCCTTTGACTAGCTTGTAAGTCGGACGTGTCCATGACAAACGAAGACGATGCAACAACTTACGAATGCCTTCACGTGACATCGAAACGCCATAGGTTTGTTGAATGTAAGATTGTAAAATGCGCGTGTTCCATGATGAAGCGATGCCCCAGCCAGCATCCACAGGTGTGGTGGTTAACACGAGTTGTCTAATTTCTTGTTGTTGTTCTTCCTTAAGAAATGGCACACGACCAGGCGGCAACCGACGATCGAGTAGATGATCGAGCCCACCTTGATTAAAACGTGCAACGTAGAGGGCAACCGATTGACGGCATACGTTGACCATTTTTGCGACATCTTTACCGAGGTGACCTTCCATGACAAGACGAACAGCGGTCACCCGAACGCGAAGCGAAGCATCTTTGATTTTCCGTTCTTGTTTCCGAAGTGTTCGCGGCGTCCAGCCGTGATCATTTGTAAGTTTCAGACGTTTCATGTCCTTTCCGCTCCGTTTATTCGTGAATATTTAGGAGCAGTATAACCATGGGGAAAGGTGTTCATACAGAAGTTACGGTTTTAAAGTGCATGTATATACTCATCTACAGTTATTTAATAGCTATGTAACAAATGCTGGCTTCCTTTAGTCCGTCAATATTTAATAATGAATTCACATATTCAAAGGAAGTTGAATGGCTCAAATTATAAGATATATTTAGACTATCTAAAATCAACGTTGCTGAAGACAGCAAATGTCCTACATCAATATTAACAGCCTTAAAAGATCTACTTTCTCTATATCTATACATACTCCGTTCAAAAATACTTGTTAAAATTATTATTACAGGGTAATCATTTGAATTTTCTTTAATTAATGGGCAAACTTTTTTTAGGTCAATTTCCGATAAGTTATTTATTTCTACCAAGTTGTTTGAATAGACACTATAATGATATACTGAATTTTTACTTAATTCACTTAGTTTTATGTTGTTTGTTGTAATTAAATAGCATTCTGTAGGATGTTTAATCCCTCCACTTGGACTAGTCTTTAGCAAGTATTCGTCTCCTAAACTTGTAGTTTTTATTCCCTGACGACCAAAAACCATTTTTAGGAGATATGATAATTGATCAAAGTTTATCTTTGAACTCTTTGCCTTTTTAGACATCATTACATCCCTTACAGAAAAATTAGTTGTACTAATTGTCGCTACTTCTTTCAAGCGCACTCTTTTTTGTTTAGAATCATATTCTTTATAAATTGGCGGGGGATTTTTTTCTCTTTTAAATTCTCTCATACCCTCTATATCAATTTCATAACCAGACTGGGAATAATCCAGTTTCTTTTTTGCATTATTAAACAACTGATATACATATGCTTCGTTCCAGTTAAAAGTTTTCCAAAGTTCCTGTAAATCTAACCATTCTTTTCTATAATCTGATTCACTCAATAAAAGTTTTTCTTCAATCAACTGTTCTAAGAATTGAAATAATAAATCTTTATCTATTTCGTAAAGACTTAGAATTTGAGCAACGATCCCATTTTTATTACAGGGTTTATTACTAGTTATTTTAAGTATCTCAAATATTAACTCATTGTATAATATTTCCGTAGAATAATATTCCTCGTTCAATAAATCCAATACATATTCCTCATTTTGCAAATGAAAATATCGAAGCATTGGATTAAAAAAATATTTCATTTGTACTCTCTCCTCGTAAATATGAGCTTCAATTGAAAAAATTCAATTGAAGCTCATATTTCTTTTATTCCCCCATTTGTCTTCTTACATAAGTTTCTTTGTTAGAAACTTTTAATAATTTTAATTGGTTAAGATTAACTTTTTTCTTTTTTGAAGTTTCCTCTTTTGAAACTCCTCTTTTCACATTTAACACCTCCTCTACATTATTAAGGTTCTTCACCAAAAGTTATATTTGATTTTTCTATAACACCCTCTACTGATGCTTGTGAAGAAGAACCAGTAAATCAATGGTTTTTCCACATTCTTTTTTCAAGAAACACATCACTTGTCCGATACATATTTTTACAACAAACAAAACCACCTCTTTTTTTAAAATTCATTTGAAATAATTTTATTTTTTGTACATTTTAAAATTTTTTGTACATTTTAAAATATAACAAAAAAAAAAAATCAATACTTTTTAACATAAAATTATCAACAAAATACCAATATTAACTTAAAAGAAAAATATAACCATTAACTACGGCGTTACATCTCTCAAAACCATCCACACGAAAAAAACATTTCAGTTGAAAAAAACAAAAAGTTCGTTTATTCTGAATTTTATACAACAACATAATAAGTTCACGCAACAGGTGGTTCACACATGCTGTGAATCTTAAAAGGGAAGTTTGGTGAGAGTCCAACACGGTCGCGCCACTGTGATGCAGAGCTGTTTATCATCATCCACTGTTTCATTTGAAATGGGAAGGAGATAGACGGCGATGAAGCTAAGTCAGGAGACCTGCCTGTTGTATGCACTTACGACCTACGCGTCATAGGGAGGAGTGAGGACATATGATCTTGAGGCACTTCATGTATCTCAATACGAGCTAGCTATGCCCTCCTTCTGTTTGGAAGAGGGTTTTTTTGCTTGATTGGGATATAAATGACTGGAGGTGCTTAACTTGTTCATCCGTAGTTCAAATGTAGGATATCCACGTATTGGAGAAAAGAGGGAATGGAAAAAAGCATTAGAATCTTTTTGGAATGGGCAAATGAACGAAGAGCAGTTCACAAAAACGATGGAAACGATTCGACTTGATTCGATTCGCAAACAAGTCGAGAAAGGAATTGATCTCATTCCGATCGGAGATTTTTCCTTATACGATCACGTGTTAGATACAGCATTTATGTTCGGATATATTCCAGAGCGATTCAAACAAATAGTTAATCCGCTAGAGCAATACTTTGCGATGGCGCGTGGGACGAATGGGCAACATGCGCTTGAAATGACGAAATGGTTTAATACAAATTATCACTACATTGTGCCTGAAATCGGGCAAACGAAGCCGAAATTAGTGGATAATCGCCTATTGAAAGAATACAAGCTTGTCAAAGAAACATTCAATTTAGAAACAAAACCTGTATTGCTTGGCCCGGTTACATTTCTTTTGCTTTCTAAGCAATACGCGCGAAACGAGTGGCGAAAATATCTCGCACAATTAGTTCCTCTTTATGTGGAATTATTCAAACAACTAAGAGAAGCGGGCGTGTCATTCGTCCAAATCGATGAACCGATTCTCGTTCAAGATATAGACGATGATATCATCAACGCATTTCATCATGTATACAACGTTTTTCACCGCGATATACCGAACATAAATATTATTTTACAAACGTATTTTGCTAGCGTATCGCATTATCGTGAAATCGTTGCTTTACCTGTCGCAGGCATTGGGCTTGATTTCGTGCATGACGATGGCGAGAACATGAAAAACATAAACACGTACGGATTTCCGAAAGATAAAATATTAGTTGCTGGTATTGTAGACGGTCGCAATGTATGGAAAAGCTCGCTTGCCCAAAAAGCGAAGCTCCTTCATCATTTAGCAGGCGTTTCTGAACAACTGATCATTCAACCGTCTTGCAGCTTACTGCATGTCCCTGTCACAACAAAACATGAACATACATTACCAACGGAGCTTGCTAGTACTTTATCATTTGCGGATGAAAAATTAGATGAAATACGTATGTTGACAGAGTATATGAACGGAAACGTAACGATCGACGAGCTAATCAAATACGATGAACAAACAACCGTTTATTTTTCCAAGTTCCGTCAATCTAAACAAACAGACGATATCACAACCGTTCCATTAAACCGAACATCTTACAGCGAAAGACAAAAAGCACAACAAGCCCATTTGCAGCTTCCACTTTTTCCGACAACGACGATTGGAAGCTTCCCTCAAACGAGCGACGTGCGCCAAGCTCGAATGAAGTGGAAAAAAGGCGAATGGAACGACAATCAATATAAGTCGTTTATAAAGAAAGAAATCGCAAAATGGATCGACATTCAAGAGCAACTTCAGCTCGATGTGCTTGTCCATGGCGAATTTGAACGTACAGATATGGTGGAGTTTTTCGGTGAAAAACTGCAAGGCATGGCATGCACGACAAACGGTTGGGTGCAATCATATGGATCACGTTGTGTGCGCCCACCTATTATTTTTAGCGATATTGCCTATCAAAAACCGATGACCATAGAAGAAACAGTATATGCCCAATCATTAACGACTAAACCTGTGAAAGGAATGTTAACAGGACCAGTAACTATTTTAAACTGGTCGTTCGTTCGCGACGATATTCCACGAAAACGTGTGCTCATTCAGCTCGCTCTTGCGATTCGTGAAGAAGTGCTGCAGTTAGAAAAAGAAGGAATACGCATCATTCAAGTCGATGAGCCAGCATTACGGGAAGGATTGCCGCTTAAAAAAGAGAAACATGCATCATATTGGGAAGATGCCGTTATCGCATTTCGTATCACGACCTCATCGGTGAAAGAGGAGACGCAAATTCATACGCATATGTGCTATTCACAGTTTGAACATATGATGCATATCATTGATGAGCTTGATGCGGATGTCATTTCCATTGAATCATCACGAAGCCATGGTGAACTTGTTTCATCATTTGAAACATATGAGTACCAAAAGGAAATTGGCTTAGGGGTGTATGACATTCATAGTCCGCGCATTCCGACAAAAGAAGAAATAAGTGAGCAAATCGAACGGGCACTTCGGGTTCTTCGTCCAGAACAATTTTGGGTCAATCCCGATTGTGGATTAAAAACGCGAAAAGAAGAAGAAACGACTGCCGCACTTCAAGTGATGGTAGAGGCAGCACGCGAATACCGCGAGCGTCTTTTAGCGTACGGAGGGATGAAATCATGGAAGTAAGCGTCGAGCAGTCAAAAACGATTCAAACACGGCTCGTATTACCTTCTGATACGAACCATCTCGGCACGATTTTTGGTGGTACCGTTTTAGCTTATATTGATGAAATTGCGGCAATATCCGCCATGCGCCATGCGCGAAAAGCAGTCGTCACCGTTTCGATCGACAAAGTTGATTTCATTTCGTCCGCAAAAGTTGGCGATATTTTAAAACTCGAAGCATTCGTCTACTCGACCGGACGCACATCCGTGAAAGTATTCGTCAAAGTCGAAACAGAAGATTTATTTACAGGCGAACATCACTTAACAACGACGTGCTTTTTAACGATGGTCGCCATCGATCAAAACAAAAAACCGACCCCTGTTCCAAAAGTTATCATTAGCGAACGGGAAGAACAAATCGTACAACTGTATCAGCAAAACAAACGAATCAACAAGGCATAGCATACATTCATATAAAAAAACACACGTCCGATTACATGCATCGTAATCCATGACGTGTGTTTTTTGAGCTTTATTCCACCGTTACAGACTTCGCTAAGTTGCGTGGTTTGTCGACATCGCAACCGCGATGTAGTGCCGCATAGTAAGCAATGAGCTGCAATGGCACGACAGACGCAAGCGGTGTGAGCATCGGATGAACGGCTGGAATGACGAAACGGTCGTCCTCCATGTCTAATCCTTTCATGGAAATGATACACGGATTTGCACCGCGCGCGACAACTTCTTTGACGTTTCCGCGAATGCTTAAGTTCACATGTTCTTGTGTCGCTAGGGCAATGACTGGTGTGCCGTTTTCAATTAAAGCGATCGTACCGTGCTTCAATTCCCCGCCCGCAAAACCTTCTGCCTGAATATAAGAAATTTCTTTCAGCTTTAGCGCGCCTTCTAATACAACATAATAGTCGACCGCGCGACCGATAAAGAAGCAGTTGCGTGTTGTCGCTAAATATTCGCGTGCGATGTTTTCCATTTCATGTTTTGCATCACAAAGTGTTTCCATCGCATTCGCTACAATGCCAAGTTCTTTTGTTACGTCAACATTCAACTCGATGCCTTTTGCTTTTGCAGCCACCGCAGCCAGCATCGCAAGCACTGCAATTTGTGCTGTATATGCCTTCGTTGATGCAACAGCAATTTCTGGTCCAGCATGAAGAAGAAGCGTATAATCTGCTTCACGCGATAATGTTGAACCCGGTACGTTCGTAATCGTTAACGATTTATGACCAAGCTCTTTCGTGCGTACAAGCACCGCACGGCTGTCCGCTGTTTCTCCGCTTTGTGAAATATAAATAAAGAGCGGTTTTTCCGATAAAAGCGGCATATTGTATGAAAATTCGCTTGCAATGTGCACTTCAACAGGGATTTTCGCCCAGTTTTCAATCAATTGTTTGCCGACTAAACCAGCATGATAGCTCGTGCCGCATGCGACGATATATAAACGATCCGCTTCTTTGACTGCTTGAATGATGTCTTCATCCATCGTTAGTTCGCCTTGTTCGTTGCGGTATTTTTCAATCAAACGGCGAATGACAAGCGGTTGTTCGTCAATTTCTTTCAACATGTAGTAAGGATACGTTCCTTTTTCAATGTCGCTTGCATCTAATTCCGCTACATACGGTGCACGCTCTACCACTTCACCATTTAACTTTTTAATTGTCACATGTTCTTTTGTCACAATGACGATTTCTTTATCCATTAACTCGACGTATCGGTTTGTTACTTGTAACATCGCGAGCGCATCGCTTGCGACGACGTTAAATCCTTCACCTAATCCAGCCAAAAGCGGGCTTTTGTTTTTCGCCGCGTAAATGATGCCATCATTTTCTGCATCAATTAAAGCGATCGCATACGAGCCTTTCAATAACGAAAGCGTCTTACGGAACGCTTCTTCCACCGACAATCCGTCATTTACAAACGTTTCGATTAACTGAACAATAACTTCTGTATCTGTGTCACTTTTAAACGTCACATGTGCTAAATAATCGCGTTTTAACAATTCGTAGTTTTCGATCACGCCGTTATGCACAAGCGTGAAGCGGCCAGATGCACTTTGATGTGGATGAGCATTCACGCGGTTTGGCACGCCATGTGTTGCCCAACGTGTATGGCCAATGCCAAGCGGTGCATCTACATCTTCTGCAACGGCGGCACGCAAATCGGCAATCCGTCCTTTTTCCTTAAATACATGTATACCTTTTTCATTTAATAACGCAATCCCTGCAGAGTCATAGCCACGGTATTCTAATTTTTCTAATCCGTACAATAAAATTTCTTTTGATGGTTGTTCACCAATATAACCAACGATTCCGCACATAAAAAATCCTCCCTAATGTTAGGGGCAAGAAGGGGCTCTTGCCCCTTAAATAATTGACTTGCTTGCGATGAACGCTCTTTCCTTTGTGCAAAGAGTCGCCTCTTTGTTTTAAGAAAGAACTTGCGGCTGTCATCGCATCAGCCGGGAGGCATCCGCCGAACACTCGATAAACCTCCTCCTCGTCAACTAAGCTTTTTTCCCGTCCAAGCTTAGTCCAGGCGCTTTTATACGATCGTTTCCGTCTATCCTCCTTTCATGTAAGATGTCAAACAACAATAGTTTACAACAACAAAGAGGCAACCGTCAATGTGTATCGCTTACCCCTGTATAAACAAAATATGCATAAATGGAATAAACCGTTCCATTTATGCATATTGTCTACCGAAACCATTATTGTGCGCCAAAACGCTCACGAATGACCGCTACAATGCGTTCTACGTATTGATCACAAAGCTCATTTGTCGGCGCTTCTGCCATCACGCGAACGAGCGGCTCCGTCCCTGATGGGCGAACGAGAATGCGACCGTTTCCAGCCATTTCTTCTTCTACCTCACGAATGACGCGTTGTACTTCTTCATTTGCGATTGCTTCCTGTTTATCTGTTACTTTTACATTTACTAATTTTTGTGGGTATTTTTTCATTTCCCCAGCTAGCTCAGAAAGCGGCTTTTTCGTTACTTTCATAATGTTGACCAACTGCAGCGCCGTCAACAATCCATCTCCTGTCGTATTGTAATCAAGGAAAATAATATGCCCCGATTGTTCTCCACCTAAATTGTAGCCGTTCTTTTTCATCTCTTCGACGACATAACGGTCGCCAACGGCTGTTTGTACGCTTTTGATCCCTTGCGCTTCAAGCGCTTTATAAAAACCGAGGTTGCTCATGACGGTTGAGACGACCGTTTGATGTTTTAAACGGCCTTGTTCATTGAGATATTTCGCGCAAATGTACATAATTTGGTCACCGTCGACAATTTGACCGTTTTCATCCACCGCAATTAATCGGTCACCATCGCCATCAAACGCTAATCCTACATCTGCTCCTTTTTCTTTCACAAACGCAGCCAACGCCTCTGGATGCGTCGAACCGACACCGTCGTTAATGTTTAATCCGTTCGGTGATGCACCCATCGTCGATACATCGGCATCTAAATCAGCAAATAAATGCGTCGCCAACGACGATGTCGCACCGTGGGCGCAATCAAGGGCAACGTGAATTCCTGAGAAATCTTCGTCCACTGTCTGTTTTAAGTATTGTAAATACTTTTGTCCACCTTCAAAATAGTCATTTACTTGTCCTAAATCTTTTCCTGTTGGACGAGGTAATGTATCTTCTTCGCTATCAAGAAGCGCTTCAATTTCCTGTTCTTGTTCGTCGGACAGTTTAAAACCATCCGGTCCGAAAAATTTAATGCCGTTGTCTTGGACAGGATTATGCGAGGCGGAGATCATCACTCCCGCCTGCGCCCCTAGCACTTTCGTTAAATATGCTACACCCGGCGTTGAAATGACACCTAGACGCATCACTTCCGCCCCGATGGAGAGCAATCCAGCAACAAGCGCTCCTTCGAGCATATGACCAGAAATGCGTGTGTCGCGACCGATTAATACTTTCGGACGTTCTTTATCTTTCGTTAATACATATCCACCAAAACGACCAATTTTAAAAGCTAATTCTGGCGTTAATTCGCTATTGGCAATCCCTCGAACACCGTCTGTTCCGAAATACTTACCCATGCTATCGCTCCTTCTATTATTACTCGTTTCTTGTAATGCGAATCGTTGCTTCTTTTTGTGGTAGTCTCCAGCGAACGTTTTGAGGTCCGTTTACTTCAATAGGTACGTCATGTTCTCCAATACCTAATTCACTAACGTTTAAGTATACCTCAATATCTTTTAGTTGAATAGCGTTCAATACACGTTGGGCCCCTAAAGCCGTTAGTGCAACATTTCGATCAGCAGGATCGATAAATTCTGCCTTGTACGCATCGTTTAGTCCGATGATTTCAATTGGAACTTGATCAAATGTTCTTTCTTTTTCCTGTTCAATTTCAATTAAAATTGTCACTTTCGCCGGATCTACCATTTTAGCTCCTTTTGGAACAGGCACATCAACTTGTAAAGTGGTATCACTTGTAATATCGCTTAAGTCGACTTCAATACCACTAATAAACTCGATCTCATCGATCTTTGCTTTTGGTCCAAAAATCGTTACTTCACTCGGAATTACTTCCATTTTGACAATGCTTAATCCTTCGCGTAACGTTCCTTTTCGTTCAATTTTTAAAGGAACGGTTTTACTTGGACTTTTTATTGGCACGGTAATGTCGACAATGGATGGTTCCACATCGAGCGGTAACACATTTCCTTCTTTATCATATACCGTCACTTTCGACTCCCTCTCAATTGTTTCTTCAACTCCTTTTAAGTCTACACGTGCCTTTACTAATGCCACTTTATCAATTAATGTTTTTGCTCCGGTCACTTTCACAACATTTGGCTTCACAATTGGCTGTTCTGGTGAATAACCATCTGCAATTTGTGATTTATTAATAAAGTCAACTTCTACAGGAAAGTCTTTTGACACTCGTTCATCAATCGTTACAGTAATTGTCGCTGGATCAATAGTGACACGCAACTTTTCCGAAATATTTCGGTATTTCAAAGGAACAGTATGTTTGCCAATTGACAACTTAGATAAATCGACATACACTTCAAAATCTCGCTGCAGCTTCGTTGGCGTAACAATGCTTTTTGGCCCCTCAAGCATGACATTCACAGATTGGGGAACCCCTGAAACAACAAGGTTTTCTTGATCGTAATACACGACGACTGGAACGTCCGTCACCGTTTCAACATCCGATTGACCAACCGTATTTCGTGACGTACTATTCGATTGTGTTTCAATATTGACTGAAACGTAAATCATAAGCGCTAACAACAAAGAAAAAATACGTATAAACCATGGGCTATTCATCCATTTATCCACTTTTTTTCGCCCTCCACTGCCAACGAGATGAGGAAGTTGTCTTCGGTTGGATGAGCTCTTTCGTCAGCAACTCTCTCAATACATCTAATTTTAAATCGCGGTAAAGCTCCCCATTTTTCGTAACAGAAATCGCTCCTGTTTCTTCAGATACGACAACAGTAATACTATCCGTCACTTCACTAATACCTAATGCCGCGCGATGTCGCGTGCCAAGCTCTTTAGAAATAAACGGGCTTTCAGACAGTGGCAAATAACAAGATGCCGCAGCGATTTGATTTCTTTGAACAATAACAGCTCCATCGTGAAGTGGCGTATTTGGAATAAAAATGTTAATGAGCAATTCTGATGAAACATGTGCGTGTAATGGGATGCCGGTTTCAATGTAATCGCCCATTCCTGTTTCTCGTTCAATAGAAATTAACGCCCCGATTCGTCGTTTTGCCATGTACTCTGTCGCTTTCACAATCGCTTCGATGATGTGCGTTTGCTCTTCCTCTTCAGGCGTCGTGCTCCGAGAAAACAGTTTTCCCCTCCCTAGCTGTTCAAGTGCTCGACGTAACTCAGGCTGGAAAATAATGATGATAGCTAAAAAACCCCATGTAATCGCCTGATCCATCAACCATTGCAATGTGCTTAATCCAATAAAGCTACTTACAATGCGAACAAGGATAATGACAATAATCCCTTTTAGCAGTTGCACCGCTTTCGTACCGCGTACAACCATAATAAGCTTATAAATGACAAACCAAACGACAAGAATGTCTACAAACTTAATGAGGTAATTCACAAATGTTGGGAGCTCTCCAAATGGCATTCTTACACTTCCTTCACTCATTCTAATTGCTCTCACATGTAAAAAAGCCATCAATATGGATGGCTATTTCGTTAATGTTTTGGCGATATTGTAACCGACTCTTTTTACATTATACCAAATCCAATCAAATACTTCATTAACTTCTTCAATTTGTCCGGTTACTTCACCAGCAGAAGCTAAATATTTATGACCGTTAATAACAGTAACGTTGCCACGCACTTCTCCTTCAATTTGAATATCACCATTTCGGACAACAATATCACCTTCCACGACTTTTCCTTTCGGCACAATGATAGTATGATTTTGAACAATTAAATGTTCTTGCTTAGAAAACGAAAATTCATTGTCTTCTTGCCAAACGGCCCACAAGCCACTTGTGCTTAATAGGAGAAATAGTGATGCAGCCGTTAAAAACGGATGATGAGTAAACCACCGTTTCCAACGTACACGTCGTTTTTCACGAGGTAAGTTGTACATCACTTTTTTGATAAAATCGTCTGAAGGGGTGAAGTGAGAAACGTTTTCGACAAACGCCACTGTTTTTTCCAATGCATAAAAATGTTCGCGACATGCTTCACATTGTTGAATATGGCTACGCAATTGTCGTTCTTCCTCTTTTGGAATATCCCCATCTAAGTAGTCATGCATCCATTGAACAATTTGTTTAGAGCATGGCATCTGTCTCACTCCTTTTATCATAAATGGCCTAAATGTTTACGCAATGCTTCACGACCACGATGAATGCGCGTTTTTACTGTGCCAATCGGTAAGTTTAAAATGTCACTAATTTCTTGTAACGATAGCTCGTCAATATATTTTAAAACGATGACTGTGCGATATTTTTCCGGCAATTTTAAAATCGCTTCTTGAACCATTTTCTGTAACTCTAAGCTTTCTAAAGCATCTTCCGGAGAAGTTCCCTTATCTGCAAGCTGAGAGTACATCGTTAGCCCATCTGTTCCTGACACTTCCGCATCTAAATAAACATCAGGACTTTTTTTACGCATGCGATCGATCGATAAATTCGTTGCAATGCGATACAACCAAGAAGAAAATTTCATGGTTGGATCGTACGTATGGATGTTGACATACGCCCGAATAAACGCTTCTTGTGCCGCATCCTCTGCCTCATGACGATTTCCTAACATGCGATAGCATAGTTGATAAATTTTATCTTTGTACATTTCGACAATATCAGCAAAAGCACTTTGATCTCCTTTTTTAACTGCTTTAATGCGTTGCCTAATAAACATGTCCATGTAATATTTACCTCCACATGGGGGCTACTATTTTATACGAATAACATAAAGCAAAGTTCCACAAATCGCAACGAATATATTCATATTTTTAAAAAAAATGAAGAGGTGGCATCACGCCACCTCTCATACAAGCTTCTCACCGAACAGCGATCCCATTAAAGCGACAGCAGTTGCAGCTGTTTTATTGCGCTCATCTAAAATCGGATTCACTTCAACAAATTCAGCTGAAGTGATGATTTGCGCTTCAGCTAACATCTCCATCGCTAAATGACTTTCACGGTAAGAGAGCCCACCGATCACCGGCGTTCCAACTCCAGGTGCATCATGTGGGTCAAGCCCATCTAAGTCAAGAGACAAATGTACACCGTCTGTTCGTTCTTTTAAATACGCAATCGTCTCTTCCATTACTTTTGTCATACCGAGACGATCAACCTCATGCATTGTATATATTTTGATTCCTTTTTCTTTAATTAATTGTTTTTCGCCTTCATCAAGTGCACGAGCACCGATGATCACAATATTTTCTGGTTTCACTTTTGGACTATATCCACCAATCATCGTTAAAGCTGGATGACCAAGTCCTAAACTTGCAGCAAGCGACATACCGTGAATATTTCCCGAGGGAGACGTTTCCTCCGTGTTTAAATCTCCGTGCGCATCGTACCAAATGACGCCTAAACTTTTATAATGTCTAGCCACTCCTGCAAGTGTCCCAATCGCAATGCTGTGATCCCCACCAAGCACTAGTGGGAAACGACCTTTGGCTACAACTTCATCCACCGTAGCGGCTAGTTTTTCATTCGCCTCAGCAACCGCTTTCAAGTTTCGTAATTTTGGATTTGTCACATCTTGAACGCGCTCCGCACGACCAATTTGAATATCACCTAAATCCTCAATATCATGATTTAAGTTTTCTAAACGCTCTACTACGCCAGCGTAGCGAATGGCACTTGGCCCCATATCAACACCACGGCGTGTTTGTCCTAAGTCCATTGGCACTCCAATAATCGAAATGTCCATCTCGATCTCCTCCCCTTGTTGTATCTGATGTTTATTGTACATGAGGAGAAACAGTTGGCTCAACTCGACAACTTTTTGAATATTTATTCTATGAATAACAACAAAAAACCTTAGGCATCATCTTGCCTAAGGTTTCAACGATATGGAGCCTATCGGGATCGAACCGATGACCTCCTGCGTGCAAAGCAGGCGCTCTCCCAGCTGAGCTAAGGCCCCATGGAGCGGAAGACGGGACTCGAACCCGCGACCCCCACCTTGGCAAGGTGGTGTTCTACCACTGAACTACTTCCGCAAAAAGTGAGCCATGGAGGACTCGAACCTCCGACCCTCTGATTAAAAGTCAGATGCTCTACCTACTGAGCTAATGGCTCATCATATACATGGCTGGGCTAGCTGGATTCGAACCAGCGCATCACGGAGTCAAAGTCCGTTGCCTTACCGCTTGGCTATAGCCCATTGATGTAACTTCATGAATTAACACCGCAAGATTATTTTGAGAATTTCTGAAGGAAATTCGCGAAATAATCCGACATTGATATGACAAAAATGTACATAGTCATTATGTGAAAACAAATGGTGGAGGGGGACGGATTCGAACCGCCGAACCCAAAGGGAGCGGATTTACAGTCCGCCGCGTTTAGCCACTTCGCTACCCCTCCGCGGATGGTGCCGGCTGCAGGACTTGAACCCGCAACCTACTGATTACAAGTCAGTTGCTCTACCAATTGAGCTAAGCCGGCAGTTATTTTCTCTGGACTACATTATATTACCCAATTCCCTACACATTTATCAAAAGATATGGTGGAGGATGACGGGATCGAACCGCCGACCCCTTGCTTGTAAGGCAAGTGCTCTCCCAGCTGAGCTAATCCTCCATAAAAGAGATGACCCGTACGGGATTCGAACCCGTGTTACCGCCGTGAAAGGGCGGTGTCTTAACCACTTGACCAACGGGCCAACATACGACACACAAGCTTCCAACCGGGCTTGAACCGGTGACCTCTTCCTTACCATGGAAGTGCTCTACCAACTGAGCTATGGAAGCACTGGCTCCGCAGGTAGGATTCGAACCTACGACCGCTCGGTTAACAGCCGAGTGCTCTACCACTGAGCTACTGCGGAATGATGCGTTAAAGTTAATCATTTGTGCTTCATCAACATGTTGCATAACTTTACTGCCTCTTCCTCTACTCGCACACTCCACGATGATGGATGCGTCGAGGCAACTCGAAGCCTAATCAATGAAGCATCGCTCGTCACTGAGCTACTGCGGAATAACTTATCTTTTGCCCGGCAACGTCCTACTCTCGCAGGCGGTGTCCCGCCAACTACCATCGGCGCTGGAGAGCTTAACTTCCGTGTTCGGGATGGGAACGGGTGTGACCTCTCCGCCATCGTCACCGAGCAATAATGCTTTAGACAAATGTTATTATAACGGAATATTTTTTGTTGTCAAGCATTTTTTATTCCTTCAAAACTAGATAACAGAACAGTCGCCTTCGCTTTTCTTACTGTCTAGCTTCGAACTAACATCCTCCTACGCCTTCGCTTTTTCCGTTCGACGTGCAAGCACGTCTTCGTCAAAAGCTCTCGGCTCCGTCGGACGTTTCCTTGGCTTCGCCAAGGACCGTTCTACGCTTTTCTTGATGTCTAGCTGCGGCTCCTAGCCCCTCGAACCGCTTCAGTCCTGCTGTGGCGGCAACAGCCTCCTCGCAGGCCTTTCGCGTTCTTCGTGGCTGGACAGTCGCCTTCGCTTTTCTTGTGTGCTTAGTTAAGTCCTCGATCGATTAGTATCCGTCAGCTGCACGTGTCGCCACGCTTCCACCTCGGACCTATCTACCTTGTCATCTTCAAGGGATCTTACTCGCTTGACGCGATGGGAAATCTCATCTTGAGGGGGGCTTCACGCTTAGATGCTTTCAGCGCTTATCCCTTCCGCACATAGCTACCCAGCTGTGCCCCTGGCGGGACAACTGGTACACCAGCGGTGCGTCCATCCCGGTCCTCTCGTACTAAGGACAGCTCCTCTCAAATTTCCTACGCCCGCGACGGATAGGGACCGAACTGTCTCACGACGTTCTGAACCCAGCTCGCGTACCGCTTTAATGGGCGAACAGCCCAACCCTTGGGACCGACTACAGCCCCAGGATGCGATGAGCCGACATCGAGGTGCCAAACCTCCCCGTCGATGTGGACTCTTGGGGGAGATAAGCCTGTTATCCCCGGGGTAGCTTTTATCCGTTGAGCGATGGCCCTTCCATTCGGAACCACCGGATCACTAAGCCCGACTTTCGTCCCTGCTCGACTTGTAGGTCTCGCAGTCAAGCTCCCTTCTGCCTTTACACTCTTCGAATGATTTCCAACCATTCTGAGGGAACCTTTGGGCGCCTCCGTTACGCTTTGGGAGGCGACCGCCCCAGTCAAACTGCCCACCTGACACTGTCTCCCACCCCGATCAGGGGTGCGGGTTAGAATCTCAGTACGACAAGGGTGGTATCCCAACGGCGACTCCACCTAGACTGGCGTCCAGGCTTCTCAGTCTCCCACCTATGCTGTACATGTCGCACCAACATTCAATATCAGGCTGCAGTAAAGCTCCACGGGGTCTTTCCGTCCTGTCGCGGGTAACCTGCATCTTCACAGGTACTATGATTTCACCGGGTCTCTCGTTGAGACAGTGCCCAAGTCGTTACACCTTTCGTGCGGGTCGGAACTTACCCGACAAGGAATTTCGCTACCTTAGGACCGTTATAGTTACGGCCGCCGTTTACTGGGGCTTCGGTTCGCACCTTCGCTTGCGCTAAGCGCTCCCCTTAACCTTCCAGCACCGGGCAGGTGTCAGCCCCTATACTTCGCCTTACGGCTTCGCAGAGACCTGTGTTTTTGATAAACAGTCGCTTGGGCCTTTTCACTGCGGCTCCCCTGGGCTATTCACCCGAGGGAGCACCCCTTCTCCCGAAGTTACGGGGTCATTTTGCCGAGTTCCTTAACGAGAGTTCTCCCGCGCACCTTAGGATTCTCTCCTCGCCTACCTGTGTCGGTTTGCGGTACGGGCACCTCTCACCTCGCTAGAGGCTTTTCTTGGCAGTGTGGAATCAGGCACTTCGGTACTTTATTTCCCTCGCCATCACAGCTCAGCCTACTCAAGCGGATTTGCCTACTTGAGGCGCCTAACTGCTTGGACGCGCACAACCAGTCGCGCGCTGACCCTATCCTCCTGCGTCCCCCCATTGCTCAAACGGTGAGGAGGTGGTACAGGAATATCAACCTGTTGTCCATCGCCTACGCCTTTCGGCCTCGGCTTAGGTCCCGACTAACCCTGAGCGGACGAGCCTTCCTCAGGAAACCTTAGGCTTTCGGTGCAGAGGATTCTCACCTCTGTTTTCGCTACTCACACCGGCATTCTCACTTCTAAGCGCTCCACTAGTCCTTCCGGTCTAGCTTCGACGCCCTTAGAACGCTCCCCTACCGACGACGTAAGTCGTCCCACAGCTTCGGTGGTACGTTTAGCCCCGGTACATTTTCGGCGCAGAGTCACTCGACCAGTGAGCTATTACGCACTCTTTAAATGGTGGCTGCTTCTAAGCCAACATCCTGGTTGTCTAAGCAACTCCACATCCTTTTCCACTTAACGTACACTTTGGGACCTTAGCTGGTGATCTGGGCTGTTTCCCTCTTGACCACGGATCTTATCACTCGTAGTCTGACTCCCGAGCATAAGTCATTGGCATTCGGAGTTTGACTGAGTTCGGTAACCCGATGAGGGCCCCTAGCCCAATCAGTGCTCTACCTCCAAGACTCTCAACTCGAGGCTAGCCCTAAAGCTATTTCGGGGAGAACCAGCTATCTCCAAGTTCGATTGGCATTTCACCCCTACCCACACCTCATCCCCGCACTTTTCAACGTGCGTGGGTTCGGGCCTCCAGTAGGTATTACCCTACCTTCACCCTGGACATGGGTAGATCACCTGGTTTCGGGTCTACGACCTCGTACTATACGCCCTATTCAGACTCGCTTTCGCTGCGGCTCCGTCTTTTCGACTTAACCTCGCACGAGATCGTAACTCGCCGGTTCATTCTACAAAAGGCACGCCATCACCCATAAACGGGCTCTGACTACTTGTAGGCACACGGTTTCAGGTTCTCTTTCACTCCCCTCCCGGGGTGCTTTTCACCTTTCCCTCACGGTACTGGTTCACTATCGGTCACTAGGGAGTATTTAGCCTTGGGAGATGGTCCTCCCTGCTTCCGACGGGATTCCTCGTGTCCCGCCGTACTCAGGATCCACTCAGGAGGGAACGAAGTTTCGACTACAGGGCTGTTACCTCCTCTGGCGGGCCTTTCCAGACCGCTTCGTCTACTCCGTTC
>NZ_CP150179.1:95000-150000 GCF_037965005.1 Anoxybacillus sp. FSL W8-1294 | reverse complement strand
ATGATTTGTACGTACCGCCATCGCTCCCGCCCTTGCTGCTACAAAAGCTGCTGTGGGATGAGGAGTCGTCACTATAATTTCTTTCGATGTTGGGAGCATTGTATGCACATCTAACGCTACATCGCCTGTACCTGGAGGCAAATCTAATAATAAATAATCCAACTCTCCCCATTCCACTTCATCAAAAAAGTTTTTTAACATCTTCCCAAGCATCGGGCCGCGCCAAATGACCGGGGAATTATCTTCTACAAAAAAGCCCATAGAAATAACTTTTACTCCGAGCCGTTCAACCGGGATGATTTTTTCCCCACGAACAATAGGGCGCTCAGTGATGCCCATCATGTCTGGTACGCTAAACCCATAAATGTCAGCGTCAATTAAACCGACTTTTTTACCAAGCCTTGCAAGCGAAACAGCTAAGTTAACGGAAACAGTCGACTTTCCTACTCCACCTTTTCCACTTGCGATCGCCAAATAAATCGGCTCATTTACCATTCGCTCTTCTTCTAACGGCAATTGAGCAAAGCGAAGTCCAACAGAAGACGCCCCTGCATCTTTTAAACGTTGCACAACGGTTTGTTGTACTTGAAGTTGTTGAACCGTTTCCATTTTAGCTAAAGCAATTTTCACACTCACTAGCCCTTTTTCTTCATTTATCTTGACTTCTTGAATGGCTCCTGTTTCTTTAAACGTTTTTTTCAAAAAAGGGTCATAAATTGTTTCGAGCAGTTCCACAACTTGTTTTTCTGTCAACATCGCGCCTCACCAATCCTTATGTATTCGGTTTCACACTTTCAATATAACATAATTTTCTGGATAAAAAAATGAATCCTTCTCACTCAGAAGGATCACGTTCATTTGATACGTAACGTAAAATGCCTTTGTAAATCGAAGCCGCTAACTTTTCCTGATACGATGAAGACACTAGTAGTTTTCGTTCTTCCTCGTTTGATAAAAAACCAATTTCAACTAAAGCCCCTGGCTTTTTAGCCATTTTTAATAAATATACCGTTTGAATGGGCTTCGCCAATCGATGTGTATTTTCCAAATTGACACGTAGCTCTTGTTGAATAAACTTAGCTAATCTCGCATTTTCCTCTAATGAAGGATAGTAAAAAACTTGTGCGCCTCTCCACTTCGGCGAAGGGATGGCATTTAAGTGAATACTAATGAAAAAATCTGCCTCTGACTCATTAACAAACTGCACTCGCCGTTGTAAGTCCTCTATTTTTCTTCGGCTATATCCTCTTGTCTGTTCGCTAGCTAAATCATGATCTCCTTCTCTTGTCATTTGAACAAGCGCACCTTGTTGTTGCAAATAATCGCGTAATTTCAACGCCACATGTAGCGCGATTTCTTTCTCCAAAACGTCTCCTTCAACCGCTCCCCCATCAGGACCCCCGTGCCCTGGGTCAAGAATGATTACCTTCCCTGATAACGGTAAGCTCCATGCTTTCCACGAGCGATCGCTTAACACGTAAAACTGTAACAAAAGGACAAAAACAATGAAAAAAATAATAATACGTATTTTCATCCCTTCTCCTCCCCACTATTTATGTTATATGGGACAAGAGAAGAAATTAGAACGGTTATTTTAAACGAAGCTTTTGACGACGCAATCCTTTTTCCATTCCCTCTTCCCACCATACGTCGATATAGCGAGCACATACATCGTATATTCCATCTCTCCACTGTTTCATGTACTCATGTAGCTCATGAATGAGCTGCTCATACTCATCTATACAACGACTTTTTACCGTTTCGATTTTCTCGCCGTAATATGCAAATCGACTATAATGCGCCCCGAGTAAGTACGCTTCAACCGCAGCGTCAATACAAATGTTTTCAATGACATGAGAAATAATCATATATCGTTGCCAATATGTATGTACACGTCTACACAATTCACGATAAGAAAGATCCCGCAATACGTTTCGTTCATAAGTAAGCTGTTTTTCTAATTTCTTCGCTGTAAATGATGTAAGCATTCCCATTTTGCTGTCCCTCCTTATGTATATTGTTTGCATGTGACAAAGGAACATACAAAAAAAATCTCGGCAAAATAATTGCCGAGATTTTTTGAAATTAACGTTTTGAGAATTGTGGTGCACGACGAGCGCCTTTGAGACCGTATTTTTTACGCTCTTTCACACGAGAATCGCGCGTTAACAAGCCTGCACGTTTTAATGTTTGACGGTATTCAGGGTCAACTTGCAACAACGCACGAGCAATGCCATGACGGATTGCGCCTGCCTGACCTGTGAATCCACCGCCGCTTACGTTTACTAGTACATCGTAGCTACCGAACGTTTCTGTTAAAACAAGTGGTTGTTTTACAACTTCAACTAATGACTCGTATGGAACGTAATCACGAATGTCACGACCATTTACGATAATGCGTCCTTCACCTGGAACGAGACGCACGCGCGCAACTGAGCTTTTGCGACGACCTGTGCCGTAGTATTGTACCTGTGCCAAAATAATGCCCTCCTTTAATCAATTATCCACGAAGTTCGTAAACTTCTGGTTTTTGTGCTTGATGCGGATGTTCACTTCCGCGATAAACGTGCAATTTTTTGAACATTTGACGACCAAGGCTACCTTTTGGAAGCATGCCACGAATTGCTCTTTCAAGCATTTGCTCTGGATAATTTGTGCGCATTTCAAGCGCTGTTCTTACTTTTAATCCACCTGGATGTAAGCTGTGACGGTAGTATAATTTGTTTGTTAATTTTTTACCTGTTAACTCAACTTTCTCTGCGTTGATGATGATCACATGATCACCAGTATCAACGTGCGGTGTGTAAGTTGGTTTATGTTTACCGCGCAAAATTGCAGCAACTTCACTAGCAAGACGTCCTAACGTTTTGCCTTCTGCATCAACAACGTACCATTTACGTTCTACTTCATTTGGCTTCGCCATATACGTACGCATTTGTTTTCCCTCCTAAAATAAAAAATGAACAAGCGATATTTATTTCAACACGATTAATTTCCGGGGCTAATCGTGGGTTTAAAATACATACCATATGATATAATATCTCTTTCAACACCCAATGTCAAGAAAATGTTACACCTGGATTAGTTGTCATACGAAACGTGCCATAAATAAAGACCGTGACCCGGTGCGGTCTTTCCGGCAGCACTTCGATTTTTTTGTTCCAAAATTGTTTTCATCTCTTCAGCACGCCGTTCCCCGCGTCCGACTTCTAGCACCGTCCCAACGATAATGCGAACCATATTGTATAAAAAGCCATTGCCAACGAGACGGAAGATCAATTCGTCTCCTTGTGGAATGACTTCCGCCTCGTAAATCGTACGCACTTTATCCTCTATTTCCGTTTTTGCTGAACAAAAACTCGTGAAATCATGCGTGCCAATCAGATCATGAAGCGCTTCGTTCATCGCTGCTACATTAAGCGGATACGGATAATGATACACGTAATGGCGCAAAAACACGTTTTTCTCCCCCGTCCATACGCGGTAACGATATTCTTTCTTTTTCACGCTAAACCGTGCATGAAAGGAAGGGGATACTTCACTTGCTTCTTTGACAGTGACATCATCAGGGAGAAGCGCATTTAACGCTCTCGGCCATTTCTCATCTGGAATGGACAGCGGTGTGTCAAAATGAATCACCTGTCCGTGTGCATGAACGGTTGCATCCGTCCGTCCTGACGCATATACGCGAACAAATTGCCCCTTATGAATGATCGAAAGCGCACGCTCAAGCTCTCCTTGTACCGTTCGCTTTTGTTGTTGAATTTGGTACCCCGCAAAATGCGTACCATCGTACGCAATAATACATTTTATTCTTCTCGTCATCTGAACTTAGCCCCTTTTACGAACGAAGTAACCATAACGCAATGGCCAATAAGGTAAGCAAAAGCATAAAAACCGTATCTGCACGCTTCCACGTCAACTCGCGCCATTTTGTTCGATCTTTCCCTCCGCGGTATCCGCGCACTTCCATTGCAACGGCTAACTCTTCTGCACGTTTAAATGCGCTAATAAATAGTGGAACGAGCAACGCCGTCATCGCTCTCATTCGTTCCGATAATGGGCCGCCTGAAAAATCAACGCCACGAGCCGCTTGAGCTTTCATAATCTTCTCGGTTTCTTCCATCAATGTTGGAATAAAACGAAGAGAAATCGACATCATTAACGCTAGCTCATGAACAGGTATATTCCATTTTTTTAATGGCGAAAGCAATGATTCCATCCCATCGGTCACTTCGATTGGCGTTGTTGTTAACGTCAATAATGTTGTCACAACAATAAGGAGCAAAAAGCGTAAAGAAATAAATGCCCCTTGTTGAATACCTTGATCATACACTTCCATTCCAAACCATTGAAAAACAACATGTCCTTCTTTTGTTAACAACACGTGAAGAAGAAATGTAAATACAATCACCCATAAAATAGGCTTCAGCCCTTTAACAAAAAACGAAAGGCGAATGCGCGATAAAAACAACAAGATGCACGTAAAAAAAGTTAATAGCCCGTATGTCCATCCGTTATTAGCAAGAAAAACGATGAACACATAAATAAACATAGTAATAAGTTTTGTACGTGGATCGAGACGGTGAATGAAAGAGTCCCCAGGAACATATTTTCCAATAATCATACTGTTCATCATATACCCTTCACCTTATTAAATAACGTTTGTAAGTTTTTAATGACATCTTCTATCGTCAAACATGGGGTGTGAAACTGCACGCCAAATTTTTGTTCGATGGCTCGCTGAAACAATATCGTTTCAGGTACATCTAATCCGAGATGTAGTAAATCATCGACGTGACGGAAAATTTGCTCCGGCGTCCCTCTTCGCACAATCGTCCCTTGATGCATGATGATAATCTCATCGGCATAACGTGCTGCTTCTTCCATACTATGTGTGACGAGCACAATCGTCATCCGTTTTTGTTGTTGAAGGCTAGCGAACATCTCCATCATTTCTTTTCGACCACGAGGATCTAACCCTGCAGTCGGTTCATCTAACACAAGCACTTCTGGCTCCATCGCCAAAACGCCTGCGATGGCGACACGACGCATTTGTCCCCCACTTAAAGCAAATGGTGATTTATGCCGCACGTCTTCTGGCAATCCGACAAGTGTTAACCATTCACGCACACGAGCTTTTGCATCTTCTTCTTTCATACCGAAATTCATCGGACCGAAGCAAATATCTTTTTCTACTGTTTCTTCAAATAGTTGATGTTCAGGAAATTGAAACACGATTCCTACTTTTTTTCGCAAAGGCTTTAACTGTTTTTCTTTCTTTCCTGCTGTTATTGTATAATCCCCAAGATGAACAGTCCCTTTTGTCGGCTGGAGTAAGCCATTTAAATGTTGTAAAAAGGTGGATTTTCCTGATCCGGTATGACCGATCACCGCAACATACGACCCACTCCGAATATCAACATGAATATCGTACAACGCCCGTTTCTCAAAAGGGGTATTTACTTGGTAACGGTGTTCGACATCGCGGAATACAATGTCCATAATTCACTCACCAACCCCTCTATTGTCAAATGATCGGTTGTAATCGGAATACGATTGTCTTTCAACCGTTGACTTAGTTGCAGCGAAAACGGTAAGTCTAACCCCATTTCTTCTAACTTCATCCCATGCGCAAAAATATGTTTAGGTGTTCCCTCTAGTGCGATCCTTCCTTTATTCATGACAATCACACGGTCGGCTTTTGCCACTTCATTTAAATCATGAGTAATTGAAATAACCGTCATATCGTGTTCACGACGAAGTGATTGGATCACTTGAAGAACTTCTTTTTTTCCACTTGGATCAAGCATCGATGTTGCCTCATCTAAAATAATGATATTTGGTTGAAGAGCAATGGCGCTTGCGATGGCGACACGTTGTTTTTGTCCACCTGATAGACGATGTGGTTCGTCATTCATGAAATTTTCCATACCTACTTTTTGTAACGCTTCTTTTATGCGCTTTTCCATCTCATGTTTTGGTACACCACGATTTTCAAGACCGAAGGCAACGTCATCTTGGACAGTCGTTCCAACAAATTGGTTATCTGGGTTTTGGAAAACAATCCCTAGTCGTTTTCGAACGTCCCATACTGTTTCTTCATTTAACGGAATACCGCATACGTGAATCGTTCCACTCGTAGCTGGCAATAGGCCAATCAACAATTTAGCAAGCGTCGATTTTCCCGATCCGTTATGTCCAACAATTGTTACCCATTCGCCTTCATACACTTGGAATGAAATGTTTTGTAACGCGTATATGTTTTCATTTGCATACTGAAAACTTATGTCTTCTACACGTACTACAACTTCCACGTCTCTCTCCTCATCTCTTCTGAATTTTCTTACTCTCTACTCTACTACAAAAAAGAAAACAAAAAAAGGGCATAGATCCAGTTCAAAAACTGTCTCGCCCTTGTAAAAACATATTAAACTAGTTCAATAATCACCATTGGCGCACCGTCACCGCGACGTGGTCCAAGTTTCATAATGCGTGTATAACCACCTTGACGGTCTTGGTAACGAGGTGCGATGTCGCTAAACAATTTTTGAATCGCATCTTGACCTGTTTCTGTGTTTGCGACTTCTTTGCGTACGAATGCAGCCGCTTGACGACGTGCATGCAAATCGCCGCGCTTTCCTAATGTAATCATTTTTTCTACAACAGAACGCAACTCTTTTGCACGAGCTTCTGTTGTTTCAATTCGCTCATTAATGATTAAGTCTGTCACTAAATCACGAAGCAATGCTTTACGTTGAGAGCTTGTGCGTCCTAATTTTCTGTAAGACATGTGATGTCCCTCCTTTATTTCACTTTTAACATGAAAATGCCTAGTTAACCAAACGCTTAACTAGTCATCTTTACGTAAGCTTAATCCTAGCTCTTCTAACTTCGCTTTTACTTCCTCAAGCGACTTGCGGCCTAAGTTGCGCACTTTCATCATATCTTCTTCCGTTTTTTGAGCAAGCTCTTGCACTGTGTTGATGCCAGCACGTTTTAAGCAGTTGTATGAACGAACAGAAAGATCAAGCTCTTCAATTGTCATTTCGAGCACTTTTTCTTTTTGGTCTTCTTCTTTTTCGATCATGATTTCAGCATGTTGTGCTTCGTCTGTTAAGTTCACAAAAATGTTCAAGTGCTCTGTTAAAATTTTTGCCCCTAGTGAGATTGCTTCTTTCGGGCCGATGCTACCATCTGTCCACACGTCGATCGTTAACTTGTCGTAGTTTGTCATTTGACCGACGCGCGTATTTTCGACTTGGTACGATACGCGCGATACCGGCGTATAAATGGAATCGATCGGGATAACACCTATCGGTTGATCCTCGCGCTTATTAGCATCAGCTGGTGTATACCCACGCCCGCGTTTCGCTGTCATTCTCATGCGCAAACGACCGTCTTTTGCCAAAGTAGCAATATGAAGGTCTGGATTGAGAATTTCTACATCGCTATCGTGAGTAATGTCGGCAGCTGTAACGACTCCTTCACCCTGTACATCAATCTCAAGCGTCTTTTCTTCGTCCGAGTAAATTTTTAGCGCTAGCTTTTTAACATTTAAAATGATCGTTGTTACATCTTCCACGACGCCATCAATTGTTGAAAATTCGTGCAATACACCATCTATTTGAACAGATGTTACAGCGGCACCAGGGAGTGAGGATAACAGGATACGACGTAAGGAGTTACCCAAAGTTGTACCATATCCACGCTCAAGTGGTTCAACGACGAATTTGCCATATTTGGCATCCTCGCTGATTTCAACCGTTTCGATTTTCGGCTTTTCAATTTCCAGCATTCCTTTAACCCTCCTTCAAAACGTCGAAACCCCGATTAAACCGATGACAGCTCAATCGAAATTCCCCCATGAATAAGTTCCCGAATGTGCACAACAACTGTTTTTCATTTCCCTGTAAGAATGACTATATCCCATTATTGACACATGCGCAAATTCTATACAGAGAAATTAAACACGACGACGTTTTGGCGGACGGCATCCGTTATGTGGAACCGGTGTAACATCTTTAATTGCTGTAATTTCTAATCCAGCCGCTTGAAGTGCACGAATTGCTGCTTCACGACCAGCACCTGGACCTTTTACGTTTACTTCAACAGTTTTCATGCCATGCTCCATTGATGCTTTTGCAGCAGCTTCTGCAGCCATTTGTGCAGCGAACGGAGTAGACTTGCGAGAACCTTTGAAGCCTAACGCACCCGCACTTGACCAAGAAATTGCATTTCCATGAACGTCTGTAATTGTGACGATTGTGTTGTTAAAAGTCGAACGGATATGAGCGATACCAGATTCAATATTCTTTTTTACACGACGTTTACGCGTATTCGTTTTACGTGCCATTCGTTCATGAACCTCCTTTACTTAATTATTTTTTCTTATTCGCTACTGTACGACGTGGACCTTTACGTGTACGAGCATTGTTTTTCGTATTTTGGCCACGAACTGGCAATCCGCGACGATGACGAAGACCACGGTAGCAACCGATCTCCATTAAACGCTTAATGTTTAAAGATACTTCACGACGAAGATCTCCTTCTACTTTTAAGCGATCTACGATTTCGCGAATTTTTCCTAATTCTTCTTCTGTTAAATCGCGAACACGAGTGTCTTCAGATACACCAGCTTCTGCTAAGATTTTTTGTGCAGTTGCTTTACCGATTCCGTAAATGTATGTTAATGAAATGACTACACGTTTGTCACGAGGAATATCTACACCTGCAATACGTGCCATAATTTGTACACCTCCTCAAGTTTTATCCTTGTTTTTGCTTATGCTTTGGATTTTCACAAATCACCATAACTTTTCCGCGTCTGCGAATGACTTTGCATTTTTCGCAAATCGGTTTTACAGATGGTCTAACTTTCATGTGAACTTACCTCCTTGTTCGTGCGGAGTGTTATTTATATCGATACGTAATTCTTCCACGTGTTAAATCGTAAGGTGATAATTCCACCGTCACTTTATCACCTGGTAAAATGCGAATAAAATGCATACGAATTTTACCTGAAACGTGAGCTAAAACAGTATGACCGTTTTCAAGTTCCACTCGGAACATCGCATTAGGCAACGTTTCAACAACTGTACCTTCCACTTCAATTACATCGTCTTTCGCCATTGAACGGCTCTCCCTTCTTTTTTGAAATGAGTAACATGTTCAACTAACACGACCAGTTTAAAGCTTACGATGCGCATCCGCAAAGAAGGTTAAAGCGTTCAAAGTGTTGTTAAAATTTCATATCCCGTCTCAGTAATCGCAATCGTATGCTCGAAGTGAGCACAAAGTTTGCCATCTACTGTGACGACCGTCCAATTATCTTCTAACGTGCGAACATAACGGGTTCCTGCATTCACCATTGGTTCAATGCATAGAACCATGCCTGGCTTTAACCGCGGCCCTTTGTTTGGTGGACCGTAATGTGGAATTTGCGGATCTTCATGTAAGTCTTGACCAATTCCATGCCCAACATACTCACGCACAACCGAAAAGTTATGCGCCTCGACATACGTTTGGATCGCATGAGAAATGTTCGTTAACCGTGCGCCAGGTTTCGCTTCTTCCAATCCGCGATACAACGATTGCTCTGTCACTTCTAAAAGCTTTTTCGCCTCTTCGGAAATGACGCCAACCGGATATGTCCAAGCCGAATCGCCATGATATCCATTATATTTTGCGCCAATATCGATGCTAATAATATCTCCTTCGCGAAGCACACGGTCTCCCGGAACGCCATGAACGAGTTCTTCGTTTACGGACGTACAAATGCTCCCTTGGAATCCATTATATCCTTTAAACGAAGGAATTGCATCATGTTTGCGAATGAACGTTTCAGCAATATGATCGAGCTCTCTTGTCGTTATGCCTGGCTCGATATATTTTTGTAATTCTTGATGAGTTAAGGCAACAATTCGGCCAGCTTCACGCATAATTTCAATTTCGCGTGGGGTTTTGCAAATGATCATTATTGTAAGCCCCCAAGTAATTCACAAATGTCAGCAAACACTTGATCGATATGTTGTTGTCCGTTAATGTTGCGCAAGTACCCTTTTGCTTCATAAAAATCGAGCAACGGCTGCGCTTGTTTCATATTAACTTCAAGACGATTTGCTACGGTCGCTTCATTATCATCTGCACGTTGATACAACTCTCCACCACATTTATCGCAAACACCTGCTTGAGCTGGCGGATTGAATACGAGATGATATGTTGCGCCACATTCTTTACAAATGCGTCTGCCTGTTAAACGTTCCATTAAAATGTTTTTATCTACTTCAATGTTAATGACGTAATCAATCGAACGATTTAACTGTTGAAGAAGCGTTTCTAACGCTTCTGCTTGAGCAACTGTTCGCGGAAACCCATCAAGCAAAAAACCGTTTTGGCAATCGTTCTTGCTTAATCGCTCACGAACAATGCCGATTGTCACTTCATCTGGAACAAGATCGCCACGATCCATGTACGACTTCGCCTGTAAACCGAGCTCTGTCCCTTCTTTGATCGCTGCTCGAAACATATCCCCAGTAGAAATGTGAGGAATTTTGTATTTCTCAACGATTTTTTCTGCCTGTGTCCCTTTTCCGGCACCCGGCAGTCCCATCAATACTAAATTCATCAATTTCTCCCCCTCAGCTCTGTATGAGGTAGAGGGAATAAAATTCCCAACACCTCTTTTTATTTAATAAAGCCTTTATAATGGCGCTTCACTAGTTGGCTTTCTAGCTGCTTCATCGTCTCTAAAGCAACGCCGACGACGATTAGCAAGCTCGTTCCTCCAATTTGAGCAGAAGGCGGCAGTTTAGCGAACTCGATAAAGAAGACAGGAAGAACAGCGATTGCTGCTAAAAATAGAGCTCCGACGAAAGTTAATCGATACAAAACGCGTGTAATGAATTCTTGCGTGTTCTTTCCTGGACGAATGCCCGGAATATAACCACCTTGCTTTTTCAAATTGTCCGCCATTTGTTCTGGATTGACTTGAACAAACGCATAAAAATACGTAAAGGCAACAATTAAAGCGACGTATATGAGCATACCAACTGGTTGTGTGTAGTCAAAAACTTTTTTAATCCACAATGTTACATCATTCGAGCCGAAAAACGATGCAATCGTCGGTGGAGTAATGATAAACGACACCGCGAAAATAACCGGAATAACACCTGCCGGGTTTACTTTTAACGGAATGTGTGTCGAATGACCACCTACCGGACTACGTCCTTCTAATCGCTTTGCGTACTGAATCGGAATTTTCCGAAACGCTTGTTGCATATAAATGACGCCAACAATAACTGCAACAACTGCTAAAGCGACTAACAACACTGTAACGATGCGTAAAAACAGCTGATCGCCAGCATTTTCAAACTGTTGAACGTAAATTTGATTAAGTGTTGTTGGGATACCGGATACGATCCCTGCAAAAATCAATACAGAAATCCCGTTTCCAACACCTTTAGCTGTAATTTGCTCACCAAGCCACATTAAAAAGGCTGTTCCAGCTGTTAACACAAGCGCAATAAGCAAATATGTCGGAATGCCTGGATTTTTAATGAGTATGCCACCAGACATATTATGAAAACCGTACGACATAGCGAACGCTTGGATAAATCCAAGCACAATCGTAAAATAGCGAGTAAACTGAGCGAGTTTACGGCGGCCTACTTCTCCTTGTTTCGACCACTCTGTAAATTTAGGAACAACATCCATCTGCAATAGTTGAACGATGATGGATGCCGTAATGTATGGCATGACGCCCATCGCAAAAATAGAAAAGTTTTTTAAAGCGCCACCACCAAATGTGTTCAATACGCCAAAAGCGTTGAACTGGTCTTGCATTTTTAATACATCTGCATTGACGCCCGGCACAGGAATAAACGTACCGATGCGAAATACAATGAGCATAAGAAGGGTGAATACAATTTTTCTTCTTATATCACCCACGCGCATAAAATTGGAGATTGTTCGAAACATTAAATCACCTCAGTTGTACCGCCAGCAGCTTCGATCGCTTCTTTTGCAGAAGCAGAGAATTTATGAGCTTTTACTGTTAATTTTTTTGTAAGCTCACCGTTTCCAAGAACTTTGATGCCTGCTTTCAATTTGCTTACTACGCCTGTTTCAAGCAACAATTCTGGTGTTACTTCAGTACCGTCTTCAAAGCGATTTAATGCTTCAAGGTTAACGATCGCATATTCTTTACGATGAATGTTTGTAAAGCCGCGTTTTGGTAAACGACGGAATAAAGGCGTTTGACCACCTTCAAAGCCAATGCGTACGCCGCCACCAGAGCGCGCGTTTTGCCCTTTATGTCCTTTACCAGAAGTTTTTCCGTTACCAGAGCCGATACCACGACCAACACGGTTGCGTTCTTTACGGGAACCCGGTGCTGGTTGTAATTCATGTAGCTTCATGCCGAGGCACCTCCTTATTCTTCTAATTCTTTTACTGTTACAAGGTGAGAAACTTTATTGATCATTCCTCGAATGGCTGGATTGTCGTTATGAACAACTGTTTGATGCAATTTTTTCAAACCTAATGTTTTAACCGTCACGCGTTGGTCTTGCGGACGACCGATTACACTGCGAGTGAGGGTAATTGCTAATTTTTTCGCCATCATTTTTCCCTCCCTTATCCTAACAGTTCCTCAACTGTTTTACCGCGCAATTTTGCTACCTCTTCGGCACGTTTCAATTGCTTCAAACCGTCGATTGTTGCGCGCACCATGTTAATTGGTGTGTTGGAACCGATTGACTTCGATAAAATATCGCTAATACCTGCTAACTCTAATACCGCACGTGCAGGACCACCAGCGATAACCCCAGTACCTTCAGTTGCTGGTTTTAAGATGATTTCACCTGCACCGAAATGTCCGATCACTTCATGTGGAATTGTTGTACCAACGATCGGTACAGTAATTAAATTTTTCTTCGCGTCTTCAATTGCTTTGCGAATTGCATCTGGAACTTCTTGAGCTTTTCCAGTTCCGAAGCCGACATGACCGTTTTTGTCACCAACAACGACTAACGCAGCGAAACGGAAACGACGTCCACCTTTTACTACTTTAGCTACGCGGTTAACGGCAACAACGCGTTCTTCTAGTTCAAGTTTATTTGGATCAATGCGACGCATCTCTGTCCCTCCTTCTTAATTAGAATTGTAATCCAGCTTCACGAGCAGCGTCTGCAAGTGCTTTAACACGTCCATGATATAAATATCCGCCACGGTCAAATACAACCGACGTAATGCCTTTTTCAAGTGCACGTTTAGCAATTAATTCGCCCACTTTTTGAGCTGCTTCAACATTGCCTGTTGATTCTAAGTCGAATTCTTTATCTAAAGTTGACGCGCTAACAAGCGTCACTGCTTTCATATCGTCGATAATTTGCGCGTAAATGTGTTTGTTTGAACGGAACACATTTAAGCGTGGACGTTCCGCAGTTCCTACTACTTTACGACGAACACGAGCGTGTCTTTTTTTGCGAACTGCATTTTTATCAAGCTTAGTGATCATTCGTGTCACTCCTTTCATTTACCTAAGCAGCATTATTTCTTACCTGTTTTACCTTCTTTACGACGTACAACTTCGCCTTCGTAACGAATACCTTTTCCTTTGTAAGGTTCTGGTGAACGAACGGCACGAATGTTTGCTGCTAATTCACCAACACGTTGTTTGTCCACACCTTTAACGATAATTTTTGTTTGTGAAGGAACTTCGATTTCAAGTCCTTCTTCAGGCTCGATTTCAACAGGGTGAGAGTATCCAACACTCAATACAAGCTTTTTGCCTTGTTTTGTTGCACGGTAGCCGACACCGACAAGCTCAAGTGCACGCTCATAGCCTTTTGAAACACCTTCAACCATGTTTGCAAGCAAGCTGCGAGTCGTTCCGTGAAGTGCACGATGATGTTTCTCATCGCTTGGACGCTCAACTGTTAAAACGTTACCTTCTAATTTAATGACCATATCTGGATGGAACGTACGAGTAAGTTCACCTTTCGGACCTTTTACAGTAACTGTGTTACCGTTTAATGTAACTGTAACACCAGCTGGAATTTCCAATGGTTTTTTACCAACACGTGACATGTATTACACCTCCATTCGTTGCAAAATAATTACCAAATGTATGCTAACACTTCGCCGCCAGTACGTTTTTGACGTGCTTCTTTGTCAGTTAAAATACCTTGAGATGTTGAAAGAATTGCAATTCCTAAACCGTTCAATACGCGTGGTACTTCGTCAGCTTTTGCATATACGCGTAAACCAGGTTTGCTAATGCGTTTAAGACCTGTAATTACGCGTTCATTGTTTGGACCGTACTTTAAGAAAATACGAAGAATACCTTGTTTGTTATCTTCAATATATTCGACATCACGAATGAAACCTTCACGCTTTAAAATTTCAGCGATTTCTCTTTTGATTTTTGAAGCAGGAACTTCAAGTTTCTCGTGACGCACCATGTTCGCATTACGAATGCGAGTAAGCATATCTGCAATTGGATCTGTCATCACCATTATGTTTTACCTCCTTCCCAACTCATGGGTTTATTACCAGCTTGCTTTTTTCACACCAGGAATTTGACCTTTATACGCTAATTCACGGAAACAAATACGGCAAAGTTTAAATTTGCGATATACAGAGTGTGGACGTCCACAACGTTCACAACGAGTGTACGCTTGCACTTTAAACTTTGGTGTGCGTTTTTGTTTCGCGATCATTGATTTTTTAGCCACGTTTTCGCCTCCCTCTTTTTACGAATGGGAATGATTATTTTTGGAATGGCATACCGAGCAATGCAAGTAATTCACGAGCTTCCTCGTCTGTTTTCGCAGTTGTAACGATCACGATATCCATACCGCGAACTTTGTTTACTTTATCGTAATCAATTTCAGGGAAAATTAATTGTTCTTTTACACCTAATGTGTAGTTACCGCGTCCATCGAATGATTTTTTCGATACGCCACGGAAGTCGCGAACACGCGGTAAAGAAACGGAAACGAGCTTATCAAAGAACTCGTACATACGCTCACCGCGAAGCGTTACTTTCGCACCGATTGGCATTCCTTCACGAAGGCGGAAGCCAGCGATTGATTTTTTCGCACGTGTAACAACTGGTTTTTGACCAGAAATTAACGCGAGTTCTTCCACTGCGTTATCTAACGCTTTTGCATTTTGTACCGCATCACCAACACCCATGTTGATGACGATTTTTTCGATTTTCGGAACTTGCATCACAGATTTATAGTTAAACTTGCTCATCAGAGCAGGAACAACTTCTTTCAAATACTTTTCTTTAAGGCGGTTCATTTGAGTACCTCCCTTCCTCAGTCACTTCATTATTTGTCTAAAATTTCACCAGAACGTTTCGCATAGCGAACTTTTTTACCGTCAACTACTTTGTATCCAACACGAGTTGGTAATCCTGTTTTTGGATCAAGAGGCATTACGTTTGATACGTGGATTGGCGCCTCTTGGCTGATGATGCCGCCTTGTGGATTTGCTTGAGAAGGTTTTACGTGTTTTTTTACGATGTTCACACCTTCAACAAGCACTCGGTTTTTCTTTGGAAACGCAGCAAGAATAACGCCTTGTTTTCCTTTATCCTTACCAGAGATCACTTGCACTTTATCACCTTTTTTTACATGCATCTGAATCGCACCTCCTTAAAAGGCTTTTCCTTTTCATTAAATCACTTCTGGAGCTAAAGAAACGATTTTCATAAAGTCTTTGTCGCGCAACTCACGAGCAACTGGTCCGAAAATACGCGTACCACGTGGGCTCTTGTCATCACGAATGATTACGCAAGCATTTTCGTCAAAGCGGATGTAAGAACCGTCTGTACGGCGCACGCCACGTTTTGTACGAACGACAACCGCTTTAACAACTTGACCTTTTTTAACAACGCCACCTGGTGTTGCATCTTTAACTGTCGCCACAACGATGTCGCCAACGTTCGCATAACGACGACCAGAACCACCTAGCACTTTAATGACAAGCACTTCACGTGCACCAGAGTTATCAGCAACTTTCATACGAGTTTCTTGTTGAATCATTGACGAAACCTCCTTTCGGATTTGTATCCATCACACCGAACATATTGATTAAACGATAACAGCTTTTTCAACTACTTCAACAAGACGGAAACGTTTTGTTGCAGAAAGAGGACGTGTCTCCATAATTTTTACAATGTCGCCCACTTTTGCTACGTTGTTTTCGTCATGTGCTTTATATTTTTTCGAATACTTTACGCGCTTGCCGTAAAGAGGATGCTTTTTATAAGTTTCTACAAGAACCGTAATTGTTTTATCCATTTTATCGGAAACAACACGGCCGACGAGAACTTTACGATTGTTGCGTTCACTCATTGTGCGAACCTCCCCTCGATTTCAATTATTTATTAGCAGCGATCTCTCTTTCGCGAATAACAGTTTTCATACGCGCAATCGCTTTGCGTACTTCACGAATACGAGCAGTATTCTCTAATTGACCTGTTGCCAATTGGAAGCGAAGGTTGAATAACTCTTCTTTCAACGCTTTAATTTTTTGTTCAATCTCGGCAGTGGTAAGTTCACGAATTTCTTTAGCTTTCATTTGATTCACCACCAATTTCTTCACGTTTTACGAATTTACATTTGATTGGAAGTTTGTGAGAAGCAAGACGTAATGCTTCACGAGCCACTTCTTCAGAAACTCCCGCGATTTCAAACATTACTTTACCAGGTTTAACAACAGCTACCCAACCTTCTGGAGCACCTTTACCGGAACCCATGCGCACTTCAAGTGGTTTTGCTGTGTATGGTTTTGAAGGGAAAATTTTAATCCATACTTTACCGCCACGTCTCATGTAACGAGTCATCGCACGACGAGCAGCCTCGATTTGACGGTTTGTAATCCATGCTGGCTCTAACGCTTGTAAGCCATACTCACCAAAATGTACTTCCGTACCGCCTTTTGCACGACCTTTCATGCGACCGCGATGTTCACGACGATATTTTACGCGTTTTGGCATTAACATGATTAATTTCCTCCTTCCTCAGTTTTCTTTTTCGTAGGAAGGACTTCTCCACGATAAATCCATACTTTCACGCCGATTTTCCCGTATGTTGTATCCGCTTCTGCTGTTGCGTAGTCAATGTCAGCGCGAAGAGTATGAAGTGGAACTGTTCCTTCGCTATAATGTTCTGAGCGAGCGATATCTGCTCCACCTAAACGACCAGATACCATCGTTTTAATTCCTTTAGCACCTGCACGCATTGTGCGTTGAATCGCTTGTTTTTGCGCACGACGGAATGATACGCGGTTTTCAATTTGACGCGCGATATTTTCCGCAACAAGTTTTGCTTCTAAGTCTGGCTTTTTGATTTCAACGATGTTGATATGAACACGTTTGCCAGTTAATTCGTTTAACGCTTTACGAAGCGCTTCAACTTCAGATCCACCTTTACCGATTACCATTCCTGGTTTCGCTGTGTGGATAGTGATGTTCACACGATTTGCCGCACGCTCGATCTCAATGCGAGAAACAGCTGCATCACTTAAGCGCTTTGTGAGGTACTCGCGAATTTTAAGATCTTCGTGTAAAAGGTCCGCGTAATCTTTTTCAGCGTACCATCTTGATTCCCAATCACGAATAATACCAATGCGAAGACCGATTGGATTTACCTTTTGACCCACTGATTATCCCTCCTTCTTTTCTGAAACAACGATCGTGATATGGCTTGTGCGTTTGTTAATTGCGCTAGCACGACCTTGTGCACGAGGACGGAAACGTTTCAATGTTGGTCCTTCGTTCACATAAGCCTCTGTAACAACAAGTTTGTTCACGTCCATATCATAGTTATGTTCTGCGTTTGCCACTGCAGATTTTAATACTTTCTCGATAATTGGAGAAGCAGCTTTTGGCATATGACGAAGAATGGCAACTGCTTCACCTACTTGCTTTCCTCGAATTAAGTCAATGACTAAGCGAGCTTTACGAGGAGCAATTCGAACCGTTCTAGCAACAGCTTTAGCCTGCATAATGAAAGCCTCCTCTCATATTAACGTCTTGTTTTCTTATCATCAGCAGCATGGCCTTTGTATGTGCGCGTTGGCGCAAATTCACCGAGCTTATGACCAACCATGTCCTCTGTGATGTAAACCGGAACGTGTTTACGACCATCGTAAACAGCGATCGTATGACCGATGAATTGCGGGAAAATAGTTGAACGACGAGACCATGTTTTGATTACTTGTTTTTGTCCAGTTTCGTTCAATTTCTCAATTTTTTTCATTAAATGATCATCACAAAAAGGACCTTTTTTCAAGCTGCGACCCATAAGTGAACCTCCTTTCGTGATTGCTCTACGGTTCTTTTGAACCGTAGCTCAACCCCGTTATTTTTTACGACGACGTACGATAAATTTATCAGATTTATTTTTCTTCTTACGCGTTTTGAATCCAAGTGTTGGTTTGCCCCATGGAGTCATTGGAGACTTACGTCCGATTGGTGCTTTACCTTCACCACCACCGTGTGGGTGATCGACTGGGTTCATAACAGAACCGCGAACTGTTGGACGAATGCCTAACCAACGAGCGCGTCCAGCTTTACCGATGTTCACAAGCTCATGTTGTTCGTTACCAACTTGACCGACTGTTGCGCGGCAAGTTGCTAAAATCATGCGAACTTCACCTGAAGATAAACGAACAAGTACGTACTTACCTTCTTTACCAAGCACTTGTGCAGATGTACCTGCAGCGCGCACTAATTGTCCGCCTTTACCAGGTTTCAACTCAATGTTGTGAATTACTGTACCAACTGGAATGTTTGCTAAAGGTAATGCGTTACCTACTTTAATGTCCGCATCTGGACCTGACATGATTTCCATGCCAACTTCTAAATTTTTTGGTGCGATGATGTAACGTTTTTCACCATCGGCATAATGAATTAATGCGATATTCGCAGAACGGTTTGGATCGTATTCGATTGTAGCAACGCGTCCTGGAATGCCATCTTTATCGCGTTTAAAGTCAATAATACGATATTGACGTTTATGACCGCCACCTTGGTGACGAACAGTTAATTTACCTTGGTTGTTACGACCGCCTTTTTTCTTTAAAGGGGCAAGCAACGATTTTTCCGGCTTATCTGTTGTAAGCTCAGAGAAGTCTAAAACCGTCATACCACGACGACCGTTAGACGTTGGCTTATATTTTTTAATCGCCATGTCCATTTCCCTCCTTCACTTTTAAACTTATACTTCAAATAGTTCGATCTCTTTGCTGTCTGGCGTTAATGTAACAATCGCTTTGCGACGGCGGTTTGTTAATCCGCTGTAGCGACCAACACGTTTGAACTTTCCTTTGTAGTTCATAATGTTGACCTTCGCTACTTTCACGCCGAAAATCGCTTCGATCGCATCTTTTACTTCTGTTTTGTTCGCTTTCACATCAACTTCGAACGTATATTTTTTTTCAGTCATTAACTCTGTTGAACGTTCAGTAATGACGGGGCGCTTAATAATATCGCGAGGATCTTTCATTATGCAAGCACCTCCTCTACTTTTTCCACAGCAGCTTTCGTAATGACAAGCTTGTCGTGGTTGAGTACATCAAGAACGTTAATTCCGCTTGCTGTCACAACTGTAACTCCTGGAATGTTGCGAGCTGAAAGAATGACGTTCTCGTTTGCGTCTGCTGTTACAATTAACGCTTTGCGATCAACAGAAAGGTTGTTTAAAATCTTAACCATTTCTTTTGTTTTTGGTGCTTCAAGCGTTAAATTGTCTAATACAACAATGCTGTTTTCAAGCACTTTTGAAGATAATGCCGATTTAATCGCTAAGCGACGAACTTTTTTCGGAAGTTTGTAGCTGTAGCTGCGTGGAACCGGACCGAATACAACACCACCGCCGCGCCATTGTGGAGAACGAATCGATCCTTGGCGAGCGCGTCCAGTACCTTTTTGGCGCCATGGCTTACGACCACCGCCACTTACTTCTGCACGATTTTTTGTTTTATGAGTTCCTTGACGTAAGGAAGCACGTTGCATAATTACCGCTTCAAATAACACATGTTTGTTCGGTTCAATACCAAATACGGCATCGTTTAATTCGATTTCACCGATGTTTTCTCCGTTTTGGTTGTACAATGCTACTTTTGGCATTGGGTATTTCCTCCTTTCTTAAAGAAATTATTTCGCTTTAACCGCGCTTTTAATGATAACAAGTCCTTTGTTCGGACCTGGCACGTTTCCTTTAATTAAGATTAAGTTGCGTTCTGGATCTACTTTAACAACTTTTAAGTTTTGTACTGTCACACGCTCGCCACCCATGCGGCCTGGAAGCTCTTTTGATTTAAATACACGGTTTGGAGCGATCGGACCCATTGAACCAGGACGGCGATGGTAACGAGAACCGTGAGCCATTGGTCCACGAGATTGTCCGTGGCGTTTAATTACACCTTGGAAACCTTTACCCTTTGACGTACCTGTTACGTCAACGATTTCACCTTCGTTGAAAATGTCCACTTTTACTTCTTGACCTACTTCATACTCTGCAAGATTCACACCACGAATTTCACGAATGAAGCGCTTAGGTGTGGTGTTTGCCTTCGCAGCATGACCTTTTTGAGGCTTGTTCGCCAACTTCTCACGTAAATCTTCAAAACCTAATTGAATCGCTTCATAACCGTCGTTTTCAATCGTTTTCTTTTGAAGAACTACGTTTGGAGTCGCTTGAATAACTGTTACAGGAATAAGATCTCCGTTTTCAGCGAACACTTGAGTCATGCCGATTTTTCTTCCTAAGATTCCTTTCATCTTTCACACCTCCTATATCGCAATTACAACTTGATTTCAATATCGACACCAGACGGTAAGTCTAAACGCATTAAAGAATCTACTGTTTGTGGAGTCGGATTGACGATATCAATTAAGCGTTTATGTGTGCGCATTTCGAACTGCTCACGAGAGTCTTTGTATTTATGAACCGCACGTAAGATCGTGTACACCGTTTTTTCAGTTGGTAACGGAATCGGTCCAGATACAGTCGCGCCTGAACGCTTTGCAGTTTCCACAATTTTCTCAGCAGATTGATCAAGAATTCGATGATCATACGCTTTTAAACGAATACGAATTTTTTCTTTTGCCATTATTTTCCCTCCTTCTTCGCCTATTTTAAAAATAGACATTCTCCATGGAAATTTCCTTCACACTCGCCATGGCAAAGCGGCCGGGTGTGTCAGCAACCTTCCACTTCATCGCTGTCAAAGACCAACGTTTATTATTATATATAATTTTCATGCCTAATGCAAGTTTTTTATTTCTTTTCTAAACAAACTGCCTTTCCTATTATACATATTTCATTAAGCAATTTCAATGGAACAAAAATAAGTGGTCTAGCAGCAAGCTAGACCACTTTATCGATTACTCGATGATTTCAGATACAGAACCTGCACCTACTGTACGTCCACCTTCGCGGATCGAGAATTTTGTACCTTCTTCGATCGCGATTGGCGCGATTAATTCTACTGTCATTTCGATGTTGTCACCAGGCATTACCATCTCAACACCTTCTGGAAGTTGGATGATACCTGTTACGTCCGTTGTACGGAAGTAGAATTGCGGACGGTAGTTAGAGAAGAATGGAGTATGACGTCCACCTTCTTCTTTTGTTAATACGTAAACTTGTGCTTTAAATTTTGTGTGTGGAGTGATTGTTCCTGGTTTTGCTAATACTTGACCGCGTTGTACTTCGTCACGAGAAACACCGCGAAGAAGCGCACCGATGTTGTCACCAGCTTCAGCTTGGTCAAGAAGCTTACGGAACATTTCAACACCTGTAACAGTTGTTGCTTTTGGCTCTTCAGAAAGACCGATGATCTCTACTTGGTCACCAACTTTTAAGATACCGCGCTCAACGCGACCAGTAGCAACTGTACCACGACCAGTGATTGAGAATACGTCCTCAACTGGCATCATGAACGGTTTATCGATTTCGCGTTGTGGAGTTGGGATGTACTCATCAACAGCGTTCATAAGCTCAATGATTTTTTCTTCCCAAGCTGGATCTCCCTCAAGTGCTTTTAACGCAGAACCTTTAATTACAGGAACTTCGTCTCCAGGGAAGTCGTATTCAGATAATAGATCGCGAACTTCCATTTCAACAAGCTCTAAAAGCTCTTCGTCGTCTACCATGTCGCATTTGTTTAAGAATACAACGATGTAAGGTACGCCTACTTGGCGAGAAAGAAGAATGTGCTCACGAGTTTGTGGCATTGGACCGTCAGCAGCAGATACAACTAGAATCGCGCCGTCCATTTGCGCAGCACCTGTGATCATGTTTTTCACGTAGTCAGCGTGACCTGGGCAGTCAACGTGTGCGTAGTGACGGTTGTCAGTTTCATACTCAACGTGTGCAGTTGAGATTGTAATTCCGCGCTCACGCTCTTCTGGAGCAGCGTCGATTTGATCATACGCGCGTGCTTCTGCTTTACCTTGTTTCGCAAGAACTGTTGTGATTGCAGCTGTTAAAGTTGTTTTACCATGGTCAACGTGGCCGATTGTACCAATGTTGACGTGTGGCTTCGTACGTTCGAATTTTGCTTTAGCCATTATAATATCCTCCTTAATGTTTTTTGTTAAGTATAGAATGCTTGGAAGCGAAAGTGCACAGGCACGTCCACTTCCAAGTCTTACATAAGTATTTATACTTGAACAATGCTAGAAAATCAATTATTCACCTTTATTTTTTTTGATGATTTCCTCAGCAATGCTCTTCGGAACTTCTTCATAATGGTCAAATACCATTGTGAATGTTCCGCGACCTTGTGTATTTGAACGCAATGAAGTTGCGTATCCAAACATTTCAGAAAGTGGAACCATCGCGCGAACAACTTGTGCGTTACCGCGAGCTTCCATACCTTCGACGCGACCGCGACGAGAAGTGATGTCACCCATAATGTCACCTAAATATTCTTCAGGGACGATGACTTCTACTTTCATGATTGGCTCAAGCAATACAGGGTCACATTTTGCCGCTGCGTTTTTCAATGCCATAGAAGCAGCGATTTTGAACGCCATTTCGCTTGAGTCAACATCGTGGTAAGAACCGTCAAACAATTTCGCTTTAATGTCAACAACTGGGTATCCAGCAAGAACACCGTTTTGCATTGCATCTTCAAGACCTGCTTGAATTGCAGGGATGTATTCTTTTGGAACAACCCCACCGACAATCGCGTTTTCGAATTCGAAGCCTTTTCCTTCTTCGTTTGGTGAGAACTCGATCCAAACGTGACCGTATTGACCGCGACCACCAGACTGGCGCACAAATTTCCCTTCAACTTGTGCCGACTTACGGAATGTTTCGCGGTACGCAACTTGTGGAGCACCAACGTTTGCTTCTACCTTAAACTCACGACGCATACGGTCAACGATGATGTCAAGGTGAAGCTCACCCATACCCGCGATGATTGTTTGACCTGTTTCTTGGTCTGTCCATGCACGGAATGTTGGGTCCTCTTCTTGAAGTTTTTGTAATGCTGTGCTCATCTTATCTTGGTCAGCTTTTGACTTCGGTTCGATCGCGATTTGAATAACTGGCTCTGGGAATTGCATAGACTCCAAGATGACTGGGTCTTTTTCATCACACAACGTATCACCAGTTGTTGTATCTTTTAAACCTACAGCTGCCGCAATGTCACCTGCGTAAACTTGTGCAATTTCTTCGCGGTGGTTTGCGTGCATTTGTAGAATACGACCGATACGTTCACGCTTACGTTTTGTTGAGTTCAACACGTAAGAACCAGAGTTTAATGTACCTGAGTATACGCGGAAGAACGTCAACTTACCAACGTAAGGGTCTGTCATAATTTTGAACGCTAACGCTGCAAACGGAGCATCGTCACGCGCTTCACGAACTGTTTCTTCTTCTGTATCAGGAACAGTTCCTTTAATCGCAGGAATGTCGACTGGCGATGGTAAGTAGTCAACAACTCCGTCAAGCATTAATTGAACACCTTTGTTTTTGAATGCAGAACCACAAAATACTGGGAAGAATTGCACAGAAACTGTGGCTTTACGAATCGCAGCTTTTAACTCTTCTTTCGTAATTTCTTCCCCTTCTAAATATTTCATCATTAATTCTTCATCAAGCTCTGCAACTGCTTCAATTAATTTTCCGCGATATTCTTCAGCCATATCACGATAGTCTTCAGGAATCTCGATGCGCTCGATGTTTTTTCCTAACTCATCGTGATAGTGGTATGCGCACATTTCAACAAGGTCAATGATGCCTGTGAATTGATCTTCTGCACCAATTGGTAATTGGACAGGGTGCGCATTCGCTTGTAAACGGTCATGAAGCGTTTTTACAGAGTATAAGAAGTCTGCGCCAATCTTGTCCATTTTGTTTACGAAAACGATACGTGGAACACCGTATGTAGTCGCTTGGCGCCATACTGTTTCTGTTTGCGGTTCTACACCTGATTGTGCGTCTAATACCGCCACTGCACCGTCTAATACGCGCAATGAACGTTCAACTTCTACTGTGAAGTCGACGTGTCCAGGTGTATCGATGATGTTAATACGATGGCCTTTCCATTGAGCTGTTGTTGCTGCGGATGTGATGGTAATTCCGCGCTCTTGTTCTTGCTCCATCCAGTCCATCGTTGCTGCGCCCTCATGAACTTCACCGATTTTATGAACGCGTCCTGTGTAGAAAAGGATACGTTCTGTTGTTGTTGTTTTACCGGCGTCAATATGGGCCATGATTCCAATATTGCGAGTGTTTTCCAAGGAGAACTGTCTTGCCATATGGATTTTTTCTCCTTCCTTAAATGAAGTGTCGTAATTTATTTTGCATATAGGAATATAGGCGAATGAGCGATGGGCATGCTTTTTTAGTTTCAACCGCATCGCTCTCACCTATTCTTAATTTAACGAAAAAATTACCAACGATAGTGCGCAAACGCTTTGTTTGCTTCTGCCATTTTATGTGTATCTTCGCGCTTCTTCACAGCTGCACCTGTGTTGTTAGCAGCATCCATGATTTCGTTCGCTAAGCGCTCTTCCATCGTTTTTTCTCCACGAAGACGAGCGTAGTTCACGAGCCAACGAAGACCTAATGTTGTACGGCGCTCTGGACGCACCTCAACAGGAACTTGATAGTTTGCACCACCAACACGGCGTGCGCGAACTTCAAGAACTGGCATAACGTTTTTCAACGCTTGCTCAAACACTTCCATTGGATCTTTACCTGTGCGCTCACGAATGATATCGAACGCTGTGTAAAGAATTTTTTGTGCTTTACCTTTTTTACCGTCAATCATAATTTTATTGATTAAACGTGTAACTAGCTTTGAATTGTAAATTGGATCTGGTAACACATCTCGTTTAGGAACCGGACCTTTACGTGGCATATTTTTTCCTCCTTTCAGTAAAAATCAACAAAAGATGTCGAATATTATTTCTTAGCTGCTTTTGGTTTTTTCGCACCGTATTTAGAACGACCTTGCATACGGTTCGCTACACCTGCTGTATCTAAAGCACCGCGGACGATATGGTAACGTACCCCTGGTAAGTCTTTTACACGTCCACCGCGAATTAATACAACGCTGTGTTCTTGTAAGTTGTGACCGATACCTGGGATGTATGCAGTTACCTCGATACCGTTAGATAAACGTACACGGGCATATTTACGAAGCGCAGAGTTTGGCTTCTTTGGTGTCATTGTACCTACACGTGTACATACTCCACGTTTTTGCGGAGAGTAAACAGTTGTTTGAACTTTTTTGAAGCTGTTATACCCTTTATTTAACGCAGGTGATTTAGATTTCACTACCTTTTTTGTACGACCTTTACGTACAAGCTGGTTAATTGTAGGCATGGTAAATTTCCTCCCTTCACAATCAAATTCAAGCCCACACATCCAGGTGGCTCATTTTTATGCAAAAACAAAGTTTTTGTAGTAACCCACAAAAACAGTTTTTAACGAATGATCGCAACAGCAGCCGCTCCTACGTCGATTTTACATGCTTTCCCGAGCTTTTTCATCGAGTCCACTTTACAAACAGGTACATTTGCCTCTCTCGCTGCTTCTAGCACTTTATCGATAATTGCTACATCCGCATCTTCAGCAATCACGATCTCATGTACCTTCCCATCTTTCAGAGCTCGTACTGTTTGTTTCGTTCCTACAATAATCTGTTTCGCCTGTGCGACTTTTTCATAAGACATGTAACATATCCTCCAAAGTGACAGGTTTTCGGAACACCTTTATTATGCTATCACTTTCTGCGTGCTGTGTCAACTATTTTTTGACCTATTGCTAGCAAACGATGCTAGCAATAGGTTCATCATTATTTCGTTGTAACAGCGTCTTCGTCTTTTGCTGTTTTAATTATCGGCTTTACTTTGCGGTAACGAGCCATACCTGTTCCCGCCGGAACAAGTTTACCGATAATGACGTTTTCTTTTAATCCAAGTAATTCGTCACGTTTTCCTTTAATTGCTGCATCCGTTAAGACACGTGTCGTCTCTTGGAATGAAGCTGCAGACAAGAACGAATCTGTTTCAAGCGATGCTTTCGTAATTCCGAGTAGCACCGGACGAGCTGTCGCCGGACGTTTACCCTCCATCAATACTTTTGTATTCGCATCCGTAAATTGATGGATGTCAAGTAGTGTACCTGGCAACAAGTCTGTATCGCCTGCATCGATGACGCGAACTTTACGAAGCATCTGGCGAACCATGACTTCAATATGTTTATCGCTAATTTCTACCCCTTGCATGCGGTATACTTTTTGTACTTCACGCAACAAGTATTCTTGTACAGCATTCATGTCTTTGACTCTCAACAACTCTTTCGGGTCAATTGAGCCTTCTGTTAGTTCTTGACCACGCTCAACTTTCTGTCCTTCTTGCACTTTCAAGCGAGCGCTGTAAGGAGCTGTATACGTACGTGTCTCGACTTCGCCTTGAATAACAATTTCACGTTGACGGTCACGCGTTTCGTTAATCGCCACAACAACACCATCAATTTCTGAAATGACGGCTTGACCTTTTGGATTACGCGCTTCAAACAACTCTTGTACACGCGGTAAACCTTGCGTAATATCGTCTCCTGCTACCCCACCAGTATGGAACGTACGCATTGTAAGCTGTGTACCCGGCTCACCGATCGATTGAGCTGCGATAATACCGACCGCTTCACCAACCTCAACTTCTGCACCTGTTGCCAAGTTGCGTCCGTAACATTTTTTACATACACCGTGTCGCGTATTACATGTAAATGCAGAACGAATCCACACTTCTTCAATTCCGGCTTTTACAATGGCGTTTGCGATGTCTTCTGTGATCATTTCGTTTTCACGCACAAGCACTTCGCCTGTTTCTGGATGTTTTACCGTTTTTCGTGCATAACGTCCAATGAGACGATCTTCAAGCTTCACGATCACTTCCGTACCATCTTTTAATGCACGAATTAACGTACCACGATCTGTGCCGCAGTCGTCTTCGCGAATAATGACGTCTTGTGCAACGTCAACGAGACGACGTGTTAAATAACCAGAGTCCGCTGTTTTTAACGCTGTGTCCGCAAGACCTTTACGCGCACCGTGTGTTGAAATGAAGTACTCAAGTACCGTTAAACCTTCGCGGAATGAAGATTTAATCGGAAGCTCGATAATACGTCCAGCTGGGTTTGCCATTAATCCACGCATACCAGCAAGTTGCGTAAAGTTCGATGCGTTACCACGGGCTCCAGAGTCACTCATCATGAAAATTGGATTTCGTTTATCAAGCGATTCCATTAAGCGACCTTGAATTTTATCTTTCGCCGCACTCCAAATCGAAATAACACGCTCATAACGTTCTTCATCAGTAATTAAACCGCGTCTAAATTGTTTTAATACCGTGTCAACTTTTGCTTGTGCTTCTTCTAAAATTTCTTGTTTTTCAGGCAAGACAACAATGTCCGCGACACCAATTGTAATACCGGCTTTTGTTGAGTACTTAAAGCCAAGATCTTTCATGCGGTCAAGCATTTTAGATGTTTCTGTAATTTTGAAACGTTTAAACACTTCCGCGATGATGTTACCAAGAATTTTTTTCTTAAATGGTGGAACGAGTTCGAGCTTACGGATTTCTTCTTTCACGTTCACACCTTTGTCTAAGAAATACTTATCCGGCGTTCGTTCTTCAATGTTCTCTTGCGTCGGCTCATTAATATATGGGAATGACTTCGGCAAAATCTCATTGAAGATTAACTTTCCAACTGTCGTGATCAGCAACTTATTATTTTGCTCTTCTGTAAACGTTTCGTTTTTCAACGAACCGGCATGAACGGCGATGCGTGTATGCAAATGAACATAGCCATTATGGTAAGCTAACAGCGCTTCGTCCGTATCTTTAAAGACCATTCCTTCTCCAATTGCACCTTCTCGTTCCATCGTTAAGTAGTAGTTTCCTAAAACCATGTCTTGTGAAGGCGTAACGACTGGCTTTCCGTCTTTCGGGTTCAAAATGTTTTGTGCCGCAAGCATAAGTAGACGTGCTTCCGCCTGTGCTTCTGCTGAAAGTGGTACGTGCACAGCCATTTGGTCACCGTCGAAGTCGGCGTTGTATGCCGTACATACAAGTGGATGTAATCGAATCGCACGCCCTTCTACAAGCGTCGGTTCGAAAGCTTGAATACCGAGACGGTGAAGGGTCGGTGCGCGGTTTAATAACACCGGATGCTCTTTAATGACAGATTCTAAAACATCCCAAACTTCTGGGTGGACGCGCTCAATTTTTCGCTTCGCACTTTTAATGTTATGTGCTAAGCCACGCTCTACTAATTCTTTCATAACGAACGGTTTAAACAACTCAAGCGCCATTTCTTTCGGTAATCCGCATTGATACATTTTCAAGTTCGGACCGACAACGATAACGGAACGACCAGAGTAGTCAACGCGCTTACCGAGCAAGTTTTGACGAAAACGACCTTGCTTTCCTTTTAACATATGGGAAAGCGACTTCAACGGACGGTTTCCTGGGCCTGTAACCGGACGGCCACGGCGACCGTTATCAATTAACGCATCAACCGCCTCTTGAAGCATCCGTTTCTCGTTTTGAACGATAATGTTCGGCGCCCCAAGATCTAATAGACGTTTTAAACGGTTGTTTCGATTAATGACACGACGATATAAATCGTTCAAGTCCGATGTCGCAAAACGACCACCGTCTAACTGTACCATCGGGCGCAACTCAGGCGGAATAACCGGTAGTACATCTAAAATCATCCAGGAAGGATCGTTACCAGAGTTACGGAACGCTTCAAGCACTTCAAGACGCTTAATCGTGCGAGCACGACGTTGTCCTTGTGCTGTCTTCAATTCCTCTTTTAACGTTTCTACCTCTTTTTCAAGATCGATGTCTTGTAACAATTTTTTAATCGCTTCCGCACCCATTGAAGCTTGAAACGAATTTCCGTACTTCTCGCGATACGCGCGATATTCTTTTTCAGAAAGCAATTGCTTCTTTTCTAACGGCGTATCGCCTGGATCCGTCACAACGTAAGATGCAAAGTAAATGACTTCCTCTAGCGCGCGAGGGGACATGTCTAAGACAAGTCCCATGCGGCTAGGAATTCCTTTAAAGTACCAAATATGTGAAACAGGGGCTGCTAGTTCAATATGACCCATGCGCTCACGGCGAACTTTTGCACGTGTGACTTCGACACCGCATCGGTCACAAACGACACCTTTATAACGAACGCGCTTATATTTTCCACAATGACATTCCCAGTCTTTCGTCGGACCAAAAATGCGTTCGCAAAACAGTCCATCTTTTTCTGGTTTTAATGTTCGATAGTTAATCGTTTCTGGTTTTTTAACTTCACCATACGACCAAGAACGAATTTTCTCGGGTGAAGCGAGTCCGATCTTCATATATTCAAACTTATTCACATCTAACAAGGGGCCTACCTCCCTTTTAGTATCCAGGTTTTACCCTTATGTCAACACGCTATTCTTTTACAACAACGCCGTCATCTTCTTTGGCTGGCTCATCTGTAGGTGGGATGATGTCAACTGGTTGAACGTCATCATCTTCCCCAAAGTTTTCCATACTAATTTCTTTTTCATCACTTGATAAAACTGTGACGTCCATACCCAAGCTTTGTAGCTCTTTAATTAACACTTTGAACGATTCAGGAACGCCTGGTTCTGGAACGTTTTCACCTTTCACAATCGCCTCGTATGTTTTCACGCGACCAACGACATCATCTGATTTGACAGTTAAAATTTCCTGCAACGTATAAGCTGCACCGTATGCTTCAAGCGCCCATACTTCCATCTCACCGAAACGCTGACCACCAAACTGCGCCTTTCCACCAAGTGGTTGTTGCGTAACAAGTGAGTACGGACCTGTCGAACGAGCATGCAATTTATCGTCAACCATGTGCGCAAGCTTAATCATGTACATAATACCGACAGAAACACGGTTGTCAAACGCTTCTCCAGTCCGTCCGTCGTATAGAACGGTTTTCGCATCGCGTGCCATTCCTGCTTCTTCTAACGTCGCCCATACATCTTCTTCACGAGCGCCGTCAAATACAGGCGAAGCGACATGAAGACCTAACTTTCTCGCTGCCATACCGAGATGCAACTCAAGCACTTGCCCGATGTTCATACGCGAAGGTACGCCTAATGGGTTTAACATGATGTCAACTGGTGTGCCATCTGGTAAAAACGGCATATCTTCTTCAGGTAAAATACGAGAAATAACCCCTTTATTCCCATGGCGTCCTGCCATTTTGTCACCTTCGGAAATTTTCCGTTTTTGTACAATGTATACACGGACAAGTTGGTTTACACCTGGCGGCAACTCATCGCCGTCTTCGCGAGTAAACACTTTGACATCAAGAACGATTCCGCCCCCACCATGTGGTACGCGTAAAGATGTATCTCGAACTTCACGTGCTTTCTCGCCAAAGATAGCATGTAATAGGCGCTCTTCTGCAGTTAACTCCGTAACACCTTTTGGAGTAACTTTACCAACAAGCAAGTCTCCATCTTTTACTTCTGCACCGATGCGGACAATACCGCGTTCATCTAAGTTACGAAGCGCATCTTCACCAACGTTTGGAATATCGCGCGTAATTTCTTCCGGACCGAGCTTTGTATCGCGCGCTTCAGATTCGTATTCCTCGATATGAATCGATGTATACACATCGTCTTTCACGAGACGCTCGCTCATAATAATCGCGTCCTCGTAGTTGTATCCATCCCATGTCATGAACGCAACAAGCACGTTGCGACCAAGTGCTAACTCGCCTTTTTCCATCGATGGACCGTCAGCTAAAATTTCACCTTTCTCTACAATGTCACCAGCTTTAACAATCGGGCGTTGATTGTAGCACGTTCCTTGGTTTGAACGAACAAACTTCAACAGACGATATTTATCTAAGTCACCTTTGACTTCTTTTCCATCGACTTCGATTAAACGGCGTACCCAAATTTCTTTCGCTTCGACTCGCTCAACAATTCCGCGATGCTTACAAATGACTGCAGCACCAGAGTCTTTCGCTGCCACATACTCCATTCCTGTACCAACGATTGGAGCTTCCGGTTGCATAAGTGGAACAGCTTGACGTTGCATGTTCGCACCCATAAGTGCACGGTTGGAGTCATCGTTTTCTAAAAATGGGATACACGCTGTAGCTACGGATACGACTTGCTTTGGTGAAACGTCTACATAATCGACACGATCACGTTTAACGACAATGTTTTCACCGCGGAAACGAGCAACAACGTTCTCTTCTAAAAACGTCCCATCTTCCGCAATCAGAACGTTTGCTTGAGCCACAACGTAATTGTCTTCTTCATCCGCTGTTAAATAATCAATTTGATCCGTTACTTTTCCTGTCTCAGGATCAACACGACGATAAGGTGTTTCAATAAAGCCAAATTTATTCACTTTTGCGTATGTCGAAAGCGAGTTAATTAATCCGATGTTCGGACCTTCTGGCGTTTCGATCGGACACATGCGACCATAGTGTGAATAGTGAACGTCACGCACTTCAAAACCAGCACGTTCACGCGTTAAACCGCCCGGACCAAGCGCAGAAAGACGACGTTTATGTGTCAATTCGGCCAGTGGGTTCGTTTGATCCATGAATTGCGACAACTGCGAGCTTCCGAAAAATTCTTTAATAGCCGCAATGACCGGACGAATATTAATGAGTTGCTGTGGTGTAATTGTGTTTGTATCTTGAATGGACATCCGTTCACGAACGACGCGCTCCATGCGCGAAAGACCGATTCGGAACTGATTTTGCAGCAACTCCCCGACAGAACGAAGTCGACGGTTTCCTAAATGGTCGATATCGTCTGTGTCACCGACTCCATGCAATAAATTAAAGAAGTAGCTAATAGATGCAATAATATCTGCAGGTGTAATATGCTTTACTGTTTCCGGAATATATCCGTTGCTAATGACCGTGATGACTTTTTCGCCATCTGGATCGTTTGGAGCATAAATTTTGATCGCTTGCAAAGCAAACTCATCTTCGACAACGCCCCCAAGCGGTTGGTATTTACGTATACCGATCCCTTTTTCGAGCTCAGGTAAAATGCGGTCGAGCGTTCTCCGATCAAGAACCGTTCCTTTTTCAGCAATCACTTCACCCGTTTCTGGATGAACGAGCGTTTCTGCTAAACGTTGACCGAATAAACGGTTTTTAATATGGAGCTTTTTGTTAATTTTATAACGACCAACGCTTGCTAAATCGTATCGTTTTGGATCAAAGAAACGAGAGATCAACAAGCTTTTTGCGTTTTCAACGGTAGGCGGCTCCCCTGGACGTAACCGTTCATAAATTTCAAGCAACGCTTTTTCTGTACTTTCTGTGTTATCTTTTTCTAACGTATTACGAATATACTCGTTATCACCAAGTAAATCGACAATCTCTTGGTCTGAACCAAAACCTAACGCTCGCAATAACACGGTCACGGGCAATTTACGCGTACGATCAATGCGAACGTAAACGACATCTTTTGCGTCTGTTTCATATTCAAGCCATGCACCGCGGTTCGGAATAACGGTAGCTGTAAAGCCACGTTTTCCGTTTTTATCTACTTTTCCGCTATAATATACGCTCGGTGAACGAACAAGCTGAGAAACGATAACGCGTTCAGCACCATTAATAATGAACGTGCCTGTTTCTGTCATTAACGGGAAATCTCCCATAAATACATCTTGTTCCTTTACTTCACCTGTTTCTTTATTGATTAGGCGTACTTTCACCCGAAGCGGTGCTGCGTATGTAACGTCGCGTTCTTTTGACTCTTCGACAGAGTACTTTGGTTCTCCTAAGCTGTAATCAATAAATTCTAGTGACAAATTCCCTGTAAAATCTTCGATCGGTGAAATATCTTGAAACATTTCACGCAATCCTTCGTCGAGAAACCACTGGTAAGAAGAAGTTTGAATTTCGATTAAGTTTGGTAGTTCTAACACTTCACTAATGCGCGCATAACTTCTTCGTTGGCGGTGTCGTCCGTATTGAACTAGTTGACCTGTCAACTGATTCACCCCTCAAATCAAACATTAATAACTTGTCATCAGACAAAAAAGAAATGGTTTCTTATAAGAAAACCACATGTTTGACCTATTATATATTTTATAAGTTTTTCCTTTAAAACTAAAATTATACATACATACACAGCATACGTAAACTAAAAAAAATACACATTTAGCATTTTATAATGGTATCATACTGAAAATCGAGCGTCAAGCGTTTTTTGCTCGAATAATAAAGTAACCTTTTTTCTTTTCCACAACATCAACTTCATCAAAAATCGTTTTTAACTTTTCCAAAGCGGATGGGGCACCTTGTTTCTTTTGAATGACAACCCATAGTTGACCACCAGAAAGCAAGTAGTTCGCACTTTGCTCGAAAATGGAATAAACGACTGCTTTTCCTGCACGAATCGGCGGGTTTGTCACAATTGCAGCAAACTTCCCTTCTACTCGATCAAATAAGTTGCTTATGTAAATCTCAGCATTTTCAATGTCATTTTGCTGTTTGTTTTTCTTAGCCAACTCAATCGCTCGCTCATTTACATCGATCATATGTACCATTCGATGAGGAAAATCTTTCGCTAGCGCCAAACCGATTGGCTCGTATCCACAACCAACATCAAGAATATTTCCACTCACATTTGGTTCCACGAATGTTTCAATTAGTAGTCGGGAACCGAAATCGACTTCTTTTTTTGAAAACACACCTTGATCAACGGTAAATAAAAACTGATGACCTCGTAACATATACGCCCATTGAAACGGCTTACTTTCTACCACAGGTCGCTCCGTATAGTAGTGATCACCCATCACCCTCACCTCTCTTTCCTTTATTGTAAACGAATGTACATGAAAACACAAAGAAGCTCGCCGTTTTGAGCGAGCTTCTTTACTTTATTACTTAATTTCAACTTTCGCGCCAGCTTCTTCAAGTTTCGCTTTGATTTCTTCAGCCTCTTCTTTAGAAACGCCTTCTTTAACTGGCTTTGGAGTGTTGTCTACTAAGTCTTTTGCTTCTTTTAAGCCAAGACCAGTAAGTTCGCGTACAACTTTGATAACTTTGATTTTTTGCGCGCCGCCATCTGCAAGGATAACGTCGAATTCAGTTTTTTCTTCAGCAGCAGCACCAGCAGCAGCACCACCAGCAACTACTACAGGAGCAGCAGCAGTTACACCAAATTCTTCTTCGATTGCTTTTACTAAGTCGTTTAATTCTAAAACAGTCATATTTTTAACCGCTTCAATGATTTGTTCTTTAGTCATGATCGATCTTCCTCCTTAATATTTTAGTTTTAGGCAATTTGAAAATTAAGCGCCCTGTTCTTCTTTCTTCTCAGCAACCGCTTTTGTAACAAGCGCAAAGTTGCGGATTGGTGCTTGAAGAACGCTAAGCAACATAGAGAGCAAGCCTTCGCGAGATGGGAGCTCTGCAAGCGCCTTAACTTCTTCAAGTGTCGCTACGTTACCTTCGATGATACCTGCTTTAATTTTTAACGCTTCGTTCTTTTTCGCGAATTCGTTTAAAATTTTTGCAGGAGCAACGACATCATCATTGCTGAATGCAATCGCATTCGGACCTGTTAATGTTTCATCTAAACCTTCTAATCCTAACTCAGCAACAGCACGACGAGTTAATGTATTTTTGTACACTTTGAACTCGATGCCCGCTTCGCGAAGTTGCTTACGAAGCTCTGTAACTTGAGCGACATTTAAACCACGATAATCAACGATGATCGTTGATTTGCTCGCGCGAAGCTTTTCAGCAATCTCCGCTACTAGCTGCTGCTTTTGTTCAAGTACGCTGCTCATGTCAACACCTCCTGTAGAAGTTGAGTTTCGACACCACTTATACCGTTCAATAAAAAACCTCCATGTCAACGCAGACATGGAGGCCCCCGAAAAGTGCAAGATGCACTTATTTATGAGTCTCAACACCTCGGTAGGAAATTAAGCCTATATGAGGCACCTACTGTCTACGGTACAAATGATATTCGTTTTTCAAACAATGAATAGTATACTAAAGCGTTTCTAAAAAGTCAATATCTATAATTAGTTAGCAACAGCAACTGTAGAAGGATCTACTTTCACGCCAGGTCCCATTGTTGAAGCGACTGTTACGTTTTTCACGTATGTGCCCTTCGCCGCTGCTGGCTTCACTTTTAAGATTGTCTCATAGATTGTTGCGAAGTTTTCTACCAATTTTTCAGTATCAAATGATACTTTACCGATCGGCACGTGGATGTTTCCTGCTTTGTCAACGCGGTATTCTACTTTACCAGCTTTAATTTCATTAACCGCTTTCGCCACGTCAAATGTAACTGTTCCTGTTTTAGGGTTTGGCATTAAACCTTTTGGTCCTAAAATACGACCGATTTTACCTACCTCACCCATCATATCAGGAGTTGCAACGATCACATCGAACTCAAACCAACCTTGTTGAATTTTGTTGATGTAATCTGTATCACCTACATAATCTGCACCTGCTGCTTCTGCTTCTTTCGCTTTTTCACCTTTTGCAAGCACTAATACGCGGCGTACTTTACCTGTACCGTGTGGTAATACAACCGCACCGCGAATTTGTTGGTCCGCTTTCTTCGGATCAACTCCTAAACGGAAAGCAACCTCTACTGTTGCATCAAATTTTGCAACGTTTGTCTTTTTCACTAATTCGATCGCTTCTTTTACATCGTATGCTTTTGAGCGATCAATCAACTTCGCTGCCTCTAAGTAACGTTTTCCTCTTTTTGGCATGTTCATTTCCTCCTTTTGTGGTTTTAACGGAAAGACCTCCCACGAATAAAGGTTGCGAAAACTATATAGTTCGCTTCCGCAACCTTCTCCAGCCAGATCTTCATTAGTCTTCGATGACGATACCCATGCTGCGCGCTGTTCCTTCGATCATGCGCATAGCTGCTTCAATGCTCGCCGCGTTTAAGTCTGGCATTTTTGTTTCAGCAATCTCGCGCACTTTGTCGCGCTTTACTGTTGCCACTTTATTACGGTTTGGCTCACCAGAACCAGACTCGATACCAGCCGCTTTTTTAAGTAATACAGCAGCAGGTGGAGTTTTCGTAATAAATGTAAATGAACGGTCTTCATATACCGTAATTTCAACAGGAATAATTAAACCTGCTTGATCAGCTGTACGAGCGTTGAATTCTTTACAGAATCCCATGATGTTAACACCAGCTTGACCTAATGCTGGACCGACTGGTGGTGCTGGATTCGCTTTCCCTGCAGGAATTTGCAATTTGACAACTTTAATTACTTTTTTAGCCACGAGACACACCTCCTTAAGTCCGTGATGTGGTATTAGGGATGTTCCCTCCCACTCGATATATAAAAACAATCATCGCATTCGTCTCAATGATTGAGACATACTGACCTTAAAATATTATCACTTTTCTTGCTCATTTGCAAGTTGTTTACTATTATATTTTTTCAATTTGCGAAAAGTCAAGCTCTACTGGTGTTTCACGCCCGAACATGTCAACGAGCACAGTTACTTTTTGCTTATCCATTTCGATTTCTTGGATCGTTCCGACAAAATTCGCAAACGGGCCTTCTTTAATGCGAACTGCTTCATTTAATTCGAAATCAAAGTCTAACTCGATTAAATCAAAGCCCATCCGTTTTAAAATCGCGGAAACTTCTTCTTCAAGAAGCGGCGTCGGTTTAGATCCGGCACCAGCTGAACCAACGAACCCTGTTACCCCTGGAGTATTACGAACGACATACCAAGAATCGTCTGTCATAATCATTTCAACAAGGACGTAACCTGGAAAAACTTTCTTTTTGACAACTTTCTTTTTGCCACCTTTTGTGTCTGTTTCTTCCTCCTCAGGCACAACGACGCGAAAAATTTTATCTTGCATGCCCATCGACTCAACACGTTTTTCTAAGTTTGTTTTTACCTTGTTTTCATAACCCGAATACGTATGAATAACATACCAATTCTTTTCCATTTGATGGGACGATATCGTCCTTCCCTCCCTAAACAAATCTTTTTTAGGCAAAATAAAAACCCGTCACCGGGCTTTATTTCTTGTTTGTTATCTTTCATTATACCATGGATATACGACCACTATTCAAGTATAAGACGAACTAACTCTGAAATTCCTAAATCAACAACAGCAAAAAACACAGTAAAAAACGCCACCGTCGCCAGAACGGTAATTGTATAGTTCACTAGTTCTTTTCGTTTTGGCCAGCTGACTTTCTTCATCTCGCGAACAACTTCGCGGGAAAACTTCGTTACTCGTTGCATAGAAAACCCTCCAACATCCCGGGATCATCAACTACTTCGTTTCGCGGTGAATCGTATGCGTATGGCATGTTTTACAAAACTTTTTCATCTCTAGCCGCTCATCGTGATGAGCTATATTTTTCATCGTTGTATAGTTTCGGCTTAAACATTGACTACACGCTAAAATCACTTTTTTGCGCATACGTTTTCCTCCGATACACTGCGTCTTAAAAACTGTATCATACAATATTTTTTTATGTCAATATTATAAACGAATTCCTTGAATTTCTACATACTTTTCTAGTTTGCGTTTCACGCGTTGCAAGGCATTGTCAATCGATTTGACATGACGATTGAGTTCTTCCGAAATTTCTTGATATGATCGACCTTCTAAATAAAGGAGAAGCACTTTTCTTTCTAAATCGCTAAGTAGTTCGGTCATCTTTTCTTCAATGTGATTGAACTCTTCTCTATTAATAATTAGTTCTTCGGGATTTGTTATTTTCGTTCCCGAAAGAACGTCCATCAATGTACGGGCAGAATCATCTTCGTAAATTGGCTTGTCCAATGAAACGTAACAATTGAGAGGAATGTGTTTTTGGCGCGTAGCCATCTTAATAGCTGTAATCATTTGGCGAGTAATGCATAACTCTGCAAACGCCTTAAATGAAGATTGCTTATCTTCCTTAAAATCTCGGATTGCTTTATATAGACCTATCATTCCTTCTTGCACAATATCTTCGCGATCTGCACCGACTAAAAAATATGAACGTGCTTTCGCTCGGACAAAATTTTTATACTTATGAATTAAATAATCAAGCGCCTCACTATCACCTTGATGTACGAGTTCTACAATCATTTCATCTCCTAGTTGTTCGTAACGGCTTTGTTGTTTTTCGTTTGCATTTGCGCTCACGCCGACTCCCCCCGCCCTGCACATGGATAAAAGTATTATACAGTACATTTTTTTACAGGGTCAATCGTTCATTTTTCCCCTCTTCGCCATTTTTCGAAAATTTTTGCGACTTCGTCTGTGAGAGGAATTTTTGACATCGGTTTTTTTTGTTGAATGTGCTTGACGTTCGTTGAAATATTTCGCTGCACCGCATCTACTTCAATGAGTAGCTCCCGAGCTGATTTACGCAACGCCCCTTGACCAAAAATCGCCCATTGTTCCGTATAGTCTGACGTAGCGACGTATACTTTTGTCCGAACTTGCTGGAGCGATTTCGCTAATTTCTCGATATGCTCATCAGCCGTTTCGTTTTCCTTTGTGAAAATGACCTCTACTTGATGATCGACATATTTTTTTGTTGTTCCTTGTACGAGGTGTGCGTCGAAAACAATAATGACTTTACAACCGGTAAATGCTTGATATTCCGCCATTTTCTCGACAAGTCGGTCGCGCGCTAACGATAAATCTGTATCGCGCAACTCGCGCAGTTCTGGCCAGGCACCGATGATGTTGTAGCCATCAACGATTAAAATATCCATTTTACTCACCTAATGGATGTCGCTTTCGGTACACCTCATACATTAACAAGCTCGCCGCAACCGAGGCATTTAACGATGTGACATGTCCTATCATCGGCAAACGAACGAGCACATCGCATTTATCTCGTAATAAACGGCTTATTCCTTTCCCTTCACTACCGATAATTAAGGCTAACGGAATGACTCCATCAAGTTGACGATAATCTTGAGTTCCTTTTGCATCCGTTCCAAAAATCCAAACGCCCCGCTCTTTCAATTCATCAACCGTCCGCGCTAAGTTCGTTACACGCGCAACAGGCACATATTCAATCGCACCGGTTGACGCTTTCGCTACCGTTGCGGTTAAACCGACCGAACGCCGTTTCGGAATAATAATACCATGGGCACCTACCGCATCAGCTGTTCGCATAATCGATCCTAAATTGTGTGGGTCTTCAAGCTCATCCAAAATAATAAAAAACGGTGCTTCTTCTCTTTCTTCTGCCTTTTTAAATAAATCATCTATGTCATAGTATCGGTATGCAGCAACTTGCGCAATGACCCCTTGATGATTGCCGTCACTTAATTGATCCATCTTTTTTTTAGGAACATATTGTACCGTAATACCCATCTCTTTTGCGAGCTGAATGATCGATTGCATTTGACCACGTTGTGAGCCTTCAGCAATCCATATTTTATTCATTTCTCGTCCAGATTTTAATGCTTCTAACACCGGGTTTTTACCAATAATGAGATCCATCATTACTTCCTCCTTTCCTCATCGTTTTGATGTACATGTAACGCCAACTGCATTAATTGATGAAGTCGTTCTTCATTTCCGCTCAAAAAATGGTAACCGATTAATGCTTCGAGCCCTGTACTTTGACGGTACGTTTGTACATCTGTATTTTTCGGGATACTCCCTGATTTTGCATTACGACCTCTTCGAACAATAGCCATTTCTTGCTCAGAAAGTTGGTTATGATTGAGCAACCATTGTAATACTTTCGCCTGCGCCTTCGCACAAACGTACGTTTTTGCTAAATTGTGTAAATCGTTTGGTTTTACTTTTCCTAAGGTCAGAAGGTGATGCCGTACGAATAATTCGTATACGGCATCACCAATGTAGGCTAACGTTAAACCGTTTAACTGCTGAAAATCTCTCATTTTGTTAAACAAATGCAACATCGTTTTATCCTCTTCTCCATCTCGTCCCTTGTGGTGTATCTTCTAAAATAATGTTTTTTGCCTTCAATTCATCGCGAATGCGGTCGGCTAATGCAAAGTCGCGATTTTTCCGTGCTTCAATGCGTTGTTGGATAAGCGCTTCAATTTCTTCATCAAGCAACTCATCTTGTTGCAGTGAAAGGCCAAGCACATCAGAGAGCTGTTCGAATTGTCGTAAAAACTTCTGAATAACCGCTTGCGACGTATGCTTCTCCATCAAATATACATTCGCTTGTTTTGCTAGTTCAAACAGCACAGCGATCCCGTTCGCTGTATTAAAATCATCATCCATTTCGCGAATAAACTCGTTTCTTAATTCCTCAATTTTTGCTAGCCATTGTTCATCGTTTGTCGTTAAATTCGTGCTACTTTCTAAACGGTGTTTTAAGTTCGCATATGCAGTCTTTAAGCGCTCCAACCCGCTTCTTGCACTTTCAAGCAACGGTTGGCTATAGTTGATCGGATGGCGATAATGAACCGAAAGCATAAAGAAACGTAGCACTTGCGGATCAACTTGCTTAATAATATCGTGCACTAAAATAAAGTTCCCAAGCGATTTTGACATTTTTTCATTATCGATATTAATGTAGCCGTTATGCAACCAATATTTCGCAAAAGGCTTTCCTGTTAACGCCTCAGATTGGGCAATTTCATTTTCGTGGTGCGGGAACGTTAAATCTTGTCCCCCAGCATGAATATCAATCGTATCCCCTAAATATTTACGTGCCATCGCGGAGCATTCGATATGCCAGCCCGGACGACCTTTCCCCCATGGACTATCCCAATAAATTTCTCCTTCTTTTGCCGCTTTCCATAAAGCAAAATCAAGAGGGTCTTCTTTTTTCTCTCCGACTTCAATACGAGCACCTGATTTTAATTCGTCGACCGATTGGTGAGATAATTTTCCGTAGTCAGAGAAACGACGCGTTCGATAATATACGTCACCGTCCACTTCATACGCATACCCTTTTTCGATCAGTTGTTCAATAAATTGAATAATTGTATCAATGTTTTCGGTGACACGCGGATGGACGTCCGCTTTTTTGCAACCGAGTGCTGTAATATCTTCAAAGTACGCCTCAATAAACCGTTCTGCAATGGTCGGTACATCTTCACCTAATTCCCTTGCTGCTCGAATCAATTTATCGTCTACATCCGTGAAATTCGAGACGTATTGCACTTCATAGCCACGAAATTGTAAGTAGCGGCGAATCGTATCGAATACGATAGCTGGGCGAGCGTTTCCAATATGAATGTAGTTGTATACTGTTGGACCACATACGTACATTTTCACTTTATTTGGCTCTAACGGGATAAACGGTTCTTTTTTTCTCGTCAACGTATTATACACTTGAATGCTCATGGTTCACCGTTCCTTTCTTTAGTTCTTCTAATTGTGTTTTTAGTTGCTCGATTTCTGCTTCTAACTCTTTAAAACGATCTGCAATCGGATCCGGTAAATCACAATGATTTAAATCTTTATTCACACGCACGCCATTTTGCACAACGACGCGACCTGGAATTCCAACGACTGTTGAGTTCGGTGGCACATCTTTCAACACGACCGATCCGGCTCCAATTTTACTGTTTTCTCCAATAGTAATGGAACCAAGCACTTTGGCGCCAGTCGCAATCAAACAATTATCTTTAATGGTCGGATGACGCTTTCCTTTTTCTTTCCCTGTTCCTCCAAGTGTGACGCCTTGATACACTGTCACGTTATCACCAATTTCGCACGTTTCTCCAATGACAACTCCCATACCATGATCGATGAAAAAGCGCCGACCGATCTTTGCGCCGGGATGAATTTCAATACCCGTAAAAAAGCGACTAATTTGCGAAATGAGGCGCGCTAAAAAATAAAATTTTCGCTTATAAAGCGCGTGGGCAATACGATGTGCCCAAATGGCATGTAAACCTGAGTACGTCAAAATAACCTCTAAATAACTTCTTGCTGCCGGATCTTGTTCAAAAATAACTTCAATATCTTCTTTTAATGTTTTAAACATATTGCTCCCCCCTTTGTTATTTTTCAAATAAAAAACGTCCCTGTGTACAATGACACAGAGACGCTTGGTTGCGCGGTTCCACTCTGTTTAGCCGAAGGCTCACTCTTGCCCTTATAACGGAAGGGAATCCGCTCCATTCTACTGCAGAACGTCTCTGGTTCGAAAGGAGGCTCCGAGGTGCATTTCAAAAGAATCAAACATAAACCACTTCCAGCCAAGGTGGTTCTCTCTGACATGCTGATTCTTTTTACTTCTCCTCATCAACGCTTTCACCAATATAGGTTACACGTATTTTATTATATAAACGAGGAAATGTTAACGGATGAATTTTACTAATCGAGACAATACCGCTTCTTTTCCGAGCAAACGAATCACCTCTGGAAGTTCGGGACCGTGCGTTTGCCCTGTTACCGCCACACGAATCGGCATGAATAAGTTTTTCCCTTTTTGCCCCGTTTCTTTTTGTACCGCTTTAATGGCTGCTTTAATGTGGTCACTATCAAACGTTGCAAGCTGTTCCATTTGCTCGTAAAATGCTTTTAGTACATTCGGCACTTGTTCGCCAGCTAAAACAGCCTTTGCCTCTTCATCATACTCGATTTCTTGTTTAAAGAACAACTCTGATAGCTCAACAATTTCAGCGCCGTAGCTCATTTGCTCTTGATATAGTGCGATTAAATCACGAGCCCACTGTTTTTGTTCATCAGTCATTTGTTCCGGCAAGCGCCCTGCGCGAATTAAATGAGGAAGCGATAGTTCCACTAACCGATCTAAATCAAGCTTTTTAATATATTGATTGTTCATCCATGTCAGCTTTTGTTTATCAAACATCGATGGCGATTTTGATAAACGGGACACATCAAACATGCGAATAAGCTCTTCTTTCGTGAAAATTTCTTCTTCTCCCTCTGGTGACCAACCTAATAGCGCAAAAAAGTTAAACATCGCTTCTGGTAAATATCCGAGTTCTTTATATTGAGAAACGAATTGAATAATTGACTCATCGCGCTTTGATAATTTTTTGCGATTTTCATTTACAATTAATGTTAAATGCGCGTATTTTGGTGGCTTCCAACCGAAATATTCATACACCATTAACTGTTTCGGTGTGTTTGATAAATGTTCTTCACCGCGAAATACATGTGTAATTTTCATTAAATGATCGTCAATGACGACAGCGAAGTTGTACGTCGGGATGCCATTGGCCTTTACGATGACCCAATCGCCAATATCTTTCGATTCAAATGATACACGACCGCGCACCATATCTTCAAATTCATATACTTTTCCTTCCGGCACTTTTAAACGAATCGTATACGGTTTTCCTTCAGATTCAAGCTGTTGAACTTGCTCTGGCGTTAAATGACGGCATTTGCCACTATATTGCGGTGCCGCAATGCCCGCCGCTTTTTGTGCCTCACGCTCTTGCTCTAGCTCCTCAGGCGTACAAAAACATTTATACGCATAGCCTTTTTCTAGCAATTCGTTTGTATATTGGCGATAAATATGCAGACGCTCCGTTTGACGATAAGGACCATATCCTCCGTCTTTGTCTACAGATTCATCGTATTCAATACCGAGCCATTTCAAGTTTTCAAGCTGTGATTGTTCGCCACCTTCTACATTCCGCTCAATATCTGTATCTTCAATGCGAACGATAAATTTCCCATGATGGTGACGAGCAAACAAATAGTTAAACAACGCTGTGCGTGCACCACCAATATGTAAATGACCCGTCGGACTTGGCGCGTAGCGCACCCTTACTTCCTGTGTCATGTCATGACCTCCATCTACCTAATTTCTGTACCTCATTGTACCGTAAACCGCATACAAAATCCATCATTCATTAATTTTTTGTAACAAAACAACAGCTTGTGCGGCAATTCCTTCCTCTCTCCCTATGAAGCCAAGTTTTTCTGTTGTCGTCGCCTTGACGTTAACTTGAGAAATATCCCCTTCTAACAATTCAGCAATCCGTTTTTGCATATTTGGAATATGTGGTGCCATTTTTGGTTTTTGTGCAATAATCGTACAGTCAACGTTAACAAGCGTATACCCGTGTTGACGAACAAGTTTCCATACGTGTTGTAAAAGTAGCGCAGAGTCAACGTCTTTATATGCTTCATCTGTATCAGGGAAATGTTTTCCGATATCCCCTTCACCAATGGCTCCTAAACAAGCATCAGCAATCGCATGTAACAACACGTCCGCATCAGAATGTCCGAGCAATCCTTTCTCATACGGAATGTTGATTCCACCAATGATAAGCGGACGCCCTTCAGCAAACTGATGAACATCAAACCCTTGTCCAATTCGATACATCATCGATCCCCTCTCGCACGTAAAATCGCTTCCGCAAATAATAAATCTTCCGGTGTCGTTAGTTTGATGTTTGTATACTCACCTTCGACAATGGCGACACGATGACCCATCCGCTCAACAAGACTGGCATCATCTGTTCCGATAAATCGCTCTTTTTTTGCCCGCTCATGAGCATTAAGAATTAATGACATGGAAAAAGCTTGTGGCGTTTGTACGGCCCACAAGCTCGATCGATCGACCGTTTTTTGAATGTGGCCATCGATCACTTGTTTCATCGTATCTTTCACAGGAACAGCTAGCACAGCTGCTCCCGTCTCCTTTGTTGCATGCACAAGTTCGTGAATTTTCTTGATTGTTACAAACGGGCGAGCACCGTCGTGAATGAGCACAATGTGACCATCGTTGACCGCTTTTAGTCCGTTATAGACGCTCTGCTGTCTTTCTTCCCCTCCTGAAACAAGAGCATTCACTTTTTTTATTTCAAAACAACGAAGCATACGAACAAATTGGTCACGTTCTTGATCGTTAATAACTAACACAACACCTTGACAAAAATCATCTCTTTCAAATACACGTAACGTATGAATAATAACCGGTATCCCTTCAAGCTCAATAAACTGTTTGTTTATTCCTGCATTCATTCGTTTTCCTTGACCAGCTGCCGGTATAACGACATGGTAATTCATTCTCCTATCTCCTAACAGCTTATAATGCTTTTTCAAGTAGCTTTAGTTTAGCAAAAATCATTCTTCCAGCCGAAGTTTGTAACACGCTCGTTACAAGCACATCGACGCGTTTCCCAATGTACTCTTTTCCGTCCTCTACAACGATCATCGTTCCATCATCTAAATAGGCAACGCCTTGATTTTGTTCTTTTCCGTCTTTAATGACGTGAACATTCAATTCTTCCCCCGGAAGAACGATCGGTTTTACCGCGTTCGCTAAGTCGTTAATATTTAATACGGGAACATTTTGTAGTTCGCATACTTTATTTAAATTAAAGTCATTTGTCACAACAACCCCTGATGTCAATTGAGCCAATTTGACGAGCTTGCTGTCAACTTCCTGGATTCCTTCAAAGTCGCCTTCGTATATTTCAACGTTAATGGCTAACTCTTTTTGGATACGGTTTAAAATATCAAGCCCTCTCCGTCCACGATTTCTTTTTAGTGCATCCGAAGAATCAGCAATATGTTGCAATTCTTCTAGGACAAAACGCGGTATAACGATCGTCCCTTCCAAAAAGCCCGTCTGGCAAATATCCGCAATACGCCCGTCAATAATGACACTCGTATCTAAAATTTTTAGCGATTTTCCTTTTTTCTCCTCTTCTTCGCCACCTTTTTTCTTGCCACTTCGGTTTGACAACGAAAATAAGCCCATTAACTCATCGCGCTTTTTAAATCCGACCTGAAATCCTAAATACCCTAACAATAGCGTAAGAAAAATAGGCAATATCGTATTAACAAGCGGAATTTGAATAGAGTTTAATGGAATAACGACTAAAAAGGCTACAATCAAGCCGAAAATCAAACCGAGACTTCCAAATAATAAATCAGTTACAGGTGCTTTGACTAACGTTTCTTCCATCCAATGAATAAGTCCAACCACATGATCGACTAACCAGAACGTGAGAAGGAATACGATGATCGCACCAACTGGAGCCGCTACATATGGGCTATTGACATAAGGAAGATCGTTTAAATGTAACATTTTCAACAAAGTAGGAAAGAAAATAATTCCTAACATTCCCCCAGTAATTAAAAAAGATGCTTGCACAATTCGTTTTAACACGTTTTTCACCTCCTCTATTACATTATAAACAGTTTCCAATGTTTGAAACCAATCTGAACATCATTTTTAATCATTTTTTAATGGTTTTGTTAAAATATTGGACCATTTTTCCCTTCCCCTAATGCGTAGTATAGCGCCTCTTCGACATTAGCTATTCCGATGATTTCAACACCTTTTGGAATGTTCCACCCACCGATGTTGCTTTTCGGAATAATGATGCGCTGAAAGCCAAGTTTAGCAGCTTCTTGTACACGCTGTTCAATGCGGGAGACACGACGCACTTCCCCTGTTAATCCAACTTCCCCGATTACAACGTCCGTATGATTTGTCGGTTGATCTCGAAAGCTAGATGCAATGCTTACCGCAATCGCTAAGTCAATCGCAGGTTCATCTAACTTTATGCCACCAGCCACCTTTAAATATGCATCTTGGTTTTGAAGAAGCAGACCAACTCTTTTTTCAAGCACAGCCATTAGTAAAGATACGCGATTATGGTCTATTCCTGTCGCCATTCGACGTGGCGTTCCAAAGCTAGTTGGCGATACTAATGCTTGAATTTCCACTAATACCGGTCTTGTTCCCTCCATGGAAGCGACGACCGTTGAGCCAGCTGCACCTTTCGAACGCTCTTCTAAAAAAATTTCCGACGGGTTTTTGACTTCAGTAAGCCCCATTTCTTTCATTTCGAAAATACCGATTTCGTTTGTGGAACCGAATCGATTTTTCACTGCCCGTAAAATGCGATACGTATGATGACGCTCTCCCTCAAAATATAATACAGTATCAACCATATGTTCTAAAATGCGCGGTCCTGCAAGCGCTCCTTCTTTTGTAACATGCCCAACTATAAAAATCGCAATACCTTTTGTTTTAGCTAGTCTCATTAACTCTGCCGTACATTCACGAACTTGTGAAACGCTCCCTGGGGCCGATGTAATTTCTGATCGATATATCGTTTGGATGGAATCAATAACGACAAACGCTGGCTTCATCTCGTCAACCGTTTGGATAATATGTTCTAAGTTTGTTTCAGATAAAACGTATAAATGTTTAGCTGTCACATGCAACCGTTCAGCACGCAACTTCGTTTGTTTTACCGATTCTTCCCCCGAAATATATAAAACGGAGTAGTCATCGCTTGCAAGTTGAGCGCAAATTTGTAGCAACAACGTCGATTTTCCAATACCCGGATCCCCCCCAATCAAAACGAGAGAACCACGAACAATGCCGCCTCCTAACACGCGGTTAAATTCTGTAAACTTCGTATCAATTCTCGGCTCCTGCGTTGTTTCCACCGTTGTAATCGATACAGGTTTAGTTGTTCCACCTTCTGTATGCACAAATAATGCTCGGGTGTGTGGTTTTACTATTTCTGTTTCTTCAACCATCGCATTCCACGAATGGCACCCCGGACATTTCCCCATCCATTTCGCCGTTTCATATCCACAATGTTGGCAAACGAACTTTGTTTTCCGCTTAACCATAACGCCATTCCTTTCATGATGAAAAACAAGGTATGCGTGTAAGCATACCTTGTTTTCGTTATTTTACTGTCTCTTTTGTCAACACAACAAACTGTCCGTCCTTTACATCCATGACAACTTTTTGTCCGCTGCCGATTGTTCCTTTTAACAGTTCTTCAGATAAACGGTCTTCAACATGTTTTTGAATCGCGCGACGCAATGGACGTGCACCATATTCTAAATCGTAACCTTCTTCTGCTAATTTTTCAATTGCGGCATCGGTTAACTCTAAATCGATTTGTTGTTCTTGTAGGCGTTTTTTCAATTGCTCAACCATTAATGAAACAATTTCTTTCAAATGTTTCTTCTCAAGCGAATGGAACACAATAATTTCATCAATTCGGTTTAAAAATTCCGGACGAAACGCCTTTTTCAATTCGTCCATCACTTTCCCTTTCATATCTTTGTACTGTTGACTCTCGTCTTGCACATTGAAGCCAACGTATTTATTTCTCTTCAGCGCATCCGCACCAACGTTTGATGTCATAATAATGATCGTATTTCGGAAATCAACTGTCCGTCCTTTCGAATCCGTTAAACGCCCATCTTCTAATACTTGTAGTAAAATGTTAAATACGTCTGGATGAGCCTTTTCAATCTCATCTAATAAGATGACAGAATACGGCTTGCGACGAACTTTTTCCGTTAATTGTCCACCTTCTTCGTAGCCAACATATCCCGGAGGTGAACCGACAAGACGTGATGTCGAATGTTTCTCCATATATTCAGACATGTCAATTCGAATCATTGCATCTTCATCACCAAACATCGCTTCTGCAAGCGCACGGGCTAATTCTGTTTTTCCGACACCCGTCGGACCGAGGAAAATAAACGAACCGATTGGGCGTTTTGGATCTTTTAAGCCTGCACGGGCGCGACGAACTGCTTTTGCAACTGCTTTGACAGCTTCTTCTTGTCCGATCACACGGGAATGTAAAATTTCTTCTAGTTTTAACAACCGTTCTGTTTCTGTTTGAGCTAATTTGGAAACTGGGATTCCCGTCCAGCTAGATACGACAGCTGCGATGTCCTCTACAGTTACTTCGGAGTTTTCTTGACCTTGTTTCTCTTTCCATGCTCGTTTCGTTTCTTCAAGTTGTTCGCGCAATTTTTGTTCTGCATCTCGTAATGATGCCGCTTTTTCAAACTCCTGGCTTTGTACCGCTGCATCTTTTTCTTTACGAATTTCCTCAAGTTTTTGTTCAAGCTCTTTTAAATTTGGTGGTGTCGTAAACGAACGTAAACGCACTTTCGAGCAAGCTTCGTCAATTAAGTCAATTGCTTTATCTGGTAAAAATCGATCTGAAATGTAGCGATCTGAAAGCTTCACAGCTTGCTCAATTGCCTCATCTGAAATCGAAACGCGATGGTGAGCCTCATAACGATCTCGCAACCCTTTTAAAATTTGGATCGATTCTTCAACTGTCGGCTCACCAACATGAATTGGTTGAAAACGTCTTTCTAACGCCGCATCTTTTTCAATATATTTGCGATATTCATCCAATGTTGTTGCGCCAATACATTGCAACTCTCCACGTGCAAGAGACGGTTTTAAAATATTTGATGCATCAATAGCCCCCTCTGCGCCACCAGCTCCAATGAGCGTATGCAATTCGTCAATAAACAAAATGATATTTCCTGCTTGACGAATTTCATCCATCACTTTTTTCAAACGATCTTCAAATTCTCCACGATATTTTGTACCTGCCACGACCGTTCCCATGTCAAGCGTCATGACACGCTTATCACGAAGCGTCTCTGGCACCTCGTTATTGACGATTTGTTGAGCTAGTCCTTCAGCAATAGCCGTTTTTCCTACACCTGGCTCTCCGATTAAAACAGGGTTATTTTTCGTTCTACGACTTAACACTTCAATGACGCGTTGAATTTCTTTACTTCTTCCAATGACGGGGTCTAAACCGCCTTCACGAGCGATCGCTGTTAAATCGCGGGCTAAACTATCTAATGTTGGGGTATTGGCATGCGTTGTTCCCCCATGATTTCCTGAAGCAGACTCGTTGCTTCCTAATAATTGAAGTACTTGTTGGCGAGCTTTATTTAAGCTTACCCCTAAATTATTTAAAACGCGAGCCGCTACACCTTCTCCTTCTCGAATAAGACCAAGCAAAATATGCTCTGTACCAACGTAAGAGTGCCCAAGTTTTCTAGCTTCATCCATTGACAATTCAATTACTTTTTTGGCACGAGGCGTGTAATGAATCGTTTGTCCTACTTCGTTTCCACGTCCAATGAGCGATTCAACTTCTTTTTGAATTTTATCTGGCCCTAATCCGAGCGCCATAAGCGCTTTTGCTGCAATTCCTTCCCCTTCTCGAATAAGACCGAGCAAAATGTGCTCTGTTCCGATATTGTTATGTCCTAACCGAACCGCTTCCTCTTGCGCTAATGCTAACACCTTTTGTGCTCGTTCTGTAAAACGTCCGAACATCATTTTCATCAACCTCCTTTAATTCACTTCCATTGGTGTAATCGTTCACGAATGAGCGATGCACGACGAACATCACGTTCTTGCGGGCGTAATGCACCACCAGCATATTTTTGTAAAAAGCCGGGCTGCGTCAAAATCATTAGCTCCGTTAAAATTGTTTTTGGTACGTTCGTAATATATCCGAGATCGATGCCTAGTCGTACATCAGATAAACATTGGGCAGCCTCTTTTGAACCAATGATCCGGCTGTTCGTTAGCACACCGTAAGAACGATATACCTTATCTTCTAATTGTATGTTAGAAGTTTTGACTAATGCCTCACGCGACATTCGTTCTTGTTCAATTAGTTGACGAACAACTCCTGTTAAATCTTCAACAATATCCTCTTCACTTTTTCCAAGTGTAATTTGATTAGAAATTTGGAAAATGTTCCCCAACGCCTCACTACCTTCTCCATACGTGCCGCGAACAACTAGACCGAGCTGGTTGATCGCAGGAATCAATTGATTCATTTGTTGTGTTAACACAAGACCCGGTAAATGCATCATTACAGATGCTCGCAAACCTGTGCCGACATTCGTTGGACAGCTCGTCAAATAACCGTACTTTTCGTCGAAAGCGTAGTCAATATGTTGTTCAATCCAATCATCCAAAGCATTTGCCATTTTCAATGCTTCTTTCAGCTGAAAACCAGCAAATAAACATTGGATACGAATATGATCTTCCTCGTTGATCATAATACTTGCTTCTTCTTGTTCGGATAATAAACATGCACCAAACGTACAATCTTCAGCTAAATGAGGGCTAATTAAATGTTTTTCAACTAATACACGTTTTTCAATAGATTGTAATTCATTCATTTTTAATAAGAAAAAAGAACCGATACGATCGAAACTTTTTTGTGAAAATAATCGTTCAAACAACTGAACAATTTGCATTGCTTCCTCATTTGTAAATACCGTTGGGAACGGATATTTTCTCATATTTCTCGCTAAACGAATACGGCTACTAAGTACAATATCAGAATCTGGCCCCTCTTCATTCATCCATGGACTGAGAGCGCGTTGGAAAAACAAATGTTCATTCATATAATTAGGCGCCCCCTTCCGCATGTAATTTTGCTTCAAGTTCCCGAATTTGATCACGCACTTCAGCAGCTTTCTCAAATTGTTCTTTAGCAATAAGCTCCTGTAACATTTGTTTCAACTGCCCGATTTGCTTACGGACGTACAACGTACCTCCTACTCGCTTCGGAATTTTCCCCTCATGCGCTACATGTCCTCCATGTAACTTTCGAAAAATAGGTGGTAAATGGCTACGAAACGTTTCATAACAACTCGCACAACCAAAACGACCGACTTTAACGAATTGGGTGTATGTCATTTTACAACGCTCACATTGTAATATATGTTCATTGTGAAAAGAGGGAGCTTTTGGCTCTTTTAGTGATGCATCCATATTATTTAATAGTCCTGCAATTAAATTATTGATTGAAAAAGCTCCTTGATGCGGAAACATAAACATTTCGCCTTTTTCATGAGCGCATTGCTCACAAAGATGAAATTCTGTCTTCTCCCCATTAACAATTTTAGTGAAATGAAGCGTTGCTGGTCGTTGATTACACTCTTGACATATCAAAGTATTCACCCTCTCTACATATACTTTAACGATGTCAGCATCGCTTTTAATATGCGCGCACGCAACTCGTCACGATGAGGAAGGTCAAGAGATAAAACCGTGCGATCAATGATGCTTAACATCATATTCGCTTCTCGTTTTGAAATTACCTTTTCATCTAATAAGCGTTGAATAATATGTTCTCCATTTGTTTGACTAATTCTTTCTTGTACAAGTGACAATAAATGATCAATAAGCTGAGAAGTATTTTGATTTTTCACTTTCATTATGCGAATATAGCCGCCGCCACCTCGTTTACTCTCAACAATGTATCCTCTTTCTAACGTAAAGCGTGTGTTAATGACATAATTTATTTGCGAAGGAACACACTGAAACTTGTCTGCAATTTCGCTTCGTTTAATCTCAACGATATCTTTTCCGCTCATATTTAATACTTGTTTTAAATATTGCTCAATGACATCAGAGATATTCCTCACATAATCCCTCCTCTGCCAGTTGACTTTGACTATATTTGACTTTAATTTTAATATATACGGATTTCTTCAAAAATGCAAGGATTCCCTTCTTTTTCTTATATATTTTACCCATTGCATTCACGATATAAAACAAAAAGACCAAGACAAAATTTGTCTTGGTCTTTCCTTGCCCGGCAACGTCCTACTCTCGCAGGCGGTGTCCCGCCAACTACCATCGGCGCTGGAGAGCTTAACTTCCGTGTTCGGGATGGGAACGGGTGTGACCTCTCCGCCATCGTCACCGAGCAATATATTGAAGGATAATTCCTTCAAAACTAGATAACAGAACAGTCGCCTTCGCTTTTCGTGATGTCTAGCTTCGAACTAACATCCTCCTACGCCTTTCGCTTTTTCCGTTCGACGTGCACGCACGTCTTCGTCAAAAGCTCTCGGCTCCGTCGGACGTTTCCTTGGCTTCGCCAAGGACCGTTCTACGCTTTTCGTGTGTGTTTAGTTAAGTCCTCGATCGATTAGTATCCGTCAGCTGCACGTGTCGCCACGCTTCCACCTCGGACCTATCTACCTTGTCATCTTCAAGGGATCTTACTCGCTTGACGCGATGGGAAATCTCATCTTGAGGGGGGCTTCACGCTTAGATGCTTTCAGCGCTTATCCCTTCCGCACATAGCTACCCAGCTGTGCCCCTGGCGGGACAACTGGTACACCAGCGGTGCGTCCATCCCGGTCCTCTCGTACTAAGGACAGCTCCTCTCAAATTTCCTACGCCCGCGACGGATAGGGACCGAACTGTCTCACGACGTTCTGAACCCAGCTCGCGTACCGCTTTAATGGGCGAACAGCCCAACCCTTGGGACCGACTACAGCCCCAGGATGCGATGAGCCGACATCGAGGTGCCAAACCTCCCCGTCGATGTGGACTCTTGGGGGAGATAAGCCTGTTATCCCCGGGGTAGCTTTTATCCGTTGAGCGATGGCCCTTCCATTCGGAACCACCGGATCACTAAGCCCGACTTTCGTCCCTGCTCGACTTGTAGGTCTCGCAGTCAAGCTCCCTTCTGCCTTTACACTCTTCGAATGATTTCCAACCATTCTGAGGGAACCTTTGGGCGCCTCCGTTACGCTTTGGGAGGCGACCGCCCCAGTCAAACTGCCCACCTGACACTGTCTCCCACCCCGATCAGGGGTGCGGGTTAGAATCTCAGTACGACAAGGGTGGTATCCCAACGGCGACTCCACCTAGACTGGCGTCCAGGCTTCTCAGTCTCCCACCTATGCTGTACATGTCGCACCAACATTCAATATCAGGCTGCAGTAAAGCTCCACGGGGTCTTTCCGTCCTGTCGCGGGTAACCTGCATCTTCACAGGTACTATGATTTCACCGGGTCTCTCGTTGAGACAGTGCCCAAGTCGTTACACCTTTCGTGCGGGTCGGAACTTACCCGACAAGGAATTTCGCTACCTTAGGACCGTTATAGTTACGGCCGCCGTTTACTGGGGCTTCGGTTCGCACCTTCGCTTGCGCTAAGCGCTCCCCTTAACCTTCCAGCACCGGGCAGGTGTCAGCCCCTATACTTCGCCTTACGGCTTCGCAGAGACCTGTGTTTTTGATAAACAGTCGCTTGGGCCTTTTCACTGCGGCTCCCCTGGGCTATTCACCCGAGGGAGCACCCCTTCTCCCGAAGTTACGGGGTCATTTTGCCGAGTTCCTTAACGAGAGTTCTCCCGCGCACCTTAGGATTCTCTCCTCGCCTACCTGTGTCGGTTTGCGGTACGGGCACCTCTCACCTCGCTAGAGGCTTTTCTTGGCAGTGTGGAATCAGGCACTTCGGTACTTTATTTCCCTCGCCATCACAGCTCAGCCTACTCAAGCGGATTTGCCTACTTGAGGCGCCTAACTGCTTGGACGCGCACAACCAGTCGCGCGCTGACCCTATCCTCCTGCGTCCCCCCATTGCTCAAACGGTGAGGAGGTGGTACAGGAATATCAACCTGTTGTCCATCGCCTACGCCTTTCGGCCTCGGCTTAGGTCCCGACTAACCCTGAGCGGACGAGCCTTCCTCAGGAAACCTTAGGCTTTCGGTGCAGAGGATTCTCACCTCTGTTTTCGCTACTCACACCGGCATTCTCACTTCTAAGCGCTCCACTAGTCCTTCCGGTCTAGCTTCGACGCCCTTAGAACGCTCCCCTACCGACGACGTAAGTCGTCCCACAGCTTCGGTGGTACGTTTAGCCCCGGTACATTTTCGGCGCAGAGTCACTCGACCAGTGAGCTATTACGCACTCTTTAAATGGTG
>NZ_CP150179.1:32500-85000 GCF_037965005.1 Anoxybacillus sp. FSL W8-1294 | reverse complement strand
CTTTCGCCAATTGACGCGCTTCTTCGTCGCTCATGTGCTTCCAGAAGTCAACGCCCACATACTCTTTAATCGCATCAACCATATGAAGTCGTTTCCATGATGGCGTCAAATCTACTTCATGTTCTCCATATTGGATTTTTGTCGTTCCAAGCACTTCTTGAGCAATATGCGCAATCATATCTTCTGTTAATTTCATAATATCAGTGTAATCAGCATAAGCCTCGTAAAGCTCAAGCATCGTAAACTCTGGATTATGACGTGTTGAAATACCTTCGTTTCGGAATACACGACCGATTTCATATACTTTCTCTAATCCACCCACAATTAAACGTTTTAAATGTAATTCGATCGCAATACGCATATACAATGTCATATCTAAAGCGTTATGGTGCGTAATAAACGGACGGGCTGCAGCTCCTCCGGCAATTGAGTGCATCATCGGCGTCTCTACTTCTAAATACCCTTTTTGATCTAAATAGCGACGCATTGATTGAATAATTAAACTGCGTGTAATAAACGTTTTTTTACTTTCTGGATTCATAATTAAATCGAGATAACGTTGGCGGTAGCGTTGCTCGATATCTTTGAGCCCATGATATTTCTCAGGGAGCGGGCGCAACGATTTCGTCAACATTTCATACGAGTGTACCTTGATAGACAATTCTCCCACTTTTGTTTTGAATACTGTTCCTTGTACACCGACAATATCTCCTAAATCTGACGTATCAAAAATTTCATACTGCTCTTCACCAACATCATCTTTACGCACATAAATTTGAATTTGTCCCGTCAAATCTTGAATATGCGCAAATCCCGCTTTCCCTTTGCCTCGTTTCGTCATAATTCGACCGGCAATAGAAACTTGAACTTGTTTCTCTTCAAGTTCTTCTTTTGATAAATGACCGTATAACGCAAATAGTTCTTCTGCTTTATGTGTGCGTTCGAACCGTTTTCCAAATGGATCGATCCCTTTTTCACGCAACTTATGTAACTTTTCACGACGAACTAATAGCTGATCATTTAATTCCTCATGCGACATAACGAATTCACTCCAATAACCGTTTATTTTTTAAGAAATACTGCCAGCATGAGCTGACAGTATGTTTTACGATTCTATGACAACATGTTGTTCTTTTGCTTCAACTTCCTCCACAAAACTCATAAGCAACGTCACGAGTTCATCACGCGTCTGACATTCATTTATCGCATTGCGAACTTTGGCATTTCCACGAATACCTTTTAAATACCAAGCGGCATGTTTACGCATCTCTTTTACAGCGATATATTCATTTTTCAAAGCGATTAAACGATCCAAATGTAAAATACACACTTCGATTTTTTCACGTACAGACGGTTCCGGGATAAGTTCACCCGTTTCTAAATAACGAACGGTACGATAAATCATCCATGGGTTACCGAGAGCAGCACGCCCAATCATGACGCCATCGACGCCTGTTTGTTCTAACATTCGTTTAGCATCTTGAGGGGTCTGGACATCACCGTTACCGATAACGGGGATACGAACCGCTTCTTTCACTTGCTTAATGACGTTCCAATCCGCTTTTCCTTCATACATTTGTACGCGCGTTCGGCCATGAACAGCAACCGCTTGTCCACCTGCCCGTTCTACCGCCTGAGCGTTTTCGACAGCATAAATATGATTTTCATCCCAACCGATTCGCATTTTTACTGTGACAGGCTTCTCCACCGCATCGACGACGGCGGCTACCATGTCGTAAATTTTATTTGGATCTAACAACCACTTTGCTCCCGCGTCACACTTCGTAATTTTCGGAACAGGGCATCCCATGTTAATATCGATAATATCGGCGTTCGTATGTTGATCTACATATTTAGCGGCTTGTACAAGCGTCTCTTTTTCCCCACCAAAAATTTGCAAGCTCAATGGTTTTTCACGCTCGTCAATATAAAGCATGCCCATTGTTTTTGGGTTATTAAATAAAATCGCTTTATCGCTAACCATCTCTGCACAAACAAGTCCTGCGCCAAACTCCTTTACAGTTAGACGAAATGCTGAATTACATACCCCTGCCATCGGTGCAAGTACAACAGGGTTATTAATTTGTACATTTCCGATTTTAAACATCAAATCCCCTCCTTTCCCAATAATTGTTCTTCCACTTCTTCGCGGCTTTTCCATATACGAACACCCTTGTCCGATAACTGCTCCACATACGAACGTAAAGGACGTTGAACAGATGGAATAATTAAAGATTCATCTATTTCAAACAACGGGATTAATACAAACGCCCGTTCAAACATACGCGGATGCGGAATAATAAGTTGTTCTGTCTCAATATTTTCATGATTATATAGCAAAATGTCAAGGTCTAACGTCCGCGGCCCCCAACGAACTTTCCGCTTACGGCCAAACATTTTCTCGATGTTCATTGTCGCTGTTAATAAAGCTAGCGGGGATAGTGATGTACTGACTTTCACAACCATATTTAAAAAACACGCCTGATCAACGTATCCAATAGGATCTGTTTCATAAACGGAAGATGTCGCTAAAACAGAAATACATTCATGGTCATGTAACGCTTTCACTGCTTGAAGCAAATATGCAAAGCGATCCCCTATGTTTGATCCTAACGCAATATAAGAAATATGTTCCATTTCTAACGTCCTCTCGTAATTTCAACCGCCACATAAGCATAATGACCTTTAATTGGTGGATTAGGCTTTGTCACCTTCACTGTACACGATGACGCTGTTTCATACGCGGATAAAATTTGCTCAGCAATCTGCTCTGCTACCGCTTCAATAAGTCTAAAAGGCTTGCCTTCAACGATGCTTTGACATATGTCGTATATATGCGCGTAATTAATCGTTTCGCTCAAATCATCAGTAATGCCAGCTCTTTGTAAGTTCGTTTCGATTGTGACGTCAACATAAAAACGTTGGCCAAGTTTATTCTCCTCCGGAAACACCCCATGATAACCGTAAAATTCCATTTGACTAATGTGAATTTTATCCCGCATTTTCTTCACCTTTTCCAAGCATCGCATCCATCATTTTAGCCATTCGAGCAATCGGTAAAACATCGTGCACACGAACAATGTGCACTCCTTTTGCAATGCCGAGGCAAACTGTTGCTCCTGTCCCTTCTACTCGTTCATGAACGGGTAAATCAAGCACATGTCCGATAAATGATTTTCGCGATGTTCCTAACAAGATCGGATACCCGAGAACCGAAAATTCATCCAACCGACGCATCACTTCCAAGTTATGCTCTACTGTTTTAGCAAACCCGATCCCTGGATCGATAATAATTTGTTCGTCTTTCACACCAGCTTGTTTGACTATATCAATACTTTCTTTTAAATCGTTCATCATATCCGAAATGAGATCTTTATAATGGCGATCGCAACGATTATGCATTAATACAATAGGTACACCATAGTAAGCGGCTACTTGAGCCATATTGGAATCTGCCTTTGCTCCCCAAACGTCGTTAATCACTGTCGCGCCCGCTTCAATGGCTTGTTTAGCTACTTCTGCTTTATACGTATCAATCGAAATGGGTACATTCACCGCTTTAGCAACCGCTTCTACAATCGGGATGACGCGACGCAATTCTTCTTCAAGTGATACTTTTTCGGCTCCAGGGCGGGTGGATTCTCCCCCAATATCAATGATATGTGCTCCTTCAGCGACAAGTTGCTTCGCACGCTCAACAGCCTGCTCTACATGATTATATTTTCCGCCATCAGAAAAGGAGTCAGGAGTGGCATTTAAAATGCCCATAATAATCGTATTCTTTCGCAAGTCTAACTTATATGTTCCACAATATATAACATCCATCAATGAACGTACCCGTCCTTTCTTTCATACCTTGTCCATAAATGTGTAGTAAAAAAGGCGTACGCACGTTGGAGACGGCTCGTCATTTCCCCACATTTCCCGGGATATATATCACCATCCAATCGACAAACCGGCACGATTTCTTGAATGGAGTTTGTTAAAAATATTTCATCTGCTTCTTTCAGTTGTTGTAGCGAGTAAAATCCTTCTCTCACACGAACACCCCACGAGCGCAACAAATCGATCACAAACAATCGCGTTATACCGTTTAAAATACCGGTTTCTACTGAAGGAGTATACACGATGCCATCTTTCACCCAAAAAACGTTAGAAACAATTCCCTCTGCGACAAATCCGTCTTGTGTAAGGAAAATACCTTCCACGTGTGCATCTTTGCCGATTTCCCACTTACCTAAAATATTGTTCAAATAATGGTGTGACTTCAAACGGATATACCCTTCTGGTGTATTTCTTCTTATTCGTAACGTTTGGCAAACTTTTTCCTCTGCAAACGTCGGAACAGGTTTCATGTACATAATAACCGTTGGCGCTGTGTATTTATCCACTTGTAACCCCACATCACCAACACCAGCCGATATATTTAAACGCACATATGCATCGCGATAACCGTTTGCCTCCAACAGTCGGGAGAGAATATGCATCACTTCGTCCCGCGTTATAAAAAACGAGATGTTTAACATATTTAACCCATCGTGAAGGCGCGTTAAGTGATCATCAAGCAAAAAAGGATGTCCATCATATACGCGAAACGTTTCAAATAAACCGAGTCCATACATAAACCCGTGGTCAAACGCGGAAATGCGTGCCTCTTCCTTTTTTACGATTTGCCCATTGATATAAATAAACATGCAACATCACTTTCGTTTGTATAATGTAATAAAATTTTTAAGCATGTCTAAACCATATTCCGTCATGATCGACTCAGGATGAAATTGAACCCCCTCAATCGGCAGCGTTTTATGGCGAATGGCCATAATTTCTCCTTCATCTGTCCACGCAGAGATATCAAAACAATCGGGCAATGTTTCCCTTTTTACAATTAATGAATGATAACGCGTGGCTGTAAAGGGGTTGGGAATTTGAGTAAAAATCGTCTTGCCATCATGAAAAATCGACGATGTTTTGCCATGCATTAAACGTTCGGCCTGAACAACTTCTCCACCAAACACTTGGGCAATCGACTGATGGCCAAGACATACACCAAAAATCGGGATTTTCCCTGCGAAATATTCAATGGCTGCCATGCTAATACCCGCTTCATTCGGACTGCAAGGACCAGGTGAAATCATCAAAAAGTGGGGGTGAAGTTGTTCAATTTGAGCAATCGTTATCTCATCGTTTCGTTTAACAATTAATTCTTCCCCTAATTGCCCTAAATATTGAACGAGGTTATACGTAAATGAATCATAGTTATCAATCATTAAAATCATTTGGCTCACCTCATGCTTAATTGTACATACTCTTCTTCACTCAACTCTTTTGCTTTCCATAACGCAAATGCTTTCTTTAAACATTCTTTATACTCATGTTCCGGTTGTGAATCAATGACAATCCCTGCTCCTGCTTGCACATACGCAAGACCATCTTTTGCAATCATTGTCCGAATTGCAATGTTCAACTCCATATCACCATCAAATCCAATCCACCCGATTGAACCAGTGTAGATGCCACGTCGAACAGGCTCTAGCTCTTCAATTATTTCCATCGTTCGTACTTTTGGTGCCCCTGTGATTGTTCCACCTGGAAAAACGGCTGATATAACATCAAATGCATCTTTTCCTTCCGCGAGCTGCCCAGAAACATGGGAGACAAGATGCATGACATGAGAATATTTTTCAATGACCATAAACTCATCCACTTTTACCGTTCCATATGCACATACACGTCCAAGGTCATTCCGCTCTAGATCGACGAGCATTAAATGTTCGGCACGTTCTTTTTCATTTGCTAATAATGATTGGGCAATTTGATCATCTTCTTGAATCGTTTTGCCACGTGAGCGTGTTCCTGCGATCGGACGCGTACTTACATACTTTCCTTTCTTTTTCACAAGTAGCTCCGGAGAACCGCTTACGATTTGAAATTCAGGGAAATGCATATACGCCATATACGGTGATGGATTTAATGTGCGCAATTTTTCATAAATCGTAAACGGATGTGTAAGTAACCGTTTCGATTGTCGTACAGACAAGTTCACTTGAAAGACATCGCCTTGCGCAATATACGTGCGCACCTTTTTGACAGCTTCCATAAACTGTTCTTCACTCATTGACACCGCTTCTTCTTTTTCGTAGTTCGGAATAAACGGGCGGGAAACGTCGGAAAAATCAGTTGTCCATAGTTGTTCGTATCGCTCGAGACGTTCGTTCGCTTGTTGCTCTTCTCCTTCTACATAATGAGTGATGAAATAAAGAAAAGATGCATGATGATCATATACGAACACATCATCAAATACTAAAAAATATAAATCAGGCATATTTAAGTCATCACATGCAATCGAAGGAAGCTTTTCAATATAGCGAACGCAATCGTAACTGATATAGCCAATTGCTCCACCTTGAAAATCTGGCCCTTCTTCTAATTTTTCTATTTCCCACTGACGGAACCATTTCTTTAGCGATTGCAATATATTCCCTTCAAACGTTTCTGTACGATGCTTCTGCCAAACCGTCAATTTATCATCTTTACCAATAACGACTGCAAATGGTTGTAAACCGATTATGCTATACCGGCCGTCTCGCCCACTTTCAAGCAAAACATGGTGCAACTGTTTTCGCGATAATGCTTTATATTGCGAAAACCAATCACGTTGTGCGTATGTGATCTTTTTGATCATTGTTCGTCGCCTTTGTTTGTTCAAAGATGTCCCCCCTCTTCATCAATCCATACGCTTATTGTACAACGAACATGTAGAAACAATCACGAAAAAAAATTCGGCAAGAATGTCCTTGCCGAATTATTCTTCAAATTGATATAACGGTGTGCTCAAGTAACGTTCACCGTTACTTGGAATAATCGCTAACACTTTCTTTCCTTTTCCTAATTTTTTCGCTACTTGTAACGCGACATGAATGGCTGCACCTGATGAAATACCACCTAAAATCCCTTCTTGACGAGCAGCTAGACGAGCAGCTGCAAACGCTTCTTCTGTCTTTACAGTAACGACTTCATCATAAATGGATGTATTTAAAATATCAGGAACGAAGCCGGCTCCAATTCCTTGAATTTTATGTGGACCTGGTTTTCCGCCGGAAAGCACTGGAGAGTCTGCTGGTTCAACAGCATAAATTTTAATGTTTGGATACGCTTGACGCAACACTTCTCCTGCTCCTGTAATCGTTCCACCTGTTCCAATTCCGGCCACAAATGCATCGAGTTGATCGCCCATTTGCTCAACAATTTCTTTTCCTGTTGTTAAACGATGTACTTCTGGGTTCGCTTCGTTTTTAAATTGTTGCGGCATAAAATAGCCGTGCTCTTGTGCGAGCTGCTCTGCTTTTTGAATCGCACCTCGCATTCCTTCACTTCCTGGCGTCAGCACAAGCTCTGCCCCGTAAGCGCGAAGCAAGTTGCGGCGCTCTAAACTCATCGTATCAGGCATAACAAAAATCGCTTTATATCCTTTCGCAGCAGCAACCATCGCTAAACCAATTCCCGTATTTCCGCTTGTCGGTTCAATGATCGTGTCACCAGGCTGAATTTTCCCTGCTTTCTCGGCTGCTTCAATCATCGCTAGCGCAATACGATCTTTCACGCTGCTTCCTGGGTTCATAAACTCTAGCTTCAAGTATACATCTGCGCTATCGTGATCAACAATGCGGTTTAATTTAACTACCGGTGTTTGACCAATTAACTCTGTAATAGATTGTACTACACGTGCCATTTCATCCACCTCTAATCCCGAGTATTTTTATAGAATTTGTAACCAATTTATCAGTTATTTTCGAAATTGTCAATCATTTTGTTTTGCTAATTTTTTTAATTCCTCAAGATCTTCGGCTGAAAACGTATACGTTTCATTACAAAAATGACAAGATGCTTCCGCTTTTCCTTCTTCATCAATCATTTGCTGAATTTCTTCCACCCCTAAGCTAATAATCGCATCTGCTACCCGCTCACGTGAACAACGACAAACGAATGATACAGGCATCGTTTCAAGAATTTTTACATTTTGTTCTCCGCCGAGTAGCGCATGTAAAATTTGTTCTGGTGTTAAACCACTTTCAATCATTTTTGAAATCGGTGGAATGGTAGTTAAATTTTTTTCAATGTCTGCAATGGTTTGTTCTTCTGTACCCGGCATCAGTTGCAAAATAAAACCACCAGCCGCCAATATCGTATAATCCGGATTGACTAGCACACCAACTCCAACGGATGATGGCGTCTGTTCAGAGGAAACGAAATAGTATGTAAAATCCTCACCAAGCTCCCCAGACACGAGCGGAACTTGTCCTGTAAAATAATCGCGTAATCCTAAGTCTTTCACAACAGTTAATGTTCCATTCGTTCCAACAGCTCTAGCAACATCGAGCTTCCCGTTTGCATTTAGTTCAAAGTGAACATGCGGATTGGATACATAACCACGTACATGCCCTTTGGCATTGCTATCGACAAGAATATGACCAATAGGGCCACCACCTTCAATTTTAATTGTAATTTGACTATCTCCTTTTAACATCGCTCCCATCATCACACCCGCTGTCATCGCACGACCTAGTGCTGCGGATGCTGTTGGCCACGTTTGATGTCTTCGCTGCGCCTCCCGTACTGTTTCTGTTGTGCGCACCGCATACGCTCGCACTTGACCATCGTATGCTAGCGCTTTTACTAAATAATCTGCCATAGTTGTCACGAAACTTACGCAAGGAAGCCCCTGCCTTTAGGCACGGGGAGGAATTGCACCTTACGCAAGTTCCGCCACCCCCTTTCCATAAGCATATCCGTCAAATCGCTGAATGACTTGGACATATCTATAATTTATTCCTTGTGCGATACGCTTTCCGTCCTTGCCTTTAATATCGAAACTTCCAGTCTTTCTACATGCGACTTCGCCAAACCAAACGCCTTGATATTTCCCTCTTGGGACAACAGCCTTAACCATGTCCCCTGTTTGAAAACCAAAGAAGAATTTTTGTCTTGCAAGATAACCTCTTGGGAAGCCATATCTATCTAGGTTTGTACGAGAGCGACTACCACGCCCTTTTGCCTTGATAAATAACACTTCTTTTGTTTTGAAATATAAGTGATTTGTTGTGCTTTCGCCTACACAACAAGCGTCAAAATAATGTGTTTTCGGCAAGTCTAAACGAATACGATTCATTTTTGTTCGTGCACCTGTTCCACACTCGACATCTAATCCTGTCTGCTTTAACACTTCATACACTTTCCATCTTGTCGAGTTGATAGCACTTGTATCCTTTAATGTTTCTTTGACTTGCTTTTGAATGTGCGGATACCCGAATTCTTCTGCTGTCTTACTTCCTTTGCGCTGATTACAGTCATGACAGGCAAGACATAGGTTATCCACTCGGTCTGTTCCACCTCTCGATTTTGGAATGATATGCTCCACTTCAAGTGGAACATTTTCTTTTCCGCAATAACAACACTTCCGCCCAAACTTTTCAAGCAAGTATTCTCTTACTTCGTATCCTTGAAGCGTGCCTTGTTGATACTCTACACCATTGATTTCAGGATTTCGCATGAGTTGCGTGTCGAATTTGGCATTTTCGTATGATATATACCCAATGGGGCATAACTTCTTTAGGCGGTTAACCCATGTTTGGATATTTTGCACACGACTCTCTAGTGATGACGGCAACCACCCCTCCTTTCGCTTGCGGTTCAGAAAGCGTGGTTTTCTGTATCTTGTTTTTCGATTTCGTCTTGCTCGACGAAAAGCACGCCTTTTATCTATTCTTTCCTTGATGTCTGTGCGATGGTCAAGTTGCCCTAACCATACCACTTCTTGTCCTCGCAAAATCGCTAATCCTGTATGTCTACTTCCATAGTCGATTTTTAGCCGATATGTTGTTTCATTTTCTGATTCGTCCACTGATTTTTTCAAGATAATGGTAAATGGGAATCGTTTGTAAATCGCCGCCTTCCCTTGTTTCAACAGCTTTCTCGCAACTGCTTCGTGACAAGGTGCAAGCGGACGTTTGTTTGTGTCTAACACAAAAACCATAGGGTATTCCCCTTTCCTCTGCATAAAGCAGGTCATATTCTCCTCGACCATGTTATAGATGCTTGTTATGTGCAAGACACTAGCGCTACCCACCACGCTTGTTTAACCTTGCACGACAGAGGAACGGGCTGGAGAAGCACCCGAACGTGTCATGACATCTATAACGTAGGCTCTGTTTCAAGCCTTGGTCTGGTCAACATGGGGCTTACAAGCCCATGACTTTAGTCATTGGGTTGTTGACCTTTCTTGTTTCGTTCATATAACAATTGTAATCCTTTTAATGTTAAAAACGGATCAACAATATCAATGATATTCGATTCATGGGCAATTAAAGATGCTAACCCACCTGTTGCAATGACTTTTGGAGGAACGGCACTTTTTTCTTTCATTCGTGACACAATGCCCTCCACTTGTCCGACATATCCGTATAAAATTCCTGCTTGCATCGCACTTACCGTATTTTTTCCAATAATGTCATCCGGACGAGCAATTTCAATACGCGGAAGTTTAGCTGCTCGAGAATAAAGCGCTTCCGTGGAAATTGTAATCCCTGGGGCAATAGCCCCTCCCATATATTGCTTATGCTCATTAATATAGCAGTATGTTGTCGCTGTACCGAAATCGACAATAATAAGCGGTGCGCCGTACAAGTGGATACCTGCCACAGCGTTGACAATCCGGTCCGCTCCGACTTCTTTTGGGTTGTCATACTTAATATTCAATCCCGTTTTAATGCCCGGACCTACAATGAGCGGTTTAATATGAAAATATTTTGTACACATGCGCTCTAATGCAAACATAATCGGTGGCACAACGGAAGAAATAATAATGCCGTCAATGTCAGAAAAACGCAATCCGACATCTTGTAATAACATTTTTACGATCATTCCGTATTCATCTTCCGTTTTGCTTCGGCTCGTTTCAATGCGCCAATGAAACTTCAACTCGTCTCCGTCATACACACCTAATACAGTATTCGTATTTCCAACGTCTAATACAAAAATCATCACTCATCCCCACTTTTTCACCATTTGTTCCTTCTTCATCATATCACACTCGGTTAAGCGGACGGTAAAAAAAGATGCCTCTTATGAAAAGAGACACCTTTATTCTTCTTTTTTCGTTTGGATATTTACTTTTACTTCCTCTTGTTTATTGTCATTGCGGTTTGGTAACGTACCATGTTCGAACAAATGTTTAATTTGCTCTGCATCAAGTGTTTCCACTTCAAGCAACGTATTGGCAATCAGATCCAACTTGTCGCGGTTTTCCGTTAGTAAGCGTTTCGCTTTTTCGTAACATTCTTTAATAATGCGTTGCATCTCAAGGTCAATTTCATATGCAATTTGGTCGCTATAATTTTGCTCATTATGCAAATCACGACCTAGGAACACTTGAGCATGAGACTGACCAAACTGCATTGGTCCAAGCTTATCGCTCATTCCAAACTCCGTAACCATGCGACGAGCAATGCTTGTTGCGCGCTGGAAGTCATTATGCGCTCCTGTACTTACTTCGCCAAATACGATTTCCTCAGCCACACGTCCGCCAAGAAGCCCTGTAATTTTATCAAGCAGCTCTGGTTTCGTCATAAAATAACGGTCTTCTTTCGGTAACATGACTGCATATCCACCAGCTTGGCCACGTGGCACAATCGTTACTTTGTGGACCATTTCCGCATCCGCAAGCACCATGCCAATGACTGTATGACCTGCTTCGTGATAAGCAACAATTTTTCGCTCTTTTTCAGAAATGACGCGACTTTTCTTAGCAGGACCAGCAATGACACGATCCGTTGCTTCATCAATATCGCTCATATCAATTTTTTTCTTGTTCCGTCGAGCAGCAACAAGGGCAGCCTCATTTAATAAGTTTTCTAAATCAGCACCAGAAAAACCAGGCGTACGCATCGCAATCGTCTTTAAATCAACTGACTCATCGAGCGGTTTGTTGCGTGCATGCACACGAAGAACAGCTTCACGTCCTTTCACATCTGGACGGTCAACCGTAATTTGACGATCGAAACGACCAGGACGTAAAAGGGCAGGGTCTAAAATGTCCGGACGGTTTGTCGCAGCGATAATAATAATTCCTTCATTTCCGCCGAATCCATCCATTTCAACGAGCAATTGGTTTAATGTTTGCTCCCGTTCATCGTGACCTCCACCTAAACCAGCACCACGTTGACGTCCCACTGCATCAATTTCATCAATAAAAATAATACAAGGGGCGTTTTTCTTCGCAGTTTCAAACAAATCACGTACACGCGAAGCACCAACACCGACAAACATTTCAACGAAATCTGAACCACTAATAGAGAAAAACGGTACACCAGCTTCTCCAGCAACCGCTCTCGCTAATAACGTTTTTCCTGTTCCAGGTGGTCCGACGAGAAGAACACCTTTTGGAATGCGAGCTCCGAGTTCCACAAACTTACGAGGATCTTTTAAAAACTCGACAATTTCAACAAGTTCTTGCTTTTCTTCATCCGCACCGGCAACGTCTTTAAAACGAACACGCTTCTTATCTTCATTATACAGTTTCGCACGGCTTTTGCCGAAATTCATCACTCGGCTGCCGCCACCTTGTGCTTGATTTAATAAAAAGAAGAACAAAATAAAAATGATGATAAACGGAATAATGGACGTGAAAAACGTCACCCATCCGCTCGTTTCATCCGCAGGCAACACTTCTACTTTCGCCTGTTGTGCGGCTTCGTCAATGCGCTGAAGAATTTGCGGACTGTTCGCTACGTACGTCGTAAAAAATTGTCCTTCAGCATACGTTTTTAATTGTCCGCGAATTTCATAAACGCCTCGCTCTGGCTTCAACGAGACGTACTTTACATCACCGTTTTCTAGATGGGTAATGAACGCATCGTACGTCATCCGCTCTGCACGTTGATTGCCGCCATTTAAAAAGCTCACAACACCAATGACGACAAGAAAAATGAGTAAGTAAAAAATTGTATTACGGAAAATGCGGTTCATCTCCTACCTCCTCCCACACTTAAAACACGCTATAGTCAATAGTATCATAGAAAAACGTTCCAAAACAAACGATGTGCATGAAAAAATTATTTACTGTATACTTCTGGTTTTAACACACCGATGTACGGAAGGTTTCGGTATTTCTCACAATAGTCTAACCCATAACCGACAACGAATTCATCTGGAACGATGAAACCGACATAATCAGCTTCAATATTTGCTTTTCGACCAGACGGTTTATCAAGCAAAGTCACGATTTTAATCGATTCTGCTTTGCGATAACGGAATAAATCTGCTAAATAACTTAACGTTAACCCGCTATCAATAATATCTTCAATGATGAGAACATCACGACCTTCAATCGATGTGTTTAAGTCTTTTAAAATTTTCACCTCACCCGATGACACCGTTGCATGACCGTAACTTGATACGTCCATAAAATCGATTTCTAAATATGTATCGATATGCTTAATCAAGTCTGCCATAAACGGCATCGCGCCTTTTAGTACACCAACCAAAAGCGGAAAGCGTCCTTCATATTCTTTCGTCAATAATGCTCCTAGTTCTTTTACTTTTTGTTGAATTTGTTCTTCTGTAATTAAAATTTTTTCCATATCTTGATGCATGCCCATATTCTTTCCTCCTACTATCATTCATTGCTTTTTATAGTGTAATACAATATAGCGATTTTTTGTAATATTTGTTGCTGTGTAAACAGATTTCTTTACACCAGGAATCCATATGATGTTCCCGCTCGCATCTTCGACAACTGGCCACTGCGCTCGTTCGTTCGCTGGAATTTTTTCATCAATAAAAATACGAGATATTTTTTTCGCATGTTTCATTCCTTTGACTTTCATGCGATCTCCACACTTTCTTGTTCGCACACGAAGAGGCAACATTAATTGATCAGCCTCAATGACTATATGATCATCGTCTTCAATGAAAGGATAGCGATCAACAAACTGACTGATAAGTTGACATCCGTTTGGTAATACGATCGTATCGGGAACATGGAAAAGAAACTCATATTCGCTCGTCTGTCTCTGCTGAAACGTAAATATACACACCTCATATTGACGAATAACTTTTAATCCGTTCGGAAAATGAAGCATACCTGAAGGATGTTGCCGTTTTAAAAATTGTAACGCTTGGTTGATATGTATAGAAGACAATGACGATGGGACGTTCCCATAAAGATAGTTTAATATTAGTTGAATCCCTCGTCTTTGTAAAGGTTTTGGCATGCGTATGAACGGAGGAATATCGACATGAATCCCTTCTTCTTGTTGATGAACAACGCGTTTCAACTCCTCTTTTGTCAGTTGCTCTAAAAATGCTTCATCTTCGCTCATCATCTCACTAAACTGTTGAATATGCTCATGAACGCGAATATTTTCCCGCTTGAAAAAAGGCAAGACGAAATGACGGAAACGGTTGCGCGTGTAATCATCCTTTTCGTTGCTCGGATCGTGCCGAGCATGCAATCCATTTTGTCGACAATACTGTTCAATTTGCCTTCGATCGATGCATAAAAACGGTCGAACGATATAGCCACTGCCAAATGGGCGCTTTACGGGTATCCCTGCGTACCCTCTTGTCGTACTTCCGCGTACTAATCGCATAAGCACCGTTTCAATTTGGTCATCGCCGTGGTGAGCTAAAGCGACACAATGTGCGTGATGTTTGTACATAACTTGCTCAAAAAAGGTGTATCGACAATCACGGGCTGCTTCTTGCACACCCTTTCCTGTTCGTTCCATATATGCAGGAACGTCTAATTGTGTCGCCTCACATATAATACTATGTTGTTCGCAAAAATGTTTCACAAAATGCATATCTTCTTCTGATTGTTTTCCCCGCAACATATGATCGACATGTGCAGCAACAAGTTGAATATCGTAACGCTCTCTTTCACTCCATAAGAAATGAAGCAACGCTAATGAGTCCGGACCGCCTGACACGCCAACAACAACAGTTGTACCACGCTCAAGCAATTGATGCTTTTCGATAAACTCATGCACAACTTCTAGCATATTCTCCCTCTCGGTTAGTAGTGTCGTTTTTTACAATCGTATCATATTTTATTGCCCGTACTCAAAACGAATGCGGAAAAATTAAAGAATTTGAACATACAAATAAACAACATACATAAATAAAAGGCACACAAACAAAAGCATCGTCTCTAATACATGAAATTTTTTCTTCCTTTTTACACGCACCGTTCTCTCTTCGCGCTTTTCTTTCTTTGCAGACGGTCGTTGCATACATTGTAGCAAATCTTTCCTCATTTCATGAGCGCTAGTGTACTTTCCATCCAGTGCACACCATAATATTTCCGCATATTTTTTCAAATAGGGGTGAGAGGAGATCATAAGACGTAGCTGCTCTCGGCCATTTTCCTTTCTTTCAAATCGTTTTGGATAGCACATATTAATCATAATCATCGCCACCGCAAATAAATCATACGACGGCTCGGCTTTTCTTGTTCCCATACCCCAATAGCCACGATCAAAAAACTCTGTAAACTCTTTAATGGCTCGTCCGCGAATGGTTGTGCCACCCACATCAATTAATCGCACTTTCGGGACCGTCCCGGAAACAATTAAATTGTCTGGTTTTAAATCACCGAATACCCACCCTTTTTCGTGCAACTTATGCAAATCGCCTAACAACTGCAATATAATGACGATGATCCAATCTTTCCCCCGTTTTTGAATAAAAGTTAACAAATCATCCCCTTCAATATATTCCATTACATAAAATGAATAAATTCTTTTTTCTTGCGGATGAAACCAATCGTCTACGTCTAATAAACAAGGTCCGAGGGCAACTCCCTGGACCTCTGAAAATCGTTTCAACACATTTACTTCTGACATCATCGCTGTTGATTGATTGCTTATTTTTAGCGCCACAAACGTCCGTCCTTCTCTAGCCAAATAAACAACCCCATTTGCTCCTTTACCGAGTTGCTTTATCATTTCATAACGACGTTTATGCCACTTCCCTTGTATAACTGTTCCCGTTGGAATGTTACATAGATTGTTCGATGTATACATCGTCATCACCATCATGCGTAAACAAACTTTTTAATGAGCGTCTTTTTTGGAATTGTTGTAGCGCCTCGCGAATAGCTGGACCGGTCGGTGTAATTCCCCCGGATGTTAGTTTTGGAAACACACTTGAAATGGACTCCATTTTCGGCGTCCAATCTAGAATACGATCTACCTCTCCTTTTTTCCCGGGAAATACAAAAACAGAAAACTCATTATTTCCCAAACGAGCATTCAAACTGATCGATAAGTCTAATAACGCTTCTTTTACCGTTTGCAACTTTGTCTTCATACTTCCACTTGTGTCTACTAATATTAAAACTTGCAAGTTAACAGTTTCCCCTAACTCCTCAACAACTTCCATCACTTCTCCCCTTTTTTCTGGCGGAAGCTGTTCAATGGAAGCCTGGGATCCTAAAATTTGTTTTAACTCCCGATTAATGACGCCTTGCAACGTCTGTGTCATTGCTTTTCTTGTGACCATTTGTACCGTTTGTGATAACTGTTTAGCGTATACGACTTGACTAATTCCTCCACCTGATTGTGCGATTCCTTCAATTTCCCGTAATCCTTGCTCATCAATGATGTCTTGATCAAGAACACCGATTACATTAACCGTAATCCCTTGTTCTTTCGCTAATGCCGCCATAGCAATTGGATCTTCACCATGATTAGAACAACCGTCTGTGATTAATAAAATTTGACGCAACGTTCCTTTTCGCATACGTTCATCCCCTCCGAAAAAAGTAGTATACTCCCATCATCGACGTTCAGAGGGGATTTTATACCTTTATTTCATATATTGATATGCCGGAATGACTGCCCATTTCGGTGTATTATGTTTAATTCTCGCCACAACAATCGTCATATCATCTTCGATTTCTCCACCGTTGACACGAATGACTTCTTCTAAAAGCAATTCAGATACTTCTTGCGGATCATTCGTTTTTAATTCTTTAATTTTTCGTTTTAGCCATACATCATGATTTTCGATATGCGAAACCCCATCAAAAATGCCGTCACTCATCATAATGAGTAAATCTCCTGCCTTTAATTGCTCTTCAATCATTTCAAACTCTACCCCAGTAATAATTCCTATCGGCAAATTGCTCGATTCGATTTTCATCACGTTATTTCCACGTTTAATAAAGCTTGGAGATGAGCCAACTTTTAAAAATTTTGTTGTTGCATTTTGCAAATCAACAATGGCTAAATCGAGCGTTGAAAAAATTTCTTCTGTCGTTCGCAACGCCAAAATAGAGTTGATCGATTTAATCGCAATTCGTTCCTCAATTCCCGATTGTAAAATTTTTTGTAATAGTTTGAGCGTTTCTTTACTTTCATAATGCGCTCGTTCCCCATTCCCCATCCCGTCACTAATAGCTAACGCATATTTTCCACCACCAATTTCCATCATCGCATAGCTGTCACCTGAAATAAATCCGCCCCCCTTCGCAACGTACGCAACGCCTGTATCAATAACAAACGCTTTTGAAGAACTGAAAGCAACCCGACAGTCCCCGTTCGGATAGACAGAGCACTCTTCTTTTTTTACAATAATCGTCTCACCTAAAATATCAGACAGCATTGGTGCAATCAGTTTTTCACATTCCCCCCTTCCGTCGCAATATGGAACAACCATCTCAATATCAACACTTCCTTTGTCTAAACTATAAATTTCAACATCGTTCACATCGACACCGAACTGTTGAAGGGCGTGCAAAATTTGTTCTTCTTGCACATAATAATTTTCACGCTCTTTTTGAATTTCTTTCGCAAAATCTTCCATCACTTGTGATACACCTAATAACTGTTCTGCCACAAGTCTTCTACTTTCTTTCATTTGTTGCTTTAATTTTTTATTCGCTTTATAAAACGACACATCTTTCTCGATAATTTGAACAACTTTATTTGCTTTCACACAATGTTTATCCCATTCTCGCAACAATTTTGCATTCGTTATTTGATCATTTTCGCTTGCCTCTTGCATAATTTTTTTCATGTAGTCATATGTTTTATCGAAGTGGTTAATCCAACATTGATCTTTCTTAAAACACGTTTGGCACGTTTTAGCAGCTACATCACTTAAAAAGTAATCAATTTCACGTTCTTCCTCCTCTTCGTGCGTAAGTACACCATAGGAAGAGAAACTTTTTGATAACGCTTGAAACACATGAGAAAATTGTTCCACTCGCTGAGCGGTAACATCGCGGATTTTTCGCACATATTGTTGTTGCTCATTCGTATGTTCAACCGTCCCTGGCACATATTTCGCCATTTTACTCGTCAACGCTTGTGGGGTTATAAGAAAAAGTAAAACGGCTAATAGCGACTCCACGATATTCGGGACAATATCTGCGATCCCTTGACTATAAAGGGCAATTAACAATGTCGCGACAACAAGACCAAGAGAAACGCCTATTTTTTTCCCTTCCTTCAAAAGCCCTCCAAGCAACCCAGAAAAAGCTAGTAAGCTCATTTGATATAAATTCGAGACGCTCGCTAAGCTTAAAATAAGTCCTGTAACAACGCCGACTGTTGAACCAACGGTCGCACCAGCTACAAAAGCAAACAACAACAATACATAGCGCGATGCAACATGTTCTAACGAAAGATCATAAATTGACCAACCAACCATTCCCGTCAGCATAGAAGAAATAAGAATGACGAAAGAAATGACTTCTTCTGGTTTTAACGTTTGCTTATATTTTTGATGATCAAACAATGGCACGCTTTGTAAAAAAATGAGCGTTAAAATTGAGCCAAGTCCCGCTTCAATAAGCATCGTCATTCCCTCGTATATCGTCCATTCATGCCCCCACGTATAAATCATGCCTGTTTTCGCGAAAATGGAGGCAAAAAACACGACAACGGGCAATCTTTTCGGCAGAGCATCAATCCAGAAAAATAGACGATAAAAGATGAGAAACATCACGATCGAAGCAACGATAAATATAGAAGTGTAAAAAGAGACGGTCAACGATCCTGCAAATAAAGCAATAAATACAAAACCTAACTTATCGCGTCGAAGTAAATAAATTGCTGCAAAAAAAGGCAAAGCAAACGGTGTCATCTTTGTTAAAATGAAAGCTCGTCCAAGCAAAAAACCGATAACTAGAAATAAAAACCCTTGTTGAAATAATAAATGACTGAATCGAACTGTAAACCGCTGAAGCCATTGTGACGCCGTCGTTTTCGTCCCACTTAAAGGTACTTCCGCCATTTGATTGATTAACTTCCGTTCCACTCGCTCCATGTTCATCCTCTCCCCTTTTCCATATATCAGTCTATTACTTCGTATTATACAGACTGAATTATCAAAATTTTGTCAAAAAAAGAAGATGAATCACATAAATTTTTCGACGGAATATCACAAAAAACGGCTTATATAAACAAAAAGACACCAATTTCGTGGCGAAATTGGTGTCTTTTTGATGACCCGTACGGGATTCGAACCCGTGTTACCGCCGTGAAAGGGCGGTGTCTTAACCACTTGACCAACGGGCCATTATGCAATTTGGTAGCGGCGGAGGGAATCGAACCCCCGACCTCACGGGTATGAACCGTACGCTCTAGCCAGCTGAGCTACGCCGCCATGCAACGACATTTGTAATTCTACTATGTTCCTCCGATAAAGTCAATAGTTTTTTCATAAAATCCAAACGAAAAAGCATCCACTTACGAAATGGATGCTTATATAAACTGCCTCATGTCCCATTCGGCAGCAAGTTAACCACGTCGAGCACCACGACCTCCTCGTTTTGATTCGGTATGGCGTTTAAGGGATGCTAAGCGATCTTCACTTTCTTTTAAGAAACGGCTAATTTTCTGCTCAAAGCTTTCTTTTGAAGCGCGATCGTTTCCTTTGTTGCGCGGACGTGAAGCTTGTTCCTTTGCCTTTTTGATCGATAAGCCAATTTTCCCATCCTTCTCAACATTAATAACACGAACTTCGACAACATCGCCTACTTTGAGATGTTCATTAATGTCCTTTACATAGCTGTCAGCTACTTCACTAATGTGCACTAAGCCTGTCGCGCCTTCTGGTAACTCAACAAACGCTCCGAATTTTGTAATGCCCGTTACTTTTCCATGTAACTTGCTGCCTACTTCAATTGACATAAAAAAAGTGCTCCTCCTTAAAATCTGAAAAATCGTTTCTTTCATTATACATAATGAAAAAAACAAGTGTCAATAAGCCTTCTGCCTATCTTACTTACTCATCCGGAGTGATAAAAATAATTTCTCCCTCTTTCGACAAAAAATATTGCTTTCGAGCCAATTCGGCAATATATTGATCATCGTTTAATTTTTTGATTTCCTCTTTCAATCTTTGTTCGTCTTGTTGCAACGTGCGTAACTTTTCTTCTAGCTGTTCTTTCGTTTTTAATTGCTCATCAATCGCAGAAGATTGTGCCGTCATCGTATATAAAAATAGCGAAGAAGCGGCTAACGCCATCGTTGCCACAATGCTAAAACGAATCACCTTCTTTTTACGACGTCGCGCCTTCTTATGTTCTTGTTTTTCTTGTTGAATGACATACGATGTTTGTATTTTTTTCACTTTACTTCTCTGTGGGGCGCCCATGTTTTTCACCGCTCCTTCTTCACTACCCTTTTTTTCTAAACATATTCGCTATTTTTGCAAGAAACCCTTTTCCGATATGAAAAATACGACCAACCGTTGCTTGAAAACGAAGTGGGGTTTGGCGCCAAATGAAACGCCCAATCCATATAAATGGTTGCAATAAAAAGCGTATACATACATATATCACTTTATATAAAATTTTACCAATGGATAAAACAAAATGGCAAGTAGTGATGAATAAAAAAACAAAAAAACGGTAAAGAAGTCGGAGCGGAAGTATGACAGCATAATGAAACATTCGGATGATTAGACGATATAACATTACAAAAGCACGAATAATTTTTTGTAACAAACGAACGTACATACGTTGAAATAAAGCTTGATAGGCAGCATATCCGCATAATATGGCCAAAAAAATATACAAACGAACTTGCCCATTGTTAATAACCAATAATGTGTAAAAGACATATAGTGCTTGCGTGATCCAAAAAAGAATGTCTGCAACCCATACGATAAGTCGATGACGCTTGGAACGATTGAATATGTGTGCATATGTGTCAAAAGATGACCCAATGATCATTCCGATTCCGATCATCGCAAGCAAAGTCGTAAATTGCACGTGCAAACTCATTTAAACAACTTGCTAAAGAACCCTTTAGCCTTCTCCGTGTGATGCTCGTCTAAATAAATGATTTCGAAAATTTTACCTTTAATCGAGACAATCCCTTTATCTACATCTAAGTTTTTCATTTGTAAATTTTGTCCTTTCACAGACAAAAACCCCATAACAGTTTCCAGTAAAAATTCTTCATTATCAAAACTTTCTACTTGTTTTACACCGGTAATTTCTAACGTGCGCCGACTGCGCATAACAATGTCATGTTCTTGAATAGGACCTTTATTTCCAATGTTTTGTGTCATCAACGTTCCCCCTCACAACGATCGTTTGTACAAGTGTATGAGGGAGGAAAATAGTTTAGAACAAGCTACTCCACTCGCTCTTCTTTTACAATTTCATATAACGCACTCGCATCTTCTTTTTTCGCATGTTCTTGTAATTCGACCACTTTCACTGTCACATGTTTTTGGCCAAATTGAATCATAATTTCATCACCTATTTTTACGGTTGAACTCGCTTTCGCCTGCTGACCGTTAATAAATACACGCCCCTGCTCCGCTACTTCTTTCGCTAAAGTTCTTCTTTTAATGAGCCGTGAAACTTTTAAAAACTTATCGAGTCGCATATTATAACCCCTCCCTTTTCGCTTCTTCCCATATTTCATCTAATTGCTCTAAAGAATACGCACGCCAAGCTTTCCCTTGTTGTTTTACTTTTTGTTCAATGTATTGAAAACGATGGTAAAATTTTTCGTTCGCCATGGCTAACGCCTCTTCAGGATTGACTTTATAATATCGGCATACGTTAATAAGCGCAAATAGTAAATCTCCAAACTCTTCTTTTAGTTTTTGTTCATCCATACGATCAGCTTCTTGCTGTACCTCATTCATTTCTTCTTCAACTTTACGCCACATCGGCTCTACGTCCGACCAGTCAAATCCAACTTTTGCTGCTCTTTTTTGATATTCATATGCGCGCAGCGTACTCGGTAACGCTTTGGCAACATCGTCAAGTAATGAATGAAGTTCGGTTTCTTTTTCCGCCTGCTTGATTGCTTCCCAGTTGCGTACAACCTGTTCCGCATGCTCAACATGAACGTCCCCGAATACATGAGGATGGCGCCGAATCATTTTTTCTGTAATGGCTCGAATGACATCGTCAATCGAAAACATTCCTTCGTCTTCGCCAATTTGGGCATGAAGCATAACTTGTAATAATACATCGCCAAGCTCTTCAATTATATTTTCATCATCTTGCCGATCAATCGCATCAAGAAGCTCATACGTTTCTTCAAGCAAATACTTTTTCAATGACTGGTGCGTCTGTTTCCGATCCCAAGGGCAACCGTTAGGCCCACGCAACGTCGCAATCACACGTCGTAAAGTAGTAAAATCATGATATAACAGCTCCTCATTTTCTACTTTTGGTACGTAAACGCTCGTTAAATTGCTCACCGTTATGACCCGATCTAGCTCATATAGCGGGACTTTTTCGATTCGTTGTTGTTTACTTCCTGCTGCATAAACGATAAAAATAGGATAATCATATGGTAATTTTTCCAACAAAGCTAGTTTCACATCGGATGCAATGAACGAGTCATATACTTGACAAAAAATAATATGATTCCGCAACTGAATTTCGTCCGGTTGAAATGAGGTAGCATCAATCAATTGAAAACCTTCGATTGGATCGAGCTCAACGGCAGTAAATAACGCATCAAGAAAACTTTGTCCCCCTTCTACACGAACAGAAATGTGATCTTTTTTTTCGAGCAATAGCTTTACTGTACGCTCAGCGACAAGTGGATGGCCCGGAACAGCGTATACGACATCCCCTTTTTTCACTTCTTCACATAAATGTTCAACAATATGTTCGTATACTTGTTCAAATTGATCATATTTTTCGTATATGTCGTCAAACGATTGAATGTGTATCCCTTCTGCTTCCAACTGTGAGACAACAGGATGATCTTTCGTTCGTAAAAAGAGGCGATTCGCCTGTTTTAACGTACGGTACACACCGAAAGACAACTGATCGATGTCTCCTGCCCCAAGACCGACAATTGTAATTGTACCCATGACTATCCAGCCTTTCTTTGCTTTATTTTTATTAAATAACGTCCAAACGGAAAAGCTAACAAGTCTTTTTCCGCCAAAACCTCTTTTTTAACGATCATTATAATATAAACAAACGCCCCAATAAAAACACCAATGATCGCTTGAAGCGATGAAAACAGACGTCCATGATGAATTGGTAACTCGTTTATCAATATGATATATCCAACTAAAATGATCGCCATCATCGCTGCGGCTTTTATCGTTTGAATGATTATAGAGAGCGAAAGCAAAGGACGAGACATTCGTTTTTGCACATAAAAAAAGGCGATGACGCACATGACGGCATAGGCAATGAGTGTCGCTACAGCTGCCCCTACTGTATGCCATAAAGGAACGAGCAACACATTCAACCCCCATTTTGATATCATGCCGACACAAACGATGAAAAATGGACGAAATACATTCCCAAGCCCTTGCAAAATGGCGATGAACGTTAATGTTAAAGAAGTAAAAAGAATAGAAACGGCTAAAATCGTCAACTCCATCGCACCAACATGGTCTTTAAACAACATGATATTCGCTTGTTTTAATATGCAAACTAAACCAACGACTGCCCCCATTCCAATGATAAACGCTACGCGAACAGCTGTATATATTTCGTTGCGTTCTGTTTGTTCATGCGATAACATCGGCACAAGCGCTAATGAAAAAGAAGTAGCTACTACTGTCCCAAGCTGAATAAACGGTTGACCACGGTCATAAATTCCCTTTGCTGTTTTAGCTAGTTCATGCAATCCTGCTTGTTGTAACAAAGGGAGAAGGGTAAATGAATCAACAAGCTGTATTAAAACAAGGAGCATGTTAGCTAAACAAATCGTTACGCCATGAACAGCTAAAAATAAAAGCACTTTTCTTTTTTCTTTTGTTGGAATCCATGGCTCGGTATGAACATTCGTCCGCTTTCGCAACATATATACGACGAGTACTGCAACAGCAGCAAAACTTCCCATAAGTGAACCAATCATCGCACCAGCTCCTGCCTCATAAACGGTAAATCCGCGATGAAGCAAAAAAGAAGAAAGAAATAAAATCGCTCCGACACGTACAAGTTGTTCAACTACTTGCGAAACAGCGGTCGGATTCATCTCTCCTCCCCCTTGAAAATATCCGCGAGAAACAGAAGTAAACGGAAGAAGCAAAAAAGCAAACGAAACGGCGCGAATCAACAGAGCTAGTTGATGATCTCCCATGAGCGCCGCGAGTGACGAAGCGCCAAAATAAAGAACGGAAAACATGACGATACTAAGGCATGATAAAAAATAAAAAGAAAGCCGAACAACAGCAAACTTATATGTTGATTGTTTATTTTCGGCAATAAGTTTTGAAATCGCAATCGGATAGCCATACGTTGACAAAGCGAGAAAAATACCGTAAAAAGGATAAACTTGTTGATAAATATAAAATCCGACATCGCCTACAATATTTTGATACGGAATTCGGTAAAAAGCGCTTAATATTTTTGTAAATAAGGCGGCGACCGTCAACACAAACGCACCACGCAACCAGTCTTTTTTTTCCATACACTTCACCTTTTTTACTATTACATACATCAAAAAAAGGTAGCGAGATGCTACCTTTATTGTTCCATTTGTCGAGCAAGGAAGCTCGCCGCAGTTTCCGCTGCTTTATGTTCTACTTCGCCAAGCGTTTTATCTTTCGAGAAAATAATGACTGCCCCGATTGGATCTCCTCCAGCAATAATCGGTGCAATCACGTATGATTGCATATGTTCTTCATGACCTTGCGTGAATGATACGCTTGTTTCTTCTGTGTACAAAACGGACTGGCGATCTTCCATCACTTTTTCAACAAGTTCGCTTACGCTCTTGTTTAAATACTCCTTTTTCGATCCGCCTGCTACTGCAATAAATACATCGCGATCACAAATAAGCACTGGTTGTTCTAAACTGTCGAAAAGAGCTTCAGCGTACTCTTTTGCAAAGTCACCTAATTCACTAATTGGTGAATACTTTTTTAAAATGACCTCACCATCGCGGTCAACAAATATTTCAAGTGGGTCTCCTTCGCGAATACGAAGTGTTCTGCGAATTTCTTTTGGAATTACTACTCGTCCTAAATCATCGATTCGTCGAACAATACCTGTTGCTTTCATCTATCGATGCCTCGCTTTCATCTAGTGATTAAAAATGGCACTGGTGAAACAGTTGAATAATTCACCATTGTTGTGATTAGTATCCGTCACAAACAAAGTTATATACACAAAGGAGGGGGATTTTTTTTAAAAAGTGAAAATCCCCCATCTTCATCATTGCCATTTACTTATAAACAATAAACATGAACAACCAATTATTTTTTAGCATATTTTAACCCTTTTAGCAACTCATAAATGATCATTAACCACTGTTGCGGCTTCATTCCTTTTACATGAACGACAATTTTAAAGCGATCCCCATCCATGCCGAAACCAACATCCCTGCCATACGGTTCACCGAGCTTAAACAATTTGCTAACATCAATTTGCTTTGTCGTTTCTTGTGAGAATAAAATGGTGACTTCTTGCTTCGTTTGCTTAATGGATTTAACGAGATGCTGTTTTGCATATATTTTCATTTCGGCAATTTGGAATAAGTACGCTACTTCATCTGGATACTCGCCGAAACGATCTAACATTTCTTCTCGTAATTGCTCGAGTTCTTCTAACGAATCAAGCCCACGGAATCGTTTATACATCTCAATTTTTTGCTGTTCATTTGAAATGTAGTGCTCTGGAATATACGCATCCACTTCTAAATCAATTTCCACTTCAAACGGTTTTTCTTGTTTTGTTCCTCGTTTTTCTTCAATCGCTTCTTTCAACATTTGAGAATAAAGCTCAAAGCCGACGGAATCAATAAAACCGTGTTGTTGTGCTCCTAATAAGTTGCCAGCTCCTCGGATAGATAAATCACGCATCGCAATTTTGAAGCCAGATCCAAGCTCGGTAAACTCTTTAATGGCTTGTAATCGTTTTTCTGCTATTTCATTTAGCACCTTATCTTTTCGGTACGTAAAATACGCATACGCAATGCGATTGGAGCGTCCTACGCGCCCGCGCAACTGATATAGTTGTGAAAGACCCATCTTATCCGCATCATAAACGATTAACGTATTCACATTTGGAATGTCAACACCTGTTTCGATGATCGTCGTACTCACTAGTACATCATATTGACCTTCTAGAAACGCAAGCATGACCGCTTCAAGTTCATGTTCGGACATTCTTCCGTGTGCATATGCCACACGAGCATCAGGTACGAGCGCCGAAATTTCTTCTGCCTTTCGATCAATATCTTCAACGCGATTATAAAGAAAAAACACTTGTCCTCCGCGCGCCATTTCGCGTTCAATCGCCTCTCGCACAATGATTGGGCTGTATTCCATCACATACGTTTGTACAGGGAAACGATTTTCCGGAGGTGTTTCGATGACGGACAAATCGCGGACACCGATAAGCGACATATGTAACGTGCGCGGGATCGGTGTAGCGGTTAACGTTAATACATCGATATTTGTTTTTAGTTGTTTAATTTTTTCTTTATGAGCAACACCGAACCGTTGCTCCTCGTCAATAATTAATAAACCTAGATCTTTAAACGATACGTCTTTTGATAAAAGCCGATGTGTTCCAATAACCATATCAATCGTACCATCTTTTAAGCCTTGGATTGTTTCGGTTTGTTGCTTTTTCGTGCGAAAACGACTCAATAAACCGACGTTAATCGGATACCCTTGGAAACGTTCACGAACTGTTTCGTAATGTTGTTGCGCTAAAATCGTCGTCGGTACGAGAAAGGCAACTTGTTTTCCGTCCATGATCGCTTTAAAAGCGGCCCGCAACGCTACTTCTGTCTTTCCGTAACCAACATCCCCACATAGCAATCGATCCATCGGCCGTTCGCTTTCCATATCGCGTTTAATTTCACGAATGGAACGAAGCTGATCTTCCGTCTCTTGATATGGGAACGCCGCTTCAAATTCCCTTTGCATCTCGTTATCCGGTGAAAAAGCGTACCCTTTGCTCGCTTCGCGCTCTGCATATAATTTCATCAAGTCCTCAGCAATATCTTGAACAGAAGACTCTACTTTCTTCTTTACTTTCTTCCACTCTGTTCCACCTAATTTATAAATTTTCGGCTCTTTTCCTTCTGAACCGACATATTTTTGGACGAGATCCATTTGATCAACAGGAACGTATAACGTATCATTCCCTTGATATTGAATATGAATGTAATCTTTATGAACACCGTTAATTTCTAACGTTTCGATCCCTAAATATTTTCCGATTCCATGGTTGACGTGGACGACATAGTCGCCGACTTTTAAATCTGTATAACTTTTAATCCGTTCCGCGTTCGACAATTTTTGGCGTCGCACAGGACGTTTCATTCGCTTTTTAAATAGCTCTTCTTCTGTAATGACGGCGAGTTTTTGCATCGGCAATTCAAAACCTGCAACTAACCCAGACGGGACAATTTGACATTTCCCATGCAATAATGCATCATCTCTCCCGATTTGGACAGCATCAATCTCATAATCTTCTAACGTCTGTTTCAGTTTTTTCGCTCGCTCTTCATTTCCTGCTAACAAAACGACAGCATAATTCCCCTTTTTCCACCGCTCAACTTCTCCCTTTAACAACTGCATTTGACTATAAAACACTTGCATTTGCTTACAAGATACATTAACAATGTTTTGAGGATGCGTGTATGGAATATGACGTAAAAATAAAGACAAGTAAATCGTTGATCTCGTCCGTTTTTGCAATACTTCTGGAAACGAATAAGAAACCGGGACACTTTGCACAATCTTTCCTTCTTCTAACAAGTTTGTGTACCATTCTGCTTCTTCCTGTTCCAGTTTTTCTGCTACTTCTTGAATACGACTCATTTCATCGATGATGACGACACCGTGCTCTGGAATGTAATCTAGCAAACTTGCAGCAGAAGGATAGAAAAGCGAGAAATATTTGTACATTTCTTCGATTGTTTTTCCGTTTTTTAACTGCTCCAATTCAAATGATACATGTTCACATAAACGATTTTTCGTTTTTTCATCATGAATATGTTGCAACGTATCATGAAGTTGTGCTTCTAGCCGTTGAATCGCTTCGTTTATATGTTGTTGTTCAACGATCAATTCCGTTGCCGGTCCAATTAACACCTCATCTATCTCAGCCACCGAACGTTGATCATCGACTGAAAACGTCCGAATTGACTCGATCTCCACGTCGAATAGCTCAATACGATAAGGAAGCTCAGCTGTAAGCGGATAAATATCAATAATACCTCCTCGGACGCTAAATTCCCCCGGAGTTGAAACAACAGACACACGTTCATATCCCATCGCAATAAATTGCTTCAAACAATGTTCCACATCCATTTGCTCACCGACGCGAAAACGAAGTTGATAACGTTGCCATACATCTTTCGGTGGCAATAGTCGTCGAAGTGCAGCAATGGGAGCGATAACAATTCCTTTTTTCCGCCCACACCAATAGTTTAACACTTCTAATCGTTGTGCTCGCAATTCCGGACTAGCTACAGCTAATTCAGCTGCAATTAATTCATTGACAGGATAAAGAAACACTTCTTCCTCATCAATTAATTGAATGAGATCATCATATATTTTTTGCGCTTGAAATAAATTGTGCGTCACAATGCATAAAGGTCGCTCAGTATCCTCATATAAAGAAGAAATGAAAACAGAACGGGCAGAACCAGACAAACCGGTCACAAGCTGTTCCTTTAAACCATTGCGAACCCCTTCTGCAACCGATTGCATGTCCGCGTGATGAATAAAATATTGTCGTAATCCGCGCAAAAAAACCCCTCCTCTCCAAACATAAATACAAAAACGCTTTGGGTAACCCAAAGCCAATCATTGAATAAATTTTTCATATTGGTGAAGATCAGGATTTCGATCCAACGCCTCCTGGCAATCTTCACAAATCGCCTTGACGCAAATTTCCCCTGTCGGAAGATATTGAATCATATCTAACCTTTCTTCTTCTGTTAATCGATGAAACCCTAATTGCTCACTCTCTAACTCAAGTGCATCGATCGTCCCGATTTTTACGCCACAATGGCGACAATAGTAATGCAATGCCATATGTGTCCCTCCCAAATGGTTGTTTTAATCGAATACATTTTGAACCATTTAGTCGGGAATTATTCATTACTTATTAAATTCGTTCATCACTTGAGCAAACGGAACGTGTAACGATCGCTCGCATGCATCTGCTGCCTTTTTAATCGCTTGCTCGATTTGTATTTTCTCTTCCGCTGTCCATCGCCCTAATACGTAGTCACTCACTCTCATTCCGTTTTTCGGCCGATCAATGCCGATGCGAATGCGTTTAAATTGCTCTGTTTTCAAATGATGAATAAGCGATTTCATTCCGTTATGACCGCCAGCGCTTCCCTTTGGACGCAAGCGGACCGTTCCGGTTGACAAATCTAGGTCGTCGTAAATGACAATGAGATCGTCGACATCAATATTATAATAGTCCATCAACGGTCTAACGCATTCACCCGATAGGTTCATATATGTAAGCGGTTTGCATAATATGACTTTTTCACCTGAAATGATGCCACTTGCAAATATACCTTGGAACTTCGTTTGATTGAACGTAAATCCCCAGCGACGAGCAAGCTCATCGATCACCATAAACCCTACATTATGCCTCGTTTGTTCATATTCTTTTCCAGGATTCCCTAAACCAACAAACAGCTTTACCATTTCCCTGCTCCTTCTCTCTATACCGCAAAAGACGTAACCAATGATGGCTACGTCCGTCACGGTGTTGTTTCGCGTCCTTCTTCCGATTCCGGTCTCCCCGGTTCTTGTTCTTCACCGCTATGAATTTCTTCTTCTTGTTTTGGTGGCAAAATCGAAGCGATCACTTCTGTTGGATCGTGATTGATTTCATAAGCACCGTTTGTTTGAATATGTGAAACTGTAATAACATCGCCTACTTGCAAATTCGTTATGTCGACATCAATGGATGGAGGGATGTTTGACGGCAGCGCCCGAATGGACAATTGATGCATTGCTTGTTGCAATACACCCCCATCTTTCACGCCAGCTGCTTCACCAACGAGATGAATCGGAACGTGAACATCGATTTCTGTTTTTGCATCAACAGCTAAAAAGTCAATATGAATAATATCATGGCGAATCGGGTGTTTTTGCATATCGCGAGCGATGATACGAATATGATTGTCGTTCATCTTTGCGTCTAAAAGACCTATACCACCTGTAGCCCGCAACTGCTTTAAAAACTCAGCCGCATCAACAAAAACTGATTGGCTATTCATCGTTTTCCCGTACAACACAGCCGGGATGTGACCTTGTTTCCGCATTTGTTTGACGTAAGAACGTCGATGATCTGTACGCAATTGAAGTTGTAACAATGAAATCACCTTCCTATTTTAGCATCGCTCATAGCTTCCCCTAAAATAGGAAGGTCTAAACGTCATTAGTCAAACAACGCGCTAATCGACTGCTCTTCGTGTACGCGAATAATTGCTTCACCAATCAGAGGAGCAACAGATAACTCGACAATTTTATTCGTTTTCTTTTCTTCAGGAATCGCAATTGTATTCGTGACAACAAGCTCTTTAATTTTCGAATTTTGAATTCGTTCAATCGCTGGACCTGATAAAACTGGGTGCGTACAACATGCATACACTTCTTTTGCCCCATACTCAGCTAACGCATTTGCTGCTAAAGTGATTGTTCCAGCTGTATCAATAATATCATCCACTAAAATCGTCGTTTTTCCTTGTACATTACCAATAATGTTCATCACTTCTGCTACATTTGGTTTCGGACGACGCTTGTCAATGATCGCAATTGGCGCTTTTAAACGATCTGCCATTTTCCGTGCACGCGTCACGCCACCATGATCTGGAGAAACGATGACAATATCATCAAGTTGCTTTTCCTTAAAGTAATCCGCTAAAATCGGAACTCCCATTAAATGATCGATTGGAATATCGAAAAATCCTTGAATTTGCGGTGCGTGTAAATCAAGCGTAATCACGCGAGTAGCACCAGCTGTCTCTAATAAATTAGCAACCAATTTCGCAGTAATCGGTTCACGAGAACGCGCTTTGCGATCTTGACGAGCATATCCGTAGTATGGCATAACGATATTAATTGTTTTTGCAGACGCTCGCTTTAATGCGTCAATCATAATAAGTAACTCCATTAAATGCTCATTCACGGGCGCGCTCGTTGATTGAATAACATAAACATCGCATCCACGAATACTTTCTTCAATGTTAATTTGAATTTCCCCATCACTAAAACGAGAAACGGAACACTTTCCTAATTCAACACCAATCACTTTTGCGATTTCTTGGGCTAAGATTGGATTAGAGTTTAACGAAAATAACTTTAAATTAGAATTTAAATACTGAGACATGGGTCAATGAACCTCCATTAGGATTTTTTCTTCGCTTGTAGACGTTCAACATAATTTTCTTTATTTGTTTGTCGAGCACGAGCGATAGCTAAAGCTTCACTAGGTACATCATCGGTAATCGTGGAACCAGCCGCTACATACGCTCCACTTCCGACCGTAACAGGAGCAATTAAGTTCGAATTACAACCAATAAACGCACCATCTTCAATTTTTGTCACGTATTTATTGGCACCGTCATAATTTACTGTAATGGTTCCGCAACCAATATTGACATGTGCGCCTACTTCAGCGTCCCCAATATAACTTAAGTGCGATGCTTTACTGCCGTCTCCAAACGTCGCTTTTTTGATTTCGACGAAGTTTCCGATTCTCACATCATCACCAATTTTACATAGCGGACGAATATGCGCAAATGGACCAATGGTTACGTCTGATCCTATTTCACTATCATGTACAACCGAATGACGAATCGATGTGTCGTTGCCAATACGGCTATTTTTCACTTCACTATTCGGTCCGATGATACAGTTTTCACCGATCACCGTATGTCCCTCAATCCATGTCCCGGGATAGATGACGGTATCCTGTCCAATGTGCACATCTGGTCCTATATACGTATGCTCAGGATCGATGATTGTCACACCATTTGCCATATGTTTACGATGAATGCGTGCACGCATAATTTTTTCTGCTTGTGCAAGCGCAATGCGGTCATTTACACCTAACGTTTCTTCAAACACCGGTGTTTCATATGCTGAAATGATTTCGCCTTGTTTTTTCAAAATTTCGATGACATCTGGTAAATAATATTCACCTTGTGCATTGTCGTTTGACACTTTCGTAAGCGCTTCAAATAATGCACGATTATCGAAACAATACGTCCCTGTATTAATTTCTCGAATGTTCCGTTCTTCTTCGGTTGCGTCTTTATGTTCTACAATTTTTTCGACATGTCCATCTTTATTTCGGACAATGCGACCGTATCCTGTTGGATCTTCTGCAAGGGCGGTTAAAATCGTTGCTTTCGCTTTTGTTTGTAAATGATGTTGTAAAAGCGCTTCCATCGTTTCTGAGGTGATCAATGGCGTATCTCCACAAACAACGAGAGTCACACCATCTTTATCAGCTAAATGAGGTGCTGCTTGCAAAACAGCATGTGCCGTCCCAAGCTGTTGTTCTTGAATGACGTACTCACTTTGACTGCCGAGTTGTTCTTTTACTCGTTCTGCTCCAAAACCAACAACTGTAATTAGTCGATCTACATGTAACATAGAAATTGCATCCACTACATGTTGTACCATCGGCTTTCCACAGACAGGGTGCAACACTTTATACAGCTTTGAACGCATGCGCGTCCCCTGTCCAGCCGCTAAAATGATCGCATATCGTCTCATCGTAAGGCCTCCATACCTCTCTTTATCCATATTGAATATATATCAATTATGTATGTATTTCAAGGAAACATTGTCATCTACCAAAAAAATTCATCATTTTCATCATATATTCTTTACGAATAGGATAAACATCATTTTCCATATAAAAAGGACCCTTTTTAAGCGAAAGGGTCCTCTTTCTTATTTATTACGAAGCGCCTGCTTCTTCAAGCTCTTTTTCCAACTCACCAGCACGGTGATATTCAGCTAAAACAGCTTCTTGGATTTTCCCGCGGGTTGTTGAGTTAATTGGATGAGCGATGTCACGGAATTCCCCGTCAGGAGTACGCTTGCTTGGCATAGCGACAAACAAGCCGTTATTGCCTTCAATGACACGAATATCATGAACAACAAATTCATGATCCAACGTGATCGAGGCAATCGCTCTCATACGTCCTTCGGTATTCACGCGGCGTAATCTCACGTCAGTTACTTCCATTCTGTTCACCACCTTTTCCCTATATAAGAACTTAATCGAATTTATTCCACGTCGTTTTTTATTTTCCTGCTAACTTTAGAAAATTTTTTTTACGATTGTTTAACAAGGGCAACGACTTCAATTTCAATTAACGCATCTTTTGGCAAACGAGCCACTTCAACAGCGGAACGCGCTGGTTTATGATCGCGGAAATATTGACCATATACTTCATTCATCGCCGCAAAATCGTTCATGTCTTTTAAAAACACCGTTGTTTTTACAACAGTTTCTAAAGACGCTCCTGCTGCTTCAAGCACCGCTTGCAAATTTTTGAATACTTGATGCGTTTGTGCTTGAATATCCCCTTGCACCATTTCTCCTTCAGGAGTTAAAGCAATTTGTCCAGAACTGTAAAACATGTTGTTCACAATAATGCCTTGAGAGTACGGTCCAATCGCTTGTGGAGCTTGATTTGTGTGTACAACTTTCATCCTATTTCGCGCAGGAGACTCCCACTTCAACGACCAAAGGGAGTAAGTGGGAGAGGAATGCGCGTTCCCCCTTTCTTTTGTGTATGATATAATAAAGGCGTGGAGAAAACCGTTCAATAAAGGCACTCCAATAACTGCTACTCGATGTATGGAGTTGGTTACAGGAAACGTTGTAACCGTAAAACATCGAGCGTAGGTCCGTCTGTTGTGTGTGGAAGCCAAGTACTGCCAACAGACACACCGAGAGAATCGGTAACGATGCAGGCATGACCTGCGTCGTTGGGTAGTCGTCAACCTGCCCCTGATGCAACCCCAAGTCAAGGAAGGAGGAAGAAGTCCGTTTGCACTTCTGGGGAGTTGCAAGCCCTCACTTCAAGCGTTAGCTAAGTGGGGGTGGTTGACGTCTATTCCCCCTGCATGTAAAAATCATTTTACTTATTTGACAAAATGAAAGTAATTTCCTTCTTCTACTGTAATTTGTTTTTCTTTTACATTGACAGATGTTAGTTTAACGAGTGAAACATATTCATCAACGAGTCGTTCTTCTGCTTCTTCCGACTCGACAAGCACACCAATCCCAACAACGTTTGCACGGAATTCTGCAAGCAAACTAATCATGCCGTTGATTGTTCCGCCCGCTTTCATAAAATCATCGATAATTAAGACATTCGCTCCTTCTGTTAAACTTCGCTTCGATAGCACCATCGTTTGAATACGTTTTGAAGAGCCTGATACGTAATTGATGCTGACCATCGAACCTTCTGTCACTTTGCTGTCGCGGCGAATAATGACGACAGGTACATTTAAAAAGCTTGCAACAGCGTAGGCTAAAGGAATTCCTTTTGTTGCAACTGTCACAACAAAATCAATATGTTCATGGGCAAACGCAGAAGCATATAAGCGACCAATTTGGTTAACGATACGTGTATCGCCAAGCAAATCTGTCATATACAAATAGCCCCCTGGCAATAGCCGATCGGGATCCGCCAAGCTTGTACATAGTTGCTGAATAAATTGTTTCGCTTCCGTTTCTGACATTTTCGGTACGTATTGCACCCCACCGGCCGCCCCAGGAAGCGTACGCAACAAACCGATTCCTTGCTGTTCAAACGTTTGCTTAATAATAGCCAAATCTTCGCTAATCGACGATTTCGCTGATCCGTATCGTTCCGCAAAAAAAGTAAGCGGAACAAGCTGGTGTGGATGATAAAGCAAATAGTGTGTCATATCGACAAGCCGACTACTTCGCCTTAATTTCATACAATAACTCCTCCTTTATTGTTCATGTCTTTCTCCAATTAATCGAACAGCATATACGTGCTCGCAAAAACCTCGCAAACCATTATATACACGTTGTAACCGCGAATCATGTTGAACAAGACCAAACACGGTCGGTCCACTTCCGCTCATTAATGATACATCTGCACCAAAACGTCTCATTTGTTCCTTAATTTGCGCGACTTCAGGATACATGTTTAGCGTGACACTTTCTAATACGTTTCCAGCGAGCGCACAAATTTTTTCATAATCTTTTTCTCTAATCGCAGCAACCATTCCATCTACGTCTGGATGATCGACGGATTGCAAGTTTAAATTCCGATACACATCCGCAGTTGACACACCGATCGTTGGCTTCGCTAAAATGACCCAACTTGGTGGAGGAGCAGGAATATGCTCAATTTTCTCTCCCCGTCCCGTTGCGATCGCTGTTCCTCCATATACGCAAAACGGAACGTCCGAGCCAATCTCCGCCCCAATTTCAGCAAGTTCGTCTAAACTCAACCCTAACCCCCACAGCCTATTTAATCCTCGCAACGTTGCAGCGGCATCGCTGCTTCCACCTGCAAGACCCGCCGCAACGGGAATATACTTCGTAATAGAAATCGCTACCCCTCGACGAACACCCACTTTCTCCTTCAACAATTTAGCAGCTTGATATGCTAAATTGCGTTCATCATCCGGCACGAAGCGATTGTGCGAAATAATTTGGATCGTATCGCTATACAAATCCATTAACTCGACACGATCAGCTAAATCAATCGTCGTCATCACCATTTTTACTTCATGGTAGCCGTCTGGGCGCTTATGTAATACGTCGAGTGATAAATTAATTTTCGCTGGTGCTTTCACTAACAACCTCAAACTGTTCACCTACTTTTCCGACTTCAAACTCCTATCGACATTTTACCACAAAAAATAGTGAACAAATACGGACCTTTTCAATGGCCACAAAAAAAGAGACCACCGATATTGGTCGCCTCCTTAGCCGTCATGAATGTGAGCTGCTCATCGCCACTTGTTCGTCATCTAAAAATGTAAGTTGTACTGTTTCCGTCAACACGTCTGCATAACTATATGATACACGTTCAAAAGCGTTTTCTTCTTGATCAAGTTCAACAACAAATACGGACGGATATGTTTGCGCTAACACGCCGCAACGCTCGATTGTCTTTCGACGCCCACCGTTCGCTTTTAACGTCAATCTTTTACCGAGATTCGAATCCAACACTTTTTTAATTTCCGACAATGTTTTTCCCATCGTATCCACCTCACTATTACATAGTATAACAAATGAAAAAAGATAAGTCAAAAAACAAGAATTATATCAACAAAAAATATTAAATGTCAATACTTTTGTTTTTATTATGAACAAATAAAGAAAAAACTATGTACAAAAAGTGTTAAAAAACAAAACTTGTCTTTTTACCACTACGGCAAAAAGACAAGAGATTTTTTGTTTATGTTTGCTCATCCATCGTCCGAAAAGGCATCCCTGTCCGCAAAACACCGCGCGTCTCAACACCACCGAGCCCCTTCTCCCCTGTCAATGTATTTCTTAATACGTCCCATACGTTAATGCGGTCCATAAAAGGAGTGAAACTAACGCGTGAGACAATATATACAGGATCGAGAGCATGAATATTGACGCGTGCAGGAGAGCTTGCGAAGTTCGCACCTGCTCGAATAAGCGATTCAAAATGAGATTGACACGCCCCAGCAAAAATGACAAGTTGATCGAGATTCGGAATTTTTTTGCGTGCCTGCTTCACTGTTTGGACAAAATATTTCGAATGACGATACGCCCTTAAATCATCTACCGATCCTTTCGATTTCGAATATGCATCATGTCCCGTTACAACTAAAATATCTGGACGCACTTGTTCAAGTAGTGGAATAATACGATCGGGCATATCTGTTTCGTGACAATGAACACCATATACCGGGACCCCGATTCGTTCATACAGTTGCATGCATTTACGTAAATAAAGCGGGTCGCCATCTATATGAAGCACACGTCCCGGTAATTGGAAAAAATCCATTTTCACTTCATATCCGCCTGTCGCATCATATTCACTTTTTTCCCGTAGCGCCCGATAATCTTGACGCAACAATTTATAGCACTGCTCAATATGCCGCTTTTCTTCTTCTTTTCTTCTCTTTTTTTCCCGCTCGTCAATAACAACTAAATCAGAAAACGGAGCATCGGCTATAAGACGAACATCCTCCCCATATAAAATGGCTTCTTTTTCCCCTTCTTTTTCTTTTATATCAATAACCCGAAACAAAATATCACATTCATACGATTTTCGTGCAACAATATCTCCCACTTGAATCACACACACTCGCCCTTTCGTTTGTTTTGTTTGTAACATATGCGACGAAAGGATAGAACGTGTAAAAAAAAGAGGCATTAAGCCTCTTGATAAAAAATGGGATATAATTGTTCGCTTAATGTAGCGAACTCAGCAATGGCGAGCGTCTCTCCTCTACGTTTCGGATCAATACCAGCATTCGCGAGCGCATTTTCAATCTGTTCTTTTTTCTCCTTGCCGTTTGGCAATTGGTTCAGTAAATTATTTAAAATCGTTTTCCGCCGCTGTCCAAAACTCGCACGAACGACAGCAAAGAAAAAATCTTCATTCGAGACAGAAACGGCAGGTTGCTCTCGTTTCAATAAGCGAATAACGGCAGAATCGACATTTGGCTTTGGCACAAATACCGTTCTCGGCACATGCATCACCGTTTCAGCATGCGTATAATATTGCACAGCAATCGTCAAGGAGCCGTAATCTTTTGTCCCTGGTTTCGCAGCCATACGATCAGCTACCTCTTTTTGTAACATAACGACCATACCGCGAATAGGTAAACGACCAGTCAACAACTTCATAATAATTGGGGTCGTGACGTAATACGGCAAGTTGGCAACAACCATAATATCATCAACATCTGTGAACTGTTCCGCTATCACTTGTTGTACGTCTGCTTTTAATATATCTTCGTGAATGATTGATACATTCGTATATGGGGAAAGCGTATCTGCTAAAATGGGAAGAAGCCGTTGATCAATTTCAAATGCGACCACTTTTTTTGCTCGCCGCGCTAGTTGCTCCGTAAGCGCCCCGATTCCCGGTCCAATTTCAATAACACCTGTTCGTTCAGAAAGTTGGGCGAAATCAACAATGCGGTGTAAAACATTCGGCTCAATTAAAAAATTTTGACCTAAACTTTTTTTGAACGAAAAACCATACTTCTCTAAAATTTCTTTTGTACGGGTCGGTGTAGCAATATCTTTATACATGTTCTTCCTCCTGCATTACTTGCTTCATCGCTTCTATAAATTGTTCTTTTGAAATTTGAAACATTTGTAACCGTTTATGCAGCTGTTTTCCGTTTGTATAACCAATTTTTAATAATTGACCTAACCGCTCACGGCGAGCTCGTGCGAATGGACCACCGATTAATCCGGCATCGACAAGCTGTTGAAATGAAATTTCTTCTTTCGGATCAATCATTTCTTCGTACACACTTAATAGCGCTGTGCGAATCGCTTCAATCGAAGCGTGCTCAACACCGAGACCTTTTCCGTGCTTTCCCCGCGCTTCTTCACGCGTTAAAAAGGCATGTTTGCATCCCGGCACACGTTCAGCAATTGTTTTACGAATTTTTTCACCCGGATAATCCGGATCGGTAAAAATAATGACTCCACGCTGTTGTTGAGCTAAACGAATGCGTTCGATTGTTTCATCATTAATGGCTGCACCGTTCGTTTCAATCGTATCAGCATCTACCGCCCGACGAATCGCTACGGTATCATCGCGCCCTTCAACCACGATAATTTCCTTAATTTTCATAAAATCCTCCATCTCTCATGTGTTCTTCACCCATTATAACGAAAAAAACAGAGGATCGTGAAATCCTCTGTGTTATTTTATAATTTTTATTTTCACACGTTTCGTGCCCCAGCGATATGCAGTTGATTTATCAGGGAAAAATAAATCGATTTTATATCCCTTTACATTTTTCCCTGTGTCGGCCGCAACTGCATATCCGTACCCCTCTACGTATACTTTCGTTCCGAGCGGAATAACGCGTGGATCAACAGCAATTACTTTTGCGTTTGGATTGGCACGCAAATTAATTCCCGTTGCTGTCGTTCCAGAACATCCTGTGCAATATGCTGTATACGCTGTAGCGATCACGTAAAGTTCTTCGGACACTTCCCCACTTCCACGCGAGGCTAATATTTTGGCAACTGGCTTTGTTCCAATCGCAACAATACGATTTTTGCTCGGTTTAATTGTCTCTGTTTTAATTAATTTACGCGATACTTCTTTTCCGTTTTCCAAGATGACTTCGTACTGCTTGGCGACAAGCCCTTTTTCGCCTTCGCTAATTACCTTTTGCTTGCCTTTTTCCAATTGTGCGTCTTTCTTTTTCACAACTGTATAATTTACTGGTTCTTCCACTACATCGGTGACTTTTTCAACTCGAACAATGTTTATTTTTGTGTTTGGTTGAATCATTTCATTCAATTTTGGTTGAACGCGATCCAGCTCCCGCAATGTAATGTGTTGTTTAGCTAAAAAGTCAGCGACCGTAGTCGAAGTAGACCAAACTTGTTGCTGTTTGCCGCCGTCATTTAATGTGATTGGAAATGCCTTACTTATCACAATTTTCATATTTTCTTTCACTACTTCGTCAACGTTTGGCGATACTTGATCGTGCTCACGAAGCTCGATTTGTTGAATATGTAATACATCCTTGACAGTTTTAGCCGTCGTCCTTAACTTCTTTTCTACCCCATCAACAATGAGCACAATCGGTTTACTCGCTTCCCATTTCACTGTTAAGTGATCAACAACTTTTTCTTCAGGTGAAGGCGATATAAAATCTCCTTGTTTCAACTCGATGTTTTGTTCTTTTAATAACTCAGCAACTGTATTGGCATGTGTACGTACTTTTTCTTCCTTGCCATTGACATGTAATGTCACCGTTTCTTTCGTCCATTCATAGCTAGCATATCCTGTCATGCTACATAAAGCTAAAAATCCCCCAGTAGCAAATGCAATCTTTTTCTTTGATACGGATTGCACTAAATGCTTTACATACGTAATCAAAATAAAAACGCCTCCTTTTCCGATAGATGACCGTGACGACCCTCCCTCTCTATGAAACTTATTATCTATTATTCAAAATATTCTTTCATAAAGGAAGAAAGACTTGTCGACAAGCTTATTGTATGCTTGTGAAAAAAGATGTAGAACGATCACGTTTCATCTTTTCTTTAGACAAGTCTTCCAATCAATCGACACGTTTCTCTATCAAATGATGCCGAATAATCGCTTGGCGTTGTCGGACGTTTTTTGAGCAACTTCTTCAAAAGATAACCCTTTTAACTCAGCGATCGCTTCGGCAACATACTTTACATAGCTTGGTTCGTTTCGTTTTCCGCGAAACGGATGCGGCGTTAAATACGGACAGTCCGTTTCAATAAGTAGCCGATCAAGCGGAATTTCTTTTGCTACTTCTTTCGGTTTTTTTGCATTTTTAAACGTAACAGGACCACCAAACGAAATATAAAAATTCATATCCATACATTGCCGAGCTACTTCTATACTTCCGCTAAAACAATGCATCACGCCTCCAACTTCTCCTGCATTCTCTTCTCGTAAAATATCAACAATGTCCGCTGTTGCATCGCGATTGTGTATAATAATCGGCAACTTCACCTTTTTTGCTAAACGAATTTGTTTACGAAACACTTCTTTTTGTATGTCTTTCGGCGACTGATCCCAATAATAGTCAAGCCCCATTTCACCGAGCGCAACAACTTTCGGATGTGCTGCTAAGCGTTCAATCATGCTGAGGTCTTCATCAGTCATATGAACCGCATCAACAGGATGCCATCCGACAGCTGCATAAATAAACGAATATTGCTCAGCTAACTCCATTGCTCGCTCGATAGTTGGACGATCAAATCCGACAACAACAATATGTGACACACCTTCTGCACGTGCTCGTTCGATAACTTGTTCAACATCTTCGTTAAATTGTGTAGCATTTAAATGTGCATGTGTATCAAATAACATATAACCCCTCTTTTCTTCCGATGTTCAGTTTACCACACAATCTCGTTACATAAATCACAGCCATATAACAATTACGTTACAAAATAGAAACAAAGAGGTGTTTTCGCAACACCTCTTTACTTCACTTTTGCACCATTTGGAAGCGACTCGTCTACTGTCGCCAACGATAATACACCATCTTTTTCTCCTGCTAAAATCATACCCTGTGATAATTCTCCACGCAGTTTGACAGGTTTTAAATTCGTCACACAAATCACTTTTTTCCCAATTAAGTCCTCTGGTTTGTAATATTTCGCAATACCTGATACAACTTGACGTTTTTCATATCCTAAATCAAGTTGCAGTTTAAGTAAGCGATCGGCTTTTGGAATTGGTTCAGCGTGAATCACTTGTGCGACACGCAAATCAACTTTCATAAAATCGTCAATTGTAATTTCTTCACTTGTTTCCTCGTTTTGTTCTTGTTTTTCTTCTGTATTTGCTACTGTCCCCTTCATCTGTGATTGAATGTATTGCACTTCCTCTTGAACGTCTAAACGAGGAAACAGCGGTGCTCCTTTTTCAACCATTCGCTCATGTTGTGAAGCACCAAACGTTTGTAAGCTGTCCCAGCCCATCAGCTTTTCATCTTGAATGCCTAGTTGAGCAAACATCCGTTTTGGCGTTGTGGTCAAAAACGGCTGCAATAAAACAGCTACATAACGAAGCGACTCCGCTAAATGTGACATGACAGAAGCTAACTGTTCACGCGCTGTTTCGTCTTTCGCTAGTACCCATGGTTGTGTTTCATCAATATATTTGTTCGTGCGACTAATGAGTTGCCAAACGGCAGCTAGAGCTTGCGAAAATTGCATTTGCTCCATCGCCTCTTCATATTGTGTCACCGTATCATATGCCATTTGCACAAGCTGTTCATCAAACGATGTGTGCGTTCCGCTATATACAGGAACACGACCAGCAAAATATTTTTCGATCATCGCTACCGTCCGATTTAATAAGTTCCCTAAATCATTCGCTAAATCGTAGTTAATGCGTTCAACAAAACCTTCTGGTGTAAACACACCATCTGAGCCAAACGGCACTTCACGAAGCAAATAGTAACGTAACGCATCCAACCCATATCGGTCAATTAACGTAACGGGATCGACAACATTTCCTTTCGATTTCGACATTTTTCCGTCTTTCATAAGCAACCAGCCATGTGCAAACACTTTTTTCGGAAGCGGAAGATCTAGCGCCATCAACATAATTGGCCAATAAATCGTATGGAAACGAACAATTTCCTTTCCAACAAGATGGACATCGGCCGGCCAATACGTTTTGTATTTTTCGTCATTTTCCGTTCCATATCCTAGCGCAGTAATGTAGTTGGACAACGCATCAATCCATACATAAATGACATGTTTCGGATCTCCAGGAACAGGAATACCCCAGTCGAACGTCGTCCGTGATACGGCTAAGTCTTCTAATCCTGGCTTGATGAAATTGTTGATCATTTCGTTTTTACGCGATTCTGGCTGAATAAATTGCGGATTTTCTTCATAAAACGCCAATAAACGATCAACATATTTGCTCATACGGAAAAAGTACGATTGTTCTTTTACTTTTTCTACAGAACGCCCACAGTCTGGACAATTTCCTTCAACTAGCTGTCGTTCCGTGTAAAACGATTCACAAGGGGTGCAATACCATCCTTCATATTCATCCAAATAAATATCTCCTTGTTCTAAAAGGCGAGCAAAAATTTTTTCAACCACTTGTTTATGACGCTGCTCCGTCGTACGAATAAAATCGTCATAAGAAATATCAAGCTTCTTCCATAATTCTTTAATGCCTGCAACAATTTCGTCGACATACTGTTGTGGAGTAACTCCTTTTTCTTCCGCTTTTCGCTGAATTTTTTGGCCATGTTCATCCGTTCCTGTTAAATACATGACGTCGTAGCCACGCATCCGTTTATATCTCGCCATTGCATCGCCAGCTACCGTCGTATACGCATGACCGATATGTAATTTATCACTCGGATAATAAATAGGTGTAGTAATATAAAACGTCTTTTTCGTCACTTGTACCCCTCCTTGTCGCACGTGTAGTAGAAACGCTCTCGCCCAAAGGACGAGAGCGATTGCATACTTGTATTCTCGATCAATACATCTATTCCTCTTATCTCAAAAAAATATACATAAAAATAGAGAGCGCTGTCAACTATTCGACATCGTCTTGTCGACAACCAATACACATTTGTCGAATTTTGTCGAAAAAATAGCGATATTTTTGTCGAATTCATGTTGAATTTTGTCGAATAATATTTATAATAATGTTTGTATCGTCTTGAAAAGTAGTTAAAAACTGTTATGCATCTATTGTCAAATCGTTTGGTTTTTGTCATTTCAACTATCATTTTGTCGAATTTTATATGCAACGACATGTAAATCATACATTTTTTTTTATTGTTGCATATAAAAGGATTGACGCATAATGGAAAAGTTGTTATGATAAATCCATAGAGATTTTGTCGAATATTGACGAAAAAAGATGAAAGAAGGAGAGGAGAACAGTATGAAATCAACAGGTATTGTTCGTAAAGTAGATGAATTAGGTCGTGTAGTTATTCCAATTGAATTGCGCCGTACATTAGGTATCGCGGAAAAAGATGCGTTAGAAATTTATGTAGACGATGAGCGCATCATTTTGAAAAAATACAAGCCAAATATGACTTGTGTAGTAACTGGGGAAGTATCTGACGACAACTTCAAACTTGCAGACGGAAAAATCATTTTAAGCAAAGAAGGCGCAGAAGTATTATTACAAGAAATTCAAAGCCTTCTTCAACAATCAAAATAAAAAGTTTCTCTAGTTTTTTCTAGAGAAACTTTTTTCTTACTTATGGTACGCGTCGTACACATCCCGTTTCGGCAATTGTCGATCTTTTGCTACTTGTTTAATCGCTTCTTTCGAAGTGTATTGCTTTGCCTCTATGTAATAGTTGACATGTTCCACAATCGTTAAATCATCCCACCATACTGATTGTTCATCTGGCATATGATTCCCTTCCACAAGAAGGCAAAACTCTCCGCGCACTTCATGATGTTCTGCCCAATGCATCACTTCTTCAATCGTTCCACGAATAAACTGTTCGAATTTTTTTGTTAATTCACGTGCTAGAGCCATTTTTCGATTTCCGAATATATGATGCATGATCGTTAACGTTTCTTGGAGACGATGCGGTGCCTCATAAAAAATAAGCGTATCTTTTATATGTTTTAATCGTTCGAGTTCTTTCTTCTTTTCTTTTTTATGTCGTGATAAAAATCCGTAAAAATAAAAATGATTCGTCGGTAGTCCAGAAGCTGTTAACGCCGTAACCGCCGCATTTGCACCAGGAAGAGGGACAACTTTACATTGTGCATGTAGCGCTTCAACAACGAGCTCGTGGCCAGGATCGGAAATCGTTGGCGTCCCTGCATCGCTCACTAAAGCAACATGCTTACCTTCCAGTAGAGAAGCAATAATATGCTCTCCTCGTGCTTGTTTATTATGCTCATGGTAACTCACAAGCGGCGTATGAATGTCGAAATGATTCAGTAACTTTTTCGTTTGGCGTGTATCTTCAGCCGCGATGAAATCGACCGTTCGTAACGTTTCAATCGCACGCAACGTCATATCTTCTAAATTTCCAATTGGTGTTGGAACAATGTACAAAATCCCTTTTCCATCTTCTTCAATAAAACTTTTTTGCTCGTTCATCCCATCTCATTCCCCGTATAAAATATGTTTTAACTCGCCTGTATACTCGCCATTTTGTTCATATACAAAGAGCGGCGGTAATATTTTTAATCCTTTATTTCCGTCTTTCATTCCTTCAATTAAAATGGTATTCGCTTCTTTCCCTTCCTTCGGATAAACAAAACGTAAACGCTTCGGCTCTAAACGGTATTGTCTCATTAATGTCACGATATCTAATAACCGCTCCGGTCGATGAACAAAAGCAGCTTTTCCACCTTGTTTGAGCAATTGACTGCTAACGCGGATAACATCCTCTAGCGTGCAATAAATTTCGTGACGCGCAATCGCAAAATGTTCATTTTTATTGATTTCTTCTTCGTTTGGCGTTGGAAAATAAGGAGGGTTGCACGTCACAACGTCAAATTTACTATGTCCAAGATAAGCAGGCATATGTTTAATATCCCCATGAATGATTTCAATTTGCTTTTCTAATTCGTTATATTGCACGCTTCGTTTCGCCATATCATAAATCTTCTCTTGAATTTCTACACCAACAATTTTTCCTTTTGTTCGTTTACTTAATAATAACGGGATGACACCATTTCCCGTACATAAGTCAACTAAATTCCCTTTTTGAATCGGGACATATACGAAATTTGCTAACAACACCGCATCTAGTGAAAATGCAAATACAGATGGACTTTGGATAATTTTCATATCTTCTGCTAACAAATAGTCAAGCCGTTCATCTTCACGCAACATGTTTCATCCCTCTTTCTACAACAAAATAGCCTTCCAGACCATTTGTCAGAAAGGCTATTTTTTATTTAAAAATGACAAACAAAACAAACAATCACCATCGGTTCGCAAACTACCGTAATGTACATTACAAATGTGAAAACCCTCTTGATACAAACGAGCTAAGTTGTCGTATCCTTCCCCAATATCAACTAATTTCGCTTTCGTCTGTTTTTTGCCCTGTTCAACTTTTCGCTCAGACAGCTGCTCGAGCCGTCTACGCAAATGGTCATTTTCAACTTGGAGGCGATGATTTTCTTCGATTAACTCTCCAAGATAACTTTTTAACTCACCGAGCTGCTTGTATAAATGAGCAATTTGCTCCTCGATACTCGTTACAGATTGGAAAATCTCTTTTTTATTCACGCGCCATCCACCCCATCACTCTGTGGCTTGAGTAGGAAGAACTTTTTCTTTTATTAATTCATCAATCGTATACTCAACTACCCGATCTTTTTCCACTAACTCCACTTGTAACACTCGTTCTAAAATGTTCAAACCAACAACTTTCCCTAGTCCAAGAGGCGTTTCGATCATTTCCCCTAAATCCGGCAACTGTTCTTTCGCTGTTTCGTATTCGTCGTTTTCATATTTTAAACAACACATTAATCGACCACATAATCCTGATATTTTTGTCGGATTTAATGATAAATTTTGATCTTTTGCCATTTTTATAGAAACAGGATCGAAGTCACCTAAAAACGTCGAACAACAAAGCATACGTCCACATGGACCGATTCCACCTAACATTTTCGCTTCATCTCGTACGCCGATTTGTCTTAACTCAATTCTAGTGCGGAAAATAGCAGCTAAATCTTTAACAAGTTCACGGAAATCAACTCGTCCATCAGCAGTAAAATAAAAAACGATTTTATTACGATCAAATGTATACTCCACATCGACGAGCTTCATTTCTAATCCATGCTCTTCTACTTTTTTCAAGCAAATATCGTATGCTTCTTCCGCTGCCTTTTTATTTTCTTCTACAACAAGCTTATCTTTTTGATCAGCTAGGCGAATTACTTTTTTCAACGGCAAAACAATGTCTTTTTCGTCGACTTGCTTTTTAGCTACAACAACCTTCCCAAATTCAACACCGCGAACCGTTTCAACAATAACATAATCACCATTTGAAATGGGTAAATCCCCCGGGTCGAAATAATAAATCTTTCCCGCTTTTTTAAAACGAACACCTACAACTTCATACAAACGCAGATCCCTCCCGCAACTGCAATACTAACTGTTCCATTAAAAGCTGCGGATTCATATTCGTATGCAACCGCGCTTTTGCTTGTAAAATTGCTTTCATATGTTGAGCAATTTGCTTTTCAGAATAGAGAAAACGCGACCGCTGGAATTCGCTTATGCAATCATCGTATGCAATTTGTTGTTTTTCACCGAGTATGACATATAGTAAGTCTTTATATAAATATAATAACAAGTCCAATCCTATATTCATTTGCTCTTTATTCGTAAAATGAGTAAGCCAATGTTGCTGAATGACAAGCAATGCTTGGACATATTGCTTGTTTAATGCTTCATATAATTGTATCACTATTTTTCGTGCTTGTGCAAACCAATCATCTTGACTTAATTGATATGCTTCTTCCACATTGTTCGTTACTCTTGCAGCTAATATCGCTAACTCCCGCGCTACACCTTGTTGTTGTAAATACGCGTATATTCGCTCCGTTGACAACGGATGGAATGAAACAACTTGGCAACGCGAAACAATGGTCGGAAGTATGCGATGAAATTGCTCCGTTAACAAAATTGCCACCGTTTTTGCTGATGGTTCCTCTAAAAATTTCAGCAAACTGTTGGCTGCTTGAACAGTCATTTGATCAGCATGTTCAATAATATATAATTTACGACTCGATTCGACAGCTGTTTTTGTAAACTCCTCTTGCAATTGCTCAATTTGTTGCTTTTTAATGGAGTTTCCATCTGGGATAACGAGATGAACATCCGGATGATTACCAGATTCAATTCGTCGACAGTTGACACATATTTCACAAGGCTCATCGTGCACATGTGTCAAACAAAACAGACGCTTCGCAAATAAAAGAGCTGCTTCCTTCTTCCCCGTCCCTTTTTGTCCTTTAAACAAATAGGCATGGGCCACTCTTCCTTTTCTTATGCTATTGGCGATCGTTTTCGCTACATGCGGTTGATTCATTTCAAGCGTTTTCCAAGACATAAAAATCCTCTCACTTTCTTATTAAAGGCTCAATTAGTGCCCATACGTCCTCAAACACTTTTGTTATCGGTTGAGTAGCGTCCACTTTTTTTATCCGATTTGGAAAACGGTCTAATAGCACCATATACCCTTTGCGCACTTGTTCATGAAACGATAATTCCTCTAAATCAAGTCGATTCACTTCCCGCAATCCATTTTCGCGAATGCGCGCTAATCCAAGCGATGGATCAATATCAAAATAAATTGTTAATGTAGGCATCCAATTCTCAATAGCGAATGCATTAATAGCTAGTATCTCATCTATCCCTAAACCGCGCGCTACACCTTGATAAGCTAAAGAACTGTCAATAAAGCGATCACAAAGAACGACTTTCCCATCTTTCAACGCAGGAATCACTTTTTCAACTAAATGCTGTCGCCTTGCCGCTGCATAAAGCAAAGCTTCTGTCCGCGCATCCATTCGTTCGTTATTAGGATGCAAAATAACTGCACGAATTTGCTCGGCAATGTCGATTCCACCTGGCTCACGTGTCGCTACAACATCAACATGTTGTTCGCTCAAATAATCCTTTAACATGCGCACGATCGTTGTTTTCCCTGCTCCCTCTGGACCTTCAAATGAAAAAAATAAATAGCTCATCTCATACCTCCTGAAACACTTCGATGTAATCTCCGTCTATATCTGTTTGAAAATAGGCATTCGTTTTCTTCAAATACTGAATGATCTCAATATGTTGCCTTGTCACAATTTCTCCGATAAGTAAAATAGGAATCCCAGGTGGATAAGGGACAACCATTTGAGCACAAACACATCCGATTGCATCGTGAAGCAAAATTTTTTTTGTTTGGCGACCTTTCGTCCATTCATAACTTACTGCTTGACAATGTTTCGGTAACTGAATTTGTACTCGTTCATTTTGCGGCTCACGACGAATGGATTGCAACGCGCGTTTTATACGCTCCGTAACGTCTGGGAGTTGTTTCATTTTCGCAAGCGGATAGACAAGTAATACGTTATACGGATCAGCCATCTCCGTGAATATCCCATTCATTTCTAATAACTGTTGTAACTCATATCCTGAATGTGCGCTACGTGTTTGCAACGTAATTTTTAATAAGTCTGTTCGGATAAGCGGATGTCGTGATTCCACAACATGAATCGCCTCAATAGTTTGCAGTTCATGTTTAAATAACTGAATTTGTTCGCTCATTTCATGAATGCTTTCACGCGTTTGTTGCGCTAAATAAGCACGAGCCAAATCAAGCGAAGCCATAATTGGATAAGATGGACTACTCGTTTGAAACACTTGTAAAAAGTATTTCAACATACGTTCGTCTATGAGCTCACTATTAAAGTGTAGAAACGATCCCATTGTCATCGCTGGTAGCGTTTTATGAGCCGACTGCACGACAATATCTGCCCCACATGCGACAGCTGACTTTGGAAAAGGTTCTCCTAAAACAAAATGAGCACCATGTGCCTCATCAACTAAAACAGGGATTCGATAAGAATGTGCCAAATGAATGATTGGTGTTAAATCAATAGCCATGCCGTAATAGTTTGGATTTGTTAAAATAAGTGCAGCCGCATCTGGATGCTTGCGCAACATATGAGAAATTGTTTCAAAAGACACGAAAGACATGACTTGAACATCTTCATCAAATTCTGGAGAGATAAAAATCGGTGTTGCCCCAACAAGATGTAGCGCATGTAAAATGGATTTATGACAATTACGTTGCACAATCACTTTTTTATTTTGTACACATGCTGCCGCAATCATTGCCAAGTTGCCAGCGGTAGAACCGTTCACTAAAAAATATGTACGTTTTGCACCATACAACTTTGCTGCTAACTGTTGTGCTTGTTCAATTGCCCCTGCTGGATGATGTAAATCGTCTAGATGGGAAAGCTCTGTTACATCTAAATGTAACAATGATAAAAAGGAAGAAAGAGCCTCCTCGTAAAAAACAGCTCCGTATTTATGTCCTGGCACATGAAAAGAGATTGGTTTTTTAGAGGCATGTTCACATAAAAGCGTATATAGAGGTGTCTTCGTCTGATCCATCTTTCTTCGCATCCTCACAAGTTTAATTTATATATCTATATATTAAAATAAAACAGGCCCTAATCATAGTAGGGGCCTTTCGTTATGAATATATTTTATTCTCTCTAATTTTTCTTAGACGATCGACATAAAATTTGTATTTCTCCTCATTTGTTTCTGTTTGAACGAGATCGTTGTGACAATCCATACATATGAAATGATGAAAAACATGCATTCCTTTTTTATTTTGCTCATCACATATAATACAAGCTTTTTGATAAGACATTTATTCTCCACCTCCCGCTAACAGTTTTCCCAGTTTCATATAACAATATACTCAGAAAAAAGCATTTGGTGCGGGAGTAAAAAAAGACCAAGACAAATTTTGTCTTGGTCTTTTCTTGCCCGGCAACGTCCTACTCTCGCAGGCGGTGTCCCGCCAACTACCATCGGCGCTGGAGAGCTTAACTTCCGTGTTCGGGATGGGAACGGGTGTGACCTCTCCGCCATCGTCACCGAGCAATATATTGAAGGATAATTCCTTCAAAACTAGATAACAGAACAGTCGCCTTCGCTTTTCTTACTGTCTAGCTTCGAACTAACATCCTCCTACGCCTTCGCTTTTTCCGTTCGACGTGCAAGCACGTCTTCGTCAAAAGCTCTCGGCTCCGTCGGACGTTTCCTTGGCTTCGCCAAGGACCGTTCTCAGCTTTTCTTGTGTGCTTAGTTAAGTCCTCGATCGATTAGTATCCGTCAGCTGCACGTGTCGCCACGCTTCCACCTCGGACCTATCTACCTTGTCATCTTCAAGGGATCTTACTCGCTTGACGCGATGGGAAATCTCATCTTGAGGGGGGCTTCACGCTTAGATGCTTTCAGCGCTTATCCCTTCCGCACATAGCTACCCAGCTGTGCCCCTGGCGGGACAACTGGTACACCAGCGGTGCGTCCATCCCGGTCCTCTCGTACTAAGGACAGCTCCTCTCAAATTTCCTACGCCCGCGACGGATAGGGACCGAACTGTCTCACGACGTTCTGAACCCAGCTCGCGTACCGCTTTAATGGGCGAACAGCCCAACCCTTGGGACCGACTACAGCCCCAGGATGCGATGAGCCGACATCGAGGTGCCAAACCTCCCCGTCGATGTGGACTCTTGGGGGAGATAAGCCTGTTATCCCCGGGGTAGCTTTTATCCGTTGAGCGATGGCCCTTCCATTCGGAACCACCGGATCACTAAGCCCGACTTTCGTCCCTGCTCGACTTGTAGGTCTCGCAGTCAAGCTCCCTTCTGCCTTTACACTCTTCGAATGATTTCCAACCATTCTGAGGGAACCTTTGGGCGCCTCCGTTACGCTTTGGGAGGCGACCGCCCCAGTCAAACTGCCCACCTGACACTGTCTCCCACCCCGATCAGGGGTGCGGGTTAGAATCTCAGTACGACAAGGGTGGTATCCCAACGGCGACTCCACCTAGACTGGCGTCCAGGCTTCTCAGTCTCCCACCTATGCTGTACATGTCGCACCAACATTCAATATCAGGCTGCAGTAAAGCTCCACGGGGTCTTTCCGTCCTGTCGCGGGTAACCTGCATCTTCACAGGTACTATGATTTCACCGGGTCTCTCGTTGAGACAGTGCCCAAGTCGTTACACCTTTCGTGCGGGTCGGAACTTACCCGACAAGGAATTTCGCTACCTTAGGACCGTTATAGTTACGGCCGCCGTTTACTGGGGCTTCGGTTCGCACCTTCGCTTGCGCTAAGCGCTCCCCTTAACCTTCCAGCACCGGGCAGGTGTCAGCCCCTATACTTCGCCTTACGGCTTCGCAGAGACCTGTGTTTTTGATAAACAGTCGCTTGGGCCTTTTCACTGCGGCTCCCCTGGGCTATTCACCCGAGGGAGCACCCCTTCTCCCGAAGTTACGGGGTCATTTTGCCGAGTTCCTTAACGAGAGTTCTCCCGCGCACCTTAGGATTCTCTCCTCGCCTACCTGTGTCGGTTTGCGGTACGGGCACCTCTCACCTCGCTAGAGGCTTTTCTTGGCAGTGTGGAATCAGGCACTTCGGTACTTTATTTCCCTCGCCATCACAGCTCAGCCTACTCAAGCGGATTTGCCTACTTGAGGCGCCTAACTGCTTGGACGCGCACAACCAGTCGCGCGCTGACCCTATCCTCCTGCGTCCCCCCATTGCTCAA
>NZ_CP150179.1:12500-27500 GCF_037965005.1 Anoxybacillus sp. FSL W8-1294 | reverse complement strand
CACATGATGAACAATATGTTAAATTTCTTTTGGCATTTACAAGTGCTTTAGCGAAGTCTAATACTACATCTTCCTTCATGTTTAATACAAAAAACGCCAGACGGACGGCCGTTTTCGGTCCGATGCCTGGCAATTTCATAAAGCTGTCGATTAATTTCGATATCGGCTCTGGATAATACATACGAACCCCCTAGAATAATCCTGGTATGTTCAATCCTTTTGTAAACTGCCCCATTGTTTCTGCTGTTAACTCATCTACCTTTTTCAACGCATCATTCGTTGCTGCAAGCACTAAATCTTGCAACATGTCGATATCTTCTGGATCAACAACTTCCTCTTTAATTCTCACTTCTAAAATTTGTTTATGACCGTTCGCGACAACAGTGACCATTCCGCCTCCTGCTGTTCCTTCAACCGTTTTTTCTGCTAACTCTGCTTGCGCTTTCTCCATATCTTTTTGCATTTTTTGCATCTGTTTCATCATTTTTTGCATATTTCCCATTCCACGCATCATTGTCATCATTCCTCCATTATTCTTTAATTTCAATTAAGTGTTCACCAAACCATTTTTTTGCTTCTGCAATAAATGGATCTTCCTGTTCATGATGTTCGTCTTCATTTGTTTGCTGCCGAATAAACTGCTCGCGAATTTGAAGCCATTCGCTTTCTGGAACAGGGATCGTATCGAGTTTTTTCCCTGTTAATTCAAATAATACTTGCTCTAAATTATCTTTGACGTAGTTACTATTATCAGCAACCATCTTACAGTGAATTTCATATTTAAATTTTAGCACAAAAGCTGTGCTACTTGCTGCTACAGGTTCACTTTCTTGTAATAATGCTGCATGGGACACTTTATTTTGCTTCTTCAGCAAATCAAGCACATGCCCCCAATTCCCTTTAACAAGAGATAAGTGCTGATGCGTCGCTTGGCGAAGCACTTCATGAATGCGTCCTATCGGTATTTTATAGTCTGTGCGAATATTTTTTACCGTTTTTTTCACCGGTTCACTAACTTCCGAAGCAGAAGGCTTCACACCTGCTTCTTTTAGTTTCTCCAATTGTTGCTCAAGCTGTTTTACCTTCTCCTCTAAATCTAGGGAGGAAGTAGATTTTATCGCATGCTCCTCTTCATAACAAAGTTTTACGATCGTGACTTCCATATGAATACGTGGATGATTTGTCAAACGCATATCGTGTTGACTTTTGCTTAACAAATCGATCGCGTCATATATGAACGATGTCGGAATCATGTCAGAAAGCTCACGAAATCGCTCATCAACAAGCACACGATGCGTCACATCCTCAAGCTGTGGCGCTGCTTTATACAAAAGCATATCTCGGTAATAATAAATTAAATCTTCGACGAGACGGTTCGGATCTTTCCCTTGTTCCATTAAATCTTGAAAAAGGCGTAACGCCTCAACCGTCTTCTTTTCATACATCGCGTAAATTAAATCAGCAATTTTCCGCTGTGAGACAGCGCCTGTAACCGCTAACACATCCTCAAGCAACACCCGGTCATCACTAAAAGAAATGGCTTGATCAAGCAAGCTTAACGCATCACGCATTCCACCATCAGCAGCACGCGCAATTGCAAACAATGCTTCTTCCTCTACATCTATACCTTCTTCAGCAACAACCGTTTTTAAACGTGAAACGATGGATTTGAGCTCAATGCGCCGAAAATCAAACCGCTGACATCGAGAAACGATCGTTAACGGAATTTTGTGAGGCTCTGTTGTCGCTAAAATAAAAATGACATGTTTCGGTGGTTCCTCCAATGTCTTTAATAATGCATTAAACGCCCCAATGGACAACATATGCACTTCATCGATAATATACACTTTATAAGGTGCTGAGGTTGGGGCAAATTTCACCTTATCGCGAATATCACGAATTTCATCTACTCCGTTATTTGATGCTGCGTCAATCTCTAACACATCTGAAATCGAACCGTTCATAATGCCTAAACAAGTCGGACATTCGTTGCATGGCTCTGCTGTTGGACGATGCTCGCAGTTTACCGCTTTAGCGAAAATTTTAGCTATACTTGTTTTTCCTGTCCCACGTGGACCAGAAAATAAATATGCATGTGAAATCTTTTGTTGAAGCAGGGCATTTTGCAACGTTTTTGTGACGTGTTCTTGACCGACAACATCTTTGAAGCTTTGTGGCCGAAAAACACGATATAAAGCTTTATAACTCACGAAACTGCCCTCCTCTTTGCTTGTATCCTAATCATTATATCATTAAAAAACGCATGAAAAAAGCACTTGCCATTTGAGCAAGTGCCTGTGTCCTATCTATGTAAATTGCCGTGCACCTTCTGTCGACTAGCTGCCATAAACGTTACTAGAGTAGTTAGCTCGGTTCAGGCACCCCTGCGGCACATGGGATTGTCCGCTTACTGCTGCTTCCTTCCGGACCTGACAGGGTTCACGGATTCCCATTGCGCAGGACCCAAACGTCAACACCACTTACTCTAGGCAGACTCTACAGCAAACTAGCCTAAAGAAGGAATTCAGCCTCGCTAGAGCGGATTGCGAGTACAGGGCACCGCTACCTCCCCGCTTAGCACGGCAATGCGTTATCTCTAACGCAAGTATAAGTATATCTCTTTTTCATCCAAATTGCAACGACTACACAATGGAATTTAATTGGAATTAATACTACTTTTTTCTTCTTTTTTTCGTTGACGCAACTGTCGAAAAAATTCACTTAGCATATAGCCACATTGTTCAGCTAATACCCCGCTAACAACCTCCGATTGGTGATTAAATCTCGATTCTTGTAATAAATTCATTAATGTCCCTGCACATCCCCCTTTCGGATCGCTTGCCCCAAATACAACGCGTTTGATCCGAGACAGAACAATTGCCCCAGCGCACATGGCACAAGGTTCTAACGTCACATACAACGTTGCTTGTTCTAGTCGCCACGTGCCTAGTTTTCGACATGCTTCATCAATGGCCAAAAGCTCCGCATGAGCAATCGAGCGTTGATCCCGTTCGCGCAAATTATGGGCTCGCGCAATCACTTGGTCGTTATATACAATAACAGCACCGATAGGCACTTCTCCTATTTTTTCTGCTTTCTTTGCTTCTTCGATCGCTAAATGCATGTAATACTCATCATTTCTCATCTTTTGAAACTCCCGTACCTTTTTATCATCTATAAAGTATATCAAAACAAAAAAGCAACATACATACTAATCATTTTATGTTAAAATAAATTTTGTCTGTCTACACAGACGGTTTCACCCGAAGGAGGTTACACAATGTCCCGCGTGCCCTTTATTACTGTGGAAGGCCCAATTGGTGTTGGAAAAACATCATTAGCTAAGGTCATCTCAACCCATTTTCAATATGAGCTATTAAAAGAAATTGTTGATGAAAATCCTTTTTTAGGTAAATTTTATGAAAACATCGAAGAATGGAGTTTCCAAACGGAGATGTTTTTTCTATGTAATCGCTATAAACAGCTAGAAGATGTCGAAAAAAATTTTTTAAACAATGGGAAACCGGTTGTAGCTGACTACCATATTTTCAAAAACTTAATCTTTGCTAAGCAAACGTTAAAAGGAAAACAGTACGAAAAGTATGTACGAATTTATGACATTTTAACAAGCGATATGCCAAAACCAAACGTTGTTATTTATTTGCATGCTTCATTACACACGTTGTTAGAGCGTATTGCTATGCGGGGTCGCGAATTTGAAAAAAACATTGATCCGAACTATTTACAACAACTATCTCATGCTTATGAACAAGCAATAGAACAATTTGAACAAGACCACCCCCACATTCCTGTATTGCGATTTAATGGAGATGAACTCGACTTCGTTCATAATGACAAAGATCGATTTTACATTTTAAACGAACTGCAATCTGTTCTTAAAAGGAGTTTAGAACAATGAATTTACGAGAAAAATATCATATCCCAAGCGATGCTGTCATTACCATTGCTGGAACGGTCGGTGTCGGAAAATCAACGATGACAAAAGCGTTAGCTGATGCGCTTCAATTTCGCACTTCTTTTGAAAAAGTAGATACAAATCCTTATTTAGATAAATTTTACGCTGATTTTAAACGTTGGAGCTTTCACCTTCAAATTTACTTTCTCGCTGAACGATTCAAAGAACAAAAGCGTATTTTTGAATACGGAGGAGGATTTGTCCAAGATCGCTCCATTTATGAAGATACAGGTATTTTTGCAAAAATGCATTACGAAAAAGGTACGATGTCGAAAGTCGACTATGAAACGTATACAAGTTTATTTGAAGCTATGGTTATGACACCATATTTTCCTCATCCTGATTTACTTATTTATTTAGAAGGAAGTTTTGAGGAAATTATTAAACGTATTCGTGAGCGCGGTCGTCCAATGGAACAGCAGACACCAACCGAATATTGGAAAGAAATGTATGAAAGATATGAGAGATGGATCAATAGCTTTAATGCTTGTCCTGTTTTGCGTATTAACATCAATGAATATGATATTATTCGTGATGCTCAATCAATCGAACCGATTGTCGCAAAAATTGGATATATGATCGAACAATATCGCACGTTAAAAAAATAAGGATGTCTCAACCGTTTTGGGACATCCTTTCTTTTGCTGTATAAAACAAAAATTCGTTACAATATGTAACGAATTGTTCAATAAACAATCTCCATTTTATGCGCTGTGGTTGCAAACATCTAAATGATGGCGGAGGAGGAGGGATTCGAACCCCCGCGCGCCTTTCGACGCCTCTCGGTTTTCAAGACCGACCCCTTCAGCCAGACTTGGGTACTCCTCCGTATCGACATGTATTAAATTATCATAACCATCACGACATGTCAACACTTTTTATAAAGAAAAGGGGGGCAAACTTTCTCCCCCTATGAAATCACTTCTTTTCCTCCCATGTATGGTCGAAGTACTTCTGGAATAACTACCGTTCCATCTTCCTGTTGGTAATTTTCTAAAATCGCTGCAACAGTTCGTCCGATGGCTAAACCAGATCCGTTTAGCGTATGCACATGTTCTGGCTTCGCCTTTGGATCACGACGGAAACGAATATTTGCGCGGCGAGCTTGAAACGCTTCAAAATTGCTACAAGAAGAAATCTCTCGGTACGTACCATAGCTTGGTAACCATACTTCAATGTCATATTTTTTTGCTGCAGTAAATCCTAAATCAGCTGTACACATGCTCATCACACGATATGGCAGACCTAATAGTTGTAAAACACGCTCTGCATCATTTGTTAGCTTTTCGAGCTCTTCGTAAGAATCTTCTGGTTTGACAAATTTAACAAGTTCTACTTTATTGAATTGATGCTGACGAATTAATCCACGTGTATCCCTTCCAGCTGATCCTGCTTCTGAACGGAAGCATGCACTATATGCAACATATTTAATCGGCAAATCATCTGCTGATAAAATTTCATCGCGATGTAAGTTTGTTACAGGAACTTCAGCTGTTGGAATTAAAAAGTAATCTTCGCTTTCGATACGAAATGCATCTTCTTCAAACTTCGGAAGCTGCCCCGTTCCCGTCATGCTTGCTCGATTAACGATGTATGGCGGAAGAACTTCTTCATATCCGTGTTGTTCAACATGTATGTCTAACATAAAGTTAATCAATGCACGTTCTAAACGTGCCCCAAGTCCTTTATAAAATACAAATCGGCTTCCTGTCACCTTTGCTGCTCTTTCAAAATCTAAAATCCCAAGTTGATCAGCAATTTCCCAATGTGGTTTCGGTTCAAAGGAAAATGAACGCGGTTCACCCCATTTACGAATTTCTACATTATCGTCTTCTGATTCACCAATTGGAACAGATTCATGTGGAATGTTTGGAATGGATAAAAGCAATGTTCCAAGCTGTTGTTCTACTTCTCGCAATTCATCATCAAGTACTTTAATCTGATCACCAACTTGGCGCATTTCAGCAATGAGATGATCCGCATCTTTTTTTTCACGCTTTAGTAAAGCAACTTGTTGCGACACATCGTTTCGCTTATTTTTTAATTCCTCCGCCTGTGCAATGAGTTCTCGACGACGACGATCGAGCTGCTCAAATCGTTCGAAATCCGCTAAATCCTCACCACGATGTTGAAGCTTTTGTTTTACTTCTTCAAAATTAGCACGTAAAAATTTTAAGTCTAACATCAACATACCTCCTTTTTATTTTGATTAATGAAATAAAAAACTCCCGTCCCAAAGGAAAGGGACGAGAGTGCTCCCGCGTTGCCACCCTAGTTGAAGACATACGTCTCCCACTCGAGAGATATAACGGTTCTCACCGGAAATGCCTACTGACTTAACGCGTTCAGCATCTCGCTCCAGGATGGATTCACAAGTCATTCCTGCCGATTTGCACCGACCATCGGCTCTCTGAAAGGAAGAGGGCTTGCTACTAGTTCCTGTCATCGCTTTTTCTTCATATCATTTTCTTGGAAATAATGTACTATAAGTTTAAACAAAATGCAACCCGTTTATTCTTTTGTCTCTTTCACCATGTTGATAAAGTATTGCGTCATACGATGGTCGTCTGTTAATTCTGGATGAAACGAACATCCTAAAAATTGTCCTTGTCTTGCCGCGACAATGCGATCCTCATATGTCGCAAGCACATCAACATCGGCTCCTACAGATACAATGTGCGGAGCTCGAATAAATACACCAATAAAGTCATCCGCGACTCCTTTAATAGATAAAGATGCTTCAAAGCTTTCACGCTGGCGACCGAACGAGTTGCGTTCAACCGTAATATCCATTAAACCGAGATGCGGCTCATCGTAACCAACAATTTTTTTCGCTAAAATGATTAAGCCTGCACACGTTCCAAACATCGGCTTCCCTTCGCCTGCAAATTGCTTCAGCGGTTCAATAAAGCCGTATTTATCCATCAAACGACGCATCGTCGTACTTTCCCCACCTGGAATGATAAGGCCATCAATCTGTGTCAATTGCTCGACCTTTTTAATCACTACCGCTTCTGCACCACACGCTTCAATCGACCGTACATGTTCACGTACGGCCCCTTGCAATCCTAATACTCCTATTTTCACCATATTCATTGCTCCTTTACATTACCATCCGCGTTCTTGCATCCGTTGTTCAGGAAGCAACGAAGAAATATCAATCCCTTTCATCGCTCCACCTAATCCTTTAGATAAGTGAGCAATTAATTCGTAATCTTCATAATGAGTTGTTGCCTCTACGATAGCACGTGCATATTTTTCAGGGTTTTCTGATTTGAAAATACCAGAACCAACAAATACACCATCAGCACCTAAATGCATCATTAATGCTGCATCCGCTGGTGTCGCAACACCACCTGCTGCAAAGTTAACGACAGGAAGACGACCAAGACGTTTGATTTCTAATAATACTTCAAACGGTGCACCTAAATTTTTCGCTTCCGTCATTAATTCATCTTCACTCATGCTAACGACTTTACGCACTTGCGCGTTTACTTTACGCATATGGCGAACAGCTTCAACAATATTTCCTGTGCCCGGTTCACCTTTTGTACGAAGCATCGATGCTCCTTCAGCGATACGACGAGCTGCTTCACCTAAATCACGGCAGCCACATACAAACGGCACAGTAAATTGACGTTTATCAATATGAAATTCTTCGTCTGCTGGCGTTAATACTTCACTCTCATCAATATAGTCTACGCCGAGCGCCTCTAATACACGCGCTTCCACATAGTGGCCGATACGCGCCTTCGCCATTACCGGAATAGATACTGCTTTCATCACTTCTTCAATAACTGTCGGATCAGCCATGCGGGCAACACCACCAGCTGCACGAATATCAGCTGGAACGCGCTCAAGAGCCATCACTGCAACAGCACCTGCTGCTTCTGCGATTTTCGCTTGTTCTGCATTCACGACGTCCATAATGACGCCACCTTTTTGCATTTCCGCCATTCCGCGTTTTACACGTTCTGTACCTGTAACCGCCACCGTTCATTCCTCCCATTATGTATATCGTTATTGTGATATTGTACTGAAAAATCAGTTTGACGACAACTATTCATTACTTCAGTACACTATCCATATTCTAGCATACGTTTTTACTAGGTAAAAGTGTAGAAACACTAGCTACATTTTTTTATTTTAACTCAATTTTTCAAAAAATCATAATAAAAATTTTAAAGCCCTCCAAAAAGAGAGCTTTAAAATAACCCTTTGATTGCATTTGAAGCACCACTCCAAATATCGCTAAACAGTTCACCAATGGCGCGCAGCGCTAAAATAAAGCCATTTGCTTTCTCTACAGCTCGCTTTGTTACGATGTCAACTTGTGCTGCTTTTTCCCCTTCTTTCGTTAAATAGCCGTAGTCTGTTCCTTCATATTTCACGTACATATATCCAACTTTTTGACCTTTTTTCACAGGGGCTGTTAACGTTTCTTTTTCAATAACAACAACAGGTTTATATTTTTTCTCTTCCCCGCGTTTAATAACAAGCGATAGTGGTTGTTTTGTCGCGATCGCAACTTCTTTTTCTTTCCCTTTTTTTACGGTGACTGTTTTATGTTTTTTCGTCGTATAGCCTTTTGGATACAACTTTTGCACAGTATAGTTGCTAAACGCATAGTCTAACATTTTTCTCGTCTGTTCAAAACGTGATAAATGTGTACCCTTACCATTCGTTTTTGCATTCATCACAACGGTAATAAAGCGCATACCATTCCGCTCTGCTGTACCTGTAAAGCAATACCCTGCGAACTCTGTATATCCCGTTTTTATACCATCTACACCTTCATATGCTGCGATAAGTCCCGGAAGCATCCAGTTCCAGTTATCCATTTTAATTTGGTCATCTGTTCCTTCTCGGAAATACTTTCGGGGAATACTTGCCGTTTCTAAAATTTCCGGGAACTCGTGATATAAATGATATGCTAATGTCGCTACAGCACGAGCAGACATGACGTTTTCTTCGTTATCTCCACTACCTGCTGGGTGCAATCCCCCTAAATCTTTGTTATTGAGTCCGGTTGCATTAACAAACTTGTAATCTTTTAATCCCAGCTCTTGCGCTTTTTCATTCATCATCTTCACAAAATTTGCTTCCGAACCACCAACAATTTCTGCGATTGCAACCGTCGCCCCGTTTGCTGAGTAAATCGCCATTGCTTCGTATAATTCACGTACTGTATATTTTCCATCTTTTCTCAACGGAACATTCGATAAATCGCGCTTTTGAGAAATTTGATATACATACTCACTTACTGCATATTCTTGATCCCATTTCACGCGTCCTTCATGAATGGCCTCTAGCAACAAATACTCCGTCATCATTTTTGTCATACTAGCAATCCCTAAAACGGCATCAATATTTTTTTGGTATAAAATTTTTCCTGTTTCCGCTTCAACGAGAATAGCGGCATCTGCTTCAATATTGAGCACGTCTTCTTCCGCTTTTATATTTTGCGGTAACGTCGCCATAAATAAGAACATTGCTACAATGGAAATGATGAAGCTCTTGTACGATGTTTTCACGCTCAAACCCTCCAACTCTGTTTTACATAACCGTTATTTTAACATACTCTTGTAAAAAAAAATAGACAGAGGAATCTTCCACCTCTGCCTATGTATTTACTACATAAATGAATAGTTTGGCGCTTCTTTCGTAATTTGGACGTCATGTGGATGGCTTTCTCTTAGTCCTGCTCCAGTCATGCGCACAAATTGCGCTTTTTCTCGCAATTCTTCTAAATTTCTCGTTCCGCAATAGCCCATTCCTGCTCGCAATCCACCGACAAGTTGATAAATGGTATCAGCAAGCGGCCCTTTATAAGGTACTCTTCCTTCAATGCCTTCCGGAACAAATTTTTTATTATCTTCTTGGAAATAGCGGTCTTTACTTCCCTTTTCCATCGCTCCAACTGATCCCATACCGCGATATACTTTAAATCGTCTACCTTGATAAATTTCTGTTTCCCCCGGACTTTCAGATACACCTGCAAGCAAGCTTCCGAGCATAACCGCATGTCCACCAGCTGCTAAAGCCTTTACAATATCACCAGAATATTTAATTCCCCCATCAGCAATAATTGAAACACCATATTTCCTTGCTTCTGTTGCACAGTCATAAATGGCTGTAATTTGAGGAACACCGACACCTGCGACAACCCGTGTCGTACAAATTGATCCTGGACCGATACCGACTTTAATGATATTTGCTCCTGCTTCAATTAGATCTCTTGTCGCCTCTGCTGTCGCGACATTTCCAGCGATAATGTTCAATGTCGGGTAAGTGTCGCGAATTTTCCGTACCGTTTCAAGCACTCCTTTAGAATGACCGTGGGCTGTATCAACTACAATGACGTCAACGTTTGCCTCCACAAGCTTTTTCACGCGCAACATCGTATCTGTAGTGACCCCGACAGCTGCTCCGACAAGAAGACGCCCTTTTGAATCTTTTGCTGCATTTGGGAATTCAATGACTTTTTCAATATCTTTAATGGTAATAAGCCCTTTTAACACACCTTGATCATCAACGAGAGGGAGTTTTTCAATTTTGTACTTTTGTAAAATTTTTTCTGCTTCTTCTAATGTTGTTCCAACAGGGGCAGTAATTAAATTTTCTTTTGTCATGACATCAGAAATTTTTATTGAGTAATCTTGAATGAAACGTAAATCACGATTCGTAATAATTCCGACAAGCTTTTGTTCTTCAGCATTATTAACGATTGGAACACCTGAGATACGATATTTACTCATTAAATGTTCAGCATCATATACTTGATGTTCAGGAGTTAAAAAGAACGGATCGGTAATTACCCCGCTTTCTGAACGTTTTACTTTATCAACTTGTTCAGCCTGTTGCTCAATCGACATGTTTTTATGGATAATTCCTAATCCTCCTTGGCGCGCCATCGCAATCGCCATTTCTGCCTCTGTCACCGTATCCATTCCCGCACTAATAATTGGGATGTTCAATTTCAATGTTTTACTTAGCTCAACCGTTAGATCGACATCACGTGGCAACACTTCTGACTTCGCCGGAATTAAAAGAACATCATCAAACGTCAATCCTTCTTTCGCAAATTTTGTTTCCCACATTGTTTTTCCCCCTCACTTTGGAAATATTAATTAGTAGAGTATCAACTTCGCTTTTTTCTGTCAAGAAAACATAAAAATGTTAGATAATTCGATCAATTAAATAAGGAGAGCAAACGATGTGGGAAGTATTTTACTCTTCAAATTTTGTACATCAATTTTTACTTGAACGCTACAAACAAGAAGGGAGAGAAGATGCAGAAAAGAAAAGTTATGATAATTGTTATCCGTTTATGTACTACTTACAACATGGAAAAAAATTTTATGACACAGCCCGCCAAGCACCATTGGCGATCAAACCTGTTTTATTATTTTATGGAAATGTACAACTTCTTAAAGCGTGTTTATTAACTATTCATGCTGACTACCCAGAATCCTCTACCGTTTTGGCACACGGAGTGTCAACGAGAAAGAGAAAAAAACAAAACTATGATTTTTTTAAAGACGAAGTAAAAATTCAAAAACACGGTTTGTTTACTTATTTTTCTGAAAAAATGTTTCATGTGAAACATGCATATGGAGAAAAATTTTGCATGAAACAGTTGTTAGAACAGATAGAGGAGCTAACTCCTTTATTTGATTTATATTTTAAACAAACAAATGGACAAAACAAGCATATTCATGAAATCATCGCTCACTATTTATTACTATACAATTTAAGTATGATCTGCCGTTATGAAACAGAATGGTGGTACGATCTTCTCCACAGTTATTCCAATGACGCATATCCGTTTATCGTACAGTTTTTAGACGTAACTGAAAGAAAAGTACCGAAATATTTGTATGACTATTTATTGTATAATAAAAACGACCAAGACTAACTTGTCTTGATCCTTTTCTTGCCCGGCAACGTCCTACTCTCGCAGGCGGTGTCCCGCCAACTACCATCGGCGCTGGAGAGCTTAACTTCCGTGTTCGGGATGGGAACGGGTGTGACCTCTCCGCCATCGTCACCGAGCAATATATTGAAGGATAATTCCTTCAAAACTAGATAACAGAACAGTCGCCTTCGCTTTTCGTGATGTCTAGCTTCGAACTAACATCCTCCTACGCCTTTCGCTTTTTCCGTTCGACGTGCACGCACGTCTTCGTCAAAAGCTCTCGGCTCCGTCGGACGTTTCCTTGGCTTCGCCAAGGACCGTTCTCAGCTTTTCTTGATGTCTAGCTGCGGCTCCTAGCCCCTCGAACCGCTTCAGTCCTGCTGTGGCGGCAACAGCCTCCTCGCAGGCCTTTCGCGTTCTTCGTGGCTGGACAGTCGCCTTCGCTTTTCTTGTGTGCTTAGTTAAGTCCTCGATCGATTAGTATCCGTCAGCTGCACGTGTCGCCACGCTTCCACCTCGGACCTATCTACCTTGTCATCTTCAAGGGATCTTACTCGCTTGACGCGATGGGAAATCTCATCTTGAGGGGGGCTTCACGCTTAGATGCTTTCAGCGCTTATCCCTTCCGCACATAGCTACCCAGCTGTGCCCCTGGCGGGACAACTGGTACACCAGCGGTGCGTCCATCCCGGTCCTCTCGTACTAAGGACAGCTCCTCTCAAATTTCCTACGCCCGCGACGGATAGGGACCGAACTGTCTCACGACGTTCTGAACCCAGCTCGCGTACCGCTTTAATGGGCGAACAGCCCAACCCTTGGGACCGACTACAGCCCCAGGATGCGATGAGCCGACATCGAGGTGCCAAACCTCCCCGTCGATGTGGACTCTTGGGGGAGATAAGCCTGTTATCCCCGGGGTAGCTTTTATCCGTTGAGCGATGGCCCTTCCATTCGGAACCACCGGATCACTAAGCCCGACTTTCGTCCCTGCTCGACTTGTAGGTCTCGCAGTCAAGCTCCCTTCTGCCTTTACACTCTTCGAATGATTTCCAACCATTCTGAGGGAACCTTTGGGCGCCTCCGTTACGCTTTGGGAGGCGACCGCCCCAGTCAAACTGCCCACCTGACACTGTCTCCCACCCCGATCAGGGGTGCGGGTTAGAATCTCAGTACGACAAGGGTGGTATCCCAACGGCGACTCCACCTAGACTGGCGTCCAGGCTTCTCAGTCTCCCACCTATGCTGTACATGTCGCACCAACATTCAATATCAGGCTGCAGTAAAGCTCCACGGGGTCTTTCCGTCCTGTCGCGGGTAACCTGCATCTTCACAGGTACTATGATTTCACCGGGTCTCTCGTTGAGACAGTGCCCAAGTCGTTACACCTTTCGTGCGGGTCGGAACTTACCCGACAAGGAATTTCGCTACCTTAGGACCGTTATAGTTACGGCCGCCGTTTACTGGGGCTTCGGTTCGCACCTTCGCTTGCGCTAAGCGCTCCCCTTAACCTTCCAGCACCGGGCAGGTGTCAGCCCCTATACTTCGCCTTACGGCTTCGCAGAGACCTGTGTTTTTGATAAACAGTCGCTTGGGCCTTTTCACTGCGGCTCCCCTGGGCTATTCACCCGAGGGAGCACCCCTTCTCCCGAAGTTACGGGGTCATTTTGCCGAGTTCCTTAACGAGAGTTCTCCCGCGCACCTTAGGATTCTCTCCTCGCCTACCTGTGTCGGTTTGCGGTACGGGCACCTCTCACCTCGCTAGAGGCTTTTCTTGGCAGTGTGGAATCAGGCACTTCGGTACTTTATTTCCCTCGCCATCACAGCTCAGCCTACTCAAGCGGATTTGCCTACTTGAGGCGCCTAACTGCTTGGACGCGCACAACCAGTCGCGCGCTGACCCTATCCTCCTGCGTCCCCCCATTGCTCAAACGGTGAGGAGGTGGTACAGGAATATCAACCTGTTGTCCATCGCCTACGCCTTTCGGCCTCGGCTTAGGTCCCGACTAACCCTGAGCGGACGAGCCTTCCTCAGGAAACCTTAGGCTTTCGGTGCAGAGGATTCTCACCTCTGTTTTCGCTACTCACACCGGCATTCTCACTTCTAAGCGCTCCACTAGTCCTTCCGGTCTAGCTTCGACGCCCTTAGAACGCTCCCCTACCGACGACGTAAGTCGTCCCACAGCTTCGGTGGTACGTTTAGCCCCGGTACATTTTCGGCGCAGAGTCACTCGACCAGTGAGCTATTACGCACTCTTTAAATGGTGGCTGCTTCTAAGCCAACATCCTGGTTGTCTAAGCAACTCCACATCCTTTTCCACTTAACGTACACTTTGGGACCTTAGCTGGTGATCTGGGCTGTTTCCCTCTTGACCACGGATCTTATCACTCGTAGTCTGACTCCCGAGCATAAGTCATTGGCATTCGGAGTTTGACTGAGTTCGGTAACCCGATGAGGGCCCCTAGCCCAATCAGTGCTCTACCTCCAAGACTCTCAACTCGAGGCTAGCCCTAAAGCTATTTCGGGGAGAACCAGCTATCTCCAAGTTCGATTGGCATTTCACCCCTACCCACACCTCATCCCCGCACTTTTCAACGTGCGTGGGTTCGGGCCTCCAGTAGGTATTACCCTACCTTCACCCTGGACATGGGTAGATCACCTGGTTTCGGGTCTACGACCTCGTACTATACGCCCTATTCAGACTCGCTTTCGCTGCGGCTCCGTCTTTTCGACTTAACCTCGCACGAGATCGTAACTCGCCGGTTCATTCTACAAAAGGCACGCCATCACCCATAAACGGGCTCTGACTACTTGTAGGCACACGGTTTCAGGTTCTCTTTCACTCCCCTCCCGGGGTGCTTTTCACCTTTCCCTCACGGTACTGGTTCACTATCGGTCACTAGGGAGTATTTAGCCTTGGGAGATGGTCCTCCCTGCTTCCGACGGGATTCCTCGTGTCCCGCCGTACTCAGGATCCACTCAGGAGGGAACGAAGTTTCGACTACAGGGCTGTTACCTCCTCTGGCGGGCCTTTCCAGACCGCTTCGTCTACTCCGTTCCTTTGTCACTCCGTATTGAGTGTCCTACAACCCCAAGAGGCAAGCCTCT
>NZ_CP150179.1:0-7500 GCF_037965005.1 Anoxybacillus sp. FSL W8-1294 | reverse complement strand
TGTTCATCAGCTAAAATAGCCTTTAAACGTGCAATAAGTCCTAATAACTCAGCATACTCTTGCTCGATTTTTTCACGCTCTAATCCAGTTAAACGTTGCAGGCGCATATCTAAAATAGCTTGCGCTTGCTTTTCGCTTAGCTGGAACTTTGTCATTAATCCTTCTTTTGCTACATCTACGGTCGCGGATTGACGAATGAGCTCAATCACTTCATCTAGGTGATCGAGGGCAATGCGTAGTCCTTCTAAAATATGGGCGCGTGCTTCTGCCTTGTTTAACTCAAATTGCGTACGACGACGAATAACAACCTTTTGATGTTCTAAATAATGCTGTAAACATTGTTTCAAATTCAATACTTTTGGTTGACCGTCAACAAGAGCAAGCATATTAATGCCAAAGCTCGTTTGTAAAGCCGTTTGTTTATATAAATTGTTAAGTACGACATGAGCACTCACATCTCTTCGTACTTCAATGACGATACGCATGCCGCTTCGATCCGACTCATCACGCAAATCTGTAATGCCATCAATTTTCTTTTCGCGTACAAGCTCAGCAATTTTTTCAATTAACTTCGCTTTATTGACTTGATAAGGTAACTCACGGACGATAATCACTTCTTTTCCGTTCTCTTTTTGCTCGATCTCTGCTTTGGCACGCAACGTAATCGAACCTCGTCCTGTTTCATACGCTTTTCGTATACCGCCTCTCCCAATAATTTGCGCACCTGTCGGAAAATCAGGTCCTGGCAAATATTCCATTAATTCAGCAATCGTCATATCTGGATCTTTCATTAGCTCTAATAAAGCATCAATGACTTCTCCAAGTTGATGCGGCGGAATATTTGTTGCCATTCCAACCGCAATCCCTGAAGATCCGTTCACAAGCAAATTCGGAAAACGAGCCGGCAAAACAATTGGCTCTCGTTCTGAACCGTCATAGTTGTCTTGGTAATCAATCGTGTCTTTGTTAATATCTCGCAACAGCTCCATCGAAATTTTCGACATTCTCGCTTCTGTATAGCGCATTGCTGCTGCAGCATCCCCGTCAATTGATCCGAAGTTTCCATGTCCATCTACAAGCATATATCGATAGTTGAAATCTTGTGCCATCCGCACCATCGTATCGTATACCGCTGCATCACCGTGTGGATGGTATTTCCCGATAACTTCACCGACAATACGTGCCGACTTTTTGTAAGGCTTGTCCGCCGTCATTCCTAAATCGTGCATTGCATATAAAATACGACGATGTACCGGCTTTAGACCATCACGCACATCAGGGAGCGCGCGAGATACAATGACGCTCATCGCATAGTCAAGAAACGATGCACGCATTTCTTGACTAATACTCACTTCTTTTACTCGTTCAGACATACAACAACGAACCTCCCTTACTTAGCAAAATAATAAAACAAGGGGAGGGTGAACAAACACTCTCCGACATGTTTAAATATCTAGGTTTTTTACGTATTTTGCGTTTTCTTCAATAAATTGTCTACGCGGCTCGACTTTGTCCCCCATTAAAATTTCGAACGTTTCGTCCGCCTCCATCGCATCTTGCAAACTCACTTTCAACAACGTTCTCGTTTCTGGATTCATTGTTGTTTCCCAAAGTTGTTCAGGATTCATCTCCCCAAGACCTTTATAACGTTGAATGACCGGTTTTGGTTGTTCAGGTAACCGCGTTAATATTTCTTCAAGTTGTCGATCACTATATGCATATTCGATTCGTTTTCCTTGCTGAATTTTATATAAAGGTGGTTGAGCGATGTAAACGTAGCCTTGTTCAATGACCTCGCGCATGTAGCGATAAAAAAATGTCAATAACAATGTGCGAATGTGTGCACCATCGACATCGGCGTCCGTCATAATAATGATCTTATGGTAACGAGCTTTTGTAATATCAAAATCTTCCCCGATTCCCGTGCCAAGAGCTGTAATAATCGCACGTACTTCATTGTTGGATAAAATTTTATCTAAACGTGATTTTTCAACGTTAATAATTTTTCCGCGCAACGGTAAAATCGCTTGGAAATGACGATCGCGTCCTTGTTTTGCAGAACCACCTGCCGAGTCTCCCTCAACGACATACAGTTCACATATCGCTGGGTCTCTCGATGAACAATCTGCCAATTTCCCAGGCAAACTTGATACTTCAAGGGCGTTTTTTCTTCTCGTTAATTCTCGCGCTCGCTTCGCTGCTAAACGTGCTCGAGAAGCTAAAATTCCTTTTTCAACGATTTTTTTTGCAACGGATGGATTTTCGAGTAAAAACTTCTCAAATTGTTCAGCAAAAATGGACTCTGTCGCCGTACGAGCATCACTATTTCCGAGTTTCGTCTTCGTTTGCCCCTCGAACTGTGGTGCTGGGTGTTTCACCGAGATGATGGCCGTTAATCCTTCCCGTACGTCCTCACCAGTTAAATTAGCATCTTGTTCTTTAAACATACTGCTTTTACGGCCATAATCATTAATAATTCGCGTCAGAGCTGTTTTAAACCCTAACTCGTGCGTACCACCTTCATGTGTATGAATGTTATTCGCAAATGAGTATATATTACTTGTATAACCATCGTTGTATTGTAGGGCAATTTCGACTTGAATCCCGTCTTTCTCCCCTTCAATATAAATTGGTTCCTCGTGAAGCGTTTCTTTTGTCCGATTTAAATGTTTAACGTATGAAGAAATTCCGCCTTCATAGTAGTATTCGTTGCGTCGCTTTTCACCGCGTCGATCTTCTAGCGTAATACGAATGCCTTTGTTTAAAAAAGCAAGCTCCCGTAAACGGTGCGCGAGTGTATCGTAATCATACTCCGTCGTTTCTGTAAAAATTTCCGGATCTGGCTTAAAATGAATCATTGTTCCTGTCCGATCTGTCTCACCTACAACTTGTAAATCAGAACAAGGCACACCGCGCTTATATTTTTGATAGTGAATGTTTCCATCGCGATGTACATATACTTCTAGTTCTTCTGACAACGCATTAACAACAGACGCACCGACCCCATGCAAACCGCCAGATACTTTATATCCACCGCCGCCGAATTTCCCTCCAGCGTGCAACACAGTCATAATTACTTCAACAGCTGGTCTCCCCATTTTTTCATGAATGCCAACTGGAATCCCCCGACCGTTATCGATAACTGTAATGCTATTGTCTTCTTCAACAATAACGGTGATTTCCGTACAAAATCCAGCTAGCGCTTCATCAATACTGTTGTCGACAATTTCCCAAACGAGATGGTGTAATCCTTTCGGTCCAGTTGATCCGATATACATCCCCGGTCTTTTTCGTACTGCTTCTAATCCTTCGAGCACTTGAATCTGACTTTCATCATAAACAATTTGTTCCCTTTGTTCCATCGTCACTATTGATCACCTACGCTTTCCTTTTCGGACAATACGTCCGAGTTTGATAAACAACTATCGTCTCATCATTTGTCCCGAGACAACTTCGTACACATCTGCATCACGAATAACGCGATGCTCAATCCCATCTATGCTCGTTGTTGTTACGAATGTTTGCACTTTGCCTTGTATAGCATTTAACAAATGCGTTTGGCGAAAATCATCCAGTTCTGATAGGACATCGTCAAGTAAAAGAATAGGGTACTCTCCAATTTCCGAAAAAATTAAATCAATTTCAGCTAGTTTCAATGAAAGGGCCGTCGTTCGTTGTTGTCCTTGTGAACCGAACGTTTGTACATCCTTTCCGTTAATTGTGAACGATAAATCATCTCGATGTGGCCCGATAAGTGTTGTGCCTCGTTCGATTTCTTTTGTTTTTATTTGTGCGAACTTGTCGTTATACACTTCTACTATTCTCGACCATTGTTGTTTGTCTAATACATGAACCGAAGGACAATAGTGAATAGCTAATTGTTCATTACCTCGACTAATTTCACCATGAATCGGTTTTGCCCACGTTTGTAATAATTCGATAAATTCGTATCTTTTAAGCGTGATCTTAGCTGCAAGTTCTACCAGTTGTTCTGTAAGCACATCAAGAAACGTTTCATCCATCTGTTTTTTCGACTGAAGTAGTTTCAAATATTGATTTCTTTGTTGCAACACTTTTTGATATTGACCAAGCTCATGCATGTAAACAGGAGATACTTGACCGATCTCCATGTCGATAAAACGTCTTCGAATTTGTGGGCTCCCTTTTACAAGGTTTAAGTCTTCTGGAGCAAACATGACAACGTTCATGTGCCCGACATATCTGCTTAACTTCGCCTGTTCAATATGATTGAGTTTTGCTTTCTTACCTTTTTTTGACACAGTTAGTTGCAGAAAAATGGACCCGTTTTTCTTTCCTACTTTACCTTCTATTTTAGCATAATCTTCGTCCCAACGAATTAAATCTTTATCGTTCGTCGTTCGATGTGATTTCGCCATAGATAAAACATAAATGGATTCCATGATGTTCGTCTTACCTTGGGCATTTTCACCTAAAATGACGTTTACTTTATTTTGAAATTGCCAACAACCTTGTTCATAATTGCGGTAGTTTTTTAAAGTTAATTGTTCCAAAAACAAAGGTGCTCCCACCTTCACGAACAAATCGTAAATGTACCGATTGTTTTGATGTCGACAACGTCCCCTACCTTCAGCTTTCGCCCGCGACGTTGTTCCTGCTCACCATTAACAAATACATCGTTTGTTTGTAAAAACCATTTCGCCATCCCACCTGTTGAGATGACGTTCGCTAGTTTTAAAAATTGTCCGAGTGTAATGGTTTCTGTTGAAATTTTTATTTCTTTCATCCATCATCCGCTCACTTTCTATAAAAAGTGTCCATTCTTTCATTGTACTAAAAAAGAAAGGTGAAGAAAAGGAAAGCTGCTAGTTCATCTAGCAGCTTTTAATATGTGCGCACAGGTAAAATTAATTGGAGCATCGAATCGTCATGAAGCGGACGAATTAAAAATGGTCGCATTGCACCAGTAAAACTAATTTTAATTTCTGTCCCTTCTAACGCTTTTAGTGCATCCATCATATATTTTGCGCTGAAAGAAATTTTTAATTCTTCTCCCTCAACTTGTTCACACTGCACTTCTTCAACTACTTTTCCGATTTCAGGTGAGTTCGAAGAAATTTCAACGATTTTGTCGGCTAGTGTCGATAAACGAACAACGTTGTTTCTTCCTTCACGCGCTAATAAAGATGCACGGTCGATCGCTTGTAGAAACTCCTTCGTTTTTACAATCACATCTGTCTGACTGTCTGTTGGAATAAGTCGAGACGTATCCGGATAGTTCCCGTCTAATAATCGTGAGAAAAACAACAAATGTTTTGTTTTGAATAATATTTGATTTTCTGTCACGACAATGTGCACAAGTTCATTCGACTCTTCGAGGATTTTATTTAGTTCGTTCAAACTCTTTCCCGGAATGACGATATTGAAGTACGCTTCTGATTCCGTTTCTACTTTTGCTTTTCTCATAGCTAGCCGATGGCTATCTGTTGCAATACACGTCAGTTCATTATTTTCAATTCGCCAGTTTACACCTGTCAAGATCGGACGTGTTTCTGAAGTCGATACAGCGAATACAGTTTGACGAATTACATGTTTTAACAAATCAGCTGGAACTTTAAACATGTTTTCCTCTTGAATTTGTGGTAAGCGCGGATATTCCTCTGGATCCAATCCGTTTAAGTGAAATTCGGCTTTTCCGGAACGAATGGTTGTGACAAATTGATCTTTTACTTCGATTTGTACGGTTTCTTTCGGTAGTTTACGAACAATTTCGCTAAAAAATCGCGCTTGGAGAACTACGCCCCCTTGTTTAATGACGTCAACAATAATACGATCCTTTTCCTCCGCTGGAATAAACGATTCAATCGAAATATCTGAGTCACTCCCTGTCAATGTAACTCCTTGCTCAGAGGCGACAATTTTAATTCCAGTCAAAATAGGAATGGTCGTTCGGGATGATACAGCTTTCATAACATCTTGCACACTTCTCACTAAGTGCTCGCGATCGATAGTAACTTTCACAAAGAAAACCTCCCTAATTATTAATTATATTTTTTTAAAAAACTATTAATCATAGTAATAGGCGCTGTGATTATGTGGATAAGTGAGTAAAACAAAGGAAGCACAGACTATCCACATGTGGACAGACTGTGCACAAACACAAAGTAGTTATTCACATTATTTCAGTTTCTCCATAATTTCTTTCAGCTGTTTTTGCAATTGAACGTCAGTCTGAATGAGAGCTGAAATTTTTTCATGGGCATGGATAACAGTCGTATGGTCACGCCCTCCAAATTCTTCACCAATTTTTGGGAGCGAACAGTCCGTCAGTTCGCGTGAAAGATACATTGCAATTTGTCTTGGAAAAGCAACAGATTTTGTCCGCTTTTTCGCCTTGAAATCTTCGAGTTTTACATTAAAATGCTCCCCGACAACGCGTTGAATATCTTGGATCGTAATAACTTTTGGTTTGGAGCTCGGAATAATATCTTTTAATGCTTCAGCTGCCAAATCTGCGTTAATTTCTTTATTAATTAAAGAAGAGTAAGCAACGACGCGAATGAGTGCCCCCTCTAATTCACGAATGTTCGAATCAATTTGATTAGCAATGTACAACATCACTTCGTTCGGTATGTCGAATCCTTCCGCTTTCGCTTTTTTGCGCAAAATTGCAATTCTCGTTTCTAAATCGGGAGGAGTGATGTCTGTAATTAAGCCCCATTCAAAACGAGAACGAAGGCGATCTTCTAACGTCGGAATTTCTTTTGGTGGTCGGTCGCTTGAGATGACAATTTGCTTACTTTCTTCATGTAGCGTATTAAACGTATGGAAAAACTCTTCTTGCGTTTGTTCTTTTCCAGCTAGAAATTGAATATCATCTATTAGTAACACGTCCACATTGCGATATTTGTTACGAAAATCATCCGGACGGTTGTCACGAATGGCATTAATAAATTCGTTTGTAAACTTTTCAGAAGATAGATAAACGACTTTCGCTGATGGGTTGTGTTCAAGAACGTAATGACCGATTGCGTGCATGAGGTGCGTCTTGCCTAGGCCTACACCACCATAAATGAAAAGGGGGTTGTATGCTTTGGCCGGTGCTTCTGCCACAGCTAAAGAGGCAGCATGAGCAAAGCGATTTCCAGATCCAATGACGAATGTATCGAACGTATACTTCGGATTGAGCATGCTTTGTGGAAATTCTGTTTGTTCATCATCGTGTTTTCGCGGTTTACTTGTTGGTTTTACATCAAATTCTTCCGATGTTTGATCGTTAGGAATCGTGCATTTGATTTTTAATTCTTCCCCGGTAATATCATAGAGCGTTTGTTCAATAAGCCGGGTGTAGCGCGATTCGAGCCAGTCTTTTGTAAATTCGTTTGGAACGGTAATAATAAGGATATCGCCCTTTAACGAATGTGCAGTCGTTGATTTTAACCATGTTTCAAAACTCGGTTTGCTAATTTTTTTCTCAATTTCGGCCAATGCTTTATTCCATAAGTCCGAAATATTTTCCAC